>CAVTKK010000004.1:0-2871332 GCA_963735305.1 uncultured Acidimicrobiaceae bacterium
CCAACGCACCGGTTGGCCAGTTGGCCAGCGGCAACGGCGTCTTGTCGGTCACCCCCGACACGCCCCCGGCCGACTGCACGTCCGCGAATGCCGCTTACTCGGCGACGGCGGCGGGGGCCCCACCCATATCCGTACAGACCAAGGACTGCAACGACACCGCCGCCGACCGCGGGTTCATCTGGTCGCGTTGTCGAGCTTACCGGCCGGCACGCCCGTGGGCGCCGGTGCCGCCATTGCCGGCGCTCAGCTCAGCGCCTCGGGCACCGTGCTCAGCTGGTTCAACGATTTCGGAGGCGAGCCCCAGGTCACCCATAGCGCCGGCAGCGGGTCCTACTATCTCGGTTTCCCGCAGGCCCCGATCAGCGGCCCCGACGCCGCAGCCAACAACGTGTTGTCGGTCACGCCCAGCACGGCTCCGGCTTCCTGCGAGGCGGTCGGCGCCGGGTCCGCCGCTACGGCGGCGGCGCCGCTCATAGCGGGAGACGAAGGACTGCACCAGCACGGCCATTGACCAGGGTTTCCGGCTGCTCGCGTTCGCCGGCTCGCCCGCCGCCGCCAGCCCGGGTGCCGCCTCTGCCACCAGAGGCAATTGACGATGAACGACGAACTGAGACGGTCGGGATGGTGACGGTTCCCTTCCACTTTCACCGGGCAAATATCGGTCGTCGCCGCGGCTCTCCCGTACGGCCTCTCATATGGCGATGAGCTTCTTGTCCCCCATCGGTACGTAGACGGACAGCCAGCCCCATCGCAACGAGGAATGCCCTCCTCGGAAGCCGGCCCACCCGGCCCACTGGAGCTGGAGGTCACCCGCTCATCTGCTCATCGAAGCCGCCGTTGTTCAGGCTCTCGCAGGCCTTCTCCGCTCGTTGGAACTGGGGCGAGTTCGGGCCCATGATCCCGGTCGGGCTGGTGATCTTGATAAGCCCTTGCGAGTTGGGGTCAGGGAAGTCGGGCTCACCGTGGGACCGCATGCAGTCGGTGTACTTGAGAGCATTGGCCGCCATCTTGGCGGGTGTCAGGTTCGCGAGGCTGGGCGGGACGTCCTTCTGGCAGGCCTTGGTCGCGGACTGGAACTGCGGCGATCGGCGACCGAGGGTTGAGACCTGGGCTGACACTAAAGGCGAACCCGCCCCCCTCCGCCGGGACCGGGTCCGGGAAGTCGCTAAGCCCGTGGGAGCGCATGCACTCTGCGTACTTCAGCAACTGGGCCTCCGTAGGCCCTGACGGGCCGGAAAAGCTCGAGCCGGCGGGAGCGCTCGGCTGGGTGGTCGTGGTCTTGGCGTTGCCAATGCTGGCGACGCCGTTGTGCGCCGGGACGCCCCCGCAGGCTGTCACCAGGAAGCTCAAGACCGCTAGCCCGGCCAGGACGGCCACAGGTCGTCTAGTGGCCTTGGTCACCTGCCAAGTGTCGCACAACAGGGCGGGAGCCGCATCGTGTTTGTCCTCCATCAAGAGGCGGCAACGCCTCTGTCGAGCCACGAGGCCACGTCTGTTACAGGCCCATTGTGGCTCCCGGAGCGAACGCGTTCCGCCTCTGCGGCGTTTACATGCCATGGCATCACGCGTTGTTCACGTAGGGGCCCTCGCAGCCCTGGTCATGGCGATCGGCGGCTGGGGGGTGCAGAGCACGGTGCCGTCACCGCCTCTTTTGGGGGTGCACGCGGCATCGCGGCCAACATCTCGCCAGGCACAGGTGGCGCGCGTGGTGACGTCGATCTCAGCCAGAGCGACAAGTACTCCGAGATCGCCGTCGTCGACGACCGCATCTTGCTGTACGGGCGACGGCCCAGGCGGACGACCCGGAAGAGCCAACACGTGCTATTCGGCTTCGGTCGACCCGTCGTCGCTCCGCTTGGGCGACGAGCGTGCTGCCAGCTGCGCCGACCCGGCACTGGCGGGTCGGCGAGTATCGCCGGTGCTCGCCGTGGAGGAGAACCTGCCGACGAGCCTCTGGTGGCCCAAGCGCCGTCGTGCGCATCGCCCACGTTGTCCCCCAGTCACCGGGGTACAGGCTCGGTCCCGTCGTGATGACCTTTCCGGCGTTGGCGTGGGCCGACTCTGCGCCGACATGGACCTATGGCGGCGGCGATCTCTGGCTCTACGAATGGGACGACCCCGGTGGCATTGACCTCATGCGGATCTCTGCCACCACTGGTGCTGTCCTTCAGAGGGTACGGGTGCCGAAGATGGCGCACGCGATCCTCGCCTACAACGACGACGGCCTTTGGATCGCACCATCGGGCGAGACCGCTGGACCAGAAACGTTGTACCGCGTTGCTCCGGGGGCCACGGTGGCGACGCCGGTCCTCCGCTTCGCCGGCGAAGCGTTCGCGAAGTGGATAGTCGGGTCCGGCGACGACGTCTGGGTGAACGCCCAGCCCCGACCCGTGAGCGACGTTGGCGTCGTGTGGATGCTGCGAGGTCCGAAGGCACATCCGGTTTGGCATGCCCCGAGAGCGCGAGCCTCGCCGACGTCTTCGAAACGCTTGGCGGTTCTGGCATGGTCGGGGACGCCAGGGACGGATTGTGGGCCGCGCCTCCGACCGCGTACGACGAGCAACAGGTCGTGCGCATCGACCCGGTGTCGGGGGCATTGAGCATCGAGGCGGCATGGAAGGCTGGGTACCCGGGGTCCGCCAAGTACCTCTACCTGTCGCCTCTCAGCTCATGGACGGGCGTAACCCTCGCCGGATCCTTTTTCCTTCTCGACCCGCCCGTCCCATCGTCGCCTACAACCGGGAAAGTCGGACGCTTCAGTGCTCTGTACCGGATTGTTCCGTCCGACTGAACCTAGGCGCTATGTGACAACGGTACGTCCGTCAGTCAAGCCGAGCGCCGCTGCGACCGAGGCCAGGTAATCGATGTGGCCGTCGGCGGAGCCCAAGCTGAGCCCCATCGTGACCAGCGAGACGTGGGTACCCCCTGCGTCGCGCCACCCATCGACCTCAGTCCTTAGGTGGTCGATGCCGCCATGCGGAAGTACCACATAATCGCCGCCGAAGTCTTCGACCGACCGGCCGAGGCCGTCCACGCGATCGCGAGCCGTCCCCAGGCCTTCACGACGTGGTCGATGCCGCCGCCAAAGAACACGAAGCCGTCCGCCAGCCGGGCCGCCCGGTCGAAGGCCGCCTCGCTCGACCCACCAAGCCAGATCGGGACGGGACGCGCCGGTTTAGGCACCAGTGCCGCTCTGTCCACCCGGTCGAAGCGGCCCGAGAAGTCGACGACAGGCTCCGTGAACAACCGGCGGAGCAGCCCGACCTGCTCTTCCTGCCTGGCGCCTCGGCTCGCGAAGTCCTGCCCGAGAGCGTCGTACTCTACGTAGTTCCAGCCGACCCCCACTCCCAGGCGCAGGCGGCCTCCGGAGAGGAGGTCTACATCGGTGGCTTGGCGGGCCACTAGCGCCGTCTGACGCTGGGGGAGGACGAGGACCCCGGTGGCAAAGCCGATCCGTGCCGTGATGCCGGCCAGATAGGCAAACATCACGAACGGGTCGTGGAACGGATCCCGTTCGGTGTAGGGCCCGTCAGCTCAGGCGTCCGACCGGCATGAACGGCACCAAGGACGTGGTCGTAGGCGACCAGATGGTCAAAACCCAGGTCCTCGACCGCCCTACCGACCCGGCGGACGGCGGCCGGATTTCCCCCCAGTTCGTTCTGCGGGTAGACGACTCCGATTTGCATGGGCTTCAGTCTGCCACCGCACCGACACACCGAGGGCCGCCTCTTCGGCCAAGCCACTCCCGGGCCAAGATGAAGGCTAGCCCAGCCCGAAAGGCTGTGCATCCGGAGAACCGAGCAGGAAATCGAGAGAAAATTCGCAGGCCGGCCGTGGATATCTGCGAAGGGGCCAGCTTCCTCGGAGCATATTTGCGGCATGCCGCGCTGGCTGAAGCGAACTTGGGGGAGCTCAGGACACGGTGGGGGACTAACAGGCTGATCGTGTTCCCCGACACGGCCGGTTCGGGGAAGCCCGCGGCTGGACCCAATTGTCGGGCACGCCTGGTAACACCGGCTCAACAGGTCCGGTCGCTCTCGCCTGCGGGCCGTCCCAGTGGTCGCAGAGCGTTCTGGCGCGGTCGCCGAGGCCTCCGTCACACCGCCGACCGGTCGTACCTGTACGACTTACCCCACCTACGCGTCCGCATAATTGAGCGCAATATGGTGCAGACCGTCCGCCGTCAGGGAAGCTCCACTCCGCACGCCTTGGCGGCCTGCGTGAACGCCGGCGACAGGATCTCTGGTTGTTGCGAGGACGGGAAAGTACATCCCCTGGCCGAGCGTGAACTCCTTCTGGTCAGGGTCAGGTGCGGTCGCGAGTGGCTCCGGGAACTGCGGGAACCCGTGCTTGTGAACGCATTGGGCGAACGCGAGCGCAAAGCGCAGTTGGGCGGCTGTCGGCGCGGGGGGGCCGATCCCGCCCTTCGGCGCGTACTTCCGGCAGGCCGTGTATGCCTTCAGGAACACGGGCGAGTTCGGATCGATGTGGTTGAGTGATTGCGGCCGTCCGCTGTTGCTCGGATCGGGATAATTGGTTACGCCGTTTGAACGCATGCAGGTGGCGTACCTGAGCGCAACAGCGAGAGGGGTCTGCGGCGCTGAGCCGGGGTTGTCGTTGTCATCGTCGAGCCGGCCCGCCACGCCGCTCGAGGGCGACCCGCCGCAGGCGGTCAGGGACACGCGCCAACACAATAGCACCACGACCAAGGGGACCGGCCGCTCGCCACCACGGAACGGTTCGTTGTCCCCGTCGCGTGGGCGCCCCGTCGGCATCCGGCCACTCTCCTTTACCGTCGTCACGTCTACGAAGGGAACCTGGAGGTTGCCCAGAAATTGTGGACACGGAGTTATGCAGCTTGTTGCCCGCCGGGCCAACGTTAGCTCGTAGCGGATGGGGCTGAGGTTGTCGGCCTTGGTGCACCGACGTTGGTGGTTGTAGCAGTTGACGTAGCTGGCGATCCCGGTCCGGAAGCTCGGCGATGGTGGCGAAGGCATGGCAACAGCCGGTGGCACCCATGGAACGGCGAAGGCCGGCGCGGTCACAGAACTTGGTGACCTTGCCGTCGCTGAACTGGCTGCCCCTGTCGGCATGGAACATTGTCCCCGCGCCGAGACCGGACCGGGCCCTGACGGCTTGGCTGAGGGCGTCGAGCACGATCTCGATCCGCATGTGGGTAGCGACCGAGAGCCCCAGCACCCGCGAGGAACCCTCGTCACGGACGGCGCACATGTACGTCGTCCCCGACCGAGTAGAACCGGCCCTCCCATTACGTTATGTCCGACGGTCCACGGACTGGTCTCTTCGGAGTTGGTGGTGACCTTGAGCACCCTCGGGCTGACCCCGACAACCCCGAGCCGGCCATACGGGCGGCCACGGTGGTACGGCTAACCTGCCCGCCGGCGTCGTGCAGGTCGGTGGTGAGGCGGGCAACCCGTAAGTGCCGCCCGAGGCTCGGTGGAACCTGACGATCTTGGCGTCCAGGTCGGCTTGGCGGACCTCGCTGGGCAGCGCGGGCGGTCCTGGGCCGCCCTCCAGCGGTAGTAACTGGAGGGCGAAACCTCCAACAGCCGGGCCATGCGGGTGACCTCGAAGGTCTGGCGAAGCCGTCACACCCTCGTGGCATGCTGGCTCAGATGTTGGCGTGCCCCTACGTAGGGGAGCGAAGGAGGACCTCAATGGTCAACATCGGTGTCGTGATCCCAAGCCCCTTGCCGGCTGGTATGGAGCTGCCAAACATAGCCCGCCTCGCCCGGGAGGCCGAGATGGCTGGCCTCGACTGCATCTGGGCGGAGGACCACCTTGCCTGCGGGGACGCTGCGGTGCTGGACATCATGGGCGTCCTGGTCGCGGCGGCGGCGGCGACAGAGAAGATCGAGGTCGGCTCGGCGGTTTTCGTGCCCTCGCTGCGCAACCTCTCCTGGGCGCTCAAACAGGTCGCCACCTTGCAGCTCGTCGCCGGGGGCAGGCTTCAACTGGGGGTGGCGCTCGGGGCCGCTGACGACGAGGAGTACGGCCTCGCCGGCCTCACTCGCACGGGCCAGCGCGAACGCACCGACGAGTTCCTCGGAGCCCTGGCCGCAGCTCGTGGAGGCGAGATTGAGAAGCTGGCTGCGCCCTTGAGCGCCCGTGGCTTACTGCTGGGCACAGCGCTCCCGGTCCCGCCGCTGTGGGTCGGCGGGACATCCTGGGCTGCGCTTCGCCGTGCGGCTCGTTTCGGGGAGGGCTGGTTGTCCGGCCTCCAGACCCCGGCCGAGTTCGCGGCCTCCTTGAGCCAGCTGCGCCAACTGGCAGAGGAGGAAGGGCGCCTGTGCCCGCTGGCCGGCGTAGTGCTGTCCGTCTCGGTCGGCACCGGCCCTGCCAGCCACCTCGCAGCCAATAGCGCCGCCGCCATGCACTCGGCGTACGGGACCCCCGCCGAACGTGCCGAAGAACTTGCCATCGGTGGCACGCCCGACCGGGTGGCCGATCAGGTCGCTCGCTACCTCGACGCCGGTGCGGTAAGAGTCGCTCTCATCAGCGATGTCCTACCTTGGTCCGAGTCCTGGCCGATGCTTGCGGAGGTCCGCCGCGTTCTCCACGGTAGGTGACGGCCCGAGCTTGCTCCTAAGGCATGGTCGGACGCGCCGTGCGGAGCCGCCGACCCAGAACACTCGAACCGTCGATCGTCGTGCCGAGACCAGCGAGGCGCACGAGGGCGTGACAGCCCCACGAACGGATGTTATGGCACTCGGTTAGAGCTTGGGAAGGATGGCCCTGGCGAGCCGCTCCTCATCCGTCAGCACCAGATGAAGGTACTTCTTCAGACCCGGGACGGGCGGTGGGCTGACGGCGTCGCGCAGGTAGTAATGGCCCATGAGCACGCTCAAAGAACGCGTAACCATCGAAGAAGGCCTGCTTACCGATGCCTTTGACCGGCTGAGCCTTGACCTTGGACTCATAGTCCTTGTACCACTTCAAAGCGTTCGCCCCGTTCACCACGACGACCCGGACGGAGTCGCCTACGGCCACGTCGGGATCCCTCAGTGCGGGCGGTACCGAGGGGCCGTAGAACACACAGGCCAGGCCGCCCTCCACCGTGGCGTGGCCGAGGACGCCGGCCGTGACCGCCTGCCCGAGGGCACCGGCAGCCTCGGCCCTGGTGACCACGGAGCACGAGTTGAAGTTGCCGGCGGCCGTGGCCACCCCAGGACCTGCGGCCATGGCAAAAAGGGCGGCCGGGATGCTGGCGACTAGCGATCTTGCGAGAGCTGAGTGGACCCTCACGGGATCTCCTTACCTAAAGCGGGACGGCTGTCGCCGGACGAGCCGGCCTGGTCCGGTCAGGTTACCCGTTGGGGTCACATTTCAGTCGCCGATGACCGCCAGGCTGGGCGCCCAGGCCGAGCCCATCGCCGCAGTACGTCCGTCTACGAGGGTCTGCGTCCTTTAAGACCGCCGGGTCGCGACTAAGACCTGGATGGCCAGTGGTGCGTCATACCGTCCGTCGGGCCGCACCATCCGGGCGAGATGGCCCTCGACCGCGACGCACGCCTGCGTCGGGCCCGATCGTCGGTGGCGCCAAGAAATCTGAGCTGGCCGTCATCAAAGAGAGCATCCCGTTCGACCGCAATTGTCACTCCGAGCGGCTCCCGCTCGATCTCGCTCCATCCGGCCTGTACAAGGATCACGGTCGTCAGGTCCACGCTCCCGAGACTGGACACGCCCCTGTTGGGAAGATCAGTGGGTACGGGAACTCAGAACTACGGCTGACCTAGTTGATGGCGTGGCTAATGCCAGGGAAGCCCTGCTCCGTTGGTACAAACCTCCCACCTCGACCATCCACACGGGGGATATCAAAGGAGATGGGGGACGCCGTGGCTGCGGCCCGTCCCCGTGCTAACTCTGCTGTTTGCCGAGTGTGCGGTTCACCGCTGTCTAACCCGAAGTCTGTGGTGGCACGAGGCACCGGTCCCGTCCACGCTGGCCACTGACCGAAGGCTCCTCGGCCTCGCCGTAGGATACCGGCCCGGCGCCGGCGGCCAAGTAGCGGCCGAACAACAACAGCAGCAACCGCGGTTTGTGGGGAGCGCGCTGGCCCGGCCGGCCCCGGGCCGGGGCGCGGTTCAGGTTGGCGAGACGCTGGAGGAACTGGTCCCGGTCCATCCCGCAGCCAACCTTAGGTCGCAGGTCCAGGACGGCCATCGAGCTGGGGACTGATGAGGCCCCTCCGCCGCCCCCTTTTCTGGCCTGGTGGTCTCCGCCCGGCCCATCTTCGAGGGCCCGGACGAGAGGGCCGAGCTTCAGCTCGACGCCGTCGGCAGCCACCTTTCCTCGGCCAAGGGCCGCTCGGGCCGGCGGTCCCCGCCGGTGGTTTCCTGGCCACCATGGCCATCTACCTCTGCGCACGCTCGGAGGGGTGCCCAAAGACGAGGCGTCGAGCAGCACGAAACGGGCCGCCATCAACCCGTAGGCGAACGGCGACGCCGCCATCACGAAGGGTGCCCGGGCCTCATGACTGAGGTGAGCCTGCCCCAGCGCCCCACCAGCCCAATGGACGGCGACGGTCGAGGCCGTCCACCCCAGCAAGGCGAAGGGCCGGAAAGGGAACACCGAAGTGGTGCCCATCGGCACCCTCGAGGGCGACGGGGTCCTCGACCTCGCCTTCATCGCGCCCAGCGTGAGCCAGGGCGCGACGCGGGCTGATGCCAAGGACATCGAGAGGTTATGTGGGTGTGACCGTGCCGGAGAGTTTGACGCAACTCGGGCTGCCGCCGCCCTTTTCGCTTGCGCGGCCGCTCCCGGACCGCCCCCCCTATTGGTCAGAGCGGGGCGGTCCGGTACAGACGACCACCTAGGACGGGTGATTGGGCGATATCCAGGGCGGAGGCGAGCGGGCGACACGCGGCCGGTGCACCGGCTGCAGCCGCGACCGCCATGGCATTATGCATTCATCCCCTGGTCTTTTTGGTGGTACCGGGTTGGCCCGGTCAGAGTTGGAGGCAAGCGTTCCAGGAGGGGATGGCGGCAATCCCGCATGCCACGAGGCCATCACCTCAGCGAAAGCCTCGTCGAGCAGGTCAGGGTCGGCCAGCACCACATCCCAGAACTCGCCGTCCAGTACCGGGACGGTGGAGATCACGTCCATGGCCGGGGTTTATACGGCGATGGCCTGGCGGTTTTCGGCGGTGGTCGAGATGACCTGACGATCTGGGGCCTCGCTGGCGCTCTGCTCATCGGTCGAGATGGTGATCTTGCGGGGCTTGGCCCGCTCCGCCACTGGGATCGTGAGGCGTAGCACGCCGCTGGTGTAGGCGGCGGTGATGCTGTCTGTGTCGAGTGCATCGCCGAGGATGACCTGTCGGCTGAACACACCCCTCGGCCGTTCTGAGGCGACTAGTTCTACATCAGGACCGGTTGACGGCTTGCGCTCGGCCCGAACTGTCAACAGGTTGCGTTCGACGTCCAAATCGATGCTGGCCGGGTCGATGCCCGGCAGGTCGAACTCGACAACGAAGTCGTGGCCTTGACGCCACGCGTCCATGGGCATCGCCGCGGGACGTGCCACGGTCCCGAAGACCTGCTCGGCCAAGCGGTCGAACTGACGAAACGGATCGGAACGAACAAGCATGGCTGCCTCCTTCTTGGGCCGAGGCGTCCTTCTCCGCGCCCCGGATATATGGTGAACACGATAGATTTGTTATACCATGCCAACCATGTCCTATGCAACCATCGTCCCGGAACCTTTCCCATGACATTGTCTGACGGCTTTGACGAGCATCTCGATCCGAGCCGAGGGGTGTACGGCATCTCCGTGGCCGCCGAACTGGTCGGCAGCGCCCCCCAGAACCTGCGCCTCTATGAGGCCCGCGGCCTGATCACCCCATCCCGTAGCTCAGGCGGGACCCGCCGCTACAGCGGGACTGATCTCATCCGTCTCCGAGAGATCGGCCAGCTGCTCGACGACGGCCTCAACCTGGCCGGAGTCGCCGCCGTCCTCGCCCTCCAAGCCGTCAACCAAGCTCTGCAAGCCGACCTCGACCGGGCCCGTCGCGAACGGCAACCTGCCCGCACACCGAGTAAATAGCAACAACCACTCGCGACGGACCCGATGGAGGCTCCCCTCGTAGCGGAGAGCCATGGTACGTACCGGTCCCCCCCCGGCGTGGCGCACCGATCCACCCCCTCCTCCGTCGACCGACTTCCGAAGCCATCTGGGGTCGGGGTGCTGGTCACAGCCGCTCAGTCTTGTCGCAGTTCCTTTGGGCACATCTCAATTGCCCTAGTCGTGCTGAGGCGGTGGCGCGAGGTATATGAGCCGGTCATCGAGGTCCTGGCGGGCGACAGCGTGGACCGCGGCGGTGATCGCGTTGACCCGCGGGGACGACGTGAGAACCGGGACGAGAGCGCCACGAGCACGCCCCGGTGGTGCCCACCGGCGCTCAGGTGGTCGGGGTGGCTATGTGAACGAAGTCGGCGACGTTCTCAGTGAGCAGCGCATCGCCTTCTGCCACGGCCGTGGCCATCACGTCAAGGTCCGACCGACCGGCGAGCTATGACCTCTACCCGGGCTTCATCGACAAGGCCGCGGTGTTGGCCGTCAGGGTCTCTCGCAACCACCCCCTGCCCGATGGGAACAAACGGCTGGCCTGGGGGTGCCTGACCATGTTCTGCGCCCTGAACGGCCACGAGCTTCACGTCCCTGTCGATGAAGCCGTCAACCAGATGCTGGCTGTGGCCGCCGGCGAGATCGACGAGCAAGCGTTGGCCGTCTGGCTTTCGGGAAAGCTCGGCTAACAAGCAGATGGAACCCGGCACGCCGAACGCTCCGCCCCTGGCGCGGAGCGCGCCTGCTCGTAGAGCTGCCGGTCTGCCCTGTCCGTGGCGAGCGGGCCGACTAACCCGAAATCGTCCACCTAACGAAACGCGCGCATTATGGGCGCCTGGAGATAGGGCGGGCGTAGGTGAAAAACCTCGCGATAGCCCTGCCGATTCGGCAGGGCTACTGTGCCAGAAACACCCCACTTGTCTCAGGAATACAGATCCACCAACTATGTAATTCTCTGGCCCAACAGCCAGGCGGCTCTGCTCCCACCAGAACCGGTTCGCTGACCTGGATGACCAACCCCTAGCCGTTGGTGGCCGAGGAGACTTCAGATGAGACCGGGGGTAGCAGCACGCAGTGGCCATTCGTTCAGCGGCGTACGACGGCCTGGTCGGCGACAAAACCGTTGACGGGGTTGAACTCGTAATTGCCCAGGCCACTTGAGACGATGTCCACTTCATTAAGGTCGACGGTCGCCACCCATTCCGCCTGGTCGGTGAGCTGGTGGTCGACCTTGGTCCACATGGTGGAAGCTTGTGCCGGGTTTTGAAGTTGGAGCAGCGCTGCCTCGGTCATCTCTTGGTCGATGGCCGGGTCGCAATAGTAACCGTTGCTCGAACCGCCGTTGCAAGCAAAAAACGGCGGTAAAAGGCTCGAGGGGGCTGGGTAGGCCGGGGACCAGTCGCCCTCGACTGATATCTGGAACTTTGCCCACATGGGTTGGCTGATCAACGCGATCGAGACCATGTGAAGGCTCGCCCGGTAGCCCAGGGAACGGAGCAGCTGGGTAATGTAGGCCGCTTCTTGAGGTGGTATTGCCCCCTCGTCCGGGGATCCCCAGACGGTCACCACGTCACCCTTGGTGCCGGAGTCATCGACCAGTTTCTTGGCTAGGGCCAGGTCAGGCGCCGTCCAAGCCCCGTCAGAGGTGGGGTGCTGGGTGTACGGGCAGTACCGCTGGTAGCCGAGCATGCCGGGCAGGAGGGGCTGACAAGTGGGCGCGGCCACCGTCGGCCCTCCGTACATCTCGGCTATCTTGCGCCGGTCGATGGCGTAGTTGAGGGCCTGTCGGGCCAACAGGCTGTTGAACGGCGGCACGCGGGTGTTCAGGGGGATGAACTCCACCACAAATGCCGGGTCTATGCGCACCTGTGACGGGTCCTGGACTTCGAGGGCGTGCAGCTTCGCCGGGGGGATAGAGTCCCATGTCCAGTCGGCCTTACCCTGCATGATCTGGTCCACCACGTCCTGTTGAGAGGGCAGGATGCGCCAGATGATCTCATCGGGGTTACCGTCGGGCTGGGCCGCGTGCGACCACTCGTGAAAGTACGGGTTGCGCTCGAAGACGACTTCGCCCGGTGTGGCCCTAGCTATGCGGTAGGGGCCGGTGCCCGCGACCGGCGTCAGCCCCATGTCGTGATCGGGCGTGCCCGGCGGCACCGGCGCGGCATAGGCCTCCGGGGTGAGCTTGTCCAAGAAGTCGGGATCGGGGGCGCTGAGATGGAAGACAACCAGGCCCGCTTGGTTGTTCGTAACCACGCCCGGGGACAGGTTGCAGTGGTCCGGGCGGGCCTCGCAGGCGCCGGCACCGACGAGACCGCTGTAGAAGCTGGCGCCCGGGGAACCGAGGGCGAAAAGGCGCTCCAATGCGTAGCGGAAATCGCCGGCCTTGACCAGTAGGCCGTCGGAGTAACGGATCCCGGGGCGGAGCCGGAAACTGTAGGTGCGGCCCCCGTCGGTGGGCGCCGGGACCTGGAGGGCGAGGTCGGGCACCAGCCTTAGGCCGTCGGGTCCGGGGGCGGGCTCGAAGGTGACCAATGTGTCGTAGGCCAGGCGTTGGACGCTCAAGGGTGTCACCTCGAAGGACATGGCCGGGTCGAGCGTGCCAAAGCCGTTGGTGCTGACCAGGACAAGCTTCCCGCCTCGCTCATCCCCGTCGCGGGCCGACGCTGCCACCCATACGCCATCTCGTCCTGAGGCCAACGCCACCGGGTTGTCGCCGACATTGATGGTGCCGACGACGGCCAAGCGCTGAGGGCTGATGCGCGAGACCGTCCCCGAGTACTGGTTGGCCACCCAAATGGCGCCCGAGCTGGCCACTAACGCAGCCGGCCCGCTGCCTACGGCAATTGTGCTGAGCACGCTAAAGGTGGCCGGGCCACCACTGAGACCGTGCTGTCCAGGTTGTTGGCCACCCACAAGTAACCGCCGCCGAAGCAGATGGCCGACGGTCCGTTGCCCACGCTCACCGTGCCGACCGCCTGTCCGGTCTGTGGGTCGATCCCTTCGACGGTCCCCGCACTATAGGCCGCCACCCATATCAGCCCGGCCGCCAGGGCGATCGAAGTGGGGTGCACGTCGAGGGACAAGGTGCGCAGGACCGACCCCGACAGCGGGCTCAGTTCCAGCAGATCTTGGCCCGTTGAGTCCGCCACCCACAGGCCTCCGTCCCCATATGCCATCGCCACTGGGCCGGTCTGGGCCAGTTGGCTTGTCCAGGTGACGGTGCCGCTATCGGGGTCGATCCTTTCCACCGTGGCGCCCATGGTGCTGGCCACATACACGGCGCTCCCACCACTTACAATGCTGCCCGGCTCGCCGCCCGACGGGACCCGGTCGGTGACAGCGGCCTCGGCCGGGCCAACCTGAAATACCGCCGACCCGTTGGGGCTGGCCACCCAAACGGACCCTCCCGCCACCGCGATCGCACCGGGTTGGGCCGGGAGGACGACGCGGTCCGTAGCATTGCCGGAGCTGGCCCCGATGGCTTCAAGAACGTTCACGCCTGCGGCCACGGCCGGGGCCGTTTTGGGCCCGACGGTGGCGGCCATGGTTGCAGCCACGGTGATGGCACAAGCGACGGCAGCCGGGACCGCCCACTTGACCGGCCGACGGGATGGGCCCCCGTGCGGGCGGGGCCCCGCTCGGAGGCCACAGATCCTGATGAGGCCTGCGCATCGGTCGCCGATGCCAACCCCCTGACGCCGAGCGGGGGGCTCGGGCTAGGTGCGTCCAGCTCTGGCGCCTGGCGCAGCACCGCCCGTTCGAGATCGCGCAACTCGCGACCAGGGTCGAGGCCGAGGTCGTCTGCCAACCGGGACCGCGCTCTTTGAAAGGCGGCCAGCGCGTCCGCTTGGCGCCCACAGCGATAGAGGGCGACCATGAGCTGGGCATGGAACCGCTCCCGGTAGGGGTCGAGGGCGACGGCCAGCTCGAGCTCGGAGACTATCTCGCGGTGCTGGCCGAGAAGGAGCCGTGCGTCGGCCAAGGATTCGAAGGCGGCCAAGCGGTCACTCTCCAGGCGGCGGGCGGCGATCGGCGCGAACGCCGAATCCTGGACGTCGGCTAGAGCCGGCCCGCGCCACAACGCCAGCGCAGCGGAGTAGAAACCCGCCGCGGATTGTGCGTCGCCCCGGTCGAGGGCCCCCGCACCCAGGGCAGCAAGCTCGCCAAAATGGAGAGCGTCCACTTGTCCCGGCGCGACGTTGAGCCGGTAGCTGGACCGACCTGCCACAAGGACACCGGGCTCACCTTCGACGTGGAGCACTCGACGGAGGCGAGACACATAAGTCTCAATCGTGTGACCGGCGGACGCCGGAGGTGACCCACCCCAGAGGTCATCTATAAGTTCACTCACCACGAGGGCACGCCCGGCATGGAGGGCCAAGGCGGCGAGCACTGCTCTTTGTCGCGGCCCCCCCAACGGCCTGGCGGCGCCCTCGACCACCACTTCGGTTGTCCCGAGCAGCCTGATATTCACGGGCTCCCCTCTGCGCCAGGCAGACGATGCGAGTTACAGGCC
Organism: uncultured Acidimicrobiaceae bacterium; assembly: GCA_963735305.1. Lineage (GTDB taxonomy): Bacteria > Actinomycetota > Acidimicrobiia > Acidimicrobiales > Palsa-688 > Fen-671. The sequence goes on from CAVTKK010000004.1 coordinate 14,607, forward strand.
ACGGCCGACCCTTCCGGAACTGAGCCGCTAGCTGCTCTTCGAGCGTTTTGCGCTCATATGTCGAGCACACGATCTTAGGTTCACCTCACCCGGTCCGCTCGACGGGAACATCTCCGAGGGCAGCGACGCCCCGCCGACGCAAACCACGTACCCCCCAGGCGAGAGTGAGCCCAACAAATGCTCGACGCCCTCAGTAACAACATCTCAAGTCGTGCCCGCGGAGAGGGCCGCCCACGGCCCGTTCGCCGCACCGGCGCCCCGCCGGGAAAGAAGTCCACCACCTTGTTCGGCGTCGTCGCCGCTTGTGGTCTGGTTCTCGTTCCCGCCGCGGCCGCGGTCTCCGCCGCCGCCGCTACACCACTCCCGGCCCGGGTGGTGGGCACATACCATCATTTCCCAGTCCCGTGGGGGCCCGGTGGGGCACCCGGGTACCACGGGCCAGGGCCCCTCGGTTCGGGCTCCGGCTCACTGGGCGCGGCCACGGTGGGCTCGGCACCCGCAGGGACCGGTCCGTCCGAGCTGGCTTTCGACCCGGCTACGCACACTGTCTATGTCACAGACGGCTACAACGACAATGGCCCGTATGCCGACGAGGACACGGTCTCGGTCATTGACACCCGCCATTGCCAGGCGCAGGACCTCTCACGCTGTCATGGGCCGTGGCCGACAATCACAGTTGGTAGCTTGCCCAGCTCAATTGCCGTTGACCAGGTCACCGGTACGGTTTACGTGACCAACTGGGGCGACAACACCGTTTCGGTGTTCAACGGCACTACCTGCAACGCCACCAACACCTCGGGCTGTGGGCAGCACCCGGCCACAGTGCCGGTCGGGTTAGGCCCGATCGGCATCTACGTCGACGATGCCAATCACACCGTCTACGTCCCCAACCAGGACAACGGGAACGGCCCCGCCACGGTCTCAATGATCGACAGCGCGACATGCAACGCCGCTGACCTGGCCGCCTGCCCGACTACCGAGCCTCCCACGGTCAACGTCGGGAGCCCAGCCTCCGCTGTCGTAGTTGACGACGTCACCCATACCGTGTACGTGGGTACCTTCGCCGCCATCACCGTCTTTGACGCCGACACCTGTAACGCTGCCTTGCAGTCGGGGTGCGGCGACCAGGGGACGCTCACGGGCGATACCTATAGCGGTCCGAACGGCTTTGAGATCGACCCCGCCAACGACACCCTGTACACGGCCAACTATGACGACACCATTTCGGCCTGGGATTTGGCCGACTGCAACGCAAGCGACCTGGGCGCCTGCGCCAGCGCCCCCTACGGCACGACGTCGTCCTTCCCGTACTCGCAGGGAGTACACGCCTTGTTCGTAGCCTTGGACATCCCGTTGCACACGGCCTATGTCACCTATCAGGGGGACGACTCGGTGGCCGTCGTCGACACCAACGCCTGCAACGGGAGCGACCTGGCCGGGTGCGCCGCCGTGCACCCGCCGCTAGCCCGCACCGGTGCCAGTCCCGAGGGTGTCGTGCTCGACCCGCAGACCCAGACCCTCTACGTCGCCAACGAGGTTGACAACGACGTGTCGGTCATAAACGCCGCCAACTGCAACGCGGCGCTCACCAGCGGGTGCCGGCAGGACCCCACTGCCGTGCCGGTCGGTTGGCCGGACAAATTTACCCCCGAAGGCCTGGCCGCCGACCCCGGCGTGGGGACCGTTTATGACATCACCGGAGGTGTGGTGGCCATGGTCGATACCGGGACATGCAACAGCCACGCACAGGCGGGCTGCTCCACCACGCCACCGCAGCTCACGCTGGGCAGCTACCCGGACGCCATAGCGCTCGACCCATCGACTCACACCGTCTACGTGGCCAACTTCGGCTCGGTCAGCTCGGCCGGCCCAAGCAGCGTCTCGGTGGTCAACGCCGACGCCTGCAATGCCACCGACCAAGCCGGCTGCAGCGGATCAGAGACGCTCACGGTCCCGGGCGGCAACGCCGCCACCCTGGCCGTCGACGTCGCCACCGGCACCCTGTATGTCGGCACCGAAACCAGCAGTGGGCCGGACCTGGTCTCGGTCTTCAACGCCAGGACCTGCAACGCCATCGTCACCGCCGGTTGTGGCCAGGTCCCGAGCACCATCCAGGTCGGCAACTCGGGGGGCCTGTTTTCCGACTCCGAGCCAGTCGTTGTCATCAACCAGGTGACCAACACCATCTACGCCATCGATACCTATAACTTCGCCCAAGGGACGCCGATCAGCCTCGGGCTCTACATGATGAACGGCGCCACCTGCGACGCCGCCAATACGACGGGCTGCAACCAGTCCCCCGTGCTCATGCCCCTAGGGCTGAGCTCCACCACCGCCACGGGGCCCGGAACACTGCCCGCCTGGGGCCTCACCGTCGACCCGGCCACTGACACCGTCTACGTAGCCCTGTCCGCCTACGGCGACTACGCCGCTACGGTTGGGGTCGTCAACGGGGCCACTTGTAACGGCTCGGTTAGCACCGGGTGCAACCAGGCGGCACCCCAGGTGCCGGTGGGTCTCAACGCGCTCGGTATAACCCTTGACCCCTTCACACATAATGTCTACACGGCCAACTTGGCCGACGCCAGTGTGTCCGTGGTCCACGGGGCTATCTGCAACGGCGTGGTCAGCTTCGGTTGCGGACAAGCGGCGACCAAGCTGCCGACGGCTCACTGGGCGGCGTCCATCGTGGCCGACCCGGCCGTGGGCACCCTTGTTAAGGATCACGGAATTCTCCCCAGACTCGATCACTGAAATTCCCCAGTTCTAAGCGGTTGTGGAGGGGCCTGAAAAGAAGGGTCCGCCAATCGCGCGGAGGGCTCCCCGATGCTTGCGGTGTCCAAGCCGTTGAGCACGAGGAGCCCCCCGCCATGTTGTCAGTGGGAGAAGACGTGGAAGCAAATGCTTTGTCCAAGCGGGGGTGGACCATCTCGGCCATCGCTCGCCACCTCGGGCGTGACCGCAAGACGGTGCGCTCCTATCTGTCCGGTGAGCGGGTTCCCGGCGTTCGTCGCCCGGCCCGCCCCGATGCCCTGGCCGACTACCGCGCCTATGTCGTTGCGCGCTTCGACGACGACCCGCACCTGTGGGCCAGTGCACTGTTCGACGAGGTCGTCGCCCTCGGCTATGGATCCTCGTACGTGAGCTTCGCCCGCCAGGTCCGCTTGGCCGGGTTGCGCCCGCACTGCGAGTGCTGCTCAGGAGTGAAGGGCCGCGAGACCATCGAGATCGACCACCCCGCCGGAGAGGAAATCCAATGGGACTGGTTCGAGCGGCGCAAAGCACCCTGGGGAGCGACGGCGTACGTGCTGCTCGGCACGCTGTCGCACTCGGGCCGCACCCGGGGCGTGCTTGCCGAATCGATGGACCAGGCCCATCTCATCGAGGCCATGGACGCCGTGATGCGCCGCCTCGGCGGGAGCGCCCGGCATTGGCGCACCGACCGCCTGGCCACCGTGATCGTGCCCGGCAGTGCCGACGTGCAGGCCAGCTTTGCCCCGGTGGCCAAGTACTACGGGGCGATAGTCGTGCCCTGCCCGCCCCGGCGGGGCAACCGCAAAGGAGCTGTCGAAGCAGGCGTGAAGTTCTGCTGCGGCCGCTGGTGGCGCACGATGACGGCGACCACAGCCGAGCAAGCCCAGGTCAGCCTGGACCGGTTCTGGTCAACGGCCGGCGATGCACGGCTGCGCCCACCGGGGCGCTACGCCGAGGCCGGCGAGCCCGGACAGGGGCAAGCATGGCCGAACGTCGCTGAGCTGGCCGGCGCCGAGGTGCTCATGGCCCTGCCCGCCGTTGCTTACCCGGCCACCATCGAGGTCCAACGCAGCGTCGACGACAAAGCCAGTGTCGCCTTTAGGGGCAACCGCTACTCGGTTGCCCCGGGGATGACTGGCATGGCACTCACGCTGCGCCACCGCCTCGGGACCGGGACGCTACAGGTGTTCACCCCCGCCGGCGCCCTGCTCGTCACCCACCACCTTGCCAGCGCCGGAGCGGGCCAGATGGTGCGCACGGCCGAGCACCGGGCCGCATTAGAAGCGGTCGTGCTCAGCCAGTTCTCCACGGCTCGGCCCTGTGACCGCAAGGCCAACAAGCCCCCCGGCCAAGCGGCACTGGCCGAGCGGGCACGCCTGGTCGGCCCGGGCGGCCAAGAGCCCCAGGTGGACCTGGACGGCCTGGCCGAGGTCATCGCCTTGGCCTTCGGCGGCTCGGTCCAGGTGAGCGCATGAGCGAGGGCTCGGAATACCAAAAGCTGCGCTCTCATATGGCGTTCTTGCGCATGACAGCGGCCGCCGAAGCCTTGCCCGGCGAGCTCGACCACGCCGCCAAGGCCAAAGCTACCCACCAAAGCTTCTTGGAGCGACTGCTCGCCCTCGAGGTCAGCGCCGTCGAGCAACGACGGCGCGCCAGCCTGGCCCGCTTTGCCTCCCTGCCCTCGCCGTTCACGCTCGCCGACTTCGACTTTTCGGCCCAGCCCTCGGTCGACAAAAAGCTCGTCGACGAGCTGGCCACGCTGCGCTTTGTCGAAGATGCCACCAATGTGCTGCTGATCGGGCCGCCCGGTGTCGGAAAGACCATGCTCGCCGTCGGCCTCGGCCATGCCGCCCTGGCCGCTGGGATGCGCACCTACTACACGACCGCCGCCGACCTGGCGGCACGCTGCCACCGCGCCGCGCTGGAGGGCCGATGGGCCAACACGATGCGCTTTTACATGGGACCGAGCCTTTTGATCATTGACGAAGTGGGCTACCTGCCGCTGCCCGGTGAGGCCGCCAGCGCACTCTTCCAGGTTGTCAGCCGCAGGTACTTGAAGGGCAGCATCGCTCTCACGACCAACCTCGGGATCGCATCGTGGGGAAAGGTCTTCAACGACGACCCCATGATCGCCGCCGCCATGCTCGACAGGCTGTTGCACCGCAGCGTCGTCATGAACATCGACGGCGACAGTTACCGCATGCGCAGCCACCGCGCCCGGGCCGAAGCCGCACGACGGGGCCTTGGCCGCTCTAAGGCCAGTCCCGGGACCGATCAGGAGGTGGCCAACTGAACATGGTCTAAGCTCCGCCCAAGCCCTTCACCGCCTCAGGTTGCCTGGGGAATTTCGGTGATCGACAGTGGGGAATTTCGGAAATCCGCAGCACCCTCTATGTCGCCGGCCTGAGCGCCCTGTCGGTGCTACCGCTAGTCCCGTAGAAAGCAAGAGAACCCAACGGTCATTCCCACAGCAAAACGTCGATAGGCCTTCCCCGAGAGCTGCGCCGCAGGGGCGTGGCTCTCGTTCCGCCCACCCGCCGCCTTCCTAAACCGCTCATAGACCAACAGATCGGAATAGTCATGTACCTTCGAAGGTCAGCCGCGCTCATTTGCCTTGCCGGCCCCGCTTCAGCGCCTGCGGCAGGGTCCTCAAGCATCCCGGTTCCCCAAGGCCGCAGGCGGGCACACGGGCTTCGTCCAGCACTAACTTTGGGGGCACGGATAATTGCCGTCCTCATGGCGGTGAGCTTTGTCCTGGCCGGGGTGGCGCCCGTGGCGACGACAGCCTCGCCTGTGCCGAGCACGGTGGCCAGCACCTTCGTGGATTTGACCGGCAGCCCCGGCACACCGGCCATCAACCCGGCGACAGGGACGATTTATGTCCCCGTCCAATGCCCGAAGCCCTATTGCCCGACTTCTGCGCCCGGTCGCGCCGTCGACGTCATAAGTACCTCCAAGTGCAACATCGTCGACCGCTCCGACTGCCGTGTCTTGGCCACGGCACCGGCTGACCAGCCCCTCGCCGCCGCCGTCGACGAGGCGACGGACAGCGTGTACTTGTCCAATGCAGGCGGGACGGTCACCGTGGTCGATGGCGCCATGTGTAACGCCTCGGTCACTAAGGGTTGTGACAAAGACGTGGCCACCATCAAGGTGGGCGGGTTCCTCGTCGGCGAGGTGGTCGACCCGGTCACGGACACGCTTTACGTTGCCGACCTCAATGGCGGGGTCGACATGGTGGACCTGGCCCACTGCAACGCCCAGGTCACCTCGGGTTGCGGCGAGAGAGCCGCACTGGTGAAGGACGCCGGCGGCGCTGCCGACCTCGACGTTGACATCGCTACCGACACGGTTTACGCCGCTAATGACGGTGTGGGCAACAATGCCGGCAATGGCAACACTGTTTCGGTGATCAACGGGGCCACCTGCAACGCCGCAGACGAGAGTGGTTGTGGGCAAACGCCCAAGACCGTGACCGTGGGCAGCGGGGCCTACTGGGCCGTGGTGGACCAGGCCAGCGGCACCGTCTATGTCCCTAACTTCAACGACAACACGGTCTCTGTACTCGACGGGGCCCGGTGCAATGCGACGGTCAGTTCCGGCTGCGCTGCTAGGCCACCGGCCGTAGCCACGGGCGAGAACCCGGCTGACGTGGTCGTCGACCCCAAGCTGCACACGCTGTTCACCCTCAACCAGAGCGACGACACTCTGTCCGAGCTGAGTACCAGCGCATGTGCCGGGCCGGTCGCAGCGGCGTGCCCGAAGGCTGTGCCGAGCGCAAAGGCAACCCCTGACGGGCCGGCCGGCTACATCGGCGAGCCCAACACTTTTCTCCTCACACCGCAGAACAACACTGCCTATATCGTCAACGTGGGTGGGGGCGCCGCGATGTCGGTGGTCAGCGTGGCCCGCTGCAACGCGCTTGACACCTCGGGCTGCCGGTTGGAGCAGGCGAGCACGCCCAACGCCGAGTACTGGGAGACGCTTGACCCCAGCACCGGGACCCTCTACGCCAGCAACGCCAACGACCCCGTTGTCGACGTAATCAATGCGTCCACGTGCGACTTGAGGCACCTGGGGGGCTGTACCCCGGTGGCGAGGATCCCAGTCAAAGACCCCGCCGACGCCCTGGGGGCCATTGACGACTCGACACATACCCTGTATGCCTCCGACCCCACCAACGGCACCGTCTCGATGATAAACGCGGCCACCTGTAACGCTACGGTCACGAGCGGCTGTAAGAAGCCTTACAAGGTGATCGCTATTGGCCCGATCGCCGGGTCGCCAGTGGTAAACCCCGGGACGGCGACGCTTTATGTGCCCTATGGAAAGCTTCTCAACAAAGTGGCAGTGGTGGACATCGCCAATTGCAACGCTGAGGAGGCCTCGGGTTGCTCTTTGCCTCACGGGACCGTGACCGTGGGCGAGGGTACTCATGAGCTGGCCGTCGACAACGCCACGGGTACCCTCTACGCGGCCTCGACCTACGCGCTTATCTCGGGGCCGGTCACTTACACGGGCGCGCTGCAAGGCACGGCCAGTGACAGCGTCTATGTGGTCAATGGCCAGACGTGCAACGGCACGGATTTCACCGGGTGCACCCGCGCCCCGGTAACGGTGCGGGTGGGTACCTTCCCCTATGGGCTGGCGGTGGACGACGCAACGCACACGCTCTACGTGGCCGACAACCGCAATGGTGACCTTCCCGGAGAAGTGACGATGGTCAACACGTCCACTTGCAACGGGTTCATCGGTAGCGGGTGCCACAAGGTGTTCCCTACTGCCTATATTGGGCGCTCAGCTCGCTTGGTCGCCCTCGACCAAGAGGCGGGGGTGCTCTATATCACTGACAGGGGGAGCGCGGCGGTGTCTGTGTTGCGGACAGCCGACTGCAATTCCGAGGTTACAAAAGGCTGCCCCGCCCTGGCCCCCGAGCTGGCTGTGGGTTCGAAGCCGGTGGGCCTGGCGGTGGACCAGGCCACCGGCACCGTATATATCGCCAACACTGTCTCAGGGACCATGTCCGTCCTAAACGCCCGCCCGCTAGGGTAATGTGCCCCTTCCTGGCGCGACGAGTCGACCAACCGGTAGTGGTGTCGGCATCCTATTCCTGCTCCTAGCTGGACGAGGATGCGCTGGTAGCCGTCGGCCACCGTGAGAGGCTCGCCGGCCAAGAAGTTGCCCCACCAGTAGCACGGACGAGAGCATCCTGGACCGTTCCGTCGGTACCGTCCTAGGCGCACCTGGGCGAAACCCCAGGCCCGGCGGTTAGGCCACAGGACCGGTGCCAGACGCCTGGTCCGTCGACCTCCATCCGCAGAGGAGGAGGTCAAACAAGGTCGCCATCGAGGTCCTAACGGGACCCAAGGGGTGCGACGAAAGCGTGGAGCGCTGGTCCGGTCTGGGTTCCTCATTGCCATCGCACTTCGCGCGAATTCCACGCCACGGCAGGCAAGGGCGTCTGCCGCTCCTGCTGGTGGCGTGTGCAGGACAGGGCGACGAAAGTCCTCCCTTTCCGCAAAAGACCTGGCCAGTGGGGGTAAGCCTGCCGACGGAGGTGCGAACAGTTTGGTTGGTCGATCCTACGAGTACAATTTTTTTAGCAGCGCGTCCTTGCCGCCTAATACGCCTGACGCCGAACTCACCGTGTTCCCGTTCTTCTTCGTCAACTTCGGGCCCAGCGCTTTCCACCTTATGCCGCAAGGCTTCGAGCAACCTCCGGGCCTGGGTGGCTCCGGCCTCGACCCGGTGACGGTAAATGGTCGCATGGTCGCCTGCAACCCGGCAGGGACTGAGTTCCTTCTTTCCACCAATATTGTTCCGCAAGCCGGCGACTACGAATGCGACGGCCCGTACCCGCCTTTGGCCAAAAAGGTTGCCACCCCGACCTTAACCCCGGCGGTGGCGGCGGCCTGCCGGCGCTGGTACACAAAGTTCGGGTTTAGCGACGAACTGAGGATCGCTTATGACGAAAACCAGTACCTGGTGGCGCTCAAGGCCAGCCCGACGAGCCACGATCTTTCGGAGAGGCTCAATACGGCGTTGCAGTTGGCTGAGGACGCCCAGAGGTTCAGGGTCCAGCACCACCCCATCCCGTATGTCTCGGCTCAGGCGAACTGGTCGGCGTGGCTGTTGTCCGTGCTACGCATAGGTGCCAGCTATGGCCTTTGGTACATGGCGGCGACCAAGGGGCACTACGACGCCCCGGCGCAACGACCTGGTGAAGTTCACCGCCGAGGTGACGGCGCAGTTCAAGGTCTTCGAGGCCTTTCTCAAAAGGATCGACGCGTGGAACAAACCTTTACCTGTTTGACGGCCGCCCAGGGATCAAAGAGTCACGTTGAGTCACGAGGCCTATATACCCCACGGGGGTATTGCCTCGGAAGCATAGCAAAAGTGCCCTCTGACCAGGGCGTTCTTGTCTTGTGGAGGTGACCGGATTCGAACCGGCGACTTCTACGATGCGAACGTAGCGCTCTACCGGGCTGAGCTACACCCCCGTAAACGGCGAGTCTAGTGCCGTCCGGCGGGCGGGCCCGAGTTGAGGTCAGTGGCTAACGGGCCCTTCGCACGCCTCGGGCAAAGGAGTCCACCGTGATGGCGATGAGCAGGACGACGGCGACGACCATGTACTCGTACTCCGCTCCGAGGCCCATCAGGTCGATGCCGTTGTAGACGGCGGCAATAACCAGGCCGCCGAGGATGCCGTGTAGGGCCTTGCCCCGGCCGCCGAAGAGGCTCGTGCCGCCGATGACGGCAGCCGCAACGGCATAGAGCATGTAGCTCGTGTCGATGTCAGAGGAGATCGACCCGAGGAGCGAGAGGTACATCATCCCGGCCAGGCCGGCCATCATGCCCGTGAGCCCGAAAGCCACGGTCCGGATCCTGGAGACGTTGATACCGGCGCGCCGGGCCGCCTCGGCGTTACCGCCGATGGCGTATACGTACCTGCCGAAGCGTGTCCGGCCCAGCAGGAGAGTGTCAGCGGCGAAAATGGCCAAGAGTATGGGGATCGACCAGGGGACGCCTCGGTCGGGGAAGGTAGGCGTGCCGCGGTTGATGTTGCATATCGTCACCACGACGATGGCGGCGACGGCCACAGCCCCGGCCTTGAGCACAGTAAGGCCGACCGGCGCCGTGACCAGCCCGGAGGCACGGAGGCGCATGTTCCTCATCACGTTGTAGACCCCGAAAGCCACTACCAAAACCGCCATGGTCACCCAGCCCGCGACCGGGGTGATGCTGCCGGCAACAAGGTCAGTCAGCACTTTGTTGGTGATGGGGATAGTGCCGCTGAGAGCGATGCTGAACCGGCCGAATAACCAGAGCATCACACCCTCGAAGCCTAAGAACCCGGCCAGGGTGACGATGAAAGCGGGCAGGCGTAGCCGTGTGATGAGGGTGCCCAGGAGCAGGCCGATTACGGTTGTGGTGGCCAGTCCGATCAAGATGGCGACCCACCACGGGAGGTTGTAAGGCCCTGCCACGAAGGCGGCCATCAAGGTAGCGCCAATGCCCGCGTTGTAGACGATGGACAGATCTAGTTCTCCGAGCAGGAGGACAAAGACCTCGGCCATGGCAAAGAGCGCGAACACGACCATCTGGTTGAACAGGTTGACCAGGTTCCCCGCAGACAGGTACTTCGACTCTTTGATCTGGAAGACGATGACGATGATGATGAGTGCGCCTATGACCGGGAGCACACCGCTGTCGCCGGAGCGGACCTTGCGCGCCCAGGCCCTGATGTAGTCAATAAGGTTGTCAGCGACGACCTCGGGTGCCGCGGTACCGACCGCCGCAACCTCTGGGACGTCTTCCTCGAACTCGGGGACGCTCGTGCCCGGGATGGCGGGCGGCTGTGGTGGGCTCATTGTCATGGCTGGGCCTCCACGGACCCGTTGGCTGGCGTCAATGCGTCGGCGAAGGGCTGGCCGCCCACCGTACCGGTGGTCATCAACTCGACGACGCTCTGGCGGTCAAGTTGAGCAGCGGGGGCCTGTGCCACCATCTGCCCGAGGCGCAGAACGGCGACGTTGTCGGCGACCTCGAAAACGTCGTTGAGGTTGTGGGACACGATGAGTACGCCGTAGCCCTGTTGGGCCAGCCGCCGGACCAGGGCCAGGACCATACCCGTCTGCGCCACCCCGAGGGCTGCGGTGGGCTCGTCGAGGATCATGAGCTGCGAGTTCCACAGGACGGCCCGAGCGACGGCAACGGACTGGCGCTGGCCACCGGACAGCGATGAAACAGGCTGGCGGATCGACCGTACCGTGGTCACGTGCAGGTCGGCCAGGGTCTTGCGGGCGGCCACCTCCATGGGCGCCTCGTCCAGGCCACCGAACCTGGTCGGCTCACGGCCGAGGAACATGTTTTGCACGATGTCGAGGTTGTCGCACAAGGCCAGATCCTGGTACACCGTGGCGATGCCGAGGGCAGCCGAGTCCTTCGGCGTATGGATATCCACCGGCTCCCCCCGCCAGAAGATCTGGCCCCCGTCGGATGGGTGGATGCCCGAAATGATCTTGATAGTCACGCTCTTGCCGGCCCCGTTGTCGCCGCATAGGGCCGTGACTTGCCCGGCAGCGACCACCAGGTCCACCCCGCTCAGGGCCCGGACCGGGCCAAAGGTCTTCTGGATCCCCCGCAGCTCCAGAAGGGGCCTGCCCCGAGGCAACAGCCCTTGGGCCTGGGCTCCCTGCGTAGATACAGCCATATCTATCCTCGCTCTCCTTGCGGAGCCACCCTCCCCCGCAGGGCCACACGTCCTGGTCTCGCCGGTCCCCGGCGAGACCACCTCTCATGGAAGTCCCCAACCTCTCGTAGCGGCGCTAACAACGCAAGCGCCTGGGCCTTAGGTGACGCCCAGGCGCTCGCGCATAACTACACGTTAAGAGGCTACGGCTTGATGCCCGCCGCCGTGCACGACGCGGCAGAGGCATACGGGGCTGCGCACAGGGTGGCCGCAGGCACGAACTGGTCGGCGATGACCGTCGAGCCCATGTTCTTTGCGGTTACCCATTCCGGCGTCAACAACACCGAAGACACTTGCTTGTGCTCGACGGAGTCAAGGGTCTTGCCGTTGACCAGCGCCGCGGGCGGGGTGACACCGGCCCGGGCGTAGACGGCGAGAGCCACGGCTGCTTGGGCCTCTTCGAAGATCGGCTTGTAGACCGTGCCGCACTGGTAACCGGTGAGGACATTGGCCAAGCCCTGCAACGTGGCATCCTGGCCCGTGAAGGGCAAGGTGTGGGGCTTGAGGCCCTTGCTCGTGATGAGGTAGTGGATGATCGGCGCCGCGTTCTCATCGTTCGGCGTAAGGACAGCGTTAATGGTGGGGTTCTTGGTGAAGGTGCCCTGGAACTCGCTGAGGGCGTCGTTCGGCGTCCACGTACCGGCAGGAACCTCATTGGGCTGAAGCTTGCCGACGAGGGTGTAGGTGCCCTTCGCGAAGTAGGGCTGGAGGACGGCGTCATAGCCATCGGCGAACAGGGTGGCATTGTTGTCAGTGTCGGCACCGTGCATGACCAGGACGACGGGCTTGGACACGCCCCACGACGAGATGCAGCTCACGAGGCCGTTGCCGAGCAGCGTGCCGACTGCGACGTTGTTGAAGCTGTCGTAGTACTTGCGCTGGCCACCGAGGGTAAGGCGGTCGTAGTCGATCGTCTTTACTCCGTGGGCGGCGTTGTAAGACTCGATCTTGGCCCCGACACCGGAGTCCAGCGGGTCCATGATTACGACCTTGTCACCGGAGGTCACGGCGGCCTGGTCCATCGCCAGTTCGGTGGCATCGCTGCCGTCGGCGTTCTCGACGTTGATGTCCGTCTGCTGGAGGCCGGCCTTCTGCATGGCCTCGATCAGGAACGGGGCGTCGAACTCGACGTAGCGGGTCGACGACACGGTGTCAGGAAGGATGGCGGTAATGCCGCCGCTGCCCTTGGCCACGATGGGCTTCAGGAGCGCCATGCTGCTGAAGTTGCGGTTGAAGCTGAGGGCCGAGATGCCCATGGTGGTGGCTGAGGCCGACGATGCCATCGTCACCTGCCCGGCCATGGACACGATCATGGCGGACACGGCGACTGTTGCACATCCCGCCATCCGTACCTTGTGTTTCATTTTCATTTTATCCCCTTTGTCTGCAGAGAAGAAGTGGAGCGGGTACCGATTTGTCCGAGCCCGCCGGGATAGGGCCGGGGTGGCGCTTCAAGCGCCAAGCAAGCTGGTGCACGACATGACGACGTGCGCCCGGCGTAGCCGGCCGGAGTGCTTATCGGGTAGCTCCGGCGAGGCCGACGGTAGGTCGGCCAATGTGAACGCGAACGTCAACGAAGGAGGCCCAACGTTAATAATTCATGAAGATTTGATTAAAGGACGAGCGAACTGAGGCGGCACCGGAGGGGCCAAGGCGAAGTGGGGCGGCGAGACGGCGGGCACGTGCGGCCTCCCCGGCACCCGGGTTGACCAGGGAGTTCTCAATCGGGGATGAAGCGGTAACCTGCCCTGGGCTGGGTGATGATCACTGGAGGACCGCCACCGCTCTCCAACTTGGCCCGCAGCCGGCGGACGTACACTCGGACGTACTCGGTCTCGGTGGCGTAGCCCGGGCCCCACACGCCCCGCAGGAGCTGGGCGTGCGTAAGCAACTTGCCACGGTTGACGGCAAGCTCTCTCAACAGGGCGAACTCCGTCGGCGTCAGGTGCACCACGTCGCCCCCGCGGGTGACCAGGCGCCTGGCCAGGTCCACTACGAGGTCACCGACCTCGATGCGCAGCGGCGAGACCTCCACCGGCTCGGCGGGCCGGGTCCGGCGCAGTGTGGCCGTGATCCGCGCCAGCAGTTCCTCGACCCCGAAGGGCTTGGTCATGTAGTCGTCGGCCCCGAAGTTGAGAGCGGCGACCTTGTCGTGCTGGCCCCCCCGGGCCGAAACGACGATTATGCCGACGCCCGAGCGTTCCCTCATCTGACGGCAGAGCTCGAACCCGTCCACATCGGGCAGCATCAAGTCGAGCAGCACCACATCGGGCGACTCGGTCTCCAGTAGCTGAAGGGCCCGCGACCCGTCAGGGGATACGCAGGTGTCGAAGCCGCGAACGGTCAGGTTGCTCCGGATGAGGTCGACGATGTTGGGGTCGTCTTCTACCAGAAGAGCTTTGGTGCGCCTCTCCACGACAGTCATGCAACGGTCTCCTCCGGTCCCTCGAACGGGAGCACTATCTCGAAGGACGCTCCCCGGCGGGTGTCCTCGAGCCTGATACGCCCGCCGTGGGCGACCACTATCCCTCTGGCAATGGACAGGCCAAGGCCCGCCCCCGGCGCGCTGGTGGCGTCCCGCGCCCAGGACTCGAACAACTGCTCCTTGAGCTCCCTGGGGATCCCTCTTCCGTCGTCGCTGACCCGAATGCTCACGCTGTCCGTCCCGGCCCCAGCGACCTCGACCTTGACTTCTGTCCCAGGCGAATTGTGGCGCAAGGCGTTGTCCAGGAGGTTGACGAAGACCTGCTCCAAGCGGTCGTGGTCCGCCCATAGCGGTCCAATCTCGGGCGGGCAGGAAACGGTCACGGCCTCCGCGCCCTCGGGGTGTAAGCAGGAGACGGCGGCTTCGATCACGAGAGGAAGGTCGCACCAGTCCTGTTGCAGGCGCAGCAGACCGGACTCGATGGCAGAGAAATCCAGCAGGTCGCCCACGAGGCGGCCGAGGCGCGACGACTCCCCCTCGATCCTGTTCAGGAAACGCGTCTTCGACTGGTCGTCCCAAGTCACGTCCGACGCCAGCAGGCTGCTGGCATATCCCCTTATGGCGGTGAGCGGGGTTCGCAGTTCATGGCTCAGGCGGGAAAGGAAGTCCCGCTGAAGTTGGTGGGAGCGACGCAGAGCGGCCGCTTGCTGGTGTGCCTCCTCCGCTTCGTCCCGCTCCAGGGCCAGCCGCACCGAGTTCGCGGCGTCCCCGAGCAGTGCCACGGCATCGTCGGGCACGTCCGAGAGCAACCAGCGGGCAACAAGGGCGGCTCGCCCGTTCGGTGCGTCAAAGGTCGTGGCGATCACGTGGTCGGCCCCCCAGACCTCAGGTGGCGAGGTCCCCCGGAATGGGGAGGGGCCGAGAAGGCATTGATGGCGTCGGCCCCGTCCCGTTGGAGAAGGTCCCGGTGGGCGTGGTTGTCGCCATCAATAAAGGCGGCGCACCGGGGCACACCCCCCAATGACTTGACCCAGAGCTCGATCTCGGTGGCCCGAAGACCGCGGTGCAATGACTGCAGAGCCAACAGGAGGCTGGTCGAGACCGGCTCTGGCCCGGCCAGCGTCTCTAGGATTTCGCGGATGGTCTCCAGCACTCGGTTGCGAGCGGTAACTTCGCCGAACAAGCGGTCGCGTTCAATGGCGCCGGCGGCGTAGCCGGCGTAGAGGGACACGAGGTCCATCTGGTCCCGGTGCGGCCGGCCCACGAACGGCTGACATCCGGTGATGACCCCGATGAGCCCGCTGGAGGCCACCAAGGGCACTGACCAGGAACTACGTATGCCCGCCTTTCTCACCAGGGCCGAAAAATGCCGCCAGGTCGGGTTATTGTCGATGTCATCATCGATGACGACCCGGCCTCCGGCCGCAGCGACACCCATGGGGCCACCGCCAGGGCCGACGGGCACGGAGCCCCAGGTCTCCAGCAGCTCCGGAGGTAGGCCTTCCGCCGCCACCAGGCGTAGGGACTGGTCCTCCACGAGGTGGATGCAAAGCTGCTTGGTGCCAAGCGCGGCGCCCAGGGCGGAGATGATCAGGGGCAGGCTGGAGCTCGGCCGCGCCAGCGCCAGCTGGTCCACCAGGTTCTGCAAACGGGTGAGCTGGTGCCTGGCGGTGGTAGCGGGGGGGTGGCCGGACATGATTGCCACGACGTCGTCGGGGTGGGTCTGTGACGGGAGCAAGTCGGCCACAACCCGACCACGGTGCATCACCAGGATGCGGTCGGCGAGGTTGAAGATCTGTTCGACCTCGTGGGACACCAGGAGCACGGTCGTACCTTGCGCCTTGAGCTTCCCTATCAGTTCCTCGACCAGTCGGGTCTCCTTCACGCCGAGGGCAGCCGTGGGCTCGTCGAGGACGAGCAGTAGGGGGTGGCTCTGCATGGCTCGGACCACGGCTAGGAGCTGGCGCTGGCCGGTGGACAGCGAGCCCACGGACCTGACGTCGCTCAGCTCTATCCCATAGGAACCCAGGACCTGCCGGGTGGCCTGGCTGGCTTTGGAGTCAGAGACGAGCCAGCGGCCGCGCTCGCGGCCGAGGAACATGTTGGCGGCTACGTCGAGGTTGTCGCACAGGGCGAGGTCCTGCCACACGACGGCGAGGCCGCTGTGGGCGGCGCCGGCGTTGGAGCGGACGGTCGAGCCCCCGATCCGGACCTCGCCGACGTCGGGCGAGATGTCGCCGGCGATGCAGCGCACCAAGGTCGACTTTCCGGCGCCGTTCTCCCCGGTCAAAGCGACGAGCTGGCCCGGCCACACCTGGAAGTCGACGCCGTTCAGCACGGACAGGTCGCCGTAGGTGACGTAGAGGCCCCGTACGCTCAACAGGGGCGGCCTTGTCCGGGCACCAGTGGTAGGGACCTGCACGAGCGCCGTGGCCATCCCCACCAGTGTGCTCGGTCCGTGGCACCGGTGTGGTCGCCCTCCCTATAGTCGGCTCAGGCCCCAGCCACGAGGGCGACGTTCATCTACGCAATACCGCCCCAACCGTTTGGGTCAGGAGGCGCCCCGCCTTGACCGGTTCGGCAAAGACCCCCTGAAAAAAAGCTACGCAAGCGCTTGTGTGGGCGGGGCCCCGGAGCTACGATGCCGTCACTCGGGACCTGTCCCGAGGGGGGGATTCAGCATGCAGGCCGCTGGCCGCTGGCCGCCTGTCTGAGGTAGGTGGGGGATTGGTCAAGACCACGATCAAAGAGGTGGCCGGCATGGCTGGAGTGTCCCCGTCCAGCGTGTCCCGGTCGCTGCGGGGCGTCGGCGGTGTCTCGACCAGCACGACCGAGCGCATCCGGGAAGCAGCCGAACAACTCGGCTACAGCGTTTCGCCGGCCGCCTACCGGCTGGCCACGGGCCGCACGGGCAGCGTCGCCGTCGTCATGCCCTACCTGACCAGGTGGTTCTTTGCCGAGCTCCTCGGGGGGGTGGAGCAGGTGGTTCGGCAAGCCGGGCTGGATCTACTGCTCTATCACGTCGGTGACACGGATATGCGCCAGACCTATTTCTCGTCCGGACTGCTCCGTAAGCGGGTGGACGGTGTGCTGCTGGTGACCCTGGCCTTGACCGAGCCGGAGATAGACGCCCTGCGCGCCCTGGATGTGCCGGTGTGCATGGTGGGGACGCATGTCGAGGGCTTCTCCAGTGTCAGGATCGACGACGCCGGCAGCGCCTCCACCGCCGTTCAGCACCTCATCAACCTCGGCCACCAACGGATAGCCATCATCTCGGGGGACCCCAATGAGCCGGAGCACTTCACGGCCGAGCTCCAGCGCCGGGCCGGCTACCGCTCCGCGCTCAAGGCGGCGGGCATCCCGATCGACCCCGATCTCGAGGCCCACGGCACCTTTACCATCGAAGGTGGCGACGAAGCCACCGTTCAGTTGCTCGGCCGCCGTAACCTGCCCACTGCCATATATGCAGAATGTGACGAGATGGCAGTAGGTGCCCTGCGAGCGTTGCGGCGCGTGGGCCTTCGCGTGCCCGCCGACGTGTCCGTGGTCGGCTTCGACGACCATCCCATGGCCCAGTACTTCGACCTCACGACGATCGCCCAGGACGTGCGCGACCAGGGCCGCCAGATCGCCAGCCACATGGTCGATGCCGTGATCAGGCCGGGCGAGGTGCCGCCAGTGGTGCTGCACGCGCCCACGCGCCTGGTCATGCGCAGTACCACTGCCGTCCTGGGGAGCGGGCCGCTGGCCGCACCGGCGCGTGCGGGCGGCGGTTACGGCGGCGACGACAGCTGGATGTTCGGCCCGACCGATGTCGGGCAACTGGTCAGCCCGGTGTACACAAAAAGGAAGGAGAGGCACAGCAGTGAAGCTCACAATTGAAAGGGGAATCAGCAAATGACATCAATGTCGGTCCTTTCGGCGAGGCGGAGCCGCAAGTTTCTATCGATTGCCACAATGGCGGGCATGCTGGCCCTGGGGGGCTCGTTGGTCGGTCCCGCCGTCCCGGCAAGCGCCTCGACCGTCAGCCCGGCCTTGTCGCACATCGGCGGGTCCCTGACCGTGTGGTCCGAATGGACGAGCGTCGAGCAGCAGTACTTCGAGGCTGCCTACGCTCCGTTCACGGCCGAGACAGGCATCACCATCAACTATCGAGGCGAATCGAGCAACATCGCCGCCACCGTCCAGGCCGCTGTGGCCGGAGGTAAGGGCCCTGACGTGGCTCTGGTGCCGTCACCCGCCACCCTCGACGCGCTAGCGGCCAAGGGTTCGATCCAACCGATCTCGTCCGTCATCGGCAGCGAGGCGTCGGACTACGGTTCGGCCTGGAACAGCCTCGCCAGCTACAACGGCAAGCTCTACGGCGTGTGGTTCAAGGCCGCCAACAAGAACACCATCTGGTACAACCCGGCCGAGTTCGCGTTGGCCGGCATCAAGGGCACGCCCACGACCTGGCAGGGGCTGTTGGCTGATGCCGCCACGCTGAAGGCGGCGGGCGTCACCCCGTTCTCGCTGTGCGGCGACATCGGGTGGCCGGTGGCCGACCTCTGGCAAAACATCTACCTGAAGACGGCGGGAGCCGCCGATTACAACAAACTGGCCGCCCACGACCTGTCCTGGCAGGACCCGACGGTGACAACCGCCTTTAACACGCTGGGCGAGCTGGTCGGCAAGCCTCAGTACCTCCTGGGCGGCACGGCTGGCGCCCTCGGTAGCGGGGGGAACTACCCGTCGTGCGTGGACCAGGTTTTCCCCAAGTCAGGGGCCACGCCCAAGGCGGCCATGGTGATAGAGGCCGACTTCGTGGTGAGCGAGATTACCGGCAATGAGCCCAACGCCACTGCGGGCACCAAGGCCGCCGGCGGCAAGGCGTGCACGGCCAATCCCGCCGGGACCCCGTGCTACGACTTCTTCCCCTTCCCGGCGCCCGCCGGTGACCAGGCCAATGCCAGTGCCCTTCAGGGGGCCGGAGACGTGGCCATGCTCATACGCCCGACGGCGCAGGCCAAGGCCTTCATAAAGTACCTGGCCAGCCCCGAGCCGGGGGAGATCTGGGCCCACCTGGGAGGCTTCGCGTCGCCTAATACAAAGGTGCCCTCCAGCAGCTATCCCGATCCCGTGACCAGGGCGGACGCCTCCGAACTGCAGCATGCCACGGCGTTTGTGTTCAGCCTGGACGACCTGCAGACAGGTTGGGAGCCCGATCTGTGGGCTGACATGCTCAACTTCGTGAAGAACCCGAGTTCTTCCAACCTGACCTCCATCGAAGCGACCATGCAGAAGCAGGCCACCGCGGCCATGGGCCACTAATAGCTACTTAGCTAAATAGCTAGTTGCAGGTGCATGGGCCTGAGCTGAGCCGTCAGGGCCATGTCAAGAACCAGGGCGTGACCGGGGGAACCCGGTCACGCCCCGCTTTTGCCTACCAGCCAGATAAGTCGTCAGAGGGGTAAGGGGGCCGCAACATGGTGGTGGCAGTTAAATGGCAGTAGCTGCAGCTCAAATGGAAGGTGCTCCGCACCGCAAGCACAAGGGCTCGGTCGAGGGCAGCACTAAGGACCACCTCGCCTCCCTGGCCTTCCTCGCCCCGGGCGCGATCTGGTTGCTGGCCATCGTGGTCTACCCAGCCATTGTGACGGTCAAGGACAGCTTCTTCAACGAGACCGGGACCAAGGCCATCGGTTTCACCAACTATAAGAACCTGTTCACTACGGCCGAGACCCTAGTCGCCTTCCGCAATAATGTCATCTGGGTCCTGATCTTCCCGTTACTGGTGACCACCATCGGCCTGGTGCTGGCCGTCCTGACCGAGCGCATCCGGTGGGCCACGGCTTTCAAGACGATCATCTTCCTGCCCATCGTCTTCAGCGTCACGGCGTCGTCGATGGTGTTCGCCCAGATTTTCGACGTCAACCCCCATGTCGGTGTGGTCAACGCCATCATCCAAGGCGTGTCGGACATTTTCAACCCCCCGGGCGCCTACCCGCTCAGCCCGGGCCAGACGGCCGCCTCCCTGGGCTCTTACAACGCCGTCGGGGGCCCGCACGGGACGGTCGAGAGCGCCGCCGCCACGGCGGCCGGGGGAACGGTGCGGATCGGCCTGACCGGGTTCCCGCCCACCACTTTCCAGGCCCTGGGAGCCGGTCAAGCCGTCAGCCCCAAACCCGTCGCCGGTGCCATCACGGGGTTGGTGTGGCGCGACTTCTCGCCCAACAACCCGACCAACACCACGTCGGTGCTCGCCGGTGAGGACGGGTACCCGCTCCTACACCTGGCCCTGGTCAACAGCCAAGGGGCCACGGTGGCGACGACGACGACGGGGGCGGACGGGCAGTTCATGTTCTCCAACGTCGGCACCGGGAAGTTCCGGGCCCAGGTCGAGGCGTCCAACTTCGCCCCCGGCTTCGGCGCCGGTGGCACCGGCGTCTCCTGGCTGGGGGGCCAGTCCTTGACACCCACCGGCAGTCTCAGCCAGACCGAGCAGGCGCTGCTCAGCGTCCCCCTGGTCGACCTGGCGATGATCGTCGCCTACCTGTGGATCTGGGCCGGCTTCACCATGGTCGTCGTTGGCGCCGGGTTGGCGGCACTCGACCGCCAGGCCCTGGAGGCGGCCCGGGTCGACGGGGCGACGGAGTGGCAGACCTTGCGGTTAGTCACCATCCCCATGTTGGCCCCGGTGCTCATTGTCGTCATGGTCACCATGATCATCAATGTCCTCAAGATCTTCGACATCATTATCAACCTGGGCGCCGATACCTCCGAGCCGGGGGGCCAATCCAGCACGCTGGCCTCCGACATCTACTACAAGGGCTTTACGTCGGGCATCCACACAGGTCTGGCCAGTGCCCTGGCCGTGGTCCTGTTCCTTCTGGTCATCCCGGCCATGCTGTTCAACCTGAAGAGGATCAAGGGAGGGGGCAGTTGAGCGCCGGGCACGGGCGCCAACGCCCGGAACTCAAACATGGCAAGCGGCGCCGCACGAGGGGAGAGCACAGATGACTATGGCCACTGCGGACCTGGCGATGGACGACAAACCGGTCCCGACGGCGACGGCAACGACGCCCGCCGGGCCGGGCCGGGGCCGCCTCCGTCATTTCCGCCCCTCTCGGGCCGTGCTTAACGGCTTTTTGATCCTGGTAGCGCTGCTGTGGCTGCTCCCGAGCATTTCGATGCTCATCATCTCGTTCCGCCAGTCCGGGCTTTTTGAGGAGTCCGGATGGTGGCACGCACTAGCGGCCCCGGCCCAGTTCACGCTCTACAACTATAAGGAGCTCTTTGCCGGGCCCAAGGGGGGCACGGTCCCGTCAGGGTTCTCGGCCGGGGGCGCGCTCGACTCGCTGCGGACTTCGCTCAAGATCACTGTCCCGGCGACGCTCCTCGTGGTGGCCGTTTCCTCCCTCGCCGCCTACTCCCTGGTGTTCGGCCGGTGGCGGGGGCGCAACGTAGTCTTCCTGACCGTCGTGGGGCTCATGGTCGTGCCCCTGCAGGTGGCCATACTCCCCATCGTCGAAGGCTTCGACGACATGGGCAAGTTCACGGGCTGGAACCCGTACGGGACCATCGAAGGGGTGATCATCTTCCACGTTGCCTTCGGCCTTCCGTTCGGGATCTTCTTGATGCGCAACTTCTTTATCGGGATACCCCTGAACCTGATCGAGGCCGGCCGGGTCGACGGCGCCGGCGAGTGGACGCTGTACCGCCGGGTGGTGCTCCCCATCGGCGTGGCTGCGGCCGCTTCGCTGGCGATCTTCCAGTTCATATGGACCTGGAACGACCTCCTAGTGGCGCTGGTCATCCTCGGCGCCGACCCGCACGTGCCCATCACCCTCTTCATCTACGGACAGGAACGTGCTCTGGCGGCCAATTTCTGGATCATCTCCACCGGCTCCATGGTGTCGATAGTTATCCCTCTACTGGTTTTCCTGAGGTTCCAGCGCTACTTCGTCAGTGGCATGCTCGCCGGGGCGGTCAAATGAGGTTGCGCCGTAGCTCGTGGGAACCGTCTGACCGGGCGTACTCGTAGTAGACGAAGGACGACCCCTGGATGTCAACGGCTTCAACGTAGCGGAGCGATCCCGAGGCATACGGGGAGATGAGCGCCGGCCCCTCTGGCGTCACTGATTGCCAGCGGCGCAGGTCGACGCTGACGGCCACTCCGCAGTGCTCCTCGGTGTCGTCCGCCGGGGAGCCGGCGCCGTCGTAATAGGCGACGAAACCCGGACCGAGGCGCCACACGGACGAAAGGCGAGCCTGGTACGCGTCCCAACCGCGACCGACGCCGAGCACCTCGCCCTGCCAGACAAACCTCACCCCGTCATCGCTGGTGGCGAGGTAGGTAGGTGCCGGCCCGCGCCGGGTGAGGAAGGTAGACACGAACATTAGGACTTCCCCCTGATGGGTGAGCACGTACGGGTCTTTAACGGCGTCCACGCCCAGGTTGTCGGGGAGCAGGACGCCGGTCGCCGACTGTGGCGAGAAATCCTTCGGGGTGCTGGCGCGCATGACGTCGATTCGCCACTTCCCGCTCGAGGGCGGGTCCTCCCAGGAGGTGTAGAGGAGCCAGTCCCCCTCGGGGGCGCGTCGCAGGCAGAAGCGCTCCAGCGATGAGGTGCCAAGCTCCTGCTTGGTGACCCTCCATATGTCGGTAAAAGACCGGCCGCCATCCCGGCTCTCGGCGATGGCTCCGAGGTAGCCGCGCTCGTCGGGGGAGCCGTCACGGGGCCGCCGGCGACGGTAGGTGAGCAGGACCCGGTCGTCCTCAGCGACGACGCTCGGGGCCCCGGCCCAGTGCCCGGCGCCCGGCGCGTCAGGCGCAAGGACCGTCTCGCCTCCCTCGGGGGCGAAGCCGGGGCGCTGGCCAAGGTCCAGTCGCCTGCGCACCTCGACGGCGAGGCCTTCGACCTCGTGTTCGCCGACGTTGGCGCGTCCCGTCACGCCCAGAGGCTACCCACTGCTGGCTCGGTCCAGACAAGGTCAAGACGGCGACGAAAACGGGTACGAGCATGTAGAGTCTGCTTTCGACGCAGGACGTCAACTGTCAACTAAAAGGGGAGGTAGCACCGTGGCAACGGTAAGCCTTGACAAAGTGAGCAAGACCTATCCCAATGGCGCTCCCGCGGTGCAGGACCTCGACCTCGAGGTGGCCGAGGGAGAGCTCATGGTCATGGTCGGCCCCTCCGGCTCGGGCAAGACGACGGCCCTGCGCATGGTGGCCGGCCTGGAGGACATCACCTCGGGGACGCTGCGCCTGGGGGGCCAGGTGGTCAACGACCTGTCGCCCAAGGACCGCAACGTGGCCATGGTCTTCCAGAGCTACGCCCTGTACCCGCACATGACGGTGGCCGAGAACATCGGCTTCGCCCTGCGCCTGCGCAAGATGCCCAAGGACCAGGTCCGGGCCAAGGTGGCCGAGACGGCCCAGCTGCTGGGCCTGTCGGAGTACCTGGACCGCAAGCCCGGCCAGCTCTCCGGTGGCCAGCGCCAGAGGGTGGCCATGGGCCGGGCCGTGGTGCGCGAACCGTCGGTGTTCTTGATGGACGAGCCCCTGTCCAACCTGGACGCCAAGATGCGGGTGCAGATGCGCTCGGAGATCTCCCGCATCCAGCGCCGGGTCGGGGTGGCCACCTTGTACGTGACCCACGACCAGACCGAGGCCATGACCATGGGCGACCGGGTGGCGGTGCTGCACATGGGCCGGCTCCAGCAGTGCGACACCCCCCAGGTCCTCTACGACCGCCCCGACAACATCTTCGTGGCCGCCTTCATCGGCTCGCCGGCCATGAACCTGTACGAGGCGACCATGTCCGCCGACGCCGACCAGCTCAAGCTGGGCTCGCAGTCGGTCAACCTGACCCCGAAGATCCTGGCCGCCCGGCCCAAGCTAGGCTCCTACCGCTCCAAGACGGTGGTGATGGGGGTGCGCCCCGAGCACCTCTCCGACGCCGCCCTGCTCGGCTCGGCCCCCGAGCCCGGCACCACCCTGGTCGTCGACGTCGAGCTCATCGAAGCCCTCGGCAACGAGCTGCAGGTGCACTTCCTCATCGACGCCGTGCGGGCCGAGTCCCAAGAGACCAAGGCCGCCACCGAGACCGAGGAACTGGCCGGCCTGCCCATCCAGGGCGGCGGCACCAAGACCACGGGCGTGGCCCGTGTCTCGCCCCGCTCCGCCCTGCACGCCGGGGTACGTGCCACCCTGCTGGTCGACACCGACCAGCTCCACTTCTTCGACCCCACCACCGGGTCGGCCATCTGGAGCTGAGAGGGCAGAGCCCAGGACTCAGAGGTGGCAGTGGCCACGGACCGCCGCTGCCACCTGGGAGCATCAGGGCCGATCGCATAAAGGGAACGGAGCCCAAACGCGAAATTAAGGGCGCCCCCATTTCTAGCTAAATGTCACGAAATCGGAACGATCGCAATTTGGGGGTTGTCTCTGGTCATTGGACGCGCAACAGGGGCGGGCATTTAGCCCACCCCTGTTGATTTGGCACACCCCAAAGTCATTGAAGTTTGGAACCACCTCGAGACCGACCGCCGATCGGTGTCGTATTGGCCGTTTACTGAACGTTTGTAGGGGTGCCACCGGGCCGACCAGGTTCTGCCGGGCGACGCTTTGACAGCGCCAACCGATCGGCTTCCACCTGGCCCGTTTATAAGCCCGGCGGACCGTCCTCCTCGGACGAGCTCTGCGTTACCATCAGCTCTCCTTTCGGCTACGGTTGCCCTGAGCCAAGTGCTCTAACCTCAAATTGTACCTCAACGCTCCGTCCCTGTCACGGGCCTTTTTGGGATATCTGCCTCCTATCGAGGGGGCGCTGCCCGCGAGCAGGGTTGCTGCTAGCGAGCGCGGGCGGCGCCGAAGTGGCTGGTCCTGGCCCCGGCGGCGCGGGCGGGATCGAGGCCTTGACATAAAAAGCATCGAAAGACTATGATGGCCCTTGGCCGGGGCTCGCCCCCGTCCTATCGCGGTCCATTCACCCTCAAGTCTCGGAGTACGGGCGCCGCCACGAACCAGACCCACAGGAGGGCAAATGCCTCGCACCGTCGACCTTTTCCTGGACAGCGACCAGCCCCTCGACCGAGTGGCGGAGCGGCTGGGGGAGCTGAGTAGTACTCCCTTCGTCTCTTCTCCCGACCGGGCCTACTTTGTTGCCGCGCGCCGGCGATGTGGTCGCCCATCTCACCGATCACGACTTTCTCGACGACGACGACCTTCCCCTGAGCGAGTTCCGTTACGTCCTGTCGGCATCGGTGAGCCAGGGTTCTTCGATCGAAGACAGCCCGGAACTGGCCTTCCTGCGCCGGGTCAACGCCGGCTTGCGCCAAGGCGGGGGCTTTGCTTCGTTGCTCGTGATCGACCTCGAGCGCCCGGACACGGCCCCGATGGACGCCCAGTGAGCCGGGGGCGGCCAGCAAGCTCGGCATTCCCAACGCCCGGCGTCGGGCCGGCCCCAGGTCATATCGCCCCGGCTCCGGAGCCGTCGGAATGGCTTGTCAGGCCGGGCCCGAGTTGGCCGTGCCGGCACCACGGCGCAGCCGGCAGTTTCGACGAATCAGAGCGGCGAGCCAGTCATGATGAGCTGGCCGCAGCTCAAATCCTGGCGGCTGAAGGCCACCAGGTGCGCACGGTGGCCGAGCGCAGGGGCGCCCGCACCGCCGACCTCACTGCGTGCGGCACGTCGGTCGAGGTCAAGGGGTTCCGAACGCTTGAAGCAACGCGGCCGGCGTCCTCCGGGCGTGCCGAGCGTGGCCAACAAGATGCTCGACGCCCGCGGCCAGGGCGCGGTCGTTATGGTCCGCGCCGGTGACAGCGGCTTGACCAGGGCTACGGCCCTGGCCGGGTATGCCAGGTTTTGCGAACGGGCGGCGGAGACGGGCTTGGGCACCCTCCGCGCCGTGCGGATGTTGGGAAAGGACTTCGACATCTCTCTGAGCGCGGTGGCGGACGTCGGTCAGAATCCGCCAGGCACGGCGGAGCCGCCAACCCGTGATGGGACAGGACGGCCATGCCGCGGCACGGGAGCAGAGACAGCCCCGGCGCTCGGTGGCGCCGGGGCCGGGGCCCCGCGCCGGCCCCGGCTCAACATCTGAGCATGGGAGTTCGTGCTCGGTGGCGCGACTGACCCCGATGGCAGGGTGGCGCGCCGAGCGGCTGAGCGCCGACATACTTGCTCTATGGGTGCACCTCCGCCGGACTGGGCCGGTTTGTTCGACGTTCACGCCGACCTGCTCAGGCAGGAGCGGCTACCCGGCGAGAGCGAGCCGGTCCCCTCGGCCGGCCTGGCTCGCCGGAGGTTCCTCGACTCCCTCCCGCCGGGCTATGCCGAAGAGACGGCCCCCGAGGTCGCGGCCCAGGATTGGGCCGAGATCACCAGGCTGCTGGCTCTTAGGACCGGCAGCGGGCACACCGGCAGGGGGCACGAGGTCGGCGGGCACACCGGCAGGGGGCATGAGGTCGGCGGCGCGGGCGACAGCCTTGTACATATGGCGCTTGGCCCTGGCCGGACCGGCGCCCCCGGCGACTTCCGGCTGCGCCGTACGGCATTGCGCCGGGCCGAGCTGTCTTCATTGTTGCGAACGATCGAGAGCTTCGGGCTGGTCGCCGAGGAGGCGGTGCCCTGGCACTTCACCCTGGGGCCACAGGGAGGGGACGTATTCATCGACGATGTCGGGCTGCGGGTCGGCACTCCGGTCGCCCCCCCGGGTTTCGAGGTCGCCGCCGGGGGCTCCCGGCTGGTGGACGCCCTCACCGCCGCTATTGACGCCAGGACCGAGCTGAGCATGCTCAACCGGTTGGTGGTCGGCGCCGACCTGACGTGGCGCGAGGTGAACCTCCTGCACGCCTATTGCTCCTATCGCCAGGCGGTCGGGGGGCCGTGGGCGGCCGAACGAGCGGACCTGATGACCCAGGCCCTTGTCGCCTTCCCGTCGGTCGCCGCCGCGGTTGTCGCCCTCTTCAGCGCCCTTTTCGGGCCGGGGACCGGCGCGGTCGAGGCCGCCCGGGGCGAAGCACTGGCAGCGCTGGCCGCCGTCCCCGAGCTTCGCCATGACCAGGCCTTGAGGGAGCTCGTCGTACTCGTGGAGGCCACGACCCGTACCAACTGGGCTCTCCAGCGGGAAACAGTCTCACTCAAGTTCGCCAGCAGCTCCATTCCTTTCTTGCCGGCGCCGGTCCCTCTGGCCGAGGTGTTCGTATGGTCCCCCAATTTCGAGGGCCTTCATTTGCGCTTCGGGCTCGTGGCCCGGGGCGGGGTCCGGTGGAGCGACAGGCACGCAGACCTGCGGGGAGAGGTGCTGGGCCTGGCCCGGGCCAAGTCAAGAAAAACGCTCTGATCGTACCCACCGGGGCCAAGGGCGCCTTCGTACTGCACGACGACGCGGGTAACCGGGCCGAACGCGCCCGCAGAGGTCGGAAGGCCTATTGCGATTTTATCGGGGCACTGCTCGACGTGACAGATAATATTGTCGATGAAAAGGTTGTCCACCCCGCAGGAGTGGCATGCCGCGATGGCGACGACGTCTACCTCGTGGTGGCCCCGGACAAAGGTACCGGCGCGTTTTCCGATCTGGCCAATGGCATCAGCGCCGAACGGGGCTATTGGCTCGGCGACGCTTTTGCCTCGGGGGGCAGCCACGGTTATGACCACAAGGCCCTCGGGATAACGGCGAGGGGAGCTTGGCTGGCGGTGCGGCGCCATTTCCGGGCGCTAGGCATGGACGCCCAACGCGACCCGTTGCGGGTTATCGGGGTCGGAGACATGTCGGGCGACGTTTTCGGCAACGGTATGCTGCAAAGCCGCAGCATCTGCCTGTTGGCGGCTTTCGACCACAGGCACATTTTTATCGACCCGGCGCCGGACACGGAGAGGTCCTTTGCCGAACGGGAACGTCTGAGCCGGCGGGAACGCTCCAGCTGGCAAGATTATGACCTGCGGGCGGCTTCGCCGGGTGCTGCCGTTTACCCCAGGCAGGCGAAACAGATCCAGCTCTCGCCCGAGGCGGTCGCCATACTCGGCACCGGTCCCGGACCGATAACGGCCCCGCAACTGGTGCAGGCCGTGCTCCAGGCTCCTGCCGACCTTCTATTTTTTGGTGGGGTCGGCACTTTTGTCAAGGCCTTCGACGAAAGCGATATCGAGGTGGACGACCGCGCCAACGACGACATCAGGGTGGATGCCCGTCAGCTACGGGCCCGGGTCATAGCCGAGGGCGCCAACCTGGCCATTACCCAGCGCGCCCGGGCCGGCTATTCCCGCCGGGGCGGCCGGGTAAATACCGACTTTGTCGACAATTCGGCCGGTGTCGCCATGTCCGACCGGGAAGTCAACCTGAAAATCCTCCTCGGTGTGGCCGTGGCCCGGGGGCGCCTGCGCCGGAGCGGTCGCAACCGGCTCCTCGAGGCGGACGAACAAGCCGTCGCCGGCGCCGTCCTGGCCGGCGTGGAGCGCGGCCTGGTGGCGCTCGACTGGGCCGCGGCCTCGAGCGCCATTGACTTGTCGGCCTACGGAGCCCTGCTGGACGACCTGGAGGACGCCGGCCTGGTGAACCGCGAGGTGGAAGCGCTCCCCACTGAAGAGGAGCTGTCCCGGCGGCGGCAGGCCGGCGCCGGCTTGAGCCGGCCGGAGTTGGCCGTGCTTTTCGCCTACGCCCGCAGCGAGTTGGCCCGCTCCATCGACAGCTCCTCCCTGACCGGCGAGGAGGCGCTGATGTCCTGCGCCTTGCGCTATTTCCCGCCCACTGTGCGCGCTGGCTTCTTCGACCTGGTGCCCGAGCACCCCCTCTACCACCAGCTCCTGGCGTGCGAGCTGGGCAACGAGATAGTCGACCGGATGGGGGCTATCTGGGCTCATGAGCTGGCGGCGGAAACGGGCCGCGAGCTGTACGAGGTTGCCGCTGGTTACTGGGCGGCTCGTCAGGTGATGGCCGTCGAGAGCAGTTTCGCCGACGTCGATGAGCTTGGTTGGTCGGCTGGTGCCCCGGCCGAAAAGGCGTTGCGCGATCGCACCGGTGAGGCGCTTGACCGGCTGGGCCGGTGGTACCTGTCCCGACGCGGGCCGCTGCGGCCTGGTGAGGTGATCGAGCGCGACCGGCCTGGCGCCGTGAGGTTGGAGACGGCCGGGGCACTGCCGGGCCCGGTAGATGGCGACCTCGAAGGTCTCGGGGTGCCGGTCGAGGCCGCCGCCCGGGCTCGGCGCCTTGGCCAGCTGGCCGCGGTGGGGGAGCTGGCCGAGGCGGCGCGGACGGCCGGCCGCCCGCTGGATGACGCCGTGAGTGTGTCCCCCGTCATCGAGGATGGCCTTTGTGTCCCTCCGCTTTTGGCAGCAGTGCGACGACGTCCGGCGCCGGACCGGTGGGAACGCTGGCAACTGCACTCATTGGCCGACGATCTCGTTCACTACCGGGCCGTGGCCGTGGGTGAGGCCCTGCGGCGTTCCCGCTCGCTCGATGGCCCCGCCGCCGCCTACGGGTGGCTCAGCGAGAAGACGGCGGCCCTGGGCCGGGTGTCCGCAATGGCCCACCGGGTCGACGTAGCCGCTCCGCCGAGCTTGTCCCTCATGACCTTGGCCGTCCGGGCGGTGGGAGACGCCGTGGAAGCGCGCTGAAAGCGATTAGAAAGGTGTCCGTGAAGGTCGCCATCGCCAATGACCACGCCGGCTACACGCTCAAGCTGGCGGTGATGTCACATCTGCGGGAACTCGGCCACGAAGTGGACGACCTGGGCTCGTACTCGGAGGACCCCGTGGACTACCCAGTGTTCTGCGCTGCTTGCGCCCGTTATGTCGTTGCCGGGCGGGCCGATATGGGCATCGTGATCGGCGGGTCCGGGCAGGGCGAACAGATTTCCGCCAACAAGGTGCACGGGGTAAGGGCGGCGCTGTGCCACGACGAGTACACGGCCCGCCTGGCCCGCCAACACAACAACGCCAACATCCTGGCCTTGGGGGCAAGGATCCTGGCGTCCGTGCTGGCGTGCGACATCGTTGACATGTTCCTGTCGTCCGAGTTCCAGGGTGGCCGCCATCAGGAGCGCATCGACGAGATCAGCGCCATAGAGGTGGAGGAGAGCAGGGCGTGGGCCGCGGCCCAGGAGCCCGGTCAACTCTGAGCCATCCGGCGCCCGGGCGGCCTGGCTGCCACGATGACCAGGCGACGTTGGTCGGCTTCGAGCTGGTCCGCGTATCGGTCCCGCTGGCCACGGCGTGGCGCAGCGAGGCGGGCACTTTTTCCCACCGGGACAGCCTGTTGGTCAGAGCGGTCCTGCGCTTCCCGGGGGCCGACCCCGCCGGTGGTGCCGCCGATGTCGAGGGTTGGGGAGAGTGCCCGGCCCTACCCGGGCCTACGTTCAGCGCCGAGTACACGGCCGGGGCGCAGGACGTCTCTGAGCGCTACCTGGTGCCGGCGCTGTTACGAAACGGTGTCGCCTGCGTGGCCGCGGTGGCGCCGGCACTGGCCGGCGTGAAAGGGCACAACATGGCCAAGACGGCCTTCGAGGCGGCGGTGCTGGACGCCGAGCTCAAGCTCGGGGGCCTTCGCGCCGCTGATTTCCTGTGCGGGCAGAGCCGCTGGGGCCCTGTGCCCGCCGACAGGGTCGTGGCCGGCGTGGCTATCGGGCTCACCGGGTCGGTTGGCGAATTGCTCGACGAGGTGGCCCTGCGGTGCGAAGAGGGCTACCGCCGCGTCAAGCTCAAGGTGCGGCCGGGGTGGGACGTGGAGCCCGTCCGGGCCGTCCGGGAGCGTTGGCCGGCCCTGGTGCTCTGCGCCGATGCCAACGGCGCCTACGGGCACCTGCCTGGGGACGAGGCGGCCGACCAGCTGGCCCGACTGGACGGCTACGAGCTCTCCTGTCTCGAGCAGCCCCTGGCCGATGACGACCTGATCGGGCACGGCGAGCTGGCTCGGCGTCTGCATACCCCGCTGTGCCTGGACGAGGCCCTTTCTTCGCCCGCCGCCGTCGTCAACGCCCTCCGGGCCGGTGCCTGCTCGGTGGTCAATATCAAGGCCGGTCGTATGGGGGGCTACCTGGAGGCGGTGCGGGCCCACGACATCTGCGCCGAGGAGCAAGTGCCGGTGTGGTGCGGTGGCATGGTCGAGACCGGCATCGCCCGGGCAGCCAATCTGGCCCTGGCCTCCTTGCCCGGCTTCTCCCTGCCCGGGGACCTGTCAGCCACGGGCCGGTTCTTCGCAACCGATCTCGCCGGTCCGATGCCTCTGCGGCCCGACGGGACCATAGCCGTGCCGACCGGTCCGGGCTGCGGCGTGGCCATCGACACCGAGGCGATCGCCAGGTTCTCGACGTGGCGGACGTGGTGGCGGCGCTGACCGGCAGCGCGCCCGAGCCGGGCCGAACGGACCGAACGGTCGAACGGACCGAACGGTCGAACGGACCGAACGGTCGAACGGACCGAACGGACCGAACGGTCGAACGGACCGAACGGTCGAACGGACCGAACGGAAATCGTGTTGGTACATTTATGGCCATAGATGGTCATGAATGTCACAAGACGATTTCGGAGGCCGGCCCTGCCGGGTGGCCGGCCCGTCTTTTCAGTGACCACTAGGGCGGCGCCTCGATGACACTTCCTCTGTGGCCGGCTAACGAGGGTGGGGACGCACCGCGAACTCCCGGCGGCCGCGGCCAGCCGCCGCGGAGGGTCACCTTGGTGCGCTTGGCCGGCGAGATCGCACGTTCATTGGCCGACATCGGGCGAGTCGCCGTGGAAGGAGAGGTTTACCGGCCGCAGACCTACCGTGCCGGGCGCACCTATTTCACGCTCCGCGACCGGGCCGCTCAGATGCCTGTATCGTTCTCGTCCCGGGTGGCCCGCCGGTGCCGGGCCGTAGACGGAGAGCGGGTACTGGTCGTCGGTGCCCTGGTGTGGGGTAACGACAGGGGCCAACTCGTGCTGGAGGCGGACGAAGTCGTCCCTATAGGCGAGGGGGCGGTGGCGGCCATGATCGCCGAGACCCGGGCCCGGTTGGGGGTCGAGGGTTTGCTCGACCGGCCCCGGCGCCGGGTGCCGCGCCTGCCTCGGGTCATCGGTGTCCTATGCGGGTCGGAGGCGGCGGTACGAAGGGACATCGAGTCAGTGGTGGCGGCGCGCTTCCCTGGCTACCCCCTTTACGTGGAGGAGACGACCGTGAGTGGCCCCGGCGCGGCCTTGAGCATCATCGATGCCCTGCGCCGATTGTCGAGCCGGCCCGACGTCGACGTAGTACTCCTGGCCCGGGGGGGCGGGGATGCCACCGCCCTGCTGCCTTGGAGCGATGAGGAGCTGTGCCGGGCTGTGGCTGCCTGCCGCGTGCCCGTCGTGTCGGCCATTGGGCACGAGTCTGACCGGCCGCTGTGTGACGAAGTGGCGGACCTGAGGTTCGGCACCCCCTCCATTGCCGCCCACGCTGTGGTGCCCGACCGCCTCCAGCTCGAGGGCGATCTGGCCGGTTTGATCGAGGCGGCCGGGCGTCTCGTCCACCGGCGCGGCGAGATAGGCACGGAGAGGCTGGCCCGCTTGGCGGTGGGCAACGCCCTGGACGCGGGCCGCCAAAAGGCATCCGGCCGGTTGCAGCGCGCCGCTGACCGTCTGGAGTGGGCGCACCCGGGGTCGAGCCTGCAATCGTGCCGGGCCCGCCTGGACCGCTGCGACTGGCGCCGGCCGATGTCGGCCCAGCTGCAGTCGAGCCGGGGCCGGGCCGAAGCGCTGGGCCGTCACGCCCGTTCGCTGTCTCCCCAACACGTGATCGAGCGGGGCTTTGCCGTGGTGCGCCGCCTCGATGGGACCATCGTGCGGGGCCCCGAACAGGTGGGCCCGGGCGAGCTTGTAGAGCTGACCGTGGCCCGGGGCCTCATTGCCGCCCGCGTCGAGGACGGTTACCGGGCCCGGCGCTAAGCTTCGCCGGGTTGAACTTCGATCCCAAGCTGTGCGGAGTTGACGGTCCGCTCAGTTCCCTGACATTCGAAGAACTGCTGGCCGCCCTGGAGCTCGTCACCGGACGTCTGGCCAACGGCGACCTCGGGATCGAAGCCGCCGCTGACCTCTATGAGCAAGCGGAGCTCCTGCATGCCGCGGCTTCTGAACGCCTGGCCGCCGTGGAGGCCCGCATCGAGCGGCTCCGCCGTCCGGACCAGGCCTGACGCTCGCTGGGAACGTCCCGGGCGCGGGCGCGGTCAGGGCGTTGAGCGGAGGGCGAAGCATCGGTCGTCGAGGCGCCCCGGGGACCAGCGGTGCCATTGTCCGTTCATGGCCCGGCGCGTGGCTTCGGTCCAGCTGATCACGTCCGGTCGCGAGATTCGCCGTACCACCTGGACCAGACCACCGTCGTAGACCTTGTAGCCGGCCCACACGCCCGGGTAGTCCTTGGTGGCGCCGACCTCGCTAACCACTATGGGACCGTAGTGGTAACGGCGGTTCCGGTGCCGGTGGCCGCACGTCACCAAAGCGGTGGGTTTGGCGACAGCCAGGGCGTCCAGGAAGTGGCGGCTTTCGCCCCAGGGGACACCCGGCGGGTAGACGGTCGGGAACCGGTGGAGCTCGGGCGGATGGTGCAGCGCCACCCAGGCCTGACCGGGCGACTCCTCTGTCAGTTTCACAGCTCTCCGGCTCATCTCCGGCGGCAATTGTCCCCGGTGGTAGTGGGGGTCGCCCTGAACCGTGTTGACCAATACCAGTCGTACGCCGGGCAGGTCAAGGGCCCGGGGCACCCAAGGCACGGCCAGGCCTTCCTTTTCCAGGATGGCTCGGCTGTCGACGCCCATCTCGTTGTCGTGGTTACCCAGCAGGGCTTCCACGGGCACCGGGCTGGTGGCCAGGATCCGGCCCGCGTCGCGCACCTCGGACGGCACTGTCCGGGTAGTGAGGTCACCCTTGGCCACGATCAGCTCGGCGCCCCACTCCACCGCCTCGTCGATGGCCGCTCGCAGGGCCCGGGCCGGATAGGGCTCGACGTCGGGGCCACCGTCAGGTCCTGGCCTGTCCAGAGCGTCGTGGATGCGGCCCATGATCCCGAAGTGTGTTTCCCCGAGGTGCACGTCGCTCACGGTGGCGAACCGGCACAGCAGCTGCTGGCCGGGCACGGCCAGCGTCCGCAGGCGGCCAACGAGGAAACGGGGGATGCCGCGCCCGGCCGCCACCACGTCGTAGGTTGTCGCCGGGGACAGGCCGTCCATGACCACCGAGCCGGGGCCGGCCGGCCATGCGGGGTCGAGAGGGCGGGCGCGGCGCGAACCGCCCAGGACCAG
Source organism: uncultured Acidimicrobiaceae bacterium (assembly GCA_963735305.1). Classification (GTDB taxonomy): domain Bacteria; phylum Actinomycetota; class Acidimicrobiia; order Acidimicrobiales; family Palsa-688; genus Fen-671. Next base: position 48,768 of record CAVTKK010000004.1, read on the forward strand.
CTGGACCTGGGGCGAGGGAAACGGGCGGACCACGCAATCGCCGACCTCAATGGTCAGGTCCTCGGCCGGCGACGCCCGCCACGTGAGTTGGGCCGAGCAGTCGTCCACGGCGAACACGCGCAACGGCCAGCGCCGGAACGGGGGGTGCCCGCCGTTTACTGCTGGCGTCAAGGAGCCCCTGGTGCCCAGGAACTGAGCGCTGGCAGCAGCTGTCCGGCGACGCGGGCCTTGAAGGCCTGGTTGACGTGCAGGCGCTCGCGCGACTGGCGCACCTTGAGCTCGCCCCGCGTCACGGGGTGCGAGTCCAGCCAGGCCGAAGCCCGTTGCACGGCGCCGTCCCCGGCGGCCACCAGAGCGGGTAGCTGCTCGAGCATGCGGTGCACGGTGTTGGGCGGCCAGCGCAGGAGCATTTCGTCCCAGTGGAGTTCGATGGCTTCCCAGGCGGCCAGGCAGCTGTCCCGGCGGGCCAGGATCCCGGCCAGGAGGTAGGGAGCGTCCTGGGAACGAACTTCTCCCGAGAAGACCAGGTCAAGTGTGCGATGTACCAGCGCCGGCAGCGTGAACCCGCCCAGGGCGTGCAGGTACCTGACCTCATCCTGAGGCGTGGTCGCCTTTTTGTAATGCGAGTAGAGCACTTCCCACTCCTTTTCGGCCCCCGCCGCCGCCACTACCTGCGCCACCGCCGTGGCCAAGTCAGGCGGAAGAGGGGCACCCCCGGCGTCGGCGTCGGCCAGGAGCTGACGGGCTTCCGACCGCACCTCGGGGTGGGCGCCGAGGACGCCCAGGAGGGTGACGAGACGGGCGCGCAAGCGGGCGCGGCGAGGGCTCTCGCCCCTACCCGTGGCCCCTGGTGCCGGCTCCCAGCCGACGTCCCTGAAGGCACCACCGGCCAGGTGCCGTACCTGGCGCCTCAGCAACGCGAGCTCGCTTTCGGATGAGACGAGCTCTATCAGGCCGAGGCCGCCCGACATGGCCCACCAGACGTCGGGGTCCCGCTCGCCCTCCAGCAGGGACCACAGCTCGAGCGAGCTCTCCAGCGGGACCAGGCCGGCCACCGTGGACGCCCAGGTGTCGGCGACCAGGCTCAGGCGTTCGGTGGCGCCCAGCCGGTCGAGGGACCGGTACAACCGGCGGCGAAGCTCGTCATCGTAGCGAGCCCGGTACACGCCCCACGAGTCCTCGTTGACCAGCGTCCAGGCCGGTTCACTCTCGAGAGCCACCGTCGTCGAAGCTTCGTCGAGCAGTAGCTGACGGTGGCGGACGGCGCCATCGGCGGTGCCGTAGCGCAGGCTCAGGGGGACGACCCGAGCGCGTGCCTTCGTCGCCGGTGCCGTCCAGGAGGAAACGGTTCTGCGACAGGCGCAACTCGGACGGGCCGGACAGCTCGACCGAGATCATGGGATGACCGGCCTGCTTGACCCAGGTGCCCATCACGGCCTGCACGGGTTCGCCGGAGGCGACCTCGAGCGCCTCCCACAAGTCGTTGGTGTCCGTGTTCGAGTAACGGTGCTTGTCCAGGTAGATGTTGAGGCCCCGGCGGAACGTGGCGTCGCCCAGATAGCGCTCGATCATGCGCAGTACGGCACCCCCCTTGTCGTAGGTGATGGCGTCGAACATGTTTTCGGCTTCCGCGGGCCGACCCACCGGGTACTCGATGGACCGGCTGGCGTGAAGGCTGTCAGTGGCCAACGCCGCCGCCCGGTCCACCCCGAAGTTCGTCCAAACCTGCCAGCCGGGCTCGAAAGCGTCGGTCACGAGCAGCTCCATGAAAGTGGCGAAGGCCTCGTTGAGCCAGATGCCCTCCCACCAGCGCATGGTGACAAGATCTCCGAACCACATGTGGGCCGTTTCGTGGGCGATGGTCGAAACCACGCGCTGTTGTTCGACCTGCGAGCTCTCGCGGGCCACGAGTAAGGCTGTCTCCCGGTAGGTCACGAGGCCCAGGTTCTCCATGGCCCCGGCGGCGAAGTCGGGTATACCGATGTGGTCGAGCTTGTCGGCCGGGTACGGCATCGAGAAATAGTTGCTCAGGAAAGAAAGGGCATGAGCGGCGGCCTCCTCAGCCAGGCCGCGCAGCGCGCCGCGGCCGGGCACCGAGCCGATGCGCAGAGGCACGCCGTCCACGTCCTGGGGGTCGCCCAGTTCGAAGGGACCGATGACGACGGCCACAATGTAGGTCGACATCGGCATGGTGGGGGCGAAACGGGTCCGACGTGTACCGTCCTCGAGCAGCTCGGAGGAAATCTCCCGGGCGTTGCCCAGCACGGTCAGGCCGTCCTCGGCCACGATGGTCACGCCGAAGGTCGCCTTTAGGTCAGGCTCGTCCCAGCAGGGGAAGGCGCGCCGGGCGTCGGTGGACTCGAACTGGGTAGCCGCCAGCCACGTCTCCTCGCCCTCCTTCCCCACGAACTTGCTGCGGTAAAAACCGTGCAGCCGGTCGTTGAGCCGGCCCGAGAAGACGAGGTCCAGCCGCCAGGGGCCGGGTGCCAGCGCCTCGGGGGCCCCCAGCACCAACTGCTCCTCTTCGGGCCGGTAGGAAACCGTCACCTCCACGCCCCGGCCGCCGTCGCCCACCAGCCGGGCGGCGCTGACCTCCAGTTCGGCGGCATTGAGGACCAGCTCGCTGGTGGCCTCCTGGACCTCGAGCGCGATGGTGGCCTCGCCATCGAAACAAGCCCTCGTGAAGTCGGGCTTGAAGACCAGGTCGTAGTGCCGGGGCAGCACGTTCCTGGGTAGGCGGTAGGGGGGTAGTTGGTTCACGGCGGCCACCCTATTGGCCCTCCGGCCGCTACACCAACCGCCGCCGTTATTCTTCCGGCTCCAGGGGCGGGAGGTACTCGAGGTCGAGATCGGCCAGCTGTACGAGTGTCGATGCCACCCATGACCCCAGGCCGCGGAGCGTTTCCTGGGCGGCCTCGCTCACCTGGCGGGTCGGGCGCCATCCTGGAGCGGAAGGCATCCCCCGCGCTCAGACGAGGGCCGCTCCAACCCGGGAAGAGGCTGGCCTCCTTGGCCTCGCTCTCCTCCGGGCTCGGCGCCGGCAACCGGTAGCTGCCCTCGTAAGCCACCTCGGCCGCCACTTCGGGTTCCGCGCCCTCCTCTTCGTAGCTCTCCTCGATGACCGGGGCCGAACGGGCCAATTTGTCCGTCCCGAACTCCGGGCTCTCCTCGGGCAGCACGGACAGCACCTTTGAGAGCGCGGGCCGGCGGGCCAGGCGTTGGACCCTGAACACGATCTCGATGCCGATCTCGGGAGGGTCGTCGACGGCCTCGCCGGCGCTGATGCCTCGCCACGCCGATTGGCTCCACATCTGCCAGTCCATGCTCAGATCGGCGTTGACCCGGGGAGGGTCCCCGTCGCCGGGCAGGCTTACAGACGTTTCCCAGACCATGTCGCCGGTGAAGAGGTCGTAGACCAGGCGGTCGTCCTGACCGGCGCGCTCAAGTAGGCTTTCGTCGAGGGCGGCGCGCAGCGCCCCCACCGTGTCGAGGAACAAGTGGTCCAACATCAAAGGCTCCCGGCACCCATGACTGACAGTACATCAGCTCCGCGGTTACACCGGCGGGTGGCCGGGTGGGCCTGACGGCACGCCGGCCGGGTTGGCAGGCAGGCCCGAGTAGCCTTTGGTTGTGGAACGGATCGGACTGGTGGGCCTGCCCAATTCAGGCAAGTCGAGCCTCTTCAATGCCTTGACGGGCGGTTCGGCCCTGGTCGCCGGCCACCCGTTCTCGACGACGGAGACCAGCGTCGGCGTGGCCCAGGTCCCCGACGCCCGTCTGGGTGCCTTGGCCACCATGAGCTCGTCGCGCAAGGTCGTGCATGCCAGCGTGGAACTTGTCGATATCGCCGGCCTGGTGGCGGGGTCATCGACCGGCGAGGGCCTGGGCAACCGCTTCCTCGCCGGTATACGGGAGGCGGACGCCCTGTGCCTGGTGTTGCGGGCTTTCGAGGACACCAATGTGGCCGGGGGCAGCGATCCCCTGGACGACCTGGGCGTGCTCGAGCTCGAACTTGTGCTGGCCGACCTGGCCACTACCGAGTCCCAGCTCGAGCGCCGGCGCAAGGCAGCTCGCGCCGACCGTTCCCTCGAGGGTCAGGTGGCCGCCCTGGAGGTGGCGCATACGGCATTGGCCAACGGGACGCCCCTCTACCGCGCCCATCTGGACCGCGACCAGTTGGAGCACCTGCGGCCATTCTTCATGCTCACCAACAAGCCCGTGCTGGCCGTGGTCAACCTGGGCGAGGACGCCGCCGGCGATGACGGGAGGTTCACCAAGCCCGTGACCGACGAACTGGGAGGGGCGGCCGAGGTGCTGGGCGTTAGCGTCAAGCTCGAGGCAGAAGCGGCCCAGTTGGCGGAGTCGGACCGGGCGGAGCTGCTGGAAGGCCTGGGCCTGGGCGAGGGAGCCCTGCCGCGCGTCGCCCAGGCGGCTTACCGTTTGCTCGGCCGGCGTACCTTTTTCACCACCGGCGACAAGGAGAGCCGGGCGTGGACCTTCCGGGCCGGGGCCAAGGCGCCCGAGTGCGCCGGCGTGATCCATTCGGACCTCCAGCGTGGCTTCATCCGGGCTGAGGTTGTGCACTGGGACGAGCTGCTGGCCCTCGGGTCCTGGGCGGCGGCCCGTGACGTCGGCAAGCTGCGGGTCGAGGGCAAGGAGTACGAGGTGCTCGACGGTGATGTCCTCGAAATCCGTTTCAACGTCTGAGCCTTCAACGCCCGCACCCGCCTCCCCGTCGCGTGGCGACCGGTCGCGGCCCGTGGGTGCCGGCCGTCTCGTCGTTGTGGCCACGCCCATTGGCAACCTGGGCGACCTTTCGCCCCGGGCCGTCGAGGCCCTGGCCGCGGCCGCCTTCGTCTATTGCGAGGACACCCGCCGGACGCTGAAGCTCTTGAGCCACGCCTCCATAAAGGGCCCCGCCTCGTCTCCCACCACCGCTTCAACGAAGCGGCCAGCACCGCCATGGCCGTCGAGCGCCTGAACGACGGTGCCACCATCGCCCTGGTGACAGATGCCGGCACGCCGCTGGTGAGCGACCCGGGCGGACGCCTGGTGCGGGCGGCGGTGGCGGCGGGCATCGCCGTCGAGGCCGTCCCCGGCCCATCGGCGGCCTTGACGGCCCTGGTCGTCTCGGGTCTGGCGACCGACCGCTGGTGTTTCGAGGGTTTCGTTCCCCGTACAGGCCGGGCCCGGGGTGAGCGCCTGGCCTCGGTGGCGGGCGAGACGGACCGGGCCGTGGTCATCTTCGAGTCTCCCTACCGGGCTCAGCGGCTCCTGGACGACCTCGTTGAGGCGTGTGGACCGGACCGGCCCGTGGCCGTGTGCCGGGAGCTGACCAAACTTCATGAAGAGGTTTGGCGAGGGCCCGTCGGCCAGGTGGCGGAGCGTGCCCGGGGCGTCAAACCCCGGGGTGAATATGTGCTGGTGGTGGGGCCCGCCTCCGGCGCCGCCCCGAGCGGTCGGGACCGCCCGGGGGACCAACCAGGGGGCGCCCCGGCGCCCATGTAGCCTGTCCGGGTGGCCCGCTATTACGTCACGACCCCGATCTACTACGTCAACGACGCCCCGCACATAGGCCATGCCTATACCACGATCACGGCAGACGCGCTGGCCCGCTGGCACCGCTTGAAGGGCGAGGACGTCTTGTTCCTCACCGGGACGGACGAGCACGGCCTCAAAGTCCAACGCTCGGCGGAGGCCAACGGGCTCACCCCCCAGCAACAGGCTGACCGTTACAGCGCCCGGTTCCGCCAGGCCTGGCAGCTCCTCGACATCTCCAACGACGACTACATCCGGACGACCGAGCCCCGCCACCACCGGGCCGTGAAGGCCCTCATGCAGGCTGCCTACGACAACGGCTGGATTACCCTGGGGACCTACGAGGGCCTGTACTGCGTGGCCTGCGAGGCGTACTACGTGGAGGACGACCTCGTGGACGGCCTGTGCCCGATCCACCACCGGCCGGTCGAACTGCTGAAGGAAAGCAACTATTTCTTCCGCTTGTCGGCCTTTGCCGACCGGCTGGTCGATTGGTATACGGACAATCCCGCCGCCGTGACCCCCGAGTCAAAGCGCAACGAGGCCCTCGGCCTGATAAAGGGCGGGCTCCAGGATATTTCCGTGACCCGCACCTCGCTTGATTGGGGCGTGCGGGTGCCCTGGGACGAAAAACACGTATTTTATGTGTGGTATGACGCCCTCATCAATTACGCCACCGCCGTCGGGTACGGCGATGACCTGGAGCGATTTTCGAAGTGGTGGCCTGCCGTCCACCACTTGATCGGCAAGGACATCCTTCGTTTCCATTGCGTTTATTGGCCCGCCCTGTGCATGGCCGCGGGCATCGACCCACCTCACCGGATATCTGTTCACGGGTTCCTGTTGGTCGGCGGCGAGAAAATGTCCAAGACGGCTTTCAACCAGATCGCGCCGGCCGATCTGGTGCCCATCTTTGGGGTGGACGGGTACCGCTACCATTTCCTGCGTGACCAGCAGTTCGGGCCGGACGGGGACTTTTCGTACGAGGCGATGGTCGGCCGCTACAACGCCGACCTAGCCAATAACCTGGGCAACCTCCTGGCCCGGGTCAGCGCCGTGGTCCACCAGAAGTGCGGCGGCACCGGCCCCTCTCCCCAGCCCGACAGTCCGCTGGCGGTGCTGGCGGCGGACGTTTACCGGGCCGCCGACGAGGCGTGGGCGCGCCCGGCTCCCAGCGAGGCGCTGGAAGCCGCGTGGCTGCTGGTGCGGGCGGCCAACGCTGCCCTGGAGGCGGCAGAGCCGTGGCGGGCGGAGCCAGGCCCGGCCGTGGACGCCGTGCTCGGTGACGCCCTGGAAGTCCTGCGCATCGTGGCCGTACTGGCCAGCCCTGCTCTCACCCGGGCCTCGGCCGAGATCTGGCGGCGCATCGGCATGCCCGGCTCGCCGGTGGACGCCCGCCTTCCCGAGGCCGCCCGGTGGGGCGGCTACCCTGGCGGAGTGCGCGTCGAGAGGGGCGACCCTCTGTTCCCCCGCCTCAAGGCCTAGCACCGTTGGTGTGGTGTGCCCGTGTGGTGTGCCATGTGTTGTGCCATGTGGTGTGCCATGTGGTGTGACAGCCACTGCCACGTCCCTTATCAGGGAGTGGGGCCCGAGGTCATCGGCGAAGCGCGGGCGGCCGGGGTCACGCGCCTGGTCACGGTCGGGACCGACGCCGAGCACTCGCGAGCCGGCCTGGACCTGGCGGCAGCCCACGACGGTGTATGGGCCACGGTGGGGCTTCACCCCCACGATGCCAGCAAGGGCGTGAGCACGCTCGAGCCGTTGCTGCGGGGCCAGCCCGAGCTGGTGGCGATCGGAGAGTGCGGGCTCGACTACCACTACGACTTCTCTCCCCGGCCCGTTCAGCGGGAGGCTTTTGCCGCCCAGGTGGCGCTGGCCCAAGAGCACGACCTAGCCCTGGTGGTGCACACCCGGGAGGCCTGGGACGACACCTTTTCCATCCTGGCTTCTGTGGGTACGCCGGAACGCACCGTGTTCCACTGCTTTACGGGGGGACCGGCTGAGGCGCGCCGGGCCCTGGACATGGGCGCGTGGCTCTCCTTCAGCGGGATCATCACCTTCAAGAACGCGGCCGACATCCGGGCCGCCGCCGCCATCTGCCCTCTCGACCGCCTCCTGGTGGAAACGGACACACCCTTCCTGGCCCCGGTCCCGCACCGGGGCCGGCCAAACTCCCCGGCCCTGGTGCCCCTGGTGGGGGGGGCGGTGGCGGCGGCCCTGGGCATCGACGTGGCCGCGGTGGAGGAGGCCACGTGGGCGGGGGCGGCCCAGGTCTTCCGCCTGCCATGACCCTGTACCCATGACCCTGTACCCATGACCCTGTACCCATGACCCTGTACCCATGACCCTGTCCCGGCCCGAGGTGCTGCGCCTGCTGGAGGACAACCACCTATGGCCCAGCCGGGCGCTGGGGCAGAACTTCGTCGCCGACGCCAACACCGTGCGCCGGATCGCCCGACTGGCTGGCCTGGGCCCGGGTGACCGGGTCGTCGAGATCGGCGCCGGCCTCGGGTCCCTCACCCTGGCCCTGGCCGAGACGGGGGCCTCGGTGCTGGCGATCGAGCGGGACCGGTGGTTGGTGCCCGTCCTCGAGGCGGTCCTGGCGGCCAAGGCCCCGGGCGCGCCGGTGACGGTGCTCGAGGCGGACGCCATGACGCTGGACTGGCCCGCGTTGCTGAGCGGCGGGCCCGGTTGGGTGCTGGTGGCCAACCTGCCCTACAACGTGGCCACCCCTCTGGTTGCCGACCTCCTCGACGGGCCCCGGCCGTCCAACGCATGCTGGTCATGGTCCAACGAGAGGTCGGGCAACGGCTGGTGGCGGCGCCGGGCGACGCCGGCCACGGCGCCGTTTCGATCAAGGTGGCTTACTGGGCGGAAGCGGCGCTGGTGGGTTCGGTGCCATCATCGGTCTTCGTTCCCCAGCCCCGGGTCGGCTCCGCCCTGGTCAGCCTGAAGCGTCGCCGCCAGCCGCTCGTGGCCACCTCGGTGGTCTCGGCCCCTGAGCTGTTCAGGGTGGTACGGGCCGGCTTCGCTCACCGGCGAAAGATGCTGCGAGGGGCGCTGGCCGACCTCAACCTGAACACGGGGGTTTTTGATGCTGCCGGTGTCGATGGGCAGGCGCGGGCTGAGCAGCTGTCGGTTGCGGATTGGGGAAGGCTGGCCGCCGCCATCTGCGCTTCGGGGGCCCGAGTGGCGGTTGACCCTGGCACCGGGCCGGTCGACCTGGTGGCGCTGGCCAAGCTGACGCTGTCGCTCCGGGTCACGGGGGCGGCGGCGGACGGCTACCACTTGCTGGACGCCGAAATGTTGACCGTCGACCTGGCCGACACGTTGTCGATCTCGCCCGGCGACGGCCTGGAAGTGGTGGACGAGGGGGCGGGCGCCGGGGGCCATGGGGCAGTACCCGCCGACGCCTCCAATCTGGTTGCCCGGGCTCTGCTCCTGACGGGGCGCCGGGCGCACGTCCGGCTGGTGAAGCGCATACCGGCGGGGGCCGGCCTGGGTGGCGGTTCGGCCGACGCCGCCGCCGTGCTGCGTTGGGCCGGGGTGAGCGGCACCGCCGGTCTGGCGCTGGCTGCGCAGCTCGGGTCCGACGTCCCGTTTTGCTGGGCCGGCGGGGGCCGGGCCCGAGTGCGGGGGACGGGCCAATTGCTGGAGCCTCTTGCCTGGGAGGAGGTGGCGGACCGGACCTACACGCTGCTCGTCCCGCCCTTCGGCGTGTCGACAGCCGCCGTCTACGCGGCGTGGGACCAGATGGGAGGCCCGATATCGGACAACGTCAACGACCTGGAGCCGGCCGCTCTCCGGGCCGAGCCGCGCCTAGCCGAGTGGCGGGACCGCCTGGGCGACGCCACCGGGCATACGCCGCTGTTGGCCGGCAGCGGGTCGACTTGGTTCGTGCCCGGCGAACATCCGGGCGGTGGCCGATTGGTCGTCCGCGCCGCCCGGGTGCCGGACGCAACCGGCGCCTTGCCTTCCGAACGGTCGGCGACATGACCACCTGTCCGCCGCCCGGGGGGCCGGGGGGCGGGGCAACCGCAGCTACTTGCCTGCCCGCCTTTGCCAACGTGTGGCCTTCAACATCTTCTTGTGCTTCTTCTTGCGCATGCGCTTGCGGCGCTTCTTAATCAACGATCCCATGGCGGAGTGCCAACCTAGCAGGTCGGCGGCCCGGCCTTCATTACGCGGGCGGGGGGGCGACGGCAGGGGCCTTGGGGGGCGGCACCCCCAGGCGCGGGCCGGGGCTGGCCGAGACGGGCCAGCGGCGGCGGGAAACGCTGGACAGCCTGCCCATGAGGGCGAGGGCGCCGGGGTCGTCTTCTCCCGGCCGCACCTCCAGCGCGCCGCCCGCCACCATCTCGTCGAGGATCTCCTGCCCGAGCTCGCTGCGCACGACGGTCAGGGTCCAGTCGGCTAGCGCCCCGATCCCTCCGGTGGAGATGTCGGCGTGCTCGGCGGCGAAATCGGGGCACGACTTGCAACCCTGACGGGTCCAGGCGTGCCCCTCCTTCAGGGGCACCTCATGATAAGAACCGTCCCGGCACCAGATTCTGGAAGGCACCCTTGATGTTGATCTTGGCGATGTCGGCCCGGCCCAGCCCGTACTGTGCTTCGAAGAACTCCTCGAAAATGGAGTCGTCGAAGGTCTTGGAGCACATGAGCCCGATCGACAGCGCCATCCGCCGGCCCACCTTGCCGGCCTTGCGTGACCTCATGACTACCGGAGCCGAGGCCTGGCAGCCCATCCCCACCAGGGCCAAGCGCTCCGCACCCCCGGCGACCGCCTCCCCGTACGCCAGGGTATTGGCAGAGTAGGTGTACCGACTGCCGGCGGCGGCTAGGACCTCGGCCCGGGTACGGGCCACTCCGGGAACGGCGTGCCAGCCGGCTCCGTCGCCGGCCAGCACCGAGACGAGGGCAGCGTCGATGCGGTCGTGCTCGAGCGCCCACACCAGGAGCGCCGACACCACGCCGCCGTCCTGTCCGCAGTCCACCACCTCGGCGTCGGTGGCCCGGGCCAGGACCACGGATCGGGCGACGCCGGATTGTTCCTCGGGGAGCCGGGGCCGGCCAAAAAGGAACGTGTCCGCCTCGTTTTCCCAGTTGCGGAACCTCGGGCACGCTCGCGTGCAGCTGGTGCAGCCCCGCAGGCCGTGGCTGCACCCGCCGGGGCCCAGCTCTTCCTCCAGGTGGAACGGCCGGTAGGCGCCGGCCGCCGTGTCGTAGCCGAGCACATCGTGGGGGCAAGCCACGATGCAGGCCGCACACCCGGTGCAAAGCCCGGAGGTCACGACTTCGTTGTACAGGTCCGCCCATTCCGACTTCCAGCGTTCTGCGGTCCGGGGCTCTTCGGTCGTGGTCACGTCGCTAGCGTAACCCCGACTGTTCGCGCTTTTGCCGCCCCCGGGCGGCCGCCGCCGGCAGTTGGCCGACGGTCCCCGCCAGGCCAGGTCACAGGTGTAATGCTGTGGGGGTGAACGTTATGGACCGGTTCCGCCTCGACGGTCGTGTGGCCCTCGTGACCGGAGCCAAGAGGGGCCTCGGGCTTGCTTTCGCGCGCGTGCTGGGTGAGGTCGGGGCCAGAGTTGCCATCAGCTCCCGGGAGCAGGCCGACGGGGAACGAACGGCCGCCGAGCTCCGTGCCGCCGGGCTGGACGTGATTGCCGTCACCGGCGACGTGACCCGGTACGCGGACGTGGAGGACCTGGTTTCCCGGGTCGAGCGCGAGCTCGGCCCCATCGACGTGCTGGTCAACAACGCCGGTGTGTGTGAGCACCTCCCGGCGCTCGACGTGACGCCGGCCTCGTGGCGCGACGTGCTGGCGGTGAACCTGGACGGCCTGTGGTTCTGCTCTCAGGTGGCGGGCCGCTCCATGGTCGAGCGGCACCAGGGGGTCATCGTCAACATCGGTTCCATTTCGGGGATCATCGTCAACCGGCCGCAGTGGCAGCCGGCCTACAACGCCTCCAAGGCGGCCGTCCACCAGTTGAGCCGTTCTTTGGCCGGGGAATGGGCCCGTTCGGCGTCCGGGTCAACGCCTTGGCCCTGGGCTACGTGTGCACTGACATGTCGCCGGAGCCCGAGGAGCCGGAAGCCCGTCAAAGATGGGTAGAAGACGTACCGATGCAACGGATGGCAACCCCGGACGAAGTGGCCCCGGCCGTCGTCTACCTGGCCAGTGAGGCGTCCAGCTTTGCTACGGGGAGCATTTTGGTCCTCGACGGCGGGTATACCGTCTGGTGAAGCCGGAGGGCTCCTCCTCCTCGAAGACGCACACGGACCAGCGTGGCCACGCTGAGCCTGTCGTGCTGTCCCTGCCTCCCGACCTGCGCAGCGTGGGCCTGGCCCGGGGGCGACTGGAGGCAGCGGCGACGGAATGGGGGTGCTCAGAGCAGCTAATAGACGACGCCCGCGTGGTGTTGTCCGAGCTCATGAGCAATGGTGTCCTGCACGCTCGCACCGACCTACAGGTCGTCATGTCGGCCCGCGGCGGCGGTGTCCGCCTCGAAGTGCGCGACGCCAGCCAGACGGCCCCCCTGCCACCGCTGGAGCCGCCCCGGGCCTCCACCAGCCTTATGGACGAGCCTCGGCAGCCCTACCTGGCCGGGACGGACCTCCTGCTGCCGACGGCCACGGGGCGAGGCCTGGCCGTGGTGAGCGCGCTGGCCAGTTCGTGGGGATGGTACCCCGAGCCCGGGGGAGGCAAGGTCGTTCTGGGCCGAGCTCGGGACCGAGGCCGGCGCCGAACAAGCCGCCGGCGCCCGGTCGGCGGACCGGGTGGTCTATCCCGTGCGCCCGGTGCGGCTGATCGCCGCCCCGCTCCGGCTGATCAAGTCGTCCGAGGACCACTTCGACGACCTCACCCGTGAGCTGCAGATGGCCAGCCTGGCAGCGGCCGGCGACGGCTCGGGCGCCGGGCCCGGCACGCAGGAGGGGCGTTCGGTGGTCGCCGAGCTTGCTCCGCTGGCCGACTACGTGAAAAGCCGTTTGGCCCGGATGCGAGAACCGCTGAGGCGGGCGATATGGGAGGCCGCCCGCCGGGGGGACAGGCTGATCGACTTAAACCTCCTGGCCGATACGGGCATGCCCGAGGTGTTCGAGGTTTTCGCCACATTGCTGCAAAAGTCGGAAGAGGCGGCCGAGCGTGGGTTCTTACTGACCGAGCCCCCGAGGCGAGAGGTAGTGGCCTGGCGCCGCTGGCTGCGTCAGGAGCTCGAGGCCCAGATCGCCGGCAAGCCGCCGCGGGCGTGCCCCTTTCCCGTCGCCCCGCTGCGCGACGAGGAGCGGGGCACAACCGAGGAAAGGCTGGGCACGGCCCGCCGGGCGGCCCTGTCCCGACTGATAACCGTGCTGGGCCAGGTGCCGCCCGACGACGATGCCGCCACCACCACCGGCGCCACTCCCGCACCACCCGGGGCCGGTACCGTGGCCGAGGGGGACAGTCCCCAACGTGACGCGCTGGCCCGGAGCATGGAGTACGTCGGCGCCCGGCGGGCACTGCTGTCCCTTTTGGGTGACGACAACGAAACGGTCGTCGTCGCCGCGGAGGTCGGTTTCGCGCCCGACGTCGTCGCCTACTGGAGGTCCACGTCACTGTCGGCCGACCTGCCGTCGTCGGAAGCCATCCGCACCGGGCGGCCCCTCTTCTTCCGCACCATGGCCGAACTGGACGAGCGCTACCCGGTTTTCCTATCGACGCCGGCCGAGAGCGACCCGGCGATCGCCTGCGTCCCGCTCGTCGCCGGAGGCGGCGCCCTAGGGTGCCTGGTGCTCGGCTTTGCCCAGGCGCGCGACTTCAGCCCCGGTGAGGTGTCGTTCCTCGAGCAGATCGCCGACGAGTTTGCCCGCCACATTTCGGACCGGCGCCGCCACCGGGCTCGCCGCCTCTCGGCCAAAAGGGAACGGGCCATCGGTGAGGCCGTCGTCACTCTGGCCGCGGCGGAGAGGGACCGGGTCTGGGGGGAGCTTGTCGGCTTCATCGTCGCCCTCGTCGCCGATGGCGCCGCCGTCCATGCGGTCGGCGAAAACGGCACCCTCGATTTTGTACTGGCGCGGCACCGCGACCCCGAGCGGGCGGCGGCGGCGGTTGAGCTCCTCCGCCGGCAGGCCCCGGTGGAGCCGGGCAGCGACATGCTGAGCGAGTGCCGCCGGACGGGGGAGCCCGCCGTCCTGCAGCTGCTTTCGGAGGAGGCCATCGCGGCCGGCGCCCGGGACGACGAGGATGTGGCGCTGCTGCGTAAGGTGGGCATCGGTTCGCTTGCTATGGTGCCGGTGCGAGCCGGTCTTCGAGGTGGTCGGCGTGCTCAGCTTCGCCAACAGCGTGGGGCGGTTCCTTTCCAGCGAGGACCTGGCCGCCGCCCAGCGCCTGGCCGACGAGGCGGGAAGCGCCCTGGCCCGAACGGCCCGGGACATCTGAGAGAGCACGGACATCTGAGGGGAGCGGGCCGCCGCGAGGTGCTCGTACAGGACAGGACAAGGACGTCGGGGAACGGAGGAGTGCAATGAAGAGCCCTGAGGGCGAGGCCGTGGCAAGCGGCGAGCACGATATCGACGCTCTGGTGGCCGCCATGACACTCGACGAGAAGACGGCTCTGACGGCGGGAGTCGACAACTGGCACACGGCGGCCGTTGACCGGCTCGGGATCCCGCCGGTGAAGATGACCGACGGGCCCAACGGTGCCCGCGGCGCCACCGGCACGGACCACATGAGCTCGACGCCCTCGGTCTGCATCCCGTCGGGCTCGGCCCTGGGCGCGACCTGGGACCCTGAGGTGGTCGGGGCGGCAGGCGCGGCGGTGGCCCGCCAAGCGCGCGAGAAGCAGGCGCGTGTGCTGTTGGCACCCACGGTCAACCTTCATCGCCACCCTCTGTGGGGCCGCAACTTCGAGTGCTTCTCCGAGGACCCCTACCTCAGCGGGAAGTTGGCCGCGGCCTACATAGTGGGCGCCCAGGCTGAGGGCGTCATGGCCACCGTCAAGCACCTCGTCTGCAACGAGACCGAACACGAACGGCGCATGTGCTCGTCCGAAGTCGAAGAGCGGGCCCTCAGAGAGCTGTACCTTCTGCCTTTCGAGATCGCCGTCCGGGAGGGCCGCGTCCGGGCCGTGATGACGAGCTACAACCGGCTCAACGGCGGCTACCTCGCCGACAACGCTCATCTGCTCACGACGGTGCTGAGGGGGGAGTGGGGTTTCCAGGGGATCGTTATGACCGACTGGTGGGCGGCGTGCTCCACCGAGGCGGCGGCAGAGGCCGGCCTCGACATCGAGATGCCGGGGCCCGGGCGGTCCTTTGGCCCCGCCTTGGCCCGAGCCGTCGAGGAGGGGCGGGTCAAAGAGCAGTTCGTCGACGACCAAGTGCGCCGGCTCCTGGCCGCCTTCGATCAGGTGGGCGCCTTCGAGGATCCCCCCGAAGAGCCCGAACAGCCAGGCGATCATGCCCGGGACCGGGCGGTGGCGCGACGCGCCGCCGTCGAGGCGATGGTGTTGCTGAAGAACGACGGCCTCCTTCCCCTCAGTCCGGGCTCGGTGCGGAAGGTGGCATTGATCGGCCCTGGGGCCGAGAAGTTGGCCATCATGGGCGGTGGCAGCGCCCGGGTCCGTGCTCATTACGACATCTCAGTGGCCCAAGCGCTGAGCGAGCGGCTGGGCCAGGAGGTGGAGCTGGCGTTGGCCCCGGGGTGCCACCTCGCCCGGGGAAAGGACGACGCCGGCCCGGGAGCAGGCTCACAGGCATCGATCGGGGAGGCCGTCGGACTTGCCCGCGGCAGCGATGCGGCCATCGTCGTGGTGGGCACCAACGACTACTGGGAGAGCGAGAGCTACGACCGCACCACTATGGACCTGCCCGGAGACCAGGAGGAACTGGTCGAGCGGGTGCTCGCCGCCAACCCTCGCACCGTCGTGGTGCTGAACACGGGCTCGCCCGTCACCGTCCCCTTCGCCGCTCGGGCGGCCGCTGTCGTCCAGTGCTGGTTCGGGGGGCAGGAGCTGGGCAATGCCCTGGTGGACGTGTTGGTCGGTGATGCCGAGCCCGGTGGTCGCCTCCCGGTCACCTTGCCTCAGCGTGTCCAGCACACGCCGGCGTTCGGGCGTTTCCCGGGCGAAGCGAGCCAGGTGCGCTACGGCGAAGGCATCCTGGTCGGGTACCGCTGGTACGAGGCGCGCCAATTGCCGGTCAGCTTCCCGTTCGGGCACGGCCTGTCCTACACGACGATGCGTATCGGCCCCGTCCGCGCCAGCCAGGACCGCCTTCCCCGTGGGGGCAGGGTGACAATCGAGGTGGAAGTGGAGAACATCGGCCCGCGCCCCGGCGCTGAGGTGGTCCAGCTGTACGTGGCGCCTCCGGGCGGCGGCGGACTACCTCCCGGCGGGCGGTTGCACCCTGTCAAGCAACTCAAGGGCTTCGCCAAGGTGCGGCTGGCGCCGGGGGAATCAACCACCGTGGAGCTGGAAGTGACCGAGCGCAGCTTTGCTTACTGGGACGTAGCGGACACGGTGTGGCCCGAGCTCTTGGAGCGCAATGAGGGCATGGACCGCGACCGGTCGGCAACTTCGCTGCACCGGGCCGAGGCGGGCTGGTACGTCGATCGCGGCATTTACGAGATCCACGTCGGCCGCAGCTCGGCCGATATCTCGGGACGGGCCGAGATCGAAGTCGAGGGGAGCAGCGGGCCGCTGGCGCCCACGTCGCCTGTCGGCTGAGCCAAACGCCCGGGGAGTTCAGGCGCCGATGGTGCCGCTAATTAGCGGGGCTCGGTCCGCGTCGCGCTAGCAGTGAGGAAGTACCATATCCCGCTATTGTGAAAAGTACGGTCAGGCGACGCGCCACCGAAAGTGTTTTACATGTGCCTGGGCGCGTCCGGGGCGTTGTCATCGCGCTTTTGGGTACGGGGTTGGTCGTCGGGACCGCTTCGTCGGCATTCAATAGCGCGTCGGTCCCCGCCGGTATGTCGCCTCCGGTCTTGGCGACCTCATTAGGCCGGGGCCCGGTGCTCGTTCCCGCCCTCGGCTCGGTCCTTTCTTCTTCCCGCCCGCTGGGCCGGCTCGGGCCCGGGACTGTTTTACAGTTGTCCCTGGGCCTGGACGGGCGGGATAGCAAAGCTCTGGGGCAATTGCTCGACCAAGGCCGCACGGTGCCCACGAGGGAGTACGACGACCGCTTCGGTCCTGACCCGCGCCGAGTGGCAGTGACGGAGAGATGGCTGCGGGCCGAGGGCCTGGACACTTCTTGGTTGCCGGGAGACGCGGTGTTGCAGGTGCAAGGCCCGGCGGCAGACGTCGAAAAAGCATTTTCTGTCCCTCTGGCCCGTTACCGGGCCCAGGGCCGGGGAGGTACGCAATTGAGCTTCTACGCCCCGAGCGGTCGGCCGACTTTGCCCGCGGCCGCCGCCCGGGTGGTGAGCTCGGTCCTCGGCCTCGATGACTATCCGGTGCTGGCGGAGCCCGAGAGGGCGGCCGCCGCGAATTGCCCGGGCGCACCGGGCCCGGCCGCCGTCGGCGGCTTCACCCCTGACCAGGTGGCCGGGTTTTACAACTTCAGCCCGCTTTACAAGGCCGGGCTGACGGGGGCGGGCCAGACTGTGGTGTTCATGGAAGTCGACGGCTTCCTGCCGTCGGACATCCAGGCCTACTCCAGGGCGTTCGGTTTGCCGTCGCCCGACATAACCGGGCCCATTTTCAGCTCGAAGTGGGACACGCCGGCGGCCATCGGCTTCGGCACCTTCGGGTGCATGTCCGAAACGGACCTCGACCTCGAGGTGGTCCACGGCATGGCCCCCGACGCCCATCTCGTCGTGTACCAGGCCGAGGCCGACGCCCAGGGACCGCCGCTCACCTACGTCGCCGACGCCCTGCAAACCGCCATAAACAATTATCCGCGCTCGGTTTTCAACCTGAGCCTGTTGTGGTGCGAAGACGTCGCTTCCGCCCAGCAGTTCGAAGGCTTGTTCACCCAATTGGTGGCGGGCGGCGGGACGGCGTTCGTCTCGTCGGGCGACAATGGCGCCTACGCTCGAGGCTGTGCCGGGCACAACCTGACCACCCAGGAGCCGGCGGACACCCCTCACGCCGTCGGCGTCGGCGCCACGACGGCGCTGGTTGGCGCCGGGGCCACGTACGGCCAGGAGGCGTCCTGGGGCGAGCCCCTGGAGCAGTGGGGCACCGGCGGCGGGCTCAGCGTCGTGTTCAAGCGCCCGAGCTGGCAAAGCGGCCCTGGCGTCCTCAACGCCTACTCCAATGGGATGCGCCAGATCCCGGACGTGTCCGCCCTCGGGGATCTCGACACGGGGTGGGACATCGCCATCGATGGCAATTGGCAGATGGTGGGGGGCACGTCTGCCGCCGCCCCACTGTGGGCGGCTTTGACCGCCCTTACCGACGAGGCTTTGGGGCAACGCCATCTGGCCGAGGTCGGTTTTGCCAACCCTGCCTTCTACGATTTCGGCTCCAACCCGGCCCATTTTCCCGGTCGTGCCTTTCACCCGGTCACCGAAGGCACCAATCTTTATTATCCCGCCACCTCGACCGGCTGGAACTTCGGGACGGGCTGGGGTACACCCAATGCCTCGGCCGTGGTGGACGATTTCATCGCCTACGAGAGAGGGGCGCGGTGATGAAAGAGAGCACGCTCGACCGACGTTTGAGTTTTGGACTGCCGGCCGTTATGGTAGGGGACCCAGGGCGACCGCCGTCGGCTGCCGGGAGAGGAGCTTGGGTCATATGAGGGCTCGGAACTCGGGCCGGGGCCGGCGGAGTGGCTCCCCGATGGTGGTGGCCGCGGCCTGCGTGGCGGCTTCGGTCTCCGGCGTCGGCCTGTGGGCTGGTTACTTGAAATCCGGTCCACGGCCGGCGCCCGGAAATGCGACCGAGGCGAGCGCCACGACCGCCCTGCGCACCGTCCCCGTATTGGCGCCCCGGCTCGGCAACGTGCTCTCCGCCGCTCAGCGCCTCGGGCCGCTCGCCGGTCCAACGTCTATAAATCTGTCCCTGGGGCTCAAATTGCGCGACGTGACGGCGCTGGACCGCCTGCTCGACCAAGGCGAGACCGTGCCGCCGGCCGAGTACGACCGCCGCTTCGGGCCCGCTCCGAGCCTGGTGCGCTCGACCGAGGGCTGGCTGCGGTCGGAGGGCCTGAGCGCGATATGGGCACCAGGGGACTCGGTGCTCGAGGCCCAGGGCCCGGCGGTGGCGGCCGAGAGGGCCTTTTCCGTCCCCCTTAGTCGTTATCGCGTGAAGAACTCCGGCCGTCCGGGGTGGACCGAGTTCTTCGCCCCCGCGGGCCAACCTCGCCTGCCGGTGGCGGCGGCCGCGGGCGTGACATCCGTGCTCGGCTTGGACGACTATTCGGACGGGACGGACCCCCGCCTGAGCGGGGCAAGTAATTGCCAGGGCCGGCCGGGCCCTCCGGTGTGGGCGGTTTTACTCCCGCCCAAGTATCAGGGTTTTATAATTTCGGTCCCCTGTACAAGGCCGGCTTGACCGGGGCCGGCCAGACCGTGGTGTTCATGGAAACGGACGGTTTTCAAGCGTCCGACCTCCAAGGCTTTTCCAGCGCCTTCGGGTTGCCGCCCTTCGATGTCGTCGGCCCCGATGTCAACCAGGCATGGGGCACTACGACGGCGCAACCCGTCCAGGGGTGCGAGTCGGAGACGGAGCTGGACCTGAAGATCGTCCATGCCATGGCCCCCGGCGCCCAGCTGGTCGTCTATGAGGCGGGGGCACCGAGCACGGGTTATCTTCTCAACTACGTTGAGCTCGCCCTGCAATCCGCCGTGCGGAGCTACCCGCACGCCGTGTTCAACCTCAGTCTGGGATGGTGCGAGGACGCCGCTTCGGCCCAACAGTTCGAAGGAGTGTTCACGCAATTGGTGGCCGGCGGGGGCACTGCTTTCGTATCGTCGGGGGACAACGGCGCCTACGCCCGAGGCTGCGCCGGGCATACCCTGACCACCCAGGAACCCTCGGACAGCCCTCACGCCACTGCCGTGGGCGGGACGACGGCGCATATAGGTGTCGGCTCGACCTACGGTCAGGAGGCGTCCTGGGGCGAACCCTTCGAGCAGTGGGGTGCCGGCGGTGGCCTTAGCACGGTTTTCAAGCGGCCGAGCTGGCAGGCAGGTCTCGGTGTCTCCAACCGCTACTCGAACGGGATGCGAGAGATACCCGATGTCGCCGCCATCGCCGACGGCAATACCGGTTGGGACGTCTTCGAGGGTGGAGCGTGGTCACTGGTCGGTGGGACTTCGGCCGCCGCCCCGTTGTGGGCCGCTCTCGGCGCGCTCACCGATCAGGCACTGGCCCAGCGTCACCTCAGCGAGATCGGCTTTGCCAATCCCGCCTTCTATGACTTCGGCGCCAACCCGGGACATTTCCCGGGGCGTGCCTTCCATCCGGTTACCGAGGGCACGAACCTCTATTATCCGGCCACGTCGTCGGGTTGGAACTACGGTACGGGCTGGGGCACGCCTAACGCGGCTGCGGTAGCCGACGATTTCATCGCTTATGAAAGGGGCACACGTTGAGCCCTGGTGATCCCGCTGCAGCGCCTACGTCGCCGCACTTTTGCCGCCACTGTGGCGCTCCCCTCAGGCCAGGCACGCGTTTTTGCCATCATTGCGGCGCGGCCGTGTCGGTGGTGCCGGTGGGCGCCGTACCCCCGGCCGGGGCCACCTACGGCGCCCCCCCGTCCGGCGCACCCCCGTCCGTCGCCCCCCCGTACGGCGCACCCCCGGCGCCGCCGTTCCCTCCAGGTGCCTCCCCCTTACCTCCCGGCCCCCCTGCCTTCCCCCCGGGCCCGGCCGGTGGCCCCGCCCCGGCGTACGGTGCCGCCGCTACCTATGGCCCTGCCCCCTATGGACCAGCCCCGGCCGGTGCGCCCCAGTGGCCGCAGGCCGGCCTGCTCACCGGACAGGTGGCCCGCGGGCGGGCACGCAAAAGCTGGTTCTCGCGGCTCCCGGTGCTGGCCAAGGTGGCCATTCTTTTCGGCGCCCTGGTGCTCATCGGAGGCGGGATCCAGGCGGCGTTGCCGTCGCCGCCAACCTGTACGTTTTCGTGCGTGGCCATAAGCGGCCCTCTTCAGCCTGCCGGTAAAAGCTTCGCCAGCCAGCTTTTCTCCTTCCAGTACCCGAGCGTGCTGTCTCTGGTGACCCCGTCCAAGTTGGGGTCGGTGGTGACGCTCAATGACTCCAATGGCGGCCCCGCCTGGATCTGGGCCGGCCAGGGCCAGGAGCAGCCGGCAGGGTTGATACCGGAGTTCGAACAGAAGGTGGCGACCGGGTTCCCCGTCGAACAGGTGCAGGACCTCGGCCAGATATTCGGGGCGGAAATAGGGTTCACTCCCGGCAGCGGAGAGTTTTACTCGGGCCAGATCCAACAGCAGAACGGGCAGGACCTGCCCGTCGGTATAGGTGTGATTGCGGCGCAGTCCGGCGACACGTGGGCGGTCATGGCCGTCCTGACCACCTGTTTCGACGTCCAGAACAGCCAGTTGGAGGCGTGCAACGAGCAGGCTTTCGACAGCCAGCAAGAAGGCCTGGGCGGCGGCAGCGCTTACGACGACGTGCTAGCCCGCTGGCATTGGGCGAGCTGATGGCCACAGGCACCGAACACGATGCAAGGAGAACAGTCATATGACACAATGTGAGCACTGCGGGAGGGACACTCCCGACGAACCTTTCTGCACCTGGTGCGGGGCTCACCGCGTCGGCTCGCTGGTTGACCCTCGCACACGCCGCCAGGACTACGCCGCCCACTCGGGCGAGCATGTCAGCCAGCCCAGCGTGGTGACCACGCTTTTCCCGCACCTACCCCGCCATCGCGTGCACGAGTTCCGATGGGGCCTTGTGGGCGGGTTGGCGGTAGTCGTGGCCCTGGTGGGCGGCGGCCTGATCGTCGCCGCCCTTCTGGCCGCGGCCGTGCTTGTGCCCACCCTCTACCTGGTGTACCTCTACGAAGCCCAGGTTTACCGGGACGAGCCGGCCAAGGTGCTGGGCCTGACTATGGCCGCCGGTGTGGTGCTGGGCGTGCTGGCGACGATAATTTCGGACGCCGTCCTGAACGAGTCGTCCCCCCTCAAATTGTCGCCCGGGGCCGGGTTTATCGTCGGGTCATGCGTTATCCTCCCCATCATCCAGGAGGTAATAAAACCCTTGCCTGTGCTGGTGCTCCGGGGTCGGGGCAAGTTTTCCGAGACCATCGACGGCTTGACGTTCGGTGTGGCCGCCGGCCTCGGTTTTGCCGCGGCAGAGAGCATCGTGCAGTTCTCCAAGGTGATCGCCACCGAGCCTGTCCATACCAGCTCGGGCAACTGGCTTTTCCCCGTGCTCGGCGTGTGCATCCTCACGCCGTTACTCCAGGGGACCTGTACCGGGGTGATAGTGGCCGTGCTGTGGAAGCCGAGCCGTTTGAGCAACCTGCTGTACCTGATCGGCTTGCCGGTGGCGTTCGGGGGCCACATCCTGTACTCGGTAATAGCGCAAATCCTTCAGGACAATAATGTCAACTCGGCCGTCATCCTCTTCTTCCAGGCCGCCGTGGTCGGCGGCCTGCTCGTCTACATCCGCCATCTGGTGCACTCCGCCCTGCTCGAAGAAGCCAAGGATTTCGGTTTCCAGGTGGTCACCTGCCCCCACTGCCGTCAGACCGTCGGTGCCGCCGCTTTTTGTCCCGAGTGTGGTGGTGCCATATCGGCCGGCCCCCGGAACGCGGTGACGGCGGTGGCCGCCAGCCCGGCGCCCGACGTCCCCGCGGCCGAAACGCCTACCGGGAGCGCGGCCGGAGGGCCTGCGCCGGGAGGCGCTAATGCCTAGCGCCTGTCCCCGCTGCGGGCTGCCCGTACCCGACGGTTCGCAGTTCTGCGAGAACTGTGGTGCCGCCCAACCCGGCTCCGGGCCGGCGTCGCCTACCGGGCCCGTAGCGCCGGTCCCCGCGGCTCCGAGTGCCGAGGGGCCGCCGCCGGCGCAGGCGTACCCGCCCGTACCGGCCGTACCCGTACCGCCAACCCCGCCTGGTTACCCGCCCGCCCCGCCTCCGGCGGGTTACCCGCCGGCTCCCCCCGTTACCCCCGCGCCGGCCCCGGTGCCGGGCGGCTATTACCCTTCCGGTGGGGCGCCCGGCGGACCGCCCGGGGGAGGGGCCTACTACCCGCCGGGCGCCGGTCCCCCGCCCCCGGGTGGGCCCCGGGGGCGCCTCAATGCCGTGGGTATCGGGGTCGCCGTGGCCGGCGTCTTGGTGCTGGCTCTGATAGCCGGCCTGGTCGTGCCCAAGTTGATCTCCCACAACCCCAGTCCCACGACGGTGCCCAACGCGGCGCCAGGCGGCAACGTCAGTACCACGACAACCCCCGGAAGCCCGAGCACAACCGGCGCGACGCCGACGACGGTACCGTCACCGGCCACGACGGCCTCGCCCCCGGCGACCACAGCACCCTCCACCTCGCCACCGGCCACCGCCGCACCGACCACATTGCCGCCGGCCACCGGCGCGCCCACGACCTCGCCCCCGGCTACAGCTGCACCCACGACCCTGCCGCCGACGACAGGCGTGCCCACGACCCTGCCGCCGACGACTGGCGTGCCCACGACCGTGTCACCGGTCGGCACGACGACAACGCCAGCCAGCTCGGGGGGCCAGACCGTACACAACTCGGTGGCCTCGGTGACGCTGCCCTCGGGCTGGAGCGTTGGCAGCAGTTCGAGCGCCGACGACCTGTTCATCGAGGGGCCCAACGGCCTAGCCGCCGAGTTCCTCAACACCCAGGTGGCGTCATCGGTGACTTTGAGCCAGATCCTGCAGGAACAACTGGCCGGGGCGGAAAAGCAGTACACAAATGCCCAGGTGTGCTCGCAACCACAGGCCGGGGACGTCCCCGGGACACCGCAGGTGCCCGGTGAAGGCGAGGTCCTGTGCTTCACCCTCACCCCCCAAAACGGCTCGGCCGTCCCCTACGCCGAGGCCATATTCGACGGCTTGGTCTCGACCACCGGTGGTCAACTGGCCGTCATCGCCTTCGGCTACTTCCCGCAGAGCACGACCAGCGCACAGATCAAGCAGGACCTGGCCCCTGTGCTGGGCAGTGTTCACTGGCTGGAGGTCAGCTAGGACGCCGAGAGCGACGCCGGCCGGGCCAGGGTCGTAGCCTGGGCACCATGATCGACCCTCTCGAAGATCTAGTGCCCCGGGCGGAGCGTGCTCGGGCCGAGCTCAACCAGCTTCTGGAGCAACTGGGCGCCGAGCGCGAGGCAGTAAAGGCGGCCACTACGGAGGCTCATGAAGCCGTCCAGGAGCTTCGTGGCGCCATTCGAGAGGCGAAGGAAGAGATGCGCCAGACTTCCAAGGCCGAGGCACGCAAACACCTCGCCCGGCAGATGAGGGCGGCCGCCGACATTCTCGCCCGCGACACTTGACTCGGAGCTAGGCTGACGCCACTTCGACGGGGGCCCCGGTCGCGCCCGGCAGCCTGGCCAGGGCCCAGGCCTGAAGGCCCTCGGCGGGCATGGGCCGGGCGATGAGAAAACCCTGGATATGGTCGGCGCCCAGGGCACGGAGCGCTTGTAACTGCTCGATCGTTTCCACACCCTCGCTCACCGTCTTGAGGCCCAATTGATGTGCCAGTTCCATGATCATGCGGACCAGAGAGGCGTCTTTAGGATCCCTCATCCCGGCGATGAAGCTCCGGTCGATTTTGACGGTGTCGACGGGCAGGCGCTGTAGGTGCGCCAGTGACGTGTACCCGGTGCCGAAATCGTCCACAGCGACCTCGGCCCCCAGCTCCCGCACCTCGCCGAGTTGCCTGGCCACTGTGGTCATGTCGTCGAGGAGCACGGTTTCGGTGATCTCGATAGTGAGCCGATGGGGATCGATCCGAGTTGCAGCCAAGACCTCCCCCAGATAGCCCGGGAGCCGTTGGCTGAGCAAATGACGTCCGGAGATGTTGACGGAAACGCTTATCGGGCCCAGGTCGGGGTCAGTCGACCAGGCGACGACCTGATGAGCGACGGTGGCCAGTACCCACCTGTCGATGTCGATGATCAGGTCGCTGGCTTCGGCGATAGGGATGAACCGGTCGGGGGCCATCAGGCCGTGGCCGGGCCTCGCCCAGCGAAGGAGCGCTTCGACGGCGAGTAGGGTCCCCGTGGTGTCGACGAGAGGTTGGTAGTGCAGGACGAGGCCACCTCCGCCCTGAGCCAGGTCCTCGCGTAAATCCCTCTCGATCTGGTCGCGCTCCGCCAAGCGTTGCTGCAACGTCTCGTTGTAGACCTCAACACCCAGGCCGCCCCGCTGCTTGGCTTGGTAGAGGGCCAGGTCCGCTTGCGCCAGCAATTCCAACGGGCTGGCGTTGTCGCCGTAGGCGAGAGTTATCCCGATGGACGCACCCACCCGCAACTGCACGTCTTGCCATGCGACGGGCTCCGACAGAGCGACGACCAACCGGGCCGCCAGCGCCGCCGCCTCCTCCGGTCCGTCCACACGCTCGGCGATCACGACGAACTCGTCTCCGCCTATGCGTCCCACGATGTCGCCAGTCCGTACCACGTTTGACAGGCGAGCCCCCACTTGGCGCAGGATGTAGTCGCCCGTTTGGTGGCCATGAAGGTCGTTGGCCTGCTTGAAGTTGTCTAGATCGATGTACAGGACGGCGGTCGTGTCGGCATGCCGCCGGGCCCGGGCGAGGGCTTGTTCCAAGGAGGAAATAGCGGCCGCCCGGTTGATCAGGTCGGTCAGGGTGTCGTGAGCCGCTTCGTACGCCAGGCGTTCCTGGAGGCGGTGGCGGTCACGTATGGAGCCCGCCAGCACTTGGACCGAGTCCTGCAGCGAGGCGCCCAGTTGGCCCGGCAGGGGGGCGGAGAGAACGTCGTTGTCGAAATCGCAGGCGGCCAGAGCCTGCGTCTTGGACTCCAAGAGTTGCAGGTTGGTTATCAGGGCATTGAAGGCGTCGGCCACCACAACCGTCTCGGTGGGCCCGCTCGGCAGCAGAACGATCGACTGCGAGGTGGCCCCGGACAACCAAGCGGGCTGTGTCGGCCAGGCGTCGGAGAGGCCGGGAGATCGATTGGGCCACGACCACGGCCACCGCCAGGGCTACCGCGGCGCCCGACGCCATCAGCGTCACCCAGAGCTCATAGCTGGCGATATTGGCATCGGCGAGGGACCTAGCGGACAGCAGCACGGTCGAGCTGGCTTGGCCGACGACGCCGGAGATCAGCCGCCAATGGGCGGAGATGCCCTTGAAGGCGCCGATCATGGTGGGGAAGCTGATGCTGGTGGCTGAATGCTCGATCTCACCGTTCACGAAGGGCAAGGTCATCCCTTGCTGCCCGTCGACAAGGAACTGTTTGTACTGACGGACCGACGGGTTCGCCTCTGCGGCTATCCACGCCCGGGCCACACTGGGGACCCCGGACTGGGCTAGCTGCTGGCCCGCCTGGTCAAAAAGGGCATTGTCCTGGGCCAGGCGGACCGCCGCCTCTTTACGGGCCGTTGGAGTGCCAAAGAAAGTGGCGGTGTCGTCCCGGGCTTGGGCCGCCGCCGCCTGGACGAGATGAAAGCACCAGCCAAGGGCCAGCAGGGCCCGGCTCACCGTGGCGCTACCTGAGGTCATCAACATCTTCTGCTCGACCCGTGCCAGCGCCGACGCCGCGGCCCCGTCCAGAGCGGACTCGATCTGTTCGTACCGGGCGTCGACCGCCTTCTCCGGCATGGCCCGGCCGGCGCCCATAAACCGGCGCACGGACCTGAGTTCACGGACAAGACGCTGCGCCAGTGAGGGCGCCAGGAAAGCCATGTCCAGATCGGTGGCCGATTGCGCCGACCGCAGCTTGCCCTCGACATCGGAACCGAGCATGTTGTTGACCGTCAAGATCGAAAAGCCGCTTCCCCGGGCATAGAGGAGGGACTCGGCTTGTCCTTGTTCGACTACAACGGCATCCAGGGCCCGGACAATGGCGGTCACAGACGGTACCTGGTGCTCGCCGGCCTGGGCTCGCTCGGCGTCCAGTCTTCCCCGCATTGCGAGTGGCGCGGACACGGAAGTGAGGACGACCAGAGGCAGCAGTACCAGCACCAGTAGGCGACCGGTGACACCGAGGCGCGGCCCGTGTACCCGGCTACCGTCACCGGGCACTGAACTACCTTCCGTGCTTTTACGTCGCCTCCATTTCATGTACGTAGGTTCGGTAACGAGAACAACGACCTGAGGGCCACCAATTAGCCGGAATTCTTGGGCCGGGTAAATGGAAAGATATCGCCTCCTGGCACGCAGCGAGTGGTGGTCAATTTGTTGTCGCGGCCAAAAAGGGACTTTCGGCCCTATAGCCGGCAGGGGCCTTTTACCGAAGCAGCGAGGGACGACTAAACCTGCGACTGAGGCCGGCGCGCTCCCCGGTACCCGCTGGTCCTAGCGGCGCGCTCCGGGCCAGCGCCGTATCGCGTCCCGCCCCTGCGTGAGCACGGTCGGTAGCCTTGGTGCAGGGAGCCCTGACTGACGTGGCTAACCCCCCATGGCCTTCCGGCCAGGGCTCCCAACCGACCGCTACCGTAGCGCCCGCCGATCCCCGTTACCCGTCACCCGGGCGCCGGCCCCACTTTCCCTGCTCGTGGGCCCAACTACCGCCCCCGTTGGAGGGTGCGGGCCCCGGGCGCGGCTGGGCCTCGACGGCGGGGGACACGTTCGGAACGGCCCTTTACGCCTGTCGACCTGGGCGCGATACTCATCGGGGAGGTGGGTGCGGATGGGTGGGGGAGAGCCTTTGGTCTCGGGCCAGTCACCGCCCGGCACGGCCGACAAGCACCGGCCGGTGGTGGTCGTCGGTGTCGACGGGTCCGGAGGCTCGTCGAAAGCCCTGGCCTGGGCGGCCCAAGAGGCGCGCCTGCGGGGCGCCGTACTGCGGGTGGTACATGCGTGGAGGCTCCCGAGATTGAGCGAGGCGGCCTACCTGCAGGCGAGTGTCCCGGCCGGACCCCTTGGGCTCAGCGCCTGGGACGAAAAGGCATACGACGAGTACCGTTCTCAAGTCGTGAACATGTCCGCCGACGAGCCTGGCGAGGCGGAGGCGTCGGTCGCCTCGCAGGTGGCCGCCGTGCTCGGGCCGTTCCCAGACATCACGGTGGAGCGCCAACTCCAACAGGGCCGAGCCAGCCAGGTTATCCTCGACGCCGCCCGGGACGCCGACCTCGTGGTGGTCGGCTCACGTGGTAGGGGAGGCTTCACTGGCCTGCTCCTGGGCTCGGTGAGCTCTCAGGTGGTCCACCACGCCCACTGCCCGGTGACGGTCGTACACCCGTGACGGGCGGGTGCGGGGTGCTGCAGCGCCTACGTCACCAAAGCCCCGGTGCCTCCGGCTGGCCCGAGACGACGGTCAGCGGCGCCTGGCCCTCAGGGCTTTTTACCGGTCTCCACCCAGCGACGGAAGGTATCGACCTTGTCCGCCGCCCAGGCGCCGTCACAGGGCATG
Organism: uncultured Acidimicrobiaceae bacterium; assembly: GCA_963735305.1. Lineage (GTDB taxonomy): Bacteria > Actinomycetota > Acidimicrobiia > Acidimicrobiales > Palsa-688 > Fen-671. Next base: position 76,756 of record CAVTKK010000004.1, read on the forward strand.
GTCCCGGCTTGAAGCCGGCTCAGGATGGCGTCCGCATGCCTGCTCACGTCCGGGTACGACCACAGGTCGAAGACGGCGTTCATCGACTTCTGGTCGAAGGGGCGGAACAGGGGCTTGATGTCCGCCTCGAAGCTGACAGATTGATTTTCGGTAACAGCCAAGGTGCCGGTCCTCCCTTTCTCGTAGCGGCGGTGTGGCGGCGGCCAGTGGCGTCGATGGCAGGATACTGTCTTCCGTGCCCTGGACGAACCGAGTCACCTCGCCCGTGCCCATGGAGAAGCCAACCAACACGGCGTCATGAAGGTCGAGCTTGTCGACCAGGGCTTTGAGGTCGGCGGCGAAGGTGTCGTGGTCGTATCCGATCGTGGGCTGGCTCGAGCGGCCCAAGCCCCCGCCGGTCATAGGTGATAACGCGTTGGCCTGTCGCGTCCGTGGAGCTCCCTGGTCCGTTGGTCGCCGCCTCGCCCGGGTGTACGGGTGGGGGACGTGCGACCGCTGACCGGGTGGCCAAGGCCCCGGCGGGGGCGACCAGAGTGCCATGGTCACGGGCGGGGGAAAGTGAGGGTTGATTTCGCTTTCGGTCACCAAGATAATGGTGCAGTGGCTCGGCGCGCAGCACAAACGGTGGTGAGGCGAACACTATCGGTTAGTGCTGGGCCCAGCCGTCGTGGTTGACCGGGTTGCGGGGACGCCCTCCGGCAGTCGTGCGGTCCAGGCGACGTCTAGTGACGCCCGGGAGTCTAGTGACGCCCGGGAGCGGAGCTTTCTCGAGGCTGCTCTTGATTGTGTACTAATCGCCGACGAATTCGGACGTATCGTCGAGTTCAACCCTTCGGCTGAACGGGTATTCGGCTATCGGCGCGAGGACGTCCTCGGGCGCGTACTGGCTGAGCTAATCGTCCCTCCTGCGCTGCGAGCTGACCATCTCTCGGCTTTCGACCGTTTCGCCCGGACCCGCCAGAAGCGCCTTTTCGGACAGCGCATCGAGATGACGGCTATGCGGTCCGACGGGAGCGAGTTCCCGGTCGAGCTCGTTCTGAGCCAGGTCGAGGGTGAACCGTTGCTCGTGTTTGGAGCGGTGCGGGACCTCACCGAGGCCAAGCGGGCCGCACAGGATCTACACCGGCTCGCCGACGAGCAGCACCTCCTACGCAGAGTTGCCACCCTCGTGGCCTGCGGCTCCGACCTGGAGGTCGTGCTCGACGCGGTATGCCACGAGGCTGGTCGTGGTGTGGGCGCCAACGAGGTGCGGGTGGTCCAGTACCGGCCCGACGGGCTGGACCTGACCCTGGCGGGGTGGAGCGGCGACGGCACGCCGATGAGGCGCCGCACGTGGGCGCGCCCGTCGTCTGAGGAGGTGCTCCATCGGGTCGATGGCGCCGCGACCGATGAGAGACCAGCCAGCAGCGAAGTTACTTCCCTGATCCTTGTCGATGGCGCCGCCTGGGGGATCATTTACGTCGGGGCGGACCACCCGCTGCCGGCCACGACGGTCGAGAGCGTGGCGGGCCTGGCCGAACTGACGGCGATAAGCGTGGCCAACACGAAGGCGCGGTCCGAGCTCCTGGCGTCCCGGGCGCGGATCCTCGCCGCCGCCGACGAGGCTCGCAGGCGCCTTCAGCGCGACATTCACGATGGTGCTCAGCAGCGGCTGGTCACATCGCTGATCCATCTCCAGCTGGCGGACGAGCGATTGGAAAGCGATTCGGCGGCAGCTCGCCGGGAACTCCGCGCCGCCATGGAATCGGCCCGGCGGGGCCTCGACGAGCTACGTGACCTGGCTGCCGGTCTTCATCCGAGCGTCTTGACCACGGGCGGTCTGGGCGCGGCGCTGGACGCCTTGGCGGCGAGGAGCGCCCTGCCCGTTACCGTTGACGCCCCTGACGCTCGCTACCCGGCCGAGATCGAGGCGGCCGTCTATTTTCTGGTAGCCGAGGCGTTGACGAACGTCGGCAAGTACGCGCACGCCTCGCGGGCCGAGGTCCTGGTAGTCGCCGAGCCAACCAGCCTGGAGGTGGTTGTAAGCGACGACGGCGCCGGCGGTGCCAAGCTCGACGAGGGTAGCGGGCTACGGGGCCTTCGGGACCGAGTTGTCGCCCTGGGTGGGACTTTTACCGTCCATGACGGACCGGACCGGGGGACCCTGGTGCGAGCCGTGTTCCCGCTGTCCGGGGCACAAGACAAATGAATTAGCGGGGACTCGACGCTTGCCCGTGGACGGCTCATATTGTGCGAAAGGTGAGCGTCACAGAATCCGATCCGGGTTGTGGTAGGGGAAGACCAGCCACTCATGCGAGAAGGGGTGGTCCACATCCTGCGCGAGTCCGGATTTGACGTGATAGGAGTGGCGGCGGACGCCACCGAACTCGTACGGCTCGCCGAGACGCTCCGGCCTCACGTCGTCGTCACCGACATCCACATGCCTCCTACTCTGACTGACGACGGCCTCGAGGCCGCACGCCGCATCCGGTCGTCGCACCCTGAGGTCGCGGTCGTGGTCCTTTCTCAGTACCTCGAGGCCCAGTACCCGCTGGCGCTCCTCAGTGAAGGTGCCGAAGGCGTTGGCTACCTGCTCAAAGACAGGCTGGCCGAGGTTTCGGCCTTCACTGACGCCGTTCGCAGAGTCGCCCGAGGCGGCTCCGCTCTCGACCCCGAGGTCGTGCGCAGGATGGTCCAGCGGCCGCGGACCAAGAGCCCGGTCGACGAACTGACAGCAAAGGAGCGGGAGGTCTTGAGCCTCATGGCCGAGGGGCTGTCCAACCAGGGGATCGCCGACCAGATGGTGGTGAGTGTGGCGGCCATAGAGCGTCACGTCACCAACATTTTTTTGAAGCTACAACTCACCCCTACACCCGAGGACCATCGCCGGGTGCTGGCGGTCCTGGCCTACCTCCACGACCAGGACCACCCCGGCGGCACCTGACGGCTCGCCGCGGCCCCGGCCGTTCAGACCGCGAAATATTGTCCGAGATCGGTGCTCGCCAGGTCGGCTTTGGGAACGAAGCCGACGGCACCGTACCTGATGGCCAGCGGATGGTTGGCGACGTCGGGGTCCGATGAGGTCAGAAGGACTGCAGGTGGCCGGTCGCCGCTAGAGAGCCGTTGCGCCAAGTGAAAACCGTCTGACCCGGGTAACCGAATGTCGAGCAGCACGGCATCGGGTCGCAGCCGCTGAACGGCCACGATCGCCTGGTCCTCGTCTTCGGCGTAACCGGCCACCTCGAACCCCCGGGCGCTGAGCAGTTCACCCGCCGCCTCCCGGAACGACGGGTCGTCGTCCACCACTAGAACGGACACCGACACGAACCCAAACTGATGGAGAATTTGCCGAAGAGCAATAGGGAAAACCCAACGTCCAGTGCTCGGGCCGGCCCCATAGCTGTGGCGGGCTGGCCCTGAACAGATATTGAGCCGCCTCTATTGGCGTTGGCGGCGGGGGACGCGACGATCGTGGTGAGGCCAGCTACAAGAAGGACCTTCTGCAAAGAGAGGCTCACATGAACGCCCTCATAGCCACGGCGACGCCCTCCGAGTTCGACAGTGAGGTGATCGAGCGCAGGCTGCGGGGCCGGCGCCGGGAGTGCGACGTCCTGGACCGGCTGGTGGCCCGAACGCGCCTGGGGCAAAGCCAGGTGCTGGTCTTGCGGGGCGCCCGCGGTTCGGGTAAGACCGCCCTGCTCGAGTACCTTTGGGGCCGGGCGTCGGGCTGTCGGGTGGTGCGGGCTTCGGGCCATGAGTCCGAGACGGAGCTCGCCTTCGCCGGGTTGCACCAGCTCTGTGCACCGCTGATCGATCGGGTCGACCGGCTGCCCGGTCCCCAGCGCGAAGCGCTTGGAACGGCGTTAGGCCTGCGCCGCGGGGCACCCCCGGGTCTCTTCCTGGTCGGCCTGAGTGTCTCGAGGCTGCTGTCGGAGGTAGGCAACGAGCGCCCCCTCGTCTGCATCGTGGACGATGTGCAACGGCTTGACCGGCCGTCGGCCCAGGCCCTGGAGTTCGCCGCCCGGCGTCTGGGGAGTGAGCCCGTCGCCATTGTTTTCGCCGTTCGCCAGTGCGGCGACGACAAGCATATGAAAGGTTTCCCGAAGCTCGTGGTCCAAGGCCTGGTCCCTGATGAGGCGCGGGCGCTGCTGGAGTCGGTCATCAGTGGCCCTCTAGACGAGCAGGTACGCGACCGGATCGTGGCCGAGACGGGAGGCAAGCCGCTGATGTTGCTGGAAATGGCACGCCAACTGGCTCCCGAAGAACTGGCGGGTGGGTTTGGCTTGCCCGACGCCTTGGCCCCGTCGGCCCTGGCCGAGGAGCGGTTCCGGCAACAGCTGGAGCCGCTCCCGGTCGAGGCGCGGCGGGTGCTACTGGTCGCCGCGGCCGAGCCGGTCCTGGACCCGCGGCGGGTGAGAGGTGCGCTCGATCGGCTTGGCGCGGTCATCGAGGACGCCGCGCCGGCGGCCTCGGTCGGGCTCATAGAACTCGATGGCCAGGTGCGGTTCCGCCATCCGCTGGCCCGGTTTGCGATTTACCGGGCGGCAGCACCCGACGAGCGCCGTAGCGCCCATCGGGCCTTGGCTGACGCGACCGACCCTGAGGTCGACCCTGATCGCCGCGCTTGGCACCGCGCTCAGGCGACAACGGGGTTTGACGAAGACCTTGCCGCCGAACTCGAAGCACGCCGCCGAACGGGCCCAGGTACGCGGCGGCCTGGTCGCCGCGGCCGCCTTCTACGAGCGTGCTGCCATGCTGACGCCCGAGCCACGCCGCCAATCGGCGCGGGCGCTGACTGCCGCCCACGCCAAGCACCGGGCCGGTGCCTCGGATGCGGCTCTCAAGTTGCTGGCCATCGCCCAGGCGGGACCGCTGGACGAACTCGGCCGCGTCCGGGCCGAGAAGCTGGGCATCCAGATGGCCGCCGTTTCCGGCCGGCGCGGCGATTGGGTGCCCCTCCTACTGGAGACGGCCAAACGCCTTGGCCGGCTGGACATGCGCCTGGAGCGCGAGACCTATCGTGATGCTTTCGACGCCGCGCTCGTGGCTGGCCGACTGACCAGCGGCGCCGGGTTGCGGGAGGTCGGTGAAGCCGTCCTCGCCGCCGACGGAGGGTGCACCTCGGGGCCGTTCGTAGCCGCCGGTGACCTGCTGCTCAATGGACTGGCCACGATTTCGACCCACGGGTACCTCGCCGGCGCGCCTATCTTGCGGCAGGCGCTGGTCAAGTTCCGCCGCAGCCACGTCCAAAATGAGGAGAGGCTGGGATGGTTGCCGCTCGCGTGCCGCGCCTCTCGCCATATCTGGGACGACGAGAGCCTCTACGTGCTGTCGACGAGCTCGGTGGAGATGGCTCGCCAAGCGGGCGACCTGGCCGCCCTCCCCGACGTCCTTCTGCTGGGCATGGTGCCGCAGTTGCTCGTCGGCGAGTTTGCCAGGGCCGCCTCGATGGCGGAACAGGCTGAAGCCGTCGCCCGGGCCACGGGTAGCCCCCTCGGTCCCTACGGCCGGTTGGTGCTGGCGGCCTGGAGTGGTCGGGAGTCGGAAACTTCTCAACTGGTGGCCGCCACTACGGCCCGGATGGTGGCTCGAGGTGAGGGCCGATGGCTGACGACCGCTCACTGGGCCATGGCGCTACTCAACAATGGTCTTTGCCGCTACGACGTGGCGCTGGTGGCGGCCGAGGGGGCCAGCGCCTACCCGGACGAACTGGGCTCGGCCACTTGGTCGATGGTCGAACTGATCGAAGCGGCCGCTCGGACCGGGCAGGTGGCGCGGGCCACGGCCGCCCGGCAACGGCTTTCGGAGGCCGCCGGCGCCAGCGGCAGCGATTGGGCGCTCGGGGTGGAGGCTCGCTCGCGGGCACTGTTGAACGAGGGCGAGCTGGCCGAGGACCTCTATCGGGAGGCGATCGAACGGCTCGGGCGCACTCGCATCCGCGTAGAGCTGGCCCGCGCCCACCTGGTCTACGGGGAGTGGCTACGGCGGGCGAACCGCCGCGTGGACGCACGGCAACAACTGCGGACTGCACAAGAGATGCTGACCACGATGGGTTTAGCTGGTTTCGCCGACCGCGCCCGGCGCGAGCTGCTGGCCACGGGCGAGACGGCGAGGAAGCGCAACGTCGAAACCTTCGACCAGCTCACGCCCCAGGAGGTGCAGATCGCCCGGCTCGCCGCTCAAGGGCTCACCAACCCGGAGATCGGTACCCAGCTGTTCATCAGCTCGCGCACGGTGGAGTGGCACCTGGGCAAGGTGTTCTCGAAGCTTGGGGTCGGCTCCCGCCGGCAGCTGCGCCAGGTAAAGCCGGTTATGGGCGCCATAGGACCTGGTGCCGAGCTGTCGGGCGGCGGGGACAAACTGATCGACCTGGCCGAGACGAGCGTCGATTTTCGCCTTTCCTCAAGATAAGCTCGAGCCAATGGACGATGAGCAGTGGGAGAAGATCGCGTCCGGTAGCGGGTTTATTGCTGCGCTGGACCAAAGCGGCGGTAGCACTCCGAAGGCGCTTGCCCTCTACGGCATTGCTGAAAGCTCGTACTCGAGCGACGAAGAGATGTTCGACCTGGTCCATGAGATGCGGTCCCGGATTGTCCGTAGTCCCAGCTTCGACGGCGAGCGTATCCTGGGCGCCATAATGTTCGAGAACACGATGGGCCGTCAGATCGGCGGAAGGCCGTCGGCTGACTACCTTTGGGGTGTGAAGAGAGTCGTCCCGTTCCTCAAGGTCGACAAGGGCCTGCAACCCGAGGTCGATGGCGTGCAGGTAATGAAGCCGGTCCCTGACCTCGACGCCCTGCTGGCCCGGGCCGCTAGGGAACGCATCTTCGGTACGAAGATGCGTTCCTTCATTGCCAGCGCAAATGAAGGCGGAGTGAAGGCGATCGTTAGCCAGCAGTTTGACATGGCGCGCCAGATCATGGCGGCCGGGTTCATACCCATCATCGAGCCCGAGGTCAGTATCCACTCTCCTGGCAAGGCGGACGCCGAATCCTTGCTCAAGGCTGCGATATCCGCGCAACTTGACGTGCTGTCCGTTGGACAGCACGTCATCCTGAAGCTCACCTTGCCTGAGCGAGACAACTTTTACGCTGAGTTCGTCGCCCATCCCAGGGTGCTCAGGGTGCTGGCCCTCTCGGGAGGTTATGCTCGTGACGAGGCGTGCCAACGGCTCAGCCGCAACCACGGTGTGATCGCTAGCTTCTCTCGTGCCTTCACCGAAGGGTTAAGCGTCAAGCAGAGCGACGAGGAGTTTGACGCCACTCTCGACAAGGCGATCGAGACCATATTCAGGGCGTCGATCACTTAGGGCGTTGCCATGGAAGGCATAGCGAATCCATTTGGTTCGTCGCTCCCGTATGACTTGAGTAGCGTCCTCCGGAACGCCACAAGAACTCCTATTCCCTTAAGCTCGCCATCTGTGCGTCTGTCGGGCCCGCCGGCCGGGGCATGTTCGCCATCTCCATCCGTAGCGCCTTCAAGGCCACGTCGTAAATCCCCGAGAAGCTTGGGAAGGGCTGGATCGTGTCGGCTATTACCGGCAGCGGGACGTGGGCGCGGATGGCCAGAGTCGCCTGCTGCAGCCACTCACCGGCTTCTGGCCCGAGGGCGTAGGCGCCGGTTAATCGCTCGCCGTCGCTGAGCAGCGTCAGGAACCCATTGGACTGGAAATAGGCGTGGCTGTAAGTGGCCATCTTCGGCACCTCTGACAACGGTGCGCTGGCACTGTACTCCGCTTCAGCCGCGCCCACCGCCGCCGCCTGGGGGTCCGTGTAGGTGACTCGCGGAACGGCTTCATAGTTGGCGGCGCGCACATCGCCAACTATGTTGGCGGCGACCACGTCGCCCTCGTACTCGCCTACGTGGGTAAGTGGCCAGACGCCGTTGACATCGCCGATCGCCCACAGACGTTCGCCGGCGCGCAGGTGTTCGTCGACCGGGATCCCGTGGGGGCCGGCGGTTATGCCGACCGTCTCGAGGCCGATCCCCTCCACCCGCGGGCGCCGGCCGGTAGCCACGAGTAGACGGTCGCCCCTCAATTCCGTACCGCCATCGGACTGCAGGACATACTCGTCACCCTCCCGCCGGGCGGCAGTGACGTGCGTGCCGAGAACGAGCTCGATCCCGTCCCGGCGCAGGGCCTCTCCCAGTGCTTTGCCGAGCGGCGCCGGCTCGCGGGGAAGCACCCGATCGGCGCCCTCTACGAGCACCGCCTCGCCGCCCAGGCGCCGCACGACCTGGGCAAGCTCGACGCCTGCCGACCCGCCCCCCAGAACAAGGAGGCGGCGCGGGATGACCTTCATGCTCGTGGCCTCGCGCGTCCCCCAGACACCCTCGAGCTGGCGGAGCCCGGGGACCGGAGGCACGATCGGCTCTGAGCCGGTGGCCACGACGACGTGCTCGGCCGTGTGGCGTTTACCCTCGACTTCGACCACGCCGGTGCCGGCCAGCCGGCCCGTGCCTCGGAGCAGGTCGATGCCCTTGTCCGCCAGCCAGCGCTCCTGGCCGGCGTCGGAATAACCCGACACCATGAAGTCTCGCCAGGCGAGGGCGGCCTTAACATCGACCTGCGCGCTGGCGCCGGCGTCGCGCGCCCCCTGCACCGCCTCGCCGGGGCGCAACAGCGACTTCGAGGGGATACAAGCCCAGTAAGAGCACTCGCCGCCGACCAGCTCTCGCTCAACAACGGCGACGCGCCGTCCACGCGCCGCCAACGCCGCCGCGCAGTGCTCCCCGGGCGCCCCCCCGCCCAGGACGATCACGTCGTAGTCGCTCACTCGGCCAGTTCCCCTCTGGCCCGCCCGGCCAACATGTGCTGCACCCCGGCCGTATCCATCGCTGCCTCCCAGGTTTGTGCCATAGATGACTGTTGATCCCTAGACCTTTGATCCCTAGACCTTCCCGCGGCGAGAGGCCCAAGGGATGCGGGATTCGTCCAGGTCGACCGGGGGCAAGGCGCGCACCTCGTCCTTGGCGAGCGAGAGCTGGATACCATCGTCGATGTTGGCCACTGCGCCTATAGGAATTGCCACCCGTTTCTCGCCCCACAGGTGGCCCTCGTCAAGGAGGATATGTGTCACGTCGTGGTCGCCAGGATGGACGACCAATCCCTGTACCCGCCCGATGGCGCCATCGGTGGCGAAGACGTGCTCACCCCTGCGCACCTCCACCTCTCCCATGGGGATACGGTCATTGGTGATCGCTTGGGGGTCAGGGGTACCCATACCGAGGCCGGCATTCACACCCAAACCTCCCATGCCGTAGGGCCCAACGTTTAGCCCGTAATACGGCCAGGAGAGCATCTGGTCCTGCTCATAACCCCATTGCCCATCTCCTCCCGGGAGGAGCTGCGTCTCCTCTGCCTCCTCGAACCCTTCGAACTCAGAGGTAGTACACGACAGCCTGACCTCTTCCTCGGTTACCGCCGCCACGATCTCCACCGGTACGAGGTGACCCCTTCCTTCTCCATGCTCCGGTTCAACCACGAGATGGGTAAGCGCTCGATGGACGGGGTCAATCACTACGCGTCTCAACACACCACAGGCGCCGTCCCGACAGACGACCTTGCTCCCGATAGTCAATTCTGTTGGTTCGTTCATGATGGAGCTGCCTTTCGCCTCGGCGGAAGCCCACAACGATAGTGCCGAGCTCATCTCCGTCACTCACGACGGGAGTTCTTCGACCGTCCGTTCGCGCACCATGTAGTCGGCGTACCAGTCCGGCCAGTTCGGGTCGGCCTCGCCCGTCCGCTTCTCGTGCTCGCCGTGGGCGACCGACGCCCGCCGAAGTGCGCCCGCCAGATCGCTGCCCGAGGCGAAAGGCGGGCCTTCGTCGTGCTCATCGCTCCCTCCCTTAGTTGGCCCACGAGCTAGCGTCGCGCCCTGGGGACGGCCTCGCGCCAGTGGGATTCCCCGGTCGGTGCCCTGGTCGGTCCCCGGGCGCGGAGGCAGCGGGCGCAAAGAGCGACGAGCAGGCTTACCCGAGGAACGCCTCAACCCGGGTTACGAAACCGCTCTCGTCCTGGAACCAGAACCCGTGGCCAGCACCGGGGTACAGCGCCAGCTGCGCCCCCTCGATGAGCCCGGCCAGCTGCCGGTCGTTACCCACAGGGTCGAGGGCGTCCTTTGTGCCGTCCGCCGTGTAGAACCCCGGGTACTGGAGGATGCCGAGCGCGTAGATCTGGGCTGTGGCGCTGGCGCTCGCCGGGAAGAGCACGCTCAGGAGAGCGCCAGGGTTGTCACTACTGGCAGCTGCCGAAGCCGCGGCGGCCACGAACGCACGCGCCACCTTGACCACACAAACCTCCTCCCAGCAGCCCGGCCCTGCCTCGAGCGGCCGTGGCTGCAACTCGTGTCATCCGCTAGTGTGCATTTTGCACCACTTGCGATTGCAAATACATGTTCGTGCTCGACGGCATTACCGGCCGGGAGGGCAAATCATGGCCAGGGCTATCGTCGAGGCCCCCGTTATTGGCGGGTGGGGACCAGCACGGTGGTCCCCGCGGGCTCGGTGCTTGCGTTGCCTTTCGGCGGGTTCGTTCGTGCCGCCCCAAACCCCCTACCGGCCGTCGGTCCCAGGGGGCCACCCAGACGGTGGTGGGGAGTGACACATTACGAGCCCCAGTCGGGGTGGCGCCGGGTATTGCGGGGGCGTCGCCGCGAAACCGAGTTGCTGGGCGGGTTGGTCGAGGCAGTACGGGGCGGGCATGGCGCCGTGGTCGTGGTCCTCGGTGAGCCGGGCGTGGGGAAAACGGCGTTGTTGGATTACACCATCGAGGCGGCTTCTGACATAAGCGTCATGCGGGCGGCGGGCGTGGAGTCGGAGATGGAGCTGGCGTTCGCGGCACTGCACCAGCTATGCAACCCGGTGCTCGATCGCCTCGAGCGTCTCCCGGGCCCTCAACGCGATGCGCTGGGCACTGCTTTCGGACTGAGGGAAGGGCCGGCGCCGGACCGTTTCCTGATCGGTTTGGCCGTGCTCAGCCTGCTGTCCGAGGTGGCCGGGAGACGTCCGCTCGTGTGCGCGATAGACGACGCCCAGTGGCTGGACCGGGCATCGGCCCAGGCGCTGGCGTTCGCGGCCCGCCGGCTGGTAGCCGAACCTGTGCTCATGGCGTTCGCGGCGCGGGAGCCAAGCGTGGACTTCGCCGGGCTGCCCGAGCTCGTAGTCGAGGGGCTGGCAGAGGCCGACGCCCGCGCCCTGCTGGACTCTGTGGTCCGCTGGCCGCTGGACGAGCGGGTGAGGGAGCGCATCGTGGCCGAGACGCAAGGCAACCCGCTGGCGTTGTTGGAGCTGCCCTGGGGGCTCCCTCCGGCGGCGCTGGCGGGGGGCTTCGGGTTGCCCAACGCACTGTCGCTGTCAGGGCGGATCGAGGAGAGCTTCCAGCGCCGCGTCGAGGCGCTGCCCAACCAGGCGCGGCTGTTGCTGGTAGTCGCGGCGGCCGAGCCCACAGGTGACCCGACCCTGGTGTGGCGGGCCGCCGGACGGCTCGGAGTCCCGGCTCAGGCGGCGACGCCAGTGGCTCAGGCCGGCCTGCTCGAGCTCGGGGCCGCGTGCGGTTCCGTCACCCACTGGTGCGCTCGGCGGCCTACCTGTCGGCCTCGGCGCCGGACAGGGAGGCGGCCCACCGAGCTCTGGCGGAGTCGACCGACCCCGAAGTCGACCCCGACCGTCGCGCCTGGCACTTAGCCCAGGCAACGCCGGGGCTCGACGAAGATGTGGCCGGCGAGCTCGAACGCTGTGCCGGCCGGGCACAGGCACGCGGGGGCTTGGCCGCCTCGGCGGCCTTCTTGGAGCGTGCCGTCAACTTGACGGCCGACCCGGCGCGCCATGGCCAGCGGGCCCTGGCAGCGGCGCAAGCGAAGCATCAGGCGGGGATGCCACAAGCGGCCTTGAGGCTGGTGGCCCTAGCGCAGGCGGCCCCACTCGAGGAACTCGACAGCGCCCGCGTGGACCTGTTGCGGGGCCAGATCGCTTTTACCTCCGGCAGCGGCGCTGACGCTCCGGTGTTGCTCCTCAAGGCGGCCAAACGACTCGAGCCGCTCGACCCGAGCCTGGGGCGCGAAACCTATCGGGACGCGTTCTACGCCGCCGTGACTGCCGGTCGCCTGGCCACGGGCGGCGGCCTGCCGGAGATCGCCGAGGCCGCCCGGGCCGCGTTGCCGCCCTCACCGTTGGACGCAACGAGCAAGCTGTTGGACGGACGGGCGTTGCTCATCACGGAGGGCTACGCCGCCGGGGCGCCGGTGTTGCGAGAAGGCCTGAACCGGTTGCGGACAGAGAGGTTGCCGCCCGACGAGGAGCTCCGATGGCTCCCGTTCGCCTGTCGAGCCTGCTACGACATCTGGGACGACGAGGGGTGGTGGGCTCTGACGGCACGCTTTAGCGACCTCGCCCGTGGCACTGGCGCCTTGAGCACCTTACGCGATGCGCTCAGCCACCAATTGGTGCTCGACGTCCTTTGTGGCGAGCTGGGCGCGGCGGCGTCGGTGACCGAGGAAGCGGATGCAGTCAGCCGCGCCATGGGAGTTGCTTCTAGGTACCCGGCGCTTGTCCTGGCCGCCTGGCAGGGCCGGGAAGCGGGCAGGTCGCAGTTGGTCAAAGAGGCGACTGAACAGGTAGTGGGCAAGGGGGAGGGACTGTGGCTGACTGTCACCGGGTGGGCGACCGCGGTCCTGTACAACGGTCTCGGCCGTTACGACGAGGCGCTACTGGCCGCTGAAGCGGCCAGTAGTCCGGGCGACGAACAGCTCGGCGTGTCGCTGTGGGCGTTCTCCGAATTGGTCGAGGCGGCGGTGCGCAGTGGGCGGGCCGAGCGGGCGGCCGACGCCGCTGCGCGCCTAGTGGAGACGACATCTACCAGCGGCACCGATTGGGGTCTTGGCATCGGGGCGCGGTCGCGGGCACTGTTGAGCGCAGGAGAGGAGGCCGAGGGTCTCTACCGGGAGGCGATCGAGCGTCTGGGCCGCACCCGCATGCGGGCCGAGTTGGCCCGCACTCACCTGGTTTACGGCGAGTGGCTGCGGCGCGAGAACCGGCGCGTCGATGCACGAGAGCAACTCCGCCTGGCCTACGAGATGATGAGCTCGATGGGCATTGAGGCTTTCGCGGAACGCGCCGGCGCGAGCTATTGGCCACGGGGGAGACCGTGCACAAACGCTCCGTCGAGGCGGCCACCGACCTCACACCCCAGGAGGCCCAGATCGCCCGGCTGGCTCGCGACGGGTTCTCGAACCCCGAGATCAGCACCCAGCTGTTCCTCAGCCCGCGCACGGTCGAGTGGCACCTGCGCAAGGTATTTACCAAGCTCGGCATCAGCTCCCGCCGACAGCTCCGCGGGGCGCTTCCCGAGGCTGCCCGGCGAGCCCTGACCGCCTAGCGCGGGATCTGCTTGGTTGGGAGGTGTTCAGGCGTGGGTCGCTCGTCCGGTAATATAACCGTACCCGTCCACAACCATGCAGAACTTCGACGATGGGCACGAGACGGCCGGCGGCGCCTCGTCCAAATATATGCTGGCCAGAACGAGGGTCAAGGTCTAGCGGCGCTGACCAAATCGTGCCGTTGTAGGTGTCAGCCTCGCCCATAGGGGTGACCGTTACGCAGAACGCTCTGGACGCGCAGGAGACCTCGTAGGCGTCGGCGACCGGGAGCGTTGACCAAGACTTGCCGTCGTAGATGGCGGTCGCGCCGGCGCTGACGGCCATGCAGAACGGCGCCGAGGGGCAAGAGATCGACTGTACGCTGGAAAGGTGGTCGCTCTCCCGAGCCGACCAAGTGGCCCCGTCGAAAACGACAGATTGCCCCCCACCGACGGCGACGCAGAACGACGCCGACGCGCAAGAAACAAAACTAAGGTCGAACCTCCGAGGTCGTGACCATGTTTTACCGTCGAAGGTGGCAAAATAGCCATTGCCCATTGACATACAGAACGAGGTCGAGGGGCAGGAGAGCGATATCGTTCCCTGTGGGCTCACCTTTCGAGCAGAAGACCAAGATCTCCCATTGTAAATCGCCACTTCACCGGTCACGTTCCCGGCGGCACAGAACGTCTCGGAGGCGCACGACACGTCGGTACCCTCGGTGTTGACGGCCCGTAGAGGCCCGGACCACGAGCCGCCATGGTACGTGTAGGCCGCGCCGCCAAAAGACAGACCCACGCAGAACGAGGCCGACACGCAGGAGATAGAGACAAGGCCCATGTTGGTGTTCACGGGAGCGCTCCACGAGAACGACCTCCGGGCCGAGACGGAGACACCGCTCGGGGTGGCCGAGGCGGCCGTGGTGCTCAGCGAGTACGAGGCAACCGTCTCCCCAGCGGCGGCCTGAGCGGAGGTGACGATCGTCAATGAAGCGGTCGTGGTCGCCACAACCGAGCCGACGGCCAGGATTTGCCGAAAACGCTCCCTCACAAGGGTGTGGAGTTTCGCGCTCCCGTGCCGCCAGTTCCAGGCCCGACTCACGAGGCGCGGGAACTGCTGCAGGCAGGCCCGCCGGGACCAGCTTCTGACAAGTCGCACCGTCCGTCCCTCGCGGGCGCTCCTAACGTCGGATGCCGAGGCCGGACGCCTCGTACACGGCGTCGATCACCCGCATGTTGGCTATGGCGTCTTGCCCGCCGGTGAGCGGGCGCTCTTGTCCCGCCGTAGCGCGGCAAAAAGCCCGCAATTGGAACTCGTAGCTGGTCCGTAGGTCAAGCACCTCGTCGACGGCTGTCCCGTCGGCCAGGGTGGCGGAGACCCGGTGGCCGAGCTGGGGAGCCATGGGGTTGAGGACTTCGAGCTGACCAGCCTCCCCCCAGGCGCGTAGCGTCATCGAGCTCGGCCAGATGGTTTTCTCGGCCACCATGCTGGAGCTGACCACTGCCGGCAGCCCGCCTAGGAAGGAGAGCTCGGCCTGCATGGACAGGTCGATGCCCGGTGGCCCCTCGACCGCTTCCGCCCGGAGCACTTCGGGCTCGGAGCCCACCACTGTCCTGACCATGTGGACGCAGTAGCAGCCCAGGTCCATGAACGAGCCCCCGGCCAGCTCCCGCTGGAAGCGGATGTTGTCGCTCGGGATCTTCGCGTTGAAATGGGCTTCGACTCGTTGCAGCGGCCCAATCCGCCGGCTCAGTTCGAGCATCCTGTGAGCGACAGGGTGGTAGCGCCAGTGAAATGCCTCCACGGCCAGTCGCTGGCCGCGTTGCGCGGTTCCGACCACGGTCTCCGCCTGGGTTGCGTTGGAGGTCAGCGGCTTTTCGCAGAGCACGTGGTGCCCCGCTTCGAGGGCGGCGATCGTCCACTCGGCGTGCAGGGAGTTGGCCAGAGGGATGTAAATCGCATCGAGCGAGCTGTCGGCGATCAGGTCGGCATAGGTTGGGTAGACCCGCTCGATGCCTGCCCGCCGGGCCACCGCTTCGGCGCGAGCCGGGTCGCGTGCCGCGATACCGGCGAGTTGGACTTCGTCTACGAGCCGCGCCGGTTCGATGACCGCCTTGCCCGCGATGTCAGCCGCTCCAATTATGCCGAGCCGCATTCAAGTCCTCCTCCGCTCGCGCTGGCCAAGGGAACCGTAACATGCCGGCGGCGCGCCGGTCACCACGACCCTTTGGTGCCAGCGGTCCTCCACGCCGCGGTGCTCACTTTAGTCGCCCGTGGTGCCGTCGATGGCCTCGCGGAGGAGGTCGGCATGCCCGTTGTGCCGCGCGTACTCCTCGATCATGTGCTGGAAGATCCACCGGATGTCGCGCCCCCGCTCGGGGTGGTGGCCCCTGCTGGGCACCAGGTCGTCGAGCGACCGTCCGACCACCGCGGCCCGAGCGGCGCCACATTCGTGTCCGAACGTGGCGAGATCGGCTGCCGCATCGGCACCGTTGATCTCTTCGAAGTCCAGGCCGGCGCCATCGGGGTCGTAGACGAAGGCCAGGTCCTCGCCTCCGCTGTGCATCCGGAACCACCAGCGCTCCACCTCGACCATGTGGCGGACCAGCCCGAGCAACGACAGGCGCGACGGTGGCACCGCCCGTCGCTTGAGCTGCTCCGCGGTCAGTCCCGCGCACTTGGTGAGGAGCGTGGCGCGGTGGTAGTCAAGCCACTGCTCTAGGCTGGTGCGCTCATCGGCGACCAGGTCGGGCTCCCTGCGTTGGACGTTCGGAGCCGTCCACGTGTCATTCATGGCTCCAATTCAACCAGGGCCCTGGCAGGGGTGCAGTCACCACCTCGGCTGGTTCTGCCACCGACCTCGTGGCTGGCCCGATCACTTCGTCACCGAACCAGCGTTCGCAGAGAACGGTAAGGTTCTGGTTGCCCCCCGAGTAGGAGGTTTCCAGTGGGACGCTCCAGGAGCTTCACCTTCGACGGCGGTGCCGGCACTTTCATCGGCACCGGCGTACTTGCATTTCTCGTTATCGTCCTTTCGCTCGGCATCTGTACCCCGTTCGCCGTAGTGTTACGTCAGAGGTGGAGGGCGAAACACACCTACATAAACGGGCATCGTCTTATCTTCGTCGGCGGCGGGCTGCAACTGTTTGGGTTGTGGATCAAGTGGTTTCTGCTAATCCTCGTGACGATCGGTATTTACTCGTTGTGGGTTGTACCGCGTGTAGAGAAATGGGTCGTTGAGAACACCGACTTCGACCCGACTTGGCCGCCCCCGGTCCCTTATCCGGCTCCTCGCTGAGGTCGTCTGTGCATGGGACGCTCCGACGTTGTGACTGTGGGGGATTTGGTGCCCGTAGATTTACGGTGCGCCCACCAGGAGGGGCCGCTATCGGTCGAGACAGAGCGGGCCCGGTTCAGCTGGCGAGCGACCGGCCCGGGCGCCGGGCGTCGCCAGACCGCTTACCAGGTCCTCGTTGGCCACGCCGACGAGGCGCCCTCGGGAAATACCGACCTGGCGTGGGACAGCGGACGCGTCGAATCTGATGACGCGAGCGACGTGGCCTACGCGGGTCAGCCATTGGAGGCCGCCCACAGGTACTGGTGGAAGGTCCGCGTTTGGGATGAGGCAAGCAGACCGTCGCCTTATAGCGCGACCGCCGTCTTCGAGACCGCACTGGGCACTGAGGAGTGGGACGCCGTCCTGATCGGGTTGGGCCCCGACGACAAGCCGTACCAGCCGCCGTCCGGCCATGGGCCAGTCGACCCCGTCATCTTGGCGATGAAGCCGGCACCGTACTTTAGGCGTGTCTTCATCCTCGACCAAGCGGTCCATAGGGCGCGCCTTTATGCCACGGCGTTGGGTACTTACCAGGTCTCCATAAAAGGCCACAAGGTCGGTGACCCAGTGCTGGCACCGGGCTGGACCGACTACGCAAAGCGCATGCTGTACCAGACTTACGACGTGACCGACTTGCTCACCCCGGGCGAGAACGCAGTGGCGGTGATAGTAGCTGACGGCTGGGCCTGTAGCTTCTATGGCGAAGACCCCAAACACCCGGGGGCTCACTATGCCGGCGATCCTCAGCTCCTCCTGCAGCTGGAGGTGACCGTGGCCGACGGATCCCGACGCCGGTGGGTCACCAACGACGAGTGGAGCAGTTCGACGGGTGCCGTTGTCTACGCCGACCTCCTCATGGGCGAACGCAGAGAACACGATAGAGAGCCAGAGGGATGGGACCGGCCAGGTTATGACGCGTCCGGCTGGCGGGGAGTGTCCTGGCGCGAGCCGGGGCGGGCCCTTCTGGTTGCCGACCCCGGCCCGCCCGTCCGCGCTACCGAGGACATACCCCCGAGACGCATTACCCGAGGCCCGTCGGGCGAGCTCGTGGTCGACTTCGGCCAGAACCTGACCGGCTGGTGCCGGCTCACCGTCGACCAACCCATTGGTACCGACATTCGCGTCCGTCACGGCGAGGTTTTGGGGCCTGACGGTAGCCTGTACGTGGACAACCTGGGCACCGCCCGCCAGGCCGACTCCTACACCACCGCGGGCGGGCGGCAGGTCCTCGAGCCTCGCTTCACCTTCCACGGCTTCCGGTATGCAGAGATCACGGGACTTTCGGGCGAACTGGGGGCCGGTGCCATAACCGCCCGTGCCGTCGGCTCGGACATACCTCGCACCGGGTACTTCGAGTGCTCGGAGGCTGGCGTCAACAGGCTCTTTGCCAATATCGACTGGAGCCAACGGGACAACTTCCTCAGCATCCCTACCGATTGCCCCCAACGCAACGAGCGCCTCGGGTGGTTGGGCGACGCCCAGATCTTCGTCCGCACCGCCGCCTACAACCGCGACGTTGCGTCCTTTTTTTCCAAGTGGCTCGACGACGTAACTGACGCCCAACTGCCGTCCGGCGCCTTCCCCGACTTCGCCCCGCTTCTGGGCCATAGTCGACCGGGGGCCCCGGCGTGGGGGGACGCCGGCGTCATCGTTCCCTGGACCATCTACAAGATGTACGGGGACAGGGGCGTATTGGAGCGGAAATTCCCAGCCATGACGGCATGGATGGACTTCTTGGAGGCAGCCAACCCCGACCGGTTGCGAGCCCGGGGGTCGGGCAACAACTATGGCGACTGGCTCGCCCCGAAGGGCGACCTCACTCCCCGGGCCCTTCTGGCCACTGCCTACTGGGCCTATGATGCCACCCTCATGGCTGAGGTCGCCGGGGTGCTCGGGCACCCAGCAGAGGCGGCCCGTTACGAGGAACTCGCTCAGCAGGTGCGCGAAGCATTCGTGCGGCAGTACGTCGACAGTGCAGGCCGCCTGATGGGCGACACACAGACGGGTTATGTGCTCGCCCTGCACATGGGCCTGGTCGGCGAGGATATGCGCCCAGTCCTCGCCGCTCACCTGGTCGAGGCCATCGCCCAGGAGCAGTGGCACCTGTCCACGGGCTTTGTGGGCGTGGGCTACCTCCTGCCCGTGCTCAGTTCGACCGGTCATAATGATGTCGCTTACCGGCTCTTGGAACAAAGAAGCTTCCCATCGTGGCTGTACACCGTTGACCGGGGGGCAACGACGATTTGGGAGCGCTGGGACGGCTGGACGGAAGAGGGTGGTTTCCAGTCACCGCGCATGAACTCGTTCAACCACTACTCCCTCGGTTCGGTAGGCGAGTGGCTGTACCGGTTCGTGCTGGGTATCGAACTGGCGCCGGGAGCGGCCGGCTTCAGCCGCTTGGTCCTGCGTCCCTACCCGGGTGGTTCCCTGACTTTTGCCCGTGGGTCGTTCCGCTCTGTCCGGGGTGAGATCGCGACCTCCTGGCCCTTGAAGGGTGGCCGTTTTACTTTCTTGGCCCGGATCCCCCCCAATGTGCAGGCAAGTGTGTGCATCGCCTCCGCGGAGCCGTCACATGTCCTGGACGGCAGCGTGCTGCGGATTTCCGAAATTCCCCACTGTCGATCACCGAAATTCCCCAGGCAACCTGAGGCGGTGAAGGGCTTGGGCGGAGCTTAGACCATGTTCAGTTGGCCACCTCCTGATCGGTCCCGGGACTGGCCTTAGAGCGGCCAAGGCCCCGTCGTGCGGCTTCGGCCCGGGCGCGGTGGCTGCGCATGCGGTAACTGTCGCCGTCGATGTTCATGACGACGCTGCGGTGCAACAGCCTGTCGAGCATGGCGGCGGCGATCATGGGGTCGTCGTTGAAGACCTTTCCCCACGATGCGATCCCGAGGTTGGTCGTGAGAGCGATGCTGCCCTTCAAGTACCTGCGGCTGACAACCTGGAAGAGTGCGCTGGCGGCCTCACCGGGCAGCGGCAGGTAGCCCACTTCGTCAATGATCAAAAGGCTCGGTCCCATGTAAAAGCGCATCGTGTTGGCCCATCGGCCCTCCAGCGCGGCGCGGTGGCAGCGTGCCGCCAGGTCGGCGGCGGTCGTGTAGTAGGTGCGCATCCCAGCGGCCAGGGCGGCATGGCCGAGGCCGACGGCGAGCATGGTCTTTCCGACACCGGGCGGCCCGATCAGCAGCACATTGGTGGCATCTTCGACAAAGCGCAGCGTGGCCAGCTCGTCGACGAGCTTTTTGTCGACCGAGGGCTGGGCCGAAAAGTCGAAGTCGGCGAGCGTGAACGGCGAGGGCAGGGAGGCAAAGCGGGCCAGGCTGGCGCGCCGTCGTTGCTCGACGGCGCTGACCTCGAGGGCGAGCAGTCGCTCCAAGAAGCTTTGGTGGGTAGCTTTGGCCTTGGCGGCGTGGTCGAGCTCGCCGGGCAAGGCTTCGGCGGCCGCTGTCATGCGCAAGAACGCCATATGAGAGCGCAGCTTTTGGTATTCCGAGCCCTCGCTCATGCGCTCACCTGGACCGAGCCGCCGAAGGCCAAGGCGATGACCTCGGCCAGGCCGTCCAGGTCCACCTGGGGCTCTTGGCCGCCCGGGCCGACCAGGCGTGCCCGCTCGGCCAGTGCCGCTTGGCCGGGGGGCTTGTTGGCCTTGCGGTCACAGGGCCGAGCCGTGGAGAACTGACTGAGCACGACCGCTTCTAATGCGGCCCGGTGCTCGGCCGTGCGCACCATCTGGCCCGCTCCGGCGCTGGCAAGGTGGTGGGTGACGAGCAGGGCGCCGGCGGGGGTGAACACCTGTAGCGTCCCGGTCCCGAGGCGGTGGCGCAGCGTGAGTGCCATGCCAGTCATCCCCGGGGCAACCGAGTAGCGGTTGCCCCTAAAGGCGACACTGGCTTTGTCGTCGACGCTGCGTTGGACCTCGATGGTGGCCGGGTAAGCAACGGCGGGCAGGGCCATGAGCACCTCGGCGCCGGCCAGCTCAGCGACGTTCGGCCATGCTTGCCCCTGTCCGGGCTCGCCGGCCTCGGCGTAGCGCCCCGGTGGGCGCAGCCGTGCATCGCCGGCCGTTGACCAGAACCGGTCCAGGCTGACCTGGGCTTGCTCGGCTGTGGTCGCCGTCATCGTGCGCCACCAGCGGCCGCAGCAGAACTTCACGCCTGCTTCGACAGCTCCTTTGCGGTTGCCCCGCCGGGGCGGGCAGGGCACGACTATCGCCCCGTAGTACTTGGCCACCGGGGCAAAGCTGGCCTGCACGTCGGCACTGCCGGGCACGATCACGGTGGCCAGGCGGTCGGTGCGCCAATGCCGGGCGCTCCCGCCGAGGCGGCGCATCACGGCGTCCATGGCCTCGATGAGATGGGCCTGGTCCATCGATTCGGCAAGCACGCCCCGGGTGCGGCCCGAGTGCGACAGCGTGCCGAGCAGCACGTACGCCGTCGCTCCCCAGGGTGCTTTGCGCCGCTCGAACCAGTCCCATTGGATCTCCTCTCCGGCGGGGTGGTCGATCTCGATGGTCTCGCGGCCCTTCACTCCTGAGCAGCACTCGCAGTGCGGGCGCAACCCGGCCAAGCGGACCTGGCGGGCGAAGCTCACGTACGAGGATCCATAGCCGAGGGCGACGACCTCGTCGAACAGTGCACTGGCCCACAGGTGCGGGTCGTCGTCGAAGCGCGCAACGACATAGGCGCGGTAGTCGGCCAGGGCATCGGGGCGGGCCGGGCGACGAACGCCGGGAACCCGCTCACCGGACAGATAGGAGCGCACCGTCTTGCGGTCACGCCCGAGGTGGCGAGCGATGGCCGAGATGGTCCACCCCCGCTTGGACAAAGCATTTGCTTCCACGTCTTCTCCCACTGACAACATGGCGGGGGGCTCCTCGTGCTCAACGGCTTGGACACCGCAAGCATCGGGGAGCCCTCCGCGCGATTGGCGGACCCTTCTTTTCAGGCCCCTCCACAACCGCTTAGAACTGGGGAATTTCAGTGATCGAGTCTGGGGAGAATTCCGTGATCCTTAACAAGCGGCCGTAGGCCAACGAGAGTGGAAGACTATCCCGGCGAAACGGGGCAGCGCGAGGCTGTTTTCGAGGTCGGCTCGGGTGAGCACTCCTTCTCAGGCCCCGCCCTGAATGGTAACTGACCGAAGTCCTCCCAACCCCAGTAGGTGTTTGGCGATAGCGTTCAAAAGGCCAGGAGTCTCCTCGTCTGGCCCACTGGCATTACACCCGTCCTTTTTGCTGTCGCCCTATACGGCCGTGAAGCCTGCTCAGCCGGGGAGTGTCTAGGAAGCGTCACCAAACCCAGCGAAGCGGCCGTCCGGCAGCAACAACCAATAACCGTGCCCGTCGGACGTGACGACAATACCTATCACTCCGGCAACCGCGCTCTGAGGTGCGCTGGCGCTGTAGAGCTGGGCATCACCGAAACGGTACACTTCACCAACCGCATTGACCAGCCAGTAGCCGTGGCCGTCCGGAGTGGCAGCTATCCCAACCACAGGTTGCTGTTTGTTGGTGCGGGCCCCGGCGAGAGCGGCAGCGTCGCCGTAGGCAGACACATTGCCAATGGCAGTTACGAGCCAGTAACCTCTGTTGTCGCGGGTGGGCGCCATCGCCGCCACCGGCCCGATCACGGGCCGGCCCCTCGGTCCGTAGGTGTGGGCATCACCGAATGACAGCACCGTGCCGTTGCGGGTCAACAGCCAATACCCATGCCCATCCGTGGTCGGGACGACACCGACCACAAGCTGATGATGGAGCTGCCTGTTTGTGGCGCTCCCAAAGTATGGAGCCCCGTCATACGCGTTTACCTTGCCGGAGCGCGTAACCGCCCAATACCCAGGGCCGGCGGGATTTGCCGCTCCGTTGGCTCCTGAGCCCGCGGACCGCGCTGCCGCGCTGACGTTACCCGGCAAAGCAAACACGCTGCCGACAGGTGCAGAGCCAGGGGCTGTGATGGGAGCGGGCGATGTTGTGGTGGGGCTGGTTGGCGCGGCGCTAGGAAGTGTCGTGGCGACCACGGTGGTGGATGGGGTAGGCCCTATGGGCGGAAATGCGAAGCCACCACCGCCACTAGTGAAGGGCAAAGTTACCGGTGTCGTTGTCGGCGGGACCGTGGTCGTAGTGGTCGGCGGGACCGTGGTCGTAGTGGTCGGCGGGGCCGTGGTCGTAGTGGTCGGCGGGACCGTGGTCGTAGTGGTCGGCGGGGCCGTGGTCGTAGTGGTCGGCGGGGCCGTGGTCGTAGTGGTCGGCGGGGCCGTGGTCGTAGTCGTCGAGGTCGTGGTGGTCGGCGGGACCGTGGTCGTAGTGGTCGGCGGGACCGTGGTCGTAGTCGTCGAGGTCGTGGTGGTCGGCGGGACCGTGGTCGTAGTCGTCGAGGTCGTGGTCGGCGGGACCGTGGTCGTAGTGGTCGGCGGGGCCGTGGTCGTAGTCGTCGAGGTCGTGGTGGTCGAGGTCGTGGTCGTCGAGGTCGTCGTGGTCGGGTTGTAGCCCTGCACAGCATCAGCGGCCAGTACCGCCTGGTCGCTGTTGACCGTACCGTAGGTAGGCAAACCGGCATAAGTCGTGAACTGGTCGCCGGCGGCGTACTGCCAGTCGGCAAAGGTTATGGCTACGCCGTATTGGCCTATGGGGGTGGTGATGCCATTGGTGGCCGCGCCGGAGCCGGACGGGTCGTTGGGGTCATTCGATGCATAGGTATAAGCCGTTGTGGTTGCGGTGGACCCAGAGCTCACTGTAACCGTGTAGGTGACGTTTGGTGCTGAACCGGTGTACAAGCCAGCCCCGGGGCTTTGCAACGAGGTCGCACCTGACTGGATCTCCCAGCATTGATAGACAGGGTTGGTGGCGCTCTGCTCGATGATCGTAAGGGCCTGCGCGGGAGTGAGGTCTGGGTCGGCCATATACAGCAGAGCCGTCTCCCCGGCCACGTAGGGGCTGGCCGCGGAGGTCCCACAGAAAGACGCGGGCACGAAGTTACCGATAGCCGCCTCGTCGGTTATGTAGCACCCGGGGGCGGCTACGTCAACCCAGTATTCTCCCAGCCCGTTGTGGTTGGACCATGTCTCCATGTTGTTAGACTGATCGATGCCGGCTACCGACACCACGCCGGGGATGTAAGCCGGGTACAGGGGACTGTCAGAGTTATAATTGCCGGCAGCAGCGACGACCGTGATGTCTTTGGACATGGCGAAGTTGATGGCGCATTGCATAGCGCCGACTGTCGCAGCGCCGGGACATGTTAGCTGGTTGTCAGCGGGGTCGGAGCCGCCGCCCAGGCTGAGGTTTATGACTTGCACTCCTGGATAGTTAGCAGCGTCTATTATTCCTTGGGCGATAGTGAAAGTGGAGAAATCTTCGCTGGTGGTGCCGGACGCGTACCCGCCCACCCTGATAGGTAGGATGTCGCATTGGGGGCACACCCCGGTGGTGTAGCTGCTGGAGCTGGTCCCGCCGGCAATTAGCTGTGCTACGTAGGTGCCGTGCCCGATGTCATCGTTAGCCCCCTGCATAATGAACTGCGACCCGGCTGTGTAAGTGCTGGTGGCCGCGAAGGAAATGGTCAGGCCGTGATCACCCACCGCGGTGGTCTCACCGTTGGTGGCTGTCCCGGATCCCGACGGGTCGGTCGGGTCAGTGGAAGTGTACGTAAACGGAGTGGACGAAGAGGTGCTGCCCGTTCCCACGATAACGACATAGCGCATAGCTGCGCCGGTTAGACTGCCAGTGTAGGCCGCGCTCATGTTGGCGTTGAGGCCGGCCGTTACCGTATATTGCATCCCGGCGCCGTAGCTCGTGCCAGCCGCGAACGTAATGGTCAGACCGTACGAGCCTATGTAGGCGACCTGTCCGTTGGCGGCTGTGCCCGATCCGGTCGGCTGGTACTGGTTGGTGGAGGTGAAGGTATACGGAGTGGACGAACCGGTGCCATTCGCGCCCACAGTGACGGTGTACGATGCCGACCCTACTCCGTAGTAATTGCCGGCCGCGCCAACTAACAGAGCTGTCGACCCGAGACGCTGGTGCCCACAGCGGCAGCTCCGTCCATTCTATGGAGGTGTCGGTGGGGTACAGGTTTATCTGGGGCAGTTCGCGGCTGCCCAGGTCGGCCGACGGATCCACCCCCGAATCAACTACGGCCACAACCGGCGTTGGGACCGGCGCGGCCGGTTCGTCAGCCCATGCCTGCTGCACGTCACCTTGGGCCAGTTCGGCCTTCTCATATTCAGCAAAATACGGGCTTTGCGGCTCGCCGGTGATCTGCGGTACCACCAAACCCTGTAGCTGCGCCTGAGCGCCGCCGCCACCACCAGGTACAACCTGGGGCGCGCTGTCGTTGATGGTCGTGGCCTGAGCGGCGCTGTTGCTGGTGGCCACCCACCCAGTGGTAGATGTCAGCATCGCGCAGACAACCCCGATGAGGCCCCCCTTGAGGACGTTTGGTTTTCTCATGGGCCAAATCTTCCCTGTCTCGTAGGGGGCCCGTAGGCACCGTTATCCTGGTAGTGCGTAAGGTTGTTGTTATCGGTGGGCCCGTCGTGGTCATGGGAGTGGGCACAGTGGACGAGGAGGTGGTCGTCGTCGGCGCCACCCGTAGTGGTGGTTGTGCCGATGGCTGCCGTCGCCGTGGACTTAGGCACGTTGCCGGTTGCTTCTGAGGAGCGCATCTAGGACGTCGCTTTCTGAAGATCGCTCGCGGGCAATGTCGGCTGAGCGCCGTTCTTCCTTGAACCGGTCGCGAAATCGGAAGGGCCGGGAGCGAGAGAGAGCGCGATACATGCCAGGCGAAATGTTGCGGCTTAGAAAGGAAGGCCCCTTCACCTCCATTGCCTTTGTAGTCCCACAGTCCGAGGGACCGAGAATTGTGACTAAAGGCCCTATAAGGGCCTGATGACCAGGTGTCGATAGGGCGCCACCTCGTCTACCAGTGGCAGGACCGCGTTCGCAGTAGCCCCACGATCTGGGACAGGCGCGGGGAGCCCGTTTCGGTGCTTCCAGGAGGCTTTAACCGCACAATTGCCGTGCGGGGCTCAAAGTTCCTAGCCAGGATGGCTCCGTCAGGAGGGCACCACGACCCCAGGAGCCACCCCTGTGGCGGCTGTCTTGCTCAGCCGTGAGGGTTTTCCATCATCGTACCAATCGTCTTTTTTCGTTCCCTGTCTTCCCGGCCTACCGAACGTGCCCATTTCCCTGGCGCTGGGCCGCGTCCGAGCCCTTTCTACGTCGTGCGGCAAGGCGGCCGCGCTAGAGAATGTGAAAAGCTACCAAAGGCGCTCCGTGGCTGTTTGAAGCGGTGAATGGTCTTTTATGTTCAGGCCCTTCGCCTCTAACCGCCCTGTTCCTGGCTAGTCGATAGGAGGGTAATGGACCCTGTGCCAGAACTCTGTGGGCGTAATGAGGCGCGCCATAGTCCTGCCCGCCGGCGCAGGGGGAGGGCGGCCGCCATGGTCCTCATTGCCGTTGCGGTCTTCACCGCCTGGCTCAAATGGCGCGTCGGAGGGGCTACATCGGTAAAGGACTTCGACGACGTGGCGACTGCGTTGGCCGCGCTCATTGCCGCGCTGCTGTGCCTGCGGGCGGGCCTGGGCTGCGCAGCCGCGCTGCGGCACTTTTGGTTACTCCTGGCTGGGGCCTGCGGGGCGTGGACGGCAGCGGAGGTGATCTGGGCCACCTACGACATCGGGTTGCGAGCCGTCGTCCCTGTCCCCTCGTGGGCAGACCTCGGTTACCTCTCAGCCATTCCCTTGGTGGTCTTTGCTTTTCTTTCCCACCCCGGCCTGAAGGTGGGCCGCCGACACCGGGCCAGGGCGGCCTTCGACGGGACCGTGGTGGCGACGGCACTGTTCTTTTTGAGTTGGACCTCTGTGCTCGGGCCTCTGTGGCGTCACACCGACCTAACCAGTCTCGGGGGAGCCGTGGCCGTGGCCTACCCCTTCGGTGACGTGGTCATGGTCTTCCTCGTCGTGCTCGTCATAAGGCAGGTCCGACCCGGCGACCGCTTCGCCATGGGCTGCGTGCTCGCCGGGCTGCTCGCCATGGCCGTGGCCGACAGCACCTATACCTACCTAACCGAAGCGGGGCGTTACGCCGTTGGCCAAATGGTCGATGTCGGCTGGGTGGTCGCCTATCTTGGCCTGGCTCTGGGCGCCTTTTGTTCGACCGGGACCGAGAGCACCGTAACAATTCCCGAGCCGTCCCCCTCTGGGCTGCGGTCGCTGCTCGTGGCCTTCCTGCCCAGCCTCCTGGCGCTGGCCGTCTTGGCTGTCGAGGTTGCGACGGGGCACAAGCTCTATCGCAGTGACTGGTTTATTGCCATGGTGCTGATAGTGCTTTCCCTCGCCCGCCAGGTGTGGATATTGCTCGAACAGATGAGCGCGATGGGTCGCCTCAGGCGAGCCATGGCTGGGGAGGCTTCGGGATGACGAGCATCGGTCGTAGTGGCTGGGACCGGCCGGGCAACCGACGAGGCGTCACCACCTTCAGCGAGCGGGAGTTGGGAGGCGGTCCTGCGTCACGGACGATGTCACACGGGCCGGCGGCTTGGATAGGTCTCGCCCTCATGGTGGCGAACACCGCCATCGCCCTCCTCGACCTGTTCCTGCTTTCCGGGGGCATACCGCGATGAGACCGGTGACATGACTAAGCCCCCTGAGCCCAGTTCTCGAAGAACCGCCAGCCGTGAAAGGGGCCAAGTCCTGATGGCCAAGAGGGCCAGCGTGGCGGGGCGGGGGCACCCCTCCGGTGCGGTCCGGCGCCGGGACAGCCGGATGCTGGAACGCATGTGCATGCGGAACCTCATGGCGAACCCGGAGGAGCGGCTCTACTTCAAGGACCTCGAAAGCCGGTTCCTCCTGGTGAGTGCCGGTTTCCTCCTGGACCAGGCCCAGGGTTACAGACTCGACCAAGTGATCGGGAAGTCGGACTTCGACCTGTTCAGCGATGAGCACGCCGTCGCCGCCTTCGAGGACGAACAGCTGATAATCCGCACCGGCCAGCCCATGGTCGCCAAGATAGAACTCGAAACCTACCGCGGTCGTCCTGAGGCCTGGGTGTCGACCACCAAACTGCCCTTGCGAGACGACGAGGGGCGTATCGTAGGCACTTTTGGCATCTCGCGCAACGTTACCGAACAGGTCCTGGCCGAGCAGGCCCTGGCCCGCCAGGCCCTGCACGACGGGCTCACCGGGTTGACCAACCGGGTGGCCCTCATGGACCGTCTGTCCCAGGCCCTGGTCGGCCTGGACCGCACCCACGGCCGGGTCGGGTTGTTCTTTGTAGACCTCGATAACTTCAAGGTCATCAACGACTCGTTCGGTCACGACGCCGGCGACCGCGTGCTGGTAGAGGTCGGCAGGCGCCTGTCCCGCGCTTCGCGGCGGAGCGACACGGTGGCTCGCTTAGGAGGCGACGAGTTCGTTTTGTTGCGCAGGACATTGCGAGACGATGACGATGCCCGTATGCTCGCCACTAGAGCGGTGGGGACGATCGGCGAGAGGTTTGCGCACGAAAACCAGGACCTCACC
Organism: uncultured Acidimicrobiaceae bacterium; assembly: GCA_963735305.1. Classification (GTDB taxonomy): domain Bacteria; phylum Actinomycetota; class Acidimicrobiia; order Acidimicrobiales; family Palsa-688; genus Fen-671. The sequence continues at coordinate 104,947 of CAVTKK010000004.1, forward strand.
GTCACGGCCAGCATCGGCGTCGTCGTGACCGGCGACCCGTCGGCCGACCCCGGCGTACTGCTGCGGGAAGCCGATACCGCCTTGTACGAGGCCAAGGGCGCCGGGGGTGACTGCTTTCGCCTGTTCGACGCCGACCGGCACGCCCGCATCATGGCGAACCACGGCCTCGACGCCGCTTTGCGCAAAGCCATTGACAACAGGGAACTGTTCCTCCTCTACCAACCCTTGTTCTCCCTGGAGGACCAATCACTTCGCGGGGCCGAGGCTCTCGTCCGGTGGCGTCACCCCGAGCGCGGGGTCGTCCCCCCGGCCGACTTCATCCCTATGGCCGAGGCGCGTGGGCTGATCGGCGCCATCGACACCTTCGTCCTCGACGAGGCGTGCCGCCAGTTGGCAGAGTGGACGAGAGCGGGGGAGTTCCCCGAGGGCTTTACGGTGTCGGTGAACCTATCGGGACAGCAACTTTCCGATCCGACGCTGATCGCACGGGTGGCGTCAATCATCAAACGCCACGGCGTCGTCCCCTCTCAGCTCTGCCTGGAGGTGACCGAGACTGCCTTGATCGGTGAGCTTGGCGGCGCCGCCACCACCCTCGCCGCTCTGTCGGGCCTCGGGGTGCTGCTCGCCTTGGACGACTTCGGCACCGGGTACTCGACACTGGCTCACGTGCAGCGGCTAAACGTCGACATCCTGAAGATCGACCGCAGCTTCGTTGAGCAGGTGACGGGCAGCGACAGGGACAGGAAGATCATCGGCGCCATCACCGCCATGGCGCACACGCTCGGGATGCTGGTTGTCGCCGAGGGCATCGAGACGGATCGTCAACTCGGTGAGCTTACGGAGCTGGGGTGCGACGAGGGCCAGGGTTTTTTGTTGGCCGAGCCGGTCCCACCCGACCAAGTGGCCGCGCTCAACCGTGGGACCAGCGTCGTCTTTTATAACAGCACCCTGGCGGCGACGGCGGCGCTCAATACCGGGCACCGATCTCCCCAGTTCTCGTTGGTCCCGACCGGAGACAGTAGGGCGCGACTTGAGGCCTAGGCCAGGGCCCTGTGGAGGGACCTCGAACCCAACAGGGCGCCTTCTGGTCAGCAAAGTGCAGTGCCCGGCTCAAGACCTACCAGTGCGAGGGCGCCCGAAGGCGCAAGAGCTCGGCACCGTTTACGTGGCTCACGTCTCGCTCAAGAACGAGGAGATCGCGCCGGCGAGTACCTTTCCGTGCACCATCACCAGCGTCAGGTGCCCTCCCGGAAGGTCGACCAGCGAGCTGCCCGGGATCCTCTGCAGCTCGGCGGCGTCTCTAGCTGGCACGATGCGGTCACGCCGGGCCCGGATGATAAGGGTGCTCGCCTTAACCTGGGGGAGCAGACCGCGTCCGTCGAAGGACCTCGACGCCTGCCGCTGCGCCTCGAAGGCGTAGGACGGCTGGCCATCGGCCTTGCGGAACACGGGGATCCTTGAGACCAGGTCCATCATGAACCAACGCCGAGAGAACCGACGCGCCAGCGCGGGCCTGGCCGCGGTGGCACCCAGGACCAGGTGGTCGACCAACTCGGGATAGCAGGCCGCCAACTGCAGGGCGATCTTGCCTCCCATTGAGTAGCCCACGACGTCTGCGCAGCCGACCCCGACCGCGCCGAACAGCCCGGCGACATCGTCTGCCATCTGCTCGATGCGGTACGGGCCCGCTGGCTTGTCGCTCAGGCCGCCCCCTCGCGGGTCGAGCACCACGACCTGGCGGGACGCGGCCAGGAGCGGGACCACGTTGGAAAAGAGCCTCGTGTCGGCTCCGAGGCCCGGGATGAGCAGGACCGGCGGCCCGTACCCGTGCACCTCGTAGTAGAGCTTGATGTCACCGACCTGGGCGTACGGCATAGCCAGCTCTCGAGTCTCCCAGATCTTCTTATCCGCGAGTGCGTGGTCCGTGCCCAGGGCGTCCTTAGTCGCCCTCAGCGAAGAAAGCCCAGCCGGTGCCAACAAGCCTTCGATCCTGCCCTCTGAGGCGTACTGCTATCGGAGGTGACCTGTCGCCGGCACGACATCGAGGTCGATAACAACGGCCTCTACCTGTCAACGGACGATGGGAGCACCTGGCGTGCTATTGCCCCGCCCAGCCTGGACTACGAAGACCCGGTAGCCCGCACGGCCGGGATCGGAGCCAACGGCGCCGAAAGCCTCACCCGATCTCCAAACGCAGTGCGCGACATGGTGCGTCCCACATCCCGTCGGTCCCCATGAGGAAGTAGAGGTTGGCCCAGGCCTCAAGTAGGGGACGAGTCAGCGCCAGAGCCCCAAGGGCTCTGGCTCAGCGAGCGCCACGACGGCACTGTGGTACAAGGGCGTTAGCGCAAGCAGCTGTCGGGCAGCGGTAGCCTCCGGGAACTGGTCGCCCGCCACAGGAACCTTGCATGAAAGCGCTCCAGGCGGCCGCCGTCTAGCGGTGAGGACCCCAGCGGGCGTTGTGTTGACATTCTGTTGACATGGTTGCTCGTCGTCGCGTATCCCGGACGGACAACAGGGGGGTGACCTGCTTTTTTAGGCTCCGGGGGGAGGGCTCGAACCTCCAAGCATCCGGATCCAAAGTCGGCCCCGGGCCGTCGACCGGGCCGGCCAGACCTGGCCTGACCTGCGGTTTCTTGCCGGGCCGTCTGCTCCTGAAGGTCGGTTTGGGCAACAGTTGGCGGTAGTTGTTGTCCAAAAAGTTGTCCAAAACCGCGCCCGCCGTAGCCGGATCGGCGACATCAGCGAGGCGCTGCGCCCCGTGGAGCCGGTCGTCATGGCGCACCCTGACGGAGACGTCAGCTGACGCCGTGGACGGGCTGCACGACGCCCTAGCGCTCTGCTGGTGTGGCCGTTCCCGCTTGAAGCCGGCTGGTCGGTCGCCATTTAGATGTAGGCGGGCGGTACTGATGAGATGGCGGCTATGACGGTCATCAAGATCAACGCCATAACCGTCCCCGACAGATAGGGAGACGAGCTGGCTCAGCGCTTAGCGGCGCGAGCGGGCGCGCTTGACGGCCAGGACGGCTTCGAGGGGTTCGAGCTGCTCCGGCCGACCGATGGACGTAACCAGTGGCTGGTGGTCACCCGGTGGCGGGACGAGGCTGCGTTCCAGGGCTGGGCTACTTCGCCGGCGTTTGCCCACGGGCACGCCGGGGCCGACCGGCCCGCCCCCCACGGCGGCCCGGTGGCGATCGGGTCGGAGCTGTGGTCCTACTAAGTGGCCGGCGGCTCGGCCGGTGAAGCCAACCCGTAGGCCGGGGCGGTACTAACTGCACCATCGAGCGGGCTGCGCACCGAACCGGCCGGCGGCGTCATAGGTCAATTGGCGGGCGCTTCGCCGACGCTCCCGCGCCCTTCGGGCTGGCGGCGCCGGCCGCTGGGGATGCGATGAGTCCTCGGAGTGCTTCAACGGCGCGGTCAGCGCCTTCGATGCCGGCCCAGAGAGGGCGCGATTGCGAGAGGGCCAAAAGGGCCGCGGCCAGGTAGCGGCGGTCACGGGCGCTCATCTGTTCTGCTAGGCGATCGGCCCGGCCGGCCATGGCGGCAAGGACGGCGAAGTCGCTCAGGTGCCGCTGGGGCGCCGCGTCGTTCCAGACCGAGTAAGCGGCGGCCTTGGATACGAGGGCCCCGAGCATGTTGGGGCGGCGCACCGTCCCCACCGTGCCGCCCACTTGTACGGTGACCGGCTCGGAGCGCGTTATCGCCTGTTGCGCCCCGGGGGCCTGCAACGTGGTCCCACCGCCCACGCCGCGCCTTGAGGCGGCCGCCCCGCCGACGTCCTGGGGGATGAGCAGGTCGATCGACGCCAGGTCGCGGACCCACCGGTGCTGGTGGCCTTCCGGGCTCCCACCGGCGGGGACGAGCCCGACGGACACCAGGGCGGCCGTGAAGTCGTGCAGGACGTTGGGGTGCGCCCGCACGTCGAGGGCCAGGTCGCTGTCATTGGTGAGCCGGACCGGGGCAAAGGAACGCTCTCGGCAGATGAGGTAGACCATCTGGCCGCCCACGAGGCACCAGCCGTCGGGGTGCACCCTGGCCACCTCCAGCAGTCCCAACCAGGATTGCCTTTGGCCTTCGGCCAGGCCATCAAGGACGACGGGGGTCACGTCGGGACCGATCGAAGGAGCGCCTCGATCACCCCGTCCTCTCGCGGCCCGTCATGGTCGGCTAAGTCGGCGATCACGAGACCCAGGGGCGGCGGCCTCAAGAGCGACCGGTCGGCGGTGTGGAGCCACACGTTGCCCTCGGCCAACTCGGCCATTAGGTAGTCGCGCATGAGGGCCTCCACGTCGGAGCGTCGCACGTAACCCTCGGCCCCGTTGCCCGCCGACATTGCCGAGCGCGGGTCGCTGATGCCCGAGGGGACCAGCCGAGGGTCGGCCAAGAGCTCGGCGATGTCGCCCGCGGGTGCTTCGAGTCTTAGGAGGCCGGCCCTGCGCCTCAGCCAGGAGCGCAACAACACTCCGGGCCGTGGCGACCCGAGCAGCTGGTGGCGCTTATCCAAGAGCCGGTAGCGCTCCGTGGGGACGACGCCTGTGACGGGCCGGCCCGAGAGAAGGTCGATGAAGGCCCAGGCCATACGTTCTGACATGGGCCGGGATACCCTGAGCGAGCGGGGTACGGCGCCTTCGGGGACCAGCCACCGGCCCGAGACCTGGCGAGCAGGCATGTCGCCGGCGGCGATCAACTGGCGGACTTGAAGCCTCGGTCACCCCCAGTTGCGTCGCCACCTCCTTCACGCCGACTTCCATTACGCAACTCTATCGCATACGCAAGATTTGTGTGAGGCGGGTCATGGGTTCCCGTCCCGCCTTAGCCCTGAATACGAGACGCGAGATGTGCCGATCTGTACGTGGTCTACCGTCCCGAAAGTCGTTATTATGTGCTAGTTGTCTGCACGCGCATTATGTGCTCGAAGACGGCCTGACGAGATCACAAGCCGCGCTCGCGATAACCGTCGCTCGGCTCGCCTTCGTAAGTTGCGGCATCCCGCTGGTTGCGATGGCAGATCGGACAATATGGCCGTGGTGGTGTACCCCAAGAGCGAGACCCATAGGCTTCGGTACGCCATACTGATCATGGTCTTGGCGGCAGCGAGCCCCAGCTTGATTGCAAGGGGCGATCTCTCGCCGCGCCGAGACGGGTTTCCAGTCGCCTCTAACGTCCTGGCGACGAGCGTCGGCACCAGGACTGCCCGCAACGCGTCGTCGCAGTGGAGCTGGACCAGGACCACTATGCCGTCGCCGCTGGGCGCTTCAAGAGCGTACGCATGGGCGGCTATCGGTTGCTCAAGTGGGGAACGCTGCCTAGTGGGCGGCGCCGAAGGGGAAGACCAGGCCTCCGTCTTGGAGACGACAACGAACGCGGGGCGGACGTGGGCCAGTAGCTCCGGGCTCCCTCGCTGGATGGACGGGGGTATCGAGTCAGCCGCCTGCGACCTACGGGCCTGCCTGGTCGCGGCCGAGAACCAGGCGGCGACGTCGCAGGCCCTTGGGCTCACAACTGACGCCGGTAAGACGTGGTCACTTGTCCGGGACCCGCCGACATGGGTCGCCGCCTCTATCACCCCGTACCTGGTCGCCTGTTCAGCGTCACGCTGCCTGGCCTACGGCGACAACACTTCGTTCTATCCGAGTCCGTCCAAGCCTCGGCCGTACCAGACAGGGTTCGCAGCAACGTCCAACGATGGGCGCAACTGGACGGAGATCGGCCTCCCAGGTGCTAACAGCATCGATCAAATCGCCTGTAACTGGTCGGGAGAATGCTGGGTCCTCTACGAGATTCGTGGGGACGATTTAGAGCACGTCGCGACGACGCTCGACGGTGGGTCGCGTTGGGACGCTCTGGGACCGATAAACCCCAGCGAAGTTGGAGGAAACACGTTCGTCCTCGACCCTGACCACATCGTCGGCTTTGCCTGCGATGCCTCGCGGACCTGCTTCATCCTGGACAACTCGAACGATCTGCTGGTATCGATAAACGGAGGCCGGAACTGGTCTACTGAGCCGGCACCAAAGGATGCGGCCGGGTCAGCGGATTTCTCAACCGACACAATGACATGTACGCCGGCGTCAACTTGCTGGATAGTAAGTTCTGAAATGACTTCAGCCTGGATCGGATCGCCTACGGCGTAACAGCTTTTCGCCAACCGCCCCGATCGATGGTCAGCGACCTTCGTGATCGCGGGTACCTTCCGCCGGCTGGCTGACGCCGTCGTACGGAATCCCGGCCACATGCTTCGCCCCGGCTACAAGTCGAGGGTGAACCAGTCTCGGTCGTCAATGACATGGAGCCGGCTACCCTGCCCGGTCACCACGGCGCGGTCTGATAGCTCGCTACCGTCCGGCAGCACGATCCGCTGGGTCGAGCGGACCACTAGCCTGCCTTCTCGCAGCACCCCAGTCACAAGCCGGTCCCTTTCAGGAGGGTAACCGCCAGCCAAGAAGACGTTGTCCGAGCGGACGGCAAGCGCCCGGGCCCAGCCACCTCGTTCGTCCAAGCACGGACCGACCCGTTCTCGATCCGCACGATCGGGAAGTCGCTGTAGCAGTACGCCCACACGGACTCCCCATCGACGTTCATGGCGTAGCAGTCATCGATCGGACCCGGGGAGCCGTTGCCGTGGGAGTACTCCCACACTTTCTCTAGGTGACTGGTGAAACAGACGATGCCTGAGGAGCCGATCGGGTCAGGGCCGTCTATGCCTCCCCAGCCGTAGTTGCCGTAGATGCCCTCGTCTGAGTACCCGACCCAGACGTTGCCTGTTGATGTGGTCCGAAGGTGCTCGATGCCGTCACCAAGGGTCGCTTGGGCAACCATGCGGCCTCCGCTGTCATAAACGAGGGCGTTGCGCTCGGCGCCGGCAGCGGTCCACTTGCACCGGGCGCCGACGACCAGCACTTGGTCGTGGGGAAGGACCTGGACGAAGGGCTGCGCCAGGGAAAGGCTCTTTATCCGTGCCATGACCCGCGTTTGTGAGCCGTGCACGGCTACCACCGCCCCCCAGCTCGTACGTGCCCGGGACTCGGGGTAGTTCTCCCAGTCCGGCTCCAGGGCAGCCATCTCGTCGTCCCGAGCCCAGAGCGCGACGACCTCCCCAGCCCAGGCGACAGAGCTGGTCACCAACCGCAGGCCGGCGTCGGGCGGCAACAGCTGTCCCGCGTGCTCCAACTTCACAGTGCCGAGACGCAGCAGTTCGGTACGCCTGGCCTCATCGCGGCGCTGCAGCTCCTCCCACGAAGGCCCAGTCACGCCTCCAGTCTCGCGTAATGGCCGCTCCGACAGTCCGGGGATAGGCGAACGAAGCACTGCGCTCTGCCCTACGACAAGTGGGATGCCGGCGACATGCGTAGGGACCAGCAGCAGGCCGAGCGGCTGGCAGCCGAGTTCATCGACGCCGGTGCGGACCTCGAGATCATCTACGCCGACCGCGTCCGCCGGCCGGGCCGGCGAGCTCACACCGGAAGCAGTTCCGTGGTCGACCGACTTCGCGTTGTCGGCTCGGTGCCGTTGCCATGTCAGACTTCGAGCATGGGCCACGGTAACGTCCTTGCGCTCAAAGCACCGGGGCAGCCAACGGACGTAGGCGACAAGAATCCTCGTTGCAGCACTTACACCGAGCATCCGAGAAGTGCTGGGCCTCGCCGGCCGCCAGACGAGCTTCAGGAAGTTGTTCGCCGGTGCGGCTGCTCCTGGGGTCACCGTCAGGGCCAGGGCCGACGGGGCCTTCGACTTGGAGCAGTTCCGCCCCGTCCCAGGCCGTGTTGGCCTGCACAGGTGCCGTGTGAGCCTGAAGGCGGCGCAGCCGGGTCCTGAGTTCCCCGATGGACCGAGCGTGCTCCTGTGCTGCCGGTTTTTCATGCCAGCAGGAAGAGCCGCGTTCGGGGTGGCGGTGGGCATTCTCTGGGCGGCCTTCGGGATCGCTTTGGCGGCTGGCGCGTGGTTAGACCCGCGTGCCAACACGGGCGGCGCCGTTCTTATTGCCACGTTCGGGTCACTATGGGCCCTCATAGCGCTCACCGGGCTGTTCAGCTTGCTGCCCTGGTCGCTGTCGTTGCTGCCCTGGAAGAGGGCTGAGCGGCGGTACGTCCTGTCTTGGCTTGAAAGAATTACTGATGCGCGGCCGGTCGCTGGCCACGACGCTGGGGTTCGGCTGTGAGAGGGATCGTGAGGTAGTCGGTGAGAAGCCTGCGGATTCCTTTGGAGCGGTACCAGGGCACGCGGCTTACCGCGGTCCGTGATCGGCAACAGGCGCCCATCACCGTCGATCTGCGCTCCTCGGAGGCCTCGGTCGCGTCGGCCGTAGCGTGTACCAGATCAGTTGGTCTGAGCGCGTTAAGACCCACATCTTGGCGGCCGACCGCCCGGATCGAACCGGCCTCATGCGTGCACGAGGGTTTGCGAGAGCAACTTGAGCGCGACCTGCAGCGCTCCCTTCGAGGGCCCACCGGCGTCGAGCATGATCCCGCCGAGCTTGCGGAGGTTCTCGATGGAAAGACCGCCGGCCAACACAATCAGAGTCGCAGATGCTCACTCCGGTTTCTGCCTTGCGTACGCTGACTTGTCAGCGACGGAGGAGGTCGGCGACTGCGGTGAGCGGGTCGAGTTGGGAAGCGTCCGCGACGCCGGCGCGGTACTCGCCCTCCTCGCGCAGCGCAGGGGTGAGGGTGCGCTCGTAGCGGACACGTTCGGCGTGCAGCATCCTGAAGCCGATCTGCTGCTCGATCTGCTCGGCGAGTGTCCACAGCCGGCCCGCTGTGGTCGCGTCGTCGTTCTGTGCCGCCACGCAGGCGAGGCCGGCGAGGCAGTAGGCCTGCAGCCGTACGTCGTCCTCCTCTGGAGCGAGTGCGAGTGCCTCGTGGTAGTAGCGCTCCGCGGATGGCAGGTCCCCCTTGTCGAGGTAGAGGTCACCGAGACTGTGGAGCAGGGCGGAGACACTGCCGAGACCGTGCTCGCGCCGGCTCTCGATGGAACGTTGATACAGCTCGGCCGATCGCTCGAACTCGCCGGTGTCTCGGAGTCCCTCGGCGAGATAGAAGACCGCACGGGCGATCCCATCTGCGTCGTCGAGTCGCTCGTAGATGTCCAGTGCCTGTTCTGACCATCTGAGGGTCTCCGCGGGCGAGCCGGCGACAAACTCAACGCCACCGAGGCGCAAGAGCACGTCTGCCTCCTTGCGCTCGTCCCCGACTTCTTGATAGAGCGTCAGCGCCTCGGTCAGTGCAGTCCGCGCCGGGGCGGGTGTGTCGGTGTAAACGAGGGTGATGCCGAGGCCGGCGAGCACGTCGGCTCGCTGGCTGGGTGAGAACACGCTCGGATCCGCCAGCGCGCGCTCGTACCAGCGCCTGAGCTCGCCGTTACGGCCGGCTCCCAACCAGGTGTAGAACACTGAGTCCGCGAGCGGCAAGCCCGCTGCGACGTCGTGCTCGAGCGCCCAAGCGAGAGCGAGGCTGACATTGCCAGCGTCCTGCCGCAGGCGGGTCAGAGCGTCCGCCCGCCCCACACCTTGGCGGCCGGCGGCGATGCCAAGCGCGAAGTACCAGCGGGCGTGCCGACCCCGGACGTCGTCTTGGTCTTCGCTCGCGTCGAGTTGCTCGAGCGCGTATTCGCGGGTTGTCTCCAAGAGGAAGAAGCGGCCGCTATCACCCTCGCGGAGTAGGCTCTTATCGACGAGCGACTGCAAGTCGTCAAGCTTCGCGTCACAGATCCGTTCGGCGGCCTCGAGTTCAAAGCTGCCGACGAAGACCCCCAGCCTGGCGAACAAACGCTGCTCGGGCTCGCTCAACAGGTCATAGCTCCAGGCGATCGTGGCGCGCATCGTCGCCTGACGGGCGGGAAGGTCGCGCCCGCCGCCCGCCAGCAGCGGCAGCCGCTGGTCCAGCCTGGTCAGGAGCTGGCCCTCGGAGAGAACTTTGACGCGCGTCGCGGCGAGCTCGAGCGCCAGCGGCAGACGATCGAGGCGAGCACAGATCGCATCGACGGCCGCGCCCGGCTCAAAGCCCGGTTTGACCTGTCGCGCGCGGGCGGTGAACAACTCGACAGCGCCCGCATGTGATAGAGGCGGAACGGGGTACTCTTGTTCACCCGAGATCGCAAGCCTCTCGCGGCTGGTGGCGATCGCCGCACACCCGGGCGCAGACGCGAGCAACTCGCCGACCAGGGGAGCGGCATCGATCACCTGCTCCAGGTTGTCAAGGACCAGCAGCAGCGACCGATGGCCTAGATAACTCGCGAGATCCTCACCCGCACCCACCGCATTTGCGATCGTCGGTACCACGACCGCTGGGTCGGTAGCCACCGCCAGAGGTACCCACCACACCCCGTCGGCATAACGGTCCGCGAGCTCCGCTGCGAGCGCGAGCGCCAGCCGCGTCTTCCCTGTACCCCCCGTCCCGGTCAACGTCACGAGGCGGTGACTGTGGGCCAGCTCGAGCAGCTCCGCGAGTTCTTGCTCACGACCGAGCAGTGGAGTTGCCTGCACCGGCAGATGAACATGGCGCAGCGTCCGCAGCGGCGGGAACGTCGCGTCACCCAGCTGAAACAGGCGCTCCGGCGCGGCCAGGTCCTTGAGCCGGTGCTCCCCGAGGTCCCGCAGCGCGACGTCCGCAAGCGCCCGGGTCTGCGCCGAGACGACGACCTGCCCGCCGTGCGCAGCCGAGGAGATCCGCGCCGCCTTGTGCACGGCCATCCCGAAATAGTCGCCTCCGACGAGAAGGACCTCACCCGAATGGACCCCCATGCGAACGCGCAACGGCCCATCCGCGAGCGCCGACTGCATCTCCCCTGCAGCCGCCAGACCTTCACCTGCGCTCTGGAACACGAAGAAGAACGCATCGCCCTCCGTCCCCATCTCCACCCCGCCGTGGGCATCCGCGACAAAACGAAGCCGTTCACGATGCGCCATCAATATGCTGGCGTACCGCTCGGGACCGAGCTCGTCCAACAAGCGCGTCGACCCCTCCACGTCGGTGAACAGCATCGTGACCGTGCCACTCGGAAGATGTCGCGCCCCCGACTCCACGACCCAGACGCTATCCCACCCCCGCCCGCAGGCTCAGCGCCGATCCTCTCACGCCAGTCAACCCAGGGGACCAGCACTCCCCCGCCGCGTGAGCCCCGGCCACCGCGGCTGGGTAGTGCTTGTTCACGTCGGGCTCGGTCATTGGTCCTCTGTTCGCGCCGCCTCGTTCCATTCCTATTCCATTCGCGGGAGAAGTGTCCATCGGCGCATAGTGTTCCATCTTGCGCTCAGGCGGGTGATTCCAGGCCGTGAACTCCCTGCGCCCGAGTCGGCGATCACGGACGTGCCGCCACGACGGCTCTGGTCGGGTTAAGGCGAGTACAGAACGTTAGGAGCATGTCGGGGGTGGCGTCCCACGTGGGGCAGCTTGGATGAAACAGAGTAGGTGCCAGCCAACCGAGCGGAGCCCGACGTTGCAAAACCAAGACCTACTCGTACCTGCGGGCTGCGGACGGCGTTACGATCTTGGGTGTGAGGCGCTTCAGGCTGTCGATTGCGGTGCTGATTGCGGCTGTGGGCGTCTTTTGGGCTGGGCGAGAGAGCAGCCACGGTCTCAATGCCTTCTCGGACCACTGGTGGTGCCCCATGTCGCTGGTAATGGTGATCATCGGTTCAGCTGCCTTTCTGCGGCTCCGCCGCCGGCCCGAAGGCATATAGGCGCGCCGGGCCTCGACGTGCCGCACAGGCTCCCATGCCACCGGCGCCAGACGCGTGCCGTTGTCGCTGTGGCGACCGTCGCTGATGTCGCCCGAGTTGCCGCGGCCCTCCCCGGGGTGACTACAGCTAACCGCCACGGCAACACCACCTGGTTCGTCGGGGGCAAGGCTTTCGCGTGAGACCGCCCGGTCAGCGCGCCGGACATCCGGCGGTTCGGTGAGACAGCACCTTTGCCACCCTCTCAACCCGCTCGCTGAGCGCCTGCCGACGCGCGAAGCGTAGCCAGTAGCTGTCCGTCGACCAAGGCTCAGCCCGGCTCCGCCGAGGCCCGTGGGATCACCTCGCTCGCCCTGCCCAGAGTGCGGCGCCGGCCAAGGGGCCGGGGTGCGAACGAGGATCTCAAGGTCGGGTTAGCGGGTGACGACTCCAGATATCGGATCCTGCGACAGCGCCGTGGGATGGGCTGCGACCTCGCGCCGCCGGCGGGTCGTAGTGGGACGCCGCCACTCACACTAGCTACTTCCCGGTGATTTTCTCGGAGCAAAAGCCCTGGTAGACGGGTTGCGGTGGGGCCAGGGATCCACCGAATGAAGCGCCTGAGCTGCAAAGATGGCCCAAACCCCTTGTGAGAGAAGGAGTTTGGACCATCAATGTTCAGAGCCTACGGCCCCGGGCCCAGCCTGTGGGAGACCCTCCTGCCCCCCAAGCCCTGGTGATGCCAGAAGAGCTGTCCAGGGTGGACGCCCTGCTGGACGACCCAGCGTTCTTCGAACCTTTCCGCCCCTACTTCCACCCGACAGCGGGACGGCGCTCAGTCCCGGTGGAGACCTTCCTCCGCCTTATGTTCCTCAAGTACCGCTACCGCATCGGTTTCGAGAGCCTGTGCCGAGAGGTCACCGACTCGGTGAGCTGGTCCCGCTTCTGCCGGGTGCCCTTGGGAGGCTCGGTGCCCGACTGCTCGACGCTGAAAAAGACGGCCAAGCGTTGCGGGCCGGGGGCCATCGAGGCGTTGAACACCGCCCTGCTCGAAAAAGCAGCCGCCAACAAGGTACTGAAAACCAACCGCCTACGCGCTGACACCACAGTCGTGCCAGGCGATGTGGTTTACCCCACAGATAGCGGCTTGATGGCCAGAGGCGTCGCCCGCATAGGCGCCCTGGTGGGCAAGCTGCACGGCTTCGGCCTGGCCCGAAGGACAAAGGTGCGGGACCGCTCCCGGTCCATGCGCCGGCGCGCCCACGACATCGGGGCGTGGCTGCGGCGCCGGACAGACGTGGCCAAAGACGAAGCCAAAGCCATCACGGCCGAAATGGCCGACATTGCTGAAAAGAGCCTGGCCGAGGCACGCAAGGTTGTCGCCAATGCGCAGCGGGGCCTGCGCCGGGCCGGCGAAGACGTTTCGGGCCAGGCCAGGACGGCCCTATCCGAGCTGGAGACGCTCATCTCCCGCTTGGAGCGGGTCGTGGCCCAGTCCCGCCTGCGCCTGTCTGGTGGGGCCCCTCCCGGCGCCACCAGGCTCGTGTCCCTGCACGACCCCGACGCCCGGCCGATAATGAAAGGCCGCATCGGCAGGCCGGTCGAGTTCGGCTACCTCGCCCAGGTGCTCGACAACGAGGACGGCGTCGTCGTAGACCACGACGTCCATGTCGGCAACCCAACCGACGGGCCGCTGCTCGCCCCTGCTGTCAGGCGGGTGAAGGCCATTGCCGGCAGGCCACCGGGGGCGCTCACCGCCGACAGGGGCTACGGCGAAGCCAAGGTCGACGAGGACCTCCGCGCAATTGGTGCGAAGTTCGTGGCAATAATAAGGAAAGGACGCCAGAGCGCACAGCGTCGCTCGGCCGAGGCCAGCCCCCGCTTCCGTGGCCTCGTCAAATGGCGGACCGGCTCTGAAGGCCGCATCTCGGCACTGAAGCGCAACTGGGGCTGGTCCCGCAGCTTGATGGACGGCCTGGCCGGCACCCAGACCTGGTGCGGTTACGGCATCTTCGCTCACAACAGCCAGAAGATAAGCGGCTTGATGGCCGAAAAGGCCCGAGCCAACAGCAGGGCGGGCACACCCGGTCGGCACCGCCCAGGCACTGGCCCTCCCGCTCAGCCGCCGCCCCGGTTGGCTGATATTGCTTGAGCCCTGTCCCGCCCGGCCCCCACCCGCGCCCGCAAGGGCCTGGGGAGCCCGAAAAGGGCTTTGGGGAGCCGGGAACGGGCCCGGGCTAACGCAGGGCCCGCCCGGTGAGGGCTACTGAGCGACAGGGAAGGAACTACAGGTCCGTGATTTTCACCGGGAAGTAGCTAACGGTAACCTGAAAAGGACCGGGCCCAACTGGTCGGGGCCTTGGTGAAATCCACAGAGGGGGACGAAATGCGATCAAGTTACGCACTCGCTTCTTTGGCCTCGGTAGTCCTGCTGGCCGCCCCGATAAACCTGACGGACGGTCCGGTGCATAAACAGGCAGCTGTGATCGACGTGTGCAAGACGGTGCCGGCCAAGGTGGTACTGGCAATCCCCGGCGTGGGCACATACTGCACCGATACGCCGCCCGAGGTCGCCCCCGGGTCGACCGACTATGTCGGCACCTGGACGGACCGCCCCGAGACGGCCAAGTCGGGAAAGACCGGGACGGGGCCCCAGACTTCGCTCGAGGTGACAATAGCCAGGTACACGGACAAGGGACTACTAAAGCTGGCCATCCAGAACCTGGACCAAGGACTTCCCGGCCCGGCCATCGCGGTCAAGGACCTGGGCGGCCCCGCTTATGAGGCAAAGGGGACCATGATTGTCGCAATCCACATCGCATGGGAGACCTACGTCGCCTATGTAGGTCTCACCTCAGCGCGGTTGCCACTGCCTTCACCCAAGGTGCTGCGCCCGCTGGCCAAGGTGCTCACCGAGACGCGGTAGCGGGGAAGTTGATACCCCTACAGCGCACGCGACGACGTTACGACTAACGGACGCCGCCCTGGGGGACTGCTCGCCGCGATGGTGGAGGACGGCCTCATATCGGCATGTGGCCGAGCAACCAGCGCAACCTGTCCTCGACGTTTTGCCACAGCTCGGTCTGGTTCTGGTACCGGATGTTCGGTTCGGCCCAGGAGAGAAACCGAGCCCCCAGGCGCGGCATCCTCGCGTTAGCCGATCCCGGTTTGCGTCTCGGTTGTGAAGTCTGACACTTGGGTGGAGATGATGCGCGCGGTGGCCGAGTCACCCTTGCGTTGCACGTACTCAGAGCAGCCGACCCATATTTTGCCACCTTGCTCAATAGACACCACCGCGCTCAGCACGATGGTGGCGTTGGAAGATGTCCCGGGTTGTGGCGCCGTCGCTCCCTCTTCGTCAAGATTGATAGAGTGCGTCCCCGTGGGGTCCCCGGGGTTGTCGGCGTACAGGTCACAGACCCACCCGGAGGTCCCAGTCTGGTTATCGACCGCCACCACGGCGCTGACCTCGAAGTCGCCGGTCTCTCGGACCGTCTGCTCCGTAATGATCGTGGAGTCACCGTTCTCCAGGTCCACCCGGCCGCTAGTGGTCTGGTCGGCCGTAACGGCTCCTGCCGGGCCGGGCGGCCCCGTTGGCCCTGACGAGCCCACGATCGAGGAACCCTGTCCCCAAGATGTGGTGCAAGGGAGCTTCACACAGCTTCGTACTGCGGGCCCGTAGATGGCATAGCGCAATGCGCCGCGTTCGGCTATGTAGAAATCCCCCGTCGCTCCGATCTTGTCGGAGGGTGGCCCGACGCCGCTGAGCATGGTGGCGCCGTTGGCCCCGTTCTGCCCTGGTGCCCCGGCCCCAGCGAGCACCGCCCAATCGGTTGGCGAAGTAGGCGCCACATTGGTGTTGGCCACCACGGCCAGATAGCTCGACCCCTGGTAGCTCACGGCGTCGCCCTGGCTATAGGCCGTCGTCGAAGCCCAAGCGCCTTGCCAGTTGATACCCGCCTTGTCCCAGGAAACCCCCGTCTCGGATTTCTTGCAGGTCTGGCCCTTGCCCGTGTCGATGAGGCGTAGGGCACCGGTCGCAGTATTGGCACAGCCATGGAAGACACCGCTCGCATCCGGTATAGACGCGAAAGCCAGTGCACCGGTTACCACGGCGAGGCCGCAGGCTAAGACCGCGACGGCGGCCCCGGCGCGTAGCCATCGCCGTTTAGGCCGGTCCGGCCCGCTCGCCGGGTCGCGCAGGACAACGACCTTTATTTGCACGATCGGTGCTCCTCTCGGTCCGAAGGTCGGGTGCCATCGAACTGGACGAGACTAGCTTGAGCGCGGGCGAGCGAATAGGCGTGGCCGGTCAGGTCGTCGCTCGCACCGAGGGCAACCCGTTTTCTGCCGTTGAGCTCCTCCGCCTCCTTTGTCGCGCCCGAGGGAACGCGACCGAGCTCGCTGTCCACTACCACCAACGGTCCGCGAAGTGATCGATCACGGGCTGGCCCTCCTGCCTCCCGAGTCCCGAGGCGCGCTACGGGGCCGCCGTGCTGGGGTGGGACTTCGGCCAGCTCCCTTGGCAACGACGCTGGGCGCCTCGCCCCTAGCGGTGGCGGCCGCGCTCACGCTGGCGGCCGCGCTCACGCTGGCGGCAACCACCGGCGTTCTCTCTGCCTCGGGGGCAAACCGGTACAGCTTCGTCCACGCCTTAGTCCAAGAAGTCATTTACAAAGGCCTCTCGCCGGACGAGCCCGCCGTCATCCACCGCAACGCCCGCCGCCCTTGCCTGCCTCGAGCGGGACGATGACGAGGCCCTGGGTGCTATCGCCTATCCCAGCTACCGGGCCAGCCTCGACGGCGGGTGGCCGCGCCCTGGCCCTGCTGGCGGCCGCCAGGCGGGCCCGCCAGCGCCTCGCGTTCGTGGAGGCGGCCCGCTGGATGGGGCGGGCTCTTCGAGGTGGCGGAGCGAACCGGCCTGGCTTCACAAGAGCTCGGTGAGCTGCTTTGCGAACGGCCGGCACCGAGGTCGACGCCGGGGATGGTTCGTTGGCCCGTGCACTCTCCCCTGGCAAGACGGCTTTCTTTACTACAATTAGCCCCCTCCGACCGGCTCAATAGGCTGAGAGAGGTCCGTTGCACTTCCAGGAGCCGCTAAACGGCGCCCCCACCGTAACCGACGACTTGAACGTACCGGAAAGCAACCCGTGGCTTTGGAGATGGATGATGGAGTCCGACACGACTAATCGTCCTGCAAAACTTGCGCTGAGTGAAGCGAACGTGGCCGACTCGGCGAATATAGAGAGATTGGGCTTTCCACCGTTGGCCCCGCCGGTGGTCACGGCTACGCCCAGGTCGAGCGAGAAGTACTGCCCGTTTCCCGACACGCAGTGGCCCTTATTGAAGTTGTAAGTCTCTCCGCCCAGCCGGAGCCAGGCGGTGGCCGGGCCGCAATCCAGTAGCGCCCGATGTCCGTCGATCGTGGTGAACTTAGCTGAACAGGGAGGCTTGCCGGTGGCGGCGTCCAGATGGCCGGGAGCTGTGGCCGGCCCGATTGCCGTAGCCGAAGAGGCCAGGCCAACGGCCAGGGCCAGCAGCATATGTCTAATTGGTCTCTCCTGGTGAGCTCTGGAACCCCTGGTTTAGGTCTGGCACCGCAGCAACGACGCAGACGGGTACGACGATTGTCCAACACTCAGATCGCAGCCCGATCGCAACCAGGAACGAGGCTGAGCGCCAGGATGATGAGGCCGAGCCAGCATCCGGCCCGGTACGACTTACGCATTTGGTGCCGGTCCCCACTGCCCGGCCCGATGATATCAACAAACCACCAGCGCACAGTCCAGCATGTCCATGGCCTGAAGGGGCGGACGGTGCCCAAGGCTCCCGTGCGGTCACTCGCTGGGCTGTGGTGGGGGGGCACGCTGCCTGCTGGACTGCACCTCGGCCGGCGCCACCGATCGTGCTCCCGCCTCAACGTCCGTATGTCACCAACCCGGGGCTGCTACGGCGCAGGCGGCCGACGCCGACCGGCAAGGCGTTGTGGCCGCCGTGGCCGCCCAAGCCCGCACGTCGCCGGCCGTCGTAGGAGGACTTCGACCGACGGGACGGTCGACAGGGCCCGGCTGCGCCCCTTGCTGAGCCTCAGGGGGGAACCTAGCCTTGGGGCTCCAACGATCAAGGAGACACATGAGCATGTCTGTCCGGGCCCGGGTTGCCAGCGTCGCCGCCAGCGTCGCCATCCTCGTCGGCGCCACCGCCGGCGTCACCTACGCCGCTACCGCCACGTCCGTGCCGAGCAACGACTACGCGACGGCGTGCTCCAACAGCCTGCACACGTTACGCCTGGCCGGCTCCAAGGGCACCTGCCCTAGCGGCTACTCCCCCATCGATCTCGCTTCGGCCCCGACCCCCCTTGCCGTGAACGCGTCGGATCTGAAGACTCATGACGAGACGGTGAGCGTGGAGAACTTCGCCTTCACCGCTGTATGCGCTCAAAACAAGGATGCTCAGGAAGTGGCGGTCTTGGCCATGAAGAGCGCGACCGGGTTCGACGTACAAGGTACTGATGTATTCACCGGCAACAACGTTGCCCAGTTCATCACGCCGAGAGGTTCTGTCCCAACAGGAGCAGGACAGATCTCCTTCGCTGCGCCGGGGGCCAAGCAATCCGATTTTGTCGTGTACCAGTCCGGGGGAGTGACCGGCAGCGCTCTTATCATCCAGTCCGGCCACACCATCGCCGTCACGTTCGCCCTGTTCTCCTATCCAGGTAGCTGCTCCGTCCAAGCGCAGATGACGCCCAGCGACTGAGTGGGCCCTTCGGCGCTGAAATAACCGTTACAGGGCGGTACCGCCAGCCCCGGGCGCGCTGCGGCGCGCGCAGCCTGTACCCCGCCCCGTTCACCCTCGGAGGCCGGGAACTCGTACCTCACGGCACCACCCGTTACCACGGTCAGCCTTCGCGTAACTGGTTTTTATGCGTGCATATGTGACGGAAAGGATCGGGACTTGACAAACGCATAGTCGGCGATCCCGAGCCCTGGGAAGGCTCCCCTCGCGTCGCCGGGAGCCCGCACATAATTGCAGGTCAGCACGGCTATAGGTGCCGACACGGCCTTACCGTCGAAGCCTCGAAAGTGTGGGGCTTGGACGCAGTAGCCCCCGAGCCCCACCGGCTCAGGAGGCAACGCCATGACATCTACAACACCAACTGTCCCCGCCGTCCCCGACCCCGTGTTCACCGACCCCGAACGACTGGCCCTTGCCGGATTCCTGGCCGGTTACCGGGGCCTGACCAGGGACGCCTACGCCTTGGACCTACGCCAGTTCCTCTCTTTCTGTGAGCGCCACGGCCTCAGGCTCTTCTCGGTCCGCCGTACAGACATCGAGCTGTACGCCCGGGCGCTGGAGGAGGCGGGCCGCGCCCGGGCCACCGTGGCCCGGCGGTTGTGCACGGTCGCCGGTTTCTACCGCTACGCCGAGGAGGAAGGCCTGGTGCCCACGTCGCCGGCGGTGCACGTCCGCCGTCCGCGCCTGGACTACGAGAGCCACGCCATCGGCCTCGACCGCAACGAAGTCGGTGCGCTGCTCGTCGCGGCCGGGCTCGGGGCGGCAGTCGAGCACGCCCTGATCTCGCTGCTGGCCCTGAACGGCCTGCGGGTCTCCGAGGCCCTCGGTGCCGACATCGAGGCCCTGGGCCTCGAGCGGGGCCACCGCACGCTGACCGTGCTGCGCAAGGGGGGCAAAGTCGTGACCGTCCCCTTGGCGCCGCGAACGGCGCGGGCCGTCGACCTCGCCATCGGCGAACGGCTCGCCGGCCCCATCTTCCGGGGCGCCGACGGCCGGCGCATGGACCGCCACGGTGCCGGAAGGATCGTGCGCCGGGTGGCCCGCCGTGCCGGGATAAACAAGCCGATCGGGCCGCACACCCTAAGGCACGCTTTCATAACGGCTGCCCTCGACGCGGGCGTTCCCCTCCGCGACGTCCAAGAGGCGGCGTCGCACGCCGATCCTCGAACAACCATGCGGTACGACCGGGCACGGGTCTCCCTTGACCGCCATGCGACATACATCGTCGCCACGTTCATAGCCGGCGCCAGCAGGTAGTCAGGTTCGTCGTTCTGGGCGCCGGCTCTTCCTGTCGGCGCCCAGGCTGGCGCCCAGAGGGTAGGCGCGGGATCGCCGAGTGTGCGCTCCTCAAATCTCAAGCGCCCGCTTGGGCTCTAGGGCCCAGAACAACCAGTTCGGGGCCACAGGACGACACGGTGCCACGATCGATCCTGCGATGGGTCAATCGCCCGGGAACGGCGGAAACTCGGTCCCGCCGCCTCACCGTGCGGGCGGACGGACGTCGGGGGCCACCGACTCACCGTCTGATGGGGGCTCCTCTCCGCCTGCGGAACGACGTTCTCCTGGGCCAAGGCGCGCGCCGCCCCCTGGGCGAGTCGGAATCACAACGAAGACCACCGTCGGTCGGACGTCAGGAACGAGGGTCAGCTTGGGCCCACCGCTTAAGGGGTCGGGCGCGGCGCACAGCCTATTCCCAAACGGTGGTCTTGCCGATCCCTGCCTCGCCGGTCAACCACACGGCGCCAGGGGCGCCCGCGTCCAGCGCAGCGGCGACAGCGCCGCACTCAAGGCACAGCCCGTTGGGACCTCTAGGTCAGGGCCCACCCTGCGATTGTAGGGGACGCCCTAGACATCCGCCTCGTACGCTGGCGTCCGCCCGGGGTTTGGTTGTCCCCTGGCGGGGCCGGAGTGGTGGCTGCCGCCTCTTCGTCGCCGGAGCCCTTCGGGCAGCCAGGATGAGCCAATCGACTATGAGCTCCTCATTGACCCTGTCGGGCTCGGAGAACGTGACGTAGCTCTTGCTGCCCGGGCGTGGCGGCCCGTGCGGTACCAGGTCGAGCAGGGCACCCTCCTGGCCCCCGGGGAGGAGCTTGGTCCTGGAGCCGGCCGTTGACAGCGGCACGAACGTCCGCCCATCCGAGTAGGCGGCGGGGCCACCCATCATCGGCCTGGACCCGACCTGGAACGGGAGGTCCTCAGCCTGTTCCACCACCCGTGCGAGCAGGAGGTGGGTGTCGCAAACGGTCACGGCCGTGCCGGCTCGTGCTCTGGCAGAGCGGGCGTCACTGATGGCACGATCGGCCATGCCCCCAAGCCTCATCGTCGTCTCGGCTCACGTGAGTGGTGGGGTGAATTCACGACGGGCCTCCTCCGTACCTAGGGAGACGCTTGCGGGGCGCTGTGACCGGCCCTAGGTTGTCGGCACAGGCGTTCCGGGATGGGAGTGGAGCAGCGACCGACCGCGGGGCGGACCAACCCCGCTCACCTGGGGCCCGGCGTCCCTCCTAGTGCGGACAGGAGGGGCCGCAGAGTCAGCGCCTTCGGCTCACCTAACCTAGCGGGCAGGTTATGCCGCATCTTCGCGGCACCTCTAATGAGGCAGGAGGACTAGCTGACCATGATGCACCTCAAGCAGGTAGCCGCCGTCGCCATTGTCGCCGTCGCTGCTGCTGGTGTTGCCTCGGGGGCGACCTATGCCGCCACGACGGGCACTGCCGGCGCTAGGGCATGTGTAACAAGCAGTGGGATCCTGAAGCTCGTAAATGGCAACGGATCATGCCCGTCCGGGAGCAGCCCGGCCGTCTTGGGGGCCCAGGGGCCGGCCGGGCCGGCCGGCGCCACCATACTGAGCGGTGCCGTGCCCCCGGAGACCGACATCGGGACCGCCGGCGACTACTACATTGACACCGCTACGCACTTCATCTACGGCCCGGCGTCCCACCACTGCCTGCCCCTGCCGTGTACCACCCAATGGGGCAAGGGCACGTCCCTAACCGGCCCAACCGGCCCGGCGGGCGCGGCCGGGGCCGAGGCGGCGGCCTTCCAATCCGACCATGAAAGCGAGATGCCCAACGGCCAGTCCACCGATATTGCCACCTTGCCCCTGGTAACGGCGGGGTACTACACGATCGCGGCCACAGTGGATGCGGAGCACTCGGGGAATGACACTACGACCTGGAGCTGCAGTCTTCTGGGGGCCGAGCCGGACGGTACTACCCAGAACTACGTTGAGTCGGATGCCAGCCTGCAGGGGAACGGCGCCGCGTCGAATGTCACTTTGCCACTGGTGGCGGGGGTGGAGGTCGTCGCCGGGGAAAAGATAGTGGTCAACTGCCACGAGGACCAGGCGAAAAAGGGGGACCAAGCTTCGGCCGTGATACTGGCGACAAAGATGTCCGCTATTGGCGGTGTGTTCAATCCCTGAGCCCGGTGCTCCCGAACGGGCGTAACAGGTAGCTTCGTCCACCTGGTCCTTCGCCGTTCACCGCTCCACTCGGCTTGCCCTTCCGGGCGCTCGGCGCGGGTATCGCCAGGGTGGCGGTCCACCTCTATTGGGGCGCCACGCGGGACGCTCGTGCCCGCGCCCGGCCACTGCGATGGCGCCAACAGCGAGGCGGCACGGTCCTGTCTCAACGGGGCCCTCGCCGGGATGGCCAAAGGCCCGGAGGTGCACTCGGTCGCCATCGTCGGCCCCCGCCCGGGCGGGTGGGCGTACGGCGGCCCCTTCCCCACGCCCGACGGCGCCTCGGTTGCCCTCTAGTTGGCTGGTCGGAAAGTCGCTGGTCAGGGGCCCGATCAATACTCGCGTCCTGGGCTCGTGGCGTGTCGACTTGGGTTATGAGAGGCAGCGCTACGGCTCAGGGTTCGCTCAGCCAGGTCGACGTCATCTGCGGCGAACTGCTCGATGAAGACGGGTTCTTGGCCACTTTGGGTGCTGCCCGGGGGAGGTTGTTCACTGACAAGGACTTTGACCGCCTTTACGCGTCCAAAAAAGGCCGTCCCTCGCACCCGCCGTCGTTGCTGGCCGCACTGCTGCTGGCGCAATTGTTCTACGGGGTCTCTGACCGCGAAGCCGAGCGGCGGTCGCGCCTGGACCTGGGCTGGAAGGCGGCCCTGGGACTGCCACTAGAGCACCGAGGCGTGCCGCATGTGTGCCTGGTCGAGTTCCGGGCGCGCCTGGTGCGAGAGGGCATGGAGGCCTGGTTGCACGAACAGATGTTGAGGGTGGCGAAACAAGCTGGGGTGATCGGCCACCGCCGGGTGGTGGACTCGACAGGTATTTCTGACTGCGTGCTCACCCAGGACACCGTGAGCTTGGTGCGCTCGGCCGTGCGCCGCTGCCTCGGCCGGCTGGGTGAGATCGACCCGGCCCGGGCCGCTACCTGTGCCAAGGCACTGGCCCGAGATGATTATGACGAGGCCGGGAAGCCGCAGATCTGTTGGGCTTCAGCGACAGAGCGGGCGGCCCTGGTGAACGAGCTGTTCGCCGATGCCCAAAAAGTGGCTGAGGTTTGCGGCACAAATGACGACGACGCTCTGGCCGTCGAGGTCGAGCTGCTCAGGGTGGTCTCGGCCCAAGACGTCGAAGACGACGGGCAAGGCGGGGTGCGCATCGCCAAGGGCGTGGCCCCCGAGCGGGTCATCTCGGTGGTCGACCCCGAAGCCCGCCACGGCCATCGTTCCCGGCGGGACCGCTACGACGGCTACAAGTTGCACGTGAGCGTGGACGTCACCTCCGACCTGTTCGTGGCCGGGGCGGCCACCAAGGCCACTACCGGTGACGCCGCCGTGCTGCCGGCGCTACTGGGAGCCGACCCCATGGCGGTGGCCGAGGTCATCGCCGATACCCACTACGGCGACGCCGAGACCCGCCAGGCCCTGGCCACCCAGGGCATCGACCTCGTGGCCCCGGCGCCGCCGGCGTCGGCCGCCAACGGTTATTTCAACAAGGACGCCTTCGCCATTGACCTCGGTGCCGGCACGGTCACCTGCCCGGCGGGCCAGGTTGCCACCATCGCCGGCAAAGCCCGCCGGCGCGAAGCCCGCTTTGACGCCTCGACCTGCCAAGTTTGCCCCCTGGCCTCCCGCTGCACCAAGCGCTCGGGGGGGCGGGTGGTGACCATCAACCCCAACGAGGCGCTCCTGGCCCAAGCCCGCAAAGCTCGATGGGGCCCTGAGTTCCGCCAGCGCTATCGCCACCGGGCCCAGGTCGAGCGCAAGAACGCCCAGCTCAAGTCGCGCAGCTCCAAGTTGCCCTGGCGCGGGGTAACCAAGGCAGACGCCTGGCTGCAACTGCGCATGGCCGCCCTCAACCTGGACCGTCTCGGAAAGGTGCCTGGGCTCATCTACTGAGGTCGCCTCAAGTGGTGCACGCCGACCCTAAAACGTCGTGCGGGCAGCCTTTTTGACCGCGTTGACATGGGTCCAGGCCTCATTTCGGAGGGCGGTCCATTAATCAACGCTTCACCGCTCGACGGCTCCGCCGAGCCACCTCACAGGCCCATTGCCGACCAGCCAACTAGGTCAGCATCGGACGGCTGCGAGCTGCGCGTGGGAGGGCGCCACGGGTCCACCGATACGATCGACGCCGGGGCGTACGAGCTAGCTTTCCGCGGCGTGCCTAAGCGGTACGCAGGTCGTAGGCGGCGCCAATGTCGTGGGCGGGCCCATCCGCCTAACCGTCGCCTGCCTGGCCAAGGGCTCCCCGCCCCAACCCGACGCCGACCCAAATCGCCTCTCCGTCGAAGCCTTCGACCCGCCGTCTGCGGCTGGGCCAGTCACTCTCGAAGTCAAGGCCGTGGCGAACGCTTGGCACTCTCCGTCAGTTCTAGTCCGCCTTAGCGCAGGCGCTGTGCCGCCCAACCAATGCGCTCTTCGGGCCGACCGCGCCGTACTAACCTCGATAATTCACCCCTAACCGTCGAGGACTTTCAAGGCTCATAAACGGCGCAGTCAGGCTTGGAAAGGGGGTCGCGAGGGCCCGCCGGAGCGTCCGGGCTCAGATTTGGGCGTCGCGATGAACGGTTTTGGCCCGCCATGGGTGGCCTGCGAGCTGTGAAGCCACGCTGGACCTATTTGGAGGCACGACGGGACAGGCCGCGGGAGCGACCGTGGACGCGAAGCGAGGTTGGCGACGCTCAGGTGGCGAAGTCGAGCGCCCGTAGCCGCTCGAAGGCCCTGGCCAGCGCCTTTACCCATGGCCAGGTGGCGTCGAGACGCAAGTAGCTGCGCCGGCCGGTGCGCGCCGTGCGCCCGGCGACGTGCAGGATGCAGTAGCGCAGCCGTTTGGGCTCGGCCTTTGCGAGCTCACCGTCCAAGCACAGGCGTTGTGACCATGTCAGGAGGTCCTGAGCGATGAGCACGACGAGCATCCAGGCGGCGTTGGAAGAGAAACGGTGGCCCGGGAAGTGCGACAGCCCGGTGGCCTTGGCCTGTTTGATGCGGTCCTCGACGTGGGCATGACAGCGGTGGCGGGCTTCGAGGTAGACGATGTCAGCTTCAGGCGAGTTGGTGATGAAGACCTGGTGGCGCCAGCCCTCGGGGTCGAAGAGGTTGAACTGGGCACCGTCGTGGGGCTCCTCGCGCCTGGAGATCGCCCTGGTGCCCTCCGGCCAGGCAGAAAGGTCCAGGTGCTCGGTGATCTCTGCCACCCCGGCGCCATCGCGCTCCTCCATGTCCAGGGTCATCGGGACCTGCCAGGCGTCGGCGGGCACGTCGGTGATGGCGAGGCGGACGGCCTCGGTGACGTCGAAGCCGATCGAGAACTCGAAGCCTTTCGCCACGATCGCGTTCACAAAGCCGTGGGTCGCACCGGCCGAGTCGGCGCGTACCAGCACCTCCACGCCGTTTTCAGGGTCGTCCTTCTTCGTCGGCACCGGTAGTTGGGCGAGCGCGTCGTCCAGCAGCTCGACGTGGTCGGCTGCGGTGTTAGCCCCCGCTGAGCCCGGTCGCAGCTTGCCGGCGAAGGCCTCGGCGGTCTCGTCGCAGTAGACATGCAAAGGGTGGAAGCCGCAGCCCTTCTTGTAGTTCGGCTCGGCGCCCTCCTTGTCGTCGGTGTGCACGTCGACCAGGGTGGCATCGAAGTCCAGGGTCACCCTCTTGGTCTTAGGAGCCAGGCCCGCGGCCCAGACCCTCGCCCTCGAAGCCGCACGAGCAGCCTGCAGGTCAGAGAGCAGGCCTTCGTCGATGGCGTCGAGCAGGCGCCAAGCGGTCGGCTGGGAAGCCACCTCCCCGAACAGCTGGGGCTGGTCACGAAGGATTCTCAAGTCCGAGACGAAGTCGTAGCCGTCGGCCAGCATGACGGCCAGGTCCACCAGCACCTCCCCGGGGGCGTGGCGGCGGGGGCCCTTTACGATCGGCGCCAGCGCGGCGGACAGGTCGGCGGCGATGCCGGAGCGCTCGGCCAGGTCGGCCAGCAACCGGGCCCCGGCGTGGCTCACTAGCCCCTGGCCGTCGGTGGTCACCTCCAGCCTCGGCCGACGACGACTAGCCGGCCGGCAGCGGCTACGATTCACTTTCAAGGTGACCCTCCTGGTAGGGGGTTTGGACTCGCTAAGTCAATTTTCCCTTACCAGGCGGGCACTTTGGCGGATGGCACCTGTCGACCGTGACCCCGACGAATAGTCGCGGCTAAGGAGCGATCAGCGGGATCACTGATGGAGCACCTGCCCGACCTGGACAGTTGTGGCACCGTCACTAACTAACTAGCCGCATAAGGCGGAGGAGGTGGTGTTAGGTGCCTCGTCTGCACGGTCGTGATATGCTCGCCGCCTTAACAACGAAACTGGACGAGCCGTTTAGGTGTCGTTGGCTGCGCCTTCCGGCGGATTTAACGCACGAAAGGTGGCCCCGATGGCGATGTTGCGGATGCGGCAAATTGTTCCCTTGACGATGCTCTCGCTCGGGATGGTGGGGGCAGGCGTGAGCATCGCTGGCGCCACGTCCAACCCCTTAGGCGTACAAGCGTGCGTCAACAGCCACGATGTGCTGGGCGTGCTGTCGGCGTCAGGCCGATGCCCCGCCGGCTTCAGCAAGGTGGTTCTTGGAGCTCGAGGTCCGGTTGGCCCCCGGGGGCCCCAAGGCAAGACTGGTGCAACCGGCCCGCAGGGCCCCCAAGGGGACACGGGTGCGACCGGCCCGGCGGGCCCAGCTGGGCCTACTCATGCCTTCTATGTCGGCGACTATGGCTTCGGCATCGGTGCGGCGACGGGGACTGTCACTGCCTTGTCGGTCCAGATCCCTGCCGGCAGCTGGGTATTTACGGCCAAGGTCGATTTGGAGAACAACGATACCCAAGCCAGCGCGTATGGGAGCTGCCACCTCCAGGCGAACGGCTCCAACCTGGACCTGTTTAATTTCATCCTACCTGCAGAGCCCACCTACGAGGGTTCGTACCCGCTCGAGTCGGCCGTGGGGGACTTCGGTGGCGGCACGGTAGCCATCGTCTGCACCGAGCCTGGGCCCTCGAACTCGACGGTCGGCGACGTTTCGCTGATCTCAACGCAGGTGTCGGGGGTCAACTAAGGCGAGCACTTGCCGCTACGTTGCGGCGCGGTCGTCGATTGCACAGCAAACGGGCGCCTGCACAGAACAACCACTACGGGGCGTATCCCTCACCATCGGCGAAGTGCCTGTTCAGCGGCGAGATCGACGGTTATCGCGGCTGTCAATTCCTTGGCAATACGTCGAGACCCCGAGGAGAATCACACAGATTTAGCACACATAATGTCAGGCCGACCCTCGCGACCAGCGACCGCCCATAATGACGCCCTGGACGGGCGCCAGAAGCCGGGCGCTGACCTACAGAACCGGCGTTCTGCTAGCCATCACCGGCCTTTCTGACCCGACGGGCCGAGGACCTGGGTCATATGTCCACTCCTGTCTGGGCCCCGCCGCCCGGGCCTCTGTGCCCCATGGCTGGCGTTTGAGACCAAAGACCGGCCAACCGAGCCGCTTCCCCGACGGCTTGGCGGGCCCGGTTGCGGTGGGCCGCCTGGGCAAACGACCCGATGTCGGCCATGTCCCCGAGAGTGCTGCCGGTGGTGATACTCCAGCGGTCGCGGTAAGCGGCGATGACACTGAGGCGGTCCCACCAAGCCTCGGCCACGACGGGCCTGCTGGGCGGCGGGCCGAAGGGCGTGGCCCAGTTGGCGCCTGTCCGAACGGCCGCCTCGGCCAGGTCCCGGGCCCGGCGAACGATGGCGTCCTCGCGTTCGGCGACAGCCCGGGCCATATCTCTGTCGTCGAGCTGGCCGGCCCGGGGCACAAGCCCGGCCACCATGTCTTCCTGCTTCCTCGGGCCCCGGCCGATGGCCTGGGCTGAGCGTTGCAAGCCCCGGCGCAGCCTGGCGGCTTCGTCCTCCTCGCCCCCTGCCGGCGGGGCGGTGACCAGCCGGGCCAGGACGGCCTCGACGTCGACGCCGACCTCGGCGGTGGTGCGCATGGTGCCGAGCAGCTCGTCCCACTCGTTCGACCGGCGGAGCTGGGCCAGCACGGCGGCAGGCAAGCCGGACCGTTGGAGCACCGCCTCCCAACGGGGGGCACTGTCCGCCGCCACCAAGCTCTGGTGCTCACGCACGAGCTGCTCGAAGCTGGTGGCCCTCTCCCACGCCCCCGCCCTGGCCTGATGGGCCGAGCGCTCGGCCCCTTGGCGGGAAGCGATGGCGACCAGTACGTCCCGGGCGTCGAAGACTTCGCCGCGCCCGTGGGCCATCTCCGCTCCCGCCGGTTGCGGCTCGACGTCGACGTACAGGCGGTTGTCCTCCCGGGCCCGGGTGGCCGCTACGTACAGCACCTCCCGGGTCATGGCCGTGCTCACCAGGGCGTGGGTCGTGCCGACGGTTTGGCCCTGAGCGGCATGGGCGCTCGTGGCGTAGCCGAGCTCGACGTGGTCGGCGACGTAGGCCGGCGGCATGACGACGTGGCCGTCCCCGTCCAGGCGGCGCACCGTCATGGCCCCGTCTTGGTGGGTGGCGGTGACCACGAAGCGGTCCCGCTTGCGAACCCACTCCCCGTCGGCGAGGCGTAAAGCGCGGTCGTTCTTGCGGGCGACCACGACGTCGCCCACCCCACCGACCAGGCCGTCGGACAGGGCGAGTCCATCGCCGGCAACTTGCCCAGTCGCCACCCGGTCGGCCGGGCCAGGCGGTTGAGCTCGGTCACGCTTTCCAGGTCCTGGGCGATCATGAGAGACGTCCTGCCCGCGTCGACGTCGGTCTTCCAGCCCTGGTAGCAGGCGGCCAGCATCTCGTCCCGGTCACCGCCGGCCACCCGGCCGTGGCGGAGGTAGGCGTCTATGGCCGAGACTGAACCGGCACGCAGCTCGGTGCTGGCCTGCTTCTCCCAGGGCTGGTGGAACCGGTGGACCTCGCTCAGTTCGGCCGGCATCTCGCGGTCCTCGACCAGCATGGAAAAGGCGCCTCCGGCGCCTACGGCGCCCAACTGGCCAAAGTCGCCGACCAAGAGGACCTTGGCCCCCGCCCGTTGTGCCTGGGCGGTGAGCCGGTCGAGGGCGAAGGTCCCGGCCAGGCTGGCCTCATCGACCAACACCAGGTCGCCGGTCTTCAACTGCCAGCGCTTTATTTCGGCCTCCAGTTCGGCTACCCGTTCGGCGACCGCGCCAGAGAGCCCGGCCGGGAGGCGTTCGGCCAGGACCCGCAACTGCTGGGCTTGGGCCATTCTCGAGGGTTCCCGGTCGGCCTCGGCCAGCCACTTGGCCGTGTTCTCGGTGGCGATGCCGAGCTCGTCGGCCAAATTGGCCGCCGCCGACGCCGAGGGGGCGAGGCCCTTCACGCTGCCCGGCCCATGCTCGGCCTCCCGCACGGCGCGAAGTCCCGCCAGGGTGGTTGATTTCCCCGTACCGGCGGGGCCGACGAGCACGTCGACCACCTGTCCCGAGGTGGCGACCTGCTCCACGGCCAGCGCCTGGTCGGGGCCCAGGGCGTAGTACCGCCCGGGCAGCGGCTGCTGACAAACCTGCGCCACGGTCCCGTAACTCGCCACCGGGCCGGAGCTGTCCCGGCCGGCGCCGAGCAGGCGGGCCTCCGCCTCCAGTAGGTCGGCCGTCGAGTACTGCCAGGTGTTGGCTGGGGCGAACTGGCTGGTGCCGTCGGGGGCGCGGAAGCGCTGGGGCACGTGGGCCAACTCGGGCGGGGTGAGCTTTACGGCCATGCCCAGGGCCAGCTCGACGGCGCGCTCGGCCACCTGGGCCCGCTGGCCGGGGGCGAAGAGCACCCCGTGCAGTTGCCTCTCCACGTCGGCGTAGATGTTGGCCTGGGTGAACACCGAAGTGGCCTCCGAACGCGTGGCGATGGCGGAGCGGGCCACGTCGGTAAGCATCCCCTGGGTCAGGTCGTCGGCCCGCAAGGCGGGCAGGTCGGAGCGACCGGCCAGGCTCGCCACCCACGAACTTGGTTGGTCCCCCACCCAGGGCAGGGCCCGTTCGGCCCACTCGTTGGTCATCTCCGCTAGGGAGCGGTGGGCCTTTCTCTGGCGGCTCTCCCGCCACGCCTGACGGTGGACGATGCCCATCTCGTCATCGCTCAGGGCCCGGCCTTTGACCTTCTCGGCTTCGGCCACTTTCGTGGTGATGACGGCCTCGATGGCGAGGGTGCGCCGGGAGAACTCGGCCACCAGGTCGGGGCCGACCCCTTCGATCTCGCGTTTGGCCACCCGGCCGGCGATGGCCCGGGACTGTTGCCAGGCCACCCCGAAACGTTGCGTCATGAGGTCTTCGACGAGGCCGACGTGGAGCTCGGACAGGGCCACCACCCAGGGGTGCAGGGCCCGGGAGTCCAGGGTGCGCCAGCGCCCGTCGGAGACAGCCTGGGCTTTGTTCCAGACCACGGCGTGGTGATGGACCTGGCAGTCACCGTCCCTGCTCTCGTAGTGCAGCCAGGTGCTGGCCACTACCCCGCGCACGCTCTCCTGGCGGGCGCCCTGGGCCCCCGTGCGGGTGAAGAAGACATGGTCCTCGGCCCAGGAAATGACCTCGGCCAGGGCTTGGGACAGCACCTCCTCGACCGCTGCCCGGGTGGCCGCGTCGCCCATGGCCCACAGGACCGAGACTGACTTCGGGGGTGAAAAGGTCATGTCGAAGCCGGCCACCGGGGCCTTGTTGCCGAGGGCCGGGAGCCGGCCCAGGGCCTGGCCGGTGAGCGGGTCGGCCAGCTGGGCCCGCATGCGGTGCAGCATCTCGGCCGAGACCTCGTCGCCCACCTTCACCGAACCGGGGACGGGACCGAGGCCGTAGAGGCCCCGGCCCAGGAACCGCCCGGGCCGGGGTGCCGGCCCCGGCGTAATAGCGAGCGGCGTCGGCGCCCTGGTCGACCTCGCCGGCCACGCTATCGACCAGGTAGGCCCAGGCGTTGCCGCCCATCTTGAGGGGCCGGCCCATCGTCAGCACCGCTTGTCACCATCCCGAGAGCCGCCGGCCCGCCTTTCGGGCCTCCCGTACTCAGGGGCCGGGATGGCGATGTTCTGAAAGCCCTGGTCCGTGGCCTGGTGCCCCGCCCTGCCGGCCGCAACACCGGAGTGCCAGACGTCCATCAGAAAGGTTTTGGATGGTGAGCACAGGGTCGGGGGGAGGTATGTTTCGGGGTCGGTTGGTGGTGCTGCTTATCGAGGATTTGGGCGGTGCTGCTGTGGGGAGTCTGCGTCCGTGCTGGTGAGAGCCTTTTGAGGACCGTTGATGTGTGGCGTTGCGAGCGATGGGACGAGGCGTGGCGGCTTGTGCGAGGCGTTTATGCCGATCCAGTGAGATGGGATCGAGGCGAGTTGCTTGGCGGCGAGCAGAGCAAGTGGGTGGCCGGTCATGTGAGGGTGCGATGTCAGGTGCCCGGAGGTGAGAGACTGTTGGCAGGTGCCAACAGCGGGGTGTCCCTAATGCTGAGCCGTCGCCACATTTAGATGTCGAGCACCTACAAAGTGGGCGTCGTGTTTGACGGCCTTGGCCATGGTTCACTTGGTCTCGTCTCAGTAGCGCTGCCTCAAGCCGTCCTCTTCGAGGCCGGCGGAGTTGCAACAGTGCGGGCGACGGTCCGTGCCCCCGGTCCGGCCGCTGCGGTCTCCCAGCTGGTCGAGACCGTCACCAAGGCGGTGCCGGCGGCCGTGCCGCTGCGCGTCGACCAAAACCTCGTGTCGGTGAGCGACATCGCCCAGCGCCTCGGCCGCACCAGGGAGTCTGTCCGGCTCCTGGTGGACGGCAAACGTGGCCCGGGCCGCTTCCCACCTGCGATCGGGGCCGTTGGCGACAGCATCAGGGTCTGGCCTTGGTCGGTGGTACTGGAGTGGTCCAGCAAGGTCTTGGGCGTTGACCTCGGCGAGAACGGCGTACCGCCACTGACCGCCGCCGTGCTGGACGTCAGTTTCGCTACCAACCGGTCACCGGAGCTGGCCTCCGCTCTCGGCCGCGGCTGGCTGACCTCGTAGGCCATCCAAGCCAGCGCTGGCTGCGACTGGCGTCGGCCTGGGCACCGCTCCGGCGAGGGGAGGAAAGTCCTGCCGCTAAGTCGGGGCGGGACATCGCCACCCCGGCCCCTTCGTGCAGAGGCCCCCCGCTCCGGGAGGCCGCGAGCGCAAGGAGACGCGGATGAGCGGTACCTGGAGAGAGGTAAGAGCGCAACAGGTCGTCGAGGGTCGTAGCCCCCAGCCGAGGCGGGCGATGGCCGACCCCTATGTGGTCTCGGTACCGGAGGCGGCCAGGCTGCTGGGGATCAGCAAGGACCTCGGCTACGACCTGGCGCGCCGGGGCGAGCTACCTGGCGCTTTCCAGCTGGGGCGGCGCTGGCGGGTCAGCCTCATCAAGCTTCGCTCTGCTGTTCACGGCGCCGAGGACGGCGCTGCCCAGCCTGTCGGCGAGCTCCCTGTCCCGAGCCTCTAAGGCATGGGCGTACACCCGCAGTGTTAGGGCCGGGTCGGCGTGCCCGAGACGGCCGGCCACAGTCCGGACGTCCGAGCCGCCGGCAATGGCTTCGGTAGCGGCGAAGTGACGAAGCTCGTGAAAATGGGTAGTCAACTCGAGCGCCCGGGCCAATCGTTGGTACCCAGCCGAGAGGCCGTCCGGCAGGCATGGGGCAGACCCGTCGGCCGAACGCGAAAGGATGTACGGGTCGGCTACAAGAGCGGCGCCCACCGCCTCGGCGTACGACTCCTGCTCCGCCCGCCGCCGGGTCAGGAAGGCTTCGAGGGCGGCATCCATGGCGATGTCCCGGCGCTGGTGAGTTTTGGTCGGGCCCTCGGTCACTTTCTTGTCGATCACGGTGAGCGACCGGGCAATAGTGAGCTTGCGCCGGGGCCAGTCGACGTCAGACCATCGCAGCGCGCACAGTTCGCCCCGTCGAGCGCCCGTCACCGCGCCCACGGCAATTGCGGACGCCAGCACAGGGTCGCTGCTTTCGGCTGCAGCGATGAGCCGTTGCACGTCGGCCACCGCAGGCGCTCCCACCGTCGTACGTTTCAGCGTCGGTGGGCTGGCCCGATCGGCGGGGTTTGTTTGGAGGATCCCCCACTTGACGGCCCGTCCCAGGGCGGCGTGGACGATCGAGTGATGTTGGTGGACTGACGAGTTCGACAAGCCCCGCTGTTGGAGGCGGCGGTAAAAGTCGTCCAGTTGCCTTCCCGTGAGCCGGTCGAGGCGCAGGTTCCCGAGCGCCGGCTTGATGGTTTTGATTATCAAGCGTCGGTACTCTTGGACGGTGTAGCTGGAACGGTGCGGCGCAATGTCGTCGAGCCAGCGATCGATCAGCTCGCCCAGAGTGACCATGTTGCCCTTGGCCACGTCCTGGCGCTCGACATCGGCTACGAGTTTGGCCAACTCACTCTGGGCCTGGCGCTTGGTGCCGGCGAAGTTGCGGGAAACGTGGCGAACTTTGCCGTCTTCACGCCCAACAAAGACACGCAGCCGCCAGTGCCCTTCGCCCACCTCGCGCATGCTCCCCTTCACTCGGCACCTCTTCGCCGTGGGCAACTGTCCGGGACTGGATTGTTGTCCAAATGTTGTCCAAACGGTACCAGCTGGAGAGGGGAGGGGAGCATAACCGCTGGTGGAAGGGCTCCGGGGGGAGGGCTCGAACCTCCAAGCATCCGGATCCAAAGTCCGGCGTTCTTCCAATTGAACTACCCCGGAAAGACCAGTTACCGGCCTTACCCGCCGGCCTGGGTGGTCGGCAACCAACGATACCTTGTCGCCGGGCGCGTCCGAGCCGTCACCGTCATGTCCTGACCTTAGGGGTGGGCGGCACACGAGCCCAGGTCGGTGCCCTAGCCCTCCGCAGGACTGGCCAGGCGGACTAGAAAGATCAACGTGACTTACTACGACCGAGACGGCCAGGCGCGCCGGGCGGGGGCCGGCGATCAGCCTAAGTTGGCGGCGGTGGTGTTGGCGGCAGGTGAAGGCACTCGCATGCACAGCGCCCGGCCCAAGCCCCTTCATCGCCTGTGCGGACGCCCCATGGTCATGTGGGTCCTCGGTGCGCTCTCGGGGTTGGAGCTCTCCAAGGTGGTGGTTGTCGTCGGTCACGGTTCGACGAGGATGACAAAGGCCTTGGCCGAAGGTGGCTCGCCGGCTGCTCCTCTCGAGGTGGTCGAACAGCCCGTCCAGCGAGGCACGGGCGACGCCCTGTCGGTGGCCCTGACGGCGTTCCACGAGGACGATGGCGACCTGGACGACCTCGTCGTGCTCCCCGGGGACACCCCCCTTCTGCGCCCGGGGACACTGACCTCCCTGGTGGCTGCCCATCGGAACGCGTCGGCGGCGGCGACCCTGCTGACGACTCGGCTCGAGGACCCCAGCGGGTACGGCCGGGTGGTCCGGTCGCGAGACGGCCGCGTGTCGGGCATCGTGGAGGAGTCCGACGCAACCGACGAGGAGCGCGCCATTGACGAGGTGGGCACCTCCATCTACGCCTTTCGCCGGTCGCTGCTGGCCCCCGCCCTGCGCCGCCTCAGCCCGGACAACGTCCAGGGCGAGTACTACCTGACCGACGTTATCTCGGTGCTGCACGGCGCCGGCTATCCCGTCATCTCGATGGTGGCCCCCGAGCCCATCGAGGCCAGCGGGGTCAACGACCGCAGCCAACTGGCGACGGCCGAGGCCGTGCTGCGGCGACGGATAAACGACCGGTGGATGCGGTGGGGGGTCACCATGCTCGACCCGGACCACACCTATCTCGACTCGACGGTCGAACTCGGAGAGGACGTCACCATTTTTCCCGGGACTATCCTTCAAGGGCGCACGAGGGTCGCCACCGGTGCCGAACTGGGACCGAGCACCCATCTGGTCGACTGCACCGTCGGAGCGAGGGCTCAGGTGCGGGCGACTTCGGCGGAGCAGGTGGTGATCGGGGAGGACGCCCGGGTCGGACCGTGGGCGTGGTTGGCACCTGGCACCGTTGTTCAACCCGGTTCGGTCATACGACCGGGGACCGCTACGTACATCCTGGAAGGGGAAGCACCCAGTGGAACTGATCTCGAAACATAGGCTTCAGCTCTATGCCGGGCGCTCGCACCCGGCGCTGGCCGGTGACATTGCCACGCACCTGGGTGTGCACGTGGGCCCCTGTGAGGTGGTTGACTTCCCCAACGGGGAGATCCGCGCCCGGTTCGGCGAGTCTGTCCGGGGGGCTGACGTGTTCATCCTCCAGACCCACTGCCCTTCGGAGGGCCGCTCCATCAATGACCTGATGATGGAGCAGTGGGTGATGATCGACGCCGCCAAGAGGGCGTCGGCGAAGCGGATCACCGCGGTTTGCCCTCGCTACGGCTACGGGCGCCAGGACCGCAAGTCGCGAGGCCGCGAACCGATCACGGCCCGTATGGTGGCCGACTTCTTCCGCGCCGCCGGCGCCGAGCGGATCATGTCGGTCGACCTGCACTCCGGGCAGGTCCAGGGATTCTTCGACGGGCCTGTCGACCACCTGACGGCGGTCAACCTCCTGGTCGACTACATCAAGGCCAATGTCTCCGGCGACCTGGTCATGGTGTCGCCGGACACGGGCCGGACCAAGGTGGCAGAAAAGGCGGCCCGCAACGCCGGCGACATGGACATGGCCGCCGTTTACAAGCGCCGCAGCGTGGACCTGGTCGGCCATGTCGAAGCCCTTGACGTCATGGGCGACGTCCGCGGGCGGATGTGCGTCCTGATCGACGACGAGATCGACACCGCCGGCACCCTGTGCGAAGCGGCGAAGATCCTGGCCCAGAAGGGGGCCACCGAGGTCTGGGCCACGGCCACCCACGGCGTGTTCTCCGAGCCGGCCATCGACCGGCTGAAGAACTCCAATATCGCCCGGGTGGTGGTCACCGACACCGTCCCCCTGCCGGCGGAGAAGCAGATCCCCAAGATCGAAAGCGTCTCTGTGGCCAAGACCTTCGCCGACGCCATCCGGGCCGTCTTCGAAGAGGGCTCGGTGTCCCAAATCTTCGGGGGCGACAACCAGAGCTAAGCCAGAGCCGGCGCGTAGAGCGGCAGGGCACCGGGGCTCGCTTGGTCCCTGCGGTGGTCGAGCCGCTATTATTGGGGCTCCCTTCCCCTCAAAGTTTTTTGGCGGGGTACCGACTAGTAAGTGAGCGCGAGCGAACAATGGCAGAAGTCAAGCTGGTCGCGGAGCTCGGGCGAACGACCGGGTCGAGCGCCTCGAGAAGGCTCCGTGTTTCCGGCCGCATCCCCGCGGTCGTCTATGGGCACGGCATGCAGCCGCTGTCGGTCTCCGTGGGCGCCCGGGACCTAGGTGCGGCTCTCTCCTCCCATGGGCTCAACCAGGTCCTTGAACTAGAGGTTGAGGGTTCGTCCCACCTAGTGCTGGCTCGCCAGCTCCAGCGCCACCCAGTACGGCGCACCGTGGCCCACGTCGACTTCCAGGTCGTGCGGCGCGACGAGGTCGTTCAGGCTGAGGTACCCGTGGTCGTGGTGGGTGTCGCGGCCAATGTGGAGCGCGACCGCGGTGTCCTCGAGCAGCTCCTCACCAGCCTCAGCATCCGGACCACGCCCGAGCGCATTCCTCAGGAGATCACCCTCGACGTGAGCGGTCTCGAGGTAGGCCAGGCCCTGCGGGTGCGCGACCTCGTGCTTCCCGAGGGCGTCACGACCGACCTTGACCCCGAGGAGCCCGTCGTGATCGCGGCCTTGTCCAGGACGGCGGCGGAGATGGAGGCGGCCGAGGCAGCCGAGGCGGCCGAGGCGCCCGAGGCTGCGGCCCCCGCCGAGCCCGGCGCGGCGGGGACGGCCGGCGCTCCGGCGACCGAGGAGGGCTGAGCCCGCTCTGCTCTGGACGCGCAAGGCTGAGGCGACGGCAGGCGCCGACCTCCTGGCCGTTGGGCTCGGCAACCCGGGCCCGCGTTACGTCAAGACCCGCCACAACGTCGGTGCGGACGTAGTCGCCTTGTTGGCCGAGCGTTATGGCGAGCGGCTGCGCCAGGGCCGGGAGCTGGCCTTGGTGGCCGAGGTCAAGCTGGATGGTAAGCGCCTGGTCCTGGCCTTCCCCCAGACATTTATGAACGAGTCGGGCCGCTCCGTGGCCCGCCTGGTCAAGAGGTTCAATGTCGCCGATATGGCCAAGCTGCTCATCGTGCACGACGAACTGGACCTGCCCCTGGGCGCGGTGAAGGTGAAGGCGGGAGGCGGCCTGGCCGGCCACAACGGCCTGCGCAGCATCAAGGCCTGGCTCCGCTCGGACGAGTTCTCCCGCGTCCGTATCGGTATCGGCAAGCCCCCGGGGGGCAAGGAGCACGGCGTGGACCATGTGCTGTCGGCCCCCAGCCGGGCGGAGCGGCGTCAACTCAAGGTCGCCGTCGAGCTGGCTGCCGACGCCGTCGTGATGGTCCTCGAGCTGGGCGTGGCCGCGACGCAGAACTGGCTCAACGGTCGCCAGGTCTGAGATGGGCCCTTTATCCGAGATCGGCCCTTTAATGGTCGGGGCGACGGGTTGAGATCGGGGTGATAGGCGCGCCATGGCTTCAGTAGTGCAGGACCGAGCGGGCCGCCCGCACAGGGTGCCCACGCGGCCCCTCGCCTCCCTCCTGCGCCTGGCCAACCGGGACAGCAGCCTGGCCGGTCTGGTGGCCGGGGCCGAGCGCACGGTGGCCATAGCCGAGCCGGCGCAGGCTTTCGCCGTTGCCGCCGTGGCTGAGCAGGGGGCGCGGCACCCCGTGGTCGTGGCCGTCCCCAGTGCCACCGCCGCCGCCCGCTTGGCCCACCAGATCGGGGCCTGGTTGGGGCCCGACCAGGTGGCGTTCTTCCCGGCCTGGGAAACCCTCCCCTTCGAGCGGGTCAGCCCGGGGGCGGAAACGATGGGGCGGCGTCTCGAACTGATGTGGCGCCTGCGCCGCTTGCGAGACGGGGCCACCGACTCCGGGGCCCCGTCGGTCATAGTGTCACCGGTCCGCGCCCTGCTCCAACGCCTCGGGCCTCACGTCGAGGACGTCGAACCCGTCCAGGTGGCGGGGGGCCAGGAGGTCGACCTGGACCGGTTGGTGAAGGATTTCGTCGGGCTCGGCTACCGGCGGGAGTACCAGGTGGAGCACCGGGGTGAGCTGGCCGTCCGGGGCTCGATCGTGGACGTCTTCCCCTCTACGGCGGCCAGTCCGGTGCGTATCGACCTGTGGGGCGACGAAGTGGACCGGCTCACCGAGTTCTCCGTCGGCGACCAGCGCTCGGTCACCGACCTCGACGGCGTCGTCATTTTCGGCTGCCGGGAACTGCTGCCGTCGGCCGAGGTCCGCCAGCGGGCGGCGACGCTACGCCACGAGGAGCCGTGGGGCACCCAGACTTGGGACCGCTTGGCCGACGGGCTCAGTTTCGATGGCATGGAATCGTGGTTGCCCTGGCTCACGGCCGAGGGGCGCCTGCTAGTAGACCTGCTCCCTGAGGGGGCGAAAGTACTGCTGGTCGAGCCGCGGCGCATGCGCGAACGCGCCGTCGAGCTGGCCGAGGAGGAGGCTGATCTGGCCGGGGCCCTGGCCGTCACCTGGGGCGCCCAGGGCCGGGACTTCCCCCGTCTCTACTTACCTTTTGACCGCCTTCTCAGCGGCACGGGGGCGGCCGTGGCCATGCTGCCGGTGGCGGCCGAGGGCCCGGGCACGGCGTCGATGGCGACGACGGGGTGGAACCCGGTGGCGGCAGGGATGGAGCGGCTGATGGCCCAGCTGCGCGATCTCAGCGCCAAGCGCTACACCGTCGCGGTGTGCGCGGAGAACGAGACGAGTGCGTTGCGGATCTCCCAGTCGTTGCGCGATGAGGGCTTCAACGCCCCGGTGGTGAGCGAGCTCGGCGCGGGCGTGCAGGTAGTGACGGCACAGATCGATCGCGGCTTCATATGCCCGGCGTTGGAAATGGCGGTCCTGGCCGAGAGCGACCTCACCGGTCGCCACCGCCCCCACCGCGTTTCCCGGCCCCGGGGGGCGTCGGTGGCCACTTTCTTCGACGACATGAAGACAGGCGATTACGTGGTGCACTTCCAGCATGGTGTAGCCCGCTTCGGCGGCATGGTAAAGCGCAAGATCGGCGACGTCGAACGCGACTACCTCATGCTCGAATACCGGGACGGCGACAAGTTGTACGTCCCCTCGGACCAGGTCGACGCCCTGCGCCCGTACACGGGGGGGGAGACCCCGGGCCTGTCCCGTCTGAACGGCAGCGAATGGCAAAAGACCAAGGCCCGAGTGAGGCGGGCGGTGCGCGAGATCGCCCACGAGCTCGTCGCTCTCTACCGGAAACGGGCCACTTCGCCGGGCTATGCTTTCGGTCCCGATACGCCATGGCAGGCCGAGATGGAGCAGTCCTTCGCCTTCGAAGAGACGCCCGACCAGCTGAAGGCGATCATCGACGTGAAGACTGACATGGAGGAGCCCGTACCCATGGACCGGCTCGTGTGCGGGGACGTCGGTTTCGGCAAGACCGAGGTCGCCATGAGGGCGGCGTTCAAAGCTGTCCAGGACGGCAAGCAGGTGGCTGTGCTGGTGCCGACGACGCTCCTGGCGTCCCAGCACCTGCAAAATTTCAGCGAGCGCTTCGCCAATTACCCCGTGCGGGTGGAGATGCTGTCCCGTTTCTTGACACCGGCCGAAGCCCGAGCGGTCACCGACGGCCTGGCCAACGGAACGGTCGACGTCGTCATCGGGACCCACAAACTTCTGGCCGGGGACATCAAGTTCAAGGACCTGGGCCTTCTCGTGGTCGACGAGGAGCAACGCTTCGGGGTCAACCACAAGGAGACCATAAAGAAGCTGAGCACCAACGTGGACGTACTGACCATGACGGCGTCGCCGATACCGCGCACGCTGGAAATGACCCTGACCGGCATACGAGACCTCTCGCTCATCACGACGCCTCCGGCCGAGCGTCGACCCATCCTCACCTATGTCGGCGAGTACGACGAGCGGGCCGTGGCCGAGGCCGTCCGCCGGGAACTGCTGCGCGAAGGCCAGGTCTTCTTCGTCCACCACCGCGTCCGCGACATTGACAAAGTGGCGGAGAGGCTCAGAGAACTCGTCCCCGAAGCCCGAGTCGCCATTGCCAACGGCCAGATGGACGAAGGCTCGCTGGAACGGGTGGTGCTGGACTTCTGGGAGGGCCGCTACGACGTACTGGTGTGCACGACAATCATCGAGTCCGGCATAGATATGCCCACGGTCAATACCCTGGTCATCGACCGCGCCGACATGCTGGGACTGGGTCAGTTGCACCAGCTGCGGGGGCGGGTCGGTCGCGCCGGCCAGCGGGCCTACGCCTACCTCATGTACCCCCCCAACCACAAGCTGAGCGAGGAGGCCTACGAACGGCTGCGCACGATCGGGGAGCACACCGACCTCGGTTCCGGGTTCAAGATCGCCATGCGCGACCTGGAGATCCGAGGGGCCGGCAACCTTCTCGGCGCCGACCAGTCCGGCCACATCGCCGCCGTCGGCTACGACCTGTACGTCCAGATGGTGAGCGAAGCGGTGGCTGAGCTCAAGGGCGAGACGGTCCGGCCTCCGGCCGAGATCCGCCTCGACTTGCCTGTCACCGCCAACCTCCCGGTGGGTTATGTCGAGCGCGAGGACCTGCGGTTGGAGGCCTACCGCCGCCTGGCCACGGTCACCACCCATTACGAGGTCGACGACATCGAGGCCGAATGGGTCGACCGCTACGGCCCGCTGCCCTCGCCGGCCCAGGCGTTGCTCGGCATCGGCCACCTGAGAGCGGAATGCGCCCGCTTGGGCTTGCGCGAGGTGGCCGTGGTCAAGGGTGGCCTGGGCACTCCCGTCGGTGCGCTCGTGGCCCGGCTCTCACCGTTGGTGCTCAAAGCCAGCGAACAGGTGAGGCTCGGCCGCCTGTGGCCGCGTGCCGTCTACAAGCCGGACCAGGGACAGCTGGTGGGGCCCCTGCGAGGCGCCACCGACCCGGCGGCGGCCCTGGTGGAGATGCTGCGCGCCCTGGTCCCGCCGCCGTCGGATGAGCCGGCTCGCGGGGCACTAACATTGGCCCGACAGTGAGACCAGTAGCCCTTTCTCGCCGTTCCCGCCCGGTCGTCCGCCGTCGCCGGCATACCGGGACCAAGGTGTTGACCACCGTGTTGGTGGCTACCGCGGTGGCCGGTGCGCTGTCCAGTTGCAGTGCCTCGCCACCGGCGGCCACCGTCAACGGCGAGGTCATTACCCAGGGCCAGCTGGACCAGTGGTTGGAGGCTTGGTCCTCGAGCCCGGCCTATGTCCAGTATTTCAAGGCCGCCAGCACACAGGAGTCCGAGCAGGCGGCCTCGCAAGGCCAGCAGCAACCCGTTTTCACCGTCCAGGGCACCGGTTCCGGGCCCGGCGATTTCGGCCTGGTGTGGACCACCGGGCGTCTTAGCCTGCTGGTGATGGGGTCGGCCCTCCACCAGTACCTATCCCGGAGGGGCGAAGCGCCCTCCGGGCTCGAGGCGGCAACGGCGTGGGCGACCGAGTATGCCGCCAACCCGGCGGTGTGGGAGCAGCTCTCAGCGCCGGTCCGTGCCCAGTTGGCCGAACAGGATGCCGAGCACGCTCTCATCGAGCCGAAGTTGTCGGCGACGAGCGGGGACGAGGCCTTGTACAAAAGTGACTCGTCGTACTTCTGGACGCAGGTGTGCCTGCGGACCGTAGACGTGACCGTCGCCGCCCCGGGCGGCAGGGTCGATGTGGCGGCCAGCCGCCAGCAGGCGGAGGAGATCGTCGCCGAGCTCAGCGGAAAGACGACGTCGCCGCCGGCGCCCCCCGTGACCAGCGGGGCGCTTTATTGCCTGACGCCACAGCAGCTCATCGAGCAGCCCTCCGGTTTCCGCCACCAGGTCAACTCGCTCAAGACGGGTGAGGCCGTCGCCCTGGCTGAGAACTACGGCTACCAGGTGGTCGAGGTGCGCTCACGGGCTCCGATCCCCTTCAACAAGCAGACGGCGGCCGACATCGAGGTTGTGGCCTCGGTCTCGGGCGGCCAGGCCCCGGCCTGGCCTGTGGTCGGTGAGGGCACCGACACCAGCCTGATCAAGCTCCTCAAAGCGGTAACCGTGCAGGTCAACCCGCTGTATGGTTCGTGGACCGTGCGTTTGCCGGCGCCTTACCTGCCGCAGGTGTGGCCGGCCGGCGCGGCTGCGCCCTAGCCTCGTGGCGGCTCCAGGCGAGGTCACCGTGGTCGGCCTGGGCCCCGGCCGGACGGGCCTGATGACCTCCGAGGCGCTGGCCGCTATAGATGCCACCCCGGTCCGGTGGCTGCGGACCTCTCGCCACCCGTCTGCGGGTGCGGTGCCCGGTGCCCGCAGCTTCGATTACCTGTACGAGACCGCCACCAGCATCGAGGAGGTCTACTCCGGCATTGTCGATGTCCTGGTCGGCTCGGCCGAGCGCGACGGGCGCATCATCTATGCCGTGCCCGGCTCTCCCGTCGTGGCCGAGCGCAGCGTCGAGCTCCTGAGGGGCGACGCCCGGGTGACGACCGTCCTGTTGCCCGGCGTGTCCTTTGTAGACCTGGCTTTTTCGCGTTTGGGGGTCGACCCTCTCGCCGCCGGGGTGCGCATGGTCGACGGGCACCGGTTCTCCGTCGAAGCCGCCGGTTCCCGAGGCCCGTTGCTGGTGGGCCAGTGCGACTCGCGCGCCGTCCTGTCGGAGGTGAAGCTGGCCATCGGCTCTGTGCTCGACCAAGCGGCGCCCGGGCCGGCGAGGCCGGTGGGACCTGCGAGCCCCGGCTCACCCGGCCACTTTGAGGTGACCGTCCTTCAGCACCTCGGGCTGGCTGACGAGTCGGTCCGCCGGGTGGCCTGGGACGACCTCGACCGCGACGTCGAGCCCGACCATCTGACCAGCCTGTGGCTGCCGGCCCTGGTTGACCCCTTCGCCTCCGAGCTCGTGCGCCTGGAGGAGCTCGTGCGTACCCTGAGGGCACGTTGTCCCTGGGACCGGGAGCAGACCCATAAGAGCCTCACCCGTTACCTGCTCGAAGAGTCCTATGAAGCGCTGGAGGCCATCGACGAGCTCGGCTCCGACGGTGCCGGGTACGAGCACCTGGAAGAGGAGCTGGGCGATGTCCTCTTCCAGGTCGTGTTCCATTCGGTCCTGGCTGCCGAACAGGGCCAGTTCGCCCTGGGCGACGTGGCCCGGAACGTCCACGACAAGCTGGTGGGCCGCCATCCCCATGTTTTCGGGGACGTGGTGGCCAAGACCCCCGACGATGTGCTCAGGAACTGGGAGCTCATCAAGAGGGAAGAAAAAGGTCAGTCCAGTGTGATGAACGAGGTAGTACAGAACCTCCCGGCGTTGCTTTATGCCCACAAGATCCAAAGGAAGGCGGCCTCGGTGGGCTTCGACTGGGAGGACGCTGGCGGGGCCCTGGCCAAGGTGGCGGAGGAGCTGGCCGAACTCAACGAGGCGGTGTCCTCTGTTCGAGCCGGTGCCCCGGCGGTCCTCCCCTCGGGAGCGAGCCCGGAGGGCGACGAACTCGGGGACCTTCTTTTCGCCACCGTCAACGTGGCCAGGCACCTGAAGATCGATCCCGAGGCCGCACTGCGAGGGGCCACGGCAAAGTTCCGCCGGCGTTTTCAAGCGGTGGAGGTCTTGGCCGCGGCGCGGGGCCTGGACCTGGCGCAAATAGGCGTGGCCCACATGGACCTTCTGTGGGAAGAGATAAAAGCGGCCGAGCCGGCCCGCTAAGGCCCCGAGCTCGCTCCGGGCCGGTCTGCGCCCGGGCCCGGCTGGGGGCGAACCGGAGCGAATGGGAGCGGCGGGGGCGAGCGGGAGCGGCTGGGGGCGAACAGGGGCGGGGGGGCGAAATACGGTTCCGTGATAGTCCCGTCCGGGACGGGTAAGCTACTCAGCTTGTTCGCTTTGGTCATAATTGCCTGACCACAATTGCCACTACGCCAACACTTGAGGTGCCGGGATGCGCTTGACCGTAAAGTTCGGCTTGGCCGTGCTGGTCGTGTGCGGAGCCGTGTACCTGTTCGCCTTCCCGGCCCATACCTACCTTTCCCAAAAGAAGGACATCCTGGGACAGGAACAGACAATCGCAGTTTTGAAGGCGGAGAACACCAACCTGGCGGCAGAGAGCGCCGCCCTCCAGAGCTACGCCACCATCGAACGGATCGCCCGGG
Organism: uncultured Acidimicrobiaceae bacterium; assembly: GCA_963735305.1. Classification (GTDB taxonomy): domain Bacteria; phylum Actinomycetota; class Acidimicrobiia; order Acidimicrobiales; family Palsa-688; genus Fen-671. Next base: position 148,969 of record CAVTKK010000004.1, read on the forward strand.
CTGAGTACGGCCTCGTGATGCCCGGCCAGCAAGCCTTCATGGTGCTGCCGTCGCCCGTCCGGCCCCGGCCCAGTGCCCCGCCGGCCCGGCCCAAAACCCCGTGGTACGCGCCCCTGGAGTTCTGGCATCACATGTGAAGGACCGTCCCTAAGCCAGAGAATGCGGTTGTCCGGGGTACGGCCTCGTCCCCTTTCCGGCTGCGGGCGGTGAGCGGACCGGAAGAGCTCGCCGCCATCGCCGCCCTTCTCGGGCGGGAGCCGCGAGGCCCGTTCGAGGTGATCGTGCGGGACGAGCAGGGCGGTCCGGTGGTCATCCGCAACGCCCCCGTGCTCGATGACGGCACTCCGATGCCGACGCGGTACTGGCTCGTCGGGAGGCAAGCCCGGCTGGCCGTCGACCGCCTGGAGGCGGCAGGCGGTGTCGGCGCCGCCGAAGCCGCCGTCGACCCCGAAGCCCTCGAGCAGGCCCACCGGCGCTACGCGGCCGAACGCGATGCGGCTATCCCGCCCGGTTGGGCCGGCCCGGTCCCGAGCGGCGGGGTGGGCGGCACGAGACGGGGCGTGAAGTGCCTCCACGCCCACTACGCCTGGTTCCTGGCTGGCGGCGACGATCCCGTGGGCCGTTGGGTGGCCGGTCAGCTCCTTGGTCAGTTCCCCGGTCAGCTCCCCTTTCAGCTCCCCGGTCAAGCGTCCGGTGCCTAGCGTCGCCGCCGTCGACTGCGGGACCTTTTCGACCAGGCTGCTGGTGTGCGGGCCGGCCGGGGAGCCCCTCGTCCGTCTGATGAGGATCACGGCGCTTGGCGAGGGCGTTGACAGGTCGAGGTCCCTATCGGGAGCGGCGATGGACAGGGCTTTGACCGTGCTCCGCGAGTACCGCCGGGTAATGGACCAGAACGACGTGCACCGTGCCCGCATGGTGGGGACGTCGGCTCTGCGGGACGCCGACAACCGGGAGTTGTTCCGCCAGGAGGCCAGCAAGGTCGTCGGCGCCGAGCTCGAACTGTTGAGCGGGAAAGACGAAGCCGCCCTGTCCTTCTCCGGCGCCACTCGTGAGCTCCGCCCGGGGACCGGCCCGTGGTTGGTGGCAGACATCGGTGGCGGCTCCACCGAGCTGGTCGTCGGCCCCGAACCCGCCGGCGCCTGCTCCCTCGACCTCGGATGTGTCCGGGTCACCGAGCGCTTTTTGCACCACGACCCGCCGGGGCCGGCCGAGCTGGCCGCGGCCGTCGCCTGGCTTTCGGAGCAGTACCGCCGGGCGGAGGCGGACATCCCGGCCCTGGGCGGCGCACGTACTCTGGTCGGGCTGGCCGGTACCGTGTCCGCCCTGGCCCGTTACGACCAGGGCCTGGCCGCCTACGACCGCCAGGCTGTGCACCACTATCGGCTGTCGCGCCAGGCCGTTGAGCGGGCGGCGCATGACCTGGCCCGGATCCCCGCGGCCCAGCGCCATGGCCGTCCCGGCATCGAGGAGGCCCGGGCGCCGGTCATCGTGGGCGGCACGGTAGTACTGGCCACTTTGATGGCGCATTTCGGCTTTGACGACTGCCTTGTTTCCGAGTCGGACATCCTGGACGGTTTGGCTTCGGCTCTCCTTGCGCCCGGTGAGAGGCATGAGGCGGCCGGGGCGCCCCCGCCGTTCGGGCCGTCCCGAGCCACCGGGCCGGCCGGATAGCATTCCGGACAATGACCTGGGGACATTCCACGGTTTATCCTGAACTTCGAGGCAGGCGGGTACTACTCAGGCCCCTTGCCGCCTCCGACTTCGACGCCTGGCGAGAGGTGAGGTCCCGCTCCCGGGACTGGCTGGTCAAGTGGGAGCCGCGCCCGGTTCCCGGGCAGCCGGATCCCACCGTAGACAAGCGAGCCTTCGCCGCCCGCTGCAGTGCCAGACTGCGGGAGCGGGAGCTCGGCACCGGGTACGGTTTCGGCGTGTTCGTCGGCGAGCGTTTCGCGGGCGAGATAAACATTTCTTCCGTCCAACGGGGCCCGTTCCAGAACGCCTATGTGGGCTACTGGGTGGACGAGGCCATGGCCGGCAACGGCTATACGCCGGAGGCGTTCGTCGCCTTGGCCCGGTTCGCCTTCGAGGATCTGATGCTCCACCGTCTCCAGGTGTCGATTATCCCGCGTAACGGGCCCAGCCTCCGGGTGGCCGAAAAACTTGGGCTGCGCAACGAGGGGACGGCCTTGCGCTACCTCGAGATCAACGGAGTGTGGGAGGACCACGTCCGTTTCGCCATTACCTCCGAGGACTGGGCGGCGAAGCGGGAACCCTACCTGAAGGAATGGTTACTGCCTTAGCCCCGCTCGCCGGCATGAGGCGGGCAGTGCTCGGGAGCGGGCCGGTCCTTCGGGCCGGCGCATAGCGGTACACGGCCTTGCCCCGGACCAGGCTCAACGGGACGGCCCCGAAGTGGCGGCTGTCGGTGCTGTGCATTTCGTTGTCGCCCAGGAGAACAATCCCGCCGTCGTCGAACGCAGCTGCTCGCTTGAGCACCGTCCGCGCCGGGTCACGGGGGTCGCCGGCGGCTACGATGTCGCCGGTCTTGAGGCGCTTGGTGTGCCAGATCAGGAGACGGTCCCCGGGTTGGAGCGCCGGTACCATGCTGTCTCCGGAGACCTCCGTCCGTTCCGACCGCCGCCAGGCCCAGCGGGCGGCGAAGGCGGTCACGGCCACCAACGCCGCGGCGGCGGCGAGGACCGTGCCGGCGGTGACGGTCGGCCTTGCCGGCCTCCGGAGCCGAGCCGGCTGGAGTCGCTGCGCCAGCCGCGCCAGGGCTGCCAGCCCCGCCGACCGCGCCAGCCCCGCCGACCGCGCCAGGCCCGCCGACCGCGCCAGGCCCGCCGGCCCCGCCGACCGCGCCGGCCCCGCCGACCGCGCCAGCCCCGCCGACCGCGCCAGCCCCGCCGACCGCGCCAGCCCCGCCGACCGCGCCAGGCCCGCCGGCCCCGCCGGCCCCCGGGGCGGCCAGAGCCGCAGTTGTCGAGCGGGCGGCGCTCGCCGGGGCCAGGGTGGCCCAGACGATCGCCCTTCCCGGCCCAAGGCCATCGGGTGTGCGGCCTGCGGGCGCGAAGCGGGCACGGCTGCTCGCTTATCGCTCCGGGCGCTATAACGTGTGCCTTGTCGGTGTCCCACCGCACGTAGCTCTACCACAACCCAACATGCAAAAAGGAGCCTCCTTATGACCTTGCTGGCGCGATTGCTCGTTCTGGCCGATCGGGTTAGCGAGCCCCGGACCGCCTACGCTCACTGTGACCTGCCCTGCGGTGTCTACGACCCCGTCCAGGCCCGGGTCGAGGCCGACTCGGTCAAAGCCATCATGGAGAAGTACAACTCCTCGAGCGACGACGTATTTCGGGCTCGGGCCCTCTTCATTAAAGAGCAGCGGGCCGAGCTGGTGAAGCATCACCTGTGGGTGCTGTGGACGGACTATTTCAAGCCGCCCCACCTGGAGAAGTACCCCGAGCTGCACCAGTTGTTCTGGAAGGCGACCAAGGCTGCGGGCGAGGCCAAGCACTCGACCGACGTGGCCGTGGCCGACGACCTGCTGCGCCAGATTGCCGAGATCGACCGGATTTTCTGGGAGACGAAGAAAGGGTAACCGCAGTGCGTGCAGGAGACGCCGAGGTCACCGCATGGGTCTTTGACCGGCGCCGGGCCGGGGGCTGGGCCTGGCGCCGCTCCCCTGCGGGTGTTCCGTAGGGCGTTTTGTGCCGTCCCTCGCTTCTGGCGCCGGCGTTTTGTGATATTTATTCGCTTTTTTGGCCATAAAGTGCACAAAACGACTTGAGCGCATCGGCGTCCGGGGCGCCCAGGCCCCTATAACGGCTGCGACCCGTGCTAAGCGTGCGGGTGCGGGTGCGGGTGCGGGTGCGGGTGCGGGTGCGGGTGCGGGATCGAGTCGAGGCCCGGTGGTTCGTCCGACCATACCAGCAGGACCGAACAGGGCGCATGGTCGACCACGAAACGCGTCGCGTGCCCCAGGCTGTGAGGGCCGAGACGCGAGCGGTCTCCGTCGCGCGCCACCACAAGGAGGTCCACGTTTCGGGCGACGGCGGCAATGACCTCGCGCTCGGGGCGGCCCTCTCGGTGAAGGAGCTCGGTGTCCGCCCGCCCGAGCCGCCGCGCCGCAGCGGCCAGGACGTCCAGAGCCGCTTGGTCTCCGACTTCGCCGGCGGGAGGCCAGGGTTTGTGCCGGGCAAAGGCGCGTCCCAGAAGGCCCGCCGCGGCCGCCTGCGTGACCTCGTCGACATCAGATGAAGTGACGTGGAGGAGAGCGATCTGCGCGTCGGCGGGAAGGTGTGGGGCGGCGGCGTCGACGCATCCCCGCCAAGTGCCCTCGACCACCCAGACGACGGCCTTCACCGCTGCATCATCCCACCAATTTCAGAGACACCCACAGGGCCAGGGTGGTCACGAACAGTACGGGGGGCACGGTCAAGGCCCCGAGGCGGAGGAACTCGGCGGTAGGCAGCTCCTCTCCACGCTGACGCAGGGCCCGTCTCCAGAGCAGGGTGGCCAGCGAGCCTACGTAGGTGAGGTTGGGCCCGGCGTTGACGCCGACGAGGACGGCAAGCACCGCGCCCGGGCCCGCCACCGTCGCGGCCGGGAGGAGGAGCAAGACAGCAGGGAGGTTGTTCATGACGTTGGCGAGGGCAGCGGCCAGAGCGGCGACGGCGAGGAGCGACCACAGCGAGACGTGGCTGGGCATGAGCCGGCCGACGAGCGAGCTGAGCCCATGGAGGGACACCGCCTTGACTACCAGCCCTAGCGCCATCACGAAGGCGAGGAACGGGATGTCGAGCGCCAGGGCGAGGTCGCGGGCCGGCCCGGTGACGGGCCATGGCCGGCACCGCCAGGGCGACGGCGCCGGCGAGCGCGGCGTAGGCCGGGGCTAGGTGCAGGATGGAGGCGACGAAGAACCCGAGGAGGGTGAGCGTCACGACGACGACGGTAAACACGGGGACCGTCGATGGCGGGCCCAGTTGGGTCTCACCCTTCCCGACTAGGTCGGAAGCAAAGAACCGTCGCAGCACCACCCACTCGACGGCGATGGCGGCCAGCCAGGGTAGAGCCATCAGGGCCCCGAAGCGAGCGAAGGAAAGGCCGCTGGCCCGGAAGGCCAGAAGGTTGGTCAGGTTGGACACGGGCAATAGCAGCGACGCCGAGTTCGCCAGGTGGGTGCACGCATAAGCGTGCGGCTTGGCCCGCAGCCGTAGCCTGCGCACCGTCGTGAGCACCGCCGGAGTCAGCAGTACAACGGTGGCGTCGAGGCTGAGCACGGCGGTGACCACGCTGGCAACGATGAACACCAGTGCCAGCAGGGCCACGGGTTTGCCCCCGGACCGCCTCGCCATCCATGACCCGGCCGCGTCGAACAGGCCGTGCCGGTCGCACAGGTCAGCGAGGACGAGCACGGCGGCCAGAAAGCCGACCGTCGGGGCGAGGCTCCTGATCTCGCTGCCGGCCTGGTCCAAGGGCAGCACGCCTAACAGCAGCAGGGCCCCGGCCGCGGGGACGGCGAAGACGGCCTCCGGCCAGTCCCGGGGGCGGACGACGGCGCACAGGAGGGTGGCGCCGAGGAGAACGGCCGCGAGAGTTTCTCCGATAGGGCTCGGCACGGTGCACAAGATGGTATGCCCGGGTCGAGCCTTATTCTCGAACGCAGTCGGGCGGCAATGTCCTAACCAGGCCCAATGGGCCGGGGAGCGCCGCCGCGACTAGGAGGCCTTGGGCCGCGCCGAGGTCGGGGCCGGGTGGCGCACCGCCTTTCGCCACCAATCAGCGAAGTCCCGGGCCGGCGCCGGCCGGGCCCAGTAAAACCCCTGTGCCGCATCACAGCCCATAGACGAGACACGGGCCCCCAGGTGCGCCGTGCTCACTCCTTCGGCCAGCACGCTCAAGCCCATGGCGTGGCCCATCTCGATGACGGCCTTCACCACCGGCGTGGAGTCGTCGGCGCCGCCGAGCCGCTCGACGAACGAGCGGTCGACCTTCACGGTAGTGACGGGCAAGGTGTGGAGGTAGGCCAGCGAGGAGTACCCGGTGCCGAAATCGTCGATGGCCACCAGCAACCCGAGTTCCCTAAAGGCGTCCAACGTTTGCCGCGTCGTCGGGCTGTCCACCATCACCACGGACTCGGTCACCTCGGCACATATCCGCGTCGGGTCGATGCCGTAGCGTTCGAGCAGGTCGCGTACCATTTCAGGGGTCTCTGAATCGTCCAGTTGGCGGGCAGACAGGTTGACGGCAAGAAAATCGAGACAGGGCCCGCCATTTTCGGCGTCCCACCGAGCCAGTTGAGCGACGGCTTGTTCGAATACCCAACAGCCGATCGGCTTGATCAGCCCGGAGTCCTCGGCCACGGGTATGAAGTCGAGCGGCGGGACAAGGCCGCTGGTCGGATGATGCCACCGGACCAAGGCCTCCGCGCCCACCGGCCGGCCGCCGGCGGGGTCGACGACCGGTTGGTAGTACACCTCGAACTCGTGGCGGGAGAGTGCCTGGCGCAGCTCACCCTCCATTGCCAGGCGCACGACTGACTGGCGGCGGAGGGACTCGTCAAACAAGGCGTACCGGTTGCGGCCCTCGTCTTTGGCCCTGTACATGGCGGCGTCGGCGTCACGGAGGATCGTCCCCGCATCGGCCCTGACATCGGGGATGACGATACCGATGCTCCCGGTCACCGTAAGATCCTGGTCCCCGCACCGAATGGGCCGTTCCAGCAAGGCCTGCAGGCGCTTTGCCGCCGCCACGGCGTCGGGGACGCCATGGACGTCCCGGACTATGAACACGAACTCGTCGCCGCTGAACCGGGCGGCAGTTTCCCCGGCCCGGACGCCGTGCAGGAAACGGGCCCCGACCTCCTTCAGCACCGCGTCCCCTGTTTCGTGGCCGAGACCGTCATTCACGATCTTGAAGCGGTCAAGGTCGACGAAGAGCACGGCGATCCTCGAGCCGTCCCGACGGTGCCGGGCCAATTCCTGGTTCAGGCGGTCGAGGAAGAGCGAACGGTTCGGCAGGCCCGTGAGAGTGTCGTAGAACGCCTGGTAAGCGAGGGCCTCCTGGGCTTTTAGTTCCTCGGTTATGTCTTCGACGGTGACGACATAACCGCCCTCGCGGATCTGGCCCCGAGGCGCGGCCAGGAGGCGGACATGGCGGACTTCGCCGTCGGGCCGGCGAACCCTGAAGGTTACCGCCACCTTCGACCGATCGGGAGCGACCCGGTCGACCAGAGCCAGTAGCTTGGGCGTGTCCTCGGGGTGCACGGCGTCCACCCAGCCGCGGCCCATCAGCTCCGAGGAGCCCCTCCCCGTGATCTCGGCCATCCGCGGGTTGGCGTACTTGACCATGGCCACGGGCGAGAACTCGAGGATGCCTATCGGAGCCGCTCCGGCCAGGCTCCGGAAGCGCTCCTCGCTGGCCTGGAGCGCGGCGGCGTCACGGAGCCGTCCGATCCCATAGGCCAACGAGCCGGCGAGCTCGCTCAACAGCGCGACCTCGGCGGGACCGAAGGCGTCAGGCTCGGCGGCGTAGATCCCCAGCGCACCGATCACTTCGCCTTTCACCTCGAGAGGCAGTGCGCAGCTCGACCGGAGGCCGTAGTCCGCCGCCGCCGCCCGCCACGGGGCGAAGGCGCCGTCACCCCTGAGATCGGCCGTGACCTGGACGGAGCGGGAACGGACGGCGCTACCAGTGGGGCCACGGCCGTACTCGTCGTCGGCCGAGCTGACGGCGAGCTTTTCCAGGTAGCCGCCCGCGCCCGCCCACGCCACCGGCCGTACCGTCCGGGATTCGCCCTCTTCGGCGTAGCCGACCCAGGCCAGCCGGTAGTTACCGGCATCGACGATCGTTTGGCAGGCGCCGGACAGCAGAGAGGCTTCGTCGGAGGCGTTGACCAGGACCTGGTTGGCCTTGGCCAGAGTGCGGAGCGCCCGAGTGAGATTGGCCCGCTCGGTGACGTCACGGGCGTTCACGACGACACCTCCGACCGCCGGGTCGTCCAGGCAGTTCGTGGCTACCACTTCGAGCACCCGCCATTCCCCTGTGCCCGTCCGGAACCGGAAGATAACCGGGTGGTCGAGCCCGGGGCCGAGCACCTCGTTGAAGAAGGCGTTCGCGGTGGCGTGGCGGTCTTCAGGATGGATCAACGGGAACATGTTGAGGCCGATGTGGGACTTGACAATGCCGAGCATGCGTTCCGCGGCGGGGCTCGAGTAGAGAAGCTCGCACTTGTCGTTCACAATGGTGATTAGGTCGCTCGAGTTCTGCACGAGCTTGCGGAAGCGGTCCTCTCCCCTCTGGCGCAGGACCCCTACGGAGACGATGTCGGCAATTGTCTGGAGGAATACCGCCTCCTCCTGTGTGAAGTCACGCTTGCTACGCGATTGGCCACCGAGGATGCCCAGGGGATGGCCCTCGTGGGTGTACACGGGGACACCGATCCCGCTCACCATCCCGTGTTCGAGGAGCAGCGGGGACGGCGTGAACCGCGTCTCGGTCCGGTAGTCGAGCACGGGCACGGGACGGCCCTCGGCCATTATGAAGCCCGCATGCGAATGGCGGGCGCCGGCGGGGACGGTGGCGGTGCCCACCAGGTCGTCCGGCCATCCCACCGCCGCTCGCAGCACAAGGGCGTCCTGATGGGGGGTCAGCTTCGAGGTACTGGGCCAGATCGACGTGGAGCGCCTCGGCCACGCCCCGAACCGCCTCGTCTATGATTTCGGATTCCTCCAGCCCGTCGGCCGCCAGGCGGCTCAACCGGCTAACTGTCGCTTGATGGCGGGCCGGGCCCTTTATCTCCGGGCACGAACGAGCCACCGTCGGACGACGGCGCCTCGATCTGGCCGGCAGCGTTCCTCTTTGGTCCACCGTAGCCAGGATCGACGGGGGGGAGACCGAACTGAAGGGCGGTTCCGGTTACCGCTTTGTTTCGTCTTTCTTTTGTGTTGCGGCACCGGGCTCGAGGGCACAAATGGGCGCTTGTATGGACCTTACAGTCTCAACGACATGGGCTCGCAGGGTCAGCGCCGGCGGCTCATAGGCGGAACTGCAGGTTGTAGGGCCGCACGCCGGAGATACCCGAGGCGGTCCCGCATATCTGCCCGCCCGCCGTCCGGCCCACGCTGCTGCCGAGCACGACGGCCCCTGTCTCCAGGTCCGCCCCGGGGTCGGAGACCGTGACGATACCCACGCCAACTCCGAGCACGCGGGCGATGGCGACGGCCACCGTAGCCGCGCCCCCTCGTGCCCCGGCAAGCATGAGGGTTCCTGTCACGGACACGACAGCCCCGCTGGAGGGCTTGACGCTGAGAGAGCCAGAGGTGGTCACGCCCCGGTTGGTGTAACTGAGCGAGCCAGTGAAGACGAGCGAGACGGTCCGCGCTTGACCGGCGGCGACGTACGCCAGCACCTCCGCTCCGTCGCCCGGGCTCGGAGGCGGCGATGTCAGGGACCGGTCGTACTCGGCTCGGCGCACAGGGTCGGAGAGGACGTCGTAGGCGTCCTTCAGCCGGGCGAAGAGCACGTCCGACCCGCCCGCGTCGGGGTGCATCTTCTTGCTCAGGCGGAGAAAGGCGGCCCGGAGCTCTTCCTTGTCTGCAGTAGGTGCCACGCTGAGGATCTCGTACAAGGTGGCGCTGGGCACGGCGCCAGTTTGCCATCGCGGCCGTGCGCCCGGAAGTTGATGACGCCGAGGCGACGACGGGACAGGTATTTGGCCATGGCCTTCGCCGTTCGTGACGTCGTCGGAAAAGCACCTCGCTGTCCCTCCGGGGCCTCGCCGCTTCCGGGCCGCGCCCCACGCCGCTTCCGAGCCGGGCCCGCCCCGCCCCGCCCCGCCCCGCCCCGCCCCGTCCCGTTGCGTTGCGTCGCGTCGCGTCGCGTCGCGTAAGAAAGTCCACAAAACGGCGGGCCGGCGGGGAGCCTTGTAGGGATTAGAACCACCAGGACGCGTTTCCGTCTTCAACTCATCGCCGTGGTGACCAGTTCATGCCGGAAAACGATAGGAAATGGCCAAAACACGGTAGGTGTTGGTAAGTAACTGCAAAAAGCGCGGCCGCAAAGGGCCGCTTTTATGGGGTTACGCGCCAATCGGCCCGTCGGCGGCCAGCTGCAGCTGGAGCAAAGTCAACGAGTGGGACGGGAGCCGCCACAGGAAGTGCCGCCGCTCGGCTGGCGCGCCGCGAACAGCATCAGCACCGGTTCCGCCATCAGCCGGCGGGCGGCGAAGCTGCGCCGCGCCCGCAACCGGCGCGGCAAGATGATAGCCCGCGGCGTGAGCGATAACAACGGCCCTATTAGGGCACGCAACAACCGGCCCACGCTCACTAGGACGTCCCGGTTTGGGGCTTTCCCAGGGTCATCACCCATTTCTGGCCGGTCCTGTGCCGGACAGGACCGGAGCGTGAAGAGGCGAGGACCTATGGACACGACGTATACACTCAGCGTATGATCACGGAATGAGCGTTCCTGTCACCCTTTTGGGCCTCCTGGATCGTCAGCCGAGCCACGGCTACGAGTTAAAGCGCGAATACGACGCCTACTTCGGCCGGGGTAAGCCCCTCCCCTTCGGCCAGGTCTACGCCACGTTGTCGCGCCTTGTGCGCGACAACAAGGTCGAGCCCGGTGAAATGGGACCGGGAGAGGGCCCGGACCGGAAGCGCTATGTCATCACCGAAGCCGGCCGAGCCGAGGTGGAGGCGTGGCTAGACGAGCCTGTCGATGCCGAGGCCCACCTGCAGACCGTGCTGTTCGCCAAGGTCGTGCTGTCGCTCATGCTGGGCCAGCCAGCCGAGCGTTACCTCGACGCCCAGCGGGCCGCGCACTGGCAGCGCATGCGTGAGCTGACTGAGCTCAGTCGAAAGGGGAGTGTGGTCGATGCCCTTCTGGCTGACCACGCCATGTTCCATTTGGAGGCGGACCTGAGATGGATGGACGTGACCGAGGCCCGGCTCGGGCCGCTGGCCGAGGTGGTGAGCCAGTGAGGGCGCCCGACCTCACCCTAACTGCGCCGGCACCGACGAACTTGATCGAAGCACGCCACCTGGTGCGGTCCTTCGCCGAGGCACCGGCCCCGCTGGGTGCCAACTTTGCCGTCGGGGCGGCGAAATAATAGCCATAATGGGCCCGAGCGGCTCGGGCAAGTCGACGCTGCTTGATGCTTAGTGGTTGACGGCGTAACTACATACGTGTAAGTTGTTGGGTGGTGGGGGGCATGGTGCCGGGTGGCCAGTACCTTGGGGGTGCTGTTGTCTCGCCGGAGCCCTTTCGTGATCGAGTTGAGCGACGAGGACCGGGGCCGGTTGGAAGCTCTTACCCGTAAGGGCACTGCCCAGGCTCGGACGGTCGAGCGGGCCAGGATCGTGTTGGCAGCGGCTGCGGGGACGAACAATGCGGATATTGCCGACGACATGGGGATAGCCCTGAACACGGTGATCAAGTGGCGCAAACGGTTCTTCGAGGAGGGTATTGCCGGCCTGGCGGACCGCAAGCGCTCGGGACGGCCGAGGCGTTTTTCCCCCTCTGGTGGTGGCCGAGGTCAAGGCGTTGGCGTGCGAGCTGCCAGCCACCACCGGCGTCCCTCTGTCGAAGTGGAGCTGCGCTGAGCTGGCCCGCGAGGTCGTTGAGCGCAAGGTCGCCGGCTCCATCTCCGCGGCCACTGTCTGGCGCATCCTGAAGAAGGACGCGATCAAGCCGTGGCTCCACCGTTCATGGATCTTCCCTCGTGCCCCGGACTTCGCAGCCAAGGCGGCGGTGGTGCTGGACCTTTACGCCCGCTGCTTCGAGGGCCAAGTGCTTGACGACAACGAATTCGTCATATGTGCAGACGAGAAAACGAGCATCCAGGCCCGCTGCCGCTGCCACCCGACGCTGCCACCGGGACGGGCCCGGGTGATGCGCGTCGAGCACGAGTACGACCGGCGCGGGGCCGTCGCCTACATGGCTGCCTACGACGTGCACCGGGCCAAGGCCTTCGGCCGTTGCGAGCAGACCACTGGCATCGTGCCTTTCGGACGCCTGGTCGAACAGGTCATGACGGCCGAGCCCTACGCCAGTGCCGAGCGGGTCTTCTGGGTCGTGGACAACGGCTCCTCCCATCGCGGCCAGGCCTCGGTCGACCGCCTCGAAGGTGCCTGGCCCACCCTGCGCCTCGTCCACCTGCCGGTGCACGCCTCCTGGCTGGACCAGGCCGAGATTTACTTCTCCATCGTGCAGCGCAAAGTCGTCAACCCAAACGACTTCTTCGACACCGATGAGATCGCCAGGCGCCTGGCGGCCTTCGAGGACCGCTACAACCGCATAGCTGTGCCCTTCGACTGGCGTTTCGGCCGGGACGACCTCGACAAGTTCCTCGCCCGGCTCGAAGCTCACCAAGCTGCGTAGGGGCCTGGCGCTACCATCGAGCCGATGGCCATACCCGAGCCGGCCCGTTGGAGGGTCGAGCAGCGGCTCGAACTACGACGGCGTGAACGCTGGCCCGCCCTGGCGGACCTGAAGGTCCGCTACCGAGGCGACTACGCCTATGTGAGCGGGACCGACCCCGACGGGCCGCTGTCGTTGTGCCGGCTGCGTTGGACGGGTTCTCCCGACCATTGGGGCGTCGCCTGCTACTTGGCGAGCAAGGACGGCTACGAAGATTCCATACTGCCCACCGGCAGTTTTACCGGCACCCCCGAAGAAGCCCTCGACTGCGTCTGCGGCCTGTACCTGAACGACCCCTCGGCATGGGCCGAACGGCTCCCGTCGGCCGACACCTGATTCACGCGAAGAGTTAGGCGGTCGACCACTTAGCCGGCATCTTTCGGCCTGACAGCGGCGAATAAGCCTGACAGCGGCGAATAAGAAGGCACTTACGTGCCCGGGACGGGCGGACCATCCAGCGGCCCCGGTTGCTTATAACTCGGCGGACGACAGCAGGGTCGGCCGGGGCGTGGTTGTGATAGCGGGTAACTCCCGCTCGTCCGCCTATTGTCAGGTGCCGACGTAGGCCGCCAAGTGCTCTGCGGTGAGGGTGGAGCGAGCAGCGACGAGGTCGGCGGGCGTGCCCTCGAAGATGACCGTGCCGCCGTCGTGGCCGGCGCCGGGGCCGAGGTCGATGACCCAGTCGGCGTGGGCCACGACCGCCTGGTTGTGCTCGATGACGATGACCGACTTGCCGGAGTCAACGAGCCGGTCGAGCAAGCCGAGCAGCTGCTCGACATCGGCGAGGTGCAGGCCGCTGGTCGGCTCGTCGAGGATGTAGACGCGGCCCTTGTCAGCCATGCGGGTGGCCAGCTTGAGCCGTTGCCGCTCGCCGCCGGACAGCGTAGTGAGCGGCTGGCCGAGGCTGATGTAGCCGAGCCCGACGTCCGCCAGCCGGCTGAGGACGGCGTGCGCGGCCGGCGTGCGTGCCTCGCCGGAACCGAAGAACACATCAGCCTCGGTGACCGACATCGCCAGCACCTGGCTGATGTCTCGGCCACCCAGGTGGTACTCCAGCACGGATGCTTGGAACCGCTTCCCCTCGCACTCCTCGCAACTGGTGGCGACGCCGGCCATCACCGATAGGTCGGTGTATATGACGCCGGCACCGTTGCAGCTGGGGCAGGCACCCTCGGAGTTGGCGCTGAACAGCGCCGGCTTGACGCCGTTGGCCTTAGCGAACGCGTTGCGGACCGGGTCGAGCAGTCCGGCGTAGGTCGCCGGGTTGCTCCGTCGTGAGCCGCCGATGGTCCCTTGGTCGATGGCGACCACCCCGTCCCGCCCCGCGACCGAGCCGCGGATCAACGAGCTCTTGCCCGAGCCGGCCACGCCGGTGACGACGACCAACACCCCGAGCGGGATGTCGACGTCGACGTTGCGCAGGTTATGCGTGGTGGCGCCGTGGATCTCCAATTTGCCGCTGGGCGTCCTTACCGCTTTCTTCATAGGTGCGCGGTCGCCTAGGTGGCGGCCGGTGACGGTGCCGCTGGCCCGCAGTCCCGCGACGGTGCCCTGGAAGCAAACGGTGCCACCCGCGGTGCCGGCACCCGGGCCGAGGTCGACGACATGGTCGGCGATGGCGATCGTCCCCGGGTCGTGCTCCACGACGAGGACGGTGTTGCCCTTGTCCCGCAGCCTCACCAGCAGGTCGTTCATTCGTTGGATGTCATGGGGGTGCAGGCCTGCGGTGGGTTCGTCGAAGACGTACGTGATGTCGGTGAGCGAGCAGCCGAGGGCGCGGATCATCTTGACGCGCTGCGCCTCGCCGCCCGACAGCGTGCCCGACGGCCGGTCGAGGCTGAGGTACCCCAGGCCGATCTCCGCGAACGAGTTCAGGATCAACCTCAGCTTGGCGAGTAGCGGAGCCACCGACGGCTCGTCAGCGGCGCGGGCCCATTCGGCCAGGTCACTGAGTTGCATCGCGCACGCGTCGGCGATGCTGACCCCCTTGATCTTCGACGACCTCGCCGTTGCCGCGAGCCGTGTGCCTCCACAGTCAGGGCAAGCCGCGAAGGTCACGGCTCGGTCCACGAACGCCCGGATGTGGGGCTGCATTACCTCCGGATCTTTGGACAGCATCGACTTCTGAATGCGCGGGACCAAGCCCTCGTAGGTGAGGTTCACGCCGTCGACCTTGATCCTGGTCGGCTCCTTGTGGAGCAGGTCGTGAAGCTCGCTTCTGGTGTACTTGCGGATCGGCTTGTCCGGGTCGAAGAAGCCGCAGCCTCTGAAGATGCGGCCGTACCATCCCTCCATGCTGAAGCCTGGGACCGTGAGCGCGCCCTCGTTGAGCGACTTGCTCTCGTCGTACAGCTGGGACAGGTCGAAGTCGGTCACTGAGCCGATGCCCTCGCAGCGTGGGCACATGCCCCCGAGACGGGTGAAGGTCGCTCTCTCCGCCTTGCGGTTGCCGCGCTCGACGGTGATCGCGCCGCTCGCTCGGACCGAGGGCACGTTGAAGGCGAAGGCGCTGGGCGGGCCGATGTGCGGTTTCCCGACCCGGCTGAAGAGGATCCGTAGCATGGCGTTGGCGTCAGTGGCGGTGCCAACGGTGGAGCGGGCGTCGCCACCGATCCGCTGCTGGTCGACGATGATCGCCGTCGTCAGCCCTTCGAGCACATCGACCTCGGGCCGGTCCAGCGTCGGCATGAAGCCCTGGACGAAGGCGCTGTAGGTCTCGTTGATCAGCCGCTGCGACTCCGCGGCAATGGTGTCGAAAACCAGAGAACTCTTGCCCGAGCCGGAGACGCCGGTGAAAACGGTTAGCCGGCGCTTAGGGATGTCGACGCTTATGTCCTTCAGGTTGTTCTCACGCGCGCCATGCACGCGGATGACATCGTGGTTGTCCGCTCGACTTCTCACGCCTCGACGCCCGTCAGTTCGGAGGGCGCCCCGGTGACGCGGGCCGCGGCTCGCTCGGCCATGCCGGGGTGCTCGGCGTAGAGCCGGTCCCGCGCCTCGCTCCATTTGGTGTGGCCGCTCATAGCCGTCCTTCCTCCCTCAGCTCTTCAAGGTAGACCGCGTCGAGATCGTCCGCGGCAGGAACGGCTTGTCCGTACCATCCGCCTGGCGATGCCCGAGCGCGCTTGGACCGAACGTGACGCAACTCCATACGCGCCGGCGCTCGCGCCGCACGCCGCGTACGAGCAGGGCCCTCGACGCGCCGTCGAGAGCCATGCAGAATGTTCGGCGTGAGCAGCAACGCCGACGACAACCGCGCCAGCTCGCCCACAGACATCCCGGGAGACATCTTCGTGCGGGTCAGGGCCTATGTCTGGCGCTGCCCGAGGTGACGGTGCGGGTAGACGCCTCGCTAACCAGCTCGAAGATCGACGGCGTACTCGTTCGAAATCCGCCGGAGGTCGTTTTGCTTGCTCGTGGCCCGGGAGGGCCGGACCGGCGAGCCCGTCCCGCTGCTCGTGTTGCGCGCCGACCCCGACGAACGCGACGCCCTGCTCGCCGTTGGCCACCCGTTTTTCGCCCCGCGAGCCGGCCGTGACCGCATTGGGGTGTGGCTCACCGACCATACCGACTGGGAGGAGATCCGGGAACTCGTGACCGAGAGCTACCGGAGGTTAGCGCCGAAGAAGCTCACGGCACTGCTCGACTGGTAACGCCGTCGGTGTTTCAGCTTTCCCGGAACGGTCAGGCTGTGAGTAACTGCTCGTAGTGCTCGACCACCGGGAAGGGGTCGTAGAAGTGATGGAGTAGGTCGCGCCAGCGCTGGTATTCAGAAGACTTCCCCTCGATGTGGTCGTCGAGCTGGTGCCATTCCACCAGCAGCAGATATGTGCCAGGCCGTTCGGTGCACCGGGAGAGGGTCAGCCCTCCGAAGCCCGGCATACCCGCGATGATCGCCCTTGCCTCGGCGAAGGCGGCCTCGAAGGCGTCCCCCTGACCGGGGACGACGGAGAGAACGGCATGCTCAAGGACCATCCCGAGATCCTGCCACTACCAGGCCGCGGTTAGGCCATCGAGGAAGCGAGCAATCCTAGGACGTCCTAGTAGGCTTCCGACCAGCGGTCTTCCGGTAAAACGGGTGGGCGCGGAGGGATTCGAACCCTCATGCCCAGGGGCAGCAGGGTTTAAGCCCGCTGTGTCTACCGGTTTCACCACGCGCCCTGTCGACCTACCTGAACGAGCCGAGTCTACGCGCCGGGCCCGGACGCCTACGGGGTGCGCCTGGCCGTCGGGCGGCGTCGGGTATGGCCAGGCTGGAGGGTGGCGGGAGCGAGGTCAGGGGGCAGGCGCGCCGCGCTGGTAGCTTGTCAGCGTGGCGATTGTCGCAGCGCTGGTAGCCGCCCTCTTCTACTCCTTGGCTTCCTTGCTCCAGCAATGGGAGGCCGAGCGCCAACCATCCGAGCGTTCTCTCAGCCCCAGCCTCCTGACCCGCCTGGCTCGGCGCCCGCGCTGGGTGGCCGGCCTCGGTTTCGACATGGCGGGATATTTGATGCAATGGACGGCGTTGACTTTTGGGTCCCTGGTGGTCGTCCAGCCATTGCTGGTCGTGGGGCTCCTGTTCGCCCTGCCTGTCAAGGCCCATCTGTCGGAGTACCGCCTGCATGGTTGGGACTGGAGCGGGGCCCTGCTCACCACCAGCGGTCTGGCCGTCTTCCTGGTAGTGAGCCGGCCCGGCGCCGGTCACCCGTACGTCAAGCCCCTGGTGTGGGTGATCGTGCTGTGCGCCGGTGGCGCCTTGGCGGCGACGCTCGTGGCCATAGGCCGGGAGACGAGCCCGAGATGGAGGGCCATGGCGTATGCCACGGCCGCCGGCATCGTCTACGGCGAGTGCGCCGCCCTGACCAAGAGCTGCGCTCACCTGCTCTCTTTGGGCGTCCCCCGGCTCTTGGAGAGCTGGCAGCCGTACCTTCTGGCCGGCGCCGGCATCACTGGCATGGTGTTGGCCCAGAGCGCCTTCCAGGCCGGGCCCCTGGACGCCTCGTTGCCCGCTTTGTCGGCCACCGACCCTGTGGTCAGCGTGTTCATCGGTGCCATCGCCTTTGGGGAGGTGCTGCGCTCCGGAATGCTAGCCACCACCCTCGAGGTGCTTTCTTTCTCCGCCATCGTGGTGGGCATCTTCCTGCTCGCCCACACAGACGCCGTGAAGGCGGCCCAGCGCGAGCACTTCGAGCTTGGGCCCCAACAGGCTCGCTAGCCGACCGCCAGCGGCGAGCCATCAACCGGTAAAAGCGCCCCTAACGCGCCAAGGAGGAAGGCGCTTTTAAGCTCCGGCGCGTCGTGGCCGATGGCGAACGTTACATGGTCATCTCCCGCTCGGAACGGGCGCGGCACAGGGCAGCCTGGGGCGCGCTCGGCTCGGTCCTGCTGGCCTCGGCAGTGGTGGGCATGGCCGATGGAGCCGCCTTTGGGGCCGGTCACCTGTCGCCGCCACCCGCAGGTCGAGTGCCTGCTCAGTACTGGTTGGTGGACGCCGCGGGCTCGGTTTGGTCCTTCGGCGGGGCCGGCAGGTTCGGCGGGGCCGGTAGGTTCGGCGGGGCCGGCACCTTCGACGGGGGTGGCAGCTTCGGCGGGGCCGGCAGCTTCGGCGGGGGTGGCAGCTTCGGCGGGGGTGGCACCTTCGGCGGGGCCGCCCCCCAGGGGAGTGCCCCGTCTTCGCCCGTCGTGGCCGTCGCCGCCACACCGAGAGGTGACGGCTACTGGCTTGTCACCTCCGCCGGTACGGTGCTGGCCGCGGGGGCCGCTCAGTCTTATGGGCCGAGCGGTGCCGAAGTGGGCAGGTCCGTGGTCGACATCGCCCCCACCCCGGACGGCCTTGGTTACTGGCTCGTGTCGGCGGCGGGACCGGTGTACACCTTCGGCGACGCCCATTACTTCGGTTCGCTAACGACACCCCCTCCGGACCAGCCCATAGTGCGTCTGGTCCCGACGCCCGACGGGGCCGGTTACTGGCTGCTGAGCGCCGGCGGGGATGTTTTCGGCTTCGGCGACGCCAAGGCGTGGGCGCCGGGAGCCGGCCCTGCCCGGGCCGGCCCGTCAGTGGCGACGTCGTCCCGAGTCAGCCCGATCGTCGACATGGCCCCGACGCCCGACGGCCTGGGCTACTGGCTCTTGTCTGCGGACGGCTCGGTGTACAACTTCGGCGACGCCGGTTACGCCGGCAGCGCGCCCGTCCCCACCGGCGGGGACCCGGCCGAAAGGATTGTCCCCAGCCCGAGCGGCGACGGTTACTGGGTGGTGGACCAGAACGGCTCCGCTACCGCTCTGGGGGGCGCGGCGGGGCGTCCGCCGGTACAGGCGCTCCTTTTTTCACCCGTCACACCGGGCGACAGGGCCGTGCTGTTTGCCCTGGCCCAGCTGGGAAAGCCGTACGTCTGGGGTGGCACTGGGCCTCGGAGCTATGACTGTTCGGGCCTGGCCTACCGCTCCTGGTTCGAGGCCACAGGAACGTACATCCCGCGCATTGCCAGCGCCCAGTACCACGGCGCCGGCCCGGCCGTTGCCTGGTCGGGCCTTCAGGCAGGCGACCTCGTCTTCTGGGGTACCGACCTGGCTCACTGGCAGAGCATCTACCACACCGCCATCTACGTCGGGGGCGGGCAGATCGTCGAGGCGGCGGGGAAGGCGGTGCAACTGAACACCCTTGACCAGTGGGGAGGATCGGGCCTGATGGGCCACGGAGTCCGGCCCTAGGTGCCGAGGTGTGGACCATCGGGGTAGTTTTGCAACAAATGACCAGTCCTGAAGGTCCCAGTGCCCGGCCCGGCCCTGCCCAGGTCGGCCAGGTGCAGCCGGGTGACTACCGGACCGAACACGATTCCATGGGCGAAGTCAAGGTGCCGGCCCGGGTCAAGTGGCAGGCGCAGACGCAGCGAGCCGTCGAGAACTTCCCGGTCTCGGGCCAGGGCATCGAGCGGTCTCTGGTTCGGGGGCTCGCTCTGGTAAAGAGGGCGGCCGCTTTGGAAAACGCCGCTCTGGGCGTGGTCCCGCCCGACATCGCCGCCGCCATCGCCGGAGCCGCCCTCGAAGTGGCGGACGGTCGCTGGGACGCCGAGTTCCCCGTCGACGTGTTCCAGACGGGGTCGGGGACCTCGTCCAATATGAACATGAACGAGGTCCTGGCCACCTTGGCCTCGGAACGCCTGGGCCGGCGGGCCCATCCCAATGACGACGTAAATGCTTCCCAGTCCTCCAATGACGTGTTCCCCTCGGCCATCCATGTGGCGGCGACATCCGAGATCGCCGGTTCTCTCGTGCCGGCCCTGAGCCATCTGGCCCGGGCATTGCGCCACAAGGCGGACGAGTTCGGCGACGTGGTCAAGGCGGGCCGGACGCACCTGATGGACGCCACCCCGGTCACCCTGGGCCAGGAGTTCGGCGGTTACGCCGCCGCCGTCGAGCACGGCATCGAGCGCCTCGATGCCTGCCTTCCCCGAGTAGGAGAGCTGCCCCTGGGCGGGACCGCCGTCGGCACCGGGCTTAATGCTCCGCCCGGTTTCGCCACCGGGGTGATAAAGAGACTGGCCGACGAGTTAGGCTTGCCCCTCAGCCAAGCACGGGACCATTTTGAGGCTCAGGGTTCGCGCGACGCGCTGGTGGAGGCGTCCGGCGCTTTGCGCACAGTCGCCGTTTCGCTCTACAAGTGCGCCACCGACATCCGCTGGATGGCCAGCGGGCCTCGCGCCGGCCTCGCTGAGCTTAGGATCCCCGATTTGCAGCCTGGCAGCTCGATAATGCCGGGAAAGGTCAACCCGGTGATGGCCGAAGCCGTGTCCCAGGTAGTGGCCCAGGTCATCGGCAATGACGCCGCCATCGCCTTCGGGGGGGCGGCCGGCAATTTCGAGCTCAACGTAATGCTCCCCGTCATCGCCCACAACCTTCTGGAGTCCGTGCGCCTTTTGGCCAATGTGAGCCGGCTATTTGCCGACCGCTGCATCGCCGGCCTCGAGGCCGACGTCGAGCGCTGCCGTACATATGCCCTGTCGTCGCCGGCCGTGGTGACGGCCCTAAATCCCTATATCGGTTATGAACAAGCGGCGAAAGTCGTCAAGAAGTCCATGGCCGAAGGCAAGGACCTTCGCACCGTCGTGCTGGAGATGGGCTTGCTCAGCGAGGAGGAGGTCGACCGGGCCCTGGACGTCGCCGCCATGACGAGAGGCGGCATCGTCGGGTGATGACACTATCGACCGTGACCGCGCCCGGCGGTCTGTACAAGTTTTTCGTGCTCCTGCACGTAGTCTGCGTCGTAGGTGGCTTTGGCGCCATCATTTACCGCTCCTTCGTCCTCGACCTTGCCCGCCGGCGTGGTTATGTAGTGGCGGCCGGCGTCCTGGGCGTCTTCGCTCAGGTGGCGCAGCTAGGGGAGTTCCTGCTCTACGGGGCTGGCCTGTTCGGGATCCTGGCCGCGGCTACCGGCGGTAGTCAGACTTCCTTCTCCCGGCCCTGGGTGGGCGCCGCTCTGGGTGTTTTCGTGGTCATGGTCGGCACGCTGCACGGCCTCGTGCGCCCGGCCGAGCGCCGTTACCGGGCGGCCCTGCTGGAGCTCGCCCAGACGCCGGCCATGGCGCCGCCGGCCCGCCCCCCACAATTGGGCGAGCTCGACCGCTTGTACCGGCGCATCGGCGTCGGCATGGGCGTTTTCAACGCGCTTCTCCTGGGAGCTCTCTACCTGATGGTGTTCAAACCGTAGGCTGCGCCCCCCGGTCCCCGGCCGTTCCTTCGTCGAAGGAGACTTCGACGCGCTGCTCGGGCCGCCGCTGGTTCTGGACCGCTTGGGCGGCCATGGACCGGCGGTCGGCATCGGTGAGGGGTGGTTGGACCATGCCGCGGGGCCAGAGCTTGCGGGCCAGTACGACGTTGAGCTCGGCTGCGTACACGGTCAGCTCGGCGATCAGGTAGATCCAGGCGAAGAGGCCCAGGACTATGCCGAACAACCCGTAGACGGCGGAGTCGTCCTTCAGGTAGTGCCCCACCACGAAGCCACCGACGGCCTGCAGGACCGTCCAGCCGATGCCGGCCAGGACAGCCCCGGGCACGAGCTGGCGCAGCGAGACGCTCCCCGGAGTGAGCACGCGGAAGGCGAAAAGGTACTCGCCGAAGTTGACCACCGCCGACAGCGCACCGCCGCCCACCGCCAGGGCCAGGGATCCCCGGGCCGTGGGGGCGCCGGCGGCCAGGAAGGTGCTCACTATCAGGCCCACGGCCAGCACGGCCAGGAACGAGAAGCTGCGCAAGAGGCGCTTCAGGTAGTTAGGCCGGGCCGGGCCGGGCACGTTCCAGACCTGGGCCATGGTGAACATGCCGTTTTGGGCCAGGCCGAGTGAACCCCAGAGCAGGCCGCCGATGCCGATGATGAGCCCGGCGGCGCTGTTGCGGTGCAGGGCTTTGATATTGCTGGCCAGGTCGTTGCCGATTATGGGGAACTGGCTAACCGTCGAGTGGAGCACGCTCTGGCGTAAAGCGGGGTGGCTGGACAGCACCAGGCCCAGGACGGTCACGAGCAGCAGTAGCAGCGGGAAGAGGGCGCCGAAGGCCGTCTGGGCGAGGCTGCTAACGAGGATCCCGCCGTTGTCGTCCCCAAACTTCTTCATGACCCCGAACACGAGCGACAGGACCTTGCTGCGCTGCTGGAAGGCGTCGAAATTGCGGGCGGCGCGCTCTATGACGTTCATCGTCACATCTTCCCCTCTCCCCGCCCGCTCCATGCCGGTGCCCTGGCCCGCCGCCGGCAGTCGCGCCGCGGCGGCCGTTGACGGCGCGATCATGGTCAAGCCATGCCAGAGACGACCGAAGTTACGACGGGCACGGCCGTAGCCGTGCCCCGGGGTTTCGTCACCCACACGGCCAACGTCGGGATAAAGGACCAGAGCCAGGATTTCTCCATCGTGGCCAGCACCTTCCCGTGCACCGCCGCGGGAGTGCTGACCAGGTCGCTTTTCGCCGGTCCCAGCGTTGTCCTGTGCCGCCACAACCTGCGGACCGGCGCCCCCCGTGCCATTGCCACCGTGTCCAAGAACGCCAATGTCGCCACTGGTGGGCAAGGCGACCGGGACGCCCGCGAGCTGGCCGAACTGGTGGCAGGGGTAGTCGGGTGCCGCCCGGCCGACGTCCTGGTCGGCTCGACGGGGGTCATCGGCCGCCCATACCCGATGGACCGCATCCGCGCCCACCTCGCAAACCTGGCCCAGGCGGACAGCCTGGACGGGGGGGCGGCGGCAGACCTCGCCTCGGTGGCCCGTGCCATCATGACCACCGACACCGTCCCCAAGCTGGCCAGTGCCCGGTCCGGTGGCGCCGTGGTCACCGGGATCGCCAAGGGTTCGGGCATGGTCCAGCCGGATATGGCGACCCTGTTGGCCTACGTGTTCACGGACGCGGCCGTGCCCCAGGAGGAGCTGTCGGCGGCCTTCCGTCGTGTGGCCGACGTCACTTTCAATTCGCTTTCCATCGATACCGACACCTCGACATCCGACACGGCGCTGGTCCTGGCCAACGGCGCCGCCGGCTCGGTGCCGAGCTCCGAGTTCGAGCAGGCGTTGCTGGCCGTGTGCCGTTCGCTCACACTGCAACTGGCGGCCGACGGTGAAGGAGCGACCAAGGTCATCCAGGTGAACGTCGGAGCAGCCAGGGATGGCGAACAGGCCAAGCGGGTGGCCAAGGCTGTGGTCAATTCCCCTCTCGTGAAGTGTGCCGTGCACGGCGCCGACCCCAATTGGGGCCGGGTCGTCATGGCCGTGGGCAAGTGCTACAGCGATACCGACATCGAGCCGGCCGCGGTGCGCGTGAGCTTCGGTGGCCTCGAGGTCTACCCGCGTCGGTTGGACGACCAGGCCCTGGAGGACCTGGCCAAATTGATGCGCTCCGACCTGGTGGAAATCGACGTGACCCTCGGTACGGGCCAGGCTACGGCCACGGTGTGGGGCTGTGACCTGACGGCGGACTACGTGCGCATCAACGCCGACTACACGACGTGAGCGCGAGGGTACTACGGGCGGCATGAGCGTGCACCCACTGGAGCACCTGCGCCACCTGGCCCGGGGATGGGGGAGCGGTGAGGACTTCCCGGCCCCCGAGGCAGCCGAGGTCCTGGCCGAACTGGCGGCCGAGAGCCCCGGAACACTCGTGCATGCCTGCCGACGCCTGATCGAGTACTTCCCGTCGTCAGGGCAGGCCTGGTGGCTCAGCGCCCGCGCCCTGTGCGCCCCCGACCCTGTCGAGGGTATCCGGGAAGCGGCTGACGAGCTGGCTGAAGACCCTACCGGCCGGCGCTTGGCCGAGGCGTTGCCCGTCCCCGGGGGCGTCGCTTTTCCCGACGCGGGCCGGGCCGTCAGGGCGGCGCTGCGGCGCCGCCCGACGGTGCAGGTCCAGAAGAAGGCCGTCAGGGCTCAGATGGTGGTGATATCGGCCCTTGCCGCCGGCCCCGGAGCCGTGCTGACCGGTGCCCGCTCGGCGGCGGCGGCCGGCGCCGCCGCCGGTGCCGGCAAACCCGTCTGGGCCATCGTCGCCAGAGGTGTGCTATTGCCGGGCCCCTTGTGGGAGCAGGTGCTGGTGCGCGCCGCCCCCGGCACCGGCTCCACCAGCGGCACGGGGCCGGGTACCGGTGCCGGCGCCGCCCTGGCGGTAGTAGAGGGGGCGCAGTTGGGCGGAGTCGTCGGCGACGCCGGCCTGGCGCCCGCACCGGCGGGGTTGTCCCGGCCCACCTGCCCCGCCGCCGCCGAGCTCCTAGGCTGGAAGAGCTAAGCCGGTGGCCGGCGGGCCACCACCGTAACCAGCGGGGGCAGTACGACGGGGTCGTTACCCGGGCTCACGCCCGTGAGGTCCGCCAAGTAGTCAGCTACCGGCCCGGGACCGGCGCCGGCCGGCGCCTCGGCCCAGGCGTCCACCAGCACCAGGCCGGCGTCCCCGACCAGCGCGGGCAGGAATGCTCCCACGTCGGGATGGCGGGCACCGGGCATCGACATCGTCATCCCGTCGATGCGCCCGGCCGAGGTGATGGGCTCCTGGGCCACCACCCAGCCGCCTGGCTTGGTCACCGACGTCATGCGCACTAGCACGCTCAAAGGGTCGAGGACGTGCATCAACAGGAAGCGGCAGTAGGCCAAGTCCACCTTCTCGGGCAGGACCAGGTCTTCGGCGGCCTGAGTGATGGCCACGACCTGGGCCTCGCCGGCTTCGGCCGCCGCCTGGGCCACTTCGTTCCTGCGGGCAGGGTCGATGTCCAGGGCGTACACCCGGCCGTGGTGGCCGACGATCGCAGCCAGGGCCACCGTCACGTCGCCCCCGCCCGCCCCGACGTCGGCGCAGCGCCAGCCGCGGCCCAGGCCTAGGCGGTCGAGGGCCGTCTGCAGAGGGCGGCGATAGACATCGTTGCGGAGGTTCAACTCGGGCACTCGGCCAAACCGTAGTCAAACGGTGAGGCGAAGACACGGACAGGGTGATACGGGCGCCGCACAGATAGTGGTCTTCTTGACGCTTAGCGCGCTAACGGGGGCGCACAACCGGCACACCGCTTTAGACTCCGGCCCAAGTCCACGGACAAGGGGAGGGTACAGCCATGGAACTGGCAGCGCTGGGGTCAGCAAGCGTCCTCCGCGACGCGGACGTCATGACGTCCCGGGAACGGGCACGGCAAGTCCGGTTCCGGTGGTTGCTGGTTGCCCTGGTCGTTATCGGTGTTCCTGTGATAGGCCGGACGACGGCGGGCGTCATCCGTTATGCCCAGGGCAACTACGCGGCCGCCGCCGGCGATTTCCACTGGCCGCACCCCGGCATTCCTGCGTCCTTCCTGCCGTACGTGCCCGGGCTACTGCTTGTGGTCCTGCTCGCCTTCGTGCTGGGGGGACCGTTGCTCATGGCGGGCCGTTCGCCCCACGTCTTGTACCGGCCTGAGGAAATAGGCATTGGCCTGGCCGACGTGGTCGGGGCCGACGCCGTCGTCGAAGAGGTCATCAAGACTCTCAACCTTTTCCTCGGCCATCGCACTTTCGAAGAGCGGATGGGCGGCACCGCCCGACGCGCCGTGCTCTTCGAAGGCCCTCCCGGTACGGGCAAGACCTACATTGCCAAGGCCATGGCGGCCGAGGCGGGCGTGCCCTTCCTGTTCGTGTCGTCCTCGGCCTTCCAGTCCATGTACTACGGGCAGACCAACCGGAAGATACGGGCCTATTTCCGGGCCTTGCAGCGCTACGGCCGGCGCGAAGGGGGCGCCATCGGCTTCATCGAGGAAATCGACGCCATCGGCGCCACCCGAGGGGGCCTGGGCGCCGGCCCGGGCCGGGAGGGCATCGCCGGCGTCGTTAACGAACTGCTCATACAGCTGCAGTCTTTCGATGTCCCCCCGCTCGGCCGGCGGGTGCGTAACGCCTTTATCGACGCCATAAACCGGTGGCTGCCGCCGTCCCGGATGTTGCGCAAGAAGGTGCTTATGCCGGCTAATTTCCTGGTGATCGGCGCCACCAACCGGGCCTCCGACCTCGACCCCGCCCTGCTGCGCCCGGGGCGTTTCGACCGCACGATAAGGGTCGACGTCCCCAACCGGGTCGGCCGCCGCGAAATCATCGATTACTACCTGGCCCGCAAAGCTCACAATGCCGAACTGGACGAGCCCGGCAAACGGGACAACCTGGCCGCCTCGACCTTCGGCTACTCGCCCGTGATGCTCGAGCACCTCTTTGACGAAGGGCTGGTGTGGGCGCTGCGGGCCGGACGGGCGCAAATGAGCTGGGAAGATGTGCAAAAGGCCCGCATGACGGAGGAACTTGGTCTGGCTCAGCCCGTGATATACACCGAGGCGGAGCGTCGGGCCATCGCCACCCATGAGGCGGGCCATGCCACCGTCGCCCACTTCGCCGCTCCCGGCCGCAACCTCGATGTCCTTTCCATCATCAAGCGCCGCGAAGCCCTCGGCTTGTTGTCCCATTCCGGTGCCGAGGAACGTTTCACTCAGACGCGCCGCGAATGCGAGGCGTTGCTGCAGATCGCTATGGGCGGGATGGCGGCCGAGGAGATCTTCTTCGGGGAGCCAGGCACGGGCCCGGCCGGCGACCTCGCCGGGGCGACCCGCTTGGCCGCCCAGATGGTGGGCGCCTACGGCATGGCCGCCAGCCTTATATCCCTGGAGGCGTCCCGCGCCCCCGGCGACCTGGTGAGCAAGGTCCTGTCCGACGAACCCAGCCGCCAGGCGGTGGAGGCCTTCCTGACCTCGGCCCACGACCGTGCCCGCGATATCCTCCGAGCGCAACGCCACGTGGTCGAAGCGCTCCGGGACGCCCTGCTCGAGCGCGATGAGCTCATCGGGGACGAGATCGCCGAAGTGATCGAGAAAGCATCGGAGGGCGGGGCAGGCCTCGCCCCACTACCGGCCTCGGTGATCGATGTGCGCAACCCGGCTCCTGACGGCGAACCCCCGGTCCGGGCGCACTGAAAGGGCCTTCAGGGCCACAACCGGTGGCGACCGAGAAGATCGGCCAGCAGCCCGACCTCCTCCTCGCTGTGGGCGGCAGACAGGGTGACGCGGAGACGGGAACGCCCGGGGGGTACGGTCGGGGGTCGTATGGCCGGCACGAACAGGCCCTCGCTCAACAGGGCGGCGGACGCTTGGAGCGCCGCCCGCTCGGCGCCGACAACGATGGGCACGATGGGCGAGAGCGGCGCCCCCGGGCGCCTGAACCGCGCCGCGTAGCCCTCTAGGCGGCGGACGAGGGCCACCCCTTCGGCGGAACGCAGGACCTCCAGCGCCGCCTTGGCCGCGGCGGCGTCGGCCGGGGCCGGGGCCGTGGTGAAAATAAAGGGCCGGGCCCGGTTGACCAGCATGTCGGTCATCACCCGGGCGCCGGCCACGAAGCCCCCCAAGCTGCCCAACGTCTTCGACAGCGTCCCCACCCGCAGCGCGGCGCACGGCAGCGAGCCGGCATGGGGCGCCAGGACGGCGTGGGCCTCGTCCAGCATGAGCAAGGCGTCGTGATCGGCGCACACCCGCGCCAGGTCCTCGAGCGGAGCGCTATCGCCGTCCATCGAGAAAACGGCGTCGGTGACCACGATGGCCCTTCCGGTCCATCGACGGAGCAGGTCCCGGGCGGCGGCGGCGTCGGCGTGGGCGAAGAACTCCACGTGCGCCCCGAGGCTGCAGGCTAGACGGCAGCCGTCGATTATCGAGGCATGGTTGTGTTCGTCGCAGCAGATGAGCACTTGGGGGCCGGCCAGGGCCGACAGGGTGCCCAGGTTGGCCGCGTACCCGGTCGGGAAAATGATGGCCGCTTCGGTTGACTTCCAGTCGGCCAGGGCCTGTTCGAGCTGTCCGTGCACCGGCCGCGAACCACTTACCAGGCGCGATGCGCCGGACCCGGTGCCCCAGCGGTCAATGGCCTCGTGGGCGGCGGCGAGCACATCGGGGTGCGACGCCAGCCCGAGGTAGTCGTTGGATGCGAACGAAACGACCTTACGGCCGCTGCTGAGAACTCCCCGGGGGCCGAAGGCATCGAAGTCGCGGGTTTCCCGCCAGCGGTCTTTGGCCCGGGCCTTGGCGTTGCGGCCTTGGGCCCACTCCAACCAGACCTCGGCCCCCACACCAACCTCAGTTCGGCCCGCCGACGGTGGCCAGGACGAAGGCCTGTGCCCGGGCTTCGTCCCGCCAGGCGTCGTAGCGACCTGACGGCCCCTGGTGGCCGGCCCCCATCTCGGTGCGCAGAACGATGGGGTTGGGGTCGGTCTTGGTCGCCCGCAGCTTGGCCACCCACTTGGCCGGCTCCCAGTAGCCCACCCGAGGGTCGTTGAGGCCGGCGGTCACGTACATCGAGGGATAGCCGGTGGGGCGCACGTTGTCGTACGGCGAGTAAGACTTCATGTAGGCATAGGCATCGGCGTCGTCCCGGGGGTTGCCCCACTCCTCCCACTCGGTCACGGTCAGAGGGAGGCCCTCGTCGGACATCGTGGTCACTACGTCGACGAAGGGGACCTCGGCGACGACGGCCCGGAACAGATCGGGACGCATGTTGGCCACGGCGCCCATCAGCAGTCCTCCGGCACTGCCGCCCCGGATGACGAGGCGGTCGGGCGAGGTCCACCCATCGGCGACAAGACGCTCGGCGCAGGCGATGAAGTCGGTGAAAGTGTTGGTTTTGCGCATCAGGCGCCCGCCCTCGTACCAGGGCCGGCCCATTTCTCCGCCGCCCCGCACGTGGGCGATGGCGAAAACGAAACCCCGCTCGAGGAGGTTGAGCCGGGAGAGCGAGAAGGAGGCGTCTATGGGGATCTCGTAGCTCCCATAGCCGTACAACAGGCACGGGGCCGTGCCGTCGAGTCTTTGCCCGGCCCGACAAACCACCGAGACGGGGATCCTCGTCCCGTCCTCGGCGCCGGCCCACAGGCGTTGGGTGCGATAATCGTCGGACTGGAAGCCCCCGCCGACCGTCGTCTGCTTCACCAGGGTGCGCTGGCGGTGCTCCAGGTCGTAATCGATGGTGGAGGTCGGCCTGACCATCGAGCTGTAACCGAAGCGGACGACGTCGGTGTCCCATTCCGGGCTGGGTTCCTCACTAAGGGCATAGGCCGGATCCGGCTGCACGATCACGTGTTCGCTCCGGTCGGCTAGGCGCACGGCTCGCAATTGCTCTATGCCGTCCGACCGCTCGAGCACGAGCAGGTGGCGGGCAAAGGCGTCGACGGCTTCTATTTTCACCTCCGGCCGGTAAGCCAGCACGGGGGTGAGCGCGGTGGGCCGGTTTTCCCCCACCGCCAGTTCGAACAGGGCGAAATTGTCGAGCTTCTCCCCGTCAGGGCCCTGGTTGGCCCGGACTACCCACGCGTCGCCCCGCTCGGGCAGGACGGCATGGTCGAGGTCGTACTCGAACCCCTCCCGCCGGACCAGGACCACGCTAAGCCGGCCTCTTTCCTTGTCGGCCCGCATGTAGTGCACCTCGGTCGCCATTTTGGACTCGCAGGTGACCAGCACGAAGCGTTGGCTCCGGGTCAGCTCCACGGAAACGAAGAAGCGCTCGTCGTCCTCCTGGTAAACCAGCTCGTCCCGGGACGACGGGGTCCCCAGGACGTGACGCCAGACCTGCCACGGCCTCATGGCCTTGTCGGGCCGGACGTAGTAAAAGCTGGTGCACCCGCACGACCAGGCCGAACCGTAATAGACATCTTCGATCACGTCGGCCAGGTCGTCCCCCGAGCCCAGGTCCCGGAACCGAAGCTTGTAGCGCTCCGAGCCGTCGTGGTCGACGGCATAGGCCAGCACCTGCTGGTCGGGCCGGACGTCGAAGACACCCACGGCGAAATACTCCGAGCTCCCGGCCAGGATGTTTTCGTCGAGGACGACTTGGCCAGCGTGAGCGACGACGTCCCCGGGCGGCGCCGCACCGGTCGGGGGGGGCGGCGTGCCGTCGCCGGCGGCACCGGCGCCCGGTAGGGCGGCGCGGGCGGCGGCCAGGACCTGGCCGGCGGTGAGGGACCTGTTGGGGTCCGCCCGCCGGCAGTGCACGGGGTACTGCTGGCCGGCGGTGGTCCGGGACCAGTACCACCAGCCGCCGTGAAAGGTGGGGCTGGAGATGTCCGTCTCGGCCACCCGGGCGCGGATTTGCTCGAACAAGCGGTCCTGGAGCCCGGCGGTGGGGGCCATCACGGCATCGGCATAGGCGTTTTCGGCCTGCAGGTAGTCAACGACGGCGGGGTCGTCCCGGTCGGCCAGCCACTGCCAGTCGTCCGCCCGGGCGTCGTCGTGAGCCAGGTGGGTCATGGTGCGCCGGGGCGCGGTAGGAGGCGTAGGGACTTCGGCAAGGGGCATTGCGCTATAAATTACTGTGCCACGCGACCCGGGCTCCACGGCCCCGCCCGGGACCGAGGTGACTGACGACCCGGCGCAGGCCGTCCGCTCGGTGACCGGGGGCAGGCCGGTGGTACTGGTCAGCCCGGACGCCGCCGCCCTGGGGGCGGTGCTGGCCGGCGCGGCGGACCGGGGCGGGCGCCGGCGCTTACTGGCCGTGATGGTGGGGGACCCGGACGATCCCGCCGTGCGGGCGGCGGCAGAGGAGATGGCGTCCGAGCTGGCCCGGGAGGGGGTCGCCGATGGTGCCGGGGAAGGCGCAGGACGGTAGGGGCACCGGGGTTGTTACTATCTACGTAGGAGAAATCCCAATGAAGGGAACACCGTGACCGCTACTGCTCAAGAACTGGACCTGGGCCGCTACCAGCTGGGCTGGAGCGACGTCGAGGACTTCTATGTCTTCAAGCCGAAGAAGGGCCTCAACGAGGACATCGTTCGCGAGATGTCGTGGATGAAGGGCGAGCCCGAGTGGATGACGCAGAGGCGCTTGAAGTCCTTGCGCTACTTCGAGCGCCGGCCGATGCCGAAGTGGGGCGGGGACCTGTCGGGCATCAATTTCGATGACATTTTTTATTACATCAAGCCGATCGACAAGCAGGTCTCCGCCTGGGACCAGTTGCCCGACTCGGTGAAGGCCACCTATGACAAGCTCGGGATACCCGAAGCGGAGCGCAAGTACCTTGCCGGCGTCACGGCTCAATACGAGTCTGAAGTCGTTTACCACCGCAACCGGGACGAACTCGCCAGCCAGGGCGTCCTGTTCTGCGATATGGACACGGCGCTCCGGGAATATCCCGACATCGTAAAACGGTATTTCGGGACTATTATCCCGGCCAACGACAATAAGTTCGCCGCCCTCAACTCGGCCGTGTGGTCCGGGGGGTCGTTTATCTACGTGCCGCCCGGGGTCAAGGTCGAGATGCCGCTGCAAGCGTATTTCCGCATAAATACCGAAAACATGGGCCAGTTCGAGCGCACCTTGATCATCGCCGACGAAGGCGCCCAGGTCCATTACATCGAGGGGTGCTCGGCCCCTGTCTACACCTCAGACTCGTTGCATTCCGCCGTCGTCGAGATCGTTTGCAAGCAGTCCAGTCGGGTGACGTACACGACCATACAGAACTGGTCCAATAACGTGTACAACCTGGTCACGAAGCGCGCTTATTGCGAGGCCGAGGCCCACATGGAGTGGATCGACGGCAACATCGGCAGCCGGCTGACCATGAAGTACCCAGCCGTTTACCTGATGGGCCCGAAGGCCTCCGGGGAGGTGCTCTCGGTGGCTTACGCCGGCGCCGGCCAGCACCAGGACGCCGGGGCCAAGATGGTCCATGCCGCCCCCGAGACGACGTCGACCATTATCTCCAAGTCCATCTCCAAGGACGCCGGCCGGACCTCGTACCGGGGCCTGGTCCGTTTCGAGGAGGGGGCCAAGCGCTCCAAGAGCTTCGTGCGCTGTGACGCCCTGTTGCTCGATGAGAAGTCCCGCTCGGACACTTACCCGTACATCGAGTTCGGAGAGCACGACGCTCAGGTGGGCCATGAGGCCACCATTTCCAAGGTCGGTGACGACCAGCTGTTCTATTTGATGAGCCGTGGGCTCTCCGAGCAGCAGGCTATGAGCATGATCGTCAACGGCTTCATCGAGCCCGTCACGCGGACCCTGCCCATGGAGTACGCCGTCGAATGGAGCCGGCTCATCGAATTGCAGATGGAGGGCAGTGTCGGCTGAGAGGCGCGCTGCCAGGTCGTAAGATCCAGCTGTGGGAGCGGCATTGGCCTTGGCCATCACCTTGGTGGTGGTGGTAGTAGTGCTCAGCCTGGCTGTCAACGCTCAGGGCCCCTTCCAGGGCACGGGCATGGGCGGCCATCCCCGCACGGCGAGAGCGGACCACCCCGGTTCGGCTCCGCCTCCGCCCCCGGCGCCCCCGCGGGCACCTCGGCGGCCGCCCCGTGAGCGCAGCGAGCGCACCCGGGAACGTTCGGCCGGTGCCACCCCCACTCCGCCGGGGCGGGAGCCCGAGCACCCGGTCGACGCCGACCAGGTTTTCGGTGACGTGAAGCCGCTCACCAGCCGGGCCCAGGCCCTGGTTATCTCCGTCATTGACGAACGCACCCTCGGTCCCGTCACCCGCAGCCGCCTGACATTGAGAGTGGAGCCCAAAGGCGCCGAGGCGTTCGAAGTGACGACCAGGGTCGCTTTCCCCACCCTGGAAGACCGGGCCCGGGTCAAGGTCGGGGAGACCATTCCCGTCCGCTACGACGCCGAAGACCACCGCCGGGTCGTCGTCGACAACACCGAAAAGGGACCGGGAGAGTGACGGGCGTTGCCCGCCGGCCCGCCTGGTCCCATCACCTCGTTTATTGACCGCGCCCAGGCGGGCCGGGTGCTGGGTGAACAAGTGGCCCGCAGGCTGGCCCTGTCCGGTGCCCTCGAAGCCGTCGTCGTAGCCGTGCCCCGCGGCGGCGTCCCCGTGGGCGCCGGAGTGGCTCGCCTGCTGGGCGCCTCGCTGACGGTTATGCCCGTCGGGAAGGTGGGGGCGCCAGGGCACGAGGAGCTGGCGGTGGGGGCCGTGGCCCCGGGCGGCGTGACCGTGCTCAACGACGGCGTCATCGCCGCCTTGGGCCTGCGGTCGGACCTAGTCGATGAGCTGGTACACCGGGCCATGGAGAAGGTGCGGCGGCAGGACGAGGCCTACCGGGCCGGCCGCGCCCCGCCTCCGCCGCTGGCGGGCAGATGTGCCGTGGTGGTTGATGACGGGCTGGCTACGGGTGCCTCCATGAAAGCGGCGCTCACCTCCGTTCGCCGCCAGCGCCCGCGCCGGGTGGTCCTGGCCGTCCCCGTGGCCCCACCCGACGTACTGGCCGGGCTCGCCCCGTGGGTGGACGAGGAGGTGTGCCCCGTCCAACCGGTGGACATGGCCGCCGTCGGGGCCTGGTACGAGGACTTCACCCAGACGACGGACGAGGAGGTCCTCGGCTACCTGGCCGGGAGCACCTGACGAGCGCATAAGCTGAGCCGCCAACGTGCCGGTCCTCCAAAACTCCAAGTTCAACGCGCAAGTCGTAGCCTCGCGGCCGGGGCCGGAGTGGCTCCGTGAGATGCGCCTCGCCTCCTGGGAGCGCTTCTTGAGCTCCGAGCTGCCCCGTGAGTCGGAGGAGATTCTGGCGCTACAGCCGCATCGACGAGCTCGACCTCGACCGCTACGCACCGTGCCCGCCCGGCGCCGCGGGGGGTGCGCATGTGGCCGACCTGCCGCCCCGCCTCCGGGCTCTGGTCGAGGCGGCTGGCGCCGACGCCACCGTCGTCGTGAGCCGGAACGGAGGGCTGGGCGAAGTGGTCCGCCCGCAACCCGGCCTGGAGATCGGCCCGCCGGGTCAGGTCCCTTCTGGGAGGCCTCTGAGCCGCTCCCGGTCCTGGCCGGGCCTCAGGCGGATCTGTGGACGGCGCTCAACGGTGCCTTCGCCGAGGTACCTTGGCGGGTCAGGGTCCCGGCCGGTCTCGCCGTTGGCGCCCCCCTCGTGGTCGTCCATTGGCTCGAGGGGGAGGGGGCCGCTATTTTCCCCCGCCTGGAGGTCGAGGTGGCCGAGGGCGCGTCTGTGCAGGTGGTGGAGGTGGTCGCCTCCGCCGGCGGCGACCTTCTCGCCGTCCCGTTGGCCCAACTGCAGGTCGGGCCGGGCGCCCGCCTCGATTTCGGCCACGTGCAGCTGCTCGGTGAGGGCGCCTGGCAGCTCGGCAACCAGGTGAGCAGGGTGGCCAGGGACGCCACCTTGCGCTCGATGACGGTGGCGCTCGGGGGCGAGTACGCCCGTGTGCGCACCGACTCGGCCCTGGAGGGCGTCGGCGGTGACAGCGAGCTGCTGGCCGCCTACCTGGGCGGTGGGCACCAGATGCACGACCTGCGTACCGTACAGCTCCACGCCGCCCCCCGTACCCGGTCCAACCTCTTTTTCAAGGGCGCCGTGGCCAACAACGCCCACTCGGTTTATTCCGGCCTCATCCGGGTCGAGAAGGGGGCCAAGGGCACCAACGCCTTTCAGGCCAACCGCAACCTGGTCCTGTCCGAGGGGGCGCAAGCGGACTCGGTCCCGAACCTCGAAGATCGAAGATAACGACGTCCGCTGTTCCCACGCCTCGGCCGTGGGCCCGATAGACGAGTCGCAGTTGTTTTACCTCGAGAGCCGTGGGGTGCCGACAGCCTCGGCCGAGCTGTTGATCGCCCTCGGCTTTCTTGACGACGTGCTGGTACGCTTTCCGGCCCGGGGTATGCGGGCCGGCTTGCGCCAGGCCGTGGCGGCCAAGCTGAGCTCGGTGGGGCTCGGCATGAGGCAGGTCTCGTGAGCGGCGAACTGAGGGTGAAGCTCTCAAACGTGCCCGACGGGGCGGCTATCCGCGTCGAAGGCGGGCGCTATGGCGTGTGCATCGCCCGCCTCGGTGTTGACGTCTACGCGCTGGCGGACCGGTGCAGCCATCAGAACTGGTCCCTTTCAGACGGCGAGGTGGACTCGTTCACCTGCACGATCGAATGCACCAAGCACGGCAGCACGTTTTCGTTGAAGGACGGGAGCCCGCAATGCCTGCCGGCCACGCAGCCGGTGGACGTCTACCCGGCCCGGGTGGAGGGTGACGAAGTGGTGGTGACGGTGCCTTGAGCGAGCTTGTCATACAAGGTCTGCACGTCCGTGTCGGGCACCAGGAAATCTTGCGAGGGATCGACCTGCGGGTGGCCAGCGGGGAGGTCCACGCCGTGATGGGCCCGAACGGCTCCGGAAAGTCGACGCTGTCCCACGTAATTGCCGGCCGCCCGGGCTACGAGGTGACGGCGGGCACGGTCACCCTCGATGGGGCGGACCTTCTGCACATGCGGGCCTGGGAGCGCGCCCAGGCCGGACTTTTCCTGGCTCTGCAATACCCGATAGAGGTCCCCGGGGTCACACTGGTGGACGCTCTCAGCGAAGCCTTTTCGGCCCTGGGCCGCGACCCGGCCGAGGTCCCGGCGCTGGTGGCGGCGGAGGCCCGAAGCGTCGGTTTCGACGAGAGCTTCCTGTCCCGCGCACTCAACGTCGACCTCTCCGGCGGGGAGAGAAAACGGTGCGAGATTGTCCAACTGGGTGCCATCCGGCCCCGCATCGCCGTCTTGGACGAGATCGATTCGGGACTGGACGTCGACGCCTTGCGCGCTGTCGCCCACCGCGTGGGGGAGCTATCGAGGCTGGCCGGGATCGGCGTGCTGGCCATAACCCACTACAACCGGCTCCTCTCCGAGCTACCGGTAAGCACCGTGCACGTCTTGTCGGCGGGCCGTGTGGTGGCCACGGGCGGACCGGAACTTGCCTTGGAACTCGAAGACACCGGCTATGTCGCCTACGAGGAGGAGGCGAGCCCGGCCTAGGAGCGACGCCGGCCCCGGGCGTGGCCAATCCGGTAACCGGCCCAGCCCGCCACCAGGGCCAGAGCCACGTACTCGGCGATGTGTAGGGCGAACAGGAAAATTCCAGCGAAGACCCACACGGCCACGGCGCCCACCACGATGGCGGCCACTACGGGCCAGAACA
This sequence comes from uncultured Acidimicrobiaceae bacterium, assembly GCA_963735305.1. Lineage (GTDB taxonomy): Bacteria > Actinomycetota > Acidimicrobiia > Acidimicrobiales > Palsa-688 > Fen-671. The sequence continues at coordinate 184,766 of CAVTKK010000004.1, forward strand.
ACTTTCTCTTACCGCGGCGCCCGTTTTTGCCCGAGCGCTCGCTCACCGCCTCGGCGTCCTGCCCCCGGGTGGAGACCATGGGACCAGCCCGGGTCGGGGCCAGCAGGGTGCCCAGCTCGGCGGGGGCCGCCACCCTGGTCGTGGTAGCCCTGCCCGTTCCGGTCGCCGCGCCCAGCGTGCGGCAGATAAGGCACTCGCCCTGCGGAAAGCCGTGAGCACAATTTGGCACTGGTCATGAGCCTACCGTTACCTCGGCCCCATGGCGCCCCGGGCCCCTGGTGCCCGGCCCAGACGGCCGGCGGCCCAGTCCCGGCGGCTCCGTCCCGGCGGCTCCGTCCCGGCGGCCCAGTACCGGCGGCCCGGTACCGGCGGCTCAGTCCCGGCGGTGCTCCCTGAGGTAACGCTCGACTTCGGCGGCGAGGCGTTCGCCCGACGCCGGGCTCAGGCGAGGGCCCTCGTCGGGGGGCTGGTCGGCTTCCCTCAGGCGGGCGTCAGCGTCTTGCTCCTCCAGGCGCGTAACGTAGGCCGAGGCGTCGTCGTCCGACGCTACCAGCTCGTTGATCTGGCGTTCATAGGCCGCCGAGGCGATCTTGAAGCTCTACGACGTCGACGGGGGTGGCGAGCAGCCTGGCGCTCCGTTCGACGAGTGCCATGGTCGCTTTGGGCGAGGAGCTCTGCGAAACGTAGTGTGGCACGCTGGCCCAAAGTGACACCGTCGGTATACCGGCGCGGCCCAGGGTGTCGCTCAGTACACCGATTATGCCCGTCGGTCCTTCGTAATAGGACGGCTCCAGGCCCGCCCGGCCGGCCAGCTCGGCCGTGGCCGCACCCCCGGTAATCCTGACCGGACGGGTATGGGGGACGTCGGCCAACAGGGCCCCGAGAAGGACGGCGAGCTCGACGCCCAGCGAGGTGCACACACCGCGGACCTCCTCGACGAAGGCCTTCCAGCGCAACTGGGGTTCGGGGCCGGAGAGCAGGACGACGTCACCCGCGGTGGCGGGCAGCGAGGCCCGAGCGAACTTTACCGACGGCCATTCCAGGCGCCGGGCCTCGCCCGCCTCCAGGTGTACCTGAGGGCGGCTCGAAGTGAAGTCGAACAGCTCGTCGCCGTCAAAGGCGGCAAAAGTGGCCGCGCCCCACGTTTGCGAGAGGAAGTTGACTGCCTCCGACGCCGCGTTGCCGGCGTCGTTCCAGCCCTCGAAAGCTGCCAGCAGCACCGGTCGGCGCAGCACCGGCCGATCTTCCCAGCACAGCAAGTCCATCCTCCCGAGGCTAGCGTGAGGTGCCCGGCTGAGCCGCCTCGGCCCGAATCCTGACCGGCTCGGTAGACTTTGCCACTGATCGTGACCGCGGCAGAGCAGCACTGATGGCAGAAGGGTTCCAGGTGGCAGGACGGTTTGAGGCTTTGTTCGACTTTCCCAACCCGGTCAACGACTTGGCGGCTCGGGTGGTGGCCGGCTGCGTGGTCGTCATGTGCGTGGCGGCTATGGTCTTCGACGAGCAGTGGCTGCTGGTCCCCATCACCTACGGGTTTTGGGCACGGGTACTGACAGGGCCGACCCTGAGCCCGCTAGGCCAGCTGGCCACCAGGGTGGTTGCTCCTCGCCTGGGACCGCCGCGACCGGTGCCCGGACCGCCCAAGCGCTTCGCCCAGGCGATGGGCGTGGCCTTTTCCAGCTCGGCCCTGGTGCTCTGGTTTGGTTTTGACGACCATCTGGCGGCGTGGGGTGTCCTGGCTTGCCTGGCGACGGCAGCGTCGCTGGAGAGCTTCGCCGGCTACTGCCTGGGGTGCCGGGTCTTTTCTATCCTTATGCGGTTGGGCGTCATCCCCGAGTCGGTCTGTCGGGAGTGCGCCGACCTCAGCCGGCGCCACCCCGAGCTCGCCGCCGGTGCTGATCCCCTCTGACCCCACCCGGCCGACCTCTCCCCGGCCGACCTCTCCCCGGCCGACCTCTCCCCGGCCGACCTCTCCCCCCGGCTGATCTGGTCGCCACTAATCCATTGCCGGGCCCGCGGCGTGTCCCTAAGCTCGCGGCGCATGGAGTGGGACGCCGCCCGGTACGACAAAGTGTCAACCCCCCAAGCGCGCTGGGGGCGGGCCGTGCTCGAACGCTTGGAACTCACCGGTGACGAGACCGTCCTCGACGCCGGCTGCGGCACCGGCCGGGTCACCGAGGAGCTGCTGAAAGCGCTACCGGACGGCCACGTCGTCGCCCTCGACGCGTCGGCGGCCATGATCGAGCAGGCGAAGTCCCGCCTGGCCGTCGCCGGTGGGAGGGTGAGCTTCCTCCAGTTGGACCTACTAGACCTGCACCCTCCGGTCCTCAACGGCACCGGGGCCGTGGACGCCGTGTTCTCGACGGCGACCTTCCATTGGGTGACGGACCACGACAGGCTTTTTGCCAACATTCGCAGCGTCCTGCGCCCCCGAGGCCAGCTCGTGGCTCAGTGCGGCGGCGAGGGCAACATAGCCGGATTGCTCGAAGTTGTGAGGTCACTGGGCGTCGAAAGAGCGGGCACCTGGTTGTACGCCTCCCCGGAGCAAACGGCGCGGCGCCTGGAGCGGGCCGGTTTCGAGGACCTCAACGTCTGGTCCCACCCCGAACCGGTGCCATTCTCCGACCGCACCGCTCTGGCCGACTTTCTCCAAACGGTATGCCTCCGCGAGCACCTCGACACCATTGAGCCTCGGCAACGGAGGGCCTTCACAGAGCGGGTGGCGGCGGCCATGCCGGTGCCCACCCTCGACTACGTACGCCTCAACATCGTGGCCCGGGCCAGTTAGGCCCTCCGGACCACCCCCGCCGCTCCGGACCACCCCCGCTCCGGACCACCCCCGCTCCGGACCACCCCCGCTCCGGACCACCCCGCTCCCGCTCCCGGCTCGCCAGCCCTCGCCCACAACTTTGCCCCGCCGGGCACCGCCGTCCCCTTGACGCCCTGATCTTGTTTGAGTACTCTGTATCGAGTACCCGATGCGCGAGTACCCGGTCAAGGAGCGTCCGTGCCGCCACGCAACCGTTCCAACCCCCTGGCCCTGGCCGTGTTGATCTGCCTCGCCGAACGTCCTATGCACCCGTACGAGGCGGCGACGACTCTGCGCCAGCGGGGTAAGCAGTTCAGCGTCCGGCTCAACTATGGCTCGCTGTACGCCGTGGTCGAGTCGCTCGAGCGCCGGGGCCTTATCGAAGCGACGGGCACCCAGAGGGAGGGACGGCTCCCGGAAAGGACGGTTTACCGCGTGACTCAGGCCGGTCTGGTCGAGGCGCACGAATGGCTAAGCGACCTCCTGTCCACGCCGGCCAAGGAGTACCCGGCCTTCGAGGCCGCCCTGTCCTTCCTGCCCGCCCTGCCCCCCGATCACGCCGTCGCCTTGCTCGATGAGCGAGCCGGCCGCCTCGAGCTGGAGATCGTCCAGGGCCAGGCCATCAGGGAAATGGTGGGAAAACACGGCCTGCCTCGCTTGCTCTGGGTCGAGGCGGAGTTCGGCGACCTCATGAAGGTGGCCGAGCTGGACTTTGTACGGAAGTTGGCACGCGACATCCGTTCGGGGAGCTTGGACGGGGTCGAATGGTGGAGGGCGGTCCACGAAGGCGGGGACACGGTGGTCCCGGAAGCGTGGCAATGGCCAGTAAGTGAGGTGCCGGTGAGCGACAGGGAGGACATGTGATGGCAGGCGACGAGGTGGTTATGGCGTCGGGACTGCGAAAAAGCTTCAAAGTTCGGGGAAAAAAGGTAGAGGCCGTCCGGGGCGTCGACTTCGGGGTCACCCGGGGCGAGATCCTGGGCCTGCTCGGCCCGAACGGGGCGGGTAAGACGACGACCCTGCGGATGCTCACGACATTGCTGCCGATTGGCGCCGGCACTGCCACAGTGGCGGGCTACGACGTAGTCGGCCAGCCGGGGCAGGTACGCCAGCGCATAGGTTATGTGAGCCAGCTCGGAGGGGCCGACGACCTGGCCACGGGCCGGGAAAACCTTATGCTGCAAGGCCGCCTCTACGGCAGCGGCAAGGTCCAGGTGGGGCGGGACGTCGACGAGGTGCTGGCCGTCCTCGATATCGCCGGGATCGCCGACCGGCGGGCCAAGACCTATTCGGGAGGCCAGCGCCGGCGGTTGGACCTGGCCCTGGGCATAGTGCACCGGCCCGAGGTGCTGTTCCTGGACGAGCCGAGCACCGGCCTCGACCCCCAGAACCGCGCCCACCTCTGGGAGTACGTGCGCAAACTGAGGCAGCTGGGCACCACCATCTTCATCACGACTCACTATCTCGAAGAGGCGGACACCCTGTGCGACAGGGTGATGATCGTGGACAACGGTCTGGTGGTGGCTGAAGGCACCCCCAGGGATCTGAAGCGGCAGGTCTCCGGCGACCGCGTCGTGCTGTCGTTGAGGCACGGCGACCACGACGCCGTCCCCGAGCCCCCAGAGCGGGGAGCCCAAAGGGCCCTGGCCGTACTCGGCGCCCTGGCGTTCGTGAGGAAGGCGAGCACCCACGAGGACCAGGTCCACCTGTACGTGGAGGACGGTACCCGGTCGCTGCCCGAGATCATCCGCCACCTGGACGCCCAGGGCATAGGCATCGCATCGATAAGCCTGTCAGAACCCAGCCTCGACGACGTCTTCCTGGCCCAGACGGGCCGCTCCTTGCGCGACGCCGAGCCCGGGCCTGCCGGCCAGGAGGCGGCAGCATGAAGACGCTCCGCGATATTGGCTTGCTATTCAACCGGTACGGCTTGCAAATGCTGCGAAACCCGGTGTGGCTCTTCGTCGGGCTGTCGACGCCCTTGCTCTACCTCGTGCTTTTCACCCCCTTGCTCAACCACCTGCCCCTCGGGGGCGGCGGCCACGGTCACGCCATCGACGACTTCCTGCCCGGGATCCTCTCGCTGCAGGCATTCGCCAGCGGTAACGGCCCCGGGTTCGGGACGATATTCGAGCTGAAGGCAGGCTTCACCGAGCGCCTCCGGGTGACACCGGCGAGCCGGTTGGCCCTGTTATTGGGCCCGGTGCTTTTCTCCACCGCCGCTATGTACTTTTTCGACATACTTCTCGTCGCCGTGGGGGCGGCTTTCGGGTTCGAGGTGCACCTGGCCGGCCTGGGCGTGCTCGCCGTACTGCTCGGCCTGCTCATGGTGACCGTGGCTTCCTTCGCCGTCGCCCTGGCCATCGTGACCAAGGACATAAGTAGCTTCGCCTCGGTCGTCACCGGGCTCAACCTCCCCGTGCTGCTGCTCGGCGGGGTCTTGCTGCCCATCTCCTTCGGGCCTGGGTGGCTACGCGTCCTGGCCCATTTCAACCCGCTCTACTATCTCGTGGTCGCTTCCCGGGAACTATCCGGAGGCGCCCTGGCCACGTCCGCCACCTGGCAGGCCTTCGCCGTGCTCGTCCCCCTTTGTGTGCTCACCCTGGCCTGGGCCACCCGGGTCTTCCGTAGCGCCGTTGCCTGAGCGGCGGCCCCATTAGGCTGAGGCGCCACGATATGAGACGCACAAGAGCCCGATGACCCAACTGAGCCATTCCGTCGAACAGGCCCGCCCGCTGCTGGAGGGGGCCGACCTGGCTGACGACGCCGTAGTACGGGACCTGCTGGCCCTGACCCACGAGCGCCGGCGCATGGATTTCTCGGACATGTCCCCGGCCGAGCAGGCGGCCCTGGTAGCCGAACGTTGCCAACAGTTGCAGCCCTCGGCCGACGCCCTGGCGGCGCGCCTTACCGAGGCCAAGCGAGAAGGCCGGCCCTTTGTGGCCAAGTTCGGCATCGACCCTACGGGGGCCGAGGTCCACCTCGGCCATGCCGTGCCCATCCTGGTGCTGGACCGTTTCCAGCGCATGGGCCACCACGTGGTCTTCATCGTCGGGGACGTGACGGCCAAGATCGGGGACCCAAGCGGCCGCTCCGACGAACGGCCTCCCCTCACCGACGACGAGATAGCCGCCAACCTGGCCACGTACCGGGACCAGGCCTCGCCTTTTTTCGATTTTTCTCGGGCCGAGTTCCGCCACAACGGCGACTGGTTGCGACAGGTGACCCTGCCCCGGCTCATCGAGGTGACGGCGCACGTCCCGGTGGCGATGTCCCTGCAGCGAGAGGACTTCCGCAACCGGATCTCGGCCGGCCACAGTTTGTCGCTGGCCGAGCTGCTCTACTCGGTGGCCATGGCCCTGGACTCGGTGGAGGTCCGCTGCGACCTGGAAGTCGGGGGCCTCGACCAGTTCCTCAACATGCAGATGTGCCGCAAGGTGATGGAGATATGCGGTCAGGCCCCCGAGCTGGTCGTGGCCACCGCGCTGCTGGAGGGGACGGACGGCACCGGGGCGAAGATGAGCAAGTCGAGGGGTAATTACGTATCTCTGACCGCATCCCCGGGAGAAATATTCGGCAAGGTCATGTCCGTACCCGACCGACTGATGGCGCCCTACCTGATGGCCCTGTCGGAATGGCAGGCGGTAGAGCTGGTGGTTTTGGCCGAACGCCTGGCGTCCGGCTCCGCCCATCCCCGGGACGTGAAAAGGATCGTGGCCGGCGAGGTTACCGCTGCCCTGCATGGGGTGGACGCGGCGATGGCGGCCCGGGCCGAGTTCACCGCTCACTTTTCCCGCCGCGACTACGCCGGCATGCACGACCTGCCCGTCGTCACCGACCGTTCTCTGCCGGTCGTCGAGACCGTGCGATCGCTCGGCTTTGCCGCCAGCAATGGCGAAGTGCGGCGGGTGGCCGAGCAAAAAGGCCTGCGCCTGGTGGTCGAGCCAGCCGGCGGCGGCCATCAGGAGCAGGTGGCTCTGGCTCCCGACGATCTCCGCGAAGCGTTGGTCGACGTCCTGAAAAGCAAGTTCAACGGGATGAAGGGCGACTACTACCTGAAGGTCGGGCGCCGGCTGGCCCGGATCGACCTCACCGGCTCGGCTTGAGCGGGTCCTCGCCGGCGCCGGTGGCCTCGATCGCCGCCGCCACCTGATCGAGCTCAGCCGGGGTGAGCTCGATCCCGGCCGCCGGCAACCAGCCGTCGACCTGGGCCTGGTTGCGCGCCCCCACGATGGCACCGCTCACGCCGGGCCAGGACAGCGTCCAGGCCACGGCCAAGGCGGCCAGAGAAATCCCCCGGCCGGCGGCGATTGGCCGTAGCGCGTCGGCCAGGGCCAGGTTCCGCTTTAGCCGTTCCCCCTGGAACTGGGGATCACGCGCCCGCCAGTCGTCGCTGTGCAGGCCGGCAACCCGTTCGACGGTGAAGGCTCCCGTCAACAGTCCCGCCTGCATCGGGCTGTACACGATCACACCTGTCGCATGGTCGGCGCACCAGGCGATCTCTGTGGCCGTGAACCGCTTGATGGCCGAAAAGGGCGGTTGCAGGGTGTCCACGTGCCCGACCGCCTCGGCCCTGCGTAGCTGGTCGACGTTGTGGTTGCTGAGCCCGACGGCGCGTACCTTGCCCTGCTCCCTGAGCTCTACCATCGCCCCCCAGTACTCCTCGATCGGGGCGCCGTCGTCGGCCGGCCAGTGCATCTGGAGCAGGTCTATGGCCTCGGCTCCGAGCCGGCGCAACGACGCCTCAGCACCGGCGCGGATGCTCTTGGCCGCGCCCACCCGGAGCGCCTGACGGTATCGGTCCTCGTCGTCCCATACCAGGCCGCATTTGGTGAAGATGAAAGGCCGGTCCGGGACGGGTATGCCCTTCATGGCCGCGGCCACTACCTCCTCGGAGTGCCCGAGGCCGTACACAGCCGCGGTGTCGACCCAATTGACCCCCTTGTCAACTGCGTGACGGATGGCCGTTATCGATTGCTCGTCGTCCTGCGGGCCCCACGAGAAGGCCCAGCCGCCGCCGCCGGCCGCCCATGAACCGAAGCCGGTACGGGTGATGTCCATCCCTGTCTTGCCCAAAGGGCGGGTCGGCAGAGCCATTCAACGGGCCTCCTGTGACGGCGCTAGGCCTTGGGCCTACGCAGCGCGGCGATGACCGCCAAGTCGATAATGGCGAAAAGGGCCCCCAGCCCGATGAGCGTGTACTCGGCGTACGCCGGGGTGACCAGGTAGATCGGCGAGATGATGAGGAACACAGCGATGCCGAGGACGAAAAGGTGCTGCAGCGCCTCGTCACGCCCCAGAGGTCTTATGGCCATCCCCGCAGGTTAGTGGGCCCGCTCGACGGCCAGCGGCCGTAAGACCGCCTCGCCGAGCTGGTCCGAGGCGTCGAGGTCCACCGCCATGACGAGTGCCCATTCATGAAAGCCGGCGGGATCGTCGATGACCTGGCGGGCCCGCCAGAGCCGGCCCGTCTCTTCGGGTTGCCACAGGTCCGGCCCCCGGGCGTCGGCGCCGGTGCCGATGCCGGGGTGCTCGGCGAAGTAGGGCTGGAAAGCCAGCTCCCAGTGGGCGGCGTCCCAGCCCTCGCCCCGGTCGAGATCCTCCAGGGCCCGCCAGTCGCGCCGGGCGGCCAACTCGGCCCGGCGGAAGGCGGCATTGCGCACCATCACCCGGAACGCCCGCGTATTCGCGCTCAGTGGTGGTGCCTCGTCGTGGCGGCGCGTGATGGGGCGTTCTCCTCGGGCCACGGCCTCAGTGAGCTCGCCGGGATGGCTTAACAGCTCCCATTCGTCGAGCAAGCTCGAAGTCGACCTGGCGCACGATCTCCCCCAGCCATTCAGTGATATCGCGCCCCGTCGCCGACTTGGTACCTTCGGGCACGTTTTGGACCAACGCCTTATACGCGTCCGAGAAATAACGCAAGACCAAACCTTCCGAGCGGGCCAGGCTGTAGTGGGCGACGTACTCCGAGAAACCCATCGACCGCTCGTACATGTCCCGAACGATCGACTTCGGCTGCACGTTGTAGTCCCGCGCCCAGGGGTGGCGGACGCGGTAGACATCGAATACCTCGTAAAGGAAATCAGCCAGCGGTTTGGGGTACTCGACCTCACGGAGGATCTCCATCCTCTCCTCGTACTCCATCCCTTCCTCCTTGAGGCGGGCGAGGGTCTCGGTGCGGGCGCGCTCCTGCTGGGCGGCCAGGACGGGCCACGGGCCTTCCAGGGTCGACTCGACCACCGAAACGACGTCCAGTTCCCAGTCCGGCGCGGACTGGTCCAAACGGGGGACAGCTTCCAGCACGAACAGGCTGAGAGGTTGGTTGAGGGCGAAGTCGTCCTGTAGGTCGACGGTCACTCGCACCCGGCGCCCCAGGTCGTCGGGCTCGTCCAGCCGCTCGAGCACTCCGGCCGCCAGCAATGACCGGTACATGCCTATGGCCTGGTGGACGTCCCGTCGCCGAGCCTGCGTGGTGTCATCGTTGTCCGTCAACAGGCGTTTCATGGCGCCGCAACCGTCCCCGGGACGGTCGAGCACCTCGAGCAGCATGGCGTGCGTGACCTTGAAACTGGACGCCAGGGGCTCGGGGGGTGAGGCCACCAGGCGGTTGAAGGTGCCCTCGTCCCAGTTCACGAAACCCTTGGGCGGCTTGGCTTTTACCACCTTGCGCCGCTTGGCGGCGTCGTCGCCGGCGCGGGCCAGGGCCCGGTCGTTCTCGCTTACGTGCTCAGGCGCCTGGGCGACAACGCTGCCGGCGGAATCGAACCCGGCCCGGCCGGCCCGCCCTGCCATTTGGTGGAACTCGCGGGCCGACAACACCCGGCTCGTCGTGCCATCGTATTTAGACAGGGCGGTGAAAAGGACCGTCCGGATGGGGACATTTATCCCGACGCCCAGCGTGTCCGTGCCGCACACGACCTTCAGGAGCCCTTCCTGGCACAGCTTCTCGACCAGCCTGCGGTAGCGCGGCAGCATGCCGGCGTGGTGCACACCTATACCGTGGCGCAGCAGGCGGGAAAGGGTCTGGCCGAACCCGCTGGCAAAGCGGAACCCGGCGATAGCGGCGCCGACCTGGTCCCGCTCGGACCGGCTGGTGATCTGGGCGCTGGTGAGCGCCTGTGCCCGCTCTACGGCTGCTTTTTGTGTGAAATGAACGGCATAAACCGGGCTCAGCCCCTCGGATATGAGCGAGGCCAGGGTGTCGTGGACCAGTGTGCGGGCATAGCGGTAGTCGAGGGGCACGGGACGCTCGGCCGAGGTCACCACGGTAGTGGGCCTCCCCGTGCGCCGTTCGAAATCGGCGACGAAGCGGGAGACGTCGCCCAAGGTGGCCGACATGAGGACAAACTGTGAGCCCCGCATCTCGATGAGCGGTACCTGCCAGGCCCACCCCCGGTCGGGGTCGGCATAAAAATGGAACTCGTCCATCACGACCTGGTCGACAGGGGTGGCCTCGCCATAGCGCAGGGCCACGTTGGCCAGCACCTCGGCCGTGCAGCAGATCACCGGTGCCTCCGGGTTGATCGAGGCGTCGCCGGTGAGCATGCCGACGTTGGCGGTACCAAGCTCGGCGCAGAGGTCAAAGAACTTCTCCGACACCAGGGCCTTGATGGGGGCGGTGTACCAGGAGCGTTTGCCTCCGGCCAGGGCGGCGAGGTGAGCGCCCAAAGCGACGAGGCTCTTGCCCGAGCCGGTGGGCGTGTTCACTATCACGTGGTCGCCGGCCAAGACGGACAGGAGGGCTTCTTCTTGGGTCGGGTAGAGGCGAAGCCCCTTGCCTGCGGCCCAGGCCGTGAAGGTCTCGAGGACCTCGTCGGGCCCGGCGGCCGGCCCGGTGGCTGAACGCAGGTGTTCCAGGAGGGATGTCATCGCCGAAGGAGGGCCTCGGGCAGCCTTTTTTGTGGTAGTGCCCGGGCACCGCAAGTCGGTGTCGCTGCCTCCCGGGACCAGGAAAGCCTACCAACGGGCCCGCCGACCTGGCATACTACCGACAAACCCCTAATGAAAGGGCCAGCGTGAGCAATTACGACCCGGGCGCACCCGGCAACCAGCAGCCGTGGGGCGCGCCACAACCCGGCGGAGAGCCTCCCGCCAGCGACTGGGGCGCAGTCCCCGGCGCCGGGGCGCCCGGCCAACCGCCATACGGGGGCCAGCAGCTTCCGCCTTACGGGGGCCAGCAACTTCCACCTTACGGTCAGTTCGGTTCGCCGCAGGCCAATTGGGCGCCCACCTCGTTGCCTCAGGGCGAACTGGCGCTGTGGCCGCAGCGCGCTCTGGGATGGGTGGTGGACTGGGCTATCGGGGCCGTCCCGTACATCGTCCTGTTCATATTGAGCCGGGCCGTCGGTACCGTCTTTTTTACCGTGATAGGTGGCCTTTGGGCCTTGGTCATCGCCATTTGGTTCTCCATTCAGCTGGGCCAGTACGGTTCCACCCCCGGCATGCGCGTAGCCGGCCTCAAGTGTGTCAAGGCCGGCACCGGGCAAACGATCGGTGGCGGGCTGGGTTTTGTCCGTGCCCTCATTCACGTGGTGGCGTCCTGGCTGTGCTTCGTGCCCTTTATCATCGACATGCTCTTCCCGCTGTGGGACGCGCAGCGCCAGACCCTGGCTGACAAGATCATGGGGACTGTGGTGCTCAAGGTGCCGCCTCAAAGCTTCAGCATCACGCCCAAGACAACGCCGTAGAGGGCCGGCGCGTTTGTCCCCGGCCCCCGGGAGCCGGCGCCCCGCCGTGGCTCCGTCTTCCCTGGCCCCCGTGGTCGCCGCCGCCGGGCTTGTGGCGGCCACGACTGCGGTGGCTTTGCGGGACCCGTTCCGGCACCACCTGGCTCCTCCGTGCCCCTTTCACGCCCTGACCGGGCTGTGGTGCCCGCTCTGCGGGGGGACGAGGGCGGTATGGGCAGCAGCTCCTGGTCACTTCGGGCTTATGATGCACGCCGACGCCCTCCTTCCTGTCATGGCCCTGGCCATGGCGTGGGGATGGCTGGCGTGGCTGGGGAAGGCCACGGGCTGGTGGGCGTGGCCCTCGCCGAGCGCCCGGCTCGTGGGCTGGACGTTCGCCGGGCTGGCCGTCGCTTTTACGGTAGTAAGGAACCTGCCCGCGTTCGCCTACTTGGCCCCTCCCGCCATGTCCTGAAACGAAGAGCACGCCGAGGCTCCGCTAGTCTTTCCCGGGTATGCGAAGACGAGTGACGACGACGGTTCTCGGTCTGGCCGCGACGGCGTTGGCCATGGGCGGCTGCGGCGTTTCCGTGGCCGCGGGCGGCCGCAACGCCGCCACTCACCCCGCCTCGGGCATCTGGGTATCGCCCACTGTGGGCGGAGGGAGCATCTCGGGCCCGGCGGCGCCCAGCCCGAGTTTTCAGGCGCCTCCGAGCACGCCCCCGGCCGCCCTGCCTGCCGGGCTCACATCCACCGTCACCGACATCGAGCACGTGGTGACCGGCGGTTGCTGGGACAATGCCCACTTCGGAAGCGTCTACGGTGCCTACGACCAGCTCTTCTGGTGGCAGGGGGACTGCGGTGACACCTTCGGCCAGATAACCGTCGAGCTATACCCGAGCGTGGCCGCGGCGAAGAACGAGGCCCACCACCCCGTCACTTCGGCTGTCCTGGCCCGTTATATCGACGGCCCCGTGATCGTCGATGTCTACACCAGTGCCCCGCTGTCGGTGCTCTCCCAGTTGGGGGCGGTCAAGGGGCTGGAGGCCGTTGCCGGTTACGGCGGGTAGGGCCGCCGGCGGCGGCCGGGTCAGGCCAGGCGGGAGATGTCGCGGCCCATCAGGATCGCCACCATCGCCATGACCACCAGGTAGAGGGCCGCCGCCACCCAGCGCCAGCGGTGGTCGGCCTTGAAGAACCGGCGGATGGCCCGAACGTCGAAAACCAGGGCCAGCGCCCCTACGGGCAGCCCGATGGCCGGCCCGATGAGAGGGAGAGCGCCCACCCAGGGCGCCAGCACCGGGAAGACGATGTAGCTCAGAAGGCAGCGCGTCGCCGACAGGGCGATCGAGGAACTGAAGACGTTGTGGATCTCCTGTCCCGAGGCGGGCTCCTGGATCCGTAGGGCCCAGCGGGCGAAGCGGTCAGCCGTCCCTCGGGGCCGGTTAACCGCCGGCGGCGGTGGCCCTGTCACGATCGGCGACGGCGGGCCCACAAGCGATGGGGGGCCCACGACCGTCAGCGAGCCCGCCTGGCCCAGGCCCGGTCCGGCCGGACCACGCGCCTGTTCGACTTCGACGGTCGGGTTGGCGGTGCCGTCCATGCTGCCAGGTTAGCGGTGGTGGCCAGAAGACCGGTCGTCGCCTCAGGTGGTGGTGGCGACGGGCGTGACCCCGCTGGTGACGGGTTTGCCTGAAGGTGCCACCACCCACCAGATCCCGCCGTAGGTTTCCACCCCTTGGCCGGTAACCATGCCCGGACTGGTGTCGTCCTGATAGGTGTACAGGGCATGCTTGGCGTAGAGCACCTGGCGGATGCCGTCGCTGCGGTTCAAGGTCGACAGCAGTGCCGGGTTGACCCCCGGGCCCGCCCGGAGCGTGCCCTTTGCCTCCAGGGGAGGCCACACGATCGAGCACGAGCCGGTACAGTTGCTGATGCCCGGGGGGTCGGACGTGAGCATGTAAAGGGTGACCCCCGCCGATGTGACCAGGATCCGGCCCAGTCCCTTGATCATCCTCGCCCCCACCGTCGAGGAAGCGACAGACGCCACTGTACCGTTCGGCCCGCTGGCTAGGCCCTGGCCACCGCAGGACACCAGGCCGGCCACGGCCAGGGCGAGCGCTGCCAGCCGGGCGGCTGTGGCCCGCCGGGAGGTGGTGGCCTTCATCACACCGTCTTCGGCCGGCGCAGGAAGACCTCCTGCGCCACGCTGGCCACCAGGGCCCCGTCCTGGGAGAAAACGCGGCCCTGGGTAAGGCCCCGGGAGTCGCGCAGCGATGTGCTCGAAGCTTCGAACAGCAGCCATTCGTCGGCCCGGAACGGGCGGTGGAACCAGATGGCGTGGTCAAGGCTCACCGGTCGCCAGGACTGCGCCGGCGAGCACTGCACCTCGTGCAAGGCGCCGGCCAGCCAGGCCGGGCCACTGTCGGAGGCATAGGCGAGCGCGGCGGCGTGCATGGACGGTTCGGGACCGAGGTCCTCCAGGAGCCGGAACCAGCAGCTCGCTGACTGGGTACCTTCCCCGGCACCCTGGAACGAGCCCTCCACCAGGCGCATTTCGAACAGCTGGCTCCAGCTCACCTCTTTTCCCGCCTCAGGGCTGGCTACCAAAGGCGGCTCGGTCAGCTGGACGTCCATGGTCGAGCTGCCCAGGGCCTGGAAAGACGCCGACATGTTCAGTATCGCCCCGGTGGACTGGCGGGCCACGACCTGGCGGGCCACGAACGTGCGCCCGTCCCTCAGGCGTTCTACCTCGAAACGGACCGGTTCGTCAGGGTCGCCCACCCGCAGGAAGTAGGCGTGCAGCGAGTGCGGCGCGTGGCCGGGCCTAACCGTCAGGTCGGCCGCCCGCAGGGCCTGAGCGACGATCTGGCCGCCGTAAAGGCCCTCCCACGGGTACCTCGGGCCGGCGCCGACATAGGTGTCGGGACCGTGCGCCTCCAGGTCCATCATGCCCTGGAACTGCGGGGCCATGTCGACCATGTCAGGAATTATCAAGGCGTGGGAAGATACTTTGCTCGAGGACCAGCTTTATACCGGCGGCGATGGGTATGGCCACCAGGGCACCGATTATGCCCAGCAGGGCGCCCCCGATGATCACGGCGAGAACGGTCACGACGGGCGACACGTTTACAGCCTGGCGCATGACCCGAGGGACGAGCAAGTAATCCTCTATAAACCGGTAGGCGACGTAAAACACGGCAGTGGCAATTGCCGTGGGTAGTGACACGGCCAATGCCACCAGGCTGACTATAACTCCGGCAATGGTCGAGCCCACCACGGGCACCAGGTCGAACAGGGCCACCAAAAGGGCCAGCAGTATGGCGTAGGGAATGTCGAAGACCGTGGCCCAGACGAAGGTGCCCAGGCCGGCGACAAGCGAAGTGAACAGGTTGGCGAGCAAATAGCCTCCCACCCCGGCCAGGACGTCGTCTAACAGGAGAGAGAAACGTTCACGTCGGGTATGGGGCACGAGATGGACGCTGAACCGCTTTATGGAGGGCAGGGCGGCCAAGAAGTAGACGGTGAGGACCACCACCACGAGGAACGAGCTGATGGCGCTCAGCACCTCTTTTCCGGCGCCGAGCGCCCCGGACGCCAGTCCGCTGGTCAGGCTCTTGCTCCCCGAACCGCTCAGGTAGTAGCTCAGGTGGAGGTCACGGGCCACCCGCCCTACGGTGCCTTTGCCCGATCCGATCTCCGTCCGCCACTTGGGGACCTGTTTGCTCAGTTCGTTGATCTCGTGCTCCATGGGTGAGATGGCCGAATAAACAAAAGCGGCCACGACGCCGGCGGCTACCAGGACGACGAGGAGCACGGCAACCGAGCGGCGCACGCGATGGCGGGTGAAAAAGGCGACGACCGGCTCCAGGCCGACGGCGATGAACAAAGCCAGGAAGACGAGCACCAGGGTGCTCCGGATGGAGTAAACGGCGGCGCCGAGAGCGATGGCCAGGAGCACCCCGATCGTGGCCACGAAGCCGACGACAAATGAGTTCTGCCGGTCGAAAGGGCGCCCCAGCCGGCGCGCCGCCCGCAGGCGGGCACGGTCCTCGCCCGGCCCCCGGCCCGGGATCTCGGTCGTGATGGTCCGTTCAGCCGTAGTGTCAGTCGGCGCCGTCCGCTCCCTTCCCGGTCGGTCAAGCATCGCTCATCCGTTGTCTCCCCCGATGGTACGTCGCCGCAGGGCCCAAAACGGCCTGGCAGGTGCCGTGGTCGGCCCCCCACAGCGACAGTTGGAGCCGTAGATCACCAGGGTAGGCGGTCTGCAGCTCGGTCCATCCACCGGGCGCCGGTTTCAGGCAGGCGTAGCGCCGGGCCGGTCCCGAAAGGTCCCAGTACGCCGACCAGCGCAGCTTGAGCACGCTGGTCCCGGGCGTGGAAAAGCGGACCAGAACGGTCCGGGGGCTGAGGGCAGCGACGCGTGCCGGACGGCTGGCCAGGCCCGGGCTGCCGATGACTTCCCACAGCTTCCAGTTGTCGCTACGCCAAACCGCTCGCAGACCGGGCACCAAGCCCGAGCGCAGCAAAGCAGCCTCGGACGTGGCCGCGTAATCGAGCGGAGCGTTGGCCAAAGCGACATAAGAAACCCCGTTGGCGAGAAGCCACGACCGGTACCGGGGGCCCGTTATCGGGCCCGCCTGATAGAAGAGGCCGTCGTAAGCCATGTCCAGTTGCCTTTCCCATCCTCGGGCCAAGCTGAACTCGGGGGCCAGATAAGCCGACTCCCAATGATGGGCGGCGGGAGGGACCTCCACCCGGACCGGCATACCTTTGCTCAATAGCGTCAGTTCGTCGATCAGGGGCCGGTAAAACGCCGGCACACTGGAGCGCCCGTCGGTGGCGCCCCCGAGGGCCTCGGCCATAGGCCCCCAGTCCCAGGCGACGAGGACTGCGACGACCAAGGTGGCTATCG
Organism: uncultured Acidimicrobiaceae bacterium; assembly: GCA_963735305.1. Lineage (GTDB taxonomy): Bacteria > Actinomycetota > Acidimicrobiia > Acidimicrobiales > Palsa-688 > Fen-671. The sequence goes on from CAVTKK010000004.1 coordinate 201,153, forward strand.
CCGGTACCGCGTACCGGGAGGGGCGGGACCGGTCCGGGCGGTCCGGGCGGTCAGGGCGGGACAGGGCTAGCCGGGGCAAGTAGCAGAACGACCAGAGGCATGCCGATATACGCGGCCAGGCGGACGTCATTGTCGCCCATCTGGGTGGGCACGACGAACAAGGCGACGCTCGTGGCGCCGTAGAGGAGTGCTCCCACCCGCAAGACGGCCGGCGTGGCGAGCAACGGGCTGGCGATAACGGCGCAGATGGCGAGCACGGCTACCAGGTCGCCAAAGGGGAAGGGGAAGTACCCGGCCCCGGGGAAAAGGACCGGTAACGCTGCCGCGCTGGCCATGACAACGATGGCGGCTCCCATGTACCACCAGGCTCGACGAGTTGACCGCCGCACACCCGTGGCTCCCAGGGTGAACAGCGCCAGGGCCAGGAATGACCCGACGACAGGGGTAGTGAGCGCGGCCCCGACGCCGAGCCCGAGACCGGAACCCAGCAGGATGGCCGCCGTTCCCGGAGCTGTCGGGTGGCGGAGGCGGGCGAAGCACATCACGCTGCCCAAGGCGAAGGCCTCGCCAGTCAAAGTGGGGAGCTGACCGATGGCTACGGCGATAACAGTCGAAATGGCGAAGTACCAGCTGCCGGCCGGCCGCCTCCCGAGCTCGGCCGACACCAGGCGGTCGAAACAAGTGGCGGCGGCCGCCCCGGACAGAGCGGCCACTGGCCACAGCCCCAGGTAGGCGGCGGCGAGCGGGTAAACGAGGCTGTAGTTGAGCGGGTAGGTGCCGGCGTACCAGCCCGGGTCCCAGTCGATGACGCCGTAATGGGCGACCTGGCCGGCCCGGTATATCTGAGCGGCCCAGTCGGTGCCCCGCCAGCCCGCGGCGTAGCAAATGAGGCACGCGGCCACGGCGACGAGTGCCGGGCCGCCAGCCCTCAGCGCAAATCCGGGCCATGCCCTCCTGGCTACCGATCCGGGCTTTACAGCGTGCCGCCTTCGAGCTCGGCCAGCGGAAGCCTGTTGGTGCGATCGGCGGCGGGCGGTACCAGGAGCAGGCGCTCGCCGAAGTGGCCCAGGTAGATGTCGACGCTCAGCGTGGTGGGGAGCTGGTTGGCCAGGGCGGCCTGGGCAGGACTGGGGGACAGGGGCTCGGTCCCGATGACCACGCTCACTTCCAGTTCGACCAGCCGGCCACGGCTGTCGAGCCAGAACGTCGACGGGGAGGTCGGTCGGCCGGGGGTGGGCGATCCCGGCCAGGAGGCTAACCACGCCCACCCCGGGTGTACCACGGCCAGGAGCGCCGGCCAGCTCGGTCGTGCCGTAGTCGAGGCGGTACTCCGTGGAGCTCACGCCGTCCAGGCTCCTAAACCCCAAGCGGGTGGTGCTCGCCGGGGCCAACCTCAGCAGTTCGAGCACCGGGACGGGGTCCACGGCGCTCAACACGGAACCAGCCAGCAGCGACCCGTCCAGTACGGAGCCAACCGCAGCCGTCCCGGTGCCCGCAGCCGTCCCGGTGCCCGCAGCCGTCCCGGTGCCCGCAGCCGTCCCGGTGCCCGCAGCCGTCCCGGTGCCCGCAGCCGTCCCGGTGCCCGCAGCCGTCCCGGCCTGCAGCCCGAACTCCGCCCACGCCTTGCCCCTGTTGGCCGCCCGGGCCGAGGCTGGCACCTCGACGAAGAGCTGGTTCCCCCGTAGCAGTTCCCTGAGGCTTATCCCGGCTTCCTGCACAGCGATGTTGAAGCCGGGAGCCGTCAGGTCGACGTAGCCCTGAGCGGTGATGTACGTACTGGCGCGGGGGGCGTCGACGTGGAGGTCGACTGCGGCCAGCGCCGTTCTGGCCGCCACGGTCCGGGCGTACACGTCCTCGACGTCGAGACGCTGGGCGCCGGTCCCGCAGGCCGCTGTCCCACCTGCCAGGAGCACGGCCAGGGCCGCCACCGCCAGGGCCCGGGCAACGCGGGCATAGCGGGGCCGGCCAGGAGCCGCCGCCGCCCGCTCGCCCCCGCTGCTCACTGCTCTCCCCAACGCCCCCGATGGACCACCTGGGCCAAACCCTTCCGCGGCCGGTACGCCGACAAGGACGGCTTGTCGTCCGGGCTCGGCCACCCCAGGGCCACGGCTCCCACCGGTTCCCACTCGGATGGCACGTCGAGCTCGGCCAGGAGGGCGGTTGCCGGTTTGCGGAGGGCGAAAAATAGGGCACCCAGGCCCTCCTGGGTGGCCCCGAGGAGCAGCAACATGGTGGCGAAGGCGGTGTCGACCAACCAGTAGGGGACGGCCCAGTCCTCGACGCGCCGGGAGCCGGCGGCGAGCTTGTCCGGTTCCGAGTAGCGCTTCGAGGTAGCGCGCCCGGCTGGCCAGGGGCAGCACGATAACCGGGGCGTTGAGCAGGCCGGGGTGGCTCGGATGGGCCAGCCAGGAGCTGTCCGCTTCGTGGTACCAGAACCTTGCCGTCTCCGGCCCTTCCAGGACGAGGAACGCCCATCCCTGGGTGTTGCCGGCCGATGGGGCGCGGGTAGCCAGGGTCAGGGCACGTTCGAGCACGTTCGGCTCGACCGGGCGCTCGAGGAAGCTGCGGCACATGCGCCGCCTGGCGACTGCTGCGTCTAGTTCCAACGCCGTGCAAACTAGTCGGGAGCGGAATGCCGACCAAGCTGGTAGGGTTTTACCGGGTATGCCCAGCTTCCGTGATCTCCTGACCAGCGCCCGTGCCCGCGTAACCGAGGTGGCCCCGGGCGAGGCGGCCGACATGCTCAAGTCCGACGGAGCCGTTGCCCTCGATGTCCGCGAGGCGGACGAGTTCGAGCAAGGCGCCTTGAAGGGCGCCGTGCACATTCCCCGGGGTTTCCTTGAAATTCAGGTGGCCGGTCGCATCCCGGAGCCGACGACCCCGGTGGTCGTTTACTGCGCCGGAGGGACGCGCAGCGTCCTCGCCGCCGACACCTTGGCCCAACTCGGCTACTCCAACGTCGTCAGCGTGACGGGCGGCTTCAACCGCTGGAAGGACGACGGCCTGCCCTGGGAGACGCCCGGAGTCCTCACCCCCGAGCAGCGCAACCGCTACCAGCGTCATCTACTGCTCCCCGAAGTCGGCGTCGAGGGCCAAATCAGGCTCCTGCGCAGCAAAGTGCTTCTACTCGGGGCGGGCGGCCTCGGTTCTCCCGCTGCCCTTTACCTGGCCGCGGCCGGGATCGGCACGCTCGGGGTGGTCGACATGGACGTCGTCGACGCCTCCAATCTCCAGCGCCAGATACTGCACAATCTCGAGCGCGTCGGTGAGCGCAAAGTGGATTCGGCCAAGAAAGCCATCGCCAACCTCAACCCCGACGTCAATGTCGTCGCCTACGACGTTCGGCTCGGAGCGGACAATGTGCTGGACATTTTCGCCGGCTACGACCTGATCGTCGATGGGACGGACAATTTTCCCACCCGCTACCTCGTCAACGACGCCTCCTTGAAGCTGGACATACCCGTCGTGCACGGCTCCATTTTCCGTTTCGAGGGCCAAGTGAGCGTGTACATGCCCCACCAGGGCCCCTGCTACCGCTGCCAGGTCCCCGAGCCGCCGCCGGCCGACCTGGCCCCGTCGTGTGCCGAAGCCGGCGTCCTCGGTGTCCTGCCCGGCATCATTGGCTCGGTACAGGCGATGGAGGCCATAAAGATCTTGCTCGGGATTGGCGAACCACTAGTGGGACGCCTGCTGGCCTATGACGCCCTGGAGGGCACGTTCCGGACGTTCCGTCTCAACCGGGACCCCGAGTGCCCGGCCTGCTCGGTACCCAAGGAGCAGCTCGTGATCGCCGAGTACGACGAGTTGTGCATGCCGCACCCGCGGCAACCGCCCGCCCCCTAAAGATCGCCGGCCCGTCCGTGCCCGCCGCGCCCTCAGCTTCGGCACGTGCCGACGTCGGGCTTAACGCCGTCATCATTTCGGTAGACGGGACCACGCCCAGGCTGCTTACGGTCCAGCGGCACCCGCACCAGGAAAGCTTGCCTTCCGGTCACCTCGACGATGCCGTGGACCGGACCCTCGAGCAGGGTGTCAGGCGCCTCGTCAACCGCGAGACCGGCCTCCCGGTTAGGTATTTCGAACAGCTTTACACCTTCGGCGACCGCAACCGGGTGCCGGGCGGCCGTTCCTTGGCCGTGGCTTACCTGGCGCTGGTCCGTCACCAGGAAGTTCGCGGCCCCGCCCAGCCGAGCTGGCGGAGCTGCTATGAGTTGTTCCCTTGGGAAGACTGGCGTGACGGCCAGCCCGCGGTCCTGGAAGCCTCGGTCGTGCCGGTTCTCGAGCGCTGGCTGGCATCCTCCAGGCCAAGCGAGCTCGCCACCCGCCAGGAGAGAGCCGAACTGACTTTCGGCCTCGGCCATGCCCGGTGGGACCCGGTGCGGGTCCTCGACCGCTACGAGCTCCTCTACGAAGTTCACTTGGTAGGCGAGGCGGCTCCGGAGGGCCGCCCCGGTCCCGGCTTGGGCCGGCCACTGGCCCTGGACCATCGACGCATCGCCGCCGCCGCCCTGGAGCGTCTCCGGGGCAAGCTGGCGTACCGTCCCGTGGTCTTCGAGGTGCTACCGGACACGTTCACCCTTTCGAGGCTCCAACAAGTGGTCGAAGCTCTGGCCGGCCAGGTGCTCCACAAACAGAACTTCCGCCGCCTGGTCGCCTCGGCCAACCTCGTCGAACCCACGGGCGAGTCCGACCAGCGCACCGGGGGGAGGCCGGCCGAGCTCTACCGTTTTCGCCGGGAAGTCCTGAGGGAACGTCCGGCCCCTGGGCTCGGGCTGCGCCGCCTCGGTGGCCCGTGAGAGGGAACGCGACTCCCGCTACCGCGTTATTCCCCCGGGTGCGGTTGCGCCCAGGTTCCGCTATAGTGGGGATATGCTCAACCAGAGTATAAGTTCGGTGGGCCGTAACCTTGATGCCGAGGAGGGTCGCACCGACCTGCAGGCCGCGGCCGACCTGCTCGACGAAAGCGCCGGCTGGAGCTTCGAACGTTGGGCCACGGAGGTGCGCCGTTTGGCCGGGCCCGCAACGCCGTGTTGTTGGCCCACAACTACCAGGTCCCGTGGGTCCAGGACGTCGCCGACCACGTGGGTGACTCGCTGGCCTTGTCACGCTTGGCCGCCCGCAGCGACGCCGAAATGATCGTCTTCTGCGGGGTCCACTTCATGGCCGAGACGGCCAAGCTTCTGGCTCCGGACCGCACCGTGCTGCTGCCGGACCTGGGGGCCGGGTGCTCGCTGGCCGATACCGTAAATGCCGGCGACGTGCGCAGGTGGCGGGAGGACAACCCCGGTGGCATGGTCGTCGCTTACGTCAACACCTCGGCGGCCGTAAAGGCCGAGTCCGACGTATGTTGCACGTCCTCCAACGCCGTCGAGGTCGTCGGATCGCTCCCGTCCGACGTCAGAGATCCTTTTTCTCCCGGACATGTTCCTCGGCCAACACGTGGCCCGACGGACAGGGCGGCACATCGACATATGGATGGGCGAGTGCCACGTGCACGCCGCGATTTCGCCGGTGCAGCTGCGGGAAAGGGTCGCCGCCCACCCGAGCTCCGAGCTTTTCATCCACCCCGAATGCGGGTGTACAACGAGCGCGCTGTGGATGGCCGAGAGCGGCGATTTCCCCGAAGAGCGGACCCACGTGCTGTCGACGGCCGGGATGGTCAAAGCGGCCCGCGCCCTTGGGGACGGCCACGCCTTGGTCGCCACCGAGACCGGTATCCTGCACCAGTTGCGCGCCGCCAACCCGATGGCGACTTTCGAGGCCGTGTCCCCCCGGGCAGAGTGCCGGTTCATGAAGATGACCACTCCCCAGCGCCTGCTCGATTGCCTTCGTCTCGGGGCCCATGTCGTCGAGGTGGACGAAGCAATCGCGGAGCGCGCCCGGCGAGCGGTCGAGAGAATGATCGCCATCGGTTCACCCGGTGGAGGTGAGTGAGGTGCAGGGCCGCCCCGGCCTGGATGTCCTCGTCGTCGGTTCCGGGATTGCCGGCCTGTCGGTGGCCCTGGCTCTGGCGGGCCGGCGCCGCGTCGCCCTGATCTCCAAGGAAACGGGCGGTGGCGGTAGCACCCAGCTCGCTCAGGGCGGGATCGCCGCACCCATAGGCCCCGGCGACAGCAGTGCCGCCCATGCCGCGGACACGGTTTCGGCTGCCGCCGGCCTGGGCGACCCGCTGGTGGCGCAGTCCGTCATCGCCGAAGCGGCCGCGGCAGTGGAACTTCTGGCCGACCTGGGGGTGCGCTTCGACCGCGGTGCGTTGGCCAAGGAAGGTGGGCACAGTTTTGCCCGGGTGGTACACGCCCGGGGAGACGCCACCGGGGCGGAGATCACCCGCGCCCTGCTCGAGGCGGCGTCACGGCGGGAAGTGCCGGTAATGCCGGGTCTCTTCCTCGTCGACCTTCTGACCGTGCCCGACGGCTCCCGGGTGACGGGTGCCCTGGTCTGGGACCAGGCCCGAGGGGCGTTACGTCACCTCCGGGCGAGCACTGTGGTCCTAGCCACGGGGGGGTACGGCCAGCTCTGGGCGTACACGACGAGCCCCCGGGCGTGCAGCGGCGACGGGCTGGCGTCGGCCATGCGGGCGGGGGCGCAAGTGGCCGACCTCGAGTTCGTGCAGTTCCACCCGACGGGTATGGACCTCGGCCGCGACCCCCGGCCTCTGGCATCTGAAGCGTTGCGCGGGGCGGGCGCCCGGCTGCGCGACTCCGAAGGAAGGTACCTGCACCCGGCCGGGCCGAGGGCAATGTGAGTGATCTCTCCCCGCGCGACGTCGTCAGCCGGTCAATGGCCCGGCGGATGACCGAGCTGGGCGCCGACCATTGCTACCTCGATGCCACGCCGATAGGGGAGAGGGGCGTGGAAGAACGCTTCCCGACCTTCGTCGCCGCCTGCCGTTCGGCCGGTCTGGCGCCCGGGTCGGACTGGGTCCCAGTTTCCCCGACCGCCCACTACACCATGGGCGGCGTACTCACGGACGCCGAGGGCCGAACCACCCTGGAGGGGCTGATGGCAGTGGGCGAGGTGGCATCGAGCGGGTTGCACGGCGCCAACCGCCTGGCGTCGAACTCTCTGCTCGAAGGGGCCGTCGTGGGCCGCCGGGCGGCGCAAGCCGTACTGGCCTGCCGGGGGCCGGTGGCGCCGAGGGCACCCGTCGTTCTGGAGACGGCGTTGCCCCGGCCTCTGGCGCGAGGATCCGGCCAACCTCTGGGCCGGGAGGACATCCGTTCGGCCATGCAAGCGTTCGCCGGCGTCAGCCGGTCGGCCGAGGGCCTGGACGACCTGGCCGGTCTCCTCGCCGGGGACGCTGGTGACCCCGACCATGGCGGTGACGGCGGCGCCGGTGGCGACAGCGCCGTTCCTGAGGGCGCGGCCCGGCCGGCTGGGAGCGGTCCAACATGGTCCTCATCGGGCGCGCCGTAGCGGCCTTGGCCTCGGCCCGCCACGAGTCCCGGGGGGCGCATTGGCGGGCGGACTACCCGGGCCCCCGGCCTGAGTGGCGGTTACGCCAGGTTGCCCAGCTGGGGCCGGGTGGAGAACTGCTGGTGGGCCAACTGGCGGCGGATCGAGCGCCGGGGGCATTGGTCAGGACCACAGCGGCGGCCGTTTGAGCGGGCCGCAACTTTCCGGGGGCGACGTGACCCTGCCCGGGAGCGAGCTGGCCGCGGCGAGGAGCGAGCTGGCTCCGCGCGGGGGCGAGCTGGCTCCGCCCTGGGTCGAACTGGCCGGCATGGTGGCGGCGGCCGTGGCCGAGGACCTCCCCGCCGGCGACGCCACCGGGGCTGTGGTCGGGCCCAGGCCGGCCCAGGCGTCTCTTGTGGCCAGGCAAGCCGGCACCGTCGCCGGACTGGTGGCGGTCCAGCTCGTGTTGGACGAGGTGAGCCACCGCCTGGGGACGGGCTCGGCTACGGCCACGCTTTTCGTGCCCGACGGCACCCGCGTCGGCCCCGGTGATGTCCTGGGCGTCCTGGCCGGGCCGGCGGACACACTGCTGGCGGCCGAGCGCACGCTTCTCAACGTTGTCACCCACCTTTCCGGCGTGGCCACTTTGACGGCGGCGGCGGTGGCGGCCGCCGCCGGCACGGGTTCGGTCGTAAGGGACACCCGCAAAACGTTGCCCGGCTTACGGGCGGTGGAAAAGTATGCCGTCCGGTGCGGAGGGGGTTCCAACCACAGGATGAGCCTTTCCGATGGCATCCTGGTCAAGGACAATCACATCGCTGCCCTGGGCGGTGTGCGGGAGGCGCTCGAAGCCGCCCGGCGCCAGTTCCGGGCCGCGCCAGCCGGGGACGGGCCGGCCGGGGACGGACCGGCGATCGAAGTCGAGGTGGACGACCTGTCCCAGCTCGACGAAGCTCTGGAGGCGGGCGCCGATCTCATCCTGGTCGACAACCTGTCCCTGGAGAGCACGGCCGAAGCCGTTCGCCGGGCGCGCCGGTACGGCGCCGACGTGGAGGCGTCGGGTGGCCTGGGGCTGTCCAACGTCCAAGCGGTGGCCGCCACCGGGGTGAAGTACCTGGCTATCGGCGCCCTCACGCACTCGGCGCCGGCGCTGGACGTCGGCCTCGACTGGCGGATCTGAAGGAGGGCGGGGGCCGTCCCCGCCGCTCTTTAGGCCTGGGGACCGCCGCCGGCGCTGACCACGGCGATGACGTCGCCGCTGCCGACGGACTGGCCTGCCTCAACCCGCACCTCGGTGACCGTCCCGGACGTTTCGGTGACGATGTTGTTCTCCATCTTCATCGCTTCCAAGACACACATGGTCTGCCCGGCCCCGACCTTGTCACCCACCTTGACGAGTACTTTTACGATCGTGCCCTGCATGGGGACGGTGACGGTGAACCCGCCGGGGCGGCCCGGCCCGTCCGCCGCCGGTCGTCCGCCCGGCCTGCCGGAGGCGTCGGGACCGCCGCGGTCCCCACCTCGGCCGCCGGCTAAGCCGCCTCGAACGGCGCCCCGACCGGGGAGCTCGTGGCCGGCCGGCAACCGAACGCTGACCTCGTAACGCCGGCCCTTCACCTCGACCTGGACGTCTTGACGCTCCTCGCCGGCGGCGACCTCAGGTGCGGGGAAGGGCTCGATCGACGAGAGGTCGACCGACTGAGCCAGCCACGTAGTCGAGTGCGACACGGAAATGAAGTCCGGGTGACCCAGCACGGCAAGGTGCGCCGGCACTGTCGTGGCCACGCCCTCGACCTCGGTCTCGGACAGGGCGCGCACCAGTCGCCGCACGGCGCGGTCACGGTCCGGGCCCCAGGCCACCACCTTGGCGAGCAGGTTGTCGTAGTGCTCGCCGACGACGTCGCCGGTCTCGTAGCCGGAGTCGGTCCGCACCCACGGCCCCGCCGGGGCGCGCAGGCGCGTGATGCGCCCCGGTGTGGGAACGAAGGCACCCCACGAGGGATCCTCGGCGTTGATGCGGGCTTCGATGGCATGCCCCGTCCAGGTGATGTCGTCCTGGGAAAAGGGGAGCGGGTGCCCATTGGCCACCAGGAACTGGAGAGCTACCAGGTCGATCCCGGTCACCATCTCGGTGACCGGGTGCTCTACCTGCAGACGCGTGTTCATCTTGAAGAAAGTAGAACTCGCCGTCCTGGTAGATGAACTCCACGGTCCCGGCGTTGACGTACTCGCAAGCCTGGGCCAGGCGGACGGCGGCCTCCCCCATGGCTGCCGTCAGCGGCCCGGGCAGGCCGGGGGCGGGAGCCTCCTCCACCAGTTTCTGATGGCGCCGCTGAACCGAGCAGTCGCGCGTGCCCAGATGGACCACGTTGCCGTGGCTGTCGCCGAAGACCTGCACCTCCACGTGGCGGGGCCAGGTCAAGTACTTCTCGAGGTAGCAGTCAGGGCGCCCGAAAGCGCTCTGCGCCTCGCGTTGGGCCGACTCCAGAGCCTCGGCCGCTTCGCCTGCCGAAGCCACCACCCGCATACCCCGGCCGCCGCCGCCGAAGGCGGCCTTGATGGCCACGGGCCACCCGAAGGCGTCGCCGAACTCCACGACCTCGGCGGGGCCGGACAGAGGGTGGTCGGTCCCGGGGACGGGCCTGACACCGGCCCGGGCGGCGGCCGTGCGGCTGCTGATCTTGTCGCCCATGATCTCGATCGCCGCCGGTGGCGGTCCCACCCAGCAGGCGCCCGCCGCGGTCACGGCCCGGGCGAAGGCCGCGTTTTCCGCCAAAAAGCCGTACCCCGGGTGGACGGCGTCGGCCCCGCTGCGGGCGACGGCGTCTAGTAGCCGTTCGACGGAGAGGTAGCTTTCGGCCGCCGGGGTGCCCCCCAACAGGTAGGCCTCATCGGCGGCCCGGACGTGACGGGCCCCCCGGTCCGCCTCGGAGTAAACGGCCACCGAGGCGAGGCCTAGGTCACGGCAGGCGCGGGCCACCCTCACGGCGATCTCGCCCCGGTTGGCGATCAAGACTTTGGTGATGGAAGCGCCCCCCACGTTGGGGCAGTCTGCCAGGCTGGGGTGATGCCCGTCGACAGTGACGTCCTCGACGATGACCAGGTGGCCCGGCTGGCGCGCACCCGTTTCGGCAAGTTGGTCCAGCTGGCCGAGACGACTTCCACGAACTCCGTCCTCGTGGCCGAAGCCCGGCGAGGAGCCCCCGAAGGTGCGGTGGTGGTGGCCGACCATCAATCGGCGGGCCGGGGCCGCTTCCAACGGTCGTGGGAGTCCCGCCCGGGCCGCTCTCTTTTGTTCTCGGTGCTCTTGCGCCCGGGCCGGGAGGATTTGCCGGCGCGCCGCCGCCACCTGGTCACCGCCGCCGTGGCCTTGGCCCTGGCCGAAGGGGCCCGAGCGGCGACCGGGGCCGTGGTGCGCCTGAAGTGGCCGAACGACATCATCGGCTCCGGTCCGGGCCAAGGGGAGGCAAAGGTCGCCGGCCTCCTGGCCGAGAGCCCCGACGACGATGCCGTGGTGGTCGGCGCCGGACTGAACGTCTCCTGGGCGCCCGAGGGGATGGGGGCGACCTGCCTAGGCGCGCTGGTGGCTGGGCCGGCCGACGCGGCCCGGCTGAACCGGGGAGACGTGCTGGTGGAGTCCCTGCTGGTGCTGGAACGCCTTTACGGCCAGTGGGACCTGGTAAGCCGGCTTTACCGGCAGTCCTGCGCCACGATCGGCCGGGAGGTGAGCGTCAAGCTGGCGGACGGGACACCCGCCCTGGTCGGGACGGCAATCGGTACCGATGGTGACGGCCACCTGCTCGTCCGCACCTGTACCGGCCCACAAGTTCGGGACGAGCTGGTCACCGTGGCGGCCGGTGACGTGAGCCATATCCGGCCGGTGCCCCCGCCCGGCCCGCCTGCCCCCAGCGGCCCGTCCCCCCCCTAGTTGCCCGCCTGCGCCCAGTTGATGACCTAGCCTGCCCAGCTAATGAAAGCCTTGGTCCTTTCGGGAGGCGCGGGGACGCGATTGCGGCCGATCACTCACACCCGCGCCAAGCAGCTGGTGCCTGTGGCCAATAAGCCCGTCCTTTTTTACGGGCTCGAGGCGATCGCCGGTGCTGGCGTCAAACAGGTCGGCATCGTGGTGGGCGACACGGCGGCGGAGATCAAGGGCGCGGTGGGGGACGGGTCTAAATGGGGCCTGGAGGTCACCTACCTCCAGCAGGACGCGCCCCTGGGGCTGGCCCACGCCGTGCTGATCGCCCGGGACTTCCTAGGCGACGAGGACTTCGTCATGTACCTGGGGGACAACCTTCTCCAGCAGGACCTGGGCGATTTCGTCGGCCGTTTCGAAGCGCAGCAGGCCCGGGCTACGGCGCCCCGCCTGGGCGAGGAGGGGCCCGTCGTGCCCTCGGCCCAGATCCTCCTGGCCCACGTTGATGATCCCCAGCGCTTCGGCGTCGCCGAGCTCGACGCCGCCGGCCGGGTGCTGCGGCTGGTGGAGAAACCCACAGTGCCCCCGTCCGACCTGGCCCTGGTGGGGGTCTACCTGTTTGACAGCCGGATCCATGAGGCGGTCGCCTCCATCAATCCCTCGAGCCGGGGCGAGCTCGAAGATCACCGATGCCATCCAGTGGCTGATCGACGCCGGGCACGTAGTCCTGTCGGAAATCCTGGCCGGCTGGTGGATCGACACCGGCAAGCTCACGCCGCTGCTGGAGGCCAACCGCCTGCTCCTCGAAGGTATCGAACGCCGAGTGGACGGCGAAGTCGACGCCGAGTGCCAGCTCGACGGCCGCGTGATCATCGAGGCCGGTGCCCGTCTGGTACGCAGCCACGTCCGGGGCCCGGCCATCGTGGGCTCCGGCTCGGAGATCGTGGACAGCTTCATCGGTCCTTTCAGCGCCATCGGCCCGGGCTGCGTGGTCCGCCATTCCGAGATCGAACATTCGGTCCTGGTCGGATCGGCCCGGGTCATCGATGCCGGCCGCATCGAGGACTCGCTGCTGGGCTACAACGTAGAGGTAACCCGCAGCGCCCGCCGGCCCCGGGCCACCAGGCTGATGGTGGGCGACCACTGTCTCGTGGACCTGTCCTAGCCGGCTCGTCGAGCTTCGGCCAACCTCTGGGTGGGACCTTGCTAACGGCGCCCAACTAGCCTCGGGAGCCGTGAAGCTCTTCATCACGGGTGGGGCGGGGTTCATCGGGTCGAATTACGTGCGCTGGGTGCTATCCCACAGCGACGACGAAGTCACCGTCTACGACGCCCTGACCTACGCCGGGAACCTGGCCACGCTGGTGGACGTAGAAAAGGGCGGCGGGACGCGCTACCACTTCGTGCACGCCGACATCTGTGACCTGGCTGCCCTGGAGGCAGCTCTGGCCGGGCACGACGCCGTCGTACACTTCGCCGCCGAGAGCCACGTCGACCGGTCGATCTCAGGGCCTGAGGACTTCGCCATGACCAATTGCGTGGGCACCAACATGGTCATGCAGGCAGCCAGGCGGCTGGGGACCGAGCGGGTGGTGCACATCTCCACCGACGAGGTTTACGGTTCGGTGGAGCACGGCAGTTCGCTCGAAGACGGACCGCCTCGAACCCCGCTCGCCCTATTCGGCGTCCAAAGCAGGCTCTGACCTGATCGCCCTTTCCTACTACACGACCTACGGGTTGCCGGTGACGGTTACGCGCTCGTCTAACAACTTCGGGCCGTGGCAATACCCGGAGAAAATTGTTCCCCTGTTCGTAACGAACCTGCTCGACGGTAAGAACGTCCCGCTTTATGGCGACGGCCTCAACCAGAGGGACTGGCTTTTCGTGGAGGACAACTGCGCAGCCGTCGACCTGGTGTTGCGGGCCGGGGAGGCGGGCGAAACCTACAACATCGGTGCCGGTAACGAGCTGCCCAACCGGGATCTGACGGGAAAGCTCCTGGCTCTGGCCGGAGCCGGGCCCGAGAGGATCGACTATGTGACGGACCGGCTCGGCCACGACCGGCGCTACAGCGTCAGTTCTGACAAAGTCCGGGCGCTGGGCTGGCGCCCCGAACACGAACTCGACCAGGCGCTGGCGGCGACTTTCGCCTGGTACCGGGACAATCGGTGGTGGTGGGAGCCTCTCAAATGAGAGTGCTCGTCACGGGCGCCAGGGGCCAGGTCGGCCGTGAGGTCGTCGAACGGCTCGGGACTTTCCCGCACCACGATGTCCTCGCCTTGGCCCGCCACGAGCTCGACATTTCGGACCGCGAGCGGGTGCTTCAGGTCTGCGGGGAATGGGAGCCCGACCTGATCATCAACGCGGCCGCCTTTACGGCGGTAGACGCGTGTGAGGAAAAAGTGGACGAGGCCTTTGCCGTCAACGCCATCGGGCCGCGCAACCTGGCGGAAGCAGCGCGCCATGCCGGTGCCCATCTGGTCCACATTTCCACCGACTACGTCTTTGACGGCAAGTCCCCCGCTCCATATGTCGAATGGGACAGGACGGGGCCCATGTCGGTTTATGGCCGCTCGAAACTAGGCGGCGAGACCGAGGCGCTGTCCCTGGCGGCCGGCGCCACGGTGGTGCGGACCTCGTGGGTGTGCGGCCGCCACGGTGCCAACATGGTAAAGACCGTCCTGCGCCTGGCCGGTGAGGGGCGGCCCCTGCGCTTCGTCGACGACCAAAGCGGGTGCCCGACGTTCGCCGACGACCTTGCCAGCATGGTGGTCAAACTCGGCATATCCCGCCTCCCGGGCCTTTTCCATGTCACCAACCGCGGCGCCACCACCTGGTACGGGTTCGCCCGGGACGTCCTGTCGACGGCGGGCCGCTCCCCTGACCAGGTCGAGGCCATAAAGACGGTGGACCTGGTGCCGCCCCGGCCCGCCCCCCGCCCGGCCAACTCCGTCCTCGACAACGCCGCCCTGCGCTTGCTCGGCGTCCCCCTGCTGGCCGACTACCACGAGCCATTGGAACGCACAGTGAGATATCTCCTGTCGGCGACGTGAGTGACATTGCCGGCGTTGTCGTCAACTACAACGCCAAGGAGCACTTGCTCAGCTGTGTCGCCAGCCTTGTGGGCGAGGGCGTTGACGTCGTCATCGTGGCCGATAACGGCTCCGTCGACGGCTCGGAGGCTGCCCTGTCTGCACGTTTCCCGGAGGCGAAATGGGCCGAAACGGGGTACAACCTCGGGTACGGGGCCGCCGCCGACCTGGGGGCGGCGCTCAGCGACAGAGCGTACCTCCTGGTCTGCAACCCCGATGTGGTGCTGGGCGAGGGCAGCGTGGCCACCCTGCGCAAGTTCCTCGCCACCCGGCCCGACGTCGCCCTGGTGGGGCCCCGCATCGTCGACGGGAAAGGCGCCTTGTACCCCTCGGCCCGCCGCTTCCCCGACCTCCTGGAGGCCCTGGGGCACGGGTTCCTCGGCCAGTTCTGGCCGGGCAACCCCTTCTCGCGCCGCTACCGCATGAACGACTGGGACCACGCCACCTCCCGCCGGGTCGACTGGGTCTCGGGGGCGTGCTTCCTGGCCCGCAGGAGCGCCTGGGAAGCCGTGGGCGGCTTTGACCGGGCTTACTTCATGTACCTGGAGGACGTGGACCTCTGTTGGCGTCTCGGGCGGGCCGGTTGGGCCGTGGCCTACGAGCCGGAAGCCCAGGTGGTCCACGTGCAAGGCGTGTCCGCCGACCGCCACCCGTACCGGATGTTGCTGGCTCACCACGTCTCCATGTGGCGCTTCGCCCGGCGGGCCACGCCGGCCCGGCGGCGCTGGGCGCTGCCCCTGGTGCTGCCCGGCCTGGCCGTCCGTCTCGGCGTCACGGTGGCGCGCCGCGCCCTGGTTGGCCTACTCTCACGGGGCGTGCCCCTGCCGGTGCGCGCCGAAAGGTAACCTGTTAGGTCGTTATGGGCAAAGCGTCGTCTTCTAAGAAAGTAGCTCGCGCCGCGGGGCTGGGTGGAAGCCGTGCCTACGGCAGTCGTCCGCCGTGGGGCTACTACCTCGGGGTCCTGGCCCTGGTCATCCTGGGCGTCATCGGGGTGTACAACAGCCGCGAGTACCGCGACAACAAGATCGCGGCGGCGGGCGGCGGGCACCCCTCTGTCAACATGACCACGCCGTGGTTCGAGGGCTACGCCATCGACGCCTGCGGGAAGCTGCTACCGCCCATCAAGACCACCAAGAACCCCTTCGGCATCACTACCCACGGTGACGGTGTCATCTACACCAACCCCACGACGAAGTCGGCGGCGGGTACCAACGCCACCTTGGGCAAGTTCGCCAGCGCCGTGGGCATGCTGCTCAACGCCAGCGAGCTGGAAGTGCCGGGAGGACGCCTCTACCAGACCGGCGATACGTGCGAAGGCAAACCGGGAGAGGTCTTCGTGGAGACGTGGGGCTCGCCGGCTGAGCCCGTGCAGGACGGGTACCTCCAAAACAAGAAGGGTTCGACGGGAGGGCGGGAGGACACCTGCAACCCTGACTGCGAGTCCGGCGTCCGCCTCGAAAACGACCAGCTCGTCACCATCGCCTTCCTGCCGGCGCCGCCCAAGCACAAGACGCCGGACATCCTGCAGCCACCGGCGGCGGTAATCGCCAAGGTCACCCAACTGGTCAGTAGCGGCGGCGTGACCACGACAACGACGCCCGCGGTCATCCCGACCACATCGACCACCACGGCCAAGACGGGCACCACGGCCAAGACGGGCACCACGGCGAAGACGGGCACCACGGCGCCGAGCACCACCACGGGGCCGAGCACCACCACGGCGCCGAGCACCACCACGGGGCCGAGCACCACCACGGGGCCGAGCACCACCACGGGGCCGACGACCACCACGGGGGCGACGACGACGACCGCCAAGACGGCGACAACGACTTGACGAAAACGCCGTACCGGGCACTTGTCACCGGTGGGGCCGGCTTCATCGGTTCAAACCTGGTGGACCGACTTCTGGCCGAGGGCCAGACCGTGGACGTGGTGGACAACCTTTCGTCGGGATCGCTCTCCAACCTGGCCGAGGCGAGGGCTGACGGCAGTGGGCGTTTCAATTTTCACCAACTGGACGTGCGCTCCTCCGACGTAGTCGACTTGATGGTGCGGCGCCAGCCGGAAGTGGTCTTCCACCTGGCTGCTCAGATCGACGTTCGGGTCTCGGTGGCCGACCCCGTGCTCGACGCCGAGGTCAATGTCATCGGTTCGCTCCGGGTGCTCGAAGGAGCGCGGAGTGCCGGGGCCCGCAAGGTCGTGTTCGCTTCGAGCGGCGGGACCATCTACGGGAGCGCCGATCACCTGCCGGTGAAGGAATCTCAGCCCCAGAAGCCCCTGTCGCCTTACGGGGTGGCCAAAAAAGCCGTCGGCGACTATCTCTTTGCCTACCGGGAACTGCACGGCCTCGAGTTCACAGCCCTGGCCCTGGCTAACGTGTACGGGCCGCGCCAGGACGCCCACGGCGAGGCGGGCGTCGTCGCCATATTTGCCGGCCGGTTGCTGGCCGGTGAGCCCTGCCTCATCTTCGGCGACGGCAAGCAGACTCGCGATTTCGTCTATGTGGACGACGTTGTCGACGCCTTCTCTCGGGCCGGCGAGCGGGGCAGCGGCCTGCTGTGCAACATTGGCACCGGCGTGGAGACCAGCGTCAACGACCTCTACGCGGCCATGGCTCGCAACTCCGGGGTAAACCAACCGGCCATCTACCTCCCGGCTCGGGCGGGAGAGCTGCAACGCAGCAGCCTCGACCCCGGCCGCGCCGCCATGCACTTGGGCTGGAAGCCCTGGACGACCATTCCCGCCGGAACGGCCGGTGTCCTCGATTGGTGGCGGGCACACTCGCCCACCGCATAGGGGTTCTCCGCCGGCCGCGCTCGACCCGCCGGAGGCACGCCCGATGAGGGCGACGGCGCCTTGGGGCACGGGCCGGCCCAGACATGCGCACAACGGGCCCAGGCCGGCTGGCGTGGACGGCGAAGGCGCCTTGGTGGTTTTAATTACACTCGCTCTGCCGTCTTGGCCATTTCCTTTCGTATTCCGGCATGGATCCCCCAACACGGGTGCTGGGGACGCCCAAAAGGGCTGAAACCTGTTATTAATTCCCCATCATCCCCCGGCGGGGGCGCCGCTTTGTTGGACTTAATTACGGGTCGTGGCGATGGCCAACGCCAGACGGCGGACTACCGGAACAAATCGCCCGCATACGGGCGCACGATCTCCGTCTTCACCGACGATTCGCGGAACCAGGCTGGGTCGACGCCCCGCACGATCACCACCGGGTACCCCGTCGCCTTGCCTTTGGCTAGTTCGGCGGCGCCGGCGATCTCGTCGACAATGCAGACCTCGGTGGCGGCGAGCTCTCGACCGGTGGCATCGGTGGTCCCCCGCAGGTCGACGACGGCAGCGATGCCGGCGCACCCGATGGCTACGTCGGTCAGGCCGTGGCGCCATGCCCGCCCGAATGTGTCCGAGATGATGACCGCCACCTCGACGCCGCTGCGGGCGCGCAGGGCATCGCGGATGTGGCGGGCGCTGCGGTCGGGGTCGACGGGCAACAGGGCGGCCTGGCCGTGGCCGACGTTGGACAGGTCCACGCCGGCATTGGCGCACACAAAGCCGTGCCTGGTCTCCGAAATTATGAGCTCGTCGCGCTCTCGCAGGACCCTGACGCTTTCGGACAGGACCAGGCGCCGGCGAGCCCCCGGGTCGGCCGGGTCAACGGGGACGACCCGGCCCTCGGCTTTGGAGACGATCTTCTGGGTTATGACCACCACGTCGTGCTCTTCCAGGTGGGTGGCCCCGAGGACCAGCTCGGCGATCTCGTCGCCGGGGCGGACTTCAGGCAGGCCCTCGAGAGGGAAGACCGAGATCACGGACGGGCCCCGAGGACCACCTCGGCCAGGTTCTTAGCCTGCGCCGGGCCGGACATGACGGCCGGGGCGACGATACAACGGGCCCCTGGGCCTCCACCCGGGTCGCCAGCTCGGCGTCGGCGGCATCGATGACCAGGGTGGCGGCGAAGGGTGCCCAGAGCTTGGCTACCCCGACGGCCGATGTCTCGTAACCGAGCTCGGCCAGCATGCGGTCGGCGGGGCCTTTCAGGGCCTTCCCGGCAATGATAGGGGAGACGGCCACTGTTCTTTCGCGCCGCCGGGCCACGGCTTGGGCGATCCCGGGGACAGCGAGGAGCGGTCCGATGGACACGATCGGGTTGGACGGGCAGATGACGACCAGCTCGGCCTGGTGCAGGGCCTCCAGGACGCCCGGGGCGGGGACGGCGGACGACGCCCCGACAAAGCGGACGGCTTTGACGGCCACGTCATGGTGCAGGCCCACGAAATACTCCTGGAAGCCGATCTCCACCAATCCGGGCGCTGTCTCTGGCGGGGCCCGGGGGCGGCCGCCACGCCGGCAAAGCGTCTTCGGGCGTCGGCCGGGGCGGCCGGCCGCTCGATCATCACCCGGGTCTCGACCCGGTCGTCGCTCATGGGCAGCAACCGGGCCTCGACCCCGAAACGCCGGGCCACCTCGGCGGTCACCTGGGACAGGGTCGCACCCATACCGAGCCGGCCCGACCGGAACAGGTGCGTCGCCAGGTCCCTGTCCCCGAGGTTGAACCACGTGAGCACGCCCGTCCCCGGGGCGGCCCCCTCGAACTCGCGTAGGGACCCCATGACGGTCCAGGACTCATCCGATAGGCCCCATCCGGTGGCGGAATTGGCCGCTCCGGCCAATGTGTAGGTCACGGTGTCGATGTCGGGACTGATGTGCAAACCGTGTAGGACCATGTCGTCACCCGTGTTGACGATGGCCGTGATGGCCTCTTGGCCGACGGCGGAGGCCAGGCCGGATAGCATCCGGGCCGCTCCGACCCCGCCCGCCAGGGCGGTAACCCGCCGGGAGGGCGTGGTCAACGCCGCAACCCCGCATGGGGCCTCAGGGCGGGGCTGAGCGCAGCCCGCCGCGGGTTGGCTTTGTCCCGGTCAGAAAGGACGGGGGCGGCGACGCCCCAGTCCGCTCTCACCTCGGGGTCGTCCCACGCCACCCCGAGCTCATCGGCCGGGTTGTAGTACCCGTCCACCATGTAGGCGATGGTGAGATCGGTGAGGGTGGCAAAACCGTGGGCGACACCCGGAGGGATGAAAACCCCCAAGGCGTTGTCGGCGTCGACGTCCAGGCACAGCGTGGCGCCGTCGGTGGGAGAACCCTCTCGCAGGTCGTGCAGGACCACCCGCGCCCGGCCCCTGGGCACCGTCCAGTAGTCAGCCTGGTGGAGGTGGTAGTGCAGGCCGACGACGGCGCCCGCCTGGCGGTCGGCCCGGTTGGCCTGGACCATCTCCCGCCCGAGTGGGAACCAGCTCCTCCGGTAGGTCTCGATGAACACGCCCCGCTCGTCGCCGTGGCGGTCGGGTTCAACCACCAGGACGTCGTTTATGGTTTCTGATTCCCTGATCCTGGGCACCGCCAGAGCGTACAGGCGCCGGGGAAGGTGACGGCGCGTGGTCGTCCTCCGGCCGGGGCGGCCCTAGTCGAACCCCTCAGCCACGGCGGCGAACAGGTCCGGGTAGGGCGGGGCAACGCCATTGCGCAGCGCCCGCCGGTCCCGGCGCAACTCGGTGCTGGTGGCGCTGGGCAGCAGTTCGCCGATGGCCTCGGCCAGGGCGTCGGGGTCGGAGGGAGCGACGAGGCGCCCGGCTTCGGGCGCCTCCAGGCCGGCCAGGATTTCGAGTGGCCCGCCGGCCGCGGTGGCGACGACCGGGACCCCGCAGGCCAGGGCCTCGACCAGGACCAGGCCCCATGGTTCGGGCGTCGTCGACGCCAGGACCAGGCAGTCGAGGTCGGCTATCAGGTCGGCGGCATCGGGGCCGCTCAGGGGACCGAGCCAATGCACCCCGAGGCCGGCCGCCCGGCGGGCCAAGTCGGAGGCGTAGGCCTCCTTGCCGGCCACCACCCCGCCGGCGATCACGACCTGGGCGTCGGGGCCGGCGTTGTGCCCGGCGTCGACCAGGTGCGGGACGGCGTCCAGCAACACGTCCAGGCCTTTCCAGGTGTCGATGCGCCCCACGTAACCGATCGTCGGAGAGGTGTCGGCCAGCCCGTAGCGCTGGCGGGCGTGCCCGGCTCGGCCCGGATGGAACTCCTCGGCCCCGGCTTCCTCGTGGACGATCACAACGTTGGCCGGTTCCAGCTGGGCGGCGACGGCCTCCGAGGCGGCGATGACGCGTCGGGCAAACTGGCGGGCCAGGAAGCGCTCGGTGCGCAGCGCCGTCGGGGACTGCGTGACGATTTCCCGGGCGTGCCATATATGCGGACGGCCGGCGAGCAGGGCCGCCGCCCATCCGTACCAGCTATGCAGGGAGTTGCTCATGACCACGTCGGCCCTGGTGCTCCGGGCCAGCTCCCACAAGCGGAGCACGCTCAGTGGCCAGCCCAGGGCATAGGCGGCCCACGCCGCCCCGTCATGGCTGGTGCTGACGCGCCTCATCGGCACGACGTGCAACACGGCGCCGGCGACGGCGAACTCCTCCGCCATGGGCGAGGGCTCGGGCACGGCGACGTGGACCGACCACCCGGCGGCCACGAGCTGGCGGGCCATACGGAGCAGGGCTTGGTCCGAGCCGCCCCGCTCGGCCACCGGCTGGATGCACAGGACTGTGAGGGCGTGGTCGGCAGCTGAGGCCCGTCGGCGCCGGCCGCTAGGCTCGCGGCTCACTGCGCCGCCGGTGGTTTGGTACTGGCGTGGTAACCGACCGTGGCCATCGACGACGACCGTAGTGCGCCGGAGGGAGCGAGTTGCTTGCGAGTTGCTTTGAACCTCGAGCAGCTCCTGTCGCCCTCCCCGGGCGGCGTCGGCCGTTACTCGGCCCGCTTGGCGGCCAACCTGGCGCGACTGGGCGTCGACGTCATACCGGTGGTGGCCCGGCACCGTCCCGGCCGGGTGCAGGCCGCCTGGGGCGAGTTCGGCCTGCAGGACGTAGCTCCGCCCGTGGTGCTACCGCTGCCGCGACCGGTCCTTTACGACGCGTGGCACCTCCTGGGCTGGCCGCCGCGGCGATGGCCGGCGGGCGTCGACATCGTTCATGCCCCATCGCTGGCTGTACCTCCCAAACAGGGCAAACCACTGGTGGTGAGCATCCACGACGCGGCGCCGTGGATCTTCCCCGAGGCCTTCACGGCCCGCGGCCGGTGGTTCCACGCCCTGGGGGCGCGGGCCGCATCGGGGCGCGCCGACAGGATCATCACGGGAACGGCGGCCGCCGCCGCCGAGCTGGCCGAGCACATGTCGTTGCCGGCCGAGAGGGTCCGCGTCGTTCCTTACGGGGTCGACCCGCCCGGGGCGCAGCCCGGCCCGGCCGGGACAGCCGAGGTTGTTCGCCGCTTCGGCCTGAGCGGCCTGCCCTACGTGTTGTGGGTCGGCAGCCTCGAGCCCCGCAAGGGGGTCGGGACGCTGGTGACGGCTATGGCCCAGCTTGGCCGGGGACCGGTGAAGGCGGCGGGCCCGGCGCCGGCGCTGGTTCTCGCCGGCTACCCGGGCTGGCAGAACTCCGCTTTGTTGCCGGCGTCCGACCTGGTCCAGCTGGGAGCCCGGTTCCGCCACATCGGTCCGGTCAGCGAGGCCGAGCTCTGGGCCCTGTACTCAGGAGCGGCCCTGTTCGCTTTTCCCAGTCTCCACGAGGGCTTTGGCCTTCCCGTGCTGGAGGCGATGGCGGCCGGGGCCCCGGTCGTCGCCTCGGACATCCCCGCCGTCCGCGAGGTGGCCGGGGAGGCCGCCGTGCTGGTCCCTCCCGGGGACGCCGGGGCCTGGGCCGAGGCGATCGAGGCGCTCCTCGCTGACGGGCCCCGGCGAGCGGGAATGGCTGAGCAGGGCCGGCGCCGGGCCGAGCTGTATTCCTGGGCGTCGACGGCGGCGGCGACGATCGAGGTGTACCGGGAACTGGTCACCTGACTCGCCCGCCTCCCTCCCGAGTGGTGCACTTGCCTCGCCCGAGCCCACTTCTGCGATGATCGTTGAGTGCGCGCACTTGTCACGGGGAGCAATGGGTTCGTGGGGCCCTGGCTTCTCGCCCACCTGCGCGAGAGCGGTGACGAGGTCCTGGGGCTGACCGAGACCACGGACATCACCGATCCCGCCGCCCTGGACGATGTCCTGGCCAGCGCCCCGTTCGAGGCTGTGTACCATCTGGCGGCCCAATCGAGCGTGCGCATGTCCTGGGACGACCCGGTGGGGACGTTCGCCGTCAATGCCCTCGGCACCCTCAACCTGTGCCGCGCCGCGACCAAATCGGTCCCCCGTCCGCGCCTGCTCATTATCTCCTCGGCCGAGGTCTACGGAAGGGTGCCTCCCGCCGCCCTACCCGTCGGTGAGGACCAGCCTCTGGCTCCCGTCACCCCGTACGCGGCAAGCAAAGCGTCGGCCGAGATGATCGGTCTGCAGGCTTGGTTGGGCCGTGGGCTGGAGGTGGTCAGGACCCGGGCGTTCAACCACACGGGGCCGGGACAGGGCCCGGGCTTCGTCGTTCCCGATCTAGCCGGCCAGGTCGCCCGCGCTGCCCGGGGCGAGCTCGACCTGATAAGCACCGGCAACCTCGAGGTGAGCCGGGACATAACCGACGTGCGTGACATCGTGCGTGCCTACCGCCTGCTCATGGTGGGCGGCGAACCTGGTGGTGTCTACAACGTGTGCCGGGGCGAGGCGGTGCTGATATCGGACCTCCTCCGGCGCCTTATGGACATCGCCGGCGCAGACGTGCCCGTCTGGGTGGACCCGGCGCGGGCCAGGCCAGCCGACGTCCCTGAGCAGTCGGGCGACCCACGACGTCTTCATGCCCTGACCGGCTGGCACCCCGAAATACCCCTGGACCAAACCCTGGCCGATGTCCTGGCCAGGTTCGCGCTTTAGCCGGGCTGGCGGCACCAGGCCAACAGGTCGGGCGGGGCGGGCAGGGCCGGCCTCAAGGATAGGCCGCCCGCTTGGTGACCGGCGCCCGCACCAACTGAAACGCGAACCGGCCAACAGCCAGCGCCTCCTTGGCTAGTTCCCGGGCCTCGCCGGGCAGGGAGGCGACCAGGCTTCCCGTCGCCCGGGCCAGTTCCACGGCTTCGGGCGGAAGCAGGGAAGCGACGCTACCAGCGGTGTCGTCCACCACTTGGCGGACCGGGGCCAGGTCACCGTGAAGGGTCTTGAGCCGCTTTTGCACGGCGTGCCGGTAGACCTGGGCCCGCTGGAACCCGAGCACGCCGAAGCCAATGGCTACGAAAGCAGGGTCTTCGAGGACCTTGGCTGCCTTGGAGAAATGGACGTCGGCCATGGCACCAGCGTACCCGGGCGTCGACAAAGGCTCCTGCTACGCTCGGGATCTCTGATGGTGGCTGAGCCGGGCGCACCCCCCGTGGTGGCAGTGGTCGTGACCTGTAGGCCGGGAGCCTGGCTGGAGGAAACGCTGAGGTCCCTGGCGGACCAGGACTACCCCGAGCTTTCGGTCCTGGTGGTGGCTATCGGCGACGACGACGGCGAAATTGCCAAACGCGTGGCCGCCGGCCTGCCCGACGCCCACCTGGCCCGGGTACCCGCCGGCACCGGCTTTGCCCAGGCCGCTAACCAGGGCGTGGAGATGGTCGAGGGTGCGGCCCACATCCTGGTTTGTCACGACGACGTTGCTCCGGTCACCGACGCCGTCCGTTTGTTGCTCGAAGAGGCTTACCGGAGCAACGCCGGGCTCACCTGCCCGAAGTTCGTCTTTTGGGACGCGCCCGACCGTCTGCTGGCCGTCGGCATGGGGGCCGACCGGGTGGGCGTAGTGAACTCCCTGATCGAAGAGGGTGAACTGGACCAGGGCCAGCACGATGTGGCGCGCGAGGTCTTCGTCGCTCCTGGCGGGGCCGTTCTCGTAAGAACCGACCTGTGGCGGGCGCTGGGCGGTTTCAACCCGGGCGTGGGCGAACCCGGTGAAGATCTGGACCTCTCCTGGAGGGCTCATGTGGCCGGTGCCCGCGTAATCGTGGCGCCCCAGGCCCGCGTTCGTCACCTGCAGGCCGACCGGAGGGGTTTGCGGCCCGGTCCTGTGCTGGCCCCGGAGCGCTTGCGTGCCCAGCAGGAGCGGCACCGGTTGCGCACTCTGTGGACCTGTTACGGCTTTGCCGCCTTGGTGCTGGTTGCCCCTGTCGCGGTTCTCTTTGCCCTGGCCGAGTCGATCTGGGCTTTTCTGCACCGCCGGCCCGGCCGCCAGGTCCTTGACCCCTTCACCGCCTTGTTCGGTTCGCTGCGTCGCCCCCGTGAGCTTTGGAAGTGGCGCCGGCGGGCCCAGAGCCTCCGCCGAGCGGGCGATTTCCACCTGTGGAAGCTGCAGACCCGGGGTAGCGCCCGGTTCCGGGCCATGGTCAGGCTGCGGCTGGAACGAGGCCACGAGCTGGCCTGGGTGGCCGCCAGAGCATCGGCGGGCCCCAGAACGGTTCCGCCGCGGCCAAAGCGGGCGCCCACCCGGCGGCCTTGGGGCCGACGGGCCGGGACGGCGGTGCCCCGCCGCCGCCATCGGCCGGACCGCCATTGGCCGGACCGCCATCGGCCGGACCGCCATCGGCCGGACCGCCCACGGCGGGCCTCGATAGCCCGGTACTGGTGGCGCCCCCGGGCCTCGCACCGGCGGCCGTTGCCGGCGCGTCCCCGGCGGCCCCCGCCGGCGCGTCCCCAGCGGCCCAAGCCGGCCCCGCCCCGGGCGGGGAGCCCACGCCGCGGGCGAGCGTAGCCGTCCTGGCCGCCGTCCGCCCCGGCGCCCGTCTGAGCTGGAAGGCGACTGCGGCCACCTTCGGAGCGGTCATAGTGCTGCTGGCCATTGGTTCGCGGAACGTGATCACGCAGCCCTTGCCCCTGGTGGGCCAGCTCCCGTCCCTGAGCGGAGGAGTGAGCGGGTGGTGGCACAGCTGGTGGAACAGCGCCGGCCCGGGTGGCCTGAGCAGTTCCGCCTTCGCCCCACCCGGTCTTCTCCTGATGGGGGTCATCGGTGTGATCGCCCTGGGTTCGGCCAATTTCGCCGTCCACATATTGGTTTTTGGCCCCCTTCTGCTCGGCCCGTTAGGGGCCTATACCCAGACGCGCCACTTCGGGTCGCAGCGCGGGCGGCTGGCGGCCACCGTTCTGTACGCCGCCTTGCCGGTTCCCTTCAACGCCTTGGCGCAGGGACATTGGGCCGGTTTGGTCGCCTTCGCCATTTCGCCCTGGCTCATCGGCATGCTCTGCCGGCTGGGGGGCCAGTCCCCGTACCCGTTCGTGCATTGGGACCGGGCCTGGCCCCGGTTGCTGGCGTTGGGCGCGGCGCTGGCGCTGGCCGGCTCGCTTGCCCCCGCCGTGGTTCTCCTGGTGCCGGTGGTGGGCCTGTCCCTGCTGGTCGGTTCGTTGCTGGCGGGCCGGGGCAACGGTGGGTTCAGGTACCTGTCGGCCTCGCTGGTGACCACGGTCGTGGCGCTGGTGGCCCTGGCCCCCTGGTCGTTCGCGGCACTGGGGTCGTGGTCGAGCGCCATTGGCACACCCTCAGGTGGGTTGCACGCCTTGGGGCTGAGCGAGCTGCTCCGCCTGCAGACCGGGCCTGACGGCTCGGGCCCACTGGGCTGGGCCTTGGTCGTGGCCGCCGCCATCCCGCTGCTCATCGGGAGGTCATGGCGCCTGGCCTTGGCCGCCCGTCTCTGGGTGGTGGTCCTTGCTGGCCTGGGATTGGCCTGGGCGGGGTCGAGAGGGTGGTTCCCTGTCCCGGCGTTAGAGCTCCTACTGGCTCCGGCCGCCGCGGCCCTAGTCCTTTTGGTGGCGGTGGGCGCGGCCTCGGTCGAGGTCGATATGCCCGGTTATCGTTTTGGGTGGCGCCAAGCCGTCCCGGCGGTCGGGGCACTGGCCGTTGTCGCCGCCGCCCTTCCCTTGTTCTCATGGGTGGCCAACGGTCAGTGGGACGTGCCTGCGAGCGGGGCAGAAATTGCCTTTGCCTTCCCGGCGGGCCCCCAGGCCGGGGACTACCGGGCCTTGTGGCTGGGCAGCGCCACTTCCCTGCCCCTTGCGTCGGAGGGCTCCGTGGGCGGCGTGTCCTTTGCCACATCGCTCGACGGGCTCCCCACTGCGGCCCAGCTCTGGGCACCCGCTCCGTCCGTGCTGAGCTCGCTGATGGCGGCGGATCTGCGCTGGACCGAGGACGGGCAGACGACGGCCCTAGGCCGTTTGCTCGCGCCGATGGCGGTCCGCTATGTGGTCGTGCCCGCGGCGACGGGCACGAGCCCTGCGCTCGGCCGTCTGGTCGTCGATCTCGCCCAGCAGGTCGACCTGGTCCCCGTGGGCACCGACCCGTCGTACCGGGTCTTCGAAAACGCCGCCTGGGCCCCGATGTTCTCCGTACTGGCGCCCAACGCTCATTTACCGGTGGGCAACGACCGCCGATCGGTGGCGTACGGCCTCCAGCGGGTCGACCTGAGCGCCGACCGTCCCCTGGCTGCGGTGTCTTCCGGCGGCCGCACTATCCCGGTGCCCGTAACGGCTTCGACGGCCTCGCCCGGGTCGACCCCGGCCCCACCCGTGATGGTGCTCGGAGCCGTACCCGCAGGGTCGTGGCAGCTGCGCGCTCAGGGCCGCACCGTGACCGGCCAGACCGTTCTCGGCTGGGCCAGCTCCTGGACGCTGCCTACCGGTACCCGGGCCATCACCATTGCCCGGGGGGGCTCTCTGGGCCAGCACCTGATCGACGTGGTCATGCTCGTGGTCTGGGCTCTGGCCCTGTGGGCGGCCGTGGCGCGCCTGAGGGCCAGGCTCGAAGAACCAGCTCACGCTGGTCAGCCTGGATGCCGGTGCGCTCGGCACCGGGGTGGCGGAGATCGACTGGTCGGGGGCGTTGGAAGGGGAGAGCCTTGGCTGAGGTCCGCCGCCTACCGGTAGTGGCCTTTCTCGCTTGCGCCCTGGTCCTGGCCGGGTCGCTGGGCCGGGGGGTGGGGACGGGCGGCGCCAAGGCCGTTCGCGCCGCCGTGCCCGCGCCCAGCGAGGCGCCCGAACTGGCGCTGTCGTCTTCGTGGTACTGCGCCGGGGCGACGTCGCCCGGCGGGGTCGCACCCGGGGATCTCCTGGTGGACAACGCCGGCCCGAGGACTGTCAAGGCGACGGTGCGGCTGGTCTGGTCGTCCGGACGGAGCCAGGAGACGGACATCTCCGTCCCCTCCGGATCGGCTCAGGTCCTGCCCGAAGACCTCCCCCTCAGCCCGTTTTTTTCGCCCACCCAATGGGTAGGCGCCATCGTCACCCTTTATGGGGGAATGGCCAGCGTGAACCAGGTGGTCAGCACCGGCCAAGGCTCGGCCAGCCAGCCCTGCGCCTCCAGTACCTCCTCGACGTGGTATTTCCCCGACGGAGCGACCCTGCGCAACGCCTCGGACGAGATCTCGCTGTTGAACCCCTACCCGGTCGACGCCGTGGCTGACCTCTCCTTCACCACCGAGCTGGGCCAGGAGCAGCCGGACGCATTCCGCGGTGTGGTGGTGCCGGCCCGGGGCCTTACCGTCCTAGACCTCGGCAGCCATCTGCGCCGGCGCTCGCACATCGCCGTGACAGTTACGGCTCGGGAGGGAGGGATCGTGGCTTTCCAGACCGAGCTGGTGACAAAGCCTCCGGTGCACGCCCCTCGGCTGGGAACGCCCGGCGCGCTCGACCCCGTGCTCCCTCAACCGGGGACGGGTTTGACCCTGGGCGCGCCCCAGACATCCACCTCGTGGTGGTGGCCCGAGGGGGCCGACGGGACTGGTTTTGTCGAACGGTACGTGGTCTACAACCCCGGTGGTAGCACGGCGCAGCTCAGCCTGAGCTTGGCGGCGGCGGGCAGCGGAACGGGGCTCGGCAGTTCCCAGGACTTGACCGTGGGCCCACAGGCGACGGCGGTGTTGACCATCAACGGCCAGTCCTGGGCCTTGCCCGGCATCGCCTACGCCGTCCACCTGCTCAGCACCAATGGGGTCCCGGTCGTTGCCGAGCGCTCGGTCACGGCTGGTGCGCCCTCGCTCTACCGTGGGGCGGCGGCCCTGCTGGGCGAGGCGGCGCCGGCCGAGCATTGGCTCGTGGCGCCCAACGTCCAGGTCTTGGAACCGCGGATCTGGCTGGAGGTCGTCGATCCCGGGCCCGGCCGGCGGTGGTGTCGGTCGAGGCGGTGCCCGGGGGCGGGCGCCACGCGGCAGCCGCCCTGGCGAGCTTCATGGTGGCGCCGGGCCAGCACGGCGAAGAGCAGTTAAGCGGGGTGGACACGGACCAGGTCCTGGTCGTTTCGAGCACTCAGCCCGTACTGCTCGAAAAGGATTCCTACGCCGTCCCCCCGGCTACCGGGGTCAGTTTGGCGCCTGTGGTCGTGCTGGGCCGGCCGCCTGAGCGGGCCCCGGGGTGAACTTCTGGACGGTGGCTACCGGTCGGCCGGCGGACTGCCCACCCACTAGCCAGGCCGTGGAGCCGATCACGGCCAGGCCAGAGAAGGAGACCGGCTGCAGCAAGTGGCCGGCTATCACCGCGGTGGTCGCGGCGGGTTCGAACCCCCAAATGGTTCCTTTGAGCGTCAAGCCCGTCCAACCTCCGGCAATGTAAATATGGCCGCCGAGCGTGGCTGCGCTCGCTCCTTCCAGGGGTGTGGGCAGGTGCCCGACGACGGCGGCCCGCCCTGTCGCCGGGGTGACGCGCTGGATGTCGTCCACGGGCACGCCGGCCACCAGAGCAGTGCCGGGACCGGTCCGCCCGGCCACCGAAGCACCCCCGAAGACGAATATGGAGCCGCCCAGGGCGGCCACGGCCGGGTACTCGACAGCGACGGGCAGCGCGGCCACGGCCCGGAACGTCCGGCCGTCCGTCGTGGCCAAAACCTCGCGGTCCCCCGAGTGCCCGCTAGTGCCGCCGACGACAAAGCAGGTCGCGCCGATGGTGACCGTCCTGGCGCCGGCCCGGGCCTGAGGCAACGCCGCCGTAGCCGCGGCCATGGGGACGGCGGAAGTAGGCACGGTCGCTCCCGACGGCGCGGCGAAGATCTGGACCATGGGAACGGCTTGTGACCCACCGGCCCCGGACGCACCGGTCGCCGGCCCATAACCGCCGAGGACCACGTCCCGGCCGGCCAGGACGGCGCCCGAGGCGTCGTGCACGGCTGATGCGAGACCGGCCACGAGGTGGAGGGCGCCCGTCTTGGTGGACAGCAGGAAGGCGGCGTTGCCTGACGCCCCTGAGGGCGTGAGCCCTCCCGCTACCACCAGGTCCGTGCCCGGCCCGGTCAGCACTACGGCCCGGCTGACCGGCACGGGCAGGCGCCACGCCAGGAGTGCTGCCGTCACGCCCGGGGGCGGCACGGCGCGCTTCCTGGTCACCACCGCCTTGCCGTTCCGGGCGCCGTGGGCGCCGGCGCCGAGGCCGCGGCCTTTGCCTGCCGTGCTGCCGGGCCGGTTGTGGTCCTTCACGGCCAGCACCCCGACGATCACCGCCGCCAGCACGACGAGGGCGACGAGGGCCACCCAGAAGCGCCGGCCCAGCGTCGTCGTGCGAGGTCCACGTCCTCGTGCCCCCCGGTAGGCGGGTGGTTTGCCGCCCGGGCTCACCTGGTGGCAGCGGGACCGGGCCCCGGTGGGGCGCCCGGTAGTTGCGGGCCGCCGGGCGGCAACAAGCCCTCGGCCCGGACCGACTGCAGAGTTGTGCCCTGTCCGGCTCCCATTCCGGGAGCTTCTCCGGGAAAGGCGTCGGGATCGTGGCCCGCCCCATTGGTCCCGTTGGCCAGGACCGTAGCGAAACTGGGCACGGTCAGCTGGTCATGCACGGGGCGCCCGTAGGCCTGGTCCACGATGCGCGCCACCTCGAGGCCGTCGATGGTCTCCCGCTGGATGAGGGCCTGGGCGACGGCGGCCAGGCCGTGCTGATGTTCGCGTAAGAGCCGCAACGCCCGGGCTTCTTGGTCCCGCAGGATCCTCTCGACTTCCTCGTCGATCACCCGGGAGGTCACGTCGCTGTAGTCGCGCGTGTGCATCAGGTCGTCGCCCAGGAAAACCTCGCCACCATTGCCCCACGCCATGGGGCCGACGCGCTCGGACATGCCGAACTCGCGGACCATCTTGCGAGCCATCTCGGTGGCCCGCTGGAGGTCGTTGGAGCCTCCGGTGGAAAGCGTGCCGAAGATCAGCTCCTCGGCACAACGGCCGCCCATCATCACGCAAAGTGCGTCTTCGATGTACTCGCGCCAGTATGTGTGGCGTTCCTCGATGGGCAGTTGCTGCGTGACGCCGAGCGCCATGCCCGTGGGCAGGATCGTGACTTTGTGGACAGGGTCGGCGTCGGGCAACACGTAAGCCAGGACGGCGTGGCCGCCCTCGTGGTAGGCCGTGGCCATTTTTTCCTTCTCGGACAGGACGGTCGACTCCCGCCTCTGGCCCATCAGCACCCGGTCGCGTGCGGCATCGAAATCCGCCATGGAAATAGATGAGGCGCTCCGCCTGACGGCGTGGAGGGCGGCCTCGTTTACGAGGTTGGCCAAATCGGCGCCGCTCATGCCCGGGGTGCCCCGGGCTACCACCATGAGGTCGACGTCGGGGCCGATGCGCTTGTCCTTGCAGTGCACCTTCAAGATGGGCAGGCGCTCCTCGAGGTCGGGGAGGGGGACCACGATCTGGCGGTCGAAACGGCCGGGTCGCAGCAGGGCCGGGTCCAGGATGTCGGGCCGGTTGGTCGCCGCCATCATGACGATGCCCTCGGTGGCCTCGAAGCCGTCCATTTCGGCCAGCATCTGGTTGAGGGTCTGTTCCCGCTCGTCGTGGCCGCCACCTAGCCCGGCTCCCCGCTTGCGCCCGATGGAGTCGATCTCGTCGACGAAAATGATGGCCGGCGCCTGCTTGCCGCGCTCTGGAAGAGGTCGCGCACCCGGGAGGCCCCCACACCCACGAACATCTCCATGAAGTCCGACCCCGTGACCGACATGAACGGCACGCCCGCTTCGCCCGCCACGGCGCGGGCGAGAAGGGTCTTGCCGGTGCCGGGCGGCCCGACCAGGAGCACGCCTTTGGGGATTTTGGCCCCGATCTCCTTGAACCGGGCCGAGGAGCGCAGGAAGTCGACCACTTCTCGGATTTCCGTTTTTACACCTTCATACCCGGCCACGTCGGCGAACGTAGTCCGCGGCCGTTCAGTGGTGTAAACCTTGGCCCGGCTCCGCCCTATGGACATGATCCCGCCCATTTGGCCCTGCGCCCGGCGGGCCATCCAGACAAAAACCAGGACGACCACGCCGATGAGGATCAAGGTCGGGAGCAAGCTTATGAACCAGGAATTGCCCGGAGAGCTGAAGGACAGGCCCCCCTTGCTACCCAGGTACTTCTGCAACATGGCGACCTCGGTGGTGTCCACCACGACGCCGCCCACCGGCCCCTGGGTCTGGTACAGGACTCCGTTGGTGCCGGTGAACTGGATGACCCCGTTGTTGCTGTTGACCTCGGCGCTGCGCACCAGCCCGTGCTCGAGCTCGTTGACGAACTGGCTGTACTTGACCGTCGGCGCCTGGGTGGCGGACATCAGGTTGGAAACCAGGAAGGCCACGAGCACGACGGCCGCCAAAGCCATAAGCACCCAGCGCCAGGAGCGGTCGGGGCCCGTCGGCGGGTTGTTACCGTTGGACCGGTCGGGCTGGCGCGACCTCATGTCACCTGGTTGCCGGCTCATATCACCTCAATCCTAGGCCGGGCGGTGCGCATATCACCGGCCGGCGTGCCCGGAGCCCGGCTGGGCGCTCTACCTGCGGTAGTTTCTTGGGCGTGAACTCCGCGCACTGCGCCCGCCCGGCCTGTTACGGCGCCGCGGCCGCCTGGCTCGCCTACGATTACGACGCCCGTTGTGCGTGGTTGGACGACGATGCCGGTGGTGGCGGTCCTGAAGACCGCAGGATGGCCGCCCACGTTTGGCCTTTGTGCGAGCGCCACGCTGACAATCTCAGGGTCCCCCGGGGATGGTTTTGCGTCGACCGCCGTGCCGCCCGCTGGGCCCCCCGGAGGGCGACCTCCGGGCGGGGGCGACCCCCGAGGCGACCGGCGCCAAGCCCGCTGGCGCCGCCGGCTCCGGCCGCCGGCCCGGTCCCGCTAAGGCAGGGGGCACCCGCGACAACGACGCCGGTCCGCCAGGGCCCGCCGCTAAGGGCGGGGGTCGCGTCAGTTCGATACTTTGACCCTTCCCGAGGGCTAAGGCTTTGGAGCCAATATGCCGATTGAATAAGAGCCGCTGCTCACCCCTGGACGGGATGTGCCGCGGGCCTGGCAGCAACGGCGTCCAAGGAGGGTAACCACCGTGAAGTGTCCTAACTGTGAGACCCGGGAGATGGTGGTCATCCAGATGGTCGTCAGCGGTGAGCTCGTTGGCCTTCACAGCTGCTCCTTCTGTGACCTGCGTTGGTGGGAGACGCGCGACGGGATCTTGTCGCTGGCCGGGGTGCTCGACCTGGCTACCGTCGCCCGCTGAGGCCCCGGCCGCCCGGACCGAGCCGGGTTGGCTGCACAGATGCTTCCGGACCGACCAGAATGGCTAGCAATGGCCTACACCGACGAGCGGGCCGGCGCGCCGTCAACGGCGGAGGGCGAGCAATGGCGGGAAGGCCCGGCGGGCAAGCCCCGTCATGCTCTGGCCGGCGGCGAGCACCGCCTGAAGGACCTCGCCCGGAGGCTGGCCAAACCAGAGCAGTTCGTCACCTTCGTGGTCGTCGCCGCCGCCGTCGTCTTCACGTTCGTGCAGTTCGAGCCGTCCAACCTGTTCCGCAACACGACGATCTCGGGTGGTGACACGGGCGCCCATGTGATCCTGCCCTGGATCGCCCAGCACCAGCTGCTCCCCAATCTGCGCCTGACGGGCTGGACGTCTTCCAACTGGGACGGGTTCCCGGCGGTTACCTTCTACTTCCCGCTCCCCATTTACAGCATCGTCGCCCTGGCCCAGGTCATCCCCTACAACGTCGCCTTCAAGCTGGCCACGGCGGCCCCCATGATCCTGTTGCCGGTGGCGGGCTGGCTCATGGGACGCGTGTCCAGAGCGCCGTTCCCCGTGCCCGCCGTATTGGCTGCCGCCACCCTGCCCTACATGTTCGGTACCGAGTACTCGATCTATGGCGGCAACATCCCCTCGACGCTGGCCGGCGAGTTCGCCTTTTCCTGGAGCTTGTGGTTCGCCCTGGTCTTCTTGGGCCTGGTGATGCGGGGCCTGCCCACGGGGCGTTACCGGGCCCTGGCCGCCGTGATGTTCGCCTGCACTTTCATGTCCCACATCGACCCCACGATGTTCGCCGCGGCGGGCCTCATAGTCCTCATTGCGCTGTACGGGCTGCGCCACCGAGACTGGCGGGGGGCGTTGTGGTGGGCGGTGCCGACGGTGGTGGTGGCAGTGCTCATCGCCGGGTGGTGGGCGCTGCCGTTCAAGGTGCGCTTCCCGTACGTGACCAACATGGGTTACACGCGCAACACGGACTTCGTGGCCGGCTTGTTCCCGCTCAGCAACCCCAATGACGCCTGGTTGTTCGTCCTGGCCTCCATCGGTGCGGTCCTGAGCCTGGCCAACCGGCGCCGGACCGGCGAGTTTTTCACCATCATGGCCGTGCTGGCCGCCCTGGCCTTCCGCTTCATGCCTCAGAGCATCCTGTGGAACAACCGGGTGCTGCCCTTCTGGTTCCTGGCCCTCTACCTGCTGGCCGGCCTGGCCGTGGCCGAGCTTTATTGGTTGGTGGCGCAGCGCACGACCAATTACCTGGTGACCTTGCGGGCGGCCATGCTGCCGGCGCCGCTGGTGGTGCTGGTGCTGGTCCTGGTGTGGGTGGGGTTCCCGCTGCGCATCCTGCCGGGTGAACACGCCATCGCCAACGGCAATTACGAGTTCCTCGGGTTACCCCAAAAGAGCGAGTCCTACATCCCCAGCTGGGTGAGCTGGAACTACAGCGGCTACCAGGCGGGGTGCGCGTCCCTGGCCACCGACCCGGGCGAGGCGGCCTCGTGCGCCAAGACGCGCTGGCCCGAGTACTGGGACATCGTGACGGCGCTGGGCAGCATCTCCAAGAACTACGGCTGCGGCGACCTGATGTGGGAGTACCAGTCGCAGATGAACGACTACGGCACCCCGGACGCCCTCACCATGCTGCCCTATTGGACAAATGGGTGCATCGGTTCGATGGAAGGGCTTTATTACGAGGCCTCGGCCACGACGCCGTTCCATTTCATCGACCAGTCCGAGCTGTCGCTGCAGCCCTCCGACCCCATGGTCGGCATCCCCTATTCGAGCGGGCCGAACGTCGCCCTCGGCGTCCAGCACCTGCAGATGCTGGGCGTGAAGTACTACATGGCCCTCAACCCCCAGCTGCAGCAACAGGCGGCCGCCGACCCTTCCCTGAAGCTCATAGACACTCTCGGGCCTGATGAGATCAGCTACGCCGGCAATACCAACGGTCCCACCGGCACCCAGCGCCAGTACTGGAAGATCTACCTGGTCCTAGGTTCGGCCCGGGTCCACCCCCTGGCCAACCAGCCCGTCGTCATGGCCGGGCTCAACAATTCGCCCCAACCGAAGTACCTGAACGTGATGACGACCTGGTACGACACCCCGGCGGACTGGGATGTCTACCTGGCGGCC
This sequence comes from uncultured Acidimicrobiaceae bacterium, assembly GCA_963735305.1. Lineage (GTDB taxonomy): Bacteria > Actinomycetota > Acidimicrobiia > Acidimicrobiales > Palsa-688 > Fen-671. Next base: position 236,119 of record CAVTKK010000004.1, read on the forward strand.
ACCGGGCCCTCTTCCTGGGCGCGTGTCCCCTACGGGACCAGCAAGGTCGGCGTGGTCAACGGCCTGCCCGTGACCCCCGAGCCGCCGACCACGGTGAGCCACATCGTGGAGCACAACGCCTCGATCAGTTTCGATGTGTCGCGAACGGGCGTACCGGTCGTGGTCACGGTCTCCTACTTCCCCAATTGGCAGGCCTCGGGGGCCACGGGGCCCTACCGCGTCAGCCCCAACCTGATGGTGGTGGTGCCGACCTCGCACCACGTGAGCCTCTCCTATGGCAACACGCCCGTGGATTACGAGGGTTGGGGGCTGAGCATCCTGGGACTGATCGGCCTGGTGGCCCTGGTGCGCCGGCCCGTCGCTCCCGTGCGGTCGGTGCGCCGGACGGGCATGGTGCGCTTACCGGAGTGGGCCGTCGACGCCTCGTTCGTGGGCGGCGCCCTCAAGGGGGCGTGGGGGCGCGAGCCGTTGGCGCCGGGTGGCCCGGGGCTGGCGCCCGGCGACCACAACGGGGCCGGCGGAGACCACAACGGGGCGGGCGGCGCCAACAACGGGGCGGGCGGCGCCAACAACGGGGCCGGCGGTGACGGGATGGCGGCCCCCGGCGGGCCCGGCTCGGGCCGCGAGGCGCCGGCTGGTCAAGAGGCGTAGGGGGAGCCGCCAGTTTGTTAGCTTGTCCACGGACACTGTGACCATGGCTGCTCTCGACGACATCTTCAAGGCATACGACATCCGTGCCGTGGTACCCGACCAGCTCAACGGGGACCTGGCCCGCAAGATCGGCAGCGCCTTCGCCACCTTCGCCCGCAGCCCCCGGATCCTGGTCGGCCGGGACATGCGGCCCTCGGGGACCGAGCTGGTGGAGGCGTTCACGGACGGGGTCACGGCCGCCGGGGTCGACGTGGTGCTGCTCGGCCTGGTCTCGACCGACGAACTGTTTTACGCCACGGGCGCTCTCGACGCCCCGGGCGCCATGTTCACCGCCTCGCACAACCCGGCGCGCTACAACGGCATCAAGCTGTGCCTGGCCCGGGCCAGGCCGGTCGGGATCGAGTCGGGACTGGCCGAGATCAGGGCCACAGTGGAGAGCGGCAAGTTCACGGTGGTGGCTGGGCCCGAGCGGGGCACGGTGAGCCACCGCGACGTATTGGCCGACTACGCCGCCAAGGCTCGGGGCTTCGTCGACGAGAAGGCGCTCAAACCGCTACGGGTCATCGCCGACACCGCCAACGGGATGGGGGGGCTGGTGGTCCCGGCCGTCTTCGCCGGCCTGCCCTTCGACCTGGAGATGCTGTACCCGGAGCTCGACGGCAATTTTCCCAACCACCCGGCCGACCCGCTGCAGCCGGAGAACCTGCGCGACCTTCAGGCCACGGTGCGGGCCCGGGGCGCCGACGTCGGTTTGGCCTTCGACGGGGACGCCGACCGGTGCTTCGTCGTGGACGACAAGGGCGAGGCGGTCAGCGGTTCGACGACCACGGCCATAGTGGCCAAGGCCATGCTCGAGAAGTACCCGGGGTCGATCGTCCTGCACAACCTCATCTGCTCCAAGTCGGTGCCCGAGGTGATCCGGCAAAACGGCGGGACACCCGTGGTTACCAGGGTCGGCCACTCTTTCATAAAGGGCGTCATGGCCGAGACGGGCGCCGTTTTCGGTGGCGAGCACTCGGGCCATTACTATTTCCGAGACAATTACAATGCCGACTCGGGTTCTATTGCCGCCCTGGTCGTGCTGGAGGTGGTCTCCAAGGCCGGCGTGCCCCTTTCCGAGTTGCGCAAGCCGTTCGAGCCTTACGCTCAGTCCGGCGAAATAAATACCGAAGCGGCTCGGCCGGCCGCCGTTATCGACGCCATCAGCCAGCTTTTCGCCGCCGCCCACCCTCGAGCAGGTCAGTCCGCCCTGGACGGCTTGACCGTGGACCTCGGCGACTGGTGGTTCAACCTGAGGCCGTCCAATACCGAGCCTCTGGTACGCCTCAATGTCGAAGCCGGCAACCGGGCCGCCTGTGACGCCCATACCCGGGAGTTGCAGGCGCTCATAAAGGAGCATTCATAGCCATGCCCCTCGACCCCATGCTCCTCGAGATCCTGGCCTGCCCGCAGGACAAGGGGCCGTTGCTTTACTTCCCCGACGAGGAGTCACTCTACAACCCTCGCCTGCGGCGGCGTTATTCGATAAAAGACGATATCCCCGACATGCTCATAGACGACGCCGAGAGCGTTAGTGCGGCCGAGCACCAGAGGTTGGTCGACAAGGCGGAGGCCGAAGGCATAAAGCCCAATTTCGAGGTTCGATCCGAGGAGCGATAAGTGCCCGTACTCGACACGGACGGGATGTTCGGCCAAGCCGAGATCTTCCCCGAGCAGGTGCAGGAAGCCTTCCGGGGCTCGGCCACGATAACGGGCCTGCCGCGGCGTGAGGACATCGGCAACGTCGTGGTCATCGGCATGGGCGGCAGCGGCATCGCCGGTGATGTGCTCGCCGCCATCGCCTCGCCCCTGCTGCCTGTCCCGGTGACAATCGTAAAGGGCTACGAGTGCCCGCATTTCGTGGACGAGGCGTCCCTGGTTTTCGCCGTCTCGTGCTCGGGTGCCACCGAGGAGACGGTCGAGGCGGCCACTGACGCCGCCCTGGCCGGCGCCAAGATGGTGGTGGTGGCTGGCGGCGGCGAGCTGGTCCGCCTGGCCGAGGCCTGGGGGGCGCCGTGGGTGGCCGTGCCCCCAGTGCCCTGGCCCCGCGTCGCCTTCGGCTCCATGTCGGTTCCCCTCCTTGTCGTGCTGTGGCGGATGGGCTTCCTGCCCGGGGCCGACCTGTGGGTCGAAAGAGCCGTCGAGCAGCTCAAACGGCGCCGCGACGAGTTTGTCTCGGCCGGCAGCGCCTCCGAGGCGGCCGACGTGGCCCGGCGCATCGGGGCGGCCGTGCCCGTCCTGCACGGCGGGGGGCCCATCGGTTATGTGGCCGCCCAACGCTGGAAGGCCCAGGTCAATGAGAACGTCAAGCGGTTGGCCTTCGCCGCCACCCAGCCCGAGCTGTGCCACAACGAGGTGTGCGGGTGGGCCGAGTCCTCCAAGCAGGTGGCGGCGGGCATGTGCCTGGTCACCCTGCGCAACGACAGCGAGCACCCTCAGGTCGGGCGGCGCTTCGACATAGTCTCCGACCTAATCCGGCCCTGGGTGAGCGACGTGATCGAGGTCCGGGCGCAGGGTGATGGCGACCTGGCCCAGTTGTTCGACCTCACCTACTTCGGGGACTACGTCTCGTTGTGGCTGGCGGCCGACGCCGGCATCGACCCCGGCCCGATCGACGTCCTCATGTGGATGAAGAAGCGCTTGAGCGGCGCCCGGGACGCCTAGGCGTCCCGAGGTTGCAGCAGATGGGCCTACGTGTAACCTGGTCCTGAGGCCTCGGCGGGTCTGTGGTTGCAAGTCGACGCCAGCCGCAGGCAAAACGACCCACGTAAGGCAACCTGTGGTTGCTGAGCATGGTGCGGCTTAGGAGTAAGTCCTGCCCGCCGGCAGGCCGACCGTCGGCCCGGGGCGGAGACGACGAGGAGCGGGGCGCCGGTGGTGTTGGGCATTTTGCCGCCGCCGCCGGTCCGCCGAGCGACGCAGCAGGCGAGTGTGGGGGCAAAGACCAGGTCAGCCGCCGAGGCCTCGACCACGAGGTGACGTCACGGGTCGTCACCGGCCGGCGGGCCTGTTCCCGGGCGCTGTTCCGGCCGTAGCCGGCCCGGCGGGCTGAGTTCGCCGGAGCCTGCTGGTAGTTTGGAGGGAGCCATGAGTGTCCTGACCAAGTTCCTGCGGATGGGCGAGGGGAAGAAGCTGCGAGCACTGCAGGCCCTCGTACCCGACATTAATGCTCTGGAGCCAGAGCTAGAAGCCCTATCGGACGAGGATCTCGCCCACAAGACGATCGAGTTCAGAGAGCGCCTAGCCAGTGGCCAGGACCTCAACGACCTGCTCAGTGAGGCCTTCGCCGTTGTACGGGAGGCGGCCAAGCGCACCATCGGGCAGCGTCACTACGACGTGCAGCTCATGGGTGGGGCTGCCCTGCACCTGGGCTGGATCGCCGAAATGAAAACAGGCGAGGGCAAGACCCTGGTCTCCACCCTTCCCGTCTACCTCAACGCCCTCGAGGCGCGGGGTGTGCACGTGGTGACGGTCAACGACTACCTGGCCTCGCGCGACGCGGAATGGATGGGCAAGATCCACCGCTTCCTCGGGCTCACGGTGGGCCGGGTCTCCCCGGACATGCCCGAGTGGCAGGACAAGAAGGACGCCTACAACTGCGACATCACCTACGGCACCAACACAGAGTTCGGCTTCGACTACCTGCGTGACAACATGGCCCGGAGCCTGGAGCACATGGTCCAGCGCGGGCACCCCTTCGCCATCGTGGACGAGGTTGACTCGATCCTGATCGACGAGGCCCGGACGCCGCTCATCATTTCGGGGCCATCAAGCGAGTCGGCTCGTTCTGTACTACCAGTTCGCCGGCGTGGCCCGCAGCCTGGCGCGCGATTCGGACTACGAGGTGGACGAGGAAAAGCGCACCGTCGCCCCCACCGAGGCCGGGATCGAGAAGGTAGAGAGCCTGCTCGGGATAGACAACCTCTATGACCTGGGCACTGCCAACCTGGTCCACCAGTTGACCAAGGCGCTGCAGGCCAAGGAGCTGTACAAGAGGGACAAGGAGTACCTCGTGGCCGACGGCGAGGTGAAGATCGTCGACGAGTTCACGGGCCGCGTCCTCAAGGGCCGGCGGTGGTCCGACGGCCTCCATCAGGCCGTCGAAGCCAAAGAACGGGTCCCGATCAAGGAAGAGAACCACACCTGGGCCACGGTGACCCTGCAGAACTACTTCCGCCTCTACGACAAGCTTTCGGGCATGACGGGCACGGCCCTGTCGGAGGCGTCCGAGTTCGGCTCGACCTACAAGATCCAGGTCGTGCCCATCCCGACCAACCTGCCGATGGTGCGCCAGGACTACCCCGACTTCGTCTACCGCACCGAGAAGGCGAAGTTCAATGCCGTGGTGGCCGACGTGGCCGAGCGCTACGAAAAGGGCCAGCCCGTGCTCGTGGGCACCGCCTCGGTCGACAAGTCGGAGGTCCTGGCCCGGTTGTTCGCCAAGCGCGGCCTGCCTCACCAGGTCCTCAACGCCAAGCAGCACTTCCGGGAGGCGGCGGTCATCGCCCAGGCCGGCCGACTGCACTCGGTCACCGTGGCCACCAACATGGCCGGCCGGGGCGTCGACATCCTCCTCGGCGGCAACCCCGAAGGTCTGGCTCAGGAGTCGGTGCGGGCCGAGGGCCTCGAGCTCACCAGCGAGGAGGGGACGGCTCGCTTCAACGAGCTTTTCGCGAAGTACAAAGAGGAATGCGCGGCCGAAGGCGACCAGGTGCGTGCCCTAGGGGGTCTTTACGTGCTCGGCTCCGAGCGCCACGAGGCCCGGCGGGTGGACGACCAGTTGCGGGGGCGCAGCGGACGCCAGGGCGATCCCGGCGAGAGCCGCTTCTTCCTCTCGCTCGAAGGACGAGCTCATGCGCTTGTTCGCCCAAGGCATGATGCAGTGGGCCATGGGGCGGTTCCCCGAGGACATCCCCATCGAGAACCGCATGGTCACCAGGGCGATCGAGAAGGCCCAGCACAACGTCGAAGCCCGCAACGCCGAGGTCCGCAAGGACGTCCTCAAGTACGACGAGGTGATGAACGAGCAGCGCAAAGTGGTTTACGCCCGCCGGATCCAGGTCATGGAGGGTGAGGATCTCCGACAGCGCACGATAGATGTCATCACCTCCGCCCTTGACTCCATGATCCGGGCCCACTGCCCGTCGGACTTCCACGAGGAGTGGGACCTGGACGGCCTGCTGACCGAGGCCCGCCTTTATTTCCCGACCCAGCAGAGCGTGGAGACGCTTAAGTCCTTGACCAGCACCGACGCCCTCTATGAGGCCATGGTCGGGGAAGCCATCGAGTTCTACGAGAAGAAGGAGCAGTCGATGCCGGCGCCGCCCGACGGCGACCCGGCGGAAACGATGCGCCAGTTCGAGCGCGAGATCATGCTCCAGCTCATCGACCAGCGTTGGCGTGAGCACCTGTCCGAGATGGACTACCTGCGAGAGGGCATCAACCTGCGGGCCATGGGCCAGCGCGACCCTCTGGTCGAGTGGCAGCGTGACGGCTACGAAATGTTCGGCCAGATGATGTCGAGCGTCGACGACGACTACGTGAAGTACGTCATGCATGCCCAGGTCCAGGTCATGGACCGCCCGGCCATCGAACCCGGCTTGACCGGCGCCCAGTACTTGGCCCCCGAGGGTCCCGTGCTCGGCTCCCAGGCCATTGCCGGCGCCCTGGCCGCCGGCCCGGCCCCGGGCGAGGAAGTGGTTTTTGCCGCCGAAGAGGGCACGGGCACCCTCGTCCCCGGTGCCGCCCGCCCCCGCACCAACGGCGATGGCGCCGGCGCCGGCGGTGTCCCACCCGTACGGCTGGCGGCCTCCCCGGCCTCGGAGTTCGACCGCGCCGGGCGCAACGACCCGTGCCCGTGCGGGAGCGGCAAGAAGTTCAAGTTCTGCCACGGCAAATAGTTGCGGGATCTTTCCGAGGACCTGGCGGCCCTGCGCCGGCGCCTGGAGGAGGCGGCCGCATACCTCGACATCGACACGACTCGCAAGCGCCTGGCCGAACTGGAGCCCGAGCTCGTGCGCCCGGATCTCTGGGACGACCCGGAGAAGGCCCAGAGCACGACCCGGGAGTACGCGGCGCTGAAGGACGATGTGGACCTCCAGGACGGGCTCGGTGCCCGGTTGGCCGACGCCGAGCTCCTCTTCCAGATGGCGCAGGAGGAGGCCGACGACTCCGTCGCCGGTGAGCTTCAAGGTCGCCATCGCTGGGCTTGCCGCCGAGCTCAGCCAGCTTCAAGCTCCGCTCCCTGTTCACGGGCGAGCACGACGAGCTCGATGCCGTAGTGGAGGTGCACGCCAAGGACGGGGGCACCGACGCCCAGGACTGGGCCGAGATGTTGCTGCGCATGTACCAGCGCTGGGTCGAGCGCCGCGGTTTCGCCATGGAGATCGACGACCTGAACCTGGGGCAGGAAGCAGGTGTGCTCTCGGCCACCTTCATCATCAAGGGGCGCTATGCCACCGGCTTGATGGCCTCCGAGCGCGGGGTACACCGCCTGGTGCGCATGTCCCCCTTCGACTCCCAGCACCGGCGACAAACGAGTTTCGCCGCCGTGACGGTGGTCCCGTTCTTCGAGGACCTGAGTGGCGAGGTGATTATCGACGAGAAGGACCTGCGGGTCGACACTTACCGCAGTTCGAGCGCCGGTGGCCAGCACGTCAATGTCACCGACTCGGCGGTGAGGCTCACGCACCTTCCCACCGGCCTGGTGGTGTCCTGCCAGAACGAGCGGTCACAGCACCAGAACAAGGCTCGGGCTATGCAGATCCTGGCCGCTCGCCTGGCCGAACGCGCCCGGGAGGAGCGGACCGCGGAAATAACCGCCATGGCCGGCCCCAAAGCTCAGATCGGGTGGGGCTCCCAGATCCGCAGTTACGTTCTGGCCCCGTTCCAGCTGGTCAAGGACCTGAGGACGGACTACGAAACGGGCAACGTGGTCGCCGTGCTGGACGGGGACCTGGACCCGTTCATGGAGGCCTACCTGCGTTGGCGGCGCATCTCCCGCCAGTGACCGCCGAGCCGGTAAGCCCGTATCTTTGGCATGATGGCGGATGAGATGCTGAACGAACCAGAGCTGACCAGTCCTGTTTTGACGGGCCCCAGGCTGACCGATGAGCAAAAGGCCGAGCGCTTGGCCCAATTGACCGACCTCATCGAGATGGTGAGGCCCATCATCCAGCAGGACGGTGGGGACCTGGTGCTGGTCAACGCGGACGTGGAGACCGGCCTGGTCGACCTGCAGCTACAGGGCGCCTGCAGTTCGTGCGCCATCAGTTCGACCACCCTGCAGGCCGGCGTCGAGCGCATCCTGAAGGACCGATTGGACTGGGTGACCGAGATCACCGGCGGCGTCGACGAGGACATGGACTGGCAGGAGAGTGCCTCCATGGGCCGAGGTGCCTACGTTCCCAAGTGGTGACGCAGGCGGGCCCGGTGGCGGCCGGTCCTGACTGCCTCTAGCCGACCAGCGCGGTGCGTGGTCCGGGACGGCCATCCTGGCCCGCCCTCAGCCCGCGGGATAACCTGCGCTTTATATGTCGACCTCATCGGGCCCTGTGACTTCCAAGCCGGTGGCACTGCGGGACCGTGCCGTCACCGTCGCCACCGAGCTCGGGGCACGGGCCCTGCACAGCACCGAGAGCTGGGTGCTCAAGTACTCGGTGGCGCCGACGACGCCGTTCCTGCCCCTGGACACCTTCAGCTGGGTCGGCCGGATGGAGCAAATGGTGCCCGTGGTGCGGGCCGAGCTCGACGACGTCCTCAGCCATCGTGACGAGCTGCCCAATTTCCAGGACATTTCCATCGACCAGGCATCGATCAGCAACGACGACGGTTGGAAGACGTTCTTCTTCAAGGCCTACGGGTTCCGCTCGGAGGCCAATTGCCGGCGCTGCCCGCAGACGGCGGCGCTGCTCGACAGCGTCCCGGGCCTGGTGACGGGGTTCTTCTCCATCCTCTCCCCGGGCAAGCACATCCCGGCCCACCGGGGGCCGTGGCGAGGAGTGGTGCGCTACCACCTGGCCCTGAAGGTCCCCGAGCCCGCCCAGGCGTCGGGCATAAGAGTCGGCGGGGAGGAAGCTCACTGGGAGGAAGGCAAGAGCCTCCTGTTCGACGACGGCTACACCCACGAGGCCTGGAACGGCACCGACGGGGTCCGGGTCGTGCTCTTCTGCGACGTGCTCAGGCCACTGCGCCCGCCCGCCGAGCAGGTCAACCGCGCTCTCATAAAGGCCATCAGCTGGTCACCGTTCATACAGGACGCGCGCAACCGCCACGAAGCGTGGGAGAAGCGCGTCGAGAACCTGCGCTGGGGCAATGGCAATTGAGCAATAGCAATGGAGCCGCCGGGGCCGCCGTTCCCGTCTCGGCGGACATATTCGAGAAATGTACGGTCCCCGAGCAGTGGGCTGCCGCCGAGGCGCTCGGGCTCAACCCGTTCTACCGTGAGCTGTCGAGCGAGATCGGCCCTACGATCACCTACCGGGGGTCCGAGCTCGTCATGCTGGGCTCCAACAACTACCTCGGCCTCACTACGGACCCCCGGGTCAAGAAGGCGGCTACCGACGCCGTGGCCCGCTACGGTACCGGGCTCACGGGCAGCCGCCTCCTCAATGGCACGCTGCCGCTACACACCGAGCTGGAGGAGTTCCTGGCCGACTGGGTGGGTATGGAGCAGGCGCTGGTCTTCACCACCGGTTACACCGCCAACCTGGGGCTGATAGCGACCCTGGTCCAGGCCGGTGACGCCGTTTTTTGCGACTCGGCCGCCCATGCGTCGCTGGTGGACGGCGCCCGTCTGGCCGACGGCGTACTCCGAGCGTTCCGCCACAACCGCCCCAACAGCCTGCGCCGGGGCCTTCAGTCCTGGCGCTCGCAACCCGACGACGGGGGAGTGCTCGTCGCCGTGGACGGCATCTACTCGATGGAGGGCGACTGGGCGCCCCTGGCCGAGGTGCGGGCCCTGTGCGACCAGTACCAGGCCCGACTGCTGGTGGACGAAGCTCACGCCCTGGGAGTGGTGGGCCCGTCAGGTTCGGGCACCTCGGCAGCGCGGGGGGTGCGGGCCGACCTCATCATGGGCACCTTTTCCAAGTCGCTGGCCAGTTGCGGCGGTTTCATCGCCGGGCCGGCGCAGGTGATCGAGTACCTGCGCCTGTACTGCCGGCCCATCCTGTTCACCGCCTCCAACGTCCCTGCCTCCCTGGGGGCCGCTCTGGCTGCGGCCAAGATCGCTCGGGAGGAGGATTGGCGGCGCCAGGCCGTGCTGGCCCTGGCCGAGCGGCTGCGCCGGGGCCTGACCGAGCTCGGCTTCCGAGTGGGCGGCACCGAGAGCTGTATCGTGCCCGTGCACGTCGACGACCTCCTGGGCACCGGGATCCTGTGGCGGGCCCTGCTCGACCGGGGCGTCTACACCAACTGCTCTATCCCCCCCGCCGTCCAGCGTCCCATGCTGCGGACCTCGGTGATGGCGACTCACACCGAGCAACAGATCGACAGGGCGCTCGAGGCCTTCGAGGATATAGCCCGCCACGGCGTCGTCGAAGCCGGGCGCGAACAGCTCCTCGGCCTGTTGGAGCTCGAAGGCAGCGTTTGAGCCGGCGGCCCGGGCGTTGAGCCATGGGGGCCTGGTGGTGGGCCTGACCGGGGCCACCGGGCATATCGGAAGCCTGCTCCTAGCCAGCCTGGCGGCGAGCCCGGAAGTCGCCGAGGTGCGGTCGGTGGCCCGTCGCCCCCTGGGCCCGAGCGCCGCCGGGCGCGGGCGGGGCCGTTCGGTGCATGTGTGCGCGGACGTCCGCGACCCGCTCGCCCGCCAGGCGTTGGAGGGGGTTGACCTGCTCTACCATCTGGCCGCCCAGGTCTGGCAGGGTACCGGCGCCGCCGGCCTGGAGACGATGGCCGAAGTGAACGTCGAAGGCACTCGCAACGTCCTGCGGGCCCGGCCCGGCGCGGTGGTGCTCGTGTCGTCGGCCGCCGTTTACGGCGCCTGGCCGGACAACCCCTTGCCGCTGGCCGAGGACCAGCGCGCCTGTCCCAACCCCGAGTGCCCCTACGGGGGCCAGAAGCTGCTCTGTGAAGCCGTATGCGCCCAGGAGCACGGGAACTGGTCCGTGGTTCGCCTGGCCGCCGTGCTCGGTCCGCACGCCGACGCCAGGGTGGCCCGCGCCGTCCGGGGCTACCGATTGGCCGTGCCCGCAGTGCGGGGCGTGCGCCAAGCCGTTCAGTGGCTGGACGAAGCCGACGCCGTGGATGGCCTGCGGGCCGTCGGCCAGGCGTTGGTGACGCCCGGGCGGGGCGGGGCGGGTGAGGTCTTCAACATCGCCACCGAGGACTGGCTCAGTGCCCGGGAGGCAGCGAGGGTCGCCGGGAGCCGTGTCGTCACCGTGCCCCGCCGGGCTTTGATGGCCGGCTCGCGGCTGGGGAAGCGGTTGGGCGTGACCCCGTTCGGCGCCGACCGGGCCGTCCTGATAGGCGGTCCACTGGCCCTGTCAGTGACCAAGGCGAGCCGGGTGCTCGGCTGGCAACCGGCGCGGAGCTCGGCGCAGGTGCTCTTCGAGCTCGCTGGCCCGGGGCTGGCGGGGCCTGCCATTGAACCGGGAGATTTGATCGCACTTCCACCGGACCTCCAGGCCGGGGACAGGGACATCGAGGTTTCTACAGGTCCTTCCGGTAGAGCCTCCACACCTTGTAGCGGCGGGCGCCCATGTCCTCCAGTTGGCTGTTTATGCGGTGGTTGACGGCGAGCGTCCATGACGCCTCGGCTGTCTCTATGCCGTCGTCGTAGAGGCGCTGTACGATCTCTGAGTACAGCATCGGCCCCAGGCCTACGCTCTGCACGTCGGCCCGCACGCCCAGGGCGATCACCCGCACCTGCCTCAGGCGTTTCATGCCGAACACGAGCGGGGCCCAGCCGAGGGGCAGGAGGCGGCCGCTGCGGATCTTCAACATCAGCTGGTTGACGTCGGGCAGCGCCAGGCAGACAGCGACCGGCTCACCATCGCGTTCGAGGGCGAACGCCCAGCGCGGGTTGATCATCTGTTTGATCTGTTTGGCCAGGTGCCGGATCTCGGCTTCGGGCATGGGCGCGAAGCCCCAGTTGTGTTGCCAGATGGCGTTGTACAACTCGAAGAAGCGGCCGACGTCGGCGTTGTAGTCCTTCTTGTCCAGCTGTCGCACCGTTACGTGGGCGCGTTCGCGCAACCGCTGGAGGGTGCGGCGCTGGCGTTCCGACAATGCCGTGGAGTCCCGCTTGAACTGGTAGCCGTAGAGGTCCATGGCCTGTTCCCAGCCGGCACTGGTCCACAGGTCCTCGTAGTAGGGGGGGTTTTCCAGGGTGAGCAGGGTGGCCGGGGTGTCGAAGCCGTCGACCAGTAGCCCGAGCTCGTCGTTGGTGGTGAAATTGGCCGGCCCCACGGCCGTCTTGGCCCCCTGACGGCGCGACCAGTCAAGGGCGACATCGAAAAGCGAGCCCGCCACCTCGGCGTCGTTGACGGCGTCGAAAAAACCCACCCAGGCCCAGGCCTCGCCCTGGAGCTGGTTGAACGTGGAGTCGATGCACGCGCCGATGCGCCCCACCGGCCGGCCGTCCCGGTGCGCCGTCCATAGCGCCCAGCGCTGATGGGCCCGGGCCGGGTGGCGAGGGGACAGCCGGTCGTACACGCTGAGGCGGAGCGGCGGGACCCAGCTGCGGTCGTGGCCGTGCAGGCGGAACGGGACATCGATGAAAACCCGCTTCGCCGGGAGCCTGTCCGCGGGCCGCACTTCGGTCCTAGCCATGGCCGCTACGTTAGACCTGTCGGCTATGGCCGCTGGCTATGCCCGCTGGCTACGCCTACGGACCGGCTCAGCTGGCGTCGTTGTCCCCGCGGCGCTCCGGCACCGGCGCCGTCGGCCGGATTTCGGGCCGGTGCTTGGAAGGCGATATGACGATTGTGGGAGCGGGCGGGCCGGCGTCCTCGGCCCCCGGCGCGTCCGACTTGTCCGGGGTCGAGTGCGTACGCAGCCGGGTGGCGCGCTTGCCGTTGATCGTGACCTGCTCGGTGACCAGAGGCGCCTCGATCTCGCTTATCCCCGCCATGCCCACGGGCCTCATGTCGAGCTCAATGACCTTGGCGTTGAGCAGTTGGCGCATGGCCCGGCACACCTCGAAATCGGACAGGTTGAGCGCCCGCCCGATGGAACGCAGGTTACGGCGCCCGTCCACGGCCGTGAGCACCCGCCACTGTTCCCGGTCGAGGGTGACCTGGCCCGGGTCGAGCTCGGTGACCAGGCGCGGCTGCACCTCGAGCGAGGGGATCAGGGCCTGGAGCTCCTGCCACTCGGCCAGGCGTCGGCGCGCCTGCTCGAAGTGCGTCCGCCACAGTCACGTTGGTGCCCCCGACAGGAGCGCTGGCCCGCCCCGGGTGGAACTCGAAGTTGCCCCGGTCGGTGCCCAACAGTTCGAAACAGGTTTCCTGGATCCGTTGGGCGGCGTCGCCCGCCACCCCGGCCGCCTGGTGCTCGGACTGGTCGGCACCGACGATGACGCCATCGACAAAGAACAGATTGGCCGTGTAGGAGCGTCCCCGGACATGCAGGCGCCCGCTCATGGCCCGGTCGGCCAACATCTCCATCACGGCGCTGAAATCCAGGACGTCGAAAGTTCCATGCAACGGCATCGCGCCCATTCTGCCAGTCTCGGGGCCCTTGGGTCGGCCGTTCCGCCCCCGTTTACGGCTGTTCAGGACTCCATGAGAGCGGCCGTAACCCCCCAGCCGCCGGGGAAAGCGACAGTCGTGAGGGACAGGAGGTCGTTCCCGGAGCGGAAAACACAACTGGACGGGCCCTGGCCCGGCGGGGTGCTGCAGCCGCGGTACTGAGCGCCGCCCGGAGGGTAGGTGTAGGCGAACAGGGCGGCGACAGCGCCGGGACTGGCATCGGCCCGGGCCGCCTTGCGGTCATGGTCAGCCCAGGCCCCGACCAGTTGGTAGGCCGCCTGTGAGGCCGTCGGTGCCGGGACCGGGGGCCTCCAGGCGGCGGCCGCGGTCGTCGGTGTTGTCTTCGCCGTCGTCGTCACCGTGGTCGCCGTTGTCACCGTGGCCGCCGCCGTTGTCACCGTGGTCGCCGCCGTTGTCACCGTGGTCGCCGCCGTGGTCGCCGCCGTGGTCGCCGCCGTTGTCACCGTGGTCGCCCCGGTCGTCGGCGCTGTCGGCGGCAATGGCGCGGTCGTCCTCACTGCCGTGGTCGTCGTCGCCCCGTGGGCCGTCGTCGCCCCGTGGGCCGTCGTCGCCCCGTGGGCCGTCGTCGCCCCGTGGGCCGGCGTCGTCGTCCCCGTGGTCGCCGGCGCCGTGGTGTTCGGGGTCGTCGAGGCTGCCCCCGCCCCCCTAGGGCCGCGGGTCGTTGCGGCCGTCGGAGCCTTGGGTGCGGTCCCACCGCACCCGCTGGCCAGCACCGCCGGCACCAGGGCGACCAGGACCGTCAACGTCGCCAGCCGTCTCCTGTGCACTGCCGCCATCATGGCAGGCGCCATCATGGCAGGCGCCATCATGGCAGGCGCCATCATGGCAGGGCGAGGCGGGCACCGTACCGCTCGCCGCCGTGCCCGGCGCGCGTGTGGCGCGACGACCAGTCAGCGGACATATTGGCAACGGTGCCGATGCCCCCAACCGTCCTCGCCGCGTCGGGTACCGGGTCGTCCGGGCTCTTTTACACGCTACTGGTGCTGCACGTTGCCGCTGGGCTGACCGGGTTCGGCAGCATCGGCTTCGCAGGCACCTACGCCGGCCGTGCCGCCCAGCTCGGCGCCGTCAGTGACCAGCCTGGACCGGACGCCGCTCAGCCCGGCCGGGACGCCGCTCCGGCGGCCATGACCGGCGAGGAGCTGGCCCGGTACTTCAGGCGGCCAGCCGGGCTGTGGTGGGCGCTCCTGGCCGTGCCGTGGCTCGGGCTCGGTGCCCTGGCCGCCGAACCTGGCGGCGGGGGACTGGACCAGGGGTGGGCGCTAGGCGCGTTCGGGGTGTGGGTAGTGGCCGCCCTGGTCGCCGGCGCCGTGGTCGTCCCTGCCCTCCACCGTGTCCGCTCGGTGTTGGTACCCCCGGCGAACGGCGCGCCCCCACGGGGCGGCCCCGGGCCGGGATGGCCCGGCGACCTCGACGGTGCCGCCCGGGCCCGGGCCGCCCGCTCGGGCCGGGCGGCGAGCCGGGGGGCGGCGGTGTGCGACGTCCTGTTCTTCGTGGCCCTGGCGCTTATGGTATGGCAGCCGTGAAAGCGCGGTGGCCGGGTCGGGGCCCGCGGGCGACCGAATATTCAGCCGTTCATCAGTTGGACGCCATAATGTTTATTCCCAGAACGTTTACCCAAAAGTCATGGAGTTTGTTTTCGCCGGAGCGATGAGAAACGCTAAGCTTTTGCGCTGTGGCCCTCCTTGCCCCCGACGCCGGTACTAACAGTGAGGTGCCCACGCTGGGCCCGCAGGTGACGGGCGGGCCGGCCCGGGGCGACGGCGCCGTGGCAGAGTACCGGGGCATACCGGTGGCCCAGCTACTGGCTGATTACCGTCTGGCCTTGATATCTCGTTGTCTCGACGACCGAGAAATTACCCTTCAGAAACAGAGCCGAGGTTTTTTCCACATTTCTGGCGCGGGTAACGAGGCTCTCTGCCTTGGTTTGGCCCGGTCTTTGCGACCCGCGCATGACTGGTTCTTTCCTTATTACCGTGACCGGTCACTTGTCCTGTCCCTCGGGGTCAGCCCGACCGACATGCTTTTGCAGGCAGTCGGCGCCGCCAATGACCCGGCTTCGGGCGGCCGGCAGATGCCGTGCCATTTCGGTTCGCGCCCCCTCAATATCGTTACCCAGTCGAGCCCGACGGGATCGCAATGCCTTCCGGCGGTCGGGTGCGCGGAGGCCGGCCGCTATATAACCGCCCACCGCCACGAGTTATCGGCCGATTGCACTTCCCACGACGACGAAGTCACCTACGTGTCCATGGGCGAGGGGGCGACCTCCGAGGGCGAGTTCTGGGAGAGCCTCAATACCGCCTGCACCCTGCGACTCCCTGTCTTGTACGTGATAGCCGACAATGGTTATGCGATCTCGGTCCCCGCCTCCCAGCAAGCCCCGGGACCGATCTCCACCCTGGTGAGCTCCTTTCCCGGCCTGGCCGTACACCGCATGGACGGCCGCGATTACTTCGAAGTACGTACGAAGGCTCCCGCTATCGTGGCCGGCGTCCGCCAGGGGTTCGGCCCCGCGCTCGTGCACGCCACTGTGACGCGGCCCTATTCCCATTCCTCGGCCGATACCCAGAGCAAGTACCGGCCCCAGTCCGAGCTCGACGACGAGCTGGGCAACGACCCCATTTCCCTCCTGGAGCGGGCCCTAATCGAGGGGGGCGTGCTCCGTCCCGATGAAATGGCCGAGATGCGCGTCGAGGCCCACCGGCTGGTAGCCGAAGCGGCCAAGGAGGCGCTGGCGGCGCCGCGACCCGATCCCGCCACCTTGTCCGCCCACCTCCTCGACCTGCCTGCCGTGCGACCAGACGAGTACGCCGAGGAGGCGGCCTACCCGGGCCGAGCCGGCGGGAAGACCGGCGTCGACATCGCCACCCACGAGGGCCCGGTGGTCGCTCTGGGGGAAGCCGTCCGCCTGGCCCTGCACGAGGCGATGGCCGGCGACCCCCGCGTCCGGGTCTTCGGTGAGGACGTAGCCGACGCGCCGCCCGAGCTCCTCGACGAGCTCGAGGGGAAGGGCGGAGTTTTCGGGACGACTTTCGGTTTGCAGCGCAAGTTCGGTTCGGACCGTTGCTACAACACTCCCTTGGCCGAGGCCAACATCGTCGGGCGGGCCATCGGCCAGGGCATGCGGGGCCTTCGGCCCGTGCCTGAAGTCCAGTTCTTCGATTACATCTGGACGGCCATGCAACAGATAAAGAGCGAGGCGGCCACCGTGAGGTGGCGTTCGGCCGGAGAGTGGTCCTGCCCGCTGGTCTTGCGGGTGCCGATCGGGGGCTACCTGGCCGGAGGTGCCATCTGGCACTCGCAGTCCGGAGTGTCGATATTCGCTCATGTCCCCGGGCTCGTGATCGTGATGCCGTCGCGGGCGCTCGACGCCGTAGGCCTTTTGCGGACCGCTCTGGACGGCGAGGACCCGGTGCTTTTCCTGGAGCACAAGCACCTTTTGCGCCAGCGCTATACCGAGGACGCCTACCCGGCGGAGGGGTACCGGTTGCCCTTTGGCCGGGGCCGTACCGTGGAGGCGGGCCGCGACCTCACCATCGTGACGTACGGGGCGACGGTGGAGCGCTCGGTCCAGGCCGCGCGCCAGACCGGCGCCAGCGTAGAGGTCATCGACTTGCGGTCCATCGTGCCCTGGGACAAGGAGCTGGTGGCGACGTCGGTCGCCCGCACCGGCCGGTTATTGGTGGTTTCCGAAGACAACCTCACCTGCGGTTTTGCCTCCGAGGTGGCGTCGTGGGTGGGAGAGCACTGCTTCGGGGACCTGGACGCGCCGGTGTGCAGGATAGGTGCCGCCGATACGCACATTCCGTACGAGCCCGTGCTGGAGAGGGCCACGCTGCCCCAGGTGGACCAGATCGCCGACGCCGCCCGGCGCTTGCTGGCTCACTGAAACCGGGTCGCCGCTGAGCGAGCTGGGCCGCGCCTCGGGGTGGAGGCACGGATGGGTACAGTGGGTGAAGAAAATGGCTCATTTTGCGCGCTCTGCAGTGCGTCTCGTGTTTGTCCTGGTATCGGCTGGGGCCCTGGTGGCGGCGGCTCTTGTCGGAGTGGCCTACTCGACCGGCCGGCTCGTTCACGACACGGCCACGGCCACCGAGGTCCGGTTGCCCAACCTCGTCACGGCGGCCCAAGTACCGTCGGTTATCTACGCCGCCGACGGCTCGGTCATGGCGACACTGCGCTCAGCGCTCAACCGTCAGCCCGTCGCTCTCGACCAGATTTCGCCGGTGCTCATCGAGGCGGTCCTCGACACCGAAGACCATAGTTTTTGGCTGCACGGAGGCATGGACGTGGAGTCGGTCGTCCGAGCCATGCTGGCCGACGTCAACGCCGGCTCGGTTGTCCAGGGCGGTTCGACCATAGCTGAGCAACTCGTGAAGGGCCTTTACCTCACCGACCAGAGGACCGTCAGCCGCAAGATAAGGGAGGCAATACTGGCCGAGCGGCTGGAAGACAAGTACACCAAAGGGCAAATCCTGGACTCCTATTTGAACTTCGTCTACCTGGGCAACGGTGCCTACGGCGTGGAGGCGGCGGCCAAGGAGTATTTCAACGAGGATGCCGACCGCGTCGGTGTGGCCCAGGCGGCATTGCTGGCGGGGTTGATCCAGGCTCCCAGCGGCTACGACCCCATCACCAACCCGTTGGGGGCGCGCGAGAGGCGCAGCGAGGTGCTCTCGCGCATGCTCCTTTACAAGTCGATCACCCCGGGCCAGGTTGCCGCGGCCAACGAGACGCCCCTGCCCACCGTGGTCCACGACGCCCCCGGGGTGTCGTACACTACATCCGGCTACTACGTGGACCAGGTCGTCAACGAGCTCCTGGCCAACCCTGCCCTGGGAGCCACCCGGGACGAGCGGGTGAGCGCCCTGTTCACCGGCGGGTTGAAGATCTATACCAACGACCTACCGTCTCTGCAGTCGTACGCCCAGAAGGTGTCGGTGGCGGACATCCCCCCCAGCCTGCCCGACGTCGTGTCGGCCTTTGCTGTTATCGACCCTCGTACGGGCAACGTCGAGGCGCTGGTGGGAGGTCCCCACCCCGGGACGGACCAGTTCGACGACGCCACTCAGGGCCAACGCCAACCAGGCTCCGGCTTCAAGATCTTCACCCTCATCGCCGCCCTCAAGAGCGGCTACAACGTCTATGACTCGATCCTGGCCACTTCTCCGTGCGCCGTCCTGTTCCCCGGGGTCCCGCTGGCCAACGGCTACAACCTGGCCAACTTGATGCATAACGACCCCGGCGACCCCAACGGCGTGGTGAGCCTGGTCGAAGCCATGGCCTTGTCCATAAACTGCGCCTTTTTGCGGCTGGGCCACGAGGTGACCCTGCCGAAGGTGATCGCCGTGGCCCAGAGCATGGGCCTGACGGACTCCACGCTCAACCCGTTGAACCCCTCGCTCGTGATCGGCAGCGAGGCCGTGAAACCGCTCGAAGATGGCGGCCGCCTACGCGACGGTGGCGGACGGAGGCATTTATCACTCTCCCAGGTTCGTCAACCGCGTGGTGGACCGTACCGGGACAGAAATCTACAACGGGGAAGGCCCGGGCGCAGGGTGTTCTCGGCTCAGGTGGCCGATGAGGCCCTGGTGGCCCTGCGGGCAGTCGTGCAGTACGGCACGGGCGTGTCGGCATCGCTCAGCAACGCTGACGTGGCCGGCAAGACCGGCACTACCGAGAACAGTGTCGACGCCTGGTTCAACGGCGTGACCCCCACCCTGGCCGCGTCGGTGTGGCTGGGCGACCCCAGGGGAGAGGTGCCCATGTACGTGAACGGCGTTGAAGTCTTCGGTGCCGATTACCCGACGCAGATCTGGCATGACGTCATGCAGTACGCCTTGAGCAAGGTCCCCTACAGCGCCTTCCCCACCCCCGACACATACCAGCTGCCGCCGGTCAAGTACATCTTCTCGCCCGCCCTCGAACACGACGACCTTCTCTCTCACGCCGGTATCGGTGCCACCGCGTGCGTATGGGACGGCGAGCTCGTCCCCTGCGCCACCACTACCACCACGACCACCGCGCCCCCGGGCCCCGCCGGGTACCGACTCCGGTTGGTGGCACCCCTTCCGTCCCGGCCCGCCCTCCGGCCAAAACGTCGACGGCGGGCCCACTGGTGACCAGGCCATGAGCGTAAATGCCGCCGATCTGGTGGCCCTGTTGGAGCTTCAGGACCATGACACGCACATAGACCAGGAGCTGCACCGCAAGGCCCATTTGCCCGAGCGGTTGCAACTGGCCGAGCTGGGCGCCGCCAGTGCCCAGGAGGAAACGTCCCGGTCCTCGGCGGCGGCGTTACTCGATGTCGTCGCCACCCGCCAGGCCGAGGCCGAACGGGAGCTGAAGGCCACCGAAGACAGGATCGTGCAGGTGAACAAAAGGCTTTACGGCGGGACCGTGTCGGCATCGCGCGAGCTCCAGGCCATGGCCAACGACGTCGAGGGGTTACGCCGCCGGGCCTCGGAACTGGAGGACCGTGTCCTCAGCCTGATGGAGGAGCGCGAGCCGCTCGACAAACAGGTGGCCGAACACGATGCTCACCTCTCAGAGTTTTCCCAACGCCGGGGCGAGCTTTCCCAACAACTGGAGGCGGCCGAGCTGGACGTCGATGCCAGCCTCGCCCTCTTCCAGGCGCAGCGCCAGGAGGCGGCCAGTGGGATAAACCCCGACCTGCTGGCCACCTACGAGCGCTTGCGCCAGCGCCTGGAAGGCGTCGCCGTGTCCCGGCTGATCGGTGGCCGCTGCGATGGTTGTCACCTGACGTTGCCCGCCATGGAGCTCGACCGCATACGCCACGAAGCGGCCGGGTCGCTCGAGCACTGCGAGCAGTGCGGGCGCATCCTGGTGATCAGCGGTAGCTGAGGCGGCCGCTTGCCGTCGTCTTCAGAACTCGAGCTGTGGCCCGACCGGCCCCCGGCGGCCGTCCCTGCGGCCCGGGCGGTGCTGCTGGGTGGGGCCAAAGTGATGGTCGGCACGTGCTCCTGGACGGATCCCACCCTGACCAAACAGACCTCCTGGTACCCGAGACGGTCCATGAGCGCAGAGGACAGGTTGCGCTATTACGCCGGGCAGTTCCCTGTGGTCGAAGCCGACGTCACCTATTACCGTTCCCCGACCCGGGAGCTGACGCGCTCGTGGGCCGAGCGCGTCCCCGACGGTTTCTGCTTTGACATAAAGGCTTACGGGATGCTGACCGGGCACCCTGTCGACCCGGCTGCGCTGTGGCCGGACATCAGGGAGGAGCTGACGGCAAACGCCTCGGGCAAACGCCGCGTCTACGCCCATCATTTGCCTCCCGAAGCGCAGGACGAGGTGTGGGCGCGCTTCATGGACGCCTTGAGCCCGTTGCGCGACAGCGACCGCCTGGGAGCGGTGTTGTTCCAGTACCCGCCCTGGTTTGTACCCCGGCGCTCCAACCGCGACGAACTGGTTCGCATGGCCGAGCGCCTCGGGGGTACCCGGGCTTGTGTGGAACTGCGCTCACCGAAGTGGTGGGGACAAGACGAACGCCCGCGCACGCTCGACCTTTTGCGCCAGCTGGGCCTGACGGCCGTGGTCGTCGACGCCCCCGCGGTTTCCGGGCTCCCCACCGTGCTGGCCACCACCACCGACGACCTGGCTGTCGTCCGCTTCCACGGGCGCGCCGACAGCACCTGGAACGCCCGCAATGTAACCGCGGCCGAACGGTTCCGCTATCTCTACAGCGAGGCGGAACTGGTGGAGTGGGCAGGCCGGGCCCGGCAGCTGGCCCAAATGGCCTCCAGGGTCCATTTGCTCATGAACAACTGCTACCAGGACTACGGCGTGCGCAACGCCGCCCAGTTGGCCGGCCTGTTGGCCGATGAAGCCGATGGCGACTGAACCCGCTCACCGGCGACCGGGGCGCCGCCCCCGTCCCCTTTTGCGCCCCGAGCGCGGCGCCCTCTCCGGTGCCGTCCTCAAGGCGACGAACATTTGCCGGCAACGTTCGGGCCTGCCCGTGCTCGCCGGCATCTCCCTCACCCTGGGCCCGGGCGAGCGACTAGGGGTGGTGGGCCCGAACGGCATCGGGAAGACGACGCTGCTGCGCACGTTGGCCGGTCTCGAGCCGCCCGATTCGGGCACGGTGGAGGTTTCACCACCCTCGGCCGCCATAGGGTACCTGGCCCAGAGCCGGCAAATCGCCGGCGACGAGACGGTCGAGCTCTACCTGCGGAGGAGTTGTGGCATCGCCCAGGCCGAGGAGGCTATGAGCTCGGCCCTCGCTTCCGTGGCCGGTGGAGACCTGAGCCCGGCCGCCCAAGAGGGCTATGACCGCGCCCTGGCCCGGTTCAACCACGTTGACCCGGGCGGCTTCAGGGAGCGGGCGGCGGCGAGGTTGACAGCCTTGGGCGCCGGTGCCGACCTGCTCGAAGTCGTCCATGGCGGTGCTCTCGGGCGGTGAGCTGGCCCGGGCTGGGCTGGCTGCGCTCACGTTGTCGCGCTTTGACATTTCGCTCCTGGACGAGCCCACCAACGACCTCGACTTCGCCGGGCTCGAGTCCCTCGAGCAGTTCGTGCTGAGCCTGCCCGCCGGGACGATGATCGTGTCGCATGACCGCGCCTTCCTGGCCCGCACGGTCACCTCCGTCCTGGAGATCGACCCCCACACCCGTACGGCGGCCAGGTACGGAGGCGGTTGGGCCGCCTACCTGGAGGAGAAGGCGCGGACGGCCGGCCACCGGGCGGAGGCGTACGAAAAGTACCGTCGGGACCGGGAGGAGCTCACTCAGAGGGCCCAGCGGGAGCGCCAGTGGGCTACCAGCGGCATCTCGCGCCAGAGGAGTGCGCCCAAGGACAACGACAAGCTCCAACGGGACTTCCGCATAAATCGGACCGAGCAACTGGCGGCCCGGGCGCGGCGCACCGAGCGGGCGCGGGAGCGCCTCGAGGAAGTCGAAAAGCCCTGGGAGCCCTGGCAGCTGCGCTACACGTTGGCCACCGCCCCCCGAGCCGGCGCCGTTGTCGTGTCGCTATGCGCGGCTGTGGTGCAAAAGGGTGACTTCCGTCTGGGCCCGGTGGACCTCCTGGTCGAGTGGGGGGCGCGCCTCGCCGTCACGGGCGCCAACGGCGCCGGCAAGACGACCCTGGTCGAGGCCGTCCTGGGCCGCGCCCCCCTAGCCTTCGGCACCCGGTCCATGGGACCGAGTGTCGTTCCCGGCGAGCTTGCTCAGCACCGGGCCGGCCTGGTGTCCCCGAGTGGCGCTACCGCCGGTCCGGCCGACCCGCTCTGGGCCGCCTTCCTGGCCCTGTCGGGGTTGGAGATGGCTGAGGCGCGTTCATTGCTGGCCAAGTTCGGCCTAGGGGCCGGGCACGTCGGCCGGGCGCTGGCGACGCTGTCGCCCGGGGAACGCACGCGCGCCCAGCTGGCGTGCTTCGGGGCCGTGGGAGTCAACTTCCTGGTGCTCGACGAGCCCACGAACCACCTGGACCTCCCGGCAATCGAGCAGCTGGAGATGGCGCTGGACGCCTACGACGGGACCTTGCTGATCGTCTCGCACGACCGGCGGCTGCTGGAGGATCTCCGGGTGACGCATCGAGCCGAGGTACGCGACGGCGGGGTCACGCTGACTGCCACTTAGGCGTCGCCCATCGGGGTGCCCCTCGGCCGGCGCCCCTTGGCCGGTGCCTAAAGGCCGCGCCCCTTCACGGGCCGAGGAGCCGGGCCGTCGCCCGCCGGCCTCGTAGCTTGACCACTTCGACGGCGTTGGGCAGCTGCTCCTTTATCTCCATCGAATGGGTTACCACGAGGATCTGGCGGAAGCGCCCTCGCAGGCGCTCCAGGGCCAGCAACATGCGCGCCCGGCGCTCTTCGTCCAGCGGTCCGAAAACCTCGTCGAGGACGAGCAAGCCGACCGTGCCCCCGGCCTGGAACCGCACGTGCTCACTGATGGCCACCCTCAGGGCCAGATTGGCCAGGTCCACCTCGGAACCGGAGAAGCGGCCCAGGTCGTAGAGATCCCGCCGTCGCAGATGCGCAAGCCGTAGGTCTCGGCGTCGACTTCGAGGCGGTCGTACTCGTTGTCGGTCAGCTCGGCGAACAACTCCGCCGCCTGCACGGCCAGGCGAGGCCCGACCGAGGCCACCACGCTGTTGCGGAAGGCATTGAGCAGTTCGGCGGTCCGGCTCAGGTGGACGGCCGACGACTCCAGCACGGCCAGGCGGGCGTGCTGGTCCTGGGCCTCGGCCCAGCGCTTGGCCTGGGCCTGAGCTTCGGCGGAGGCCGTGGCCGCCTGCAAGCGGGCCACCCGAGCCGCCTGGTCGGCCCGTTGGGCCAGGTCTTCCGCTTCGAGCCGGGCTCTGTCGGCTCCAGCTAAGGCCGCGGCGTCGAACCCGAGGGACTTGACCTTGGCGCGCAGGACTTCCAGCAAGGACGCCGCACCTTCGGACCGCTCGGCGGCCTGGGCCAAAGAGAGCTCGGCCTGGGGCCGTCGTTCCAAGCGGCCCCGCAGCCGGCTGGCCTCCTCCACTGCCTGCCGGCACGCCAGTACGGCCGCCTGCGCCCGTCCCAGCCATGCCGCTATCTCGCCGGGCGCCGGCACTGCTCGGGCAGTGGTGCCCGGGGCATCATCAGCCTCGCCGAGGGCGCTGACCGCCGCCGCCAACCGCTCGGCGGCGGCCGCCCGGCGCTGGCTGAGCTGCTGCCAGTCGGCCACCGCCTGGCGGGCAGCGGCGGCCGAGCGGGACTGGCGCTGCAAACCGGCCAAGGCCGCCTCGGCCGCTGCCTCCGCCTTCGCCAAGGCCTCTTCGGCGGCCGCCAAACGCTCCCGGGCCGTTCCGGCCTCCAACGCCCGGTGGGCCTGGACCTGGGCGAAGGCGTCCCCGAGCGCTTGACCGCACAGAGGGCAGTCCTCGTCCTTGGACAACGAAGACGATTTGCTCAGGGCTTCCTGGGCCCGCTGCCGGTCGGCGGCGGCCGAAGCGCGCCATGCCTGCGCCGACCCGAGATCGGAACGGGCGGCCATGGCGGCACGTTCGGCCGCGGCCAGGCCATCCTCGTCGGGGGGCGGGGGGGCGGGCGCCGACGAGGCCCCGGCAAGCTCGCGGGCCGCCTCGGCGACGGCCTGGACCATCGTCAAGCGCCGCTCCAGAGCGTCCAACCGGGCGGTCTCGGCTTGCAGGGGGCCGAGCTTTTCCTCGGCGCCGGCCAGCTGAGCCAGTTCGGCCGAGAGCTCCTCGACCTGGCGGTTGGCGGCGTCCATTTCAGAGCGCGCCGCCTTTCCCTCCACGACGAGCACGTCGTGCTCCTGGCGGGCCGGTCCAACCGGTCGAAGTGCTCTTTGGCGGCCCGGGCGCCGTGGAGGGCGGTGGACACGGCACCTTCCTCGTCGATGGCGGCGACCTCCAGGGCGCTGGCCCGGGCGGCGGCGTCGGCCGCCGCCACCTTGGCCTCCTCGACGTCGGGCAACATGGCGCGCAGGCGGCCGTGCTGGGCGCTCACCTCGCGGGCGTCAGCGCGCGCCTTGTCCCTGGCCACGTCGAGAGGGGTGACGCCCAGCAAGGCCAGGACCAGCTTGCGACGATCGGCCGGGCTCTGGCTGGAAAAGGCGTCCAACTGCTTCTGTTCGGCGAAAACCGACGCCCGGAAGGCACCGTCGTCCATGCCCAGGACCGAGTGCACGTAGCGGCCGGTGTCCCGCACTCCCTCAGCCATGGCCAGGCCGTCGCAATGGGCCTCGGCCCGCACGGTGGCATTGACGCCGCTGATGGTCCGGCGGACAAGGTAGACGTGGCCCTCGTGCTCGAAGGTCATCTCGGCCACGCATTCACCGTGGGTGCCCGACGACGTGACCTCCTCCTTGCCAGTGCGTGCCTTGCCCCACAGGATCCACAAGATGGACTTCGAGGAGCGTGGATTTGCCGGCCCCGTTAGGGCCGTACACGCCCACCAGCCCGGGTGGCAGGAGGAGTTCGAGCTCGTCCTCGAAGACCCTGTAATTGCGTAGGTAAATCCGGTCGATCAGCAAGTGCCCGGTGAGCTCCTGTCCCTAGCCGGCGGACTCGACGGCATCCTGGAGGTACCGGTGGCCGAGATCCCGTACCCGGTCGCGGTCGAGCCCGGTGAGGTCCTGGTGGGTCAGGTAGGAGTCCCATTGACCTCCCAATGTCTCCACGCGCGGGAGCTCGGCCGGGACGGAGATGGACTGGAACTGCGGTTCCAGGCGTAGGTCCAGTGCCGCCCCGGCTACCTCGCGCAACAATTGGCGGTCGAGCAGCCGGTAGGCCTCGGGGTCGACCCCTTCCAGGTAGAGGCGGGCCACGGCTCCCTCCGGCACGGTCGCGGCTCGCCCCATCACCTGGTCGGACAGCTCGGAGGGCGAGAGGCCGAAGGCGTACACGCTCTCGAGGGTCACCAGGGGCCGCTGGCCGGTGAGGGCCACGTGGCGGCACTCACCGCTGTCGGTGTCCAGCACCACTATGCCTTTGGGGCGCTCAGGGTCATCGGCGAAGCTGAAGGTGTCCGTCGAGCCTGCGTACCAGATGCCCTCGGTCACCCGGGCGTGGAAGTGGTAGTGGCCGAGAAGTACCAGGTCGGACTGAAGCGTGCCGACGTCGATCTCGATCTCGTTGATGTCGGAGTGCTTGGGCTCGAGCTGCTTGACCCGGGGGTGGGTGATGAGCAGGTTGGTCCGGTCAGCACTGCGTAAAGCGCTCGCCTGGCCGAGGGCGTCGAGCGTCGCCTCTACGCTCAGCATCTGGGGGACGGCGTGGACCACGAGCCCGCTCCCCGGACCGGTGACCTCAAAGCGCTCGTAAGCGAGGCGACAGGCGAAGTGCACCTCCGGGAAGGTGTCCGCCAGCGCCGAATAAGGGCTGCCCCGGCCGGGCAGGCGAGGCGTGTCATGGTTGCCGCTGATCACCATCGCCGGTATGCCGTGGTCCCGGATGGCGGCCAGAGCCCGCTGGGCCACGCGGAAGGAGCGGTAGTGAGGGGCGGGATGGTCGAAAATGTCGCCCAACCAGATGACCAGGTCGGGCTCCTGGGCCAGGGCCAGGGCGACGGCAGCTTCGAAGGACCTCTCGAAGTCCCATTCGCGTTGGTTGACCCCGCCGTCCACCGTGTAGGGCAGGTACGAGCGGCCGAGGTGGGCGTCGCCGATGGCGGCGACCTTCATGCTGACCGGTCCAGGTCCATGCTGACCAGTAGAGCACGCGGCGGCGACCATTACGCGGAGCTGGCCGGGTGCCGGCCGGCCCGGTGCGGGTGTGCTCACCGGCACAAGGTCCACCCCCGACTTACCGGTCACTGCGGCGTGAGAGCATGACGGCGTGGCTCCTCGCCGTGTGGCCGCGTCGTCTGCCGGGAGGTCCGCGCTGGTCGTCTGGCGGCGACAGCGTCGCCGGCGGTCCCGCCGCCGCCTCCTGGCCGGCGTGGCCGCGGTCCTCGCCATCGGAGCGGCCATGATCTGGGCCGGTGGCCACTACGGGGCCGGGCCGGGATGGACAGAGGGGCGGCTGTGGCCCGTGGCGTCCGCCGTGTGGGCCTCGATCGCCCTGGTGGCCCGCCCCCGCCAGGACCCTGACCGTTGGGCCCGAGGCGCCGCCGGCGAGCAGGCCACGGCAGCCCTGCTGGCCCGTCTGGCCCCGTCGCGCTGGACGGTCCTGCACGACCTGGCTGTCCCGGGTAGCCGGGCCAACATCGACCATCTCGTGATCGGGCCCACCGGCCTGTGGGTGGTCGACACCAAGGCCTTCCGGGGGGGCGTAAAGGCCCGCTGGGGACGGGTACGGGTAGGTGGCGTACCGCTTTCTACCGCCTCCGTCCGCTGGGAGGCAGAGGTGGTTTCCGACCGCCTAGCGGTGCCGGCCCGGCCCGTCATCGCCCTCCACGCCGGCGGCCTACCTCGTCGGGCCAGACGTTGCGACGGCGTCAGCGTGGTGCCGGCGGCGCGGCTGGCGCGGCGCCTGCGGCGAGGTGCGTTACTGCGGCCGACGCTCAGTGCCGGTCGCATGAAGGAGATTTCCCGCCTCGCCCAGCGCCAGTTCGGACCGGCCGGAGACTAGCTTTACGGGCCTGCCGGCGACCGCACCGGCTAATGTCCAGGGGAAAGCGCCCCAGGCACTTAACTTCCTACATATAAAAATGTCACGCCCCCTCGACTTCGACCCGATCAGCGAGGCCCGCCGGCAATGGTCCGCGCACGGCTGGCAGGACTCGAGCGCGGGCATGGCTGCCATTACTTCGATCGTGCGTGCGCAGCAGATCTTCCTGGCCCGCATCGACGCCGTGCTTCGGCCCATGGACCTGACCTTTGCCGCGTTACGAGGTTTTGATGTTGCTCGTCTTTTCGCGCCACGGGTCCCTGCCGCTCAACAAGATCGGGGCCCGCCTGCAAGTGCACCCGACCAGTGTCACCAACGCCGTGGACCGCCTGGAGAACCAGGGACTGATAAAACGTGTGCCACATTCGAGCGACCGGCGCACGACGCTGGCCGAAATCAGTCCTGCGGGGCGGGAGCGGGCACTGCGGGCCACGGCCGTCCTCAACGCCGAGGTCTTTTGCCATCCGTCCCTGGACGCTGAGGACCTGGAGAGCTTGACGGAAGTTTTGCGGCGCTTTCGGCAGCGTTCCGGGGACTTTTCCAGGCCCGGCCCTTCCGTCTCTCCCTGAGCGCCGCACTCATTGTCAGTCCACCAGGGCGTCGGTCCACCGGGGCGTCAGTCCACCAGGGCGGACACGTTGGGCGGGGCCACAGTGCGAGCGCCGGGAGCCGGGGGTGCCGAGCGCAGGACTTCGTCGTAGAGGTAAACCAGAGCGGGGAGGGCGAAGGGCGCCTCGAGGTTTACCAGAAGGCACTCGCCCGGCATCAGGGCCTGAATTTCGGCCCCAGGGCCGAAAGATCCTGTTTGGCCGACGAGCGCAGGATGTTGCGGTCCTTTTCGTCGGCCAGGCCCAGTACGAAGAAAGTATTGAACTGGCTCAGGAGTTCGTCGTCGAGCAGCTTGGGTTGCTGGGTCACCGCCAGCAACCCCACCCCGAACTTCCTGCCCTCCCGGGCCACGCGGGGAAAAACGTTGGACTCGCGGTCCTTGTTGGCCGACAGCACTCGTTGCGCCTCTTCGAGGGCCACGGCCACCACGGGCAGTTGCCGGTGGCGCTCAGGGTCGCTCAAGAAGGCCCCCTGCCATTCTTCCAGTACCCGCCGGGTGAGGTATGACGCCACCAGGACTTCCTCGGTACCCCCGAGGCTGCTCACGTCGACGAGGACGACCTTGCCTTGGAGGAGCTCATCGAGGATCCGCCGGCCGACGGAGACGCCGGGGTCGGCCGAAATGCAGGGCAGGTCCACGATCCGCCGGGCTCGGCGGTGCACGACCTGGAGGGTGTTGAGAGCGACACGGGCCGACAGCTCGACGTCCCGGAAGCCGGCCAGGTCTTCCAGGCGGGCGAACTCGGCCAGCCAGGCCAGGCCTTCGCGCCGGGCCGGCCCGGACCGTCCCGGTGCCGTGGTACCGCTCGGAGTAGCGCCCGGCGCCCGGCCCGGCGCGTCACCTGGCGAGGCGTCGGCCTCATCGGGCGCCGGTCCACGGCGGGGGAGGGCGGCCGAATAGTGGCGTTCGAGCTCGTGCAGGGCCTCTTCTTGCGGCCGGCTCCACTCGTAGGCCGTCCTCAAGTCGTCGACCGAGAGCTCGGCCAGGCTGATCCGCAGCGTCGACGTGTTGGGTAAACGCCGGTCGGCGTAGGTGCGTAGAGCCTCGGCCGCCCATGGATGGCGGCCCAGGGCCGTGCGATGCTCGCCGTGAGGGTCGATAACGAGCAGACCGTAACGGCCGTTGGCGGCCATCACGCCGGCGGCGAGCACCTGGAGAAGATTGGACTTCCCCATCCCAGTGGTGGCGAAGATGCCCACGTGGCTGGCCAGGGACCGCCCCGGGACACCCACGGGGAACTCGACCACCGTCTCGCCGCTGCGCAGGTGCCCGACGGGCAGGTCACCCATGCGCTTGGAGAGGAAGGCGAAGTCCTCCGGGGTGGGCGACACGACGCGGGAGAACTGCGTGGGCAGGCTCTTCGGCTTCCTGAACACCGTCCGGGCGGCGCCGGGCGTAGCCGGGGGGGCCAGGTACCCGACGCACCGGCACTCCGCCAGGCGGTAGGTCCGTCGCCCCTGTTCGTGAAGCGTGTGGGCCCCACTTTCCCCGCGAGCGTCGTCGGCCAGCAGCGTGCCGGCCACCCGCTCGGCCCATCCCGGCTCCCGGTGCTCGGTGCCGTAGCTCACGTCCACCACCCTGAACAGGTAACGGCGTCCCGTCGCCTCGTCCTCGCCGACCAGCAGCTCGCCGAGGAAAAGGTCCTCCTCCGGGGCGGCCCGGAACAGCGCCTCGAGCACATTGCGGCCGAAGAGCCGGCCCCGGGTGCGCCCGGGCCCCGAGGTCTCGAGCGGGCCGGTCAAGGGGGCGTCCGTCATGCCCCTCCAGCATCGCAGGTCGCCCGAGAAGTCAGGACCGCTCCATGAGGCCGTGGCGGTCGGCAAAGGCGCGCGTGCGGACCTCTTCGGGCAAGCCCTCGCCGTCGAGCGCGCTTTCGAGCTCAGTCCAGACATCCTGGCGGGCCCAGCCCGGGCACGAAGCCAGGCGGTCGGCGACCGAAAGGGGATAGGGGTAACCAGGGAAACCGGCGTCGTCGGCCAGGGCGGACAGCTGCCCGAGAACATCGACGGCGTCGGCGTGGGCGGGGATGTCGATGCGAAAGGCGAAACGGGCGTCGGGGTCGAGCCGGGCCACGGCGACGAGCAGGCCCGGGCCGACCTCGAGGCGGCGCATAGCCACCGGCGCCCACCAGCAGGCGCGGCCCCCCAGGAGGCCGGCCGCTTCCAGTTCGAGCTGGCCGACCAGAGGAGCGCCGCCCCGGGCCAGCGAGCTGTGCTTGGTCACGCCGACCAGCGTCACCTGGCGGGCCGCCGACCGGTTCAGCAGTTCCTCCAACCACTGGGCGGGGATGCGCCAGTCGGGCTGCAGGTCCCCGTCGACCAGGACGATCCCACCCGGACCGGTTTCATCGACGCAGCGGGAAATGAGGCGCCACTCGGACCAGTCCCGCAGGAGGTTGATGTCAACGGGCGCTTCGAGGGCGACGGGTGCTCCCGACGCGGCCAGGCTCCGGCGACCCTCGGCGCCGCCGCCGTTGCCCCGCAGGAGGTGCACCTCGAGCTCCTCCTGCTCCTCCAGGGTGCACTGGCCGCCCTGCCAGCGGGTGCGGGCGGCCCGGGTAGCGGCTACCTGGAGGCAACGGGCGTCGGCTACCAGCGCCTGGCCGCCGTCCACGGCGAAGCAGTCCGGCGGGGGCGAGAGCCGGGCCAGAGCCGACAGCTCAATGGTGGGAAGAAAATCGAGGTCGCCCCCGCCCGGGTCGGAAAGCTCGGTGGCACCGCCACGCAGGAGCTGGGCCAAGCGTTGCGCCGTTTCGGCAATCGTGGGCACGCCCGCATGTTAGAGGGCTGGCCAAGAGGTTGCTTTTCCGGCCCGACCGGGCACAATGGTCCTATGCCTAGGGCCATCTGGAGCGGTTCGATCAGTTTTGGGCTCGTCAATGTCCCCGTGAAACTCGTCACCGCCACTTCCCCCAAAGACATCCGGTTCCACCAGTTGCACGCCTCGGACGGTGGCCGGATCAACCAGAAGAGGGTCTGTTCGCTCGACGGCGAGGAGGTCGACTACTCCGAGATCGTGAAGGGCTACGAGCTCCGCCGGGGCCAGTACGTCGTAGTCGAGCCCGACGACCTCGAAGGGCTGGCTCCCGAAGCCACCCGCAGCATCGATATCGAGGAGTTCGTCGACCTGGTCGAGATCGACCCCCTTTACTTCGAGCACAGCTACTACCTGGTGCCCGACGGGCCCGCCGCCCGACCTTACGCGTTGCTGGTGGAGGCGATGGCGGGGACGGGCAAGGTGGGCATCGGCCGTTTTGTGCTGCGCACCAAGCAGTACCTGGCCGCGCTGCGACCCCGCGACGGCGCCCTTGTCCTGTCCACCATGCTGTTCGCCGATGAGGTGGTCCAAGCTTCCGAGCTCGAGGTGGTGACGACCAAGGACACCAAGCCCTCCGAGCGGGAGCTGACGATGGCCCGCCAACTTGTCAGCTCGCTTTCGGGCGAGTGGGAACCGGCCAAGTACAAGGACGACTACCGGGACAAGGTGATCGAGCTCATCGAAGCCAAAGCCGAGGGCAACGAGATCGCCGTGCCCGAAGCGCCCGAGCGCGCCGCTCCCGTCCTCGATCTCATGGCTGCCCTCGAGGCCAGCCTGGCCCGGGCCGAGGACGGCCACCGCTCCTCGCAGAACGGGTCGCAGGGGCGGGCGCGCAAGCGGGCCAGCGCGTGAGCAGCCCGGGGTTGGCGCCCCGGGCCGCCGCCGCCGGTGCCAGGGCCGGCCGGACGGCCGGTGCCGTCAGTGTGGAGATCGGAGGCAGGCAGGTCAACCTGTCCAACCTGGACAAGGTGCTGTGGCCGGCGACAGGGACGACTAAGGGCGACATGGTGAACTATTACGCCCAGATGGCGCCGGTACTGGTCCCGCACCTGGCCGGCCGGGCCGTGACGCTGAAACGGTACCCGGACGGGGTGGAGAAGGGGTCGTTCTACGAGAAGAACTGCCCGTCGCACAAGCCGCCATGGGTGGGCACGGTGAAGATGGGCGACGTCAATTACTGCCTGGTCGAGGAGGAGGCGGCCGTGGTCTGGCTGGCCAATCTGGCGGCCATCGAGCTCCACCCGACACTGGCGGCCCAGCCCGACCTCGGTTCGCCGACCTCAGTTGTCTTCGACCTCGACCCCGGCCCGCCGGCCGACGTCCTCACCTGTGCACGGGTGGCCCTCCTGGTGCGAGATGTGCTCGAGCAACTGCACCTCACCGCCTGGGTCAAGACCTCGGGGAGCAAGGGCCTCCAGCTGTACGTGCCGCTCAACAGCGGGGCGACCTATGAGCGCTCGACGCCCTTTGCCAAGGCGGTGGCCCAGTTGCTGGAGAAGCGCCACCCCGACCTGGTGCTCTCCTATCAACTGCGTACAGCCCGAGCGGGCAAGGTGCTCATCGACTGGAGCCAGAACGTGGCGTCGAAAACAACCGTGTCCGTCTATTCCCTTCGGGCCCGCCCCGAGCCGACGGTCTCGACCCCCCTCAGCTGGGACGAGGTCGAAGACGCGCTGGCGGGTGAGGATGCTTCCCGGCTCTCGTTCCAATGGCCGGAGGTGCTGGACAGGGCCAGGCGGATGGGGGACCTGATGGCCGACCTCCTCACCCGCCAGCAGGACCTGCCCGCCCTGCGGCCCTGAGGACGGCGTCGGACAGCGGCGGCCACGCCGCCTTGGCCCATGGTCCGAAGCTGGTCCCGCTGAGGCCGGCCAGGGCGAGCCCGGCGTGGGGGTCGACCCAGAGAAACGAGCCCGATTGGCCGAAATGGCCGAAGGTGGCGGGCGAGTTGCGGGCGCCGGTCCAGTGCGGCGACTTGTGGCCCCGGATCTCCGGCCCCAGGCCCCAGTCGCACGGGCCCTGGCGGCCGAACCCGGGCAGGACGCCGTCCAGGCCAGCCCAGGCCACGGTCGTGGCGGCCCGCCAGGTCGTGCTGCTGATCAGAGTGGGGGAGAGAAGCTCGCCCCCCAGCGCCAGCAGGTCGACCAGCGGCCCGCTCGCTCCGTGGGCCGGGGATCCCTTGAAGGAAGGTGCCGCTCATGTCCAGGGGGCTCAGCACGCCGACCTGCAGGTAGTCGGCGAAGTGGAGGCCCGAGCGGGCCTCGAGGTGAGCGGCGGCCAGCTCCATGCCCGAGTTGGAATAGATGCGCCTCCGGGCCGGGGGGGCCACCGGCTGAGTGCCTTCGAAGGGAAGGCCGGAGGCATGGGCCAAAAGGTGGGCCAGGGTGGAGCCGGGAGGTCCGACGGCGTCGTCCAGGCCCAACGTCCCCTCCTCGTACGCCACCAGGCAGGACAGAGCCACGAGCAACTTGGTCACCGAGGCCCACGGGAAGGCCCGATCGGCCGGCCCGGCGGTCCCCTCGATGCCCTGTGCGGACACCACCCCGGCGGCACCGGTCCCGGGCCAGGCGGCTACGCCGGCGGCCAGGACGCCGGCCAGTTCCTCAGCCACCGGGCGCCCGGGCCTTCTCGGCCACGTAGCTCTCTATGAGCCGAGCGGTGGCGGCCAGGTTCTCGCCGATCCCGTGGGCAATGGCCCGCTCCGCCAGCGGGCCGAGCAAGGGCAGGTGGACGCGCAGGTCGCCCTCGAAATGCTGGGTGGTGAGCCCAACGCCATCGTCGCGCAGCTCGTACCAACCGCTGAACGTGAACAGGCCGGAGTAGTTGTCCGGGACCATCTCGACCTGGGTACGCCTGGACGCCAGGTCCACGTCGGTCACCTGGGCCCAGGTCAGCTTGGCCGGGTCGAGCAGCCTGCGGGCCGGCCCGTTGAGGCTCCCGGCGAAGTGGTACCCGAGCACGACCCGGGCATGGCCGGGGGACGGGCGGGATGACGACCGCATTTCGGGCGCCGAGATCCCCGGCAGCTCACCGAGGCGGGCATAGAACGACGGGTCCAGGAACGCGGCCTGGACGGCCTCGGCGTCGGCGGCGATGGGCTGGTCGAAGCTCGTCCTCATGGGCCCGGCGGGGGCACCGGCGACAACCGCACTAGTAGCCGTCCGAGGTGTCGCACGCCAACGGGACCTCCAGGGCGGTGAGGTCTTCTTCCATCACGGCGAAGTACCCCAGAGGGACGGGCCCTTGGCGGAAGGCGCAACCTCCATCGGGTCCAGGCTTTTCACGCCCACTCCGGCAGCCCGAGCAACCTTGTCGATGGTCGGGGCAGGGACGCCCACCTCGCTGAAGACATCCGGGAGCGAGTTGCCCGCCACCAGGGCGACCGCCTTTTTCACCCCGGCGGTGCTCACGGCCACGTCAGTGAGGTCATAACTGGCGGCGAACCGCCCGAAAGCGTCGTCGGAGGTGACGAACACGTTGCGGGAGCAGTCCGAGAACGTGCTCTGCAGGTCCGATTCGATCGAGCCGACCACAGACTGAAGATCGCGCCCGCCGTTGTCGAACTGGGCTGTGGCCCCGGCGTCGGCGGCGCTCAGAGCCCTGGCCACCAGGACGGCCGCTTTGCTCATCAGGGAGGGGTCGAGCCAGAACTCGTATGGTTGCGCCGTCCTCGACAGGGCCGGGAGCAGGGACAGGTGCCGACGGGCGGAGCGGACGACCGTCTCGACCCGAGGCTGGTAGCCATCGCCGACGTCGATCGCCACGGGCGCCGAGCGGACCAGGTCGACCTGCTCGGGGCTGAGCGAGAGGCCTCTGGGCGTCGCCCCCGGGCCCGCCAGGTCGACGACCTTGACGGACTTGCCTCCCACGTAACTGGTCAAGACAGCCAGGGGGTAGGCCGAGACCACGACTTCCAGCGGGCCCCGGGCCGCCATCGGCGGGGGCGGGTTGGAGCGCTCGCCGCCGCACCCCGGCAGAACAGCGGCGGCCACCACAAGTCTCAACGTCAAGTTTAACCTGAGCCTCCGGGCCGCCCCTCGAGCACCGAATGGCCGGTTAGCGCGGTCGGGCAAACGTGGTGCAGGCATCCTCCCCGAGCTTGTCATCCCGGCGCCGGCACCGGTAAGCGGCCCTCCGGGCCCTCCATTGGGGCGGGGTGCCGGGCCGCGCCTGTGAACGGGCGGTTGGGCCACCAACAGGGCCGGCGAGCATACTCTGAGGGGAGAAAGGTGGTGGTCCCTACGGCCGAGCCTGTGGAGGCACAGTCATTTGATGTCGTGATCGTCGGCGGAGGGCCGGCCGGCTACGCCGCCGCCCTCTACGGCGGACGCGCCGGGTTGCGCATCGCCCTGGTCGAGAAGGAGAAGGTGGGTGGTACCTGCCTGCACCGCGGTTGCATCCCGGCCAAGGAGCTCCTGGAGACCGCCGCCGTTTACAGGGCGGTCAAAGGGGCCAGGGAGTACGGCATCGGCGTCGACGGCTGGACGGTCGACTTCTCTACTACTCAGGTGCGCAAGCGCAGGGTCATCGACCAACAGCACAAAGGGCTTCAGGGCCTGCTCAAACGGTGCCGGGTGACGACCTTTGCCGGGACGGGCCGGTTGGCGCCCGGGCGGGTGGTAAACGTGCAGGCCGCCGACGGCAGGGTCACCGAGCTTACGGCGCCGGCGGTCATCCTGGCCGCGGGGTCGGTGCCCAGGACGATCCCCGGTTTCGGGCTCGACGGGCGCTTCGTGCTCACCAGCGACGAGGTCCTCGACCTTGAACAGCTACCGGAGTCGGCGGTCGTCATCGGCGGGGGGGCCATTGGCTGCGAGTTTGCCTCGATGCTGTCCGATATGGGTACCCAGGTGACCGTCCTCGAGGCCATGGCCAGCATCCTCCCCGGGGTCGACAGCGACGTGACGGCAGTCATGGTCAAGTCCTTCTCCCGGCGCGGCATCGACATCAGGACCGGGGTCATGGTCAAGGGCCACACGCCCTCCGAGGACGGCAAGTCGACCCGGGTGCATTTCGCCCCCGGTGGTGCCGGCGAGGGCGGTACGGAGAGCATCGAGGTGCAGGCAGTGGTGGTGTCGGTGGGCCGGCGCCCTTACAGCGACGGGCTTCTCGCCCCGGGGTCGGGTGTCGAGGTCGACGACCGCGGCTTCGTGAAGGTCGACGAATGGATGCAAACGAGCGCCGCAGGCGTTTGGGCGGTGGGCGACCTCGTCGCCACTCCCGGCCTGGCCCACGTTGGCTTTGCCGAGGCCATGGTCGTGGTGGACCAGTTGCTCGGCCGCCAAGCCATGCCCATCGACTACAACCGGGTGCCGTGGTGCGTTTATACCTTCCCGGAGGTGGCCTTTGCCGGCTACTCCGAGGAAGCGGCCCGTCTGGCCGGCTTCGACGTGGTGACGAAGAAGGACCCGTTCGTGGGGAACGGGCGGGCCGCCATCATCGGCGATACGGAGGGCCTGGTGAAACTGATCGCAGAAAAGTCACCCGATGGTTCGGCCGGCCGCCTGCTCGGGGTGCACATGGTCGGGCCGTGGGTGACCGAGCAGATCGGCCAAGGCTACCTGGCCGTCAACTGGGAGGCCACGGCCGAGGAAGTGGCCCAGTTCATCCAACCCCACCCGTCGTTGTCCGAAGTTTTCGGCGAGACAGTTCTCGCCCTGGCCGGAAGAGGTCTTCACGTTGGCTGACATAACGATGCCTCAACTTGGTGAGACGGTCACCGAGGGCACCATCACCAAGTGGCACAAGCGCGTCGGCGAGACCATCGCCGAAGACGAGGTCCTTTTCGAAGTTTCGACGGACAAGGTCGACTCCGAGGTGCCCTCGCCCGTCAGTGGGACCGTCACCGACATCCTTGTCCAGGAGGGCCAGACGGTTTCGGTCGGAGCCAAGCTGGCCGTGATCGGCGCCCCCGCCGACCAGGCGGCTGCGGCCGGCGCCCCGGGGGAGGCTCCGCCTCGCCCGGACAGCGAGGTCGCCGAGGCGGTCGAGTTCGAACCGGCTGTGGTGGGCGCCGAGGGCGCCTTCGGCGATGCGGGTGGCGAGGAGGACAGCGCCGGGAAGGCGCCGTCCAAGCCTCCGACGGGTAGCCCGCCCCGACCCGGTGCTCGACCGGCTGACCAGCGCCCCCCCAGCGGCCCGGCTCCGGGCGGTCCCAGCAAGCTCTTGTCGCCCGTGGTGCGCCGGCTCATATCCGAGCACGGCCTGGACCCGGCGGCCATACCCGGTTCGGGCCTGGGCGGCAGGGTAACCCGGGACGACGTGCTGGCTGCGGTCGAACGCCAGGGCCCCAACGGGTCAGGGACGGCCGATGCGGCCCAGGCCGAGCCGGCTGCCCCGCCGGTGAGGGTGGCGGCCGTGCCGGCCGGCCCGGTGCCGGTGGCCGGCGAAGGGGACACGGTGGTCCCTTTCACCAACATCCGCCGGCGGACGGCCGAACACATGGTCCGTTCGAAGGCGACCTCGGCCCACACCATGATCGCCGTCGAAATCGACTACTCGGCTGTGGACCGGGCGCGCGGGGCCGAAAAGGACCGCTTCAAGGCGGCGGAGGGCTTCAGCTTGACCTATTTGCCCTTCATCGCCAGGGCGGTTGTCGACGCCCTGACGGAATGGCCCTACCTCAACTCGTCCGTCGGCAACGACGAGCTCATAGTCCACGGCGAGATCAACCTCGGCATCGCCGTCGACCTTGACTTCGAGGGCCTGCTCGTACCGGTCGTGCACCGGGCGGAAGAGAAACGGCTGGTGGCCCTGGCCCGGGAAATCTCCAGCCTGGCCTCCAGGGCGCGGTCCAAGCACCTGACCATGGACGACATCTCCGGCGGCACCTTTACGCTCACCAACGCCGGTGGCTTTGGGACGTTCATCACGGTCCCGGTGATCAACCAGCCCCAGGTGGCGATCCTGTCCACTGACGGGGTGCGAAAGCGGCCGGTGGTCATCGAGATGCCCGACGGTTCGGATGGCATCGCCATCCACCCGGTCGGCAACCTGGTCATGTCGTGGGACCATCGGGCCGTCGACGGGGCCTATGCCGCCGCCTTCATGGCCAAGCTGCGCGAAGTTCTCCAGACCCGCGACTGGGCCTCCGAGCTCTAGAGAAATCGGGAGGTCGTTACGCTCATGGGTGCTGCCGCCGGTCTTCGTACGGGCTCCGGAGCGCGTCCGTCCAGTATGGGGCCCCCACCGCTCCCGGTCAGTTCAATCTGGGCCCGGGACGGACCTTGCGGTTGCGCTGGTTGGGCAGCCGCGTCGCCTACCGCGATGCTCATTCACTTCAGCGGGCATTGTGGGCCGCCGGTCCCGCCGCCGACGACTGGCTGCTGCTCCTCGAGCACCCCCACGTCTACACGGCCGGCATCCGGCCCGGCCCGAGCACATGCTCACTGACCCGGCGAGCGTCGGGGCGGAGCTGCTGTGGGTAGACCGCGGCGGCGACATCACCTACCACGGCCCCGGCCAGCTCGTCGGCTACCCGGTGCTGTCGGTCCTGCCGGGGGCGGGCGCTGCCCCCGCCTATGTCCACGAAGTCGAACAGTTGGTCATCGACGCCTTGGCCCGCCTCGGGCTCGCCAACGCCGGGCGGCTCGAAGGGTTCCCGGGAGTCTGGCTCGACCCGTCCGGGCCCGGCCCACGCAAGATCTGCGCCATAGGGGCGCGTCACAGCCGCCGGCGTACGATGCACGGCTTCGCTCTCAATGTGAACCCCGACCTGGCCATGTTCGAGCACATCGTCCCGTGCGGGATCGTGGGCAAACAGGTCACATCGATGGCGGCCGAGGGCTGCTCGGTCACCATGGCCGACGTGGTGGGAGCCGTCTTCGCCGTGGCCGCTCAACGCTGGGGCACGGGCCGGCCTGTCGAACGTCAAGACGCCACCGGCGCCGGCCCGGCCCGGCCACCGGCGCCTTCGCCAACCTCCTCCCGGCCACCTCGGGCGGACCTGGCGGGCCCCGCCACTCCGGTCCGCCTGCTCGGCCGGCTGGCCCAAGCTGGAGTGCCGGCCGCCGGGGCCCTGGCTCTGGGCGCTCGCAAGCCGGAATGGCTACGAGCCAATGCCCATATGGGTGCCGAGTACCGGTCGCTACACAAGACGGTCAGGCGCTTGGGCCTGGCGACGGTCTGTGAAGAGGCCGGCTGTCCCAACATTTTCGAGTGCTGGAAGGACGGCACGGCGACGTTCATGATCAATGGTGACCGCTGCACCCGGGCCTGCGGCTTTTGCCAGGTCGACACGTCCAAGCCGGTTCCCCTGGACCCCGACGAGCCCCGACGCGTGGCCGAGGCCGTGTCCAACCTGGGCCTGGCGCATGCCGTCATCACCTGTGTGGCCCGCGACGACCTGGACGACGGCGGGGCGTCCGGGTTCGCGGCCACGATCGACGCCATCCGCCAGCGGTGCCCAAGCACGGCCGTGGAGGTCCTTATCTCTGACTGCAAGGGTGACCCGGCGTCCCTGGAGCGGATCTTCGAACGTCGCCCTGATGTGCTCAACCACAACGTGGAGACCGTGCCGCGGCTGCAGCGGGCAGTACGGCCGTCCGCCTCTTACACCCGGAGCCTGGCTGTCCTGGCCCGGGCGGTGGCGGCCGGGCTCACGGCGAAATCGGGGATCATGCTCGGGCTCGGCGAGGAGGAGAACGAGGTACTGGGAGTGCTGGCCGACTTGCACGCCATAGGGGTCAGCATCGTCACCATCGGCCAGTACCTGCGGCCCACGGCCGAGCATCTGCCCGTCGTCCGCTGGTGGGCGCCGGCAGATTTCGCCCGCATCGGGGCCGCCGGCGAGGCTCTGGGCATCGCTCGGGTGGTGTCGTCGCCGCTAACCCGGTCGAGCTATCACGCTCGGCAGGCCGCCGGCCACACCGTTGGTCCCGGACTGCGGGCATGAAAGCGGCCCACTTCGCCGATCGGCTGGCGCGGGTGCAGGAGGCCATGGGCCGGGGGGGCGTCGATGCGCTCCTGCTTTCGCTCGGGGCCGACCTGCCCTGGGTCACTGGTTACGAGGCCATGCCCCTCGAACGGCTGACCATGCTCGTCGTGCCGGCCGCCGGCAGAGGCGAGGCGACCCTGGTGGTGCCGGAGCTGGAGGCGCCCCGGGTGACCGTCGTGCCCGGGGTCTTCACGCTGCAGCCGTGGGGGGAGACAGAAGACCCCATCGGCCTGGTTAGCTCGCTGGTGGGCAAATGTGCCGGCCCTTCGCCCACGCTGGCCATAAGCGATCGGGCCTGGGCCACTTTCGTCCTGCGGCTGCAGGCCTGCCTGCCTGGTTCCAAATGGCGGCCGGCGTCAGAACTGACGGCGCCTCTGCGTGCGGTCAAAGACGACGCCGAGGTGGAGGCGCTGGCCCAGGCGTCGGCCGCCGCCGACCGGGTGGCGGCGGCACTGCTCCGAGGCGAGGTAGCCTTGGTGGGGCGGAGCGAGCGCCAGGTCTCGGTCGAGATAAGCCACCGCCTCTTGGCCGAAGGCCATGACAGGGTCAACTTCGCCATCGTCGCTTCCGGTCCCAATTCGGCCAGTCCTCACCATGAGCCGGGCCAGCGTACGATAGGGCCCGGCGAACCGGTGGTGTGCGACTTCGGAGGGAGCCGGGCCGGGTATTGCTCGGATATCACCAGGACCG
This sequence comes from uncultured Acidimicrobiaceae bacterium, assembly GCA_963735305.1. Classification (GTDB taxonomy): domain Bacteria; phylum Actinomycetota; class Acidimicrobiia; order Acidimicrobiales; family Palsa-688; genus Fen-671. The sequence goes on from CAVTKK010000004.1 coordinate 276,638, forward strand.
TTTTTACCGGCCGCCCGCCCGCCGATCTGGGGCGCATTTACCAGGTCGTGGCCGAGGCGCAAGCGCTCGGCGTCATGTCCGCCCGCGTCGGCGCGCTGTGCCGCCAGGTGGACGATGCCACCCGGAACGTGATCGCCGACGCCGGTTACGGGGAGTACTTCGTGCACCGCACAGGGCACGGTATCGGCCTGGAGGAGCACGAAGACCCTTACATCGTGGCCGGGAACTCCCAACCTCTGGTTGCCGGCCATGCCTTTTCCATCGAACCGGGCGTGTACGTCCCCGGCCGTTACGGTGTGCGCATAGAGGACATCGTGGTAGCCACGGTGCAGGGGCCGCGGGCCCTGAACGAGGCCGGTCACGCCCTGACCGTCCTTGACGTTCTGATCGTCTACACCTGGCCGACCTCCTCAGCATGTGTTCATCTTGCCCGGCAAGAATGGGCACGTGAGCACTGTGGCGACGCCGCCAGGGCAGGCTCAGGTGGCGGCACCGGCCCAACCTCGGCGGGCCCTGGCCTTGAGCCAGAGGTCGGGAGAGGGCCTAGTGGCCTTTCTGGTCGGCCTCGGGGCCGCCGGCGTCGTCTACATGTGGTGGCGTGACACCGCCCCGGCCAGCATCTGGGGGGCAGGGCCGTGGCTGACGGCGGCCGGCCGCGTGACCGGACTGGTGGGGACCTACCTGGTCGTGGTGGAGGTCCTGCTCATGAGCCGGGTCCCGTGGCTCGACCGCATGGTCGGGATGGACCGCCTGGCCACCTGGCACCGGCGCAATGGTGAGTACTCGATCTGCTTGCTGGTCGCCCACGCCGTGCTGACGATCTGGGGTTATGCCGTAACCGCCCACGAGGGCTTGGTCAAGGAGACCGGCACGGTGGTCCTCACCTACCCTGACATGCTGGCGGCGACCGTGGGGCTCGCTTTGCTGGTAGTGGTGGGGGCCCTGTCCGCCCGGGCGGTGCGCCGCCGGGTGAGCTATCCCACCTGGTACTTCGTGCACCTCTACACTTACATCGCCTTGGCGCTGTCGTTCGCCCACCAGTTCAACACCGGTGCCGATTTTGCCACCCATCCTCTAAACCGGGTCATTTGGGGCGCCATGTACGGGGCTGTCGCTTTCCTCCTGGTCGTCTATCGCGTCGGCCGGCCCGTCTGCCGCGCCTGGCGGCACCGCTTTGTGGTGATCGGCACCGTAAGCGAAGGTCCCGGGCTCACCTCGGTTTACGTTTCCGGCCGGCGGCTCCCGGAATTGGGAGCGGAGGCCGGCCAGTTCTTCATGTGGCGCTTTTTGACCCGGGAGGGCTGGTGGCAGGCCCACCCCTTCAGCCTGTCGGCCGCTCCCAACGGTCGCTGGTTGCGCTTCACGGTAAAGGCCTTGGGCGACCACAGCGCCCTGGTGGGTGGCCTACACCCCGGGACCAGGGTCTTGGCCGAGGGCCCTTACGGCCGGTTCACCGACCGACGCCGCCGGCAGCGGAAGGTCTTGTTCATCGGAGCCGGCGTCGGGGTGACTCCGCTGCGTGCCCTGTTCGAGTCGACCGTGGCCGGTCCCGGGGGATCGGCGTTCATCTACCGGGCCGGTGCGCCCGGCGACCTGGCCCTGCGGGCCGAACTGGACGATATCGGGGCCCGCCGGCAGGCACCGGTACATTACCTGGTCGGCTCGAGGCAGGAGCACCCCGAATACCTGGGGCCGGCCCACCTGCAGAGCCTGGTGCCCGACGTCGGCCAGAGGGACGTGTACCTGTGCGGCCCGCCGGGCTTCACCGAGAGGGTGACGACTTCGTTGCGGGCACTGGGTGTCCCTCGGCTCCAGATCCACACCGAATCGTTCGAGCTTTAGGAGGGCACGACCGGAAATGCGTCGCGCCGTAATTGCCACCGCCGGGACCGTGGTGGGCCTCGTGGCCCTGCTCGGCTACCGCTCCTCGGGCACCGTCAACGGGCAACGGGTAACCGTGGGTACGCCTTCGAGCCCGCCCACGACGGCGGCGCCAGGTAGCGGCAAGGCCCGGACCACGGCCCCGCCGGCGACGCGCACCTACGACGGCCAGCTCGTTACATACCTCTACGGCGACATCGAGGTGGCCGTGACAGTGGACGGGGACCGGATAGTCAACGTTACGGTGCCCCAAAACTCGGCCATAGACGGGCGTTCGGCGATGATCAACTCGGAGGCCGTCCCGGTCCTCATCCAGGAAGCCCTGGCTGCCCAGGGAGTCGAGTTCGACGTCGTCTCCGGTGCCACCTACACCAGCGACGCCTTCGCTCAGTCACTGCAGACGGCCCTATCGACGGCGGGCCGATGAGCACCTTCATTGCTGCCTCCGGCGGGCCGGGAGCGGTCTACCACGAGCCCGTGATGGGAACGGCCGTCACCTTCGACGTGCGCACCCCGGCCCCGGCCCGGGCGATCGAGGCGGCCGTGCAGGCCGCCGTGGGTTGGCTCCGCTGGGTCGATACCACCTTCAGCACCTACCAGCACGGGAGCGAGGTCAACCGGTTTGACCGTGGCGAGCTGGCGGCAGCCGACTGCTGCGCCGAGCTCCGCCACATCCTCCGGCTTTGCCACGAGTTGCACGAAACTACCGGTGGCTTCTTCGACGCCTGGGCCACGGCCCGCTTTGACCCCAGCGGTGTCGTGAAGGGCTGGTCCATCGAACAGGCCTCGTCGATCCTCGTGGCCGCCGGGTTCCCCGACCATGCCATCGACGGCGGGGGAGACGTCCGCCTGCGGGGCTCGCCCGGCCCCGGCCGGGCCTGGGAGGTCGGCATCCGCCATCCGCGGCACCGGGAGGCTTATAGCGCCGCCCTTTCCTTGGCAGACGCCGCCGTGGCCACCTCGGGTACCTACGAGCGGGGCGCCCATGTCATCAACCCGTTCACGGGCCGGCCGGCCACCGAGCTTGTGTCCGTGACGGTCGTCGGCCCCGAGCTGACCACCACCGACGCCTATGCCACCGCCGCCCTGGCCATGGGGGCCGACGCCCCCGCGTGGCTGGCGGACCTCGACGGCTACGAGGCCCAGGTGGTCAGTGACCAGGGCCGGGGATGGTCGACGCCGGGCTTCAAACGGCTCGGGCGGCAGCTCCAGGGGACGAGCCCGCCGGCGAACGGCGGACAATGAAGTACTTGGCCTGAGGGTGGTGACAGATGATGGCGGCCGTGGTCTGCTCGGGATGGAACTGCCACGAGGTCTCCTCGTTGCACGTGACGCCGATGTTGCCGGCCCCCACGAGCGATGCGCAAAGGGCGTTGTCCTCGAGGTCCGGGCACGCCGGGTACCCCCAGGAGTAGCGGCCCCCGCGGTACTGCTGGCGGAACAGCCCCTGCACGCTCGGGCCGTCCTCGGCCGCGAAGCCCCATTCGTGGCGGATGCGCCAGTGCCAGTACTCGGCCAGGGCCTCGGTCATCTCGACCGAAAGACCGTGCAGGTGCAGGTAGTCGCCGTAACGGTCGGCGGCGAAAAGGCGGGCCGTCTCCTCCGACACCGCCGAGCCCATGGTCACGACATGGAAGGCGGCATAGTCCGTCTGGCCTGACTTCGAGGGGCCGGAAGAAGTCGGCGATGCAAAGCCAAGGACTTTCCTCCTGGCGGGGGAAGTGGATGCGGGCGAGCTCCGAAGAGCGCTTGCCGTCGGACCAGAGGACGACGTCGTCCCCCACGGCGTTGGCGGCGAGGTAACCATAGGCCACGGCGGGGCGCAGGACATCGGACTGGCGGGCGTCAGCCAGCTGTTGGCGCAGGACCGAGCGCACCCGGGCCTTGAAGCGGGCGTCGGTCTCGTCCTCCAGCGGCCGGTAGCCCCACTGGTTGCGGAAAAGAGAAGTCTCGTTGATGTACCTGGCGATCTCGTCGAGGGGAAGCCCCTTTTCGACCCTGGTGCCGATAAACGGGGGCACCGGGACGGGGTTGTCCAGGGCCACGGAGGGGGCACGCCGGGGCCGGGGCACGTCGGGGGCCGGCGTCAGCGCTGCCCCCGGGCGAGCCGGCCCGCGGGCGCGACCGCCGGGGGCCCGGCCAAAGTCGGGGTCGTCGCCGCCCTGGCGGGCGAGGTCCATCAGGCGGTCGATGGTGTGCAACCCCTCGAAGGCGTCCTTGCCGTAAAACAGGCGGCCTTTGTACTGCTCCCGGAGGTCCCGTTCGACGTATGTCCGCGTCAGCGCCGCCCCGCCGAGGATTACGGGGTAGCGCTTCGAGGCCGCGCTCGTTGAGCTCGAGCAGGTTGTCCCGCATGATGAGCGTTGACTTGACCAGGAGGCCGGACATGCCGATGACGTCGGCCCCTATTTCCTCCGCCGTGCGCACCATGTCGGAGATGGCGACCTTGGTGCCAAGGTTGTGCACCTCGTAGCCGTTGTTGGTGAGAATTATGTCGACCAGGTTCTTACCGATGTCGTGGACGTCCCCCCTCACGGTCGCCAGTACGACCCGGCCCTTGCCGCGCTCGTCGGTCTTGGACATATGCGGCTCCAGGAAACCTACGGCTGACTTCATGACCTCGGCCGACTGCAGGACGAAAGGTAGCTGCATGCGGCCCGACCCGAACAGCTCCCCGACCGTCTTCATGCCCGCCATCAAGGGCCCGTTCACTATTTCCAGCGCCGGCGCCCCGCCGGCGAGCGCTTCGGTGAGGTCGGCCTCAAGTCCGTCCCGTCCACCCTCCACCACCCGTTGTTCCAAACGGCGCTCGACGGGCCAGGCGCTGCGGTCTTCCCGGGCCACGCCTTCGGACGTGGCACCGTCGAAGAGCCGGAGCAGCTCGGCCAGCGGGTCGTAGTTGCGGGCCGCGTCGCGCCGGTCGTAGATGAAATCCAGGCACACCTCGACGGCTGCCGGGGACAAGCGGTCGAGGGGGAGGATCCGGCCGGAATTGACGATGGCGGCATCGAGGCCGGCCTGTTGGCACTCGTGCAGGAACACCGAGTTGAGGGCCTGGCGGGCGGCCGGGCTCAGCCCGAACGAGACATTGGAGACCCCGAGCAAGGTGCGCGCCCCGGGCAGCGCGGCCTTGATCAGCTTTATGCCCTCGATGGTCTCGATCCCGTCCCGGCGGCTTTCCTCCATGCCTGTGCTAACGGGCAATGCCAAGGCATCGAAGAAAAGGTCCTCGGGCGCCAAACCGTAACGCTGGACGGCGAGGTCATAAATGTTGCGGGCGGCCCGCAGCTTCCATTCTGCGCTGCGCGCCTGTCCGTCAGCGTCGATGCACGTGCACACGACGGCGGCGCCGTACTCGCGGGCCAGGGACAAAAAAGCGTCGAGGCGAGTACCGGCGCCGTCGCCCTCCTCGAGGTTTACCGAATTGATTATCGGTTTCCCGGCGATGTGCTGCAGGGCGCGCTCGATAACGGGGGCTTCGGTCGAGTCGACCATGAGCGGCAGGGTCGACTGGGTGGCGAAGCGGCTGGCGACCTCGGTCATGTCGGCCACGCCGTCGGCGCCGGTGTAGTCGACACAGACGTCGATGACGTGGCTCCCGGCCCGCACCGCCTCCTTGGCTAGCTCCGTGCACGTCTCCCAGTCCCGGGCCAGCATGGCGTCCCGGAAGCGCCGGGAACCGTTGGCGTTGGTGCGCTCACCCACGTTGAGCACCGATGGCGCTTGGTCGTAGGGCACGTGCGAGTACAGCGACGCGCAGCCGGGCTCGAAGACAGGCCGGCGCCCGGCCGGCAGGGTCCCCGCCAGCGACTCCACCACCGCCTTCAGATGGGCCGGAGTGGTGCCACAGCAGCCCCCCACGACGTTGACGCCGAGCTCGGTGACGAACCGGCGGTGGTGCTCGGCAAGCTGTTCGGGGGTGAGGTCGTAGTGCATCTTGCCCTCGACCACCGACGGCAGGCCGGCGTTGGGCAGGCAAGACAGAGGTACCCGGCTGTGGGCGCTCAGGTAGCGCAGGTGCTCGCCCATCTCCGCCGGTCCAGTGGCGCAGTTGAGGCCGACCACGTCCGGCCGCAAGGCGTCCAGGGTGGTGAGAGCGGCGCCGATCTCGCTGCCCAGGAGCATGCGCCCGGTCGTCTCGATGGTCACCTGGACCTGGAGCGGCACTCGCCGGCCGGCCTCCGCCATGGCCCGCCGGCTGCCGATGATGGCCGCCTTGGCCTGCAGGAGATCCTGGACCGTCTCGATCACGAGCAGGTCGACGCCCCCGGCGATGAGCCCGGCGGCGGCCTCCTGGTAACCGTCCCTCATGGCCGGGAAGGAGATCTGGCCCAGTGAGGCGATCTTCGTCCCCGGCCCCAGGGAGCCGGCCACGAAATGGCCCGGTCCATAACCGTCGGCGACGTCGCGGGCGATGCCGGCCGCGGCCCGAGCCAGGTCCCCGGTTTGGTCAGCGACGCCGTACTCGGCCAGGACCCAGGGCAGGGAGCCGAAGCTGTTGGTCTCGACCACCTGGCAGCCCACCTCGAAAAACGATTGGTGCAGCCGGGCTATTACCTCGGGCCGGGTCAGGCAGAGCATCTCGTTGCACCCCTTCAGGGAAGGCCCCCCGAAGTCGTCCTCTCGGAGGCCGAGCGCCTGCAGGTTGGTGCCCGTCGCCCCGTCGAAGACGACGACGCTGTCGTTGACGGCCTCGATGTAACCAGGAGAGTAGAGAGTCACCGTTTAGATGCTAGGGGAGGAAGGGGCCGGCGCTTTCTGGGCGGGGGAGCATGACTGTCAGACGGGCAGGCGGCGGGCCCGTCCCAGGAGGTAGCCCTGCCCGCAGTCCACTCCCATCTCCCGTAGGAGCCGGAGCTGTTCGGGCCGTTCGATGCCCTCGGCGACGATCGTGATGCCCATATCGTCGGCGAAATGGCGGATGGCGCCCACCAGGGCCCGGCGGGGCGCGTCCGATTCGATCTCGTTGGTGATGGCCTTGTCCAGCTTGACGATCTCCGGTCGCACATCGACCAGGCGCTGGAGGCCGGCGAAGCCGCTGCCGGTGTCGTCCACGGCCACCCGCATTCCCCGCTCGTGTACCAGGTGGACGGTGTCGCGGAGCTGGTCGTAGGTGTCGAACTGGCGTTGCTCGGTGATCTCGACTACAACGCGCTCGGCCGGTAGCCCGGACAGGACTTCGAGCAAGGCGGGGCGGTACAGCAGGCCCGGAGAGGCGTTGACGGCCAGGTATAGGCCGGGTGAGCGTTCCATCTCGGCGCGGAACCCGGCCACGGCCAAGCGGGCGGTATGCAGCTCCAGTTCCACGCCCAAGCCCACTTCGTGCGCCTCTCGGAAGATGTCCTCGGTGCTGGACGGCCCTTCGCCGAAGTCGGTGAGGGCTTCGTATCCGGCCATTTCCCCGGTTTGGAGCTGCATGACGGGTTGGTAGACGGGGGTGGAGGTCCCGGGGCACAGGAGCTCGGCCAGACGCTCGTAACGGGCCTTGGCCGCCGCCCCCGAAGCGCGTTCGGCTCGGCCCAGGTCTCCCATCTCGGCCACCAGGTAATCCGACAACCCCTCGGACAGCGGGGTGGCCCCTTCGGCGCAGTGCACAAGGCCGTCGATCACGTCCTCCGCCGAGGCTCCCTTCAGTAGGTAGCCGCTGGCGCCGCTGCGTAGCATGCGGACCACCGTGGCCCGGTCGTCGGCGGCCGAATAGGCGACCACCCGGGTGTGGGGCGCCACCTCCCTGATCCCGGCGGCCGCGGCGAGGCCGCCCCCGCCGGGCATCATGACGTCGAGCAAGGCCAGGTCGGGCTGGCAGCGCGCCGCTTCGGCCACGGCGGCGACGGCGTCGCCCACGGCGGCCACACATTCCAGGAGGGGTGCTTCCTCGAGCAGCTCCACCAGAGCGCTCCTGGTGGCGGGGGCGTCGTCGGCGATGAGGACGGTGTACGCCCGGGGCCCGGCCCGGACGGCGGCACTGCGTCCGTCCAGGAAGGTCACGGCTGGCCCCGACGTGCCTGGCTCTGCTTGATGACGGCGCCGACGGTCGAGAGCAGCTCGCCGGCGGAACAGCCTTTTACCAGGTAGGCGGCAACGTTGACGTCCTGGGCGGCTTTGCGGATCCCCTCGTCGCTGTAGGCCGAGAGCAGCACGACGGGTAGGCCCGGGTGCCGGCGGTTGAGCACACCGGCCGCTTCCGTCCCGCTCATCCCGTCCATGCGCACGTCCATGACCACGACGTCGGGCCGGGTCCGAGCGACCAGGGCGATGCCCTGGACCGCCTCGTGAGCCACGCCGGTGACCTCGTAGCCGACGTCGCTGAACAGCCCGGCCAGCTCCTCGGCCAGCTGGGTGTCGTCATCGACGACCACCAGGCGCGGCATCCTGGTCGCCGTCACCCAACCTCCACGGGTTCGTGGGCCGAGATGGTCGGGAGCCACACCATCACTTCGGTGCCGGTGCGGGGGGCGCTGTGGATCTCGAACCGGCCTGAGGCCAACTCCACCCGCTCGCGCATGACCACCAAGCCGAAATGGCCGCCGCGCAATAGGTCGGGTTGGGAGGGGGCGTCGAAGCCCTTCCCGTTGTCGCGCACCACGACCTGGACCCCGTGGCCCGATTGGGACATCGTCACCGTCGTGAGGTCGGCCCGGGAATGCTTGGCCACGTTGGCCAGGGCCTCTTGGACCACGCGGTACACCACCGTCTCGCTGTCCAGGCTGAGCAGCCCGTGCGAGGTGGCCTCGAAGCGGGTCTCGATCCCCGAGGTGCCGCTCCACGACGAGAGGTGGTCCTGCAAGGCGGCTTCCAACCCGCCCTCGTCCAGGATGGGCGGCCTCAGCTCGCTCATCATCTGGCGGAGGCTGCGGATCTCCTCGCTCAGCTCGGCGCGGGCGCGCTTGACCAGGTCACGTGCCCCATTTTTGTCGTCGCGGTCCATGCGCAGCCGGCACCGGTCGAGGACCAGGCCGAGGGCGGCCAAGCGCTGGATGGGCCCGTCGTGGAGATTGGCGGCGATCCGGGCCCGCTCCTCCTCAGCCACCCGGACGGTCCGGTCGAGCAGCTGCCGGCGCCGCCACTGAGAGTCGACCAGGTTGCGGTTGGCATGGGCCAGGGCGCCTATACGCACCTCGACGAGCTCCTCCAGGCGGTTCCCGTCCAGATGGGCCACGGCCTCGACCGAAGCGGCCAGGCGGGCCACCTGCCTGGAGGCGTCGACCAAGGCGGTGATCCCGTCCAGGCGTTCGGGCTCCCAGTCCCCGGCCAAAGCAGCCTCCAGGGGGCGGACGGCCGCCTTCAGCTCGGCCAGTTCGTTGACCGGGATCCGGGGTTGTTCGCCGGCGGCCAGCGCCTCGAGCGCGCTCGCCAGACCGGGTAGGCCCTTCTGCCAATGTCCGGGCGGCGGTCCTGAGTTGTCGGTGGCGCTGGCGGCGGGAGGGCCCGAACACCGCCGTCACAGCCGAGCGGATGCGTGCGGGCCGGGCTCCAAGGGCGCCGGCCACGGCGAGCGCCCCGGCGCCGGCCCAAGCCCAGGCGCCGGCGGCTTCGAGGACGCCGGCTAGGGACAGGGCCCCGACGACGGCGATGGTCAGGCGGAAGGGGCGGGGGAGGCGTTGGCGCTGTCGCGGCAAGGGCGGGGCCAGGGCCGAGAGGGCGAGAGCAGCGGTAGCGAGCGCCCCCACGGTCACGACCAGCCAGGGGCGAAGGCCCACCATGGCGGCGGCGCCGGCCAGCAGGCCGGTCGCGGCGGCCGTGGCGACCGTGTGCCCACGAGGGGCGAGGCGGGCGACGGCCCGGATCGGGGCGTCGCCGTCCGGTCCCGGCGTGTCGTGGTGCGCCGACCGGGCCGTCCTCATGGCGGACAGGGCCCTGCCGGCCACGCCGGTGCTGGCGCCGGCGGTTCCGTACGCGCCGGCCAGGCAGGCGACGAAGATGAGCCCGCGTCCCACCGAGAGGGCACCAGGGCCACCCAGGGGCCCGAGGATGGTAGCCAGGGCTTCGGTCAGGGCCCGAGGGCCACCGTGGGCGGTCACGGCGGCCGAACTAAGGCCCCCGGCCCGGACCAGGGCAGGGACAGCCAGCCCCCAGCAGAGCACGACGGTTCCCGCCCCGACCCTCAGGGCCCACGTGGCGGCCCCGCTTGCTCCCCTCGGCACGGCGGGCGTGGCGGCCACCAGGCAGGTGGCCAGCAGGCACAAAAGGGCCACGGTAATGGCCCAGTGGATAGCGGCGCCGACCGGACCGGTGGTGGGGGTGGCGCCCACCGAGGGCAGGAGGGATGTATTCAGGTGCCCCCGGTACAGCGCGACGATGCCGCTGGCCGTGACGACGGCCCCGGCGGTGGCCGTGGCGGCCAGCGCCCCGCCGACGAGATAGCGACGGAGGGGCGCCACCGACAACAGGGCCAACGCCGCCGCGGCCAAGCCGGCCCAGGCGGGGCCATAGCCGGTCCCGGCGGCGGCGAAAGCCAGCGCGGTCAGCAACCCGGTCGCTCCGAGGCGGGCCATCCACCAGGAAGCCGCGCTAACCCCGGCCCCGGCCCACCCCTGTGCGAGCCACCGGTCGATGCTCAGGGCGGCCGGGTCGGACCAGCCCTGGCGCCCGGGGTCACGCGCGCCTGACCCGCCCGGGCGACCGAGGGCCACCGAGGCCCCCAGCAGCACAACGGCGGCGGCCGCCAGGCTCAGCACGAAGGCCGGCAGGTCAGCCGGAGCGTAACGGGGCAGCCAGCACAGGGCGACCAGGGCGACCGGGGCACCGGCGGCCACGGCCCGGCCCGGGCGCGTCAAAAGGCGGGCGTATGCCCGTCCTCCATGCCCGGCTGGACCGTCGGTGCCCGGGGGCAGGACGGTCATCCCGGACGGCCCGAGACGTCGTAGGAGTTCATGTCCGCTGCTGGCTCTTCGGCACTTGGGCGGGTGCAGTTGAGCAGGTGCAGCGGAACCCGGGAGGTCGCGGCGGCGGGCCAGGCCGCCACCACTTACACCGGCGCTAATGGGCTAGGCCGGGCTAATTGCCGACGGCGACGATCTCGACTTCGAGCTTTCCGCTGGGCGCGTCGTAGGTGACGGTCTCGCCCGCCTTTTTGCCCATCAGGGCCTGCCCGAGGGGAGAACCGGGAGAGATCACCTGCGTCCCCGGTTCCCGCTCTTCGATGGAGCCGACCAGGAAACGCTCCACTTCGTCATCGCCGACGTAGCGCAACGAAACCTTGACTCCCGCCGCTACCTCCTCGGAGGGGCTCCCGTCCAGGACCTCGACGTCTTCCAGCATGGCCTCGAGTTGGCGTATACGAGCTTCCATCTTGCCCTGAGAGTCCTTGGCCGCGTGGTAGTCGCCGTTCTCGGACAGGTCGCCCAGCATCCGCGCCGCTTCGATATGGCGGGCGATCTCGACCCGTCCCCGCGTCTTAAGGTCGTCGAGCTCGCCCTGGAGCCGTTCGTAGGTCGAAGCCGACAACTTCGTAGGTGCCATTGGCGCAGGGTACCAGCGCCGCGTGCCTTGAAGTGGGCCGGCCGCCCGGAAGTGAGCCGGGCCCCGGAGGCAGGTTGACGGCACCGGGCCCGGATGCAATACTAGGAAGGCCAATGAACACCTGCCCGCTTTTGCGCCGTGCCTGCCCGGCTGTAGTAATTACCACCTGACGCCCACCCCCGCGGGTGTGCGTCGTTGCGACCGTCCCCCAGGGGCGGTCGTTTTCATGTAACGGCATATCACTGACAGTCACCAACCAGGAGGAGCGCCAGCAATTGAGCGCCAACCCGTCTGCTTACCGCATCGCCGTTATCCCGGGCGACGGCATCGGCCCGGAGGTAATCGCCGAGGCCCTGAAGGTCGCCGACGCCGCCGGCGCCGAGCTGAGCACGGTCACCTACGACCTCGGGGCCAAGCGTTACCTGGCCACAGGCGAAGTGCTGCCCGACAGCGTGCTCGACGAGCTCCGCCGTTCGGACGCCATACTGCTCGGAGCGGTGGGTTCGCCCGAGGTCCCACCCGGGGTGCTGGAGCGGGGCTTGCTGTTGCGGCTGCGCTTCGAGCTCGACCTGTACGTAAACCTCCGCCCCTTCCAGGCGGCAGCCAGCGTGGGCGCCGGGGTGCCGGTCGACTTCGCCGTCGTACGCGAGAACACGGAGGGCGCTTATGCCGGCGAGGGCGGCTTCTTGCGCCAGGGGACGGCCGCCGAGGTGGCCACCCAGGGCTCGGTGAACACCCGCTTCGGCGTGGAGCGTTGTACCCGGTTCGCCTTCGAGCTGGCGGCGTCCAGGCGCCATCATCTCACCCTGGTCCACAAGACCAACGTCCTTACCTTTGCCGGGGACCTGTGGCAGCGGGTGTTCAATACGGTGGCGGCGGAGTTCCCCGGCGTCGAGACCGCCTACAACCACGTCGACGCGGCGTGCATCTACATGGTGGAGTCGCCCCAGCGCTACGACGTGATCGTGACCGACAACCTTTTCGGCGACATCCTGACCGACCTCTCCGGTGCCATCGCCGGCGGGATCGGCCTGGCCGCCTCGGCCAACCTGAACCCCGCCCGCACCGGTCCGTCGTTGTTCGAACCCGTTCACGGCAGCGCCCCCGACATCGTGGGCACGGGCAAGGCCAATCCCAGCGCCGCCATTATTTCGGCGGCCATGATGCTCGACCACCTCGGCCTGGCCGACCAGGCGGCCCGCATTGCCAAGGCCGTTCGGGGGTTCGTCCCCAACGGTCCCCTCACCACCAGCCAGTTCGGCGACCAGATATCTGAAAGGGTGTGAACAGCGGTGCCCATCACCAAGACTGATTACATATGGATGGACGGGGAGCTCGTCAAGTGGGATGACGCCAACGTGCACATCCTCACCCACAGCCTGCACTACGGCTGCGGCGTCTTCGAAGGAGTGCGCGCCTACAAAACGGCTGAGGGCGCCGGTGTATTTCGCCTGACCGACCATATCGCCCGGTTGTTCTCCTCGGCCAAGATGTTGATGATGGACATCCCCTTCAGCCGCGCCCAACTGGTGGACGCCGTGAAGCAGACCGTGGCCGCCAACAAGATCGACGAGTGCTACATCAGGCCCATTGTCTACCTGGGGTATGGAGAAATGGGCCTCAACACCCTCAACTGCCGGGTGAACACGTCCATCGCCGTGTGGCCCTGGGGTGCCTACCTGGGGGAGGAGGGGATCGAGAAAGGCGTGCGGGTGAAGGTCAGCTCCTGGCGACGCCACGACCCCAACGCCATGCCGTCGGCGGCCAAGAGCACGGGCATGTACATCAATTCGTCCCTGGCCAAGGCCGAGGCCCTCAAAAGCGGTTATGACGAAGCGGTGCTGCTTTCTCAGCAGGGCTACGTTAGCGAGTGCACGGGCGAGAACATCTTCATCGTGCGCGACGACCACATCGTCACGCCGCCGCTGGCGTCCGGCCCGTTGGCCGGGATCACCCAGGACTCGGTGCTCACCATCGCCCGGGATCTCGGCATTGACGTCGAGTTTGCCAACCTCCTGCGCAGCGACCTATATGTCGCCGCCGAGGCGTTTATGAGCGGGACGGCGGCCGAGGTCGTGCCCATCTCGTCGGTTGACGACCGGGTGGTGGGGGACGGCACGCCCGGGCCGCTGACCCGGAAAATCCAGGACGTCTACAAGGCCGCCGTGCGAGGCCAGGTGGACCGTTACCGGTCCTGGGTCGAGTATGCACGCTGAGGACGGCTTCAGCGCTGGCCGCCGGTGAGCCCGGGGACATAGCGCCCGGCACGGTCGAGATCTTCGACACCACGCTACGTGACGGTAGCCAAGCCGAGGGGTTTTCGCTTACCGTGGCCGATAAACTGCGGGTCGCTGAGCAGCTGGACCGTCTCGGGGTGCACTACATCGAGGGAGGCTGGCCCGGCGCCAACCCGAAAGACCGCGAGTTCTTCCAGCGCGCCGCCGGCGGCGAACTGGAGCTGGCCGGGGCCAAGCTGGTCGCTTTCGGCGCCACTCGTAAGGCCGGGGGCCGGGCCGAGACCGACCCGGTCATGGCCGAGCTGGTGGGCGCGGGCACGGGCGTCGTATGTCTGGTGGCCAAATCGTCCCCCTGGCACATAACCGAGACCCTGAGGACGACCACCGTCGAGGCGCTCGACATGGTCGCCGACTCGGTTACCTATTTGCGCAACAACGGCAAGCTCGTGTTTGTCGACGCCGAGCATTTCTTCGACGGGTTCGTGGAGGACCCGGGTTTCTCCGCCGACTTCCTGGCGGTGGTCGAGCAGTGCGGAGCAACGCCCGTGCTCTGTGATACCAACGGCGGGATGCTGCCCCATCAAGTCGAAAGGGCCGTAGGCGAGGCCCGCCGTACCACCTCCGGCCGGCTCGGCGTACATTTTCATAACGATGCCGGTTGCGCCGTGGCCAATTCCGTGGCCGCCGTGCGCTTCGGGGCCGACCACGTACAGGGGTGCATCAACGGTTATGGCGAGCGCACCGGCAATGCCGACCTCACCGCCGTCATAGCCAACCTCAGCCTCAAGCTGGGCATCGAGACCATCGGGCCCAACGCCTCGAGCTCCTCACCCCCGTAGCCCGCCACATCGCCGAGATCGCCAACTTCGCCCCCGACCCCCACCAGCCCTTCGTGGGCCTGTCAGCGTTCGCCCACAAGGCCGGCATTCATACCAGCGCCATAGCCCGTGCTCCCCACGCCTACTCCCACGTCCGCCCCGAGGCGGTCGGCAACACGACCCGCTTCGTCGTCTCGGAGATGTCGGGCCGGTCGTCGGTCGCTCTCAAGGCCTCCCAACTCGGGATCGACATGAACGACGACGAGGTGTCGTTCGTAGTCGAGCGGCTAAAGGAGCTGGAGTACGCCGGTTACCACTTCGAGGTCGCCGACGGGTCGCTCGAGCTGTTGATGAGGGCGGCCACCGGTTGGAAGCAGTCCTATTTCCGCCTGGAGTCCAACCGGGTGGTGACCGACCTCAGGGAGGACGGCACGTTCCTGACCGAGGCGCGCATCAAAGTGTTCGTGGGCGACGAGCGCATCATGGAGGTGGCCGAGGGGAACGGGCCCGTGCACGCCCTGGACGCCGCCCTGCGCAAAGCGCTCGGTCCCCGCCACCCCGAGCTGTCCCGGATCCACCTCACCGACTACAAGGTGAGGGTGCTCGATTCGTCCACGGGTACGGCGGCGGTGACCCGGGTGCTCATCGACTCGACGGACGGCGAGCGGTCCTGGTCCACCATCGGCGTCTCGGAAAATGTGATCGAGGCCTCCTGGGAGGCGCTTTCTGATTCCATCGTTTTCGGGCTACTGCACACCGGCGCCACCGAGCACGAGGGCGGGGCCGGATAGTTTGGGCGCATGGCTCAACCGGACTACGTCCCGCTCGTGACCACCGACAGGGTGAGGCCCTCCAGCCGCCTGTCCACGCCTCGCCATTGGTCCCCGGACCGTCCGGCCGAGATCGCCTCTTTGCGCCAGCCCGTAGGCGCCGGCCTGGGCTCCACCGGCTCCGATCTCGGGTTCGGTTTGAAGCTGGCCAAGAGGGTGGCCGAGCGGGCCGTGCTGAGCGAGGGCGAGGACATGGCCGACGCCATCGCCGGCTGTTTCGCCTGCGGCACCCGCCGCTCGTCGAGCCTTCACCGCTCGCCGGTGATCTACGACATGGATTGGGCCTTTGCCCTGTGGGGCTTTTTCTCCGGAGCCCCGGCGGACCTGGTCAGTTACCGCCGGCCCATCTTTGCCGGTGTCCACCACGACTACCAGGGCCAGCGGGCGGTGGCTGACGCCGTCCCGGCGCCCGCCCTCACCCTGACGCCGGCCGAGGTCCAGGCCGGGCTCAGCAATTGGCGCCGGCTGCTCGGGGCCCCTGAGCTCGCCGGTCACCGTCCCTGAGCGGCGTCGATAGCCGCAGCCAGGGAGTCGAGGTCGGCCGGTCCGGCCACGTTGGCCCGGGCCGCCTGCGGCAGCGTACGGCGCACCATGCCCGATAGCTCGGTCCCCGGGCCCAGCTCCACGAACAGGGTGGCGCCCAGGGCGGCCATGGCGGCGAGCGACTCCCGCCAGCGCACCTGCGAACAAAGCTGGGCGGACAGCAGGGCGGCGAACCCGTCGCTGTGGGGCCGGGCGTCGACGTTGGCCACCACGGGGCAGCGGGCCACGGAAAAGGTCGTGGCGCTCACGGCGGCGTCGAGCGGCGCCTGAGCCGAGCGCATGAGCGGCGAGTGGAAGGCCCCGCCGACCTGGAGGGCGATCACGCGCTTGGCTCCCCGCCCGAGCGCCGCCTGCCCGGCCCCGTCCACGCCGGGCCCGTGCCGGCCACGACCACCTGGCCCGGCGCGTTGTCGTTGGCCACCCACGCCCCGTCCGTGGTCCGGCACGCCTCGGCGACCTCGGGCACGCCCAGGCCGAGGACGGCCGCCATCGTCCCCGGGTTGGCGTCGGCGGCCGATTGCATGGCTTCGCCCCGGGCCTGGACCAGCCGAGCGCCGTCGTCGGCCTCGAGTACCCCGGCGGCCACCAGGGCGGTGTACTCGCCCAGGCTGTGGCCGGCGGTGGCGGCCAGGTCGTCCGGCCCGGACGTGCTCAGGGGCCCTCGTCGCGCCGCGTCCAGGACCACCAGGCTGAGGGCATAAGTCGCCAGTTGAGCATTGCGGGTGGCGCGCAGCGTCTCGGCGTCGGCCTCGACCAGGAGGTAGGAGACATCGCGACCGGTGGCTTCGCTCAGGCGGTCCACGATGGCCCAGGACGGGTGCCCCTGCCAAGGTGCTCCCATACCGGGACGCTGCGAGCCCTGGCCGGGGAAGATCAGTGCCAGCACGAGTCACGTATGCTAATTCCCTTGCGCGAGGCCTTCGGGTTGTACGTCCACATCCCCTTCTGCCGCCGCCGATGCGACTACTGCGCCTTCGCCACTTGGGCCGACCGCCAGGAGCTGTGGCCGCGCTACGTGGCAGCCTGCATAGCCGACGCTCGCCGCCTCGGGAGCATGGCACGAGGACCGGCGACGTCGGTGTTCTTCGGGGGTGGGACGCCGTCACTGTTGCCGGCCGCCGCGCTCATCGACATCCTCGACGCCCTGGGGGAGGCGGTGGGCGTGGTCCCCGGCGCCGAGGTGACGGTGGAGTGCAACCCCGAGACGGTCTCGGCCGCCAAACTGGCCGGGTTGCGGGCCGGCGGGGTCACCCGGCTGTCCTTCGGCGCCCAGTCAATGGTCCCGCACGTGCTGGCGTCGCTCGGCCGCCAGCACGACCCGGCCTCGGTGGTCGGCGCCGCCCGGCTGGCGGCGGAGGCGGGTTTTGCCGCCACCTACAGCGTGGATCTCATCTTCGGGGCGGCGGGGGAGACCCTGGCCGATTGGCGCGCCTCGCTGGAGGGTGTGCTGGCCCTTGACCCGGCGCCGAACCACGTAAGCGCCTACGCCCTGACTGTCGAACCCGGGACTCCTCTGGCCGCCGACCCGGACCGCCATCCCGATGACGACGACCAGGCCGATAAGTACATTCTGGCCGACCGGGCCCTGACCGACGCCGGGCTCGAATGGTACGAGATCTCCAACTGGGCCCGTCCCGGGGCGCGCTGCGCCCACAACCTCCTGTACTGGGCGCAGGGGGAGTACCTCGGCCTGGGCTGTGCCGCCCACTCCCACCTTCTGTCCCCCGACGGCGGCTCGCGCCGGTGGTGGAACGTGCGCACCCCGGAGCGCTACTGCGGCCTGGTCGAGGAGCAGGCGGGCGTGGAGGCCGCCGGCGAGACCCTGCGGCCGGGACAAAGGGAAGCCGAGGCCCTAGTCCTGAGCCTGAGGACATCGGGCGGCGTACCCGCCGAGGTCGTGCCGCCCGAGCTTTACGAGTGCGGGTTGCTCACCCCGGCCGGGGACGAGCACGGCGCCGGCCGCGCCGTTCTGACGTTGCGGGGCCGCTTGCTGGCCAATGAGGTGGCCGTGAGGTTGCGCGGCCCAGACGAGGCCGAGCGTTCGGGCAGGCCCGCCGGTATTGTTTGCCGGCAGGGAGGCTGAGGTTTGGCAGACGAGGCGGGTAAGGCGGGTAAGGCGGACGGAGCGGGCCCGGTCGGTGAGGTCGGGGAGCTCCCCACCATGCCGCCGGCACCTCGCCGGGACAAAGCGGCATTGCGGTGGGCGACACCGGGGCCGGCGCCGGCCCCGGGCCGGGAGCCCGCCCGCCGTCTGCGGCCGGCCCCATCACGGCCCGAGCCCCCCCGGGACGAGCTCACCGCACCGGTCCTGCTCCCTCCCGGTCCCCCCGGCCGGGCGTCGTCCCCCCGGTCCGGGCCGCCCGAGCAGGCCGCCGACGGCGGGGAGGCAGGCGGGGGCGTCGGCGGCGGGCGGCACCGGCGCCTGTTCGCCGTGCTCGTGCTGGCGGGTGCCCTTTGTGCCCTGGCCGGGTTGGCCGTGGTCATCGTGTGGCGGGTGGGCGAGGACAAAGTCGCCCGGTCGTCGCCACCGGTCACCTCGGCCCCCAGGACCGCGTTAGCGGAGAGGTTCGACACCCTATTGGGCGCCGACGCCAGCGCCGGCCGCCTGCTCCAGGGCGCAGTCGACCGCGCCTGCCGGCCGGCGGCGCCGCAGAGCGGCCCCCGGGCTCTGCTCGTGGCCGAGGTCGGCCGGGCCAGCAGTCTCTACCATCAGGTCGTGGTCGACGTGAAGGCCGACCAGGCGGCGCTGTCGAAGATGCCAGATGGCCGGGTGCTGGCCGCCGACCTGGTCCGGGCGGCCCGGTCGTCCGTCCAGGCCGCCGGCGCCTACCGGGACTGGCTCGAAGACCTGCAGGCGACCGGCTGCTACAGCGCCCCGACCAACGACATCCACTACCGAGAGGCCGCCGCCGCGTCCCGGGCGGCCGGTCGGGCCGAGCAGCTGCTACGGGAAAATTCGCCTCGAGCACCTTAGCTGCGAGCATGGTACGGGTAAGTTCCTTTTGTGGCAACTGAGCCCATCGAGTGGATAAGCACTCCCGAAGCCTGCGCCCGGTTGGGGGTGACCCTGCGGACCCTCTACCGCTTCATTGACGAGGGACAACTTCCGGCCTACAAGATGGGGCGGGTCATACGCCTGCAGGCGCACGAGCTCGACGCCTTCATCGAAAGGGCGAGGATCGTCCCTGGCACCCTGGAGCACCTCTACCCGGATCCCAGGGGTGCGCCCGGCGAGGCGGGCCCGATGAGCCGCTCGGGATGAAGCCCGGTCGGCCGCCCGGGTGAGGCTACATTGAAGGGACACACGTGCCCGTAACCGTTACCGTCCCCAATCATCTCATGGCCGGTCTGGTCGGCCCGCTCAACGAGAACTTGCGTTCCGTGGAGGAGGCCTTCGGGGGCGCCCGCATCGTCGCCCGGGGCAACGAGTTCAACATCGACGGCACCGACGCCGCCGTGGTGGCCCGCCTGGTCGAGGAGCTGAAGCTGCTCCTCGAGCACGGCCAGGTCATCGACCCGCAGGTTGTGGCCCGGACCATCGACATACTGCGGGCCGACGAGAGGCCGTCCGAAGTCCTCACCGCCGAAATCCTCCGCTCTTCCCGGGGCCGCTCCGTGCGGCCCAAGTCGAGCGGCCAAAAGCGCTACGTAGACGCCATTAGTGCCAACATCGTGACCTTCGGTATCGGCCCCGCCGGCACCGGCAAGAGCTATCTGGCGGTGGCACTGGCCGTGCAGGCCCTGCAAGCCAAATCCGTCGACCGGATAATTATGACGCGCCCCGCCGTCGAGGCCGGCGAGCGCCTCGGCTTCCTACCCGGCGACCTCATGGCCAAGATCGACCCCTACCTAAGGCCCCTTTATGATGCCCTGTACGACATGCTCGGCACCGACGGGGCACGGCGGCTGCTGGACAACGGGACCATAGAGGTGGCGCCCCTCGCCTATATGCGGGGCCGGACCTTGAACGGGAGCTTTATAATCCTGGACGAGGCGCAAAATGCTACGCCCGAGCAACTGAAGATGTTCCTCACCCGCATCGGCTTCGGCTCCAAAGTCGTCGTCAACGGCGACATAACCCAGGTCGACCTGCCGGGCGGGCGCTCCGGGCTGGCCGAGCTGGACCAGGTCCTCAAGGACATAGACGGCATCGCCTTCGTCCGCCTGGGCAGTCGAGATGTGGTCCGGCACCGCATCGTCGCCGACATCGTCTCGGCCTACGACGTTTACGAGTCAGCCGCCAATACCGGCGGGCGGGCGTCCGGGCGGAGTGGGGACCAGGGCCGGTAGCCCCATGACAGTTGAGGTTTTTGCCGCCGACGAACAAAACGATCACCCCGTGGACACCCTGCGCTGGGCCCGACTGGCGGAGGCCGTGCTGGAGGACGAAGGCCTTTCGGGCGACGCCGAACTGTCCGTGCTTTTCGTGGACGAGATGTCGATCGCCGAGTTGAACAGCAGGTTCCTGGGCAAGGACGGGCCCACCGACGTGCTGGCGTTCCCCATCGACGAAGAGCCGGTGGAGAGCGGCCGGTCGCCTGATTCGGGAGGTACCGGCCCGGGGTTGCCCTCAGAACCTGAGGATGCCCCCGTGCTGCTCGGTGATATCGTCATCTGCCCCGCCGTGGCCTTCCGTAACGCGGCCGAGCACGCCGGTACCTTTGAAGATGAGATCGCCCTACTGATCGTCCACGGCCTCCTGCACCTCATGGGCATGGACCACGACGAAGACGACGAGGCCGAGGAGATGGAAGGAAAGGAGCGCGACCTCCTGGCCCGCCATCACGGCGCTCTGCGCTCCGAGGCCTGGCCGGCCCGCTCCACGCCCGGGGAACCCGGCCCGACGGTCGACGCGGCGGCCGGGCCGGCGACGGGTGGGCCGGGGACGCCGTCTGGCCGGGCCGGCCCAACCAGAGGGGAGGCCGGCAAGGACGGGGCCGCCGGGGCCGAATAGGGGATGCTCGCTACCACGCGCTTTTCGGGGACAGACGCCGGGTTGCTCGGGGCGGTACTCGTCCTGATCGTGTTCTCGGCCCTGTTCGCCCTGTCGGAGACCGCGATCCACGCGTACCTCCAAGGTGAAGGCCATGTCCTTGCTCGAGGAACAGCGCCGGGGCGCGGCTGCGCTCTACAAATTGGTCGAGCACCCCGAACGCAACCTGCCGGTGATCCTGTTCGCTCTCCAGATGTGCACGCTGGTCGCGGCCACGATGGTCGGTGTCGTGGCCGACCAGGCCTTCGGGCCTTGGGGAGTGGTGCTCGCCACCTTGTTCGAGGTGGTGTTCATTTTTGTTTTCGCTGAGCTGGCGCCGAAAATATGGGCCGTCCAGCACGCCGAACGGGCTGCCCTGGCGATGGCTCCCTTCCTCGTCGCCGTCGTGAGTTTCGCGCCGTTGCGCTGGGCCACACAGGCCCTTATAAGGCTGTCGAACCTGGTGCTGCCGGGACAGGGCCTGAAGGAGGGGCCATATGTAACCGAGGAAGAACTCCTGGCCATGGCCGACACTGCCGCCGACGAAGCGGTGATCGAGCGCGAGGAGCGCAAACTGATCCATTCGATCATCGACTTCGGGGACACGGTGGCCCGGGAGGTGATGGTGCCCAGGCCGGACATGGTGACAGTGCCGGCCGCCGCCACCCTTCGGGACGCGGCCGATATCGCCGCCACGGCCGGTTTCAGCCGCGTCCCGGTCTACGGCCAGGGCATCGACGACGTCGTGGGCGTCGTCTACGTGAAAGACATGATGAGGGCTGAGCGCGAGGGCAAAGCCGACCAAGCCGTTACCCTCTTCATGCGCCAGGCCCAGTTCGTGCCCGAGAGCAAACGGGTGGCCGAGGTAATGAGGGAAATGCAAGCGGGCAAACAGCACATGGCCATCGTGGTGGACGAGTACGGCGGCACGGCAGGCCTGATAACTCTGGAGGATGTCCTCGAAGAGCTGGTGGGAGAGATTTCCGACGAGTTCGACGTAGACCGTCCCCGGCTGGAAATGCTGGACGACGGCAGCCTCCAGGTGGACGGCCGCCTGTCCATCGACGAGATCAACGAGGTCGCCGGCTTGGAATTGCCCGAGGGGGACTGGGACACGGTTGGCGGCCTTCTCTACCACCTCCTCGGTCACGTCCCCACCGAAGGGGAGGGCGCCGAGTTCAACGACCGCCGCCTCATCGCTCAGAAGCTCGACGGCCGTCGCATCGCCCAGGTGCTTATCGTGCCGGTCGCCCCGCCCACGCAGACGTCGGCGGCCACGGCAGACGGGGCCGGGCAGTAGTCTTGCCGCCTACGGGGAACGGCTCGCCGGGGACAGGACGCGCCGGCCTCGTCACCTTGGTGGGGCGGGCCAACGTCGGCAAGTCCAGCCTGGTCAACACCATGATGGGGCGCAAGGTCTCCATAGTCTCCGATAAGCCGCAGACCACCAGGGGCGCGCTGCGAGCGGTGCTGAGCACGGGGGGGGCCCAGATCGTGTTCGTGGACACGCCGGGGTTGCACAAACCCCGGACCCTGTTGGGCCAGCGGCTCAACCGGACCGCCCTCAATGCCGTCGACGGTGTGGACGTCGTCGTCCTCGTCGTCGACGGGAAGTCCGGTGTGGGCGGCGGTGACCGCTTCGTGGCCGACCGACTGGTGGCCGCCGACCGTCATGTGTGTGTGGTCAACAAGGTCGACGGCATGCCCCGGGCTGCCGTCCTGGCCCAGCTGCGCGCCGTCGGAGAATGGGGTTTCGAGGAGTACTTTGCCGTTTCCGCCCGCTCCGGGGCCGGCGTCGACGAGCTGGTGGAAGCCCTGGCCGCGAGGCTCCCCCCGGGCCCGCCGCTCTACCCGCCGGGAACGGCCCGGGCCTTGGACGGCCCCGGCCCGGTTTCGGGCGAGGCCGACGAACGCCAGTGGCTGAGCGAGCTCGTCCGTGAGCAGCTGCTGGCCGTCACCAGGGAGGAGCTGCCCTACAGCATCGCCTGCCAGGTGACCGATTGGGACTGGCCCTACCTGCGGTGCGAGATCCTCGTGGAACGGGGTTCGCAGAAAGGGATGGTCATCGGCCATGGCGGTGCCGTGCTGAAGAAGGTGGGGACGGCGGTGCGCGCTCAACTGCCTGCGGGAGCCTACGTCGAGTTGTCCGTTCGGGTGGTCCAGGACTGGCAGCGCCAGCCCGAGGTGCTGGACCGACTCGGCCTGTGATGAGCCGCACCAGCCCCGTCTACATCGAGAGCGGCGCCAAGCGGGTCTTTGCCTGCAGCCTCGAATGGCCCGGCTTGTGCCGGGTGGCCAAGACCGAGGAGGCCGCCCTCTCGGTGCTGAGCGAGTACAAGGGCCGCTACGCGGCGGTGGCGGCCCGGGCCGGTGCCCGGTCCCGCCCCGGCCCGGGGACGGTCTGGGAGGTGGTAGAGCGCGTCCCCACCCGGTCGGGCGGGGCTGACTTCGGGGCCCCGACCACGGTCCTGGACGGCGACCACGCGCCGGTTGCCGAAAAAGAGGCAGCGCGCACCTCGGCCCTGCTCTCGGCGGCCTGGGCCCTTTTCGACCAAGTCGTGGCGGGCGCGCCCGAGTCATTGCGCAAAGGGCCACGCGGAGGTGGCCGGGACCGGGACGCCATCGTGGACCACGTGGGCGCGGCCGAGCAGATGTTCGGGCAAAGGGTCGGCTTGAAGTTGGCGGTCCCTGCCCCCGGCGACGGCGCCGTCATCGAGGCCAACCGGGCCGCCATCCTCGATTGGTGCCGGTCCGGTCAACCTCTGGCGACGGCCCGGCCGGGCTGGCCCCCGCGCTACGCGGCCCGGCGCCTGTTGTGGCATGTGCTGGACCACGCCTGGGAGATCGAAGACCGGTCCCCGGGGGGCGAGGACGGGCGCCGGTGACGGCCGCGGGCCCGCCGGTCGTGCTCGGGTTGACGGAGCGGTAGCTTCGACGCAATGGATCTGGACGGTATCGACCCCCAACGCGTGCCCCGTCACGTCGCCTGCGTCATGGACGGCAACGGGCGTTGGGCGACCAAGAGGGGATTGCCGCGCACCGAGGGCCACCGGGCCGGGGAAGAGGCCTTGCTGGACGCGGCAAAAGGAGCCGTCGAGCTGGGCCTGGAGTGGTTCACAGTGTTCGCCTTCTCGACCGAGAACTGGCGCCGCCCGCACCAAGAGGTCCGTTTCCTGCTTAGTATCATCGCCGACGACCTGCTCACCCGTAGGCGCGACGAACTGCACGACCTCGGTGTCCGCATCCGCTTCGCCGGCCGGCGGGACTGGCGGGTCCCGGGGTGGATATTGCGCCGGATGGACGAAACGGCCGAGCTGACCAGGCAGAACAAAGCCATGACACTCACGGTGGCGTTCAATTACGGAGGTCGGGCCGAGATCGTGGACGCCGCCCGCGCCCTGGTGGCCGAGGGCATAAAGGCCTCTCAGGTGGACGAGCGGGCTTTGCGCAAGCACTTCTACCTGCCCGAGATGCCCGACCCCGACCTGTTCATCAGGACTTCGGGGGAGTACCGCATCTCCAATTTCCTGCTGTGGGAGATCGCCTATAGCGAGCTGGTCTTCATGGACGTGCTTTGGCCCGACTTCCGCCGCGAGCACCTGCGCGACGCCGTACGCGAATACCAGCAGCGGGAGCGCCGCTTCGGGCTGACGAGGGGGCAACGGGACCACGACGGCCTGCCGTCGTAGCCCCGGCTCAGGGTCACGCCGGCCCGCCGCGGTCGGAGGCGAGCCCTGCGGGCCCGGCCGGCGTGCGAAGATAGTTACAGTCATGTCGTTATATCGCGACCGCGGGGTCGTGCTGCGGACGTACAAGCTGGGGGAGGCAGACCGGATAGTGGTCTTGCTGACGCCCGGTCACGGAAAAGTGAGGGCGGTGGCCAAGGGCGTGCGGCGCACCAAGAGCCGCCTAGGGGGCCGTCTCGAACCACTGAGCCACGTTGAGCTGCTGATGTACGAAGGGCGGGAGCTCGACATTGTGAGCCAAGCCGAGCTGATCGAGCCGTGGCGACAGCTGCACGAAGACCTCACCAGCCTCGCCCAGGGGCTGGCCATGGCTGAGGCCACCGAGCAGGTGGCCCAGGAGCGTGAACCCTCGGAGGCTCTTTACCGGATGCTGGTGGGAGCCCTGCGGGCCCTGGTACGCCAGCCCGGCCCGCTGGTCGTGGCGTCGTTTTACTGGAAACTCCTGTCCCTGGACGGCGCCGGGCCCGTGCTCGACTGCTGTGCCAGCTGTGGGGCGCGGCCACCGGCGGCCAGCCTGGTCGCCTTCGATATCGGCCAGGGTGGGGCCTTGTGCCGTGACTGCCGGCAGGGCCAACCGCTCAGCCCGGCCGCCCTCGAGATGGTCGGTTGGGTCCTGGGTGGCCAGTTGGCCCGGGCCCTGCAAATGCCGGCCAGTGTGGTCACGGGCGAGGTCAGCCACCTGGCCACCATCTCGTTGGAGCACCACCTGGAACGGCACCTGAGAGCCATGCACGTCTTGGACATCTCCTAGCACGAGCGTTCCCGGGCCGGGCGGGCATTCATGCGCCAGACCGGCGGGCACAGCTGAGCGACGGGCCCACTAGCCTCTCTACATGACTGTTCCTATGGAAGAACTGGTCCGCCTGTGCAAGGCACGCGGATTTGTTTTCCCCTCGGCCGAGATTTACGGCGGTTTCCGTTCGACCTACGACTATGGGCCGCTCGGCGTGCTCATGGCCCGCAACGTGAAGGAAGCCTGGTGGCGCTCGATGGTCCAGCTGCGCCGGGAGGTGGTCGGCCTCGACGCCGCCATCCTGTCCAGCCCGAAGATCTGGGAGGCCTCGGGCCATCTCAAAAACTTCACGGACCCCCTGGTTGATTGCCGTTCGTGCCAGCAGCGCTGGCGAGCCGACCAGATGCCGGTCGCCGAGGACGGCAGGCGCAAATGCCCGAACTGCGCCAGCACGGACATAACCGAGGCGCGGCCCTTCAACCTGATGTTCAAAACGTTCGTGGGGCCGGTGGAGGATGAGGGGGCGGTTGCTTACCTGCGCCCGGAAACGGCTCAAGGTCACTTCGTGAACTTTGCCAACGTCCTGCAGACCGAGCACCTGCGCCCACCTTTCGGCACGGCCCAGATCGGTAAGTCGTTCCGCAACGAGATAACGCCGGGCAACTTCGTGTTCCGCACCCGCGAGTTCGAACAGATGGAGCTCGAATATTTCGTCCCGCCCGCCCAATCACCCCAATGGTTCGAGTACTGGTGCAAGGAGCGCTTCGAGTGGTACCTGCGCTTCGGGATACCCCGGGAAATGTTGCGCCTGCGCCACCACAGCCCCGAGGAGCTGTCCCATTACTCGGCCGGGACGGCGGACGTCGAATTCGACTTCCCGTGGGGGTGGGGTGAGCTTGAAGGCATCGCCAACCGCACTGATTTCGACTTGAAGGCTCACGCGGCAGCCAGCGGGCAAGTGCTCGAATATTTTGACCCGGCCACGAGCGAGCGCTACGTGCCCCATGTCATCGAGCCGGCCGCCGGTGTGGCCCGCACGATGATGGCTTTTCTGATTGCCGCCTACACCACCGACGAAGTGGCGGGCGAGCCTCGTACCGTCCTACGCCTGCACCCCCGCATCGCCCCATACCAGGTGGCGGTGCTGCCTCTGTCGAAAAAGGACACGCTGCTACCGCTGTCCGAAGAAGTCCTGGCCCTGCTTCAGCCCGTGACCATGTGCGATTACGACGTGACCCGGGCCATTGGCCGGCGTTACCGGCGCCAGGACGAGATAGGCACCCCGCTGTGCGTGACCATCGATTTCGAGTCGCTGGAAGACAAGGCGGTGACCATCCGCGACCGTGACTCGACCGCTCAGGAACGGGTGCCCATCGATCGCCTGGTCGAGGTGGTCCAGTCCCGCCTGGCCTGGTAGGACGCTTAGTCTTTCTTTGTGGGGATCGTTGCCGAGGACGTCGAACGGGTCAGGTCGGCCAGCGACCTCGTCGCCCTCGTCTCCGAACGCGTGGCGCTGCGCCGGGTCGGGACGCAGTGGGTCGGCCTGTGCCCGTTCCACGGCGAGAACACCCCCTCGTTTTCCGTCAACGGCGAACTGGGTGTCTACTACTGCTTCGGCTGCCAAGTGCGGGGCGACGCCATTTCCTTCTTGCGCGAAACCGAGCACCTGGACTTTGCCACGGCGGTCGAGACGCTGGCGGCGCGGGCCGGTATAACTCTCCGCTACGACGGCGAGGACCACACCGGAGGTGTTCACAAGCGGGCCACCGAGCTCACCGAGGCCATGGAGCGAGCAGTGGCGTGGTACCACGCCCGGCTGTTGGGGGCGCCCGATGCGGCCGAGGCCCGCAGGTACCTGCGCAGTCGCGGTTACGACAGCGAGACGGTGAAGAAGTACCGCCTGGGTTGGGCGCCGGGGGGCTGGGACGCGCTGGTGGCCAACGCCGGGGTACCGGGCGACCTGCTGGTGGCGACGGGCCTCGCCTTCCGCAACAAGGTGGGCCGCCTCAACGACTCATTCCGTGCCCGGGCGCTGTTCCCGATATTCGACGCCGCCGGCCGGCCGGTGGGCTTGGGGGGACGCGTCCTGCCCGGGGCCTGGCCAAGTACAAGAACACCCCGGCCACACCCATATACGACAAGAGCCGGGTCCTGTACGGGCTCAACTGGGCCAAGGCGGCCGTTGTCGAGCGGGGCCGGGTGGTGGTGTGCGAGGGTTATACCGACGTGATCGGCCTGCACCGGGCCGGCGTCACCGAGGCCGTGGCCACGTGCGGGACGGCCTTGGCCGAGGGGCACATCAAGCTGCTGACCGGCTTCTCCCGCCGCATCGTCCTGGCCTATGACGCCGATCCCGCCGGCCAGGGGGCGGCAGAGCACTTCTACGATTGGGAGCGCCGCTTCGACGCCGAGATCTCGGTCGTGGCCCTGCCTCCGGGCGCCGACCCCGCCGACCTCGCCAAAAGCGAGCCCGCCCGCTTGCGCGAGGCGGTCTCGGAGGCCAGGCCGTACCTCGGCTTCCGCCTCGAGCGTCTCTTTGCCGCCGCTGACCTGCGCAATCCCGAGGGCCGGGCCCGGGCGGCGGAGGCCAGCCTGGCCCTGATCGCCGAGCACCCCGACTCCTTGGTCCGGGACCAGTACATCATGCAGGTTTCGGACCGCTGCCGGCTCAGCCCCGATCAGCTCCGGTCGCTGCC
Organism: uncultured Acidimicrobiaceae bacterium; assembly: GCA_963735305.1. Taxonomy (GTDB): domain Bacteria; phylum Actinomycetota; class Acidimicrobiia; order Acidimicrobiales; family Palsa-688; genus Fen-671. The sequence goes on from CAVTKK010000004.1 coordinate 304,556, forward strand.
CCGCCCGGCTCCCACCGGCCGACCCCGCCCCGGTGCCCCGGCTCCGGCCGGTCCTCGGGCCGCCGCCGTCCCGTCCTTGCCCGGTTCTCGGGCCCCCGCCGTCCCGTCCCCGACCGGGCCAGGCCGGGCCGGCCCGGCCCGGGACCGGCCTCTAACCCAGCCGGCCGTACCCCGGCCTGAGCTCGAGGCGCTACGCCTGGCTGTCCATCGTCCCGACCGGGTGGCGGGCCGTCTTCACCCCGTTCTGTTCAGTTCGGACCTGGCCCGGGCCACGTTTGCCGAACTGGCACAGGCCATGACGCTCCACGGCGCCATCGAGTCGGCGCCCCCGGAGGTGGCGGACCTGCTCGGGCAGCTGGCCGTCGTCGACAGTGTCGAGGATGCCGATGACGTCCTGCGGCGGCTGGTGGAACAGGCGGCGGCCCGTGCTCTGGCCGAGCTGCGCCGGGAGGCCAGGAGCAGCACTCCGACCTCCAGCCATGTCGAACTGGCCCGGCGTACGGCCCTGGTCCAGCTGGGGTTGCAGGCCCTACGGTCGGTCGAGCAAGGCCCGGATTACGAGGCCCGTTTAGCGGCGGCGGAGCGGCAATTGTCGGAGTTGTTGCTTGAAAGCCCTAACATGAGGCCCGCGGGACCGCCGCCTGACCAGAGAGAGGCTCTGTAAACCCGTGAGAGCGCCTTTCACAGCCGCGGGCGAGCCGACCCCCGAGTTCACGGCGCTGTTGGCACTGGGCCGGGACCGCGGTTTCTTGACGCCCCACGACGTCATGGCCGTGCTCGAAGGCGTCGAGCTGCGGACCGAGCTGATCTCGGCCGTGATCGGCCGGGTCACGGCCGAAGGCATCGAATGGCGCGAACCGAAGGAGCTTCTCTCCGACGAGGGTTTGGTCAGCCTGGTGGCCGAGGTCGCTCCCGACGGGGCTGAAGCAGCCGGCCTGGACGGTATGGCGCGGCATCGTTTGCTGCGTAAGAAAGGGCGGGAGCCATTCCGCACCGGCCGCCGGCTGTCGGTAGCGGGCCTCCAGCTCGAAGATCGGTGCCGCCACTCCGGGCAGCTCCGACTCGGTGCGGGCCTATCTGAAAGAGATCGGCAAGGTGCGCCTTCTCTCCGGTGAACAGGAGGTCGCCCTGGCTCGCTGCGTCGAGCACGGGATCGCGGCCACCCGCCGCCTGGAAGAGGGCGAGCAGCGGGCGGCCCGCCAGAGCGCGGCCGGGCTGCGAGCGCCGCGGCAGCGTGCTCTCGACAAGCAGCGCGAGGCGGACGAACGTACCCGGGCCGAGGGCATCGTGGCCCGACAGGTCCTGGTCGAGGCCAACCTCCGCCTGGTGGTCTCGGTGGCCAAGTGGTACCGCAACCGGGGCATGTCGTTTTTGGACCTCATCCAGGAGGGCAACCTGGGCCTCATGCGGGCCGTCGACAAGTTCGACTACACCAAGGGTTTCAAGTTTTCGACGTACGCCACCTGGTGGATCCGCCAAGCCATCAGCCGGGCCATCGCCGACCAGGCCCGCACCATACGCATCCCGGTCCACATGGTCGACAACATCAACGCCGTCGTCCGGGCGCAGCGTAGCCTCCTGCAGGAGACGGGGCGGGAGCCGACCATCGAAGAGGTGGCCAAGCGGGCCGAAATGACGGCGGACCGGGTGCGCGAGATCTTCCGCATCAGCCAGGACACCGTGTCGCTGGAACAGCCCCTCGGTGAGGACACCTTCAACCTCTCCGACACCCTGGAAGACGACGGCGCCCTGTCTCCCAGCGAGGCGGCGGCCCAGGCGATGCTGACGGCCGCCGTACGCAGCGTCCTGGCCGAGTTGTCGGAGCGGGAACGCAAGGTCGTCCGGTTACGCTTCGGCCTTGACGACGGCCAGGCCCGGACGCTGGAGGAAGTGGGCAAGGCCTTCGGCGTGACCCGGGAACGGGTCCGCCAGATCGAGTCCAAGAGCCTGGCCAAGCTCCGCCAGCCCCTGCGTAGCGTGCAGTTGCGCGACTACCTCGACGAGTAGGGCCGGGTAGGGCCGGACGGCTCATGTCCTAGCGGCCGGTGCCGAGATGCTAGCGTGGCCGAAAGTTTTCCGGGGTAGCTCAACCGGCAGAGCGGGTGACTGTTAATCACTAGGTTGAGAGTTCGAGTCTCTCCCCCGGAGCCGGAGACAGAGCCATGAGCCAGGACGACAGTTGGTCACCCGACGAGGGTTCGGGCGCAGAGGTGTTCGAGCAGGGTGGACGAGGCCCTTGACGAGCAGTCGCGGACCGACCCGGACTTCCTCGAGGAGTTGGAGCAGGACCCCTCGCTGAGCCCCACGCTCCTGGTCGACGAGCGCGAGATCGAGGAGGTAGGCGCCGGGTTCGACGACCCTGAGTCGTTGGCGACCCTCGAGGGAGGTATCGACGACCCCGACGGCGTTGGCGGCCGGGCGGCGCGCCCACGTCATCGGCCCGAGGACGACGACGGATGGGAGCTCGACGAGCCCCTCGTCGAGCAGGACGAAACCGATGACGGTCTGACGGAGTAGCGTTCGGTCCGTGGGTATCGGCGAAGTAGCCAAGCACGGCCACCCCCTGGTCCGCGCCGGCGTGCTTATCGCCGCCGCTGTGCTGATCGCCCTCGTGATCATGACGGCGGTGTCGGTCGTGGTCGGGTTGCTGTGGGCGGTGATAAAGATCGTCGTGCTTGTCTTGCTGGTCGCCGGCGTACTGCACATTTGGGCACGGAGCAGGGCCGCCAACCGCAAATAACCGAGGCGCGGCGCAGCCGCTCCGTGTACCTGCGTAAGGGTAGTAGCCTGCCGTTGTCATCACACGGGCCGGCCTGGCAGCGGCGCTGTCCACCTCGTTCATGGAGGCCGAATGAGTTTCTTCAAACGTGCTCACGACATAGTCGAAGCCAAAGCCAATCGAGCGCTCGACAAGGCGGAGAACCCCAGTGAGATGCTGGACCTCAGCTACGAGCAAATGCTCGAGCAGATCACCAAGGTCCGTGGCGCCCTGGTCCAGATCGCCGCCGCCCGCAAGCAGTTGGAGCTTCAGGAAGACCAGTTCAGCCACACGGTCGACCACCTCAACCAGCAGGCGGCTCAAGCCGTGCAACTGGGCCGCGACGACCTGGCCCGGGAAGCCCTGAGCCGCAAGACGGCGGCCCAGCAACAGGTCGACGCCCTGGAGCCACAGCACCAACAGCTGCAGGAACAACAGGAGAAGATGACTCAGACCCTGCAAGCCCTGCAGGCCCGGGTCAACCAGTTCCGGACCCACAAGGAAAGCCTGAAGGCGCAGTACAGCGCTGCTCAGGCCACTTCCATGGTCAACGACCAGATCGCCGGGATCTCAGGAACTTTTCATGATTCCAGCGATGCCCTACAACGTGCGCAGGACAAGATCGCCGCCGCTCAAGCCCACGCCGGGGCCCTGGACGAGCTGCTCCAGTCCGGTGTGCTCGAGGACGTCGGGGCTGACCACGGCGACGACATCGCCAAGCAGCTGAACGAGTTGGGGTCGACCTCCCAGGTCGAGAACGAGCTGGCCGCTCTGAAGAGCCAGGCCGCCATCTCGGCCGTCCCGGCCCCCGCTGCTCTTGGCCCGGGTACGACGCCCGCAGTCGGGAGGGCGGCAGACAGCGAGCCGTCGTCATGAGCGACATGGGCCTGGCTGACCCGGGCGGTCAGGTGGACATGCAGATGGCGGCGGCCGCTTTGCTGGCGGACAACAAAGACGTCAAGATGATGCTGCGGGTCCTGGGCAAGACCTTGCAAGACGCCTTCGGCGACCGGGTCGAGGTCACGCATGGGTCTGCCGGGCTGCTGCACCACCAGTCCGAAGAGATCAAGAGCATCACTGTCCACCTCGGGCCGGACGAGTACCAGGCCGAGCTCGAAGAGCCGATCTGTGCGCTGCATCGTCGGGCGTACCTCCGGCGGCATCCGGATCCGCAACGAGGAGCTGCCCATCGAGCAGTGGCTGGGCCGGCTCCTGGTTGCTCTGCAAAAGGAAGCCGTCAACAATCAGAGCGCGCGGGCGGCTCTCCAGAACGTGATCATCGGAGGACCTATATGAGCAATGTCCCTTCGGACCTACCCAAGGACGCTGCCGCCCGGCTTCAGGAGCTGGAGCACGGGCTGTTCACCAGCGACCTGTCGGTCAACGAGTTCCTACTGGTCAAGCAGGTGGGTTTCCACCCGTTGGGGCTGGTAATGGGCAGTTCGATCTACCATATCGGGCTGCAAAAAGGCAATTGGGGCTCCTCTCAGGAGCTGACCAAGCTCACTGCCGCGATGTACAACGCTCGCGAGCTGGCCATGAACCGGATGGAAGAGGAAGCTGACCAGCTGGGCGCGGACGGGGTGGTCGGGGTGCGCCTTGACGTCAATTTTTACGAATGGGGCCACGACTCGGCTGAGTTCATCGCCGTAGGCACGGCCGTCAAGGCCGAGGACGGTAATTCCTACCGGAACAAACTCGGCAAGCCGTTCACGAGCGACCTGAGCGGGCAGGACTTCTGGACCCTGGCACAGACGGGCTACATGCCCCAGGCACTGGTAATGGGCACCTGCGTTTACCACATCGCCCACCGGGGCATCGGGCAGGCCCTGGGCCAGCTCGGCCAAAACGCCGAGCTCGAGAACTTCACTCAGGCGATGTACGACGCCCGCGAACTGGCGATGAAGAGGATGCAGGACGAAGCGACCAACGTGGGCGCCACGGGTGTGGTCGGCATGAGGCTGGAAGAAAAAAGCCACCAATGGGGTGAGCACACGATCGAGTTTTTGTCCTTGGGTACCGCCGTGGCCCGCCGGGCCGGCTCTGACGGGGTGGTCCCGCCCCGGCCCACCACGATAATCACCTTCGACAATTGACTTCGGACGCCGCTACCGGGCCGAATGCTTTCGACTCCGGCCTGACCATCCCCGACTTCGCCGCCTGCCTGTCGATGGGCCTACGGCCCGTCGGCCTGGTCCAGGGCTTCTACTGCGGGCAAATCTCAAGCTGGTCCAGCTATTCCACTTATGCGGTCACCACTTATCCATGTGCCTGCTACGAACAAACGGTCCATAATCCTGGCTGGCTCGGACGGGTGGACGCGTTGGACAGCGCCTGGATGTCGGCTCACCAGGTAGCTCTGGAGCGGTTGCTCAAAGAGGCGGCGGCCATGGGAGCGCATGGAGTAGTCGGGGTTACCACGGAGATGAACCACCCCACCAATGACAGAAGCTGCGAAGTCCATCTGTACGGGACGGCCGTTGTGGTCGACGGGGCTGCCGCCCCCGAGAAGCCGTGGACCACCCAGCTTGCTGGTCACAAGCTGGCCAAGCTGATCGAGATCGGTTTTGTGCCTAGCGCCGTCGCCTACACCCGGTGCACCGCCGTCCTGGTCGAGGGCTGCAACATGGAGTATTACGGCTCCGGACGGTGTGGTACCGGCTACGTCATCATCCCTCTCAAGGAAGCCCACGAACTGGCTCGTTCGGGTGCCATGGGTTCGGTGAGGAGGGCCTCGGGAAACGCGTCCTTGTACGACGTGCGGTTGCAGGTCCACGAGTCGGAGGGCAGCGGTTGCACGTACATCACCTGCTCACTGCTCGGCTCCCTGGTTAGGCAAGTGCGTGCCACTCTGCCGGTTGCCACTCCGGTCTCGACGGTCAGCCTCGCACAATGAGCACCGACATGAGCTCACTGGGCGGCACGGAAAACAAAGAGACCGACTTGCGCCAACTAGGCCAGTTGCTCGGGGTCGGCCAAAACAGCCGCGCCGTCGGGGCGGGCCGGACTACTTCCGACCTGTCGCTCGACGAGGTACTGCTGCTGCACTCGGTAGGTCTCGAGCCGGTCGAAGTGGTGTTCGGCGTCGGCTGCGTCTCGATCAGCGCCGGCGTGTGGGTGTGGAGCACCGGGCCGGTCACCGACGCGCACGACGCGTTTCATCGGGCGCTCGACGAAGCCAAAGAATCGATCCGCCAACAGGCTCATGCCACCAAAGCGGTCGGAGTGCTGGGGGTCGATATCGAGGTCCAGTATTCTCATCACCGTTCGGTGGTCGTCGTGACGGGCACGGCGGTGCGCTCGAAGTACCGACGAGGCGGGTCAGAACCGCTTCAAGGTGGGCTACCGGTCCCCGTTCCTGTGTGACCTGTCGGCCCGCGATTTCGCCGTGCTCACCAGCGCCGGTTGGTACCCGCTCGACCTGGTGGCAGGGGTGTCGTACGTTCACGCGCCGCGGCGCACCCTGGGTGCGGCGATCGGCCAGTCAACCCAGAACGTCGAGCTGACCAACTACACCGAGACGTTGTACCAAGCTCGGGAAGCGGCAATGGAAGAACTGCAAAGCCATATCAGCCAGGCCGGCGGGACGGGGCTGGTAGACGCCAAGCTCGTCGACCGGCCGGTACGTTTCGCCAGTCACGTAGTCGAGTTCCTGACGTACGGTACGGCCATCAAGATGTTGGCCAAACAACACACGCACCCCAAGATCGCCATGGTCGTGCCGCTCGACGACAACGTGCGTACCTTCGAGGCCACTTCTCTGGACTAGGCGCGCCGCTGCCTTTGCCGTCAGGGGAGCCACTCCATCCACGTCCCGTGCGGGTCGGCACGGGCGACGAGACGGCTACCGTGGCGGACGAGGGCGAAATCACCCGGCGGTAGATGTGTAGCCAGGCCGGGGAAAACGCCCGCCGCCTCGTAGGACAACCAGACGGCACCCAAACCAGCCACGGCCTCTGCGAACGCTCTTCGCTTGGCCTCGTCGACATAGGCGAGCACCCCGCAGTGGTACACGACGAGAGTGGCGGCCCGGGGAGCGTGAGCGGCGACCCTGGCCATGTCGTCCAGCAGGTCGCCTCTATGGACAACCGGCGGACGCCGGCGCGCCGCCTTCACCGCCGTCTCGAGCCTCTCGGCCCGGCCCGCCTCGCCTGGCCAAACAAGGCAGGACAGCCAGGCCATGTCGTCGTCATCGTTGACGTCAAGCGGGTTGAGGTCGATCCCTTCCCGCCAGGCGACTCCGGGCACCTGCTCTGGCAGCGGCACCGGCCCACTGACGCGGCAAGACAATGTCGGCGCCTCGGGGTCGAGACCGGTGACCCGGTGGCCGTCATAGTCGTAGGAGTAGATATCGGGCAGGAGGGTCAGCCCGGCCGAAGCGCCCACCTCGAGCAGCGCCAGGGGCTGTGGCAAGGCGACCAGAGCGGGCAGAAGAACTGCGCACCGGGCCGCCTCGTTGGTCTGAGTGCGCCGCGCCAGCAGGACGGTGGCCAGTTCAACCGGCCTGTCCGCGACCAATGAGCGCAACGAGGCCGGGCTTGGCGTTGAGCCCAGGAGGTAGCGGGCGGAGGCGAAAACGAGGTTGGGTTGGCGCTTGGGCAGGGGGAGGCGCTTGAAGGAACGACAAGACGAGGCTGTCCTCGGCAACGGCCGAGGCCAGGTGTTCGTAAGCCGGGGAGCGGCCGGCCGCTTCGTGCCGGGCGAAGCGCCTGTAGTTTTCTGCCGTCTCAGCGAACTTCACCGGACGTCAGCGGACATGAAGGCTCCATTGGCAACAGTCTTGCCTCGGCTGTGTGCTTATGGTTGGACGGCCCACCGCAATCCATCAACCTCAACTAGAGTTGAGGTTGATGGCAGGAGATCTGCTCGACATCGGCGAGGTCCGCTCGCAGACCGGGCTGCCCGCCTCCACCCTGCACTACTACGAGCGTCATGGGCTGGTCCGAAGTGTCGAGCGCGCCGGGCTGCGTCGCCAGTACGAGCCCGGCACCATCGACCGCGTGGCCGTAATAGTGCTCTGCCAGCGGGCCGGGTTGCGGCTCGGAGAGATCGCTGAACTGCTAAACACCGGCGACAGGCGGGCCTGGCAGGACCTGGTCCGAGCCAAGCAGACCGAGGTGCGCGCCCGGATCCAGGCGCTCCAGGCCATCGAGCAGGGCCTCACCCATGCCCTCGGCTGCGCCCGCGGCCAGGTGCTGTGCCGCGAGCATTGGCGCACCGAGCTGGACGGGGCCATCCCCGTCAAACCAAAAGGACGGGCACCGGGCCGGTCGTCTCTTGGGGCTGGCCCGGCACGGCCCGGGGCGGCGCAACACCTGCGCAACTTGGCCTGGCTGCGCGTCGTGCGCGACCGGATCGACCGGGAGCACGCGCAGCCGCTCGACGTCGAGGCGCTCGCCCGTGGCGTGCACATGTCGGCGGGGCACCTGAGCCGCGAGTTCAAGCTCGCCTACGGCGAGTCGCCGTACAGCTACCTGATGACGCGGCGCGTCGAGCGCGCCATGGCGCTGCTGCGCCGAGGCGACCTGAGCGTCACCGATGTGTGCTTCGCGGTGGGCTGCTCGTCTCTCGGTACCTTCAGCACCCGCTTCACCGAGTTGGTGGGGATGTCGCCCAACGCCTACCGGCGCCGGGCGGCGGGTGGCACAGCGGGGCTGCCGCCGTGCATGGAGAAACAGGTTACGAGACCCGTCAGGAATCGAGAAGCGCCGGTCACCGGGCCGCCTTTACCATGACCGTCATGGACCTGAGCATTCATACGACCCCCCTGCCCCATACCGACCCCGAGGCCTCCCTGGCCTTTTATCGTGACGTCCTCGGTTTCGAAGTCCGCACCGACGTCGGGTCCGGCACGAAGCGCTGGATCACCGTCGGGCCGCCGGGCCAGCCGGGCACCTCCATCCTCCTGGCGCCCCCGGCGGTCGACCCCGGCATCACCGACGACGAGCGCCGCATGATCGTCGAGATGATGGCCAAGGGCACCTATGGCTGGATCATGCTGGCCACCAAGGACCTCGACGGCATTTTCGAGAAGGTACAGGCCAGCGGTGCCGAGGTCGTCCAGGAACCGGTCAACCAGCCGTACGGCTTCCGCGACTGCGCCTTCCGTGACCCGGCGGGAAACCTGGTCCGCGTCCAGCAGCTCGCCTGAGCGTTCCGCTCAGGGGAGCGCCCCATCCGCCTCAACCCGGTGGCCGGGCCTCTCTCGGCAAGACCTGGCCCGCCACGTCCCCGGGGTGGCAGCGGCGGGCGACACGACAAACTCAGTTCACGAAAGGACCGGCCATGACCTCCATCGCGCCAAGAACGACGACGACCTCCATCGAGTCCGTGACCCTCGAAGTGCCCGACCCCGCGGTCAGCCACGCCTTCTACCGTGCCGCTTTTGGCTTGGGCACTAAGCTGGGCCTACACGCTTCGGAGGCGCCGACGACCGGCTTTCGGGGTTTCACCCTGTCGCTCGTGGTGTCCCAGCCGGGCACTGTCGACGCGCTCATCCGCACCGCCCTCGATGCCGGTGCGACGCCGCTGAAGCCAACCAAGAAGTCGCTCTGGGGTTACGGCGGCGTCGTGCGTGCCCCCGATGGGACGATCTGGAAGGTCGCCACGTCGTCGAAGAAGGACTCGGGCCCGGCCACTCGACAGGTCGACGAGATCGTGCTCCTGCTGGGGGCGGCGGACGTTGCCGCCAGCAAACGGTTCTATGTCGGGCGCGGCTTGGCCGTGGCAAAGAGCTTCGGCAGCAAGTACGTCCAGTTCGCGTCGCCGCCGGCGCACGTCAAGCTGGCGCTCTATGCCCGCCGTGCCCTCGCCAAGGACGCCGGGGCCCCCTTCGACGGCTCCGGGTCGCACCGTATCGTTATCCGCAGCAACGCTGGGCCCTTCACCGACCCCGACGGGTTCGCCTGGGAGGCGGCGTAAATTCCTAACGGCGTACCCCTAACCAGGAAGGAGAGGACTATGGCTGAGAAGAACACCGCCAAGAGGGCGACGAAGAAGGTGGACGGTGAGGCCGAGGTGCTGGCGGCGATCGCCTCGATGCCGGGGCCAGACCGCGTCATAGGCGAGCGCCTCCATGCCGTCATCAAGGCCAACGGCCCCGCGCTGTCGCCGAGGACCTGGTACGGGATGCCTGCGTACGCCCAAGACGGCAAGGTCGTCCGCTTCTTTCGCAGCGCACAGAAGTTCAAAGAGAGGTACATGACCCTCGGTTTCAATGATGCGGCCAACCTCGACGAAGGTGAGATGTGGCCCATCTATTTCGCCGTCAAGGGAATGACGGACGCGGAAGAGACAAGCGTCGCGGCCCTCGTGAAGAAAGCAGTGAGCTGAATGGGCCGAACCGGCCGTCGACTGGCTCGCCTAGGCTCACCAGGTGACCTGCACCGACTCGCCGTACCCTGAGCGTGTCTCGGCGTTTGTGGGCGCGGCGTTGTCCCAGGACGGGTTACGCTAGGAGAGCGAGGCGCATAGCAGCAGGTCAGAGCTATGAAGGGCTCGTAGCTCAGCGGTCAGAGCAGGGGACTCATAATCCCTTGGTCGTGGGTTCGATCCCCACCGAGCCCACAGACAGACCGAACTTGATCGTCGGGCCACGAAGGGCGCCCCCTTGACCGACTTCGGTGGCGGCACTTCTGGCCCAGGACCAGGATTACGGTGCCGAAGGTGGGGGCCGGGAGGACCGCTCCCGCCCGCCGGCCAGCCGGGCCCTTCGGGGCGCTTTAGTCCTCGCTCAACCAGGCGGGGGCGGCTTCGAGCAGGAACTGGCTCACGGCCAAGGCGCGATCGAAGCTGTCACACAGCAGTTCCTCGCCGGCCAGGACGCGGGCCAGGGACACCTTCTGCCTGGCGATGACGGTCAGGCGACGCTCCGCCGGGTCGGTGGCGGACGGGTAGCTGTCTATGGCCGAGGCCTCGACCGGGAAGTCGACGCCGCCCACGCCGGCGAGGTCTATGGCCAGGTGCAGCAGGTCGGGCCCGTGAGGCAGGGGCGGGAGTGCCCAGGTGAACGTCAGGGGGAAGTGATAGTCGTCGGGCGGGTCGGCGCCTTCGGCCAGGTCGACCACGGCGTCCTCGAACGAGAGCAGCACCCGGGGGTCAACTTCCAGGGCCAGGTGCAGGTCAAGAGGCCCATTGCAGGCCTCTTCGGGGTGGAGGTCGACTTCCCACGCCTGGCGCAGAGAGTAGGTCTCGACGAAATGCCGTTCGTCGTGGACGTGGAAACCGTGGTCCACGGCGTGGTCCTTCAATTCGGCAACGTACCCGGCAACATCGATGACGGCCATTACCTCACAACGCTAGCGGGGCCCGGCCGGAGCACGCCGCAGGACCGGGCCACGCCAGGCCCTTGCACCGGCCCTCGGCCCCGGCCCTCGGCCCCGGCCCTGGGCCCCACCTGGCCCCGGCCCGGTCCCCGGGCCCGCCCAAGACCCACCCTGACCAGGGCCGGCGCCAAGGCCCGGGGTGGTGGCGATGGTGGCCGGATAATCCGGTTGACTTTGGCCGGCCAACGTGCTGCGATGGTCCCAGTACTACAGCTAGGGGCGGAGCGCGCCCAGAAGGAGGTCAACCGGCTATGAGCACCAAGCAAGTAGCGGGGCTGGCCGCGGCGCGCCTTAGCAAGCCTTCGGGGCCGCGCCCGTTGACCTCGGCTGGCCAGGCCGGGGCCAATTGCCGCATTAATGCCATGGCGGAGGCTTCTTTTACGTCCGGTTGGTACCGCCCCGGGCGGCTGATGAGCCAAAGCGAGCGATTACCGAGTTGATCGGTTCACTCGCAAGATTGGCCCAGAGGCCGCCGGGGATCCCCCGGCGGCCTCTTTGTTTGTCCAGAGTGACCGATATGGCGATCCACGAGACAACCGAGCCGGAAAGGAACGCAGGATGTTCGCCTGCAGTTGGGACGAGAACGACGACACCGAACAGCCGACGACAGGTATGTGGGTGGACGCCGCGTGCCGGGACGGGGCCGGCTCGCTCACGGCGCTTTTCTTCTCGGACGAGATCCCCGACATTGAGTTGGCCAAGGCGATCTGCAGCACGTGCAGTTTGGTGGTGCCTTGTTTGCAAGGGGCGCTGGCAAGGCGCGAGCCGGCCGGCGTCTGGGGTGGGCACCTGTTTGCCGACGGTGAGGTCATCGCTCGGAAGCGAAAACGGGGACGGCCTCCCAAAGTGGCTGCCGCGGTACCCAGCGAACAGGCTTTGCCGAACGAGAGCCAGATTGAAACTCAGCGGCGCCACCAGTACAAGGCTGCACGCCTGAAGACTGCCTAGCGGGCCGGAAAAGCGCCACGCCGATTCCTGACCACGACTTGTTGAAGGGCGGTAGTTCCTTCCGACTGCCGAGCACTAGCATGGAGCGCTCGGGCGCTTAGCTCAGTTGGAAGAGCGCCGCCCTTACAAGGCGAAGGTCGCGGGATCGAGGCCCGCAGCGCCCACCTACGGAGTTCGCATGCGTAGCGGACCATGTTCGAGCCGGCCGGCCTCCGGGCCAGGCCGGTCATTCCTCCCGCCCGAGGCTTGGATTGCTCGGATCCATAGCCCGTAGGTCATGGTACGAGTTTTGCCGGGCTCCTCTAAGTGGATCTTCCCGAACTCCTTAGGGCCCTAAGTCGCGTTGTTGGCGGGCAACTTAGGGCTTAGCGTCGAGTTGCGAAGTCGGCGCCCACAAGTGGCACCCCTAATTGTCATTTGGCGTGCCCATCAAGTACCCTGCTATTGACGCCGCGAGAAGGCCCGCGGCAGGCAGCCGGAAAGGGGATTGCCAGTGGCCCGAATCACGCAAGTTGTCGTTACTTGCGACCTGGAGGATGGAGATGTCACTGCAGCTGAATCCGTGTCATTCAGCTATGGTGGCAAGACTTATACGCTGGATCTTTGCAAGAAGCACCTCGACGAAGTGAAGGGCGCTTTGGAGGGGTTCGCCACTGCAGGCCATGCAGCTGGTCGTGGAGGTCGCGGTCGGCGCCGGGCTGCTTCCACCGGGCGTACTGCCCGTGCCGCTCGCCCCGCGGCAGCACCTCGGGGAGAGTCCCAAGCTGAGATCCGGGAATGGGCCCGGTCGCAGGGTTATGCCGTCGGAGATCGCGGTCGCATCCCCGGCGAGGTCAGGTCCGCTTACGAGGCTGCCCAGTCAAAGGGCGGCCGGCGCCGCTAGCCGGTTATCCTCAGTCTCGCTGACCGGCGGCGCTTCATCAGTCCCCCGGACCGTCGGGCCTTATCCCTGGTGGGTGGGCACGGGCCGTAGCGCCTCGAAGGCTGCCAATGACCGAGCCGGTCAGTGAGCTGGTGTAGGGTTTCCTGTTTGGACGGAGGCCCATGAGACTGGCAGTACCAACTGAGACAAGGCCCGGGGAGCAGCGCGTCGCCGTCGTCCCCGGGGATTTGGCGCGTCTTGCCGGGGTCGGCATTGAAGTTGTCGTCCAACGCGGGGCCGGGGAGGCGGCCCTGTACACCGACCGCGATTATGAGTCTGGTGGCGCAACTCTGGCTGCGGGCGCCGAGGAGGTTTACACGGGAGCGGACCTGGTGGCCAAGGTCCAGCCGCCCACTTTGGCGGAGGTGGGCATTTTTCCCCCCGGTACCTCGGTCCTCAGTTTCCTGGCGCCGTCGGCCTACCTCGACGTCGTCCAGGCCTTGGCCAGCCGCCAGGCGACGGCGTTCAGCTTCGAGCTGGTGCCCCGGATAAGTCGTGCCCAGGCCATGGACGCGCTTTCATCGCAGGCCACAGTGGCCGGTTACCGTGCCGTGTTGATCGCCGCCAACCGCCTCACCAAGTTTTTCCCCCTCCTCATGACCGCCGCCGGCACCGTCCGGCCCGCCCGGGCCTTGGTTATGGGAGCCGGCGTGGCCGGGTTGCAGGCCATCGCCACCGCCCGTCGCCTCGGCGCCGTCGTCAGTGCCTACGATGTGCGCTCGGCGGCCAAGGAAGAGGTAAAGAGCCTGGGGGCCACGTTCCTCGAGCTTCCGCTGGAAGCACAGGAAGGCGCCGGTGGTTACGCCGGCGAGCAATCGGAGGCCTTCCTGGCCCGCCAACAGGAGATGATAGGAACCCACGTGGCCGCGTCGGACGTGGTTATAACCACGGCGGCGATCCCCGGCCGTCGCGCTCCTGTCCTCGTGACCGCGGCCATGGTCGTCGGCATGCAGCCAGGCTCGGTCATCGTCGACCTGGCTGCGGCCAGCGGGGGCAATTGCGAGCTCACCGAGGACGGCAAGGAGGTGGATGCCAACGGCGTTCACATAATCGCCGCTTCAGAACTGGCTTCGACCATGCCCACTCACGCCAGCCTCTTCTACTCCCGAAACGTGACTAATTTCGTGCAATTGCTCGTAAAAGAAGGCCGCCTGGATCCCGATTTCACGGACGAGATCATCGACAAGAGCGCCGTCGTCGTTTCCGGCTCGGTGCACCACGAGCCGACACGTAACGCCCTGGAGGGGCCTCAGGCATGATCTATGACGCAATAGAGCTGTTGTTCATCTTCGTTCTCAGTGTCTTCGTGGGCATCGAGGTCATATCGAAAGTCCCGAGTATCCTGCACACGCCGCTTATGTCCGGCAGCAACGCCATACACGGGATCATCCTGGTGGGCTCGATGGTGATCGCATCTCAAGCTCAGGGCGCCATGCAGACGTCCCTCGCTTTTGTGGCTGTGTTCCTGGCCACCCTAAACATCGTGGGCGGCGTGGTGGTCACCGACCGGATGCTGGACATGTTCAAGGGGCGCCAGCAGACCAAGGGCGCGGCACCATCGGGCGAGGCCAAGAGCGACCCCAAGCCATGACGGCCGCTGTCCACATCAGCGCTGACGGCCTCACCGGCATATACCTGGTGTCTGCGGTCTGCTTCATCCTGGCCCTGAAGGCGCTCAGCTCTCCCCGCAAGGCCCGCTACGGCAACCTCGTCGGAGTGGCGGGCATGGTCGTGGCTGTGGCCTTGACCTTTCTCGTCCAGGCCCCGGGCCATGACTGGGTGATCGGCGCCGGCATGGGGCTCGGTGCCCTGGTAGCCGTGCCGGCGGCCCGCATGGTGCCCATGACGGGGATACCCCAGATGGTCGCCATCTTCAACGGCGTCGGTGGCGCCGCCGCCGCCGTCATCTCGCTGTCCGAGTACCTCCACGACCTGCCCTTCGGTGTGCCGGCCGAGAAAGGGGTGGAAGTCCTTTTCGCACTCGTCGTGGGTTGCCTCTCCTTCGCCGGGAGCATGGTCGCCTTCGCCAAGTTGCAGGAGCTCATGACCGGTAGGCCGGTCCTCTACCCGGGCCAGCAGGTCGTCAACGGGCTGATCGCGCTGGCGGTCCTCGCCCTCTGCGTGGCCATCGTGGTGGCGCCCCATCTGGTCCCCATCATCCTGCTGGCCGTGGTGGCGCTGGCCCTGGGGGCCGGAGTAGTGCTGCCCGTAGGCGGCGCCGACACCCCGGTGCTCATCTCGCTGCTAAACAGCTTCACCGGGCTGGCGGTAGCGGCGGACGGTTTCGTGCTCGACAATGTGATCCTCGTCGTCGCCGGCACCCTGGTCGGAGCGTCGGGAGCACTGCTAACCAAAATGATGAGCGACGCCATGGGCCGGTCGCTGCCCAACATCGTGCTCGGCGGGTTCGGCGCCGCGCCGACCGGGAGCGCCGATGCCGTCGCCGGCGTCGAGGGGCGCACGGTGCGCAGCGGGGATGCCACCGATATCGGGACGCTCCTGGCCTTCTCCCGTAAGGTCATGATCGTGCCCGGCTATGGCCTGGCCGTGGCCCAGGCTCAGCACGTGGCCGTCGAACTGGCGCGAGCGCTCGAGGCCCGAGGCGTCGAGGTGGCTTATGCCATCCATCCTGTCGCGGGCCGGATGCCAGGCCACATGAACGTGCTGTTGGCCGAGGCGGACGCCCCCTACGAGGACCTCAAAGAGATGGACACGGCCAACGACGAGTTCTTCGAGCACCGACGTTGCTCTGGTCGTGGGCGCCAACGACGTCGTAAACCCGGCCGCCCGGGACAACCCCGGCAGCCCCATATACGGCATGCCCATCCTGGACGTGGACAGGGCCGCCAATGTCGTGTTCCTGAAGCGCAGCATGCGCCCCGGCTTTTCCGGGGTCGACAACGCCCTTCTCTACGACCCCAAGACCATCCTTCTGTTCGGCGACGCCAAGGACTCCCTGACCAAGCTCCTGGCGGTGGTCAAGGCCAGCTGAGCGGGGCCGGGTGTGCGGCGTGATTTTCCCCTGTGGCGTTCCCTAAGCTTGCGTCGTGCGTAAACGGTGGTTGTCCCGTAGGGCCTTCGTTTTGCACTTCTTGCTGGTCACCGTGGTCCCCGGTTGCCTCCTGGCCGGTTGGTGGCAGGTCCACCGGGCTCTCAGCGGCAATCTCCTCAGTTACTTCTATTCCATCGAATGGCCTATTTTCGCCCTCCTCGCCGTGATCGCGTGGTGGCAGCTGGTCCACGACCAGCCCGTCAAGTCGGATTACGAGGCGCCTCGCGAGGTGCGTCGTTCATGGCTACACCGGGACGACGAAGTGCCCTCCCGGCCTCTGGTGTGGGACGAAGCGCTCGAGAGCCCTGAGCTCAAGGCTTACAACGATTACCTGCGGGCTCTTTCGGCCGGCCGGGCCAGGAAGACCTGGCGCAACCCCAGAGGCTTGCCGCCGCCCGACGAGGTCCAGCCGGTGGAGGCGACGACTGGTGAGCTCAGGTCCGGTCCGGCCCATTGAGCACGCCACCGACGCGACCCGCCCCCCTGGGGGGGACTGCGGGTGCCCTGGCCCGCTACCGGGTGATGGCCATGGTCGTGGGCACGGGCTTGGTCGTACTTTGCTTCATCGGGGTCCCATTGCAACTGGCGGGCGGCAACAGGTGGCCGTGGACAAGCGTGGTCGAGATCGTCGGCCCCCTGCACGGGTTCCTGTACATCGCCTACCTCATCGTCTGCCTGGACCTGGCCGGCCGGGCCCGGTTCAAGACCGTGCAGCTACTGGGAATGGTCGCCTCCGGTCTGTTGCCCGGCCTCGCTTTCTACATGGAGCGAAAGGTGACCCGTCGGGTCAGGGCTCAACTGGCGCTCGGCGCCGATGCTCCTCCCGGCCCCGTGGCTAATTTGTGGGCCGCCCTGGCCGGCAGGCGCAACCAATGAAGTCTCCCAGCCCGCAGACGAGCACCCTGATCATCCACTGGCAGACGCATTGGACGTCTTTGGTGGCCCTGGTCCTCGAGGTCGCCGCCCTGGCCTGGTACCTCAGGAGCATCCGGCGCCTGGCCGGCCGGGGCCGGTCGTGGTCACCGTTCAAGACGGTGGGCTTCGCGGCTGGGCTCATCGTTGTGGCCTACGCCGTGGAGGGCGGCCTGGCCTATTACGACGTCTCCAATTTCACCATCTCGGTCATCCAGCACCTCTTGCTCATCGCCGTGGCGCCGCCCTTGCTGGCCATGGGGGCTCCCCTGACCTTGGCGCTGCAATCGTCGTCCCCGCGGGCGACAGCGCCTCTCCTCAGGGCCCTCCGAGGCGCACCGGCACGTCTGCTCACCCATCCCTTGGTGGCCTTTACCGGGCTGATGGGCACGATGTACGCCTACTTCCTGACGCCCCTCTACGGCTTTTCCGAGCGCCACCCGCTGTTCCAGGCCTACCTTTTGCTGCACTTCTTGGTGGCCGGCAGCCTGTTCTGGTGGCCGATGGTGGGCAGGGACCTGCTGCCCCGCCGGTTCGGGTTCGGGACCAGGTTCGTGCTGGTCTTCGTGTCCGTACCGTTCAACGCCGTCCTGGGCCTGATCATCGCCAGCGTCGCCCGACCGCTGTACCCGGCAGGCAACACCCTGGCCGACACCCAGTCTGGCGGCAACGTCTTGTGGGGCTTGCTCGAGGTGCTGACGGTGGCCGCTCTGGCCCTGCTGTTCGTGCAGTGGGCGCGTGAGGAGGAGCGCAGAGCGGTCCGTACCGACCGCCAACTCGATGCTGCCCTGGCCGCGGCTCGTGCCTCGGCGGCGCCGCCTCCGACGACTACGGGCGCCCCGTAGGCCGCTCGGGGCCCGGGGTGCTCCGCGGGCGCCCGCCCCAGATAACCTCGTCGGCCCGCTCAGAAGTCGAGGGCGGAAAAGTCCGGGATCCAGCGCCGGCTATGTGACAGCGCCTCTTTCCAGCGGCCCCGCCGATCGGGCCCGCTCGGCTCTACGACCAGGCGGGGCTGGGCGACGGAGGCGATTTCGTCCAGGTTGGACCATGTCCCGACGGCCAGACCGGCCGTGAAAGCAGCCCCGAGCGAGGTCGCCTCGAGCTCGGCTGAGATTTCTACCGGACGTTGGCAGGCGTCGGCCAGTTCCTGGACGAAAACGGCGTTGGCGGTCATCCCCCCGTCGGCTCGTAGGCGGGACACTGCGTACCCGGAGTCCGACTCGGCCGCCTCGAGCATGTCGGCCCCCCGGTGGGCGATGCCCCGCAGCACCGCCCTCACCAGTTCCGGACGGCGAGTCTCGGCCGACATGCCGATGAACAGGGAGCGTGCCCCGAAGTCCCAGTCGGGGGTGCCGAGCCCGATCTGGGCGGGCACGTAATAGACGTCGCCCGTGTCGGTGCAGAGGCCGGCCACCTCGGCCGACTCGGCCGCGCTGGACAGCAACCCCAGCTCGTCCACCAGCCAGGATACGGCGGCGCCGGCCGAGAGCATGATCCCTTCTACTCCCCAGGTTATGTTTCCGTCGCGCTCCCAAGCGATGATCGGGAAACAGCCCGCCGGGCCCCGTTTCGGGTTGGGAGCGAAACGGGGTGTGGCCGGGCCCACGTTGACGTCGAGAAAGGCTCCCGTCCCGAACGTGGCCTTGGCATCACCGGGCCGGACGCAACCCTGTCCGAGCAACGAGGCCTGCTGGTCGCCGGCTATGCCGCAGATGGGGGGGGCGCCGGGAAGGGCACTGGCCTCGGCCACGGTCCCTGAAGAGGTGGCGATGGCCGGCATGCAGGCCAGGGCGACCCGGAAACGCTCCAGTCGCGACGGGTCCCAGGCGATGGGGGCCGTTCCGGCCAGCACCCCCTCGGTGGGGAGAAGGCCCGTGATGGCGGCATTGCTGCGGTCCGTGATGTGGGCCCGACCGCCGCTCAGCTGCCAGATGACCCAGCTGTCCAGGGTGCCGAAGCGCAGGTCGCGCCGACGTTCCTGGTCGTAGGTGTCGAGCAGCCAGGCGAGTTTGGTGGCCGACTCATTGGGTGCCAGGCGCAGGCCTTCGCCTTGAAGTTCGAGGCACGTGAACACCGTGCGCAGGTCCTGCCAGCTGAGCGCCGGCCCGATCGGCTCGCCCGTGGCCGCGTCCCACACGACGGTTGTGCCTCGCTGGTTGGTGACGCCAACACCTTCGACGGGACCGGCTTCGGCCAGGGAGCTGCGGGCCACTTCGAGCAGGGCACGGGCCAAGAAAGCTGCGTCGAGCTCCACCATTCCCGACGTCGGGCGCTGCACGGGCACCACCTCGGTGCGCCGGGCCGACACGGTGCCGTCGGGGCGGATAACGCTAGCCCGCACGGCGCTGCTGCCAACGTCTATGACCAGGATGCTCATGGCTGCCCTTTCCGGTGCCGGGCGAAGGCGGCTCGGCAGGAGGACGTTAGCGACTGCTGCCAGGCCCCTCAAGATGCCGCCCGCCCGAGCGTCCGTCGTGGCCGCCAATGCGCCAGTGTGCCTGGTGGGCGCCGGTCCCGGTGAAAGTGGCGCTGGGCTGATGCTCGGGACTGCGTCCCGAACGGGGCATAGCCCCGTACCCCGGCCCGCGCGCACATGCACGCGGAATGGTGGCTCAGGTCGACACCCGGTACCGCCGGCACTTGGCACAGGAGCGCACGCGCGAGAAGCAACGGGCCGCGAAACCACTGGAGGACGCCCTGCTGAAGCTGTCGGTCGTGGTCTCCGACCTGCACGGGGTGTCGTCCCGAGAGATCATGGAGGCTCTCATCGGCGGCTGCCGGGACCCCAAAGCCCTGGCCCAGCTGGCTCCTGGCCGTATGCGGGCCAAGCTCGTCGCCCGGGAGGAAGCTCTCGACGGGGCCGGCACCTTCACGGACCACCACGCCTTCGTGCTGCGCATGATGCTCGGCAACATCGACCGGTTCCGCGTGCCCAAGCGCCTCCTGTTCTTCACAGTCTATTTTTCGGGCCAGTAGCTTTGGGGAGTGCCTGACGTTGTGCCCCACCAGCGCCCCGCTCGCCCGGAGGGGAGCGTGGCCCCGCTCGGCTTGGCCGACCTGGGGGGCTGGCCGGCGGTCCTCGGGCGGGTGGCGGCGGGCGACGACCTGAGCTCGGAGGAGTCGGCGGCGGCGCTGCGGGAAATCCTGGAGGGAGCGGCCAGCCCCTCGCAGATGGCCGCGTTCATCTTCGGGTTGCGGTGCAAGGGCGAAACCTCCGAGGAGCTCACCGGCATGCTGGGGGCCATGCTCGAGGTGGCCGAGACCGTGCCCGTCCCCGACCGTGTGCGGGCACAGCTGGTCGACACCTGCGGTACGGGGGGCGACCGGGCCGGCACCATCAACGTTTCGACCATCGCCGCCCTCGTCGTGGCCGGGGCGGGCGTTCCCGTTTGCAAGCACGGCGGGCGGGCGGCGTCTTCCCGTACCGGCTCCGCCGACGTGCTCGAAGCGCTCGGGGTCGAGATCGCCCTTCCGCCGGCCGCCGTGGCCCGCTGCATCGAGGACGCCGGGATCGGCTTCTGTTTCGCGCCCCGCTACCACCCTGCCATGCGCCACGTGGGCCCGACCCGCCGCGAGCTCGGGGTGCCCACGGCCTTCAACCTCCTCGGCCCCCTGGCCAACCCGGGGCGGGCCCGCTACCAGTTGGTGGGGGTGGGTGACGGGCGGGTGGCGGAGCGGGTGGCCACCGTCCTGGGCGCCGCCGGGGCCGACAGGGCCTGGGTGGTCCATGGGCACGACGGCCTGGATGAGCTGTCCACGGCGGCCCCGTCGACGGTGGTGGAGTGGCGGGCCGGTGCGGGGGAGCTGCGCAGCTTCGTCGTCGATCCCGCCCACCTCGGGCTGGCCCCCGCCCGCCTCAAGGACCTAAAGGGCGGGGACCCCGCCGTAAATGCCGCCGCCACCAGGGAGGTGCTTGCCGGGGCGCCCGGGCCGCACCGGGACATCGTGCTGCTCAACGCGGCGGCGGCCCTGGTCGTTGTCGGCCGGGCCGCCGATCTGGCCGAGGGCCTGGACCGGGCGGCCGAGTCGGTGGACGGCGGCGCCGCGGCCACGGCCCTCAACCTCCTCGTGAGCCTTTCGCAGTCGGAGGCGGCCATGGTCGCGCCCCATTAAGTCGCCCAGCTAAGCGTTGGGGCTTGCGCTCACGGCCGCGGGGGACGGGGAGTGAGCTCGCTGATGGCTGCTTCCATGGCGGCTATGCGGTCCTGGAGGCTGAGCGAGCCGACCTCGCTCGACTGGGCCAGCCGTGCCCGCCGGTCGGCGAGCTGGTGGACCCGGCGAGCGGCGTCCTCGAGGGCAGCGACCTGGTACTCGACCTGAGCCAGGGCCCGCGCCCGGGGAAGGCCGCGGGCCAACAAGTTGGACGAGACTATCTGGCCGTCGAGCCGCAGAGCACCTTCCAGCACCTCTCGGGCGAGTTCGGCGATCCCGTCCCGCGCCCGCGCCTGGTGCCGCCGGGACGGCCGCAAGGCCCACCGGCTGTGGTCCGTCCCTTGTTCGCGGGGGCTCCAGGCTCCGGGCACCGAGCTGGCCAGCCTGCACGCGGCGCGCAGGCGGCGATGGAGGACGGCGGCCGGGCTCGGGCTCCATAGCCAGCTCACCGGGGCCGTGGGCACCCCGCGACCAGGCATCAGACGGTTGGCCCGGCGCAGCGAGTAACGCAGGGAATACGACGTCAGGGCGGCCCCGCCTCCCACGACGCCGACGATGACGACCAGCAAGGCTGCCACCGCTTCCAGCACTTCTACCACGAGAGCATGGTACGGGCTCCCGTCCGTGGCGTTGGCGCGCCAAGCGGTGTAGGTGGCCCGGGCAGGGACTTAGACGGTACCCAACTCCCAGATCGTCTCCAGGTCTTTGCGGCTGTAAGAGCGGAACGCCACCAACGTCCGGGTGTCGGTGACACCGGCCAGGCTGTGCAGGCGGCCGGTAACGACCTCGGCCAGCTCTTCCATCTGACGCACGCGCACCACGGCCACGATGTCGGCGTGACCGGCCACGGAGTAAGCCTCGGCGACGCCCTCGACGGCCGCCACCTCCTGGGCCAGCTGGCCCACTCGGGCGGGTTCGGCGTCTATGAGCACAAATGCGGTGACCACTCGTCCAACCGTAGCGGGCTCGGCCGGAGGTTTTGGTCACCGGCTCGTGAGAGCCTGAGGGTATGGCAACTCTGACCATCGAATGCGACGGCTGCACCATGCAGGGGACCGACGTTTGCAACGACTGCGTGGTGACGTTCATCTGTGACCGGGCGCCTGAGGACGCCGTGGTCTTCGACGCCGCCGAGGAGCGTGCCCTGCGCTTGCTGGGCCGCAGCGGCTTGGTGCCCCCCCTCCGTCACGAGCCCAGCGCGGCAATGTCCGGCTGAGAGCGCAGGAGGGCCAAGCTGGAGTTGATGGGACCGCCTCACCAGACCGCAGCGTCCGCCGAGCCGGTGAGGCCAGAGCCCGTGCCCTCGCCCGAGGTCGGTTTGGCGGCCCGCGTGCGCCGCCGGGGCCGAGAGGTGGGCTTGTCGGCGGTGGGGATCGCCCCGGCCACACCCATGGAGGAGGCACGCCGGGCGCTCGAGCAACGCAAGGCGCGCGGCCTCGACGGTGGCATGCAGTTCACCTACCGCAACCCGGCCCGCTCGACCGACCCCGGACGGGTACTACCGGGGGCAGCCGCCCTCATCGTGGGCGCCTGGTGGTACGGGGCCGGGGGCCCGCCTCGCCTGAGGGAGAGCTTGGAGTGGACTGCGTTGGCCGGCCCCGGCCCCGGGGCCGGGTGGCCCGGTACGCCTGGCGCGACCATTACGCCGACCTGCGCGCCGCCCTCGACCAGCTGGCCGGCCTCGTGCGGGACGATGGTTGGGCGGCCCGGGTGGTGGCCGATGACAATGCTCTCGTGGACCGGGCCGCAGCCACCAGGGCAGGCCTGGGGTGGTACGGAAAAAATAGCAACGTCCTGTTGCCTGGAGGAGGCTCCTGGTTCGTCCTCGGTGCCGTCGTGACCGACGCCCCTCTGCCCTTCGATGTCGCCGTGACCGACGGCTGTGGCCCCTGCCGGAGGTGCCTGGGAGCTTGTCCGACGGGCGCCCTGGTCGGGCCGGGGGTGCTGGACGCCCGTCGTTGCCTGGCCTGGCTCCTGCAGGCCCCCGGGGTGTTCCCCTTCGAGCACCGGGTGGCCCTGGGTGACCGCATTTACGGCTGCGACGACTGCCAGGACGTATGCCCACCCAACCGGGTGGCGTTGCGGGCGGCCTCCGGGCCGGCGCCGGGGCCAGCTGACGGCGCCGGCGTCGATCTCCTGGACATGCTGGCCGCCACCGACACCGAGCTCATGGCTCTCTATGGCCGTTGGTACATCCCCAGGCGCGACCCCCGCTACCTACGGCGCAACGCCCTGATCGCCCTGGCCAATACGGCAGACGGGCGTTTGCCTGTGGTCGAGTCGACCATGCGGCGCTACCTGGCCGGCCCGGACGAAATGCTGCGCGCCCACGCTGTGTGGGCCGCGCTGCGCCTGGGCCGGGGCGACCTTCTGGAGGGCTCCGTGGACGGCGTTGTCCCGCCCGCCGAAGACCCCTCGGCGCTTGTCCGGGCTGAGTTCGCTCGCCGGTCCGACGTGGCGCCGACCGCAAGTGCCGGGGCAAAGGGCGCCGTCAGCCAAATCGGTCCCGGTCGCGGCTAGACATAGCCGACAGTGCGCCACATCCTGCTGACGAACGACTTCCCCCCCAAGGTGGGCGGGATCCAGTCGTACCTGTGGGAGCTGTGGCGCCGCCTGCCCCCCGAGGATGTCACCGTCTACACCGCCGCGTACCCGGGCGCGACGTGGTGGGACCGCCAGCAGTCCTTCCGAGTGGTCCGGGCTCGTGAACCGGTGTTGTTGCCCCAGCCCCACTTGGCTAACCGGGTCAGGCGGTTGGCCGAGCGGATAGGGGCTGAGGCTGTCGTGATCGACCCGGCACTGCCTCTAGGGCTCGTCGGGCCGTCTCTCGGCCTGCCTTATGGCGTGGTCCTGCACGGCGCCGAAGTGACGATGCCCGGCCGGTTGCCGGTCAGCCAGCAGCTCCTAAGCCGGGTCGTGAAGCACGCTTCCCTGGTGATAGCGGCCGGATGTTATCCCGAAGCAGAGGCCCGACGGGCCGTGGGCCAGCGCCGCACCGACAAGGGAGGCGCTTTTCCCACCACCGTCCAGGTCCCGCCGGGGGTGGACACGGAGCGGTTCCGGCCTTTACCGCCCATCGAGAGAGCCTCGGCCCGGGCGCGCCTGGGCCTGCCTCGGGCCGGGCCGCTCGTCATCAGCGTCAGTCGTCTCGTTCCGCGAAAAGGGATGGACACTCTGATCGAGGCGGCGTCCACGATTGCGGCGCGCTTCCCCGGACTGTGCGTCGCCATCGCCGGGGCGGGCCGGGACCGCCACCGCCTGGAGCGTTCGGCCGGGCACGCCAAAGTGAAGGTCGAGTTCCTGGGCAAGCTGCCCGACTCCGCCCTGGCCGACTTCTACGCCTGCGCCGACGTGTTCGCGCTGTGCTGCCGGTCCCGGTGGTGGGGCCTGGAAGAGGAAGGCTTTGGGATCGTCCTGGTCGAGGCGGCGGCGGCCGGGTTGCCCTGCGTCACCGTAGATAGCGGAGGCGCGGGGGAAGCCGTCCGCGACGGCGAGACGGGGATAGTCGTTAGTTTGGCGGACGGCGGCTCCGGGACGGCCGCCCGGCGGTTGCGGGCCACGCAACGGGCAGACGTCCAACCGGTGGCCGACGCCCTGGCCACGCTGTTGTCCAACCCCGCCCAAGCCCGGGGCATGGGCGAGGCGGGGCGTCACCGGGCCGAATCCGAGCTGTCCTACGACGCCCTGGCGCGGCAACTGGCGGCCGCCATTGACGGGCTCCGATGAACGAACCGGTCAACAGAGCCGCCTGTCGGCGTCCCGGGCGCCCGGTACCGGTCCGCCGGCCCGGTATCGTGCCGCAAGACAGCGGTGGCGCGTAAGGTCATGGCCTGAGGAGGTAGTCCGCAGTGGAGGAGCAGGTTACCGAGAGAATGGTGATCCGGGCCAGCCCTGCCTACTGCTACCAGGTCCTCACCGACTTCGAGCGCTACCCGGAGTGGGCGGCCGACATCAAGGCGGTGTCCGTCGACCAGCGCGACGCCGAAGGAAGGCCGGTCCAAGTCACCTTCAGGGCGGCCGCCTTCGGCCGCAGCACGTCATACACCCTGCGCTATGACTACAGCGAGGCGCCCACGCGGCTGTCCTGGGCGCAGGTGAGCGGCGACGTCACCCGCCGGCTGGACGGGAGTTACGACATCTACCCGAGCGACGACGGCTCGGCGGATGTCACCTATCACCTAGTGGTGGACCTGAAGGTCCCCCTCCCGGTGTTCGTGAAGCGGCGGGCGGAGGGCCGTATCACTTATACGGCGCTGAAGGAACTAAAAGCGCGAGCCGAGATCTGACCCCCAGCGGCGAGTTCGGTGGGCGCCGGGGCGCGAATGGGGCCCAAGGCCCAGATGGGATCCAAGGCTCAGATGGGATCCGAGGCCCAGGCGGGGTGCGGTACATAGGCGACCCCATGGACCCATGCCTGGTCCCTTACCGGGATCTGAAGGACCCCGTCTTGCGCCGACGGACCGAGGTGGCGCAAGGGTTTTTCGTGGCCGAGGGGAGGCTGGCGGTCCTGGCCGTGCTCGGGTCGCCCTACCCCCTGGTCTCGGTGCTCGTGCTCCGCCGGCGCCTGGCCGTGGTGGGCGAGCTGGCACTGCCGCCGGGCGTGCCCGTCTACGTGGTCGACGACGACGTAATGTCGACCGTTGCCGGCTTCGACGTCCATCGCGGGGTGCTGGCCTTGGTCGCCCGCCTGGCCCCACCTGCGCCGGCGTACCTGCTGGCCAGGGCCGGGGTATCGCCCATCGTGATCGTCGAGGGAGTGAACGATCAGGAGAACCTCGGCGCTATCTTCCGCAATGCCGCGGCCTTTGGTGCCGGCGCCGTCCTGGTCGACCCCACCTGCGCCGACCCCCTGTACCGCCGGACCGTCCGGGTATCCCTGGGCCTGGTATTGAAGGTCCCTTTCACCCGTCTCAGCCCTTGGCCGGCTTCGCTGGCCCTCGTGGCGGAAAGCGGGTTCGCGCTGCTGGCGCTCACGCCCCAGCCGGCTGCCGACAGCATCGACGTTGCCGTCGGGGAGCTGGGGGATCGAAAAGTGGCCGTTGTCGTCGGCGCCGAGGGCCGGGGCCTAAGCGCCGGCGTGCTCACCATGTGCCGCCGAGTTCGTATACCCATGGCCCCGGGCATCGACTCGCTCAACGTGGCAGCGGCGACGGCGGTGGCCCTGCACCGCTTCGCTGCCCTGCGATGAAGTGGCCGGCCCTAGGATTGTGCCCTTGAGCGCGTCCTGCCTGCCTTCGGGCCTCGTGCCCTCGGGCTCCTGCGTTGGTGTCGACATCGGGGGCTCGAAGCTGCTGGCCGTGCGCCTGGGCGCCGACGGCGACATCGAGGAGTTCGACAAGCTGCCCACCCCCCCCGACGCCGGCGAGTTAGTCGACACGGTCCTGGCTGCTGCCGTCCGGGCCGCCGGAGTGGCGGGCGACGCCCGCCACATGCCTCTGGGCGTCGGGCTCCCGGGCATGGTGGACCGCCATGGGGTGGCGCACTTCTGCCCTCACCTCCACGACATGGACGGGGTCGACCTTCGCTACGAGCTGGCCCAGCGCCGGGCCGAGGGGGCCACCACGGTGGTGGTCAACGACGCCACGGCGGCGTGCTGGGCCGAGCATCTCCTCGGGTCGGCCCGGGGGGTGGACGACGTGCTCATGATCACCCTCGGCACCGGCATCGGCGGTGGCGCCGTCATGGGCGGCCGGCTCATGCTGGGTGCCCACGGCTTTGCCGGAGAAATGGGCCACATGGTGCTCGACCCGCACGGCCCCCCGTGCCCATGCGGCAAGCGGGGCTGCTGGGAACGCTTTGCCTCCGGCACAGGTCTCGGGAGGTTGGCCCGGGAGGCGGCCCAGGCGGGCCGGTTGGACGAGGTCGTACGGCTCGTCGGTGGCGACCCCGAAGCGGTGAGAGGTGAGCACCTGACCTCCGCTGCCCTCAACGGCGACCCCGGCGTGCTCGAAGTGATGGACACCTTCGCCTGGTGGCTGGCCCTGGGCCTGGCCAACGTGGCCAATGCCCTCGACCCGGCCGTCATCGTCCTTGGCGGGGGCGTGATCGCCGCCCATGCCGCGGTGATGGGCCCGGTCCGGCGAGCCTTTGCCCAGTTGGTGGAGGCGCCCGAGGACAGGGCGGTCCGCATATTGCCGGCCCAGTTGGGCGAGCGCGCCGGGGCCGTGGGCGCCGCATTGCTGGCGGCGCGGGGGGCTTTGCCTTTATAAATCCGTGACCAGGCGCCGGCCCGCTAGCCTCGTTACCACAGCGCGGTTGGGGCTGTGAGATCTCGTGCCCGGGCCGGACAGGTCGCTGTCGAGGAGGCATCGTGGAGTTCCGGCGCATCAATGGGCTGCCGCCTTATGTGTTCGCAGCCATCAATCAGTTGCGGGATGAGGCGCGTCACGCCGGCGAAGATGTGATCGACCTCGGTTTCGGCAACCCGGACATCCCGAGCCCGCCCGTGGCCGTGGAGAAGTTGGCCGAGGCGGCCCGTAACCCCCGTAACCATCGGTATTCGTCCTCCCGGGGGCTGCCCAACCTGCGCCTGGCCGTGTCCAACCTGTATAAGAGGCGCTTCGGTGTGGACGTGGACCCCGAGACGGAGGTCGTGTTCACCATCGGGGCCAAAGAGGGCTTGTCCCACCTGATGTGGGTCCTGCTCGGCCCCGGCGACACGGCCCTGGTCCCGACGCCCTCTTACCCGATCCACATTTACGCGCCGCTCTTCGCCGGCGCCGATGTGCACCAGGTCCGGGTCGGCCCGGGCCAGGACTTTTTCGCCAACCTGGTGGCGGCCTTCGAGGAGGCCATGACCAAGCCGAAGGTGATCGTCTTCTCCTTCCCGCACAACCCGACGACGCAATGCGTGGACATGGCGTGGATGCAAAGGATCGTGGATTTCGCCCGTGCCCACGACATCGTGCTCGTGCACGATTTCGCTTACTCGGACACGTATTTCGACGGGTACGAGCCTCCCTCCCTGCTCCAGGTGCCGGGCGGTAAGGAAGTCGGCGTCGAGCTTTACACGTTGACCAAGAGTTTTTCGATGGCGGGTTGGAGGGTTGCCTTCACTGTCGGCAATGCCGAAGTCGTAGGCGCGCTCACGAAGCTGAAGAGCTACCTGGATTATGGGACCTTCCAGCCCATCCAGATAGCTTCGATAGTCGCACTAAACGAGGCGCCCGATTACCCGCGGACCGTGAACGCCATTTACGAGTCCCGGCGGGACACCTTGGTGGACGGCCTGAACCGCATAGGTTGGCCCGTGGCCAAGCCGCTGGGCACCATGTTCGTTTGGGCCGCGGTGCCCGAACCGTACCAAGAGCTCGGCTCGCTCGAGTTCGCCAAGTACCTGGTGTCCGAGGCCCACGTCGCCACATCGCCGGGCATGGGTTTCGGTGCCGGGGGCGAGGGTTACGTCCGCTTCGCCCTGGTGGAAAACGACCAGCGGATTGGCCAGGCCGTGCGCAACCTGCGGCGAGCGCTGACGAAGCTGGGCTGATCGGTGGGCCGGCCTGGTGCCCGGACGGCATTAATGAACCGGCGCGGCGTTAGAAATGCTCCGTTCACTTTGGCCACGTAGAGTAACCGTCCATGCCGACCTATGTCGTCCGTGTGTGGGTGCCGGACAGGCCCGGTGCCCTTGGTGCCGTGGCCAGCCGGATCGGCGCCGTGCGTGGTGACCTCGTGGGCGTCGAGATCCTCGAACGCGGCGCGGGCCGGGCCATCGACGAACTCGTCGTAGAGTTGCCCCGGGCCAACCTGTTGGACCTCATGATCAGCGAGGTCAACCAGGTGGACGGAGTGGACGTTGAGGACGTGAGGGAGGTACCGGGCGTGCCCGTCGACCCCCGTCTGGACGCCCTCGAAACGGCCGCCTATCTGGTGGAGCGCCATGACCCGGCCGACCTGCTCAAGGCCCTGGTCGCCCACGCGGCCCGGGACTTCGAGTCGGACTGGGCTGTGGTAGTCGACCCTGGCGCGCCCCAGCCGCTCACATCGGTCGGTGCTATGCCCCCTGAGGCCTGGGTCTTCGCCTTCGTAAAAGGGGCGCGGGCGTCCCTGGTGGGCAAGGAGGGTGCGGGCGGAGCCAGTCCCAGCGACGTGGCCTGGGCCGACATGTCGGTGGCCTCCCTGGTCGTGGTCCTGGGTCGCGACGGCCGTCCGTTCCGCATCCGTGAACGCCGCCAACTTTCAGCTCTGGCCCGTATCGCCGATAACCGGTGGGTGCAGCTGGTCCGGGGCAGCAGCCGCACAGCCTCCGTGGGCCCGGCTTCGCTGGCTCAGGTCCTCGGGCACCCAGCGGGTTCGGGGGTGGTCGGCGGTGGCGCCGCAGAGGGCGTCCTGTCTTCCTCCGAGGGCGCCGGTCGAGCGGCGACAGTCCTGTCCCGGGCGAGGCGGCCGCGTGGCGCGGACGTCAGGCCCGTCCTGAACCTGTACTGACCGCCCTCCTCGGCCCTTCCTGATCGGCAACTTGGACCTGGCCAGCCCATCGTGCCCGTGGTGGTCAGGCCGCGACCTCGACCCGGGCCGCCTCCTTGCGGCCCAGCACCCATAGGACTACCTCGCCGGGCGGTCCCTTCACGGTGGGACCGCCTTTTTTTGAAAGGACGATCGGCTCCTGGCCAGGCGCTTCGAGACGTCCCGCCGCCGGGTGCAGGGCAAGTCGGAAGGACCGCGCCCGATGCCACAGCTTGGCCTCATCGGCGGCCGCGAGATGGCGCGGTTGCCAGTCCGGCTGGGCGCGTCGGAGATCCTCATGGTGGACGAAGAACTCGATGGTGTTGATTGCCGGCTCCAGTGGTCGCAGCAGAGGCGGCGGCCCGGAACGGACCCGGCTGACGAGCGTGTCCCAGGTCTCGGTGTCGCGCGCCCCCTGACGTACCCGCGTCGTCCAGGACTTGAAGGGCTCCAGGTTTGTCACCAGGCCCAGGGCGCCATCCGGGCGGCGTTCTCGGGTAAGCAGGTGGGCGGCCAGGTCGGCACTGCGCCAACCGGCGCACAGGGTGGGGGAGTCGGGGCCGAGCTCGGTCAGCAGGTCACACAGGGCCCACCGCTCGCGCTGGGAAAATGAAGCACCATCTTGTTCCATGGCTGGATCATAAGCAGCCCGCTCAGGTTCGAGGTTCCCAACTGAACCGGCGCACGGCGATTAGAAGCCCGGCGGCCCCCCAGGCGGCGACGATGGCTACGTCCACCCAGTCGAAGCTCGTGCCCAAAAAGCCTGCTTGCAGGCCAAGAGCGAAGTGCCGGACGGGGAATATACGCGCCACCCAGAGGATCCAGCTCGGCGCGTTGGTGCCGAGGGGGATGAAGATGCCGGAGAGGAACAGCAGCGGCAAAATGGTGGCGTTGACGATTGCCGGCGAGGCGTCGGCGTTGGGGATCACCGTGGTTATGGCGAACCCGAGGGCGCAGAAGCTGCCGGCACCGACCACGAGCATGACGAGGAAGTGGAAAAGCGTGACGCCCGTGGGCACCGAGGCCTGGTAAGCCAGGCGGCCGAAGGCGGCGGTTATGACGACGAGCAGGACGGCGACGAAGAGCGCATGGAGCACTCTGGCCGTGAAATAGACGCCGGCCGGGAGCGGCGTACCGTCGACCCGCTTGAGGATCCCGGCGTCGCGCTGGAATGTGACAGTCATGGCGACGTTGGTGTAGCAGGCGCTTATCAGGGCGAAGGCGGCCATGGCGGCGACGTAGTACGTCGACTCCTTGACCGTGCGCCCGGCCAGGTGCACGGTGCCCGAGCCGAGCAAGGCGGTGAAGATGACCAGGAACATGAGCGGGAACGCAAACGTGAAGAAGGCGGACGCCGGGTTACGCCAGAAGGCCTTGTTGGTGTAGCGGACCTGGCGGGCCGTCAGGGCGATGACGTTCATTAGGGCTTCGCCGCCCTACCTCGGCCGGCGCGACCCCCCCGGGAGCCAATGCCCACCGGGCCATCAGCCGGCTCGCCCGCCTCGGGACCGGCCGCCGAGCTGCCGGTGAGCTCGAGGTAGACGTCTTCGAGCGTGGGGCGGACCACGCTGAGGTCGTCGAGCTCGGTACCTCGCTCCACGGCCCAGCTCGTCAGGCGGTAGAGGGTAGCCGTGAGGTTCTCGGTGACGAGCTCGAAGCGCCCGTCCGGGGTTGAGCTGTGGGCGATGTCGTCAGGCAGGGCCAACCCCGGGGCGAGCCGGAAGCAGACCCGGGGGCTCGCCTGGTCCCGGCCTCCGATGCTCGACGGCGGGCCCAGGGCGACGATCCGGCCGGCAGAGATCACTGCCACCCGGTCGGCCAGGAACTGGGCTTCGTCCATGTAGTGGGTGGTGAGCAAGACCGTCTTGCCCAGCGACGCCAGGCTCTTCACCACCTGCCAGGCTTCCCGGCGGGCCGAGGGGTCAAAGCCGGTTGTGGGCTCGTCCAGGAACAGCAGCTCAGGGTCGCCGACCAACGCCACCCCGACGTCGAGGCGCCTCTGCTGGCCGCCCGACAGGGTTGTGACCCGGGCGTCGCTTTTGGCCGCCAGGCCGACGAGGTCGATGACCTCTGCCGGCGACCGGGGGTGAGGGTAGTAGCCGGCGTACATCGTAAGCGTCTCGGTCACGGTCAGGTAACGGTCTATCCCCGTCGATTGCAGCACGATGCCGATGTGCGGTTTCAAGGCCTTGCGGTCGTGGCCCGGGTCGTGGCCGAGCACCGTAACCTGCCCCTCGTCACGATGGCGGAAGCCCTCGAGGATCTCGACCGTTGTCGTCTTGCCGGCACCGTTCGGCCCCAGCAACGCGAACACCTCGCCCCGGGAGATCTCCAGGTCCACGCCGTCTACAGCCTTCAGGGGCCCGTAGGACTTGCGCAGGCCCCGGACTGAGATCGCCGCCTCCCGGGGGACGGGGCCAGTGAGCGGTCCGGTCCCTGAGCCCAGGCGTGCCGCGTTGTCAGCCAAGTCGTCGCCCTCGTTCCTTTGTGGCGGGGACCGGTCCGGGGCAATTCCCGCACCAGCACGTGGGCCGTCGCCTCCGAACCTACCTGATGGGCTGCCCAGCCGCCCTGGCGGGCGCACCCGGGAGATCCACAACCTTTACCTCTGTTGGCTCACAGGCGGTCGCTCGTAGGTTGGGCAACAGGCCGCGGGGACCTCCCCGGGGCTATTGACAAGCGTGTAAGTACTATGCTGTAGTATTCCCAGATCTTGTGTGTATAAGGCCTAGACGGGCAGGTTGACCACTACAGCTTGTGGTTGTCCACCTGGGTCCTGTGGTCAGCGAACGCGGACGTGAGCGAGCTAGCAGCCCCCTCGGGGGGCGATCGAACGAGTTGAAGCTCCGGAACAGGAAGGACTCTCCACCATGGCAATTGCCCCCGAGCGCACGGGCATCGGCATCCGCCGCTACTTCACCACTCCAGGCGTCGACCCCTATGACACGGTGACCTGGGAGCGGCGGGACGCCCGCATCACCAACTGGGCCACCGGCGCCGTCGCCTTCGAGCAGTTGGGGGTCGAGGTGCCAAGTGGTTGGAGCGTGAACGCCACCAACATCCTGGCCCAGAAGTACTTCCGCGGCACCCTGGGCACGCCGGAGAGGGAATGGTCGCTGAAGCAGGTGGCCGACCGGGTGGTGGGGACGATCGTGGCTTGGGGGGACAAAGACGGGTACTTCGCCGATGCCCACGAGGCGGAGACCTTCGAGGCCGAGCTCAAGTGGCTGATCATCCATCAGCGGGCGGCGTTCAACTCGCCGGTGTGGTTCAACATCGGGGTCGCCGGCGTGCCCCAGCAGGCCAGCGCCTGCCAACCGTACTGGTCGATGGTCAGCACCCCGGACGGATTGCTGCCCATCGGGAGGCTGGTCGAGTCGGACGCCGTCGGGACCAAGGTGTTCGACGCTCACGGGCTGACCAGTATCGTCGCCGTCAAGGCCAACGGCCGCAAGTCGGTGCTCCGCCTGCATACCAAGGCGGGTCACGCTCTGGACGTGACTGCGGACCACCTCATTTGGAGACGAAGTGGAGCAGGGACGGGCCGTTTCGTTCCGGCCGGGACAATTCGCCCTGGTGATCAGCTCACTTGGCACAGGACCGAAGCCTGGGGTAGCGGCGAGATAAGCCGCGGAGAAATAGCCGAGGCGGCTCTGGCGGGCTGGCTCCAATCTGACGGCTTTGTGGGTCAATATGCGACGGGAACCAATAGGTCGTTGACGATCGAAGCCATGACAGTGACGTCGTCCGAGCTGGACTGGGTGACGACGGCGCTCGATCGTGTCTTCCCTGAGGCGCATCGTCACCAGAGCCGAGTCATTACGCAGAGCACGTCCTTGGACTGCCGCCGTACGCGCTTGTATGGTTGCGGCCTTTGGGATTTTGTACAGCGCTGGGGGCTCATGACTCGCGGCCCCGAGATGACCGTTCCGATGCATCTCTACGAGGCGCCGCTACCGGTCGTGCAGGCATATCTGAGGAGCATTTTCCAGGCCGAGGGATACGTTGGCCTGAGACCGCGGGCCAGCGTAGTCGGATTCGACATGGTCTCCGAGGGGATCGTCAAGGGAGCCCAGCGCCTGCTAGCTCGCTTTGGCATTTTCTCCCGCACGCGCTTCAAGGCCGACCGCCGACCTGACAGGAGAGGCTGTTGGTCGCTCTCGATACGCAGCGAGGGTGATCGCCGCCTGTTTGCGTCGGAGATCGGCTTCATAGATCCCATCAAGTCGGAGAAGCTGGACAGAAGCTTCGATGTCGTAGGTCTCCCCGCTCGCGAGGCGAAGGCTCTTGAGGTTGATGTGATCGAGGAGCTTGGCGAAATGGATGTCTATGACATCCAAACGGAGAGTGGCGAGTACCTGAGCGATGGCCTTCGCGTTCACAATTGTTTCATCCTCGCCGTCGACGACTCGATGGACTCGATCCTCAACTGGTACGTAGAGGAGGGCAAGATCTTCAAGGGCGGGTCAGGGGCCGGGATCAACCTCTCCCGCATCCGGTCGTCCCAGGAAGGCCTACGAGGTGGCGGGACCGCCTCCGGTCCCGTCAGCTTCATGAGGGGCGCCGACGCCTCGGCGGGGACCATCAAGTCCGGGGGCAAGACGCGCCGTGCGGCCAAGATGGTGATCCTCGACGCCGCCCACCCCGATGTCGAAGACTTCATCTGGTGCAAGGCCATTGAGGAGCGAAAGGCACGGGCCCTGCGCGACGCCGGCTTCGATATGGACCTCGACGGCAAGGACAGCCACTCCGTCCAGTACCAAAACGCCAACAACTCTGTCCGCGTCACCGACGAGTTCATGCATGCCGTGCTCGATGACCGGGATTGGGAGCTGAAGGCCGTCAATTCCGGTGAGGTCCTGAAGACGATGAAGGCGCGGGACCTGTTCCGCCAGATATCCAAGGCGGCCTGGGAGTGTGCCGACCCGGGGATGCAGTTCGACACCACGATAAACAAATGGCACACTTCGAAGAGCACGGGGCGCATTAATGCAAGCAATCCATGTTTTACGGGCGACGCCCTGGTCCACACCGACAAGGGCCTCATCAGTTTCCGTGAGCTTTTTGCCCGGGTCAACGAGGGTGAGACGTTCGCCGTCTACACCCATGACGCCACTAATGTCCAAGCGCCGGCACAGAGTTTGGCGCTGACTACCCCCGAGGCCCTGATGATCACCGGCTACAACCAGGTGATCAAAGTGCACTTCGAAAACGGCATGGAGGTCCGGTGCACTCCGGGCCACCGCTTCTTCACGGCCAACAGGGGCTACGTCGAGGCTCAGGATCTGAGTGGGGACGACAGGATAAAGGTCCTGGACCTTCCGGCTCCGGCCATCAGTGCCGACTACGGCCTCCCGGTGACGAGCGACCTGACCATCTACTCGACCAAAGGCGACCATCGCCGTCTCGTGCGCCTGCCCGAGAAATGGGACGAGGACATGGCGCACTACCTGGGCTGGATGGTGGGCGGCGGGTCCGTCGGCGCCAACGGGACGCTCAGTGCCGTGTACGGCAGCCCCGAGGACCAGGCCGAGGTGCTCCCTCAGCACCTGGCCTTTGTCACCTGGCTGAACGGTGGTCTTGTTCCCACACCGAACACGCAGTCCAATGGGACCGTTCAAGTGCGCCTCACCAGGCGTCCGCTGGCGGCGTTCTTCGCCGCCCTGGGCCTGACCGCCGTCCGTGGCCCCCAGAAGCGGGCCCCTGGTCCGTCTTCCAGGCGCCGCCGCAGATCGTGGCCGCCTTCCTGAGGGGATTGTTCGACGCCGACGGCTGCGTACGCCTCGACAACGCTAAGGGCAGCTACGTCGGCCTCGGCTCAGCCTCCCGAGAACTCCTGGTGGATGTCCAGCGCCTCCTCAGCACTTTTGGAATTGCCTGCACGATCTGTGATGACGATCTGCGTGTCACGTCCAAGGGTATGTTGACCTTTGCGCAGGAGATCGGCTTTTCGCTGCCTTCCAAGGCCTCCAAGTTGAAGCAGGTGATTGCCGCCCGGGCGCGGGCGTTCAACAAGAGCGATGGCTGTACGAGACTGCGCCACATGGTCGAGGACGGCTTTGAGCTGACCTATAACTTGAGCGAACCTCGCAACCACTCATATGTGGTCAACGGGCTCGTTGTGCGGAACTGCTCGGAATACATGCACCTCGATAATTCAGCTTGCAACCTCGCCAGCATCAACCTGCTGTCGTTCTTGAACCCGGACGACGATTTCGACGTGGAGGGGTTCAAGGCGGCCGTCGAAGTCGTCTTCACGGGCCAGGAGATCCTGGTCGGCAATGCGGACTACCCGACCAAACCGATCGGGGACACGTCCCGGCGTTTCCGACAGCTGGGACTGGGTTATGCCAATCTGGGTGCACTGCTTATGGCCCAGGGGATCCCTTATGATTCCGACGCCGGGCGTGCCTGGGCGGGCGCCATAACCGCCCTGATGACGGGCCACGCTTATGCCGTCTCCGCCCGGACCGCGGCCAGGATGGGCCCCTTTGCCGGCTACCACGAGAACCGCGAGCCGATGCTGGAGGTCTTGCGGATGCACCGGGCTGAAGTGGCCAAGATCGATGAGTTGCTGGTGCCGCCCGCCCTGCTCTCGGCTGCCCAGGAGTCGTGGGATAGTGCCGTCGAAACCGCTAATACGTACGGCGTAAGGAACGCGCAAGCCAGCGTATTGGCCCCGACCGGTTGCCTTGTCGGCGGGTCGCTGGTGCCGACCGAGCGAGGGCTGGTCAGGCTGGCTTCCCTCGGCGACCCGGACGGGTCGAAGTGGCAGGAACTGGGGGTACGCGTGGCTACGGGCGATGGCGCCCGCCTGGCCTCGCAGTTCTACGTGAACGGCTTGGAGCCGGTGGTTACGGTGCGGACACGCCGTGGGTACCGCTTGCAAGGTACGCCCCAGCACCGGGTCAAGGTCGTCGGTACGTCGGGTAAATGGGAATGGAAGCGCTTGGCGGACATCGCGACCGGCGACCGTGTGCCGCTGGCGTTGGACCAACTGGTCGGGCACCCGCGACCAGTTCCGCTCCCGCCGCTGGCCGAGGCCTACTGGACCGGTGAGCACCACGCCACCGTTCCCCGGAACATGACGGCAGAACTGGCCGAGCTAGTTGGCTATTTCATGGGCGACGGCACCTTGCACAGCCGTGGTCTCCGTTTTTGTGTTACGGGAGGCGATATTGATGTCGTCGAACGCCTTCGGCTCCTGGCCAAGGCTGTTTTCGGGCTTCGAGGTCGCCGTTGCCGCCAAGAAGGGCTACAGCGAAGTGAG
Source organism: uncultured Acidimicrobiaceae bacterium (assembly GCA_963735305.1). Classification (GTDB taxonomy): domain Bacteria; phylum Actinomycetota; class Acidimicrobiia; order Acidimicrobiales; family Palsa-688; genus Fen-671. The sequence goes on from CAVTKK010000004.1 coordinate 341,339, forward strand.
GCTCGATTCAGTCCGGGTCGTGCTCTGGTGGGAGGCTTGCGGGTTTGCCAAGCAATCGCCCGCTCCCGGGGACACCGGCCAGGGCTATGTGGCGCATATACCCAGCGCGGTCTTGGCCGCCAACGACAGGGAGATCTATTGCGCTTTTCTGCGGGGTCTCTATGAGGCCGATGGTGATACCAGCGCCGGATATGCGACATTGAAGAGCACGTCGTTAGAGCTCGCTCAAGATGTTCAATCTCTCCTGCTGGCCCTCGGCTACCCGACGGATATGCACGTGGCCGAGCGGACCAACGCCCGGAGCACCCTCCCGATGGCCGCCGTGCGGTTGGCCAACCTGTCCCGGAACGAGAGGTGGGCCATCGAGATCGGCTTCATGGGAGATCGCAAACAGAGTGGTTTGCTCCTCTCCGACGTCGACCAGGCCGGCCGGAAGGACTACATACCCCTGAGCCGTGAGCTGGTCGACCGTCTGGCGCCTGAAAACGACCGGTTGCGGGAAGCCTTTCTGATGGAGGTGGCGCGCGGGAGAGTTTCCCGGCGCATGGCCGAGGAGCTGTACGAGCGGACGGGCGATGCGGAACTCGACCATCTGCTGAGCTTCGTCTACGACACCGTGGCGACCGCCGAGCTCGGCGAGGAGGAGCTGACCTACGACCTGTCCGTTCCTTCCAACGTCACGTACCTCGCCAATGGGTTCGTCAGTCACAACACCATCGGTCTTCTCATGGACTGCGACACGACCGGCATTGAGCCGGACCTGGGCTTGGTCAAGACCAAGAAGCTGGTCGGCGGCGGAACGATGTCGATAATCAACCAGACGGTACCCCGGGCATTGCGTAGGCTGGGCTACACGGACGAGGAAATCGCCGACATTGCTACCTATGTCGACCAGCGTAAATCGATACTCGGTGCCCCGCATATCTCGCCCGACCACCTCGCCGTCTTTGCCTGCTCGATGGGCGACAACACCATTCATTACCGGGGCCACGTGCGTATGATGGCGGCCGCTCAGCCGTTCCTGTCCGGTGCGATCTCTAAGACGGTAAACATGCCCGAAGAGGCGACCGTCGAGGACGTAGAACAGCTGCACATAGAGGCTTGGCAGATGGGCATCAAGGCCGTGGCCATCTACCGGGACAACTGCAAGGTTGCCCAGCCCCTGGCCACCACCAAGCGGGAGACAGCGGCATCGTCCGGCCCTGAGGCTCACCACGCCGAGCTGGCCGTCAAGATAGCCGAGCTGGAAAAGGCGCTGGAGATGCAGACGGTGATGGCGAACCAGCGGGTGGTGCGCGAGCACATGCCGCGCAAGCGCAAGTCGCTGACCTTTTCTTTCCGGGTGGCCGACTGCGAGGGCTACGTGACGGTAGGTGAGCTTGAAGAACGGCCGGCCGGGAGAGGTCTTCATGAAGGTCTCAAAGCAGGGTTCGACCTTGGCCGGGATCATGGACGCGTTCGCCATATCGGTGAGCCTCGGGCTGCAGCACGGGGTGCCGCTGTCCACCTTCGTCCGCCATTTCACCAACATGCGCTTCGAGCCGGCCGGGATGACCGACGACCCCGATCTGCGCTTCGCGGCATCGCTGGTGGACTACATATTTCGCCGCCTGGCCGTCGAGTACATGAACCCGGCCGAGCGCTCGGACCTGGGCATCCTGACCGTCAGCGAGCGCATGCAGCCCACGTTGCCCGGGGTTGAAGAGGCCGTCATCATCGACCAGCCCATTCGTGATAGCGGTCTGCTCGAGGAGGTAGAGCTACGAGAGGGGCGCCAACTTCCGCCTTCCGCTCCGTCCGGCGGTGTCCCGGCCAAAACGGGCTCGGCGGCCGCCAGGGCCGGGAAAGCCAAGAAGCCCGCCGCCAGTGATGCTCCGTACTGCTACCAGTGCGGGGTGCAGATGCAACGCGCCGGCAGTTGCTTCGCATGTCCGTCATGCGGGACGACGAGCGGGTGCTCGTAATGTATCGCCCGGGCACGCCCGGCCTCTTCCAGCGCCCGGGCGTACAGCTCGATATCTGCACGGCGCACTGAGAAGAGCTTCAAGCTGTGGAGCTCGCACCAGGCGACGAACTGCCTGAGGTCAAGCGCGTACGCGTCCCTTGTCAAACCTCTGTAGCCAGCGAGGAAGCTGGCTAGGGCAAGGCGTTCGGGGTCGGGGACGGCAATTGCGGTCGATGGCGTTGTCGGTGTCATGGCGTTGCCTCCTGAGCCAGCGGGGCTCGGGGCCAAGCGGCCAAGCCCCGCACCTATGAGGCTTCGACGGTAGGGCTGTCCTGGTCGGCAGCGGCCATCCTGAGCTGCAATTATGTGCGGCGCTACCAGTCAAGTGGGGGTGCTTCCCAATGCCCGTGATCGCCGAGTATGGCATGTCGGCGCCAAAAATCTAGGGGATGTCATTTGCCACCGGGCACGCACATAGCCACCAATTATCGTCGTGCTACCCAAGATTGTCGTTTGCCGATGGCCACGACACAAGTCGACGCCGGTTCCTCATGAGAGATAATGCCCGGACCGCTGAAAGCGACTGACCGACCTTAGTGGCCCGACTCCCATGCCGCCTCCTGCCCGGCGATGTCATGGAGCAGGTTGCCCAAGGTGAGGCCGTACTCGTAGCTGTGGTAGCCCCACGCCGGGCCGGAACCGCCTCCGTAGTTCCCCACCACCTCTTCAGGGTCCACGACGGGCCGGGTGCGGCTACTCCCCGCCAGGCTGGTGACCTGGAGCCAGGTAGCCCCGCCCCCCTGTTCGCACCGGGCCGAATACAGCCCGGGGTAAGTGACCCAAGGGGTGGTGACAGGCTCGGTGAGCCGGCCGCGCAAACCGTCCAGCAGAGGCGAGGGTCCGCGCTGGCTGGCCGTGAGCACGTAGGGGTCCAGGTCGGCCAAGCCGCCGGCGGCGAGGGCCGCCGGGTTGGTGCAGGCGACCTGCTGGCCGGCCTCAACCTGCGGCTGGCGGCGGGAGCCTTGGCAACAGAGGAAGGCCTCGAGCGGCTAGTGGCGCTGCTAAAGGGTTTCCGCAATATGAAGGTGTTCCATGTTCAATTCAATACCGTGAGCACCGAGGAGCTCCTGGAGGCTCAGAAACGCCCGCAGGACTTCAGAGATTTGATCGTACGTGTGGCCGGGTACAGCGCGGTGTTCGTGTCGCTTGACAAGGCGACTCAAGACGACATAATCCGGCGTACAACCCAGGTGCTGAACTAAGGAAGGTTTTGGCCTGCCCGGGGGCGAAATGGAGCCCACATGGCAGGCTAAACGTACCACAGGAGTCGTATGAGCACGGGTCAAAGTACCGCCTACCTGGCCGAGGGGTGGAGCCCGGTGCTACTGGACACCATCACCTACCGCATCTCGGGCCATTCGCCCTCGGACGCCTCCAGCTACCGCACGGGCGAGGAGATCAGCCACTGGGCCGCGGCCGACGCCATCGCCGCCGACAAGGCACGCCTGGTAGGTGCCGGCATCGCCGGCGCCGGCGCCCTCGACGCCCTGGCGGCCGAGGTGCGCGAGGCCACCTTCGAGATGTTCGCCCTGGCCGCCGACCTCAGCGCCAGCCCTCGCCTGGACGTGGGCTCCGAGCTGGGGCGAGGTCATGTTCTCGGGCCGCCACGTGGAGCGCTTCGACGACCGGGAGCCCGAAGTCGCCCCCGACCTGGACAGCAACCCCCGGGTGGCCCAGATCGCGGGCAAGGTGCGCACCGCCACCCAAGACGGCAAGGCGGTGCCCAAGATGAAGGTGTTCAACATGGCAGGCCATGTCGGCTGGCCAGCTGGCCATGCCGGTGGTCGTCCGCATCTCGGTGGGGGCCAAGTACGGTGCCCAGCACTCCCTCCTCGATCATGTGGACGAGCACCTCCCGCAGGGACACGTGGCCCTGGTGGCCGCCTCGGCCGACGTAGGGCTTGGTGAGGTCGAGGTCAATAACTCCGTCGACGAAACGCTCGGCGAAAGAAACCTCGTCCTTCTAGTTGTGCCAGGCCAGCGCGACGCGGCAATGCCAGCCTCGTGCAGCGGTCACCCGCCAGGTGGAGATGGTCGAGGCGCTGGTAGGCGCGACTGGCTCTTACGTCGGGAAGAGGCCTCCAGCGCCTCGGACGGTTGCCATCGTTACCCCACCTCAAGGGGCCAAGTCATCGTTGGATGGACATTGGATGGCCGTTCACCCGTAATGTTCACCAGGATGGGCACATTTGGGAAGCTGCTCTCTGCCACATCGTTCAAGATGTCCATCGGCATCATGTCCTACACCTCACGCGTTCTGCGCTGAGGATCCCGTGTTCGATGGCGAAAAGCGCGGCCGCGCCTCGGGTCGAGACGCGGAGCTTGGTGTAGATATGTTGCACGTGGTGGTCCGCCGTCTTGGCCGAGATCACGAGCCGGCCGGCGACTTGTTGGGTGGTGAGGCCGAGGGCGATCAGCCGGAGCACTTCGGCCTCCCGGGCGGTCAGCCCCGCCGGGAGCGGGGGCCGCGCGGCGCGGCGGTGGCCGGCGGCGGCGAGGACCCGCTCGACGGCTTCCCCGTCGAGACGGCCGGCGGCGCTCATGGCCCGCAGTTCGGCCGCCGCCTCCCCGGTTGTCGATGCCTTCCGGTAGGGGCGGTCCGAGGTCATGGCCTGGTAACAGTCGGCGGCGGCGAGGACCCGCTGGGCCTCATCAAGATGTGCCGCTCCGATGCGCCGGTGGTAGCCGGAGCCGTCAACGCGCTCGTGAGCCGCGCCCGCCGCCGTGGCCAGCGTGGCGGTGTAGGGCACACGCCGCAATAGCTGGTCGGTCACCAGGGCATGGGCTTCGGCCCGGTCCTTTTCGTCGCGGGTGAGGGCCCGGGCTTGTCCCAGATCGTGTTGGGAACGGCGACACGGCCGAGGTCGTGGACCAGGGCGGCTGCCTCGGCGGTGGGGCCACATGCCTCCAGGGCGAGAGCGGCGACGGCGCGTGAATGACCGCCCGTCCAGGGCGACTTGAGGTCGGCGAAGTCGGCCAGGACGAGCAGCGCCTCGTGCGCAGCGGCGTCGCCGAGGGGAACGCACGGCGGGGCGAGGGTTAGCGCCGCGTCCCAGGGGTCGACGGCCTCAACCGCTCCCCACCAGCTCGCGCCCAAGTCCAGGACGAGGTCGGTGAGGACGGGGTCATAGGCCTTGGCCCGCCTGGCCCTGACGATCTCCAGCGCTCGGCCGATCCCTTCGATGCGGGCCAGGACCTCGAAGTTCTTGGCTCAGTTGGGCGACCCGCATGGGCTTCGGGATGGCCGTGCCCTGGGCGCCGGTGGGCAGGCCCCGGCCGTTCCAACGCTCAAAAGAGCCCGCCAGCGCGGCCAGCACGCGGTCGTCGAGGCCGAGGCGCTTGGCGAAGACGTCGGCGACTTCGCAGGCGGTGCGGAAGTTCATTTCGGCTGCCTTCTTGCCCCCGGCCAGGACCGAGAGGACCGAACGGAGGCGGGTGGCGCCGGACTGGCCCGGGCCGGCATGACTGATCATCACTCGCATGACGTCGAACGGGTTGGCGAAGTCCATCCGCGCCGCCCGGGCCCGCATCTCAATCTCGTCACCGAAGATGACGGCCATGTCGAAGGCGTGGCCGGTGCAACCCAGGAAGCGCAGCGCCGAGGTCCACCAGGTGGTCGCCCGTTCCGGCGCGCCGGCGTCGGCGGCCGTGGCCAGCTGCTGGCCGAGGACGGTGGCCCGCAGCTGGGAGCCCGGGGGCTGGCCGAGGGCGTGGTCCTGGGCCACCGCCAGTAGTGCCGCCATCTCCGCCAAAGTGACCTCGGGCCGCATCCCCTCAACCGTAGATGGGGAGTTCTCCCGATGTGGCGATGAACCCGCCCCGAGGATGATGTCAAACATGACCGAACACGACCAAACCAGAAATTCAGTTCAGGAGTTCTTCCATCTGTTCGCCGATGCCTGGAAGGCCAACGATGGCGCCGTCCTGGCCGGCTTCTTCGTCGGGGACGGCGCCCTCATCAACCCCTTCGGCCAACGCGCCGACGGGCGAGGCGCCATCGGCGCCATGTACTCCGGGTACTTCGAAGGCATGCTGCAAGGCACCTCGACCGCCTTCAAGCTCGAAGAGCGTGCGGGCCGTCGAAACCAGCCATGCCTTGGCCGACGGCGAACAGACGATCTCTGCGGCCAGTGGCGAAGTGGTCCTTCTGGCGCACCTTGCCGCCCTGCTCCGCCGCGATGGCGACGGGTGGCGGTTCGTCGATTCCCGTCCTTACACCTTCCCAGTCGTTCCCTCCTGAGCCCGGTCCGGACCTGGGAAGGCACGACGTTGACCGACGGCAAGGCCGAGACGGCGCTCAGGCTCAACGAGTCGCTCCACTACCCCCCCGACGGCCCTCGTCGTGATCTGGGCGCGGTGGGTGGCCAACCGATGGAGCACATGGTGCGGGCTTGTCTGGTAGCCCTCCGCTTGGCCGAGCAGCTGGGCCTAGACGGGTCACAGCGGACAGTCGTCTACTACTCGGGGCTCCTGGCCTGGGTGGGCTGTCACACCGATGCCTATGAGCGGGCCAAGTGGCTCGGCGACGACCTGGCCGTCAAGCGCTACGCCCACTATGGCTATGACCTAGGGCGCGTCGTGCCGACCACGGCCTTCAAGCTGCAGCACATCGGCGGCGCCGGTCGGCCGTTGCTCGAACGCGCCCGGTCACCGCGGGGTTCCTAGGTGACGGGCGCCGGTCCCTCGAGGCGCTCGCCGAGCCGCTCCTGCAGAACGACCGTTACCGCGTCCCCGGGCTGCTTGGCGATCGTGCGCTGCAGCTCGGCCTTGATCGGCAGCTTGTGGCGGCCGTCTCCGAGCGCCATAAAGGAGCTCTGGAAGGGGTGGCCGTCCACCAAACCGCGCACCTTTACCAGCCCATGGGTGCCGAAGTACTCGGCCGATCCGGGCATCACGACGTACGTCCAACCCCCTTTGTTGGTGCTCTTCTCTAGAGTGGCCGTGAACTGCTTGTCCAGCTTCATCGCACCTCCTTGGGTCTTCAGGCTAGGACGACGACGGTCCTGCGGCCTGGTGGCCGTGACGCCCATTGTGGCGCTCGCCGGCTTCGATCGTTCTGGCGCGAGGGTCCGGCGCTTTAGGAGGGGCGACATGAGGAACAAGAGGAGCCCGAGCAGCCGGCACGGGCGGCGGCCGTGCGGGAGGGTGCTGGCGGCTGTTATCGGCGTGTTGGTGGCGGGGTTAGCTGGGGCCTCCCCGCCCACGGTGCCAGCCTTGGGTCTCGACACCGACCAGACCGTCCCGTCCACCACGGCACCCGGTCCCGATGGGCCCGAGCCCTCGTGGCAGTTCGCCTCGGTCCCGAGCCCTGGTATTATCTCGCCGCACAAAGTCGACGCACCTTCGGCGATGTGATCGCCTCCAGCCCGGGGGCAGCCTTGGGCTCGCTGGTGAACAACCTATTGACTACGAACGGGGCGGCATCGAACATCCCCGGCTGGCCCGGACCTCTCAAGTGGGCCATAACCGTCCGTGACGCCATGTCCTCGGCGAAGGGCTCTGAGAAGTTCGCCACCGACTCGCTGCTGCTCCTGTTTATCCCGCTTGGCACCCAGGGGTTTGGTTTTGGACGACGACTCGCGCTCCGCCGCCCCGCCGACCATGCCCCTCAACGGCAACCTGTTGGACCTCATCTCCGGCACCTCGTTGGAAAACCGCGCCCAGGGATGGATAAGCGACCTCCCGCTTCCCGTTACGATCTCCCCGCTCGGGGTCGAATCCTCCCATGGAGCAAGTTTGCTGTCGGATTACGGCAAGTTCGCCCGGGCCCATGTCGACGACGGCAACAAGTGGGCTGTTGAGCTTACGGTCGACGACGTCTCCTACTGTAAGCAGTCGGCCGAAATCTCCCAGCCCCGCATTGCCTGCGGCCCGGGGTACGCCACGTCCAATAACGACGTCGCTCCCGGGATCCAACCGTACTTATATCTTAAGTTCACCCTCACCAATCTCACGCTCGACGGCGACAAGACCAGTGTCGTGTTCACCAGGGAGCTAGTGGTGCCCTACAACGCCACGGCCTGGCTGAAGGGTCAGTTCGGAGCAAAACCCATGTAGGGGCCCACGCCAGACAAAGGCCTGAACATGCCCGTCCACGGTAGGCCGGCGTCCTCGGGTGCTCAGGTTGGCGTCCCTCGGCCCGGGGAGGGCGACCTGGGCGTCGTCGCCTTGAGGGCAGCCAGCAAGGCGGCACCGTCGGGGGAGCCCAGACCGGTGCAGGCGTCCCAACCCGGCCCGGCGGAGTAAGCGCCGTTGGATCCGGCCGTTATGTCGTGTAGACCAGTCCGGGCCGCGGCCGAGTACAAGAAAGGGTGCAGGAAACCCACTGACCGGCCCAAGGACTGGTTGAACAGGGCGATCAGCCCGGCCCAGAGGGGAGCCACGGCGCTGGTCCCGCCGACCGTCATCGTCTGGCCGTCGACCCGCACGGCATAGCCGGTATCCGGATCGGCGTTGCCGCAGATATCGGGCACGCCCCGGCCCCGTCGGCCTCCGGGGTTGGCCGACACCGGGATCCTGGCATCTTGCTGGTACGCGGGCACCGGGAAGGCAACGCTTATGCCGCCTCCGCCGGCGCCGCCGGCCTGGCCGTCGTCCCATACCGTTTCGGCTGCGATCCGGGCCCCGGACATCTCCAAGCGAGTGCCCCCGCAGGCCAGTGCGTGAGGGGCAGAGGCGGGGAAGTCCACGTGGGCCAGGCCATCGGTGACAGCATCGCCAGAGCCGTTGTCGCCTGCCGCCACCGTGACCGTGACACCCATGGCCGCCGCCGCCGCGAACGCCTCCTCCATCTGTTGCATGGCCGCCGCCGTCCATGTGCTCTCGGCGCTGCCCCAGCTGATCGAGACGACCGAGGGTTTGCGGCCGGCGTCGTGCACGGCGGTGGTAACGGCGTCAATAAAGCCCTGGTCGGTATTGGGGGCGAAATACACGGCAATGCGGGCACCGGGAGCAACGCCGCCCAGCACCTCGATGTCCAACATCACCTCGCCGTCGGGACCGTTCGGTTGACCAGGGCTGTTGTCGGCCTTCAGCACGCTGACAGCCTGGACGGCCGGCAACGGGACGCCCAGCGAGGAGAAGTAGGCGCTCAGGTCCGCCTCTCGGAACCCGCCTCCGAGCTCGATCAGGGCCACGCACTCCCCGGCGCCGGTGACGCCGCCGGGGTACTCGTACGCCGCGGCCACCTGGAGCGGCGTGTACTGCGTCGATGCGTTGGTCCGGGGACGAAAATGAGGCTGGGCTTGGGGCCTGTCGTCCAGGCCGAAAACACCCGTGATTATGCCGTCGAGCTCGGAGGGCAGACTGAGCTCGCCCTCCCGTCCCCGGTAGGTTTCGCCCGCGGGGCCCTGGTAAATGCCGAGGCGCGTCCCGAAAGCGTTCTGCATGGCCGAGATCTTGCCCACCAGTTCGACGCTGCGCCGGCCCCGGTCGACGGCGCCGACGGTCAAACCGTGGGCCGACGCGAAACTACGCACGGCCTCGACGTCCCCCTCCGCCGGACCATGGGTACCCGCATATTCCTCCCGGGACAGGCGCCCGGGTACAGGCTGGGGGCCCCGCAAATATGCCGTCACCGTGAGCTCAGTGCCCGGGGAGGGCTCGCCCACCCGTGGGTGAGAGGGGGCGGCACGGCTGCTGCCGGCGAGGGGAGTGCGGAAAGGAGCGTCGGCCATACCACCCATCCTCCACCCCAATGACGCCGACGTCCAGAGTTTGGGAAAGCAACGGCGTGCAGCCGTTCGAGTCATGTCCTCCACTGGTCCAGCTCACCATCGGCGTGCATCCGGCGCAGCTTGGACCGCTGCAGCTTGCCGTTGGGGGTGGTGGGGACGGTGCCATCCGGTACGACGACGACCTCCGAAGGTGCGATCCCGACGGCGTCGGCCACGGCCGCGCTGGCCCTTCCGGGCAGGTCGGGGCGGTGGTCCGATTCGACTACCACGACGAACTCGCCCGCCTCGCCGTCGGGGCGGGAGAACGCCGCGCAGGCCCGAGGCGACAGCCCGGTGACCTGCAAGACAGCTCGTTCGATGTCCTCAGGGTGGTACTTTTCGCCGAAATGGACGACAACTTCGTCTGATCGTCCAGTAACGAAGAGCTCACCCTGGTCCAAATAGGCCAGATCACCGACCCGCAGCCACCCTCCTGCGAGGCTCTCGTTATCGCCGACGTTCACGTACCCGTCGGTCACGCCCGGGCCGCGCACCCACACCTCGCCCACCTCCCGCTCGGGGAGAGGGCGGTCTGGAGCACCCACACAGGTCTCGCTTCCCGGGTACGGACGGCCGCAGGACACGACCCGCTTAACCGGCCGACCTGGCCGCGCCGGGACGGCGCGCCCGGAGCGGACCAGCTCAGCCAGATCCAGGCTGTCGACCCGGGGATCGCGGCCCGGCGTCGTGTGGCTGATCATCCCGGCCTCGGAGGAGGCGTAGTGCACGGTGATCGTTCCCGGGCGCAGCCCGCGAGGGCCGCACACCTCTCTTACCCGGGCCACCACGTCCGGGTCGGCCAGTTCGGCGTTGAAGGCAACCTGCTCGACGTGGGAGAGGTCGATGCCCTCAGGCCGGCTGGCCACCGCCGCCAGCACCTCGGACCATATCGACGACGGGCTCACCGCGTTGCTGGCGCGGGTCTCGCCAACCAGGCGCAGCCATGAGGCGGGGTCGGCCAGGAAGCGCTTCATGGCCACAATGTGCTGGTCGACAGGCGTTACGACCTGGAACAGGAGGCCGAGCCCGGCGATGTGGAAGAAGGGGAACCAGTTGACCATGGCCGGCACGGCCCCGTTTTGGGGGCGTAGAGCGTTTTGGCGGGCCGACTTCAAGGGCGCGAGCGTGGCTCATGCGTACGCCTTTGGGGCTCGCCGTGCTCCCCGAGGTGCAGAGGACCACCGCCAGATCGGAGGGCGACACCTCGGCGCCGCCAGCCCTGCCGACGCCGCCGCCGGCCGTGCCCGGCCCCGGGGCGGCCGTCGCCGGCGAGAGGAAAGGAGGGCGCGGCGCCCGGGTAGACCAGTCCCACTGGGCGAACTCCCCCCCTAGCAGGTCGAGGTAACGCTTTTCTCCGACGACGAGCGAACAACCGGCGGCCGCGGCCAGGGAGGCGACCTGTTCCCCGAACGAGCCGCCTACGACCACCGGCGCCGGGAGGGGGACCAATGTGGCCCCGGCCAGCCATGTGGCCCAAGCCCATTCCGCCCACTCGGGGCAGTTCTGGCCGACGAGGCCAATATGGGTGCCCCGGCCCGCGCCCGTTCCGGCCAACTCGGAGGCTCTCCTCAGGGCTCGGGCATAAAGGTCTTTCATGGGCAGGGGGGTGACGTCGCCGCCGGAGTGGAAAAACCACCCTCCCCCTCCTCGGGCTGCCGCCGACGCCAGCAGTTCAGGCACGGTGGACGGGGTCACGGCAACGTGCTGCACACCTTCACGCGACGACGGGCCCCTCCTGTCGGTGGTCACCGGCGTGCCCAGTTATACCAGAGGCCGGAGGGCAGCGGCGGCCCACGGTGCCCGGTCGGTCGTGCATATGGCGAGGGCAGACCATGACCGCCCCGATGTGCCGGTGTGCCACGACCAGAAGAGCACCAATACCGACCCTTACCAACAGGCGGAGGGGAAGTACCACTTGACCCAGGGCATAATCGGCGTCCTCGGTGGACGCCGGAACCCTTTCAGCATCCTCACCAAGTCGACCCTTGTGCTCCGGGACCTGCGCCAGCTTGCCGACGCGTCGAGGCGTACCCACGTCCGTGCCAATCTCTCCATCGGGACGCTCGATCGGGACGTGTGGCGGCTAACCGAGCCGGGCACGCCACCTCCAGACAAGCGGGTCGAGGCCGTGAGCCGTCTCAACGCCGCGGGAGTGCCGTGCGGCGTGCTGGTCGCCCCGCTCCTTCCGGGGCGCTCTGATAGCGAGGAACAGGTAGCCGAGGTGGTGACGGCATGTAGCCGCGCCGGCGCCGTCTCGGTGACGCCTGTGGCCCTTCATCTACGCCCGGGTGTGCGAGAGCACTACCTGTCCTGGTTGGCGACGACGCGTCCCGACCTGATGGACCTGTACGAGCAGCGCTTACGTGGCCGTTCGTACCAACCCCGGGCGGAGCAGGCCAGGCTGTCCGACCTCGTGGCCAAGGCCATGGGCGTCACTCGTAACGTGAAACCGAGCACGGGTAGCGACGGCCCGGAGGACGCGCCGAGCTACAACGAAAGGCGGAGGCAGCGTCAGCCGACGGCGACAGCGGCCGCCCATGGTTTGGCGCACCAGCCTCCCGCTCGTCCCCCGGCGGGACCAATGCAACTGGACCTGTTCGCGGGAAGTTAGTGCGCGCTCTGGGCACCGCCGTTACCGGTAGGGGCGACCAGACGAGCGTCGCCACACCTCACGGTACCGTCCGAGGTGTCATCACGGCGGCAATGGACAGCCCGACGCCCACGTCTTCCTTCGGGGTGCCCCGCGACCAGTCCAGCACCATTTCACCCTTAGCGCCCGAGAATGCCATACCAACCAGGGAAATGGGCGGTTCACTAAACCTTTGAGCCTGCGAGGGCCCGAGTGGGTCCGTAAATAATCGGGGCAACGTGGCATCGCGAAAATAAGCTCGCGACACGGGCATTGCGTCACCCTTTACTCGGCGAAGACGCCGGCTGAGAGCGATCGTCAATATCGCCTGGGTGTTCAAAGGCGTCATGACAAACCCTTCATGCTCGGAGTCGTAGGCCAGCTTCGTGTCGGCAATCGCTTCTAATTGAGTCTTTTGACCGGTCTCCGCACTGTGTGCATCGAAAGGTAACCCCAAAAAATGCAGAAGTCTGTCTACTTTTGGCGTGGCTTGCGTGTTGTAAACAGCTAGCCGGACCTGGGGCGCCCAGTCGGCATACGCGTGCTGCAAGGCAAGCTGGTCGAGATGATGGTAGCTATAGCGTTCCTTGTGCTCGCCCGGTCCCCAAACCCTACGGTTTATGTGGGTCGGGGGATATGCATGTCGAGGGAAGTTGCCGTTGTCGAGGGCGTCGACCAGGCCTTGAAAGGTTATGGCCTGTGGATAGTAAACGTAGGGTTCGCCAACCAGTCCGCACAAACTGAGGTTGGCAATATCGGCGATCATGGTTTCGGCTACCCGGTCGTGATCTTGCATCAACCCCAGTCGGTCCAGGACGCCAAGCCAGGCACCGACCTCATCGCTGATATGAATATTACTGTGTTGGGGAGCTGGTCGTAGACCTTCAATAGCCATGTGCTAGGTCTCCTTTGCATTCACGGTGTACTCCCTTTTCGAGCCTTTTGCACCATGAAATACGTACGACTCGGTAAGGACCGGGAGCCCCTGCCCCCGGAGGCTTCAACAGCCGCGCGCCCATGCTACAGCAATCCCACTGTGACGCTGACAGTTTTCTCTTTTATTGCCAGCGATCTTTTCGGGGCGCCGGCGCCCACGTGCGCCCCCGGACCAGCCGCCGTGAGCGGTCACGAAGAAGTTGTAAAAGGCAGCGGGAAGTCGCCACGGCAGGGAAAAGGAACGCAACACCGCGCTCGGGCCAACAATTACTCCAGGGCTGGCCCCGGGGAGGCCTGGCTCGACCTACCGGCCGGTCCCCGAAGGGCGGACCGGCGCGTCGCCGCACCACCCTGCCCGGTGGCTGCACGGCCCCGTCGCGACTGGGTGATGCGGCGCCGCTTGCGTTCGGACGTGCCGCCCCAGACCCCGTGTTCGATGTGGTTCTCCAGGGCGTAATCCAGGCACTGGCCGGCCACCGGGCACACCGCGCAGTAGCTCCGCGCCACCTCTACGCCCGCTCCATCGCTCGGGAAGAAGATTTCGGGAGGCGTGTCCCGGCACCGGGCGTAGGCCATCCATGAGGTGGGCGTCTCGTTGTCATCCGTCTCCGGTCGGTCCAGTTGGTGGCTCATGCCCCCTCCTTCGGTCTCGGGGCCCGGGTGGCCAGTTCTTAGGTCTGCCCTCCCCACGCTCCTTCGCTGAGTTGAGGAGGTGACTGCAAATAGATGATGATTGTGTGACCCGGGCCGCCACTTCTGGGGCCGCGTGGGGGAAAGGGCGGAGTCAGACGACGGGCCCTTTGGGCCATCGCCGGCGAGCACGCCGGTGTCCTTTGGGGACGGACCTCTACATCATCTTCTGATGTATCATCATCTGATGTGAATGCGGTCGAGCTGTTCCTCCTGAGTAGGAAGCTGATGAGCCTCGCCGAGGACGCGCTCCCGCACGGCAAGGTGGCTACGAGCGTAAGGCTGGTGCTCATGGACGTCGCCTTCCATCCCGACAGCTCGATCTCACAGGTCACGGCGAGGACGGGCTTTCCGCAAAGCCACGTCTCCGCCTCGGTGGCCAAGCTTCGCGACCTGGGCATGTTGCGGACCGAGGCCGACCCGGCCGACCGGCGCCGGACGCTGGTCCGGGTCACCCCGGCGGTCATGGCGCGAGCCAAGGGCGTCGGTTCGGCCCCCGTCGAGGCCGTGCTCACCCCCGTTTTGGTGGGTGCCGGCCCCAGCGAGGTGGCCGCCGTTGTCGCTGCTCTCGAGCTTTTGGGGCGCAAGCTCACACCCAACGCCCGGGCCCGCCTGCGGCCCGAGGACGCTTCATGACGGGGCTGCAGGCCCAACGGTGGGACTGGTGACGGCGGCGACGTCGCTCGGGAGCGGGGGTTTGCTCCTCATCGTCGTGGTCGTGCTCCTGGTGGCTCGCGTGGGGTACGCGCTGGCCCGGGGGCGTCGACGCAGTCGCCCGGGGGGCGACGAGGGGGCCAGGGAGTACGACCGGGCCAGGGAATACGACCGGGCCCAGCCAATGGTTGAGGGGGCCGACCCTCGCTCCCGTGGCGATGGCGCCGACCCTCGCCCCCGTGACGATGGCGCCGACGGCAGGTCGAACGCGGTCACCGCCGGCGCCGTCGCCGACGCCATCTTGAACATCAGCAACCTGACGGTCACCTATGGTCCCAGGAAGGCCGTAGACGGCATCAACCTACAGATCGCCCGGGGCGAGATATTCGGGCTCCTCGGCCCCAACGGCGCCGGCAAAACGAGCACGCTCAGTGCCATCGAGGGCCTCTTGCGCCCTCGTTCGGGCACCGTGGTGCTGGACGGGACAGACATCGCCAGTGACCCCGTCGAGGCCAAAGCCAAGATGGGCGTGCAGCTCCAGGCCACCAGCTTTCAAAACGAGCTCAGCGTGGCCCAGATCGTGCGCCTGTACGCCGGCCTCTACGGCGTGGCCATGTCGACGGGCGAGATCACCGACAACCTCCGGGCCATCGGGCTCGAGACCGAGGCCGCCAAGCCCTTCAAGCAGCTCTCCGGAGGCCAACAGCAACGGCTGGCGCTCTACGTGGCGGTCATCCACCAACCGGTGCTCCTGCTGCTTGACGAGCCCACGGCAGGCCTCGACCCGCAGTCTCGGCGCCAGCTCTGGGGGCGCATCGAGCACATCCGCAAAGGCGGCGGCAGCATCTTGTTGACAACGCATTCCATGGAGGAGGCGCAGGCCGTCTGTGACCGCGTCGCCATCATCGACCACGGCACTGTCCTGACCACCGACACGCCGAAGGACCTTATAGAAAAACACAAGGACGACCCGCGCGTGCGGGAGGTGGCCCACGGGGAAGTGACGCTCGAGGACGTTTTCATCGGTCTCACCGGGAGCGAGATCCGTGACTAGCGGTGTGGCCCTGACGGCACGACCGCGCCTCGGGCTCATCATGGCGTCGTTGGCCCGCGCCGACGGCACCGCGCTGGTAAAGAACCCCCGGAGGCTGTTCCTCAGCTTCCTTCTCCCGGTGCTGGTGCTGATCGTCACGAACTCGTCCAAAGCGACCCAGAACCTTGGCGGTGCACGTTACGTCATCGGCTTGAGCCTGGCCTATGGGCTCGTGTCCACCTCTATCATGGGGTACGCGCTCGCCGTCGCCCGCGATCGGGAGAACGGGGTGTTCCAGCGTCTGCGCGTCACGCCCGCCCCGACGTGGACGATCATGACGAGCCGTCTCGGGGGTGCAGGTCGTCGCCAATCTCGTTATGGCGCTCGTCGTGGTAATTGTCGGCGCCCAGCTAAAAAACCTCTCGCTCTCGGTCAGCCAGTACACGCTCGTCCTGTGCATCTCGGTGCTCGGCGGTGCCGTCTTCCTCACCATCGGCCAGGCGCTCGTCGGCCTGGTGAAGTCGGCCGACACGGTCAACGCCGGTGGCCGGATCCTGCTGATCGTGCTCATACTCCTGGGCCTGTTCGGCCAAAGTGGGACGCTCGGAGGCGTCTGGGAGTCGGTTTCACAGTGGTCCCCCGTCGGCACGGTGATGACCCTTTTCGCCGGCGTGCTCAAGCTGGCATCCTGGGATAGCCGTGATTGGCTCTCGTTGGTGGCCTGCGCCGGTTATATCGCCGCATGCGGGGCCGTCGGTATCCGCTTCTTCAAGTGGGACGCTCGGTAACGGGCCGGTAACCGGCCGTGTGGGAAAAATGGTGGTGGGCGGCAACGGCGCTAGATTGAGATCGTCCAGGGTCAAACGTGCCATCACCCCTGGGGCGACGCGAAGGAGTAATGCTCATGTCTTTCAAGGTTGTGGCTATGGCGGCGTTGTCGGCGGGCGCCCCGTTCGAGGCGATGCTCATCGAGCGCCGGGAGCCGCGTGCCCACGACGTCGTGATCGACATCGCTTACGCCGGTATTTGTCATTCGGACATCCATCAGGCCCGACAGGAGTGGGCCCCGGCCATTTTCCCGATGGTGCCGGGCCACGAGATCGCCGGCACTGTCTCTGCCGTCGGGGAGGGCGTGTCCCGCTTCAAGCCGGGTGACCGGGTGGGCGTGGGGTGCTTTGTCGACTCCTGTCGCCGCTGTGCCAACTGCCGGGCGGGGGAGGAGCAGTACTGCCTGAAGGGTGCGGTGTGGACCTACAACAGCAGGGATTACGACGGGAGCGAGACTTATGGGGGGTACAGCACCCGGATCGTCGTGGACGAGAACTACGTCCTGCGGATCCCGGACAACCTTGGTCTTGACGTCGCCGCACCGCTCCTGTGTGCCGGTATCACGCTTTATTCTCCGCTGGTTCATTGGGGAGCGGGCCCGGGCCGCAGGGTCGCCATCGTCGGCATGGGTGGCCTGGGGCACATGGGCGTCAAGATAGCCAGCGCCATGGGCGCGGAGGTTACCGTTCTTAGCCACAGCCTCGCCAAGCGCGAGGACGGTCTGCGTTTCGGGGCCCGCCACTATCTCGCCACCAGTGACCCCGCCACCTTCTCTGACCTCGCCGGCACCCTCGACCTGGTTGTCAACACGGTTTCGGTCAACCTCGACGTCGACGCTTATTTGAACCTCCTGGCTCGCGACGGCTCCATGGTCGTCGTCGGCTTACCCGGCCAACCGTACGAACTGGACGTCGAGTCGCTGACTACGAGGCGGCGGTCATTGTCGGGGTCGACGATCGGTGGGATCCGGGAGACCCAGGAGATGCTGGATTTCTGCGCCCGGCAGGGGATCGCGGCGGACATCGAGGTGATCTCGGCCGCCAACGTTGGCTCCGCCTACGAAAGGGTGGTGCGAAGTGACGTCAGGTACCGGTTCGTCATAGACATAGCTACCCTGGCACAGGCCAACCTCTAGGCTGCGTTGGTCCACGCTGCGCCCTATTAGGCCCCCCGCCACCCAGGTTGCCGCCCTTTTGGGTGCCAGCCTGACCACGTCGATGTCCAACCTGGCGCAGACAACCGTGCTCGGGCTGTTGGTGTACAAATTGACGGGGAGCGAGCTCGACCTCGGCTTCCTCGGGCTGGCCGAGTTCGCGCCCGCCGCCTTGCTCGTGCTGGTGGCGGGTGCTGTCGCCGACCGCTTTGACCGGCGGCGCGTGGCCGCCGTGGGCTCCTTGTCGGACGCGGTTGTCGCCCTGGCCCTGGCCTGGTATGTCCACGGTCGAGACCTGACGACCACGCCGATCTTCCTCCTGGTGCTGGCCTTTGGCGCCGGCCAGGCCTTCCTCTCGCCGGCGCTGCGCTCCCTGCCCGCCGCCATGGTCCCCAACGAGGGTGTGCCGTGGTTGGTGGCTCGCCGTTCTATCGCCGGCCAGGCGGCGACCATCATCGGCCCGGTGCTCGGTGGGCTGCTCTATGGCGCGGGCGTGTGGGTGCCCCTCGTTGCCGCCGCCGCTCTTTCTGCCGCCGGCGCGGCGTCGGTCCTGGCTGTCCGCCTGCCCCGTCAGCCGCCGGGGTGGTCAGGAGTAGGCCCGCTCAACCCGGTCGGTGACGACCAGGTGGACCACGTCCTCGAAGACGGGATACCCGCCAGCAGGGGTGGTCTCCATGAGGCGCTGGAGGGCTTGCGTTTTGTCCGCGCCCAGTCGATCGTCCTCGGTGCGATCTCCCTCGACCTCTTCGCCGTGCTCTTTGGCGGGGCCGTGACGCTTCTGCCTGCCATCGCCGTACGCCTGCACGCCGGGGCGGTCGGCCTCGGCTGGCTCCGTGCCGCTGGGGGCCTGGGTGCCGGAGCGATGACCCTGGTCATCGCCGTCCGTCCGGTCCAGCGCCGGGTCGGACGGGTGCTGCTCGGTGTGGTGGCCGTTTTCGGGGTGTGGACCATCGTCCTCGGCGTCACCCGCTCCTACCCGCTGGCCTTCATGGCCATGTTCGGCTTATCGGCGGCAGACGCCGTTAGCGTGTTCATCCGCTCCACCCTGGTCCCGCTGGCCACGCCCCCCGAGATGCGCGGCCGCGTCCTGGCCGTCGAAAACGTCTTCATAGGTGCCTCCAACCAGCTCGGCGGTTTCGAGTCCGGCGTGGTCGGCCAGTTGCTGGGGACCACGGGGTCGGTGGTTCTGGGAGGCATCGGCACGCTGGTCGTCGCCTTAGGCTGGGGCGTCCTGTTCGCCCCCCTTCGCCGGGTCGACCGGTTCCCGGTCCCGCCGCCTTCGCCCGCCGTCGACGAGGCTCCAGGGCCCACCTAGGTCCAGTTCAAAAAGGCGGCCCCGGGCGTTGCCGTTCGCCCCGCCCCGCCCCGGGCCGCGGGGCGCCGTAGACGAGCAAGCTTGGGGCCTCGTCGCCTTGAGGGTCGGGCGGTGTTCTCAGCACGGCGGGGACCGACCACAATGGTCGAGATGGAATGGCTCGCTCGCCGGGACCGGGACTTGGCCGCCCTGCGCCGGGCGGCCCGGGCAGCCATTGTGATGCCGGGGATGTTCGCACTTGGCGACAAGGTCGTCGGCAACCCGACGGTAGCCACCTTCGCCGCCTTTGGCTCGTTCGCCATGATCCTGCTGGTCGACTTCCGCGGCCCGTTGCGCGTCCGGTTGCAGGAACAGGTGGCCCTGGCCTTCGCCGGCGCCCTCTTGGTCTGCCTCGGCACCCTGGCCTCCCGCACCGCCTGGCTGGCCGCACTGGCCATGGCGTTGGTCGGGTTCGCCGTCCTGTTCGCCGGAGTCGTCAGCTCGGTGCTGGCGGCGGCGGGGACGTCGTTATTGCTGGCATTTATCCTGCCCGTTTCGCTGGCCGGGCCGGTCTCATCGGTCCCGGACCGGCTCGCCGGCTGGGGGATGGCCTCGGGGGCGGCGGTTATCGTCATTTCCGTTCTTTGGCCGACCCCGTGGCGCGATCCGCTGCGGGGCCCGGTCATGGCCGCATGCACGGCTCTGGCCGGCCGGTTACGCCTGGACGTCGCCTATGCCCTAGGCGGGCCGTCCGGCGTCAGTGACGCCGAACACCTCGAAGGGGCGCGTCAGGCTGACGCCTCGGTCGAGGCCCTCCGCCGAGCCTTCTTCGCCACTCCCTACCGGCCGACAGGCCTGAGCACCGGTGCACGCGCCGTTGTCCGGCTCGTGGACGAGCTGTTCTGGCTCCACGCCATCGTCGCCCATGGCGCTCACGGGGCCCGTGCGCCGGCCAACATGGCTTCATGCCAGGTGAAGTTGCGGGCGGCCGCCGTTCTTGACCGGGGTGTCGAGCTTCTGAAAGCCCCCCATGGAAACCCGGGCGAACTGCAGGAGGCACTGGCCGAGCTGCACGTGGCCTGGGCCAACGTCGAGCAGGGCGCCACGCTCGAGCTCCCAGTGGCCCGGGTGGTGGCCGCCGTCGGCCCCACGGCGGCCGCCGAGGAGGCCCGAGAGATCGTCAGCTCTCTGGATCCGAGCTTCCGGGCGCAGGAACTCACCTTTGCCGTCACGCAGGTGGCTTCCAACATCGCCGTGGCCGCGGCAGCCGAGCAGCGCGGCTGGCTCGAACGCCTATTGGGCCGCCAGCCGCCCGGCCTCCCCAACACCCTCCTGGCCGCCCGCCAACGCGCCGGCTCCCACCTCGAAAGCCATTCCGTGTGGTTGCACAACAGCCTGCGCGGTGCTGTCGGTCTCGGCCTGGCTGTCCTGGTGGCCAGGTTGACGGGTGTCCAGCACTCGTTCTGGGTCGTGCTCGGCACCCTGTCGGTGTTGCGCTCCAACGCCCTCAACACCGGCCAGAACGTCCTGCGGGGCCTGTTCGGCACCGTGGTCGGCTTTGTCATCGGCGCCGCCATCCTGGCCGCCATCGGCACCAACGCCACGCTGCTGTGGTTGTTGCTCCCGATCGTCATCCTCATGGCGGGTACGGCCCCGGCCGTCATTTCGTTCGCCGCCGGTCAGGGCGCCTTTACACTGGTGCTGGTCATCCTGTTCAACATCGTCCAGCCCGCGGGATGGCGTGTCGGCCTCCTCCGGGTCGAAGACATTGCCATAGGCTGCGCCGTCAGCCTGGTGGTCGGGGCCCTGTTCTGGCCCCGGGGAGCGGCGGGGGCGTTGGGCATGGCCATGACCGAGGCCTACAACGACAGCGCCGGCTACCTGGCCGGCGCCGTGGCTTACGGTGTTCGCCGGTCCGAGGGAGCTGCCACCGGCGAGCTGCCGACCGGCGAAGCGGCCCGATCGGCTGCTGCCGCCCGGCGGCTGGACGACGCCTTTCGGAGTTACCTGGCCGAGCGGGGGGCCAAGCCCGTCCCCCTGGCCGAGATAACTGCGCTTGTCACTGGGGTTTTGGGCCTACGCCTGGCGGCCGACGGGGTCCTTGACCTGTGGCGGTGGGAGGAGGACGGCGCCAGCGAGGACGGTGCCAGCGAGGACGGGCTTGGAGCCGGCGCGCAGCTGGTGGCGACGGCGGCGATGGTGGTGGACTGGTACCAGGCCCTAGCCGCCAGCCTCACCAGCGCCGTCCCGGTCCCGGCGCCGTTGCCCCGTGACGACAGGGCAGACCAACGACTGGTCGACGCCGTCCGCCATGACCTGCGGGGAAGAGGTGCCCGTGCCGCCGTTGAAGCCGTGCGGATGATCTGGACCGGTGACCACCTCGACGCCGCCCGGCGGCTCCAGGCCTCTCTCGTCGGCCCGGCCCGGGCGGCGACCGGGCGGGGCGCCCTGGTGCCCGTCGGCGCCATCCGGGCCCTGGTGGCGTGGCGGCCCCGACCGGTGGGCTCAGGCCGGCCCGGCGATCCCGCCGGTGAGGGCCTCGGCGACCGGGTCCCCGAAGACGACCAGCACTAAGCATCAGGGGGCGAGGCCATGGCGGTGGGCGTAGGCCGCCGCCTGGGCGCGGTCCCGGCTCATGGTCTTGGCGAAGATGCGGTTGATGTGGGTCTTCACCGTCGCCTCCCCGAGATAAAGCTGGGCGGCGATCTCGGCGTTCGAGCAGCCGTTGGCGATCAGCCCGAGCACCTCGGCCTCCCGCTCGGTCAGGCCGTCGGGCAGCGACGCGGGCCGCCTGGGCCGGCTCCGGGCCGCCTCGATCAGCCGGGCCTGCACCGACTGGTCGAGCACCGCTTGGCCGGAAAAGGCGCCGTGGATGGCCCGGCCGATGTCGTCGCGCCCGGCGTCTTTGGTGAGGTAGCCGGTCGCTCCGGCACCGAGGGCGGCCAGGACGGAGTCGTCGTCGGCGTAAGTGGTGAGAATGACAACCTTCGTCCCCGGTAGACGGGCGCGGATGGCGGCGGTCGCTTCGACACCGTCCATGCCGGGCATGCGCAGGTCCATGAGGACCACGTCGGGTCGGTGTTCGGCCGCCAAGGCGACGGCCTCGGCGCCGTCGGCGGCGGTAGCGACCACCTCCATGCCGGCCAGGCTCGAGACGATGGTGGCCAAGCCCTCGCGCACCACCCGCTGGTCGTCGGCTATGAGCACCCTGACGACGCCACGGCCCAGATTGGGACTGGTCGTGCTGGCCCACGTCACGTTGGCAGTCTGGCCTCGACACGCCAGCCGTCGCCGGTCGGGCCGGCGGCGACCTCGCCGCCCAGGAGCCGCACTCGTTCGCGGATGCCGTCGATGCCATACCCACCGCCGCTGCTTGAAAGCTCGCCCACGGGTTGTTCTCCGGCGCCGTTCTCTACGGCCAGGGTCACCGCCCCCTCGCCAAAGCAGAGGCGCAGGATGACGGGTGCTCCCGGCGCGTGCTTGGCCGCATTGGTGAGGGCTTCCTGGGCGGCGCGGTACAGGGCAAGGGTCGCCTCCGGCCCGAGCGGGCGCGTTCCGCCCGAGACGACTAATTCGGCCCCCCGGGCCTCGCACAGCTTGGCCAGCTGGTCTAGGAGCGGCGGAGCGTCGTCACGAAGAGCCCGCACGGCCCGGCGGGCCTCGACCAGGCCGTCGCTGGCGAGCGCTTTCGTCCGCCGGACTGCTTCCCGCACGGGGCCCGGTACCTCGGGGACGGCATCGAGCTGGGCGTCGAGGGCTTCCAGCTGGACACTGAGCGCACCCAGGGTGTGGGCCAGGACATCATGGACCTCCCGGGCCAGGCGGTTGCGCTCGGCGAGCACGCCGGCGCGCTCGTGCTCGAGTTCGGCCGTCTCGTGCTCGACGGCGACCAGTAAGGCTTGCTCGGCCCGTTCGACCGTCTGGCGCCGTCCGACCCCGATGACGAGCCCGGCCAAGCTGGCGGCCAGGCCGCCCAGTATGAGGGTGCCCGAACTCCCATCGACCGCGCCGGCGATACCGAGGGCGGCCGGGCCGACGCTGGCCAGTCCGAGGGCGGCCGGGAGCTCGAAGGTGGTGGCGGCGCCGGCGGCGGCAGCACCGACAAAGACCAGGGCCACATGGGCGAAGACAGCCAGCACACCCCCCGCCGCGCCCATCCCGGCAAAGGTGACCATCTGGACCGCCCGGGCGCCCTTGGGCGCGGTGCTCCAAAGCAGCCAGGCCGGTACGAGCGACGCCACCAGCACCCACGCGGCGAGGTGCGCCCCGGTGGTGCCGGGACGCACCTCGCTGGCGATCGCCCAGAGCAGAAGGCCGAGCCCGACCACACGGACCAGGACCAGCGCCGGGGGCTGAGCTAGGCCTCGCTTGTTCTCAGGACCAGCGGCCACGGAACTCCATCATGGCCCGCGACCGCAGGGTCTGGCCGGCGCCGGTGGACCGGTCGCGCCCGAGGGCGGCGAAGCGGGCGGTGATGACGGCGGTGCGGCTGACGACCTCGCCCAGGGCCATGAGGACCAGGCAGGCGACCCACGCCTCGGCGCTGGTGATGTGGTGGGCGGCGCTGAAGCGGCCGATGGCCCCTTGCCCGCCGTGCGAGGCGTACTCGGAGAAGGCCAGGCGGGCGCCGACGCCGGCCACCCACAGCAGCGCCGCCACCGGCCCGGCTTTGGCCATGGCGGCCCCGGCCGAGTTCCGGTAAACGGCGGTAGCCAACCCGCACCCGGCGCCGAGGGCCAGCCCGGTCAGGGCTCCGGCCACGACGAGGCCGAGGTCGTTGCCGGAGGTCGGGATCCCGTGGAGGTATTGGAAGGCGGCAAAGATGACGAGTCCGATAGGCAGGGCCAGGGTGTGGGCGGTGATGCGCCGGCCGCGGATCTGCAGCAGGACGAGAGCGATGAGGGTGCCGTCGAGAAGGTAATCAGTAAAGGTCATGCCTTCAGTGTCCGCCCGGAGACCGGGCGCAGTCGTCAACCCCGGGGTGGACCGCGGGTTGACCTCGCTCCACCGCCACAGCCTGTTTGTCGCCTGTTACGCCCAGGCGGCGGTGGCAGAGATGGCCCTGAAGGTGCAGACGGTCCTGCTCGGCTTGCACCCACTTCTGGCCTTCAGGCCGTTCGCCCCGCCCCAGGTCCAGGTGGCGCTTGGGTTGCAGGCCTCGGGCCGGGCCGGGCCACTTCCGTTGCTTCACCTGGGCTCCGTTATTCTGGGCGCCTCCCGGTGTCCCGGTCCCCTCGTGGACCGAGGCCGAGGTGCCGTTCGATGGCGTCGAGGCGCCGGCGCAGCTCGTTGACTTCAGCCTCGAGGGACCGGGAATGCTTGAGCTGGCGGCGCACCCGCGACGACTGCAGGGCCCGGTCGAGCACGGCGTCGAGCGGGACCAGGCGCTGCGGACCGTGCCCACCGGCCACCATCCGCGACGGCAGCTGCCCGCTGCGGTACCACGAACGAAGCGTCGACCGGGCCACACCGGCCGCGCTTGTCGCCTCGTCCAAGGTCACCCAACCGGCTGGTTGAGGCTGCTCCGCCAGTTGGGAGAGAAGGCTGTCCCAGTCGAGCTCGCCCTGGTCGGCGCGGCTGGGTGCGTTTTTCTCCGGCTGGAGAAGGTCTTCGGCAGATGAGGGCTCGTCCCATCCAGGGATCTTGGCTGTCACGGTGGGTGACCCTATCATGTATCACTGTCTTGACATAGTATATTTGAGGGCTTATCGTGGGGAACATGTTCGAACGGTTCACGGACAGGGCACGGCGGGTGCTGGTCGACGCCCAGGACGAGGCCCGGAGCCTCCATCACAGCTTCATAGCGCCTGAGCACATCCTTCTCGGCCTTATCCGGGGGGAAGGGGTGGCGGCCAGGTCCCTGGCTCAGCTGGGGGTGAGCCTGGAGGAGGTACGGGACAAGGTGGCCGCCGCCATTTCCCCTGCGACTAAGGGAGAGCGCCCCGCCAAGGTGCCATTCAGCCCTCAAGCCAAGAAGGCCCTCGAATTGTCACTGCGTGAAGCGCTGCGCCTGGGCCACAACTACATCGGGACCGAGCACATCCTCCTGGGCGTCGTACGGGGCGCCGAGGCCGGGGGTTCCTCGTGCATCGAAGTCCTCGGGGTCGGCGCCGAAGAGGTGCGGGCCCGAGTGCTCGAAGCCGTGGCCAACGGCCCTGCCCCGATCGTCCGGCAATCGCCTGCCCTGGTCGAGGCCATGCAGCGGGCGCGCCAAGGAGCGGGCCCGGGGCTCATGACCACGGGGCAATTGCTGCTGGCCATGCTGGCCGATGGGACCTCCCAGGCAGCCAAGGCGCTGCAGGCGCTTCAGGTGAGCGTGGACGCCGTCGAAGCCAGGTTGGCCGAGATCCCCATCGGCACCACGACCGATGCCCCTCCCCGGGCGCGTTCGGTCCACATAAGGCTGGGCGAGGTGACGACGACGATCGACGACGCCGACCTGGCCGCGGCTCTGGGGGGCCTGACCCCGGAGCAGCTGGCGACCGCCCTGCGAAATGCCCTGGCGGCTGACCCCGGGCGAGAGGCCTCGGCCTGAGCGGTCCCATCCCGGGGCGCCGGGGCTGGCACCGCGCCTGCTCCTGCTCGCTGCTCCTGCTCCCTGCTCGCTGCTCCTGCTCCCTGCTCGCTGCTCCTGCTCCCTGCTCGCTGCTCCTGCTCCCTGCTCGCTGCTCCTGCTCCCTGCCCCTCTCACGGCGCCTTCTCAGGGCGGGCTGAGCCTGCCTTGAGGTCGGGCCACGAGAGTGGTGGCCATGGCAGCTCACGTCCCGGCCCCCACCTGGCGGGCACGGCTGGTCAGCCTGGTCCGCTACGCCGCCGTCTCCGCCATCTCGACGACGGTCGGGTTGACCTCCCTGGCCCTGCTCGTTGCTCTGGGCCACTGGCCCGCCGGCTGGGCCAACCTGGTGGGGACCGGCCTTGGCACGGTCCCGTCGTTCGAGCTCAACCGGCGCTGGGTCTGGCACCGCCATGACCGTCGTTCCCTGGCCCGGGAGATCGTTCCCTTCTGCGTCCTGTCCTTGGTGGAACTGGTCGCCTCGTCCCTGGCGGTACATGCCGTGGCCGGGTGGACGGCCGGCCAGGGATGGCCGGACGGCGCCCGCACAGTAACCGACCTGCTGGCCAGCGTGGCCACCTACGGCGCCCTTTGGGTGGGCCAGTACGTCATTTTGGACCGCGCCCTTTTCGCCCCAGGCTCACGGCGAAGTTCCGTCGCCACCGCCGCCACCGCCGCCGACAATGCCGCGATCGCCGCCACCGCCGTCGCCACCGCCAATGCCGCCACCACCACCGCCGCCAATGCTGCCACCGCCGCCGCCGCCAATGCCGCCACCGCCACCGCCACCGCCGCCACCACCACCACCGCCGCCACCGCCGGGCCGGCGCCGGGCCACCCCGCCCTGGCCCGGTCGTGAGGGTGCCGGCGCCCCGGCGCCGGATGCCGACGGAATGCAACCGGAGAACATCCTGCTGATCGGCTTAAACTTTCCCCATGCTCGAGCGCTGGACCCGGGCGGTAGCCCGCCGGCGCGTCGCCGTGGTCCTGTGCTGGGCCGCCGTGGTGGTCGTCGGACTGTTCTCGACGGCGCGCCTGCCCGGCCTTCTCTCGACCTCCCTGTCCGTGCCCGGGAGCGGCTCCCAGCAGGCGAACACCATACTGACGCAGCGTTTCGGCGAGAACATAGAAGGGACCTTCACCGTCGTCTTCCGCCAAGCGAACCCTTCGCCCGCCCGTCTCCGGGCCCTCGACCGGCGATTCGCCGTGGCCGCCCGGGCCGTCCCCACCGGCCAGGCCTCGCCGTGGCAAAGGGGCACGGGGATCCTGTACGGGAACATCGGTTCGCGGCTCGACCTACAGCGGGCCGCCGCCTATACCGGCCCGCTCCGTCGGGCCCTGAAGGCAGCCGGGATCCCCGACGCCTACTTGACGGGTGCCCCCGCCGTCCAGCACGACCTGTCGCCGGTCTTGACCGCGGATCTGCACCGGGGTGAGATCATCGCCGTAGTCACGGCGCTGGTCTTCCTGACGCTGGCGCTGGGTTTCTCGGGGGCCGTCCTGCTGCCCTTCGTCGTGGCCCTGTGCACCACTTCGGGAGCATTGGCCCTCGTCTACGTCCTGGCCCACGCCGTATTGATGGTGCTCTACGTACCCAACCTGGTCCAGCTCATCGGGCTCGGCCTCGCCATCGACTATTCGCTGCTAATCGTCCACCGGTTCCGCCAGGAACTGGCCGACGAGGCCCGATCGGTGGACGACGCCCTTGTCGTCACCATGGCCACCGCCGGTCGGGCCGTCGTCATTTCCGGTGTAGCCGTGGCCATCGGCCTGTGCGTGCTGCTGGTGGTCCCGGTCCCGTTCCTCCGCTCGCTCGGTGCCGCCGGTGCCCTGGTCCCCGTGGTCTCGGTGTTTGCCGCCCTTTCGTTGCAGCCCGCCCTCCTGTCCTTGGTGGGCCGTAGGGGCATGAGGGCACATGGTCCCGTCCTGGGCCGCCGCCGGGAGGGAGGCGGCGCTGGCCTGTGGTCATGGACGGCAAACCTGGTCGTGCGCCGGCCGGTAGCGGTGGGCGCGGTGGCGGGCGTCGCCCTGCTCGGGGCGACCGTCCCCGTGGTCTGGCTCCAGCTCACGCCGGCGTCGGTCACCGCCGTCCCGCCCGGCATCGAAGCCGACCGCGGCCTGGCTCTGTTGCGGGACCGGGTGGGCCCTGGCGTGATCACACCTATCGAGGTCGTGCTCGACTCCGGCACGCCCCACGGCGCCCTTACGCCTGCCGTCGGGGCGGCAACGCTGCGCCTCGCCCATGGGCTGCTCGACCAGCCCGACGTGTTCGTTGTGGCCATCGGAACGCACCCGCCGTACATCGACGCCTCGGGCCGGTACCGGCGCAGTGTAGTTATCGAGCGAGCCGATTTCGGAGACGAAGTGTCCCAGCAGTTGGTTCACCGCATCCGGGCCCAGATCGTGCCCGCGGCCCATTTCCCGGCCTCCGTCCGGGCCTATGTGGGCGGTGCCCCGGCCCAGGGAGCCGACTTCCTGGGCCGCGTGTACGGCAGCTTCCCCTGGCTCGTCCTGGTGGTCGCCGGGCTGGCCTACGTGGTGCTGCTCCGGGCTTTTCGTTCCCTATTGCTGCCTCTGATGGCGGTGCTCCTGGACGCGCTTTCGGTGGCTGCCTCTTACGGTTTGCTGGTCGTTGTCTTCCGCTTCGGCGTAGGCGCCGACCTTCTCGGCCTTTATCGCGTGCCCCAGATCGAAGGCTGGGCCCCGGTCTTTTTGTTCGCCATGCTCTTCGGGCTGTCCATGGACTACGAAGTCTTCTTCGTCACCCGCATGAGGGAATCTTGGGACAAGGGAGCGGGCAACAACCGCGCCGTGGCCGAAGGACTGGCGGGCACGGGCCGGGTCGTCAGCGTGGCCGCCGTGATAATGGTCGGCGCCCTGTGCGGGCTCGTGGGCGGGCAGGTGGCCGGCCTGCAAGAACTCGGGGCCGGGCTGGCCCTTGGCGTCCTGGTCGATGCCACCGTCGTGCGGGGCCTGCTCATGCCGAGCCTGATGGTGTTGTCCGGGCGCTGGAACTGGTGGCTCCCCGGCGCCGTCGCCCGCGCCCTCGCGCGTGCAAGCCTCGCCTCTGGCGGAGCCCGGGAGGCGAGGCTTGCCAACGACTACTTAGGTACTCAGGGACGACTCAGGGTTGTCCGGGCCCCGGCCGGGACGGGCCGGGGCTTAGTTGACGACCGGGCCTACTTGATGACGGTGATGGCCAGGCGGATGGCCGGCATGTGGTAGCCGAGGGCCAGGCCGGGGTAGTCCCGGGCATAGCTGAGCACGGGCACCATGCCGTAGGGGGTCTGGGCGAAGGAGGGCGACAGGGAATAGAGCATCGGGTACATGTCGATGAGGTGGACCCCGGGCCCACCCGTGGCGTTGAGGTGAAGGACGACGTCCCCGTTGGAATTGAAACCACAGCCGTAACCGATGTAACTGTTGTCGTAATCGACGCCGACGGTGTTGTCCAGCTGTGTCCAGCCCACGCCCTTCAGGTGGATGGTAAAGGACTGGCCCTCCTTGACAACCAGCGACGACACCCCCTGGCCGACGATACTCTCCTTCACATAAAATGGGACTTGGGCCACCAGCTGGCCGTTTTGCATGAGCTGGACTACGTGCCAGCCTCCCAGCCCGTCGGGCACGGTGATGGTGCTTTGCAGGGCCCCGCCGGCGGGCGTCGCCGTTCCCAACGGTGTGGAGGCGAATATCCAGCACGTGCTGGCGCAATCCACCCGGTTGCCGACGACCGTCGACCAGACCAGGCTGACCGGAGCGGGCGAAGTGAGCCCTGATGCCGTCATTGGCACCTTGGTGCCCACCGGTCCCATTGTGGATGCCAGGGTGGCGTCCACGTTGCTATTGACGGCCAGGCCGCTCGTCGCCAGCGTCGTGCGAGCGCTAACGGTGGGGGCCACGTCGACAGGCCAATCAATCGACGGGCCGGGGGCCACGGTGTCCTGGGTGACGGTGAAAACCACCTTGGCACCATTGGTGTACGGGATCGGGGACTGGGGCACGTTCAGGTACATGTAGCTGATGGCGTTGCCGATCTGGATGACGTGCCGGCCCACGGGCCCCGTTGCCCGGATCGTCACCTGGGCCGTGCCCCGGGTCCAGTTGGCCATGAGCTCGCCCACATAGTGGTTGTCGTACAGCAACGAGGCTCCGCCCGTGTACAGCGAAGGGCCGAGCCCGCTATAGGTGATCGTGATCGGTGTCCCGACTGGGCCGCTTGTGGGGCTCACGGTGACCGTGCGCAAAGTGATGAAGCCGCCATGGGCGACCTCGGCACCGTTGACCACGGCGTAGATGTCATGCACCCCGCCCCAGTCGACGGGCGCCTTGATGGACAGGGTGAAGGAGCCCTTGGCGTCCGTGGTCGTCGTGGCGAGCACCACGGTGAGCAGGGTGTCCGACCGGCCGAGGTAATTGACGGTATCGGGCTCGGTTTGCACGAGCCAGGTGGCGTTGGCCGTCGACCAGGTGAGCTCGACCCTGGCATTGGGCGCCAGCTGTGAGCCGGAGATCGTCATGGGAGTGCCGGCCACACCCTGGTCCGGCGTGACGTTGAGGATACCCATGTTGTCGCTCGGTTGGGCGGGACTGGCCACGGGGCCGGGCAGCGGGGAGACCCCGGGGATGGCCGGGGACGGCAGAGTCGTGGTCGCCGGGTTGGTGGCGGCAGCGGAGGTCACGCCGGGACCAGTGGCTGGCACCGTTGTCGGGGACAGCGCGGTCGGAGAACTCGCGGCCGAGCTGGCCGGGGCCGAACCCACCAACAGCGCCGCGCTCAGCGCGCCCGCGAGGAGGGCGCCGAGGCTCTTGCTTGTCAACTGTCTTTTCATACAGGTCCTCCTTCTGAGTTACGGGCATAGATGTCCAGAGCCGCCCGGTCGGGTCGCAGGTGCAGCGGGTTGAGGTGATGGCCGGGGTCGAGGACGTCGGGAAATAAATAGGGTGGCTGGCCGCCGGCCGAGAGACCGGCGGTAGCCACCCCACCGAGAAAGGGTTGGTAAAACCTAGGCTTTTACGACCGTGAGCTGCGACGGCGGCGCCAGGCCAACCTGGGTGAAGTTACCGTTTTCTTGCGGCACAGCGGGCGAGGTCGCTGTCTTGGGGAGGGCTTTGGTCGTGACATGGACCCAGAAGTCAACTATCCCCACGGGGTAGGTTGCTCCGATAGTCCACGCCGCCGTCCAGTACGAAGCCTTGCCATGCGTGCCGTACGCCATTGGAATCCGGGCCAAGCCGGGCACCTTCACGTAGGCGTTCAGTACCGTGCCGGGCGTGAGGTCGACGCCACCGGCGGCGGCGTTGACGCCGTCCATGCGGAAGACGACAACCTGCCCAGGCTGGAACAGGTTGGTTTGGGCGCAGCCGGCGGCCGGCGTGGGGGTGCCACCACCGGTAATGGTGTCCACGTACAGGAACACCCTGTGCACGCCGGTGCCCTGAGCCGGCGGCCCGAGCGTGGTGGTCGTCGTGGAGGCGGCCGCGGTCAGGGGTGCCGCCCCTGCAGCGACGCTGCCGAAGGCGATGCTCACCGCCGCCAGGCCCATGGTCGCCGTTCCGGCGCCGATCCTTGTCATCAAGTTGTTCATGCTGCTTCCTCCTCTTTTGTTCGTTTCTTCCGAGATCGCCGCGGCCGCGTTCGGAGCTAGCCCTTGACCGTCAGCTTCCCGCCCAGGACCACCGTGTAGGAGCCGTTCTGAGAGCCGCTGGTACCGCCGAGCTTGAGCGTGCCGCTGAACTTGAGGCTGCCGGCGGCCCCGTTGGCCTTGCCGGCGCCTCCGGTCACTACGGCCAGGCCGGTGAAGCTAACGGTGACGGGGCCGCTTTCGCCACTGCTGCAACCGCTGGACTTGGACTGCACCACGCGCAGCTTGAGCTTGGCGGCGGCGCCGGTGATGCTCCCGGTACCGGTGAAGGGGTCGCACTGCGCCGAGGAGGACGAGGAACCCTTGCCGTTGATCTTGCTGGTCCCGACGAGGGTGCCCTGGCCCTCGCCCGTGACCGAGGAGATGGTTACCGCGCCGTTGTTGATGAGCAGCGAAGCGTCGCCGTGGTAGTGGCCAGAGAAAGTGACAGCCTCGCCGGCGGCCAGGCGAGCATTGGCCTGGGTAGGGCGGGCGCCGGCGGTGGAGGCGGCGGCGGTCCCGCCACCGGCCAGCAATAGGGCGAGGGTGGCGCCGGCTATGGCACGGGCATACCGCCGGGCGCCCGATGGGGCCGGGCGGCCCTGCTTAGGAAGTCCTTCTGGATTGAGTTCTTGCGTTCTTATCTGCACGCTGGAAACCCTAAGACCGCTCCCGCAGGGGTCACTAGGGCCGGACGTCCCATTCCGCTAAGGCAAACTGCCCTCAAGCCTAATACCATGGCCGTAATTGCCTTTATGATTTTGTATGGCATACCTAACACGAGTTATTGTCTGAGACGAATGAGCAACCCGGCCACATCCGTTGCGTTGATGGCGAGGGCCCGCCGGCGGCGCCCCTCGGGGTTACCGGTTGCTGCCGTCGCCTGCTGCCTCACCGGTGCCGCCCTTACCGCCCCGGCCCCGGCGCTGCCGGCGGGGGCGACCCCGGCGCCGCCCGCTCGAGCGATGGCGGCGTCCTCCGCCCTTAGCTCGTCGGCCTGCTCGCTACCCCGCACGTACGACCCCTACCAGGGCTTCCGCGTCGGGGTCCCCCCCGGTTGGGCGCTGTCGACCATGGGCGGGACGATCGAGGTGTCAAAGGGCGCCAGCGGTACGGAGGCGGCGCTGCTGTACCCGGCCGCCCTCACCAGCGGGCTCACCGCGGCCAGCTTCTTTTCCACGTACTTGCACTTCGAGCAGCAGTTCCTGGCCAAGTCGGGGGTGACCCTCACCTTCAAAATGCAGCCGGACACCACCGGGATGCCGCAGGCCTCCATCCAACTGCGCGGGGCCCGAACCGTCCTGGCCGGTGAGGCTCGGGTGGTCCTGCTGCCCGAACGGACCCAGTTCGGGTCCCAGGAGGCCGTGTTCTCTGCCTGGTGGGCGCCCCCCGCCCAATGGGCGGCCGACTCCGCCAAGCTCATCGCCGTCCGGTCCTGCTACAGCCCCGCTCCCGCTGACCTCTTCCAGGTCTTCCGGGACCAGAGCTTCACCTACATAATGCCCCCGGGCTGGAGCGTGCTCGATGAGCACCAGGACAACCTCGACCTGCACGGCGACAACAACGATGCCGGTGTGAGCTACCTCTTCTTCGGGGTACCGCCCCAGTACGACAACCCGCCCCTGGCCTTGGCTCACATATTCCAGGTGGAGGGGATCAGCGTCACCAGTGTGCTCTCCATCACCCGGCTGCCCGACCAACGCCTGTCGACCGGCGCCGTGCAAGGCCAGCAGTACGAGGAGTTCCTGGGCCGTCAATTGGGTAGGGCAGTACACGGGCTGGTGTACATACTCACCGACAGCGGCTCGGTGGGCACCTTCGGAGTGGAGCGGATCGGGTCAGCCACCACCAACCTGTGGAACTCGGTGAACGGGGGCCTGATCGAGATGATGGGAGCGGTCCAGCACAGCTTCGTCCAGGACCTGGCCGAAATTCAACGGCTCAACCAGCAGTGGCAGGCGGAGAGCGCCCAGGAGGCCAATTTCGACGACATAATCAACGGCCAGCAGCTCGTCGAGGACCCGTCGACGGGCCAGTTGTACGAGGCCCCGTACTCCTCCTACGACTCGAGCGGCCCGGACGGCCCCGGCTACTACGGGCCGGGGGGGCAGGTGCTGAACCCCGTTTCCCACTAGCCCGCCTCAGGAGGCTCGGTTCTTGTGGCGCCCGCGGTCCCGGTAGGCCCAGGCCATCATGGCCAGGCCGACGACGATGACAACGATGCCGAGCGCCGTGTACTGGCCGTGGCCGGTCATCACCGAACCGTGCAGGGTGCCGGTGCCCTGGGCCACCCAAACTGCGCCGACAACGCAGAGCACAACGCCGATGACCCCTTTAGCCCACACGTCCGTCTCCGATCGTAAGGTCCCCGGACGCCGGTCGGCATCCTCCTCATAGGTAGTACGAGCTGGTCCCGCCCGCGGATTTGCCCGTACGGGTGCCGCCTGGGCCCCACGCCGTCGGCGGGCGGTACAAGTAACAAAGTTTATTAGGTCTACCTGTAGTTCCTAGTGTTTCCATCGTATTTCTTGATTTCCTTGGCCCACGGTCGTAGCCTGGTCACCGGTGCCCACGACTGACTTCGGCTGGCGGCTGCACGGCCGCATGACCACGCTCCTGGAGGACCGCTCCTTCGACCTGACGGCTCCTGCGGTTGCCGGCGACGGCGCCTTCCGGCGGCGCCTGGGCCGGGACATGGGCGGCCTGGAGTCTTGCCTTCAGTGCGGCGCCTGCACGGCCACGTGCGACCTGGCCGGGGGTACGGGGATGTTCCCCCGTCGGCAAGTGACCTTCGTCCGTCTCGGCTTGAGCGAGCGGGCCGCCTCCAGCCCGGAGATTTGGCACTGCTACGCCTGCACCGACTGCACGGCCACCTGTCCATCGGGGGCCAAGCCCGCCGAAGTCATGGCCGCCTTGAGGCAATTGGCCACCGAGCGCTACGCCTACCCTCGCCGCGTGGCAATGATGGTCAACAACCCTGGATCCTTCTGGGCCACATACGTCGTCACGGCCGCCTTCCTGGCTGGGCTGGTGGCTGTGTGCGGCTCTTTCCGCCCGGGCCGGGGACCGATCGTCTACGCCGGGATGCTGCCCAACGACATCCTGGTCCCGGTGATGTCCGGCCTCACGGCATTGGTCTTGGCCGCCGCCGTAATAGGCGTTGTCAGGGCATGGAGAGCCTGGTACGGCTCGGCGCCCGGGTGGGGGAGGGGCGCGGCGCCCGGGACGGCGCCGGCCCCGGACCCGTCAGGACGGGCCGGCCGCCTCTGGCCCGCCGTCCGGGCCGCCTTGCCCGAGATCGCCGCCCAGAGAAAACTCTCCCGGTGCGAGGCGCGCCGCTTGCGCCCGTGGGCGCACCGGGCCATCGTGGTTGGCTTCGTAGGCCTGGTCCTGGCCTCGGGCTTCATGGCCTTGACATTGGTCCTCGGCCGGCCCTACCCGCTGCCTATGGCCAGCCCGGCGAAGATCGTGAGCAACCTCTTTGCCGCCCTGTTGATCGCCGGGACCTTGTACTTCCTCGTCCTGCGGGCGACCAGGGCGGCCCACGGCCAGCGCAGCGACTTTTTTGACTGGGCCTTGCTTTCGAACCTACTGATGGCCGGCCTGACCGGCGTCGCCACGGAACTTCTCCGGGTGGCCGGCGCCCGTGGGGCCGCCTATTCGGTTTACTTCGTCCACCTCGTGATCGTGCTGGTGCTCATGTGGACCTTGCCGTACAGCAAGTTGGCCCACGTCCTGTACCGGGTCATGGCCATCGCCGGACGCGAGTACGGCATGGCGGGGGAGCTACCGGCTTCGGCTCCGCCCCAGCCGGCGGGTGCATCCCGAGCCGCGGGCCCGGCGCCGGCCACTCGGGCGCAGTCCCGCCGTCCTGACGACTTCCTGGCCATGGACCACGCCGAGCTGACCGGTTACTCCGACGAGGTCATCGAGCAGGCCTATTACCAACTGCGCGACACGGCCGAAGCCCGCCCCGAAGGCCGCTACTACCCCAATATCAAGCGACTTTTCGGCACCGCCCTGGAACGTGAAAAGGACCGCCGCGAGATCGCCGCCCTGGTGCGCCATCCCGGCACGTCTGGGTCCCATCCCGGCACGTTCGGCCCATCCCGGCACGTCTGGCCCGAGCCCGGCACACCCGCCGGCCCCGCGGGCGAGGCCGGATGGCAGTCATGGTACGAGGACGCCGTCGACCAGCCGTGCACGTGGTGGTTGGAGAACCACATCGGCGCCCGGCACGCCCTTACGACGTGCATGAACTGTGGCATGTGCACGTCGGTTTGCCCAGCCGCCGAGCACTTCGAGGAGTACGACCCCCGCTGCATCGTGGATGTTGCCCTCTCGGGGGACGAGGACCGCCTCATTGCCCTACTCAAGTCGGACACCATCTGGTACTGCGCCCAATGTGGCTCGTGCAACTCGCGCTGCCCCCACAACAACGACATCATGGGCCTGGTCGGCTCCCTGCGGTGCCTGGCCCAGTTGAAGGGTTATCACGTGGAAAGCGTCCGCGGTCGCCAGCAGTACGCCGGGCGGCACTTGTGGGGTGGCAACCTCTGGAACCGGGCGACAAGCCTTTATTTCCGCAATGCGGCGGCGGCCGACCACCCGGACTTCGGCCCCACCTACGCTGACTGGCAGGCGCAGGCGGAGGAGGAGTTTGCCCGCGTCGGGGGCCAACCCGACATGGACGGGACCTTCGCCGGCCGCAAGGTGCGCCCGGAGACGCTTGGCCGAACTGCGCGCCTGCGTCCGCTCCGGGGGCGCCGCTTTCCTGTGGGACAAGATCGAGCAGCACGGGGCCGCTGATGCCGCCCGCCGGGGCCTGGACCTGGACCAGTACTACGACAAAGTCCGCACGGAGGGATAAATGGATCTGCTCGCCCACAGCTCACCGGTCGTCACCACCCGGCGCGACGTCAAGCCCATACCAGCCGATGGCTATTACCTGCCCGCCAGTTGCGTGCTAGGCGTGTTCAGCCCGGCCGTCGAGCCCCTCATCGTGCGCCTGTACGACCTTCTCGGCAGGCGCTGGGCCATGGGCGGGCGCCGTGCCCGCCTCGCAGAACACCTGCTGCTCGGGAATAGTCACCCACGGCAACGTTTTTACCATCGAAAGCTCGCTTCTGGTGGTGGCCAGGCTGTGGTCGGTGGCCGCCGAGGCCGGCTTCGAAAACGTCACTACGGCGTGCGTGACCTCTTTCGCCATTCACAACGAAGTGCTCGGTCTCCTACAAGCCGAGCCGGGGCTGGCGGAGAAGGTGGACAGGGCTCTGTCCGAGGCCTGCGGCCGGCGTTTGGTCGTGCCCAACCACATAGTCCATTGCAGCGACGTCATTTACCTCTACCGGGCCGAGCTGGCCCAGGCCATGAAATACCGGCTGGTCGACGTCGCCAATGGCCGGCCGCTCAAGGTAGTCGACCACGTTGGCTGCCATTACAACAAGATCTTCCCTCACAAATCGGTGGGCGGCACCGAGTACTGCGACGTGCTGGCCGCCCTGGTGCGGGAATGGGGAGGGCAGGAGGTCGACTACCCCGAGCGTCGCCATTGTTGCGGCATGGGTTTCCGTCAGTGCATGGTCCGGCCCAACCGCAGCTTCACCGTGGCCTGTGCTCGCAAGAAGTTCGAGAGCATGGCGCCCTTCGAGCCGGACCTGGTGCTGACAAACTGCCCGGGCTGCCTGATGGTCCTGGACCGGGAGCAATGGGCGGTCAACAAGCTCACGGGCTCGGAGTTCAAGGTGCCCGTGCTCAACTACGCCGAGTTGGCCGGGCTGCTGCTGGGCTGGGACCCGTACGACGTGGTCGGCATCCAGGGCCATTCGGTCCCCGTCGAGCCATTGCTGGAACGGATCGGCATCCCCGTCCCGGGACGAGCGGCCGGCCTGTCGCCTGTGGCCGGGACGGCCCGGCTCGTGCTGGAAGGGAGCGGGTACAAATGAACCATCCCGTCCTCGTGCTCGGTGGCGGGGTCACCGGCATGCACGTGGCCACCGTCCTCAGCGAACTGGGCCTCCCGTCGGTCCTGGTGGAAAAGACGTCGCAACTGGGCGGGCGGGCCAGCAGGTTGTCGCGCACCTTCCCGTTCTTCAACCAGGACGGCTTCAACGACGGCGGGGAGTTCACGGCCGAGATCGAGGCCGGGATGCGGGCCCGGCCCGACGTGGAAGTCCGCCTGGGCAGTGTCATGGCCGGCGTCGAGGGCGGCTTCCCCGAGTTTCGTGTCACTTTCAACGACAGCACCAGCCGGGTGGTGAGCGCCATCGTGATCGCCACCGGGTTCGAGCCGTTCGATCCCACCGACCTCGAAGAGTACGGTTACGGCCGTTATGCCAACGTGGTGACGGGGCCGGAGCTCGAGTGGCTGCTCAACCCGCGCGGCCCGACAGGCGGAGCTCTGCGGCGGCCTTCGGACGGCCAGCCCGTCAGCCGGCTGGCGATAGTCTTTTGCGTCGGCTCCCGCAACCGTCGCATCGGCGCGCCTTTCTGTTCGCGCATCTGTTGCTCCTATAGCACCAAGCAGGCCCTGACCGTCATCGACCGCAACCCGGCGGCGGAGGTCACGTGCTTTTACATGGACGTGCGCACTTATGACCGGGGGTTCGAGGAGATGTACTCCCTGGCCCAGGACAAGGGCATACGTTATGTCCGGGGCCGGGTCTCGGGTTGCAAGCAGCTCCCGGGCGGGGACATAGCGGTCAGGGCAGAGAACACCCTGGTGCAAAAGATCTTCTCCAGTGCCTTCGAAATGGTTTCGCTCTCGACCGGCATGCGCCCGTGCGCCCACGTCGAACAGCTGGCCCAGGCCCTCCAGATCGAGCGCGCCCCTGACGGCTTTTTTGCCAGCCGGGCCTGGTTCCGCTACCCGCACGATTCAACGCGGGAAGGGATTTTTATCGCCGGCTGCGCCACTGGGATGAAACCCGTGCGCAATTGCATCGTCGACGGCAGCGCCGTCGCCTCCCGGGTAGCCGGGATGTTGAGGGCCCGGGCTACGGTCGTGGCGGTTTAGATCCGAGCGCGCCCAGAGGTCGTCCGCCATGGGCCGATGCACCGAAGTGCCCCCCACCGTGGCGCGGTGGGGGGCACTTCGGGTGCGGGACAACGGGCCTGGGCGTGGGCGCGGAGAGCGTCCGGGGCCTAAATGGGATGGACCTTGAGGACGTGCACGCCCAGGGCGATGGTCTCGATGCCTTTGATGTCGGCCTTGGCCACCGCGAGGTCATGGGAGACCTCACCCAGCTGGGTGGTGTAGGTCTTTATCTGGGTTTCGTTGGTGGGGTAGCCGGCCGGGGTGAGGGCGAGGGCACCGGCGGAGACGCCGGTCGTGAGCGACGTGGCCGCCGTCACCTCGGCGGTGATGTTGGCCAAAAGCACCGAGGCGTGAGACGAGTTGAGCTCGGCAACCAGGGGGCCGACCTCGGTGGCGAGGCCGGTGTAGCCGGTTTCGACGACAGTGTCGTTGTCCGCCGCCATGACCAGGTTGGACTGGGCGGTGACGACGACGTACACCCTTTCGTCGCCGATCATGGCCTGGGCCACGGTGGTCAGCTGGGCATCGGTCGTGGCCGCCTGCGCATTGGTGTAGTCGGTGACCAGAGCCGTCTGTTCGTTGGTGATTATGGTGGCGAGGGCCGAACGGTCAGCGCTGGTGACGTTGGCGGCGTCGGCCAGCTCGGTCCCGAGCAGGACCAACTGGACCTGACGGGCGGTTATCTTGTCCTCCAGGGCCTGTTGGGCCTTCTGGAACTGGGTGGGGGTAGGGGTAAGTAGGGTTTGAGCCTGTACCGAAGGGGCAAACGTGGGGAACATGCCTGCCGCGGCGATCAGGGCAATTATGGTGGCTTTGGTGCGGTGTGGGTTCATGGAAATCACCATAAAGTCGGCCTGTGAAGAAGCTATGAGCTTGAATTGATGGCTGCATGATGGTTGGGGCCGGGCCTAGCCAGTAGCGGGTGCGTGGGCCATTAGCGGGTGTGCGGGCGACGGGCGGAGGTGGCGCCAACGCGGTGGTGGGGGGACCCGGCGCTACGCGGTGGACGAGGGAGCCGGCGCTACGCGGTGGTCGAGGGAGCCCGGACGTCGTCGCCGAGTTCGTGAGCGTGCCCGTTGCTGGCGCCGTTACCTTTCCGGGCCGCAGGCGGCAAATAGGGCGACTCCGGACGGGCCCTGCCCGTCCGGCGCAGCGCACCGGCGGCCATGGTGCGGCCAAACTCCCACATGAGCCCCGAGCCGCTGTGGGCGTCCTTGAGGACGTCGTCCAGGGCGGCGACGAAATAGTCGATTTCCTCCTGCCCGCAGATGAGAGGAGGGAGCAGCTTGATGATGTTGACGTTGTCGGCGGCCACCTGGGTCAGGATGCGATGCCGGTGGAACAGGGGCACCACCATCATCTGGGAGAAGATGGCGGTCCTCACGTGCTCGAGGCCGTTGAACCGGCGGCGCAACGATCTGGACTCCGGCGGGCCGAACTGGAGGCCGATCATGAGGCCCTTGCCGCGGACCTCGTGGAACATCTCGTAGTTTTCCACCAGTGGCGCCAGAGCCGTCTGGAATTTTTCTCCGGCCAGGCGCGCCCGCTCGATAATGTTCTCGTCGTCAAAGGTGGCCAGAGTGGCGAGCCCGGCCACCATGGCCAATTGATTACGGCCGAATGTGGTCGAGTGCTTGAACGCCTTCTCGATGGAGCTGAACACAGACGAGAAAACGCGCTCCGAGGTCAATACGGCCCCCACGGGGACGTACCCCCCCGACAAAGCCTTGGAGATCGTGATGATGTCCGGTTCCAGTGCCCAGTGCTCGAAGCAGAGGAACTTACCCGTCCGGCCGAGGCCCGTCTGCACCTCGTCGGTGACCAGCAGCGTCCGGTATTCCCGGCACAGCTCCTGGGCCTCTTTCCAGTACTCCGGCGGCGCCATGTAGACGCCCTTGCCCTGGATGGGCTCAACGATGAACGCGGCCACGTCCCGCCTCTTCAGCTCTCGGCGCAAGGCCTCGATGTCGGCGAAGGGCACGGCCTCGCACCCCGGCAAGAGCTTGCCGAAACCTTGACGGAACTCGGCGCCGCCGTTGAGGGCCAGGGCGCCCGTGCTGAGACCGTGGAAGGCGTGCTCGGCGAAGAGGATCCGGGGCCGGCGCGTGGCTAGTCGGGAGAACTTGATAGCCGCCTCGATGGTCTCGGCGCCCGAGTTGCAAAAAAAGACCCGCTCGATGTTGTCCGGGCACCGCCGTACGAGCTGCTCAGCCAGGAGCCCCGGCAGGAGTGCACAGTCCATCTGGACCATGTTGGGAAGGTCGAGGTCGATCGCCTGGTGCAGTGCGGCCTTGAGGGCGGGGTGGCTACGGCCGAGGGCGTAGACGCCGAACCCGGAGAGAAGGTCGAGGTACCGGTCGCCCTCGGCGTCGTAGAGGTAGCAACCTTGTCCGCGCACATAGAAACGGTCGAACCCTATGGTCTTGAGGGCCCGGACCAGCTGGGGGTTGAGGTACTGGTCGTGGAGAGCGAAGTTCTCCCCATGACGCGCACCCAGCAGGTCCGCGACATCGAACGGCATACTTCTCCTTATCGGCTCGACGGGAGACGCATCACACGGGAGGTGCGCGGGTGAAGACGCACGGGCCGTTGGTTGCTCGGCGCACGAGCTTCTCAATGGTCATCAACTCTCACCCAGGATAGCCGCTACCTCCGAGCCGCCCCAGGGCCGGCGCCCCGTCCTCGGCCTAGTGCTTCTTGGGGGCCGCGGTGCTCTTGGCGACGGTCGTCTTGGGGGGAGCCTTGGTATGGGCGACCGTTGTCGAGGGTGATGGCCCGCCGACGCATACGGCGAAGGGGAACGAGAGCGAGTTGACGAAGTTGAGGACCGTCCGGACCTGGGACGGAGAGCTGAACGTGGCCCTCAGGCCCAGAGCGTGGTGAGCGTCGAGCCGGAGGGCGATCCCGGCCAGGTACCGGTGGGGAGCAGAGGTCGTGTACGTCACGAAGTACCCGGTGACCCCGCAGGCCACGAAGATCCTTCGAGCTGCTTTGTGACACCCCGGCACCCTTAGCCGCCGGGGGCAGCTTGGCCACGCTGGGTGCCGTGGTGATGACGACCTTCTCGGTGGGGGACGGGGAGCGGAAGGTGACGCCCGTGCGGGGAAGGCCGCCCTGGGACCAGCCCGGCGGGTACAACACGCTGAAGGCCGGCGAGCTGTAAGAGGAGAACTGCCCGCGGGCGCTGTAGGCGGGGTCAGCGCTGATCCAGCCGGTGAGGGTTGCCCCCAGCACCTTGTACCAGCCCCCGTGCTGGCCGCTGTAGGCCAACAGCTGCAGTACCGTCCCGTAGGCGGCACTGCCTATGACCTTCGCCGACCGTGACGGTCCGGCTCGGACATGGAGCCCGATCGGCGATAGCACCGTCACCGGGCCATGGGCCTCCGACACTGCAGTGGTGGTCGTGCTCGTGGTCGTCGACGTGGGCGTGCTCGTGGTCGGACTGCTGGTCGCCGCGGGCGCCGATGTCGTCGTGGTGGTATGCCCGCCCGAACCGCACGAGGCGACCACGAGGCCCAGTACGGCCACTGTGGCCAGACGGGCAAAGCGGCGCCGGAACGCCTTCTCCGGCATACTGGCTCGGGTCTGGGGGTTGACGACGTCGATGCTTGGAACCATACTGCGGCCGGCCCGGCGGATCTTGCACCGCTCAGGTGCCGGGATTGGGGAGGCGCCTAGCCGTCGCCGTTGCCGTCTATGGCGGCGGGGGCCGTCGCCCCTGACGATGAACCGGTTAGCGTTGGCCCGTCGGGCCAAACCATAGGAGGGACCTAGTGAAACAGATCGTGATGGACGGCCCTCGCAAGAGCCATGTGGAAGACGTCCCCGAACCGACCATCACCGAGGACCAGATCCTGGTGAAGCTGACGTACACGGGGATGTGCCATTCGGAGTGGTACCCCTGGTCGACGGCCAAGCCGGGAGACGTGTTCGGCCACGAGACGGTAGGCGTCGTGGCCCGGACGGGTGCCAATGTCGTGGGGTTCGCCGTCGGTGACCGGGTCACGGGCCTGGGAGGCGGTGGCTACAAGGAGTACATCGTCATGGACCCGGCCAAAACGCTCCACGTGCCCGACAACCTCAACGACGAGGACGCGCTGGCCGAACCGTTGGCATGCCTGCTCAGCGTGGGCGCCAAGATGGCTCCCGCCCTTCCCGGTGACCGGGTCGCCGTCGTCGGTACCGGGTACATGGGCCTCGGCATGGTCTCGCTTTTCAAGGTTATGGGTTACGGCGATATTGTTGCCGTCGATCCCAGGGAAGCCGCCCGCGCCAATGCGCTGAAGTTCGGTGCCACGGAGGTCTACCACCCGTCAAACCTGCCCGAGGGGTACAGGCTCGACTGGCGGGCCATAGGTACGCCCGACCTGACCAGGGACGGCCACGCGGCTGACATCTTCAATATCGGCTTCCAGAACGTGCTGGAGTTCGCCGGCACCGAAAGCGCGCTGCAGCTGGCCGGGGACATGGTGTGCGCCCATGGCCGTTTGGGGATTGCCGGCTACCACAATGACGGCCCGCGGACGATCGACTACGGCCTGTGGAACTTCAAGGCCCTGACCGCTGTCAACTGCCACGAACGGCGCATCATGTGGGAGGTGGACCTGAGCCGGCAATGCTTGGCGATGCTGTCGAAAGGCGCATGGAAGTTCACCGGGCTCGATTACCACCTTTACGACATGGACGAGTTCGACAAGGCCAATGAGGATATGGAGGCGCATACCGACGGCTTCATCAAGGGTCTCGTCAGATGTTGAGCCTCCCCTGTGCCCGGCCTGAGTAGATCGGCGCAGGTGGGGCGGGGTCGGACTGCGCTAGCCTGACGCGTCTCGGGCCCAGGATCGCCGTGCCGTGCGCCCCCTCCGTCTCAGCCCATTACGGGAGTGCCCGTTGCCCACACGAAAGTTCAGTGGCGCGCTCCCGCCGCTGGCCGTCGGGCTGGCGCCGGTCGCGG
This sequence comes from uncultured Acidimicrobiaceae bacterium, assembly GCA_963735305.1. GTDB lineage: Bacteria > Actinomycetota > Acidimicrobiia > Acidimicrobiales > Palsa-688 > Fen-671. Next base: position 384,443 of record CAVTKK010000004.1, read on the forward strand.
CCGCCCTTCCGATGGTGGCGGCGGCGGCGCGAGCGGGCACCACCAGGGCCGGTACCTGGTTCTGGGGCGACCAGGCCCTGATCGACCTCGAGGCGCATAACAGCCTGGTCGGCCGCAACCTTCTCGGTGTTTACGACCGTTACGGCTGGCACCACCTCGGCCCGCTGTGGTTGGCCGTCCTCGGTGTGTTCCGATGGCTCGGTGGCGGTTCGTCGGTGGCCCTGGTCGTGGGCAATGACCTCGTGCAGGCAGCGGCAGCGGCGGCGATAGTCGTCGTCGCCACCCGTCTGCGGCCCGGCCTCACCGGATGTTGGGCCACCCTGGTGTTGCTGGCCTATGAGTGGTCTTTCGGGGTCGAACGCCTGGGCGCTGTCTGGGCGCCCTACGCCATCGCCCTGCCGGCTGCCCTCCTGGTCCTGCTGGTGGGTGACATCGTCACCAGTCCCGACCCATGGCCGCCCACCATCGGCGCCGCCGTGTGCGCCTCGTTCCTGTGCCAGACGGATATCAGCACCGTCGTCGTGGTCGGCGCCCTCGTTCTGGTCACGCCCATACTGCGACTGGCCGCCGGCGCCCGTCTGCGCCGGGGCGCCAACCGGGGCCGGTCCCCGAGCGGGTTGTGGGCCTTCCAGCCCGGGTGGGGTTGGGCGACGGCCAAGTGGCGGCGCTACCTGGCCGTGCTCGTCGTGGTGCTCGTGGTGCTCTGGCTGCCCACCGTGGTCCAACAGTTGACCACCAGCCCCGGCAACCTGGTGCGTGTCTACCATTTCCTTTCCAAGCACCAGGGCCACCAGCCCTGGGCCAAGGCGCTGCAAGCAGCCGGGACGATATTCGGCTCGTTCCCGTTGCGGCTGGGCGAGAAGCTCGCCCGGCGAGACTCCGACCCGGCCTGGCTCGTGGTCCAATCGCTGTGGCAGCGTCCCTGGTTCCTGGCTTACCTGCTCGTCACGGTGGGGGCCGCCGTCTACGGCTTCGTTCGCCGGCAGCGCGCCGCGGCGTCCCTGGCGGCGGCGACGTCCGTCGCCATGCTGGCCGCGGTGTGGTCCGTCCACCTCGCCTATGGCCCCCTTTACCCTTACCTCGTCCTGTGGACGGGCGCCCTGGTGGTCCCGGCCCTGACGGGGTGGTGGCTGGCCCTGGCCCCGGGCCCCCGGTCTGATCGCCAGTCTGCCCGCCGGTCCGTTCGCCAGTCTGCCCGCCGGTCCGATCCCCGGTCTGGCCGGCCGTCGAACCGCCTCTTTGCTGGTCGGTCGGGCCGCCCATCGGCGGGCCCGCCAGAACGCCTGGTGTTACCGGCGGTCAGCCTCGCCGCCGCCCTGGCCGTCAGCGGTGCCTTCGGGGCCACCTCCGACCCCATGGCGGGCTCGCCTTCCCACCTGGCCCGCAGGTCCTGGGACGCGGTGGCGGCGGCGGCGCTGAGGCCGGGCGTTCACACGGTTTACGTGGACATCCCCAACGCCGATGGCATGCCCGATGCCGCCGCCATTGCCGACCAGGCCGTTCGCCACGGCCTCCGGGTGGAGCTGAACCGGGCCGCCCTTTATTTCCTGGACCCCTCCTTTGCCCCGACGGCGGCGGCGCAGTTGGAGATCGTCGTGTGCTGCGGCCGCAAAGGCCAGGGCCGGAGGCCGGCCGGGGCGGAGTTCCAGGGGCGCGTCGGCGGCGAACGCATCTACATTTCGACCGCCGGTTACCGGCCGCCCGGGCGTCCGGTGGTCACCGAGGTCGCCGGTCCCCCAGTCGTCAGCACGAGCGCCGGCGCCCGGGGTGGGATCCGGGGATGACTACATGCTACGGTCCGGTCGGGACCGGGTTTTCCGGCCCCGTGAACGAGAGTTTCATGAGGAGGGACAAATGCGCCCTGACCTGGCCCCGTCCGTCGCAGACAGCATTGCCCGTGTCAGGGAGATCGGCCTCCTGCCGGTGGTCGAGCTGCCTGCGCTCGAGTTGGCCGAGCCACTGTTCGAGGCGCTGTCGGCTGGAGGCCTGCCGGCGGCGGAGATCACGCTGCGCACGGCCGCCGGGCTGGACGGCATCCGGTTGTTGGTCGAGGCCTTCCCGACCGGTTTCATAGGCGCGGGCACGGTGCGCACCGTCGAAGACGCGGCCCGGGTCATAGACGCCGGGGCGCGCTTCGTGGTCTGCCCGGGCACCGACCCCGAGCTGGTGGCTTACTGCTGCGAGAGGCAGGTCCTGGTCATGCCGGGCGTCTGCACGCCAAGCGAGATCCAGGCCGCCTTGCGGGCCGGTGCCGCGCCCCTGCTCAAGTTTTTCCCGGCCGAGGCATCGGGGGGTATCCCGTTCCTAAAGGCGCTGTCCGGGCCGTTCGGTGAGGTCCGGTTTGTACCTACCGGGGGCATAAATGCCTCCAATCTGGGCACCTACCTCAGCCTGCCGCAGGTGGCGGCGTGTGGCGGGAGTTGGATGGTGACCAAGGCCATGTTGGCCGAGGGCGACTTCGCCAAGATCCGGGACCTCACGGCCGAGGCGGTGGGCATCGTCGCCGCCGCCGCTGTTCACCGTGGCTGAGGGAACACTGGCCCTGCGTCCCGCAGACGAGTGCCGCTGGGACCTCGTCGCCGCCGGCGAGGTGATGTTGCGCCTTGACCCGGGCGAGGGCCGCATTGCCACCACCCGCAACTTCCAGGTCTGGGAAGGCGGCGGCGAGTACAACGTGGCCCGGGGCTTGCGCCGCTGCTTCGGTCTGCGCACGGCGGTAGTCACCGCCCTCGCCGACAACCCCGTAGGGCGTCTGATCGAGGACCTGCTCCTGCAAGGCGGGGTGGATATTTCGCACCTGCGCTGGGCCCCCTATGACGGCATCGGCCGCAGCGTGCGCAACGGGCTCAATTTCACCGAGCGCGGCTTCGGGGCCCGGGCGGCGTTGGGGTGCTCCGACCGAGGCCATAGCGCCGCCAGCCAGTTGCGGCCCGGAGAACTTCCCTGGGACGAGGTCTTCGGCTCGGAGCGGGCTCGATGGTTCCACACCGGCGGCATCTTCGCCGGGTTGTCGGAAAGCACGGCCGGCGTGGTCGAAGAGGCCATGTCCGCCGCCCAGCGGGCGGGCACGGTCACGTCCTACGACCTCAATTTCCGGCCTTCGCTGTGGAAGGCGGTGGGCGGTGCCCAACGGGCCGTGGAGGTCAACCGGCGGCTGGTGGCTATGACGGACGTCCTTTTCGGCAACGAGGAGGATTTCAGCGCCGCCCTGGGCTTCGACGTGGCCGGGGGCGACTCCTCTTACGCCTCACTGGACACGGCCAGCTACGGCGCCATGCTGGGCCGGGTGGCGGCCGAGTACCCCTCCCTCAAGGTCATCGCCACCAGCCTGCGGGGCGTCCGCTCGGCCAGTCGCAACCACTGGGGCGGGATCTGCTGGGCCGGGGGCGAGATTTTCGCCCACGACATGCCCGAGGACCTCGAGGTCATGGACCGCGTCGGCGGGGGCGACTCGTTCGCTTCTGGCCTCATCTACGGGCTGCTGACGGGGCTACCGGTCGAGCAGGCGTTGCGCTACGGGGTGGCTCACGGCGCCCTGGCCATGACCACCCCGGGCGACACGTCAATGGCGACTCTGGCCGAAGTGAAGCGCTTGGTGGCCGGCGGCTCGGCCCGTGTGGTGAGGTGAGCCGGGGGGCCGTGTGGTGAGGTGAGCGGGGGGTCGCGTGGTGAGGTGAGCCGGGGGGCCGCCAGGCGGGCCGTGAGCCCGGGGGGCCGGTCGGGCCGGGCCGTGAGCCGGGGGACCGGCGCGTCAGGTGGCCCGTGGCCGCGTCAGCGGCGCCAGGCGTCCCAATGGGGGCCGAGGGCGTCGTGGACGGTGCAGAACGCGGCATACCCGGCTCGGTAGGTCTCGGCGACCTCCGGTCGGGGCCGCCATTCGGCGCCAGGCCCGATCACGGTCTCGGCCGCATCGACCGCGCTCGGGTACCAGCCCGCACCGACGGCGGCGAGCAGGGCGGCGCCCCGGAGCCCACCCTCGGTGGGCCCGAGCGAGCGAACGGGACGCTCATAGATGTCCGCCCGTAACTGGTTCCACAGATCACTCTGTGAACCACCCCCGGTGCAGCCCAGAACGGTGCCGTCCCCCGGGCCTACCAGCAGGTCCAGGGCGCGCCGGTTCTCGAAACAGATGCCTTCCATCACGGCGCGGGCCATGTGGGCTCTGTCGTGCAGGAGCGTGAGCCCGATAAACGACGCCCTCGAGCGCCCGCTCCCCAGCGTCCGTTCGCCCAGCAGATAAGGGAAAAAGAGCAGCCCGTCAGAGCCGGGCGGAGCGGCGGCGGCCACCCTGTCGATGGAGGCGTAGTCGCGGGTGGGACCGTCCATATGCCCGCTCGGGCCGGCCGACCGGAGCTTCTCCAGCCAGCCCAGGCAGGAGCCGGCCCCGTCGGTTATGCCGAAGTTGGCCCAACCTCCGGTCAGCGTACGCAGGCTCATCACCCGCGGGTCAGTCGATGCCTCGTGCCCGTAGGCGGCCACTATCGACCCCGTCCCCGCCACCTCGGCCAAGCGCCCGGGCCGGGTCATGCCCACGGCCAGGAGCTGGCAGAGCATATCCCCGCCCCCGGCCACGACGGGCGTCCCGGCTCGGAGGCCCGTGGCCTCGGCGACCTGGGGCCGGATGCCGCCGATAACTGTCGTCGGGCCCACGATGGGCGGGAGGAGTCCTTCGTCGAGATCGAGGGCGTGCACCAGGGCGGGCGCCCACCGGCCCGTGGCTGCGTCGGTCAGGAAAGTGCCCGATGCTTCTGAAGGGTCGGTAGCGACCTCGCCGCACAGCCGCAGGTTCAAGAAGTCCTTGGCGACAAGAAAGGTCCTCGTCCGTTCGTAGACGTCGGGCTGTTCGGCCCGCGTCCACGCCATTTTGAAGCCGGCCCAGGCCGGTAGCGGGGCGTTGGCGGCCATGGCACTGAGTTGTGCGGCATCGTGACGGGCCCGGAACTTGGCCACCTGGGGCGCAGCCCGCTTGTCGCTCCAGATGCCGGCCCGGGGGACCAGCGGGTTACCGGCTGCGTCCAAGGCCACCACGCTGTGCATCTGTCCGCAAACGGCTACGGCCGACACGGTCGTCCCCGGGTTGCGGGCCATGACGGCGGCGATGTTGCTGGACGTGGCCGACCACCAGTGCTCGGGATCCTGCTCGGCCCAGCCCGGCTGGGGGGTGGCGAGCGGGAACGGGCAGGTAGCCAGGTCGCGCAGGCAGCCGTCCGGCCCGACGAGGGCGGCTCGCCCTGACTGCGTGCCGGCGTCGATGGCCAGGACGCACTCAGATGCCACGGGAAGCGCCTAGTCGGCCGGGCGAGGGGCCGGCACTGAGCTCACGAGGATCCCCGCGACCCGACCTCCAGTTCGAAGCGGAAGCTATCCCCCCGATAGTAAGCAATGAAGTGCTCGAACACTATGTCGTCCGTGGACCGGGTGATGCTGTACATGCGCAGGCCGGGGGTCCCCTTGGGCACCCCGAGGTGGTCGGCGTCCTGCCTTGACAGCGCCACCGCCTCGATGCCGCGGTGACCGCTCTTGGGGCGCACGCCGTACGAGTCCCGCAGTACCTGGTAGAGCGAGCGGTCTGTCATGTCCAGGTCAGCCAGTCCGGGGAACAACTTGGCCGGCATGGAGGCCCGCACCACCTGCACCGGCCGGCCGTCGACGCTGCGCACGCGGTCGAACTGCACGACCGGTTCGCCCACCCCGAGCTCGAGCAGCCGGGCCGTGTCGACGCCGCAGGGCTCGGTGCTGAGCTTGAGGACGCGGCTGTGCACCATGTGGCCGGCCTTCACCATCGACTCGTAGAAGCCGAGCGTGTCCTGGATGAAGCTGGTGTCCATCTTGCGTCCGGTCACGAACGTGCCCTTGCCCTTGATCTTGAGCACGAGGCCCTCGCGCTCGAGGTCGGACAGGGCCTGGCGCACCACGGTCCGGCTGACCGAGTACTGGGCGCAGAGTTCGGCTTCGGAGGGCAGCAGGTGGCCCTCGGCCCGGTTGTTCTCGAGGTCCTTCAATAAGATGCGGGTGAGCTGCACGTAGTAGGGCTCGAACGACCGGAAGTCGATGGCCCCGGGGCGCGTGTCAGTCACGAAGGCTCATCAGTCGGCAGACACCCTGGCTTTGGTGAAAAATATGCCCTGATTGTAGCGTTGACGAAGAACTGCTCATGACGACGGCCCCAGGCCATCTGGCCCTCCTCCTCGATTCTTCGCTTAACGATCTCGGTCTCGAACGGGACATAATCGAGGCCGCCGGCGGGAGACTGGTCGTAACCGACGCCGGGGTCTGGGATGAAGAACACGTCCTCGATGAGCCGCTCCTGGGCGAAGCGGCGGTCATCCTGGTCGAGCACGCGCCGATCACCCGGCGCGTGCTGGCGAAGGCGGGCTCGTGCGCCCTCGTCGTCCGTTATGGCGTCGGGGTGGACAACGTCGACATCCCGGCCGCCACGGCCGCCGGGATCTGGGTGGCCAATGTGCCCGACTACGGCACGGACACAGTGGCCGATCACGCCATAATGCTGTTGTTGGCCGTGGCCCGGGATCTCCGGGGCTTCAGCGAAAAAGTCCGACAGGGCGCCTGGCGCGGCGACGAGGGCCAGTACATGCCCGTGGCCCTGCAGGGCCGGTCCCTAGGGATCGTCGGCTACGGCCGTATTGGCAGCGCCACCAGCCGGCGGGCACTGGCCATGGGCCTCAAGGTCTCGGCCTATGACCCGTTCGTGGCGCCGGAGAAAATGACCAGGGACGGCGTTTTCGCCTGTCCCGACCTGGAGGTGCTCCTGCGGGAGAGCGATTTTTTGTCCCTGCATTGCCCCCTGACCGAGCTCACGCACCACCTCATCTCCGGCGCGGCCTTAGCCCTGACCAAGCCGGGCGTCATCATCGTCAACACGGCACGGGGGGACGTGATCGACCTGGAGGCGCTGCAGGCCGCCCTGGCCACGGGCCACGTGGCCGGGGCCGGCGTGGACGTCTTCGACCGGGAGCCCTTGCCCGCCGGCCACCCGCTGCGGTCGCACCCGTCTGTGGTCGCCACCCCGCACGTGGCCTACCTCTCCGACCGGTCGTTCGTGCAACTGCGGACCAAGGTGGCCGAAAACGCGGCTGCGGTAATGCGGGGCGAGCCTCCCGTATACCCGGTCAACGACCCGCCGCGCCCGCGTCGCCTTCTTCTGCCGCCGGCCCCTCGATAACGACATCGGGCTGGCCCTCGGCGCGCCGGCGGGCGATGCCGCCGGCGACCTCGGACCGAGGACGGACGGTGAGGGCGCCGGCGGTGTGACATCCGTCCGGGCTAGGCCGGGCCCTCCGGGCGCCCCGGGCTCAGCCGGCCAGGGTGGTAGGCTCGAGCGTGTACCGGCTACCTGAGAAGGGGGGTTGCTGTGCTATCAACGATTTTTTCTGGTGGCGATGACCTGATCGTCATCCTGGTGGCGTTCGTGGTGCTTTTCGGTGGGAGCCAACTCCCGAAGCTGGCCAAGAACACCGGTGAAGCGTTGCGGGAGTTCCGCAAAGCTCATTCCGAGGCGGAGGCGGGGACCACCCCGGCCGCTACCCCGGTGACCGCAACTGCGGCTGCACCCGTCTTACCGGCGCCACCGGCGGTCCCGGTGGTCGCTACCGTGGCTCCGCCGACGGGCGACTACGTGACGGTGAGTCGTGCCGACCTAGACGCTCTCCTGGCTGAGCGCGCCGCGAAAGCCAAGGCCGAAGCGGCCGCGACCGATAACTGAGCCCTACTGCCGGCTGAGCCCTACTGCCGGCTGAGCCCTAAAGCCCTCGGGTGAGCGCTAAAGCCGTCGGGTGAGCCAGGGCTAGCCTTGGCCGGCGGCTGGTGCCGCGGCGCACCGCATCCGGAGGACGTCGAGGGATAGCGCGCCAACAGGCCGAGCGCCTTCGGGTGGTGACGCGTGCCCCTGAACGCGGAGATCTTTGTCGCCGGACAGGGCCCCCGGGGGCAAGGTCTTAAGTCCCCCCGGTCGCCTACCGATGGTAACTGGGTGAAGAGCCTGGCCACGAGGCGCGTTCCGGTTCTGCCGGTATTGGACTTGAGTGACCAGGTCCGTCCTGGCCCGTCGGGTACGGCTCTCAGCTCGGGCCCGGGGACCAGCTCGGGCACGCCCGCCCCGCCGGAGAAGATCCGGAAAAACCGGACCTGGGTATGGTTCCTCGCCTTCGAGGCCGTCGTCGCCCTTGTCTACTTCCCCTTCGGGATCCCGTCCGGCAAGCCCCGCATGATCGGTTTCATCCCGTGGATGGAGTGGAAGGGACAGGTCCCGGCCTGGTCGGTCCTGGGGCTCTCGTCGGTGGCCGCCATCGTCTACGGGGCCCGCAAGTACCGGCCCAAGGCCTCCCTGGCCTGGTGGTTCATCGGAGCCGGCGTCACCCTCTTTATAACCGGGGACACGATTTACAAGACCTGGCACCAGATAATGGGCCAGCAGAACATCCCGTTCCCGTCGTTCGTCGACGCCATCTACATCACCATGTACCCGGTCCTGGCCGTCGGCCTCCTCCTGCTGGTGCGGGCGCGGCTGCCCGGTGGTGACAAGGCCGGCTTGCTCGACGCCCTCATCGTCACCCTGGGCCTCGGGTTGCTGTCGTGGATCTTCCTGATCGGCCCGAACGTCCGCGCCTCGGGCGGGATGCTCGTCCGCTTGACCGCCGCCGCCTACCCCCTGGGCGACGTCCTGCTGCTGGCCATGCTGGCCCATCTGTGGAGCGCCGGAGGCCTGCGCAATGCCGCCGGACGCCTGCTGGCCATCGGCACGATGGGGACGCTGGTGGCCGACTCCGTCTACGGACTGGCCGGGCTGCACCCGGGTTGGAACTGGCACGACGGCAACCCGTTCGACATCGGGTGGGTTATCTTCTACAGCTGCTGGGGGGCCGCCGCACTTCACCCGTCGATGCGGGAGCTGTCTCAGCGCCGGCCGTTGGCGGCCCTGCTCACGAGCCGTTCGCGCCTGGCCCTTCTCGGCGCCGTCACCCTCATCGCCCCGGTGGGCCTGTTCGTCGAGACGACGGTGGGCAAACCGGTGGACGCACCGGTCATTGCCGGGGTGGCCGGGCTCATGTTCTTCCTCGTCGTGCTGCGCATGTCGGGGGTCGTTTCCGCCCATAAGCAGGCCGTGTCCCGCGAACAGGTCCTGCGCCGGGAAGCGGCCCAGCTGGTGGGCGCGCCTGGTCGCACCGGCATCAACGAGGCCACCGTTCGGGCCGTGGGCGACCTGGTGGGCGGCCATGCCGACGCGTTCTCGGTCAGCCTGGCCATGGCCGACATAACCGGCGAGTTCTTTATGGTGGCCGGGCCCACCACGGCCGCCGGTGACCCCCTGTTCGAGCTGGGCACACTTCCCGCGGCAGTGTGGGACGGTCTGCGAGCCGGGCGGGCCGTGCGCTACACGGTGCCGGTGGTGGACGGAGACCTGCCGGGGACGGCCACGGACCGCATCTTTGCGTGCCCCATCGTCACGGCCGAGAAACTGAAGGGCGTCATCGTCGTCGAGACCTCCGACGAGCTGCCCATAGACCTCACGAACACCCTTGAGACCCTGGCCGCCCAGGTGGGCCTGGCCCTCGACCGCGAGGAGCTTACGGAGGCCTTTCACGCCCGGCGCAGCGAGTCCCGGTTCCAGACGCTCGTGCAGAGCGCCTCCGACGTCATCCTTATCGCCCGCCCCGACACCACCATCACCTATCAAACGCCCTCGGCGCAACGCATCCTCGGGTACGAACCGGGGGCATTGGAGGGCAAACGCCTCACCTCGCTTCTCCACCCCCAGGACCTGGAAAGAGCGATCGCCGTCTACGGTGGCGTCGCTTTCCGGGCCGGCGCGTCGGCTACGGCGGAGTGGCGGGTGCGCCATGGTGACGGCTCGTGGCGCGACCTGGAGGTCGTGACCACCAACCTGCTCGGCGAGCCCACCGTGGAGGGCATCGTCCTCACCTTGCGGGATGTGACCGAGCGCAAACGCCTGGAAGAGGAACTCAAGCACCAGGCCTTCCACGACGCCTTGAGCGGCCTGGCCAACCGGCCCTTGTTCCGGGACCGCCTCGAGCACGCCCTGGCCCGGGCGGCGCGCTCCCTGACTTCACTGGCGGTGCTGTTCCTGGACCTGGACGACTTCAAGCTCGTCAACGACAGCATGGGCCATGCCGTGGGCGACGAGCTCCTCGTGGCCGTGGCCGAGCGCCTCATGGGCTCGCTGCGCTCGGGCGACACGGCGGCTCGTTTCGGTGGCGACGAGTTCGCCGTCTTGCTGGAGGCGACCGAGGACATTTCCGACGCCTGCCTCGCCGCCGAGCGCATCCTGGCCGACCTGAAGCCTCCGTTCTCGGTCAACGAACGCCTCATCCCCGTCCATGCCAGCGTGGGGATCGCCTACAGCAAGCTCGGCCTGGAGGGCCCGGCGGAGCTCCTGCAAGCGGCCGACGTGGCCATGTACGCGGCCAAGGCCAAGGGCAAGAACGGCTACGAGGTCTACCAGCCCTCCCTACAGGAGGCCGTGAGCGACCGCCTCGAACGGACGGCGGAGCTCCAGCAGGCCGTCGACGAGGAGCAGTTCGTCCTCTATTACCAGCCCATAGTCAGCCTAACCGGCGGTGCCGGCATCGCCTTGGAGGCGCTGATCCGCTGGCAGCACCCTGAGCGTGGCCTGGTCGAGCCGATGGAGTTCATCCCGCTGGCCGAGGAGACGGGCCTCATTATCCCGATAGGCCGCTGGGTGCTGCGCGAGGCGTGCCGCAAAGCCCGCATGTGGCAGCAGGAGCACAACCTGGGCTCGAGGCTGAAGATGAACGTCAACATCTCCGCCCGTCATTTCCAGCACGAAGGCTTGCTCGAAGACGTGTCGGAGGCCCTGCGCGACGCCCAGTTGGAGGCGGGCTGCCTGGTGCTCGAAGATCACCGAGAGCCTGTTGGTGCACGACGCCGAGGCGGTCATCGCCCGCATGATGCAGATGAAGGAGCTGGGCGTGGCCTTCGCCGTAGACGACTTCGGCACCGGTTACTCGTCCCTCAGTTATTTGAAGCGGTTCCCTATCGACATCCTGAAGGTGGACAAGTCGTTTGTCGACGACGTAGGCGACTCGGACCGGGCCCTGGCCCTGGCCGAGGCCATTGTGCAGCTGGCCCGGTCACTCAGCCTGGACACGGTGGCCGAAGGCATCGAAAAGCCTCGTCAGGCCGACGGCCTGAGAGCCCTCGGCTGTGACTACGGACAGGGCTTCCTTTTCGCCCGGCCCGTCGGCCCCGACGAGATGGAGCGGCTCCTCCCGTTGATGGCCTCGGGGGAACTCACGTCCCAGGCCCACGAAGCGCTGGAGGACAAGCAATAATGACGAGCACCTGGGCCGGCCCAGCCGGACGGCGCTGGAAAGCCCACCCGAGCGGGCCCGGGCCGACAGCCGGTGGGCCGACCTCGAACGCCTCCGCTCCTCACACCCGATGATGGACGCCGTCATCGAGGAAATCAACGGCCGGCGCATCCGGATCGGAGACCAATGGCTGTCGGATTTTGCCTCCTGCAACTACCTGGGCTTCGACCTGCACCCCGAGATCATGGCATCGGTGGAAGGGGCCATCCGCCAGTGGGGCACGCACCCAAGCTGGTCGCGATTGCTCGGGAACCCGCGTCCTTACTTGGAAATCGAGGACCGGCTCACCGAGCTGCTCGGCGCGCCCGACACGCTGGTACTGCCCACCATCACGCTCATCCATACGTCGGTGATCCCGGTCCTGGCCGGCCAGGGCGCCGTCCTGGTCGATGCCCAGGCGCATAAGACCATTTACGAGGGGGCGGCCATCGCCCGGGGGGCCGGCGCCACCCTTCACCGGGTCAGGGCCAACGACCCCGGCCACCTCGAAGAGGTCCTGCGTTCGGTACCTCCCCAAATGTCGAGGATTTTCTGCCTCGACGGCCTCAACAGCATGACCGGTAATACGCCCGACCTACCGCTGTACGCCCGCATCTGTCGGGATTACGACACCCTGCTGTATGTGGACGACGCCCACGGTTTCGGGATCATCGGTGAGCGGCCCAGTGGTGAAATGCCCTACGGTTTCCGGGGGAACAGCATCGTCCGGTACTTCGACGAAACCTACGACAACGTCATCCTGGTCGCCGGGTTCTCCAAGTCTTATTCTTCTCTGGCCGCCTTCATGGCCCTGCCCACGTGGCTCAAGAACCATCTGAAAGTGGCCGCCGCGCCCTACCTTTATTCGGGGCCGTCGCCTATCGCCTCACTGGCCACGGTGCTCGCCGGGTTCAACGTAAATGACGCCGAAGGTGAACAGATACGCTCCTCCTTGCGCCTGAAGACCAAAAGCGTCCTGGACCAGGTGCACAGGCTTGGCCTACGGACGCTCAACACGTCGGGCTTCCCCGTCATCGAGCTCCCGCTCGGCCGGGCCGACGACATCGACGCCGTGGGCCGGTTCCTGTTCGACCGGGGTATCTATGTGACGCTGGCCGCTTACCCGCTGGTGCCGCGGTCGCAGGTGGGTTTTCGTGTCCAGGTGACGGCGGCCAACGACGACAGCGAAATAGAACAGCTCAACGCGGTCCTGGCCGAACTGGCCGAGCGCTTCGAAATGCAGCGGGCGCAGCCACCCGGCTCCTAATGCCCCTGCCTCGCCCGCCAATAGGGCACTAGAGGAGCCACTCTTCATGCTGATCACGGCGCCGCTGCGCCGGCGGGACTTCCGGCTCCTGTGGACCGGGATGGCCGTTTCGCTCCTGGGCGACGGCATTTTCATTGTCGCCGTGGCCTGGCAGGCCTACGCCGTCTCCGACCACCCGTCGGCCCTGGCCTATGTGGGCCTGGCCACCTCCGCCCCCCAGTTGGTCTTCCTGCTCGTGGGGGGCGCTGTCTCGGACCGGCTTTCCCGGCGCACCGTGCTGTTCTGGGCCGATGTCGTACGCGCCGCGGCCGTGGGCGCCCTCGCCGCTTTGGTGGCCGGGGGCTCGGTCCACCTCTATGAGCTCTGCCTGACCGGCGCCGTGATAGGCACGGCCACTGCCTTCTCCTCGCCGTCGTTCGATGCCCTGGTCCCTCAGCTCGTTCCTGGCCCCGAGCTGGTCCAAGCCAACGCCATCGAGCAGTTCGCCCGGCCTTTCGCCCTCCAGTTGGCCGGCCCCGCCCTGGGCGGCGTGTCCGTCGCCCTACTGCGCCCGGCCGGGTCCTTCGCCCTGGACGCCGCCAGCTTCGCCTTTTCGGCGCTGTGCGTGAGGAGGATGGTGGCCATCGACGGGTACCGCTCGCCGAAAGGGGCCGCCCTTGACCGGCGCGCCGAGCCTGGCGCCGCCCTTGACCGGGGCCCCGAGCCCGGCGCCGGCCTTAGCCGGGACGTCCGCGAGGGCTTGCGCTACGTCCGCAGCCAGGTGTGGTTGTGGGGGACCTTTCTTTCCGCCACGTTCACCTACCTGCTCTTCATCGGCCCAACCCAGGTCCTGCTGCCGTACATAATCCGCAACAGCCTCCACCAGGGCGCGTCCACGTACGGGGAGGTCTTGGCGGCCGGCGGGGTCGGTGCCCTCATCGGGGCTGTCCTGTCGGGCCACCGCCAGCACCCCCAACGGCCGATGCTTTGGATCTACGGGTGGTGGACGTTGGCTACCCTGGCCGTGGCCGGCTACGGGGTGGCAACCAGCTCCTGGGGCCTGGCCGGCGCCGCCCTGGTAGTCAACGGGGCCGAAGCCGCCGGGGCGGTCGTGTGGGCGACGCTCAAGCAGCGCCGGGTCGTCAACAGCATGCTGGGGCGCGTCTCGAGCATCGATTGGGCCATCTCGACGGCCCTGCTGCCTCTCAGCTACGCCCTCACGGCCCCGGTGGCCGAAGCTCTCGGTGCCCGCCAGACCCTGATCGGCGTGGGGATCGTAGGAGCCGTGGTGACGGGCGGCTTCCTGTTCTTGCCCGGCATGCGCAGCGGTGAGGTTCGGGGCCGGCCTGGCCCGCGGCCCGGTCTGAACCGCCGTCAGCGGGCCCGAGGGGTGAGCACCTCGCCTTTCGCTGGGGGTCGGTGCCTACAAGGACCTTCCCCCGGGTGGTTGGTGCGTCAAGGCCCTAGGTTGACCGGGTGAGCCGAGCACGCCCCGGGCGCAGGGCTCTGGCGGCGCGGTTGTCCGAGGCCGGCTGTGTGGCCCCCTTCGAGGAGGCCGAGGAGCTCATCGAGGCCGCCGGCGGTGACCAGCAGGTCCTCGAGCGCCTCGTCGCCCGCCGGGTGACGGGCGAGCCGCTGGCCTGGGTGACAGGCAGGACCAGTTTCCATGGCCACCGCGTCCTGGTCCACGCCGGGGTCTACGTGCCCCGCGGGCAGACCGAAGCGCTGGTCCGGCGGGCCATCCAGCTTCTGCCCGCCGACGGCATGGCCGCCGACCTGTGCACCGGGTCGGGCGCCATCGCCCTGGCCCTCGGGCGGGCGCGGCCGGGCGCCCGGGTGGTGGCCACGGACCTCGACCAGGCGGCCTGCCGCTGCGCCGCCGCCAACGGGGTGGAAGTGTACGCCGGCCACCTGGCCGAAGCGTTGCCCGGCGAGCTCCGCGGCCGCTTCGACGTGGTAATCGCCGTCGTGCCCTATGTGCCCAGCGAGGAGATCGTCTTCCTCCCCCGAGACGTCCGCCAGTACGAGCCCCTCGGGGCCCTGGACGGTGGCCCCCACGGCACCCGGGTCCTCGAGCAGGCCGTGCGCGCTGCCGCGGGGCTTCTGCGGCCCGGTGGGTCCTTGCTCCTCGAGGTCGGCGGCGACCAGGACGGCGCCCTGGCCGGCGTCCTGCAGGAGTCGGGCTTCGGCCCCGCGACGCCACGAGGACGATGAAGGTGACCTGCGGGGTATCGAGGCCGAGCTGGTCTTCCGGCCCCGCACTTAGGCGGCCGGCCCCGCACTTAGGCGGCCGGCTTCGGACTTGGGGCGGCCGGCTTCGGACTTGGGGCGGCCGGCTTCGGACTTGGGGCGGCCGGCTTCGGACTTGGGCGGCAACACGGACTTAGGCGGCCGGCGCCGAACCTGGGGTTGTCAACCTCGGGTTTGGAGTTGCTGGTCCGGAACTAGGGTTGCGGGCATGTCTGGTGCACTCAAGAGCGGCCGGTTCCATGTGCCTTCGCCGGCGTTCCTTTTCGACCTCGACGGGACCCTGGTGGACTCGGTCTACCAGCACGTCGCCGCCTGGCAGGAGGCGCTCACGGAGTGCGGGATCCCCCTTTCGGTGTGGCGCATCCACCGGCGCATAGGCATGAGCGGTGGCCTGTTCCTGAGCGCCCTGCAACGCGAGACCGGCGTCACCCTCGACGCCGACACGCTGGTCCGGCTCTCGGCCCTGCACCGCGAGGGTTACCTGGTCCGGGCGGGCAGCGTCGTACCCCTGCCCGGCGCCCGGGAACTGCTACGGGCGCTAAGCGACCACGAGGTCCCCTTCGCCATTGCCACCAGTTCGGCGCAAAAGGTCGCCGAAGTGGGCCTGGCCCTGCTCGACCTGCCCAACTATGTGCCCGTCGTGACCCGGGATCTGGTCGAGCGGGCCAAGCCCGACCCGCACCTGTTCCTGGCCGCGGCCGAGCGGTTGCACATCGACCCGGGCCGGGCCTTTGTGGTGGGCGACAGTATCTGGGATCTCCTGGCCGCGCAGCGAGCGGGCTCCCTGGGCATCGGGTTGCTGTCGGGAGGCTACGGGCCGGAGGAACTGCAGGCCGCCGGGGCCTACCGCGTCTACCAGGACCCGGCCGACCTCCTGGCCCACCTGGAAGAAGTCGGGGTCCGCCCCGCCAGTTGACCGGCCTGCCCGGCTCGGGAGAGCCGGTGGGTGCATTAGGGGCGTGGAGAAGGGGCAGCCTATAGTCCCGGCTGTGCCCACAGACCCGGCTGTCACGGCCCCACCTTTTGGTTTCCGCACCGTAATCGAGCCTTTCCGCATCCACGCCGTCGAGCCCCTACGGATGGTGACGCCCGACTACCGGCGCCAGGCCATCGCCGAGGCGGGCTACAACCTCTTCGCCCTGCCGGCCACGGACGTGCTCATCGATCTGCTCACGGACTCGGGGACGGGGGCCATGAGCCGAGACCAGTGGGCCGCCGTCCAGCATGGCGACGAATCGTACGCCGGGTCGCCGTCGTGGTACCTGTTCCGTGACGCGGTGACCGAGCTGTTCCCCTTTCGTCACGTCATCCCCACCCATCAGGGCCGGGCGGCGGAGAAGATCCTCTTCAGCGTGCTCGGCGGCCCCGGCAAGTTCGTGCCCAACAACACCCACTTCGACACCACCCGGGCCAATGTCGAGTCCACCGGGGCCGAGGCCGTCGACCTGGTGATCGCCGAGGGACGGGACCCGCGCCACCGGCACCCGTTCAAGGGCAACCTCGACGCCGACGCCCTCGAGGCGCTGGTGCGCCGGGTCGGGGCCGAGAACATCCCCGTGGTCATGGTCACGGTGACCAACAATTCCGGCGGCGGTCAGCCCGTGAGCCTGGCCAACCTGCGCCGGGTGCGCGAGGTCTGCAACCGGCACGGCCTGGCGTTGTTCTTGGACGCCTGCCGGTTCGCCGAGAACGCCTGGTTCATCCGCGAGCGCGAGGAGGGCCAGGCGGGGCGGGACGTGGCCGACATCGTGAGGGACATGGCGTCCCTGGCCGACGGGATGACCATGAGTGCCAAAAAGGACCCGTTGGCCAACATCGGCGGCTGGCTGGCCTGCAACGACGACGACCTGGCCGAGGCATGCCGCAGCGTGCTGATCCTCACCGAGGGCTTCCCCACGTACGGGGGCCTGGCCGGCCGCGACCTCGAGGCTATAGCCCAGGGCCTGACGGAAGCCGTTTCTCACGAGTACCTGCGTTACCGCATCCGCTCGACGGCCTACCTGGGCGAGGCCCTCGACAAGCTCGGTATCCCCGTGGTCGTACCTATCGGGGGCCATGCCGTTTACATCGACGCCGGCACGATGCTGGCCCACATCCCCGCCCTGGAGTACCCGGGACAGGCGCTGGCCGTCGCCCTTTATGAAACGGGCGGCATCCGCAGCTGCGAGATCGGGTCCGTGATGTTCGGGCGCCGGCCGGACGGGACGGAGCAGGCCGCGTCCATGGAGCTCGTGCGCCTCGCCATCCCCAGGCGGACCTACACCCAGAGCCACATCGACTACGTGATCGAGGTGTGCGAGAGGGTGCTCGCCCTTGCGCCCCAGCTGCGGGGCCTCAAGATCGTCTACGAGCCCCGCCAGCTGCGCCACTTCACAGCCCGGTTCGAGCCTTTGGGCTAGCGGGCCGGCGGGGCCGCGTGCGCCGGCGCCGGCGTCCCGGGTGCCGGCGGGCGGTGCCAAGGCGTTGGGTGTGACCCGGGTGCCGGCGGGCAGCGCCAAGGCGAGGGAGCGGCCCCGGGTGCCGCGAGGGCGGTGCCAAGGCGTGGCGGCCTCAATGGCCGGCGATGGCGTGAGGCTCGTAGGGCGCCTCCAGCTGGCCGATCTCCTCGGCACTGAGCTGGACGTCGACCGCCCCGAGCAGGTCTGCGAGTTGTTCGGGCCGAGTGACGCCGACGATGGGGGCGCTGACGACGGGCTTGCTCAGCAGCCAGGACAGGGCGACCTGGGCTTGGCTGAGGGACCGGGCCTGGGCCACCTTGGCCACGGCCTCTACGACGGCCCGGTCGCTGTCGCGGTATAGGTGCTTTCCGAACTCGTCCGTCTCGCTGCGTGCGGTAGGCGCGTCCCAGTCCCTGGTCAGCCGGCCCCGGGCCAGCGGGCTCCAGGGGATGACGCCGATGCCCTGGTCGGCGCACAGAGGGAGCATTTCTCGCTCCTCTTCTCGGTAGGCGAGGTTGTAGTGGTCCTGCATGGACACGAAGCGGGCCCAGCCGTGCCGCTCGGCGATGTGGAGCATCTTGGAAAACTCCCAGGCGTACATGGACGAGGCGCCCACGTAGCGAGCCTTGCCGGCTCGCACGACATCGTTGAGGGCCTCGACGGTCTCCTCCACCGGGGTGCTGTGGTCAAAACGGTGGATCTGGTAGACGTCCACGTAGTCCACGCCCAGCCGGCGCAGGCTGTGGTCGATCTCGGAAAGTATGGCTTTGCGCGACAGCCCGGCGCCGTTGGGGCCGGGGTGCATACGGCCGTTTACCTTGGTCGCCAGCACGATCTCGTCCCGGTGGGCCAGTTCTCCGAGGGTCTTGCCCACGATCTCTTCGCTGCTGCCGTCCGAGTAGACGTTGGCCGTGTCGAAGAAGTTGATGCCCGCCTCGAGGGCTTGGCGGATGATGGGCCTGGCCGCGTCCTCGCCCATGCTCCATGGATGGCCACCCCGTTGGGGTTCCCCGAAGCTCATACAGCCGAGGCAGATCCTCGAAACCTCGAGACCCGTCGAACCCAGCCTGGTGTACTCCACGTGCGCCCTCCTCTGGTTGCGGCCCCGTGCGGGCCCATCAGGTCCAGGCTCAGAGGTTAGGGCCCTGGATGAGGGTGAGCGACGACGAATAGTGCTTACCGTTGACGGCCAGCCAGGCGATGGTCACCTTCTGGCCCACCTTCCGCCCGTCCAGCTGGACTGTGAGCTCTACGGGGGACGTGATGGTGTGCCCGTCTACGCCAACGATGACGTCGCCAGCGGCGAGCCCGGCCTTCTGGGCCGGCGCCCCGCTGACCACCCCGAGGATGACAGCCCCCTTGCTGGTCGGGGCGCGGTAGGTCGACGGCGTGGTGCCGAAGATGGTCGAAGAGGAGCCCAGGCCCGTGCAGCCGTCCTGGCCTTCGGCGCAGGGCACCGACGTCACCTCGACGCCCATGATGGCATGCGGCCCGATCTGGACCGTGGTGCTGGCTTTGCCGGCGTAGATGAGGCGAGCAATGGCCATCGCCGAGTTTATGGGTATGGCAAAACCCACGTTGGTGGCGCTCTGGCCCGAGTTGGTGGTGGCGGCCACGGCCGTGTTCATGGCGATCACGTGACCGGCCGAATCAACTAGAGGGCCTCCGGAGTTGCCGGGGTTCAGAGGCGCCGAAGTCTGGAACATGTCCCTCAGGTTCTCGCTCAGCCCTGTGCTCGGGTTGCTCACGCTGATCGATCGCTTGGTGTTGGAGATGATGCCGCTGGTAACCGTTTCTTGGCCGGGAAGGGCCAGGGCGTTGCCGACGGCCACCACCTGGTCACCCACCTTGACGGCGCCGGAATCGCCGATCGTCACCGTTTTGAAGTCGGATCGTCCGTGTAGCTGGAGCAGGGCGACGTCATCGGTGGCGTCCGTACCCAGGACCGTGGCCGTGTAGGACGTACCCGAACCGTCGACCTGGGCCTTGAGTGTCATAGACCCGTCGATGACGTGGTTGTTGGTCAGCACCGTGCCCGAGGCGGTGAGGACCATCCCCGTCCCCTGGTCCTCGCCGTCGGGCCCGTTGGCCGTGATGTCGACCGTGGCCGGCTCGACGCGCCCGGCGATCGAGGTGACGTTGAGGGCCCGCCCGGTCCCGGCCTGACGGCCGAAGGCAAGGGCGACGAACCAAGAGAGGTGTTCGAGCCATTGGTGACAGCCAGCGTGATCCCGGCACCGGCCCCCCCGGCGACGATGACAACGGCGGCCAGGCCCACGACCCAGGGCAGGCGGCGTGACCGTGGCGGGTGCGCCGGGGCGGCCCCGTCCGGCATTGATGTCCCGGTCGTGCCGGTCGCGCCGGTCGTCCAGGCGCCGGTGGTCCTGCTACCGCCGGGGGTGCCGGTCGTCCAGCCGCCGGTGGTCCTGCCACCGCCGGGGGTGCCGGTCGCCCAGCCGCCGGTCGCGCCACCGGCGCCCGCCGTGCCGCTTGTGCCGGTCGTGGTGGTATGCGGGGGAGGAGCGGTGTGGGAGGGAGGAGCGGCGGGAAAGGGGGCCACCGGAACCGGGCCGGCCGGTGGCGGGGAGAAGGAGAGCGGCGCCGGCGGCACTGGAGGGGCTGCTCCCCACATTGGAGACGGGGCGGGCCACGCCGGGTGATCGGGGGTGGCCGGTGGCTCGGCGGCGTCGCCCCAACCCACCGGCACGTGTGGTTGGGGCCAGGACGGCTCCGGCGCAGTGTCTTCGGTGTCGGGCATCGCGGGTTTTACTCCCTAGGCGGTCATGGCGCAGGACGAAGGACCGGCGCTCTGGCTGTCACCCATTAAATCGGACCTTCCCCGTGAACCCTGAGCGCCCTGCATCGAGGGGGGAGCTCGGGGCGTCATCTGGAGAGGCCTGGCAACCGGAGAGCCCTGGCACTAGGCGCGAAAGCCCTGGCACTAGGCGCTAAAGCCCTGGCACTAGGCGCGAAAGCCCTGCACCAGGCGGGGAGGCACTGCTGCCATCAGGGAGGCCCTGCCACCAAGCGGGGAGGCCAGGCACCAAGCGGGGAGGCCAGGCACCATGTCGAGTGCCGTGGCACCAAGGTGGGCCCGAGCACCAAGCGGGGAGGCCAGACAGCAAGCGGGGAGGCCCCCGGGGGCTGGGTAGTAGTGGGGCAAACCGGGGCCAACCGGGGGCCGGGATCAGCTCGACGGCGGGCCGAGCTGCAGGACGGTGTACTCAGCGAAGGGGGCGGCCGGCGTGGCCGGTTCGTAGGCGTCCTGGCCGTTAGGCCAGCCGCTGGCGTGGCGGGTGCTGAACTCGGCCCATGCCACGCCGTACATGACGGGCACCACGAGCACTTGCTCCGAGACGATGCGCCCGAGGGCCTGGATAGCCCGGGCCGCCTGGGTGGAGTCGGACGGGTAGTCCGTGTACTGGTCGAGGGCGGCGGCCACGGCGGAGGCGGCGGGCTGGTCCGTGGCCGGGCTGAGGCGCACGTAATCGCCGCCGTCCGCCTTCCCCTTCACCAGCAGGCCGGGGTCGAGCCAGTTCTCGTACATGTAATAGGGGTTGGGCCCGGTAGCGCTGGTTAGTAGGGCGGCGTCGAAATCGCCCTTACGCAGGTCGGTTCCCAATTGGCGGGCCGGGCTTATTACCGCGTTGGCGGCGAACCCGGCGGCCCGTAGTTCGCCGGAGATGAGGGCAGCGGCGGCGCCCAGCGGAGAGCCGGCGTTGGCCCGGACCGTAAAGCCAAGTTCCTGGCCGGCCTGGTTGGACCAGTACCCCCCGCCATCAAGGTGGTAGCCGGCGCCCTGCATGATCTTGTCGACCAAGGCCAGGTCGGCAGTACTGCGGATGTCGCCGCTGGTGGCGGCCGTGAGGTAGTCGTCGTCCGTCGGGACGATTAGCCCGGTGCTAGTGGTGGCGGGCGGGGCATATCCTGCCTCGCTGGCCTGGGATACGGCGTCGCGGTCGATGGCGGCGCTGATGGCTTTGCGCACCGGGAGCCGGTCCAGCGGAAAGCGCGACAGGTTGAGCTCGAGCGAGATGCAGTTGACGGGGGGCGCCCAGAAATGATTGTCCGTTTCGTTTTTTCCCACGTAGGCGGCGGCGACATCCGGCATGAAGTTGCCGGCCCAGTCGATGGCGCCGGTCTGCAGGGCGGAAACAACCGCGTTTGTGCTCGAAAAACTCGGGAACACAAGCTGGTCGATGGCGGGCTCGCCCTGCTGCCAGTAGTGCGGGCGAGCCGTGAGTACCACCCGCCGGGAGCTGGCGTCGGCCCGGTGGGCCAGTTGGTAGGGCCCAGTGCCGTCGGGGTCGGTATCGACATAGTGGCGGAGCAGGACATTGTCCGCGTAACCATTTTTCACTATCGGGACTCTGGCGATGTTGTACAGCAGTGCATAACCGGGTGCGCTCAGGGTGAGAGTGAAAGTCATGGGGTTCGTAGCCACGGCAGAAACGATAGGCAGACCAAAGCCCAAGCCCGGGTTGGCCTTTAGGAGGTTGAAGGTATATGCAACATCAGTTGCCGATAACGGCGACCCGTCGTCCCAGGTGACACCCGGCCGGAGGTTGAAAGTTATGGTCTGGCCACTGGTGCTGAATGACCAGGACTCGGCGAGCCACGGGTAGTACTGGTCGACCTGTAACTCGTTGAACTCGACCAGCGGTTCGTACACGAAGGAAGGCACACCCATCTGGCTGAGCACGCTTCGAGGTGTCGAATGGGTTGAAATTGTCAGTCAGGCGCCCTTCGATGGCCGGTTCGACCGTCAGTGAAGACATGCCGGTAGGTGTCGTGGTCGTGGTCGGGCGGTGCGGGGCGCTGGTTGCCACCGGGCTGGTGGTCGAGACCCGCGCCGAAGCGCTGCTCACGGCACCGCAGCCGGTCAAGCCCAGCAGGAGCGCGGCGAGGGCGGCGAGGGCCGATTTTCGACTGCAGACGGCCCCCACGACCACCGTTTTTAGCAGCCCCAGGGCTCCAATTGTCCGCGGGGCCGAGCCGGGCGGCCGCAGCCAGCAGCGCGAAAGGCGCGCTGCCGAGCCCGTGGCCCTCTAAGTTTGTCCGTTGGGTCATTGGTCCGGCCAGGGCGCCGGGCCCGCGCCAATCTAAGGAGGGACCTGGTGACATCCGAGAAGAAGTTCCCGCCGGGGTTCTTGTGGGGGGCGTCTACGGCTGCCTACCAAATCGAAGGCGCAGTGGGAGAGGGGGGCCGGGGCCTGTCCATATGGGACACTTTTTCCCATACGCCGGGCCACACTCTGAACGGGGATACGGGCGATATTGCCTCCCGGCACCATTCACGCCTGGAAGAAGATCTCAAGCTCATCGGTCGGCTCGGACTGGGCGCCTACCGTTTTTCCGTGGCCTGGCCCCGCGTCCAGCCCGATGGCAAGGGCCGGCCAACCGGGCCGGCTTGGATTTCTACCGGCGGCTGGCCGCCGGCTTGCGGGAACGGGGCACCATGCCCGTGGCCACCCTCTACCACTGGGACCTGCCCCAGGCGCTGGAGGACGCCGGCGGTTGGCCCGAGCGCGACACCGCCGAGCGTTTCGGTGATTACGCCGCCCTGGTTAGCGAGGCGCTGGCCGACGAGATCGGTATGTGGGTCACCATCAACGAGCCCTGGTGCGTGGCGTGGCTGGGTTACGGCTCGGGCGAGCACGCGCCGGGCAAGGCGGACGCCGGCCTAGCCATGCGAGCCACTCATCACGTGCTCCTCGGCCATGCCCGGGCCACCGCCGCCGCACGCCGGTCGAGCCCGGCCCCGGTAGGCATAGCCCTCAACCTGTGCCCGATGCTCCCGGCCAGTGCCGACCCCCTGGACCTCGAGGCGGCCCTCAATCCGGACGGCAGCCAGAACCGGCTCTACCTGGACCCGTTGCTGAAGGGCCGCTATCCCGATGACGTGGCTTCTTACCTTCCCGCCCACCGGGTGCTGCTCGACGCCGTCGAGCCGGGTGACATGGCTGCTATCAGCGCTCCTCTCGACTTCTTGGGCGTCAACTACTACATGACCCAAGTCGTAGCCAGCACCGCCCGTCGCCATCAGGCCTGCGAAGCCGGCTACTGGGTGCCACCGGCTCCCCGCGGGGAGCCGGCGGACGGCGGCTCCCCCCCGGGCTACGTCACTGTGCGCCGGCCCGACCGGGAGTTGTCGGCCATGGGCTGGGAGGCCGACCCCGGGGGCCTACCCCGCCTCCTGGTCCGCCTGCGAGACGACTACGCGGCGCCGCCCCTGTACATCACCGAGAACGGCACGGCCGTCCCCGACTACGCCGGGCCCGACGGGGCCGTACACGACCCCGGCCGCGTCCGCTACCTCGAGGCGCATATCCGGGCGGTAAAGGAGGCTATAGACGAGGGCGTCGACGTCCGGGGCTACATGCTGTGGAGCATCATGGACAACTTCGAGTGGGCGTTCGGCTATTCCATGCGGTTCGGCTTGGTCTGGGTCGATTACCCCACGGGCGATCGCCTCCCCAAGGACAGCTACCGGTGGTACCAGCAAGTCATCGCCGCCAACGGGCTGGCGGTCGGAGACTGAGGGACGGGCGACTTATCGGGGCCGGGGCCAGGCACGGGGGTGGGCCGTGCGCCTTGAGCCTTGGCCGTGCCGCTTGGGCGGGTGCCGAGGGCGGAGGGCCGAGGGCGGAGGGCCGGTTGCCGAGGGCTGGGGCCCTCAACATCCTGCCGCCTTCGCCTCCGAGCGTGACAGAGTGGGCTCATGATGCACTCGGGCATGGGAGGGGCCGGCTGGGGCGTCATGCGCTCGATGCGCCAGGACCGCAAGATAACTGACCACAAGCTGCCCAAGGGGACGGTGCGGCGCGTCTTCTCGTTTGCCCGGCCCTACCGGGGGATGCTGGCCGTCTTCTTGGTCCTCATTGTCATAGATGCCCTGGTGGGCGCAGCCAACCCGCTGTTGACCAGGGCCGTCATCAACGAGCTGACGGGCCGGCGCCCGGCCGAGAGCGTGGTTCTGTGGCTCGCCTTCGCCATAGGTTCCCTGGCCGTTTTCGACGCTCTCCTCGGGCTGTGGGAGCGCTGGATCTCATCCCAGGTGGGGGAGAGCCTTATTTTCGACATGCGCAACCGAGTGTTCACGCACATCCAGCGCATGCCCATCGCCTTTTTCACCCGGACCCAGACCGGGGCGTTGATATCCAGGCTCAACAATGACGTTCTGGGAGCCCAGCAGGCCTTCACCGACACCTTCAACTCCGTCATAGGTAACGCCATCAGCGTGGGCGTGACCCTCGTGGCCATGTCCGTATTGAGCTGGAAGATCACCATCCTGGCCCTGCTCATGCTGCCGGTGTTCATTTTCCCTGCCCGTTGGGTAGGACGCCGCCTGGCCGCCATAACTCGCGAGGCCTACTCCCTCAACGCCGAGATGAACACGATGATGAGCGAGCGCTTCAACGTGGCCGGCGCTCTCCTGGTCAAGATTTTTGGTAAACCGCATTACGAAGCCGACGTTTTCCGGGCGCGCACGGGCCGGGTCCGCGATATAGGCGTCACCACCGCCATGTACGGTCGGATCTTTTTTACCGGGCTGATCCTTACCGCCTCGTTGGCCACAGCTCTGGTCTACGGTTTCGGTGGCGTCCTGGTGGTCCACAAAGAACTATCGCTGGGCACGCTGGTGGCTATGACCCTCTACCTGACCCGCCTCTACGGTCCTTTGACGTCGCTGTCCAACGTGCAGGTGGACGTGATGACGGCGCTGGTGTCGTTCGACCGGGTCTTCGAGGTCCTCGACCTGCCGCCCATGATCGACGAGAAACCGGATGCCGTCGTCCTCCAGCGTGGCCCTGCCCAGGTCAGCTTCGAGCACGTCGATTTTCGCTACCCCCGTCCCGAGGAGGTGTCCCTGGCGTCGCTCGAGTCGGTGGCGGTGATGGAACGCACGGGCGGGCAGCAGATATTGTTCGGCGTTTCCTTCGCGGCCGAGCCGGGCCAGCTCGTGGCCCTGGTGGGGCCGTCGGGAGCAGGCAAGACGACCATCAGCCACCTGGCGGCTCGCCTTTACGACGTCACTGCCGGTGCGGTGCGCATAAATAGCCTCGACGTGCGGGACGTGACCCTGGGCTCGTTGCAGGCGATGGTGGGCGTGGTCACCCAGGACGCCCACCTTTTCCATGACACCATTAGGGCAAATCTCCTCTACGCCAAGCACGATGCCTCGGATTCCGATCTCATCGAGGCCCTGAGGGACGCTCAGATCCTGGATATGGTTTCCTCGTTGCCCGATGGTCTGGACACCCTGGTGGGGGACCGGGGCTACCGGCTTTCGGGGGGCGAGAAGCAGCGCGTCGCCATCGCCCGCCTGCTGCTCAAAGCGCCCGACGTGGTCGTGCTGGACGAGGCCACCGCCCACCTCGACTCGGAGTCCGAGGTGGCGGTGCAGAGGGCGCTGAAGAAGGTACTGGCCGGACGCACCTCGATCGTGATCGCCCACCGTCTCTCAACAGTGCGCGACGCCGACCAGATCCTCGTCGTCGACGCAGGGCACATCGTCGAGCGCGGCCGGCACACCGAGCTTGTGATGGCCGGGGGGCTGTACTCCGAGCTCTACAACACCCAGTTCGCCGAGCAGGACAATGGTGAGGACGAGGCGGATCTGGGCGCCGACAAGGCGGACCTGGGCGCAGACGAGGCGGCGTTGGCCGCAGACGAGGCGGCGTTGGCCGCAGACGAGCCGGCGTTGGCCGCAGACGAGCCGGCGTTGGCCGCAGACGAGGCGGACATCGCCAGGGAAGAGGCAGACCTGGCCAGGGGTAGAGGCGGACCTGGCCAGGGGTAGAGGCGGCGTTGGCCGCAGACGAGGCGGCGCTGGCCAGGGAAGAGGCAGACCTGGCCGGGAAGAAGCGGTCGGTGCTTGGTGGCGGACTTGCCGCGCGGCGGGTCGTGACTGCCGAAGGCGCCCTTACTCGCCGGCTCGGGTGGCGCCCCATTTTCACTGCCTAGGTCGAGAGCCTCTCCCTAGGCCAGCGCCACCTCTGAAGCCCAGAGCCACTGCCTGGGGCCAAAACCGCTGCAGAAGCCCAAGGGCCGCGACCTGACCGCCGCGCCCAGTCATCGGGTGTACCCCGGGACTGGCGGTCGTTAGGCCTCTTGGTGGACCTCGCTGTGAGCGGCGGCTGTCTCGGACGCCATGAAGGCGACGCCGGCGATGCCCGCCTCGTTTTGGAACTTGGCCGGGACGATTGGGGCATCGAGGACGAGCAGGGGCAGGAACTTCTCCGAACGGCGGCTCACGCCTCCCCCCACGACGAACAGGCTCGGGCGCAGTAGGAACTCCAAGGCCGAGAAGTAACGCTGCAGGCGTTTGGCCCATTTGTCCCAGCTGAGGGCCTCCCGCTCGCGCGCCGCACCCGATGCCTTGGGTTCGTAATCCCCGCCATCCAGTTCGATATGGCCCAGCTCGCTGTTGGGTATGAGAACACCGTTGTAAAACAGGGCGGTGCCGATGCCGGTGCCGAGCGTGACCATGATGACCAGGCCGGGGATGTCCTTGGCCGCGCCCCACTTGACCTCGGCCACCCCGGCCGCGTCGGCGTCGTTAACAGCGATCACTGGCAGGCCCGTGGCCGCGGCCATGACTTTTTCGATGTTGGTGCCTATCCAGCTCGAGTCGACGTTGGCGGCCGTGCGCGCCACTCCGTTTTGGACTACGGCCGGGAAGGTGCAGCCGAGCGGTCCCTGCCACCCGAAATGACCGACTATTTCGGCCACGGCCGTGGCCACGGCGTCGGGGAGCGAAGGCTGAGGCGTAGGGACCTTGTAACGCTCCGTGGCTAGGAGACCGGTCTCGACGTCCACAACGGCGCCCTTTATGCCGGAGCCGCCGATGTCGATGCCGAAGCCGAGTTTGGGCACAGTGCGAAGCTTAACGGCCGCACCAGTACCGGGCGAGATATGCCCGGACCGAGGCGAGGGTGAGGGCCACGCCGCCGCCCGGGCACCGCGCACGGAGAGCGACGGCGAGCGGGGCAGGTAGCGCTACGTACGGGCCGGGTCGCGGGTGATGGCGCGAAAAGTTGCAGGGCACGCCTCAAAAGCACAGCGGGCCGAGTTTCGGGGCCATCGCGGGGCCACCCGTAGGGAATGGCGGTGCGGGTGACGGGCCACGGCAGGCCGAGTCCTGGGCCCATGGCGGGCCACGGCAGGCCGAGTCCTAGGCCCATGGTGGGCCAGGTCGCGGGCCATGCGGCGGCCCGGGTGGCGGTCGGGACGCGGGCCATGGGGGCCAGGGTGGGACGGTTCGCGGGCCATGGCGGGTTAGGTCTCGGGAGGCGGCGGGCCAGGTCGCGGATATCGCCAGTCTGGGGCGCGGGCGTACGCCGGCGGCTAGGGCGGGGGTCGCCGGTATCCTGGCCCGCCATGACCAAGACCGAGGGCACCGGCACCCACAGCCGGACCGAAGAGCAGTGGCAAGCTCAGCTTCAGCCAGACCAGTACCGGGTACTCCGCCAGTCGGCGACGGAACCGCCCTGGTCGGGCCGTTATGTGAACCATCATGAAGACGGGACGTACCGGTGCGCGGGCTGCGGCGCGGTCCTGTTCGACTCGTCTACCAAGTTCGAGTCCGGGTCGGGATGGCCTAGCTTCTACGAGCCGGCGACAGCCGAAGCGGTCGAACTGCGCACGGACAAGGCTCACGGGATGGTGCGCACCGAGGTCGTGTGCCGCGCCTGCGGGGGTCACCTCGGTCACGTCTTTGACGACGGCCCTCAGCCCACCGGTCAGCGGTACTGCATCAACTCCCTGTCGCTGGACTTCGCCAAGGAATGACGGTCCGCCGGCGACAGGGCGGCTCGCCGGCGACTGAACTGGGCTCCTGTCAGAGGTCTACTTGACCCGCTGGCGGTCGGGAGCTATGCGCAGGATTACCCTCTCGCTGGTGATGTTCTCGGCGGGGTACAGGTGGCCGTCGTACTTCAGGCTAAGTGGTTGACGGCGTAACTACATACGTGTAAGTTGTTGGGTGGTGGGGGGCATGGTGCCGGGTGGCCAGTACCTTGGGGGTGCTGTTGTCTCGCCGGAGCCCTTTCGTGATCGAGTTGAGCGACGAGGACCGGGGCCGGTTGGAAGCTCTTACCCGTAAGGGCACTGCCCAGGCTCGGACGGTCGAGCGGGCCAGGATCGTGTTGGCAGCGGCTGCGGGGACGAACAATGCGGATATTGCCGACGACATGGGGATAGCCCTGAACACGGTGATCAAGTGGCGCAAACGGTTCTTCGAGGAGGGTATTGCCGGCCTGGCGGACCGCAAGCGCTCGGGACGGCCGAGGCGTTTTTCCCCCTCTGGTGGTGGCCGAGGTCAAGGCGTTGGCGTGCGAGCTGCCAGCCACCACCGGCGTCCCTCTGTCGAAGTGGAGCTGCGCTGAGCTGGCCCGCGAGGTCGTTGAGCGCAAGGTCGCCGGCTCCATCTCCGCGGCCACTGTCTGGCGCATCCTGAAGAAGGACGCGATCAAGCCGTGGCTCCACCGTTCATGGATCTTCCCTCGTGCCCCGGACTTCGCAGCCAAGGCGGCGGTGGTGCTGGACCTTTACGCCCGCTGCTTCGAGGGCCAAGTGCTTGACGACAACGAATTCGTCATATGTGCAGACGAGAAAACGAGCATCCAGGCCCGCTGCCGCTGCCACCCGACGCTGCCACCGGGACGGGCCCGGGTGATGCGCGTCGAGCACGAGTACGACCGGCGCGGGGCCGTCGCCTACATGGCTGCCTACGACGTGCACCGGGCCAAGGCCTTCGGCCGTTGCGAGCAGACCACTGGCATCGTGCCTTTCGGACGCCTGGTCGAACAGGTCATGACGGCCGAGCCCTACGCCAGTGCCGAGCGGGTCTTCTGGGTCGTGGACAACGGCTCCTCCCATCGCGGCCAGGCCTCGGTCGACCGCCTCGAAGGTGCCTGGCCCACCCTGCGCCTCGTCCACCTGCCGGTGCACGCCTCCTGGCTGGACCAGGCCGAGATTTACTTCTCCATCGTGCAGCGCAAAGTCGTCAACCCAAACGACTTCTTCGACACCGATGAGATCGCCAGGCGCCTGGCGGCCTTCGAGGACCGCTACAACCGCATAGCTGTGCCCTTCGACTGGCGTTTCGGCCGGGACGACCTCGACAAGTTCCTCGCCCGGCTCGAAGCTCACCAAGCTGCGTAGGGGCCTGGCGCTACCATCGAGCCGATGGCCATACCCGAGCCGGCCCGTTGGAGGGTCGAGCAGCGGCTCGAACTACGACGGCGTGAACGCTGGCCCGCCCTGGCGGACCTGAAGGTCCGCTACCGAGGCGACTACGCCTATGTGAGCGGGACCGACCCCGACGGGCCGCTGTCGTTGTGCCGGCTGCGTTGGACGGGTTCTCCCGACCATTGGGGCGTCGCCTGCTACTTGGCGAGCAAGGACGGCTACGAAGATTCCATACTGCCCACCGGCAGTTTTACCGGCACCCCCGAAGAAGCCCTCGACTGCGTCTGCGGCCTGTACCTGAACGACCCCTCGGCATGGGCCGAACGGCTCCCGTCGGCCGACACCTGATTCACGCGAAGAGTTAGGCGGTCGACCACTAAGGAAGTCGATATGGGCACGAGCTTCGGGGCCGGTGACCTTCTGGACTACGCGGCCCCGCACCTCGGCGTAGTGGTACGAGTCGGTGGCGTCGATCACGAGGACTGCGACGCGCGGGTCAGCCTCCACGTTGAGGAACTTGCGGCGGTGCACCTCGGTGTTGATAAGGAGGTGTTCGTCATCGGCGTCTACCCACACCAAGTGGGTCATGGGTGCGCCGCTGGGTAACAATGTGGTGAAGGCGGCAAAGTTGCTGCCCTTAGCCAGAGATTTCACAATTTCATCAAGCATGGGTCGAGGCTATAGGGACCGGGCCGTTTTTCGGGCAGTCTCTACTGAACTGCTGTGTAGCACGCTTGAGTGCTGTCAACCCACCATCACCGTCACGGCGGCGGGGGCGCCTCGAACAGGCCGGCTTGGCGGTCTCGCTCGGTTTTGGCCCCGTGGTGGGGTTTACAGGTCGGGCGCAGGTTCTCATAGGAGGTGGCGCCGTTGTGCGCCACGGGGTCGTCGTGGTCCCATTCGAGGCCGTAGCGGCGGTGGCAGCCGGGCTCGGCACTAGAGGAGGCCGTCACGCCCGGCCCCGAAGGCTCCTGCTACCTCAACATCTTACTCGAACGCATGTTCGGCTGTCAAGAGATCCGGGGCAGATGAGTCGCCTTCTTGACCTCCGATCCCCTCCGAACCAAGGGCAACGTCGGACGGCGAAGAGGGACCGCCTCCGCAGAAGTGAGCCGAGGCGGTCCCGTTATGCTCCGTGGGCCTTACCTAATAGGAAACGGTCCCAGAACCGGTAACGATCTGCGCCTGTCCCACCGGCGGGGCACTTTCTGAGTTGTTGCATTGGCCCGCATGCTTACCGCTCCCGTACTTTGGCCCGATTAGCGCCAGTGACAGCGTCAGCGTGAAGCCGCCGGTGATGCCCGCATAGGCGCCGGTGCCCGAGCCGGCCACGATCGGCGTCGAGGCTGTCACCGTCACATAGCCAGAGCAGGTACTGTGGTTGGGTTGGAACCTGTTGAAGGCGCTTTCGATTTTCTTGTCGATCCCCACGACGCTGATCTTGAACGAACCTTGGACGAGGGCCAGTAGGACCTCGGTGTTGTTCTGTGCGTCAGGAGTGCCGTTAGCGTCGATCGAGTCCGCCGATCCGGTATCCCCGATTGCTCCAGTTAGCACAACCGTGCTGCCGACGCCCGAACCGTCGCTGTAGTCGACGACGTGTACGGTGCCGTTCGTAACCGCACTGGCGCTCGCGGTCATGATGTTGCCAGAGGTCAAAAGGGCGCCGGCGAGGGCGGCAATCGTCAACGTGGGCACGACTCGTTTCATTTACTGACCTCCTCGGTCGAGACCGTCGAGCATTTCGCCGGCGGTGTTGGTGGGGCTTCCAGCGGTAGGACTTCGGGGGTATACAGGCGCTGCTGGCTCGGAGAGGTCAACCGACAACCTCGGCTGTTCGCAACAGTTTGGCCTCGTTGCCGGCACCGACCAAGGGGGCCAGCCGGTGTACCCGGCTTCGTGCCAGCACCAGTTGGTCAGGCAAGGTGGGTGGAAGAGCGTTGTCACGCCCGGCCCGAGTAGGCCCGCCGCTATGGGCACTGCCCCTGCGTAACCTTCGCTATGGCGTGCTCCCAATGGCCCAGAAACGAGAGGTGGCAGGCAGAAGGGCGCGGCGCCGTTGCCGGTGAGCAGTTCGATGAGGGTTCGTTGATCGACCTTGGCGGCGGCGGAGCCCGTACCACCGCTCCCGGTTGTCCAGCGAGCGAGGTCGGACGCCGTCGAGCCGTGGTCGTTTTGCAGCCGAGGGTCGGCACCGGCCCGCAGGAGAGCCTCGACAGCAGCCGAACATCGGTGTCGGAGGGCTCGATGCAGCGGTGTCACGCCGCCGGCGGCGGCACCGGGATCGGCGCCCGCATGAATGAGACAGACAATGACATCCCGTTGGCGCGCCGGGCCCCAGGTGGGTGAGCCAGGGGCTCCTATCGCCGCCGCGTGTAGCGGTTGGGCGCCCCGCCGGTTCCTGGCCCGACGTCGGCGCCGCGTGCGATCAGGTCTCGTGCCTTCTCGGGGTCGTAACTGAACGCCGCCGCATGCAACACGGCGGTGCCCTCATAGAGCTGGGTGAGACACTAGGCGAGGAAGGACTCGTCGCGTCGCGCCCGCCACCGGATTGGCCTCCTCCCATCAGACCGGGCGGCCCTGCGCGTGCGACAAAGTGGCTTCAGCCACCCCTCACGGCTAGCGAACGCCTAAATGGTGGGGCGCTCAATAGCGGCGGCGCTGCGAGGCCTCCTCGACCCAGGGAGGCACCCACCCGTGGTCTCCGATGTTGAGGTCCTGGCCCGGGGGCACGATCTCGTCGATGGCGTCCAGGACGGCGTGGTCGAGCAGGATGTTGGCGGAACCGAGCAGGCTCGTCAGCTGCTCCATTGTCCGGGGCCCGATGATGGCCGACGTGACGGCTGGATGGGCCAGGACGAAGGCCACGGCCAGCTCCGGCAAGCTATGGCCGGCCTTGGTGGCCAGCTCGGACAGCCGGTCGACGGCGGCGAGTTTGGCGGTGTTGCCGGGGAGGCTGAGATCGTAGCGGGAGGGGAGGCGCTCGGCCCGGCGGGACTTGTTTTCTTGGCCGGTCCCGTACCGGCCCGACAACCAGCCCCCGGCTAGGGGGCTCCAGCTCAGCACGCCCATCCCGTACTGATGGCAGACTTGCAGGAGGTCCGTCTCTATCCCCCGGACCAGCACCGAATAGGGGGGCTGCTCGGTGGCCAAGCGCTCATGGCCGCGCCGTTGGGAGGTCCAGTGCGCCTCGACCACCATCCATGCCGGGAACGTCGAGCTGCCGAAATACCTGATCTTGCCGGCGTGAACCAGGTCGCTCAGAGCGGACAGCGTGTCGTCGATATCGGTGCCCGGGCTCGGGCGGTGGACCTGGTAAAGGTCTATATAGTCCGTACGCAGCCGGCGCAGGCTGGCCTCGCACTCGGAGATTACCCAGCGCCGGGAATTGCCCTGCCGGTTGCGGTCTTCGCCCATCCGGCCGTGGAATTTCGTGGCTAGGACGATGTCCTGGCGCCGAGCCGGACCGATCGCAGCGAAGAAGTCGCCAACTATTTCTTCGGACTCGCCAGCCGAATAAACATCGGCAGTATCGATGAAATTTATGCCCTCGTCGAGGGCACGCTGGATTATGTGGTGGCACTCCTCGTGGTCGGTGTTGCCCCAGGCGCCGAACATCATGGCGCCCAGGCACAGCGAACTGACCTCGACTCCGGTACGACCAAGAACGCGGTATTCCATAGGGCGAACCTACCGCCCCCGGGGCGGGTTAACACCCGCCCCGTGACCTGAACAGCTACTCAGCTTCGGCGATGGCCCGCTCGGCGGCGTTGCGTTCCGCCCATAGCTCCCGGCGGCGCTTCCAGAAGGCCGTCTTCCAGACTTTGAAGCCACCGCGCCTTCCGGGCACAGGTGCCTTCTTGGGTTTGGGAGAGGTCTTGCGTCCTACGTCGTGGGGGGCGACGGGCAAAACCTTGTCGTCGAGGTCCTCTTCGTCGATCAGCGCAGTGTGCAGCTGACTACGAACAGCATGGCGAGTCGTACGGCTGGCCTTCCGCCGGCGGCCCTGCGCGTCCTCGAGGAACGGAGCGTCCATCACACGGGTCATCTCCACCTCCGTATCGCCGGCCATTTTTTGTTGACCGGTTAACTAACCATCGTGCCACGGTTAGGTGGGGATAGGTGAAGATTTCGCGCGAAAGATCGCATCTCTCCAGTAGCGCAGCTCCTCGACGCTCTCTTTTATGTCATCGAGCGCACGGTGCGCGCCTACCTTCTTGGGCGCGGCGGCTAGGGCGTCGGGGTACCAGCGCTTGGCCAGCTCTTTTATGGTTGACACGTCGATACTGCGGTAGTGCAGGTAGTCCTTCAGCTCGGGCATGTAAGCGGCCAGGAAGCGCCGGTCAGTGCCGATCGAGTTGCCGCACAGGGGGACCTTGCGGGCCTCGGTGACGTGCTGGCGGACGAAGGCGAGCGTCTCCTGGGCCGCTTGGTCGAGAGAGATGGTCGAGGCACCGATGGCATCGAGCAGCCCACTGCGGGTGTGCATCTGGCGGACGACGTCGTCCATGGCCGCCAGGGCCTCGGCGGGCGTGGCGATCACTAGGTCGGCGCTTCCGCCACCACCTCTAGCTCGTCATCGGTCACCAGCGTGGCAATCTCGACGATGTGGTCTCGCCCGGGGTCGAGCCCGGTCATCTCCAGGTCAGTCCAAACCAGCACCGTGCGGACTCTACTAGGGCCATGGCACTAGGGCATTTGCTGGCTCGTCGTGCCGGTCCGGGCTGGCTAGCCTGGGGCGGCGTGAACGCCGACGACGTGGTCAGTCCCGACCTGATGACCGGGGCCAGCGTGACGGTGGAGGTGCTCCAGCTCGACCCGGACCTCCCCCTGCCCGCTTATGCCCGGCGGGGAGATGCCGGGGCCGACCTCGTGGCGCGGGCCGATGCCACTCTCGCCCCGGCCGGTGGACGGGCCCTTGTGCCCACCGGTCTGGCCATTGCCATCCCCGAGGGCTACGCCGGTTTTGTCCAGCCCCGCAGCGGCCTAGCCTTGCGCCACGGGGTGACAGTGCTCAACGCCCCCGGGCTCATCGACGCTGGCTACCGGGACGAACTGAAGGTGCTGCTGGTCAACACCGACCCCTCCGTTCCGTACGAAATCCATCGCGGCGACCGCATCGCCCAGTTGGTCATAAAGGAGGTAGCGGCGGCCGCTTTCGTGGCCGTGAACCAGCTCCCGCCCTCCGAACGTGGGCTCGGCGGCTTCGGCCACAGCGGTCGCTAGGGGTCAGAGGAAGCGGAGTGCCTGATGCCTGAACTCCCCGAAGTCGAAGCCCTGGCCATGTTCGTGGCCGAGAAGGCGGCGGCCACCATGGTAGAGCGGGCCGAGCTGGGGTCACTTTCGGCCCTCAAGACCTACCGGCCGCCCCTCGATGCTCTCGTCGGCCAGGTTTTGGCGGGGGCGGAGCGGCGGGGGAAGTACCTGTGCATCTCCTTTAGTGAGTTTTGGCTGGTGACGCACCTGGCCCGGGGTGGCTGGCTGCATTGGCGCGATCCCGTTCCTCCGGCCCGCGCTCGGCCCGGCAAGGGCCCGCTGGCGCTGCGGGTGGGTCTGTCCAGCGGTGCCGGTTTCGACCTGACCGAGCAAGGGACGGAAAAGAGGCTGGCGCTGTGGCTGGTCGAAGACCCGGCGATCATCGAAGGGATAGCGCGGCTCGGGCCTGATCCATTGAGCCCGAGCTTTGACCAGTCCCAGCTGGCGGCCGCCCTGTCTCGGGCCCCGGGCAGCTAAAGACGGTCCTGGCCGACCAGTCCGTCCTGGCTGGCGTAGGCAACGCCTACTCGGACGAGGTCCTGTGGGCGGCTAAGTTGTCGCCTTTCAAGGCCGCGGGCAAGCTGACCGACGCCGAGCTTCGAGAGGCTGTACTCGGCCCTGACCGGGACGCTGCGATCGGCGGTCGAGCGCAGCCTGGGCCAGGCTGCCAAAGAACTGAAGGATGCCAAGCGGGCCGGCATGGCGGTGCACGGCCGAGAGGGTCAGCCCTGTCCGGTGTGCGGCACGGCGGTGCGGTCGGTATTCCTAGCCAACCGGAGCTTTCAGTATTGCCCGGAGTGCCAGACGGGCGGCAAGGTGCTCGCCGACCGGCGCCTGTCGAGGTTGCTCAAATGAACGGCGGCCAGATGGGCGGCAGCCGGCGTACGCCGGCCCCTCCGGCATTTCCCGAAGTCGTCCACCGGGGCGTGCGCTGGCGGCGGTCGGCGGCGGGGCGGGTTTCGTGGTTCAACGAAGGGTTAGGCCGGTGGGTCGTTCTGGGCGCCGGGGTCGGACGCGCCGCCATCGCCACCCGGATACGCCGCATCAGTGGGCGCGCAGGCGACGGCGGGCACAGCGCCGGGACGACAGGTGGCGGGCACAGCGCCGGGACGGCAGGTGGCGGGCTCGGCCGTCGCCGGCACGGCGCCGATGCGCAGTACCGGCCGGGCCACGCCCGCCGACGCGATGTCGAGGCGGAAGCCGATGACCTCGCCGTACCGCCTGGTGCCGCTGCTCATCGCCGTCCTCCTGATCGCGGTTGCGCTGTGGCAGGCCACGCGACCGCCGGCCCACGCCACTCCGGCCGACATAGCGGCTGCTCAGGCGCTCAGGGCTCAGTGCCTCCAACGTCAAGGGGGGACCACGTCGGCGCCCGACTACTCACCGACGCCGGTCTCATGCCGCTCGGCGGCGGCCTCCGTGAAGGTGGTCGGGGTGCTCGTCCCGGGCCGGCCGGGCTCGTGCCCGAGTGGCAGTGCCGTCATACAAGTCCTTCACGTCGGCGTGGTGGGAGAACCCAGCGAGTGCGTCCTTCCCGTAAGGGTCAAATAGCGCTCGAGGGCCAGGCGTGATTGTCCCCGGTCCGCACCAGCACTTGACAGGATTTGCACGCTGTGCAAGAATGACGACCGGTGATAAAGGTTGCCGAGTTGGGTAATTGGCGCGAGGCCCGCCGGCGCTCGGCACGCGACGCCATCCTCGCCGCCGCCTGGGAACTGGTGGGCCGGGAGGGCCTAGGGGCTTTGTCGCTGCGGGAGCTGGCTCGCAGCGCAGGCATCACCCCTCCGACCGTCTACGCCTACTTCGACTCGAAGAACGCCATCTACGACGCCATGTTCAGCCAAGCGGCGACGCAGTTCGCCGAGAGGATGGCCGAGCCGTACGACGACACCGGCCCCCACGAGGTTCTCAAAGCTAGCGCCCGGCGGTTTTTCGAGTTCTGTACCAGCGGGCCGGCGCGCTACCAACTACTGTTCCAACGCACGCTTCCCGGGTTCGAACCGACCCCTGAGTCCTACGCGCCCGCCGTGCTCGCTCTGGCTGGGGCCAGGGATTTGCTAGCCCGCAACGGCGTCACCGAGCCCCAGCACGTTGACCTGTGGACCGCCCTGCTTACGGGTTTAGTCAACCAACAGGTCTCCAACGACCCCGGAGGCGACCGTTGGACCAGCCTCAGCGACGAAGCGATCTCCATGTTCCTCTCCCACTGTTCCCCAACCGCTTCCTCAACCAAGCCTCAGCCCAGCCCAACTCGGACCAAAGGAGCCGACCATGACCATGACGACGACCGACGTCACGACCATCGGGCCGTTGACCCACGACGAAGCGATGCGACTTCAAGGGCTGGAGCTGGGAAAGGTGCTCGCGTTGCTCCACTCGCTCGACGAGGGCGCGTGGACGGCAGCGACTGACTGCCCCGCCTGGGATGTCCGCGCCATGTGCCAACACGTGTTGGGCGCATGCGAGGCGGGCGCATCGATGCGGGAGAACGTCCACCAGATGCGCCGTGCCCGGTCTTACCGAAAGCACCATGGCGGCCCACTCGAAGCTGCTCTTTCGGCCGTGCAGGTGCGTGACCGTGCCCAGCTGACCCCGGCGCAGGTCGTAGCGCGGCTTACCGCTGTCGCGCCCAAGACAGTGCGAGCCCGCTCGCGCATCCCGGCACCGGTGCGTAACCGTGTGAGGCTAAAGGTCGACGGGCCGGTTTACGAGACCTGGAAGCTCGGGTACCTGATCGACACCATCTACCTGCGGGACTTATGGATGCACCGGGTCGACATCGCCCGTGCCCTGGACCGGCCTCTGGAGCTCAGCGCCGGCCACGATGGCCGGATCGTCGCCGACATAGTCGTCGAATGGGCGCGCCGTCACGGCGAGCCCTTTGTACTTGAGCTCACCGGCCCTGCCGGCGGCACTTATGCCCAGCGCCCCGGGCGCCCAAAGGCTGAGCGGGTGGAACTCGACGCCGTCGAGTTCTGTCGCACGCTCGCCGGTCGGGCGGAGGCGACCGGCCTTCTGGCCACGATCGTCCCGTTCTGAAACCCCAGTTCGGCGGCGCCACGGGCCTGCGCAGCCGCCGATGTCGGCGCCTGGTCCCCGGCCCGAAGCTCCGAGTGTCCGCTCCGACCGGTTGAGAGGCCCGCGGAGCAGAAGTAGTCGAGGCGCCCCTGGCGCTGTATGATTTGAAGCGCTGGCTCTTCTTGTTGTCTCGAGCGGTTGGAACTAGCCGAAAGCTAGTCCAGTCGGCTTTGAGCCGGACCACCGGGAGGATAAACTAGCAGGTCAGAGTAGGTATGCGGACGTGGCTCAGTTGGTAGAGCACAACCTTGCCAAGGTTGGGGTCGCGGGTTCGAATCCCGTCGTCCGCTCCAAGACGTCTTCACATTTGAGACGTCATCATCTTCACATTTGCCGGTGACCGTTATGGCGGGGGTGCTGTAGCCATTGGCGGGCAGAAACCAGACGCACCAGCCCCAGGGCCTGGTTGTGGTGGTCCTCTCTTGACGTCTGGCCGGTGCCGCCGTCGGGGCCCCAGCTCAGCCGGGGAGCGGAGATCAGGGCACGGCGCCGGCGCTCACGAGCTCGGCCAAGCCCCGTCGCTTGCGCTTGCGCGGGCGGGGGTGGAGGCCGGCGGCGGCCCGGCGAGCGTCGTCGGCCTCCCGGGCCTCGAAGGCGTCCAGCGCCCGCCAGTTGCGCACCACGAGGCAGCAGGTAAGGAACACGGTGACGGCGCTCAGGCCCATGAGCCGGCACCAGCCCCGGGAGATGTCGTTGCTGGCCGGGTCCTTGATGGTCGAAAAGCTGCGCTCGACGGCGGTGCGCCGGGCGTAGGAGGCTCTCCAGGCGGCCGACGGGTAATCATGTTTTTGGGCCGTCTTGGCGTTGACGCTGGGGGGCACGGTCAAGGTCTTTTGCGCGCAGCACCGGGGTGGTCCTTCGGGCAGCGATAGGACCGTGGGCCGTTCGTGCGAGAGGGCCATCGATGCCGGGCGCCGGGGGCAGCGCAGCTTGGCTATGACGGCGGGACAGGACACCCGGTGGTAACCGTCTTTGTCATCGGCGCAGGTCGGTGACAGCTTGTAATGGGCCAGCTCAGCCGTTTTCTGGTCATGGGCGGCGGTCTCTTCGGCACTGGCGTCCCGGGCCAGCGGCACCAAGCCGAGCAGGGCGGGCGGTGTGGCCGGGCAGTACAGGTTGCCGTTGGCACAGGTGGCGCCGGCAAAGGTGCCCCGGGGGCCGCGGTCGGCGGGGTGCAGGTCGGTGACCAGTTGGGCGCCGGCCGCCCGCAGCGGCAGCGCCCAGTGCTCAGCCACCCGGTGGGCGTAGCCGGAGTCGGCCAGCACGTCGCCGAGCGCCACTCCCGAGCTGGCCAGTTCGGCCAGCGCAGGCACGAAGGCGGGCACGGGGTCTTTGTGGCAGGAGCTGAGCGTGGCCCGGCGCACCAGTTCGGGGACGGCGAGGCCGGCTTCGTCATTGACCATGGTGGCCGCAGACAGGTAATAACCAAAGAACAGTTCGTCTTTTTGCCCCGGACCGTTGCCCCGACGATGGCCCCAGGACGCTTCGAGGTCCGCGCTCGGGCGGACGCCGGGCACCGGCGGACGGGCGAAGCTCTCCATGTCGGTCCAGTCCACGGCCAGGCAGACGGAGCGGGACCGGGCCTGCTCGGGCACGCTGGCCTCCAACAAGGCGGCACCAAAGCCGGCCAAGGCGGCCGAGGGCTGGCCATCAGGGCTGGCCTTGGCCAGAGAGCGGGCCAGGGCCCGGGCGGTGTGCTCTACCTGGCGGTAGGTGAGGGCATGAGGGCCGCCCCTCCATTCTCTCACCACCCCGAGGCGGGCCCGGTCGGCCTCGGGCAGCGCCGACAGGGCGGCGTGCACCCGGGTCAGTTGCGCCGGGCGCCCCTCGGCCAGAGCCACCAACATGCCTACGAGCAGGGTGCGGGCCGACAATTGGCGGGCCCGTACGCCGTGGGGCAAGCCAGCTTCCAGGGCCTTGGCCACCCCCGAGGCGTCGAGCACAGCCTCGGCCCGGGCCAGGGGGCTGTTCAGCTCCGGCCCCCGAGCAACCCCACAGCCTCGACCTCGGCCAGGGGCGCCAGAGTGCTCACGATGTCGCCCAGGCGCTGGGAGCAGTCGACCCCGGTGGCGGCCATGAACGCGCCCAAGCCCAGCGCCTGGGCCAGCTCGGACATCCACGTGGCCCGCAACCGGGCTTGCTCCAGGCGGCCCAGGTCGGCGCCCCCGCACAGCGAGGCCACCAGGGCCGAGGCTACGTTGTGCCGGGAAGCCTCAGTCCCCCCGACCAGGTAGCCCGGCCCGGCGAAGGCGGCGCTCCTCATCAGGCGGGACTGGTAGCGGGAAAGTACCGGCACGGCTCGGGGGCGCCGGCCCCCGACATCGACCACCACCCCGCCCGAACGAGCCACCACGTCGGGGCCCCGCACCCCAGCGAGCTCGCCGCCGACCAGGCCGGCCCCTGCCCCCAGGCAGATGACGGCCGCAGAGCGCATAGCCCGAGCGGGCGTGGGCTGGGCGGCGGCCAGGGCCAGGTAAGCCGAGATCTCCTCGGCCGTGTAAGGCTTTTTGGCTCGTTCCCGGGGCAGGCGCACCGGGGCCGGCTCGGGATAGGCGGCCAGCGCCCGGCCGATGGCCCCGGCAGTTGGTGCGCAACGTGCGGGCCGTGGGGCCGAAAAGACCCGGGTACTGGCCACGATGAAGCGCTCGATCACCGGGGGGCAGAAGACCACCTCGGCTCGCAGCTCCAGGCCCGCGCCCGAAGCAAAGCTGGCCGCCCGGCTGGCGGCGAACAGCAGTGCCTTGGCCCGGGCCTTGGTGGCCGGGGCGGCCCGGGCCACCACCTCCCGAGCAAAAACGGCGGCGTCGGCGGGGACCATGTCGCTGTGCCAGCGGGCGATGACCGAGGCCACCTCCGGCAGGGCTGCCTGCATACCGTATGTATACTGTGTGAGATGAGGACAGTGGTGGATGCCGGGGTGCAAAGGTGGCCTTGTGCCGCCCACCCCTAGGCAGCGAGCCGAGGCTCGCCGCATCACCCAGGCCATCTCCAAGGTGGGCTTCGTGCTGCCCGGCACCCTGCTCGAGCGCCACCTGACCTGCACCCACCCGGGCTGCCACTGCCACGCCGACCCACCCCGGCTGCACGGGCCCTACTGGTACTGGACCCGCAAGGTCAACGCCAAGACGGTGAGCCGGGTGCTGAGCCCCGACCAGGTGGACGAGTACCGGTCGTGGTTCGAGGCCGAAAAGCGCCTGCGCTCGCTGGTCCACGAACTTGAAGAACTGGGCCTGGCGGTCGTAGATGCCGATCCCCGCACCCCCAAGCGCCGCTAACTGGCCCGAAAAGCCCGCCCGTCCTGTGGACGACGCGTGATCACCAGCACCTTAACCTGTGACCACGGCCGCACTCAGCCCTCAAACGCCCAGTTCAGGCCCAAGTGTGAACACCTCTCCAAAGAACCCCAGGTCAGAGGCCATATTGCGGGTGGCCGGCCTCTGAGATCCTTGCCTAGCTATACCAAGTAGCTATAACCATCAGCACCGACCGGGCAGCGCGCTACCACGGAGGCGGTGATGGAATGAGCACGCGGAGACCTCGCGGCACGGGCGGAATGACTCAAATTGACCAGGGGACCTGGCGCGTAGACGTCGAGATGGCAAGGGCTCCATGCGAACCGCGACGCCGGCTCTCCCGTACCATCCGGGGGCCCGCTGGGAGGCAGAGAACGCGCTGGCCGATCTGCGTGGCGGCGGTCCGCCTGAGGGGGAAAGGTTTGGCGTTCGCGTTCCCCCAGGCTTGGCCGAGGCGCTTCGGCGGCGAGCTGAGTCCGAAGGAGTCTCGGTGGCTGAAGAAATCCGTCGAGCAGTGGCGGCGTGGTTGGCGTCCAGACCGTGACAGCCGGAGCTTCGGCACCTGCCCGGCGGCCTAGACGCAGAGGGAGCGGCGGCGTGTTTGCCGTGCGCGAGGAGGTATGGCGGGTTGATGTCGAGGTCGGCCGGGATCCCGTCAGCGGGAAGCGGCGACGGGTTTCCAGGTACGTGCACGGGACCCGAGAGGACGCCGAGGTGGCGCTCGCACGCCTTCGGGTCGCCGACCATGAGAAGCGCTTGCCGAGCGGCGGGACCAACGCTCGTACCGTCAACGCCGTCTTCCAGCTCTACCTGCAGGCGGTCGACAGCGGGCTGGTCGAGTTGGCGCCGGCGACGGTGGTCACCAGCCGTTCTGCCACTAAGCGCATGTGCTC
The DNA here is from genome assembly GCA_963735305.1 of uncultured Acidimicrobiaceae bacterium. Taxonomy (GTDB): domain Bacteria; phylum Actinomycetota; class Acidimicrobiia; order Acidimicrobiales; family Palsa-688; genus Fen-671. The sequence goes on from CAVTKK010000004.1 coordinate 426,440, forward strand.
GACGGTCCTTGCCGACGGGCTCACGTTCGGCGAGATCCGTCTCTCCCGGCTGACCTGGAGCGACATCGAATCTCTGTACGCGGCGATGCGAGCCGGCGGCAGCGGCCCGGCCTGGGTGCGCCGGTGTGCCACCGTGCTCACGCGAGCTTTGGAATTTGCCCGGAAGCGGGGGCTGATCGACGCGAACCCGTCGAAGGACGCGACCCGGCCTCGCACCGTGCGGTCCAAGCCCTTTGCCCCGACGACAGCCGAAGTACGGGAGCTCCTGGCTGCCGCAGCCAAGCGAGACGCTGAGGCCACGGACGCGGCGGTCGTTCTCGCCAGCACCGGGGCCCGTAAAGGCGAGCTGCTGGCCATCCGCTGGGCCGACGTCGATTTGGACAGGGCAGAGGTCCATATCTCGGCGGCGATCTCCGACGGTGGGGCGCGGCGTGGGCGTCGTCCGCAAGCCGACGAAGAGGTCGGAGTGGCGGGATGTCCCGCTCACCTCGGGGGCCGTCGAGGCGCTCCGGCGCCAGACGGCTCGCCGACGTGATGTGAACGGCGTCGAACCGCCGGGCTCGGAGTACGTCTTCCCCTCTGGTCTTGACGGATCTCTGCCGATGCGGCCGGACGCCTTGAGCAATCGCTGGGCCGCGGCCCGGGGAGCGTCCGAGCTCAAGCTCCAACACCTCCGACATTTCGCGGCGACGGCAATGCTCGACGCCGGTGAGTCCTACCGCACGGTCGCCGATATCCTCGGCAACAGCGAGTCCACCCTCCGGCTTCACTACGAGGGCCGCACCGATGTCGGCAAGCGAAAGGCGATCGCCGCGCTGGAACTCGGACCGCCCGACGGAGCTGACGGTTGAGGTCTGCGGGCGTTGTCATTGCTGACTTGGTCGCCCGCCTCTCGGTGGCGGTCCCGGGAGCCAAGACGTACCGACGCAAACGCGCACCACGTCCCTGGCGGGAGCTCCATCCCTGCCCGGCTGCGGTACGGTAACTAGGTGGCCAGACGTTCTGACGATCTCCGGGGGCTGGCTTTGGCTCCCATCGACGACGGCCTGACTGAAGAGGAGCGCCTCAAGGTGTGGGCGGCCTGGAATGCCGAATGGGACGAGTTGCCCGCCATTGAGATGGACGTGAGTGCTGCTGAGACGCTGGCCGAAGCTCGCGCCGCCGGTGAGGTCTGAGCCTGCCCGCTACTGGCGTGGTCGTGGTCGACGCGTCGGCGGGTGCTGAAATCGTCGCCAAGACAGCGCGAGGCGAGCGCCTGGCGGCGTTGGTCCCGCGTGGCGCGAGACGTGACATTCCCGATCACTTCACCGTTGAGACTGCTGGGGTTTTGCGGCGTTGGGAGCTGTCCGGCAAGCTGACGAGGGACCAGGCGGCGGCCGCCTTGAGCCGGCTCGTTCGTTGGCCGGGCTACCGATATCCGCTCACACCTCTGTTGGAAGAAGCCTGGACATACCGTCACAACCTGGTGATCGCCGACGCCCTGTACGTGGTGCTCGCTCTCCGGCTCAACGCGGACCTGATCACCGGTGACCTGCGGTTGGCGAATGCGCCAAACCTGCCGCCGGGGCTCAACGTGGTAACGCTACCCTCGGTGGTCTGAACCATCCCCTACAGGCGTCCCGGGCGGTTGGGGCGGGGGCAGGCGCCGTTGGGTTGTGAGCTTTGACTCATTATGAGTACCGCCCTGGACCGGATGGAGCCCGCAAACCGACCTGGCCCGCCGCCAGATCGAGATCGCCGACCGGGTGCTCCAAGCCCCCACCGACCGCCCCGGGCCCACCGAATGGGCCGAGCTCGCCGAGCAGGCGGGCACCTTCTTCGACCAGATGTGTCGAGGCGAACGGGACCGCGCAGCCTTACAGCGAATGCCAGGCCAATGGCAACAACCTCGGCCCTGGACCGACCCTGCGGCCGGCCGAACGCTGCCGGGCGTCAGCCTGTAGCGCAGGGGACCTACCTCGGATGAGACACCATCGAAGTCCTTGCCCGCAGCAACGGAGACGAGACCGCTCCCTCGACCGTACCGAGCGGAGTAAGCACAGCAACGGCTATCACCGTTCCGGCTATCGGTGCCTCCCGGACATTCCCTCTCCCGCCATGCGGACACCCACCGCCCGCGAAGGTGAGGGCATCGCTCAAATCATCGTCGGAGCGCACCGCTCAGTGGAGAGGGATGCACTGTTCGGCACCTGTTCGGCGTGGGCTGTCCTATAGCCCGTAAATGAATGTTCGTTGCCGGCAGCCGCTAATCGACCAGGATATTATGCGTGCCAGGACTGAATCATTATGCTAGGAGCTGAAAGTACATAACGCCGAATCGGGCGTTTCCGCTCATCGGACAGCAGGGGCGCGGCCAGCGCCCGGGAAATCCAATTATGGGCCCGCCCCAAGTGTTTCGTCTGCGCCGCTGACCACCTTCGGGAGCCGAGCGTAGAAGAAGCGAACAGGCTTGGGCCACACGTTGGCGCCTTGCGCGGCGAGCAGCTTCAACAACCCACGGCGCTCCCAGGTGTAAAAGATCATCAGGCCGTTGCACGCAGGGCTCACGTAGAGCCTCACGCTCGGCCGGAAAGGCGCCGTGCCGACTGCTGCCACCTCCTTTAGCTCTCCATAGCGCGCCTCCCACGTCGGGACGGCCGCCTTGAAAGTCATCTGCTCGCCTCGAGGCGCACGCCTTCTCGGAAGACGGTGACCATCGCCCAAGCGCCTCGGCTGCCGATCAGGTACTCGTAGCCTCCCCGAGGGCGCCCCAGCCGGAAGCCGCCGGCAAAGGTCCGAGTGCCGGCCCGGTCTGGCCAAGACCGCCCGCCCGCCTGTCGCCCGGTAGAGGTTCGTCACTCGTCTCCCCAAACGCAGCGGTACGAGCATCGGCGTCTTCGGAACCTGTCATATTTGTCTCCTCGCGCTCCTGCCCCCATAGGGCACTGATGGAGTCGGGGGTCGTGAACGCGGTTCGGGAACGCGGCCCCTGCGAGAGCTCAGCAAGTTTGGAACCGGGGGGCCAGCCGCAGCGTTACGGCGAGGTGGGGACAGCGAGCCGGTGCGGCAGGCCAACCGACGGCACGTCAGCACTCCGACCAGGGGCGCCATGTGGTGTAGTGGCACCCGTGGATAGCCGTCGGGCCAGTCGGCCGCGCGTCCTGCTCGCAGCGACCGTGGCGGGCCTCGCGTTCCTGCTCCTGCCAAGCCTGCAGCTGGCGTCGGCCTCGAGGCCGCTCAGGGCCGGCTCGTGCAGCGTCGCTGTCTTTGACAAGGCAGTGGGAGCTTCGGCGGCTGGAGGCTTCACCCAGGTCGGCTGCGACGACGGCTGGGCCTTGGCCGTCGGCCCCAAAGGCGTAAACGGAACTCTGGGCGTCTTCCAACAAGCGGGGAAGGGGTGGACAGAAGTCCGGGCGATAACCCCTAAGAGCTGGGAACCGAGCACGGGTGAGTTCGCCGGCCTCGGAGTCAGCCCTGGATTGCTGGGGCGCCTGGCCAGACCCTTCCCGCTCGCCGTCCGCCAGTTGGTCGGTGCCGGGGGGCTGGTCGAAGGACTTGCCACAAACGAAGCAAAGCTGGGCGCAACAGGCCTCTACCAGGCCAGCGACGTCCTCCGAGTGGGCCAGCGCTCTTGGTTCGTCATGGCCGGCGCGGAGTCGGCGCCCCCGCCGTTCAAGGACCAGAGCGTGAGCACGCCCGCGTACCCAGACAGCGAGCTCCGTGTCTACCTATGGCATTCCTCCGGTTGGGCGCTGCAGGGCACGGCCCGGGGCTGGATGGGCCCTATCGAGGCCGGCTGCTGCGGGATCGTCGCGGTGTCGCTAACCCGGTCCCACGACCCCGACTTCGCCATGACCAGCGGAGGAGCGGCTGACACGGACTGGCTCGCCATCGTGTCCGACGTCGGCGGAGCCTGGCACCTCGTCCCCTTCGACTACGGCTACACGCTCACGACCGTGGTCAACGGCCAACCCGCCGCAGGTGGGGTGACCACCATGGTGGATGCCACCAGTTCGGCTTCCGGGCCCACAACCTGGCTGTTCGAGAAGTACGAGGCTGGGGCTTTTCGACCAGCGGTCCCTCCGGGGCATCTCCCGGCGTGCAGCGCTGACGCGCTCACGACGGTCGCCGAACTTGGCGCTTTCGGGCTCATCCCCTCGCTGACGTTCTCCAACTCGGCCTGCGCTGACGGGTGGGCATTGGCCCTGGGCACTGGGCCCGGCTACACGGGCCAAGTGGTGGGGCTATTCGAGGCGAGCAACGCCGGCGGGATGAGCTCGAAGGCGACAGGGTCCTGGAGGGTCGTCGAGCTGGACAACGGCGACAGCCTCGGGTCGTACCCGGGCATCTACGACATGCCCGCCTCCCTGCTCCGCAAGCTGGCTGGCCCTCTTGCGCCAGCGCTGCGGCCCGAGCTGGCCATCGCGTCCCTCATAGCTACCCCCGCCATGACCGGGATAGCCGATAACGGTGTGTTCCCTGACGGTGTGCTTCCTTTTGGCGGCTCTCCGTGGTACGTCGCAGAGACGGCAACCGGCCGAGAAGAAGCGCCAGGAGCGATAGCGACCATTTACAAGTGGTCAGGGAACGCATGGGTGGAGGAGGGGCGCGTTGACCGGGTCCCGGCCTCGCTGGACTGGTTCCTGGTCGGCTACGGCGCCTGGTTCGAGGCGGTCAATGTTGGGGGGTCGGCCGACCCCGGTTTCGTGATGGAGAACAGCGGTTCTCCACGCCGCTATGTTCTGACCCACTCCGGCGGCGCTTGGCATGCCGCCCGCTACAAAGCCGCTGGTCCATGAGGCACGCAAGCGTCGTACCCTCTCCAACGAGGACGACCCAGCCGACGCGAAGAGGTCAGCTGGTGCGCTGGGCCGTAGCGTTGGGCCCTGTCGCAGTGGCCGCGCTCGCGGTGGCCTTCGTAGCCCAGCCCATGGTCGGCGGCTCGTCCGCTCTGGCCTCCGGGCGCTCGCTTGCTCGCCGCGCCGCGGTCACAGCCGCCCCTGGCGGTTGCAGCACGGAGCCCGACTTTGTCGGGATGACCCTCAAGGCGACCGAGGCCCTCGCCCGGCGGTGCCATTACCAGCTCGCTTTCATCTACCGCCTCCCGGACCCCCATCCAGCTGGGACCGTGGTCGCCCAGAGCCCCGACAGCTCCAGGGTCGTGGTCTCCACCGGGCCGCTTGCCAACCAATGGCCCGTGCTGCTGGGCGCAAGTTCTCCGCCGGTCGCTGCCGAGTGCGACACGACACTGTCTCTCGGCGAGGACGGCAGCGTGGCGCCCGTGACGTGCGGGGCGAACCACGTCAATGTCGAAGCCTGGGACTACTACGCCCTCCTCCGTCCGCCCGTGATGAGCCTCCCAAGGCGCTCAGCCACGTGTTACATCGCTGGCTACGTCCCGCTCACAGAGGTCACGACACCGATAGACCTGGATGTCGCCGAGATCGCCAAGGCGTACAACGGCTGGCGCATCCCCGACGCGCTGATCGCGCACATCTTTGCCCTCGGCCCTCCGTACCGGGACCGCTGCGCCCTCTTCACCCCTACCGTCACAGTCGCACCGGTTGACCGGGCGGGACGCGTGGCTTATGGGTTCCTCACGGCACAGGTCGTCAGTGGCACTTGCACCTCGGGATCTGTGGTCGCAGGTGCCGCGTACACCTGCTCCAGCCGCAGGGCGCACTTGTACGCGTGCTGGCGAGGCGACACCGTGGCAAGAGGGGCGGCTCATGCGGTGTGCCTCGCCGATCCTTGGTCGATGAGGATCACCCTCGTGGTCACGACCAAGCTGCCGGTACCGAGGGCCAGGGAGCGGGGGCTCCCTTGGGGGCTGGAAACGCGGTCCGGCCTGCACTGCCAGCTGGTGGCCGCCGAATCGACGCGTTTTCTGGGCCAACCGGTCGCGTACAACTGCGACGAGCCTTGGCAGGGGCTAACCCCGGGTGTGCGTCTGTTAGGCGACTTGGACGAGCACGCAGCACTGTGGGAAGTGCCTTCGGCAAGGGTTTCCGCGTCCGGCTACGTCTCCGGCCCCAACGAAGTAATCGTCGGCGCCTGGTTTGGTACAGCGGCGCTGTAGCGCGGGCCAGTCACTTTGTGCTCCAGGCCGGAGTACCAGCAACCTGGTGCGGGGACCAGGCCTCGTCCTGTGTCGCCCGCCAGCGCACCTGCCAGCCGCAGGGAGCTTGAGAAACTACGGACCGGGGGAAGGCCGGCGGCGGCCAGGTAAGGGACCTAGCCTTCGGAGCAATGGAACGGGTCGACGAACAATCGTCGCTGCCACTTGTCGTTGTCCTGGGTGCTGGCTTCTCACGAGCGCTGTCCCGGTGGATGCCGCTCACCGACAACCTCGGCGAACAGGTTGCGCGGCGTCTGGGCCGCGCCGAACGGGGCCGTCTGCCGCCCGTCGGACCACGTCGCAAACGCTTCGAATGCGGGCGCTTTGAGGAGTGGCTGTCGTACCTCGCCGAGGACCAGCCGCAACTCGACGAGGCAGAGCAGCTCCGCAACAGGGCGCTGCTGCGCATTTTGACGCGCCATGTTCGGGCAGTGATGTCAGAACGCTCAGCTCAAGGCTCTTGCCTCCAACCCTCCGCCTTGGATCTACGAGCTGCTGACGGTCCTCCACACGTACCGGTCGCCGGTGATCACGACGAATTACGACAACCTTGTTGAGTGTGCCACTGAGCTGAACATGGCGCCGCGCGTCGGCGCCTACAACCGCTGGCTCGGAATCGACGAAGAGGACATCCTTGGTGGGGTCCCTCGGCGCGCTGACTTCCTGCAGTTCAAAGACGTCATGAGCAAGCTGGACACGGTCGGGGTTCACGGCTTCTCGCCGTCGAACCCGATATTTGCTCGGAACGCACGGACGCTACTTGGGCAGGTGCCAACGTTCCAGCTGCTGAAACTGCATGGGTCTCTGACCTGGTATTGGGTGTCGGACGATCCTTCGGGTTACACCCTTCAACGCTGGCGCCTCCCGGGTCCCTATGGCCAGCCCGAGGCTTGGGATGGCGACGAGCTGCAGCGCGGCCTTCCTGGCACCGAGCCATTCATAGTCCCTCCGGCAGCCCTCAAGAGCGAGCAGCTTCGCAACACTGTCATTCGCGACATTTGGCGCCGCGCAAAGGTCGCTCTGAGCCACGCCGAGCGCGTGGCGCTCGTGGGGTATTCCCTCCCGGCGGCTGACCGGTCTTTCGGAGAGATGATTTCTGAGGGGCTTCGAGGGAGGGACGTTGTTGTGGAAGTGGTAAACCCTGAACCTGGTCCCGTGGTCCACCAGCTCAAACGGCTGGGTGTCAGGCAGCTTGCGCCGCCAATCAGCGGCAGGCACTGTGTGCGGACATGGGTTGAGCGGGAACGGGACCGGCTCGCGGGCGTGGCCCTCGCTGACCTGGCAGAAGGCGACCTTGACGACCATGACATGTTGTACGTGGCCGCCAACCCCGCCAGAGCCGTCGTGAAGGTCGTCAAATCTCGCGGACCGTCCAAGGACGTTGTTCTGTCGCTTTACGTCCCCCCACCAGGAGGTCAAGTGGCCGAGCCTTTGAGACTTGGGGAGTTACGGTCGCTTTTAAAGGACGCACAGCGGCTGGTCGTCTCACAGGGGAAGCGCAAGGCTGTGGTCGTCCGCTTCGAACAGAGCGGACCTCCAAATCGAGCCGCCGGCCTCGGCATGATCTACCTCGTCCTTGCTGGCATTATTCAGGACGGCCGCATAGGGCTTCACCGCGCAAATGTAAATGATCGTTCCACCGACCGCGCGTGATGTCTTCTGCTGTGAATTGACGGATTCCTGCCTGGGGCGCGACGGTCTAGTCCCCGAAGTGCCCGAGTCGCACGTCCAGGCCGACCGTCTGCGCCCAGAAATCCCAATGTTGGTGCTTAAGACTTGGACCAATGGCAAGCCGGAGCCGCGCCCGAGCGACGGGTAGGGAACGGGACCGATCTCAGTACTCCGCGCCAGAATGCCGCTGGCCAAAATCGACAACGCGAGGTTCCGCATCCTTTAGGAGCCGGCAGAGCGGTCAAGTCTCGGCGAGAGCCTTCCCCGAGCTCGGGGTGATCGCAGGTCCCGACGGAAAGCCGACTTCGACGTCGAGACCTCCGTTGCGTCCGGGCTGGGCGCTGAGGGTGGCACGATGGGCTTTGGTGATCGCGGCGACGATCGACAGGCCGAGGCCGAGGCCCTCGCTGCCCGTGTTCTGCCCCGCCGAAAGGCGTTGGAACGGCAGGAACAAACGGCTTGTCTGATTTGTGGGGACGACAGGCCCCGTGTTGGTGATCCTCAGCGTGGGGTTTCCACCGGAGGCTGCCACTTGGATGTCCAGGCGGCCGTGCGAGACGTTGTAGCGCAGCGCGTTGTCGACCAGGTTCGAGACTAGGCGTTCAAGGAGGCAGGCGTCACCCAGGACAGGAGCGGTGGTGATGGAGGTGCCGACGACTAGGCCTCGGTGAGCCGCCTCTGCCTCGTGGGCTAACAGGACACTGCGAGTTATGGCCGCAAGGTCGAGGGGCTCGCGGCGCTCGAAGACCGCGCTGGCTCCGGGCCAGCGTCAGGAGGGCCTCGATGAGCCGCTCCTGCTGGCCTTCCGCCGCCAGCACTTCCTCACAGGTCGCGCGGAAGCTACCGATGGAAGGTTGGGGGTCCGTGAGGGCCATCTGCAGGAGAGTCTTTGACAAAGTTAGCGGGGTCCGCAGCTCGTGCGAGGCGTTGGCGACGAAGCGGCGCTGGGCAGCAAAAGCGTCTTCCAGCCTTTCAAGGAGCCCGTCGATCGTGTCGCCGAGATCTTTCAGCTCATCGCCGGGGCCTGGCACGGCTAGGCGCTCGTGCAGGCTGTCCTCGGAGATGCGCCGTGCGGCGGAGGTCATTGCGCGCAGCGGGCGCAGCACCCGCCCGGCGATCGCCCAACCAAGCGCGACCGAGACGACCGCCATGACGGCGAGCGCGATCGCCGACCCGGTGAGGAGATGGTGCATCTCGGCGGCATGCTGCTGGGCGGATTCCAGGGGTAGCCGCAACACAGGGCTTAGGGACTCGACTTTAGGTGCTCCTGGAAGCAGTCCGCTGGCGTTCGCCAACCGAGGGTTTTCCGTGGCCGTGAGTTGAACTCCTGGGAGACCGCCTCGAAGCTTTTCGAGGCCATGAGCGCGAAGGTCGGTCCCTTTGGGGAAGTACTGGCGCACCAAGCCGTTGGTGTTCTCGTTGGTACCTCTTTGCCATGGGCTGGCCGGGTTGCAGAAATAGACAGGCATCCCCGTCGCCCGGGTCAGCTCCTCGTGGCAACCCAGTTCGCTGCCCTGGTCCCAAGTGAGCGAACGGGCCAGGTGCGCCGGCACCGAGGACATCGCCTTGACGAGTGCCTCCTTCATTTCCCCGGCGCTGTGGCCGCCAGGCAGGTGCACGAGCTTCAAGAACCGGGTCGTGCGCTCGACCAAGGTGCCGATGGCCGACTGGTTCCCCCTGCCCATGATGAGGTCGCCCTCCCAATGCCCAGGGACGCTGCGGTCCGCGACCTCCGAGGGGCGGTCACAGATCATGGTCATCGGCCCGCCGAAGCGGGACCGGCGCTCTTCGGGACGGCGCCGACGCTTGCGCCGGGCTCTTCTGGAGCGCAGGGCCTTGACCGGGTTACGGTGCAGACCGGCGCGCTGCTGGTTGTAAAGGGCCTGGTAGATAGTCTCATGGCAGGCACGCATGTCCGAGCGCTCAGGGAAATCGCCGACAAGGGCGTTGCTGATCTGCTCGGGGCTCCAGCGCTTGTCGAGGCCGGCTTGGACGTAGCGGGCCAGCTCGGGGTTAGCCACGAACTTGGCCGGCGTGTGGCGCTGCCTGCGGCTCTCGGAGCGGTGCTGAGCAGTGTAGGGCCGGTAGCGGCCGGTCGCCGGGTCGGCGTTGTTGGCCACTTCTCGGGCAATAGTCGAAGGGCTACGCCCGAGCTCTTTCGCGATCGACCGGAGGCTTTGGCCGGCGATCAGCCCGTCGGCAATTCGCAATCGCTCCCGTTCGGACAAGAACCTGGCTGAGATGGCCGAGGGGCGTGGTGGCCTGGTTATCGACGGGTAGGTCCGCACATGCCCTGAAGGCGTGCGCACAACACGGCCGTTGCTCCAGCGCGTCCCGGTCTTGCGGTTGATGCCGCACGCGCGGCACGCCGCTGAGTTGTTCGTCCCTTGGGCCACGAGGCGGATGTATAGCTGTTGCTGGGCTGTCAGTGGTGGACCACCAGGTGCTTTGAGCCGTTGTCCACCACGACGTTGGAGGCCAGTCTTCGGAGCACGACGGCGGTGCATGGCAAACTCCCGGGAGGATCACGTGTTGCGATCACCGGTAGAACCCGCCCTGGGGGGTGAGACCACCAGGGTCATGTGGCTGCTGAGCCACAGGGGCCGGCGATGAGCCGCCGCCGCCCCGCTTCGGGACCACGGGTACGTAGATGTGCCCTCCACTGGACAGGATGTCGGTCATCGCCAGTAGTGCGGCTCCCGACACAGCGAACAGGGCCCCGTACAGCACGGTTAGGCGCAGCCTTACCGTGCGCCGGGACCAGCGAGAACTTCTAGGCGCCACTTCGCCCCCGCGGTCAAGGCGCATCCAAGCTCCTAAGTTGTACAAATCCGGTAACCGCTCCGGGCCATCGTGGAAATGACCGGCGGTTGGCCAAGCTTTGCCCGCAGCCGGCTGATCGTCATTTGGACCGAGTTGGTGAAAGGGTTCGCCATTTCATCCCAAACAGCCTCCAGCGGTTCCTCGGCGGACACGACGGCCCCTTGTGCGCTGAGCAGCCGTTCCAGGACCGCGAACTCCTTGGGGCTGAGCTCCAGGCGCCGTCCCGAGCGAGAGGCAAAGCGGCGGGCGGGGTCCAGGCGTACATCGCCGTGGACCAGAACAGGAGGCAGCGCCGGACGGCTGCGGCGGGCCAGCGCGTAAATGCGGGCCACGAGCTCGGCGATGTCGAACGGCTTGGTCAGGTAGTCGTCAGCACCGATGCCGAGGCCCTCGACCCGGTCCTCGATGGTCGACGCCGCTGTGAGCATCAGCACCCCAGCGTGGTCGTCCACGCCCGCCAGCGCCCGGCATACCTCGTCGCCATGCCGACCGGGCAGGTCCCGGTCGAGGACGATCACGTCGTAGCGGCTGACGGCGGCGCGCTCTAGTGCGTCGTTCCCATCGAAGACGACGTCGACTGCCATCCCCTCGCGGCGCAGCAGGGCCGCTATCGCCTGCGCAAGCTTGGCACTGTCCTCGACGACCAGGACTCTCACGGGCCCTCCAATGCATTTCTGGCCGTCCGTGCCCTCGTCCGGCCGGCCAGGGCTGGGTGCTTTCACTCCCAGCATGCCTTGCTGGCCCTAACAGCGTCATAACAGCGTTAGGGCGCCGTTAGGGCCAACGGCGTACACCGAGCCGTGAGGCACATCGTGCCGAGTCAGAGGAGGTGTCGCGGATCACGGAAAATGTAGGTTCGCGATCAGTGAAAATGTAGGTTCGGCCTGAGCCCTTGATGGCGTCGTCCGCGATGATAGGTCAGTTCCTCGGCACCACCTCCTGGTCGAGCAGTTCTGTCACCGAAACGGGCGTATCGCAGTGGGGACATGGGCCGCCAAGGCCGATCTTGCGCATGAAAATGCCGCATTCTTCGCACCGTTGGTGACCGACCTCTCGGGCGCCACAACCGTCGCACTTGTAGACGGTTATGGGCCGGCGAGGACGGCTGGGCGGGACGGCGGCGGCGGGGCGGTCGGCCTGGTGGCGCCGTCTCCAGGCTTCGGTCTTGCATGCAGGGGAGCACCACTGACGCTTGCCTTGGCGGGCAAAGCCCTTCTGGCAGACCGGGCACGTGACCGTCACAGTCGTCACAGGACCGTCACGCGACGGGGCTTCGACGTCGGCCGGTTCATCGGCCATTACCGGCCACCGCCTTCCTGGTCGCCTCGGCGCGCGCCCGGTGGGCCCGCATCCGGTAGGACTGGCCCTCGATGTTGAGCACCACGCTTCGGTGCAACAAACGGTCCAACATGGCCGAGGCGGCGACTGCGTCCCCGGTCACCTTGGCCCAGCTGGCGATGCCGAGGTTGGTCGTGATGACCGTGCTGGCTTTCAGGTAACGCTGGGTGACGACCTGGAACAGAGCCGCTGCTGCCTCACCGGGCAACGGCAAGTAGCCGAGCTCGTCAACTATGAGCAGCCTCGGGGAGGAGTAGAACCTCATCATGTTCGCCCAGCGCCCCTCCAGTGCGGCGCGGTGACAGCGCGCCGCCAGGTCGGCGGCGGTGGTGTAGTGGACCTTGTAGCCGGCGTCGACGACGGCCCAGCCGAGGCCGATGGACAACATCGTCTTGCCCACTCCGGGTGGCCCGATGAACAAGATGTTGGTGGCGTCGTCCAAAAACCTCAGGCTCTCCAGCTCCAGCACGAGCTTTTTGTCCACCGAGGGCTGGGCTTCGAAGTCGAAGTCGGAGATCCTCCAGGGGGCAGGCAGGCAGGCCAGGCGGGACAAGGTGGCGAGCCGTCGGGCGTCGGCGGCGGCCACTTCGAGGGCGAAGAGCCGCTCCAACAGAGCGGTGGTGCTCCAGCGTTCGGCCTTGGCCTGCTCCAAGAGCCCCGGCAGCGCCTCGGCCGCCGCGCCTAGGTGCAGGTGGGCGAGGTGGCCCCGCAGGGACTGGTAGACAGATGCCTCGGTCATGCCGTCACCTCGGTTGCCCCGGGGAAGGCGGCGTAGATGACCCGGGCCATCTCCTCCAAGTCAACTTTGGGATCGGCACCACCGGGGCCGGCCAGCCGTGCCCGCTCAGCCAACGCGTCCGCCCCCGGGGGCCGGTTCTCCTTGCGGTCACAGGGCTTTTTGGAACTGAACTGGCCGAGCACCACCTTTTCGAGGGCCTCGCGGTGCTCGGGGGTGCGGACCATTTCACCGGAGCCGGCCGGGGCCAGGCGATGAGTGACCAGGAGGGCCCCCGAACGGCTGTAGATCTCCAGGGCGTTGGTGCCCAGCCGGTGCCGCAGGGACATCGTGGCACCTTGCAGGCCGGGGGCGACCGAGTACCGGTTCCCCCTGAACGCCACGCTGGCGCGGTGGTCGACGGGGGCTTGGACCTCGATGGTGGCTGGGTAGGGCAAGGGCGGTAGCCCCAGGAGCGGCTCGGCGTCGGCCAGTTCCCCGACCCTCGGCCAGCGGGCCCGGTCCTCGGACGGCTCTTCGATGTCCCTGGGGCTGCGCAGGCGGGCGTCGCCCTTAGTGGCCCAGAACCGGTCCAGGCTCACCTGGGCGGCGTTCTGGGCTCTCGGCCGAAAGCGCCCGCCACCACCGCCCGGTGGCAAAGCGCACCGCTGCCTCGACGGCGCCTTTTCGGTTCCCCCGCCGGGGAGGGCACACGGCCACGGCCGCACCGTAATATTTCGCCACCGGGGCGAAGCTGGCCTGGACGTCGCCGGTGGCGGGCACCACGACGGTGGACATACGGTCGACTCTCCAGTACCGGGCGGTGCCGCCCAGGCGCCGCAGCACGCCGTCCATGGCCTCGACCAGGTGGGCCTGGTCGGTGGCGGGACAGATGACGCCTCGACTGCGCCCCGAGTGGGGCAACGTCCCGAGCAGCACGTAGCCAGTCCCGCCCCAGGGGGACTTGCGCCGCTCGAACCAGTCCCACTGAATTTCTTCGCCGGCGGGGTGGTCGATGTCGATGGTGTCGCGGCCCTTCACCCCCGAGCACGCCTCGCAGTGTGGCCGCAGCCCGCCCAGTCGGAGCTGGCGGGCGAAGGAGGGGTACGAGCACGAGTAGCCGAGCTCGGTCACCTCGTCGAAAAGCGTGCTCGCCCACACGTGCGGGTCGTCGACAAAACGGGCGGCCAGGTAGGGCACGAACCGCTCGAGGGCACCCGGCTCGGCCCGCCGGCGAACACCGGGCTCCCTCTTGCCTTCCAGGTAAACCTTGACTGTCCGCCAGTCTCTTCCGATGTGGTGGCCGATGGCTACGTACGACCAACCTCTTTTCCTGAGTGCACTGATCTCCACGTCTTCTCCTTGTGTGATCATGGCCATCGGGCTCCTTCCATTGCTCCAGGGACAGACACCCAAAGCATGGGAGGGGCCCACTGGCCGGTTGGTGGACCCTTCTCCTTCTCAGCCCACCAAGGCACTCAGGTACCTACATTTTCAGTGATCGACCTCCTACGTGTTCACGTGATCCTTAACAGAGGTCGCCTTGCGACACGACATCAGGCACACTAACGGCCAACTCGGGCGCGTAGGCACCCATCGGGCCGGCCTCTTCATTGCCGGGCTAGCTGTCTGTCTGGGCCTAGCAGGGTGCGGCTCCAGCCCGGCCGCAGGCAGACAGCCAGGCTCGATAGCCCAAGTCCTGGCCTATTCCAAGTGCATGCGGGCCCACGGTGTACCGGACTTCCCTGATCCGGTCCAGGGGGCCAACGGGCTCATCTCGCTCGGTGGCGTCGGTCTGACCTCGCCACAAGCGCAGGCGGCTAGGGAGGCCTGCAGGTCTCTGGCGCCCGCCGGCCAGGCCGGCCCGCAGACCGTGTCTTTCGCTCAGCAAGAGGCGTTCTTGCGCTGGGCGTCGTGCATCCGGGCCAGCGGGGTGCCCGACTTCCCCGACCCGAGCTTCTCGGGTGAGGGGCCGCAGTTCGATATCCCGGGTGACGCCAACCTGGGCGCCCTGCAAAGCGCGCTGGCCGTCTGCCAGCGCTACCTGTCCGGTAAGTGGCCCGGTGGGCCTCCGATCCAGATCAAACACCGCCCGTAAGCGACGGCGATCCCGCCAGACAGGGCCACTCAGAACGATCCGTATGGCGCCCACCTGAGGAGCCTCCTGACGACCGGCCCACGCGCCAGTACGGCTCGGGCTCGCCCACGCTCGCTAGAACGGCGCACAGATTGTCCGCTTTCCGGTCTTCCGCCAGCCCCGAGCCACGGCTTCTCGGTCTGCCGCCCGGGCCGGGCGAGCATCGGCCAGGATGTTGCAGCCTCGTGTTGCTAGTGGGGAGTACCGGTGGTTCTGGCGCCGTCGATGGGAAGATTGCGGTATGCGTTGGCAGGAGCCGCCTTCATCGGTGCTGCAGGCAGCGCCGAGCGTTTCACCTAGCCGAGGAGGACCTGGTCGCCCTCCCCGGTGCCGCGGGCCAGACGTGGGCCGCCGGGCCGCACGTGCTCAGGGTAAGGCCGCCGGCAGCACTCGAGCGGGAGCTGGCGGCGTGCACGGCGGCCGGCGCCGTCTTGCCGGTGCCCCGGGTCATTGACCTTGTCCATCTCGACGCCGTGTCGGCGGTGCTCGTAGAACGCTTGCCCGGCCGGGCGGCGGGAGAGCTCGATGGTTTGGCCCCCGAGGAGGCCAGGAGGCGGGGCCTGGCTTGTGGGCATGTGCACGCCGCCCTCACCGAGGTGATGGCGCCGGGGGTGCTGCCGTTGGCAGCCAGCTTGGTCGCAACGACCGGCACCGATGCCACAGCGCAGGGCGGCAGGCTGCTCCACCTCGACCTTCACCCCTTCAACGTCCTAGTTGACGAGGCAGGGCAAGTGAGCGGCGTCATCGACTGGGCGAACGCCGCGGCAGGCCACCCCGATCTCGACCGGGCCCGGTCCGCTTCCATCCTCAAGCTCGACCCGGCGGCCGTAGCACGACGGGCCGACCCCGCTTGGGCCGCCCTGGCCGAGGGCTGGGAAGAGGCCGCCGGCCTGTCGGGCCTCCTCGCGGGTGCCATGGTGTGGGCCTGTCGCTACATGCTGGCCGACCTCGGGGGCCGCTACGACGAGGACCAGCTGTCCGGGCTGCACAGGGCCCTCGGCGAGCTCACGAGGTGTTGAGTGGGACGAGAGGATATGGGACCGTTAGCACGCAGGGCCTCGGACCGAGGAGTGGCCTCGAGCGAAGGGCCGCTCCCGACAACCAGCCCCGATTATCAGTTATGCGTGGTCGAGGAACGCTTGATTTCCAAGAGAAATCCATCCAGATCGACGGCACTGGCGCCTGCGGGAGGCAGCAACCCGAGTGACAGAATGCGCGCCGACGTCGCCAGCGTGCTGGTTGCCAAGCGAGCCAGCGGTTTGTCGCCCGAAGCGCCGGACCGGGCGCCCGTTGGTGGTGCAGACGTCGTCGTCGTCGTGCTCTGACGGGCCGGCGGTGGGGGAGGTCGGTACCGTTGGGGAGCGAGGAGGTACGGCATGGCCGAAGCTGATCGCCGGAGCACTTTGTTGGGTTCCTACGAGAACGCTGTGGTGGTCGTCTCGGTGATAGAGCCCGAGCAGCTCGGCCACCCGACGCCATGTCCCAGGTACGACGTGGCCGGCCTGATCGACCACCTCGTCGAAGCGGGCCACCGGGCAGCCGCTCTCGGTCGGGGGCAGGCACCCCCGCCGGGGGACGGGTCCCCTCATGTGGAGCTTTCCGACGCTCCCAGTCAGCTACGTCGTGCCGCCAACGAAGCGGCAGAGGCATGGGGCAATGGTTCGGCGCTTTCATCGAGGTTGACCATGCCATGGGGAGAGGAGTACACCGGGGCCACCGTGGTGGACATGTACCTAGTCGAGCTGGCCACCCACGCCTGGGACCTGGCCCGGGCCACCGGGCAGCTTGAAGAGGTTGGACCCCTCCCTCGCACCTCCGGCACTTGAAGGGTGCGCGGGCCGTCATTAAGCCGCAATACCGCGACATGGTCGAGCCAGGGGCCCCTTTCGGGGCGGAGGTGCCGCCACCTCCTGGCGCCGACGACTGGGAACGCCTCGCCGCCTTCATGGGACGCGACCCCCGGGCACACTTCGGGCGGTAAGGGGCGAGGAGGGGGCGGTCGCCCCGCAGCCCTGGGCGCTGGGTAGGCCCCGAAGGCCCGAGCCGAAACCTCGCTAGCAAGAGCTTCCCGGTCAATCCGAACGACCTCATCTGTGCGGTTCGAGAAAGTTCGTTCTCCCGCAACGAAAAACGACCGATCGACGGATATCGAGTTACCGACCTCTGCTTTCAAGCCCGCCGTAATATCCGGCTGACGCAACGACGACTGCTGGCTCTGGCGTGCGACTCGTTGTCAGACACGGCGCAGTCTTCGCTCGGTGGTCGTGGCGCTGGCTACGAGCACGACGATGGCCGCGCAGGTGGCCATGAGCGGCAAATCTGTCCTCCACCACGGTTGGAACTGCTCTCCGGAGTAGAAGCGCCCGATGGTGATCGCACTGACCTGGTAGGTGACGCACGGCAATGACAGGACGGCGACCGTCCAGCCGGTCCTCGGGTCGAAGAGGCTCCAGGGGACACCGATCACGACAGCACCCGCCCAAAGGTAGGCAAAGGCGTCCATGATGCCGTACTGGGGCGGTTGCGACCAAGTCAGGCTGGGGAACACGCCGGTAGCCCCGGTACCGTCGCCGACTAACACGAAAACCAAGGCCAGTGCTCCAGCGGACGCCACCCACCACCAGCTTTGGCGCTTGAGAGGTGATCGGGCATTGTGCTCGTGCCAGGCGGACAACATGGCGCAGCAAGCCGCCACCACGCCTACCCCGACTAGCGCGGGTGTTGCCACGAGGTTGGAGTAGCGGTACATCGGCAGGACGCCGGTGCAGGTCGGGTGGCTTGCCGTTGTCATGCACGTCCGGACGCCATTGTCGGCCACGAAGAGCGTCACGGCCAATGTCAGCACGTAAACCGTCGGCACCAGGACCAGGCCCGCCGCCGCCCGGCGCCGGCCACGCACGGACGCCACGAAAGCCCCACAGCAAAGCAGCGCCAGCGCGACCCAGGTGGCCAAGTACTGGCCGCCAAGGTCGGCAGAGCGCATACCGGCACCGCTCCCAAGGAGGTAAAAAACCACGCCGTGCTCGGCGAAGTACGCTGCCGTACCCATGCTGAGCGCCGCTTGCAGGCCCAACCCGGTGATAGCGGCCACGTCGATGCCACTTGCCAGGTTGCCTCGGAGGCCCTTACCCGCGCCGGCCCAGACCGCCCGCATGCGAAGCCCAGCGGCGACCAGGCTCAATGCGTCACGCGGGCTCAGGCTGCGGGCGGTCCCACCGGCCTCGTCGACCAGGGTGGTGATCAGCTCGTCGCCGTGCTGTGCCCGGAAGTCCGGCGGGAAGGCGCCGAGCATGGACCGGCACTGCCGCTCGTAGCGGTTCACGCTTGGCGCACCTCCACCGTCCCCTGCACGCGCGTCAGCCGCCGCCTGGCCGCTTTCACGTTGGCAGACATGCGTTCGGTCTCCACTTCGACGGCGGTGAGGCCGCCAGCAGTTATCCGGTAGTAGCGTCGGGTCCGGCCTTGTTCTACCTCTTCGCCGTCGGCCACCACGAGCCCTTCGCTTTCGAGACGGTCCAGTGCGCCGTAAACCGTGCCGGCACGCAGCCGGACCCGCCCAGCCGACAGCTCGGCGACGGACTGGATGACGCCGTAACCGTGGAGCCTCCCGCCGGACAAAGCAACGAGGACGAGGAAGGTCGGCTCACGCATCTGGCCATCAGGCACGGGTCCATCCTACTACGTCCGATATATCGACCACAAGAGTATCGACCTCTACATAACACCCGCTTATGGCCCCACGCTGGCCCGGGCGGAGATCGGCTCTCGTCGCGACAGAGCGACGGGTCCGGGCGCCAGTCCGCCGGAGCCAGGGCGCTACAGAACGTGCATCCTCCTGCTCCAGGAGGGCGACCAGATTGCTGGCTGCGGGTCCCCGGCCAGGAGATGTCGGGAGCCGTGGGTCTCCCGCTGGTACTCGGATGACCTGTAGGATAAGCTTAAGGCTGACCAGGAGGTTCTGATGGAGCGGTTTGTGGGGGTCGAGGATGCCCGCGGCTCTCTCGGCCAGCTCGTTGACGACGTGGCGGCAGGCGGCGACGTGGTCGCGCTCACGAAACGCGGAAAACCGTTGGCTGTCCTGGTGAGCCGCGAGGAGTACATGCGGCTGAAGCTTGCCGAGACCGACCGAGCACGTAGCGAGCTGAGCGAGGTCCTGAGCGCCGCGCGCCGGAAGGTGGCGGCTGCGGGGCTGGACCCGGGCGTGGTGGACGAGGCGATCGCTGCGGCTCGTCGGCTGTGATCGCCGTCGTGGTCGACACGAACACCTTGGTCTCGGGCCTGGGCTGGTCAGGCCCGCCCTCGGTGATCGTCGACGCTTTGCTGGCGGGCGGGCTGGTACTGGTGTCGAGCCCGCCCTTGCTGGACGAGCTGGAGCGGGTCCTCGCTTACCCAAAACTTGCCCACGTCTTCGACGACCCTGTAGGCATCACCGCGCTTGTGCGGTCCGTCGCCGACGTGGTCGAGCCGACGTCCACCCTGGCAGCGGTGGCCGACGAGCCCGACAACCGGGTGCTCGAAGTGGCGGTAGAGGCCGGGGTAGATGCCGTAGTCACGGGTGACGCCGGGCTCTTGGCTCTCGTCGAGTTCCAGGGCATCCCAGTCATGTCAGCCGCCAAGTTCTTAAAGTGGTGGGCCGAGAAGGAGCCGCCCGCAGCTGAGTGAGCTGGCAGGTCCTCTTGTCAGTTCGCCTAGCGACTGACGGCTGGCTCTATTGCCCAACCGGACAGATCGGCCGGTTATGCGTGTCAACTCCATGCCCTTCTCCTGCAAGAGAAAACGACCGAAGGACGGGATTGTTTGCCACCGTTCTGGCTGACCGGCACGACATAACGCGCGAGCAGATACCGGTACCAGACGCGCGCGTTCTTCCCTGGGTAGGCGGCCCTTCTCGCAGACGGCCGAGCCGGCCAGGGTGCCGGTTATGCCGTGGTCGCTGAGGCTGTCGTGCACCTTCAGACGATCACGAGACCGACCCGTGGGTCGAGCCTCCTGATGTCGTCGGGGTCAGACGTCACGACCTGCTGGCCGGCACGACGCGCGCAGATAACCACGTGGGCGTCGACAATGTCGGCCGTCGCGCTCGCCGACAGCAAGCGCCCGACGTTCGTCGCATCGACCCGATCGAGCGGGATGACGTCCGTGGTCGGCTGGCGGACGAGCCGGGCCAGGCGCGCTTGGCGCTGCGGCTGGCGGATAACTTGCGCCAGAGCAGTGGCCGGGACCGTGACGCGAGCGCCGGTCTCTTTGGCGCGGGCCAAAAGTACAAGGACGCGACGGTCGTCCCGGTCGAGGGCGACGAGGCCTCCCGCGTCTAGGGTGATACCGGCCATCAGGCTGCAGGTGACCTACGGCGGCTCGTGTTACCGAGCGCCTCGTCGGCCCAACGGCGCTCCTCGGCGGAGATCTCTCCGCCGGTCGCCTCTAGGGCATTGGCCAACATGGCACCCCAACCTGCGACATCGTCGAGGGCGACACCTACCGCGTGCTGTACGAAACCCGACACACTCGGAGCCTCGCCCGACTCGACCAGCGCGCGGATGCGCTCCAGCTGGTCGGCCTCAAGCGTGATGGTGAGCTTCTTTGTTGCCATACCAAGCACCATACCACGGGACGGATCGGACGCCATGAGTGGCCGGTCAGCTCCCATGCCTTTGTGCCCTGGTTTCGCCGGCCGTCGACAGCTGCGCGGCCCTCCCTATGCGTGCGTGAGCGTGCCCGCAGGCGGTCTCCGCAGCGAGAGCACTCAGATCTACCATTAGGGAGCGCGGCCTTGTTCCTCGACGAAGCACCTGTTCAGCGGCCATATCGACGGGATTGTGTTCGATGGCCACGGCCGGCCGAGCGCCAGAACGCGCGTTTGCTCGGGTCGTGTGAGCCGTCGCAGAGCCGTGCGCTCAACGGGTACAGGTCGCCCACAACTCGACGAACACGCCTTCGTCAACCTGATCGACATGGAACCCGGAGCTGGCGACGGTTGCGGCGAATATCTCGGGACGCCATACCGTGTAGAAGCGCCGACCGTCGGGCTCGTCCAGCCAGCCCGTCTCGCCAACGGCTTTCACGCAGACGTAGAGCTTGCCCGCCGGGCGAAGGAGCCCGGCGAACTGCCTGAGCACGTCCGAGGCCTCTGCTGGCAGGAGATGGACAAGCGAGGCGTGCGCCCAGATCCCATCGAACATCTCGGCTGGGAACCGGTCCCCGACTTCGCGCAGGTCAAACTGCCACGTGGGGGCGTGGGCATTGGCCTTGGCGACAAAGACGGGGTTGAGGTCGACGCCCCGGACAACGTGACCAAGAGCGGCGAAGCGGGCAAGGTCGCGGCCGGGCCGCAGCCGGCGTCGAGAACGAGCGAGGGTGACGGTAGCGAGCGAGCAAATCGCTCGACGGCTCCGAGCATCTTCATGGCATGCGCCGCCTCGTACTCGTCGGCGTGGTCGCTATAAGCGGCCACGGACGCGGCCACCTGGTCAACACCAAACTGGCTGGTGGCCTTGTCGGAACACACGGCTACCAGACAAGCACAGACGCCGGCAACGAGCACACCTCCCAGATGGTCCCGCAAGGCCCCCTCGGTGCCGGCGGAGCTACCCGAAAACGGGGTATTTCGCCACGTCCTTTCCTAGGTGGTCTCGGTCTGCATCGTCGAGCGGCTCTCGTCCCGTTGCCTTGCGCAGGTACGTCAGTTCGTCCCAGCTCGCGGGGCGTTGGAGCTCCCCAAGGAGGCCGTCGATTGTACTGAGCGCGAGCTCAAACGCACCGGGCCGGGGGCCAGGCCGGTCGGGTACCCCGACCAGGAGGTCGAGGTGGTGGACGCAGAACTCGACCGCCCACATGGTCAAGAAGTCTTCGCTGGTTTGGACGTGACCGTGCAAACGCACGTGGCCAGGCCGCGCCGCTCGGCTCGCCGTTGCGGTCATGCCCACGACATCGTCGAAGTGACGGCGCAAACCTTCAGCGGTGGTGTACCAAGCCGTCATTGCCCAGGTCAGGCGAACATCCGAGAACGTCGCCTCGCCACGGGCTGGCCATTCCTCCCAGCACGAAATGTAGTCACGGTCGGCAGGGCCCCCGCACGGAACAGCTAGGCCGTGAAGCAGGTCTTCAGCACCGAGACGGAGGTGGACCAGCAAGTCGGCGACCCTCCAGCCCTGGCAGCCGGTCGCCCTGACCAGCTCAGCATCGCTTAGCCCGGCCACGATGCTGCGGAGGTCGTCGAGCTCTTCAGCCAGGACGGCCCGAACGTTGCTCGGTGGCGAAGTCGGCGGCACGATCACCAGAATACCCGTTATGCACAGCCAAGAAAGGCTGAAGCGGCAAAGGGAACCGACGCAAAACGACGGCTACGCTCGCACCTTCGCCGCGCCAAAGTGGCTACATAATTGCGAGCAAAGCAAAGAGGCCCCCTGTCCGTCTTTGAACAGAGGGGCCTCTTTTCATGTCGCTAGCCCAGCCAGCGCCGGGCCCACAGAAGGAGGCTCGCAGCCGTTCCCAGCACTGCCAGGACGCGCAAGATCCTTCCGAAATCGTCGTTGGCGCCGCCGACTGCTGTTTTTGTTGCCATCGTCTGTTCCACCTCCTTCGTAACTTATCTGAGGCATTGGTTGGCCACTTTACCTGGCTGTTCTTGATTGCGTGGACGTTGAGAGGGACCAATTCTCTGTAAGCTAATCGGGTGCCGTACAGCCGGCGAGGCCTAGTCGAACAAGTCCACGCAGCGGGCTTCCTGGACGCGAACGAAAGGCTCGTGACCGAGTGGGTGCGCCTCGGGTTGCTCGGGTCGCCCGAGCGTGCGAACCGCACGGGTAAACGGGGCGCCTTCTACGAGTGGCCGGACAACCAGCTCGACTTGTTCCTGACTCTTTTGCGGAAACGCGGTGGAGAGGTGACGCGGACGAAGGCTCTGGTGGTCATATCGGTCGGCGTCTGGCTGTACCGGGGCGACGAGTGGGTCTCAGTATCGCAAGTCCGTCGTGCTCTCGTCACCTCCACGAGCCTTTTCGGCCCGCCTGGCTCTTGGGAGCGTGCTGAGGCAAACGCGAAGGAGGTGGTGCGCTCTTTGCGAGGCGAAGGGGCACCTCCAGATGCAACCCAGGCGCTGCAGAAGTCCCTGACCCGGGGGCTCTACAACAGTTCCCTAGTTGGCTGGTCGGCAATGGGCCTGTGAGGTGGCTCGGCGGAGCCGTCGAGCGGTGAAGCGTTGATTAATGGACCGCCCTCCGAAATGAGGCCTGGACCCATGTCAACGCGGTCAAAAAGGCTGCCCGCACGACGTTTTAGGGTCGGCGTGCACCACTTGAGGCGACCTCAGTAGATGAGCCCAGGCACCTTTCCGAGACGGTCCAGGTTGAGGGCGGCCATGCGCAGTTGCAGCCAGGCGTTTGCCTTGGTTACCCCGCGCCAGGGCAACTTGGAGCTGCGCGACTTGAGCTGGGCGTTCTTGCGCTCGACCTGGGCCCGGTGGCGATAGCGCTGGCGGAACTCAGGGCCCCATCGAGCTTTGCGGGCTTGGGCCAGGAGCGCCTCGTTGGGGTTGATGGTCACCACCCGCCCCCCCGAGCGCTTGGTGCAGCGGGAGGCCAGGGGGCAAACTTGGCAGGTCGAGGCGTCAAAGCGGGCTTCGCGCCGGCGGGCTTTGCCGGCGATGGTGGCAACCTGGCCCGCCGGGCAGGTGACCGTGCCGGCACCGAGGTCAATGGCGAAGGCGTCCTTGTTGAAATAACCGTTGGCGGCCGACGCCGGCGGCGCCGGGGCCACGAGGTCGATGCCCTGGGTGGCCAGGGCCTGGCGGGTCTCGGCGTCGCCGTAGTGGGTATCGGCGATGACCTCGGCCACCGCCATGGGGTCGGCTCCCAGTAGCGCCGGCAGCACGGCGGCGTCACCGGTAGTGGCCTTGGTGGCCGCCCCGGCCACGAACAGGTCGGAGGTGACGTCCACGCTCACGTGCAACTTGTAGCCGTCGTAGCGGTCCCGCCGGGAACGATGGCCGTGGCGGGCTTCGGGGTCGACCACCGAGATGACCCGCTCGGGGGCCACGCCCTTGGCGATGCGCACCCCGCCTTGCCCGTCGTCTTCGACGTCTTGGGCCGAGACCACCCTGAGCAGCTCGACCTCGACGGCCAGAGCGTCGTCGTCATTTGTGCCGCAAACCTCAGCCACTTTTTGGGCATCGGCGAACAGCTCGTTCACCAGGGCCGCCCGCTCTGTCGCTGAAGCCCAACAGATCTGCGGCTTCCCGGCCTCGTCATAATCATCTCGGGCCAGTGCCTTGGCACAGGTAGCGGCCCGGGCCGGGTCGATCTCACCCAGCCGGCCGAGGCAGCGGCGCACGGCCGAGCGCACCAAGCTCACGGTGTCCTGGGTGAGCACGCAGTCAGAAATACCTGTCGAGTCCACCACCCGGCGGTGGCCGATCACCCCAGCTTGTTTCGCCACCCTCAACATCTGTTCGTGCAACCAGGCCTCCATGCCCTCTCGCACCAGGCGCGCCCGGAACTCGACCAGGCACACATGCGGCACGCCTCGGTGCTCTAGTGGCAGTCCCAGGGCCGCCTTCCAGCCCAGGTCCAGGCGCGACCGCCGCTCGGCTTCGCGGTCAGAGACCCCGTAGAACAATTGCGCCAGCAGCAGTGCGGCCAGCAACGACGGCGGGTGCGAGGGACGGCCTTTTTTGGACGCGTAAAGGCGGTCAAAGTCCTTGTCAGTGAACAACCTCCCCCGGGCAGCACCCAAAGTGGCCAAGAACCCGTCTTCATCGAGCAGTTCGCCGCAGATGACGTCGACCTGGCTGAGCGAACCCTGAGCCGTAGCGCTGCCTCTCATAACCCAAGTCAACACGCCACGAGCCCAGGACGCGAGTATTGATCGGGCCCCTGACCAGCGACTTTCCGACCAGCCAACTAGACCCCGACGTGCTGCGTCCTCTGGTGGCCAAGGTGCTCGCGTTCGACGCACGGACGGGCGGCTGGGGGCCGTTCGGGTGGAGCGTAGACGATGTAGTCCGCTCGCTCCGGGTAACAGTAGTGGCGATCAGTCGCCTGAACGCCGTTACTGAAGGCGACCTTGTCGAGGCACGAGCACGACTGCGGGGAACGCTGCTTCAGTACGCACTCGAATGGAGAAGGCTGACCGGCCTTCCTACCTATGGACAGAGCTTCGAGGAACCAACGGTAGAGCTTCTCGTCTCGCGGTCCTGCAGAGACCTGCTTCAGGTGCTGGGGACACGGATGATCGCAAATGAGGAGGGCCTGACCATGCCACCGCCTCCCGTCATGGACTGGCGCCACCCACCGTTTGGCCTGGTTCGCCTATCTACGAGGGCGTAACTGACGGACACGGGTAGCACCCGGGCGCTTCCCCTTGGCCGTATTGGACCTCGCCCGCCTGCTCAGCGTGGAGCCTGGTCGCTGTTCTCGCTGGATCTAAGCGCCTTTGGCATGCAGCACGCCCCATCGAGACCACCGGGAGCCACAATGAGCAGATGGACGACGCGGCCGGATGGCTGGACCAGCTACCCCTCGAGCTCAGAGCGCAGCAACGGCTGCTCTGGAGGCTCATCGATTGGTGCGAGCGGGAGGACGATGTCCGGTGGCTTACAGTTGGCTGCTCCCTTGAGCGTGGCAACGCCGATTGGATGTCTGACCTCGACGTCGCGATCGGGGTCAGGGAGGAGCACTTCGAGGAGGCGCTGGCTCGCATTCGCGAGGCGTTGGGTGGCTTCGGTGATCTGGTGGAATCGTACGACTACCTCCTGCCGCTGAGGTTCCCCCTGCGCCGCTTCTTTGCCCAGTACGCGGACCGGACCCAGGTCGACCTGACCGTTGGGTTCTCGCCCGTCGTCAACATGCCCCGCAGCGTCGTGCTCTATGACCCCGAAGGCGCAGTCCATATAGTCGGCGACGAAGCCCTCGACCCAAAAGCCGACGAGGTCCGGGCCTGGGCGTGCCAGGCCTGGGAGGCGCTGGCTAACGTCGGGAAGTACGTCCGTCGGTCGTCCTACTGGGAAGCCCTGGACCAGCTCCACGAAGCTCGTGGCAACTTGTTCCGCCTATGGGCGCTGGCCGAGCGGGTACCCCAGGCCCGCTATGGGGTCACCGCGCTCATCGACTCCGGAGCGAGGATGCCGCCTGGGATCGACAACAGCCTCCCGGGGACGAACGTGACCGAAGTGCTCGCCGCTGCTCACTACCTTGCCGCGGCGCTCAGCGACGTTCAACGGGTGCTGAGCCACCATGAGCGGAACGAGCTTCCCGACGACCTCGCGGTGTTCGTCACGGCCGACCTCGCTCAAGCTGAGGCCGGTCGTCCCTTAGCTGAATAACGTCTCCCGAGGCTACATATCGACCAATCTCTGGCGGCTTTCGCGCTCGCACCCTGTTGGCTCAGCGCGTACCTATCGACGGTGATGGGCGCCTCCCGCGTTGACCACACCGACGCCAGAACGCGCTCGGCCGGCAGGCTCGGATTGCCGGCTCTGGCCGCAGTGGCACCCGTTGGGTTACCAATCCTCCTCTACGCCTGGCCAGTCCCACGTCCACCGGTTACGGCCGAGGCCCACGGCAGCAAACTAGTCCAAACTATTGCCTCCGTCCACCCCCAAGAACCGCAGCGCGCGGTTGACTGCGCCTTCGCCCAGCTTGGCCACCTCGTAGTAGTCCTCGGCCTCACCTCTGCGGTCCTGGGTGAACACGGGCCCCAGCACAGAGAACCTTCCTCCCAGCCCACCGCTGCCTGGAAACCGGGCCCGGCGTCGTTCTCGGCATGGACGTACGCGGTCCGGCAGATGAGCGAGAGCGACTCGCCAACCCGGACGATGCCCTCGGTCAGCTCGTGGAAGCCGAGCACGGCCTGGTCGTCACCCGTCGAGGCCGTCTTCTTGACCGTCGGCGTCAACGGGACGACAACCAGCTCCTGTGGCAAGACGCAGGTAATACCACCCATCCGGGCCACGGCGTCGGCGAATCCGCCGTTAGACGGCCTGGCCATTAGGGCCACCAAGTGGTACGACACGGCTACCGAGCCTAGGCGCCACCCCGTTAGGGCGACCCTAGAGCGGGGCTGGGCTCTCGTGCTCCCGCTGGTGGCCAGAAGCGTGGCTCGAAGGAGAACACCGATAGAACAATTATGCGCTCGTCCAAGAAGGTGGTCTGTTGCATGGGAAAACCGCCATAGCGACGGGTCGGCGCTCTGCCCCAGCCCGCCCGATGGGCTGCATAACGTCTTGCCGGCTCGGCGCTCAGGTTGAAGAGGGATCCGCGGTCGGCGGGCCGCTCCAGGCCTTCTTCGAACCAGGGATCAGCGTGCGGGGTTAGCTCGCCTTCTCTGTTCTGCGGAGAAGTTGCGATACCCGTTGTGGGGAGACCTTGAGGGCGGCCGCGGTGTCGGCCCCGCTCAACCCGGCGGCCCGGAGCTTGCGGACCAACGCGCTGGATCGGACGGCTGCGCCCCGTTGCTTGTCGGCCAGCTCGGCGATCTCGTCGCGCACGGCCCCGATCTCCTCGGCCAAGCCCGCTTCGAGCACAGGCACGACCTCGATCTCAGCTGCGGCGGCGGCTTCCTCCCCGAAGTCCATCCGCAGGTAGCTGCGTACCATCTTCTCGGCGTCGGCGAGGCCCCGCGACTGGGTCACGCCGACACCTTCGATCCGCAGCTCCCAACCACGCTCCCAGCGGCTAGCCGTCACTGTGTACTTCATGGCAACCATCCTTTCGGCAGGCACGCCATGCGGTTGCCGACATCGCGGACGACGCCGGGCGACAGGACAGTGTGCCGTGGCACGTTGGCGCTGTGCTCCTTGCAGGGGCAGCCCCATTTGGTGTGGGCCCCGTCGTCTGAGACGACCGAGCAGCCGTACTTCCTGAGCCGTTTCTTGACCTCCTGGAGGCTCGTCGGCTTCACGACCCGACTCTAGTCCCCCTAAATCCATGGTGTCAAGGGGGGCTAGACCACCTGTCGGGCTGGCTCATGTCGGCAGCAAGCCCCAGCGTAGGGGACCTCTAAGCTCCAAGGGCCGCGGGTACATTTGCGCTGCCTGTACCTCGCATACAGATTTGCCATTACGGAGCGCGGATTGACCTCGCGTGAAGTGCCTGCTCAAGGGCCATATCGACGGATATAAGTGCTGAGCAGCCGCTTTGCGTGTGGTCTCGGGCGCACCATAACACGTGTCCCAGATCGCCGAGCGATCGCACCAGCGTTCTGGAGCGCCGCCAGGCCTCGATCATTAGGGCGTCGCCTCGGGATCGCCTATCCGCGCGCCATCGCAGGTAGCAGCACCGACACGGTCACGGGCGTCGCGACGATGCCCGCGTCAAGAGTCGTACGGGGGACGCTGAACACGGCCCTATTTACCAGGGCTCCACAGGTCGAGAGGGCAGCACGCAGAACTCGTTGCCTTCGGGGTCGGCCATGACGACCCAGGGTTCCTCCCCGGATTGGCCTATGTCGGTCCTTCGGGCGCCGATGCTCTCCAGTCGTTGCACTTCGGCGTCCTGGTCGTCGGGGCGAAGATCGAGATGAAGCTTGTTCTTGGCGGTCTTTCGGTCCCGCCTAGGCATCAGGCCCAGCCAGAGGGGGGATCCGTCCTTGGCGGCGAGCAGGTAACCGCCGGAAGGCCCGGTACGAACGTGCTCGAAGTCGAGCGCGTGGCACCAGAACGTGCTCATCGTCGCGAGATCCTCGCAGTCGATCAGCAGACCTTCGATCACAAGCACCAGGGGGCCCCCTTGCCAAGACGGGACTAAACGTCGCCCTGCTTTGATGCCGTCCAATGTTGCTAGATCGGCGAGGTGTTCAGCGTGGTTTCCTGCTCTCCAGCATGCCCAAGACGGCCCTTGCCTGACGGCGCGCTTCCGCCCAGGCGGGGTCGTCCACCAGCGCCTGCTCAGACCATCGGTGAACGTTCGCCGCCCCGCCAAAGCTGTTGAAATGACCGGTCAATTGCGCCAGGGCAGCCGTTGCTTCGGCGCCGAGTAGGCCGTTCTTCTCCAGGCGAGGGGAAAAAACTAAGACAGCGTCGTTCAAGGACTGCGAGATCTCGTCCACCGGGTAACCATGCGACCTGGCCCAGTCCAGCTGCTCGCCCGGTGCGGCGGCAACAACCTGGAGGTCGTCCCACAGTTCGGCGAAGAGCTCCTCGGGCGGGACCACCGAGCGAACTTGTTTGACCTCGAGGGCAACACACCCGGCGCCAGCCAAGCAGTCTTGGACCTGGCCCGCCACCGACCGCGGCGCGCCTTGCCTGAGCCCAACGAACAGTGGCCCGCCAGGGCCCAGCACCACGGTCTTGACCTCAGGGCGGCCCAGGCAGGCCTGCACCCGCTCTGGGTCCACGAGGCGGCCCGTGACGGTGTAGCGCGTTGTTTCGGCCGAACTGGCGCACACTTGTTTCCACCACGACGTGTCGCGCTGGTCCGGCGCCGCGTGCACGGCGTTGCGGACGGCGTCGTCGGAACTGGGGACAGGCCGCAGTAGCAAAACCTCGACTTCCGCTGGCAGCCGGACGTGGTGCTCGCGGATGTAGTGGGCGAGGCCCTCTGGCCACACCAGGTGGCCGTCGGTCTGCTCCCCTGACCCGTTCAACTGGCCACAGAGCCGGCAAAAGGAGTAGCCCATGCCCACCCAGTCAGTCGGGGTGCCATCGTCGAGACGCTGTGCAACCTTCTCGCTGTCGGCTTGGTCAGCGTAGTCGTCCACGAACTGGGCGACATCGGGCCAGCCAGGGGCATGCGGGCCGAGCCAGAAACCAATGGTGCGGAGGAGCACAGCACATAGTGCCCGATCTGCTCGCACCAGGAGAGCCATTCCGCCGCCGTCCGGAGAATGCCGAACGACGGGTCCGCGCTGGCCGACTTTCGTTGGATCGCGCTACAGAAGATCGGCGCATTGGCTTCCAGGCCGGTGCCGTTATTTATTGGATGGCCGGCGCCGCCGGGAGACCCGCGGTGAGATAACGGTCGGGGTCACTTCGACGCCACGGCCGTGCTGAGGATGAGGGCGTACAGCTTGCGCCAGCTGACGTTGTGAAAGCCGGATGCTTTCAGCAGGTCGCCGGCGAGGTGCTTGGTCCGGGCGTGGCCCCGGTGACCGACGAGCAGAGTGGGGACGAGCCAGAGCGAGAACAAGTCGGTGAGGACCAAGTGGCCGCCCGGGCTCAGGACTCGCGGACACTCGGTGAGGCCACGGCGCTGGTCCTCCCAGTGGTCGAACGACGTCGTGCTGACAACGAGGTCAAAGGACGCCTCTGGAAAGGGCAGGTCTTCGGCAACCCCAGCCGAGAACCGGAGGCGGGGGTCGTTCCTCATCGACGTTGCGACGTCGACCATGCCCGGCGCAGCGTCGACCCCGACCAGTTCGTCCGAGCCAGGGAGACGTTGGGCCAGGAGCCGCAGCAATAAGCCGGTCCCGCAGCCCACGTCGAGCACGCGGTGGGGCGCTCCATCGAGAGAGATGGCGAGCTCAGCAGTGCGAAGGGCGATGTCGTGGTGCATCTTGCCCCGCCACCCGGTCTCGTAGCTTGGAGCACGGTCGTGGAAGGCTTGGACGTCTCGATGGCGAGGCACAGACCGATTCTGCCAGTCGACCCGGGACGACCCCACTTCTGGGTACCGAGTGCTGTGAACGGTACGGCCCGGCTCACGGGCTACCGATCACTCACCATCGGCGGGAGCGCGACAGAGAGGCCGGAGATGCAAAACGGCCTGGCCTCGGGGACCGCTTCGCTGGTGGCGGGACATAACGTCGGTGCCACGCTAGGAGTGAACCCTTGTGAGGTCACGGGTGGCGTGGCGTGGGCCTGCAAGGCGCCACCAACGAAGCCTGGACTGGCGTCTCAGCTCCTGACTTGGACGTTGGGGTCGGTGCCGAGTAGGCGCGCCAGCCCCAGGCTGTCCCGGGGCACACAGGCGTGTCGTCGATGCGGCGGGCTTGTAGAGGGTGAGAGCCGGGGTGGTCGGGGCACCCCGGCCACGTCGCCGGTCGCCCGAGCTGCCATAGCCGCTCGACCATCGCGTCCTGGACCTGGTCGGCGAGAAGGACGACGTTGTCCACCAGGGGTGACTCGGCCCACACCAGGACCCCGCGACCGCCCCCGTCTTCCCACCTGATCATCGCTGCCGGCCGGCCGGGCGCACGGGCCCAGTCCTCGCCGCTGATCACCGGCTCGGGCGCGCCGGAGGACCTGATGTCGGCAACGACGAGCTCGAACTCTTCGGCCAATTCCCAGGGCACCTGCCCGGTGCCGCCACCGGCAAAAGGCTCGCGCCCCGCAGCGCTGCGGACCCGCTCGCTTGGGTCTGTCAACAGCCGCGCCCGTAGCTCGGGGTGCGCGGTCTCCCGTGCGACCACCTTGCGGAACTCGGTGGTCGCCCTCTTGTCGCTTACGAGGGCGGCCAGCACCTCTTCGGGGGTGTCAGGGCGTCGGGCCAGGGCGACGCCGGCCTCGAAGCTGTTGTGGTCGTCCCTGGCCCTTAGCCGCGACAGCACAAGGGCGGGCACCGCTTCCAGGACCTCCCTGGGAGTGCGGTCGTTGCGCACCAGTGCCAGGAGGAGCGCGCCGTCGTTCCAGGTCTTGACCGTCTTGGGCAGCAGCCCGGCCAGCACGTCGGGCGGCGTGGAGGGGTTGGCCGCCACCGCTTCGAGCACGAAGTCGTACTCAGAGCTGGCCAACGCCCGCAGCTCGTCTTGGGTGGCCTCCTCGGACCGCGCGAGGTCAAGGTAGTCCCGCGGGCTCTGAAAGCCAGGCAACCTTGCCACCTACACAGATTGCCCTGTTCGGGAGGCGCCCGTCGCCATTGCCTTGAGCCGGCGAACGCGCCAAAACGACGGCGATGCCCTCTGGGATCATGGGCACGACAGACGACAGAACGTTCGCCGTGCCGGGCCAACCTCCCATGCGAGATAGGACGTTGGCAGCCCCAAGTGCCCTCGGCCATCTTTAGCCGTGAAAGCGCCGCCGTATGCTGGTGGCGTGAGCGCACTAGGTAACGACCACCCCCGTGAACTGGTCGTCGCCGGTGATGGGAGTATCCCCGCCGACCAGCTGCGCAAACTTGGGCTGCTGCCAGGCGCCCACCTCCGGGTGGTCGAGACCGTCGTGGCCCCCGGTGGCGGGCGGCTGGCCGGCTGCCTCCCAGAGTTCGCCGACCTGGCCTGGGAGGACTTCGAGCGCGGCAGCGAGCTCGCTCGCCGGGACGCCGACGCCTCGTGCGGGTAGTCGCGGACTCCCACGCCATCGTTTGGTACGTCCAAGGCTCCAAGCGGCTCTCAGAGCGAGCCGGCGAGGTCATGGCGGAGGCGGAAGCCGAAAGGTCGTTGGTGGTGTCGGTGGTCACCCTGATCGACCTGTGGTACGTGAGCCAGACAACTCAGTCGGTCACCACCCACCAGCTCGCCGCGCTCCGGGAACGCCTCGCTTCGTCAGAGGCGGTTGCCCTGGAGCCGGTGACGGCCGCCATCGCGGACGCCACGACCAGGATCCCGAGAGCCAGCGTCCCCGACCCCTGGGACCGGCTGATCATGGCGACCGCGATCGCCCTTCAGGCCCCCCTGGTGACCAGGGACACCGCTATCCGGGCTTCCGGGTTGGTGCAGACCATCTGGTGAACGGCGCTACCTGGCCGCCCCGGCAATGAAGGCAGCCACTACGTAGGTGGCGTGGCGGTCGAGCGACACCCGGGCCCGGTCGTAGCGCATGGTGGTCCTGGGGTCGGCGTGCGAAGCCGCCTCCTGCACGTCCCGCAGCGGCACGCCGGCGTCCAAGGCGGCGGCGGTGATGAAGGCGTGCCTTAAAGTGTGCGGGCCGACCGGTTTGGTGATGCCGGCCCGGCGGGTGACGCGGTGCACGATGCGTGCCGCGCCGTGGCGGTCGAGGCGCTCCCCGTCGGGGCCGAGGAACAACGGCCCTTCGCTCCTCTCGCCGATGGCGAGGTCGATGGCCCGGGCCGTGCGCGGTGCGAGCGGGACGGTCACGACTTTGCCTCCCTTTCGCAAGATGGTCAGCGTGCGGTGGCCGCGCTCCAGGCCCAACGCCTCGATGTTGGCCCCGGTGGCTTCGGAGACCCGGAGCCCGTTTAGTGCCAATAACGAGATGAGGGCGTGCTCAGAGGCGGGGCCAAGGCCGGCGGCCACCAGCAGGGCCCCGACTTCGTTGCGGTCAAGGGCGGTGGCGTGCGACTCGTAGTCGACCCGGGGACGGCGGACGTGCACCGCCGGCGAGTGGTCCAAGAGCTCCTCCTCCACGGCGTAGCGGTAGAAGCCGGCCACGGTGCAAAGACGCCGGCTAACAGTTGAACGAGCGCGGCCCTTGGCTTCGAGGTCCCGGCCGAAGCACTCGATGTCGGCTCGGCGCGCCGCGAACAGGTGGGTGCCGTGGCCGGTGCACCAGACGATGAACTGGCGCAGGTCCAAGGCGTAGGCGTCTCGGGTGAGCCCGCTACAGCCGGCAAGGAAACCGGCCAAGGCCAGGCGTTCTCGCTCATTGGTTGTCGGCTCGGCGAGCACGACCTCGGCTGACAGGACGGTGGTGGACATCGTGCACCTCCAGTTCGGGCCGGGGCCCTGGCACGGAGCCGTCGGTGGCCCGGCTTGATGAGGCCCCCACCGTAGGACGGCCTTGGTCGCAGCCTGCGCTGGCCTATCGAAGGGGCCCCGCCGCATCGGACGGCGATAGCCGTCTTCGATGCCATCCTTTGGGGAGCGACCAGAACCACCCGTTATGCCGGGATTGACCCAGCGAGCACCCCTCTTCGACGGCGTGCTAAACGACGGCTTTGCTGTCAATGGCGGTTTCACTCAGTTGCCATGGGGGTGTCGCAAGGATGCCCTGCCCGGCGAGCGCGACCTTCGTCCTACCGCGAGGCCGGGATCAGATCCTGCTGAAGTACCGGAGCGCCGGGGTGTCGGGTCGACCGGTGCCCCGAGCTGGTCAAGCCGAGCGAGCAAGTCGCCAGCCTGGCGGCACCAGTACAAGAACAGCTCGGACGACTCGTCCTCGGTGCGAAACAGCACACCAGCGGCGCTTCGCACCTTCGGGCGGACGATACATTCGACGACGCTCATCTCGTCAAAGCGCGCCCTCCAGAGCGGCACCACGGGCCACAGGCAGCGGGAGGACGGCCCGAGCTCGACGCCGCTGGGGAACACTCGGAAGATTACGAGGGGGTAGCTCCAGGAGGTCCAGCCATGCCTCATACCCCCGCGCAACGAGAAGACAAGAGGTCCGTCGCCCAGATCCGCGTCGCGTCGGGTAATGAGCGCGCGTCTTTGCACCGCACCAGCATGCCCCTTTGGACCCCTGAGGTGGCGGAGGCGTCGAACGCGAACGTGCTCCCGCCGGAGGTTTGTCTCCAACCGGCGACACCGCGGGCCGATCACCCCGCGAAAACTTCCGGATCCACGGCTCGTCGTCGCGCCGATACCGATTCTCTCTTATGCGCTGCCCGAGAACCTCTTATCATCCAAGGGAAATCGCGCCAAAACGACGGGAATGGCGCTTGTCGGCGGCTCCTCCAACGCGTGACGGCGACGGCAGAACGCTCACCCAGATCCCCGGAAGGTCGGCGAAGGCTCGGGGAAGGTGGCCCTCAGACCGAACCCGGTTCGTCTTCGAGCCTCACCGTCGGCCGAGTGTTATTTCCTCCGGGGCAGTGCCCCGGTCCTCCAAAGTAGGTACGACACGCCAGCGGCGGCAATAAGAACGGTTAGCACGACGCCGCGGACCGATTTGGAGCCACCACCCACCAGCGCACCCGCCACCGCGGCCGTTCCGGCGAGAGCGCTGACAGCCCAGGGGAGCCAGCGCAGCTGGGTGCTGTACGAGCAGCGTGCGCGCTGAAGCCTTGCCCCGTACAGCATCGCTCCGACCAGCACGAGGCTCATCATGACGAACACGATGAAGATGGACAATCCCAGGGCCCATTCGTACCAGATCATTCATTAGGGAGCACAGACCGCGTCTCACGGCAGGCTGGTCACGCGCCTTAGCGACGGGAGTGCGTCCGATGATTGCGCCCAAGTCGGGCGCCAAAATGCACGGGCTTAGAGCAAACAGGCCGTGCGTGATAGCAAGGTGCTGATTTCCTTGTCAGCTGGCAAGCAACTGTTGAACGCGCTGGTGCGAGAGACCGAGGACTTCTGCCGCGTCCCGCATAGACAAGTGAGCGTCGCGGACCAGTGCTCGGGCGGCCGCAGATTTGGCTTCGGCTGCTCTTGCCGCGGCGCCGTCGGCGTCGGCTTTTGCGGCCTCCGCCTGGTCCAAGGCCTCGATCACGGGCCCCGGCAACTGCGGGCGGGCGAAGTTGATGTGACCAGCAACCTCGGCCTCGGGGACGTCAAGGTGCAAGGCGAGGGCCTCTATTGCGTACTGCTTGACTTTGGCCAGAGAGCGGCCCCAGGTGTGGACCGGTAGCCCTTCGATGTCGGCCATCCACTGGTGAGAACGCGGGTCGAGCTCGAAGGGTGGCGGTGTAGGTCTCGTTCACTTGCGCAACCATCCTTTCCCGAGGCACGGCTCAAGGTCGTGCCCGATCTTTGCGAGGGTCCCGGTCGGGATGTCGCCGCCGTGCACCGCGATCGTCGTCACGCACTCGCCACAGCGGATGGTGAGGTGGGGCCCGGCTTGGCGCACCTCGGTGCAGCCCCGCTGGCTCAAGAGCCTGCGGACCTCGCGTACTGTCACACGCTTAGTCTAGCTGATGTAGCCATTATGTGTCTATTGTGGCTAGCCGCCGGGTGCCTGGGCGGACCGAGGTCTCTTCGGCGAAGTCGTCGCCCGCCGACGACCGCGACAGATAAACCATTACGGAGCGCACTCGTCGCACCCCACAACGTGCCTGTTCAGGAGCCGTAAGGACGGGTCGGCTCCCCATCCCGCTATCTGTTCGAGACGCCAGAACGCCGATCAGTCCGGGGCGCGACCGACGCCGAGAGGGTGCGCCGAGAGCCCAGCGAGTTCTGGCGGTAGCGGGCCTGCCCCCCGACGGTCCCGCACCTACCGGCCCCACAAGGCGGCACAGGGGGCGAGACCAGGTTCACTCCCTCACCAAGTCGACGGTGGCGACCCTGTCTGAGGCTGGAGCGAGAGGATACTAAGAGTTGAGAGGGCGAGATCGTCAGGGCCGACGTCGTGGCTACTCCATGGGAGGCAAGATCGCTCTCCAGTTGGCGGCGGGCCATCCCGAGTTGGTCGACCATCTGGTCCTCGCTGCCACCGCGGCCCGGCCCGCGGTGACGCGTCGGTTCTCCCGGCGCTGGTTGATGATGGACGTTGTCTCCAGGATCCCGCTGCTGCGCAAGGCCGACGGTCAGCCGTCTTATGCCTTCGAGGCCGCCCGAGCGGGCAGTACAGGCCCGTCGGGGCCGCGCCCGGCCACCACCGCTCCATCAGCCGGGCCCGGCGCCGCGGCCGTTGTTGCCTCCATCACCGCCACGAGCGGGTTTGGGGCGCAACGCCAAATACGGCAGCCCCCGTGTCACAAACTGCACCAGCCCCTAAGACCTCGCCAATGCTGGCACGCACCCGTGGCACTGGCCCGGCGACGCCGCCGGACATGCCGACCACCTCCAGCTACGCGTAATCAGCGGCCTTGGCCGTTGCAAACGCAGAGCATGTCTTATGTGCTCGCCGAGAAGCCCTTATTTCTCACGGCATATCGGGCCATATCGACGGTTGCGGGCGTGGGGGGCCGGGCCAGAGCGCGCGCCAGAACACCACGCTTTCAAGGCGATCGCCGCGCTTGTGCTCAGCGGCGTTGCTGCTCTCGATCATGAAACTCTGGGCCGTCATCAAGGCCAGGCCGTCTCGGTGCGCCGCCGACAGCGCGGGGCTCGCAATGGTTCTTTGCTTGGTACTACCAGATAGTAGGAAACTCTGGTAGCATGTCCAGGTATGAAGCTGAGCGTGTCAGTCCCCGATGGGCTATGGGAGGAAGCTTGAAGCTGTCAGGCCCGACCTGAACCCATCTGGGATTGTCCAAGCGGCCCTTGAGGCGTGGCACAGCGAGCGATCCCCAGCCTTCCCGCACGACCCTCCCGCGGATGTCGGCGAGGCCTTCTCACAGGCACGTGACCGGCTTGCCGCGCATGCCCGTCAGGAGTTCGAGCGGGGCTACCGCGCAGCGGTGGCCGTGGCACCGAGGATCGAGTGGTGGGTGCTGGAGGCGTTGGCAACCCAGCACTTCAGCGTGAGACTGTGGGCGGAGAACCTCGCTCTGGCGGCGCATGCCGAACGAGCTGGGGAGGTCCCGGAAGGCACCGGGCCTAGTCAGGCGAGCCTCATGAGCCTGCGGGAAGCTTTGGGCCCGGCGCTGCCATGGGCAGACGACGAGGACCTGGTCCCGAACCCTAGCGCCCCGTACCTCCGGGGCTTCTCGGCCGCGATGCGCGACCTCTGGGAAGCAGCCTTCGAGGGACGGATAGACCGGTCGGTGTCGAGGTCGCGCAGTGGAGCTCGCTTCGAGGTCGACCAGTTCGCGTGGCCAACGCTAGGAGACAGCACCCTGCACAGCTGCGAAACAACGACCCAGAACGCCCGAGGGAGAAGGATAAGTGAGCGGGAGCCACCAAAAGAAACGGCCCCCTTGCGGGGGCCGTCGGGCCACCGGACGAAGCCGATGGCGGGGTTGTCCCCAGCATACCCTGCGTTCTGAGGACCGGCAATGACGCAGGTCATGGCCTATGTCGACGGCTTCAACCTCTACCACGGCCTCAAGGCGAGGCATGGCCGGCGCTACCTCTGGCTGGACCTCGAAGGGGCTCGTGCGCCGACTTCTCAAGCCAGGCCAGGTCCTGGCAGGCATCACGTACTTCACCGCGAGCGTGCGCAACGACCCGGCGGCCCTAGCTCGCCAGAACGCATACCTCGGCGCTCTTCGGACCGCCACGTCGGTCCATGTGGTGCGAGGCCGTTTCCAGCACAAGCGTGCGACCTGCCATTCGTGCGGGGCGTCGTGGACCACGTACGAGGAGAAGGAGACGGACGTGAATATCGCTGTCACGCTTGTAGAAGACGCTGCTCTGCAGCGATACGACACCGCGCTCGTGATATCGGCCGACAGCGACCTTTGCCCAGCGGTGCGGTCGGCTAAGCGCCTGCATCCCGGCGGGAAAGTCATCATCGTGTTCCCCCCGAACCGGCACTCCGACGAGCTCAAGCGATCTGGTGATAGTGCTTTCACCGTCGGGGACGCCGCGCTCAGGCAGGCTCAACTGCCTGAGACCGTCACCGACCACCGAGGCATCGTCTTCACCCGTCCGGCCACATGGAAGTGAGCTCGTCGAGTTCCGCCAACTAGTAGACGACCCGGACGACACCGAGGCGCACCTGTGCGGCACGGGCCGTTTTGTGCCGCCTTGCCAGAGCGCCTTCGAAGCCATCTGACGACCCCGCCCAACCCGAGCATATGGAGCAGAACATCCGGATCTGCGTTACCAGAGAAAGCCCTGAGTTACAAGGGCGAGCCAGCTAGATCGACGGGTCGGCGTGCGCCTCCCGACGAGCAGACCTGCGACAGAATGCCGCTACGAATAGGCGGTGTGCAGCTCCAGAGGGCTCGTGCCTTGGTCTTGGCTCCGAAGTGCGGCTCGTCTGGGGCAGCCTCCTGCGCGGGTGGGAGCTGTCACCTACCGAGCAGGACGCGCCGGACCTCCGCAAGCGCAGGCCAGGACTCAGACCAGGGTAGGACGTCGCTGATGAGGGCGACCCGTACGGCGCCGGCATCGAGGTAGCGAGCGACTTTATCGGCCACCTGCTCCGGCGTGCCACCGATAGCCAGTTCTTGGGCGCGTTCCGCAGGGACGCCGTATGCCGCCTGCATAGCAGCGGCGCTATTTGCGGCAAGGTGCTTGGAAGAGCCGGTGCCGACCGAGACGGAAAGTACTACCCCTGCCAGCGGGCACGGGCGGCCTGAATCCTCCGCCAATTGGCGCAAGCGGCTCAAGGAAGCGTCGAACTCGTGCGGGGTCTGAGCTCCCGACAACCAGCCGTCCCCGAAGCGGACCGCACGGCGAAGCGCACCTAAGGAGGTCCCGCCGACCCATAGCGGTGGGACCGGGAGCGCTGTGCCCAGGAGTAAGGCGCTTGGGCTCAAAGGCCCAGTCACCTTGTCCATCTCGCCCCGGCGCGCCGTAGCCAGGACTCCCAAGAACTCGTCGGTGCGCTCGCGCTGGCCCGAGCGAGTGAGGCCGGCGAGACCGTACTCCTCGTCGTCAGCGGACCCGAGCGCCACTCCTAGTTGAAGTCGGCCCCCGGCGACGAGCTGCAAGGTGGCGACCTGCTTGAGCGCCCAAGAGAGGTTGCGCAACACGGTCTACGTCCTTGGCGCTGACCCCGGCGCTCCTGGGCCGTACGGCAAGGCGTGCCCCTCGCATGTCCTGGGCTTGGACGGCCAGCAGGCGCTCTACGACCGCCTCGGGGCTCCGCGCTTTGGGCCCGCTGAGGGCTTGGGCTCGGAGCCGCCTGGTCAGGGTCAACCCGTCGCCCGGCACGGTCCCCCATTGTGGCGGGCACGAGCCGTGAAGGCGAGGCTCCACGTCGCCTCAGGCGAACCGCCCCGTGGCTGGGCCGTAGATGGCGAACACCGTACGGAGTTTGACGATGTACCGGCAGAACTGCCGGTTATGGCGCCAACTGGTCGAGGTCGGGCTCTTGGAGCCGACCGTGCTAAACGACGGATATCGCGACCACAGAGCAGACCCACGCCGCGCCAGATCGCCATTTCGAACCGCTCCGCTAGATCGGCACCACCGTCACGCCGCGCATATCGGCGGTCAGGGCCACTAGGTCCGCCGGGTCACCTGTGAGCAGGCGGACGAGGCGTCCGACGCTTTGTGCTGTAACAGCGACCACGGCGTCGACTGTGTCGTCCCTGCCGGTGCGCCCCAACAGTTCTCCGGCGGCGCGGCCGAGGTCAGGGGTCACCGGAACCTTCTCCACTGCCGACAACAGCGAGTGCACTCGAAGCGTCTCGTCGCTGGCCGCGAAGGACCTCGGCCAAAGTGACGCTGCTGACGTGCACCCGCGCCCCCAGCTGCTCGGCCACGGTGAGCTCGGCCCGCACCCGGGCGTCGCCTTGGGCGCCGGCGCTCAACCCCTCGGAGTCGAGCAGCACCGCGTCGGGGACCTCGGCGGTTAGCTGGCGGCTCTGGCGGCGTCGAGCCACTGTCTGCGCACCTCTTCTATTGCCTCGGCCGGGACAGGCCCGTGCTCCGCGTCCTGGTCGGCAAGCCAAGCCCGCAGCGCCTCCCGGCGCTCCTCTGCCTCCAGGGCTTGGGCTACGTAGCGGGACACTCCTCTCGTGCCGACCCTCCCCCTGATCCGCTTCGAGGAGGGGTGATGGCAGGGTTAAGGACACCTTGGCGTACTGGGTGCTCATGACTAAATCCTACTGCAAGTACGATTGGTCCCGCGCTCGGGGGTGCAACGCCACTGTGCGCGCCACTTCGGTCGAGGAGGCGATGCATAGGTCTGTCCAGGGCAGGCCATTCCCAGCTGCCCTGATCAACGGAACCGGCGAGTCGCGAAAGCAACCGTTCAGCGAGGATCGGTCGGCGACTCGCCGGGTCGGTTACCGCGGATGCGTGCGACGTAACGGTCTGCCGAGCGTCGTACCGCGCCCGCTCCGTCTTCAACGACGACACGGCCCCACCAGCCGCCGTACACGCGGTCGAACGTGAACCGCTCGACTCGGGCGGCGATGTCGAGCACGGCCTGCTCGTCGAGGGGTAGGAGGTTGGGGTAGCTCCACATGAAGCTGACCCAGTTCCGGTCCTGAACAACGGTGATGGTGTCCCCGGTAAGCAATGCTCCCCGCCCGTCGGACCCTGCCGGCCAGTGCAGGACGGCTGCGCCGTCGAAGTGACCGCCGATCCGGGCCAGCGTGAGCCCCGGTAGCGGCTCGACTTCGTCATCGAACAGCTGGATCCTCGGGGACCAACGCTGGATCCAATCTTGGTCAGCCCTAGGGATGAGTACGCGGGCGTCGAAAGCGTCAGCGATGTCGATGTTGGCGCCGTAGAAGTGTGGATGGGACATGCAGATCGTGTCGATTCCGCCAAGCTCGGCGATCCGGTGGCGCGCTAGGTCGTCTATGAGCGGGACGCAGTCCCAGAGCACGTTGCCCCGTGGGGTGCGCACTAGTAGCGCCCGTTGGCCGATCCCGAAGGTCGGCTCGACGCCGACGCCGACCAGGCCGGGTTCCTCGTCGCGCAGTTCGCTGGCGTGACCGCTGGCCAGGTCGGTTACAGTGGCCCACTTCTGGCCGTGCCAGCTGACGTACTGGCGCTCGTCTTCGCAGATCGGGCAGTGCTCTGGTGCCTCGTCGGTATCGGGATATTGCACTGCACAGGTAGCGCAGATCCAAGCAGGCATGAACACCATCCTGGCAGACGATGGGTTTGTCAGGTCAACCTGGCCCCCACTGCGCCCCCTGACCAGCCTCCACGTGGCAGCGACGGGACGCTGCTGGGCACTGTCGACTACTTCGTCCTTGAGCATGTCGAAGACTTGCCCTAAGCAATCAGCGGCTGCAGATTACCCAATATAGTGCGACCCAAAGAGCCGAGTTATTAGCTTGGGAAACGATCAGACGATAATCGTGAGGTGTGGTTGCTCGTTAGACGTGCCGGCCACGCTGGTCGGCGAGCTGTGCTCATAGCAGCCGCGCTCATTGGGGCCCCTCTGGGCGCGCCCATTGGCTCAGGGTACGCGGCGCCGCCGGCTCTCTCCGGGGTGAACGTGCTCGGCTGGGGTTTCGCCTCGGCGGACGCCATCGTGGCCAGCTGGCCCAACCTGTTCGTCGCTAGCACCAAGAGCCACGACGTCACCGAGGTCAACGCAGGAACGGGAGCACTGGTGAGGGTGCTCTTGGGCGAGCAGTACGCCTTTTGCTACCCCGACGCCATGGCGGTGCTGGGGGCGGACTTCTACGTGGCCAACTTGTGCGGCTCTGCCGGAGGCTCGGTCACCGAAATCAATATCTCGACCGGCACGCCGGTACGGGTGATCTCGGGGCAGCGGTACCACTTCGGTGGGCTCACGGCCCTCCAGGCAAGCAGGCCTGACCTGTTCGTGCTGAGCGGTGGCTCGATCAAGAAGCAGGACAGTGGTTCGCTCACCGAGCTCGATGCCTCGACCGGGGCACTGGTGAGGGTGGTCTCGGGCCAGCAGTACCGCTTCGATAAGCCAGACGCCATGGTCGCCAAAGGGCTGGACCTGTTCGTTGCCGATGGTGGTGCCCTAAAGTTCGGAGCGACAACCGAAGGCTCGGTCACCGAGGTCGATGCCTCGCCTGGGCCCACCGCCAAGAGAAACTTCCCCAAGCGGCTTGACAAGTTAGAGCCGTGGGATGTCTAGACCGTTGAGACCGGGGTACCCCGGTCCTGTTGACCTGGGTGCTGTTGCCGAACGGCCGAGGTGGCCGTGGAAGGCCGGTAATCCTCCTCGCCGGTGCCGGGCGTCGTGAGAGGCAGGGCGACTTCGACCTCGAAGCCCACCCCCAGGCCTGGCGCGGCATATGACGCTCGCTCCATGAGCGACGGTGATGGCTTTGACGATGGACAAGCCCAGCCCGAAGCCGTCGGCCGAGTTGTCGAGGCGTTGGAACGGTTGGAAAAGTCGTTCTATTTCCTGGGCCGGGACCGAGAGCCCGGTATTGCTCACCGACAGCACTGCCCGGCCGGACTTCACGCTCGTTTCGACCTCGACCCGGCCACCGGCGATGTTGTGCTGCACCGCGTTATCAACGAGGTTCGCGACTAGCCGTGCGAGGAGCACCGGGGACCCTGAGCTCGGCGCCGGTGCCAAATCGGCGTTGAGCTGGATGCCTTTCTTCTCGATATCCGGGTGACGGGCCAAGAGCTCGCGGGAGGCAAGCGCCGAAAGGTCGACAGAGGCGCGCTCGTCCAGGCCGCGCTCGCTCGTAGCCAGAGTCAGCAGGGACTCGATGAGGTGCTCGTGTACTTCACCGGCGGCGATGGCTCGCTCGCACGCCGCCCGCAACGAAGCCGCGTCCGCGCCGGGATCGGCGAGCGCCACTTCGAGCAGAGTACGCTCCAAGGTGAGGGGCGTGCGCAGCTCGTGGGAGGCGTTGGCGACGAAACGGCGTTGGGCGGCGAACGCCGCTTCTAGGCGTCCGAGTAGGCCATCGATGGTCCCCGCCAGGTGCTTCAGCTCGTCGTCGGGCCCTTCGATGGCGAGCCGCTGGTGCAGGTTGTCCGCAGATATCTGCTGAGCCGTGTCGGCCATGGCCCGCAGCGGCCGCAGCACCCGTCCGGCGACGGCCCATCCCAGCACGACCGAGAGCCCCGCCATGACGCCAAGCGCGATGATGGAACCGACCAGTAGCTCGTGCAGGTCCGAGGAGCGTGTCTTCGAGCGCCTTGCGCGCCGCGTCTTCGAGTTGCGCCGCCCCAGGCAGCTTGGCGAAAGAGGGGGGCAGTACCGCCAGCGGGTTTGACGAGCGGAACAGGACGCGCCTGTGTGCGACGTTGCCCCCGGTGCTCGTCGCTTGGGCGAGGAACAGGTCATTGTGGTCGACCAAGACGTAGGTGATCGCGAGCAGGACCGCTGATGACAGGAGGAACAGGCTCCCGTACAGAAGCGTGAGTCGCATGCGTACCGTCTGGCGGCGTAGCCGGAGCCGGGCCAGCAGGCCGCCGAGCCGGCGC
The DNA here is from genome assembly GCA_963735305.1 of uncultured Acidimicrobiaceae bacterium. GTDB lineage: Bacteria > Actinomycetota > Acidimicrobiia > Acidimicrobiales > Palsa-688 > Fen-671. The sequence continues at coordinate 469,877 of CAVTKK010000004.1, forward strand.
ACGACGCGCACCCGGGTCGGGCTCAGGAGACAACGCGATAACCCGTTCGCGGCACGGTCTCGATGAGCGGAGGGTCCCCCAACTTGGCCCGAAGGCGGCCCACCGTGACCGCCACTGTCTTGGTGAACGGATCAGCGAACTCGTCCCAAACGCGCTCCAATAGCTCCTCGGCCGAGACCGCGGCGCCCCGGGCGTTGAGCAATAACTCTAATACGGCGAACTCCTTGGGGGTAAGGGCGAGGCGCACACCGCCCCGCACCGCCACGCGGGTTGCCGGGTCAAGCTTGAGGTTGCCGTGGACCACGCTGAGCGGCGACGCGGGGTTGGCACGTCGGCCCAGGGCTCGTACCCGGGCGACGAGCTCGGCGAAGCTGAAGGGCTTCGCCAGGTAATCGTCCGCCCCGAGGCCCAGGCCCTCTACCTTGTCTTCGACCGTGCTAGCCGCAGTGAGCATCAAGATACGGCTGTTGCACCCGCTCGCCCCCAAGGTGCGGCACACGTCGTCCCCGTGCACCTTGGGGATGCCCCGGTCGAGCACCACCACGTCATAGGTCGCCAGGCTGGCGTGGTCAAGCACATGGTCGAGAGCGTCTTGGCCGTCGAAGGCGATGTCCACGGTCATGCCTTGTTGGCGAAGTCCTTTGGCAAGCGCCTCGGCCAGCTCCCTTTGGTCCTCGACCACGAGCACCTTCATGGTGTGCCCCCGCCGGTAGGCGGGAACAGTCGGGCGGCCAGTGCCCCAGAGCTAGACCTCCCCATGGTCCCAGCATGCACGAGAGGCGATAACAGAGAGGTAACAATTTCTGTGACTGCCGCGTTACCGCCTTTCCCCTATAACGGTCCTCAACGACCGCGCCTGGGAAATGAAAAGGGAGACGCACATGGGCACAGGGCCAGGTACACAGGACGAGCCACGCTCGACAACGGGCGCGGCGCAGAGGTCGGTCCAGCCCAGGGGACTGCGCCGGCCATGGCGCTTCGCCCTGGTCGGGTGCTCGTTTGGGTTTGTAGCGCTCCTGTTGGGCGCGTGCGGGGGCGGCGGGTCGTCGAACAACGCAGTCGCCCACAGCGCCACGACGACGGCCACGACGACGGCCACAACCGAGGGCCCGGCCGCTCCCCAGGGCAACGCCGCGGGTCCCGGGAGCGCCTCCGGAGCGGCTCAGAGCATCAAGTTCGCCAGCTGCATGCGCTCCCACGGTGAGCCCAACTTTCCCGATTCGGCGGTCTCGGTCAACCCGAGCGGAGGGGTCATGTTCCGGCTGTCCAAAGGCCGCGGTATCGACCCGAGCTCGCCCATATTCAAGTCGGCCATGCAGGCGTGCCAAAGCCTCATACCCCACGCGGCAAGCCACGCGGGCGCGTCTACCGGCTCGACCAACCAGCTCCTCAAGTACGTGCAGTGCATGCGCGCTCACGGAGTCCCTGACTTTCCTGAGCCCAACAGCCAAGGTCAGATTATGGTCGAAGTCACCGGAGGGGCCAATAGCGACCTCAACCCGAGCTCGCCCCAGTTCCAGGCCGCATCTCAGGCGTGCAGGTCCCTGCAACCCCCCGGGCTCAGCGGTTTCTGACCGTCGGGATGGCTCCTCAAGAGCCGGTACGCTCAACTCCCTTCAAGCAGCCGGGCCTCGTGGGCACGGTAACGAGAGACCGGGGCGTTGGTTTGCCCGAGCCGGATGGCTCCCCGGAGGCCCTCAGACAGCTTCCTAGCCGGGGGTGCCGCCGTCATCGCTGCGGCGCGGTCACTTCCTGCGGGGCGGTATGAGCCGAACACCCTATTATGTTGTGGCGAACACGTCGGCCCTGTCCTGGTCGACCGCGGCGTGCTCAGTGGTTTTCGAGGTCAGCCAGCCCTTCGTTCAGCTGCAGCACGTCGATGTAGCTGCTCCCCAGGAAGCCAAGTTCCTCTCCGTTGGTATCTTTGGCGATCAGCTGGCGCAAAGCAGAGGGCGAGACGCCGGTGGCCTGGGAGACCATGGGGATTTGGACGATTGCGTCGGCCGGCGTGATGTCGGGGTCCAGGCCGCTGCCCGAGGTGGTCACCAGGTCGGTGGTCGGGTCATCGACCCCCAAGCCCTTCCAGTAGGCGATGAGCGCCTCCGTGTCGGTCACGAGCCCCTTGGAGCGAGGGCCGAAGTTGGTGGCACCCGACTCGCCGCTGACGCCGTTAGCCACCAGCGGGTTGTCGCCCCCCGAGATTTTTTCCTTGGGGTTGGCGGCGTAGGGGCCCGTGTCGTCAGGGCGCCCGTGGAAGACGCAGCTGCCCAGCGGGTGGCCCGGGCACTCGGCCGCGGCCCAGTTCTGGCCGATGAGCGTCGAGCCGTCGGCAGTGACGGACCCGTCGGCCTGGTGGGGGAACAAGACCTGAGCTACCCCGGTGCCGACGAGGGCGTAGACGAAGCCGAAGAGAGCTGTGAAAACAACGATCGAGACGATCGTGCGGCGAAGGTTGATGAGCATCAGCGGGTCTCCGTTAGTAGGCGTGCAGCGCCGTAAGGACGAGGTCGATGAGCTTGATGAAGGCAAAGGGGGCGATGATCCCACCGACGCCGTAGATGAAAACGTTGCGGCGCAGGATGGCCGCCGAGCCGGTGGCCCGGAACCTCACGCCCCGCAGCGCCAGAGGGATGAGGGCCACGATGACCAGGGCATTGAAGATGACGGCCGAGAGCACCGCGCTGGTCGGGCTGTGCAGTTTCATGATGTTGAGCGTGTTGAGCTGGGGATAGGTCGCTGCGAAGAGGGCCGGGATGATGGCGAAGTACTTGGCCACGTCGTTGGCGATCGAGAACGTGGTGAGCGAGCCCCGCGTGATCAGGAGCTGCTTGCCGATCTCGACGATGTCGATCAATTTGGTCGGGTTCGAGTCGAGGTCGACCATGTTGCCGGCCTCTTTGGCGGCCGTGGTCCCCGTGTTCATCGACACGCCCACGTCGGCCTGGGCCAGGGCCGGGGCGTCGTTGGTGCCGTCGCCCGTCATGGCCACGAGCTTGCCGCCCTCCTGCTCGGACTTGATGAGCGCCATCTTCGTTTCCGGCGTGGCCTCGGCCAGGTAGTCGTCCACCCCGGCCTCCTGGGCGATGGCCGCTGCCGTCAGGGGGTTGTCGCCCGTGATCATCACGGTCCGGATGCCCATCTGGCGCATCTCGTCGAACTTCTCCCTGATGCCTTGCTTGACCACGTCTTTCAGTTCGATGACACCGAGGACGACCTTCCCGTCGGCTACGACGAGGGGCGTAGACCCGGCCCGGGCGATCTGCTCGACTATCTGGTCCAACCCGGCCGGGACCGTCCCGCCCATCTGTACGGCCCAGCGCTGTACCGCCTCCGCCGCTCCCTTGCGTATCTGGCGGCCCCCGAAGTTCACCCCCGACATCCGGGTAGTAGCCGAGAAGGGGACGAACTCGGGGCTCGCCCCGAGGTCGCGCTCGCGAATGCCGAAGCGCTCCTTGGCCAGTACGACGATGGATCGCCCCTCCGGGGTCTCGTCGGCCAGGGAGGCCAGCTGTGCCGCCTCCGCCACCTCCTGCTCGGTGTGGCCGGATGCGGGGATGAACTGCGAGGCCATGCGGTTGCCGAGGGTGATCGTGCCCGTCTTGTCGAGGAGCAGGGTCTGGACATCCCCGGCCGCTTCGACAGCGCGACCGCTCATGGCGAGCACGTTGCGTTGCACGAGCCGGTCCATGCCGGCGATCCCGATGGCCGAGAGCAGGGCGCCGATCGTGGTCGGGATCAGGCACACCAGCAAGGCCACCAGGATGACGACCGAGACCACGCCCTGGCCCCCGCTGACGATGTCCGCGTAGTGCCCGAAGGGTTGGAGCACCACCACCACGGGCAGGAAGACGATGGTCAATGCGGCCAAGAGGATGGTGAGGGCGATCTCGTTGGGGGTCTTCTGGCGGTTGGCCCCCTCGACCAGGCCGATCATCCGGTCCAAGAAGGTGTGCCCCCGTTCGGCCGTTATGCGGACCACGATCCGGTCGGAGAGCACCTTGGTACCGCCGGTGACGGCGGAACGGTCGCCCCCGGACTCACGGATAACCGGCGCCGACTCCCCTGTTATGGCTGACTCGTCGACCGAGGCGATCCCTTCGATGATCTCCCCGTCCGAGGGGATGAGGTCGCCTGCCTCACAGACGACGCGGTCGCCCTTGACCAGCTCGACAGCCGCCACCCGGCTCTCGGTGCCGTCGGCGTTGAGGCGCCGGGCCTCGGTCTCCGACCGCATGCGCCGCAGCGTGTCGGCCTGCGCCTTACCCCGGCCCTCGGCCATGGCCTCGGCGAAATTGGCGAAAAGGACGGTGAGGAAGAGCCAGAAAGTGATGGCCCAGGCGAAGAAACTGGGATGGGCGATGGCCTCGAAGAAAGTGACGACCGTGCCGACCAGGACCACGAACATGACCGGGTTCTTGAGCTGGACGCGGGGGTCGAGCTTGCGGAAGGACCCGGTGAGCGCCAGCGCCAGGATCTCCGGGTCGAACAGGCTGCGGGCCTGGGCCACGCCGTGGGCCACCGTCCTGGGCGTCCCGTTCGCCGGGGTGGGCCCATCGAGGGTGAGCGGAGCGCCGGGCGTGGGGTTATTCGTTTTGTTGGTATCCATTTACCAGAACTTTCCGTGGCTCAGTTGCTCGACGACCGGCCCTAGTGAAACGGCGGGGAAGAAGGTCAGGCCGCCGATGATAACGATCACACCCACGACCAGCCCGATGAACATGGCGTTGTCCGTGCGGAACGTCCCCAGCGAGGTCGGCACGACGTTCTTGGCCGCCAGCGACCCTCCCAGCGCGAGGGCGGGGATCATGATGCCGAAGCGCCCGATCAGCATGTCGATGGCACCGATAATGTTGTAGAAGGCCGTGTTACCGTTCAGGCCCGCGAACGCCGAGCCGTTGTTGTTGCCCTGCGAGGTCAAGGCGTAGAGGATTTCGGTGAAGCCATGTGGGCCGCCGTTTGATGGCCCCGCCCGCCCCGCATGTAAGGAAACGGCTATCCCGGTGACCACGAGCACCACCAGCGGCATGACCAGTGACCCCAGGCCGGCGAGTTTCACCTCCCGGGCCTGTATCTTCTTGCCCAGGTACTCCGGTGTCCGCCCGATCATGAGGCCGCCGATGAACACCGCGATGATGGCGTAGATCAATATCGTGTACATGCCGCTACCCGTGCCGCCGGGGGTGACCTCGCCCAGCATCATCCCGGTGAGCAGGCCGAAGCCGCCCATGGCGTTGTACGAGTCGTTTTGGCCATCGATGGCGCCGTCGGAGGTCTGGGTCATCGAGATGTCGAACAAGGCGCTGCTCGTGTCGCCGAAGCGCACCTCCTTGCCCTCCATGTTCCCGGTGGGCTGGCTGGTGAGCCCCGCGTGGGCGACGGCGGGGTTGCTCGTGTGCTCGGAGTAGCTCGTAAAGCCGACCCAAACGCCGAAGATCAGCACCATAGCGGCCAGTAGCGCGGCTCCGTGGCGGATGCTGCCCACCATCTTGCCGAAGGTGTAGGTGAGCGCGAACGGGATGGACAGGGTGAGCCAGTTGAACAGGAAGTTGGTGAATGCCGTGGGGTTCTCCAAGGGGTGGGCCAGGTCGACGTTGAAGAACCCGCCTCCGTTGGTCCCGAGCTGCATGATGGAGGACATAAAACCGGCGGGGCCGCGGGCAATGGTCTGCGTGACGCCGTTGAGGGCGTCATGGATGCTTACCGGGCCGGCCAACGTCTGCACGGCGCCCTGGCCGACGACCACGATGCCGGCCACGAAGGAGATTGGCAGCAGGATATAGATCATGCAGCGGGTGATATCGACCCAGAAGTTGCCGATGGTGGTGGAGTTGCGCCGGGCAAAGCCGCGCACCATGGCGATCGCCACGGCGATGCCGACGGCCGCGCTCACGAACTGCTGCACCGTCAGCACGCCGATCTGGGAAAAGTACGACATTGTCGTCTCCCCCCCGTAGTTCTGCCAGTTCGTGTTGGTGAGGAACGACACGGCGGTGTTGAAGCTGAGCGCCGGCGTTACCGCACCCAGGTGCTGTGGGTTGAGCGGCAGCGACCCTTGGATCCTCAATAGCAGGTAGCCAACGGCGAGGAACACGGCGGAGAAGATCACGAGGGAGCCGGCGTAGCGCTTCCAGGTTTGCTCGTTCTCAGGGCTGGTGCCAAGCAGCCGGTAAAACGGCCGCTCGGCCCAGCCTAGGTAGTGGGCCCGGCCCTCGAACACGGCGGCCATGTACGAGCCCAGGTACCGCCAGGCGAGCCCCAAGGCAATGACCAGGACGACGATGGTTAGGAAGAAGCCCATCTAAAACTTCTCGGGCTTGAACATGGCGACGCCCAGGTAGATGAACACCAGGATCGACACCGCGAGCAGGATGCCCTGGACCGCTGTCATACTCGGTCCAAAGCCCAAACGAGCCCGAGCATCGCCAGCGCGAACAGGACGATGCCGAGCACCACGAGGAAATCAGCCATGCGCTCAGGTTGAACCGGCCGGCGTGAACAGGGTGTGAACGGGGCCCGAGGCGGTATGAATAAAAAGTGGAGCCGGTGCTGCGCCCGGTAGCTCAGCCCGCGGACTGGCAGCCGGCCTTGCCACCGAATGGAACTGACAGCAGTGTTGGGCGGTCGGAGCGCGGGCGGTGCCGCATCCCAGGGGCAGTGGTTCCTGGCCGCGCAATCAGTTTGTTACGCCCGGCGTCTCCATTAGGCAGGTCGGGGTCGGACAAGTCGTCCCCTCTTCCCCCCGAACCCCATGGAGGTCACGAACACGATGCGAAAAAACATCACTCGGGGTGCGCGCCTGGCGCTCGGCATGGCCACGCTCGCCAGTACCGGTGCCCTCGGCGCCCTCACCGCCGGTCCTGCCAGCGCGTCAGGCGCCCCAGAGAACGTGCCGTCCAGCTTCTCGCCGGTGGTCGGACATGTTTATCTCGACGACAACACAAAGGGAACGAACACGATTGGCGCGTTCGACCGCCATCTCGACGGGTCGCTCACACCAATGCCGGGCTCGCCCTTCTCGGCCGGGGGCGCCGGGACCGGTGCCGGCCTGGCGTCCCAGGGCGCGCTCCAGTTCAGCAGCGACGGCCGCTACCTGCTCGCTGTAGATGCAGGCAGTAGCCAAATCTCGGTCCTGCAGGTCGGTTGGGACGGCAGTCTCCAGCTCGCCCCCGGCGGAGTGGTCTCCTCGGACGGGCCCACCCCCGTCAGCATCGCGGTGCACGGCAACCTCGTCTACGTCGCTAACGCCGGCACCTCTGGCCCGAACTTCACCGGGTTCACGCTCTCCCCCTGGGGGCAGCTCCAGCCCCTCGCCGGCTCGACGGTGCCCCTCGCCGGCACCTCCCAGCCCGACGACGTGCTGTTCAACTCGATCGGCACCACACTGGTCGGCAACCTCAGCGGCACCTCGCAGATCGAAAGCTTCTTCGTAGGTAGAGGCGGGCTGCTGACCGCCGCTCCTGGGTCTCCCCTCGCCGCTCAGGGCCTGGGGCCGTTCGGTAGCGAGTTCCGTCCCACCAACCCGTTCCAGCTGTTCGTGTCCAACGCCCACAATGTGCCCGCCGGCAGCGGGACGGTCTCGGCCTTCAACGTGGCCTTTGACGGGGCGCTGTCGTCGATCGGGGGGTCCCCGTTCGCCGACGGCCAGACCGCCCCGTGCTGGGTCGAGATCAGCCACGACGGCCAGTTCCTGTTCACGGTGAACACGGCTTCGGGGGATATCTCCCGGTACTGGATCGCCCCTAACGGGACCTTGGACCTGCTCGGCAGCACGCCGGTCGGGGCCACCGGTGGCCTGGGCGCGGTTGACGCCCGTCTGAGCCCCGATGGCCGAACGCTGTACGTAGACGAAAGCCGCATCGGCGCCGTGGGCGCTTTCGCGGTGGACGGCGGCAACCTCACCGAGCTGCCGGGCTCACCTACGTCGCTGCCCACGGGCGCCACGCCCGCCGGCCTCGTCGTCAACTAACCGGCACCTATTTCGACCGAAACGGCCGGGAGCGTGACTTCTCCCGGCCGCTGGCCTCTTCGGGACCCGCGGTGGCCTCGTCAATGTCCCTGGGCCGCACACAGGGCCAGGGCGAGACGTCGCGCTGTGCAATCATTCGGACGTCGCCGGCGTCTCCATTGCAGGAGTGGGTGCCAGGGGCCAATACGATCGAGGCGAGCAGTATGGACGACCAGGGACGAGCCTTCCTCGAGGCGGCTATGCCGCACCTCGACGTCGTTTACCGCGTCGCCCGGCACACCAGCAGGGACCACCACCATGCCGAGGACCTCGTCCAAGAAACCTACCTCCGCGCCTTCGCCGCCTTCGGCACCCACCGGGGGCCGAGCACCAAGGCGTGGCTCGTCACCATCTGCCTCAACCTGGCCCGTAGCCAGGGCCGGCGCCGTGCCCGACGGGTCGTCGAGACGGCAATGCCCGAGCTGTACGAGCCCGAGGCGCCCGGGGTGAGCGTGCCGGAGGCAGCGCTGGCCAGCATCGACCGCGCCGCGGTCTCCGGCGCCCTCGCCCAACTTCCCGAGGAGCAGCGACAGGCCATCGTGCTCATGGACCTGGCCGGTCACAGTGCGTCCGAGGTGGCCGAGATGCTCGGGTGCCCGCGCAACACCGTGCTTTCCCGCGCCTTCCGGGGCCGCCAGCGACTGGCGTCACTGCTGGTCGAGGAGGACATCAACCGTGACGTGCCCTGAAGAACGAGTGATCGCCTTCCTCGCCGGTGAGCTCGACCCGGAGGAGGAACGCCTATTCGACCAGCACCTGCTCGGCTGCGAGGAGTGCTGGCGGGCGGTCAAGGCGGACCGGGCGGCGCGCCTCGCCCTTGGACAATTGCGCCAGCCCGCCCCGGCGGGGCTCGAGGGCCGCGTGGCCCTGGCCATCACCCTCGCCTCGAAGGGGGCAGCAAAGAGCCGGCAGGGCCCGAAGGGCTCGGGCGCCCGGCCCGGCCCGCGGGCATCGTCACCCTGGCACGGGGTGACGGCCCGTCCCCACCGCCCCCGCCTGGTGGCCGCGGCCTGCCTGGTCGTCGTCATGGCCGCCGGTGCCGCCGGTTGGCTGGTCGCCGACCGCCCGGCGACCGACCCTCCCCAGTTGGCAGCCGTCGTTGCCATGATGACCCCCGGCTCGGCGCCTACGAGCGCGCTGCGGGCCGGCGAGCACTTTGTCATCGGCGGCCAAGCCCTCATGGTGCGCGCCTACCAGCTCGAGGGCACCGAGGAGCTCGTCGCCACCTCGGCCCGACCGTTCCCCGTACCTCCGAGGTCGCATATGCTGCCCGGCTCTTCCTCGCAGGCCTGGATGGCGAGCAAAGGCCGTTATTCGATGTACGGGGTCAACCGGGGCCGCGGAGGCCAGTCGATGTTCGTCGTGGCGGCCATGCCGATGGCCGAGATGCCCCAGATGGCGGCCCGCCTGGACCTCATCTAGGAACGCCGACTGGGCGACCCTCGGCTGCAATGGAGGCCAAGCTCTCGGCCCTCAAGCTCTCGGCCCTCAAGAAAGGCGACACGGTAACGGTAAAGGGCGAGCTGGAGATGGGGGCCATCATCGCCACCAAGCGTGGTCGCCGGAATTGTGATCGGCCTAGTGGCGGAGCTCAGAGCGCAACCGGGCATCTCGGTACCGGCGCCGACAAGTGAGAGCGGCGGTGGGTCAGCGTTCTATCGCTCTGCGGGTTTGTTTTCCTCTTCGGAAAGCTCGTCGAGCCAGGCGGGGGCGTGGTGACGCGCCCAGGCCCGGCTGATCCGGCCGAACAGCATCGACTTCAGCGCCTGACGGTCGGCCAGGGCCATGAGGACGTGGCCCGAGACCACGATCACGAAACCGAGCGCCAACCAGTTGTGGACGAAAGTGGCGCCGGCCCGCACCGAGAGCGGGAAGGGCCGGTACCAGCGCAGGATGGCGCCGCTGGCCAGCATGACCAGGCCGGCCCCGGCCGTAAAGGCGGCGTTGGCCTTCTGGCCGGCGTTGAACTTGCCTACGCGGACGCGGGCGAAGACTTGCCTTCTCTCTGCGGCCGGGCGGACAACGGCCCGCAACCAGCGCCGGTCGTCCCGGCTCCAGCGGTTGAAACGCCGGATGTCGCGGCGCAGAGCGTGGCCCCAGCTCCCCGATAGGGCAAGGATGAGCGGCACGGGGAGCGCCAAGCCCGCGTAGAGGTGAATGCGCTCGACCAGTTCTCTCCGGCCGACGATGGCCGTAAGGGGGGCGAAGTACAGGGCGGCACCGGTCACGACCAGCACGGCGAACAGGCCGGCATTGGTCCAATGGACCGCCCGTTCCACACCGTCGAAGCGGTTGAGCAGCCCAGGCCGGTCCTGCTCGGGCAGGGGAACGACACTTCTAGGTGCGGTCGGGCTCGCCATGGCTTCAGGCGGCCGATGGCCCGTGGCCATTGGCCCAGGCATCTACCGGGTAGCCGTTCTGCTCCCAATAGCCTTCCTCCACCACGTCGGTCAGGGTGATGGTGGACAGCCACTTGATCGACTTGTAACCGAACATCCCTGGGACGTAGAGGCGCACCGGGCCGCCGTGGCCCCGGCTGACCGGCCCGCCGAGCATCGAATAGGCAACGATGGCGCCGCTCTGCTCGGCCTGGTCCATCGTCAGGGTCTCGGTGTACACCCCGTCGAACGAACCGAAATGGAACACCGTCGCGCTTCGGGTCGGCCCGGCGAATTTCGCTAGTTCGGTGAGGCGGACGCCGGTCCAGTGCACGTCGTCGACGACCCAGCCCGTGACGCACTGGAAGTCGTGGGTGAGCCTGGTGGCGGGCAAGGCCTCCAGGTCGTGCACGCTCAACTGGAGGGGACGTTCCACCATCCCGTTGACGGTCAACTTGTAGTCGGGCGGCGGTGAAGGGAAGCCGCTGGTCACCGTGTAGAGGGTGAAGGTGCCGCCGCCGGGGACGAGGCCGGCGAGCCCCGTACCACGGAGCGGCTTCAGCAGGTCAGAGATGCCGTTCTGCACGTGCGCACCGAAGGCGATCCCGAGACCACCGAGGCCCAGGATGCCTAGGACGGCGCGGCGGCCGATGGGTTTCTCGCCCTGCTCGGGGGCCGTGCCCTCAGGGCCTGCCGTGGAGGTCACCTTGGCTCTGGCCCGCTCGTGGGCCGCGAGTTACCTCTTGTAGAGCTCATCACCCCTTAACAACGCCTGGGCCGGCCGTTTGATTGCGCGAGAAAGCGTCGTGCGCCGAGGTTCCGTGTGGCGCCAGCTTGAGGAGGCTGCTGGCGACCTACCGTCCTGGTTGTCCGGGCCATCTACCGCTGCTTCAGGGTTCCATGGTCCGGCCGACGTCGGAAGGGGCGGGGTGGTGTGCCGGAGCGAGCAGCACCACCCGCTCGCCCGCCCGCAGCTCGATGTCGGGCCGGGGGGCGATCACATCGCGTCCTTCGGTCACGGCCACGACAATGCAGCCCCTCGGCCAGGCGAGCTGACCGAGCCGAGACCCGAGCGCGGGTGAGCCTCCCCCGATGGTGACCTCAACCACGTCGTAACCGGGAAGCGGGCTGGTGGGCAGGTGGGCGCGGGCGGCATCGGCGTTGACCTCGGTCGCCAGCGTGCCCGCCACGGCCTCCCCAGGCTGCGAGCTCACGCGCTCGGCCAAGGCGCTCAGTACGTCCCGGCGGGTGACCCAGCCCCGCAGGTGATGGCCGTCGGGGCCGAGCACGGGTAAGCCGTCCCGGCCGTAGAGGGCAAGCTGGCGCAGAGCCTGGGACAGGAGCTCGTCGCCTAGGAGGCCCTGGGCCGGGCCAACGTCGCTCACCCTGCCCGGGGCCTCCTCCCACGGGTTGCCCTCGCCTTGGGCGTCGGCCGTGCCGTCGGTGCCATGGTCGAGCCGAACGGGGCCCCCGTCGGCACCGGAGATGGGCCGCATCACATCGGCCACGGTGAGCACGCTGAGGACGCTGGCCGGCTTGGGCCGCTCGATGTCGATGCCCCGGCGCAGCAGCTTGGTGGTGTAGATGCTGCCGTAGCTGAGCTGTTTGGAGAGGGCGGCGGCGATGGCCGTGGCCAGCATCACGGGCAGGACAAGGGTGAAATTACCGGTCATCTCCGCCACGCTGGCGATGGCGGTCAAAGGCGCTTGGGCGGCGGCGCCGAAGACCGCCCCCATGGCCACGACGCCGAAGATGGCGGGCGAGCTCACCGCCGGGCCGAAGAGGTGTTGGGCGACCGAGCCGAAGGCCATCCCAGCCATGGCCCCGGTGAACAGCGACGGGGCGAAGACCCCTCCCGACCCGCCGATGGACAGAGTAAGGCTGGCGGCCACCACCTTGCCCACTACCAGCACCAATAACAGCCACAGCACGATGTGGCCGGCGATGGCCTTGTCCATGACGGGGTAGCCCACCCCGTACATCTCGGGCAGGGCCAGTAGCAGGGCGCCCAGGGCGATCCCGCCCACCGCCGGGCGCGCCCACTCCGGCCGTCCCTTCCAAAGCCTGTCCGCCACGTCTTCGAGCTTGTAAAGAAAGCTCTTGAAGCCATAACCGACCACGCCCGAAGCCAGCCCGAGCACGGCCACGAGCAGGTAGGTGTAGTCGTGGGTGATGACCAGGTCGTGGGGTATGGCGCTAAAGAAGGGGGCGGAGCCAAAAAAACCCCGGCTCACGAGGTCGGCGCTGACCGCTGCCAGGCTGGTGGCCACCAGGGCGTCTAAGGAGAACTCCCGCAGGATTATCTCGAAACCGAAGAACAAGCCTGTGATGGGGGCGTTGAAGGTGGCGGCGATGCCCCCGGCCGCCCCGCAGGCGACGATGATGCGCAGCCGGGTCTCTGAGACCCGTACGACCTGGCCGAGGCTCGAAGCCAAGGCCGAGCCGATCTGGACTATGGGGCCTTCTCGCCCCACCGAGCCGCCGGTACCGATGCACAGCGCCGAGGCCAGGGCCTTGACCAGGGCTACGGGCGGGCGGATGCGCCCGCCGTTCTCGGCCACGGCCACCATGACCTCGGGCACCCCATGGCCGCGAGCCTCGGGGGCGAAGCGCTGGAGGAGCGGGCCGTAGACGAGGCCGCCGATGACGGGGACGACGAGCACGAAGTAAGGCCCGAGCCAGGCCAGGTGCACGCTCGCCACCCGGCCCTGCTGGCCGAACTGGTCGTGGCCGGTGGCCAGCCAAGTAAAGGCGAAGATGAGCCAGCGGAACCCGGCCGCCCCCAGGCCGGCACCGGCTCCGACCACCAGGGCTATGACCCCGAGCCCGAGGCGTGAGCCCCGCAGCCACGCCCCCGAGGCCGACAGGGCTGAGCGCGCCCGGCCTTGCCGGGGGAACGTTGTTAGCGGGCTTGGGACCAAGGGCGGAGCTGCCGGGCCGGCGGGCACAGGAGCGGTTGACTTGACGCCGTCCAGCTCCTTCGGCTCAGGCATCCCCGATCTCATTGAAGTAGATCCGAAAACCCATTAGGCGCCCGTAGGCGCCGTCGTCGATCTCGGTGAACCAGCCCACGTCGTAGGCCTCGGTGATGCCAAACCTGACCACGGCATAGGGCCCGTAGGAGTCCTCTTCGTTCTCCCCGTACTCAATAGCGTGGGCGCCGAAGGGCCCGATGATGACGTCGGGGCGTTCGCCGGCCTCGAACCTTGAGGCCAGGTCCTTGAGCCACGCCGTCAGGGCCACAAAGGGATCGTTGTGGCCCTCTCCGTGGGCGGGGACCGGGTGCCTGCGGCTGCTGTGCTGGAGGCTCATTCCCATGCTGCCCCGAACGGCCGGGACACCAGTTTCGGGCCCGCCCCTACGAGATCCTCAATCATCGGCGAGCCGGGCGCCGGCCCAGCGCAGGTCCAGGCGCCAGCCGAGGGACCACTCGTGCTCCCGCAGCTCACCGGCGGCGTCGGCGAAAGCCCGCAGGGCGCCGAGCACGGGGCGACGATCGTGGTCGGGGAGGCGGGAGAGAATGACGGCCAGCTCGGCCCGGCGCTTGCGGGTGACGTCCAGCACCAGCTGGCGCCCCGCCGAGGCCAGCGAGATCTTTACCGTGCGCCGGTCGGTGCTGGCCCGGCGCCGGGACACCAGGCCCTTGCGTACCAGGCGGTCAGCCATGCGGGTCATGGTGGAGGGGTCGACGTCGAGGGCGCCGGCCAGGTCGGCCAGGCGCTGGGGCCCCGGGCGGCTAGCTCGACCAGCACCCGGTACTGGGCCAGGGTCACGTCCTCGGCCACGTTGACCAGTGAGCGGGCGGCCACCGCCACCAGGGCCCGGCTGGCCCCGAGAACAGCATCGACCAGCTCGTCGCCCGCCGTCGCTTCGTCCGCCTTTATCCTTGGTAAGGACATCGACTGCATCATACGATGATTGTAGTCTGCAATTAAGAGGGACCGTCTGAGCCAGTTCGTGGTCGGGCGCCGGCCCATCTTCGACGCCCAGCTGGACGTGTGCGGCTCTGAGCTCCTGTTCCGGGGCCCGCGTCGGTGAGGGCCGCCAGTATTTAGCCGGCCCGCCCGAGGACCGCCATGTCCAGATCCTCCACACCGCCGGTGGTGATTACCGGCGCCCGGGGCTAGGCGGAATTGTCCAATTGACGACCGCGACCCCCGCCCTGGGCAAGCTCGCCGCGGCCAGCGGATGGGGCGTCCAGATCGCCGAGCCGCCCGTACAGGCGCCCTTACCCCGCTGAGCTCAGGGAGCGGGCGGTGTTCACGGGCCGGGAAAGACCCTCCGCAGTTCGTCCAGGTCTGCTGGCCCGCGAGTTGCGGGCGTGTGACCGGGGTCGAGGCGGCCGTAGACCAGTCGGATGAACGCTTCGGCGGGGATCGAGAGGTCCGGCTCGTCGACGGGCTCAGCGGGCTCCAACAAGACGGCGTCGGCTCCGATAACGACCGCGAAGCCGCGCCGGGGCTCGCTCGTGAGCACGGCGACGGTGTGATCTGTGCCGGTGGGCTTGCCGGTGAAGCGGACCATCATCTGGAGGTTGTCGATGACCAGCTGGGCCGAGCCGGGGGCCACGGCGGCGCCTGGGTCGAGGGTCACCTCGATGTCCCAGGTGTGGAGCGCGTGCTCATTGAGCCGCAGCCCGACGAACCCGGCGAAGTCGAAGGTCATGGGCCCCATGGCGAATTCGAACCGCGCCCGCTCGTCGTCGGGAAGTGACCCCAGACGGTTTAAGAAGGCTTCGTCGGCGGCGAGGGAGTCGGCCGCCTTCGCTTGCTGTGACTTCGCTTTCCACTCGTCCCAGACGGGTTGGGCAAAACTGGACGGAGTTTCATGTCCGGCCAGGGCGTCGTCGAACCAGCGCTGGAAGATCACCGCCCCCGAGCCCAGATGGGAAAGGACATCAGCGATCGTCCACTCAGTGGGGTAGGCCGGCGCCGCCAGCTGGCCCGGGTCGAGCCCGGCGACGATCCCGCGTAAGCGGACGACGGACGTCCGGAGCACGTCGAGCTGGTCTGTCATCTGGCCTCCTTCTTTCACGGCGCGTTGAGTGTTTGGGCTCATGACATCGCCCGCGAGGTGGAGGCTACCCTCCGGACCATAGCGGCCCCTGGACAAATCAGGTCTTTAGCAACTGGACGGCGGTGGCACCCGACAACCCGGTGGCGCCGGCCACCGATAGGTGTACGTCCGGGTCAGGCGGCAGTTTGGTGGGCGGCCACCGCGGCTCTGATCCTGAGCACCCCTGGGGCCAGCTCACCCTGGGCGCGTCCTTGGGCGAGGAGCGCTGCCCACCAGGCCAGGTCGTCGAGCATGACGGTCATGGCCGCCCTGGTCGCCGGGTCGCGGGGGACACCGGAATCATCGAACGCCTCCTGGACGTGCGGGATGAGGACGGTTTGCCTCAGGGGCACCGCCTCGGCCTCGATGGCCGCCGCCATCAAGTGCTCCACGGCACGCACCCCGGCCGCGATCCCACTGCTGTAGCCGACCGCCGCAAGTGGCTTGTTACGCAAGGCCCAGCTCACGAACACGTTGTCGAGGGCGTTTTTCAACACCCCAGGCATGGAGTGCAGGTACTCGGCGGTGATGACGAGCATGGCATCAGCTTCCTTGAGGGTACGGTTCCACTGGCGCACTATCGGCTCGGAATACGTCGGGTCCTTGAAGTCTCCGATGGTGCCCATGTGCTCCTGGAACAAAGGCAGGGCCCATTCACGCAGGTCCATGACCTCGACCTCGAACGCTCCGTGGGCACTGGCCTGGTCGATGACCCAGGGCGCCACTGTGTCAGCGGCCCGCGCCGGCCTGGTGCTCCCGATGATGACCTTCAGCTTCAGCATAGTGCTCCATTGTACTAGTATGTTTACTCAATCATTGACGCCATCAAGTATCGTACCAGGTACTTGAGACTGTCAAGTTCTATTGGAAGACTGTTCTCATGTCTGATGGTCACGGCGATGCCGGGTTGGAGGATGTCGTCGACGGCCTCCTCGAAGTAACCAGTCGGGTACACCACGTCGTGTGTTCTGTTGCCGCGCGCCACGATCTAACCCCGCAACAACTGGAGTTAGTGCGAACGCTCGCTGTACCGGTATCGATGCGCGCCTTTGCCGAGGAGCTGTCTTGTGACCCGTCCAATGTGACCGGGCTGGTCGACCGGGCCGAGCGCCTCGGGCTCGTCGAACGGGTACCCGACCCAAGCGATCGACGGGTCCGCATCCTGAAGTTGACAGCCAAAGGTCGCAACCTTCGTACCGTCATAAATCGGGAAGTCGCCCGATCACTCACCGAGGCGCTCGCTCTCAATGGCAGTGATCGCGCCCGGGTGATGGGTGTGCTGCGGCTCATAACATCGGCAACGAAGCCGGCACGCACGGTTCAGCCTGATTGCGAATAACCGCTATTCGTTGTAGGCGCTAGTACTGATGTCCCCGGCCGCAGTCGCGGGCCACGCCCAGAAAGTTGCCAGACTTCACGGTCCTGAGGCCGCTATTGAGGTTGTTGCAATAGGACGCCTGCGTGTCTTGAACGGCGTTGAAAGACAGCCCGGTAACGGCTGGGGGACATCCCCTGAGCGGCGCGGAAACGCCGCGCCATATAGTTGGTGTCCGTCCAGCCGGCCGTGGCGCTGATCTCGCTGATGGAGAGCTCGCCTTCGAGGAGCAGCTGGGCGGTTAGTTCGAGACGGCGCCTCTCCAGATAGTGCAACGGGCTGATCCCGAGCTCTCGCATGAAGAGCCGACATAAGTAGGAGGGTGACACGGGAACCCGGGCAGCAAGATCCGTTAACGTCCAAGCGTACTCCGGCGCGGCGTCAAGCTCGCCGGTAGCAGCGATGACGGCTGGGTGTGTCGCGGGCAGGCTTTGGCCCGCTTTGGGTAAGGCAAAGGCTGGTGCCAGCATGTCCAGCACCACAAGGAGCTGGCCCAGCCGCGCCAAGCTGCGGCCGGTGCCGAGCGAGGGCCGAGCGAGATCCTCGAAGATAGGGCTCAAGGGCCTTCAGGTCGACTGTAGAGGCCCCGCTGACCGGGCGCGGCGCCTGGTCGCCGCGGGTGCGTGCCGCGCCACGGGCGCGAGGCCCAGGGGAGCGCGGCGTTGCTACTCTCGCAGATGTGAAAGCGGCGAGCACCGGGTGGCTACGGAGGCCGGCGAGCTCGCCCTCGAGCGTCGAGGTGGGTACGTAGACGTTCCAGATCTGAAAGTCCTTCGGGTCGTCATAGCCGTGCCATTGCCCGGGTCGGATCAGCAGCGCGGTGCCGACGCTGATCGGGGACGATCCTGAGCGTGTCCGGTGAACGGCCGTGCCCGCCATGACCACCACGATCTCCATGAACTCATGAACATGCGGTAGTTGGGGCGTGTCGTGGTCCCAATGCTCGGCGGCGGCGACAACGTCTCGTTGGCGCAGGATGACGTGCTCAGAATAGAGGTGCACCTATCCTTCTTTCGGGTGGCAACGCCACACAGGCGACGTCAAGATCGTCTTAGGGCCGACAGCTCGAAGAAGCTGCTCGGTCCCCACCAGCAACTCAAACCTTGGCGGCACGAAGTGTCAACCCGTCACCAAAACTAGTCAAGATCGTCTCTATACCCGTCATTCTAGTCCTGGTAAGGCGGGGGCGGGTTGCGCGACGATGAGGATTAGGAGCTCAGGTGTGGGGTGACCGGCGCCAGTCAGGCCGGCCGGGCCCCACGCGATAGGAACCTAGGGGAGAGGAGGCATCGGCGCTGGGCCGCGGTGATGGCACGTTCCGGGGATGAGAGGTCCTGAAGTGCCGGCCCCGACCGGAAGTGCCGGCCCCGACTGCTTTGCGAGGGGACAGGGTTGGTCGTGAAGACTCAGTGCAAACGCATCGAACGAATACATGGGGGGAATGGCGTCGCGGTAGGACCGTGCCGTACCACGCCGTGACCTTTGCTGATGGAGCAGGCCCCACTGTCTTAGAAATGGGCCCGCAACCCGAGCTCCAGGGGGAACGTAAGCTGGCGGCAGCTCAACGACGCCGCCGCCCCCCGACGCCTCGGTACCACCCTGTGCTAGGGGTGCTGCTCCTGCCGAGCCTTCTGCTCATCGGTGTGTTCAGTTATTACCCTGCGGTCCGTAGCCTTATCGGCGGGTTCTATTCCTGGAATGGTTTTTCCCCGCCAACGTACGCCGGTATATCGCAGTTCAAGCAGTACATCCAGGCGCCGACTTTCCGCCCCGAGGTCACCAACCTGCTGATCTTGACCGTCGGAGGTATTCTCATCACTCTTGTGTCGCAGTTCACGGCGGCCGAGGTGGTCGTGCACCTGCCGCGCCGGGTCGGCAAAGTGGCCAAGTACGTGCTTGTCCTCCCTATCGTGTTCCCGCCGTTGGTGCTCATACTCATCTGGGATTACCTGCTCGAACCGAGCACCGGCCTAGTGGACCGCATCGCGGCTGATGTCGGCTTGCCCCACCCCGCGTGGTTGAGCGACCCTCACACCGCCCTGATCGGTATCTTGCTCATCGGCTTCCCCTGGATCTCCAACCTCGGGTTCTTGATCTTTCTGGGAGGCCTGCAGAACCTGCCTAAAGACATAACCGACGCGTCGCGGGTCGATGGCAGCGGCCCCGTCAAGCGCGTGTTCAGCATTGACATACCGTTACTCTTCCCACAGTTCCGTATCGTCGTGATCCTGTCTGGCATATACGCGGTGCAGAACTTCATCCCCATCCTGGTCCTCACCAACGGCGGTCCTGGTACGGCGACGCTTGTCCCGGGATTGGACATGTACCAGTCCGCGTTCCAAAACGACCAGTACGGCTACGGGATGGCTATCGGGACCCTCCTGTTCGTCACCATGCTCATTTTCACCATATTGGTTATGAGAGCACTCCGCCCACGTACGACCTAGCCGCGGCCCGGGGCCCGTAGTCGGGTGCCCAGGGCCGATCGCAGGGAGACAAAACCCAACAAAGAAAGTGAGGCAAGGAATACAATGAAGCCAAATAGACGAGTAGCACTTGCGCTGGTAGCAGCCACGACGTGCGCCGCCTACGGGACCGCCGGGATCCTCGGCGCAGGAGCGGCGGGAGCATCGGCGTCCACCGTGATCAAGGCGGTCCTCCCGCCCAACACCGGCCCGGCCACCGCCGCTGACAATGCCGGGGTCGCCAGCCTGACCACGCAGTACGAGAAGGCACACCCAGGCGTTACCGTGCAATGGCTCCCCAACAACACCTCCAGCATCACGGCCGCCAATGCTGCCGTCGAAGCCCAGGCGTCGGGCGGCGCCGCCCCCGACCTGGTGTGGGAACAGTACGGCCCCGTTACCTCGGGATCCGTACCGGCCGGACTGCTCCAGAACATAAAGCCCTTCCTCCAGGCTCCCAACCCCTACGTTCCCGGGAACAAGAGCTGGTTGTCGCTCTTCCCGGCGTCGGTTACGCCCTACATGACCTCACCGAACGGCGACATCGACCTGATCCTCGGCTCGGCCGTGGAGACGGGCATGTTTTACAGCAAGGCCCTCTTTGCCAAAGCGGGCATCTCCGGCGCACCCACCACCTGGGCCCAGTTCATGGCCGACTTGGCCAAGCTGCACGGTGCCGGGATCCAGCCTTTCATCTTCTCCGACGGCGGCCTGTGCAACCCCTCGTGGTATGAGCGTCTCGGCTACGTCCTCTCTGCTCGCCGACGAGGTGAGCAAGTTCGATGTCAACCACGCCCAGGTGACCACCGGCCTCGACATCGCCGTTGGGGTGAAGAAGGGCATCATCAGCATGAACAACCCGCGCTACGCCGAGGTGTGGAAGCTGCTTGGGCAGCTGGCGCCGTATTCGTACTCGGGTGCCAGCACCTATGACGCCTGCTCGGCGGCCACGGCGACAACTCCACCATTGTTCTCGATGGACCTCCTGACCCAGGGCAAGGTCGCCATCGTTTGGGGTGGGAGCTGGTACATCCCCGATTTGAAGACCGCGGGCTTCGACGGCAAGTACGGCGTCTTCCCCGAGCCCACCATAACCTCGGCAACGACGGCCTACGCCCTCAACACCGTCACCCGTGGTGTCATCGGTGGCCCCAACGGCAATGGGCAGTGGGGCGTGACCTCGCAAAAAGCCGACAGCACCATGACCCCGGCCAAGACCGCCATGGTGATGAACTTCCTCGCCTGGCTGTTCACGCCCGCACATCTCGGCTACTGGATCAACCAGAGCCAGCTCGGCGGGGAGATCCCGATCGAGATCGGCTCGCCTACGCTCAGCGTCCCCGGGCTGTCCAGCCTGGTGCCCTCGGGCAAGGTGCCGACCGTCGTTGACGTCGCCCTGGACGACGTCCTCACCACCGCCACCACCAACGACGGGCTGCGCCTCGTCCAGGAGTTCATGGACGGGTCATTGTCGTACTCGGGCTTTGCCAGCCAATGGCAGTCCCTGCTGACCACGGGCGCTCAAGCCTGGGCCGCCCAAAACCACGTCAACCTGAACCAGTACTGAGCGCAAGGGCTACCAGGTCAAGACAACCGTGACTGTCGCCGTCCAACCTGTGCCCCACCGGCCGGTCCCCCCCGGCCGGTGGGGCCGGCCCCGCCAGCGCCGACGCGCCCTCGGGCTGGTGACGCTGGTTGCCGGCCTGCTGATCGTGGTCATGACGTACTTCCCGACCGTGTTCGTAGTGTCGAACTCGTTGAAGTCGGGGCGCAACCTGTTCACGAACGGCGTGTTCACGCTGTTTACGCAGTTCGATTTCCAGAACTACGCGCTGGCGTGGTCGGGCATCTCTCAGCCCTTGTTCAACACGGTCATCGTGGCCTGCCTGGCCATTGTTATCGGGGTAGTTGCCGCCGCCCTGGGGGCCTACGCCTTCTCCCAGCTCAAGTTCAGGGGGAAGGGACTGCTGTTCATGGCTTACATCGGGCTCTTGCTCGTGCCCTGGACGCTCACCCTTATCCCCCTTTTTCTGACAGTGCAAAAGCTTCACTTGTTTAATACCTGGTGGGCATTGGTGCTCCCCTACGCGGCCAGTGCACAGCCCTTGCTGGTCCTGCTGTTCCGGGGCTTTTTCGACCAGATCCCGGCAGAGCTCTTGCAGAGCGCTCGGGTCGACGGCTGTTCCGAACGACAGGTGTTGCTCCGGATCGTGGCTCCCCTGACAAGGCCCATCCTGTTGACGGGAGCCATCCTGGTGGCCATCAACGTGTGGGGCGACTACCTGTGGCCGACCATCGTCATCCAGGATCCCCACCGCACCACCGTCTCCGCCGGGCTGGCGCAGTACGTGGCCAGCTTCGGTACCAACCTCAGCAACAGCGGCGCCGTATTTGCCGCCTACGTCATAGTTACCGCGCCCATGTTCGTGCTCGTCGGGTTCACGATGCGGTACTTCGTCTCAGGCCTCACCGAAGGAGCGTTGAAACTGTGAGCGTCGGACCTCTGGTACCTGCCGGGCTGCGGTGCGCCCACAAGGAGGCTCCGCTCGGCGTCGAGCGCGACCGCGTCAGGTTCAGCTGGCACCTGGTGGGCGACGGGCCCGAGCGACGACAGACTGCCTACCAGGTCCGGGTGGGCCGGGCCGAAGACGGTTCCGGCGGTGACGGCGGCTGGCTCTGGGACAGCGGTCGGGCTGAGACCGAGCACTCGACCGATATCCCCTACCAGGGAGCCCCGCTCGAGGACGCCCGACGCTACCGCTGGGAGGCTCGCGTTTGGGACGAGGCGGGCCGACTGGGGCCATGGAGTTCGACCGCTACGTTCGAAACGGCGCTAAGCCCACGTACGGGATGGGACGGTTGTTCCTGGATCGGGCTCGGGCGGGACGCCGGCCCGTTCGAGCCGCCGTCGGGCGACGGGCCCGTTGATCCCGTGACCCTGGCCATGAGGCCGGCCCCATACCTCAGACGAGCCTTCACTCTGAGCGCGAGCGTCGTCTCGGCCCGCCTGTACGCGGCCGCGTTGGGTGTCTACCGGGTGTCGGTCAACGGGGCCCCGGCGGCGGACAACGTGCTCGCTCCCGGGTGGACCGATTACTCAAAACGGCTCCTATACCAGGTGTATGACGTGACTGACCTGCTCGTCGAGGGCGAGAACGTGATCGGGGCGATCGTCGCTGACGGATGGGCCTGTGGGTTCTTCGGTTTTGACATCAAGCGGTCAGGCGCCCATTACGCACGAGCACCTCAGCTCCTGGCCCAGCTCGTGGCCCACTTCGGAGATGGGAGCGAGCAGCGGGTGGTCACGGACGAGGGATGGACGAGCTCGACGGGGCCTATCGTCTATGCCGACCTGCTCATGGGCGAGCGGACAGACCCGGTCAAGGGACTGCAGGACTGGGACCGGCCGGGCTACGACGCCGCCGCGTGGCGCCCCGTGTCCTGTTATGAGCGAGGGGCCGCACAGTTGGTGGCCGACCCCGGGCCGCCCATCGTGATCGCCGAGGAGGTACCGGCACAGAGCGTCGTCGGGCCTGTGGGTGGTGAGCTCATTGTCGATTTCGGGCAGAACCTCTCCGGCTGGTGCCGCCTCCGGGTGGTCGAACCAGCGGGCCGGCTCGTGCGCCTTCGTCACGCTGAAGTACTGGGCCCGGGCGGCGGCCTCTACGTCGACAACCTTCGTACGGCGCGCCAGACTGACATGTTCACCACCTCGGGCGGGGAAGAGCTCTTCGAGCCGCGCTTTACGCTCCATGGTTTTCGCTACGCGGGCATTTCCGGTGTGTCGAGCACGGTAAGCCCGGGCGACGTGGCCGCATGTGTTGTCCACTCCGACACGCCCCGGACCGGGTCCTTCGAATGTTCCTCATCCGCCATCAACAAGCTCTTCACCAACATCGACTGGGGCCAGAGAGGCAACTTCATCAGCATCCCGACCGATTGCCCGCAACGCGACGAGAGGCTCGGGTGGCTCGGCGATGCGCAGATCTTCGTTCGTACGGCGGCCTACAACCGCGATGTGGCGTCGTTCTTCTCGAAGTGGCTCGACGATGTCAGCGACGCACAACTGCCGTCCGGCGCATTCACAGACTTCGCTCCCCGGCTAAACCACGCCGCTAGCGCCGCACCGGCCTGGGGGGACGCGGGCGTCATCGTGCCCTGGACCATCTACAAAATGTACGGGGACACCGCGGTGCTCGAGCGCAACTTTCAGGCCATGGCGGCCTGGATGGACTTCTTGGACAAGGGCAACCCCGACCGGCTGAGGACGCATCAACTGGGGGCCAACTATGGTGACTGGCTGGCCCCGAAGGGCGACCTGACCCCCCGCGAGCTCCTGGCCACCGCCTACTGGGCCTACGACGCCACACTTATGGCGGAGGTGGCGTCGGCGATCGGGCGCAGACAAGATGCCAAAGACTATGAGAACTTGGCGGACGAGGTTGGTGACGCCTTCCGGAAGGCTTATATCGGCCCGACCGGTCGGGTCGATGGTGGGACCCAAACGGCTTACGTCCTCGCCCTGCACATGGGACTGGTGCCCGACGACCTGCGGTCCAATTCGGCGCAGTACCTGGTCGAGGCGATCGCCCAGGAGGATTGGCACCTGAACACCGGCTTTGTCGGGGTTGGTTACCTCCTGCCCGTGCTCAGCTCCAATGGCTACACGGACGTTGCTTACAAGGTCATCGAGCAACGGAGTTTCCCGTCCTGGCAGTACACGATCGACCGCGGTGCGACGACGATCTGGGAACGCTGGGACGGCTATACCGACGACCATGGGTTCCAGTCACCGCGTATGAACTCGTTCAACCACTATTCCCTCGGCTCGGTCGGTGAATGGCTGTACCGCTTCGTTCTCGGCATCGAGCTCGCCCCCGGCGCTTCTGGCTTTGACCGGCTGGTCATGAGGCCGCACCCGGGCGAGCCGATCGCTCACGCCCGAGGTTCGTTCCGCTCGGTGCGCGGAGAAATAGCGTCGGCGTGGGAGCGAAAAGACGGCTGTTTCATTTTCGACATCGAGGTTCCGCCCAACGTCTGCGCCAGCGTGCGCGTGCCGTCAGCTGAGCCTCTCCGAGTCGTCGACGCCAGTGGGTCAGGACCTCGGAATGTGGCCGATTACCCCGGCGCCATCGGCCAAAAGGAGGCTGTGTTCGAAGTCGGGTCGGGTCACTATTCCTTCTCCGGGCCCGAGTTGCCACCTACCACGTGCCTCGACCGGCCCTGATCCAGGTCATGGCGCGAGGCTTTTAGTTGACCGCGAACAACGGGACGTCTTGTTGTTGACGAGGCGGCTCGGGGACTGGGAGGTCGGCGCTGTTGGGCTCGGCTGTGCGCCCATCTCCTTGTGCCCTGAGCCTGACGAGGCGCGGGGTTTGAGCACCATGGTCGCCGCCCTCGAGGCTGGGGTTACCCTCTTCGACACCGCTGATATCTATAACCCTCCCGGAAAAGGTGCGGGCCATAGCGAACGGCTGGTACGAAGGGCACTCTTGTCGTGGTCGGGGGACAGGGACGACGTAACCATCGCGACCAAGGGTGGGAAGTACTGGTCACCTGACGGGGAGGTGATTGTGGACGGACGGCCGGCTTATCTTCGCGATGCCTGTCACGCGAGCCTGCGACGGCTGGGCCTCGATGCCATACCTCTTTACTTTCTCCACGAGCCCGATCCTCGCGTGCCCTTCGCTGAATCTGTCGGCGCGCTGGCAGCCTTGCAATCCGAGGGCAAGATCAGGCTCTTGGGGGTCTCAAACGTCTCGCTCGAGCAGCTCGAAGGTGGCGCGGGGCATAGCCAGAGTTGCCGCCGTCCAAAACCAGTATTCGCCGACTTTCCGTGACAGCCAACCCCAACTCGACCGGTGCACGGAGGCCAAAATCGCTTTCTTGCCCTGGGGGCCGCTGAAAGGCGTAACCAATGCCGATCGCCCCGTGGGGCGACGGTTCGCCCTTTTGGCGCGCAAGCTCGAAGGTTAGTGTGCACAGGCTAGCCATCGCCTGGGCCCTGGCGCAGTCACCGGTCGTGGTCCCGATCCCCGGCACGACAAGGCCTCAGTCGGTCCGTGACGATGTCGGGGCGCTCGCACTGCACCTGGAGGACGGGGACATGGCGTGGCTGAACGGGGAAGGTACTGCTGACCCTGGCTCGCATTAGTGATGCCGCCATCGCTCGTCCAGGCCAACAACGCCAGTTTGATCGCCGTCGAGGGCCCAATCACAGCCTGCTCTTCAGCCTTTGACGTATGAGAGTTTCTCGGCGACCTTCCCGTCGCGCACGGTGAACACGTCGATGCCGCGGATGTGGCCCCCGTCGAAGTCGTAACGCCACAACTGCACCACCCGGTCTCCGGCGGCGAATGTCTGTTCAACCTGGAAGACGGCTGAAGTGTTATCGAAGATGGCCTGCCAGGCACCCCGGATGGCGTCGCGGCCGACATGGCGGATCCCGTCAGGGGCGGGGCCGGTGGCGTCGAAGACGCAGTCATCGGTGACCAACGCCAGGGTTGCATCCAAGTCGTGAGCGGCCCACGCCGTGCCGAACCGCTCCACCACGGCTTGCGCGCCCGGTTTTTGGGGCCCGGTGCTGGCGTACGTCCCGGCCCCGAACCAGTCGACGGTAACGACCTGCTCGTCGCCGACGACCCAGGCGTCATGACCACTGGGCAGCGAAGTAACGTCGCCCGGTCCGGCCACGAACTCGTGGCCATCGTCCATGCGTATGGCCAGGCGACCGCTGACGTGGTACTGGAAGTGCGGTGCCAGGCAACTGAGGGTGCCAGCGATCGGTTTCACGTCCCTGGACCATCGCCAGCCGGGCTCGAAGACCAGACGGCCGACCTCGCCGCCGGCGATCCTAACGATGTCGGCCCTGCCGTTAGGGAACTCGCGGGTCTCGTCCGCCACGACGAAGCTGCGGTGCTCGGTCTGTTGCATAATCCACCCCTCCGTCCTGGTCCGGCGCCTGCCGGAGTTCTCATCTGCTACTCTGACCTACTAGTAAGTAAGAGTCAAGGGGTAGTCGTAAGAAGAGTGGGATGGCCCGGATGCCGAGATGGTCTGCCAACAACGGTGACACCGCCTCATCGGTGTTGGATGTGGCCGAGCGGTTGGTACAGAGGCGCGGGTTCAACGGGTTCAGCTACGCCGATGTGGCCGCAGAGCTAAAGCTCAGCAAGGCTGCCCTGCACTACCACTTCCGCGGCAAGGCCGAGCTCGGAGAGGCCTTGCTGGTCCGTTACACCGAACGCTTCGCCGCCGCACTCGAGGCCATCGGCTCCGAGCCGCTCGATGCCCCAGGCAAGCTGGCTGCCTATGCCAACCTCTACCTCGATGTGCTCCGCCAAGACCGAATGTGCCTATGCGGCATGATCGCCGCCGAGTACCAGACCCTGCCCGAAGCGATGAAAGCCATCGTGGTCCAGTTCTTCCTCGACAACGAGACCTGGCTGCGCCGGGTCCTTGGACAAGGCCTCAGGGAAGGAACGATCGGCATCTGCGGCAGCACCCAAGACGCCGCCCGCGCCATCGTCGCCAATCTGGAGGGCGCCATGCTCGTGGCCCGACCGTTCCACGACATCGACCGCTTCCAGACTGCGGCCTCAGCCACGATCAGCGCGCTCCGACCGCCCGTCTGACCATAAGCGCCCGATCCAGCTCCGCGATCAGCTTTTTGGTGGCGACGGCTCGAAAGGCGGCCTCGCTGACCGCGGTCAGCTGCGCAACCAGGGCACGGACCAGTGACTTGCCCGGGCTCGACCGCATGGCGGACAAGGCGACAGTGAGCAGAGCCATAGACGACAAGGAAGAGCATGTCCATGAGCCAGACATTGAGTTACCCGCACGCACCCACGGCCGGGCGCGACCAAGCGCACACTCTGTTCTCCCAAACGATGGGGTACGTGGCCGTCACAACCGCATTGTTCGCTCTCGGCACCTACCTAGGCCGGAACTTGAGCGGCGGCGTCGGCATCGTCGGCTTCGTGGCCGCCTTCGCTTGCCTCATCGGCATGCGGTTCGCGGCGCGCCGGTCCGCCGAACTTACCGTCGGCCTACTCGTAGCCTTCGGGTTGCTGATCGGGCTGGCAGTAGCTCCGACCATCGCCTACTACGCCAACGCCGACCCCCGCGCCCTGTGGGACGCGGGCGGCGCCACCGCACTGTTCATCGGCGGGTTCGGTGCCGCCGGGTACGCGACGCGGCGCGACTTGGCCCCGGCGGCGCGGGTTGCCTTCTGGGCCTTGCTGGCGTTGGTCGTGGCCGGAGTCGTGCTGATCTTCGTCCAGGTCCCGGGCGGGGCGCTCGTATATTCGATTGCCGGCCTAGCCATATTCGCCGTCTTCACCATGTTCGACTTCCAGCGGCTGCGGCGGTCGAGGGACATCAACTCGGCACCCTTCCTGGCGGCGTCGATCTTCCTCGACGTGCTGAACGTGTTCCTGTTCTTCCTCACCATCTTTTCGGGCTCGGAGGAGAGATGAGCGACGCCTAACCGGCCACCACGGCGAAGCGGGGAGCGACCCCAACGAGGCGCTCCAGTGGGGAAGTAAGTGCCTCACGGGTGGCCCACTCGACATCACGTAAGCGCTCCAAACGGGCCGTTCCCCACGAGGAGGACTCGACGAGCGTGACCAGCCGCTCAGGAGAGGCGCCCGCGCCCAGGGGGAGCCGGGCGCGCACCTCGGGGTCGTAGTCGGCGTGGTGCTCAGGTCGCTGGCCCCGGAGGCGCCCAAGCACGGCGTTGCAGGTAGTTCGGAGCTGCCCTGTGCGGCCGCCCGGTGCTCCCCACAGGCCTTCGAGAAGCAGCAGCCGGCCGGTTGGCGCCGCCTCGTGCCAGGCGTCAAGAGCCGCTCCCGGGCGCAGGAGCGTCCACAGGAGATGCCGCTCCACCACGGCACCGAAGTTGTCCCTGGGGGGGTCGGCAGCGTCCCCTTCAACGGTCCGCACGTCTAAGCCGGAGGTCCGGGCCTTGTCCCGGAGGCGGGCGAGCATCTCCGGCGCCAAGTCGAGGGCTGTCACCGCATACCCGTGCCGGGCCAGCAAGAGGCTGAGGAACCCCGTGCCCGCTCCGGCGTCGAGCACCGTCGCCGGCGGGGGTGGAAGGAGCCGTCTCAACACGGCGCTCCAGGCTGCCTGCTCGGCAGCCGTTCGGGGATAGTGGGACGCAGAGTCGTCGTACGTCCTGGCGTCTATGTCCCAGTAGGAACGGACCGCGTCAGTAATGTCGTCCATGGTCGATCGGCCTTCCCGCCACGAGTACGCGAGGCCTTCTCGTGACCGGCGACCGAGGAGCCTAGCGCGCCGACGCGCCCAAGGAGAACGTCGGCCGAGAGCTAACCCTCGACCTCAAGTCGAAGGTTAGGGAAACCGTGCAATTACGGCTAGAGGTGGGAGCAAAGATGCCAAGAGGTCCTCGCTACTACGAAGCATTCCAGCCGCTGACCGGGGCTCGACCGCCTCGGGCGTGGTTCACGTCGGACGCGCCCCGTCTGTCGCTCAACGGCCAGTGGCGGTTCCGGGGCCAGGGCCGGGCGGGCTTGCCGGTCGACTTCGCCCGCGAGGATTTCGACGATTCGTCTTGGGGCACGGTCGCCGTCCCCTCTCACTGGCAATTGCATGGGTACGGCGCGCCGGCGTACACCAATATCAGGTACCCCTTCCCGGTCGACCCGCCCTACGTCCCCGACGAGAACCCCACCGGGGATTACCGGCTCACCTTCGACCTACCCCTGTCGTGGCACGGTCAGGACGCCGTCCTGCGTTTCGACGGAATTGACTCCTGTGGCCGGGTGTGGTTCAACGGTACCGAGATCGGCGTTACCGGGGCCAGCCGCCTGCCCGTCGAGTTCGACATATCCGCGCTGCTCCGGGCCGGCCGGCCCAACGTGGTCGCCGTGCGGGTGCACCAGTGGTCTTCGGGCAGTTACCTGGAGGACCAGGACATGTGGTGGCTGTCGGGGATCTTCCGCGACGTTAGTGTTCTGGGTCGGCCGCCCGACG
This sequence comes from uncultured Acidimicrobiaceae bacterium, assembly GCA_963735305.1. GTDB lineage: Bacteria > Actinomycetota > Acidimicrobiia > Acidimicrobiales > Palsa-688 > Fen-671. The sequence continues at coordinate 499,151 of CAVTKK010000004.1, forward strand.
GGATCGAGGACTACTTCGTGCATGCGGACTTCGACCACGAGTCGGGGGCGGGAGCCCTACGCGTCGACACCGACCGTCCCGCCCGGTTGTCCGTGCCCGAACTGGCGATCGACATGCCTACCGGCGAGGAGGTGGTGGTGGGCGGCGTCCATCCGTGGTCGGCGGAATTGCCCCGGCTCTACGACGCTGAACTGTACAGCGAGGGCGAGCGCATCCCGGTCCGGGTCGGGTTCCGAAGGGTGGCGATAGTGGACGGGCTGCTCACCGTAAACGGACGGAGGCTGGTGTTCCGGGGCGTCAACCGGCACGAGTTCCACCCCGATACGGGGAGGGCGTTGGAAGAGGCGGTCATGGTCCAGGACATAGTGCTGATGAAGCAGCACAACATCAACGCGGTACGGACGAGCCACTATCCACCGCACCCCCGCTTCTTGGACCTGTGCGACGAGTACGGGCTGTGGGTTATCGACGAATGCGACCTCGAGACGCATGGTTTCTTGGCGCCTGACGGGGGCCCGGTGTCGCTTAACCCGGTCGGCGACCCGCGCTGGGAGGACAACTTGGTTGACCGGATGACGCGGATGGTCGAACGGGACAAGAACCATCCGAGCGTGATCATCTGGTCACTGGGAAATGAATCCGGCACCGGCGCCAACCTGGGAGCCATGGCGCGCTATGCCCGCCGGCGCGACCCGTCGCGGCCAATACACTACGAACGCGACCCGTCCTGTCGGTACGTTGACATTTTCAGTCGGATGTACACGCCTCATAACGAGGTGGAGCGCATCGGCCTGCGCCAGGAGGAAGCGCTCAGCGACCCGGCGCTCGACGCTCGGCGAAGGCAAATGCCATTCGTCCTGTGCGAGTACGGCCATGCCATGGGCAACGGTCCCGGCGGATTGAGCGAATACCAGGCCCTGTTCGAGAAATACCCCCGGTGCCAGGGTGGTTTTGTGTGGGAGTGGGTCGACCATGGGCTGAGGGCTAAAGCGCCTGATGGCGGCGAGTTTTATGCCTATGGCGGTGACTTTGGAGAGCCTGTTCACGATGGCAACTTCGTGGCCGACGGCCTGGTGTTCCCGGACCGCACACCCTCGCCGGGCCTCATCGAGCTCAAGAAGGTCATTGAGCCGGTACGGATAGAGATAGACGGCGAGACGGGCATAGGGGTGACGAACCTCTACGATGTGCGTGATCTCTCGCACCTGGTTTTTCGGTGGCGGCTTGAAGGAAGAGGGGACCACAGTTGCTCAGGGCCCGTTAGCGGTACCGGGAATAGCGGCGGGCGCCCGGGTCGTCGTCCCCCTTCCGGAGCTCGCACCAGTTGAGCGGGAAGCGTGGCTGACGGTGCAGGCGGTGTTGTCCGCCGACCAGAGCTGGGCGCCGGCCGGCCATGAGGTGGCCTGGGCGCAGTCATGCGTAGGCGATGGGGGAGAGGTAGCTTCGAGAGCCGGCGCCGTCCGGAAGTGGGGCCGCAAGGACCGCTGCCGAGGAGGTAGCAATGGGTGAGGCCGTCTTCGACGCCGCTACCGGACGGTTGGCGAAGCTTGGTCCTCTGGTTGTCGACGGCCCGCAACTCGATGTGTGGCGGGCGCCTATTGACAACGAGCGGTCCTTTTCAGGTGCCCCACTCGAAGATACCTGGCGCGCTCTCGGCCTCGACAGGATGCTCCACCGGGTCGACGACATTGCCTTTGAAGGGGGCGAACTGGTCGTCCGCACCAGGGTGGCTCCCGCGGGCACGGGCCTCGGGCTGTTGACCACCTACCGCTGGAGGCTTTGGGGCGTTCGCCTGGCATTGACCGTCGAGGTCCAGCCGGTGGGGCCCTGGGTCGGGGTGCTCCCCCGGGTGGGCCTGCGGATGTCGGTGCCGGCGCGGCTGGGCCGTGTCGAATGGTTCGGACGAGGGCCGGGCGAGTCCTACCCGGACACAAGCCGGGCAGCCCGGATGGGAAGGTACTTCTCGACCGTCGACCAGATGCAGACGCCGTATGTGTTCCCCCAGGAAAACGGCAGTCGGAGCGATGTCCGCTGGGCCGTCTGGAGCGAAAATGACGATGCCGGCAGCGAGGCGTTGCGGATAGAAGGTCGGCCCACCTTTGAGTTTGCTGCCCGGCGGTGGACGAGCGAGGATCTCGATGCGGCGCGCCACACCAGTGAACTGGTCCCCCGGGACAGGATCTGGCTGAACCTCGATGCCCGACAGCACGGGGTGGGCTCGGCTTCTTGTGGGCCCGGGGTGCTGCCGGCCTATCGCCTCGACGTATCGGCCACGTCGATGTCGCTGTTGTTCGGCTGGGCCGGGGAGCCCGCCGGGGAACCGCAATCCGGTAGTGGTACGTTGATGGGTAGGCGTTGCTCCGGCCCCCGGTAGCGCACGTGCTGGACGAGCGTGCCTGCGAGGTGGTGTGGACGAAATGTTGACCTGGGTACTGGCGACCGTTGTCTTGGTGGCTTTGCTGGGCGCCTTACTGGTCGCTCACAGCGGTAGGGCGCGCCGCCGGGACCGTCACGCCCGGGCCTGGTCGGAGGCCGAGGTCGAGTACGAAGCCCGCCGCGACCTTATCCCCCAGTTGGAGGAAACGCTAAGGAGCTATACCTTTCGGCCGGCGGGAGCACGCCGCTCATGATGACCCACGCGCCGGCCCGAAAAGGTGTACGTTCGGGGGGACACGACAATCCCCGGACGTGTCGGGCCAGCACGCTGTTGGCTGGGGGCGGTACTCCAGACCCTGGTAACGCGAACTTTTCGCACTGCCTGAGCCAGGAGAGCGCCATGCCCCGTCTTGGAACTTCCTTCTGCACCCTCCCTGTGCCGTCCGTTGTCGCCTGGACGGGGCTGAGGCCGGGCCCGGTTGCGGTCGAGACCACCGTTGACCATTGACCAACTGAAGCAGCGAGCGGGCAACTTCACGCCTAGGGATCTGGCCCAGATAATGACGGCGGCCTACGCCTACGCCGTGCGGCGCGGGTCCGAAGGTGAGGCGGCTGCGTACACGAACTGGTACATCCAAAGCCACACGTTAGATGTGAATGCGGGATGGAACAACCTTCCCGCCCACGCGGAAACCTTTGCCGCCTGGGTAGGGCGCTGAGCGGTCAGAACTCCGGGAGCCCAGCCCTCCCCAACCGGGCTAGGGCGCCGAGCGCGGCGGTGTCCCCATAGGCAACGCTGAAGCCGGCGGGGCCCAGGAAGCAGGGGGTGGCGACCTGTTGGCCCTCCTGCGTCATTACCACCTCGGTGAGGGCGGCTGAATTGCCGATCGCCGAAAGTCCGCCGAAATTTACGGCCGGACTAAAGGGCGCCAACCCCAGTTGCTGGTCGTTCACGCTGTCGGTAGGCGCTTCCACGATCCACTCGACGGACGTGCCCGGTCCGTTGTAACCGACATTTTGCGTGTAACTTTGGCCCGTTGTGGTGTCAGTGAGGTGAATAGTCCAGGTGGTGCCACTCACCTGCGCAATGGCAACGGTCACCTCGTCGCCCGCGCTCACGGTCATGGTGGCGACCGGCTGGCTGGAGAACGGGAGGACCTCCCACCACGCGAACACGTCGAAAACCCCCGAATCGTAGGGTTCGGGGACCTCGGTGACGCCGGCCTGGATGAGCGAGCCATTGTCCGAACCATCTATGCCGACCCACTCCGACACCATGTCCTGATCGGGCGTGCCCGGGCTCAGCGACGGGACGTTGAATGTGCCCGTAACGGCCGTGTAGGGCCCCGCGGTGGCTACGTACCCCGACCAGTTCTGGCTCTGTCCCTGGGAAAATGGGACCTGGGTCAGAGACGGTGACGCTGGCGCGCTGGTGGTCGTAACCGTAAAGTCGGCCGTGGCCCGCTGTGGGTAGGGAACGGAGGAGTCGGTCACTTGAACGGTGAAACCAGACGTACCGCTCAGCCCCGGGTCGACTGTCCCGCTGATGGTGCCGGCCGCGCTCATAGCCAAGCCGGAGGGCAAGGCCCCGCCGACGACCGTCCAAGAGTAGGGTGAAGTGCCGCCGGCGGCGGCCAATTGGGCGGAATAGGTTTGGCCGGCCACCACGCCCGGCAACGTCGTTGTAGTGACGCTCAGCCCTCCAAGGGCTCCGGCCGCCAGGCGCCCCGGCGCCGCGCTGGGGGGGCTGGCCACGATGGCGACCACGGCGGGCGGGCCCGGCGGCGGGGCCACCAGCCCGGCGCTGCCGTAAGAAAAGACGTGCCCGTCGGCGGTGGCCAGCCAGTACCCGGTGCCGTTGGGGGCGACGGCCATGGCCACCACGGGCCGGTCGTAGGCGCCGTTGAGGGCGCCGTGGCCGGCGGCGTCGCCCCGGGTGGCGGCGCGGCCGTCTTGGGCTACGACCCAGTACCCGCGGCCGTCGGGCGTGGCCGCCACGGCTGCCACCGGCGCCGGCAGGTGGGCCGGGCGATAGGTGGGGGCGCCGCCGTAGCCCACCACGGCCCCGTCGCCCCGGGCCAGCCAGAAGCCCCCCGTGCCCGGGTCGGCCACGATGCCCACCACGGGGCCGTCCGGGCCGGGGCCGGGGGTGGCGCCGGTAGCGTCCCCGAAGTCGTAGACGGTGCCGTCGGCGCTGGCCAGCCAGTAGCCCTTCCCGTCGGCGGTGGCGGCCATGCCCACCACGGCGCTGTCGAGGTGGCGGCCGCCGAGCGAGCCGAAGGCGCCGGCGTCGCCGAAGCGGTACACCCCGCCACCGGCGCTCACCAGCCAGTAGCCCTTCCCGTCGGGGGTGGCGGCGGCGCCCACCACGGCGGTGCGGGCGTGAGCGTCCCCGTAGGCCCGGGCATCGCCGTAGGCCAGGACCCGACCGGCCCGGGTCACCAGCCACAACCCCTGGCCGGCGGCCGACGAGATGGGGCTGCGGGCGTCTGGTGCCCGCCGGGCGCCTTCGATCACGCCGGCGCCGGGCGCCCCCGGGTAGGCGGCGCTCGGGAAGGCGACTATGCCCGCCACCAGCGTGACCAAAGCAGTTATTACCTTGACACGCGGTCCCAATGTTCTCCCATCGGCGCCTGGCGGCTAGTTCGAGTTATCGGGACCGCGGTGGCGATGCTTTAGGCCCGGGCATGTACCTGTCAATCGTCCCGGGCCCGGGGCGCCGGCCGGACGACGTCCCCGGCCCGCTCGATCTCCCCGGGCCCGCGGTCGAGCCCTCCGGCCATAAGCGGCGAGAAAGTTTGGATTCGGTCGCCCACTTTCGACCGGGCCCGGTAGGATAAGGCCAAGAGCGCGTGATGTGCTCCCTCGTTGCTCCGGTCCCCGGTGACGGCTTAGCGCCAGACCAGGGTGGACCAATCACAACAGAGGTAACGCGATCTTTCCCGCTAGTCAACGTGTCATAACGCGTCATCAGCTGGGGCCGAGTGGCGCCCTCCCCTTATTTTCGCACCACAGCGCCCGAAATTCGGGACGTCCCACTGGGTGAGCCCACCAGCGTGTAGGCCACTTCAGCAGAAGAAAGAAAGGTAGACGAAGTTGCATATTCCTAAGTTCCACGTACCGAAATTCCTGGCCATCCCCATAATGGTGGCGCCGCTGGTCCTTGGTTTTGCCGGGGTGGCCGTGGCCGGCAACCCCACTAATCCACCGCCGGTCCTGCCCTCGGACCAGATCGTGCTCAGTGGCAGTTGCGTTTCAGCAGCACAGGTATCCGCCGCCGCTCAGCAAGCCGTGTCTCTTTATCTTCCGGGCGGCCAGCCTGCCGGGCTAGTCATCAATGGCAACTGGCTGCCGGCGGCGATGGCGGCCCAATCCGGGGAGTTCGCGGGTGCCAACCAGTGCGCCGGCCCCCAGGTCCCGTCCGTCCTTCCCGCTGACCAGATCACACTCACCGGCTGTGTGTCGGCAACCGAGGAGGCCACCGCGGCCCAGGACGCCATCGACCTTTACGTTACCGGGGCTGCCCCCGCCGGCATCCTTGTCAACGGCAACTGGGTCCCCGCCGGGATCGCCACCAATGCTGGCGGCTACGCCGCCAGCAACGCCTGCCCCTAAAGGCGTGTAGGACCGCCACCGGCACGGGCGCCGTCGAGGTCCACGCCGGGACCGAGCACACGGGTGCTGAATTTCCCCGGGTGCTCGGTCGTCACTTGCCCCCGCCTCCAGCGCGGCTATAGGCGCATCGACACGGTGTCGTTGTCAAAGTAGAGTCGGCTGGCGCGCAGGTTGCTGCATGGGCAGCTTGCGGGACAGAGAGCGAGCCTGATGCGACGCCAGGGGAGATCGTGGCTACGGCGGGGTGCGATCGCAGTGGTCGTGCTCGTCGTCCTCGTCGTGGGCGGCCCGTATGTTTTTATCCATTTCATCGAGGGCAAGGCGCCCGCCAAGCTGACGCTGTCGGCGGCCACGGGACAGCCCGGCTCGAGCGCCGGCACGGTGCCGCTCGACGGCGAGTGGTCTGTGACTAACGGCTCCGTAGTGGGGTACCGGGTCAAGGAGGTGCTCTTCGGCCAGGACAACACGGCCGTAGGACGAACGTCTGACGTGGCGGGCTCGATCACCATCAGTGGTACAAGCGTCGTTGCCGGGAGGTTCACGGTGCAGATGGACACCGTCAAGAGCGACTTCAGCCAGCGGGACTCCCAGTTCAGGGGCCGGGTCATGGACGTCGCTACCTACCCGACGGCCACCTTTGTGCTGTCCCAGCCGATCCGTGTAGGCACCCCGGCGGCCAGTGGCGTGGTCAAGAGCATGCCCGTCGCCGGCAAGCTCACCTTGCGTGGCCAGACCCGAGCGGTGACCTTCCAGGTGGACGCCCGCCATGTCGGGACCACGATCCAGGTCCTGGGCTCGGTCCCGGTCCTATTTAGCCGCTGGGATATACCCAACCCAACCTTTGGCCCGGTGACTACCCAAGATCACGGGATCCTCGAGTTCCTGCTCGACTTCCGCCACGGCCCGGCGACGGGGCCGGGGGTGCCTCCGACCCCGACCACGGCGGCGGCCGGAGGTGCCGGCGCGCTGGCCAGTTTCAGGGCCTGCATGGCCGCCCACGGCGTCAAGCTTTCCTCCGGGTTCCCTCCCGGAGGGGGACCGGGGGGGCCGGGCCGGGCCGGCCGGGGGGGACGGGGCCGGGGGGGACGGGGCCGGGGGGACCAGGGCGGTTCCGGCCGGGGGGACCAGGACGGTTCCGCCCGGGCGGGAACAATCCCAAGACGGCGGCGGCGACGAAGGCCTGCAGTCACCTGCTCCCGGCGCCGGGATCGCCGGGGCCGATATCGGTCCCGCGGACAACGGTGCCGCCGCTCTCGCTCTAGCGGGCGGCGCTGGCGAAAATCTCTTTCTAGGTGAGGATTTCCGCCTCGACCCACGCCTTGCCTCCAGGGGTTAGTTCTAGATCGGCGTCGGCCACTTTGGCGAAGCCGAGCATTTCGGCCGCGTCGACGACCGGCGCCTGCAGTCCTCCCGCCGGGCGCTGCTCGGTCATTATCCCGGATATCTGGTCGACGAGGGCTTCGAACTCCGGGGACCGGCGGTCGCGCCGGCGGGCCAGGCTGCACTGGATCTCGGCCTTGAACCTTCCCGGGTTCGATGCCAACACGAAGATGCGGTCAGCCGTCTGGACCGCTTCTTCTATGTTGTGGGTAACGATAAGGATGGCCTTGGTGGGGAAATCCTTTCCGCTCCACAGGTTCAACAGCTCGGACCGAAGGTTTACCGCGGTGAGCACGTCCAGGGCGCTCAACGGCTCGTCCATCAACCATGCGTCGGGCTCGACCACCATGGCCCGGGCGCACACCCGATATCGGGTGGGTCAGGTTATGCATACCCCAGATGTTCTCGGGCCCCGTCCCGCCCGCCCTCGTGCTCAGCTGTTCGGGGAGGTGTTGGCCCGCGCCCGCTCGGCTAACGCGGTGAGAAGTTTGCGGGCTATGGAAGGGGAGGCGCCCATCAGGTTGGTGAACTCGTTTCCGTACAGGACGAGCACCTCGATCGGCCCTTCGGCGATGACGGTGGCGTGGCGAGGACCGTGGTCCAGCAAGGCCATTTCGCCGAAGAAGTCCCCGGGCCCGAAGGTCGCCACCAGATTGCCGTCCACGAGGCAGCGGGCGCCGCCGTCCAGGAGCAGAAAGAACTCGCGGCCGGGCTTGCCCTGCCGGGTGAGGACAGTCCCGTCCCGGACCGTCAAACGGGCACCCAGGTTGGCAATCTGTCGAAGCTCCTTGGCGTTGCACCCCGAGAAAAGTGGCACGGCGTGCAACTTTTCTAGGATCACCTTCGGGATACCTCTCGCCATCGCTCCCTCCCTGCCTACCCGTACCTCCGATCAGCCTGATCGCCCCACAAGTCTGGCATAGCCGCCGAGACCATTGGGTAGCTCCCTGTGCGCCCCGAGGAGCGGGGATGGCGGCGGCTAGGGCCCGACGTTGCGGCTCACGAGCACGGCGGGGACGACGCCCGCCCTCAAGTACCCGTTGACGATTTCGACGGTGAGGGCTTGGGCCAGCAGCGCCCCGGCGATCGAAGAGATGCTGCACACTCCGAGCTCGTCCGTCAGGTGGATGGCGGTGTCGCCGTAGGGGGCGAGCGTGTCCAGGCAGTGGGTCGCCACCTCGAAGAGGCGCAAACCGCTTGGGTGCCGCGAGGCGACGGCCCCGCTGTGTTGCAGCGACGTTATGGCGACGACAGGAAGATGGCGGTTGCGAGCCTGAAGGGCCATCTCGACCGGAGCGCCGTTGCGACCCGAGTGCGATATGACTATAAAGGCATCGCTCGGGCCAATCTCTACGCCTGCGAGGAGCAGGAGCGCGGCCTCCGGACGACGTTCGAGCGTGCCGTCCATCAGGTCTTGCTTGGTGGCCTGGCCGGAGATGACGATGTCTTCGAGGACTAGCTCCCGCGTCCCCGACAGGCCGCCGGCGCGCTCGGCCAGTTCCATGGCCACGGTGCGTGAGTGGCCGGCACCGAAGACGTAGACGTTGCCACCGGCCAGGAGCCGGGCGGTGAGCACGTTGGCTGCGTCGACCAGCGCCGGCATCTGCTGGTCAAGTACCCGGCTGACAAGGTTTGCGGCGACGGCGAGGACACGGGAGGCGCCGGCACCCTCCTGCGTGGCCGGCGCCGGAGCGCTCATGGGCTCCTCCGGGGCGAGGCCGCCTTGCGGGCCACGGTCGGGGGTTGGATCTGGGCGACGAACTTGTAGCGGTCGCCCCGGTAGAACGACATGGCGAACTCGACCGGGTGCCCGGAAGTATCGCGGCTGTGACGGGACAGGAGCAGCATGGGATAGCCGACGGTGGTCTCCAGTAGCTCCGCTTCCTTGGGCGGGGCCGGGACCGTCTCGATCGTTTCCTCGGCCTGGGCGAGATGGACGCCGTACTCGGAGGCCAGCAAGGCGTACAGCGAGACCGAGTCGCCCAGTCGCTTGGCCAAGCCAGGGAACCGCGAGGCGCTGAGGTGGGTGGTCTCCAGCGCCATCGGCTCGTCGTTGGCCATCCGCAGGCGTTCGATCCGCAATACCCGCCCGCCGGAGCGCACCTCGAGGCGCCGGGCCAGGTCCTCGTCGGCGCGCACACTACCGACGGAGAGCAACTGGGAGCGCGCCGGCAGGCCCTGGCGGCGCATGTCCTCGGTGTAGCTGGTGAGCTGGAGCGGTTGCGCCATCTTGGGCCTGGCGGCGAAGGTGCCGCGCCCCTGGACGCGCTCCAGGCGGCCTTCGATGGTCAGCTCTTGGAGGGCCTGGCGGATGGTGGTGCGGCTGGTCGAAAACATCTCGGCCAGGCTGCGCTCAGGCGGCAACGGCTCGCCCGGCCCGAGCTGCGCCAGCATCCGGGCCAGGTGGCCCTTTACGACGTAGTACTTCGGGTGGCGCCTGCCCTCGCCCTCGTCGGCACTCGCCGTTGCCGACCCGGGACCGGCCTCGGCCGTTCTCATAGCTGCCTCCTTGCCAGCCGGTTGGACTGGCTCTTGATGAGCTTGACAGATGTTACGGGATGCTATTGACACGGGCGCAGGTTTGCGCGAGCATCACTGGTCTAGACCAGGCTCTGGTCTAGACCAAAACGCCGACGGGCACAAGGGCCAAATGGTCCTTGTGGACCTCAGCACAAGGAGCGCACGTGAAAAAGCCCTTAATCGCTCCCACCGCCATCGCTCTCGCCGTAGCTGCGGGGGTGAGCGGGGTGGCAGCCACAGCTTCAGCCCAGAGCAGCCACACCTTGACCGTGTGGCTGATGACCGGTGAGATAAGCACCCCCGTTTCCAACGCCGTCAACGCCGCGTTCGAAAAGGAGTTCCCAGGCTGGACGGTCAACATCGAGATCCAGCAGTGGAGCGGGATCTCCACCAAGTTGATCACCGCCCTGGCCAGCACCAGCCCCCCGGACGCCATGGAGATCGGCAATACCGATGTGGCCGAGTTCGCCGCCTCGGGCGGGCTGGAGGACCTGAGCTCTCAGAAGTCCTCTCTGCCCAACAGCAGCAACTGGCTCTCCGGCCTGTCGGGCCCGGCCGAGTACCACGGGGGGCTCTACGCCGTCCCGCTGCTGGCCGGCGACAGGGTGGTCGTGTACAACAAGGCGATGTTCAAGGCCGCGGGCATCCGCTCGGCGCCCAACAGCCTGGACCAACTGATAAACGACGGTTTTGCCCTGAAGGCCAGGTTCTCCAAGGTCAAGGACTTCTCACCCCTGTACTTGCCGGGTGAGTACTGGTATGCCGGCCTGCCCTTGATCTGGGCTTACGGCGGCCAGATTGCCACCTACAGCGGAGGCAAGTGGGTGGGTAGCCTGACCTCCAAGGCTTCCCTGGCCGGTCTGTCCGAGTGGGAAACGGTCCAGAACGCGCTGTCCATAAGCGCATCCCGTGATGTCAACACCAACGCCCCCGATCAGGACTCCGTTCTCGCTCAGGGCAAAGCAGCCATGATCGTCGCCGGCAGCTGGGAACCGGGTGCCGTCCTGGGCTACAACAAGGCCCTAAAGGGTGACCTGGGGACCTTCGTCTTCCCCGGCCCCACGCCAGGCACGCCGTCGCCCGTCTTCATCGGCGGGTCCGACATCGGCATCGCCAACGCTAGCCCCAACAAGGCCGAAGCGCTGGCTTGGGTATCGCTTATGACCAATGCCCAGAACCAGCTGAACATGGTGAAAACGGACGGCCTGATGCCCAACGCCACCTCTCTGCTCAGCGTGGGCGCCAGCCTGCCCGGAGAGGCCAATTTCTACAAGGCAGCCGAAAGCAGTGACTTTACCCCGGCGACGCCCGGGTGGGCCACCGTCGAGGCCGACAATGTGATGGAGACGCTGTTCTCCGACGTGGCCGCCGGCAAGCAGAACGTCGGCCAGATCGCCAAATCGGTGGACAGCCAGCTCGACTCCCTGTTGAACGCGTCGTCGTAGAGGTACAGGCGCCGGCAATGGCAGTCATGGCCAATGGTAGGGCGGAGCAAGCAATTTCTCCTGCCCCGTCCTACCAACGGCGCTCCCACCGGGCGCGCCGGGCACTGCGGCGCCAGCTCCTGCCCTTCCTTTTACTGCTCCCGGCCCTGGTGTTGGTGGGAGGCGTCCTCGGTTACCCCATAGGCCAGCTCGTGGCTACGTCGTTCCAGCAGCTGGGCCTGTTCGAGCTCATCGGTCATCACGTGGTGTGGAACGGCTTCGCCAACTACCGGACGGTGTTCGCCAGTAGCCAGTTCCTCGACTCGCTGGAGCAGACGGCGCTGTTCGTGGTGGCCACGGTCGGCCTGACCATGCTGATAGGTACCGGCGTGGCTTTGCTCATGGGCCGGCTGGGCAAGATCCTGCGCACCGTGGTCTCGGTGGCCTTGCTTCTGGCCTGGGCTATGCCCAGCTCGGCCGCTTCCATAGTGTGGTCGTGGATGTTCGAGACCGAGTACGGGGTCGTCAATTACGTCGCCGTTTCGCTGGGCCTGCACGGCTTCAGTAACCATGATTGGTTCGCCGGGTCGCTGTCCGCCTATACCGTCGTCACCGCCATGATCGTCTGGCAGGCGGTCCCCTTCGTCGCTCTCAGCCTGTACGCGGCCCTAACCCTGGTGCCCCAGGACGTGCTCGAAGCGGCGGCGATCGACGGCGCCGGACCGGCCGTCATTTTCCGCCGGGTTATCTTCCCGATCGTACGTCCCATATTCGTCCTGCTGACCGTGCTCTCGGTCATCTGGGACGGCAACGTCTTCAACCAGGTCTGGTACCTCACGGCGGGGCGGGCCCAGGTGATCAACGTGATACCCCTGGGAGTGTGGCAGTACATCGAGGCTTTCAGTTCCCAGCAGTACGGGCTGGGCGCCGCCGTGGCCGTGGTCACAGTCGTGCTGCTCCTGGTGGTCACCGGCTACTACATGCGGATAATGGTCCGAACGGGGGAGGCCAAGGCATGATCGCCACTATGGCCGGGAGCCACAGTGCCCGCCGCCGCCGGCTCGACTGGTTGTGGCGGGTCGTGGCCCTGGTATTTGTCGCCATCATGCTGTTCCCCGTCTATTGGATGGTGAACTCGTCGTTCGAGCCCCAAGGCCAGATCCTCTCCTTGACGCCGAGCTTCTTCCCTGTTCACTTCACCTTCCACAATTTCGTCGATGCCACCGGGAGACCATACTTCCTGACCGACTTGCGCAACAGCCTGATCGTGGTCGTCTCCACGGTTTGCCTGGTGCTGGTCGTGGCCTTCCTGGCGGCGACGGCCGTGACCCGTTTTCGGTTGCGGGGCGCCAAGTTGTTCCTAGTGCTCGTCCTTGTTGTGCAGATGGTGCCCACCACGGCGCTGGTGATCCCTTTGTTCCTGATACTGGACAGGGCCAGGCTCCTCAACAGCTTTGAGGGCCTGATCCTGACGTACGTGACCCTGACACTCCCGTTCACGATCTGGGCCCTACGTGGTTTTGTCCGGGCCGTCCCGCTGGAGCTGGAGGAGGCTGCCCTGGTGGACGGCTGTTCCCGGTTGGGCGCTTTCCGGCGCATCTTGTTGCCTTTGGTACTCCCCGGCCTCATCACGACCGGTGTTTTTTCCTTCATAACCGCCTGGAACGACTTCCTTTACGCCAACGTCATAATGCAGCAGCAGGACCGCTGGACGCTGTCGGTGTGGATGTTCGGCTTCCAGACCAACACCGGCACCGACTACGGCGGCCTGATGGCTGCTTCCACAATTTTCGCCTTGCCGGTAGTGATCTTCTTCCTTTTGGTCCAGCGCAGGATCGTCTCGGGCCTGACCGCGGGAGCCGTGAAGGGATGAGCACCGGTTTCGTGGTCCGCGCCTCCCGGCTCGCCACCCCCTCCCAGCTGCTGGCCGACGCCTTCGTCGTCGTGCAGGGGGCATCGGTGCTCCAGGTGGGCACCGGCCCGCCCCCTCCCGCTTACCCCGTCGTCGAGCTCGGTGACGTCCTGATGGCGCCCGGGTTCGTGGACGTCCACGTCCATGGTGGCGGTGGCTACGAGGTCAATTGCGCCACGGCCGACGACGTGGCGCGGTCTGTCCGGGAGATGGCCCGGTTCCATGCCCGCCACGGGACGACGAGCCTCCTGGCCACGACGGTGTCGGATAGCCACCAGGCGCTGAGGGCGGCGCTCGAGGGAGTGGCCATGGTGGCCCGGGAGCCCGGGACGGGTGTCCTCGGGTCCAACCTGGAAGGGCCTTGGATCGCCCCGTCGCGAGCCGGGGCGCAGTTCCCGGGCGCCTTGAGGCCGCCGTCGGTCCGCCAGTTCTCCGAGCTGGTCCGTTGCGCCCGGGGCACGCTGCGGCTGGTCACTCTGGCGCCGGAGCTTGACGGCGCTCCCGAGCTCATCGCCGCCGCCGTGGGCGCCGGCGTGGTCGTCTCGGTCGGGCATACCGATGCCGACTACCAAACGGCGGCGACCGCGTTCGATGCCGGGCCCGCCACGCCACTCACTTGTTCAACGCCATGGCCCCCATCCATCACCGTCGGCCCGGACCGGTGGCGGCGGCCTTGGCCGACGACCGCGTCTGGCTGGAGGTTATCGCCGACGGCGTGCACATCCACCCCGCGCTCATATCGCTGGTGGCGGCGCTGGCCCCCGGACGGCTGGTGTTGGTCACGGACGCCATCGGCGCCACCGGGACGGCACCCGGCCGGCACCGGTTGGGCCCCTCGAGGTCATGGTGACAGACGGTAGGGCCGTCCTGGCCGACCACCCCGAAACGGTGGCCGGCAGCGTCTTGACGATGGACAAGGCGGTGGCCCTGGCGGTGCGGGAAGCCGGGGTACCCCTGCTCACCGCCCTCGAGGCCGCGTCGCGGCACCCGGCCACGGCCCTGGGCGAGAGCCGCAAAGGCCACCTCAGCCCGGGCGCCGACGCCGACATAGTGGTGCTCGACCGGGACTTTTGTACCGTTTCGACCATCATCGGCGGCCGCGTGGCCTACGACCCCACTTCTGTGTTGGGGACGCTGCCTCCCCTGACGGAGGCGGTGCCGGGGCGGTGACCACCGTGCTGGGCCTCGACGTCGGCGGCACCCACAGCCGAGCCCAGCTGGTCCGCCAGGGCGAGATCGTGGCCCAGGCCACGGCGGGCAGCGCCAGCTTGACCGCCGCCGGCCGGGAGCGGGCCACCACAGCCATGTACAGCCTTTTCGACCAACTCGCGCTCGGTCCCGGCCCGAGCCTCGACGCCGTGTGCATCGGTAGCGCCGGTAGCGGGGCGCCCGACGCCGTGGCTTTCTTCGTCGGCCTGCTGTCACCGCTCACGGCCGCAGGCCGGGTGGTCGTGGTCAATGACGCCCGGTTGGTGCTCGCCGCCGCCGACGTGGCCGACGGGATCGCCTGCGTGGCCGGGACCGGGTCGATCGCCGTGGGCCTGGTCGGTGGCCGGGAGGAGCGGGCTGGTGGTTGGGGCTACCTCCTCGGGGACGAGGGGAGCGGTTACTGGGTGGTGCGTGAGGCGGTGCGGGAGCTGGCCCGTCGCCAGGACGCCGGTACTCCGCTGGGGGCACTCGGGGAAACGCTGCTCACGGCGGCCACATGCCCGGACATGACTTCTCTGGTCCAGCGTTGGCACGACCGCCCGTCTCCCGAAGCCTGGGCCGCTATGGCCCCCTTCATCCTCGATTGCGGTGAACCGTTTGGCCCCGCGGTCGCCCGACGGGCCGCTGTCGCCCTCGCCAAGCTGGTATCGGAGGTGCATTCACGCCTGGGGAGCCCGGTCGCCCTGCCCGTGGTGCTCAGTGGTGGGCTGCTCACCGGGCACCGGGCTATAGCGGCGAGAGCCCGGCGCAGGATCATGTCGTCGTGGCCCGGTGCTCGGGTCATGTTGGCCCGTGAGCCTCCGGTCGCCGGCGCCGTCAAGCTTGCTCTGGCCGCCGCTGCTCGAGGTGAAAAAGCCGCCGGCGCTCAGGGTGAAAAAGCTGGTGACGGCTCAGACGCCTACGGGCGCCGGCTCTAATTCGCCGTCCTGCTGGGTGGCGATGTGGACTCGGTTGCGGCCCGCCGCCTTGGCCTGGAAAAGGGCGTCGTCAGCCCGTTGGAGCAAGTCGGCGACACAGAGGGGGGAGCCCGGCACCCAGCACGACACGCCGCCGCTCAGCGTCACCACGGGGGGCGTTGTGGGCCGGGCGTTGTGCGGTAGCTCCATGGCGGCCACCGACCGGCGCAGCCGCCGGGCCGCGGTAGCGGCGTCCTCCACGCTGCAATCCGGCAGGAGCAGGAGGAACTCCTCCCCCCCGTAGCGGTAGACGGTCTCGTCGGTCCGGGAGAACTTGTCCAGGCACTGCGCCACCCGGCGCAGGGCCTCGTCGCCGGCCGGATGGCCGTGGTGGTCGTTGTACAGCTTGAAGTGGTCGATGTCGAACAGGGCCATGGCGTAGGCACGACCGGCTCGCTGCGCCCGGGCGTGGGTGCGCTCGAGGTCCTCCTCCATGCGGCGGCGGTTGCCGAGGCCGGTCAGCGCGTCGGTAAGCGATTGGCCGAGCAGTTCGAGGTTGGCGTGCTCGAGCTGGGAACGGACGCTGACCAGCTGGCGGTGCAGGGTGGTGACCCGCTCGGCGGCCACCATCCGCGTCTGCACGGCGAAGGGGTCGGCCGGCTTGATCAGGTAGTCGTCGGCGCCCGAGCCCATACCCTCCAGGATCAGCTCCGGGTGCCCGATCCGGGTCACGAGCACGACATAGGTGTAGCTGTCGTTCAGCTCATGGCGCACCCGTCGGCAAAGCTCGGGGCCGTCGATGCCCGGCATCAGCCAGTCCGTGAGCAGGACGTCGATCGGCTCCGAGCACAGCACCTCCCAGGCCCGGGACCCGTCGTGGGCCACTAGGCACTCGTGGCCCAATTTGGAGACCACGGCCTCCAACATGAGCCGGCTGGTGACGTCGTCGTCGGCGATCAGGACGCGCACGTGAGGTCCCCGGTGGCCACCACGCGGAGGGCGTCACGGACGCGGGCGAACTCGGCGTCGAACCGTTCGACCAGGTCGGCCGCACCTACGAGCCGCGCGGCGCGGCCGCAGGCCTCGAGCTCGGAGCACACCTCCGCCAGCACGACGGCGCCCACATTGGCGCTGGCGCCCCTGAGCTTATGAGCGGCCCGCTCCAGGGCCTGGGCATCGCCGTCGCCGATCACCCGTACCAGGTCCCCACGGCCCTCAACCGTCTGGACCAGGTACTGGTCGATGATCTCGCGCAGGACCGCCCCCTCGCCGTCGTCGAGGCTGCGCAGGAGGTCGATCTGGGCCGCGTCCAGGGGGCCGGGCCGAACGTCGCCGGGCGGCTCGGCCCCGGGGCCGGCGTCGGGCTCGTCAGCCACCGGCCGTCCCGCCCATCGCTCCAGGACGGCGGCGATGGCTTCGAGCCGGACCGGTTTGGTGATGTAGTCGTCCATCCCGGCGGCCAGGCACATCTCGCGGTCGCCGTCCATGGCCGCCGCCGTCATAGCGATGATCGGGGTCCGGCGGGCTGTCCCCTCGATGCGCCGGATCTCGGCCGTGGCCTGGTAGCCGTCCATCTCGGGCATCTGGCAGTCCATGAGGACGGCGTCGTACGTCCTGGCCTGGATGGCGCTGACGGCTTCGCCCCCGTGGTTGGCGACATCGAAGGCGTAGCCCAGCTTGGCCAGAACCTTGGCCCCCACCAGCTGGTTCATTTGGTTGTCTTCGACCAGCAGGATCATGCCTTTCACCTCTTGGGGCTCGGGTTCGCCTGCCTCGGGGGCCTCGGCCGGGGCGATCGGC
This sequence comes from uncultured Acidimicrobiaceae bacterium, assembly GCA_963735305.1. Taxonomy (GTDB): domain Bacteria; phylum Actinomycetota; class Acidimicrobiia; order Acidimicrobiales; family Palsa-688; genus Fen-671. The sequence goes on from CAVTKK010000004.1 coordinate 516,283, forward strand.
GCCCCCCGGTTGAGGCCGGTGATCAGGCAGTCGAACAGCTCGGAGGGACGGACGGGCTTGGTCAGGCTGCCGGCGAAGCCCCGGACGTGGGTTTCGGCCGCTCCGAGCCGCCCGCCCGACGAGCTCAGCAGGAACAGCGCTATCGTCGCCGTCTCGGGGTGCGCCTTCAGGATCTCGGCCAGCTCCATGCCGTCCATGCCCGGCATGTTGAGGTCGACCACGCCGAAGTCGAAGGCCTTCCCGGCCCGGCAGGCACCGGCCACCAGCTCGAGCGCATCGTAGCTGTCAGCGGCCTCTAGGACTTCGACGCCCCATGAGCTGAGCTGCTGGCGCAGGATCCTGCGGTTGGTGGAGTTGTCGTCGACGATCAGGGCCCGCTGGCCGGCAAGGTCCCGGGCGCTGCTTGCGGCCTCGGGCAGCGGAGTGGTCTGGGACCGGCGCAGCGACACCTCGAACCAGAACGTCGAGCCCTCGCCCGGGGTACTGACGACGCCGATCTTGCCGCCCATGAGCTCGACGAGCTGGCGGGAGATGGCGAGGCCCAGCCCGGTACCGCCGAACTTGCGGGTCGTAGACGAGTCGGCCTGGGAGAAGGCCCGGAACAAGCGCGCCTGGTCGGCGGGGGCGATGCCGATACCCATGTCGATGACCTCGAAGCGTAAGGCCGCCCGCTCGGCGTTCCAGTCCAGGACAAAGGCCCGGACGACCACCTCGCCCTTCGAGGTGAACTTCACCGCGTTGGAGCCGAGATTGAGCAGCACCTGCTGGAGCCTCACCCTGTCACCGAGAAGGGCGTGGGGGACACCGGGGTGCACGTCGACCAACAGCTCCAAGCCCTTGGCGTCGGCGCCGGCGGCCAGGATGCGCCCCACATTGTCGGCCACTTCGGCCACGTCGAGAGCGACTTCTTCGAGGTCGAGCTTGCCCGCTTCTATCTTGGAGAAATCCAGGACGTCGTTGATGATGACGAGGAGGTTCTCGGCCGAAACCTTGACGCCCGAGGCCAGCTCGTGCTGGTCGGGGTCAAGTTCGGTGTCCAGCAGCAGTTCGGTGAGCCCTATCACCGCGTTCATGGGAGTGCGGATTCTCGTGGCTCATCGTGGACAGGAACTCCGACTTGGCCTTGGACGCCATCAGTGCCCCGTCACGGGCCGAGGCCAAATCCTGGGCGGCGTGGCGGGCTTCGGTCACATCCCCGCCATTGAGCACATAGCCGCGCACCGAGGGGTCGTCACGAAGGTCGGTGGCCGTCCAGGCGATCATCCGCCAGGCGCCATTGCTGTGGCGCATGCGCGTCTCGAAGGAGGCTACTGCCGTCGCCCCCTCCGAGAGCCGGCGCAGCTCGCTCATCATGGTGCCGGTGTCGTCGGGGTGCACGAGAGCGGTGACCGGGCGGCCCTGCAACTCCCCGGGGGCGTAGCCGAGCACCCGCTGCGAGGAGGGGGTGATGTAGGCGAACTGGAAGTCCACCTCGGCCACCACGATCATGTCCCAGGCGTTGTCGACGAGCGAACGGAAGCGGGCCGAGTTCAGGGCCTGGGCCCGGCGCACCGTGAGGACCAGCCGTACGGCGACCACCAGGACGGTCGCCGTGGCCAGTGAGAGCGCCACCTTTCCCACGTGCCCGGCGCTGGCTGAGACGAAGATGGCCACGCTGGCCAGAGTGCCGACGAGGGGAAAGGTGAACCCGGCGGTCTTTTCCGTGGTGGCGTTGTAAGCGTTGACGGGCTGGACTTTAGCCTTGACGGGCTGGGCCCAAGTGGCCATGGCCAACATCAACAATGAAGCCGGCCAGGCCACGGCATTGCACACGTAGCCCAATTTGCTGTTCGGCTGCAGGAGATTGAAAGAGTCCCCGGTCAGGTTGACGGCCATCGCCGTGGTGGCCGTCACCAGGAACCGCCTGTACTCCCGGGGCAGGATGGTGATGCCACCGACGGCCAGGGCCAGCAGGAGGAGGTCACCGACCGGGTAGGTCATGTTGGTGGCGGCGGAAAGTGCGCTGCCGCCCGCCACTTTCAACACGGTGCTGAACACGCAGGCGGCGCACAGCGAGGCCACGGCCAACGCCGCGATTATGCCGTCCAGCGACGTGGCCACCAGCGACCCGCCGTTCCCGCGGCGGATGACCATTATGAAGCTTATAAAACAGAGCGGAAAGAAGCCCAAATATAAGGCGTCGGCCGCCGATGGCACTGCCGGCGTGGCGCCTCCCAGCGACTCGATGGTAAGGGCGACATCGCCCAGCCCCCACAGGATGGCGGCGGTTCCCAGCACCAGAGGGAAGACACGGGTGACGGACGGGCTCGACTGCCAGGGCCGGTCGAAGTAGCGGCCGATGCACACGGCGCCCATGGCTATCTCGAACAGGGCTACTCCCCATCCGTCGACCGGGCCGTAGTAGGAGCCCGCCCGCCGGGCCACCAGGGAGACCAGAAAGGCGATGACCAGGGTGGTGGCGGCCCGGAACAGCCAGCGCAGGCGCTCGTCGACTTTGTCGGCTCCGGGGTCAGTTGAAAATGCGGTCATGGGGCCCTCATTCCAATAACGTGGCCACCCATCTATGTGCGTGCTGTCCCCAACCATCCCGAGGCTGGTTAGGCGCAGTATCGGCCGCTAGCCGGACCGCCTTAGGTTTTCACGGAAGGGTGTGGACGACGTCAGGCTGCAGGTGCAACCAGTAGGGTGCGGCGTACTGCGCCTCACAGAAGCTGTCGTGCCAGGCGAAGCCCGGGAAGCCGTCGGTCCCCGTGAAGAAAAAGCACAACTGGGCCTGGATCCCGTGCCGGTCCTCCACGCTGGTGGAGCTCGATTGGGCCGGCAGGTGGTAGTACCCCGGACCGCAGACGGGGTAGCTCGGGCTGCAGTGGGACACCTCGTAAACCTTGACGTTGACGCTCTCGGGCCGGGTGGCGAAGATGCTGCCCATGTGTGTTTGCTCCGCGTTCAAGGCCAGCGCGTCGGACCATCAGGCGCCGCTCGGGCCCACGCTGTTCGGCAGACCGGGGGCAGGGACGTCGCCGAGGCCGTCGAGGATGTGCCCGGTGAAATTGGGGGGGGCGGCGAAGGAGACCGAGTTGGCATACGGATCTTCGCCGAGGCCGAGCGTGGACAGGCCCAGGGCCAGTTCGAGGGTGGCGATGAGGCCGTTTTGCTCGCCTAACTTCGATAAAGCCTCGTAGGCGTGGACGGCGGTGGACACCACCAGTCCGACGGTGGCGGCGATGGCGGCGGCGTGGTGTTCGAATGCTTCCAGGGCCTCCAGCGCGTGCTCGATCAGGTGCTCGGCGAAGTGGTCGGTCGCCAGGTCGTGGACGATCGTGCGGGGCTCTTCGGCAAACTTGATGAGCAGCGCCACTTCTTTCGCCTCCAGCTCACCCGCGTGCTGGTAGGCGAGGTACGGGTGGACGGCCAGCTTGGTCGGCGGTACGGCCGTGCCCGTCTTCGACGTGCACGCCCCCGGCCCACAGACGTGGAACCTGGCCGAGACGTGGAGGGTGGTCTGGGCCGCGTCCACCAGGCCCGGCGCCCAATAGATCAGGTAAGCGTGGCCCTGCTTGTCGGTCAGGAGGCCGGTGAGGTCAGTGCCGCAACGGGGGACCTCGCCCGGGGCCAGGTCGGCCTGGACGCACAAGAACTGGTCGTCGTGGGTCGCCTGCGCCCAATCCCCGGGAAGATCGAGCTTGGCGATCGGGTCGACCGAGGCGGTCACGGTGGCGCCCTCGACGGGCTTTTCCGTGGCCGGGTCGATCACCGTGACCAGCACGTTGGCACAGCCGGAAAGGCACTTCTGCCCCTCGTCGAACGGCCCGACGTAGACATTCCCGTTCTGGCCACCCGAGATGGGTACGGTAAAGTTCACCGGTCCGCCGGAGGTGTACTGGTTGTCCACCGCCAGCCCTGAGCGGATGTTCTGGAGGACGCTGACGGTCACGTTCAGCGGGCACCCTGCTGGTACTGCGCTCGGCTTGGGCGTGGCCAACGCCGGCTGGCGTCCGGCCGTGGCGCTCGAAGATGGCCGAGCACGGGAAGAGGTAGGCGGCCCCCTGGACCGCGCTGGCCCCGAGCCGGCGGTGGTCCTGAGCACCCACGATCACCGTTCCCCCCGACACGGCCAGCGCCCGCGTGCCGAAGTAGTCGGGGATGCGTTCGGTCGAGCCTTGCAGCTCGGCGCTCTCGGTCAGGTGGCCCGACCAGCCCTCGGGGGGTTGCTGGAACACGTACACGACCTTGGCACCAGGGATTTGCCCCGCATTGCCGAGGTTCAACTCCTCTCCGGCGGCGATTGTGGCCCCCGACACGGCCACGGCACTGCCCAGGCCATCGCGGCCGGCGCCGTCCGACGCCGTGAGCTCGGCGTCGGGGGCCCGTCGGCCGGACCATCCCTCGGCCGGCTGCGTAAAGACGTACACCGCCCCCTCGTAGAGGCTGGAGCCCGACGATTGCGCCGGGGCGCCGACGGCGATGGTGCTCCCGGACACCGACACGGAGGTCCCGAAGGCGACGAACCCGGCCCCCGGCGGGGCGGTCAGTTGGGCGCTCTGAGTCAGGTCACCCGACCAGTCCCCGCCCGCGGCCTGGAAGACGAACGCCGCACCCCCGGCATACCCCGTCCCGGGCTGGACCGCCGGATAGCCATAGCCGCCGGCCCCGACGACGACCGTGTTGCCTGAGATGGCGACCGATTCACCGAAACCTTCATTGTTGTTACCGTCCGTGTTGGTTAGCTCGGCGCTCTGGGTGAGGGCCCCGACCATCCTCCACTCGGCTCCTCGAACACGTAGGCGGCGCCCTGGTTGGTAGCGCCCACCGCCTGGTCGCCGTCGCCGACCACTATGGTGCCGCCTGATATGGCGACAGCGTCACCGAAAAGGGCGCGGACCGATTGGTTCGTGATGGTCAGCTCGGCGCTCTGGTTGAGCGGTCCCGACCATCCGCCCGCCGGCTCCTCGAACACGTAGGCCACTCCGTCAAGGCACTGGGGCGGGTTGCCCGGCCCCGGTCGGCACACCGCCGGGGCGCCGGCCACGACCGTGCCCCCCGAGATCGCCACCGACCAGCCGAGCCCGGCCCCGAACTTGCCGTCGGAGGCGGTGAGCTCGGCATTTTGGGCCGTCAGCGCCGCCCAACCGGTCTTGGGCTGGACGAAAACGTAAACAGCCCCCTGCTCCTCATTGGAGCCCACCGTTTGGTTGTCGGCGCCTACGACAACGGTGTTTCCCGAGACGCCGACGGAGTAGCCGAAACCCCCGCCGAAGGTGCCGTTGGAGGAGATCAGTACCGAGGTCTGCTGGACCACCGGGTCGACCCGGACCGGGTAGGTGGCCCCCCGGTCATCGACCTCGACCAAGGCGCGCCCACCCCGCAGGCTGAACCACGCCCGCAAATCCCGGCCCCGGGCGTCGGACGCGGCCAGGTCGTCGTAGAGCAAAGCCCCCCCGGCGGCACCCGAGAGGTACAAGCCGCCACCGTCCCGGCGCGCCCGCACGCCACCGCCGAGCCCCAGCGAGAAGGTCAACGGGCCGCGCTCCACGCCCGGGCGGGAGCCGAGCGTGAAGCCCTGTTCCAAGCCGGCCGGTCCGTTGGCCCACCACTCGCTCAGGGCGCCGTGAGCGTAGACGACCCGGTTGGCCTGAGCTACGGGCACCACCGGGGAGACGGGCCGGAGAGCGCCGGCGTAGCCAAAGCCCTCTACGGAGATGCGCAGGCGCAGCCGTCCGGAGATGACCGTCACACCCCGGGACGAGAACTCGGCCCGGAACCGCTGCCCGGGGTTGGCGGCGGTCAGGTCTTCGACGCGGTAGCCAGGTAGGTCACGGCCGAGCACGGCAGATATCGGTCCGACGGCGCGGCCTGGCACGATCGGCAAACCGGGGCCGACGCCGGTCACCGCGGTGCGGGCGCCGGTCCGTGGCAGCGACGACGTGAGCGCCGCCGCCGTCACTGCGAGGGCGCACAGAAGCACCACCGGTGTCATCCATCGCCGCGGCCTGGCCCGGTGAGCGGTGCCAACGACCCGGGCCCGGACGGGCCGAAGGCCGTGGAGTGCGTCCCACCCCAGCACACTCGCCCTCCGGTTGGTGATCATGACGACGCTCACGGCCGGTCCTCTCGATCGACATGACTTCTCGCCCTTGCGAGTTGGCGCAGCGTAGCCGGGCCATCGTCACAGCAACGTCACAGCCGAGCCGGTAGGGCCACCGCCCGCCTCCAACGGGCCACCGCCCGCCTCCGACGGGTCGAGGCCCGCCGCCATCGGCGGCCATGCAGCGCGGGTTGCCGACCCGCCCGGGAACATCAGTGGCGGCGGGGGCAAGAAAGGAAAGGGGTTGCCTTGTCGCCGCGACTCCGAGATGTTAGCGTTCTCATCCAGGAGGTAGGGGGTCTGTCAGGGAGGGAGAAGGTTTTCCTGGATGACCTGGGGGGAGACACGACTAGATCAAGCCGAGGGCTGCTGGGGCCGCCTTGTTCTCTCCCGTCCTGAGAGCCCCTAGAGAGAGCAATATGTCCCACACGGAGAGGAGTTATTCGGGATGAGATACAACGGAGGTCCTGAACGCCACCGTCACGGCGCTCTTTTGAGGAAGGTGCTTTGCGGCGTTTCGGCCGCATCTCTTTCAGGGATGCTGCTGGCCGCGGTCCCGGGCTTCGGGAGCGCAGCATCGGCCTCGTCCGCACCGACCTACAGCACCAACACCACCTCGTACTGCAAGTCCGGGGCGACGCCCGTCACCTTCTGGGCCTGGGTGCCGGGCATCTATCGAGCGGTGGACGTCTTCAACCAGACCCACCCGAGCATCTGTGTCGACTATGTGACCAAGGTCGGTGGGTCGGGAGAGTACATCCCGCTGCTCAACGCCCTGAAGGCAAACTCCGGCGCCCCCGACGTGGCCGAGATCGAGTACGACGTCCTGCCGTCGTTCGAGGTCCTGCACTACACCACCAACCTCGTCCCCTACGGGGCGAACAAGTACAAGAACGATTTCGTTACCTGGGCGTGGGACGAGGTCAGCCAGGGCAGCGCCGTCTACGCCATGCCCGACGACGGTGGGTCCACAGGCCTGCTCTACAACTCGGCCCAACTGGCCAAGTACGGCATCATGACCCCGCCCACGACATGGGCGCAGTACGCCAGCGACGCCCTGGCCGTGCACAAGGCCAACCCCAAGGTGTTCATGGGGGACTTCGCCGCCGGTGACGGCCAGTGGGTACTGAGCCTTATGCAGCAGGCCGGAGCGTGGCCGTTCGTGTGGACGGGTGGCGCCAAGGTGACCATCAACTTCACCGGTCCCAAGCAGATGGCCTTCGCCAACTACTGGCAGAAATTGATCAGTGCCGGGGCCATCGACCACGCCAACGACCCCTTTACCAGCAGCAGCCCGTTCTTTGAGGGCCTCAACGACGGCACGTACCTGACCTGGCCGACCTCGGCCTGGGGCCCGTCGTACTTCGCCAGCTACGTGACCAGCAAGTCTGCCGGCGACTGGGTGCAGGGGACCTTCCCGCAGTGGTCGGCGGGCGCCAATTCCGACGGCAACTGGGGTGGGTCGACGTACCCCGTCTTCTCCGAGAGCAAGCACCCGGCCCAGGCGGCTGCGTTCTCAGAGTGGCTGACGGCCTCGCCCCAGGCGTGGAACCTGCTGGTGACCCCGCCATCGCTGCTGTTCCCGACGTTCAAGGCCGAACTGGCCGCCCCGGCCATGAGCAGCCTCACGATCCCGATGCTGAAGAAGGGCACGTCCCTGTTCGGCGCCCCGGCCAAGTCGGCCCCGGGAATCCCGGTGATCACGTGGCCCCCCTTCATGACCTACTACCTCAACAGCACGACGGCGTGGGCGTCCAAGTTCTTCGCCGGCACGCAGACGCTTCCCCAGTACCTGCAGTTCCTCCAGACCACCATGGTCAATTACGCCAAGCAGCAGGGCTTCTCGGTCAGCACGTAAGGGCGAGGTTCGCGCTCACTACGGGTTGATCAGCTCCGGCTGAGCCTGGCAGTCCTGTCGCGGCGCGGGCAGTGGGGGTACGGTTACTCCCACTGTCCCGTGCCGTGAGCACGTCGTTCGTTGGGAGGCCAATGTGTCTCAGGTGGTTATCGGAGGGGCCGCGGACCGCCGGGAGGGGGGCTTGACGCGGCCCGCCGTGTCGGGGCCGGCGGCGCCCGTGGTCCGAAGGGGTTTTGGGCGACGCCGCGATCGGCGAGGCTTGTGGTTCGTCCTGCCCTTTGTCGTCGTCTTCTTCATGTTCCTGGTCGTCCCGCTGGTCTACGCCGTTTACACCAGCTTCTTCACCAGCCGCATGATTGGTGGGACGGTTTTCAGCGGCTTTGCCAACTACACCGAGGCATTGTCTTCCGGTGCGTTCTGGACCGGGATGGCGCGGACCCTGCTCTTCGCCGCCATCCAGGTGCCGGTAATGATCGTCATCGCCATCTTCTTCGCCACCATGTTCGACATCGGCGTCGCCCGCTTCGGCGGGTTCTTCCGCACCATCTTTTTCCTTCCTTTTGCCGTACCCGCCGTGGTGGCCACGTCCATGTGGGCGTCCATGTTGCAGACCAAGGTGGGCGTGTTCGTCCGCATTTTTGCCGACCTCGGGTTGCCAAACCCCAACTTTTTCGGTCCCGGCCACCTCCTGGGCGTGATCGTGCTCATCGCCATCTGGGAATGGACCGGTTACACGATCATCATCCTCTACACCGCCCTCAAGTCCGTCCCCCGGGACGTCGTCGAGTCGGCCATCGTCGATGGGGCCACCTTCCGCCGGGTAGTCACGCGCATAAAGCTCCCCATCATCCGGCCCGCCATCATCCTCGTCGTGATAATCAACCTCATCGGCGCCCTCCAGCTCTTTACCGAGCCTTACCTGCTCTCGCCTTTGGCCCCCAATATCTCGGCCAACTATACGCCCACCCTCTACATGTACAACGAGGCGTTCTCGGCTCAGTTCTATAATTTTGCGGCCGCCATCTCGGTCGTCCTCGCCTTTATCATCATCGTCATATCCGGCGCGTTCCTGCTCTCACAACGCCGGAAGGGAGCACTGGTATGAGCACCACGATGGCCGTCAAAAAACCGAGCACGGTGCGGCGTAGGCGACGCGACAGCGACAGGATCGACCTTGTCCCGCTGCACCTTTACGGCCTCAGCCGTCGCACGGTCAACTTGGTCACATTGGCCTGCGGGCTGTTCGCCGTGTTCACCCTCATACCGATCTGGTGGATCTTCGTTTCCTCGACCAAGACGGTGCCCAATTTCAACTCGACGTTCGGGTTCTGGTTCGCCCGTCCTTTCGTCCTGTTCTCAAACGTAAGCAACGTGTTCTCCAACAAGGAGGACGGGTCGTTCCTGCAGTGGATGCTCAACACCGTCATCTACGCCGGCGCCGGGGGCATTGGGGCAACCGTGTTGTCGGCCATGGCCGGCTACGGGTTCGCCCGCTTCAGCTTCCGGGGCCGCAACGCCCTGTTCCTGTTCGCCATGGCCGCTCTGCTCATTCCCATCGCCGCCTTTGCCGTCCCGCTGTACCTGGTCTACGCCAAGGTCCACCTCGACAGCACCATGCCGGGCATATTCATCCCCTTCATGGTGAGCCCCGTCAGCGTCTACCTCATGAGGGTCTACGTGGGCGGGTCGGTCCCGCGGGAGCTGATGGACGCGGCCAGGATCGACGGCGCCGGCGAGGCCCGCATCTTCCTGCGGGTCGCCGTCCCGCTCATGGTCCCGGCCCTGGTCACGGTGTTCATGCTCAACGTGGTCAGTTCCTGGAACAACTACTTCCTTCCCTTCATCATCAACAACAGCGCCAAGCTGAGCACGTTGACCCAGGGCCTGGCCCTATGGATGAACCACACCAACATTGCCGGCAGCAGCGAGGACTTCACCGTCCTCACCATCGCCGCCGGGATGCTCAGCATCACACCTCTTATCATCATGTTCCTGGTGCTGCAGCGTTATTGGCGCGGCGGCTTGCTCCTCGGAGGCCTTACCGGCTAGCAGGGCCACCGGCAGTTCCCGGTCCCGGTCCTGAGCCCGGTGTGCCCCGGTGACGTGCGGCCCATGCGGGCCGCTTAGGAAAAGGTTTTCTTGACGGCACTCGGGTACCCGTTTATCATGCGAGGGCGATATGAACGAACGAATTGGTCTAGCAGGGCCGGTCCAACCAAGGTCGGCCCGGCACCTGGCGCTAAGCCCCCTCGACGGGGGGCGGCACGCCTCGAGGGCGGGTTCTGGGGCCGCCGGCAGGCACTCAACCGGGAGGTGACGATCCCCCACGGGGCCCGGATGCTGGAAGAGCGGGGCAGCATGGACAACCTCCGCCTGGCTGCCGGCCGGCCCGGGGCGAGTACACGATGCCCCTGTTCATGGACTCGGACGTCTACAAGGTGCTCGAGGCGATGGCCTGGGAGCACCAGCACGGCCCTTATCCCCGGTTCGAGCCCTTCCGCCAGGAGACCGCCGCCCTTCTTGCCGCGGCGCAGGCGCCGGACGGCTACCTGAACTCGTACGTCCAGGTCGTCAAGCCCGACGGGCGCTTCGCCGACCCCGCCATGGGCCATGAGCTTTACTGCGCCGGGCACATGTTCCAGGCCGCCGTGGCCGAGGCGCGTAGCGCGGCGCCGGCGAGCCCCTTGGGCCCGGTCGCCGACCGCTTGGCCGGCTACCTGGTCGACGTCATGGCGGAGAAACGCTCGTTTGTACCCGGCCACCCCGAGATAGAGATGGCGCTGGTGGAGAGGTACCGCCAGACAGGATGGGTGCCGCTGCTCGACCTGGCTGCCGACCTCATCGGCCGCCGGGGCCAGTCGTCGTTGTCGTTCGGCTCTTTCGGGCCCGAGTACTTCCAGGACGACGTGGAGGTGACCAAGGCCGAGAGGGTACGCGGCCACGCCGTCCGCGCCCTGTACCTGTTGAGCGGGGTGGCGGACCTCTACATCGAGACGGGCCGGAGCGAACTGCTGAGCACCTGCCTCAGCCAGTGGGAGGATATGACCTCGGCCAAGACCTACCTGACCGGAGGAGTAGGTTCGCGCCATCAGGATGAGGCTTTCGGGGACCCGTTCGAGCTCCCGCCCGACCGCGCCTACTGCGAAACCTGCGCCGCTGTTGCCAACATCATGTGGAACTGGCGCATGTGCCTCATCACGGGCCAGGCGCGTTTCGCCGAGTTCATCGAACGGGCCCTCTACAACGGCTTCCTGGCCAGTTGGGGCCTCGACGGCCAGAACTTCTTCTATGTCAACCCGCTGCAGAGCCGAGGTGGTGTCCAGCGCCAACCCTGGTACCGCTGCGCGTGCTGCCCGCCCAACTTGATGCGCCTGGTGGCCAGCCTCGAGCATTACGTCGCCACCCGCACGGCCGACGGTCTCCAGCTGCACCAGTTCGCGTCGGCCACCATCCGCCAACAGCTGGCCGGTGGGGCCCTGGGCATCTCGGTGTCGACTCCGTACCCGCAGCAGGGCGAGGTGCTCGTGCGCGTGGGAGAGGCCCCGGCGACGGTGACGGACATCGCCTTGCGGGTACCGTCGTGGGCCACCAACATGACGGTCGAGCTCAATGGCATCGCCCAGGCGGCGGAGCCGGAGGCCGATGGTTACCTACACCTGCGACGGCGGTGGGAGAGCGGAGACGAGGTCAGTGCCTCGTTCCCGCTACGCCCCCGCCTCGTCCACCCTGATGCCCGGATCGACGCCGTACGGGGCTGTGTCGCCCTCGAACGGGGCCCGCTGGTCTACTGTTTCGAGCATCTGGGCGATGGGTCGGAAACCCTGGACGGGGTCGAGCTTTTGGAGTCACGGGGCCCGGTCGAGACCAGTGCCGAGATTAGCGGCGAGGCGGTCCGGGAGCTGCGGTGCCACGCCCGCCGGTTCAGTACGCGCCGTCGGGACTGGCCCTACTGCGAAGGCGCCTCCGCCGGGCCGAAAGCTCCCACGACGTCACACTTTCGGCTATTCCTTACTATGCGTGGAACAACCGGGGGCCATCGCAGATGCGCGTCTGGGTGCCCGGCGCCCGTGGCTGAGCCGGCCCACGCCGCTCACGGCCGGCCGTGGACGCCCGGGCCCGCGAACCGACTTGACACCGCCGGCCAGCGACCGTAGCGTGAGGAAAAGCTTTTCTGGGGTCTCCGGAGAGGCTTTTTTGCAAGACAAACTCGCCTGTTCAAGGGGAGGGGGCACCGCCAGCGCACCCGGAAGAGTCCCCCTGCCAGGGGCTTTGCCTGGGCCATTCCCGGTCAAGGTCGGAAAAGCTTTTCCCAGCCCATCGTCTCTTTTCCCAGCCCATCGTATGGAGAACATCTGGCGCAGCTAACGGGGGAACCGACGCTCGGCGACCAGGTAGCCGTAGGTCTAGATGTCGTCCTGTACGCCCAAGAGAGGAGTAGACCGCAATGAAACCAAGGTACTTGAGGTTTGTTGTCCCGGTGGTGGCGATGGCGACCATCGTTTCCATGACGGGCGTCTCGGCCGCGTCGGCGGGGACGAGTGCAAGGTTGAAGGCCGATTCGTCGTTCGGTGTCAACGCCACGGGGACGGTAGCGTTTTGGATCAGGGACGCCACCGAAGCGGCCGCGGTCAAATTGGTGCCAGAGTTCAATAAGACCCATCCCAACCTGAAGATCGTGGTCCACGTAACGTCGCCCAACGACGACACGAGCCAGCTGGCCACGGCGATCCGGGCCGGGGACCCACCTGACCTCGTCGGCCTCAACGACATCGACGTCCCCGAGTTCTCGCACGAGGGCGCCCTCATGAACATCACCTCTGACGTGAACGCCCTGCCCTACAAGTCGGTCCTCAGCCCCGGCCACCTGGCCCTGGCGGCGATCGGGAACCAGTACTACGGGGTCCCCTACCTTTCCGACCTGTCGGTGCTCTGGTACAACACGGCTCTGTTCAAGAAGGCCGGGATCGCGGCCCGCCGACGACGTTCGCTGAGATCGCGTCCGACGCCAAGGCGATCACGGCTCTGAGCACACCGTCCAATCCTGTCTACGGCCTGTCGTTCGCCGGTGACTGCCAGGGTTGCCTCGGCTTCGTGATGCTGCCCGACATCTGGGCCAGCGGCCAGCACCTCATCACCGGTCCGCTCGGGACCCAGACAGCCAATATCGTCAACAACGCTCCTCTCAAGTCGCTCCTGAGCGTCTACGCGCAGATTTGGGCCAATAAAGAGGCTCCACCGGCTGACCAGACCCAGAACGGCACCACCTGGGGCCAGGACTTCGGCAAGGGCAACATCGGCCTGCTACCCGGTGACTACGGGTTCTTCACCACGTTCGAAAAGGAGGGCCTGCCCACGAGTGACTTCGCCGACGTACCGCTACCGAGCGAGAACGGCGGCCATGGGAGCACGTTCGACGGGGGCGACGACTTCGTCATCCCCGAGGGAGCAAAGAACCCCTCGGGTGCGTGGGAAGTCGTGAAGTGGTTCCTGGCCAAGGCCCAGCAAGCGCAGTACCCCGCCGATGGCGAGTCGCCTGTGCGCAGTGACGTTGTCACGGGTTCGTTCGCAACTCAGTACCCCTACGACTCGGTGGCGCTCAACACGCTCAAGTACGGCTCCGTTGAGTACACGCTCGCTTACAACGCCGTCTTCAACAACCCGGGAGCCCCGTGGCTGGCGATGTTCGATGAAGCGGTTTACAGCGATAACGTCGCCAAGGCCCTCCAGATTGGCCAAAGCGGCATACAGGCCACCCTCAACTCGGCAGACAGCTAGAAACCTCGCCGGCAGAGCGCCGCAGGCTGAGGTCGGCGCCTCCCGCCTCCTCAAGCCGGCGGCGCTCTGCCTGCCTACATTTTAATCGGTGGTACCAGGGACTTGGCAGTCAGATGTCAGGTACGGAGCGAGAGGGACCGCCCCGACCGGAGGTGGCAAGGTTGACAACGCTTGGACCGACGAAAAGTGCCCTCCCGGCTCGGGGTGCTCCGGCTTTGGTCGTCGCCCCACCACGACGGCGTTCGACCGGGCGTAGCCGTAGCGAGGCCCGGACCGGGTACGCGCTGGTGGCGCCGGCCGTCGCCTTCGTCGGTGTCTTCATCCTGTACCCGCTGGCCTTCGGCACGTTCATCTCGTTCACCAACTATCCCCTCGTCGGGCCGTACCACTACATCGGGGGCGCCAACTACACGGCGCTCCTGCACAACCCGGTATTTCTCCACTCGATCGTCTTCACCCTGGAGTACACGGGCATCGTGACGGTGCCGATCCTGGTGGTCGGCTACTTGCTGGCGGTTTTCACCCGCTCCAACCGCTTCGGCTCGACCCTGTTCCGGACGTGCTTCTTCCTCCCGTTCATCGTCGGGATCAGCACCCTGAGCTTCCTCATCGAGGTCGAGCTTCAGCCCGGCTTCGGCACTATTAACGTCATACTGTCCAAGCTGGGCATCGTTGGCGTCAATACGCCGTGGGTGGCGAAGACCGGGCTGGCCACCACGGCGATCTGCGTCCTCGTCATCTGGTTTGCCTCGGGGTTCACGATGATGCTGCTCATGGCCGGGATGCAGAGCATCCCTGAGCATCTCTACGAGTCGGCGGCCGTCGACGGCGCATCGTGGTGGGAACGCGAGCGGTTGATCACGATCCCCTTGCTCCGGCGCTCGATAGCGCTCAGCCTGGTCATCTCCGTCATCGGCTCGCTGCTGGCGTTCAACCAATTCTTCATCATCACCGATGGCGGGCCAGGCTCGAGCACTCAGAGCGTGGTGATGCAGATCTACGAGACCTTCAACACTTCGTTCAATGTCGGGTCGGCGGGTGCCATGTCGGTCGTGCTCGTCGCCGTCGTCGGGTTCATCACTTTCCTGCAGTTCCGGTTCCTGCGAGGCGATGATGCCTGACCAAGCCATCCGGGCCACGGTGACATCGAGGCGCCCGAAGGTGGCGCCCGGGACCCCGCTCTACCTCCTGGCGGGCACGATGATGGCCGCCATCTTCGTGGTGCCGCTCATGTGGGAGATCCTGCGCTCGTTCCAGGCACCGGGGGCGATCGTGTCGCCACCGGCGCTCAAGAGCTTCTCGCACCTCGGCGTGGCCAACTACACCAAGCTCCTGTCCGGCGACCACATCCTCCGCAATGTTGTCAACAGCCTCATCGTTGCCGTCGGGACGGCGGCCATCACCGCCTTTGTGGCGACACTGGCCGGGTATGGCTTCGGGAAGTTCAAGTTCCGAGGTTCTGGCATAGCTTTCAGCCTCGTGCTACTCGGCTTCATGGTGCCTTTCCAGGCGGTACTGGTGCCACTCTTCCTTCAGCTCCACGACTTCCACCTTTTGAACAGCCTCCCGGGCCTGGCGTTGTTCTACACGGCGTTCAACCTCCCCTTCGGCACCTACCTGATGCGCAACACCTTCATGCAAACGCCAAGCGAGCTCACGGACGCGGCCAAGGTCGACGGCGCCTCTGTTATTTCCACGCTCACGCGGGTCCTGCGACCCTTGATCGTCCCCGGTATCGCCACGACTGTCCTTTACGCTTTCCTGTTCTCGTGGACCGAGTTCCTCGGCGCCCTGACGTTTACGACAAATGACTCGATCTACACCTTGCCCGTAGCGCTCGTAAACGTTGAGTCGACGGACACCTACGGACAGATCGATTATGGGGTGCTGGTGGCAGGAGCAGTCATCGCCATGGTCCCCTGCATCATTATTTACGTGGCCCTCCAGCGTTTTTACGTGAGGGGCCTCGTGTCCGGAGCCGTCAAAGGCTGAGGCGCCGGTGGGGGCACGAGGGGCGAGGGGGACATGGTGTGGGTCGTCGTCCGGTGGTCCCGGGCGTCGTCCCGGGCCCGGCCTAAAGCGGCTTGGCGCCGTTCAAAGTGGTCCCCGCCGGGGCCTGAGTTTTCCCGGCGGTCGACTCCCGGACCACCAGGCTGCAGGCGACGGTGCGCACGCCGCCCGGCCCCTCGCCTTCGATGGCGGCCAGGAGTTCGCGGGCGGCAACGCGCCCGACCTCGCTCAGATTGGGGTCTATCGTCGTCAGCGGCGGGCGGCACGCTTGGGCCATTACGTCCCAATTGTCGAAGCCGACCAGAGCCACGTCATCGGGGACCCGCCGGCCCGATTCGTGCAGGGCGTCGGCCACACCGCGGGCGATCTGGTCGCTGCCACAGAAGATGGCGTCCGTGGCTGGTTCCTGTTCCAACAACATCGCCCCGGCCTGCCGGCCCCAGGCCTCGCTCCAGCCCCCGAACAGGACCTGGCCGCCGGCCATGGCTAGCCCGGCGCGACCCAGGGCGGCCTTGGCCCCCTGGGCGCGCCGGCGGGCCGCTTCGAAATGCTCCGGACCGCTCACGTGGCCGATGTGGGACCGACCCAGATTAACCAGGTGGTCTATGGCGACGTAGCCACCGCCCTCGTCGTCGGGCAGCACGGAGAGGTCGTGACGGTCGAGCGACTTCGCCATGGCGTACACCACAGGTACCGGGAGTTGCGAGCCGATCGGAGGCCTCGGGTCTACGCGCCGGGCGGCGACAATGATCCCGTCCACCCGGCGCGAGAGCAGCGTCCGGAGGTAGCGCCGTTCGCGCTCGGGGTCATCGCGGCAGTCGCACAGGAAGACAGATACGCTCCCTTCGCCCAGGGCGTCCTCGGCGCCGAGCATCACCGGGATCGAGAACCGGCCGAAACTGTCGGTGGTCACGAGACCGACGGTAAAGCTTCGCCCCGCCAGCAGGCTGCGGGCCAGGGCGTTGGGCTCGAAGCCGAGGTCCTCAGCCGCCCGCAGGACTCGGGTACGCGTCTCGGCCCGGAGGTTACCCCGCCCGTTCAGGGCCTTGGACGCCGTCCCGACGGAAACGCCGGCGCGCTCGGCCACGTCGGTAATGGTCCATCGTTTGGCGCGTTCGTTCTGCGGTAAGGGTTCCTTGCGCTGGTCAGGGGTCAATCCTCAACCTCCAAGTCCATTCTGCCAGAGGCGACCGCCCCCACGGGCCGGGGATCCGAACGTCAAGCCGGGCCTGTCACCACCATTTGTGCTCGCGGGCACGGTCGGTGCCGTGGGTGACATCACAGCCGTCGAGTTCGGCCATGTCCTGGTCGGAAAGGACAAAATCGAAGATCTGGGCATTCTCCTCG
Organism: uncultured Acidimicrobiaceae bacterium; assembly: GCA_963735305.1. Lineage (GTDB taxonomy): Bacteria > Actinomycetota > Acidimicrobiia > Acidimicrobiales > Palsa-688 > Fen-671. Next base: position 533,358 of record CAVTKK010000004.1, read on the forward strand.
ATGCGCTCACGGTGGGTCGACTTAGGCAGGACGATGAAGTCGCGCTGCACGCCCCAGCGCAACAGCACTTGTGCCGCCGATCGGCCCACCCGGTGGGCGACGGAGTTAACCGTTCGATTGGCCAGGTGCCGGCCGGTACCGAGCGGGCTGTAGGCCTCGAGGGCGACGTCGCGCCCCTCACAAACCTCGACCAGTGCCCGCCGGTACTCGAACGGGCTCAGCTGTAGCTGGTTGACCGCGGGACGGGCGGTAGCCGTCGCCAGCAGCGCCTCGAGTTCGGCGACGTTGAAGTTGGAGATCCCGATCGAACGGGCATGGCCTTTTTGGTGCGCCCGCTCCATTCCCGGCCAGGCCCACAACGGGCCGCCCTGAGGCCAGTGCACGAGGTACAGGTCGACGTACTCCAGCCCCAGGCGTTTCAGGCTGTGCTCGGCTTCGGCGGCCGGGTCCTTTCCGCCGGGATAGAACTTCGTGGTGATGAACACCTCGTCACGAGGAACCCCGCTGTCGCGGAAGGCTCGTCCGACACTCTCCTCGTTGCCGTAAGCCTGAGCGGTGTCGATATGCCGGTAGCCGAGCTCCAGGGCCCAGCGCACGGCCTTGACACACTCGGCTCCGTCCGGCACCTGCCAGACGCCGAGCCCGAGCACGGGGATCTGGTGGCCGTCCGCCAGGGTGCGGGAAAGCTCGCCGGCCATGGCCGGGTTTGTTGGCATGGTCCTCCTTGGTTTAGCTCGTTCTGGGGTGGACAGGGTCGGAGCGGCTGCAGGGCAGCCGCCTGAAAGGGTACCCGGTACCGGCCGGTACCAAGGCGGCCGAGGCCCCGAGGCCCTCTTGCGTCCCCTGGTCATCGGGTCACGCCCGCCGGTTTGGTGCCAACACGAACACCTCACACCGGCTGACCTCCTTGGCTGTCGGCCGGCGACCGGTCATACGGCGACCCAGGAGACCGTGTGGGATCCTGGTGGTGGCCAACCTGCTCGCCGTGGCCCCGGCGTTGGCGGCGAGGCGGTCTAGGCCGCAACAGCTCCTGCGGGCGCAATGAGCGCCGGGCCGGGCGCCGGGCCGGGGACAGGGCCGCTCACAGGTACCTCCAGCGCCAGTGCCAGGGGATTTGGGAGGGGATCCTCCGTTGGGGGGGCAGCCGTATGCCGGCCGCTTGGCGCGCCAGGCGCCGGCGCCGGGCCCGGGCCTCCATGTCGGAGCGGCGCTCCTGGGCCAGGCGCGCCGCGATGTACGGGTTGAGCAACATAATGGCCTCCATCGGGGGAGCGGCGCCGGGGGCGCGGCTGGATCGCTGGGGTGAGGGGACCGGCGCGGGGCCGGCGGCGGCTCTAGCGGTTTGCGGTGAGCGTGGCCCTAGAGGGGCCAGGCGTGACCGGGAGGGCGGGCTCGAAGTTGATGGACATCCGCACCTCCTTACGACGCAATGGGCAGTGCGGACAATTACAGCCGCTGGGAGCAATCGACGCCAGTGGTTTTTGTCACGGGCGGCGACGCAGCACCGGCATGGCCCCTCGCACCGGCATGGCCCCTCGCACCGGCATGGCCCCTCGCACCGGCATGGCCCCTCGCACCGGCATGGCCCCTCGCACCGGCATGGCCCCTCGCACCGGCATGGCCCCTCGCACCGGCATGGCATAGTCGTAGCCGTGACGCGCTGGGCCCGGCTGGGTGCTCTGGCGCCGGCTATGCGGGTGCGCGCCTACCGCTGGTGGTTCGTTTCGCAGATATTGTCGGCCTCGGGTGGGATGACGCAGGCGGTGGCCCAGTCCTGCTTGTCCTGCACCTGACCCACAGTGCCTTCCTGCTTGCCCTGACGACCACCGCCACCTTCACGCCGTTGTTGTTGGGCAGTGCCTGGGCGGGGTCGCTGGTGGACCGCTTCGACCGCCGCCGGGCCCTCGTTTTGACCCAGTCCGCCTACGTGCTGCTGGGTCGACACTGGGGGCCCTGGTGGTGGCCGGCGATATCCAGTTGTGGATGCTCTTCGTTTTCGCCTTTGCCAACGGCTGCATCAGCGCCATCGACGGGCCGACCAGCGCCGCGGCCGGTGGCAGAAGAGGGGCGCGGCCGGGGCCGCGTGCGTCGAGGGCTCGTGTTTGCGTGGCGCCACCCTGCCATCCGTTATTCGCTGTTCATGGCCGTAGCGGCCGGGATGCTGTTCAACCTGGGGACCACCCTGCCTCTCATGACGACGCGGGCTTTCCACCTGGGTGCCGGGGGCTGGGCCGGAGGTGCCGCCGGGGCCAGGGACGCCTTCGCCCTGTGGGGGGCGGCCCTGCTCGTGACGGCCGGTTTGGCTTGGCGTTCCCTGTCCGATCGGGGCGAGTCGGCCCGGCTCCGGGCACCCGACCTGGCCGCCGTGCACGCCGCCGGAGCGCTCTGAGGGCCTCCCCGGTCCCGAGGCAGGGAGGCCCCGGGTTAGCCCATAAGGACCAGCATGTAGCTCATGACGAGGCACATGGTCAGATGTGAGGCCGCTTCCAGTCGGGGCGCCGGCCGGCGGGGAGCCGTCTCGGCCCGAAGCGGCGCGCCGGCCGTGAGCCGCGCGCCGGTAGGGGGCAGGGCGCCGGTCGTGGGCCGCGCGCCGGTCGTGGGCCGCGCGCCGGTAGGGGGCAGGGCGCCGGTCGTGGGCCGCGCACCGGTCGTGGGCCGCGCACCGGTCGTGGGCCGCGCACCGGTCGTGGGCAGCGCGGCAGCCCGGGCCAAGCGGAGGACAGGGCTCATCTCGCAGGCCGCCGACACCACCAGGACGGCGACGAAGAGCAGGGAGAGCCACGCTTCCCGCCCCGCTCCCAGCGCCGCCGGGCCCGTGCCGCCGGTCATGACCATGCCCCCGTGACCGGGGGCCAGGAGACGGCGGCCGAGGTACATGTAGAGCATGCACACCGCCATCACTGTGTGGGTGGCGCAGTGGCAGGCCCGCCTGGCCCTGTCATTGTCCCTGGCGCACAGGTCGTGGACGCGACCCCAGCGTGCCATGGCCGACCCGAACCACACCGCGTCGGCGCCGAAGACGGCCTCCCAGGCCAGAGTGGGCAGGACATTGAGCCAGGACAGGGCCATCCCGGCCATGGCTGCCCCCATCACGACGTGAGAGAAGTCGACGTCGTAGCGGAGGCGTCGCCCCCCGGGCCTGGCCGCCAGGCTGAAGGCCGAGTAGGCGGCCACGGCCAACGCCAACGCGGCGGCCACCGCCGAGAGCCCGGCCGAGCCTCCCATGTGGTCAGCTCCCCTGGTAGCCGGTACCGGCGACGGTGGTGGTGGTGGCCAACGGCCACGCCAGGTATAACGTCACGGCGATGGACCTCCAGGCCAAGGTGCTCACCGTCTCCGAGTCCGTCCACGCCGGGGTGAGGCAGGACGGCTCCGGCGCCGCGCTGGAGGCGACACTCGTGGGCCGCGGGTTCACGGTGGTCGAACGCCGGACCGTGCCTGATGGCGTCGGGCCCGTCTCGGCCGCACTGGCCGACATGGCGGCGGGGTTCCGTGGCCTCGTCGTGACCACCGGGGGCACGGGCTTTTCCCCCACCGACCTCACGCCCGAGGGGACGAGGGCCGTCCTTCGAGCGCGAAGCCCCGGGGCTGGCCGAAGCGGCCCGGGCCGTCAACCCGCGGGGCCGGCTGTCGCGGGGCATCGCCGGGACGGTCGGCGCCTGCCTGGTCCTCAATGTGCCCGGGTCGACCAGCGGCGCCGTCGAGTCGGTCGAGGCCGTCCTAGACGTCGTCCCCCACGCCCTCGAGCTCCTGGCCGGCGGCCGCCCCCATTGAGACCGGTAGCCTGAGGCGCCGGTGACGCCGACCCAACTCCGCGCTTTTCGCGCCGTCGTGCGTCTCGGCTCGGTTAAGGACGCGGCGGCCGAACTCGGGGTCAGCGAGGCGGCGGTCTCACTGCACATCGGCCAGTTACGTCGTGAGCTCGAGGACCACTTGTTCACCCGCACCGGCAACGGCCTGGCCTTTACCCCGGGTGGCCTGCGGCTGGCCAGCCGGGCGAGCGAGCTGCTCGGCCTGCAGGACCGGACCATCCGTGAGGTGAGCCAGGCGGGCCAGGGACGCCGGCTGATGCGGCTGGCCACCTCCAGCCTGTTCGCCGAGCACGCCGCCCCCGGCCTCATCGAACTTTTCGCCAGCCGGGCCAAGGACCTCGACGTCGAGCTCATCGAGCGTTACAGCCACGAGTTCACGGCGCTGCTCATGTCGCGTACGGTCGACGTGGCCATCGGCCCCAAGCCCTCGCACCCCCTCGAAGGGGGTGGTGCACGTGCCGTTCCTCAATTACCAGATCGTCGTGGTGGCCGGGCCGGCCACCCGTTGGCCAGGTTCCAGACCCGGCCGGCCCAGCTGCGCGAGCAGACCTGGCTGCTGGGCCCGTCCGCCGCCGGCGAGGACGGCGCCGTGCGGACGATGCTGCGTCGTTTCGACATACCCGAAGAGCGCCAGCGGATCTTCCAGAGCCACTCCGCCGCCCTGGAGGAGACCAAACACAACCGGGGCATCTCGCTGGCCCTGTCCTTCGCCGTGGCCGACGACCTGGCGGACGGGCGCCTGGTGCGCATCGCCGGACCGGGGGTCGAGGCCGACGCCGTCTGGAGCGCCATGACCCTGCCCGGGCACAGCGTCCTGCCCGCGGCGGCCGAGCTGGTCCGGTTCATCACCACGCCGCGCGCCACTCAAGCCATGCTGCGCGGCTCGGGTATCAACATCCGCCGCTTCCGACCCTCGGTACACGTCACGCTGTGGAGCTGACGGTCGGGCGCCCATGGTCAGGCGGACCGCACGATGGCATCGACCACTTGTGACAGGCCGGCGATGCTGTCGGCGGCCAGGAGGTCATCGCAGTAGGGCAGGGAGGCCGCCATGGCGCCCACCAGGGGGACGAAACCAGGGGCTGACACCCGTGGGTTCATCCAGATGACCCGGTGGGCTCGGCGCCGGAGCCGGGCCATGGCGGCGGCCAGGGCTTCGGGTGGGTCGCTGTCCCAACCGTCCGACGCCACGAGCACGATGGCGCCCCGGCAGGCGTCGCCGTGCCGGGATGCCAGCAGGGCCCGGACGTTGGTGGCGATCCGGGTCCCGCCGAAGCGGTCGACGACCTTGGCCGTGGCCTGCTCCACCGCCACCTCAGCCGAGGTGTGGGCCAGCGCCGGGGTCAGGCGGGTGAGCACGGTGGCGAAGGCGAAGACCTCGGCCCTGGTCGCCACGGCGGCAGCTCTCATGAGATGGAAATAGGCGGCCGCGTAGGGCTGCATGGACTGGCTGACGTCGCACAGCATCACCACCCGGCGGGGCTTGGGGCGGGGCTCGGTGCGCACGAGCACGGCCGGGTCGAACCCCGTGCGCCGCGCCCGGGCCAGGGTCGGGCGCACGCTCACCGTCCGGCCTCCGTAATGGGGGGCCATCCGCCGCGACCGCCGGGTGGGCCAGCGGCGCAGGGCGCCGGTCAACCATTCGTCGAGCAAGGCCAGGTGCTCGGCGGCCAGCGCTTCGAACGGCGTGGTGGCCACGTTTTCCAGCGCGCGCTGGGAAGACGCTCGGGGGCCCGCAGGCCATCCTGTCCAGTTGCCGGGGCGGCGCTCAACGCGGCCGGGAGGGTGGACCAGGGCAGCGCCTCTCCGGCCCGGTCCGGCGCCCCCGCCGTCGGCAGCGGTACCCAATGGTCGTCTTCCCCGCCGGGCGAGCCCAGAGGCCCCCGGCGGGCGTTCGGCCCCAGGGGAAGGACGGCACCGGCGAACACGGCCTCGAACACGGCGTCGAAAGTCTCCACGTCGCCCGCCCGCTGGACCAGGGTCGTCCGGGCGACCCAGTACAGGGCGGGAAGCGCCCCGGGCCGTAGAGCGGCCACGCCCCGGGTGAACGACTCGATGGCTGTTACGCCGACAGCCAGACCGGCCTGGCGCAGGCGCACGGCGAAGGCCACGGCGAAGGCGGCCAGGTCTGTGCCCCGGAGCAGGGCGGGCCGGTCCAGGGCGCCGGGCCGCTCACGGGCGGCGACAAGTCCGGCGGGTTATCAGGTAGATGACGACGCCCACGGCCACGACGCCGATCAAGACCGGGACGGCGCGTTTGGCCACCGAGCCTCCGGCCAGTTTCATGAGGTCGACGGCCTCGGCCTCCGGGCCCGGTTGGACGACGTGGAGCGTTCCCGGCCGCTCCGGGTCGTCGGGGTGGCCATCGTTGCGGGCCGCCAGCATGGCTTCCAGGTTGTCGACGAACTGGCCCAGCAGCTTCTCGGAGACTTCGGCGATGACCGAACTGCCGAACTGGGCGATCTTCCCCGAGATCTTGAGGTCGGTGCTGACGCTCACCAGGGTCTGGTCCCCGTCCGGGCGCAACTGGGCCGTGATGGTGGCCGAGGCGTTGCCCGTGCCGCGGGCCTCACGGCCCTTGGCGCTGATCACGGCCCGGTAGGCGGAGCTATCCCTTTCGACCCATGCCGCCGTGCCCGCGTACTCGGTCGTTACAGGTCCGACTTTCACCTTGACCCGGCCGGAATAGGTGTCGCCTTCGGATCCCGTGAGCTGAGCGCCGGGCATGCACGGGGCTATCCCCTCGAGGTCGGTCAGGACATCCCATGCCTGGCCAATGGGCAAATTGACTTTGAACTCGTTGTCGATGTTCATCCTGTCCTTCTTCGCTCGTCCGGTCCTTGGTGCCCTCCCGCCCCGGTGCCGCCCCCGACCAGGCCCAGGCCCGCCAATGCCCCGAGTACGGCCACGCCGTCGTCCGGGGTCTTCACGATGGCCCCGAGCGTCCGCACCACGGCGGCCTCCGTGAGCTCGGTCACGCCCAGCACGGTCAGCGCCGACAGCCAGTCGATGGACTCGGCCAGCCCGGGTGCCTTGTCGAGGTCCAGAGCGCGAACCCGGCCGACGAACTCGGTCGTGGACGTGACGAGCGGCTCGGAGGCGGCCGGTACGGACCGGCGCAGGATGGCCGCCACCCTCGGCGCGGCGGGGAACTCTATCCAGTGGTAAAGGCAGCGCCGGCGTAGGGCGTCGTGAAGCTCCCGGCTGCGGTTGGAGGTGAGCACGACGATGGGGGGCTTGGCGGCGCTGAAGGTGCCTATCTCGGGGACCGTCACCGAGGACTCGCCCAGGAACTCGAACAGCAGCGCCTCGAACTCGTCGTCGGCCCGGTCGATCTCGTCGATGAGCAGGACCGGGGGGAGAGGCCCCTGGAACCGCACCGCCTTGAGTATCGGGCGCTCCTGGAGGAACTCCTCGGTGAACAGGTCGGCGTCCTTCAGTTGCTCGTGACGGGACTCGGCCAGGCGGATGGCGAGGATCTGGCGCTGGTAATTCCATTCGTAGAGCGCCTCGCCGGCCGTGACGCCCTCGTAGCACTGGAGGCGGATGAGGGGGCCCGGAGCCCTAGGGACAGGGCCTTGGCCGCCGCCGTCTTGCCTACTCCGGGCTCACCCTCGAGGAGTATGGGCTGGCCCAGGGCAAGCGAAAGCGCCAGCGCGGTGGCCAGCCCGTCGTCGGCCAGGTACCCGGCCTCGTCCAGGCGCCGTTGTAACTCGACCGGGCCCAGGGGCATCAGGTCGGTCAAGCGACGTAGCTGTCCCGGCAGTGGGATCCACAGAACCAGACGTCGACGCCGTCGACCAGGCGGTGCGGAGTCGACGGGCCCACCACCACGGTCATCCCGCAGACGGGGTCGACGAACTGGGCCGGCCGTCCCGCGCCCGGGCCGCTCGGGCCGTCGCCGCTCAAGCCGTCGCCGCTCAGGCCGTCGCCGCTCAGGCCGTCGCCGCTCAGGCCGTCGCCGCTCAGGCCGTCGCCGCTCAGGCCGTCGCCGCTCAGGCCGTCGCCGCTCGGGCGGCCCAGGCCACCCCGGCGGAACTCCTGGACCAGCTGGGCCATTATCGAAAGGGCGATCTCCGCCGCGCTGCGGGCGCCGATGTCGAGGCCGACCGGGGTGTGGACCCGTTGGCGCTCGGCCTCGGAAAGCCCGGCCGAGGCCAGCACGGCCTCGCCCCGGCGCCTGCTGGCCACCAGGCCGATGAACGGCACCCCGGCGTCCAGCGCAGCGCGCAGCGACTCTGGTTCGTCGCGTCCGAGGCTGCACACGATTACGGCGGACGCCCCCTCCGGGCGATGGCTGGCCAGGTCCCGGTAGGAGTCGAAGGCGAAGCCCAGAGGCTCGGCCATGGCCGCCAGGGCGTCGGCGATGGGTGTCTCTCCCACCACCGCCACCACCGGTGCCGGCAGGTGGGGCTCGAGGAAGATCTCCAGGGCGCCCCCCGAAAGGCAGGGATTGACGGTCACCCGCGCTCCCTCGGCGTCGGGGAAGCCCGCCTCGTCGGCGGGCAGGACCCGCAGGAGGAGTGGTTCGCCGTCCTCCAGGGCGCTGAGGGCGGCGGCCCGCACCGACTCCTGGGCACACTGGCCGCCGACGAAGCCCTCAATGGCGCCATCGGCCAGCACCACGGCATCATCGCCGGGGCGGGCCGACGTGGGTGGCTCGGCCCGCACCACGGTGGCGTGGACGAAGGGGACGCGTTCGCTGCGGAGCTCGGCGGCCCGAGCGGTCATCCGGTGGGCCACGTCGGGGTGCTCATATCGGGGGGGTGGCGTGGCCCTGCATGGCGTCCCAGACCCGTGACGGCGTGAGGGGCATATCGGCGTGGCGGACGCCGAACGGCTTCAGGGCGTCGACAATGGCGTTGACGATGGCAGGCGGCGAACCCACGGTGGCCGACTCGCCCACACCTTTGGCCCCGATGGGGTGATGGGGCGACGGCGTCACCGTGTAACCGGTCTCCCAGTCGGGTACCTCGAGCGACGTCGGGATCAGGTAGTCCATGAGCGACGCGCCCAGGCAGTTGCCCTGTTCGTCGAAGGCGATCATCTCCATGAGGGCCATGCCCACGCCGTCGGTCAGGCCGCCGTGGATCTGGCCCTCGATGATCATGGGATTGATGCGGGTGCCGCAGTCGTCGACGGCCACGAACCGGCGGACCTTCACCTGCGCCGTGCCCGGGTCCACGTCGACCACGCAGATGTAGGCACCGAAGGGGTAGGTGAGGTTTTCGGGGTTGTAGCAGAATCTGCGCTTCCAGGCCGCCTTCTATGCCCTCGGGCAAGTCCCCGGCCCCGTGCGCCCTCATGGCGATGGCCTGGATGGTGACGGACTTGGACGGGTCGCCTTTTACGTGGAACGACCCCTTCTGCCATTCCAGGTCGGCCACCGACACCTCGAAGCATCCCCGAGGCGATGATCTGCGCCTTGTCCCTGACCTTGCGGGCCACCAGGGCGGCCGCCGCACCCGACACGGGCGTGGACCGGCTCCCGTAGGTCCCCAGGCCGAAAGGAGTGTTGTCGGTGTCGCCGTGCACCACCTCGATGTCCGCCGGCGGGATGCCGATCTCCTCGGCCACGATCTGGGCGAAAGTGGTCTCGTGGCCCTGACCCTGGGTCTGCACCGACAGGCGGACAACGGCCTTGCCGGTGGGGTGTACCCGTAGCTCGCAGCCGTCGGCCATGCCCAGGCCCAGTATGTCCATGTTCTTGCGGGGGCCGGCCCCCACCGCCTCGGTGAAAAAGGCCACGCCGATACCCATCAGCTCGCCCCGTTCCCGTTTTTCGGCCTGCTCCCGGCGCAGTTCGTCGTAGCCGGCCATTTCCATGGAAAGGCGCATGGCGGCTTCGTAATTGCCCGAGTCGTACACCCAACCCGTTTTGGTCGTATAAGGGAACTGCTCAGGCCGGATGAAGTTTCGCAACCGCAGTTCGGCCGGGTCCATTTTGAGCTCGTCGGCGAGACAGTCGACGAGGCGTTCGACGAAGTACACCGCCTCGGTGATCCGGAACGAGCAGGCGTAAGCTACGCCGCCGGGGGCCTTGTTGGTATATACGGCGGTCATTTTGCAATAGGCGGCCTGCAGGTCGTAGCTCCCGGTGAAGACCCCGAAAAAGCCGGCCGGGAACTTGACCGGCGCCGCCGTCCCGTTGAAGGCGCCGTGGTCAGCCAGCACGTGGCTGCGGATGGCCAGGATCTTGCCTTCCTTACTGGCCGCGATCTCCCCCAGCATGATGTAATCCCGGGCGAAGCCGGTGCTGGTGAGGTTCTCCGAGCGGTCCTCCATCCACTTGACCGGCTTGTTGAGCACCAAGGAGGCGACGATGGCGCAGACGTAGCCCGGGTAGATGGGGACCTTGTTGCCGAACCCGCCGCCGATATCCGGTGCGATCACCCGGATCTTGTGCTCGGGCAGCCCCGATACCAGGGCGTACACCGTCCGGTGGGCGTGGGGCGCCTGGGACGTCGTCCACAACGTCAGCTTCCCGTCGACCCGGTCGTAATCAGCCACACAGCCGCAGGTTTCCATCGGGGCGGGGTGGACGCGGGGGTAGACGATCTCCTGGGTCACCACGACGTCCGCCGATGCGAACGCCGCCTTGGTGGCCTCGTCGTCGCCCGTTTCCCAGTCGAAGCAATGGTTATTGGTCTTGCCCTGAAGGTCGTCCCGGATGACCGGCGCCTCGGGACCGAGGGCCTTGCGGGCGTTGACCACCGGCTCCAGGATGTCGTACTCGACATCGATGAGCTCGAGGGCGTCCCGGGCTGAATAGCGGTCCTCGGCCACGACGAACGCGACCTCCTGGCCCTGGAAGCGCACCTTGTCCGTAGCCAGTACGGCCTGCACGTCGTTGGACAGGGTGGGCATCCAGGCCAGGCCTTTGGCGGCCAGGTCCGCTCCGGTGATGACGGCCTTCACCTTGGGGTGGGCCACGGCCGCGCTGGTGTCGATACGCACGATCCGGGCGTGGGCCACGGGCGAGCGCAGGATGGCCAGATGGAGCATGCCGGGCAGTTGCACGTCGTCGCAATAGTGGCCGAGGCCCCGGATGAAGCGGGGGTCCTCCTTGCGTAGCATGCGCCCGTAGCCGACTGGCTTTTGGTCGTTGTCGTCGAAACTGTCGAGCGGTCGGTGCTCCACGGTGGTCATGACGCGCTCCCGACCATCTGGGCCACATCGCTTTCGCCGGCGTAGCTTTGGTTGGCCTCGTAGGAGGCGGCCCACTGGATGGAGCGGACGATGGTGGCGTAACCGGTGCAGCGGCATATCTGACCGGAGATCGCCTCCCGGATTTCTCTTTCGGACGGGGCCGGGTTGCGGTCGAGCAACGCCCGGGCCGTCATCATCATCCCCGGGGTGCAGAACCCGCATTGAAGCCCGTGGCAGGCCATGAAGCCCTGCTGGACGGGGTCGAGCCGACCGTCGACCTCGAGGCCTTCGACCGTGCGCACCTCATGGCCTCCGGCCATGGCCGCCAGCACGGTGCAGGACTTGACGGGTTCCCCGTCGAGCCAGACCACGCAGGTGCCGCAGTTGCTGGTGTCGCAGCCCCAGTGCGTCCCCGTGAGCCCGAGCTGGTCCCGCAGGAAATGGACCAGGAGCAAACGGCCCTCGATTTCCTCGGTGACCTCGTTGCCATTGACCGTCATGGACACCTGCACCGTCAGATCTCCTCTCCCTGGGCCCGGCGGACGGCACGCCGCAGGGCGCGGCGTGTCAGCTCGTCCGCCAGATGGCGCTTGTACTCGGCACTGCCACGCATATCCGTCGCCGGGCTGCAACTCTGAGCGGCGATCGAGCCGGCCTCGGCGTAGGCGGCCTCCGAGGGCGACTTGCCCCGCAGCGCCTCGGATATGGCCGGGATCCCGGTGGTGTTGGGGCCCACGGCGGCCAACCCGACCCGGGCGTCGGCGATGATGTCGCCGTCGAGCCAAACGGCTGCCCCGCTGGAGACGACGGCCCAGTCGCCCGCCCGGCGCTCGACCTTTTCGTAGGCGCTCGACCCGTTGGGCCTGATCGGCAGGCGGATCTCGACCAGCATCTCGCCATCGCCGACGGCGGTCTCGTACGGTCCCCGGTAGAACTCGGTCATGCTCACCGCCCTCGTCCCGGCCCGCCCGCGGATGACGCAGGTGGCGTCGAGGGTCGTGCAGACGGCCGAGAGGTCCTCGGACGGGTCGGCCTGGCACAGCGAGCCGCCGATGGTGCCGCGGTTGCGCACCACGGGGTCGGCTATCACCTTTTCGGCGTCACGGAAGATGGGGAACACGGCCGCCAGCTCGTCGGACTCCAGCAGCTCGCGGTGGCGGGTGAGGGCGCCGATGCGGATCTGGCCCGTATCGGCCCGGACATAGCCGAGCTCGTCGTGGAGGTCGTTGATGTCGATGAGGTACTCGAAATTGGTGAGGCGGAGCTTCATCATCGGCAGGAGGCTATGGCCCCCTGCCACCAGGCGGGCGGAGCTCCCCAAGCGCTCCAGTAGGCCGATGGCCTGGTCGACGCTGGAAGCCCGCTCGTACTCGAACGGCCCTGGGACTTGCATGGCACCCCCTTGCGCGGTTTGCTCAGCAGTATGGGTCGTGACCCCGGGCCGCTGTCAAGGGCTACCTAAGCATTGCCTTAACCGCAGTGCCGGGCCGGTGCAAGCCGACATTAAGGGAAACCTTAAGTCCTTCCGGGGCGCTCGGCCCCGCTGGCTAAGATCGGGCCGGGCCGGAGAGGGCCAGAAGGCCTCGTCCCTGGGGTGGCCGTGAAGGAACTGCTCGACGATATCGACCGCTGGCAGCACGAGGGTCGACGGGTAGCTTTGGCTCGCGTGGTGCAGTTGACGGGCTCCGGTCCCCGGGGCCCGGGCGCCACGATGGCGGTCAACGACGCCGGCGAGGTAGCGGGGTCGGTCTCGGGCGGCTGCGTCGAAGGGGCGGTCGTCACCGAGGCGCTCGAGGTGCTGGCCACGGGCCGGCCCCGGCTGTGCACCTTCGGGTACTCCGACGACGAGGCCTTTGCCGTCGGGCTCAGTTGCGGCGGCACCATCCGCGTCTTCGTTGAGCCCATGGACTGAAGCGGGCCGGGTGAACAGCGCTTTCGCCCTGCTGCGCGACTGCCTTCTGTCTGACCAGCCTGTTGTCCTGGCCACGGTGGTCGAAGTGGGGGGCGGCCCGGAGCCCGCTCCCGGCCCGAGTGTACCGGGGCCGGTCGGCCCGGAGCCCGCTCCCGGCCCGAGTGTGCCGGGGCCGGTCGGCCCGGGCCCGGCTCTGGGGGCCAAGTTGGTGGCGCGCCCGGGTCACGAGCCGGTCGGGTCTTTGGGAGACCACAGGCTCGATGACGTGGTGGCCAGGGACGCCCTGGGTGCCCTGGACAGCGGGTCGAGCGCCACCCGGCACTACGGGGCCCAGGGTGAGGCCATGCGTTCCGACGTGACCGTTTTCCTCGAGGTGTTCGCACCCTCCCGCCGCATGGTCATCTTCGGGGCCGTCGATTTCACCGCCGCCCTGGTGCGGGTGGCCAAGGTGCTCGGCTACCGGGTGACGGTGTGCGACGCCCGGGCCACCTTCGCCACCGCCCGGCGTTTCCCCGAGGCCGACGAGGTGCTTGTCGAGTGGCCCCAGGCCTACCTGGCCCGGGTGGGCCCGGAGCTGGGCCGGCGCGACGCCGTGTGTGTGCTCACCCACGACCACAAGTTCGATGTGCCCGCCATCATCGCCGCCCTCGGGACCGGGGTGGGCTACCTGGGCGCCATGGGCTCGCGCCGCACCCACGCCGGCCGTTTGGAGCGGTTGCGCGCCGCCGGCGTCGACGAGGTGGCGCTGGCCCGGCTGATGGCCCCGATCGGCATCGATATCGGCGCCCGCACGCCAGAAGAGACGGCCATCGCCATCTGCGCCGAGATCATCTCCCGCCGGTCCCAGGCGCCGGTGGTGTCGCTCCGAGACGGTCTGGGGCCCATCCACCGGGCCGCTCTCTAGGCCAAATGGCGCTAAAGGGCGATGAGACCTGCCGGCTTTGTGGGATCAATGCCGGAAAACGGCATGAACCCCACAAAGCTCCCGCCCCCGGTAAGGAACTGGACAAGACGGCACCGCCAACGGGAGCAAATATGGGACCAATCGGCCGTCGAGCCGGAGGGAGACGACTTTGACCGACCATGACCAAGACCAGCCGGCCGTGGTGGTAACCGGCGCGGCCAACGGTATCGGGCAGGCGACCGTGGCCAGGATGGCTGCTACGGGGTGGTTCATAGTCGGCGTCGATCGAGACCGTGCCGCGCTCCAAAGCGCTCTCGGAGGCTTGAACGGTGCCGCCGTGGCCGGCGATGTCCGCGACGTCGATGTCCTGAGCCGGGCGCGCCTGGAAGCCGAACGTAACGGCGAGCTGCGCGCCTGGGTCAACAACGCCGCCATGGCGCGCATGGCGCCCCTGCACGTCCTCGAGGCGGAGGCCATCGACGAAATGCTGGACATCGACCTACGGGCCGTGGTCTTCGGTACCCGAGAGGCATTGGGATCCTTCCTCGAACATGGCGTACCCGGGGCGATCGTGAACGTCTCGTCCGTCCACGCCCGGGCCGGCTTCCCCGGTTACGGGCCGTACGACACGGCTAAGGGCGGCGTCGAGGCGTTGACCCGCTATGTCTGCGTGGAGTACGGCCACCTCGGGGTACGTTGCAACGCAGTTGCCCCCGGGGTGGTGAACACGCAGTTCGACGCTCAGGCCCGGCGCCAGTTGGGAAGTCACCCGACGTTCGTCCCCGACGGGGCCCAGCTTGCTCCCATGCTGCGCACCAGCGAACCACAGGAGATCGCCGAGGCGATCGCATTTCTGATCGAGGGGGCGCCCCTGTCCATCAATGGCCACACCCTGGTGGTGGACAACGGGATGTCGGCCCGGAACTACAGCTTTCCCGCCGATGAAACCGTGGTTTTCTCCGGGTGAAGCGCCCTCAACCCCGGCCGCCTCCCCGGAGGTCAAAGCAAACCACGGCCGGTCCGCTCCGGGGGCCAGGGGGAAGCTCGACCAGGATGCTCCCATCCTGGGCCCGGGCGGTCAGCGGGCGGCCCCCGGCCAGAGCGGCCGACCGGAGTTCGAAAGCGCCGGGCCGGGCGGGTAGCTGCGTCGGCCCCGAGGCGTCGACGAAGGCCCAGGCCCGACCGCCCTTTCGCGTCCAGCGGGCCCATGGTGCCTCCGAGGGCCGGGCCATGTCGGCGGGTAGGGCCGTGGTCCCGTAGATACCCTCGCCGGCCTGCTTCATCCACGCCCCCAGAGCTTCGAGCGGCGCCCGTTGGCCGGGGGGGACCAGGCCTTCGGCCGTCGGCCCGACATTGAGGAGGAGGTTGCCACCGCGAGAGACCACATCCACGAGATGTTTGGCCAGGGCGTGGCCGCCGAGGAGATGGGCCGCGCTCTCTACCCGGTTGTAGCCGAACGAGAGGCCGATCCCTCGGCAGTTCTCCCACACCTCGCTCTGCTCGCTGTCCAGGTGGAACTGGTACTCGCTGGTCTTGTAGTCCCAATGGGTGTCACCCCAGCGGTCGTTGACGACGCCTTCGGGCACGACCCGGTAGTAGTGCTCCATGAGCTCGAACAAGCCCAGGGACTGGCCGTGCTTGCCGGCATCGGGCCATTCGATGTCGTTCCAGAGGATGTCGGGGCGGTAACGGTCGATGAGGTCGCGGACGTGGAAATAGGCGTAGGCGGCATAGGCGGCGTCCCGTGGCCGGCGCTCGCGCACGGCGGCATGGGTATCGAGGGCCGGGAAGTTGGTCACGCTCCAGTCGAGGCCGCCCGAATAGTAGGCGCCGAACCGCAGCCCCGCGTCCCGTACGGCTCTTTCGATCTCTGAAACAAGATCCCGGTGCGGTCCTCGTCTTACGGTGTTCCTCGTGCCTGTACCCGGGGCGTCCCACAGGGCGATGCCGTCGTGGTGCTTGGTGGTGGGTACCACATAGCGGGCACCGGAGGCGGCAAAGAGCCCGGCCCAATCGGCCGGGTCGAACTGGCGGGGCTCCCATGCGTCGAGGAAGTCGTCGTAAGGGGCATCGTGGTAGGTCTCACGATGGTGCTGGCGGGCGGGGGTGTCCTCGAACCGGATCGTGTTCCAGTACCACTCCGCATAGGGGTTGTGGCGGAACCACACCTGGTCCTCGACCGCTCCCAGTTCGCCCACCGGTTCGGCCCAGGCCGGGACCGAGTACGCCCCCCAATGGACGAAAATCCCGAACTTGGCGTCCGGGAACCAGGACGGGACCGGGTGCTCGAGACGGTCCCAGTCCACCGGGGGCTCGTGGTAGTCGTTCACGGGGTCGCTCCTCCTGTTCGGTCGTCACCGTCTGGCCCGGTCGTCACCGTCTGGCCCGGTCGTCACTATCTTTGTCCCGGTCGTCACCGTCCGGCCGAGAGCGCCGGGCGTCCGGCGTACCGGCGGGCCGTACCCGGGCCCTGAAAGAGACCATAGAGGCTGGCGAGGTCGTCAGGGGCCGCCGCGAGCGGGCGCGGTTCACGCGATCAAGGGATGCGCCGCCGGGGCCCGAGAACGACGATGAAATCAGGACCGCAGTGGGCGAACGCGGGCGCGCAGGTCGCACGGGCTCTTATCGATGACTGGCCCTCCCGGGCCACGAAGGGAAGGTTTGGGTCGGCCATGGCAAAGGCGGTAGGCATAGACCTGGAGTACCATGACGGGCGGCCGTTGGCCATGACCAAGGAGTTGGTGCGATGAGGTACGGGCTCAACATCCGGCCGCCAGCGGCCCTGGACTTGGTCGCCCTGGGCGCGCTCAACCACCGTCTGGACCCGGGCGTGATCCCCTTTGGCAAGGCGACCTCGTGCCACATCTACCCGAGCGGGGCGGAGTTCAACGTGGCCGCCAACCTGGCCGACTGTTTCGGGCTCAAGACCGCCATCGTGAGCGCCATGGTCGACTACCCGATCGGCGACCTTATCGCTCAAGGCGTGCGGGCCAAGGGGGTTACGCCGTTTTACAAGCGCTTTGCTCACGACGGCGTCCGCGGCCCCAACATGGCGACCGTCTACAGCGACCGCGGTTACGGGGTGCGCGCCCCCGTCGTCTTCTATAACCGGGCCAACGAGGCGGCGGCCCAGCTCAAGCCGGGGGACTTCGACTGGGCCGGGATCTTCGCCGGCGGCGTGCGCTGGTTCCACAGCGGCGGTGTTTTCGCCGCCCTGTCCAGCACCACGAGCGAGCTGATAATCGAGGCGGCCGAGGCGGCCAAGGCGGCCGGCGCCGTGGTGTCCTTCGACCTCAATTACCGGGCCAAGCTCTGGAACGTCTGGGGTGGGCACGAGCAGGCGGTGGCGACCTGCCGGCGCATCGTGGAGAGTGTCGACGTCCTGGTGGGCAACGAGGAGGACCTTCAAAAGGGGCTCGGCATACCGGGCCCCGAGGTCGGATCGTCGTCGGGGATCGACCCGACTGCCTTCGTGGCCATGATCGACAAGGTCGTGGCCAGTTACCCACACATAAAGGTGGTGGCGACGACGCTCCGGGACGTGCTTTCAACCAACCGGCATAAGTGGAGCGCGGTGGCCTCGATAGACGGCGCCGTGTACACGGCACCGACCTGCGACCTCGACGTGCTGGACCGCGTGGGCGGCGGCGACGGCTTTGCCGCCGGTCTCTTCTACGGGCTGTTGGCCGGGGAGGAGCCGGAGGAGGCCGTGAGGCTGGGCTGGGCGCACGGGGCTCTCATAACGACCTACCCCGGGGACACGACGATGGCCACCCTGGCCCAGGTGCGAGACCTGGCCCGGGGCGGCTCGGCCCGGGTCCAGCGCTAGCCGTCATCCAGGACCTGGTCATGCTCCCGATAAACCAGGAGCTCTGAGGTGCCGAGGTTATTGAGGGGCTCCCGGCCCCCATGCGCCGTGCGGCCATAACAATGCGCGAGCCAGCCCCGCCGGGCTGGTAGCCTTAGGCTTTTGGATTTTTACCACTCAAATAGGGTTTTTAACGTCACAATGATGGAAAATTTAGCGAGGCCGGTCGAGGACGTGTCCCCTCCGCTACCGGCGGCCCGGGGTCTCATGCGGGACCGGGATTTCTTGAAGATGTTCGTCAGCGAGGGCTCGGCCGGGATGGGGGCCCAGGTGAGCCTGCTGGCTTTGCCTCTCACCGCCATAGTCCTGTTGCACGCCCGTGCCGTGGAGGTGGGCACGATGTCTGCCCTCGGTACCCTCCCGTACCTTCTCTTCGGTCTGCCCGTGGGCGTCTGGCTGGAACGGTGCCGGCGGCGCCCGGTGTTGCTGTACTCGGCCCTGGGGCGGGCGGCCGTGCTCGGGGTAGTACCGGTGCTGTGGGCGCTCGGCCGCCTCGATGTCGACGTCCTGTACGTGGTGGCGTTCCTCGTGGGCCTCATGACGACCTTCTACGACATCGCCTGGCAGGCCTACCTTCCTTCCCTGGTGGGGACGGCGAGGCTGCACGAAGCGAGCGCCCGGCTATCGCTATGCGATTCGGGCTCCCAGTTCGTCGGGCCCGGTCTGGCCGGCGTGCTGATAAAGGCCCTGTCCGCCCCGCTGGCCCTGCTGGTGGACGCCTTGGGCTTCGTTGTGGCCGGTTTGTCGATGAAGCACATCCGCCGGGCGGAGCCACCCGTGACCGTCCTCGACGACGCTCCCAATATGCGCGAGCAGGTGTCGGAGGGCCTCCGCTACGTCGCCGGGCATTACCTGCTGCGCTGGACGGCGGTGTACGTCGGGGCTACCAATGTCGTCGGCGCCGCCCTCAACGTCGTGCTCGTCCTCTTCGAGGCCCGGGTGCTCCACTTCTCGGCCGGGACGATAGGTGCCGTCTTCCTGCTCGGCAACGTCGGTTTCCTGGTCGGCGCCCCCCTGGTCCGTCGCGTCACGGCGCGTTTCGGGATAGGACGGACGATGCTCCTGGGCGCCTTACTAGGTGGGGCGGCGCCGGTACTGTTCCCCTTGGCCAGGCCGGCGGACGCTGTCCCCGTGCTGGTGGCGGGCTGGTTCATGCGGGCGCTGGCTACCCCTTTCTACGGGGTAAACCAGGTCAGCCTGCGCCTGGCCATCACCCCGGCGCCGCTTCTGGCCCGGATGACCGCCACCATGAAGTTCTTCGTGATGGGCGCCATGCCGCTGGGGTCCTTCCTCGGTGGTGCCCTGGCCGGCAGCGTAGGCAGCCGGTCGACGCTGTGGCTCATCGCCGCCCTGTCCGGGTTGTCGGTGCTGGCCGTGGCCGCCACCAAGCTACGCGAGGTCTCGACGCCGCCCGAGGAGCTGCGCCCCGAGCCTGCGGTCGCCTTTAGCCCGAGCTGAGCGTACCGGCTAGGACGCTTCTTGGGCGGCGGGGTCGCCAAGGCCTTGCATATCGATGATCGTCAGGTAATCGCACCAGTAGCTGACGGCACTGACCCACGAGGCCGGCAACGTCCGGGCCCGCGCCGGGAGGACATCGTTGTCGTCGGCATCTACCACCGCGTCAGCCGGCAGCCTCTCGTCGGTCGGAAAATGCCCCATTTTCGTGTCGCCTCCTGGCACAAATCTCGGACGTCCTCATGGGAGCGGTCGGGAGCGGTCGCCTTCCTCATCGGCTCCGTTGGCTGGAGGCTGAGGTCACGGCCCAGGATCTTGCGGCCAGGGCGCGGTCGGCCTGGGTACCGATACTCAGGCCGCCTGCGTACCTGTCCCTTGTTGCCGGCCGGAGGGTCACTTATGGTTGAGGTACGACCAGCCGTTCGGCTGACCGAGGGTCACCGCTGCGGCGGAGAAGAGACGATCACCGCTGCGGCGGAGACGAAAGGACGGTCCCGCAATGTCAGAGCCCACCGCCAAGACCAAAGCCGCCGAAGTGGCCCCGAACCTGCCTGAGCTCGATGAGGATCTGCGGATCGAAGAGAGCTCGGCGGAGAATGTCAAAGGCGGGATGAGGGAGTACTAGCTGTCGGGTTAGCGTGCTGGGGACGCGAGGTCCCGGGGCCGGCCCGGGCACCCTCGCCCCGACCAGCGATGACCGACCACCGTCCCCGCACCTCCGCCACCACCTGGGGGCCGCACGAGGAGAAGTCGGGCCTCCTGGCCGCACTGGATGAGGCCGGCCGTGCCGCCGTGCTCGCTGCCGGGCGGCGGCGCCCGATGTCCTCCGGCGACGTCCTGTTCCGGGAGGGCGACGACGCCTACGAGGTCCTGATCGTGCTGAACGGGATCGTCAAGGTTTGGGTGGCGTCGGCGTCCGGGCGAGTGGTGATCCTTGACGTGCTCGACGCCGGCTCGGTCC
This sequence comes from uncultured Acidimicrobiaceae bacterium, assembly GCA_963735305.1. Taxonomy (GTDB): domain Bacteria; phylum Actinomycetota; class Acidimicrobiia; order Acidimicrobiales; family Palsa-688; genus Fen-671. The sequence continues at coordinate 553,419 of CAVTKK010000004.1, forward strand.
TGGGCGAGATGTCGGCCGTTGATGGAGGGGCCCGGTCGGCCCACGCTTCGGCTTTGAGCAACGGCGAGCTGTTCGTGGTACCGACGACCCGTTTCCGTTCCCTGCTCGAGGTTCATCCGTGCATCGGCGTCGAGCTCCTGCGGGTGGTCACGGCCCGGCTACGAGGCGCGTCCCGCCGCCAGCTCGAGTTCAGTGCCGGCGACGCCCTCGGGCACCTGTGCCGGGCGATCGTCCAGTTGGCCGACCGTTACGCACCCGAGAGCGACGGCGTCAGGGAGGTCGTGCTCCCGATGGGCCAGGGAGATTTGGCCGCATGGGGCGGCCTTTCGCGCGAGGCGGTCGTAAAGGGGCTCAAGGCACTGCGCGGGCTCGGGTGGGTCGAGGGTGAAGGCCGCCGGCTGCGCCTGGTGGACGAGGCCGCTCTGCGTGAGCGCGCCCTGGCCTGAGCCGCTCAAACGTCGTCGGAGTACTGCAGCCGGTAGAGGTAGGCGTACACGCCGTCCGCCGCCATCAGCTCGTCGTGCGCCCCCCGCTCGATGATCCGCCCCCGTTCCACCACGATGACCTTGTCGACGTCGCGGATACTGCGCAAGCGGTGAGTCACGACGATGACGGTCCGATCGACGGACAGGCGCTTCAGGTTGCGGTGGAACGCCAGCTCCGCCTCGGCGTCGAGGGCGTTGGTGGCCTCGTCGAGGATGAGGACCGGCGGCCGGCCGTACAGGGCCCGGGCGATGGACAGGCGCTGCGCCTGGCCTCCCGAGAGTTGCAGGGCCCGTCGCCTACCCGAGTCTCATAGCCCAGGGGTAGGTTGGCCACGACCTCGTGGAAATTGGCCGCCTCGGCCGCCAGCCGGACTTCGTCCATGTCCACGTGCTCCTGGCCGAAGGCAATGTTCTCGGCCACGCTGGCGCTGAACATGTACGGGGCCTGGAGCACGTAGCCAATGCGTTCGCGCAGCTCGCGGCGGCGCAGGGCCCGCATGTCGACCGAGTCCACCGTGATCGACCCCGCGCTCGGTTCCATCAGGCCCCCGATGAGGCGCAGCAAGGTCGATTTGCCCGAACCGGACCGCCCTATCAGGGCGACAGTCGAGCCCGGCTCGACCTCGAGGTCGATGCCCGACAATACGGGCGGGTCGCCCTCCCGGTAGGAGAAATCGACGCCGCGGAGCTCGATGTGGCCCTGCAACGACGTCACATGCACAAGGGCGCTGTGGTCCCGACCCTGTTCGGGCTCGTGGTCGAGCACGTCGTGTAGCCGGTCGAGCAGGACCGACGTCGCCTGCAGCTCGTCCCAGATCAACATCAGGCGCTGGAACGGGGAGGACACGAACAACACCAGGCCGATAAAGGCGACATAGCCGCCCACACTGATGACATGGCCGCCCACGGCGGCCGCCCCCAGTATTACGAACAGGGCGTACGCTCCCAGGTTCACGACCTGCACGCCGGCATCGAAGACGTTGGTAACCCGCCGGGCGGCGCTTACCCGTTCCGCCAGGCTGGTGAACTGGTGCTGCATGGTGGCGCGGATCCCGGGTTCGGCTCCTAGGGTCTTGACGGTCTCGACCCCCTTGAGCAGGTCCACCTGCGAGCCCGTGTAGCGGCCAAAGGCTTCCTCCATGGCTGCCAGCGCCGGGCGGACGCGCTGGTGCGAAAGCCACATGAGCCCGCCGTAGAGCGGGAAGACCACTATGAACGCCGCCCCCAGGACGGGCGCCTCGACGAACATGGCAATCACCACCACGGCAATCAGGGCCAGGGCCGTAAGAGCGTCAACACCGTCCTGGACCACGATCCGGCGTACGTCGCTCATGCTCTGCAGCCGGCGTTCGATGTCGCCCACCTTGCGTTTGGCGAAATAGGACATGGGCAGGTTGAGCAGGCGTCCGGTCAGGAAATCGAGTGTGGCGGTGCCGAAGTTCCTGGCGACCCGGGACAGCACGCGCTGCTGGGCGAAGCTGACCACGACGGCCCCGATCACCACCCCGATCATGAGCGTGGCGATCGGGGCGAGCGCCGTTCCCCGCCCCTTGTGCGCGTTCAAGTCGTTCACCAGGCGGCCCACGATGAGGGGGATGGAAGCCTCGAAGCCGGCGGCGACCAGGGCCATCACAAAGGCCACCACAAGTAGCCGAAGGTAAGGGCGCAGGAAAGGGGTCACCCAGCGCAGGGATGCCTTGTCGGTGGGGGCCAGTGCCAGTGCTTCGGTTGGCCGGGCCAGGGCTGTGTACCCGCTCCAGGCCCGCGTGAGCTCCTGGCGGGAGACCCGGCGCAAGCCGCTGGCGGGGTCCCCGATGACGGCGGAGCCCTCGTTGACCTCGTAGAGCACCACCCAGTGGCGTTGCTCCCAATGGATGATGGCGGGTAGCGGAATGGTCCCGAAGCGGTCACGCGATACCTTTACCGGCTCCATCTCCAGGCCGATGGCGCGTCAGGCGGCGCATATACCCCGCAGCGACGTTCCTTCGGTGTCCGTCCCGGCCGTGTCGCGCAGGAAGGTGGCCGATACCGAGCGTCCGTAGGAACGGGCCACCGATGCCAACGCGGCCACGGCGCAGTCGGTGGCGTCGAACTGCCTGATGACCGGGCGTCGGCGGGACCGGAGACGCCGGCCGCCCCTGACCGGCTGGGCCGGCCCTCCGTCTGCTGCTGACGGCTCGTCCGCATCCGGCGCCGCGGGGGGGCCGGTGAAGTCGAGCGGTACGTGGTGCGCGCCGCGTCGGTCCCGGGCGGCGGCCCGGGCCTCGACGGCGGCGGCGAAACGGGGCGACTCGGCCAGGAGGCGGCGGAAGGCGGCGGCCTCCAGGCGCACCACCCGGCTCGGCGTCGTGGCCACCACGGTGGCCGACCGCAGGCCTGCGGACATGCACGCCCGTTCGCCCACGACGTCGCCGGCCCGCACGTAACCGATGTCGGTAGCCAGTTCCCCCGAGCCCGTGTTCACCACGAACCGGCCTGACTCCACCACATAGACGGCGTCGCCCGGGCCACCCTCGCTCACAAGCGTTTCGCCCGCCTTCAGCTCGACCATGCGGAACTCGGACAGGACCTCGGTCAGCAGGGCCAGCGGCACCAGCGAGAAGACCGGGTCCATGCGTAGGGCCCGGCTGATGGCTTGGGCCCGCACATGGTCGGCCAGGGCGGTGTTGATCTCGGGGTGCAGCGACACCAGGGCGTCGAACGCCTCCCGGCCGAGCCGGAGGGCCTCGACCGGTTCGGAGGCTCTCACTGTCGCCGTCCGAGGTCCACCGGTGACCAGTGCGGCCTCGCCGAAAGTGGCGCCCGCCCCGGCCCGCCCCAAGGTGATCTCCGTGCCGTCCCGTTCGGTCAAGACGCGGGCAGAGCCGTGGGCCAGGACGTAAAGGCCGTCCGGCGGGTCGCCCTCCGTAACGATGACATCGCCGAAACCGAACCGGACGGGGACGAACATCCGGCAGATGAGGGGCCGGAGGGGTTCGGGCACCAAGAGCACGAAGGCGACTTGGTGCAGGGTGGCCAGGTACTCGTCGGTGCCCGGGCCCGGCCCCGTGCTCAGAGCGGGCCAGCCACCTCAGGTGCCCCACACTTTCCCGGTCGAGCGCGTCGCGTAGAAGAGCGCCGGCTGCCTCCTGGCGGACGTCCTCATCGGCCAGGGCGGGCCGGTAGCGAGCCCTCAGCCATATCACGCTCCACCCCTGGGCGTGGCGGACCGGTCCGACCACGCCGGTGCCCACGGGAGCGGCCAGCAGTTCGGCGGCGACGGTAGGCGGCAGCTCATCGGCCCGGGAACGATGAGCCTCGACCCGCCCGCCGGAGCGCCATTGGATGTCCCCGAGCCCCATGCCGTCGTCCCTGCTGCACAGCAGGGCCTCGCGCGCGGCCGTCTCGGTGGGCAGAACGAGCTCTTCCAGTTCGAACGAGGTCCAGTCCAGTTCCCGCTGACGGATGGTCTGGGCGATCCCCGCGTCCGAGACCAGCCGCCACCGGACGGCGTCGTAGGCGGCGCGCCACCCGGCGATGGCCTCAACCCGCTCGGAGCGGACTAAAACCCCTGAGGCCGAAAGGGTGGCGGCGATGGCGGCCGCGGCTAGCGTCCCCGCCGGCGCGTCGCCGGCAAGGGGCCCAAGGTCGCCCGCGGCCGGGGGGACAGTCGCGTCGGTGGCTGGGGGAGCAGGGGCGATGCGCCGGGCTGTCAGCCAGTCGACGGCCTGCTGGGCGCTGCGGGCCCAGAGCCCCAGGCAGAAGGCATCGACACGGAGCCGCTCGATCGTCCGGGCCCGGTCGGCGGCGGCCAGGGCCGGCCCGCTTGCCGGCTCGCCCGCCGACCCCTCGGTCCTACCCGGACTGCCTGGGCCACCTTCACCGCCGTCCGCGCCACCTTCACCGCCGTCCGCGCCACCTTCACCGCCGTCCGCGCCACCTTCACCGCCGTCCGCGCCACCTTCACCGCCGTCCGCGCCACCTTCACCGCCGTCCGCGCCACTTTCACGATCGCCCGCGGCCAGGAGCACCGAGCGGACGAGGGCCTCCTGCCACTCCGATCGGTCCAGCGACCTCGCCGCCAACCACGCCCGGAGCTCCTCGGCGGCCACGAGGTCCCGCTCCCGGCGGAAGCGCTCGGCCGCCTGGCGCAGCGCCGTCTCGTCCACCGGGGCGGCCTCGGCCAAGCGCGCCCCCGATGCCGACCCCCGAACGAAGGGCTCCCAGTAGCCGCAGAGGACCGCCACCACGGCCAGGTCCACGTAGGAGGCCACCTCGTCGCCCACGGCGAGCACGTTCCCCTGAGGCGGGAACCCGGCGACGGGCGTCGAGGCGGTAGGGCCCATGAAGTTCAGAACGTAACAGAAGCCTGTCCGAGTAATCCGCGTTGGTTGGTCGGCGGAGGGACGGTCCCGCGCTCGCTCCTGCCAGGCGCGTCGCCGTCGATGAAAGAAACCGGGCGTGTATTCTCGGTCAGCCCCGCCTTTAGCTCGGGTCGTGGCCAATTGCCCACCGGTACAGCCCGTGTTGGGGTTTTCATGCCGGAAAACGGCATTAAAAGTGGTAAAGCTCCGCCCCGACGGTCATCAGAGGGTAATTAATCCCTACAAAACGGCGATCGCAGGACGGGTTAGTAGGGAGTTACTTACACCTCGCGCTGCCCGCGCTGCCCGCGCTGCCCGCGCTACCCGCGCTGCCCGCGCTGCCCGCGCTGCCCGCGCTGCTCGGGAGGGGGAGCCTACCGCTTGCTCGCGATGCCTCGCGGGGCGCGCCGATGACTTCGGTCCCGCGCCGCCGTCCGAACCCGTGATGGCAGGCGTCCTGGTCGAGTTGCCACCGGTAGTATCCGGTGCTGTGCCCGTGCGCCAAGAGACCCTGGCCCTGTCCGACCTGGAGCCTTTCCGGCGAGAGTTGACCGGGTACTGCTACCGGATGCTCGGGTCGGGCTTCGAGGCCGAGGATGCCGTCCAGGAAGCAATGCTGCGGGCCTGGCGCAACGCGGCCAGCTTCGAGGGGCGGTCCAGTGTGCGCTCGTGGCTGTACCGGATCGCCACCAACGTGTGCATCGACATGCACCGCCAGGTCCAACGGCGGGCGCGGCCCATGGAGATGGGCCCGGCCTCGCCTCCCGACGAGTCGTTCCTGGGGCCCATGCTGCCCGAGGCCACCTGGGTGACCCCGATGCCCGACGTCGGCGTGGCGCCGGAGACTGGCGACCCGGCTGACGTCGCCGCCTACCGGGAGTCGGTCCGCCTCGCTTTCGTCACCGCTCTGCAGCACCTGCCGCCCCGCCAGCGCGCCGCGCTGATCTTCTGTGAGGTGCTGCGGTGGCACGTGGCCGAGGTGGCCGAGCTCCTCGGCACCACCGTGGCCGCCGTCAACAGTGCTCTTCAGAGGGCGCGGGCCACCCTGGGCGCTTTGTCGTCGGCGGCTCGGCCGCCAGCCCTGGACGACGTCGACGCCGAGCTGTTGAAGCGTTATGTTGACGCCTTCGAGCGCTACGACATCGAGCGCCTGGTGACGCTGCTCCACGAGGACGCGGTGCAGTCGATGCCTCCCTTCGCCATGTGGGTCCGGGGGGCGGCCAACATCGGCCGGTTCATGGTCGAGCCGGGCCCCAGCGGCTGTCGGGGCTCGCGCCTGGTGGCCACCTCGGCCAACGGCTGCCCGGCCTACGGCCAGTACCGCCCTGACCCGGCCGGGGGGTACGCGCCCTGGGCGCTCCAAGTATTGGAGATCTCAGGGGGGAAGATCACCGGTATGGCGTGGTTCCTGGCCTTTTTGAGCCCCGAGCGGCTCTTCCCCCAGTTCGGCCTGCCCCTCCACCTCGGCTCCTAGGCCAGCCAGCTCGAGGAGGGTTTGGAAGGCAGGGCAGACGTCGGTGAGGACGACGGCACCCCCGAGGCGGACTGCCATGAGCGTCAGGCGGGCCACCTGGTCCACCGTCCCCATGTCCGGCGCGCCCGGCCCTCCCAGTACGTGGCTCGTCACCTCCGCGCCGTCGGGGCCGATGACAGTCACGCGGCACCATGGCGGGACGGGGCACATGCACCTGGGTAGACGGTCTACAGTCGGCGATCTCATCGTCCGCTTGCCGGTGACCGATGACTTCGGCTCCGCCGGCCCGTCAAAGCCGATAACCGATTTGTCACGGAGAAAAAGGAGCAGATGTTATGACCACCCGAACCAGTGCCCCGATCGGGTCGCCGTGCTGGACCGACCTGTGGACGTCCGACGTGGAGGGAAGCCGCAAGTTTTATGCCGAGCTGTTCGGCTGGGAGGCCCAGGAGCCGAGCCCCGAATTCGGCGGCTATTTCATGTTCACCCGCAATGGGGTGCCAATAGCCGGGGGAATGGGGGACATGGGCGATATGAAAGCCGATAATTCGTGGAAGGTCTACCTCGCTACCGACGACGTCGGCAAGACCGTCGAGGCGGCCACGGGCGAGGGGGCTCGGGTCGTCGCGCCCCCCATGGCCATCACCGACCTCGGCAGCCAGGCCGTGATCGTCGACCCCACCGGCGCCGGCCTCGGGATCTGGCAGGCCGGCACCTTCCCCGGCTTCACCGTCCTCAGCGAGCACGGGGCGCCCAGCTGGTTCGAGCTGCTCACCCGCGACCACGCCGGGGCCGTGGCCTTCTACCGCTCCGTGTTCCGTTGGGACACCAGCACCGTGAGCGACAGCGACGAGTTCCGCTACACGGTCATGCGCGACCCGTCGGGGGACGGCGAGCTGGCCGGGATCATGGACGCCAGCACCTTCCTATCCGAAGGCGAACCCTCTAACTGGTCGGTCTATTGGCAGACCGACGACATCGATGCCGTGGTCGGCACCGCCACCGCTCTGGGCGGCTCGGTCCCGACGGCGCCCCGGGACACGCCCTATGGGCGCCTGGCGACGGTGGCGGACCCGGCGGGCGCCTCGTTCAAGCTGCGTACGCCGCCCCGGTAGGCGCAACCTGCGAACACGAGGTGGCCGTGGCCTGGCGCACCGGGCTGGGCACCGAGCCCGAAACGTGCGGCCTTCGAGCGCCCGTCTCGGGTGTACCGTCCTAGGGTGCAGCCGCGGAGCGTTTCGGCCCGGGCGTCGGCCCGCCCCCGACCACCGGCGGCTTCGGCCTCGCTGGCTGCCGACGTCGGTGCCTACATCGCCGGCGACCGCAGGCGGGCGCTGGCCGCCGGTTCGCCCATGCCCGACCGCGTCTCGGGCACGGCGATCTTCGCCGACATCTCCGGCTTCACCCCGCTCACCGAGGCCTTGGCGGCCGAGCTCGGCCCGCAACGGGGGGCCGAGGAGCTGACGGCCGTGCTGGACAGGGTGTTCGACGCCGTGCTGGGGGAGCTGCACCGCTTCGGCGGCAGTGTCATCTATTTCAGTGGCGACGCCGTGACGTGCTGGCTCGAAGGCGACGACGGTGTCCTGGGCGCGGCATGTGGGCTGGACATGCAGCGGGCCATGGCCCGCGTCCAGACCGTCAATACCCCGAAGGGCGCGAGCATCGAGCTGGGGATGAAGGTGGCGGTGGCGTCCGGGCCGGCCCGCCGCTTCGTGGTCGGCGACCCCGACATCCAGCTGATCGACGTCCTGGCCGGCGCCCTCATGGACCGGCTGGCCGGGGCCGAGCATAACGCCGAAAGGGGCGAGGTCGTCCTGGACGCGCAGACGTTGGAGGCGCTGGCCGGGCGGGTGGAGCTGGCCCTGGTCCGCGGCGAGGGCCGGGGACGAGCCGGAGTGGTGGGCGCCATGGCCGGCCCGTTGCCCCCGATGCCGCCCCCCCTGGCCTACTCCCGACTGCCGAAATCCGTCGTCCGCCACTGGCTGTTGCCGGCCGTCTATGAGCGCCTGGGTGCCGGAAGGGGCGAGTTCCTGTCCGAACTGCGCCCCGCCGTCCCGATGTTCGTCCGCTTCGGCGGCATCGATTACGACCGGGACGACGAGGCCCACTTGCTCCTGGACCATTTCATCCGCAGGGCGCAGCGGGTCATCGACGGGTACGGCGGCAATCTTCTCCAGCTCACCATCGGTGACAAGGGCGCTTACCTCCACGCCGTCTTCGGTGCCCCCCTGGCCCACGAGGACGACGCCGCCCGCGCCTGTGCGGCGGCGCTCGAGGTCCTGGCCCTCGAGGCGGGCACTGCCGTCACCGGCCTCCAGGTGGGCGTGGCCCAGGGCCGGGTACGCAGTGGTGCCTACGGCCATCGCCACCGCCGCGCCTTCTCGTGCCTGGGTGACCCGGTGAACCTGGCCGCCCGTTTGATGTCCGCCGCCCCGCCCGGTCAGATATACGTCACCGCCGAGGTGGCAGGCGACGCCGGGGTCAGCTTCAACTTCGACGAGCTCGCCGACCTGAAGGTGAAAGGCAAGGCCGCGCCGGTCAAGGCCCGCCAGCTCACCGGGCGCACCCGCAACGCCCAGTACCGCCAGCGCCGTCCGGCCCACCCGCTCGTCGGCCGGGCCGCCGAGCTGGCCACCCTGCTCGAGCTGGCCGACCGGGCCCGGGCCGGTCACGGGCAGGTGGTGGGCGTCGAAGCGGAGGCCGGAATGGGCAAGTCCCGTCTGGTCGACGAGGCCGTGCGCCGGCTGGGCGAGCAGGGCTTGTCGACCTACGCCGGCGCCGCCGCCTCGGTCGGCTCGCGTACCAGCTACCTGGCCTGGCAGGGGATCTGGACAGCAATGTTCGGAGTGGGGACGGAGGGCGACCCGACGCCGGACCTTGTCCGCGCCCTGAGCGCGGTTGACGCCGGCCTGCTCCCGCGGCTGCCGTTGCTCGCCGGTGTCCTGGGCACAGCCATAGATGACAACGACCTGACCCGGGCCTTTGACGCCAAGCTACGCAAGACGTCTTTGGAGTCCCTGCTCCTGCGCTACCTGACACTACGAGCGGACAACGAGCCCCTTGTCCTCCTGCTCGAAGGACTGCCACTGGTTGGACCCGTTGTCGGTCGACCTGCTCGGTGTGCTGGCCCGGGCCGTGGCCGCCCTGCCCGTGCTCGTCATCCTGACCTACCGGCCCGGGTCGTTCACGGCCCCTGCGCTCCCGCATACGACGGCCCTGGCGCTGGACCGGCTCGACCCCTCCAGTGCCCGCCAGCTCGTCACGGCCCGGCTGGCCGAGCTGTACGGCCTGGAGACGAATGCTCCGGAGCCCTTGCTGAACCGTTTGACGGACCGGGCCGAGGGCAACCCCTTTTACCTCGAAGGAGCTGGTCAACTACCTGCACGCCGAGGGAGCGGACCTCTCCGGCCCATCGGCGGCGGCATCGGTGGAGCTGCCGGCCAGCCTGGCCAGCTTGGTCCTGTCCCGCATAGACACGTTGGCCGAGTCGCCCCGGCGGACGTTGAAGGTGGCCAGCGTCGTCGGCCGGGAGTTCGGGGTGGGCGTCCTGACCGGGGCCTACCGGGACCTGGGCGCCGAACGGCAGGTGACCGGGCACCTCCGCCGGTTGTGCGCCTACGATCTGGTGGTCCACGAGGCGCCCTCCGAGGACGGCTACGCCTTCAAGCACGCGGTCATCCGCGAGGTCGCCTACGACAGCCTGCCCTTCGCCCTGCGCGGCGACCTGCACGGCCGGGTCGGGTCGTGGCTGGAGGTCACCTCCCCCCAAGCCCTCGACCTGCTCGCCCACCATTTTTGGCACAGCACCGACGAGGAAAAGAAGCGTCACTACCTGTTACGGGCGGGCGAGGCCGCCCAGGCCCGTTTTGCCAACGATGCCGCCGTGGACTACTTCCGCCGGCTGGCACCGCTGGTGGACGACGACGACCGTGGGCCGGTGCTGTTGAAGCTGGGCTCGGTCCTTGAAGGTGCGCGGGGACTGGGCCGAGGCCGAGGTCGTTTTCGGCGAAGCGCTGGACCTGGCCGAGCGCCGGGGCGACGATGCCGCCGCCGCCAGAGCGCGGGCGGCGCGGGCCGACCCGGTACGAAAGCAAGGTCGTTTCGACGCCGCCTGGTCCGACTTGGACCTGGCGGGCCGCGGTTTTGCGGCCACCGGCGACGACGCCGGGCTCGGCCGGGTCGCCCATTTCCGCGGTACCATCGCCGCCCAGCGGGGGGATTACGCCGAAGCTCGGGCGCAGTACGAGAGCAGCCTCGCCCTAAGGACGGCGCTGGGGGACGGGCCGGCGGAGGCGTCCCTGCTCAGCAACTTGGCCATCGTCGCCGAGTACGAGGAGGATTACGCCCGGGCGCAGGAACTCAACGAGCAGGCGCTCGACCGGCGGGCACGGCTCGGTGACCGCCGGGGTATAGGGGCGTCCCGTAACAACCTGGGGATGATCGCCCATCTCCGCCACGACTACGTCGCCGCCCGGGCTCAGTTCGAGGAGGCGTTGCGGACCGCGCTCGAGGTGGGCGACACGGGCCTGGTAGCCATCGTGCGGCACAGCCTGGGCACCGCCACCCGTGAGCTAGGGGACATCGCCGTCGCTCGTCAGAACTATGCAGACGCGCTACGCACCTACGGCGTGATCGGTGACAAATGGGCTCAGTGCCTGCTTTACGAAGATATTGCCATGCTGTGCGCCGACCAGGACCCTCTCGCCGCGCTGCGCCTGGTCGGCGCGGCCGAGGCGATGCGCGAGGCGATCGGGTCGCCCCGTGTCCCCGCGCAGGAAGCCGAGCTCGACGACCGCCTCGGCTCGGTGCGAGGCCGGCTCGGGGGCGCCGCCGTCGACGAACACGAGGCGGGCCGGGGCCTCGACCAGGATGTCGCGTACCGGTTGGCGCTGGAATTGTGCAACGCCAACGGAAAAGGCAGCTAGACGGTCCCGGCGCCGCCCACGTCGCCACAATTCCCTGGGAACGTCACCTCTGAGCCACCCAGAGTGACCGATGTGGCGTCACGACGACCATGAGCTGGGCGGTCCTTGCATTACATCGCCGCCTCGGGTACCGTCCCGCAATCTGGCTGTAAGGTTCACCTTCTGCCCTCTGATTGTCTGGCCGTACGTGAGGAGCCTCCATAAATGCCCGTTCTCCACCCCCGACGAGGCCTGGCGTCAGCCGTCGCCGCACTGGCTGTCACTACCAGCATGGTCGGCCTGCTTCTCAGCGCCACGGCGCCGGTCGCCTCCGCCCAACCAGTCCCGGTCACCATTGGGAGCGCCATCCCCTCCGGTCCCACGCAGCTGGGATCCGGCCACGGTGGTGGTGACGGGCGACGCCGCGCCGGGCGCGTTGGTCGGGCTGTACGATGCCACCGGCTTGATCGGAGGGGCCACGGCCGACCCCGCCTCCGGTGCCTGGACGGCGTACGTGAGCCTTTTGGCCGGCACCTACAGCCTGTACGCCACCGAGACCGTTTCCGGAGCACAGATCGGGATCTCAGCCACGGTAAGTGTGACCGTCGACAGCAATGAGTTGGTCAACAACGGTTCGTTCGAAGAACCGGCTGTGGGCGGGCCTCCGTCGGCCACCTACCCTCCGGACCCGAATTCCGGCGTCACCGGCGACTGGGAGAACTACCCCTTGATCCCGGGGTGGCCCCGATGAGCCGGCTGTACCCGGCCAACTCCGCCTGCGGGATCGAGCTTCAGACCGAAGTCACGGCGGGCGTGACGCCTTATGACGGTTCGCAGTACGCCGAGCTGGCGTCCAACTGCGCCAGTGGGGTCGGACAGACATTGGCCACCGTCCCGGGTACTCAGTATGTGGTGTCGTTCGCCTTTCAGGCCCGCCCGACAACAGGGCCCGGGGAAACCGGTTGTAGCGCCACCACCGAACAGAGCGAGAACACCATGTCCGTCGAATGGGGCGGTAGCTATCTGGCGGGCGGCGACCAAGCGGGCAGCGGCTTGCCCGGCCCCGCCGGTTGGCAAGTGTCCCAGTACACCGTCATGGCCGCCTCGACCAGCACCCTTTTGGAGTTCGACGACACCAATCCGTGCGCCAGTGACAGCTACGGCGACTTCTTGGACGACGTTTCCGTCGTCCCCGCCCCTTCCCAGCAGCCAACTAACACGTCATGGCCCACGGCCGCGACCTTGACGCCGACGGCGACGACAACGGCGCAGACGACGGGCACCATCGCCTATCCCGGCGAGGACCTGTGGTACGACTTCCCCATCGTGCCCGGCGAACAGGTACAGGTCTCACTCGGCAACGTGCCCGCCGATTACGACATCGCACTGTTCTCCGACATCAGCCAGACCTTCCAGGCCGAGGCATCTTCGGCTCCGAACCTGGCGGCGTTGGGGGCGGAGGCGCCGGGCAACGCCGCCGCCCCGTCCACTTTCACCCCCTCCACCTTCACCCCGTCCACTTTCACGCCTTCAACTTTCACCCCGTCCATCTTCACCCCCTCCACCTTCACCCCGTCCACTTTCACCCCCTCCACCTTCACCCCGTCCACTTTCACGCCTTCAACTTTCACCCCGTCCACGTTTACGGCGGCTTACTCTGACGCCCAGATAGACAGCCTTTTGGCGGTTTCGTCGGCACCGGGCGCGGTGGACAAGTCGGTCGTTGCGGACACCTGGAACAACACCGGGAACTTCTACATCCGGATCTCGGGCAACAACGGCGCATATTCGCCCAACCCGTACGACTTGTCAGTGGCCATTTCCGGAGGTCCCTGCGTCAATGCGCAGGGGCAGCCCATAACACTGAGCACGTTCAGCAACTACAGCACGATCAGCGCCCCGGCCGGCTCGTCCCCGCGCACGGTTATCGTCGACAACGCCCAGCTGATGACGGCGGCGGCGGCGGGCGGCACCCTTTATACCCCACTGCAGGACCTGGCCACGGCGACCAACGGGGTCGTTGTCGACGTCAGCCAGTCCGCACAGGTCGACCAACTTGTCAACCAGGCTCGGCAAAACCCCGGCTGTCCGTTCGCCGAGAACCTCGAAGCTCAGGCCATTCAGGGCATCATCAACAGCTACCGCTCAGGGGCCAGCGGCAACCTCCAGTACGTGGTCATCGTGGGCGACGACGACGTGATCCCGTTCTTCCGGTACCCGGACAACGCCGGCCTGGCCTCCGAGTCCAATTACGAGCCACCACTCCTGTCCACCTCGGCGGCCGACGCCGCCCTGGCCAACAACTACTACCTGAGCGACGACCAGTACGGCGCGGCCACCGAGTTGGCTATCCAGGGCACCACCGTCCCGCTGCCCAGCGCCGCCGTGGGCCGGCTGGTGGAGACCCCCGCCGACATCCTGCAGACGATCGACGCTTATCTCCCCGCCTCCATGGGTGGTCTAGGCGATCAAGTCATCACGCCGAAATCGTCCCTCGCCACCGGTTACGACTTCATCCAACCGCCGGCTTCGCTGATAGCGGGGTCGTTCGCCGCCGGGGACCCCAAGGGGACCAACAGCACCTTGATCACCAATGACGGGGTGGCGCCCAGCACGACAGGCGAGCCCCCCGGCCCCGGTTTCTCATGGAGCGCCAGCGACCTGGCGAACGCTTTGTTCGGTAGCCACCACGACCTGGTGTTCCTGGGCGGTCATTTCAGCGCCAACAACCTTCTGGCCGCCGACTACGCCACGACCATGACCACGAACCAGTTTGCCACCCAGGTGGGTACCACGCTTCAAGGACTCGCTCGTGCTCAGTGTCGGCTGCCACTCCGGCTACAACATAGACGGGACCGACGGCGTCCCCGGCGTGACCGACGACCTGGCCTGGCCTCAGGCCTTTTCCGAGGCCGGGGCCACGTTGATCGCCGGTACCGGGTACCAGTACGGTGACACGAACTACGTCGCCTACAGTGACCAGGTCTACGTCGACATTGCCCAGCAGTTGGACTATGGGCCGGGGCGGGTAGGCGGACCGGCGCCTGTCCCCGTCGACGTCGGCACCGCCGTGCTGGCGGCCAAGCAGCAGTACCTGGCCAGCCTCGACCAACTCAACGGCATGGAGGAGAAGGCCCTCCAGGAGATCACCCTTTACGGGCTACCGATGGTCGGAGTGGCGCAGCCCAACCAGGTGTCGACGCCGGGCGGCCCGAGCAGCGCCGTCTCGGCCGCACCGGTGCCGGCCACAACGCCCCCGAGCGCCGGTGATCAACTCGGCCTGGAGGAGGCTGACCTGAACGTGAGCCCCACGCTGTCGGCCCTCAAGACAGTCGAGCCTGTCGGCACGACCACGTCCTACAGCTACTACTCGGGGCCGCAGGGAGTTGTCGCCGACCCCGGTGGCCCCGTCCTGCCCGTCCAGACCGAGGACGTCAACGTCACCGGCCAGACACTGCGCGGCGTCGGGCTGTGGGGCGGGACCTACACCTCCACGGCGGGGACAAACCCGCTGACCGGTGACCCGGCGACGGAAACCGGGAATTCCAACCTCACCCCCTTCGCCTCACCCGTGTTGTTCCCGCAGACGATATGGAACCCGAACTACTTCAGCACCCTGTTGAGCGGCGGCGTCAACACCGAGTTGGCGCTCACCCCCGTCCAGTACGAGTCCGACCCGGGCAGCACGACTACGGACACCAGGCTTACCTATAGCGGCCTGGACCTACACCTGTTCTACAGCGACAACACCGGGAGCTACAACGGCAATGTCCCCGCTCTGGCCGCCCCGCCGACGATCAGCGATGTGACCAGCACCACCGACGATGCCCTGGTCAATGTGTCTGCCACGGTCGCCGGGGAGCCCTCGGCCGGGATCCAAGAGGTGTGGGTGACCTACACCACCAACAGCGCCGGTTCACAGGGCTGGGCGTCGACGGACCTGACCCAGAGCCCGACTGACTCGACGCTGTGGACAGGCTCGTTCCCCGCTCCTGCGGGCGGCGACCCGACCCAGGGCCTGTTCATGGTCCAGGCCGTGAACGGCGTCGGGGAGGTCAGTATGAACAACAACGACGGCTACTACTTCACGCCGTCCCTTACTCCGGGCGCGCCGCCCGCCGTGGGGAGCAACACTTATACGCTCAGCGTCGGGGGCGCTACCGGCGGCCAGTACCTCGGGAGCGCCACCGTGACCGCCGCTCTGGCCGCCACGGGAGGCCAGAGCCCCATCGTCGGCGATCAGCCCGTCACCTTTAGCCTCGGGCCCACTACGGTAGCGGCCGTCACGAACGGCGCGGGGACGGCGACCGCCGTGGTGCCTCTCATCGAGCCACCGGGCAGCTACACCCTCAGCGCGTCCTATGCCGGAGATGCCAACGACCAGCCCGCCACGGGGCTAGGGACGATCAACATCGCTCCGGCGCCGACGGCCCTGGTCCTGACGGCACCCGCCACCGGGCAGCTCACCTCGGGTGTCAACAGCGGTGTAACCGCCACTCTGACCACGAACGGCGCGCCTTTGGCGCAGAAGCCCGTCTATTTCGAAGTGTCGACGCCCTCCAAGGGCGGGACGCCGGGCACGGTGGTGGGCACCGGCATCGGCATTACCAACGGCAGCGGCGTCGCTCAGGCCGGCTCGATAGCCGTGATACCGGGTGACGTCGGGGCCGGCTACAGCGTTACCGCCTACTTCGCAGCGAACAACGTGGCCGTTCCCGGCGGCACGCCGGGACAGACCTACAACGCCTCTGATCCCGAGTATTCGGCTTCCACGTCAAATAGCGCCACCGTGACCGTCGCCGACCCCAGCCAGACGATCAGCGGGGCCCACACGGGCGCCCTGAGCATCGGCTCGGGACAGGTGGTGGTGGTGACCGGAAAAGTGACAGGTGCCGTTTCGGTGGGCTCAGGAGGCGCCCTCGAGGTAGAAGGGGGTTCCATCACCGGAGCGCTGAGTGCCTCCGGGGCCGCGGTTCTGACTCTGTGCGGTGGCACGGTGGGAGGAGCACTCTCGGCCAGCGGTAGCGTCGGCAACGTGTTCATCGGTGGCGGCACCCTGACGGGGTGCGGCCCTAGCTCGATCTCGGGAGCGGTGTCGCTCAGCGGCAACAAGGCAGGCCTGGAAGTAGCCAACTCTTCCATTGGCGGGGCGGCCTCGGTCAGTGGCAACTCCGGCTCCGGGACCAATCTCGTGGGCGACACCATTGGTGGTTCCTTGTCGGTTTCCGGCAACTCCGGCTCGGGCACCGACCTCATCGGCAACAAGGTCGGTGGGGCCGCGTCTGTTACCGGCAACACCGGTTCGGGCACTGAGGTAGCCGGTAACACCATCGGCGGGGCGCTGGCGTGCAGCGGTAACGTCCCGCCGCCCACTGATGCCGGCCAGCTCAATAAGGCCGCCGTCAAGTCCGGGCAGTGCGCCGGCGCCAGCTTCTGATGCCCATTGATTGACGCCTAAAAAGCAGGATTACTAAAAGGGTTACCGGAGAGCAGGGTGCTACTAGGGTAGGCCCTTTGCAGTTGTAGCTCCGGCTGGGCCCGGGGCACATAATCGGGGGTCCACGCGCGTGGCTCGAACAGTTCGGCCGGCACCGGCTTACCGAAGAGGAAGCCTTGGGCGATGGTGCAGCCGCGCTCGAGGAGCATATTGGCAACGACGGCGTCCTCGACTCCCTTGGCGATCGTCTCGACCCCCAGGGCCCGGCCTAATTGCACGAGGGCCCCGACGATCATGGCGTCCCTGTCCTCGCCGGCCATGTTGGTCACGAAGCTACGGTCGATCGTGAGACGGTCGACGGCCAGTTCCCGCAGCTGGGCCATGGAGGAGTACCCGGTCCCGAAGTCATCGATGGTGAGGGACACGCCGGTGGCCCGGAGCTTGCGTAGCACTGAGTGCAGGGTGACGTGGTCCAGGTCTACGGTGCTCTGGGTTATCTCGAGGTCGATGTCGCCGGGTACCACGCCAGTTTCCTGTACCACCCGGGCCAGCATCTCGGGGAAACGAGCGTCGTGCATGTTGCGAGCGGAAATGTTGACCGCCACTCGGAGGTGCCGGCCCTCCTGGTGCCAGGAGGCGCACTGGGCCAAGGCGTGGCGCAGGACCCACTCGGTGATAGGCCTGATGAACTCCGTCTGCTCGGCCAGGCTGATGAACTCGTTGGGGTAAAGGACCCCGGCGACGGGGTGACGCCATCTGACCAGGGCCTCGACGCCGATGATGCGGCCCGTCGGCAAGTGCACCTGAGGCTGGTACTCGAGGAAGAACTGGCCCGTAACCAGGGCTTCGGCGACGTCGGCGAGCAGCCCGATGCGCCCGATACCGTGCGAGGCCGAAGCGGGCTCGAAGACAGCCACCCCTTGGGTGCTGTACTTGGCCGAGTACATGGTCTCGTCGGCGCGCCGCAACAGCGTCTCGGCGTCGTCGGCGTGGTCGGGTAGCACGGCTACGCCGAAGCTGGCCGAGACGGGCACCGGGAAGTCCTGGACCATGCAGGGCTCCGTGAACGTGGCTCGCACCCGCTCGGCCACGGCCACGGCGGCAGCCACCGTGCCGATGTAGGGAAGGACCAGGGCGAACTCGTCTCCTCCGAGGCGGGCCAGCAGGTCGGACGAGCGACAGGCACTGCTCATCCGGGCCGCCGCGGCGCGCAGGACCTCGTCGCCGACGTCGTGGCCGAGGCGGTCGTTGATCGACTTGAAGCCGTTAAGGTCGATCAACACGACGGCCACCCGCTGGTCGGTACGCCGGGCCGATACCACGGCCCTCATCAGGTGTTCTTCGAAGAGCCTCCGGTTGGGCAGTTGTGTGAGCATGTCATGGGTGGCCTCGTCCCGGCGGACCCGGGCGAGCTCAGCCGTGCGGTAGACGGTCCAGATCGCCACCAGCACCAGCGGGACCAGCATCACGCTCCGCTCGCCGACCACGACGAAGACAGGCGAAAGAGACAGCAGTACGCCGTCGGTGGAGAGGTTGACGGCACCGAACTCCCGGACCATCTGCTTGACCGGCAGCGCCTGGTGCAGGGCTATGACCGTGCACGTGAGGGTGTTGCTGACGACGAAGACGGTTACGCCGGCGACGAGGAAGGCCACGAACCATACGAACGGGGGGGCGGCGTAAAGGCGCAGGACTTGGCCCTGGCCGGCCACGTTCAGGACAGCGGCGGCCAGGCTCAGCGAGAGCGCGATTTCGGCGAGGTTGAAAAGTACCTTGACAAACGGCTTGCGGGAAACGACCTCGCCTACGAGGACGACGGCGACGGCGATACCGACCGCCGTAATGGGCGGGGAAATGAGCAGCAACGCCATCATGAACGTCCAGCTGGCCGTCACCTGCCCGTTTTCTTCGAGGCCCAGCCAGCGCAAGGGCCGCACCTCGGTGAAAAGGCAGCAGGCGGCGAAGAGGGCCAGGATCTCGGGGCGGGGGCCGAGCAAATCCTGTCCGCGAGAGGCCCACGAGTCGTACTCGACGCCGCACAAGGCGCCGAGGACTACGAGGCAGACAAAGATATTGACCGAAACTACTTGCCTTTTTGTCATGGTGGGGGACCGTGAGCCGGCCGGACGGGTGTTAGCGTACCCGACCCGGCCACGCCCACGTCGGGCACCCTAGAACCAGTGAGGAAGGGGGCCCCACTTGAACGGAGCGCCCAAAACGGCGACGGCGCCACCGATGAGCGACAGTCCGAGGGTTGAATATATTATTCGCGATGCCCGTGAGGGCTTTTTCTCGTTTAGCGTTCTTTTCACCATTTAATCCCCGACCTCCAATTTGTCTGTTGAGCTGTTTGCATTTGCCCTCCTTGGGACGGATGAATCGGCTCGACATGTGTGGCGTCGACTCCGGGGCTGATGGCCTTTAGGTTCCGCGGTTCACGGAAAGCGTTATCTTCGCGCTCTGCGTGTTCTAGCTGGTTCGCGCCAGAAAGAGGAAAACGCGGTACCGGGTTCGCCTGGCGGCGAGGGGTGCCGCCGGAGGCCTCAGTGGCCGAAAAGCCGTCCCAGGTACTTGGCCACCGGCGATGGGTGCCCGCTCCGCTCTTCGGCCCGGTCGGCGAGATTGGTCGCCCGGAGAGCGGTCCTCACCCCGATCCAGCGCAGGGGTTCGGGCTCCCATTTGGGCCAACGGTGGGCCACCCAGGGGAGGCGGGCAATGCTGCTGTCGCGGCCGAGCACAAGGTCAGCCAGCGTACGCCCGGCCAGGTTGCTGGTCGAAACCCCGTCGCCCACGTACCCGCCCGCCCATGCCGAACCCGATGCCCGGTCGTAGCCGACCGAGGAGAACCAGTCGCGCGGGACCCCCAAGGGGCCGCCCCATGTGTGGGTGATGGCGGCGCTCTCGAGGTTTGGGAAGAGGTCGACCAGGGCGCGCCGCAGGGCGTCGTGGACACGGGGCACCCGGTCGTAAGCCGGCTTCACGGTGGAGGCGAAATGGTACGGCGCCCCCCGTCCTCCGAAGGCCAGCCGTCCGTCCGCCGTGCGCTGCCCGTAGACGATCAGGTGCCTACCGTCGGAGAAGGTCTCACGGCGGGCCAGGCCCGCCTCTTGCCAGAAGGTGCCCGGCAGTGGCTCGGTGGCGACCATCAGGGAGTAGACGGGGAGCAGCGTCCGGCGCTGGCCGGCTAGCGCCGGCGTCCAACCCTCGACGGCCCGTACCACGACGTCGGCCCGCACCGTGGCCCCGTTGGCTCGGAGCCGGGGCTTGACCGAGCCGTGGCCGGGCCGGATGGCAACGACGGGGGAGCGCTCGTAAAGGCTGGCGCCCATACGCTCCACGGCATCGGCCAGACCCCTGACCAGGCGGGCGGGGTCCAGCGCGGCGCAGTGCGGGGTATAGGTCGCCCCCAGTAGGCCCCGTACGTCCAGGGCTTGTCGCGCCTCTGACCGTCCCAGCCAGCGCAGATCCTCCTCGCCGAAACCGAGCGCCCGGGACCCGGCTATCTCATCGGTGGCCCGGGCCACCTGGGCCCGGTTGCGGGCGGCCACGAGCGTCCCCCCTCGGGCGAAGCGGCAGTCGATGCCTTCAGCCGACGCCGTCCGGCCCACCTCGTCGACGCTGTCGTTCATGGCCCGGCGCATGGCCCGGGCGGCGTCGGCACCATGGTGGCGAGCGATGCGGGCGTCCGAGGCAGGAAACAGAGCCGAACACCACCCCCCGTTGCGCCCCGAGGCCCCGAACCCCGCCACCTCCTTTTCCAGGACCGCCACGCGGGTGCCCGGTGCCGCCCGCAAGAGGTAGTACGCCGTCCACAGTCCGGTGAAGCCGGCCCCTATCACGGCCACGTCGACGTCGATGTCGGTACCGAGCGGCGCCCGGGCCTGGAGGGGACCGGGCAGGCTGTCCCACCACAGGGACAGGCCCCGGAGGCGCTGCTGCTCGGCCAGGTCGACTTGCCCGGGGCCGAGTTGGCCGGGATGGCTCAGATCTGCCGCCAGGCTTCGGACAGGACGCTGCGCAGGACTCCGACCATGAAGTCGATCTCAGCCTGACCGCAGATGAGCGGAGGGGACAGTTGCACGACCGGGTCACCGCGGTCGTCGGCCCGGCAGATGAGGCCGGCCTCGAACAGGGCTCCCGACAGGAAGCCGCGCAGGAGCCGCTCGCTTTCGGGGTGGGTGAACGACTCGCGGGTGACTTTGTCCTTCACCAGCTCGATGCCGTAGAAGAAGCCGTCGCCCCGGACCTCCCCGACGATCGGGAGGTCGGCCAGGCTCTCCAGGCCGGCTCGGAACGAGCCCTCGGTGCGGCGCACGTGCTCCAGGATCTCGTCGCGCTCGAACACGTCCAGGTTGGCCATGGCCACGGCGCAGCTGACCGGGTGGCCGGCGAAGGTAAAGCCGTGGGAAAAGCTGCGGTCCCCGTGGAGGAAGGGCTCGGCCAGGCGGTCGCTGGCGATCATGGCCCCCAGCGGTGCGTACCCGCTGGTGAGGCCCTTGGCCACGGTGATGATGTCCGGCTGGTAGCCGTAGCGCAGCGCCCCGAACCACTCGCCCAGGCGCCCGAAGGCACAGATCACCTCGTCCGAGACGAGGAGCACCCCGTACTGGTCGCAGATGGCGCGCACCCTTTGGAAATAGCCCGGCGGGGGCGGGAAACAACCTCCGGCGTTCTGGACGGGCTCGAGGTAGACGGCGGCCACGGTGTCGGGGCCCTCGCGCTCGATCGCCCGCCCGATCTCGTCCGCCGCCCAGCGCCCGAAGGCGACCAGGTCGTCGCCGTGCTCGGGCGCCCGGTAGAAGTTGGTGTTGGGCACCCTGACGGTGCCCGGGACCAACGGCTCGAAGGGCGTCTTCAGAGCCGGGATCCCGGTGATGGACAGGGCGCCCATGGTGGTCCCGTGGTAGGAAATGTCCCGGCTGATCACCTTTGTGCGGGCCGGCTGGCCCATGAGCCTGAAGTACTGGCGGGCCAGCTTCCACGCCGATTCGACGGCTTCAGAGCCACCGCTGGTGAAAAACACCCGGTTGAGGTCGCCGGGCGTCAGGCTGGCGATCCTCTCGGCCAGCTCGATGGCGCGCGGGTGGGCATAGGTCCACAGGGGGAAATAGGCGAGCTCGTTGGCCTGTTTCGAGGCGGCCTGGCCGAGCTCGGTGCGCCCGTGGCCGATCTGCGAGGTGAACAGGCCGGCCAGGCCGTCGAGGTAGCGCTTGCCGTGCTGGTCCCAAACGTAGGCCCCTTCGCCCCGTACCATCACGGGCACCTCGTGGTCGGCGCCGTAGGAGCCGAGCCGGGTGAAGTGCATCCACAGGTGCCGCTGGGCGCGCTCGCTCAGAGCTTTGTCCTCGGTGCTTCCGGTATCCGGAAGGATGTCGCTCATTTGCTCCCCCATGGTGATGGTCTGGGTTTCCGGTCTGCTACGACCTGGATGTTAGGGCCCTGCACTCCTATGATGCTGGAGCGCTGGGCCAACGAGGGTGACCGACCGGGGGATGAGCCCGGTGAGGAGGGTGTTGAGGAGTGCGACGGCTGCACAACTTCGTCCACGGTGAAAGGGTGCCCCCGGCATCAGGCCGGACGGCGCCGCTGGTCGACCCGAGCACGGGAGAGGTGTTTGCCGAGGCGCCCGTCTCCACGCCGGAGGACGTCGAGCGCGCCTTGGGTTCGGCTAAAGACGCCTTCGGGGCCTGGAAGCGTTCCACGCCGTCCGAGCGCAGCCTGGCCCTGTTGCGCGTTGCCGATGCCATCGAGGCGCGGGCCGAGGAGCTCGTGCGGGCCGAATGCGAGAACACCGGTAAGCCATTCGGGCTGACCATGTCGGAGGAGATCCCTCCGGTAGTCGACCAGATCCGTTTTTTCGCTGCCGCGGCGCGCCTTTTGGAGGGGAGGGCGGCCGCCGAGTACATGGCCGGGCATACCTCTTATGTCCGGCGCGAGCCCGTCGGCGTGTGTGCGGCCGTGACCCCGTGGAACTATCCCATGATGATGGCGGTCTGGAAATGGGCGCCGGCCATCGCCGCCGGCAACACCATGGTCATCAAGCCGTCCGAAACGACTCCCGTCACCACCCTGCTGCTGGCGGAGATCGTGGCCGAACACCTGCCGCCCGGGGCCCTCAACGTCGTCTGCGGGGACCGGGGTACGGGCCGGGCCCTCGTGGCCAGCCCCACGCCGGCCATGGTCTCGATCACCGGGAGCGTGCGGGCCGGAAGGGAGGTGGCGACCTCGGCCGCCGGTGACTTGAAACGCGTACACCTCGAACTGGGGGGCAAGGCCCCCGTCATCGTCTTCGACGACGCCGATGTCGGGCCGACGGCGCAGACGGTGGCCATGGCCGCCTATTTCAATGCCGGCCAGGACTGCACCGCCGCCACCCGGGTACTGGCCGGGCCGCGTGTGCACGCTGACCTACTGGACGCTCTGGTCGAGCAGGCTCGTAACACCACGGTGGGGCCGTACGGGCAGGACGACGCCGACTACGGTCCGCTCAACAGCGCCGCCCAGCTCGATCGGGTCAGAGGGTTTTTGGGCCGCGCCCCGGCGCACGCCCGCGTGCTCACCGGCGGCGGGACGGTGGGCGAGCGTGGGTACTGTTTCGCTCCCACCGTCGTCGCCGGCCTGCACCAGGACGATGAGATGGTCCAGGAGGAGGTGTTCGGCCCCGTCATCACGGTGCAGACGTTCGACGACGAAGTGCAGGCGCTGGCCTGGGCCAACGGCGTCGAGTACGGCCTGGCCGCCAGTGTCTGGACGCGTGACCACGGGCGCGCCATGCGCATGTCGCGCGACCTGGACTTCGGCTGCGTATGGGTCAACACGCACATCCCGTTGGTGGCGGAAATGCCGCACGGTGGGTTTAAGCACTCAGGGTACGGCAAAGACCTCTCGGTCTACGGGTTCGAGGATTACACGAGGATAAAGCACGTAATGAGCAATATCGAGGGCTAAGCAGGTTCGCCGGACCGGACCGAGAACGCCTCGGACGGGCGCGCCGGCCGCCGGGAGCAAACGCGAGAGGAGGGGTTGTGGGCTCCCTGTCAGGGATAATCAGTACCGACGCGGCGAGAGCGGAACGCTCCGACAAGGGGCTCAAGGGCGGCACTCTGGGCCTGCTGTCGAGCACCGTGGTCGGCGTGGCTTCGACGGCGCCGGCCTACAGCCTGGCCTCGTCGCTCGGCTTCGTCGTCGTGCTCATCGGCGTCAGCGCGCCGGTGGTCACGATCCTGGCGTTCGTCCCCATGCTGCTCATCTCCCTCGGCTACAAGGAGCTCAACCGGGCCGACCCCGACTGCGGCACGACCTTCACCTGGGCGACGCGGGCGTTCGCCCCCAAGGCGGGCTGGATGGGCGGTTGGGGCATCGTTGCCGCCGACATCCTGGTCATGCCGAGCCTGGCCCAGATCGCCGGCCAGTACGTCTTCCTGCTCTTTGACGCCAAGGGTATCGGCTCGCAGGCCAGCAATGGATGGGTGCTGCTCGTCGGGGTGGTGTGGATCGTGGCCATGACCGTCATCTGCTACGTCGGGATCGAGATATCGGCCAATTTCCAGAAGTCCCTGTTGGGCATCGAGCTCGTGATGCTCCTGGTGCTTTCCATCGTGGCCCTCGTCAAGGTGGGGAACGGCTCGGCTCCTGCAGGTCACCTGGTCCCGGGGTGGTCGTGGTTCAACCCGTTCAGAGGCTCGTTCCCTTCTTTCGTCGACGGGCTCACCCTCATGCTCTTTATTTACTGGGGCTGGGACACCTCGGTGTCGGTCAACGAGGAAACCGCCAATAAGCACGTGTTCCCGGGCCGCGCCGCGGTGATCTCCACGCTCGTGCTGCTGGTGATCTACGAGTTCGTCGTGGTGGCGACGCAGTCTTATGCGGGTCTGGGCACCAAGGGCATCGGCCTCGGGAACCCGGCCCATGAGGGAGACGTGCTATCGGTCCTGGGCGGCTCGATCTTCGGCTCCTCAGGGTTCGGCAGCTTCCTCACCCATTTGTTATTGCTAATGGTGCTGAGCTCAGCGGCGGCGTCCACCCAGAACGACGATCCTGCCCACCGCCCGAACCACGCTATCGATGGCCGTGTACAAGGCCCTCCCCTCGACATTCGCCAATATCCACCGCAAGTTCCTGATCCCGACGGTGTCCACCGTAGCCATGGGGGCCGCCTCGATCGCCCTTTATGTGACCATGAACTACATCTCCGCCGGGACCGTCATTTCGGACTCGGTTACGGCCCTCGGCGTGCTGATCGCCTTTTATTACGGGCTCACCGGGCTTACTTGCTTTTGGTTTTACAGGCGGACCCTGAGCGAGTCGGTGCGGCACCTGTTCGTCCGGGGCCTGCTCCCGCTGCTCGGATGGGCCATCATGTGGTCCATCGGTGGTTACAGCCTGGCCCAGGACTGGTCCCCGTCGAGCAGTTCCACGTCGTGGCGGGTACCTGGTGTGCACTGGCAAATCGGGGGCGCCTTCCTCCTGGCGGCAGGGTCATTATTGGTGGGAGTGGCGCTTATGTTCGCGTACCGGGCCGTTTCTCCTCCCTTCTTCCGCGGGGAAACCCTCAACGCCGGCACGGAGACCTTGGTGCCCGAAGACATCGGTGCTCCCGTCGGACTGTTCGGCGTCGACGAAGAAGCGGGGCCCCTCGTCACGGAAGTGCCGGAGTTCCGCTCGTAGCGGTCGACCGGCCTCAGCGCGTTGCCGGGGGGCCAGGCTCGTCAAGAGCGCCCGAGTTGGCGGGCGCCGCCGCGCCGGAGTTAGCCGGGCTGGTGACCTCGGTGGCGGGGCCAGTGACCGCGGCCGGGCCGGGGGAAGCGGCGGCCGGGCCGGGGGAAGCGGCAGCCGGGCCGGGGGAAGCGGCGGCCGGGCCGGGGGAAGCGGCGGCCGGGCCGGGGGAAGCGGCGGCCGGGCCGGGGGAAGCGGCGGCCGGGCCGGGGCTGGCGAGGGAGGGGCGGGGGCTCGCCACCGCAGAGGTGGCCGGGCTAGCCACACTGGTCGCGCTGGCGGGGAGGGTCGTCCCGCTGGCGGCGGCCGCCCGGCCGCCCGGGGCCATGGTCACGCCGGCCAGCCCCGTGGGCGCCGGCCGGCCCGCCAGGGCGTAGAATCTCCGAACCGTCCACGGTCTCGTTGGCCACCAACAGTTGCACCAGGCGGTCGAGCACGTCGCGATGGCCCTTGAGCAATGAGATGGCCCGCTGTTCAGCCTCTCGGAGCAGCTTGGAGACCTCGGTGTCGATGGTGGCCTGGGTGGCTTCGGCGAAAGGGCGGCTTGAAGAACTCGTTGCTTCCACCGCCGAGGAACACCGAGCCCCCCGAGGGGTAGCCGACGGGCCCGAGAGTGCCCGAGAGGCCGAACTCGCGCACCATCTTCGTGGCCAGTTCGGTGGCCTTGGCCAGGTCGTTGGCCGCCCCGGTGGAACCCTGGCCCAGCACCACGAGTTCGCCGGCCCGTCCGCCCATGTCCACGGCCAGCATGTCGTGGAGGTAGTCCTCACCGTAAAGGTGGCGCTCCACCAGGGGGAGCTGCTCGGTCACACCCAGGGCCTGGCCGGCGGGCAGGATGGTCACCTTGGCCACCGGGTCGGCCTTGTCGGAGTAGACGGCCACCAGGGCGTGGCCGGCCTCGTGCACGGCCACGGCGTGTTTCTCGTCGGGCAGCAGCACGTTGGAGCCTTCCCGGCGGCCCAGGATGATGCGGTCCCGGGCCTGGTCGAAATCGGCAGCACTGACAACGTCGCGCTTGGCGCGCACCGCCACGATGGCGGCCTCGTTGACCAGGTTGGCCAGGTCAGCGCCGGAAAAACCGGGTGTGCCCCGGGCCACCACCTCAAGGTCCACGGTTTGGTCGAGTTTCTTGCCCCGGCAGTGGACCTTCAGGATGGCCAGGCGCTCGGCCAGGTTGGGAAGGGGCACGGTGATCTGGCGGTCAAAGCGCCCGGGGCGCAAAAGGGCGGGGTCGAGCACCTCAGGACGGTTGGTGGCAGCCAGCACCACGATGCCGGTGGCCGGGTCGAAGCCGTCCATCTCGGCCAACAGCTGGTTGAGGGTCTGCTCGCGTTCGTCGTTGGAGACCACCCCGGCCCCGCCCCGGCGCTGTCCGATGGCGTCGATCTCGTCGATGAAGATGATGGCTGGGGCCTTCTTGCGGGCCTCGGAGAACAGGTCCCGGACCCGGGCCGCCCCCACGCCCACAAACATCTCCACGAAGCTCGAGCCCGTGACCGAGAAGAACGGCACGCTGGCCTCGCCGGCCACCGCCCGGGCCAGCAGGGTTTTGCCCGTGCCCGGGGGCCCGACCATCAAGATGCCCCGGGGCGCCATGGCCCCGGCCTTGGCGTAGCGGTCGGGGTTCTGCAGGAAGTCGACCACCTCGGCGATCTCGGCCTTGGCCCCCTCGTACCCGGCCACGTCGGCAAATGTCGTCTTGGGACGCTCCTGGTCAAAGACTTTGGCCTTGGAACGCCCGGCGCTGAGCACTCCCTGCAGGCCCCCGCCTGTTCCTCCCCGCTTGGACAGCCGCCACCAGAAATAACCGATGACGAGGAACGGGAGCAACAGGATGACCCAGGAAAGGACCTCGGACCCGAAGCTGGTACCGGTGGTCTGCGCCGTGATCTGGACCTTGTTGGCGGCCAGGTCGTTGAGCAGAGCCTGGCCGGCTTGGGGCGGCACCGCCGTGGTGTAGGTGTTGCCGTTGGTGAGCGTTCCCGAGGCCGAACCGTTGGTCTCCAACGTCACCGTCTTTACCTTGTGGGCGGAGACATCGGTGAGGAACTGGGTGTAGTTGAGGGTGACCGGGCCTTTTATCTCGGTGGCCGGCAGCACGAAGTACAGGCCGATGAAGACCACAAAGGCGATGACCCAGAGGTAGTGGCGCCACCAGGGCGGCGGCGGGGGGGCCACCGGGTGGCCCTTGTCCCGGGTGGGGGGGGCGGCGGCCTGCTTGGTCATGACCTACCGCCGCCTCTGGCGACGCCCGGGCGGAGGTCCGGGCACGGGTCTAAAGTCACGCTTGGCCTCCAGGGTCGGGGGAGCCACGTCCTCTCGGCGGTCATCTTCGCGCACCGGGCTCCGAGTTCAAAGCACCACATTGGCCGGTCCGGCGGAATACCGGCCCGTTCGCCTCAACGGGCACGTTGAAGTATCGTTCCCTAGCCGTGGTGGTCGCGTCCTGATGGCGTTTCGCGGATGACGGTCGGGGGCGTGCCGGTGGCCGGGGGAGGGGCCACTCAAGAAGCGATCGAGCACCACTACGACGTCGGCCGGGACTTCTACCGGCTGTGGTTGGACGCCCGCATGGTCTATTCCTGCGCCCTGTGGCCCGCAGAGCTCGATGACGACCTCGAAGCCGCCCAACTGGCCAAGCTGGAATGGCACGCCACCCGCGCCCGCGCCGATGGCGCGGCGCGCGTGTTGGACGTCGGCTGCGGATGGGGGGCGATGATGCGGTACCTAACTGAAGATCGCGGAGTGGCCCACGTCACCGGGTTGACGCTGAGCTCGGACCAGGCGGCGGCGGCCCCGTCGTCGAGCCGGGCCGAGACCAGGCTCGAGGATTGGCGCCATCACCAGCCTGCGGTCCCCTACGACGCCATCGTCTCGATCGGGGCCTTCGAGCATTTTGCCCGCCCCGAGCTGGATAAAGCCCAGCGCCGGGCCGTCTACCGGACGTTCTTCGACCGGTGCGCCCTGTGGCTGCCCGAGGGCGGCCGGTTGTCCCTGCAGACGATCGCCTGGGAAGACTTCGACCCCGCCACCATGGAAGTGACGCCCTTCATGACCGAGGACATCTTCCCCGAATCGAGCTTGCCGCAGCTGAGCGACGTCACCGATGCCGCCGAGGGATGGTTCCGCCTGGTCTGCTTCCGTAGTGACCCCGAGCATTACGACCACACCCTGCGCCTGTGGCAGAACCGTCTCGAGGCGGCCAAGGCAGAGGCCGGCCAGATCGTTGGCTGGGACCAGTACCGGCGCTACCGCCGCTACCTGCGGCTGTCCCGCATGATGTTCGACCGCCGGGTGTGCACCCTCTACCGGATGGTCTGGGAGCGCCGGCCGGCGTCATCGCGGGCCCGGCACGACGGCACCTGAAGCCGACGCGAGAAGGCGTGAGACCACCGCCAGGGGCCTGAAGCCGCCCTCCTAGGTGCGGTCCCGGGCCCAGGCCAGGAAGCTGTCAAGGGACAGCGTGTTGACAATCGAAGTCGCCGGGATGCCCGCCGCCACGGCCTGTTCGCAGCCCAAGATGAGCCACGAAAGTTGCCCCGGGGCGTGGGCGTCGGTGTCGATGGCAAAACGGCAGCCGGCCGCGGCCGCCGCCCGGAGCAGGTTCTCCGGCGGGTCTCTGCGTTCGGGCCGGGAGTTGACTTCGACGGCGGTGCCGCCGGCGTGGCAGGCGGCGAACACGGCCTCGGGATCGAAACTCGACTGCGGGCGGCCCCGGCCCACGAGGATGCGGCCGGTGCAGTGGCCGAGGATGTCTACGTGTGGGTTCTCCACCGCCGTTACCAGGCGCCTGGTCATTTCCCGCCGTTCCATGCGCAGGTTGGAGTGGGCGCTCGCCACCACGACGTCGAGCCGGCTCAGCAGGCTTTCCTCCTGGTCGAGGGCGCCGTCCTCCAGGATGTCGACCTCGGTCCCGGTGAGCAGGCGGAACGGCGCCAGATCCTCGTTCACGCCGGCGACCACCTCGAGCTGACGGCGCAGGTCGTCGGCGCTGAGCCCGTGGGCGATAGTGAGCCGCGGGCTGTGATCGGTGAGGGCAAGGTACTCGTGGCCCAGCGCCTTGGCCGTGGACGCCATCTCGTGAATGGGGCTACCACCGTCGGACCATTCCGAATGGCTGTGGCAGTCGCCGCGCAACGACTTCGAGCAGTGACCGGACGGGGCCGGGAGCAAGCACGGGCACGCTTTCCTCGAGCGCCTGCAGGTAGGCGGGCACGGACCCGGAAAGAGCCTCGGTTATCACCGTCGCCGTGCTCCTGCCCACCCCCGGGAGTGACTCCAGGCGTCTCTGGTCGCCGAGGTGGGCGAGCTCGGCCGGCTCCTGGGCGTCCACCGTGGCGGCGGCGCGGCGGAAGGCTTGCACCTTGTAGGTCTGGGCGCCCTGCGCCTCGAGCAGGTAAGCGATCCGGCGGAGCGCGTCTGCAGGTCCCATAGCACGAGATTAGAGAGGCGCGGCCCCTGTACCGGCAGCGGCGGCGCCGGGGTCGATCGGGCGTGGGCCGCCGGGCGGCCGGGCGAGGGCGGTAGACATAGCGGCCGGGCGCTGGCAGACTGCCTCTCGGGCCCCAGCCGTGGGAGCCGTTGAGAAGGAACGTGGAGGATTTGCCGTGGAATATCGACAGCTGGGACACAGTGGCCTCCGGGTATCGGCCATTGCCCTGGGCACGATGACCTTCGGCGACGCCGGGACGGGCGCCGCCATCGGGGGAGTGGACATCACCCAGGCCCGTGCCCTGGTCGACCAGGCCCTCGAGGCTGGCGTCAACCTGATCGACACGGCGGACATCTATTCGAGGGGGCGCTCGGAGGAGATCGTGGGCGAAATCCTCGAAGGCCGGCGCGATGACGTCCTCATCGCCACCAAGGCGCGCTTCCCCATGGGCACCGGGCCAAATGATGCCGGGCTCTCACGCCAGTACCTGCTCCGGGCGTGCGAGGCCAGCCTGAGGCGGCTGCGCACGGACCACATCGATCTCTACCAGGTGCACGAGCGCGACGGCATCACGCCCGTGGAGGAGACCCTCGACGCCCTCGACACCCTTGTCCATGACGGCAAGGTGCGCTACATCGGGTGCTCCAACCATTCGGCCTGGCACCTGATGAAGGCCCTTGGCACATCGGAGCGCCTCGGGCTCGAACGCTATATAAGCCAGCAGATCTACTACTCCCTGCTACACCGGGAGGCCGAGTACGAGCTCGTCCCGTTGGCCGTGGACGAGCAGGTGGGCATCCTGGTGTGGAGCCCGTTGGCGGGCGGCCTGCTCAGCGGCAAATACGGCCGTGATCGCACCGCTCCCGCCGGTGCCCGCCACACCACCGAGTGGAGAGAGCCGCCCATCTACGACCAGGACAGGATGTACGACATCATCGATGCGCTGGTCGAGGTGGCCGGCGAGCACGGCCACAGCCCGGCGCAGACGGCTTTGGCATACCTCCTGGCCAAGCCGGCGGTCTCCAGCGTGGTGGTCGGCGCCCGCTCGGGCCAGCAGCTGGCGGACAACCTGGAGGCGACGTCGTGGTCTCTCGACGAAGGGGCCCGCCAGCGCCTTGACGAGGTGAGCGCCGTCCCGCTCCTGTACCCCTACTGGCACCAGCTCAACACGTCCCGCGACCGCCTCAGCCCGGGGGACCTCACCCTTCTCGGGGGGCGGCTCTAGCCGACCCGGCCCCGCAGGCCCGGTGCCGGCGGCGCGGCCAGGACCGGCTCTAGCCGGCCCGGACCAGACAGAACGGGTGGCCGGCGGGGTCGAGGAACACCCTGAAGGTCGTGCCCGGCTGGAACTCGGCCTTCCGAGCGCCGAGCGAGAGCACCGCCTTCTCGCCGGCATCGAGGTCGGCCACGTCGAAATCGATATGGGCCTGTTGAGGGTGCTCGGAGCTGGGCCAGACAGGTGGGCGGTAGTCGGCGGAGCGCTGAAAGGCGATGGTGGCGCCGCCGTCGCTGACGAGTTCAACCCAGTTGTCGTCCGTGCCGTCCTCGTCGAGGCGCCACCCTGTGACGGCCCCGTAAAAAGTAGCCAGGGCGTAGGGATCTGGGCAGTCAAGGGCGATGACACTGAAGCGTCCGATGGCCATAGGCCAAACCTACCGATGCCAGGCCGGCGACAAACCTGCGGCAGCGGCCAGCGGCCGGCGGCCAGCGGCCAGTGGCTGGCGGCCAGTGGCTGGCGGCCAGCGGCCCGCGCCAGCCGCCAGCCCTGCCCGAGGTCCCTCGGCCCCGCCCGGGTGACAACGTCGCCCGCGGGTGACAATCTTGTAGAGGTGCCTGGACTGAGCGATCTGGTCCGACGCGTCGATGTGCCGGCCCGGTCCCGCCAATGGGCCGGCCACGTCCTGTCCTCGTTGGCCGTCCGGGCCCGGGTGGGCCGCCTGATGTGCGCGGCCAGCCCGGGGCTGGCGATCTCGGTGCTGTTATTCGTGCTGGTCGAAGGTTTCCTGCCCACACTGGCCCTGGTCGCCATCGGTTGGGCCACCGGTCGTATCCCGGCGGCCGTAGCCGCGGGGCTGGGCTCGCCCGCCGGGCACGCCCTGCTGGTGTCACTGGCGGTGGGGGCAGGTGCTTACGGGCTCTCGTTGCTGCGCAGCCCGCTGGAGGACCTTCTCTCTGCCCACAGCTCGGCGGTTATGACCTCCGATCTTCAGAGGCGCTTGACGCGTGCCGTGTCGGCACCGGCCGGCGTCGAGCACCTGGAGGACCCCGAGGTGCTCGACCGGCTCAGTTCGGCTACGGGCGAGCTTTCCAGCGCCCGCCCTGGGGACGCCCCGATGACGTTGGCCGGGGTGCTCGGCGATCGCTTCGCGGGGTTGCTGGCCTGTGCCGTGCTGGCCAGTTTCCGTTGGTGGGTAGGGCTCATGTTCCTCGTCGGCTGGTGCGCCATCCGCCCACCTCTGCGGTCGTTGCTGGCCAGTCGCGCCACTCTGGTGCGCCGGGCGACCCCGGCCCTGCGCCACAGCTGGTACTACCTGGGTTGCGCCTGGCGCCCCGAGTGCGCCAAGGAGATGCGCATCTTCGGCCTCGGTCAGTGGGTGCTCGACCGTCACCGTCAAAAGTGGCTGGAAGGGATGGCGCCATCCTGGGCCGAGGCCCGCCACTTCGAGCGCCGGGCCATGCGCCTCAGTGCCGTCGTGTGCGCCATGTACATCATCGGTGCGGGCGAGGTCGGCTTGGCCGCCTACCGGGGGGAAGTCGGGCTGCGGACCGTGACGGTAATGCTCCCCATGTTCATGCTGGCGGCGCAGGTGGGTGGGGTGAGCGCCGACGATGTGGCCCTGGAGCAGATGCTGGCGGCGGTGCCTGACGTCGAGGGGATCGTGGCCTCCCTGTCGCGCCCCGACTTGGCCTCGGGCGGCGTGGCCGGCCGAGGGCCGGCCCCGTTCGGAGATCCGCTTCGAGGCCGTCGAGTACCAGTACCCGGGGGCCGCCACACCCGCCCTGTCCGACCTCGACCTTTGCCTCCACGCCGGGCGCTCGCTGGCCATAGTCGGCGTGAACGGCGCCGGCAAGACCACTCTGGTGACCTTGCTGGCCCGCCTGCGGGCGCCCACCGCGGGCCGTATCACCGTCGACGGCCTACCCCTGGCCGATCTCGACGCCCGTTCCTGGCAACGCCAGGTGGCCGTGGTCTACCAGGATTTCACCCGCTACCCATTGAGCTTTCGCGACAACGTGGCCATCAGCGACCTCGGCGCCGAGGTCGACGAGGCGGCATTGCGCCGGGCCGTCGAGATGGCCGGTGCGGGCCCGCTGGTCGAGGGTCTGCCGCACGGCTGGGGTACGGTACTGTCCTCGGGGTACCGCAACGGCACCGACCTCTCGGGCGGCCAATGGCAGCGGGTGGCCCTGGCCCGGGCCTTTTACTCGGTGGCCCGGGGGGCGACGCTGCTCGTCCTGGACGAGCCGACGGCTCAGCTCGACGTGCGCGCCGAGGCCGCTTTTTACGACCGTTTTCTTCGAGCTGACGGCGGGCGTGACGACGCTGGTCATCTCTCACCGGTTCTCGACGGTCCGCCGTGCCGAGCGGATCGCGGTGCTGGACAACGGGCGTATCACCGAGATCGGCACCCACGACGAGCTCTTGGCGGCCGGCGGCACCTATGCGGCCATGTTCGAAGCTCAGGCCGCCAGTTTCTCCGGTCCTAACAGCCATGGCCCCGGCAGTGCATGAAGGCCGGCCGCGGGGGCGGACGCTGCGCAAGGTCGATATCATGTTTGGCACCGCCGTCCGGGAAGCGCCCGGCCTGACGGCCCTGTGCACGCTCACGGCACTGGCCGCCGGGGTGCTCGGCGTGGTCTACCCCGTCGCCTTTCGCACCATCGTCGACGGTGCCGTTGCCCATCACGGCCACGCCCTGGTGACCGGGGTGCTCCTGGTCGGCCTCAGCTTCGGCGCCTCCTGGGGGGCGCGCCTGGTGAGCGCCATGATGGGTAGCCGGCTAACCGACCGCACCAACCTGTACCTGGGTGCCCGGGTCGGGGCTCTGGTGAACGAGGCGCCGTTCCTGGAGCATTTCGAGCGGCCCGAGTACCTGGCCGAGATCGACAACCTCCGAGCCCAGCGCCGCACCCTGGCCGGGTCGCCGCGCCAGGTCCTCAGCCTGCTCCAGTCGGCCATCCAGGTGGTCCTGGTCGTCGTCCTGCTGGCCGCCATCTACCCTCCGGTCCTGGTCGTGCCCCTGCTCGCCATCCTGCCCGGTGTCGCCGACCGGTACGCGGCCCGGATCCAGAAGCGGTCCGACGACGAACTGGCGGACAGACGGCGACTGCTCGGGGAGCTGTTCACCCTGGCGTCCACGGCCGCCCCGGCCCGGGAGCTGCGCACCTTCGGCATCGCCAAGGCCGTCATCGAGCGCCACTCCCGCCTGGGCGACGAGATCAATGCCCAGTCGCTGCGGGCGGCGCGTCGCTCCGCTCTGTGGGAGGCGCTGGGTTGGACGGGCTATGCGGCCGGCTTTGCCGCCGGCGTGATCGTGCTCGTGCTCCGGGCCGCGCACGGCCACGGCTCGCCGGGTGAGGTCGTCGAGGCCGTGAGCCTGGTCCGGCGCAGCCAACGCCAGCTCGGCAGCGCCACGGACACCGCCGGCAGCTTCGCCACGGCCGCGATGACCGCCGGTCGCCTGCTGTGGCTGGAAGACTACGTGGCCGGTTCGCCGAGCCCGGCCGGGGCGAGTGTGCCCGCCGCCCTGCAGATGGGTATTCGGTTCGAGGGAGTCGACTTCGCCTACCCGGGCCGCAGCGAGGCCACGCTGTCCGGGGTCAACCTCAGCCTGGCCGCCGGCAGCACGGTTGCCATCGTGGGAGAGAACGGGGCCGGGAAGACGACTCTCGTCAAGCTGCTCACGGGCATGTACCGACCGACCCGGGGCACCATTTCGGTCGACGGCGCCGACTTGGCGCACCTCGACCCGGCGGCCTGGCGCGAGGTGACCACGGGGGCGTTCCAGGACTTCGTGCGGTTCCACATGAGCCTGGGCGACGGGGTCGGCGTGGGGGACCTACCTAGGATCGACGACGAGGCGGCGGTGCTCGCCGCTGTCGACCAGGCTGGCGCCGCTTCTCTGGTGGCCGAGCTCCCCGAGGGGCTCGGGACCGTCCTGGGCCCTACATCGGCGGGCGGTCGCTTTCCGGCGGCCAATGGCAGAGGTTGGCGCTGGCCCGGGGCCTGATGCGCCCGGCGCCCTTGGTTGTCGTGCTGGACGAGCCCACCGCCAGCTTGGACGCCCTCACCGAGGCGGCCATCTTCACCCGCTTCGGAGAGGCGGCTCGCCGGCTCGGACAGGCCAACGGCGCCATAACGCTCCTCGTGTCGCACCGCTTCTCGACGGTCCACATGGCCGACCAGATCGTCGTCATGGACAAGGGCAGGGTCGTGGCCAGTGGGGACCATGCCACACTGCTGAGCGAACGCGGGCTCTACGCCGAGTTGTTCAACCTGCAGGCCCGGGGGTACGGCGCCAGCTGAGGCCGGTTCAGAGCACGGCGCCCAGCTGCCAGGGAGTGAACTCTTCGTCCCCGAAGCCGAGCTCTTCGCTCTTGGTCCGTTGCCCGGACGCCACGGCCAGCACGAGGTCGAAGATCTCCTGGCCGACCTCGTCAACGCTGAGCGCCCCGTCGACGATGGTCCCGCAGTTGACGTCCATGTCCTCTGACATCCGCCCGTAGACGTCGCTGTTGGTGGCCAGCTTTATGCACGGTGCCGGCTTGGACCCGAAGACGGACCCCCGGCCCGTGGTGAAGCAGACAACATTGGCCCCGCCCGCCACCATGCCCGTCACCGAGACCGGGTCGTAGCCCGGAGTGTCCATGAAGACGAAGCCCTTGGCGGTGACCTGCTCGGCGTACTCGTAAACGGCGGCCAAAGGGCTGCTGCCCCCTTTGGCCACGGCGCCGAGCGATTTCTCCAGGATGGTCGTCAGGCCGCCCTCCTTGTTGCCGGGCGAGGGGTTGTTGTCCAGGCTGGCGCCGCAGCTCTTCACATAGCTCTCCCACCAGTGGACCCTGGCGACCAGCTGTTCGCCCACGGCGCGAGTCACGGCCCGGCGAGTGAGGAGGTGCTCGGCGCCGTAGATCTCCGGCGTCTCGCCCAGGACGGCAGTGCCGCCCTGGCGGACCAGCAGGTCGGCGGCAACGCCCAGGGCGGGGTTGGCAGAAATGCCGGAGTACGCATCGGAGCCGCCGCATTCCAGTCCGAGGACCAGCTCGCGGGCGGGGACATCCGTTCGGGCTACGTTGTTGACCTCCCCGGCCAGCTCGCGGATGCGCGATGACGCCTCCCGGACCGTCGCCCGGGTCCCACCCATGTCCTGGATGGTCATGGGCAGCAGGGGGGTGCCCTGGGCCAGGTCGAATCCTTCGGTCAGGGCCCGGACCTGGTTGACCTCGCAACCCAGGCCGATAACCAGCAGGGCGGCGAAGTTTGGGTGACGGGCGTAGCCGCTCAGCGTCCGCCGCAGGAGCTCGAAGCCCTCTCCCGCACCCGCCATCCCGCAGCCCGAGCCGTGGGTCAGGGCCACGACGCCGTCGACGTTGGGGTACTCGACCAGGAGCTCGGAGCCCTCCCCGAACTGGGCGGCCACCATCCGCGCCACCGTCGCCGAGCAGTTGACCGAGGTCAGGATGCCGATGTAGTTCCGGGTCGCCACCTGCCCTCCCGCCCGGACGATCCCCTTGAAGGTGGCGCTGGGCTCGATGGGAGGCGACCCGGCCTCCTTCAGATCCTGGCCGAAGGCGTAGTCGCGCCCGAAGTCGGCAAAGGCCAGGTTGTGGGAGTGGACGTGTTCACCGGCCTGGATGGGACGCGTCGCCACCCCGATGACCTGGCCGTACTTGCGCACCTGGCCGCCGGCGGGGACGTCGGCCAGTGCCACTTTGTGTCCGGCGGGGAGGTCGTCGCGCAGCCTGACCACCAGGTCACCGACGACGAGCTCGGCCCCCGCGGGCCGGGCGCCGGTCATTACGCCCACCGTGTCGTCGGACCGGAGGCGCAGGCAGGGCGGTGCGGTAGTTGTCCCCATGGCCCTACATCCTAAGAGGGGGGAAGGATTGTCTGTGCCTGACTGCCAGGCGCGTGACGCCCGGCGCTGGTCCCGTTTGGGCCGACGTCGGCTGCCCTCGCTGAGTGGGCGTCAGACTCCGGGGCGCGACCGGGAACCGCCCTCGACCACGCTGCGTGAGTACGTCGGCGCTGGGGGGGCCGGTGGCGTTGTGGACTCGGAAGCCCTCGCCCTAGGTCGGGCGCCCTTGTGGTTAGGTGGGGCTAATCGTTGTTCATGCCATCGACGTCGTAGACGCCGGCAAGTTTGGGAGAGAAAAGTGATTGAAGACATAGAACTTTCCGAACCGTCGGTCCTGGCGGCGGCCACGGCGTTCCTGGCCGAGCGCTACCCCGAGCTCGTGGGGGAAGAGCTGGCCGGGCTGCAGCTCGGCTCGAGTTGGCTCATAGAGACGGAGGCCACCACGGGTGGTGGCGACGAGCAACCCTACAAAGTCGTGATGATGGTCAACCGGCACGGTTTCGTGGAGGAAGTCGGGTCGGCCCCGACTTCACGCCAGGCCGTCCAGCGTTGCCTGGCCGGCCTGCAGCCGCCTAACGCCTGGTAGATCCCACCGCGTCACGGGGCCTGAGCCAGGACCTGCCCGATGTACGAGCACAGCTCGGTGCCCGCCGGACCGGCGAACCACTCCAGGTGCCCGAGGAGGTAGTCCTGGTAGGCGAGCTGGGCGTTGGCGGGCGAGCGTACGACGGCATGGAAGTACTCCACCTCGGAGAGGGCATAGTCAACGTGTACCACGGGCAGGAGGTGGGGGAGGGCAGCCACTTCTTCGGGCCGGAGCCGACGTACGGAGCGGTACCCGTCGAGCAAAGCCTGGGCCAGGTCCAAGCGCACCGGGCGCCGGTGGGCGGGCTCTAGCCAGGCGACGACCGACCGCTCGATCGCCGTGGCCAGGTCGTAACACGCCGTGGTGAGGTTGCTCAGGCCGAAGTCGATGACCCCGGCCACCTGCGCCTGTGCTCCCGGCCCCGACCACAGCAGGTTCGATGGGTGCCAATCGTTATGGGCCCAAAGTGGGGCCAGGGACCGGGCGTAGGGCCGGTAGCGCTCCTGGAGGGGGCCCAACCGGCTTGACAGCTCACGGCGCCATGACCGCGGTGCGAGGAAGTCGGCGAGGGCGGCCCGTTGTCCGGCCAGGGCGGCGACGGCGCCAAGGGGGTCGTCGGAGCCGATGATGTCGTCCGAGGCCCGCAGCGGCTCGGCGGACCGGGCCGGAGCGGCGTAGCCCTCGCTGGCCAGGTGGAGACGGGCCAGGGCGCCTCCGGCGGACCGGGCATGGCCCTCCGAGGCGAACGGTGTCCACGACAGGGCCTCACGGTACAGGTCCCGGCCGTCGAGCATCTCGAGGACCTCGTAGACGAAGTCGTCCTCTACCCACACCGAGCGGGCACCGTCGTCGAGGACCTGGGGCACGGCCACCCCGTAGCCGGCCAGGTGCCGCATAAAATTGTGCTCGGCCTGGAGACTGGCCTCGGTGCGCACCGCTCGGTGGTGACGTTTGGCCACCAACCGGCGCCCGTGCCTGGTCCCGGCGCCCGGCACGGAGATCACCGCCGTGGCCGCAAAGGGCCGCGGGCTGTGCCAGGTGACGGCGGCGGCGGACGCCCCCCCCACCCCGGGTAGGCGCCGGAGCAACCGGCGCACCTCTTCGGTCGCCAGCGGCGTCCAGTCGGGGGCCACGGCGCCCAGGCCCATCCCGTGGGCCAGGAGGGGTACCGGCGTCGTCATGGCCCCCCGGCGCCTACCACCCGGAGGCGGCGACCAGCGGCTCGGAAAGCTTCTGGCCCGCCAGGTCGCCCAGCCCTGGCGCGTCGCCGTAGGCCTTCACCCTGCCCTTTTGCAGTACCACCCATGCTCCCCGACCGTCGCGGGTGGGAACCATGGCCACAGCCGGGTCCTTGCCGTTGGTTATGGCCGGCGCCGTCCACGAGCCCAGGGCGCTGGCATCTCCTTCGGGGTACACGGACCCGTCGGACAGCAACACCCAATAGCCGCCGCCGTCGGGCGTGCGCACAGCCGTCCGGACCTGCACCTTGTGCTCCGTGGCGTAGCTCTCGCAGTCGTCGGCGGGGATGGTGGGGGCGTCGCCGAAAGCAAGGACCTTGCAGCTGGCCAGGACCAACCAATAGCCCCCAGCCGTGGCGTCGGGCACCAGGGCCGCCAGGCCCGCTCCACAGTGGGCGGGGGTGCCGCAGGTGCCCTCGAAGCGGGCGTCGCCGAAGGCATAGACGCCCCCTTGCCACGAGATCATGAAATAGCCTTTGCCGTCCGTCGTGGGCACTATGGTGGGGACCTCGGCGTCCAGCACCCCGATGTTCTGCAGGGACCCGAAATAACTGGCGTCGCCGAAGGGGAAAATCCCGCCGTTGACCGTGACCAACCAATAGCCGCCGTCGTCGGGCGTGGGGGCTATGCCCGACACCACAGCCAGGCTCACGACCAGGTTGCGGACCTTGGTGACCATGTTCCCCGTAGAGCCGTGGTAGGGGGCGTCGCCGAAGGCGAAAACCCCGCCGTCGTCGCCCACGAGCCAGTACCCGTGGCCGGCGGGCGGCGCCGGCGCCGCCGTCGTCGGAGTGGTGGAAGTGGTGGAAGTGGTGGTGCTAGGCGGCTGGCCGCCCGTGGTGGTGGTCGTCGCCGGGGGCGCGCCGGTGGCGATGGGGACCGCCGGGAACCGGGCGGGCAACCGGGCCGGGGCGCCGTAGGTGACATTGAACGAGTCCGTGGAGGCGTCGTACGGGGCCGGGTAGGACTGGACGACGCTGTCGGTGGCCGGTTTGACCATGTACACCGGCGAGGCCGTTGCCGCCGCCGTGCCCGCGCCCTGGACGCCGAGGCCCGAGAACTGGACCCGGCCGTAGTCGGCCAGGGGCTCGACATTGCCCGTGTCGGCGTTGGTGGGTGCCTCCTCGATCCACTCGGCGCTCGCTTCGGGGGCGCTGTAAGCCACCGAGCCCGACCACAACGAGCCCTCGGTCGAGTCGTCGACGGTGATGGACCACGTGCCCGGCTGGTCCTTCACGATGGCGACGGTGACCCGGTCACCGGGCTGGACGGCGCCAAGTTCGATCGACACTGCCGGGAGCATCTCGTACCAGGCGTAATAGAGCACGCCCTGCGGGCTCCAGTCCTGTTCGGTGCCGGCCTGGATCAGGCTCGAATTGCTGTCGCCGTCGATCCCCACCCAGGTGCTGGAGGCGCTCGACGAGCTCGGGCCACCGCGGGCACAGTCCAGGTGCCGGTGATCGCCGTGAACCGGGCCCCGGTGCCGACGTCGACATAGCCGGACCAGTTGGTGGATTCGTTGTTGATCGGGACCACCGTAGCCTGGCCGGGCGCCGGGACCAGGACGTGAGGCCGCGGCCATGAAGGCGGGACGGGCCGGCCCGCCGACAGGGGCAGGACGTGGCCGAGGCGGCCGAGACCCGGTCCGGGCAGAGCATCGAGGGCGGGTTTAGGGCTGAGGGCCGGTATGTGGACGCCCCCCCCGGCCGTCCCGGCGCCGGCGGGGGCAGGCGCCACCGCCACCGCCACCGCCACCGCCGTGGTGGTAGCAGCGGCTATGACGGCAAATGCCGTGGAGGTCCTTTGCCAACGCCCGGCCGCCGACGAACGCATTTTGAGGGGCATCATTCAGACATTAGGGCGCTCCCGCACCGAGGGATCCCGCAAGGGGGCTGTGTCGCCTATAATCGGGCTTACCGATCGCGTTTTGTCACGTTGGCACGACGCGAGCCACTGGTGGTCCCGGGCTTCTCTGCTCAGGTTTGCGAGTGTGCGACTGACAGAACGGAGCTTGTTTTGACTTCTTTAGCTCTGGGCGAAGCTACGCCCGGTGCCTCATTTGCCGACCTCGGGGTGTCCCACGCCCTGGTGCAGGTCCTGCACCGGCGTGGCATCACCGAGCCCCTACCCGTGCAGGCCGCCATCATCCCCGACGCCCTCGAGGGCAGGGACGTGTCCGGCATGGCGCCCACCGGGTCGGGCAAGACGCTGGCGTTCGCACTTCCCATGGCGGCGCTGGTTTCCCGTGGTGTACCCAAGCGCCCCCGCGGCCTGGTACTGGCGCCGACCCGGGAGCTCGCATCCCAGATCACCGGTGAGCTGGTGCCCTTCCTGGCCACCCGCAACCTGAGGGCCCACGCCATCTTCGGAGGGGTGGCCTTCAATCCCCAGCGCCGCGCCCTTCAGCGGGGAGTTGACGTTGTCGTCGCCTGTCCCGGCCGGCTGGAGGACCTCATGCGGATGGGCGAGGTCGTCCTCTCCGACGTCGATATCGTCGTGATCGACGAGGCGGACCGGATGGCCGACATGGGCTTCCTGCCGGCCGTGCGCCGTATCCTCGATGCCACCAACGCCCGGCGCCAGACCATGCTGTTCTCGGCCACCCTCGACGACGCCTCGGTCCGGCCCCTCGTCCGCAACTACCAGCACCAGCCTGTCCGGCACGAGGTCGTCTCGACGGTCGAAGAGGTGGGACGGGCCACACACCGCTTCCGGGCCGTGGCCGCCGCCGAACGTGCCGCCGCCTGTGCCGAAGTGGTGAAAGGCGAGACCTCCACGATCGTTTTTGTGCGCACCAAGCACGGTGCCGACCGCCTGGCCCGCCAGCTCGGCAATAGCGGGCTGGCGGTGGCCGCCATCCACGGCGGGCATAGCCAACCTCAGCGGGACCGGACCCTGGCCGCCTTCCGGGCCGGAAAGGTCCGGGCTTTGGTGGCCACCGACGTGGCTGCCCGGGGTGTCCATGTCGACGACGTCTCCTGCGTCGTCCACTACGACCTGCCACCCGACCCCAAGGACTACCTGCACCGTTCTGGGCGCACAGCCCGAGCCGGCGCGGCGGGCTCGGTCGTGGCCTTTGTTTCCCCCGACCAAAGGCAGGCCGCTGCCGCTCTGGCCCGGGCGCTCGACCTCGACGTCGGGACGTCCCGGGACAACTTTCCGGTCCCCTCACCGGCCCCGCTGCGCCGCGATCGGGCCAAGAGGCGCCGGGCCCCTATACTCCTTAGGGCACCCCCTCGGTTCCGTCCATGCAGGCCGAGCAAAATTAGCGGCTACAGCCGCCGGGTAATCGCATGGATGGAAGGAACGTGCCATGCCTACGGGCACCGTCAAATGGTTCAACGCCGACAAGGGTTACGGCTTTATTACTCCCGATGTCGCCGGACCAGATCTGTTCGTGCATCATTCGGCCATCGAGGCTTCCGGTTTCCGGCAGCTGACCGAGGGCCAGAAGGTCGAGTTCACGGCCGAGCAGGGCCCGAGGCCCCCAGGCCGCTGGGGTCCGTCCTGCCTAGAACGTCTGGGACTGCTCGTGACGGCCGTGACGGCCGGGAAAACCGTGAGGGGCGTTCCCAGTCTCCTGGGCAAGCAAGAGCACCTCGTCCCGCCAACCGCAAGGATGTCGACGACGAGGTCCTCAAGCTCAGGGACAGCGGGATCTCTTATTCGGCCGTCGCCGGCCGTCTGGGCCTCAACCGGGCTGTCGACGCCCAGGCCGGCTTTGTCCGCGCCCTGCGGCGCCGGCCCGATGAGGAAAGGGCCCAGCTAACTCTGCGCGAGTCGGCGCGGCTTGACGCTCTCGAGGTCAGGGTGCGCAGTCGCGATGCAGAAGAACCCGAGAAAATGAACCGGCGCCTGGGGGCGCTGGAGAGGTTGCGAGAAGCCATCAAATAGGGCCCACGGCGCACCACCGAGTGCCCCGCCCCCCGGAACGGCTGCCGTCATGTAATGGCGTCGTTATCCGCTGGCGCCGTCACTTTACGGCGACACCCATCTCCGAGAGGGCTTTCAGCTCCTTTTTGAGGTCCGTCATCTCGTCCCGCAAGCGCGCCGCGTACTCGAACCGAAGGTCGGCGGCCGCCTCGCGCATTTCCTCCTCCAGGGCGGAAATGAGCCTGGTGAGGTCGGCCACGGGCATGCCGGCGAGGTCGGAACGGGCACGGTCGTGCCGTCGGCTGCGCCGGTCGGCGCCCGGGACCGGTGCCGTGCCGCTGGCGTCCCTGCGGCCCAACATGCTGAGGATGTCGCTCACGGCCCGGCGCACCGTCTGGGGGTTGATGCCGTGCTCGATGTTGTACTCCTGCTGGAGCTTGCGCCGGCGGTGGGTCTCGGAAATCGCATGGCGCATCGAGTCGGTCATCTCGTCGGCGTACATGATCACTGAACCGTCCACGTTTCGGGCCGCCCGGCCGATGGTCTGGATGAGCGACGTCTCCGAGCGCAGGAACCCTTCCTTATCGGCGTCCAAGATGGCGACCAGGGAAACCTCGGGCAGGTCGAGCCCCTCCCGGAGCAGGTTGATGCCGACCAGTACGTCGAACTCGCCCAGCCGCAGGTCACGCAGGATCTCTATGCGTTCGAGCGTGTCGATGTTGGAGTGGAGGTAGCGGACCTTCAGTCCCTGTTCGAGCAAGTAGTCGGTCAGGTCCTCGGCCATCTTCTTGGTGAGGGTGGTGACCAGGACGCGCCCGCCCTCGGCGGTCCGCTTGGCCACCTCGGTCATGAGGTCGTCGATCTGTCCCTTGGTGGGCCTGACCACCACTTCCGGGTCGATCAGGCCGGTGGGGCGGACGATCTGCTCGACGACCTGGTCCGAAAGCGTTATCTCGTAGGCCGAAGGCGTGGCCGACATGAAAATGCACTGGTTGACCCGCTCCAGCAGTTCCTCGTAACGCAGGGGGCGGTTGTCGGCGGCCGACGGCAGACGGAAGCCGTGCTCGATAAGGGTCTCTTTTCGGGACCGGTCGCCGTGGTACTGGCCGTGCAATTGTGGCACCGCCACGTGCGACTCGTCTATGACCAGCAGGTAGTCCTTGGGGAAGAAGTCGAGCAGTGTGTTGGGGGCCTGCCCGGCGGACCGCCCGTCGATGTGACGGCTGTAGTTCTCGATACCGGCGCAGCTGCCGACCTCGGCCATCATCTCGAGGTCGTAGCTCGTGCGCATCCGTAGCCGCTGAGCCTCCAGGAGCTTGCCCGCCTTTTCGAAATAGGCCAAGCGCTCCTGCAGCTCGACCTCGATGTCGCTGATGGCCCGGCGCATCCGCTCGTCCCCGGCCACATAGTGCGTGGCCGGGAAGATGACGACCTCGTCGACCTCGCCCAGCAGTTCGCCGGTGACCGGGTCGACCCTGGTCATGCGCTCCACTTCGTCGCCGAACAGCTCGATGCGCAGCGTGTGCTCCTCGTAGGCGGGGTGCACCTCGACGGTGTCGCCCCGGACGCGGAACTTCCCGCGCACGAGGTTGGCGTCGTTGCGCTCGTACTGCATGTCGACTAGCCGTCCCAGGATGGCGCGCTGGTCGTAATTGTGGCCCACAGACAGGGCCAGTATGTGCTGGCCGTACTCCTCGGGTGAGCCCAGGCCGTAGATGCAGGACACCGAGGCTACGACTATCACGTCC
This sequence comes from uncultured Acidimicrobiaceae bacterium, assembly GCA_963735305.1. Classification (GTDB taxonomy): domain Bacteria; phylum Actinomycetota; class Acidimicrobiia; order Acidimicrobiales; family Palsa-688; genus Fen-671. The sequence continues at coordinate 597,733 of CAVTKK010000004.1, forward strand.
CGGCGGGTCAACAGGGCAAACGTGGCCGAATGGCGCAGCCGGTCGATCTCGTCGTTTATCGAGCTGTCCTTTTCGATGTAGGTGTCGCTCGTGGGGATATAAGCCTCTGGTTGGTAATAGTCATAATAACTGACGAAGTACTCGACCCGGTTGTGAGGGAATATCTCCCGCATTTCGTTGGCGAACTGAGCGGCCAGCGATTTGTTGGGCTCGATGATCAACGTCGGTCGCTGTACCTGCTCGATGGTCCAGGCGATGGTGGCGCTCTTGCCGCTGCCGGTGATGCCGAGCAAGGTCTGGAAACGATCACCGCGCTGGACACCCTCGGCCAGGTTGTGTATGGCCTCAGGTTGGTCACCGGCCGGCGACCACTCCGAGATGACTTTGAAGGGAGGCACGGGGGCCATGGTACCCGGGGGGTGTGACGACTAACCCATGGCCACGGCGACGACCAGGACGGCTATCAGGGCGATGAGCATGTAGCCGACGTACGCTTCCAGGCGGCCGGACTGGAGCCGCTTGGCCATCCGCACCAGGGCGAGGTAACCGGCGATGGCAGGCCGGTAGAAATAGGACTCCACGGGGTCGACGATGGTGGCTTTGAAGACCACGTGGGAGTGCCTCGGTCCCTCGCCCGCGGCGGCGTCGAGGGCCAGTTCGTCGCTCGCCCCCAGGGCTGCGGCCCCTTGGCCCGGGCCGAGACGGTCAAGATCGGCCTCAACGGTGGCCACCTCCTTCTGCGTCCCGAGGACGTTGGCGAGGACGTGGCGCAGCGGGTTGGCGTAAGCAAAAGCGTTGTAGCTGTCTTCACCATGGACGCCGGGAGTCGCCGAGCGCCATACCGGGACACGGCGGACGGACAGGAACCGCCCCCTGGACGCCAGCACCGTGGCTGCCGTCACCGCCAGGAGGCCCAGGGGCATGACGACGAAAAGCCAACTCGTAGAAAGGGCCGAGAAGTTGGGGAATACGGGCTGGAGGACCCACGGTGATTTGAGGGCGCCGAGCGTGACGGACCGGGCCACGTCGGGGCCCAGACCTCGGGCCATGTAGCGCACGACCCAGGGCGCCACGGCGGCCAGGGCGAAGCACGACAAGGCGATGCCGCCCAGGGCGGACTTGGCCAAGGCCCCGCCTTCGCCGCCGTCCGGTGGTAGCAAGCCGGCGACAGGACGCCCGAGGATGGTGAAGCCCAGGAGGCGCACGAAGGTGAGGGCAGCGACGCCGGCCGTCAGGGCGATCAGAGCGCCGGCGCTGGCCGTGGCCAGGCGCAGGGCGAGTGGGTGGAGCCTGAACTGCTGCATCAGGGCCTCGAAGATGAACCACTCCGAAACGAACCCGATCGTGGGGGGCAACCCGGCCAGGGTGAGGGCCGACGCGGCAAAAGATGCCGAGCTCCAAGGTCGGCAGCGGGCCAGGCCGCAGGGCCGGCCGAGCTCGGTGCTCGCCGTGCTCGCCTCGAAGTTGGCCGCACCGAGGAACAGGCCAGTTTTCGCCACCGCGTGGGCGAGCACTTGCAACGAGGCGGCGAGCAGGCCGACGGCTACCAGGGCGCTGTTGGCGACGTAGGCGCCCGCCAGCGCCACGCCGAAGCCGACCATGATTATCCCGCCGTTCTCGGCGCTGGAGTACGCGATGACCCGGTTGATGTCGGCCTGTACGGCGGCGAAGGTGATCCCCAGCAGAGCGGTGAGCCCGCCTAGGACGAGGACGAGGGCGGCCAGCCACTCGGGAGGGCGGCCCAGGAGGGCCAGGAACCGCCACAAGCCATAAAACCCCGTGTTGACGGCCAGACCGGCCATGGCCGCTCGCACCGGTCCGGGAGCCGCCGGGTACCCGCGCCGCATCCAGACCTGGAACGGCGTAAGGCCGACCTTGGTCCCCAAGCCAAAGACCACCAGGGCATAGGCGGCGTCGTGCAACCCGCTCACCTGCACCCCGCGCCAGGCCGAGAACCCGAACGAGCGGGCCGCCCCGGCCAGCAACAAGAAGCCGACCAGCAGGGCGGCCCCACCGGCTTTGCCCACGGCCGCCGTGACCCACGAGGCCGTGGCCTGGTCCGGGCGCGAGCGGGTGGCGGCAGTGAGGATATAGAAGGACACCGTCAGGGCTTCCCAGGCGAAAAGGAAACTGAACGCGTCGGCGGCGGCGATGGTGACTGTGACCGAGCCGAGCAGCAGCATGTACCCGGCGCCGATGGCGCGGCTGCCGGTACCGCTCGCCGGCGCCGGCCAGTTCACGAGGGCCACAGAGATGAGGGCGCCGAGGCTGCCCGTAAGCGTCAAGAAGAGCCCGGCCAGCGGGTCGAGGCGCAGAGCCGTCTGGCCGAAGTCCAAGAGGTTGCCCAGGTCGACGGTGTGGGCCGAGCCCGAGACGCAAAGAACCCCCGTCACCGCCACCAGGACGCTGGCCGCGGCCGCCGCCCCGTAGGTGGCCCGCCGGGACCAGCCCCGCTGCGTGCCCCAGACCATGCTCGTCGCCGCGCCCGCCGTCAAGAGCGCCAGTGCCACCAGTAACAACGCCTGTCTCACGCGCCCGCTCCTGGTAGAAGGCCCACGGCCAGGAGTATGCCGTGGAGGATGGAGAAGGGGCTGGGAGGCGAGCCGGGCACCCACACGTCTACGGGTACCATCCCCCCGACGCCTCCCCGGGTGGCATAACTCGGGCTCATGGCGCCGCCGCTGATGGCGTCGGTGCCCACGGCCACCACGACCCGCGGGTCGGGCATCGCCTCATAAGTGGTGAGCAGCGGCCCGGCCATCCCGGCCGAACCGGCCCCCGAGATCATCAGGAGGTCGGCGTGGCGGGGGCTGGCGGTGAAAAAGACACCGAGCCTGTGCACGTCGTAGACGGGCCCCAGCAGCGCCGCTATCTCCCACTCTTCTGAGCCGTCCGAGCCGGCGTCGACGTGGCGCACGTGGACCGACCTCTTCAAGGACCGTACGCGCCGGGACAGCTCGGCCCGGGCCTCGGCCACGGCGGCCTGGCCCTGGTCGGTGGGAGGCACAACCAGCGCCGGGCGAGCGAGGCTGGCCACTTCGGGCGAGCGCTCAAAACTGAAAAGGTCTGGGCGCTGCGCCACACACCGGCCGCACAGGATGCACCTGCCCCGGTCGAGGGCCACGTCTCCGCCGGGGCCACGGCTGATGGCGCCTGTGGGGCAAAGCATCTCGGCGCCGTCCGAGTTGCCGGCCATCGCTTGGCGGACGCGGACGGCGCCTCGCCAGTTGGCTCCGTAGTCGTCGGGCCGCTTGGGGTAGCGCGTGGTGAGGACGCCGTCGCGCAGGCCTCGGGCCACCCAGGGCATCAGCCCGCCACCCCGGCGATCGAAAGGCCGAAACTGGCTTCGATGAAGGCAAAGTCGGTGAAGATGTCGCCGCCGAAGGCCTCGGGGAAGATGCTCAGGTTGTGGAACGAAGCCGACCGGGGCTTGACCCGCCGCAGCCGGCCGCCCTCCGTCTCGACCAGGTAGAGCAGCTCGCCCTGGGGAGCCTCCGCCCATCCCCACGCCGTCCCGTCGGCCGGCACGCAGCCTACGGCCCAGGGCCCGTCGGGGGAGCGCTCGGCCAGGCGTTCGAGCACCAGGCGGCAGAGCTGGAACGAGCCCCGGACCTCGTCCAGCCGGACGAGCTGGCGGGCCAGGGCGTCGCCGGCGTCGCGGTAGCGCATGGCCGGGATCTCGATGAGCCGGTAGGCGCCGTAGGGCCGCTGCGCCCTCACGTCCTCTAGGGAACCCGAGGCCCGCCCCACCGGCCCCAGCGCCCCCCGTTGGGCGGCGACCTCGGTCGTGATGATCCCCGTGCCCCGCAGGCGGTCCAGGAACGATGACGTGGCCATGAGATGGCGGGCATCGGCGCCTACGTCTGCCTCCAGGGCGGCAAGCTCGGAAAGGGCGGAGCCCGGGGCCAACGCCGGGGGGCCAGAAACGCCTCCGGGGACAATGACACCGCGGCCGAAGCGGTGACCGCACAGCCTGGCCCGAAGCTGCATCAAACGCTCCTTGTGCCACGCCAGAACGGGCGTTGGCCACGGCTTGGCCGGCCGCCTCGGTATGGCGGATGGTGGAGTCGAGGTGGTTGGCGATGCGCTCGAGCTCGGCGTGCAGGGCCCGTACCAGCAGAGCTCCCTCGGGCACGGCGGCCCCCTCGGGCACGGCGGCCCCCTCGGGCTCGCCCGGCCCTGCCGACATGGCTTCGACGGCCTGGCAGAAGGCCATGGCATGGGCGACCGACGCCACCCCCTCGGCCCGTTCCGCCAACAGGACGCCATCGCTGGGAAGCATGCCTTCGAAGCGCCGCTCGGTACCTCGGTGTTTGTGGTACACACGGGCACGGACGTGGGGGATATCTTCCCCGGGCGTCTCGATGAGGTACTGGACCGACTCGAAAATACCCGAGCGGACCGGGCCGTACGGGAGGGTGAAGATGCCTATGCCCGAGACGTGAGCCGATAGTGCCGACTCGTCCGGCACTATCTCGCCGACGGGACCGCCGCCGCCCGGGCAGGGCGGTGGCGTGAACCTGTTACGGGGTAGGACCAGCGGGTCGACGCCCGGGCCCCCCTCGGGTACGAGGCCGAACATGTCGGCCAGCTCTCGTTCGTACCAGCTGGCCCCGGCGACCTGCGGAGTGAGCGCGGGGTAGGTGGTCCCGGGGCCGTCTGGTCCAGGAAGGAGCAGGCAGCTCAACACCTCGAGGCGACCGAGACGGGAAATGGCCGCCCGCAAGGTGACCGAGCCATCACTGCGGGCCGATCCGAACAAGCCGGCAAAGCGCCCACTAGCCGTGCCTGAGCCGGTACCGGGGCCTAGCCGGGACAGGACCGTAGCCGCGAACTGCGAAGAGGCGACCTGGGTCTCTGCCCATAGCGGGCCACCTGTCACCGGGGCCTCGGCTGTCATCGGGCTACCCCCAGTTCGGCGGCGGCATCATGGAGGAGGTTGTCGAGTTGCGCCGGAGGGTGGACGCCGAGCACAACCAGACCGATCAGGCCGAGGGCCATGGCCAAGACCATCAACTTGCTCGTTTCGCCCTCGATGATGTTCATTTCGACCGAGCCGGGCAGGTTTGACCCCACAGAGCCGGTCAGGTCCGAGGGGCCTTCCAGAGGGGCGTCGCTCCGCCCCGGGGAGAGCATGCTCTGGGTGATGTGCCAGGAGAGCCCCAGGAAGGCCAGCGTGACCAGGGCGACCAAAACCGCGGCCACTGCCTGCTCCGCCGTGTTGGCGCCCCGGCCTCCAGCCAGGCCGCCGGCCACGATGGCTAGCTCGGAACGGAAAGTGCCAAACGGTGGCATGGCCGACAACCCGAGCACGGCCGCCACCAGCATGGGCCCGGTCCAGGGCAGGGAGCCGACCCCTCCCCGGATGCGGTCCAAGTCCTTGGTGCGCAGCTTGCGGGCCACACTGCCGGCCCCGAAGAAGGAGGTGCCTTTGGCCGCGGCATGGGCGAGCACGTGTAGGAGGGCGCCGGCGATAGCCAGGGGGGAAGCAAAGCTGACACCGATAGCGAGTATGCCCATGTGCTCTATCGACGAGTAGGCCAGTAGTCGCTTCAGGTCCCGCTGGGAGGCCAGGTAAAGTGCCCCGAGCAAGAGGGTAGCCACTCCGAAACCGGCCAGTACGTCCCGGGCGAAGGCGGCGCCCGCAGACCGCTCGGTGATCTGGTAGTAGCGCAGGATGGCGTAAAAGCACGTGGCCAGCAGGGACCCCGAGAGCAAGGCCGAGACCGGCGTCGGCGCCTCGGAATGGGCATCGGGCAGCCAGGTGTGCACGGGGAACAGTCCGACCTTGGTCCCGTAACCGAGCACGGCCAACAGGTAGGCGAGGCGGACCGTCCCGGCCGGGAACCGCGAGGCGGCGCCGAGGAGGTTGTTGAACGAAAGGTCATAGCCGGAGCCCAGGGAGAAACTCCCGGCCTGGTAAATAAAGGCGGTCGCCAGTAGCGACAGCCCCAAGCCGAGGGAGGCGATGAGGATGTACTTCCACGCCGCCTCGATGGCCCCGTCACTACCCTCGATGGCCACGAGGAGGGCGCTGACCACGGTGGTCACCTCGATCGCCACCCATAAAAGTCCCAGGTTGTTGACGACCGGCGTAATTGCCATGGTGCAGGCAAAGATATTGAGGCCGGCGTAAAGGCGTCGTATGTAAACGGGACCCGCACTGCGGTCGGCCGCGACATAGCCCACGGCGAAGATGGCGGTGAGCCCATAAAGGAAAGCCGTAGCCACCAGGAAGACCAGGGAGAGCGAGTCGACCCGTAGCCAGTCGCCCAGCGCGCTGACCGTGCCGGCACTGCCCCGGTGGCCCGCGACCGAGGGGAACAGGGCCACGGTCAGCCCGAAAGTGGCCGTCCCACTTATGGCCGTCACCAGGCCGCCCAATCGGGGCTCGGCCCACCAGGAGACAACGGCGGCGACGAAAGGTACGACCAGGATGGCAATAAGCACGATGCTCATCTCATCTCATCCCCGGAGCCGGTCGAGGGTCTCGGTGGACAGCGAGGCCGCCCGGCGGTGATGGGCCCGCATCAGGACGCCGAAGGCAACCACGGCGACGAGGAGGTCGAACAGGAAGCCCACCTCGAGGATCAGCGGCATGCGCGCCGCCACGACCAGGCTGGCTACCGAAACACCGTTCTCCATGGAGAAAAAACCGACCGCCTGAGAAACGACGTCAGCCCTGAACATCACCACGACGAAAGAGACGAGGACCGTGGCGAGGGCGGTACTCAGGGCCGGTACGGGAAGGCCGCGTGAGCTCGGTTGACCGAGGTGCATGTCCCCGACGGCGAGGAAGCCGCCCACGGATACGACCACGCCGACCAGGAACGCCGTAGCCACCCCGAAGCGGTGGCTCCCCGCCAGGTCCACCTCCGCCTCCGCCAATAGGTGCAGGACGATGGCGGGGACGACGACGACCTTCAGGACGAACGAAAGTGCCGCCAGGGCGTACAGCTCACCCGCATGTTCGCTCGCTCCCAACAACGCGGCCAAGGCGGAAACGGCCAGGGACTGGAAGGCGTAAAGCCGGACCTGCGAGCGCAGAAGGGCTTCGCGCAGCATGGCAAAGACCACCAGCAGGACCAAGACGGCCAGGACCTCGGTCAGCCCGTCGAAGGCCGAGGGCGGCAGGGGGACCGATGCCACGAAGGAGCCGGCCATCAGCCGCCCCCCAGGTACAGGACCAGGACAGCGACGGCCGACAAAGCGAACGCGGAGGCCATGAACTCGGTGATCTTGTACAGGCGCAACTTTGAGAACGAGTTGTCGATGACGGCGAAGATCGTCCCCACGCCCAGGGCCTTGGCCAGCAGGACGGGCACCGCCAGCAGCACCGGGCCGACCTGCCGGGAGCCCGCCAGGCCCCAGGGGGCCGAGAACACGTCGGCCAGGATCACATACAGGACGAGTTGTTTTACGGCCGAGCCCCATTTCAGCAGGGCCAATGCCGGCCCTGAGTGCTCGAAGCCCCGGGCCTCGTCGATCATCCCGAGCTCCAGTGTGCTGGCGTGCGTCTCGACCGGGATCCGACCGGTGTCGGACAGAACGACCAGGAAGAAAGCCACCGCCGCGACCAGGTGGGCCGGCCTTATGGCCTGCGCCAACGACGAGCGGTCCACCGCGGCCATGGCGTAGGGAAGGTCGGTCGTCGTGATTAGGGCCACGGCGAACACCACGAACAGGACCGACGGCTCGATCAAGGCCCCAAAGGTCATGGCCCGGCTGCTGCCGAGCTGGGCGTAGGGGTCGCCGGTGTCGGCGGCAGCCAGAGCGACCGAAAAGCCGCCGAGAGCGAGGATGAGCCCTCCGCCCATAATGTCGCCCATGTAGCCGAGCGGCAGGGGGAAATCGGTCAGCACCGGGATGAGAAGCGGCACGATCAGGAACGATGTGAAAGCGACGACCGGAGCCGCCAAGAAGACCCAGCTCGCTCCTTCGGGCGCCAGGGTCTCCTTGCGCAAGAGCTTGGCGATGTCGTAATAGGGCTGGAGGGACCGGGGCCCGCGCCGACCCTGGAGGCGCGCTTCCAGGTGAGCGATGACGCCGCTGACAAAGGGGGCAAAGACCAAGACGGTCAGTACCTGGAGCGCCTGTACGGCGGTCGGGGGCAGTTGCACGTCTCCGAGGTCTCCTCTACGCAAAGTCGGATAATTGCGTAGAGGCCATCAACCCTTGCGGGTGGTTCGGCGCCGCCACGTACCACGACACCGCCGGGACCTCATCCGGCTGTAGGCCAGCTTAGTACACCGGGCCGGCGCCGGGCTCAAGCCGCGTCTGCAGCCAGCCCCAGAGGGCATCGACGGCCGCCTCGAGGTCGGCCCGGCTGCCGTTGTTGGCTAGGGTGCGGTCCGCCACCTGGCGCCGCTGTGCCGCCGTCGGCTGCGCCGTCATCCGGGCGCGGGCGTCGGCCTCGGACATGCCCCTCCCGACGGCCCGGCGAAGGGCGACGTCGGCCCCGGCCTCGACCAGTACGACGATGTCGAAGCCGTACTGGTGGCGCCGGGCGGCGTCGAGCAGCGGGATTTCGACCACTATCACGGTGTCGCCGAACCCGGCCACGCGCCTACGTACCTCCTGGTGCACCAGCGGGTGGGTTATGGCTTCGAGGGCCGCCCTCTGACCGGGGTCGGCGAACACGATGGCGGCCAGGGCTTGGCGATCGATGGAGCCGTCCGGACGGCGGACACCGTCGCCGAAGTGGTCGAGCACGGCTCGAGCCCCCGGGCTGCCGGGGGCGAGCATTTCACGCGCCACCCGGTCGGTGTCGATGACGGCCGCACCCCGGGCGGCCAGGGCCCTTCCCACCATTGATTTCCCACTTCCCAGGGACCCGCTGAGCCCCACCAGTAGCACGCCCGTAAACCTACTCACCGTGCCGCCCGGTCGGCCGGGCCGGCCGTGCTGGGAACTCCGGCGCCTGCTCTGGGATAATGGGACCAGACAAGGAAAGGCACCACAGATCATGGATCGACCCAACGGCTGGCGGCCACTGAAGGTCCTGGCCGCCGGAGCACACCCGGTGCCGTCCCGCTCGGTGCCGTCCCGCTCGGTGCCGTCCCGCTCGGTGCCGTCCCGCTCGGTGCCGTCCCGCTCGGTGCCGTCCCGCTCGGTGCCCGGCGGCCTGGCGATTGCCGGCCTGGTGACTGCCGGCCTGGTGACTGCCCTAGGCCCGACCGGGGCGGCGCTGGCTGCCGGTCGGCCCTACCCGGCCCCTGCCGCCTCGCCCTCGTGCAGCCTCGTGCCGCCGGTGATGGTCCGCTCGGCACTGGGCGAGCCCGCCCAGGCACCGGTCGAGGCCCATCCCGTTCCCAGCGCGACTACCTGCACGTATGCCGTGGGCACAAACAGCCTGGGTGTCCAGGTCACTTTCCTACAGGTCTCATGGTCGGCGTTCGAGGCGGTCGAACAGGACTACTTGAAGGGCGGCGCCATGAAAGTCGATGGCCTCGGCCAGGCTGCGTTTGCCGTCTCCTCCCGCTCGACGCCCTACGAGAACCTGTTTTTCTACGGCGACGGTTACAACATGGGCGTCATCGCCGAGGCGCCACTGGCGAAGATGGTCGACCTGGCCAGGGCGGTCCTGACCAGGTTGCAATAAGACCGGCTGGCGGGAAGCTCAGCTGGCGGGGGCCGTCCCGGCATCGGGCTCGGGCTCGGGCGTTGTCGCCGGTGCCGGTACGGCCGTGTCGGCGACGACTTCTTCGACGGCAATGACCTCGGCGTGGCCGGCGGAGTCGACGATCTCGACGACTTCGAGCACCTCGGGCTCGCCGGCGGCGTCCTCCCCGAACTCGATAATCTCCACGACCTCGGGCGCCGCCTCCGGTTGGGGACTGCCGGCGGCGCTGGGCGCCGCACTGGCGTCGGCTGCATCGCCGGCGACGTCGCCGGCTGCGTCGCCGTTGCCCGCCCCCGCCCCGTGCGCCTGCTCCTCCAGGTACCCGGCCCACGCCGCCTGAGCCTCGGACTCGGGCTCGAACGGCGTGTAACCGGCCCCGATGTAGTTGCCGTGCTCGTCGTAGGCGTGCTCGCCGAAGGCCTCCCGGTATTCGGCGGCGACCTCGCCCCCTTCGGCCGCCTGCTTGATCGACAGGCTTATACGCCGGCGGGCCAGGTCGATGTCGATGATCTTCACCCACAGCTCTTCGCCCGGAGAAACGACCTGGTCGGGCTGGTCGACATGGTGGACGGCCATTTCCGAGATGTGCACGAGGCCCTCTATTCCGTCGCCCACCTGAACGAAGGCGCCGAAGGGTACCAGCTTGGTGACCCGGCCGTAGACCAGCTCGCCCACCCGGTGGGCGTTGGCGAACTCCTGCCACGGGTCGGCCTGGGTGGCCTTGAGCGACAGGCTGATGCGCTCCCGGTCGAGGTCCACGTCGAGCACCCGCACCGTGACCTGGTCGCCCACGGCCACGATCTGGCCCGGGTGGTCGACGTGCTTCCACGACAGCTCGGACACGTGGATCAGGCCGTCCATGCCGCCGAGATCGACGAAGGCACCGAAGTTCACGACGGAGGAAACGACACCCTTCCTGACCTCGCCCGGCTTCAGGTTGGTCAGGAACTCGTCGCGTTGGCTGCGCTGAGCTTCTTCCAGGTAGGCCCGGCGTGAAAGCACCACGTTGTTGCGGTTCTTGTCCAGCTCGATGATCTTCGCCTCGAGCTCGCGCCCGACGTAGGGCTGAAGGTCGCGCACCCGCCGGAGCTCGACCAGCGACGCCGGGAGGAAGCCTCGCAGGCCGATGTCCAGGATCAGGCCCCCCTTGACGACCTCGATGGCGGGTCCCCGGACGGTGCCGTTGCGTTCTTTGACGGCCTCGATGGTCCCCCAGGCCCTCTCGTACTGGGCCCGCTTCTTGGACAGCACGAGCCGCCCCTCTTTGTCCTCTTTCTGCAGGACCAGGGCCTCGATCTTGTCGCCCACCTTGACCACGTCATGAGGGTCGACGTCGTGGCGGATGGAGAGCTCCCGGGCCGGGATCACGCCCTCGGACTTGAAACCTATGTCGAGCAGGACCTCGTCCTTGTCGACCTTGACGACCGTGCCGGACACGATGTCGCCGTCGTCGAACTCGACGATCGTCCCAGCAATGGCGTCTTCGAAGGACGTACCGCCCAGATCGTCGGAGACGACCTGACGGGGGGTGTAGGCACCGGTCTCGTCGAAAGTGCCCATTTCGGTCGGACCGCCTTCGTTGGCGGTTCCAGCGGCACTCGTCGGCGGGGTGAACTCGGACATAGGATCAGGACTTCCTTGAATTGGGGATAGGTAGCGCGAATAGGGCTATAACGCCCCAAATGCTACACCTTCCCCCCCGACGGCTCTTCGCGCCCCTGCACTCCGATCTATCAGGGAGAACGTCTGAGCCCGTGGCCCCCACGGCCCCACCCTCGGCGTCGTGCCGGGACTTTGCAGCCACGTGGGGGAGCTTCGGAGGCGTGGTGGCGGGGAACCCCCCGCGATTGTCCTAGCGTTAGCAGGATTGTGAGGAATAAACGGTCGTCGGCCATCCTCGTCTCCCTTTTAGGAGCTGGTTTGCTGGTGGCGGCCTGCGGTGGCCCGGGCGATCAGGCGGCGAACAGTGGGGCCACGACTTCGACCACCGCGCTGGCGGCGGCCACGGCCACGACAGTGCCACCGACGACGGTCCCGGCCGCCGCTACGGCCCCGGCCGGCGGGACGGTGCCGAGCGGTTTCGACCCGGTGTCGTTCACCGCCGTTTCCCCGAGCCAGTACTGGCTGTTGGGCGACGCCCCGTGCGCCAACCCCGTGTGCACGTCGATCGTGCGGACGACCGACGGGGGATCGCAGTTCGTCGGCATTCCGGCCCCGACGTCCCCGCTGATCGAGGGGACGGGATCCTCGACGGGCATAAACACCCTGCGCTTTGCCGATGACCTCGACGGGTACGCCTTTGCCACGGGCCCGGGCGGGGAGCTGTGGGACACCCATGATGGCGGCGGCCACTGGCAGCAGCCCGGCTTCCTCACCGGGCAGGAGCTCCTCGGGTTCGGTACCGGGGCCGGGTACGCCTTCGCCCTGGTCGGTTCGTGCCAAAACGGCAGCTGCTCGGCCGTCGCCCTCGAAGCGCTCGGCCGTCTCGGCGGACCAGTGGTCGGCCATCGACGTCCCCGTTCCGGCCGGGACGGACCAGGTGGCGGCCATGACCGTACACGGCCGCGACCTGTGGTTCTCGCTCACCACCTCGGCCAGCCAGGCCAACCAGCTGCTGGTGTCGGGTACGGCGTCGGGGGCCCACTTCAGCACGGGGCCGAGCCCTTGCTTCTCGGGGCTGGGGGGCAGCATCGAGGCGTCGTCAGCCGACGTGCTGTGGGCCATGTGCCCGACGGGGATGATGGCCGAGGCGTTCCGCTCGACCGACGGTGGCTCGCAGTGGGAGCCGCTGTCCGCCGGGGAGCTCGAAGAACTCGGCCCTGCTGACGCCGGCCAGCGACACGACCGCCTTGATCCAGCCGGCCCAGCAAGGCGAGCTGTTGAGGACCGACGACGGGGGCGCCACCTGGCACTCCATCGCCCCCGCCGGTGCCAGCGGGTCGTGGTGGTCGTGGATCGGTTTCACCGACGAAGCGACCGGCTCGGGGCTGGAACAGGGCGATGCCCCGGCCAACTGGCCCTGGCCGCACGGCCCCTACCCGGAGCAGCTGTGGCGCACGGACGACGGCGGTGCCACCTGGTCCGGACCGGTGAAGATCGGCGGCTGACGGGCCCGGTCAAAGGGCGAACACGGCCGCCGGGGGCAGAAGATCCTTGCCCAAACATATGTTCGGCTGGTACCCTGGTGAGCCTATGTCGGACAGGCTCATCGTCCGGGGAGCTCGGGAGCACAACCTTCGTGACGTGTCCATCGACCTGCCCCGGGACCGGCTGATCGTCTTTACCGGGCTGTCAGGCTCGGGCAAGAGCAGCCTCGCTTTTGACACCATTTACGCCGAGGGACAGAGGCGTTACGTCGAGTCCCTGTCGGCCTACGCCCGCCAGTTCCTGGGCCAGATGGACAAGCCCGACGTGGACTTCATCGAGGGCCTGTCGCCGGCGATATCAATCGACCAGAAGTCGGCGTCGCGCAACCCCCGCAGCACGGTGGGGACCATTACCGAGATTTACGACTACCTGCGGCTGCTCTACGCCCGGGTCGGGATCCCTCATTGCCCCAGGGACGGCAGCCTGGTCTCCCGCCAGACGCCGCAACAGATCGTGGACCGGGTCCTGACCCTGGCCGAGGGCACGCGCTTCCAGGTCCTGGCGCCCGTGGTGCGGGGACGCAAGGGCGAGTACGAGAGCCTCCTCCAAGAGCTCGCCGGGCAGGGGTTCGCCCGCGCCCGCGTGGACGGCACCGTCTACGAGCTGGCCGAGCTGCCGAAGTTGGCCCGGTACGAGGCCCACACCATAGAGGTCGTGGTCGACCGGCTCGTGTTGCGCCCGGGGATCGAGCGCCGGCTGACCGACTCCCTGGAAACGGCGCTCAAACTGGCCGACGGCGTGGCCGAGGTGCAGATAGTGCCGCGAGAGGACGGGCCGGGCGACGTCGCGCCCGAAACCCTGACCTTCTCGCAGCACCTCGCCTGCCCCGTGTGCGGGACGTCCTACGAGGAGCTGGCCCCCCGCAACTTCTCCTTCAACTCCCCCTACGGCGCCTGCACCCGCTGCGACGGCCTCGGCACCCGGTACGAGGTGGACCCCGAACTGGTCGTCCCCGACCCGGACCTGTCGATCGACGAGGGCGCAGTGGCGCCCTGGGCCGGAGCCCGCAGCGAGTATTTCGGGCGCCTTCTCCAAGGGGTGGCGGAGACTTTCGCCATACCCACCACGGTGGCGTGGCGGAAGCTGAAAAAGCAGGACCAGAAGGTCATACTCTACGGCTCGGGTGCCGCCCAGGTGCACTTGCACTACAAGAACCGCTACGGCCGGACGCGCTCGTACTACACCAACTACGAGGGCGTGGTCACGTATTTGCAGAGGCGCCATGCCGAGGCCGAGTCCGACAGCATGCGTGAGCAGATCGAGGGCTACATGCGCCTCGTGCCCTGCAGTGACTGCGGCGGGGCTCGGCTAAAGCCCGCCAGCCTTGCCGTCACCATCGGGGGACGCAGCATCTTCGAGGTGTGCGACCTGTCCATCCGGGAGGCGACCGCTCTCGTGGAGGACCTCAAGCTCTCCGAGCGCGACCACCTGATCGCCGACCGGGTCCTGCGGGAAGTTCGGGCCCGTTTGCAGTTCCTGGTCGACGTGGGCCTCGATTACCTGTCCCTCAACCGCAACGCCGGCACTCTGGCGGGTGGGGAGGCGCAGCGCATCCGGCTGGCCTCCCAGATAGGCAGCGGCCTGGTGGGAGTGCTCTATGTGCTGGATGAGCCGTCGATCGGCCTGCACCAGCGGGACAACCGCAAGTTGATAGACACATTGGTGCGCCTGCGCGATCTGGGCAACACGGTGATAGTCGTCGAGCACGACGAGGAGACCATCCGCACGGCCGACCACGTGGTCGACATCGGCCCCGGGGCGGGTGAGCACGGGGGCCGGATCGTGGTATCGGGGACGGTCAAGGAACTGTTGCGCAACAAGGCTTCTTTGACCGGCCAATACCTTTCGGGCAAGCGCTTCGTGCCCGTGCCCGGCCGGCGCCGTGAGCCCCGGGGCTGGCTCGTCGTGCGCGGCGCCAAGGAGCACAACCTGCGCGATGTGGACGCGGAGTTCCCCGTGGGCTGCCTGGTGGTCGTGACGGGGGTTTCTGGTTCGGGGAAGTCAACATTGGTAAACGACATATTGCTGCGGGCGTTGATGCAACGCATCTACAAGTCGAAAGAGGTCCCCGGCCGCCACCGCCGCATCGAGGGGATGGAGGCCTTCGACAAGGTGGTCGATGTCGACCAGTCGCCCATAGGCCGCACACCGCGGAGCAACCCGGCGACTTACACGGGTGTTTTCGACCATATTCGGCGGCTCTTCGCCAGCACCACCGAAGCCAAGGTGCGGGGCTACCAGCCCGGTCGGTTCTCGTTCAATGTCGCTGGCGGGCGCTGTGACGCCTGCTCGGGGGACGGCAACATCAAGATCGAGATGCATTTCCTGCCCGATGTCTACGTGCCGTGCGAGGTGTGCAAGGGCGCCCGCTACAACCGGGACACCCTCGACATAACTTTCAAGGGCAAAAACATCGCCGACGTCCTGGACATGTCGTGCGAGGAGGCGGCTGACTACTTTGCCAACCAACCCGTCATCGCCCGCCACATGCGGACCCTGGTCGACGTCGGCCTGGGGTACGTGAAGCTGGGCCAGCCCGCTCCCACCCTTTCGGGGGGCGAGGCGCAACGGATAAAGCTGGCCTCGGAGCTTTCCAAGCGTTCGACGGGCCGGACCCTGTACGTGCTCGACGAGCCCACGACCGGCTTGCATTTCGAAGACGTCCGCAAGTTGCTCGGCGTGCTCGACAGGCTGGTCGAACAGGGCAACACCGTGATCGTGATCGAGCACAACCTGGACGTCATAAAGACGGCCGACTGGCTGATAGACCTCGGCCCCGAAGGTGGTTCCGGGGGCGGTGCCGTGGTGGTGACGGGCACCCCCGAGGACGTGGCCAAATGCCCCGATAGCTACACCGGCGTGTTCTTGGAGCGGGTGCTGCAGGCGCACTGAGCCCCGCTACCTCTGGTCCCGGCCCCGGCAGGGGCCACCGGGGCCTGCCCGCCTCGCCCAAGCGGTCCCACCCGCCGGGACCAACGGGTTGAAGCCCCCGGCGGGACCGGCACAGGGGCCGAGTTGCCCAACCGGGGGCTTCCTGGGTGATCAGGGAAAGGCGCTGGCCAGGGTAGACCAGCCAGTCCGGGTCAGCGGTGGTGCCGGCGCAACGCCCCGTTGCGAAGGTAGCGCTCTGCTTTTTGCAGGTCTGTGTGGGCGGTGTCCAGGACACGGTTGGCGGTCCGGATGTCGGGACCGGCGTTGTCGAGCAGGCCGTGGTCGGCGTCCCATTGAGCGGGCGTGTAGGCCAGCAGTTGGGCCGAGAGGCCTGACGTGGCCGAGGTGGCCGTCTGCGCCTGGGTCTGCATGTTGTCGACCAGGCGCCCGAGCACTTCCTGGTCCGAGGCGTTGAGCTCTCCTTTCAGGGTATTGATGGCCTGGTTGAGGGCGGGGATACGCACGTTGGTGACCCGGTCGACCTGAATGACGTCGCTCACGACCGGGAGCACCAGGTCATAGACCCGCAGGGCGAAGACGGCGTCGATGTTTAGGTTGACCTGCGCCACCGTTGTGTCACCGGCGATCTCCGTCCCGAGCGCCTCCAGGGCGGAGATGTCGGCCTGCATCCCGTTCACCAGCGTGGTGGCATCGCCGCCCAGGAAGGTATCGCCCAGCACGGTCCTGATGGCCGCACCCAGGGCGCGTACCCGTTCGGCCACCTGGGCACCACCATAAGCCATGGCCCGGTCCAGGTCGGCGTTGTTGGTGGTCGTCGTTGTCGGCGGCACGGTGCTCGAAGTGGTGGTCGAGGTAGTCGAGGTGGTCGAGGTCGTGCTCGACGACGTCGTGGTCGAGGTGGTGGGCGGGACATGGTGGCGTAGGTACCTGACGGCTCTGGCCAGGTCGTCCCACGCCGTCTGCACGGCCCGGTCGGCGATGCGCACTTCGGTCGCCGGACCGTTGAGCAGACCATAGTTGGCGTTCCACTCGGCGGGCGTGTAGGCCAGGAGCTGGGCGGAGAGGCCATTGGTCGCCGTGGTGACGATCTGGACCTGGGACTGCAGGTTGGCGATGATGGGGCCGAGCACGGCCTGGTTGGCCGAGTTCTGCCCGCCCTGGAGTTGCGCTATCGACTTCTGCACCGCGGGCAGGTAGACGTTGACGACCCGGTCGGTCTGGGTGACGTCGACGACCACCGGGAGGACAAGGTAATAGACGCGGAACTGGGTGAAAATGAGCGCCCGGTCGGCGGCCGTCTCCGCCACCGTGGTGTCCCCGGCGATTTTTGTGCCCAGGGCCTGCAGGCCGCTGATGTCGGCGTTCATACCGTTGACCAGCGTGGTGCCGTCCGAGCCCAGGAAGTTGCGCCCGTCGACGTCATTTATGGTCACGTCCAGCGAGTTGACACGCTCGGCGATCAGGTGGGCGGCGTCCTCTTTGACCCCGATGAGGCCGCCGCCGGCCACGGCCGCCGCCGCCGGGACGGTCGTGACCGACGGGTCGGTAGTAGCAGTCGTGTTGTCAGCCGAAGCTGGGGCCGGGCTGGCCGCCAGGGAGCCCGCCAAGACGGCAAGTGTGGTCACGAAAGCAGCACCAGCCCCCGCGTGCCAGCGTGGCCGGCGTCGCATTTGATAGCTCATTGGTCCTCCTCGGTCAATTGCTATTCGGGTCTTGGGGCTATCCTTCACCTGCTTTATGACGGGCTTTTGGGCCAGGTGTGATGGTCGTGTGAACGGAGGCGCGATGGTTTTGTGACGGGACGTGATGGATGTGTGATGAGTGCGCCCCGGCAGGGCACTGTCGTGCGTCAAAATGGGGGGAATGCTCGAACGACCTCCCGCCGGGGCCATACCCGACGCTCCCGGCTCCTACCAGTTCCGCGACAGGGATGGCCGTGTCATCTACGTGGGCAAAGCGAAGTCGCTGCGCCAGCGACTGTCCAACTACTTCCAGTCGCCCGCCGCCTTACTGCCCCGGACGGCACAGATGGTGGCGTCGGCGGAAAGCGTCGAGTGGATCCAGGTCCGCAACGACGTCGAGGCGCTCATGCTTCGAGTACAGCCTCATCAAGCAGCACAAACCCCGGTTCAATGTGCGCCTGCGCGACGACAAGAGCTACCCCTTCCTGGTGCTGACGACGGGGGAGGAGTGGCCACGGGCGACGGTGCGGCGGGGGCGCCCCAGCACCCGCACCCCTCACCGCTACTTCGGGCCCTATGCCCACGCCTATGCCATCCGCGAGACCCTGGACCTCTTGCTGCGCACCTTTCCGGTGCGCAGTTGCAGCGATATCAAGTTCTCCCGCCACCAGCGGCTGGGGCGGCCCTGCCTGATGTACCACATCGAGCGCTGCGCCGGGCCGTGCGCCGGGCACATCGACCACGAGCAGTATGCGCGCCTGGTCGACGACTTCGCCATGTTCCTCGACGGCGACACCGCTCCGATACTGGAGCGGCTCGAAACCCAGATGCGCGAGGCGGCCGACAATCTTCGAGTTCGAACTGGCGGCCCGGGTGCGGGACCGCATCACTTCGGTGCGCAAAGCCATCGAGAAACAACAGATGGTCAGCGAGCGCCCCGAGGACCTTGACTGCTTCGCCCTGGCCGAAGACGAACTGGAGGCCGCCGTCCAGGTCTTCTACGTGCGGCGGGGGCGCGTCGTGGGCCGCAAGGGCTTCATAGTGGACAAGGTGGAGGACCTCGACCCTGCGCAATTGCTGGCCCACATCCTCCAGCAGCACTACTCCGATGCCGTCAACGGCGTGCCCCCGGTCGTGCTGGTACCGGGCGAGGTCGACGAGAAGGACGTGCTCGAGGAGTGGTTGTGGGCCTTGCGGGCCGAAGGCGAGGCGCACGCCCGGGCCTGCGCCCGGACCGACGGCGGGCAGGAGGGTCCGCCGTTGCGGGAGTGGTGGGCGGCGCGGGAAGAACGCCGGCCCGAGCGCAGCGTGGACCCGAGGGCGGCTGGGGTGGGCCGGCCCCGGTTGCACGTGCCCCAGCGAGGGGAGAAGAAGGCTCTCCTCGACATGGTGGCGAAGAACGCGGCCGAGGAGCTCGTTCGCCACCGGCTGAAGCGCAATTCGGACCACAACGCTCGGGCCGGGCCCTCAATGCCCTCCAGGATGCCCTCGATTTGCCCGAGGCGCCCCTGCGCATCGAGTGTTATGACATGAGCCACCTGCAGGGCACCGACTACGTGGGTTCCATGGTGGTCCTGGAGGACGGCCTGCCAAAACCGTCCGAGTACAAGCGTTTCAAGGTCAGGGACGTCCCCGGCAACGACGATTATGCGGCCATGGAAGAGGTGCTGACCCGCCGGCTCACCGCCTACCTGACCGAGAAAGAACTGCCCGTGGCCGAACGAAAACGCCATTTTTCCTACCCGCCCCAGCTCCTGCTGGTGGACGGGGGCAAGGGCCAGCTGAACGTGGCCGTACGGGTCCTGCAGGAGCTCAACCTGGACGAGGAGATACCGGTGGCCTCCCTGGCCAAGCAGTTCGAGGAGGTCTACCGGCCCGGTATGGCCGAACCGGTCCGGGTGCCCCGCGGTTCGGAGGCGCTCTACCTCCTTCAACGGGTGCGCGACGAGGCCCACCGCTTTGCCATCTCCTACCACCGCACCCTGCGGGGCAAGCGCATGACGGTTTCCGTGCTCGACGGCGTGCCCGGCTTAGGGCCGGCCCGGCGCAAGCGTCTCGTGGCCGAACTGGGGGGCATAAAGGCCGTCCGCCTGGCGTCCCGGGAAGCCCTGGAGGCGCTCAGTTGGCTGCCTCAGCCCGTGGCTGAGGCGGTGTGGGAGAAAATACACGGCGACCGCGGACCGGGGAGCACGCTGCGGGAGGCTCGCCGCGCCGCCGCCGGGGCTATGGCCTCCGGGGCCGCCATCGGAGATGGGCCGGGATGAGCGGCTCGCCGACCGACCGTCCCCGGTCCAGCGCGCCAGTGGCCTACCATGACACCGCCACACCTCTGCCGCCCGAGGCGGAGGAGCTCTGGGAGATCAATTCCGGGTGGTGGCAGCGGAGCTTCACCGAGGGCGCCGACCCCGAGTACACCGAACAGATAATCCCGTTGCTACGCCACCATCTGGAACAGGCCGCACCCCGGCGTGTGCTCGACATCGGGTGCGGGGAAGGGCAGCTGGCGCGCGTCGCCGCCGGGGTCCCCGGCGTGGAGCAGGTGGTGGGGCTGGACCCGACCGAGGCTCAGCTGCGGGCGGCGCTCGAGCGCCAGCCGTCGCCGTCGCCGTCATCGCCGCGGGAGGGCCGGGCCGGGCCGGTGGGCTACGTTCGGGCGGCGGCGGGGGCGTTGCCTTTTCCCGGCTCCAGCTTCGATGCCGCCTTTGCCTGCCTGGTCTTCGAGCACATCGAGGGGACGGTCGCGGCTCTGGCCGAGGTGGGCCGGGTGCTGCGCCCCGAGGGCACTTTCCTTTTGTTCTTGAACCACCCGCTGCTCCAGGCCCCGGGCAGCGGTTGGGTGGACGACCACATCCTGGAGGAGCAGTACTGGCGGATCGGCCCGTACCTGGTCGAGCACCACGGCGTCGAAGAGGTCGACAAAAACGTGTGGATCCCCTTTGTCCACCGGCCGCTTTCGGTCTACGTCAACGGCCTGGCCGACGCCGGGCTCTACCTGACCGGGATGGTCGAGCCCGCCCCTCCGGAGGGCTTCCTGAAAAGGGCCCACGAGTACGAGGAGGCGTCCGCTTTCCCCCGGCTCCTGGTGCTGCGGGCCGAGAAGCTGGCCCGGCGCCGCCCCCAGGGCCGATGAGACGGGCACACTGAGAGCCATGGCCGAGTTCGTCGTCATAACCGGGTTGTCCGGAGCGGGCCGTTCCCAAGCCGGGGCGGCGCTGGAAGACCTCGGCTGGTACGTGATGGACAACCTGCCCACGGCGCTCATCACCAAGGTGGCCGACCTGGTCTCGACGGGCGGCCCGGAGGCCCAGCGCCTGGCCCTGGTGGTCGGCCGTCACGCCGGCCAGCTGGGCGAGCTGCAAACGGCCGTCCAGCAGTTGCGGGCGTCGGGGGAGCAGGTCTCAGTGCTCTTCCTGGAGGCGTCCGATGAGGTGCTGGTGCGCCGGTTCGAAGGGACCCGCCGGCGTCATCCCCTCGGCCAGGAGGGCGTCCTGGAAGCGATAGTCGACGAGCGCCGACGCCTGGACGCCATAAAGGAAATGGCCGATGTCGTTGTCGATACGACCGACCTCAACGTCAACCAGCTGCGCGAGCGCCTGGCCGACCTGTTCAGTGGCGACGACGCCACCGCCATGCAGATCCTGGTGCTCAGCTTCGGGTACAAGCACGGCGTGCCCCTCGACGTGGACAACGTGTTCGACGTGCGTTTCCTGCCCAACCCCCATTGGGTGGAAGCGATGCGGCCCCTCACCGGCCTGGACGAGCCCGTGCGCCGCTACGTCTTGGGCCAGCCGGCGGCCAAGGAGTTCCTGGACAGGACCGGGCACCTGCTGAAGTTCCTCGTGCCGGCCTACACCCGGGAGGGCCGGTCGTACCTGACCATCGCCATCGGTTGTACCGGGGGCCGCCACCGCAGCGTCGTGCTGGCCGAGGAGATCGCCCTGCGGTTGCGTGAGATGGGCTTCAACCCGAGCACCATCCACCGGGACGTCGAGCGTTGAGCGCAGGCGGCCCGGCCCGGCCCGGCCCGACGTGGTCGCGCTGGGCGGTGGGCACGGACTGGCCATTACGTTGTCGGCCGTCTCCGAGTACGCCGGGCGGGTGACGGCTGTGGTCTCCGGGGCCGACGACGGGGGGTCGAGCGGCCGGCTGAGGGCGACATGGGCCGGTCCTGCGCCCGGCGACGTTCGCCGTTGCCTGCTGGCCCTGACCGGGAGCAGGGCCGAGGAGGAGGTCTGGGCCAGGGCCCTCGACTACCGGTTCAGGGGAGGTGAGCTCGACGGGCACTCGCTGGGCAACCTCGTGCTCGTGGCCCTCTCCGAGACGACCGGGGACTTTGCCGCCGCCGTGGCCCACGTGGGCCGGCTGTTGGGTGCCCGGGCCCAGGTGCTGCCGGCCACCTCGACGTCCGTGGTGCTGTGCGCCGAACAGGACGAGCCCCACGGAAGCGGGGGAGAGGCGCAGCTCGTGGGCCAGGTGAAGGTGGCCCATGCCCCCGGGCGCCTGCGCCGGGTCTGGGTCGACCCCCCGAACCCTGCGGTCCCCGCCGCCGTCCTCGAGGCCATCGCCACCGCCGACCAGGTCGTGATCGGGCCCGGTTCGCTGTTCACCAGCGTCCTGGCGGTGTGTGCCGTCCCCGGTATCGGCGCCGCCCTGGCCGCCCGGTCGGGCGGGCGCGTTTACGTTTGCAACGTCGGGCACCAGATCGGCGAGACGGGCGGTTTCGACGCCGACGACCACCTGGCCGCCTTGGCGGACCATGGCGTGATGGTCGACGCCGTGGTCTGTGACCCACAGGCCCCGGTGGGGGCACTGTCGACGGCGGCCGCCCGGGCCGCCCGGGCCGGTGACGGCGTGCAGGTGGCTACGGCCGCCCTGATGGCAGCCGACGGCCATTCTCACGACCCTCGCCGCCTGGCACCGGTCCTGGAGCGCCTGGCGCTTCAATAGGGCTTGGCGCCTCAAGAGGGCTTGCGCTTCCGATAGCGGCCGATTGGAGCCTCAGGCCCACCGAAGTTGGGACTTAAGACCCGCATAGCGCGTGACCAGGTACTTGACTGCCCCTTCGAGCGGGGTCACCTAGGATTGTCCTCGGACGACGACCGAGGAGAGAAATCATGGCTGTCAGGGTTGGGATCAACGGGTTCGGGCGCATCGGGCGTAATTACCTTCGTGCCGTGCTGGAGCAGGGAGCAGATGTCGAGGTCGTGGCGGCTAACGACCTGGCCCCTCCGGCGAGCAACGCGCACCTGCTCAAGTACGACTCGACTTTCGGTGTTCTCAAGCAGGACGTGAAGGTTTCCGAGGACACCATCGCAGTTGGCTCGCACAGCTTCAAGGTTTTCTCCGAGAGGGATCCCAAGGCTCTGCCCTGGGGAGACCTCGGTGTCGACGTGGTCATCGAGTCCACCGGCCATTTCACCGACGGCGACAAGGCCCGTTCCCACATCGAGGCGGGGGCCAAGCGGGTGCTCATCTCCGCTCCGGGGACCAATGTCGACGCCACCTTCGTGGTGGGCGTCAACGACGACACCTTTGACCCGGCAAAGCATTTCGTAATGTCCAACGCCAGCTGCACCACTAACTGCTTCGTGCCCATGATCAAGGTCCTGGATGACGCCTTCGGCGTCGAGAAGGGCCTCATGACGACGGTCCACGCCTACACCAACGACCAAAACCTCCTCGACCTGGTGCACAAGGACCTGCGCCGAGCCCGGGCCGCCGCCAACAACATCGTGCCCTCGAGCACGGGCGCCGCCCGCGCCACCAGCCTGGTGCTGGCCAACATGAAGGGTCGTCTCGACGGCACGGGGTTGCGCGTGCCCGTTCAGGACGGTTCCATCACCGACTTCACCGGCATCCTGGCCCGGGAGGTCACCGTGGCCGACATCAACGAAGCCTTCAAGGCCGCCGCCAGCAGCGGCAAGCTGGCCAAGGTGCTCGTCTACACCGAGGACCCCATCGTCAGTTCCGACATCGTCGGCTCGCCCGCCAGCTGCACCTTCGACTCCAAACTGACCATGGCCAACGGGTCGCTGATCAAGGTGTTCGGCTGGTACGACAACGAATGGGGCTACTCCAACCGCCTCGTCGACCTAACGCTGATCACTGGTCGCGCCTAGGTCCATGGACCTTCCCCAACTCGAAGACCTCGGCCCCATCGCAGGCAAACGCGTCCTCGTCCGGTGCGATTTCAACGTCCCCCTCAGCGGGGGCGTGATCACCGACGACCTGCGTATCCGGCTGCCGCTCGACACCCTGACCTGGTTGCTGGACCAAGGAGCCGAGAAGCTGACCGTGTGCAGCCACCTGGGCCGGCCCAAGGGCAAGCCCGACCCCAAGTACTCCATTGCCCCGGTGCGCCAGCACCTCTACGAACTGCTGGAGGCCAGGGGGGCCGACACCAGCCGGGTCGAGCTGCTGGAAAACCTGCGTTACGACGCCGGGGAGGAAGGCAACGACCCTGCCGTCGTGGCTTCCCTCATAGAAAACGAGGACCTCTACGTGGACGACGCCTTCGGGGCCGCCCACCGGGCGCACGCCTCCATAGTCGGTCCACCCGCCTTCCTGCCCTCGGCCGCCGGGCGCGTGCTGGCCCGCGAGGTCGCAGTACTGGACGGCCTGCTCCGCCAGCCCGAGCGTCCCTTCGTCGCCGTGCTCGGAGGAGCCAAGGTGTCCGACAAGCTCGGCGTGATCGATGCCCTGCTGGACAAGGTCGACGCCCTCCTGGTCGGGGGGGGCATGTGCTTCACGTTCCTGGCCGCCCAGGGCCACAGCACGGGGGCCTCCATGCTCGAGGAGAGCCAGGTGGGCACGTGCGCGCGCCTGCTCGCTTCGGTGGCGGCCAGTGGCAAGCGCATCCTGCTGCCCACGGACATAGTCGCCCTGTCGCCGGGAGGAGCCTTCGGTGCCGGCCAGGAGCCCGCCGGCGAAGTGCGAAATGTGGGCGCAGACGTCCCCGACGGGTGGATGGGCCTGGACATCGGCCCAGGCACGGCGGCCGCCTTTGCCGACGAGATCGGATCGGCGGCGACCGTGTTCTGGAACGGGCCCATGGGCGTGTTCGAGGATGCCCGTTTCGCGGCCGGCACGGAGGCCGTGGCCCACGCCGTGGCCTCGACCAAGGCGTTCACAGTGGTAGGCGGGGGCGACAGCGCCAGCGCTCTCAAGCAGTTCGGCCTGGACGACCAGGTCGACCATCTCTCCACCGGTGGGGGGGCGTCGCTCGAGTTCATCGAGAAGGGCGACCTGCCGGGACTGGCGGCGCTGCGCCAAGCGGCCGCCCGGGCACGGGCATAAGGAGCAACAATGGCTACCCGCAAACCGCTCATCAGCGGCAACTGGAAGATGAACCACACCCACCTGGACGCCATCGCCGTGGTCCAGAAGCTGGCCTATACGCTCCTCCCGGCCGATTATGACCGGGCCGACGTTTCGGTCCATCCCGCCTTCACCGCCCTGCGTTCGGTCCAGACCTTGCTCGATGCCGACAGCATCCCCATCGCCCTGGGCGCGCAAAACGTATACCCGGCCGAGTCGGGTGCCTTCACGGGCGAGATCAGCCCGCCCATGCTGGCCAAGCTCAACGTCCGTTATGTCATTGTCGGGCACTCCGAGCGTCGGGAGCACTTCGGCGACACCGACGCCTTTGTCAACCAGAAGCTGCTGGCCGTCTTGAAGCACGAGATGGTCCCCATCCTGTGCGTGGGCGAGACCCTGGCCGAACGCGAGGCCGGCTTCATCGAGGACAAGGTGGTCGGGCAGCTGGAGGCCGCCTTCGACGGGGTCTCGGCCCAGGCCGCGGAGGGCCTCGTGGTCGCCTACGAGCCCATCTGGGCCATCGGCACCGGCCGCACGGCCAGCCCCGACGACGCCCAGTCCGTGTGCAAGGCCATCCGCTCCTGGCTGGCCGCCCACTACCGGCCCGAGGTGGCGGACAAGGTCAGGGTGCAGTACGGGGGGTCGGTCACGCCGGCCAACATCGCCGAACTGATGGCCCAGGCGGACATCGACGGTGCCCTCGTGGGCGGGGCCAGTCTCGACGCCGACAAGTTCGCTCAGATCGTGCGCCTAGGCCGTAGCGGCCACTAGGCCGGCGCCGGGGCAACCCGGCCCGGGCCGCCGCCGGCCGGGGGCCTCGGAGGGGCGTTCTGCGTCCGGCGGGCATGGCTGCTAAGTTTGCATCCGATCCGGTCCTCAGCTGGGCCGGTGCTTCGAGGTAAATCACAAATTCAACAGGAGGAGGTGCCGGCTAGGTGGTGATCACGTGGGTAGTGATCGCGGTGCATATCGTGCTGTGTGTGATGTTGATCATCTCTATCCTGCTTCACAGTGGGAAAGGTGGGGGCCTTTCAGAGATGTTCGGGGGCGGCCTGGGCTCGGCGGCAGCGTCGTCTAGCGTTGTCGAGCGAAACCTTGACCGTTTTACTGTTTTCACAGCAATCGCGTTCGCCTTTACCACGATGATCCTTGCGATCCGTCTCCAGTAGGCATCGGCAATAGGTTTACGCCGCCACCCCTGGCGAGCGCGGATTGCCCAGCGGGCACATCAGCCGCTCACGAAAGGCGCACAATATGAAGTCCAAATTTGCGGGACCGGCGCCCAGCGCGGAGTCCGCTCATCAGGCAGGCCACTGGCTCGGGGGAAGGTCACGGCGGAAGGTACAGGGCTTCGGCGCCATCGTCGTGGCCGCCGGAATGGCCGCCACATCGTTGACGGCCCTGGGTGGGGCCGCTCCGGCCTTGGCTGCCTCGACCCCTAAGTACGGCGGCACCTTGCGCCTTGTCGGCCAGGGGGACGTGGACTTCATGGACACGGCGGACGCTTACTACGACGTCACCTGGAACCTGTTCCGGGCCATCTCGCGCCAGCTGTACACCTGGCCGGTGGCGGCGACGTTCGCGGGTGAGATCAACCCCGTCCCCGACCTGGCCACGGGCATGCCCGTAGTCACCAACGCGGGTAAGACCTACACGATCACGATCCGCACCGGCGCCATGTGGGACACCACGCCGGCGCGCCAGATAACGGCCCAGGACGAGATAACCGGCCTGAAGAGGCTGTGCAACCCGGTTGCACCGGCGGGTGCGCTCGGTTACTACGAGGCCACCATCGTCGGTTTCCAGTCCTACTGCAATGCCTTCCTGGCCACCGGTAGCACCAAGACCGGTACGACGGTCACCGCCATGGACGCCTTTATGAGCTCGCACAACATCGCCGGCGTCAAGGCGCTCAGCAACCTGACCGTGCAGTTCAACCTCACGGCGCCCGCCTCGGACTTCCTCGACATCCTGTCCCTGGCCTTCGCCTCGCCCGTGCCCCAGGAAGAGCTGGCGTACGCACCCGGCAGCGCCGCCCTGGCCCAGCACTTCGTGTCCGACGGGCCCTACACCATTTCCAAGTACGTGCCCACGCGGTCCATCGACCTCGTGCGCAACCCGGCCTGGAAGGCGTCGACTGACACCGTCCGCAAGGCCTATGTGGACCAGATCCAGGTAACCGAGGGCGTGGCCACCAACACCGCCGCCCTGCAGGAGATCCAGGCTGGGACCGAGGACATGTTCTGGGACCAGAACGTGCCCACGGTGCAGCTGGCCGGCATGGTCGCCTCCAAGGACCCCGACCTCACCATCGGGCCGGACGGCAACAACTACATCGTCCAGAACCCGTATATGTCAATCAACCTGCAGAGCCCCAACAACCATGGGGCGCTCAAGAACCTCAAGGTGCGCCAGGCGCTCGAGTACGCCATCAACAAGTACGCCGACTCGCAGGTCTACGGCGGCGCCGCCATCTCCGGGGTGGCCAACCAGGCCGTACCGCCGGGCAGCGTCGGCTATATCCCGGGCTACGACCCGTACCCCAGCGCCGGCGGGCAGGGCAACCCGACCATGGCCAAGCAACTGCTGGCGGCGGCGGGCTACAAGCCGGGCCAGATCACGCTCAAGCTCGTGTACCGTACTAACACCGTTCACCCCCAGATCGCCGAGAACGACCAGGCCGCGCTGGAGGCCGCCGGTTTCAAGGTGGACCTGATAGCGGTGACACCGCCCAACGCCTTCTACACCAAGTACATCGAAAACCCGGCTGCGGGCAAGAGCGGTGCCTGGGACATCGTCGAGGCGGGCTGGATCCCCGACTGGATGGGGCTCAACGGGCGCTCCACGATATTCCCGCTTTTCGACGGCAGCACCTACGGGCCCGAGTCCAACGACTACGGCGACTACAACAGCAAGATCGTCAACGCTGACATTGCCAAGGCCCTCACCGCCCCCACCCAGGCCGAGTCGACGGCGGACTGGCAGGCCGCCAACCGCCAGGTCATGAGCGACGCCGCCATAGTGCCCATCGGTGCCCAGAAGGTTTCCGTATACCACTCCTCGCGTGTGCAAGGCGCCGAGTTCTGGTATGTCGGGCAGGAGTACGACATCACCAACCTCTGGCTCAGCTCGTAAAGCGAGTAGTTGACGGTGGTGCGGCTCCCGGCGCCTCAAAAGGTGCCGGGAGCCGCCTTTGGGTGGACAGGATGAGCCGGAATTGCTGTTAGAGGTGCAGGATCTAACCGTTTCCTTCCCGACTTCGGACGGGCTCGTGCAAGCCGTCAGGGGCGTGAGCTTCGCCGTGGAGCGCGGTAAGACGCTCGGGATCGTAGGCGAGTCGGGTTCGGGGAAGAGCGTGGCCACCCAGACCGTGGTGGGCCTGACCCGTGGTGCCCGCATTTCGGGCCAGGCGTTGTTCGAAGGCCGGGACCTGCTGACCGCCAGCCGAGCCGAGCTGCAAAGTGTGCGGGGCAAGAAGATCGGCATGGTCTTCCAGGACCCTCTTTCCAGCCTGCACCCTTACTACCGGGTGGGCTGGCAGATAGTCGAGGCCCTCCGGGCGCACGATAAGGTCCCCAAGGCGCAGGCGCACCAAAGGGCGGTCGAGCTGCTCGGCCTGGTGGGCATACCTCATGCGGCAGAACGCGTCGACGATTACCCCCACCAGTTCTCCGGGGGTATGCGCCAGCGGGCCATGATCGCCATGGCCCTCGCCCTCGACCCGTCACTGCTCATCGCCGATGAGCCCACGACCGCCCTGGACGTCACCGTCCAGGCCCAGGTGCTCGAGCTGACCAAGCACCTCCAGGATGTCCTGGGCATGGCCATCATCATCATCACCCACGACCTCGGGATCATCGCCGATATGGCTGACCAGGTGATAATCATGTACGCCGGCAAGGTCATGGAGACCGCCGGCCGCCATGACGTTTACTACCGGCCCCACCACCCCTACACGGCGGGACTGCTCAACTCGCTGCCCCAGAGCGGGCACGAGGGTGAGCGGCTGGTCCCCGTCCCCGGCCAGCCCCCGAGCCTTATCGACCCGCCACCGGGGTGCCCGTTCTGGCCCCGCTGCGCTTTTGCCATGCCCAAATGCCGGACGGCTGCCCCTCCGCTGCGGCCCCTCGCCAGTGGGCAGGACCACCGTTCGGCGTGTTGGCTGCCCATAGAGCTGACGGGCCGGAGCGCGGACGTGGACGAGGCCCGCCGGCGGGCCAGTGCCGCCGAAGGTGGTGGCGACGCATTGCTCAACGTGGTCGCTTCGGGTGCCGGCGGTGCGCCCGCCAGGGGAGAGAGGGCGTGAAGGAAGGGACCACGGCCGGCACCGCCACCGGGCCGGTGCTCAGCCTGCGGGGGGTGACCAAGCATTTCCCGGTCAGGTCGGGCAGCCTGGGCCGGCGGGTGCAGGCCGTCGTGCACGCGGTCGACGACGTCAGCATCGACGTCGAGCGGGGCGAGACGCTGGGTCTGGTGGGGGAGACGGGCAGCGGCAAGTCGACGCTGGCCCGCTGCATGATGCGCCTGGTCGAGCTGACCTCGGGCACCCTAATGCTCGACGGCGAGGACATCTCGCGGCTGAGCGCCCGCCAGCTGCGTCCCTACCGGCGGCGGATGCAGATGATCTTCCAGGATCCGTACGGCTCGCTCAACCCCCGCCGGCGGGTCGGTTCGATTATCGGAGACCCTTTTGCCATACACAACGTGGCCGAGGGCCCCGAGCGTAAGCGGGCCGTGCAGGACATCATGGAGCTGGTCGGCCTCAACCCCGAGCACTACAACCGCTTCCCGGCTGAGTTCTCCGGTGGACAGCGCCAGCGCATCGGCGTGGCCCGGGCCTGGCCCTGCGCCCCGAGCTGGTCATCGCCGACGAGCCCGTGTCCGCCCTCGACGTGTCGATCCGGGCCCAGGTGATAAACCTGCTGGCCGACCTGCAGGAAGAGCTCAGGCTCACGTACGTTTTCATCACTCACGACCTGTCGGTGGTCCGCCATGTAAGCACCCGGGTGGCCGTGATGTACCTGGGCCAGCTGGTGGAGGTCTCTGGGCGCGAGGATTTGTACGCCCGGCCCCGCCACCCCTACACCAGGGCCCTGCAATCGGCGATCCCCGTCCCCGACCCGGACGAGGCCGACCGCACCACGCGCGCCGCCATCATGGGCGAGCCTCCGTCGCCGATCCGTCCGCCCGGTGGTTGCCGCTTCCACCCCCGTTGCCCCAAGGCCCAGTCACTCTGCGCGGCCGAGGAGCCCAGGCTCGAGGTGAAGTTCAACGACCCCGCCAACCACCTGGCCGCCTGCCATTTCCCCCTGGCCGACGGCGAGCAGCTGCCGGCCGCCCATCTGGTGGGCGTACCGGTGCCCGTCCCCGTGGCGGCGGCGGTACCGGCGGCGGACCAGGCCGGGACGGCCCCATGAGCGTCTACGACGAGATGGTCGTCGACAGCATGCCCGAGGCGCAGGGCCCGGGCGCCGACTACGTGGCCGGGACAATACAGGGCCGGAGCCCGTGGCACCTGGCCTTCGAGCGGCTACGCCACGACCGGGTGGCCGTGGTGTCCGCCATCGTGATCGTGCTGATCGCTTGCCTGGCGATTTTCGCCCCTCTGGTGGCGACCATCACCGGTCACGGGCCCGATACCCAGTTCCACCTGACCGGCCTGACGCCCGAGGGGATCCCGACGGGCCCGGGCAAGCACTTCCTCCTGGGGGCGGACGAACTGGGCCGGGACATACTCGTGCGCATCTGCTACGGCGCCCGGATATCGCTGCTCGTCGGGGTCGTGGCCGCCGGCCTGGCCGTGGCCGGCGGCGCCGTCCTGGGGATGCTGGCCGGGTATATGGGGCGCGTCGTCGACACCACCCTGGCGCGGCTGATCGACGTCGTGCTGGCTATGCCCTACCTGGTGTTCGCCATCGCCTTGTGGACGGCGCTGGGCGGCCAAGGTGGCATCACCCTCGACGTGGGGGTGATCGCCTTTTTCTCCTTCGGGGCCGTGGCCCGCATCGTGCGGGGCCAGGTGTTGTCCATCAAGGAGAAGGAGTACATCGAAGCGGCCCGCTCGCTCGGCGCCGGCACGCTCCGGATCATGTTCGTGGACATCCTGCCCAACGTGCTGGCCCAGGTCATCGTCTACTTCACGCTCCTGGTGCCGGCCGCTATCGTCTTTGAGGCCACGTTGGCGTTCCTGGGCATCGGCACCACGCCCCCGACGCCGGACTGGGGCAGCATGCTCTCCGAAGCGCTCAACTACTACGAGGTCGCCTGGTGGTATGTGGTTTTCCCAGGCGTCGCCCTGCTGGCCACGACATTGGCTTTCAACCTTCTCGGTGACAGCGTGCGGGATGCCTTCGACCCGCGCTACAGCCGCATCTTCATCAAGGAGAAATAGGGCGACATGGCCAGGTTCCTGGTGCGCCGGATCTTCCTGGGCGTCGTCGTCATGTGGATGGTGGCGACGATCGTCTTCATCCTGTACTTCGTCACCCCCCACGACCCCGCCCGCCTCATCGCGGGCAAGGACGCCACGGCCCAGATGCTGGCCGACGTGACGCACCGGCTCGGCCTTGACAAACCGATCATCCAGCAGTACGGCAGCTACCTGTGGCGCCTGCTGCACGGGAACCTCGGCTACTCGTACTTCAACTCCGAGCCCGTCAGCACCATCGTCGCCCAGGACCTCCCGGTGACCGCCTCCCTGGCCATCGGGGGCGCCGTCATCTGGCTGGTACTCGGCGTCCTGGCCGGCGTGCTGGCGGCCACCAAGCCCCGGTCGGCCGCCGACCGCACCGTCACCGCCCTGGCGCTGTTCTTCTACTCGATGCCGACGTTCCTGCTGGGCGAACTGTTCCTCCTGCTGCTGTTCTTCCGGCTGCACCTGCTCGGTTTCGACTTCTTCCCGGGCTCGGGCTACGTCGGGCTCTCCCAGAGCGTGGGCGGGTGGGCCAGCACATGGTCCTGCCCTGGTTCACCCTGGCCCTGGTCACCGGGGCCGTCTACGCCCGGCTCACGCGTGGTTCGATGCTGGACGTACTGGGTGAGGACTACGTACGTACGGCTCGGGCCAAGGGCCTGTCCGAACGGCGGGTCGTCTACCGTCATGCCCTGCGGGCGGCCATAACCCCGGTGACGACCCAGTTTGGTATCGATCTCGGCACATTGCTCGGCGGTGTCATCGTCACCGAGACTGTCTACGGGCTTCCCGGGATGGGCCAGGAGATATACAACTCCATCAGCCGCCAGGACCTGCCCGTGATCATCGCCCTGGTCCTGCTGGCTTCGGCTTTCGTCGTCACCGCCAACATCCTGGTGGACGCCGTTTACGCCCTGCTCGACCCCCGGGTCCGCCTGACCTGAGCCGTGGGGTGGCCCGGGAGCAGGTCGGGGCGAGGGGCGCAGTGGTTGGGGGTGGCCCTGGTGGCCGCCGGCATGGTGGCCGGGCCGCTGACGGCGCCGAGCGGCGGGGTCGGGGGCGGGACGGCCTACTTCGCCGAAGGCCCCGGCGCCGCGCCGGGCTTCATTTTTCCCTTTTATGACGCCCGTGATTGCACCCCGGTCAACATAGGCCAGCTCATCCAGCTGCTGTACCGCCCGCTGTACTGGTACGGGAACGACAACAAGCCGAGCATCGATTACAGCTACAGCCTGGGCCGGGCGCCGGTGTTCAGCAATGGCGACAGGACGGTAACGGTCACGCTGAACAACTACAGCTGGTCCGACGGCGAGCAGGTGACCAGTCGGGACGTTGAGTTCTGGATGAACATGATGTTCGCCGAGAAGGACCACTGGTGCGACTACACGCCCGGGTATTTCCCCGACAACCTGGCCTCCGTCAGCTACCCCAGCCCGTCGAGCTTCGTCCTGCACCTCAAGCACGCCTACGACCCGACATGGTTCACCTACAACGAATTGTCCCAGATCACCCCGATGCCCATGGCCTGGGACCGCACGTCGCTGTCGGGCCCCGTCCCCAGCCCGACCCAGCCCCACCTGCCTGACACCACGGCCCGAGGCGCGGCCGCCGTCTACCGGTTCCTGTACGGCCTGGCCAGGGACAGGGCCGCCTACGCCAGGAGCCCGATCTGGTCCGTCGTCGACGGGCCCTGGGAGCTGAAGAGCGTTAGTGCCGCCGGCGAGATGACATACGCGCCCAACCCGGGATACCGCGGGTCGCCCAAGCCGTCCCTGTCCACCCTGGTGCTCGAGCCCTTTAGCAGTGACGAGGCTGCTTTCGACGCGCTCCGCTCGGCCGGGCCGGGCACGCTCCAGGTGGCCTACCTGCCGGACGGCTACCTGTCGGAGCTCAAGGCCGTCGAGGCCGAGGGCTACCGGGCCACGCCTTTCGCCGCGTCGGAGATCTCCTACTTCCCCCTCAACCTCCACAACCCCAGGTTCGGCGCCCTGTTCTCGCAGGCATATTTCCGCCAGGCCTTCGCTCACCTCGTAGACCAGATGGGGTGGGTCGTCCACCTGGTGGACGGCTACGCGGTGCCCACCTACGGGCCGGTCCCGCTGGCCCCTCCCGGAGGCCTGGCCGACGCCGAGGAGGCGAGCGACCCCTATCCCTTCAGCCTGGCCAACGCCGCCGGCATCCTGGAGGCACACGGTTGGGCGGGCGTCGCCCCGGGCCAGACCGCCTACTGCGCCCGGCCCGGTGGGGGCCCCGACGAGTGCGGGGCCGGCGTCGTCGGGGGCCTGCGGATCGCCTTCAATCTCGACGCGCCGAGCGGGGCGGTCATAACCGACGAAGAGGTCCAGGACCTCAAGCGCCAGGCCGCCCAAGTGGGGGTCGTACTGCAATTGACCGAGCACCCCTCGGCCCAAGTGGCGGCGGCGGCCGTCGACTGTGGCCCGGGCGGCCCCGCCGCGCCCCCTTCACCGCGCTGCAATTGGACGGCGCAGGACTGGGGCGGGGGCCGGATTTTCATGCCCGACTACTTCCCTACCGGGGAGCGCACCTTCTATCCCGGGGCCGTGGGCAACTACGAGGGATGGTCGGACCCCACGGCCGACGCCCTGATGGCGGCCACGGCCACCGCCCCGGCCAGCCAGGCCCGGGCCTCGCTCGACGCTTACCAGAACTACCTCGTACAGCAGGCCCCGGTCGTCTTCGTACCGACGCCGGTCGGTGACCCGGTGCCGGCGTCGGTCGAGCTCATCTCCCGGCGCCTGGCTGGCTACAGCAACAACCTGTTCATGCTGCTGACCCCCGAAACGTGGCACTTGACCAGCTAGCCGAGCAGCGTCGCCGCCGAAGGCCTAATCGTGCGCCGGGTTAACGGCGCAGCGCGGTACTGTGGGCGAGGTGTCCCTTTCATGAGCCGGCGCGGATGGGTGCTTTTCGTCGCCATGGGCGTGATATGGGGCCTGCCTTACCTTCTCATCCGGGTGTCCGTGCGCGAGGTGAGCCCGGCCTTCCTGGTTTTCGTGCGCACCGCCGGCGGGGCGCTGTTGCTGGCACCGTTCGTAGTACGACGGGGGGTACTGGCTCCTTTGCTGGCCCATTGGCGGCCCCTGGTCGCCTACACCGTCGTCGAGCTATGTGTCCCGTGGTGGTTCCTGTTCACGGCGGAGAAGAAGGTGTCGAGCTCGCTTGCCGGGCTCCTGGTGGCCGCCGTGCCGATCGCCGGGGCCGTGATCGCCCGGGTGACAGGTTCGGACCGGCTCGACCGCCGGCGGGTGACGGGCCTCGTGCTGGGCCTGGCCGGCGTGGCCGCCCTGGTCGGCTTCGACGTGGGCGGGTCAGATCTTCTCGCCGCCAGTTCGTTCTTGTTGGTCGTGACTGGCTATGCCCTGGGCCCTGGCTCCTGTCCCGGCGCCTGTCGGCCGTCCCCGGGCCGAGCGTCGTCATCGCCTCGCTGGTGCTGTGCGCCGTCGTCTATGCCCCTGCCGCCGTCATCCAGAGGCCGACGGCGGCGCTCTCGGCCTCGGCGCTGGCTTCGATGGCGGGGCTGGCCGCGGTATGCACGGCCGTTGCCTTCATTGCCTTCTTCGCTCTGATCGCCGAGGTGGGCCCGATGCGGGCCACGGTCATCACCTACGTAAACCCGGCCGTCGCCGTGGTGCTCGGCGTCACGGTGCTAGGGGAGAAGTTCGGCCCGATGACGGCGGTCGGTTTCGTCGCCGTGCTGGGAGGCAGTGTCCTGGCCACCCGGTCCTTGCGCCCGCCGGCCGTGAGCGACGAGGCTGAGGGCAGTGGCGGGCTGCGTGGAGCGGTGAGCCCCCTTGGCCGCCGGCGGTAGATCTCGGCCCGGGCGGCGTGGGCGGTGGTCGCCGTCGCCGTGCCCCTCTGGCTTTCGCTGTCCGCGTGTAGCCCAACCCACCTGCCGGGAGCGCCCGAGCCGCCGACGACGTCGAAGGGGGCGCTCGTCACCAGTTCCACCTCCACCTCCACGGGCACGAACGTCACCTCGACGGGCACGAGCGTCACCTCGGGGACATCGAGCACCACCCGCGCCTCGAGCACCACCCGCGCCTCGAGCACCACCAGCACCCCGGCCAGCAGCGTCACCGCCGTCACCACTTTGACGACGGCACCGGCGCCCGCCAACGTCACATACAACACGGCGGCCGCCGCCTCCTACGGTCTGGGGCCGGAGCCCGGCAACTGGGACATCCATGCCCGGGCGGCGGCGCCCTGGTACATGTCGCTCCAACAGGTGCTGGCTCAAGTGTGGCCCTCGGCGTTTTACACCGAGCCCGATGGGCCCCAGGTGCTCAACACATCCCTGCTCGTCTCGGCCACCGAGGTCGGCTCGCAACCTCAGACCATCGTGTACCAGATAAACCCCCGGGCGATGTGGTCCGACGGCACCCCTCTCACCTATGCCGACTTCGTCTACAACTGGCAGGCACAATCGGGTCAGGCCCGCTTCACCGACGTCGGGGGCCGGCCCTATACGCCGGCCGACGAATCCGGCTACGCCGATATCTCCAAGGTGACCGGGAGCCCCGCCAACCCCTATACGGCGACGGTGACGTTTTCCTCGCCCTATCCGGACTGGCGCTCGCTTTTCTCCTACCTCATGCCCGCGCACGTGGCCCAAACCGTCGGTTTCGGCTCGGGTTTCACCGACCCCGTCGCCGACCTCGTCTCGGCCGGGCCTTACCTTGTCTCGCAGCTGCACCCGGGCTATTCGCTCGAGCTGGTCCGCAATGCCAGCTACTGGGGCGCGCCGGGGAACCTGGCCGTCATCACCTACTACTTCACGAGCACATTGACCGGGACGCTCAACGCCCTGGCCGCCCATGAACTGGACGTGGCTACCGTGCCGGCGGCGCCGGCCACCTACCAGCAGTTGCGGGCGGCCGGCCGGCTTTCCGTCCTCGGGGTGGCGAGCGCCAGTTACGAGGACCTCGATTTCAACCAGTCGTCGCCCTCGGTCTTCGAGCCCCGTCCTGCGCCAGGCCATAATGATGGCGCTGGACCGCAAGACGATGGCCGCAGACGTCCTTTCTCCCTACGGCGTGCCGGCGGCCCCGGTGGAGAACCGGCTCTACCTTCCGGGCCAGACAGGGTACAAGCCCGATGGCACCGCGTATGACAGACCGGCGCCGGCGGCGGCGCTGGCGTTGCTGTCCGGGCACGGTTACACCCTCAGCGCCGGGGCGCTCCGCGGCCCGGACGGGAAGGCGGTCGAGCTCACCCTGTTCGTGCCGTCCGCCGACCCCGTGGCCCAGCAGCTCGGTGGCATGGTCACTGGTTCGTTGGCCGCCATCGGCGTGACCGTGGACGTGGTCCCCGGGGCCCGCCGCCCGCGTCCGGCGCGGCCAGTGCGTGGGCCGGCAGTGTGTGGGCGGCCAGCGTGCGGGCGGGCGGGAAGGGGGTGGGGGCGGGCTCGCCGCCGGCCGGTTGGCAGATGGCCATCGAGCTGCGCCAGGTCCCGGCCGTGCCTTCCGGTGCCGCCCGGCGTTATGGCACTGGCGGTGCGGCCAACATCGACGGCTATTCGAGCCCGGTCATGGACGACCTGCTGTCCCGGATCCCCGCGGCCACGCCGGCCGAGCTTGCTTCGCTCTACGACCAGGTTGATGCCCAGGCCTGGGCCGACTTCGTCGACCTGCCCCTGGTGCAGTTGCCCGTGCTCGTGGTAGTGAACAACCACTTGCTCAATGTCCAGGCTGGAGCCTATTTCGCCGATATGGCCTGGGACGAGCAATCCTGGGGTTTCCGTTCGCCCTAGCCCTCGGCAAAGGAAGGCCAGTGGCTCGTAATGTCTTGTTCATCACCGTGGACCAGTGGCGGGGCGACAGCCTGTCCTGTATGGGTCATCCCGTGGTGCGGACCCCGCACCTAGATGCCCTGGCGGCCGGGGGCGTGCTTTTCGCCAACCACTGGGCCAACGCCGCCCCGTGCGGGCCGAGCCGGGCCTGCTTTTATACGGGGATGTACATGCAAAACCACCGGTCGGTGATGAACGGCACGCCCCTTGACGCCCGGTTCACCAATATCGCCCTGGAAGCCAGGAAAAACGGCTACCGTCCGGTCCTTTTCGGTTACACGGACACCAGCGTCGACCCCCGCACGGTCCCCGCCGGCGACCCTCGCACGATGAGCTACGAGGGGGTGCTGCCCGGTTTCGAAGCCATCGTGTGCGACCCCTACGACCAGGGGGCCCTTCAAGTGGGGGAAATGGCTGGCCGAGCACGGCGTCGACGTCCCCTCGGTGCCCCTGGACCTGTACGGGCCGGACACCTCTTATCCCGGGGCCGGGGACCACGGTGCCACCTGGGCGCCCACTCGGTTCCCGGCCGAACTGTCCGAGACCGTGTTCATGACCGAAAAGGCGATCGAGTGGCTGGGGCGCCACGGGGACCGGCCCTTTTTCATGCACATCTCCTATGTGCGGCCGCACCCGCCCCGGCGGAACCCGGCCGGGTACCACGACCTTTACTCTGCCGACCAGGTGGGCGCGTTCACCGGGTTCGCCACCCCGGAGGCGGAGGCGGCCTTCCATCCGCTCAACGAACTGCTTGTCAACCTCGCGCTGTGTGCCGCCCCCCACGAGGAGCCCGAGCGCAGGCAGCTACGGGCCACCTACTACGGCGCCCAGAGCGAGGTCGACGACCAGCTCGGGCGCCTGTTCCGTTACCTGGACAGCCAGGGGTTGTCGTCGAGCACCCTGGTCGTGCTGACCAGTGACCACGGCGAGATGGGCGGCGACCACTGGCTGGTGGAGAAGTGCGGTTACTGGGACGAGAGCTTCCATGTGCCCCTCATCGTGCGCGACCCGTCGGCCACGGCCGATGCCACCCGGGGCCTGGTCGTCAGCGCCCCGACCGAGTCCGTCGACGTGGCCCCGACCATCCTGGCCTGGCTCGGCGTCGAGATCCCGGCGCAGTTCGACGGCTGGCCGCTCACGTCGTTCCTGTACGCCGGGGCCGCCCCCGAGCGGTGGCGGACGGCGGCGCATTGGGAATGGGACTTCCGCCATCCCATGTACCGCTACGCCGAGCAGCGTTCTGGGCATACCCGGGGAGCACTGTTCCCTGGCCGTGGCCCGCACGGCCGAGGCCAAGTACGTGCAGTTCGCGGCCGGTCCGGACGTGCTCCCGCCCTTACTGTTCGACGTGGTGGCCGACCCGGGCCACGTGGCCAACCTGGCCCCGGGCCAACCGGCGCCGTCACGACGGCTACCGGGGGGCGCGACAGCCTCCGCCTCGAGCTGGAGATGGCCCAGGAGATGCTGCGTTGGCGCATGCGCAACCTGGAGCGGGCCCTATCGAGCTGCTACCTCGCCCCCGGACAGGGCCGGTTTGGGCCAGGGACGGGTGGCGGTGACCGACGTCCATGCCTTTCCGGCCCCGGGGGGCCAGGGAGCCAACCCCAAACGTTAACTGTCGCGCCAATCTCTGTTCACCTAGGCGAGGGCCCGGGTTAGCCGACGCTTGCTAATCTCTGTGCCGCGACACCAGCGGGCCGCCTGGCTCGCTCGCAAACCACAGGAGGCTGGATGTTCACAGGGTCGGGACAGCGGTGGCGTAGAGCTGCCGCCGCAGGTGCAGCTGGCACGACGCTGGCGGCTCTCGGGGTCATTGCTGGCAGCGCCGGCAATGCGAGCGCGGCATCTTCAGACGCGTGCTGGGCCACGGCAGTCAATCTCAACTCGTGCGGCGGCATGAGCGCCCTCGTCGCCGCGGCCAAGGCCGAAGGAACGATCAACCTGACTGCGGACCCGCCTACGTGGGCAAACTACGGCACCATTATCAAGGACTTTGGTGCCAAGTACGGGCTCAAGGTCAACGACTTCAACCCGGACGGGTCGAGCGCCGAGGAGCTGAGCGAGATCAACCTCGACAAGGGCAAGTCGGACGAGCCCGATGTGGTCGACATAGGCAACTCCTTTGCCGTCGAGGGAGTCGTCGGGGAGCCCGGGTCCTTCAAGGGGCCCATCTTCGCCCCCTATAAGGTCACTGAGTGGAGCGAGATCCCGGCCGCCTGGAAAAATACGGCCGGTTATTGGGCCTACGACTACAGCGGCGTTATGGCCATCGGCTACAACGCCAGCGTCCTCAAGACGGCGCCCACGTCGTTTGCCAGCTTGTTACTTCCCGAGTTCAAAGATGCCGTTGGACTGAGCAATAACCCGACGGCCTCCAACGCCGGCTTCTCGGCAGTTTACGCCGCCGCTCTCAACAACGGCGGGTCGCTCGGCAACATCCAGCCCGGCATAGCCTTCTTCAAGAAGCTCAACTCCGTTGGCAACTACAACCCGGTTGAGGCCGGGGGTGCCGGTGACGCGCCCATGGCCGACAAGACGGTACTGGCCACATTGGACTGGACATACAACCAGATCTCCTGGCAGCAGGAGCTCAAGAAGACCGGTATCGAGTGGAAGATCGTCATCCCCGCGGGGAAGCCGTACGCCGCCTACTACTCCATGGCCATCAGCGCCTGGGCGGCCCATCCGGCCGCGGCCCGGCTCTTCCTCGAGTACATGTACTCACCCACGGGGCAAAACCTGTGGCTCGAAGGCGGCGGCGTACCCGCCACCATCACGGCCATGCAGAAGGCCGGCACGGTGAGCAAAGCCGCCGAAGCGGCCATCCCGGCGCTGCCCGCCCCGCCCGAAATTGCCACTGTTGCTCAGGAGACTGCAGCCCAGAAGGTTGTCGTGGCTGACTGGGCCTCCGCTGTCGGCTAGGCAACTCTGAGCGCTCGGTGCCCTAAATAGATGAGCGGCGCGCCGACGACCCGCGTGGACAACGCGGGTCGCGGCGCGCGCCGGCGCCGGCGGCCGTGGGCGCTGATAGGAGTGGTGCCCTTCTTCGCCTACGTCGTCATTTTTCTGGTGGTGCCGGCGGCGGCCGTGATGGTCGAGGCTTTCCGGTCCAACAGCGGGGCGATCTCTTTATCCAACATCTCGACCGTTTTATCCTCCACGCAGCCGTGGTTGCATTCCTACGCCACCAGCCTGGAGCTCTCAGCCATCTCCGCCGTTCTGGCCGGGATATTGGGCTTGGTCGGCACCGTGGCGCTCGTCAGCTCGCCCAGCCGGATCGTGCGCAGGCTGGTTACCACCGGCTGTGGAGTCCTCGCCAACACCGGCGGAGTGCCCTTGGCATTTGCCTTCATAGCCACGATAGGCAATGCCGGAATTGT
The DNA here is from genome assembly GCA_963735305.1 of uncultured Acidimicrobiaceae bacterium. Lineage (GTDB taxonomy): Bacteria > Actinomycetota > Acidimicrobiia > Acidimicrobiales > Palsa-688 > Fen-671. Next base: position 637,994 of record CAVTKK010000004.1, read on the forward strand.
GACGCACCTGTTGGCGGACCTGGGCTTCAATCCCTACTACCACGGTTTCTCGCTGTATTCCTTCACCGGCCTGGTGATCGTGTACTTGTATTTCCTGCTGCCCTTGGTCATATTGCTCATGCTTCCTCCTGTGGAGGCGCTCCGCCATGAATGGAGGGAGGCGGCGGCGACACTCGGGGCCAGCTCACGGTACTACTGGCAAAAGGTGGGCTTCCCGGTACTCACCCCGCCGTTTGTGGCCACCCTGATGGTCCTGTTTATGGACGCTTTTGCCGCCTATGCGACGGCGCAGGCCCTGACCACGGGTTCGGTGCCCCTCGTGCCTATCGAGATCGGGTCACTACTGGCCGGCAATGTGGTCACCAACCAGGCCAACCTGGGCGACGCCCTGGGACTGGGCATGATCCTGATCGTCGGGGCGGCCGGCGCCCTGTACGTGTTCGTCCAGCGCAAGACGGCGCGGTGGTTGCGGTGAGGCCCACACGCGCCTTCCGTTGGGTAGTGCTGGGGCTCTTGGGGCTGTACGTCCTCATCCCCGTAGCGGCGTCCGTCCAGTTCAGCCTGGAGGCCGGCTACAAGGGACGGCTCTCTCTTACGGCTTACTCGCAGGCGTTGGCCGAGGCGGGACTGGGCACGAGCTTGCTCACGTCGGTCAAGGTCGCCGCCGGGGCGGCCGCGATCACGTTGGCGCTGCTGGTACCGACGGTGATCTTCGTCAACCTGCGCTTCCCCCGTTGGCGGTCGGTGCTGGACGCGGTCAGCCTGTTGCCGCTCGGCGTCCCCGCCGTGGTGATCGTCCTGGGCGTCCTGGGCGCGTACAAGAGCCTTCCCAATATCATCACCGGCACTCCCGTGATCCTGGCCTTGGTCTACGTGATCCTGGCCATGCCGTACTCCTACCGGGCCATCGACGCCGGCGTCCGCTCGATCGACATGCATACCCTCGTGGATGCCGGTCGGTCCATGGGCGCGGGCTGGGGCAAGCTGTTCTCGAGGGTGCTGCTACCGAGCCTGCGGTCGGGGATACTGGCCGCGGCGTTCCTCACCGTGGCGTTGTCGTTGGGCGAGTACGCCATAGCCAGCATCATGGGCTTCACCACCTTCCCCGTCTGGTTGGTCGGTGTAGAGGGCAATAACCCCTACGTCGCCGTCGCTCTGTCGATTAGTGCGTTGGCGTTCACCTGGGCCCTGCTCGTAGTCCTGGCCTTGGCCGGTTCGGGGCGGCGGAAGCGCAGCACTGGTTTCGGGGCCGGGCTGGTCGGCCCCGAAGTGGAGGAGATCTCACCGCCTCTGGCTGCTGAAGAAGAAGCTGTGGCCTAATAGGGCCGATAGGGCCTGATAGAAGGGTGAGGGACAAGGATGACCACGACGACCATGACGACCGGGACCTCAGCTAAGACCACGGGGCTCGGCCTGGGCCCACACTCCGGTGGGGTCGCGGTCGAGTTGGTGGGCTGCCGGCGCACGTTCGGCAAGGTCCATGCCCTGGACGGGTTTTCTATCTCCATCGCCCCGGGGGAACTGGTAGCCCTGTTGGGCCCCTCCGGCTGTGGCAAGACGACGGCTCTGCGGGCGGTGGCCGGGCTCGAACGGCTGGATGAGGGAGCCGTGTTGGTGGGCGGGGACGACATCACCGATGTGCCCCCGCACCGGCGCAACCTGGGGATGGTCTTCCAGGCCTACAGCCTCTTCCCGAATATGAACGCGGTGGAGAACGTGGGCTTTGCCCTGGAAGTGCGCCGCATCCCGACCGATAAGCGTCACCAGCGGGCGGGCGAGCTGCTGGAGTTGGTGGGCTTGTCGGCGATGGCGGAAAGGTACCCGCACGAGCTTTCCGGTGGTCAACAACAGCGCGTAGCGCTGGCCCGGGCCCTGTGCGCCGAACCTCGCTTATTGCTGCTGGACGAGCCACTATCAGCCCTTGACGCCAAGGTGCGGGCGCAACTGCGCGATGAAATACGCAGGATCCAATTGGAGGTGGGGATCACCACCTTGTTCGTGACCCACGACCAGGAGGAGGCCCTGTCGATGGCCGACCGCGTGGGGGTAATGCGGGCCGGCCATCTCGAACAGTTGGGGCCGCCGGCCGAGGTCTACTCGACCCCGGTGACAAACTTCGTGGCGGAGTTCGTCGGCTCCGTTAGCCGGCTGCCAGGCGAAGTGGTGGCGTCGGGCACCGTCGACGTCATGGGCTCGCGGCTGACCATCCCCACCAGCGCCAGTGGTGAAATGACCACCGGGAGCCAGGTCGACGTCCTGGTCAGGCCGGAGAGCATCAGGATCCGCCCCCAAGCCGACGGGCCGGCGGTGGTAGCCCGGGCCGCCTTCCTGGGGCCTGTGGTGCGGGTTGTGGCCGCCTTGCCCAACGGGGTGGAGGTGACGTCGACGCTGCCGGCCAATGAGGGCCACACCCTGCCTGCCGGTACGCGTGCGGGCATCGAGCTGCTGGGCGACGTCCTGTTCGTCGTCGAGCGCTCACGTCCGGATTGACGGGCCCGGCGCTGCGACGCGACCAGCCCGGGTGCCCGGGACGGACGGCGGAGCGAGAGCTCGGTACGGGCACCGGGCCTGCCGTAGTGTCGGGTGCGTGACCGACGAGGTTGTGGTCTCCGAGCTCTTCGACCCCCGGCAATGGCGGGACGTACCGGGAACGGGTTCTCTTCGAGCTGACCGATGTCACCTATCACCGGGCGCGAGCGCAGGGGACCGTGAGGGTGGCGATAAACCGGCCTGAGGTGCGCAACGCCTTCCGCCCGCGGACCGTCGACGAGCTCTACACCGTGCTCGACCACGCCCGCCGGTCACCCGATGTGGGTTGCGTCCTGCTCACGGGGAACGGTCCCTCGGCCAAGGACGGGGGGTGGGCCTTCAGCTCGGGCGGAGACCAGCGGGTGCGGGGACCGGCAGGCTACGAGTACGAAGGGGGCGCGAGCGCGCCGCCGGAGCACCAGGAAAGGACGGGGCCGGCCGGCGAAGGCGGGGAGCAGGGTGAAGCCCGCCTGCCGGAGGGCGAGGCCCGCGCGCCGGAGGGCGTGGCGCGGGTCGGGCGGCTCCACATACTTGAAGTGCAGCGCCTCATCCGGTTCATGCCCAAGGTCGTCATTGCCGTTGTCCCCGGGTGGGCGGCCGGGGGCGGGCACAGCCTCCACGTCGTCTGTGACCTGACCCTGGCCAGCGCCGAGCACGCCCGTTTCCGCCAGACCGATGCCGACGTGGCCAGCTTCGACGGCGGCTTCGGCTCGGCCTACCTGGCCCGCCAGGTGGGCCAGAAGCGGGCGCGGGAGGTCTTCTTCGTCGACCGCACCTACGACGCCGAAGAGGCCTACCGGATGGGCATGGTCAACGCCGTGGTGCCCCATGTCGAACTCGAAAAGGTGGCCCTGGAATGGGCGGCCGCCGTCAACGCCAAGAGCCCTATGTCGGTGCGCATGCTCAAGTACGCCTTCAATCTGGCTGACGACGGTTTGGTCGGCCAGCAGCTCTTCGCCGGGGAGGCGACTCGCCTGGCCTACATGACCGAGGAGGCGGCCGAGGGCCGGGACGCGTTCCTCCGCCGCCGCCCGCCCGACTGGTCGGCTTTCCCCTGGTACTACTGAGCTGGTACTACTGAGCGCAGCTCGCCACTAGTTCCCGCTGTCCGCCTCGGCCGCGGTGGAGCGCGCGGCTCGGCCGGGGCGGCCTCCGCGGGCCGGGCGGGACGGGGTAGTGGCGCGGCGCGCAGGCTGCGGGCGCAACCCGGCCCCGGGGTGCAGCACCTGGTGTACGACTTGCTTGAGGCAGTCGACGACCACGGTGCCCTGGGGGCCGCCTTCGGGAAAAAGGCTCATCGCCATCATCGGGGTGATAAAGGCCACCGCGAATGCCGCCGCCATGCGCAGGCGCTGCTCGACGTCCAAAGACGGTTCCGAAAAGAGCTTGCGAGCGCGTTCCTCGAGTTCCTGGTGGGTACCTTCGTGGCCCTTTAGGTGTATTTCGGCCATGGCGGCCTGGTTGACCCGGTGCAGCACGAAAAGCTTCTCGTTGGCCTTCATACGCTCGAGGCAGGCGGTCAGGAAGGCCTCGTAGGCGTCGGTGGCCACGGGGCCGTCCTCATCGCCCAGGAGCCCTAGCGGCTCGTCTATGAGGCTGTGCATGCGCTGGTGCAACGCCCCGAGGATGTCGCCCTTGCTCGGGAAGTGGTAATACAGGGCGGCCTTGGTAAAGCCCATCCGCTCGGCGAGCTCGCGGAGGGAGGCGTTGTCGAACCCTTTTTCGACGAACAGGTCCAGCGCCTCGTCGAGGATCCGCTCCCGCGTCGTGCGCTCACTCATCACACTGAGAGCTTACTTGACGGCCGGCAAGTATTGCGGTACGGTGCTACTAGCGCTCCTTACCGTCCGGCAAGTAAGACGACTTAAGAAAGGCGGGAAAATGGTCGGCTCTCCCATCATCGAAGCTCAGGGCCTGGTCAAGCACTACGGGCATGTCCAAGCGCTGGCTGGCCTCGACCTCCAGGTGGCCAAGGGTAGCATCCTCGCCCTGCTCGGTCCTAACGGGGCCGGCAAGACGACGGCCGTGCGTATCCTCACCACCCGCACCGTCCAGGACAGCGGACAGGCCCGGGTGGCCGGTTTCGACGTCCGTAGCCAGGCCGCCCATGTGCGCCGGCACATCGGCGTCACCGCCCAGGACGTCACCCTCGATGGCCTCCTGACCGGGCGCCAGAACCTGGTTATGGCCGGCCAACTTTCCGGGCTCAGCGCCCGGGGGGCGGCTCGTCGGGCCACTGAGCTCCTCGAACGGTTCGACCTGTCCGTCGCCGGGGGCCGGGTGGCGAAGGGTTATTCCGGCGGCATGCGCCGGCGGCTCGACCTCGCCACCTCGCTCGTGGCGTCTCCGCCCGTTCTTTTTCTGGACGAGCCCACCACGGGCCTCGACCCCACCAGCCGGGCGGGGGTGTGGGACATCATCCGAGACCTGACCGCCCAGGGGGTGACAGTCCTGCTCACTACCCAGTACCTCGACGAGGCGGACCAGCTGGCCGAACGCGTCGTGGTGGTGGATCACGGTCGGTCGATCGCCGAGGGCACTCCGGCCGAGCTCAAGCGCTCGGTGGGCGGGGCTCGCCTCGAGCTCACCCTCAGCGCCGGGGCACGCTTCGAGGTGGTGGCGGCGGCTCTGGCCCCCTACGTCGAAGGCCCGCCCCGGGCGAGCGAGGGCGGCCGGCGGGTGATGGCGCCGGTCTCCAACCGTAGCGGCCTGGCCACCTTGGTGGTCCGTGCCCTCGACGCCGCCGGCGTTTCGGTCGACGACGTCGAATTGCGCCAGCCGTCCCTGGACGACGTCTTCTTCGTGCTCACCGGTAGGACGGCCGAGAGCGACGGCGATGGCGAGGCCGTGGCGGGCCTGGAGGGCGGCCAGGGCGACGGGGGCGTACAGGGCGACGAGCCCGCCGACCTACAGGAGGTGTCGATATGACCTCGCCCACCTTTGCCGCGCCCAACCTCAAGGGCACGGCACCGCTATGGCCCGCCGAAGCGCCGGAACCGGGGCCGCTGGCTCAGGCCTTCAGTCGTATGCGGGACGTGGCCGTCATGACCCGGCGCAACCTGGTCCATATCGCCCGAGAGCCCATGCAGCTAAGCGATGTCACGGTCCAACCCGTGCTTTTTACTGTCCTGTTCATCTACGTCTTCGGGTCCGGCATGTCGGTCCCTGGCGGCTACACGCAGTTCGCCATCGCCGGCCTGCTCACGATGAACCTGGTTACCTCCTCGATGGGCACAGGGATCGGTTTGGCCACCGATCTGGCTAGCGGCATGATCGAGCGCTTCCGGACCCTGCCCATGTGGAGGGCGTCGGTCCTCGTGGGCCGCACGATCTCCGACCTGTTGTCGGCCATGGTGTGTTCCACGATTGTGGCGGTTACGGGCCTCGCCGTAGGCTGGCGTACAGGGCACAGCATATTGTCGGTGCTCGGTGGCTTCGGTGTCGCTCTCCTTTTCAGTTATGCGTTGACGTGGCCGACGGCATGCCTGGGCTTGTTCGCCAAGGCTCCCGAGTCGGCCATGTCCATCGGCTTCGTGGTCATCTTCCCTCTCGCCTTCGTCTCGAACGCCCTGGTGCCGACTCGCCACATGCCGTCCTGGCTGCGGCTCATTGCCGATTGGAACCCGGTTAGCTCGGTGACATCAGAGGTGCGCAACCTTTTCGGCAACCCCAATCCTCTTCCCCCCAACCCGTCGTGGCCTGTCGTCCACCCGTTGGCAGCGGCGCTGGCCTGGTCGATCGGACTGATCGTGGTGTGCGCGCCGCTGGCCGCGTACCTGTTCCGCAAACGGACGACGGACTGACCTTTCGGTACCTCACTGGCAGGTTCTGGCTCAGAGGCAAACAGGTGGCTCAGCTGACTGTGCCGTCCAGGAAAGAACATGAAGGCGCATGACGCCACACCAAGGGCTATCGGGTCCCCTCACCCCGAGTGTATGGTGATCCGCACGAAATGTACCCGTGAGGAGGCATCATGCCGAAGTACCTGTTCGCAGCGAGCTACACCCTCCAGGGTGTGAAGGGCCTAAAGGCAGAGGGTGGTTCGAGCCGCGCCGCGGCCGTCAAAGAGGCGGTCGAAGCAGCCGGAGGGAAACTCGAGGCCATATACTTCGCCTTTGGCGAAAACGATGTCTACGTCACCGTTGACTTCCCCGACAACGTGACCGCAGCCGGCTTTGCACTGACGATTACCGCCAGCGGTGCCGTCAACGCTCGGACGGTCGCCCTGCTCACCGCGGCCGAGATCGACGCCGCGGTCAAAACCACGTCGACCTACCGCCCACCGGGTAGCTGAGCTGAGCGCACGAGCGTGGTGCGGGGCCTGTGGTCCCGCACCGCCCAGTCAGCGGCACTCCGATTGAAGCCAAGGACGGATTGGTACCGGGCGACCGCGCCCGTGTCCAACGTCCTGTCGGAGTGGGCCGGCGAAGGCCTGGATGCCTCAGCAAGCTGTTGGCAGTATGCTTTCTGGCTGCCGGGCTTGCCCGGCGCCACGTCGGAGTGGCGGAATAGGTATACGCGCTAGCTTGAGGTGCTAGTGGGCGCAAGCCCGTGGGGGTTCAAGTCCCCCCTCCGACACGCTTCAGGTCCACGCCAAGTGTCGTGGTGAGTTTCACCTGTTCAGAGCCACTATCGCGCTGGTAGGTGAGGGTAAGGCCGAGCGCACGATAGAGGTCCGCTCGCTCTGCTTGGTCGATGGTTTCCAGAAGCTGGGGTAGGTCGCGCAACGCAACGAGTGTCTCCACGACCTCGTCCAAGGTAAGGGGCTCAGGGGCTGGGGGAGCGGAGGCAAGGATTCGTGCTGCCGCATCCTTCTCACGCTGGGTGGCGTCGATGCGGGCGGCGATGACCGAGGCCGGGATGCCAGCTTCCAGTCCGTCAATGTGCCTCACCAACTTCCGCTCGCAATCCAGGATCGTCTGGCGAGCGCGAAGGAGCGCTGGGTCCTCAGCGTTCTGTGCCTTGTCAGCAGCAACGACGCTTTCGGCGGTGAAAGCGATCCGATCGGGCGCGAACATTGCGGACAGCCACGCGTCAACGTGATGAAGTAGGCGGTCCTCCCGCACAGCCAAGCTCGCTGGGTGGTCGTCCACGCGGACCGGGTAGTCGGTGCTCACCTTGCACCGGTAGAAGGCGTGGCCGCGGACCATGTTGCCTTGGAGCCGCTTTCCGCAGCACGCACAGATCACCAAGCCGGCGAGGGGGTAGCGGGAGGGCTCAGAGCGCCGTGTCGCGCTGCGCCCGCCGTGAACAGCTGGCGAACCCGCCTTGCTGTGGGCAGCCACCAGCGACTCGACACGGTACCACGTTGCCTCATCGATCATGGCCTCGTAGGTCTGCTGGGACGCGGTCACCCATTGATCTCGTTCCTGCCACTTCTGACGTGTTACGTGGCCGAGCGCCGGGAGGTCGGGGTCAAGGAGGATGTCCACCTTCTTTGTCCGACCCGAGACATGGTGGCCGAGATAACGGGGATTTGTGATGATGGCTCGGACGGCAGACATCGACCAAGCGTGACCAGATCGGTGAGAGTTCCTGGCTCGGTCACTCGCAGAGGGGCACGGAACACCCTCGTTGGTCAACATGCTGGCGATTTGCTTGTAGCCCGCGCCGCCTAAGTACAGTGCGAAGATCCGCTGCACGGTCGGCGCCGTCTCAGGGTCGATGTCCAGCTGATGAAGACGCACCCCGGACGCCGCCTTGGACGGGTTCGGGTGGGGGCCACGGTCCCCGATCTTGTAGCCGTAGGGCGGCCGGCCGCCTAACCAACGACCCGCCAATGTGTGCGCCCTCCCCGCGTTGGTCACCCGCACTCGGGTTCGTGCCCGTTCGGCGCGGCTCATCGCCCCGTAACTCGACAGGCACATATAGTGGCCATCGTTGTTGATGTTCACCGCCCCACCCAGCTCAGGAATCCACAGCGGCACCCCGTAGTGGGCAAATTGATAGAGGATTCCCTCAAACTGAGTGCCCGAGAAGGCGCGCTGGGGCTCAGCGACCACCAAGGCGTCCCATCCACGGTGTGGGTTCTTTAGGTCGTGGAGGATACGAGACGCCTCGGTACGCCGTTCCCAGGGCAGGCCCCGGCTCTTGTCGATGTCGTGGTAAGTAGCAACTATCACGCCGTGGGGTGAGACGAGGCGCTTGGCGGTGTCGTCTTGCCAACGCAAACTGTCGTCCGGGCTCTGGAGATCGTCAGATGAGGTTCTGGCGTAAAGCGCGAACTTCGTCATGCTGCTTGACACTCCGCATGATCAGATAAATCTCTCACGATCCGGGCGAGGATCGCCGCGACGGCCACAGTTACCGCTGGTTCGCCGACAGCCGTGAAATCGATCGGTGTTGGCTTCTCCGCTTGCGGTAGTGCACGACCCGAAACGCTAGTCCGCTGGGGCGGGCGAGAAACCTCCGGGATGGCCAATGCCACTACGCGTGGCCGCGCCGAGCCTTTAGGAACGCCTCCGTACTGCGGGCCGGGATCTCGTCTAGTCACCGTCCTTGTGTCCCTCGGCCTCTGCGGCCGTGGCTAGTCCGTCCCGCTGAAGGTTGAGTATCAGCCCTTCCGGGCCACATCCCGGCTTTGACATGTCACGCTGCCCCGTAGTCATGCTGGTCGGGAGCGTGGGGAGAATAGCCCCGCCTTGATTTCGGCGCGGATTTGCCCCTCTGACAACCAGGTGAACCCCTCCTTAGCATCCTCGACAAACCCAGCGAACCCCTCTTCATCCTCGGGGCCGATGTCACCGACTTCCCACCCGACTACTCTTACGCGTGCTTTGGATTCGATATATCCGTCCTTCAGGACTTGGATAGGTGTGACTTGCTTGTTGAGCGCATCGCGCCATAGCCGCTCGTACTCCTCCTCAGGCAGTTCCTTCCAGATTTCGCAGCTTGTGCCTGCCGGCGTCACCCAACCGGCGTAGGCTACGTCCATCGCGGCCCTGTCTAGCTCCGCGAAGGGCCCGTCGCGGTGATTGAGGGCGTCACAGAGCTCATCCTTGATGGCACACTCGATGTCGTCCTGGGTCAAGTCGGGTGTGGCCACGACCACCTCCCAGATTTCGCAGCTTGTGCCTGCCGGCGTCACCCAACCGGCGTAGGCTACGTCCATCGCGGCCCTGTCTAGCTCCGCGAAGGGCCCGTCGCGGTGATTGAGGGCGTCACAGAGCTCATCCTTGATGGCACACTCGATGTCGTCCTGGGTCAAGTCGGGTGTGGCCACGACCACCTCGTTCCCCACCGTGACGACCAAAGTTACAGTATTCATTTTGAACCTTCTCCTGTCATCTCGGACGGCCGCGCCGCCGCCATGCGTGTATACCAATTCAGTGCCGTACGAACAGCTGCTCTGCGGCCGTCCCGGCGCTCATAAGCCCCTACCACGTTCGCGCCCAACCGCTCCAACGGGTTGAGCGTTCTCCGATAGGCCTTGACCGCTGCCTGTGTCTCCTTATTGCACAGCTCCGGGTTCGGGTTCTCGGAGGTGGGCTCCATCGAGCCGATCACGGCCTGGCCGAGGGTTTCAAGTGGGCTCATTGATTCCTCCATTCGTTCGGAGGGTTCTCTGTCATTTCTTCCCGAGTGGCTAGCGGTGTTCGTCATCTTTATGCCTTTCTGGCACCCTTGTTGGCGCTTCTAGGTCTGGGCAACAAGGCCGGCGTGGGCGCGCTGGAACAAGGGACTTGTAATCATCGCTCGTCCCACCGCGCTCTAACCTGCTTGCCGCCCGGTGCCCGCGTCTGCGGGATTAGGACGTGTGCTGCTTTAGAAGAGCTCAGAATTGAGCCTTTATATTTGCCTTTGGTTCATCTTGGGCCAACCACCAGTTCTTTGCTAACGGGCTGACAAGTTGACACGAGCGGGGAACTACGGTGCCCCGTGGTCAGCCTGTCCTGCCGCTTGCTACCTCAACTCTTACTTTCATGGCCCGTGGGCCGCTCGTCACCCGCAAGCAACGGGCACGGATTACAGCATAGGGGGTGCCTTATGAGAAAACAAGAAGCCGGCAGACCAAAGGGCACCGGTGGCTCATTGACATGCCGAAGCGGAAGTGCTAGGCGCAACGCGGCAAGATAGTAATACCTACCACACCCGGTGCCTGATGAAAAACGTCCGGCGGGAAAGTCCATGCCAAATAGCGATGGGCGAGCACGACGGGTTGGGGGCGAGGCGATGCAAACCACGTGCCGGGCCCGTTCAGTGCCTCCCAACTGCCCTGTTGTGGCCGAACGTCCGTTCTCGGGCCGAAGTATGCCGCGGCTTCTTGTTTTTGGAGGAAGAACCTGTCACTGTTACTTGTGCCGGAACTCGCAAAAAGGTCCAGCGAGGTTCAATTGCCAGAGTGCATAAAAACGGTAATGTTGACGTGGTGGACCACAAGGGTGTGAATTAGGCCGGAGCTGGCAGTAGGGGTGCGATGCCAAAGATCGGGTTGGCTGACGGGAGGGATTGTCAGCTTTGGCGAGAGCGTGCTCTCGGTGGTGCCGGGCGGGTTCCAGGCCTACGCTCGTATCTTTCATCCGGCCGTGCCCGGAGGCTCGTTCTCCAACCTCCACCCAGGGCAAACCCCGGTGAGCTGGGCCGAGATGGCCAGGGCAAGAGGCACAACTGCGCATCGGGGTATGCAGTGGCCGTCTTTGATCGGAACGTACATGAGCTCCGGGGACGTGAGGGCGCGAGACCATCCTGGTGCGGAACCGGGTACCGGGTCGCTCCCGTTGCCAGTGGCCAGGGTGATGGTCGAGGTGCTCAGAGGGCAGACCAAGGCACCCGAAAGCTGTCGGCTTGCCGTTTGGGAGGGATGGGGGGGTCTTCGTACTGACGGCTTCGTAATCACTGCTCCTGCCTTTGACCTCCCCCACCGCCGTTACTTCCTGCTGAGCGGTCCCATTGAGGCCGTCCTGGAAAGCGTGGAGGAGCCCCCGGCCCGAGTCGTGCAGCTAGGCCTGCCTTGGCCGCACTATCAGTCAGCCAGCATTTGGTGGCCCAACGACAGGGCTTGGTGCGTGGCCACCGAGATCGACTTCCAGTCAACCTACGTCGGGGCCAGCCGGGCGTGCATCAACGCTATGGTGGAAGATGACCGGCTGGAAGTTTACGAAGTGCAGCCCTCCGACGCCGTTACCTGGGCTTCCGACCAGGTGAACCCGAAGCCCGACGAAAGTTATCCGTGACGAGGGGTAAGCAGTCATTATCACGGACCGTTCGTCCTCAATCTGAGTAAGCCACCGGCCGCGCCGGTGGGTTCCGCGCCGGACGACGACCGGGCTGGCCCGGCAGAGGCTCTACCCAGTTCCTGACGCGAGCAAAGAAGAAAGGCGAAATTGGAGACCCCCGTATCACATGCGCGTGTCCACTGCGGGAAAATGATATTGTAGAAAACGCGCAAACATTTCGTTATTGCGTAATGGCTCCACTATTGCAAGAAAAAGTAATTATGTCTGTTAGTCCGCGATGCCGATAATAATATTATGGGAGAGTGTCAAAACGTCGGTATATGCGAAATAGTCGCCACGTGTAATGCCCTTATTGGTGAAGGTGGCCGTTATGCCTAGCCAATTGGAAGTACGCAGGGAGAGCGCACATATCCTTCAATTCTTGCGTGACCACGCTGACGGTAGGGGAGTTGTGAGGGCGTCCCAAAAGGTATTGGCCGACGAATACGGGGCCTCTCAAACGCGGTTCCACCGGCAGGTCCACAGGTTAGTGGACGACAAGCTAATAAAGGTGCTGGCCAAGGGTAGCTGTGGGAAGTTGACTTTGCTCGTTCTTTGATCCAAGCAAAGGTCGTGCCCATCGCGTGTTGCCAGCGGGTGGGCTGTCAGGAGCAGGGCGGCGCGCCGTGAGGAGGAGCGTGGGGGAAGCCCCTGATGATGGTTGCCTCGTGAGCCTTGGAGATACGGCAAGCCGCCTCCCACGCCTGGTCGGCCCATCCCATCAATGTGAACCTGGCCATGGCGCCAGTGCGGAGTGCCCCGAGGACGCAGACGGCTTGCGCTAGAACTGCGGAACTATCCGTGCCGAACCCGGCCAGGGAACGGCCTGACGCACCCGGTTCGCCTGGTGGCTCTATGACTGACTGGCGCAGGCCCCACCAGGTGACGTGGTTGACAGCCGACAGGTAGCACCATTGGACCCGGCCAAGGTCCCACTCGCCTGGGCGAAGGAGGAGATCGTTTATCCCCCTGGGGACCGACGGCCTGCTAGCCCCACCCACCGTCGGCTTGGCGGCCTTGGTGAACGCCCATCCAAGCGCCGAGACGACCCACCGCCAATGCTCCAGTCGCGCCGACGCGCCGCGGTCGATGCCGAGCCGTACCAGCTCCTGGGCACTGTAGAGCTGCTCGGACAGGCCTCTTTTGACGCGCTCGTCCACTGAGATCGTTGGGTCGTTGAGCCAGCGGGCGACAGTCGAGGCTTCCAGTGCGGCGCGAGCCAGGGGTAGATGGCCGTATACCGGTGCCGGGCCAGAGGCGAAAAGGGCTGCGAACGAGCGGGCGTAGTCAGCGGCGGCGAAGAGAGTAGTGCCGCCGAACGTGTGGGTGTCCCGTATAGGACCGTCCCAGGCTGAGCGTGCCGCGAGTGGTGAACTCGGACATTGCCACTGAGTAAGTGCCGACAGATGGCCGTGGCCGGGAGTAACCACGTCCAGGGCCAGTGGTCAGGTCGATGATGGGATTGATCGTGGGCGCCATCGCTTGGCGTAAGGCCTTGGGAGGCTGTGGGCAGGCGACTTCCTGCTGCAGGGTGGTTGTGATCGTTGCAGGCGCGAAGGCTGCAGAAACGTGACTTTCACAAGGTGGGCCGTATCGATTGCGGCCTTGATATTCTATTTGGATCGCCCGTTGCAATTTGCGCTCCCGCCAAACGGCGCTCCACGTCCAAGGACTGGTGCGGGGAAACCCTGCGACTTCTAGGCGGCATTGGCCTTGCTAATGAGGGTCGTTAGCCTGGCGACCTACAAAAGGTAGGCATTCCACACAACCGAAGCAGAGATCGGGTGGCGTCATCGGTCAGCCACGCCATCGGTTGGGAGAGCGTATGCTGCTGGCATCGCAGGCCTTCAGCTGTTTGAAGCTATCGCACGAATGGAGACGTGGGGGTCATGAAACATTGCTTGCTTGGTTTGCCTCGCCATACTGTCCGGCACCTGATCGCGGCGGCCGTCCTGGGCCTGGCGTCGTTGGGTGGTGTGGGGGTCCCTGCCGCGTCGGCAACTGCTGGGCCACCCGTCATCCTGAGCTTCGCAAATAAGACATTGGAAATCACCAGCCCTATTGTTGCCCGCTTGTGCGGTGCCGGCGCTGCCGTAGGCTCCCGTAGTTATTTGCAGGAACAAGAGGGGACGTTGCACGTTTGGCGCGCCGTAGGACGCCCTCTGACCCTTGCGGCTACGGAGTGCGGGTCCCTGAGGATCTCTACCCCAGAGGTTGGAAGGCTCTTGTTCCGAGTTCGATACTGGGCAAATGGCAAGCTCATCTATATATCGCACGAACAGGGTGTGACGGTGTACGGGCCTGTTGGTCTCGTTACCTTCTGCAATGCCGCCGGTGGTTGCAACCTGGCGGGTGGGACAACGGAGATACTAGGGCACCTCGACACCTACATTGACTTTGCTTGCAATGGGCAACCCGGTGCTGTAGGTTGTGGAGGTTTTGTGACTAATGATGGCTCTGGGCTCCCGGGGTCGTTTGTCTTTACGTCGCGCAATAGCTGCAGATCCCTTCAGATGACCGCGTTTATGACCGATGTGACCGGGTCGGAGACGCCGGGTGACCAAATCACGATTGCGGTCATCCAGCACACGCTCAACGAGCAAACGGCCAACTTGGCATACAACCAGATCAGTAATGAGACGTTCGAATTAGACGGCGGACCGGTGCAGATCCAGCTCACTGCCTCGACTCAGTTTGAGGCGTTTTACCTCTTGAGTTCAACGCTCGACTGCTCCACGCCCACTGGTCAGCTGTAGGTCCCGGGTCACGTCCCTGAGGTGCGCAGGGAGACGAAATCTTCCGGGACGTGACCGGCACATCGGTTGCCCCTAATGAGGGTTACCGCGATGGCGGCGTGCTGACGCTACTGGCCTCGTCGGTAAGCGATCGCCTGTCTTGGGCCTAAAGCTAGAAGATGAAGGGCAGGAGCATCTTGGTTGAGCGTTTGTACGCCGGGTAGGCCCCGGGGAACTGCTCGGTCAGGTAGCGCTCCTCGACGGTCGCGCTGTAGACGAAGTAGGTCCCGGCCAGGGCCACGGCGATCAACCCCAGCCAGCTCAGCGCCACCGAGGTGCCGACGCCGGCGACCAGGATGCCCGAGTAGATCGGGTGGCGGGCCAGGTGGTAGGGACCACTGGTCACCAGCTCGGGCTCGTCCTTCTGGGTCATCGGGGTGCCCCAGTTGCGCCCAATGTGGATGCGCGCCCGGATGGCGAACCCCAACCCCAGAGCGAAGAGGGCGAGCCCGAGCGCGGAGCGCCACGGGTCTGTGTTGACGCCGTGGCCCCGAAAGGCTCCCGCGCGGGTCAACAGGACTACGGCGACAAGGATGACCGCCCGGATACGCAGTTCGCGGGACCACGGGACGCGGCCCCTCTTCATGGAAAAGGCTGCCACCAGCCAGTAGAGCCAGAACGCTGCCCATACGAGGGCGAAGACGAGCTCGACCGCACGCACCGTGACCAAGCCTGCCCACATGCACGGCTATGACGGAGAGTATGCCCGCTCTTCCCACTCGACGGGAAAGCCCGCCGCGGCAAGTGTGGTCAGTATCGAAGCTCGATCTCCGAGAAGGAAGTAGAAGGGTGGCTGGCTGCGCGGCCGTATGCAGATTGCCGAGTACCGCAGACGCGCTTTGGCCGGAAAAACTGCTCCAACCTCGGAGGGCTCCACGCGGAGAGCTCTCATCCCGAAGAACCTGCTGACGACGCGTGGCCTTATCTGAAGACTGAGCAAAGACCCGTTCAGCTCCAGCACGGCCAAGGGCACGCTCGCGTGCATGCGCCCCAGGTTGCCCGGCACGTCCGCGGCGCCGACCCAGCGCCCGAACGGCGCACCAGGGCCATAAGGGACCGTGGCCTGAGGGGAAAGCAGAGCGCCCGTGGGAGCATCGCTGCGTGCCGCGGGATCTATTTGTCGCTGGCGGGCTCGGTTGAGCCAGGGGATGCTCAGAACCGCGAAGACAGGCATAAGCGCTATGAGGACGAGGGCAATGGGACTGTTTGTCTGGAAGTAGAAGTAGAGGAACCAGGCAAGCACGATCGGCACGGCAACGATCAAAAGCGGGCGGTTCTCCTTCAGCCAACTCAGGTCCCAACGGTTCACCCCTTGATCATCGGCGTACCGGTTGCGATGGTGAACTGGCCTCAGGCAGCCGCCGCTGCGCTTCGCCCGCTGACGGTCCCGTTCCGTTCCACCCGCTGAACGGCCCCGCGCACGGAGGGGTCATCCCGTGGCAGGCTGAAGCCCATGCAGATCGGTGTCGTGTATCCGCAGATCGACCTTGGGGGGGACCCGACCGCGGTTCGGCGGATCGGGAGAGCAGTCGAGGACCTGGGCTTTGACTACCTCCTCGCCTACGACCACGTACTTGGTGCCGTTCACGCTGGTAGGACACCTGCGCTGACAGGCCCTTATACCGAGCACGATGTTAAGGATCACGGAATTCTCCCCAGACTCGATCACTGAAATTCCCCAGTTCTAAGCGGTTGTGGAGGGGCCTGAAAAGAAGGGTCCGCCAATCGCGCGGAGGGCTCCCCGATGCTTGCGGTGTCCAAGCCGTTGAGCACGAGGAGCCCCCCGCCATGTTGTCAGTGGGAGAAGACGTGGAAGCAAATGCTTTGTCCAAGCGGGGGTGGACCATCTCGGCCATCGCTCGCCACCTCGGGCGTGACCGCAAGACGGTGCGCTCCTATCTGTCCGGTGAGCGGGTTCCCGGCGTTCGTCGCCCGGCCCGCCCCGATGCCCTGGCCGACTACCGCGCCTATGTCGTTGCGCGCTTCGACGACGACCCGCACCTGTGGGCCAGTGCACTGTTCGACGAGGTCGTCGCCCTCGGCTATGGATCCTCGTACGTGAGCTTCGCCCGCCAGGTCCGCTTGGCCGGGTTGCGCCCGCACTGCGAGTGCTGCTCAGGAGTGAAGGGCCGCGAGACCATCGAGATCGACCACCCCGCCGGAGAGGAGATCCAATGGGACTGGTTCGAGCGGCGCAAAGCACCCTGGGGAGCGACGGCGTACGTGCTGCTCGGCACGCTGTCGCACTCGGGCCGCACCCGGGGCGTGCTTGCCGAATCGATGGACCAGGCCCATCTCATCGAGGCCATGGACGCCGTGATGCGCCGCCTCGGCGGGAGCGCCCGGCATTGGCGCACCGACCGCCTGGCCACCGTGATCGTGCCCGGCAGTGCCGACGTGCAGGCCAGCTTTGCCCCGGTGGCCAAGTACTACGGGGCGATAGTCGTGCCCTGCCCGCCCCGGCGGGGCAACCGCAAAGGAGCTGTCGAAGCAGGCGTGAAGTTCTGCTGCGGCCGCTGGTGGCGCACGATGACGGCGACCACAGCCGAGCAAGCCCAGGTCAGCCTGGACCGGTTCTGGTCAACGGCCGGCGATGCACGGCTGCGCCCACCGGGGCGCTACGCCGAGGCCGGCGAGCCCGGACAGGGGCAAGCATGGCCGAACGTCGCTGAGCTGGCCGGCGCCGAGGTGCTCATGGCCCTGCCCGCCGTTGCTTACCCGGCCACCATCGAGGTCCAACGCAGCGTCGACGACAAAGCCAGTGTCGCCTTTAGGGGCAACCGCTACTCGGTTGCCCCGGGGATGACTGGCATGGCACTCACGCTGCGCCACCGCCTCGGGACCGGGACGCTACAGGTGTTCACCCCCGCCGGCGCCCTGCTCGTCACCCACCACCTTGCCAGCGCCGGAGCGGGCCAGATGGTGCGCACGGCCGAGCACCGGGCCGCATTAGAAGCGGTCGTGCTCAGCCAGTTCTCCACGGCTCGGCCCTGTGACCGCAAGGCCAACAAGCCCCCCGGCCAAGCGGCACTGGCCGAGCGGGCACGCCTGGTCGGCCCGGGCGGCCAAGAGCCCCAGGTGGACCTGGACGGCCTGGCCGAGGTCATCGCCTTGGCCTTCGGCGGCTCGGTCCAGGTGAGCGCATGAGCGAGGGCTCGGAATACCAAAAGCTGCGCTCTCATATGGCGTTCTTGCGCATGACAGCGGCCGCCGAAGCCTTGCCCGGCGAGCTCGACCACGCCGCCAAGGCCAAAGCTACCCACCAAAGCTTCTTGGAGCGACTGCTCGCCCTCGAGGTCAGCGCCGTCGAGCAACGACGGCGCGCCAGCCTGGCCCGCTTTGCCTCCCTGCCCTCGCCGTTCACGCTCGCCGACTTCGACTTTTCGGCCCAGCCCTCGGTCGACAAAAAGCTCGTCGACGAGCTGGCCACGCTGCGCTTTGTCGAAGATGCCACCAATGTGCTGCTGATCGGGCCGCCCGGTGTCGGAAAGACCATGCTCGCCGTCGGCCTCGGCCATGCCGCCCTGGCCGCTGGGATGCGCACCTACTACACGACCGCCGCCGACCTGGCGGCACGCTGCCACCGCGCCGCGCTGGAGGGCCGATGGGCCAACACGATGCGCTTTTACATGGGACCGAGCCTTTTGATCATTGACGAAGTGGGCTACCTGCCGCTGCCCGGTGAGGCCGCCAGCGCACTCTTCCAGGTTGTCAGCCGCAGGTACTTGAAGGGCAGCATCGCTCTCACGACCAACCTCGGGATCGCATCGTGGGGAAAGGTCTTCAACGACGACCCCATGATCGCCGCCGCCATGCTCGACAGGCTGTTGCACCGCAGCGTCGTCATGAACATCGACGGCGACAGTTACCGCATGCGCAGCCACCGCGCCCGGGCCGAAGCCGCACGACGGGGCCTTGGCCGCTCTAAGGCCAGTCCCGGGACCGATCAGGAGGTGGCCAACTGAACATGGTCTAAGCTCCGCCCAAGCCCTTCACCGCCTCAGGTTGCCTGGGGAATTTCGGTGATCGACAGTGGGGAATTTCGGAAATCCGCAGCAACGACCCGTTCCACGACCCGTTCGTGATGTTCGCCTACCTGGCCGGCGTCACGGATCGGATCGGCTTTGCCACCGGCGTCCTTATCCTCCCCCAGCGCCAGACAGCGCTGGTGGCCCGCCAAGCGGCAGACGTCGATCTCCTCTCGGGCGGACGGCTACGCCTCGGTGTCGGGATCGGCTGGAACTACGTCGAGTACGACGCCCTTGGCCAGGACTTTCGCACCCGAGGCGCCAGGCAGGAGGAACAGATCGGGCTGCTCCGTCAGTTGTTCAGTGAACCGGTGGTCGATTTCACGGGGCGCTTCGACCGGGTGGACAGAGCTTCCCTGGTGCCAAGGCCGACGCGGCCCCTGCCGATCTGGCTTGGTGGGTCGAGCGAAGCGGCCTTCGACCGGGCCGCCCGCCTAGCGGACGGCTTCATGTTCTTCGGTGGCGGCATCGACCATGCGGTCGATGCCTGGGAACGGCTGCGCGATCGTGTCGGCGCCCTGGGGAGGGCGGTCGAGGACTTCGGCGGGGACTATGTAGTACGTCCCCAGCACGGCGTGGGCGAGCTCATTGGCGAGGTCGATGCCTGGCGCCAGGCGGGTGGCACTCATCTCTCGGTGGTCACCATGGGCCTCGGCTTGGGCTCAATCGGTGCCCACATCGACTACCTGGCCTCGGTCGCCGAGGCTCTCCACTTGTCGTGACGGCGCCCCTTTGGCGCCACGCACCACAGCCTCGTGCCGCCCCTGGATGATTATGCAAGGCTATGCAGAAACCGTGGCTCACCTGCCCTGACGCCCTCTCCGAGCGGCTGACCAGCCACGGGACAGAGGTGGCCCTCACGCTCAGGACATTCTGTAACGGCCGTGCACGCACAGGCGACTACATACGGGGCGGTAGGACATTCTGGAGACTTGGCGAACCGAAGTAGTAGTCGATCACAGCGGCGGCGCCGCCCGACAAAGCTCTGACCAGGGACTTTCTACCACGAATGGCCGTGGACTTCGGAGGGGCGTAGGCCGTGGACCTCGGGAGCGTATCCCCCCTCCGACACGGACGGACGGAGTTCTGTAGCGCCTCTCCGCCGGAGCGCTAGCGGATTCGGTGAGCGCCATGCGGACAGAAACCGTGGGTTGTAGAGGTCGCCTGACCGGTCAAGCCAGCGACGTAAGCGGCTCGTACCAACCCTCCGTCTTGGCGCCGGTCGTGACTAGACCTGTGCTCTCAGCCCTGGCCGTTACGCCGCACACGAAGCCGCGCCTGGCGAGGACGTCAAGGGTTGGACAAGTCGACCCTTGCAGGAGCTCGGACCTCACTCCCAAGTGGGAATAGATGACCAGGCACTCATGCTGGCCGGCAACGGCCTTGGACCAAATAGGAAGTGGTGAGGCGGCGCCCTCGTAAAGGCATGCGGAGTCGTGCCGGACAACAAGCGATTCTGAAGCCGGAGTGTAAGAAACAATCCAGCTTGGTTCCACCGCTAGGGCAGTGTCCGTCACCGGAGGGGCGAGAGGCCGCATCCCCATGGCCAACGTGTGCTGCATCAGCTCGGCCATCGACTCGTCGCTCTCGGGATCGACATACGTGAGTGGGCTAGGAGACGAGATGACCACCATCGCCTGGGGGTAGGGTGACGAGCGGAAGGCCAGGAACGCGTTCATGTCAGTACCGGCGTCCTTTAGGGTCTCGGCGGCTCGCATGGCTGCCTTGCGGTTTGACCGGCTGTCCCGCACTTGGGAAGGGCCGCAGGAAGCGTGAACGAAGCCGAGCCTCGTTGCCACTGCCGTTACTTCCATCACCAGATTGGCGGGATGGCTTTGGCGTACCGGGCGGCCACAATTCCAGCAATCGGCGCCTGACGTGCGCAGGACTGTTACCGCTTCCCCGACTCTGGGGCCCGCTTGCGACCGCAGTTCGGTCGAGACCCCGACGGGCGGAAAATGACGCTTCTTCTCCGGCATTGTCAGTGTCCTTAGATGGGTGTTCTTGGTGGTGTTAATGGTAGCATAGAGGACAGGAGAACAGTAGCGAGAAGGTGAGGCCAGTGCCAGAGGCAAAGACATCGGTCCAAGAGGCGCACGAACGCAGCGTCACCATGGACATTGCGGGCGTGGCCGGCTACCTCCAGGAGGTCCTCGGGCAGAAGTTGGTGGCCCACATGACCTCAGTCCGAGACCCCAAGGGAGTCGGGCAATGGGCCCGGGGCGCCCAGGCGCCGCGTTTGGAGGCCGAGCGGCGGCTGAGGGCGACCTACCAGGTACTCCACCTCCTCCTGACGGTCGACAGCCCCCACGTTGCCCGGGCATGGTTCATCGGCATGAACCCGCAGCTCGATGACGAAGCCCCCGCCGACGTCATCCGAGAGGGCCGGCTCCGAGAGGCCCTGGTCGCCGCACAGGCGTTCGTCTCAGGGGGCTGACTTGGTGTCGGGCCCGGCAGTGGTACACGCTCCTAGTGGTGGACTTTGGCGGGTCGGGCGAGGCCCTGACCCATTAACGGTCCGCCCTGTCGAGGGGACAAGGCCCCGACTGTCCTCGGGTGGCAACCGCTTCGACCCGCAGAGCTACGACTATGGCGTGCTGTACTTCGGCACGACGCTGCAGGCCTGCTTCGCCGAAACCCTGGCCCGGTTCCGCCCGAACATCAAGCTGCTGGCGCTCGTAGAGGACGAGTGGAGGCGAGCTGGTTTCATGGCGGGTGGCGCCGTCCCGGCCGATTGGCGCCAAAGGAGGACGGCCGTCCAGGTCCGGTTGCCAAAGGGCGCCGTGTTCGTCGACGTTGAGTCCGCCGTCAGCCACCAGTTCCTCCGGGCCGAACTAGCTGCGGGGCTCGCTGCTCTCGGAGTGGAAGATTTGGACGTTGCTACCGTCCGAGGCCCTGACCGACGAGTCACGCAGATGATCTCCGAGTGGGCGTACATGGCACGAGCGGGAGACGAGCCTCGGTACGCCGGGACCCGGTACCTGTCACGCTTGGGCTCGCAGTGGGAGTGTTGGGCCGTGTTCGAGGACGACGAGCGCGACTTCGAGGTGATCGAACGACTGCCCATAAACAAGGACATGTCCGAGTTGCAAGAGGTTGCCGAGATCTTCGGCTTGACCGTCTTCTAACAGCTGCCCCGCGTGGCCAGCGGCTGGCGGCCGTGAGACAGACCATCAACGGGTCCCCTCGCCCGCGTTCACAGTCCCCATAGGGAAGGTCGAGCCCGTCGTGGCATCCTCGCTCGGGTGACGCTCGCCTCAGGCGGCCTTGCCTAGCTGTGACCAGGGGCTTTCTATAACGAGGGGGCGTGGACCTCGGGTGCGTGTCCCCCCTCCGACACGGACGTTCTCCGACTCCTTCAGCCCAACTTCGCTGTACAGCACGTTGAGCGGGGGAGCGCCGCCGACCTTGACTTCCAGGTGATCGGGGAAGACGGTAACAGAGTCCACGAGCTCTTCGATAAGCACTCGCCGTTCGGCGTCCTCCGCAGCCGCCCAGAGGGCCTCGATGTCCAGGTCCCTCAGGATGGCAGCCACTTGCTCGAAACGGAGCACCAGTTCGTTGTGCACCTGCTCTTGGTGCTCACGCTCGCTGGCCTGAGCCCGGACCGCCTCGATCTCGGCGCTCAGCCGGCGCTCTTCCTCAGCGAAGAAGTCCTTGCCCATGCCGTCCTCGTAGTACAGGTCCAGGAGCTTCCGCCGCTTGTCCGACAGGGCCGCCAACTTCGCCGCCACCCCCCGGGGCCGCCGGCCGTCCTTCAAAGTCGGACTGGCCGGCCGGCCCCCGGGCCAGGAACCGGCGAATGGCCGCCTGCAGCGGTTCATCCCGGCCGACGAGCGCCAGGCCCAGCACCGCCGCCCGGGCCAAGCCAAGGTTCGTACGAGCGGGCTGAGCACAGCCTTAACCCCGGTGTCCGCCTGGCCCTCTATGCCGGAGCCCGTGGAAGGTTATCCGGGGGAGCCGGGCCCTGGCGACGCGAGCATCGAAGTAGCGGCTTAGGCGCTCGGGGTGGATGGGGGAGCCGTCCTCCTTGGTGAGGACCAGGTGGAGCGACGCCGACGCCAGAGCACGCGCCCAGATCTCCGGTGATCCATGGGACATCTGGCGCGGTGCTTGGCGAGGTTCGTCTGCTGCCATTGTCCGCGGGCTCTGTCGAGTATGCGTTGCGTAGAGCACGAAGACGAAGACGCCCGTCGTTCGCTCCGCGATGGGATGGTCCCCACGGCATTTCGGGCCGGTCAGGCCTTGGTGATTTCGTTGATGGCCGCCAGGGCGTTGAGGGAGCGGGGGTAGCCGATGAACGGTACGAGGACGGTGATGACCCCGAGAAGGTCTTGGCGGGTATTGCTGACGTTGAGGTTGGCTGCCACGTGGCCCTTGGCCTGTGGGTCAGCGCCTCCGAGGGAGATAGCATGGCGAAGGTGAGCAGCTCCCGAGTGGGGATGTCGATCCCGCTGCGGGCCAGGTGGTCGCCGAAGCAGTTGGCGGAGAGGAACCGCTGGAAATGCTGTTCGTCGTCCGGGGCGTTGTCGTAAATCGCCTGGGCCCGGTCGGTGCCGACGATCCGCTCCTGGACCGCACGGCCTTGCACCTTGGTGGCCAGCATGATGTCGTCGCGCCGCCCGGCGATGGCCTGGCCGACGATCTCCTCAGACTCTCGGGCCGAGCAGACGTCGGCGGTGTCGATGAAGTTGATGCCGGCGTCGAGGGCCCGGTGTGGATGATGCGGGTGCTCTCGTCGTGGTCCTTGGTGCCCCACTCACCGAACATCATGGCGCCGAGGCACAGGGGCGAGACCTGCACGCCGGTGCGCCCGAGCGGTCGAAGCTGCATGTTTATTTCCTTTCTTGTCGTGGTTCTTGCCTTGTCGTGGTTCTTGGCTGGCAGATTTGGTCAGGGCTGGATGAGCACTTTGAGTGCGGTACGGCCCGCCATCGCGCGGTAACCGTCGGCGACATCGTCCAGGCCAATCGTCAGGTCGAAAACCTTGCCGGGCTGCGCCCGCCCTTCGAGCACCTCGGGGAGCAGCTCGTCGATGTAGGCCCGGGCCGGGGCCACCCCGCCGGTGAGGGTGACGTTGCGCATGAACACCGGGAAAGGCATGGGCACCTTGTCGTACTGGGGGGCGCCGACCCGGCTGACTGTGCCACCGTCGCGGACGACACCGAAGGCGGTCTCGATGGCTTCGACCAGGCCGACGCACTTCGAGCACGGTGTGGGTGCCGTCGCCGCCGGTCAGCTCCCGCGCCCTCTCGATACCCTCCTCGCCGCGTTCGGCGACGACTTCGGTGGCGCCGAACTCAAGGCCCAGGTCCGTGCGGCCCTGGTGGCGTCCCATCAAGATGATGCGCTCGGCGCCGAGCCGTTTGGCCGACAGCACGGCGCAGAGGCCGACGGCGCCGTCGCCGATGACGGTGACGGTGGTCCGCGGGCCCACGCCGGCGGTGCGGGCGCAGTGGTAGCCGGTCGGGAACACGTCCGACAGGGTGAGCAAGGAGGGGATGAGTGCGGAGTCCACGCCGACCGACAGCTTCACCAGGGTTCCGGCGGCCAGGGGGACACGGACCGCTTCGCCCTGGCCGCCGTCGATGCCGTCGCGGCCCCACAGGCCCCCGTGGCGGCACGAGGTCTGCAGTCCTTCCTGGCAGAAGTCGCAGGTGCCGTCGGACCACACGAACGGGGCGACGACCAGGTCGCCGACGGCGAACCCGGCCACATCGGCGCCCACGTCCTCGACGGTGCCCAGGAACTCGTGGCCTATGCGGGCTCCTTGTTCGGAGGCGGGCATGGACCGGTAGGGCCACAGGTCGCTCCCGCAGATGCAAGCAGCGGCGACCCGCACCAAGGCATCGGTGGGTTCGAGGATTCTTGGGGTCCGGGACGGTCTCGACGCGGACGTCGCCGGCGCCGTGGATGATGGTGGCTCGCATGGTGGGTTCTCCTCCGAGTCTTCGGGGCCTGCGGTCGGGCCCTCCGCGGGCGCCCTGGTGGTTGTCTGGTCTAAGCGGGATGAGCTCGACGGGCGGTAGCGGACGGCCCGTCGAGAGTGGGCGTCGACCGACGGCTCTGGCCGTCAGGTCGGCTCACGCCTCTGGGATCTCCCGTCCGAAGGCCTCGAGGGTGATGGCGCCGGGCGCGGGGCCGCCGCGATGGCCTGTGTCGAGGTTGTCGATAGGGGCCATCTCGTCGGCAGACAGCTCGAAGTCGAAGACGTCGATGTTCTCGGCGATCCGGCTGGGTTTGGTCGACTTGGGGCATCACGGATCTCCCGTGCTGCAGGCCCCAGCGCAGCATCACTTGGGCGGGGGTCTTCCGGTGGGATGCTGCGATGTCCCCGATCACCGGGTCGTCGAGGGTGCTGCCACGGCTGCCGTCGCGGTAGAAGGTGATGCCGCCGATGGGTGACCACGCCTGGGTCACGATGCCGTGCTCGGTGTTGCAGTCTTGCACCGCTGGCTGGGAGAAGTAGGGGTGGCACTCGACCTGGTTGACGGCGGGCACCACTGTGGCGCGCTCCAGAAGGGCCGTGAGGTGCTCGACCATGAAGTTGCTGACCCCGATGGCACGGACCTTGCCGTCGGCGAGCAGAGCCTCAAGGGCCCGGTAGGCCTCCAAGGTCCGCTCGAAGGCCGACGGCAGCGCCTGGTGCAGGACCAGCAAGTCAATCTGTTCGACGCCGAGCTTGCGGGCGCTCTTGTCGAAGCCGTGCAGGGTCTCGTCGTACCCGTAGTCGCTTATCCAGATCTTGGTCTCTAAGAAGACCGCCGACCGGTCCAGTCCGTACCCGTGCACCGCGTCGCCCACCTGGCGCTCATTGCCGTAGGCCGCAGCGGTGTCGATGTGGCGGTAGCCGCAGTCGAGTGCCGCTCTGACGGCGTCGCGGGTCTGGTCTGGTGGGGTCTGGAAGACACCGAGGCCCACTGCCGGCATCTCGACGCCGTTGTTGAGAGCAATGGTTTCCATCTCGTTCATCCTTCGTGTGCTGCCGGTCGCCGACCGGCGCCGGCGTCGGTCTGTGACGGGGAGTTGCGGCTGGGAGCCTTCCGGGCGTCGTCACGGCGAGGTACGTAGTGGTCGTCCGGATGGCGCAGGGGTCCTTGCCACATGCCGACGTCGCCGGCCGGGATCTAAGAGGTCCCGGGTCTGGAGCCGGAACTCGTCGAGCGGGGCGTGGGTCGGATAGTCCCGGGAGGTGCCAAAGCCGGCCCGGACCGACCAGCCCTGGCAGACGGCGATGCCCGTGCCGACGTTGCGGAGGCTGATGGCGAGGTAGACGGTCCCATCTTGGTGCTCGACTGCAGCCCGGCCGCCTTCGGCGCTGACCCAGTGCCCTTCGATGAACATGACCTTCTGCTTGGGGTCCTCCAGCCGGGACGGAGCCAAGATGGGTCGTCTCTGTTCCTGCAGAGCTGCTTCAGAGATGCGCGCCGAGCGGTTCGAGGACCGGACTGCGGCGAAGGTGGCGACGGCCAGGACGAGCGTGCCGGCCCCGGTCGCCAGCGAGGAGATGGTGGTCCAGTCGGTTGCGAGAACGGTCATGGTCCGCCAGTCTGGCTGTCAGTCGCGGCAACGGGACCACCCGTGGCTTTCGGTGCCCGTGCCTCTCGCCCCGTGGCCCGGGACGCTCGGGCCGATCTCGGGTAGTTCCCGGATCTCGCCGGCTGCGGGGCCGTCTTTGCTGGGCCCCGATGCAGCTCCGCCGCAGCTGCTGCGCCGTGGGCGACGCCGGTACCGGCCCCGTCGTGACCGGTGACGAGACGAGTGGTGCTCATTTGGGGGCGAGCTCTCCGTAGAAGTAGGACGCGGTGACCCCGCCGTCCATGAGGAAGTCGCTGCCGGTGATGAACGCACCTTCGGGGCCCATGAGGAGGGCGCCAACGGTGCCGACCTCGTCCGGGGTGCCGCCGCGCCCGGCCGGGCAGAGCTCGATCATCCGGCGGTAACCCTCGCCACGAGGGCCGGTCAGCTCGTCGCGGGCGAGGGGGGTGAAGATGATGCCGGGGCTGATCGTGTTGACCCGGGCGCCGCGCTTGCCCCACCGGACGGCCTCGGCCATCACCCGCAACGAGTTCGCGCGTTTGGCGAGCTGGTAGGCGTTCAGAGGGCCCGTCACGCGGTCGGGCTGCAGCATAGGGAGCTTCAGTAGCTCCTCGGTCGGTGTAGTGGCCAGGGCCGTGTCCTGGTCGGCGGTGAGGGCGCCGAGGCGGTGCCCCGACTGCGAGGCGATGACCACACCAGCACCACCGCGGGCGATTACGTTGCCGAACTCTTCGAGGACAAGCGCGGTGCCGTACAGGTCGACGGCGAGGATGGTGGCCGGGGACGCCTGGCTGGGCGAGACGCCCGCGGCGTGGACCAGGCCGGTGATGGCACCGAAACCGGTCGCTGCCTCGACGAGGGCGTGCACCGACTGGCGCGACGACACGTCGACGGTTGCCGTGCTCACCTCGAACCCGGCGTCGAGCATCACCTCGGCCGCGGCGGCGGCGTTCCCGTCGTGCAGGTCGGCCAAAACGACGTGCTTGCCGGCGCTCACCCGCCGGGCGATGGCTTGGCCGATCGACCCTGCCCCGATGACGACAACGACTTCGCTCATGGTTCTCCTTACTTGTCGATGGCCCCGGCTGCGTGCAACCCGCCGCGATGCTCTTGGACCATGGGACCACGATCGGGGCCGCTGAGGGAGACCCCCTTGAGAGGGGTACCAACAGGGACTCCTTGGTCTCACCCATCGTCCGTAGCATTGAGGTGTGGGGCCGTCGAACGACATCCGCGAGTTCCTGACGACGCGGCGAGCCAGGATCGCGCCGGAAGAGGCCGGCCTCCCCACCTACGGCAACAACCGCCGGGTGAAGGGGCTGCGCCGAGAAGAAGTCGCCATGCTGGCCGGGATCAGCGTCGAGTACTACACGCGCTTCGAGCGCGGCAACGCGGCCGGCGCCTCTGGGGACGTGGTCGAGGGCGTTGTGCGAGCGTTGCAGCTCGACGAGGCCGAACGGGCTCATCTCTTCGACCTGGTGCGCGCCGCCAATACGACATCGCGCCCAGCCCGCGGGTGCCCGGCCCAGGAACGGGTGCGCCCGGTTGTGCAGCGGGTCCTCGGCTCGATCACCGCGCCCGCCTATGTCCGCAACGGTCGCCTCGATATCCTCGCCGCCAACACGCTTGGCCGCGCCCTGTACGCGCCCGTGTTCGAGCACCCGGGCGGGCCGCCGAACATGGCCCGGTTCATCTTCCTGGCCCCGCGCGCCAGCGACTTCTTCTGCGATTGGGAGAGGATCGCCAACGACGCCGTTGCCATCCTGCGGGCAGAAGCCGGCCGCGACCCCTTCGACAAGGGCCTCTTTAACCTCATCGGGGAGCTCTCCACTCGCAGCGACGAGTTCCGCGTCCGGTGGGCGGCCCACAACGTGAAGTTCCATCGCAGCGGTGCAAAGACCCTGCACCACCCCGTCGTCGGGAACCTCACCCTCGACTACGAAGCGCTGGAGCTGCCTGGGGACAGCGGGCAGCGCATCCTCGTCTACAGCGCCGAACCGGTGAGCCCCTCACAGCAAGCACTCGACCTGCTTGCCAGCTGGGCTACAACCGCGGCGCCCCGCAGCAGGGACGAGACCGCAAGTGAGCTCCTGATCACCAAGGGGGACCAATGGGTACCCAGCCAACCAAGTTGACGTACTAAGGCCCAGCCGAGTGGTTCAACGGCGCCAGTGTCGTGCTCACCCCTCCCCATGTCGACGTCCCCAACGGCTGGGTGTACTCGACCGCCGTGCTCGACAAGGCGGGCCATGCTCCTACGAGCCAGTACATGCTCCATGCCTGTCCCGTGCTCGACCAGGTCTCCAAACAGTTAGCTGCTTCGGGCGGGGTACCCAGCCCGGGAGGAGGACCACCATCATTCCAAGGGTGCATCAACAAGCTGTCTGCAACCCTCCACACGGTCGTCACCTATCAGCCGGCGAGCCGCTTCTGGCCGTTCCAGTGGGCCGAGATGGGGATCTTCCTCGCAGCTGCGCTGGCGCTCTGCGGGTTGACCTACTGGTGGCTGCGACGTCAGTACGCGTGATGTTCGCACCAAACGGACCCCTGGGCGGTGCACGTCGAGGTCCGGAGGACATGCGGGCGCTTTCACCAATAGGGCGACTGCGGGTTGTCACCACCTCGGCGTTGCCACGTCATCGCCTGGGAGGAGCCGTCGCCGTTGCCGGTCTGGGCTTGATGGCGCCCGCCGCCGTTGGCTGCGGCGGGAACCCCGCGAGCGCGGTCGCGCATATCGGCTCGACGACCACGGCCGCCGCGTCGGGGAGCGGGGGCGTGCCGACCCCCGGGCTCCTGGGCGCTGACATTGAAAAGTACTCTTCGTGCATGCGCGCCAATGGCGTCGCGAACTTCCCTAACCCTGTGGTCTCGGCCCAGAGCGTCTCGCTCGAATTGAGACCCGCCATGGCGAGCTCGCGGAAGTTCAACACATCGCAGGCAACGGGCCAGAAATTCCTCCCGCCCGGGTCAGCTGGCCAGCAGATCACCACGGAGGACAAGGCGGCTTACCTCAAAGCGGCCGACTGCATGCGTTCGCACGGGATCGTCGGCTTTCCCGACCCGGTGTTCTCGGGTGGTGGCGTCGGCTTCCCTCTACCCAAGGGCATGGATGCAAACTCGACTCAGTTCCTCAGAGCGCGAGAGATCTGCGAGATGCTCATACCGGCTGGCCTGTCGTTCAGCAAGCACGCCGAGGGGAGCGAGTGAACCTCGGTTTGTCCCCACCGGGTGAAAACTGATGGTACCGGTGCATGACGAGTTACCGCTGCCTCACCCGGGTATTCGCGGTCTGTCAAACGGCTGTGCGGGTGCTCGGGGGCTGGATTTCGTGCGGAGCCTGGCGAAAATTGGCCCAGCCGGCGCCACTCGGCTCCGCCGCCATCGGATCATCGACCGTCGGACGTGCTTCCTCCGCCGCCAGAACGTGCTTCCTCCGGCGCCAAACGTGCACCACCAGGTAGGCGACCAAGGACGATCCCGGGGGTCGGGGTGCCACCGGTAGAAGGGCTTGGGGAGCTCCGGTCGTATGGGTGCGCCGCGGCTCCAGTCCATGACCCCCGACGCGAGCACGTTCAGCGTGATCAAGAGGCGCAGGAGGTCCGAAACGACAAGTCGGGCCCTCCGTTCGACAGACCTTTGGGCTCGCACAAGTCTGGTTGGCCATACGAGCAAGGGCCCGGCGGCGCTGGGCCAGGTGTACGACCACAAGCCCGACAAACAGGAGGCCGACGTCGGCGGGGAAGGCGAGCCGCACGCGCAGTAGTTGCAGTGTGCCGAGCACAGCCACGACCAAGCACAGCCACGACCAAGCACAGCACGCCGAGATGAACCGCGAAACGGGACCTGGGCGCCTAAGGAGCTCCGGCGTCCGGCGGCCCGTTCATACTGCGCTTGATGCTTGTCCGCCGTCGTCAACGGCTTGCGTAGGAAGCAAGCAGGGGCACGAGCACCGTCGCGTCCGGGCTACCCCAGCCGGTTACAGGGTCCCAGCCCGGGCCTGGTCGGTAGCCGGTTATGGTGACGGGTGGGAACTTGGCCGTGTTGGCCGGCCCGGCGGTGATGTCGTGGAAGGCCTGGTGGTAGTGAGCGCTGCGGGCGATCTGGTAAATGGCCGGGTTGACGAAGCCCAGGTGGCGCTTGGCGTACTGGTCCGCTAGGGCGATGACCCCGGCCCAGGTGGGGGCGGCGGCGCTGGTGCCACCGTGGGCGCTGACCGAGTAACTCCCGCCGACGTTGGCCGTGACGACCGGGAAGCCGGTGTTGGGGTCAGCGTCGGCGGCGACGTCGGGGACGCCGCGCATGGCGCCTATACCGCCCACACCGTCCTGGTAGGAGGGCCGAGGGAAAAGGTGACTGAAACCTCCGCCTGACGCCTGGAAAAGCGAGCCCGGGTCCCCGTTGGGCAGGCCCCAAGCTGTCTCGGCGGTCCAGGCGCCGGTCTTGTGGCTGGCGGCGAGGGTGGTGCCCCCGGCGCCGAGCACGAGCGGGTCGGAGGCAACGAGGATGACCTCTTTTTTCGGCGTGTAGGCGGGACCGTTTCCGCCCAGGGCTGTGATGAGGGCGCAGGGCTCCCCAGCGGCACCCACGTCGCCGGTGGCGGCGACCACGGTGACGTGGCGCGCGGCGTCGTCCTCCAGGGCGGCGTTCAGCTGGTTGAGCTGGCCGTGGCTGACGCAGTGCTCGCCCCCGATCTGGCCGGCGGGACTGAGCGAGATGATGCCGCCCTCGGTAGCGCCCATTCGCAAGGCGGCGACAGAAGCCGCAACGGCGTTGTCGGCGTTGTCCAGGGAGGTCCCCTTCACCAGGATGATGGTGAGGGCGGCGCCAGGGGCGATCGAGTGGACCACCTCGGCGTCCAGGACTTCCTCGCCGAAGGCGAACCAGGGGTGCGCCGGGCGGGCGAAGGTGCTCATCACCTTGAGGACGGGGGCCGGCAAGTGGAAGAGGCGGTCAAAGGCAGCAAAGTCGGCTCGCAGGTCAGTTACCAGTGGCGGCGAGAGCTGGGACTCGGCTAGCTCAGGCAGCACCACCGTCTCGCCCCCGCCGTCGGTCCCGCGCTGGAGGAGCGGCTGGATGCCGTAGGCGACCTCGAGCTGCTGAGGCGTGTAGCAGGTAGCCGTCGAAATGCAGTCGGCCGGCCCGCCGATCGTAGGCTCCGCTTGTGGTGTCCTGACGTCCGCTGAGCCCACCGGGGCGAGCGCGGTGGTCGCGATCATGGAGAGGGCGGCGGCACTGGCGACGAGGAGGTGCGTTCGAAGGACCATGGCGCCACCGTAGGCAGCTGAGTGCCTCCCGCACATCGGCTCAGGGGGTGAACAGGCTCGGCCGCGAGGATGACCTGAGATCTCCCAAAGGATGGGCACCGCCCCAGGTCGCTGGCGCCCCCATTGAAGGACCGCTGTGGCTGCGAGCACTGCTGCCGTTCCTCATTGTGGCGCCATTGCTGGCGCGCCGAGAGCGGGCTGTCCTCGCCGAGAAGGCGCGTATCGCCCGGGAGATGCACGATATTGTGGCGCACCATCTGAGCGTGGTGGTCCTGCAGGCCGCTGGCGGCGGGGCGGCCGGGAGCCCGAGCCTTGAGACCTTGGAGAAGATCGAGAACAGCGCCGCGCCAGGCCCTTGTCGAGACCCGCCGGCTCCTCGGCGTCCTGCGCGGGCCCGGTGAGGGCGTCGAGCTAGTTCCCCAGCCGGGCATCGCCGCGCTGTCGGCGCTGGTCGCGAGCGTCCGCAGGGCAGGCCTACCCGTAAGTCTCGCCGTGGCAACTGGTGGGCCCCGTCATTCGTTCCATGTCGGGCTCGGACCGCTGGGGCCCGTTTGGCTGGGACGCCGCCAAGGTGGTGGACATGCTCAGGGTGATGGCTGTCGGCATCAACCATGTCGAGACCGGGACGGTGACGGACGCAGAACTCGTTGAGGCCAGAGAGCGGCTACGGGCGGCGCTCCTTGACTACGCCGCCTCCTGGCGCGACCTCGCCAAGCTGCCCGACTGGGGGCATACCCTTGAGCGTCCCACCGTGGACATGCTGATCGAGCGCTCCTGTCGTGATCTGATTGGTCAGCTGGGCATGCAGGAACTAGCGGGGGAGGAAGGTCGGCGCCTGGCCGTGCCGCCCCCGATGAACTGGCAGCACCCGCCGATGCACCTACTTCCCCTCAGGATCACGCTCAAGACTGAGTCGTAACGCCTCTCCAACCGGTCAGCACCGCGCCCCCGGCAGATTCTGCATTGCCACCGAGTGCCGCCCCAACTACCGCGGCCACTCCGGCCAGGGGTGTCGACGAAGCCTGTGGACACAGCTTTGGACACAAGAAACTCGGGAACAGCCCGGACAAGGGGACGGCCACTAACCAACGCCGGTTAGATGCTGCTCAACGGCAACGGCGCCACCATGGCTCACAGCCAGTCGGAGAGCGATGATGTCGGCCCTCCGACGCGACCCCCCCTCGCTTCTCACCGTTCCCAAAGGCAAGCCGTATGAAATGGGGTTAGGACGGTGCCGCCACCACCACCAGGGCCGAGGTTGGCGAACTGGCCGAGCGCCCCACGTGCAGGCCGACCCGACCCCCGCCTGACCGGGCCCGCCAGCGTCGGCGTGACCCGACCGGGGCCCGGCTGGCGAAGGCGACGGACGTCCATACCGACAAACATTGAGGGAGGCCTCCTACCTCAGCTCTCGCCTCAAGCGGCCAGGCTGAAAGGTGGGTAGCGGTCGGTGAGGAAGCCGACGTCGGCCTCCACCCGGACCGAGTAGCGGTAGGCGCTCACCAAGAAGCCCCGGATGCCCTCGGGGTACTCACCGGTGAACAGTACGGCGAAAAAGCCGGCGACGACACCAAGAGGGGCGAGGACGTGCTCGGGATAGGCCAGGCTCAGCGAAGTGGGGGCTTCCAGGCCCGTCGTCGGAGGACAGGGCGAAGTCGAAGAGGGGTAGTCCTCGTGCATGAAAAATGCGTAGCTCATGGCTCGCCATTCGTAGCGGTAGGTCATGACGATGGCGTCGAAGAGCGGTCCTGGTACTTGCTCGGTGAACAGCACCGTAAGGAAGCCGATCAGGGTCAGTACTTGGCGGAAAGTCCGCAGGGCATAGGCGATCATCAGGTGCGGTATAGCCAGGAGCCACTGTACGAGGGGGCACCAGCGGGTGATGTGCCGGTCGGCGCGAAGCTCGAAGCTGCAGGGGGTAGGTGGCGGCCATAGACACGGTTTCTCCTTCGTCCAGGCCGCCTCGGGGACGGGGCGGCGAGTCTTGTGCGGTCAGGTCCGCGCATACCGGCCGCGCTTCGCAGCGCGGCCGGTATGGGCGGTATTTGGCGGGCCTTTCAGCTGGCGTGAACGGCTCCTTCTTTGTCCAGGAAGTGGTACACCGACGTGGCCAGGTCAGGCCCTACGTCATCGCTGTCGGTCGCGGTCGCGCTGTTGACGATGACCGCGCCCGCCGACCGCTCGCGCAAGAGGCTGACGGCGATCAGGGCGAGGTTGCCTGCTGCGGCAGCTCCGATCGTGGTGGTGACGAGCGCGGACAGCCCGGATGTGGCGGCGAACCCGAGCCACCCTCCGACCAGGGCGCCGGCGACTGCGGCCAGCAGCCCGCGTGACTTGGTGGCACGGTCCCAGTCGCGGTGGGCCCAGGCCAGGTAGAGGCCCAGCGCGATCGGCCCGCTGGGGCCGAGGATGCCGAGCAGTTCGCTGCTCAGGGACACCGCGGGCCAGAGCGTCAGGACGATTAACGCTCCTCCGAGCCAGCCGCCGAGCCCGAGCACGACCGGGACGATGGTGCGGGCCACGACGCTGGTCTTGCGCCCGGCGGCACCGTGCTTGCGTACCCGGAGCGCTACCCACAGCAGCGACAGGGCAGCCAGGGCGGCAAGGGCGATCATAAACCCAAGGATGTCCTTGGCGATCGCGGCCTGCGTGGGCGATGTGGCAAAGCTGACCACGTTCGGGGTGTAGCGGGACGTGTCGACCCGTCCGGTGGCGTAAAACGTGGTCAGCAGCTGCGTGCTGGCGCTCGGCTCGTAGGAGAAGAAGTCGTCCGCGTGCCCGAGCCCGGACAGGATGACCTGGTGCCCGTTGCGCAGGTGCGGCAGCAGCTCCTTGGTGGCGTTCTGGGCCGGCGTTTGGAAGTCGAGCGTGCCGCCGACAAGCAGCGTCGGGACGCTCGAAGCTCTGCACGCTGGTGTACTGGTCCTCGCCCGGGTTGGCCGGCCAGGAGCGCACAAGGCCTCCTGCCCCCCAAATGAAGTCCGCCAGGGGATTTCCGATGATCGAGCCCCGGTCCGCGCCGGAGCTGTAGTAGCGCTCGACGGGCTGCGCGTCGGCCATCCCGATGCTGGCAAACTCGCCCCGAACGAACGACTGGGGGAGGGCGATACCGGCCATCAGCGATAGCAGCCACAGGCCGCTCGGGTCGCCCTGCGCGGCGGAGATCCACGAGTCGAGGGTCTGCGGCCCGGACAGTGGCGAATCCACAGCGGTCGCCTCGTTGAGCCCCATGAACGTCCCGATCAGGACGTTGCCCGGCTGGATGGGCAGGAAGTACCACCGCTTCGGCATGTGCGCCGCCGTGTGCTGCATGCTGGCGGCGAGGTTGGCGGTGCGGGCGCGGCAAGCCGGCTGCTTCGCGCACAGCGCCGAGTAACGCTGGATCCCCTGGTCGATCTCGGCCCCGCTGTAGAGGAAGTTCCCGGGCGGGTTGACCCCGATCATCGCCGAGCGCTCGACGCTGCTCGGGTACCGCCATTGGTAGATCATCGCCAAACGGGTCCCCTCGCTCTCGCTGAGCAGGTCGATGCGTTTATAGCCGAGCGCGACGCGAGCGGCTTCGATGTCCCCGGCCTGCTCCGCCAGCGTGTAGCCGGCGAGGTCTACGCCGGACCGCTCAAGGCGCTGCGCGCACGAGGCGAAGGCCCGGGAGTACGCGCTCAGCGACGCTTTGGCGAGAAAGTCTGCGTAGCTCTCCAGCGCCGCCGTCACCTCGGGACAGTTCAGCACCGAAGAGCCGTCGACGCCCCGGTAGCCGACCATGACGACATCGTGGTCGGCGGCGTAGCGGCTCGCTTGGGGGAACGTCATGTTGGTAACGCCCGGGCCGCCGTTGAGGACGAAGATCGGCGCCAGCGGGTGGGATGAGCGAGCCAGGACCCGGGTCACCGGCAGCGCGATCAGGCGCGACCGGGGGTTTTCCCGGTCCTCGGGCACGACGAGCGTCCCGCAGTCGGCGCGGTAGGCGCCGGGATAGGTGCACGGGTGCATGGTCAGTTGGCCGGCGTGCGCCCCCTGCGGGACCGAGACCGTTGCCGGGCTGGACGAGGCTCCCAGGTAGGTAAGTCCCGTCAATAGGACGATGGTCACCAGCAGGCCAGCGGTTCGTGCCCCGGTGAAAACCCGTGGTCTTTGGGCCTGCGGTACTGGTTGGTCGACGGCCACGGTCATGCCGTGGCGCTTGGTTAGGTGCCTTGCCTTGATCATTGGTCTTCCCTTTCTGGGTGTGCTTGGCGGTTCATCGAACTTCCGCCATCGTCATCCCGGGACAGGGTCACGGTCATCAGGGGTAGTACTGGCTGACCACGTAACCGGTGCTCTCGGCAAAATGTCACGCCGGGCTTCGGCCAAGCTGGACGTCGTGAGAAGCCGACGAACAGGTCCGGTGTTACCCGGCCCGCAGACCCAGTCCCATATGGTTGAAGTGAGCTTTCAGGTCGAGGCCGGGACCGATCTTTCGTGGGTGGGCCGGAGCCTGGATGCCACCTGCCGACGCCTCTTTGGGGATTTAGTCCACAGAGAAGGCTCTCGCGCCGAAGGCTAGGGCCTCATGGCCCGCTGGGTTGGCACCCTCTGGTGACCGGGACCGGTCCTGTCCCCGCAGTTGAACGCCCGTGCCACGGCGAGGTCACTCGGCCAACAGTTCGGCCTTGGCCCGGGCGAGGGCCTGCAGGCCGTCGGGGGCGACCTGCGGGGCCGGTAGGTCCATCTCGTCGATGGTGTGGACCACGATGCCGCCCACCAGGGCCCGCAGGGTGTACTTGTGGTCGGCCGGCACCACGTACCACGGCGCCCAGGCGGTGGACGTAGCCGTAAGGGCTTCCTCGTACGCAGCCATGTAATCGTCCCAGTGACCACGTTCCGCCAGGTCGGCAGCCGAGAACTTCCAGTACTTGTCGGGGTCGTCCAGGCGTTCGAGGAACCGCCTCTTCTGCAGTTCTTTGGACACGTGCAAGAAGATCTTTACGACCCGGGTGCCGTTGCGATGGAGGTGGCGCTCGAAGGCGTTGATGTCCTCGTAACGGTCCTGCCACACGTTATTTGCCGGGCCTTTGCCCGGGAGGGGCCCTCCTCGGGACAACAGCTCGGGGTGTACCCGGACGACCAGCAGGGCGTGAGTGGCGTTGGCCCACAGCAGTTCCTGGGACGCCTCCAGCTCGTCGACGAAGGACCGAAGGTCCTCCTCGGCCATCTCCTTGCGCTTTTCTGCCTTGGTGGCCCCGAGCCAGTCGACCTTGGTCGACTCGGTGCTGCGGGCGTCGAGGGTCGCCGGCATGCCCGGGCGGACAGCCAGCTCTTCGATTGTGGCCCTGTCCAGTTTCATGCTTGCCGGGTTTGCTGTGACCGTTGGCCTTGAGCTCTTGGCCGTAGGCACAGCCCCTGTTGTCGTGGTATACCCCGTCGGGGCCGGTACCGGCATGGAACGGGGCCACCTGTGCCTTGGCGGCCACCGTTGCCTTGGGGGCAGACTCCCGCTGTAGGTCGATGGACGGGCCGGGCCCCGCTGAGGGGACGTGTGCGGGCGTGGCGGCGCCAACTGCCGCCGGGTTGGCCTTCACGGGGTCGAGGAACCAGTAGGCGAGCAACTTGACCCGGTCGGTCACGAGGAACCAGGCCAGCGCATAGCCCCATACGACCAGGGCCCAGCCCAGCCCGAGAGGTGTCATCAAGACGCCGAAGACGGCCAGTAGCGTCGCTATGGCCTGTGCCCCGAGCACGGCTAGCAGCAGTATGCGCTTGGGGGGGATAGACCAGAACGGGCCCCGGGTCCGTGTGAGGAAGATCGTGAGCGAACCGGCCACCGACAGCATCAGGTACATGAGCGTCTGGAGGTGGGCGTGGTCCATGTGGAAGCCGCGGTCGGTCACGAAGAACAGGCCGAACGCCGCGACCGGGCCGATGAGGCCGAGCACGTGGCCATCCCGATCACCAGGCGCATGTCCCAACGCTCGGGCTGGTCCTTGTAGTGCACGTTGTCGTAGGCGATGGAAAGGATCGAGCCGTCGTTCAGCAGCGCCAGCACCACGATCATGATGGCGGTGACGGGGAAGAAATTGAATATCAGGATGGCGGCGGTGACGAACACCAGCACCCGCAGCGTCTCGGAGATGCGGTAGATGGCGTAGCTGTTCATCCGCTGGACGATCTTGCGGCTCTCCTTGATGGCCTCGATGATCACCGACAGCCCCGGGCTCATGAGCACGATGGACGCCGCGGCACGCGCCGCGTCGGTGGCGCCCGACACGGCGATGCCGCAGTCGGGCTTCTTGAGTGCAGGGGCGTCGTTGACGCCATCGCCTGTCATACCCACGATGTGGCCGTGCTTTTGCAGCACGTCGATGATGTGGAACTTGTGCTCGGGGAATACCTGGGCGAAGCCGTCGGCCTCCTCGATGGACTTGGCCTCTACCGCGCGGTCGCCCTGGCCTTCACGTCGCCGATGCCGGCGGCGTCGAGGATGTCGGTGCCCATCCCGAGCGCCTTGGCCGTCTCGCCGGCGATGGCGATGGCGATGGCGTCGCCGGTCACCATCTTCACCTTCACGCCCATCTAGACGGCGGTGGCGATGGTCTCCTTGGCGTCGTTGCGCGGCGGGTCGAACAGCGGCAGCACGCCGATGAACTGCCAGGCGCCATCGCCCTCGACCCGGCCACGCCGAGCGAGCGGAAGCCGCGCGCCGCAAACTCGTTGACGGCGGTGTCGACGGCGGCTTTCACGTGGCCGGCATTGGAAGACAGGGCCAGGACCACCTGAGGTGCCCCCTTGGTCACCTTGAACGTGGCCCCGACCTTCGTCGATCAGTGGCACGCCGGTATGTCCGGTCGCGTGATGGAGAGCCAAGCAGCGTGCCTAGCCGCCGGCCGCTGACCATCGACGAGCCCCGAGGAGCATGAGGCGTGAGCTCAACCTGTTCGGGCGCGGCGGAAGGCATCGCCTCGGTCGAGAACGTCTCGGGTGGTGTCGTTGGACACGTGAGGCTGATGGGCTACCGCTATGGGTCCCATATTGTGGCCAAGACGTCCTTGGACGTGCCGAAAGACTTCTTCACTGTTGAGGCCGAGGATCTCAACGCTCCTTTCTGTCCCGGCCTATTTGAAGGCCGCCGGCAAACGTCAGTTACGCCTTTACGCTCCCGTTTTCGACGATTTCCGCTATTTCCACAAAGGCAACTGTGGGTGCTGTCCCGTAGAGCCCGGTAACTCGCTCGCGTAGCTCTGGAGAAAAGAAGCTCTGAGCCGCCTCCTGCGAGTCCCAAACGTAGAAGTTCATCGCCCGGCCTTGCTCTGGGTCAAAGGTAAAGAACTTGTAGCGCAGGCCTGGCATGCCCTCGAACATGGCACGGGCGTTCTCCGCCACCTTTACCACCCTTGAGCGGTCAAACCCATCCTTATAGTCGAACGTGACGGTGACGCCAATCACAGCAACCCCTTTCGTGCCGATCGAGTGGGATCTGTTAGCTGGCCGATACTATCGGTTAGGTCCTCCTAATGCCAGCGGAGCATCGGTTGACCTCTACTTCAGGTCGGGCCGCTGCTCCCTTGAGGTCATCGGGTTTATGCACATCGACTTCGATGGCGAGGTCTTCCCATTCCGTGCGTCGGAGCTGTCCTTCACGTACAGCTTCGGGCAAATCGCGCTGCCGTGGGCGGGTCACGCTCTGGATCGGTACGCAGCTTCTCGGGCTCGTGCTCGAGCTCGCCGGAGCCGACGGCGCTGCCCGAGGCGGCGGGCTGCCCGCCACAGTCGCTTCACGAGCACAGGCCGCATTCGTCGTTGCCACGCCCGCTCATCGACGACCTGCAGACCGGCCGCCTCGGGGCTGAAGGCGCCCACCGGCCCCAGTCGTAACCCATGAGCCAGGTCGGGTCCAGCAGTTCGGACGCTTCCATGCGGAGAGGGAAGCCAGCAGGCGGCGCGATAGCCTCACCTGGGCCTACCTGCTGCCAGAACGTGCTGCCATCGGTGAACATCAATACCTGGTGGCCGTCCCGCTCCATTTGCTCGAGCTGCTCTACAACGCCGTCGCTTGGCCCCCGACGATTGCGGGGCGCGTCCGCTAATCGTGTTCTCGTACTCCGCGGGCGGGCCTCAGGCCGTTGTCCACGAGGCACCCGCGGACGGCGCAGTAGGTACCGCCGGTCGGTGGTGGTTGCCGCGACTTGAACTGCCGGGCTCGAGGGGGGATCCTCCCTCAGCTCACCCCCTCGTACACCACCTGTTGGGGCTCAACTTCCTGCGCCCGGGATGATAACGTCAGGTTCCCCGAACTTGCCGTGATGGGGGTTGTTTGATCACCATTTGGGTTTCCCACATCTTGGCCTCTGGAGAACGATGCACCCGTACCTCGCCCAACGCTCGCCGAAGAACACCACAACGACATGCTGCGCGACGCACAAGGGTGCCGTCTCGCCCCCGTGCCAGGGAAGAAAGCTCGGTGCAGGCCTCGTGTGGCCTCAGGGCTCTGGCGGCGATGGCCTAGTTATGGTTGGCTGGCGGCCAGCGGGCAGCACTCGCAATTTCGGCCAGTTTGCTGAACAGAGGGCATCGTGACGCTGCCTCGGCCTAAACGCAACGTACCTCTACGGCGGCGCCGGCTGTGGCGGCGACGCTCACATGTAGTCGCGGCGGTCATGACCGGGGCGCTCGTCCTGGGACCGGCAACGCCTGTTTCAGCCACGACACCGACGAACACGACCACGGCCGCGGTCGTACCTCAATCCCCGGTGAACTACGGCACCGTGGTCAATTTCTCCGCTCAGGTGACATCGGGCCCGGGCCTCAAACGAGCCGGCAACCCGAACACGGGGGCTCCGGCCGGCACGTTGACATTTTCAGTAGGGCCCCTCAAATTGTGCACGGCGACGCTCGTCCCCAGCCACTCGGGTCCCGTCGGGCATCTCTTGGATTTCGGTGAGGCGGCGTGCTCGTCGACCAAGGCCCCGGTCGGCGACGACGCCGTGACCGCCGGCTACGCCGGCAATTCGACCTATTCACCGTCCAGCGCTATAGCCAAGTTGGTAGTCGACTCGCGGGGCACGACGACGACGGTCACGGTGAGCCCTCCGGTGGCAGCCACAGGGACGGTCGTGACCTACCACGCCATCGTGACCGGGGCCGGCTCTGAGCCCACCGGCTCGGTCAGCTTCACGGTCAACGGGGAGACCGGGGACTCGGCCGGCACCTTCATCAACCCCGACAAGGAATGCAGCGCGACGCTAAGCCACGGGTCGGCCTCTTGCCACGCCAGTGCACCGGGGAGCCAGGGCAACACTGCGTACATCGTCGATGCCCCTGGTGACGTCTCGGCCGCCTATGTCCCCACCGGGCCCGCCCACCTCGGCTCGTCGGGCCGGACCACCCTCGACGTCGTGCAGTTCAATGACGAGATCGCCGATCTTGACGGCTCCACGCTAAACGCCGTATCTTGCGCCACGCCCAAGTTCTGCGTAGTGGTGGACAACCATGGCGATGAGGTAACCTACGCTCACGGTCACTGGTCGAGTCCGCGCGGCGTGGACCCGGACGCTCCCGGTTACGGCCTTACCGCTGTGTCCTGTCCGACAGCCCAATTTTGCGCCGCCACCGGA
The DNA here is from genome assembly GCA_963735305.1 of uncultured Acidimicrobiaceae bacterium. Lineage (GTDB taxonomy): Bacteria > Actinomycetota > Acidimicrobiia > Acidimicrobiales > Palsa-688 > Fen-671. The sequence goes on from CAVTKK010000004.1 coordinate 678,951, forward strand.
GCCAACGGGGACGACGGTTCGGGAAGCGTCGTCATGTACAACGGGTCGTCCTGGTCATCGCCTCAGACCATCGCCCCCTCGCCGCCCAGCCCCTACGGTTTCATCGGGCTCGTCGCAGTCTCGTGCGCTTCAGCGAGCTTTTGCATGGCCGCCGACGCCTACGGCAACGCCTACTACTACAACGGCACGTCGTGGTCCGGCCCGACGAGCTTGAATCTCTTCCCGTCCACGGACGCGGTTTCGTCCCTTTCTTGCACCAAACCCGATCACTGCACCATCGTGACCTACGACGGCAACAGCAGCTCTCGTACCGGTACCGGGTCGGGTATCTGGCTCCCCCCCGGTGGAGGTGGTGTCTCGCGCCTGTCCTCGGTGTCATGTTCGACGAGTACTGCCTGCACGGCCGTCGGCAACGGTACAGGCAACGGCTCCCCCGGGGCCATCGCCACCTGGCCGGGAGGCCACGTGCTCCACACGAGCCAACGTCTCAGCGCCGTTTCCTGCGCCAGCACTATGTTCTGCGTGGCTGTGGGCGACGATTGGGCCCACGGGGAGAACGCGGGCAACCCCTTCGAGCTCACCTATGTGGGCTCTTCGTGGTCGCACAGTACACCTATTGAGGCCAACGCCCCCGACCTCACGGCCATCTCGTGCCCGTCGACTTTGTTCTGCATGGCGGTCGGGGACAAGCAGGTGAGCACTTGGAGCGGTGCCTCGGCACAGCCGTCGAGCCCGCCCGGCAGTGCTGGCCACCCCGGCTCGACGTCCTGCCCGGCCTGCGGGCATAACCTGATCGAGAACCCCGGCGCGGAGGCAGGCCCTGGCGCCAACTCGAACGAGTCGGTGCCAGTACCGCACTGGAAGCCGACCGGGGCCTTCGCCGCCGTCCAGTACGCCTGGTCCGGCGGCGACTACTCGACCAAGACGCCGGGACCGCCAAGCCCAGGGAAAAACTACTTCAGCGGTGGGTGGGAGAGCGCGACCTCGACCGGGTCGCAGACAATCACGGTCGCCGCCGGCGCCCTGAGCGGGGGCAAGACCACTTACACCTTGTCCGCGTGGCTGGGCGGGTACTCCGTTTGGGGCGATAATGCCACCCTTTCCGCCCAGTTCCAGACGGCGACCGGTGCCAACCTCGGTACCGCGCAGATCGGGCCAGTGACCCCCACCGACCGTAACGACGTTACCGAGATGAAGCATCTGTCGACCTCGGGCACGGTGCCGGCCGGCACACGCCAGGTCGTTATCAGAGTGGTGTTCCACGCCTCGAGCGCGGGCTACAACGGCGGCGCGGCTGACAATCTCTCCCTGGTGCTGTCCTGACCCGCGTTCATCGGGACCTGCCAAACTCCTGGTACGAGCAACCGTCGGCATCGCGCCGTCGAACCGGCGAAAGGCCTCGCTCGCCGGTGGGTACCGCCGATTTAGGATGTACGGCCTAGGCCATGGCCCGGTGCCAGGAAGGACAATGATGTCGCTTCGAGTGCAGGTTAGCAACCGGCGGGAGCATCGCTACCTGGCCGTGGCCAGCGTCACAGTTGTCGTCGGCATGTTGTTGGCGGCCGGCGCGCCGATGGCAGTCGCCAGTTCGCCGATCGCGGCCGCCAGCCCTTACCGTTCATCGGGTTCGTTCACCTTCGGCGGCGCCATCTCCGGCACGTTGCGGGTCTCTCGTTCCCAAAACGACGGTGGTCTCCCTGGGTGCGGTATCAACGGTATCGATGGTGCACCACCTCACCAGGGCGGTGACGACATCATCATCTGGGACAATGTCAAACTGAGATTCGGGGCTAAGCAGGAGACCGTGATGTTCATCGACCTGACAATTGGCGTGCCTGAGTTCGGACGCACGTACAGCATGGTGCCGAGCGCCACCTCACCTCACGCCGGCGTGTCGCTCACGGTCCCGGCCAGCTACTCTGCCAAGACCGGAACGGTAACCACGTCCCAGGGTGGTAAGTCCGGCTCGCTCAAAGGCACGCTCTCATCCCTGGGTAGCCACCCCGGGACCGTTACCATCAGAGGCTCTTGGGCCGGGTGCGCCAAGGTACGGGCATGATGAGCCGAGACCACGAGGCGGAGGGCTGAACTGCAAGGCCACGCCAACGATTAGGCCGACGCCAAGCACCCGCGACGAGCCCTCGGCCCGGAAAGCGCACATGCAGGTCTCGCCGTCACCGATGCGCATTTAGACGATGTCCCACATCCGCAACCTTTGTCAGCGCCGCAGGCCGACTAGAGCTACCGGCAGCTCGGTCCCGACGGAGGAGCAACCACGGTCAGTGGTGGCCGGTTGGCGCCCGTGGCCGTCGTTACGCCCGGTTTTCCCTTGGAGAGTAAGCGGTTCTTAGGCAGGGCATACAGAACATTCGGTATCACGGTCCGATAGCCTTGTCGGCCACCACCTCCGAGCTACTGGCAAGGTCCGGCGAGCACACGCTCCATCCCCACGCCTCCGATGACGAGCCGCTCGTTGTTGTTGCGACACGAGAGCCGAACGGCGGCGGTAGACCTCCATCATCAACGGCTCGCCGTGGCACCGCCAGCTTGGCTGACAAGGCGATCTAAGCGTTCCCCACTTGGCCATTGCGCTCGAGGCGCTCGACCCCGTCCCATTAGGCCTTGCTGCCATTGGCGGAGCGGGCCAGCAGAGGGACGAGCACCGCCGCGTTGGGGTACCCCCAGCCTGTCACGGGGTCCCACCCGGGAGCTGCTTGGTATACGTTGAAGCCGATCGTTACATCGTGAAAGGCAGCGTGGTAGCTGGAGCTGCGGCCGACTTCTGGTGTCACACTGGGGTCATCGGCGGTGCTTAAGAGATGATGGCGATGGTACGGACACTGAGAGGCCCAAGGGTTGTGCTCGTGGCGCAACCAGCGCAACACGACGACGAGCGCTCTTTCGAGCGCTGCTTCGTCGCCCATTACAAAAAAGTTGTGCTGATCGCGTACAAGGTCCTGGGTGACCGGCAAGCGGCCGAGGACGTGGCCCAGGAGGTCTTCCTGTCGTTTCACACGCGGGTAGACCCCTCGGCGGAATGGGCCCCGGGGTGGCTCTGGGCCGCTTCGGCCCACCATGCCCTGAACGTGGTCCGGGGCTCGAGACGCCGGCGTGACCGGGAGCTGCGAGTGGCCCCGGCCACCCCCGTGCCCAACCCGGAGGACGATGCCATCGCCGCCGACCAGCGCGCTGTCGTCAGGGCCGCCCTGGCTCGTATGCCTCACCGTCAGGCCGAGATCCTGGCCATGCGGGCCGGTGGTCTCAGCTACGCCGACATCGCCTCGGCAGTGGGGGTCCAGCCGGGAAGTGTCGGCACCCTGATCGCCCGCGCCCAAAAGTCGCTACGCAAGGAGTTGACCCGTGCCCAAGCATCCTTCTGACGGAGCCCTGCGGCGCCTCCTAGACGAGCCCGTCGCAGTGGCCGTGGCCGACGAGGACCACGCCTCCCAGTGCCCGCGGTGCCAGGACCGTATGGGCCTCATGCGCGAGGGCGACACCGTCGTGAGCCTCGCTTTTGCCGGCGAGGTCGAAATGACGCCGGCGGCCGTCGCTCTGGAGCGCCTCCGGACGGCCGAGAGAGCGGGGCTGGTCCTTGTCAGAGGTCAAGCCGGCGTTCGGCTGGGCCGGGAGGCGGGGCCAAAGCGTCGCCGGCTCCGTCGGCCGCTGCTGCGCCCGGCCACGGTGATAACTTGCGCTCTGGTGCTGATGGGAGGGGCGACGGCCGCCGCGGCCACCGGCCTGGTGCCCATCTTCTCGCCCGAGTCGGTGGCCCCGGTAGTTGTCCAGGCCGGAGATATCGCCAGCCTGCAGGCGTTGTCCCGGTTCGGGACGGTTACGGGCACCTCGAAGTTGGACCTCACACCGGAGAGCTCGGCCACTGCCCTGGCGTCGGCGGCCGGCTTTAAGCTGCCGACCGTCACGCCCCCCTCCGGACTGGCCACCGGGTCACCCTCGTACTGGTTGGTGAGCCCCGAGTCCGCACAGCTGCAGATATCAGTGTCGAAGGCCGAGCAGGCCGCGGCCAAGGACGGCGGCACCGTCCCGCCCGCTCCGCCCGGTGTGGACGGCGCGGTCCTGCAGGTGGCCACGGGTGCCGGCGCCCTGGAGGTGTGGGGCTTGACGCTCCCAGGGGGCGCGGGTCCCAGGGTGGGGCTCTTTGGCCATAGTTCGAGCAAGGCCAGTAGGGGGATAAGCGGCACCCCGGCCGCCGGGCCCGCCCCCGCGGGCAACGGCCCCGTGGCCTCCGAGCTACCTCAGCTGGCGGTGGCCGAGGTGCAGGGGCCCACGGTGTCTTCCTCGGGGTCCGACCTGGCCACGCTGGAGAGCTACCTGCTCTCCCAGCCGGGGATCTCCGCTCAGCTGGCCGCTCAGGTACGGGCTATCGGCGACCCCAGCTCGACCCTGCCCATCCCGGTGCCGGCCGGGGCCAACAGCTCCACGGTTGACGTCGACGGGCACGCGGCCGTGGTGCTGGCCGCAGGCAGCGAGGGTACGGCCGTTATCTGGGCTGAGAACGGCCGGTTGTTTGCCGTGCTCGGGCAGGCCAACGCCGCTGACCTGCTAGCCGTGGCCCGCCAAATTGGCTGAAGCGGCAAGGGCCGCAGGCTCACCCGGGGCTTCTGAGCCAGCCGAGCGCCCGGTCGGCGGCCTGGCACCTGGTCCACCCGCGCTGAGCAGCCGCCGCCGGGCCGACGACCGTGGGCTCGCGGGTGGTAGGGCGCTCGCCGGTGCTGCGTCTGTCCCGGGCCGGGGCGAGCCGGGAAGGCTCTCCCGGGACGCCGTATGGTTGTCCCGGCTCAGCAAGTCCTACGGCCACCGAGCGGCTTTGCGCTCGGTTTCGCTACGCATCTCGCCCGGCGAGGTCGTTGGCTTGCTCGGGCCCAATGGCGCAGGCAAGTCCACGCTGGTCAAGATGTTGGTCGGCCTGGTCAGGCCCGACAGTGGGGAGGCCCTCGTCCTGGGCGCGCCCGCGGGCCGCCCCGAAGGCCGCCGTGACATCGGCTACCTACCCGAACTGTTCCGTTACCAGCCCTGGCTGAGCGTGGCCGAGGTGGTCGGGCTCCACGCCCGCCTGCGCCCGGTCCCGGCCGCCGACCGGCACCGGGAAATGGCAAGGGTACTGGCCCGGGCGGGGCTGGCCGACCGCAGCGGAGAACGCGTGGCCACCTTGTCCAAGGGCCTGCAACAACGCCTGGGATTGGCCGTGGCCCTCCTGGGCAAGCCCCGCCTGCTGCTCCTCGACGAGCCCACCTCCGCACTGGACCCTACGGGGCGGGCGGACGTCCGTGCCCTCATCGACGAGTGCCGGGCGGAAGGCACGACGGTCCTGCTCAACTCGCACATGCTGAGCGAGGTTGAACGTTCCTGCGACCGGGTCGTCGTGCTGGACAGGGGCGCAGTGCTGGCCGACGGCCCGCTGGGGGCGTGGCTGGACCACGACATGTTGCGGGTCCGCTTGGACGGCGAGGCCGCCCCCTTTGTCGCCTGCCTAAAGCGCTTCGGCGAAGTGTCGGCCCACGCCCGGGAGCTCACCGTCCCTTCTTTGGCCATGACCCTGGTCCCTGATGTGGTGGCCGCCCTGGTGGGGGCGGGCGCCCGTGTCGTGAGCGTGGAGCCCGGCCAGGTCAGCCTGGAGGAGAAACTCCTCGAACTGTTGGCCCGTAACGACGGGGAGCACCGGTGACCAACATCTTGGTCTTTGCTCGCCTGACCGTCCTGGAGGCGGCCCGTCGTAAGGTCCTGTGGGCGCTCGTCGGCTTGGCGGTGCTTATAACAGGTCTGTCGTTTTGGGGTTTTGCCCGCCTCCCGGCGGTGCACGCCTTCGGGACGCCGCTCGGTGCGGCGAACTCCCACCTGGCTACGGCCCAGTTGCTCGGGTTTGTCCTATTTGCTTTGAGCTTCGTGGGCGCCCTGGGTATGTCCTTCGTGGCCGCGCCCACCATCGGCGGCGAGCTGGAATCGGGGGTGGCCCTTAGCTTGCTGGCCCGGCCCGTACGGCGTTCGGAGGTCCTCCTCGGCAAGTGGCTAGGGATGGTCAGCCTGGCCGTCACCTATGTCGTGGTCGTCGGCGGGGCCGAGATCGCCGCCGCCGAGACTGGCACTGGGTACGAGGTCCCCAACCCGGTGACGGCTGTGGCCCTGTTAGCGGCCCAGGCCGTGGTCCTACTGAGCTTGGCCCTGTTGCTCAGCACGCTGCTGTCGCCCATGGCCGCCGGCGTAGTTGCCGTAGGCCTTTTCGGTGTGGCCTGGGTGGCCGGTTTGGTCGGCGATATCGGCCACAGCCTGAACGACCCCTCGGTGGCCGCCGTCGGCACCGTCGACCACCTGCTCCTGCCCACGGACGGGCTGTGGAACGGGGTCATGAACGCCCTCGACCAGACCAGCCTGGTGAGCTCTTTTTCTGACCGCCTGGTCGGCAACCCGTTTTTCCAAACCAACGGCCTGACCACCGCTTACCTTGTGTGGTCGGCGGCCTGGCTTATCTGCGTGGTGGCCGTCACCCATTTACGTTTCTCCCGAGCCGAACTGTGAACGGCCAGCTATTGACCTCATCCTCGAAGGATGAGGTCAATTTTTGGGTGCTCGAGGACAGGCTCGAGCGGGGAGGCGAAGGATGCCGTGCGCCGTGGCCGACCAGTACCCGCCTTCGAGCCGAGCGTAACTGGCAAGAGCGCCGACTCCGGCGAGGGTATCGGGAAGGTACCGGTGCACGTCATCGTCGGTTATGTCGAAGCGCCACGGCGCGTCCGGAGCGCTCGGCAATGGGCGCCTGGCGGATGACCTTGCCCGGTCGACGATGGCCACGGCGTCACATGTGCGTTCGACCTCGTCGAGCAGGTGCGACGACAGTACGGCCCTGCGGTCCTCTGCCACCAGGGCGGGGATCATGTCGCGCATCTCGGACATGCCAGCAGGGTCCAGGCCGTTCATCGGCTCGTCCAGGACCAGCAGCTCCGGGTCCGCCAGCAGGCAGGTGGCTACCCCTAAGTGTTGGCGCACCCCCATGGAGTACTTCGCCACCTTGTCATCAGCGCGTCCGGCCAGGCCCACTCGTTCAAGCGAACCTATTCGAGGTCGTGATTGGGTTCGTGCGTGCGAGCAACGTCAGGCATCGGCGTCACCGACCAATTCCCCCGTGCCTGTTTCGCGCTGCGGCTGGATGTCCGGTCGAGCGATGGCGAGATAAACGACGAGGACCAAAACGGCCGCGGCGAAGACGATGGCCGTGGGACCGTCCCCGAAGTTGATGCCGCTGATGGCCCGGGGCTTGCTCATATAGTCGGCGAAGGACGCTCCGAGGGGCCGGGTGACGACGTAGGACATCCAAAAAGCGGCGATGCCGTTGAGGCCGAGACGCCACCACGCCAGGGCGGGGAGCAGGATCAAGACGCCGAAGAGGATGCCCGAGGCCAGGTAGCCCAAGTTGAGCGAGGTGGCGGTGAAGTCCCCGAGCGCCGTCCCGAGGGCAAAGGTTGCAAATACGGTTGCCCAGTAGAAGGCTTCTCGCCGCTGGGTCATGATGCTGTGGATCGACAGCGTGCCCTCGCTGCGCTGCCAGAGCCAGAAGATCGTGGCCAGTACCACCGCCCACAACAGGGTCGTCCCCGCGTACGGGATGTGGACATCGAGATGGAGGAAATCGGAGACGCCTGTACCGAATATGGCGATGGCAAAAGCCAGGAGCCAGTAAGCCAAGGCCCGGTAACGCCGGGTCCCGAACTGCAGCACCAGCCCGGCGAGGAACACGAGCACCTCGGCGCCACCGCCTTTGATGTTGCCCCAGGTCTTGAGGTAGTCGGACGTGGCCTCTCCGCCGGCGGTGGTGAGGATCTTCACCACCCAGAAGACGAAGATGACCTCTGGGACCTTCGCCGCGACCGGGCCAGGGAAGATGCGGCCGACCAGGGGGACCTGGCCGTCGGCCGGAGCGTGAAGTGTTTCGGGTAGCCGCGAGGAGGGCGGCTTAAAGGCTGGTCCCACGTAACAGTTCCCTCCTTGGGCTTGGTACAGGTGTCGGGCGAGTCGTCAGCGACCAGGGATGAGGCCCGCAGAACCTCCAACGAGCCCAACCTGCAGGATAACGGAAAAGTGAACCCATCTCTTGACGAGTGCAGATTCGGTGACCCGGGTGACTCTCAGCTTCGGACCGCCGTTTCGCACAGAATGCTCGTCGTCCTCACGGCCGATCAACGCGGAGCGGCCGTCCTTATAGCTGGAAAGCCCACCTAAATTTTGAGCTTCGGTCCACCGGGTGAGGCCGTGACCTGATCTTGAGGATCACTGAGAGTGCGCCGCCCCGGTCTGCGCGGCGAGAATGGTCCGCGCTTGTAGAGTCTGCTCCGCTTCAGGGTCTGACTCCTTGACGATCCTCCGCAGCGCGATGAGGGCATGTTCATCGCCCGCGCGTGCGAGTTGCATCGCCTCCGCAGTGCCCCGCTCACGGAAGCTGGTGTTCAGCTTGATCCTGCGATAGTTGTGGCGGCGCCAGTAGTACTTCAGGTCGTCGGACTCCCAATCGCGGTAGATCTCGTCCCAACCGACCTTGTGGAAGTCGTACATGTGCGGCAGGAGCATGTGCTCGGCGATCCTCCCGCCCTCCCGTTGGTAACGGTTGTCGAGCGATACGCGCATGAGGTTCTCGGTGGTGTTGGGGAGCGCTCGATGCACCGTCAGGGCCGGGAAGAACAGTGCGTCGCCGACTTCGAAGTCGGTACTGAGCCAGTGTCCTGAGAGCTCTGGGTGCGTCGCCTTCTCCTCCTCGACGTTGACGACGAGTCCTCCTGCACCGAGCGAGAAATGGTGTGCGAGCACCTTGCCCACCTTGTGGGACCGCTCGAGCACCGCGAGCGGGCCGAGTTCGATCGGGCAGTCCCCGACCGGTGCCCAGCAGGTCAAGGTGTCCAGGCTCCCCTGGTAGTGGACGAAGTCCTGATGCGTCGGCGTCGTATGGTCGGTGAACTTCGGGAACCAGATTCTCGCCTTGTGCCCGGGCAGCGGTATGGCTGGCGCATCCATGATCGCTTGGACCATCCCCACGAGTTCTGGGGCGTGCGGCACGCGGTGGAACGATTCCAGCCGCTGCACCTGGCCGTAAGGCCCGCTGTACTCGCTGTCACCCTCGGTGCATCGACCGTAGATGTTCGCCATGCCGAGGATCGGGTCCGTTCCGCTCTCGAGCCATCCGGCACGACCGATGACGCCCAGGATGTCCGCACGCAGAGCCAGAAGCGCAGATGGCTCGATCAGCCGGCGGAAGAAGAGGTACCCCTCGTCCGCGATACGCCGCCGAAGCTCGTCGGAGTCGTCCTTGGCATCGTTGGAGTCCCGGAGCTCATACATCCTGTCAGTCATGACGTACGCCTTCATCCTGAGTTGCGGTCATGCGTGCGATGATAGGCCTGCGCACCGGCAACGGGGTCACGTGCACAGTAATGGCCATCAGCAGGCCGAGTAGACGGTGTCCCAGTCGCCGCTAGTGCGGGTGTGACGGCTATGACGTTGGCGATCTCGCGCCGGCGACGGGATACGCTCACCACCAGCAAGTGAGCCAGGGTGGCGCCACCGAAAAGGGCCAATATGGCGCCGAAAATGAGTGGGAAATTGACAGCCTCACCGAAATTGACAAGAGAAGTCGGCGCGGCGGGAAGGGCGGCGATTGCTTGGTAACGACTGAGAGGCTGACGTCTGCCTGCCCCAGCGGACCGGGCACGACACTGACAAGCAGCCCGACACCACCATTGCTGAGCTCTTCGGCCCTGTGAGACCACCCGCAGCGGCACGGTCCGCTGCTCGCCGCGGCCGGCACCTGCGGTGGCGTAAACGATAGAACCTAAATAGGCGCCAACCTGGCGCATCGTCGTGGCGCCCGGCGCAGGTCGGTCCCGGCGCCGCTCCCTCCCATGCCGGCGCCGCCGATGCCGGTGGGCTTCGACCTCGACGCCACGGTCGGCACGTTCCGCCTACGGGGTGGCACACCCCGAGAACAGCTGCCGCCTGGCGGTTATCGGGCCGGCAGGCTCGGGCCAGTCGGTGACCCTGCGGGCTCTTGGCGGGCTGCTCGGGCCGGGCGCCGGGAATGTGAGCTACGCCGGTACCGACGTGAGCCAGATCAGCCGGAGCGGCGCCGGCTCGGCTATGTCCCCCAAGGCTTTGGCCTGCTGCCGGGACGCACGGTCTGGCAACAGGTGGTCTTCGGCGTCAACGCCGACCCGGCCCGGCACTCCCTGGCCGTTCAAGATACCTGGGTGCTCGCCCGGGGTTTAGTTCTGAGACGAGGCGATGGCGAGGAGGCGGGTGGCGGAGAGCGAAAGTGGCCTCGAACCGGTCCACGCGGCACGAATGGTCCGCTCCAGGCTGAGCTCCGGGCAGGGTACGGCCACAAGTTGACCACCTCGGAGCTCCGTGTCCACCGCCAAGGCCGATAGGACGGCGGGGCCGGTGCCGGCGATGGCGGCGGCTTTGATGGCGGTCGTCGAGCCGAGTTCCATTAGCGCCCGGACCTCGAGGCCCTGCTTGGCCAAGGCCACGCTGAGGGTGTCCCTTGTCCCTGAGCCCCGCTCGCGGAGCACCGTAGGCGTATGGGCCAGTTCCCCAGCGGTCAATGCTCGGCGCCGACGGGCCCAGGGGTGGCTCTTACCCACGACGACCACCAGCCGGTCGGCACAAATGTCCCGGGAACGCAAGTGCCCGGGTGAGCCCGGCCCCTCGATGAAGCCGAGGTCGACCTGGCCCCGGGCCAGCATTTCGACAACCGTGGCGCTGTTGCCCATTTCGAGCGAGACGGCCACCTCCGGCAAGGCCGTGGCCAGGCGCCTCAGCCACGCCGGGACCAGGTACTCGGCAACGGTGAGGCTGGCACCGAGGCGCAGGTGAGAGCGTTCGTCATTGCGCAACGCCTGGGCCCCGGCCAGCAGTTCGGCTACCGCACGCAGTACCGCACCGGCCCACTCGACGGTCGCTGAGCCCGCCGGGGTCAGGCGAGAACCGGTGCGCGCTCGCTCCAAGAGGTGCAACCCGAGCGCCTGCTCCAGCGACCGCAAGCGCATACTGGCCGCCGGCTGGCTCACATGGTGCGCAGTGGCGGCCGCGCTTATGGACCCCAGCTCGCTCACCGTGACGAGCAGGTCCAGGGCGTCCAGATCCGGCAGTGGCTGCGGCAGGGCCATAAGCAAATCTTATAACATGACCAGGACAACAGTGGTTCCGGGCTGGCCTTCTCTCATCCAAGCTGAGTTATGGGAGGAGCGATATGACCCTTGTCCACGACGTGGGCCTTACCGACGGCCCTACGGAGCCGGAGGCGCCAGAGGTTACGTGCCGGCCCATCGGGCGCTCCGGGCGCCGGTTGGTGGCGCTGGTGCCGGGTGTGGCGGCAGCGGCGGCCATAGCGGCCGTCGCCAGCGTGCTCGGTGGCCTCGTCCCCATGGTGGGCGCGCCCGTGTTGGCCATCGTCGCCGGCATTATCGTGTCAAGCGCCCGTCCTCCCGCCGAACACTTACGACCCGGGTTGGCCTTTTCCACCAAGGCCGTGCTTCAGGGGTCGATCGTGGTCCTCGGCCTAGGGTTGTCGTTCGGACAGGTCGTCTCGACCGGGGAAAGCTCGCTCCCCGTACTACTGGGCACCCTAGTGACCGCCCTGGGCATGGCGTGCTTCGCAGGACGTGCCCTGCACCTAGGCCGCGACCTGAACATCCTCATCGGCGTCGGCACGGTATTTGCGGAGCCTCTGCCATCGCCGCCACCGATGCCGTTATTGGGGCCGACGAGGCTGATGTCAGCTACGCCATCGCCACGATTTTCACCTTCAACGTCGTGGCTGTGCTCAGCTTTCCCAGCCTCGGCCACCTCCTCGGCCTGTCCCAGCACGCCTTTGGCCTTTGGGCCGGCACCGCCATCAACGACACTTCTTCGGTTGTCGCCGCATCCACCATCTACGGCCACGCCGCGGTGTCCTACGCGGTCGTGGTCAAGCTCACCCGGACTTTGGCCATCGTCCCCATATCTTTGGGCCTGGCCGCCTGGCGCAACCGTTCGGCCCGCCACGCCAATGCCAACCCGGGCGGCACCGACGAGGACCGGGGGCTGCGTCGAGCGGGGCCGTGGACCTCGGCACCCCGGCCCGACTTGCGCCGAGTGGTGCCTCTTTTCATCGTTGTGTTCCTCGCCGCGGTCGCGGGCAACACTTTCGGCCTGGTGCCCACCAGTTGGCACCATGGCCTTTCCGACCTGGCCACCTGGATGATCACCGCCGCTCTGGCCGCGATCGGCCTTTCAGCCAACCTCTCGCATATCCGCCGGGCCGGCCCGGCCCGTGCTACTGGGCGCCGTACTTTGGGCCACCGTGGGGATAGCGAGCCTCGTTCTGCAGCTGGCGACCGGCACCATCTGAGCCCGACGGCATCTTCGTCCCCACCCACGCGGATGCTGCGAGGGGGTCTTCCCCGACCGCGACCTCGGAGCAAGGCTCGCCGTTACACCTAAGACGGCCGCTTTTTGAGGGCCGCGCCGGTCAGTTCGCGCGAGGGACGCGGCCACAGTGGCCAACCAGTACCCTAGGGGGTATAGTCGGGTGCAGAAAGATTGAGCGCCGACAGCATTGATTGACTATTTGCCAAAGGAGATACGCGGTGCAGGTGTCAGACGACGTTGTCAGCGATCTTCGCCGGCGGCTGCGACGCGTCGAGGGCCAGGTCCGCGCCCTGGAGTCAATGTTGGCCGAGGGCCGCGAGTGCCGCGAGATCGTCACCCAGCTGAGCGCGGCCAACAAGGCCCTGGAACAGGTCGGTTTCCGCCTGATATCAAGCGGCTGGCGTACTGCCTCGAGCACCCGGCTGATGCCGAGGCATCCGGTTACCCACTCGAAGAAGTCCAGCGGCTGTTCACGAAACTGGCCTAGCCACCGGGCCGGTCCCGGCAACGGTCCCCGCCCGGCCGCGAGCCCGCATTGACGCCGCCCACGTGCGGTACCCACCGTCCAGGTTGCGGGCCTTGACCCCGAGCTCGTGCAGGAGCGCAGTGGCGGTGTGGCCTCGCTGGCCTACCTCGCAGTACACGACGATGGGGCCTCCACCCAGCGTTCCCAAGTGTTCGCGCAGGGTGTCAACGGGTATGTTCTGCGAGCCCGGGATGGCACCGGCGGCGTGCTCCTTGTCGGTGCGCACGTCGATCACCTGCCATCCCTGCTCGACAAGCTCATCGAGCTCGTCGGGGGCGACGGTGTCGCAGTCACCGCTGAGGACGTTCTCGGCCATGTAGCCGAGCAGGTTTACCGGATCCTTGGCCGACGAGAAGGGCGGGGCATAGGCCAGCTCGAGGTCGGCCAGGCGCCCGGCGGTCATTCCGGCAGCCATGGCGGTGGCGATCACGTCGATGCGTTTGTCGACACCGTTGCCGCCCACGATCTGGGCCCCCAGGATGGTCCCGTCGCCCGGGTCGAAAATGAGCTTGGCCGCCATACGGGTGGCACCGGGGTAGTAGGTGGCGTGGTCGAAAGGGTGCGAATGGATGCAGCGGTAGGGGCGCCCGGCGGCCCGCAGGCGCCGTTCGCTCCACCCGACCGTCGCCGCCACGATGTCGAAGACCTTGACGATGGCGGTGCCCAGAGAACCGACCGGGTGCGAGGGGCGCCCGGCGATGTGGTCGGCCACGCGGCGCCCGTGGCGATTGGCCACATTGGCTAGGGCGATGAGTGACGTGGCGTGCGAGATAGCGTTCTGATTTTTCGATGGCATCGCCCACGGCGTAGATGTCGGGGTCGTCGGTCTGGTTGGCGTCGTTGACGGCGATGCCGCCGCTCGGCCCCAGGTCCAGGCCAGCCAGGCGGGCCAGGGCAACGTCGGGGCGTACCCCGATGGCACCCACCACGAGCTCGGCGTCGAGCACCCGCCCGTCGGCCAAGGTAACGGTGCCCTCGCCTATGGACGCCACCGCCGCGCCGGTCTCGACATGGGCCCCGTGGGCCATGAGCTCGTCTTGGACCAGGATGGCCATCTCGGGGTCGAGGGGTGGGAGCACCTGAGGGGTAGCCTCCACGATGGTGACGTCGATGCCCTGGCCCACCAGGTTCTCGGCCATCTCCAGGCCGATGAAGCCAGCCCCGATAACCACGGCCGTTTTGGGTGCGATGCCGACGTCGCCGGCCAGGCGGGCGGCGTCCTCCACGGTGCGCAGTGTGCGGGCGCGGTCATAGCCGGGGATGGGCGGGCGCACGGGAGCGGCGCCCATGCTCAGCACGAGCTTGTCGTAGGCAATGACGTGCTCGTCCCCGCTAAGCATCGAGCGTGCCGTGACCGTACGCGCCGCCCGGTCGATGGCGGTGACCTCGTCGTTGACCCTGACGTCGAGGCGGAACCGGGCAAAGAGCTGCTCGGGCGTCTGCAGGGTTAGGTCGTCCTCTTTTTCGATCAGGCCGCCCACGAAATAGGGCAGGCCGCAATTGGCGAACGAGACGTGGCCAGAACGCTCGATAACCGTGATCTGGGCGTCGGCATCAAGGCGGCGCAGGCGGGTGGCCGTGGACATGCCCCCAGCCACCCCGCCCACGATCACCACTCGTTTGCGAGGCCCGCCACCGGGGGACGCCGAATAGCCATCGGGCGCCGTCATCACGGCGCTCACTTGGTGGACCAGGGCTGGGCCAAACTGCTCGACGGCGCCTGAGCCGAGCCGCATTGGCACCGGTCGGCGGGGAGAATATGACTGACTACCTGCTCCACGTGGGCACCGCACCCTTCCCAAGTCGGGCGGCCACATCGGGGACAACTAACAGCTGAGCACATACCCCATAGGGTACCACGCAACAGCCGGTCCGACGCCTATGGTCGTCCTACGGGGGGCGATTCATGTGGTCGCGGTAAAGGCCCACGACGTTCAGGTCGCCAGGCCGTGGGCGCGTAGGAAAGCCTTCTGCTCATCATGCATTTGGTCGGGGAGGCGGGAGAACCAACCTATGGCTTCTGGCCGAGCGAACGGCCGTCCCGCCGATGATGTAGCCAATTCTGTCTTGAACGCCATACCGACCGGCCAGTCCAGCCCCGCCTCCATGTGGCTCGGGTACTCGATGTAGCCAAGCAGCTCCTGGGCTGTCGCCTCGAGGCCCAGCTCGTGGCGGGCCACTCGGGAGACGGCGGCCGTCAGCGCTTCGCCGAAGCGGACGGTGCCGCCGGGGATGTGCCAAAGGCCCTGGCAGGGACCGGTCTCACGTCGGGTTAAAAGGACGCCGGCCTCGGAGGCAATGACGACCTCGACGGTGAGGCGAGGCACCCGGGCATACACCGCCTCGTACTCGGCCTGAGGCAGAGGGCCATGGGCCGCAATGGGCATTTCAGGCAGCCCGGCGGACCGGATAGGGATTAGGTGGCTGGTGCCGACGCACGTACGCGCCTATGACGGCCGAACGGCGCGAACGATGGCATCGATGGCGTCGACCTCGCCGTCATCGGTGGCCACCGGCCTGCGGGCACGCTCAGCTCGCTCGATCTCCAGCCCGTCAAGGTCAGCGACGATATCTTCTGGGCCGAAAAGTACGGACGCGTCCTGGGCCCGCCAATACCTTCGGTGAGGTTGGTGGAGTCGTGGCCGACGACGAGCAATGTCGCACCCGGGGCCAAGGCGCTCGCTGCTCGGCGCAGCGCTCGGTGCCGTGCGCCCGCCGGCAGGTGCAGGTACATCACGATGACAAGGTCGAACGAGGCCGCCAGGGGTTCCCACTCGATCACGTCGGCCTCGACCAAGACGAGCCCCAGCCCTCGTTCGGCGGCCAGCCGCCGAGCCTTTTCCAACCCGACGGCGGAGAAGTCGACGGCGGTTACCTGCCAGCCTCGCCCGGCCAGCCACAGGGCGTTGCGGCCTTCGCCGCAGGCGAGGTCCAGCGCTCGGCCGGGAGCCAGGCCTGCCACGTCGTCCACCAAGAACCGGTTCGGCTCGGCTTTCCAGATCAGCTCATCGACCCGGTAACGATCGTCCCACTGCTTGCGCTCCATGGCTGCAGGCTATACCCGTGGGGGTAGTACGGTACGGCCGGGGCCAATGGTCTCATCGCTTAGGGAGCCGGGCCGGGCCTTATGACCTTGGCCCTTGGTAACCATGGTCGCTTGTAAACGAATATGGGCGCTCGCCCGCACCCCCGAACCTGGGCCAGGAGTAACGGGGGTGGCGTCGTCAGCCGAGTGAATGTACTGGGGGCTACGCCGCCCCCGCCGGAGGGTTATGGTCGGCCTATGTGTGAAGGTCTTGGCAACCGTGCCGAGCAGGCAGTCGCCTCTCACCAGGCCTGGGACGGGCAGCGCTGGGCCCACGATGCCGAGGTCATCGACGACCAGGCCCTCGTCGTGAACGTGCGTGACCAGGGTTTGGTAGTCATCACCGGCTGCGGCCATGCCGGGGTCATCAACATCGTGCGCTACGCCATGCGCCTCACCGGCACCCACCAGGTGGCGGCGATCATCGGCGGTTTTCACCTGAGCGGCCCGGCGTTCGAGCCGATCATCGCGCCCACTGTTGCCGCCCTGGTGGAGCTGGGACCGGCGCTGGTCGTCCCCGGCCACTGCACCGGTTGGCGGGCGCAGCATGCCCTGGCCCAAGCTCTGCCCAACGCCTGGGCCCAGAGCAGCTCGGGTTCCTCTTATCACCTGGGAGCGGCCTAATTCAGCTCACGGCCGGAGTGGGCAAGAGCAGTTGCGTCATCTCGGCGCTGAGGCGCAGGCAAATTGCCATAGTGGCCGTGCGCGCTCACCGCGATGACGAGAGTTTTGGGCTCGGGCGGCGCTGAGCGCGCTGGGCGAACAGGGCAGCGAGGTGTCGCGCCTCGAGCTCAGGCGAGAGCCATGAAAAGCCGCTCGAGCTCCTGCTCGCTCGGTGCCTCGTCACGGGCGCCCTCGGGCCGGGCCAAGCATTGGCGCAGCCCGGTGGCCACCAGCTTGAAGCCGGCCCGGTCCAGTGCCCGGGAGGCGGCCGCGATCTGGGTCAGCACGTCCGCGCACTGGCGGCCATCCTCGATCATCTGGATGATGCCGCCGATCTGGCCCTGAGCGCGCCGGAGCCGCTTGGTCACATCGCTCAGCGCGGAAGCGTCCAGTTCCACTTGCCCTCCTCGTAACTCGGTGTCGGGGCCGCCAGATTTAGGGGCACCTATGTGACCAGGGTACACTACGGCCGATGTTGGTGAGGATACCCAGGGGGGCAGGGTATATCGGCCCGACGTGATGGCTTTGACGCCGTGCTGGTCGCCACCGGCACTCCCCGGGCGCCAAGGTGGCGGCAAAAAGGGTCGAACAGCTCAGCGCCGTGGCTCCAGACTGCGTGACGATGTGCCCCGATCTGTCTCGTCAACCTGCGCAACTCGGCCAACGGGATGCTAAGTGGTCGACCGCCTAACTCTTCGCGTGAATCAGGTGTCGGCCGACGGGAGCCGTTCGGCCCATGCCGAGGGGTCGTTCAGGTACAGGCCGCAGACGCAGTCGAGGGCTTCTTCGGGGGTGCCGGTAAAACTGCCGGTGGGCAGTATGGAATCTTCGTAGCCGTCCTTGCTCGCCAAGTAGCAGGCGACGCCCCAATGGTCGGGAGAACCCGTCCAACGCAGCCGGCACAACGACAGCGGCCCGTCGGGGTCGGTCCCGCTCACATAGGCGTAGTCGCCTCGGTAGCGGACCTTCAGGTCCGCCAGGGCGGGCCAGCGTTCACGCCGTCGTAGTTCGAGCCGCTGCTCGACCCTCCAACGGGCCGGCTCGGGTATGGCCATCGGCTCGATGGTAGCGCCAGGCCCCTACGCAGCTTGGTGAGCTTCGAGCCGGGCGAGGAACTTGTCGAGGTCGTCCCGGCCGAAACGCCAGTCGAAGGGCACAGCTATGCGGTTGTAGCGGTCCTCGAAGGCCGCCAGGCGCCTGGCGATCTCATCGGTGTCGAAGAAGTCGTTTGGGTTGACGACTTTGCGCTGCACGATGGAGAAGTAAATCTCGGCCTGGTCCAGCCAGGAGGCGTGCACCGGCAGGTGGACGAGGCGCAGGGTGGGCCAGGCACCTTCGAGGCGGTCGACCGAGGCCTGGCCGCGATGGGAGGAGCCGTTGTCCACGACCCAGAAGACCCGCTCGGCACTGGCGTAGGGCTCGGCCGTCATGACCTGTTCGACCAGGCGTCCGAAAGGCACGATGCCAGTGGTCTGCTCGCAACGGCCGAAGGCCTTGGCCCGGTGCACGTCGTAGGCAGCCATGTAGGCGACGGCCCCGCGCCGGTCGTACTCGTGCTCGACGCGCATCACCCGGGCCCGTCCCGGTGGCAGCGTCGGGTGGCAGCGGCAGCGGGCCTGGATGCTCGTTTTCTCGTCTGCACATATGACGAATTCGTTGTCGTCAAGCACTTGGCCCTCGAAGCAGCGGGCGTAAAGGTCCAGCACCACCGCCGCCTTGGCTGCGAAGTCCGGGGCACGAGGGAAGATCCATGAACGGTGGAGCCACGGCTTGATCGCGTCCTTCTTCAGGATGCGCCAGACAGTGGCCGCGGAGATGGAGCCGGCGACCTTGCGCTCAACGACCTCGCGGGCCAGCTCAGCGCAGCTCCACTTCGACAGAGGGACGCCGGTGGTGGCTGGCAGCTCGCACGCCAACGCCTTGACCTCGGCCACCACCAGAGGGGGAAAAACGCCTCGGCCGTCCCGAGCGCTTGCGGTCCGCCAGGCCGGCAATACCCTCCTCGAAGAACCGTTTGCGCCACTTGATCACCGTGTTCAGGGCTATCCCCATGTCGTCGGCAATATCCGCATTGTTCGTCCCCGCAGCCGCTGCCAACACGATCCTGGCCCGCTCGACCGTCCGAGCCTGGGCAGTGCCCTTACGGGTAAGAGCTTCCAACCGGCCCCGGTCCTCGTCGCTCAACTCGATCACGAAAGGGCTCCGGCGAGACAACAGCACCCCCAAGGTACTGGCCACCCGGCACCATGCCCCCCACCACCCAACAACTTACACGTATGTAGTTACGCCGTCAACCACTAAGGGCCCGTGACATCTCCGAGTACCTCGCCGCACGGCTCCCCGAGGGGTGAGGCGCCGTACTTGACGACGGTCGGGGTTGGTGGCCCTGGGCCTGAGCAAAGGCTAAGGTGTGCCGCGCAGGCGAGCAAACCATGACTGGGGTTTAGCCCTTGTCTGGGTTGGCGTTGCCTCTTCGGAGCCGCACCGGCAGCGTTGGGAGGGTGGGACGTTGCCGAGCACTTGCTCGACGTGGGCACCGCACCCCTTCCAGCTGGGTCGGCCGCACTTACGACAGGTAACTGCTCTGCACATACCCCCTAGGGTATCAAGAACAGGCCAACTTCGCCAGGCCCCGTTGCCATGTTCGACGTCTGGCGCCGGGTGCCGATCCTGAACCGCTGCGGCCCAAACGCCAGCGCTCAACTCGTCCCGGCGACACGGCCAGTCAGGACGTCTGGTGCCGACAGGGCTTTACTGAGATCTGTGCGGATGCCATGGCGGCCCGCGAGCCATTCGGCCGTGAGGTAGCTCATCCACACCTCGCCGACGTCGTCTACCCACACGAGCACCTTGAGCGGGAGGTCGAGCGCCGCCAGAGGTGACGCTTCCATCACGGCGGTGCCGGCGAGAGGGTTGCCGAAGACAACCAGCTTGGTGTCCCGCAGCGAGAGCCCGGCCCGCTCCGCTTCACCGCTGTGGTCGACGACGACAAAAACCTTGCCCCCCGCTCCCTCGACCGCGTCGGTTAGCCGCTCGACTGTACCCGCCACCGACAGCGGGCTACGGCGGTGCACGACCCCTTCGGTGGGTGTGGCACCGACAGGAGCATCAACGGCTGGTTGGCCCATCGAGACCTCCAATTGTTGCGGGGCACCGCTGCACAAACCATATACCGGCGCGCTGGCCAAATGACGCCCGGTGCTGGCAGGTGCAAAAGGGACGGGAGCCTCGCGAGTGGCCGGTTTGGCCGTTCAGTGGTCCCCGGTCATGGCGTGTCCTTGGCCCGGGTTGCCAGGTCGAAGATGGCGGCGATTTCATCCGCGTACTCGTCGATGTCGAAATCCGGGTCAAGGACAAGGCGGTGTGGCACCACGTCTATGGTGGCTCGGATCGCCACCGCCATGGCACCTGGGTCGAAGTCTCGTCGGAGCTCCCCTCCGGCCTGGAGGCGCGCCAGCTGCTCTTCGAGGAGTCGCGTCGCCACGTCGATGTCCCGGCCGTCGACCCGGCGTCCGCCGGCGGTCGTGAAGGCGCCGTTCCGGAGGATCTCGACTACGGCGACCATGTAATTCCGGTGCTCGCGCATGAAGGCGAGGTTCGACTCGATGTAGGCGCGCAGCATGGCCGGTCCGGTTGACTCGGCAAAGACGCGCGGAAGGATGTAGGCCCTGCCGGTTTCGACAACGTCGATCACGACCTGCTTGATGAGGTCGTCCTTGCCCGCGAAGTGGTAGCTGATGACGCCCTTACTGATGCCGATGCGTTCGGCGATGCGCGCCAGCGATGCCTGGGCGTAGCCGACTTCGGCGATGGTGTCGATCGCGGCGGCGACGATCTGCTGGCGCCGCGCCATCTCAGTAAAGGTCCGGTGCTCGGTCTCAGGCTCGGTCACCATCGGCCGATCCTAGGACGTCTGGCCGTTTGGCCAGATGCTCGTACATGTGGTCAGCACGCCTGCTAGCTTGGCACGTGTGGAGGTCCGCCCGCCGTTCGTCGTTCCGAGAAAGGACGCCAATGCCAGCAATCAGGATCTTCAGGCCGAAGAAGCACTGGTCGGTGTCGCCTGCGACGGTGCTCCCTACCGCCTTGGTCTTTCGGCTGCTTCGGCCTCAATCCCGCTACACGGTGGTCCTCGACGACCACTCTGTGGGCAAGATCGGAAAAGAGCAGGTGAGGGTCTTCGAGGTGGAACCCGGGGAGCACCGCCTCTGCCTGCGGTTTGTCGGACTGCGCAGGTCGGCGGAGCTGCGAATGTCCCTGAAGGAGGGCGAGGAGCGAAAGTTCCTCTGCGGCACCAGCGGGATGGGCTGGCCCACCCTCCGGGAGGCGTCGCCTGAGGATGTCGCTCACTTCCCAAGAACGTCCGTCGTCGAGCCGCCAACGCCAGGGAGCCCCGTCCCCCCCAGCTAGTTCCTTTGCCATCACCAGGGCACCCAGGTTGTCGTGCCGGGCGCCTACCTCGGCGTCACCTCGGGTGTGGGCTACCTCGAATATCGGGTCCATCTCCCTGCGACAGGGGGCGCGTCACAGATCCCTCTCCCTCACATCACGCTTGAAGACCGCGGGTCGGTTCGGCAGCTGCGGGCCTGCACCTCGCACACCACAGCGATCCCCCCACCCGTTCGCACGGCCGCCCTAGGATGCCGGTCCCGACGAGGTCGGCCCGCCGGCGGGGTACGCGAAGGCGTCGACTGTCTCGGGCAAGCTGAACAACGTTGTGGCCTTGCCGGTGGTGGGGTCTGACCACAGCAGATCGGCTATGCCCTGGGAGCCGGCGCAGTTACCCGCAGAGGCCACCAGTTGCAACTGGTCGCCCTCGCCCTCGATGATTTTTGTGGGCCCACCTGGCGGCACGCCCGGGAGGACAGCCGGCACCCAGCGGCCACCGGTCAGTTCAAGTGCCCTCCCGCAGCCGGTCCTGGCTTGGCCGTAAAGCGCACCCCCCACTTGCCAGATGTTGGAGGTACCGCCCTGGCGGGCCAGGGCGACAGGCGCGGCTCCGGAGACGGGCACCAGCCAGTACCGGCCGGCAGCGGTCCCCCCGCAGGCCGACAACACGATCCCCGGTCGCCACCAGCGCAACGGCGAGCAAGCGGCCGAACTCGGCACGTAGAAATCGCGCAACAATTTCCCGGTGCTGGACAAGACGGCCATGCCCAGGGCGGCGCCCATCACCAGCTGGGTGCCGTCTGGGCTTTGCAGGTACGTCCCCGTGAAATGATCAGGCGCGCCGTGGGCTGGCTCCCGTGGGCCGGGAAACCGATCGGGGAAGGCGAAGATCTCCTGGCCTTGGAGAGTCGATCGGCTCAAGTGGAACTGTCCGGCGGCGTCCCCCTGGCTCTTCGAAGGAGCGTGGTACCGGCCGGCTGGCCGAACGAGTAATACGCCTGCGCCCGGGCGCCCTGGAAGCGATGGGTCACCGCCCCGCTGCGCAGGTCGATTACGGTCGCTTCCTGGGCGCCGCCAGCGGTGCTGCTCAACAGCAAAACCCGGGCCCCGACGGCCGACCAGTCGGCGACCCTGGCCCCGGTAGGCAGGGAGGAGGCCAGCTGGTAGCGCCCGCCGGAAGGATCGACAAGGCCGAGTTGAGACGGCGTCGCCCCGTGGGCCTGGGTGACAACGAGAGCCCAACCCGGGCCGACGTCGGACCAGGGGACGTCCGTCCTACGGCCCGTTTGGCCCGGCCCGAGCCAGGGGGCCCGGGCGTAGGCGTAGAGATCGGTGTGGTCGACGGCGCTGGTCCCGACCGGGGTGGTGACGGTGACGTCCGCCGTACCGAGCGGTCCGGGCGGAAGCGTGGCAACGATCAGGTTGGGCGACCGGACCGTGAAACCCGTCACGAGCCCCCGCCCGACCTGCACCAGTTCGGTCCCCGAGAAGCCGGAGCCCCGGATGGCGACGGTGGTACCACCGGCTGGGGCCCCGCCAGGGCTGACCGAGCTGACCACCGGCAATGGCAGGTAGGCGACGGCCGCCGAGGGCGTTACCGGCGAGGTCCCGCCTGGGGTGCTGACGACGACCCTCACGTGGCCGCGTCCCGGCGGTGCGGTGGCCTCGAGAAGTCCGGGCGACAGGAAGGTGACCGACGGCGAAGGGGTGGTGCCGAACATGACCGTGGCGGAGGGCGTAAAGCCTGTGCCGTCCAGTTGCAGTTGGGCGCCGCCCCTTTGGGGGACCTCGCTCCTGGACAGCCGCGTGACGGTGGGGCGGGGCGGGCTTGCCGTCCGGGCGCACTGAAGGACCAGTTCCAGCCCGAACCGGGGCGGGGGCACGACCATTACCGGCGTCGAAATGCCGATTTGGGAGGGGGAGCCCGGAGCATGGCAACCGGGGGCCGAGGCCACCACCTTGTAGTAGTCGGCCACGACGTCCCAATGGAAGCGACCGTTAGGGCCGGTTACCTCCGGGTTCACGTGCGGCTCGATCCCCGGGCTCGTCGCGGGGGGAGCGGTGAAGGGCCCTTCCGGGGTAGGCGCCTGCTCCAGGACGACGGTGGCGCCGGGGAGGGGGGCGCCACTGGTTGAAAACACCGTCCCGCTCGGATCGAACCAAGAGTTGAACGTCGGCGAGTGCAAAAACGTCCGGCACGACCAGATCGCAAGGGCCTGCCCGGCCAGAGCGATGCCGATACCGACCCCGGTCTCCGCCGTGACCAGGCCGGCGACCGCGGCTGCATAGCCGAGCACGCAGCCGAGCAAATAGCCGTAGTCGGTGTCCTTCTGGTACGGGCTCAGGTCGTCTTCGTAGCGGCCCACGGGGCCAGGCGTCACAACGGAGGTGGCTGGTGCCAAACGGCCATGGGCCGGGACAATTCCGCCAGGGTTGTAATACCGGAAAGAGAGCCCCGGGGCGGTCGCGGGCGGCCCCTGCTGGCCGATTTCTTCCACCCCGACCCGCGCCAGGCCGGTCCCCGGGGGGGTCGTCACTACGGCGAGCCGGTCCGAGACCAGCTGGAGGTACGCGGGCCGGGGCCCGAACCACAACGTGTCGAGATGGCTCAGCCCCGTGCCCCTGATTTCTGTGGTCGTCCCGCCCGAACTGGGCCCGGACAGGGGCCCATCGAAGAGATGGAGATGTAGCTGTAAGTGCTGGACCGCTCCGGTCTGGCGACCCCCGAAGCCGTCCTGACCGACACGCTTACAGTCCCCACCCCCGCCGGGGCCACTGCTTCGATCCTCGTAGCCGAGAGCACCGTGAACCGGGCCGGTTTGGCCCCGAACATCACTGCCCTCGCTCCCTTGAAACCTGCGCCCGAGACCATGACCTCGTTCCCGCCGGTGCTCAGCCCGGCGTCCGGCAAGAGGCCTTCGAAGCAATAAATGCGGTACTGGACCGTGACGGCGCCGTGCACAGGCCACACGGGCGGGATGGTGCCCGTGTAGTACCCCGAGCCTGGCGGCGATTCGAGCAATGGGTAGGCCAAGGTCGTTTGTTGGCCGGTCTGTACGTTTGTACCGTGGATGGTCACCGCTCCCAGGCCGTGACGACAACCATGGACGGCCATGGGTGTCGGGTCAAAGGAAACGAGGGTAGGTACGCCACTTTCTTGACCGCCGAACCTTATGCCGCCTGGCAGCGGGTCCAGGACTCGAAGCGTGATGTTGGCACCCGTGACCGTGGACAGGCCCTCGATCAGGACGGTTCTTGCCGCCAGCGCC
The DNA here is from genome assembly GCA_963735305.1 of uncultured Acidimicrobiaceae bacterium. Lineage (GTDB taxonomy): Bacteria > Actinomycetota > Acidimicrobiia > Acidimicrobiales > Palsa-688 > Fen-671. Next base: position 703,291 of record CAVTKK010000004.1, read on the forward strand.
GGGGCCCACGACCCGTGGGCGGGGGGGTAGGCGCTGAGGGTGTACCGGCCGCTCGGGACAAAGACGAGGAAGCCGCCGCTCGGCCCGCTCGGCGCATCGAAACAGGGGCCACCAGTGGTCGGGCAGGCCTGGACCTCGGCGTTAGGCACGGCAAAGCCCGAACTGTCCCCCAGGTGGCCCTTGATGCTGGCACCAGGGCGGGTAATGAAGTCGGCGGGCACCGGCACACCGCTCGAAGAAGTGGCCATGCTCAGGTGCTGCGGGCCCGTTGTGTTCGGGTTGACCAGCCCGGAGAGGGTGAGCACGGCGCGGTCGCCTCCACCAATGGCAATAGGGACAAGGACGCCGAGCGAGCCAGGACTGGGCCCGGCGAAGCACGAGGTGACCGGGGCCGAGGCCTTGCTCGTGATGTCCGTGACGGTGGCGACGCCCAGGCCGCACTTCAAGAACGGACGGGAGCGAGGCCCGGCCCGCTTGCACGGTTAGCGTTCCCGAGCCCGCGGCCAAGGCACCCGTCGGCGGGATAGTAAAGCTGACTGCGTACGTAACCGGCTCGGCGCCGACGGTCGGGTTGGAGGGGGTTACGGATACCTGGCTAACCGGCGTCCCCGGGACGACCCGGTACCGGGCCCGCCTTGCCGTGTTCGAGGTGGTGGACAGGGCCAGCGTTTGGAAACCGGGGGCGGCCGGGTTGGCCAGGCCGCTGATACTTACTTCGACCTGCTGGCCGCCGCTGACCGCCACCGGGGTCACCAACTGCAGCTGGGATCCGTAACTGTTGACGGTGGCGCTGCAGAGGTCTTCCTGACCGTGCGTCCCGTTGACCAGGTTGGTCACGGTGGCAACGTCGACGCTGCACAACGGTCTGACGGGGAAGGTGCCGGCTGGGGCATTGACGCTTATGCCGCTGGAATTGGCGGCCAGGCCGCCCGAGGTAGACGGGGTGAACCTCAGCGTATATGTGACCCTCGTCGCTCGCGCCGCGGTGCTCGACAGCGCGACCGAGAGGGCGGCGATAGGTATGCCCTGCCCGGTGATGGCGTAACCGGCGTACGCAGCCCGGTCCGAACTGGTGGACACGGAGATCACCTCGTGGCCCGGCACGGCGGGGTTGTTCAAACCTGCGAGCGCCAGCTCGGCCCGCTGCCCCGCTCCGATCTCGACGGGCGTCACGAACTGCAGCCGGGCTCCGCCTTCACTGACCTGGGCGGCACAGAAGTCCAGCTGGCCCGACGTGAGATGATCCAAGTTGGTAACCGTCACGACGCCGACGTGGCAGGCTGCGCCCCCCGGGAAGGTCCCCACCGCGGCGTCGACCGTCACCGTCCCCGCGCCCGCCGCCAACGCCCCGCTGGCCGAGGCGGTGAACTCGACTGTATAGGCGACGGCCGTGGCGCGCGCCGCAGAGCTCGAAATCGTAACGGAGACGTGGCTCAATCGCTGCGCCGGAACGGCCTGGGCATAGCCCACTGAGCGAGGCTCGTCCGACGACGTTGTCACCGTCAGCAGATGGCGCCCAGGCGTTCCCGGGTTGTCCAGCCCGGTGAGGACGATTTCGACGTGGTCCCCGCCGGCCACCGCCACGGGCGCCACGAAGCTGACTTCGGCGCCCAAGGTGCCCACGTGGGCGCCACATTCCAGCAAGCGGCTCGAAGCGGCGGTGGTGAGGTCGGTGAATTTGCCTGTCACGCAGCTGGCCTTCGGGAAGGTACCAGGCGGCGCTTGGATGTCGATAGTACCGACGCTGACGACCAGTGCCGCGCCGGGCGAAGCGGTGAAATCGAGGATATAGCTGACCTGTGTGGCCCCCGGGGCATCGTCGGACCTCAAGAGCGATAAGGCGCTCAGGCGCTCAGGGGCGGTCGTCCGGAACGTGATGGGCGCGGCCGAGTCCGACGACGTCCCCACCTCGAGCAGGTGGGGGCCGATCCTGGCCGGGTTGTCGAGGCCGTTGAGCACCACCTCGACCCGGTCCCCGGCGCGCACCGGCACCGAAGGCGGGAACCTTAGATGGTTGTGCAGATCGCCTACTTGGGCTCCGCAAGCGAGCAGGAAAGATTTGGCGTTGGTGGTCAGGTCGCTCACCGAGCCAGAGGCACAGCCCGGGAACGTGCCCTCGGGACCTTCAACGTCGATCATGGCGTTATTGGCCGACAGGGCCCCGGTAGGCGAAGTGGTGAACTCGATGGTGTAGCTGACCTGCTTGGCGCCCGAAAGGGCGCTGGACAGCGAGACTCCCGCTCCAAGAACGTGGCCGTTGGGTGCCGGTGCGCCGGCCGCTGGCACTGGAAGCGTCAGGCCTCCGGCCAGCAACGGAACGCTCACCGAGGCAGCCACCAGCCCCTTCCACCGGGCCCTTCCGCTCGAGCCGGCGGTGACCTGGGCGCTGTGGCATCTCGAGGCTCCCTTCGTTGAGCGAGGTTGCGCTCCCGCACTCCCCGAGGTGAGCCTAAATGGGCCAAGAGGGACGAGGAACTGGGGAATTCCCTACTTAACCCATGGTCGGTGGCGTCAGCCCTACGCTTCGGCAGGCGAGACGCCACCCGTGCGAGTAGACCATCGGGCGGACGTATATCGGCGCCGCTGAGGGGCTACACGGCGCCCGGTACCGGCCATCGGGACCTTTTGCGCCAAGTTCGACGTTCCCCCTCCACTCCGTCGTTTATCGAAACGAATGCGATCACCTCATTCGGTCCGCAAGACCAGCGCCGCTGGAGTCCGGGCAGCAATACGCCCCGGGACGGCGGCCACGGCGTTGGCCAGGAGCAGAGAACCGATTGCGATCAGGACTATAGGGACAACCGGGACGACCGGGGCGGGGACCGCATTGATCTCTTGGGCAAAGAGGTCCCAAAGCGTCCGACCGATGATAATGCCGACCGGAGTTCCCACGACCGTCCCGATAGCCACGGCCACGTTCGACTGCCAGGCAACGACGGCCCTCAACTGGGAGCGGGTGAAGCCGAGGATTTTGAGTACTGCCAGTTCCCGGCGTCGGCGACGCACCGAGGCAAGGAGCGTAAGGCCTAGAGCAGCGAGGGCAGCCGCTCCGAGAGAGGCTCCCAAGATGGCCGGCGTGGTCCCCATCGACCGGTAGTCCACGATCTCGGCCGGACGGAGCACCGGCTGGACGACCACGCCGAAGTTATAGCTGTTACTCAGGGGACCAGTCATCTCCTCTAGTGAGCGCTGGGCGTCCAGCGGGTTGACCCCCGGGCGCACGTCGACGAAATAGGCCTGCGGGCCAGTCTCGGGGTCGTTGAACGGGTTGCGCTCTGTCGCCGGGATCAGCGAACTAGAGACTACGGCACCGGTGCCCATTTCGAGATGCAGCACGCCGCTGCCGCCAATCGCGGGCATCGTGGCCACGCCTACGATGCGAAGGAGGTGAGACCTGCTCCCTCCGCTCTGAACGGTGACCGTACCGCCGAGCCTTTTGTGTAGCGACGCCAAGGTCAGTGGGCCCACGACTATCTCGTCAGATTGTTGGAGGTCGTGGCCGTGCAGCAGCGGGGGCTGGACCCTGGCGCCCGGGCTCGTGCCGATCACCGGGGTGTCCTGGCCGTCGACAATAAGATCGACAAAGTAGGCGACCGAATATGCCGACAGGTAGTGGTCGTGGGCCAGCATCGCTGCTGACTGCTGTCCGGGGATGTCCCCGCCGCCGCCGCCGCCCCCACCCGAAAGGGCGTAGCTCCAGTTCCATCCGTAGAGGCGAGGGGTCGAAACGAGATGGTCCAAACTGGCGCCGAAGGTGACCGTGGCGATCAGCACGATCACAGCCAACGCGGCGCCTAAGATCGCCGATCGCACCGGCACGGCGTCGATCTCGCTCCCCGGCTCGAGGGCAAATCGGAGGCCGATGGCCGCGGCAGCTGGCAGATCCAACATTGCGTCGCTGCGCAGCAGAGCCGAGTGCCTGACTGCAAACCGCTGACGTCGGGCCACCCGCTCGGGCGAATTGCGAATGGCGAGGCCTATAGCGGCAAGAGCAAGGCCGACGAAGATGACCCCGAACCCACCGCCGAGAACGGTCCAGTCGAAAGAGATCCCGGGGGTCGGGTAGAAGGGCCGGATCGGGCCGAGCGGACTGATCGGCGAAAGAGCAACCGCCACACCAACGGCCAACAGCGACCCGGCGGCGATGGCGCCAACAACGCCGATAAGGGCGTCGGTAGCCAGGGTCGTGGGGCCGGCACCTAGTGCTCGCAGCACCTCCGATTCCTGCCTACGCCGACGCAAATATCTGCCGATGACCTGCACCGCGGTCAGAAGGGCGGCCAGGGCGGTGATCCCTCCGAAGACTCCGAGTGCGATCGAGAGGGGCTTGATCGCTCGCTCGACCTTCCCTTCATCGTCCTCTCCGGTGGCATTGAAGCCGGGAGGCATGCCGCCGGGTGCCGATTTCGTGATTTCGTCTACCAGGCCGGCAACTTCGCCCGGGCGGGCCACCTTGATAGCGGTCTCGGTGTAGTTGACACAGCACCCAAGCAGCTCGCGGGTCAGCGCTGGGGTGAAATAGGCCAGAGCGCCACCGGCATCGACGTCGTCGGTAACGATCTCCGTTATCGGCAGCCCTATGCCAGTAACCCGCATGTCGATCCGTCGATAGGGCTTCACCGCCGCTGTCCCGAACGCGGACAGGTCGGTCTGGCTGTTGGTGTAAAAGCCCATTGGGACGATCTCGCCGACGTGGAAGCCGAAGGCCGCTGCGGCGGTTGGCGAGGTCACGAACTCGTCCACCCTGGCGGGATCAGCCGTCCGGCCTGCACTGATGGCTAGGCGGTCCATCTGGAAGTACTCGCCGCCGACGCTTCCCTGGCCGGTGCCTGCCTGTACCGTGTACAGGCCCTTGCCGATGGGGGCGCCGGCCGCGGCTGAGTGGTGCGGCGTTGATCCCCGTCGCACTCGCCACGGCCGCGACGTGCGGGGCTTGCGCGATCTCCCGGACGATGGCCGGGTTGTACCCTTGCCCGTTGCCGATCGTGGGGCTGGCGATCGCGGTGGCCACGACAATCTGGGACGGGTCAGTGGTTTCCAATAAGGCCGAGTAGGAGGACTGGGTCCGCCGTGCGGCCGCCAGCGAGCCCATCGCCAGCCCGCCGATCAGGCCGAGGAGCAGCACAATCGTGAGGTACGAGGGGAACTCGTGCCGGAGGGTTGCCCTGAAGCGGTACCACGAGGCCCGAGGGGCCCTGTTCACCTGTCGGTCCCACTGAGGTAGGTCTCTTCCACCTACAAGCCTCCCACGATCAATTCGAACTCAGATCGGTCAGTGCACTGTCCAGTTTCACATCGCCGTTGTTCCCGACAAGGTGGCAGGCGCCAATGATCAGGCTCGTACCAGCACCACCCATGGGGCGGCGTCCGACGTAAACGTTGCTTCAGGTCCCCCCGGCCCCGACCGCTCGTCCCGGCCGCCGCCAGTGACTGGTACCAGATCGGGCGCGTCCTCCGACGCGTCCGGGACACGCGCTAGACCCGCCGTGACGTGCAGTTACTTGCTCAGTCATCGTAGGTGAGCACCAATTCCAGACGAGTAGAACGGCACCGGGGCGGTCTGGGCGTTTGGCCGTCTCAGGTAGGGCCGCCGTCGACCGCTGAACCGTCCGTGGGCTCACGGCAGCATTGGCGCCTCAGGGCAGGAGCACGCCGCCGGTAGGCCCTGTCACCTCTTTGAGCGTGACCTGGGCCAAGCCCTGGATGGCCGGCGGCAACGGAACGTAATAGTTGGCACCGGCTACTTGCTGGCCGCTGTGGGTCAGCCAGGCGACCAAGTTCACCAACGCGGTGCCTGTCACCGTGTTCGCTTGGTGGGCGTAGAGCAGGGCCCAGCTGTAACCCGATATCGGGTAGCTCGCGGTCCCGGGCTCGTCGACGATCGAGAAGCTGGATGCCGACAGTGCCGGCCGCTTGGCGGCGTCAGCAGCGACGTTGGCCGCAAAAGGCGGCACGAAGGCGCCCGAGCGGTTCTGGAGCAAGGCATACGGAAGGTTTTGCGACTCGGCGTAGGAGAGCTCGAAATACCCGATCGAGCCGGGCAAGACCTTCAACCGGGCGGCCACCCCGGCGCTGCCATTGCCCCCGAAGCCAACCGGCCATTTGATCGTCTTGCTAGTTCCCGGCCCATGCGCCCAGGCGGGGGAGACCCTGGAGAGGTAGTCGGTAAAGATGTAGGTGGTGCCGCTCCCATCGGACCGGTGGACGACGTTGATCTGCTCGTCTGGGAGGTCGTCGGCCGGGTTCAATGCCGTTATCGCCGGGTCGTCCCACTTGGTCACCTGGCCCAGGTAAATGCGGGCCAGCACTGCGCCGGTGAGGTGCAGGGGTACGGCCAAACCGCACGTATTGTCGAGGTCGTAACTGACGACAACGGCGCCCAGGTCGACCGGGACCTGGATAATTGGCCCGCCGCGGGCGCCGACCTGGTCGGCCGGCGTCATGGGGACATCGGAGGCACCGAAGTCCACCGCCCCGGCGGAGAAGCGCTTGATGCCCTCGCCGCTGCCCACGGGGGCGTAACGGACGGAGACACCCGGGTGGAGCTGGTGGTAGCGGGCGAAGGCGGCGGAGAAGAAAGGCGCGTCGAAGGTCGACCCGGCGCCGGTCAGCTCTACGGCCGCCGGCTGTTCGGCTCGGAGCACAGGAGCCCCGCTAGCCGGCACTGGTGCGCCCGTGGCTGTCGCGACGGCGCCCAGCACGAGCAGGGCCGTCCCCAACCGGCCGAGGCCTCGCGCTTTCCCAAAGGCAGCCCCATCCCTATTTCGCCGCCCTTTCGTCGCTGACGTTATGACCCCTCTAGCTCGCACAGCCCTTTCCTCCTCCCTTGCCCTTGCATTACCGGTCCGCTTTGGCCCACGCCTGGTCCCCTGTTCGCTTGCCGCTATTTGGCCCGTCCGGCCGCTCACGCACCGGGCGGTTCCGGACGGTTGGCGCATGGATGTCGGACCGCTCAAGGAGTACCTCGACACGGTGCCAGACCTCGGGCACGGGGTCATCCGGGTAGCTCCGTCCGCTCGACGGCAGGGCTTTCGTCTCACAGCAAACGGCACTCTACGAGGCCAGATTGAACAGAGAGCCAACGGAGGGTAACAACCATCCCGGCCGGGCGGCCGAGGCACCGGCCGGCCTCCGGCCGGCATTGGCGGGTGCGCTCATGCGTACGGCAAAGGGGTTTCAGCGAGAACTTTGCGTCACGGACCGTTCTAGACGGCACAGCACAACGGCGGGCCTTCGTGGCCGCGCTCCGCTCACCCTCCTCGCCCCGCCGCCCCGCTGCCGGACCACATGCTGGCAACTAAGTTGGCGCCGGTTGTCACGGGAGCCGTCGACCCCCGGACAACCAACTCCGGTTCGAACAGCAGCCTCTCAGCGGTGGCTACAGCCCCGTCGATCTGGCTGGCCAGCAGCTTCACCGCGGCGCGGCCCATCGACTCGATGGGTTGGCGGATGGTCGTGAGCGGAGGATCGGTGCAGGTCATGAGGGCAGAGTCGTCGTAACCTACGATAGAGACATCCTCGGGGACACGCAGCCCGAGCCTGCGTACAGCCCGGACGGCTCCCAGGGCCAAGGGATCGCTGGCGCAAATAATCCCGGTCACGCCCCGGCCTACCAGGCGCCCAGCTGCGGCATGGCCGGCTTCGAGGGAGAACGGGACGTGCTCCACGCGCAACGGACGGCTCGCGGTGCGGGCGTGGCTGGTGAGCGTCCTGAACGCGGCCAGACGGAGGCGGCTCGGCATGTGGTCCTCGGGACCGAGGATCATCCCTACCTCTTCGTGGCCGAGGGTTTGGAGGTGGTTGAATGCCTGCTCAGTGGCGACGGCGTCATCGGTCGACACCTGGGCGAAGGCCAGGTCTTCACTGGAGGCGTTGACCAGGACGACCGGCAACGCCCGCTGGCGCAAAAGCTGGTAGTGGGCGTGGGATGAGTCGGCCTCGGCGAAGTTGCCGCCGGCGAAGATCACGCCCGAGGCGTGCTGGTCCAGGAGCATGCTGACGTAGTCGCTCTCCGAGAGGCCCTTCGGTCCACTCGCGCACAGCACCGGCGTGAACCGCAATTGCGCCAGTGCACCGCCCACCACCTCGGCCAGGGCCGGGAAGATGGGGTTCCCCAGCTCGGGGAGGACCAGGCCAACGAGCCTGGCGCGCTTGCCCCGCAATTTGGTGGGACGTTCGTAACCGAGTACGTCGAGCGCGGTCAGGACCGCGGCGCGGGTAGCAGCGGAAACGCCAGGTCGGCCGTTGAGGACGCGACTGACGGTGGCTTCGCTGACACCCACCTTTTCTGCAACCTCTGTGAGCCCATGCCTCATCTGGTGGCAAGTATATGGCACACTCCGATATGTATCACGACGAGATGATGCAATTTTAGGACGAGCCGATGGAGTCTCCTAGCTTGTGCCGTCCCGGCGGCGGCCGGGCGCCCGGCCCGTTTGACCAGCTTGGGCGCAGGTTATGGCTGGTCCCGGCGGTGCTGCCGACGACCGAACTCATCTGACGGCGTGAGGTCCTATAGGCTCCCACAGGCCTCAGCGGGCCTCGATTGCGCTCGCCTCCAGTCAGTCGGGGCTATTGTCTCTTGCGTTGTTCAGCCCTAAAGATGCAGGTTCATGTTTGAGTCTTGCATCCGTTTGTCGACTGTGGGTATTGTGGGTGCGATGATGGCGACGGGTGCGACGCAGGCGGCCGCCGAGCTGCCCGGTCCTGAGCGTGCGGCCGAACGCCCCTGGTGGCGCGATGCGGTCGTGTACCAGGTCTACATCCGGAGCTTTGCCGACGCCAACGGCGATGGCACGGGGGATTTGGCGGGAGTCCGGGCGCACCTGTCGTACCTGGCCGCGCTCGGCGTCGACGCGCTTTGGTTCAACCCGTGGTACCCGTCGCCACTGGCCGACGCCGGCTACGACATCATTGACTACCGCTCGATCGATCCCGCTTTCGGGACCCTCTGGGAAGCGGAGCAGCTGATCGCCGAGGCCCGCGCCCTAGGGATCCGCACGATCGTCGACATCGTTCCGAACCACGTCTCGAGCCAGCACCCGTGGTTCAAGGAGGCGCTGGCTGCGTCTGCTGGATCCACCGCTCGTCGGCGCTTCTGGTTTCGGCCCGGCAAGGGCGCCGAGGGCGAGCTGCCGCCGAATGAGTGGCAGTCGATCTTCGGCGGCTCGGCTTGGACGCGCGTCGCCGACGGCGAGTGGTACCTGCACCTGTTTGCCCCTGAGCAGCCTGATCTCAATTGGGAGCGCCCAGAGGTCTGGGAGGAGCACGAGGACATCCTGCGCTTCTGGTTTGACCGCGGCGCCGCCGGCGTGCGCATTGACTCGGCAGCTCTGCTGGTCAAGGACCCGGCGCTCCCAGAGGAACGGCCGGATGCCGCCCCCGGGGAGCATCCGTTCACCGACCGTGACGCGTTGCACGATGTATACCGACGCTGGCGTGCGGTGGCCGACAGCTACGCGGAAGCGCGTGTGCTCGTCGGCGAGGTTTGGCTGCCTGATGCCGAAAGACTGGCGCGTTACCTGCGGCCCGACGAACTCCACACCGCCTTCAACTTTGACTTCCTAGCCTGCCCATGGGAGCCCGGTCCGATGCGGAGCTCGATTGAGTCGGCCCTGGCGTCACACGCACCTGTCGATGCGCCAGCCACCTGGGTGCTTTCCAATCACGATGTCACCCGTTCGGTCACGCGCTACGGGCGTGCAGACACTGGCTTCGCGTTTGAAACCAAGCGCGAAGGGACACCGACGGACCTTCTGCGCGGCAAACGCCGCGCCCGTGCTGCCGCGCTCCTCGCCATGGCGCTGCCTGGATCGATGTACATCTACCAGGGCGAAGAGCTCGGGCTGCCAGAGGTGGAGGACATCCCGCCCGACAAGCGTCAGGATCCGATGTGGCTCCGGTCCGGAGGCGTAGATCCCGGCCGCGATGGCTGCCGAGTCGCGCTCCCATGGTCCGGGACGAAGCCGCCGTACGGCTTCAGCCCAAACCAGAACGTACGGCTTTGGCTTGATCATCAGCCCGATGACTGGGCGCCGCTTTCGGTCGAGGCTCAGATCGCCGACCCGGGTTCGATGCTCAGCCTCTACCGGGCCGGGCTGCGTATCCGCCGCCAAGCGCCGTGGGGTGTCGGGAGCCAGCTGAGCTGGCTGGACCACGGCGATGACGTCATCGCTTTCACGCGGGGAGAGGGCTTCCTCTGCCTCGTCAACTTCGGCTCTCAGCCGCTTGAGCTCCCTGCGGGCGCAGACGTCCTCATCGGGAGTGCAGAGCTTGTCGGCGACACGTTGTCGCAGGACACCACGGTCTGGCTCATCCAGACGACAGACCGGGCTGCGTTCGACCCGGAACCCACTCGGACGCAAGACAGTTCCCAGTGACGGAGAGGAGAAGGTAATGAGGTTCAAAACGAGGGCGAGGACGTCCATCCGTATGGGTGGTGTGGTCATCGCCGGCGCGAGCCTGGTGGCTGTTGCTGCCGGTTCGATTTCAACGGCCGCCGCCAGCGTGCCGATAGTCAAGATCAGCGTCGCTTCGTTGATCCCGGGCAGCACCCCGGCCGCCACGGCGGCGTTCAATAGTCAGGTCACGCAGTTCGAGAAGGCCAACCCTGGCATCGAGGTCACGTCGGTCCAGTACCAGTGGCTCGGTTCGACGTTCGCGGCGAAGTTGGCGGCGGGGACGCTGCCGACCGTGTTCACCGTGCCGTTCACCGATGGCCGTGCGCTCGGCGATAACGGACAGCTCGCCGATCTGACGGCGGACGCCGAGGCGCTGCCGTACTTCAACAAGTTCAACCCAGCCGTCATCGCCGAAGGCATCGACTCCAAGCACCAGGTCATCGCCATCCCGACGGCGTCCTACGCCCAGGCCCTGAGCTACAACCGCCACCTCTTCAGCGAGGCGGGGCTCAACCCGAACGACCCCCCCACGACGTGGGCGCAGCTCGAGGCTGACGCCAAGCAGATCTCAGAGAAGACCGGCATGGCCGGCTACGCGGAGATGGGAGCGAACGACAACACCGCCGGCTGGATCCTGACCACGCTCGATTATGCCCTGGGTGGCCGTATGGAGTCTGGCATCGGCTCCACGGCGAAGGCGACGTTTGCCAACCCGCAGGCGGTCCAAGCGCTCAACATCCTGAAGACGATGCGCTGGACCGACAACTCGATGGGCTCCGACTTCAACTGGGGTTGGAGTGACATCAATCAGGCGTTTGCAGCCGGTCAGGTCGGCATGTTCATCAGCGGATCAGACGTGTACACCAACATGGTGCAGTCTTACAACATCAACCCGAGCATCTACGGCCTCGCGCCGATCCCTCTGTCGAGCGCCAGGTTTGCCGGCGTCCTCGGCGGCGGCACGCTCGCTGCCGTCAGCCCCAAGACCACACCGGCGCAGGTGGCAGCGGCGGTGAAGTGGATCGACTACTACTACATCCAGCGCTACGTGAACCAACAACAGGCGATCCGTTATTCCAAGACGCAGGCCGCCTCGAAGCAGCCGGTCGGCACTCCTGAGGTCCCGATCTTCAACCAGACGCAGGAGAACCTCTACAACAGCTGGATCAAGCCCTACATCAATGTCCCTCTCGACCAGATGGCGCCCTTCACCACGGCTATCTTCAACGAGAAGATCATCCCCGAGCCAGAGGCGGCCACGCAGGCGGTGTACGGCGACCTTGATTCGGTTGTCGAGGCTGTCCTGACCGAGCAGAACTCGAACCCGGCGAGCCTGCTCGCGGCGGCCAACTCCGTCGGCCAGAAATCAATTTCAGGATCGTAAGACTCCTGGCTGATCGGGCCCGGGTGCTCATGCTCGTATAGCGTGGACACCCGGCCCCCTGGCCGCAGGCCCAGACGACGTCCATGTCGACGACCAACCTCAGTACACCGAACCTGGAGCAGACGGAGCCCGCGTCCGCAGCGCGGGCTCCGTTGGTGGTGGCGGGAAGCGGGCGCTTTCGGGGTATGCCGGTGAGATGGATCCGGCGCGGCGGGATATCCAAACTGTTGTTCCTGCTGCCGCTGCTCATCGTGTTCGGCGCCTTCTCCTGGTACCCCATCGTGCGCCTGGTGCTGATGTCGTTCCAGCACACCAACTTGGTGCAGCCGGCGACCTGGGTCGGGTTGCAGAACTTCAGCGAGGTGGTCCACGACCCGCTGTTCCCGATCGCAGTCAAGAACACCGCCGAGTTCGCCGGGCTCGCGCTGATCTTTGGCTATCCGATCCCGCTGGTGGCCGCCGTGCTGATCAGTGAAGTCCGCAAGCGACGGGGCCTTTATAGCGCGCTCGCATACCTGCCCGTCGTGGTCCCGCCCGTCGTCGCCGTCCTGCTTTGGAAGTTTTTCTACGACGCCGGGCCGACCGGCGTCTTCAACACGATGCTGCACTGGATCGGGATCGGGCCACAGCCGTGGATCCAGTCCGAGAACTCCGCCATGCCATCACTGGTGCTGGAGTCGACCTGGGCGAATGCCGGCGGCACCGTGATCATCTATCTCGCGGCGTTGACGGGCGTGAACTCGGAGCTCTACGAGGCGGCTGCGACCGACGGCGCCGGGCTCGCCAGGAAGATCTGGCACGTCACCTTGCCGCAGCTGCGCACCATCCTGCTCGTCACGATGATCTTGCAGATCATTGGTACCGCCCAGGTCTTCCTAGAGCCGTACCTGTTCACCTCGGGCGGTCCGGACAATGCAACGATGACGGTCCTGCTGTTGATCTACAACTACGCGTTCGGCAACTCGCTCGGCGGCAGCTACGGAGAGGCCGCTGCGCTCAGTCTGATGCTGGTCGCGTTCTTGTCGATCTTCTCGCTGATCTATCTGCGGGCGACGCGATCCTGGAGCCGCGGATGAGCGCCCTGCAAGTCCGGCGCCAGCGTGGCCAACGGTCTCCGGAGACTCCGCAGGGTATCGTGTCCCATACCGACTGGAACCGGCGCAGTGTTAAGTACGGGCTCGGAACGGCGCAGAAATTCCTGCTTGTGCTGCTCGTCGTTGGTGGGCTCGGCCCGATCCTGTGGCTCGCCAAGAGCGCGATCACGCCGACCCAGGACACGCTTATCCAGCCGATGTCGGTTTTCCCGCACGGGTTTGCCTGGAGCAACCTCTCGGACGCGTGGACCCAGGTGGATATCGGGCTCTATCTGTGGAACACGATCGTCATTGCCTTCGGCTCATGGATTTGTCAGATCATCGTTTCGACCACCGGGGCCTACGCCCTCTCGGTGCTCCGGCCCAAGTGGGGCAGGCTGATCATGGCTGCGCTGCTGACGACGCTGTTCGTTCCGACGGTGGTGTTGCTGGTACCGCTTTACATAGAGATCGTGCACCCGCCGCTGATCGGCGGCACGTACGTGAACAATTACTGGGCGATCTGGCTGCCCGAGGCCGCCAGCGCGTTCAACGTGGTCCTGATGAAGCGCTTCTTTGACAACCTCCCACGCGAGATCTTCGAGGCGGCGCGCATCGACGGCTGCGGTCGGGTGCGCCTGTTCGTATCGATCGTGCTCCCGATGTCAAAGCCGATCCTCGGCGTCGTGTCCATCTTTGCCGTGCTCGCCTCGTGGAAGGACTTCCTCTGGCCGCTGCTCGTCCTCACTGACGCGAGCAAGCAGCCGCTATCGGTTCGGCTGCCGTCGGTCCAGGGTCAGACTGAACTCGGGGTGTTCCTTGCCGCCATGCTGATCGCATGCCTCGTCCCGATTATCGGCTTCCTGTTCCTGCAACGCTCGGTCCTGCGCGGGACCGGGCTCAGCGGAGCACTGAAAGGGTGACCAGCTACGCTATGGGCGGGGCAAGCCCTTAGGCGGTCAGACCAGCTTGCCGCGGTCGCGTGCCCAGTTCCTCACGTCATCGCCGTACCAGATTCTGGCTACCCTGCACGACGTCTACGGGTGCGGGGAAGTTCTCCTCGCAAGCCAGTTCATTGGCTTCCCGCCGCGTCAAATCAAGTAAATCGGCGAGCCCGGTGAGGTCCACAAATTCTCGCATGATCAGATTGTGGCTCTCGACGGTTACCCAGGTGCAAACATGGCGCGCCTGAGAAGACAATTCGCTCACCGAGAGCAGGCTCGCGGCAACAGAGAGTACCTTCAGGGCTTCTCGGCGCGTGGCCGCCTTTCTAAACGCGGCCACCGAACGCAAGGAGCACGACGCCACGACCTCTTCCCCGGCGGTCGTGCTTCACTTGGACGGCCCGGGCCGGGGCCACCCCGCCGGTGAGGGTGACGTTGCCCATGAACACCGGGAAAGGCATGGGCACCTTGTCGTACCGGGGGGCACCGACCCGGCTGACCGTGCCGCCATCTCGGACGACGCCGAAGGCGGTCTCGATGGCCTCGACCAGGCTGACGCACTTCGAGCACGGTGTGGGTGCCGTCGCCGCCGGTCAGCTCCCGCGCCCCCGCCGGGGACCATGATGTTCTGTGCCGCAGTCGACACGGCAGGCAGCGCCCTGACTGCGACGGTGGCGTTCTCCGGCTAGCAACGGGGGACGCCTGCCGTCCGATGGAGGAACCGATCTCGGATCAGATGGACCGGCGTTCGCGCACGGCTGCCACGACCTTGGCGAGCTGAGCGTCGAAAGCATCAAGCTGCTCAGCTTCGGCCGCGCTGGCGACGAAGGCGTGCCGGTCGCAGGCTACGCCCCCGCGCCATATCCGCTCAATGCCGCGCGTCGCCGTGATGTCCGTCAACGGGTCATTGGACACGAGGACCAGGTCCGCGCGCTGCCCGGCGGCCACCCGTCCTCGATCGGCGAGGCCGAATACTCGTGCCGGCTCAGCCGTGGCCGCGGCCAGGGCCTGCGCCGCGCTTATGCCGCACCGTACCAGGAGTTGGAGCTCTCGGTGCAGGCTTGCTCCGAACACGGTCCCCGGGTTGGGAGCATCCGTGCCCGCCAGCAGAGTGACCCCCGCATCGGCCAGTAGTCGCACGTTGTCCTCGGCCCGAGAGTAGGGCGGCATTTGCCCGCCTTGCCGTCCCGAGGCATCCTCAGTCAGCCGGCGTGCCCAGGCGTCGCCAAGTGCTTCAGCGAGCCGTGGGTCCCCTACAACCGCCGCGCCACCCGCTTCCCCGAGGAGGTTCTCGATGGTGGCCAGCGTCGGACCGACCACGGTCCCGGCTTCGGCCATGCGTTCGACGAGGGCCTTGTCCAGCTCGGCGTTCGCAGGGACGTGGGCCACCACATCTACGCCGGCGGACACGACCTCCTCGACACCGGCCGTCGAGCTCACGTGAGCGACGACGACCAAGCCGCGGGTGTGCGCGGCAATGACCAGTGCCTGGATGGTTTCGAAGGCCAGCGAGGGCCATAGACCCCCGGCGCCGGAGATGATCTTTAGATAGTCCGAGCCCGCCGCGACCCGTTCCGCCACGAATTGCTCGGCCTGGTCAGCAGCGGTCAACGTCGGGAACGGGGCGTACATAATCGACGGGTGCCCGCCGGGCGCGGTGGCACCGACACCTGAGGAACGCACGTCGGCCACGTCCGGACGGGAGCTGGCCTGCTCTTTAGCGCTGGCCACCAGGTCGGGTTTGCTGAACATGTCGAGAACGGTGGTCACGCCGAAGGTCAACGATTGCGCCAGGGCGCCCGGAACAAGGTGGATGTGCGCGTCGATCAGACCGGGAAGGACCGTCCCGCCGTTCGCGTCGATCACTATGTCGCCTTCTTGGGCGGCCGAGGCGACCGAGCACGTGGTGATCAGGCCGCCAGCGAAGCGGACCGAAGTCCATTCCTGCAACTTCATCCCATCGAATACCTTCGCGTTTACGATCGTCGTTGCCGCGCCCAGGGCAGAGGCAACGGAGGAGCTACCAGTGCTCGTGGTGCACCACGTCCTCGAAGGGACGGCGCTTTGGGTGCTCAATCGGCTTGAGAGGACGGTCGGCGGGATAGCCGAGCGCCAAAAGGTAGGCGGGATCGTAGTTGTCGGGTATCCCGAGTATCTGACGGCAGGCTGCCTGGTCTTCGATGACGGCGTGCCCGCTCCCGATACCGAGGTCTGTCGCGGCAAGCATCATGAGCATGGTTGCTTGACCAAGGTCGTACTGGTCGAGGAGCCGGGTGTGGTCGTCGTCCGCCTTGGGCAGGACGAGCGTGATCGTTGTCGCCGAACCAGCGATATGGCCGGCGTACCTCCAAACGGTGGAAAGCTTTTGGAGCTGTGAGCGGTCGGTGGTCACAACGAAGTCCCACCGTTGGCTATTGGAGGCGGAAGGGGCGCGCCATCCCGCCTCCAGGATGCGCTGAAGGTCGGTTTCGGCAAGCGGCCGGTCTTGGTAGGCACGGACATTGCGGCGTGCTCTGATGGCATCCCAGGTCTGCATCCTCCCGAACCTACCGGGGCCAGGCCGGTTCGGGCGGGTCTGGCGATGAGTCAACGTCTCGCCGCACGTCCCTATCGTGGCTACCAGCTTCGTGCCGAGCCCGGAGACCGTCCGGCCCGAAACACAAGGACGAGGAGACATGACATGCCAGAACTGCTCATCGACTTCATTACTTCACTCGACGGCTACGCCGCGGCTGTCGGGTGGCCGGGTTGGTGGGGGCTGGAAGGGCCGAGTACCTGGCGTGGCTGGGGGATGCCCCCGAGGCCGATTACACCGTGTTGATGGGCGCCACCACATACCGCGTCATGTCGGGTTTTGCCGCCGCCGGCGAGCCAGGTACCGAACCCCTGGCCGGCATGTCGAAGATCGTCTTCTCCAAGACGTTGCGCCAGCCCCTGGCGTGGGCGAACACGCAACTCGTCGCCGGCGACGCCGTTGAGGCCGTGCGAGAGATGAAGGCAGGCGACTCGAAGTCGATGCGCACGATCGGGAGCCTCACCCTGTGCCGCTCACTCCTTGTTGCCGGTCTGGTGGACCGGTTCCGCGTGGTCGTCTTCCCGGTGATCACCGGGAAGACCGGCCGGGAGCGGATCTACGACGGCTATCCCGATGTTGCCCTCGACATGATCGGCAGCCGCACTTTCGACGGGCACATCCAACTGCTTGAGTACGTTCCGACGGTCCTGTCCGGCCCGCCAGAACAGGCGAAGGTCGGAGCATGACAAGGTCGCGGTCTTCAAGGAGGGCTAGCGCGGAAGGCGGGACGACGGGCCGTCGCCCTGGCCACTGTAGCCGCTGCCCCCATCAGTGACTTGAGAGC
The DNA here is from genome assembly GCA_963735305.1 of uncultured Acidimicrobiaceae bacterium. GTDB lineage: Bacteria > Actinomycetota > Acidimicrobiia > Acidimicrobiales > Palsa-688 > Fen-671. The sequence goes on from CAVTKK010000004.1 coordinate 720,451, forward strand.
AGCGGCTAATTCAGCGTCGGGCGGGTCCTGTCAGGGAATGTTGGCTTTCTGCATGGCCGCCTCCAGCAGGGAGGCCATGCCTGCCTCCCCGGTGGCGTTCGGGTGGGCGGGGTACGCCGGCGCCGCAGGGACCAGCGGCTCGACCCAGCGGGTGGCCGCCGGGGTACAGGCGTTGTAGTTAAGGCTCTTGGTGTACGTGTCCACGTAGACGGCGTTGTTGCTGGTCGCCACGGAGGCGAGCATGCTGTTGAGCTCGTCCTCGGTCTGAGTGAAGTACTGCGCGTCCGCCTTCTCGTAGGGCATGCTCGGCCAGCAGGCGCCGGTGGTCGGGAAGATGGCGGCGTAGCCCACGACGAACACCTTTGCGTTGGGCGCGTCGGTGTGGACCACCTGCAGCAGCGACGCCATCGTGCTCGCCAGCGTGTTGATGGCCGCCTTTAACGAGTCCTTCCCGCTGGGGTCGTAGTAGTTCTTGCAGTTCCCACCCACCAATGTCGGGCCCCACGGTGTCAGGGCCGCACAGTTCTTCAAGGATGGTGGCGAAGCCGATGTCGTTGGCACCGATCCCGAGGGACACCACCTGGGGGTTGTTGCTGAGAGCGCTGAGCTGCGCGGGGTTGGCGGGGCCGGGCGAGACTTGCTGAGGGGAGTACATGTTGGCCGTCGTGGCGCCGCCACAGCTCATGTCGGTCAGACTTAGCCCCAGAGCGCCGGCGACGTCGTGCGGATAATTGTGGTCGGAGCGCATGCACCCGGCCGGGTTTGAAAGTTGGGTCGGGATCGAGGGCCCGGAGGTGAACGAGTCGCCGAGCGCGTCGTAGGTCACGCTGGCCACGGCCACGCTCGGGGGAAGGGCAACGGTGCCCAGTATCGGGCACACGGCAGCCATGGCAATGGCTGCGGCGCCCAGGCGACGGCCTCGTGGGCCGTGGTGCGGGCTTGGCGGTACCGGCTCGGCTTGGTTCATGTTCTCTCCCTCTGGTCGGTGTCGGGGCGTGTACCCTCTGGTGCTCCGCACCAAGAATATGCTGAGGGCCAGGCCGTTGGGAGGGGAGTGGCTGCCCGGATAACGGGCGAAGGCAGGCCCGGTGGGGGCTTACGTACCATCGCTCCCACCTGTCCGCCCGGCCGCCGCGACGATGCTTCCTCTCGGCTCCCGCCGTGGCGAATATACCGGGATAAATTGGCGCCCAGGCAATGCCTGGATTAGTGCTCGGACACCTCGAAGATTTCGTCAGCTACCAGCCCGTGAGCCTCCCGGTGAACGGTGTTGGCAGCTTCTGGATTTGGAGCCTCGACGAGACAGAATATCCTTCCCGCCCTTTCGTCTACCCAATAACGCCTATAGTCGACCCCGTGCGCAGCCTGTATGGCGAGGTCGGCTTGGTGGGCTTTCTGGACATCAGCGGCCGACACGCCACCCTCGATGTTGTGGACGTCCATGTAAAGCGGCATTGTGCTTGCTCCTTGTGTCGATTGCGAGCTGCATTAGATCTGCTCTAGCGAGCGCCCGGACGGGGTTCGGCACTCCTTAGCCTCCCCTTGGACAGTCCGACCAATGGTATACGGAGAGCCGCCCGGCGACTAGAGCTTTACTTTGCCCAGCGAGGGGCGTTTGACGCCCGGCGAGAGGCCACTGCTCGTCGAGGTCGTCCGGGAGGGCCGTGCCCGGCACCAAGCTGGCGGCCCGAGGCCCCAACGCCCAAAGCACTTTCGCAATCTGCGTGGGCTGGGCGCCCGCAGCGATTTTATAAGACGCAACCTGCCCGCGCGCATTGAGAAGGATCTCGATCCTGATGGCCCCCTCGACCAGGCCGGCGAGGGCTATGGCGACCAGCGCATGACGGCGGGAGAACGTCAGTTCTCGGTCGAGCTCAGACTCGGGCAAAAGGCGTGCCCGCCCGGCGTCGAGGCATCAAGCGCCACATGCCAGGAGCGGGCTCCGCCGTCGGACCGAGGGCGAGGGACCATGTCGGCTTGGGTCATGGCGAGTCGAAAAAACGATGACGGCTTCCCGGGTGGGCGAGCGCGGTGGCCGCCGTGAGTGCCACACCGCTTCGGTCCGGGCTGTCCCTGACGGCGCGTCCCAGACCGTCTTGGCCCCGCTATCGAACGAAATGCTCAGAAATGCTCGCATATACACGAAGACGAGGTCCCCGTCGCCTCGGCCGGCAAAAATGGCCCCTTTTTTTGGTCACGCGCCATCGCCACAGGTGTATTCTTACAGGACACGGCAATAGCCCCGGACGTGCAGCACGTGTTTGGGTGGGGCGGTACTCCAGACCGCGGTACTCCGGACCCTGATACCCGGCATTCGTACTCGTGAGGCGGGAGAACGCCATTGGCCACCGCTGGGTCTTCTTTCTTCACCCTCTCGGAGCGCCCTCCCCTGAGCGCAGGGGGATCCGAGGCCAGTCTGATCGTGGTTTGGCTGTGGGGCGAGCACGACGCCTCGACTGATAGAGCGTTGACCCTGACCCTGGCCTGCGCCATCGGCGTCGACAGCGCCGGGCTCGTCGTCGACCTGAGCGAGGTTGAATTCATGGCCGCATCGACGGTTGAGATCATCGTGCGGGCCCGCGACTTCCTGCGCCAACGGTCGGCGTCGTTGACCGTGCGGGCACCCTCGGCCCCTGCCCGACGCAGCATCGATGCTTGCGGTTTTAGCGAACTGCTTGGCCCCGGCCCCGAAACGGCCGTAGACCTTACCGCGAAAGCACTGGGTTCCTGGGTGGCAGTGCCGGAGGTCGAGCGGTCCGAAGCACGGCCCCGTCCGTCCCCGCCGGAGCCCGACCGTGTTCCGACCTGCACCGGCGCGGCCGACCAGAGCCCCGAGGGCCCGGCCGGTGAGCGTCGAAGGGCTGGGGGAGAGCCGACGCCTAGAGGTGCCCGAGTGTCGATGTGACTGGCGGTCCGCGGCCCAAACAAGCGCTTTTCGTCAGGACGCTGGTGGAGTTGGCCAACACACTGGTGACGGACTTCGACGTCCTGGAACTGCTGACATGGCTAGCGGGCCGCTGGGTCGAGGTGCTCGATGTGGCGGCCGCCGGTCTCATGTTGGCCGGGCCCGACGGCGACCTGCGGGTGGTCGCTTCTTCGAGCGAAGCCATGAGGGTCTTGGAACTGTTCGAGTTGCAGGCCAAGGAAGGTCCATGCCTCCAGTGTTACCTCAGCGGCAGGCCGGTCATGAACCAGGACCTAGCCATCGCCAACAGTCCCTGGCCAAGGTTCGCGGCCGAGGCCATCATGACCGGGTACCACTCCGTCCACGCCTTGCCCATGCGCCTGCGGGGCACCGTCATCGGTGCCCTCAACCTGTTCCACCTCGGTGCGGACGAAATGCCAAGTGCCGAGGTGGACGCTGCCCAAGCCCTGGCCGATGCCGCCACCATCGCCATACTCCAACACCGCGCCGCCCTCGAGGCCCAGGTCATCAACCAACACCTTCAGAGCGCGCTTGAGAGCGGGCTCGTCATCGAACAGGCCAAGGGCATGGTGGCCGAGAGGGAAAGCGTGAGCATCGAGCAGGCGTTCTCCGCTTTGCGCACCCACGCACGCAACCACAACCTGCGGCTCGTCGACGTTGCCGAAGCGGTGATAAGCGGCTCCCTGAGCCCGTCGGCGCTCGACCGGGTACCTCGGGCAGCACTGGCCTGGACCGAGGCACCACGGCCTCGGCGCCCATAGACCATAGACGAACCCGGCCGTTGCGCTGCTGAGCCCGCTCCTGAGCAAAGGGTAGCAAGGGCCTGCCGGGGGTACCGACGATCAATCAAGTGAGCAATGGGCCCTGGCAGGGGCCTGGCCCGCGGCCACGGGACCAGGTCCTAGTCCTAAGAGGCGGGCGGCGGGTTCGGGTTGTTGGTTACCTGGTCCCAGGCCCCCGTGGAGACGGTGTTGGTCGATGTGTCGAGGTGTTTCATCGACACCGATCCGTACTTCGAGATTGATCGTCTCGGTGACGCCGTTACCGTCGGCGGAGCCGCTCCAACTGACGTTTTGGACGAACACCAAGCTGAATGTAAATACTAGGAAGGGTTTTGGCGCCGCGCCCGCCGCGCCCGTCCGCGACACGATTAGCTGCACCTGCTTGAGGTGAGAGCCGGCGGCGCACAACTGGAACAATGCCGGCGACGCGGCGTCAAAGTTTCGCGTTATCGTCAGCGGGTCGAACTTCACCTTACCCGCTCCCGCGCCAGAAGTTGCCGAACCAATGGAAACCACGTTTTCCGTCTCCATGGCGAAGGCGGAGAGCTGCAACGCTAAATTGGCAGGCCCGCCCCCGAGAGGAGCCGGCAGGGCGATCTGTGTGGCGCTCTCACCCTGGATCGTCGTGCCGTCTTCCTGGGTGAATATAATATATGCATCGATGGCCATTAGGGGCGAGCCTCCGGGATGAGCAGGGTGAACGTGTAAACGGCTTGGCCGCCGCCGAAGGAGTTGACGGATTGGGTGACCGCGTAGGAACCCCGGGCACCATGGAAGGCACCCGTGCCTCCCGTCACGACAAGGGTGCCACTCCCGTCGTGGTCAATGTTGCCCGTGCCGACTATTTTCCCGTCTGGCAGCGAGAATGTCTGGACCGCCAGGCTCCCGACGGACGGATGAAAACGGCTCGGTGCGTCGAGCAGCGTCGCCATGGAAAAGAACCTCCCAGCGATGTCGCCACCCACCCTGAACGATAGGCCACCGCTAATGAGCACCTGGTCTCCCGGAGCCCGCCCGGACCGCCCCAATGTTCGCAAGCCGCTTCCGTGAAGGATAAGGGCCTGGGTGCCCTCCGCGGCGGACGGTTGTACACCCCCCGCCTCACCGGCCATCGCAATCCCGGCCGATGAAGCTCCGATTCCGCCAGCAAGCACACCGAGGCCCTTCAAGGCTGTACGGCGGGATAGTTTCTCCATGCTCGGACTCTACGGTCCTCGGTCCGCACCCGCAAGGTCGACCGCGGAGATTTCTTGTGGCAGTTGCAACATCCACTATTGCTCAAGTTGCAGACCACGTAAGATAAGTAGCTCTTGAGCAACCACCGTGACCGTAGCGCAGGGCGCGGCGTGCCGGCCACGAGCCCCGCTGCCTGCTCGACGCGGCCAATTTCGATTGGCGCCCACGTCGGGGGCCCGGTGAGCGGTACATGATCGACGAGGCGCTCCCGTTCATCGCCGGGACCTGGAGGAAAACGCCGGCCCACCAGAAGGCCCCCTCCTCCAACCCGGCGACAGGCGACGTGCTCGGGAGCTACGTGCTGGGGACGCCCGAGGACATCGACGACGCGGTAAGCGCCGCCGGCCCGGCCCAGTTGGCCTGGGCCGAGTGAGCCCGTTCGAACGGGCGGCAGCATGCGAGCGGGTCGCCTCCGAGGTCGTCGCACGCCGTGACGAGCTGGCCCTCTTGCTTAGCCTCGACCAGGGAAAACCCTTGCACGCTGAGGCTTACGACGAGGTTGACGAGCTCGTCGTCTATTTCTCCATGGCTGCCGCCGATGCCACGCGCGTGGCGGGGGTTCGATGCCACCGTCGACGTCGGCGGCCCGCCGCGTGCTCTCCTACCGGGTCCCCGTGGGGACTGTTGGGGTCATTACGCCTTGGAACTGGCCGTACACCATGGCGGCTGAGCTGCTGGCGCCCGCCCTGGCCGCCGGCAACGCCGCCGTATGGGTCCCGGCCCCTACGACCGCGCTCTGTTCGTCGCTCCTGGCCGGGATCATGGGCGAACAGCTGCCGCCGGGCGTGTTCAGCTTCGTGCCCGGGGCTGGGCCGGTCGTGGGCGCGGCGCTCTGCCGGCACCCCAAGGTCGCCGCCATCGGCTTTATCGGGTCGATCGCCTCTGGCACCGAGGTCGCCCGTAACGCCGCCGGCAAGCGACAGATCCTGGAGCTCGGGGGGAACGGCCCCATGGTCATCCTCGATGATGCGGACGTCGAGCTCGGCGTCCGGGCGAGCATCGAGGCGGCTTTCCTGTGCGCCGGGCAGAGCTGCACGGCGGGCGAGCTCTTCCTTGTCCACGAGGCGGTGCACGCGGAGTACCTCGACTTATTGCTGTCCGCAACGGCCTCGTCCGTGCGCCTCGGCAACCCTCTGGACCCGATGACGACGATGGGCCCGCTGAACAACGCAGCGGTCGCCGACAAGGTGGCGGCCCACGTCGCTGAGGCCAGGAGGGCGGGGGCCGGCGTGCTCATGGGAGGTTCGCGGGCTACCGGCTTTGCCACGGACCTGTTCTACGAGCCGACGGTCCTCGACGGCGTTCGGCCCGGCATGGCCATAGTCGACCAGGAAACCTTCGGGCCCGTCGTGCCCGTCCTGAAGGTTGGTGGGGAGGCCGAGGCTCTTCGAGCTGCTGAACAACTCTCCGTACGGTCTGACGGCGGCAGTGTTCACGCGAGATCTCGCCCGCGGGCTCGCTTTCGCCGAGCGGGCCGAGGTCGGCTGGGTGAACATCAACGCATCGACAAACCTTTGGGAGTCCCATCTCGCCTTTGGCGGCCGGGCGGGCTCGGTCAGTGGCATCGGCCGGGTCGGTGGGACGAGCACCCAAGAGGCCTTTACCGAGGCGAAAACCGTCACCTTTCTCATGGAGCCGGCGTGACCACTCACGACTTCATCATCGTTGGGGGCGGCTCGGCCGGGTGTTGCCTCGCAAATCGGTTGAGCGCTGACCCTTCGACGCGCGTGCTCGTCCTGGAGGCCGGGCGCCCTGACTACGCTTTCGACATTTTTATCCACATGCCGGCGGCGCTCACGTTCCCCATTGGGAGCCGGTTCTATGACTGGAAGTACGAGTCGGAGCCTGAGCCGTATATGAACGGGCGGCGGATCCACCATGCCCGGGGAAAGGTTTTCGGCGGGTCAAGCTCGATCAACGGCATGATCTTCCAGCGGGGCAACCCGCTCGACTACGAGCGCTGGGCCGCCGACCCCGGCATGAGCGCATGGGATTATGCCCATTGCCTGCCCTACTTCAAGAGGATGGAGACCTGTCTCGTCGGTGGAGACGAGTTCCGGGGGACGAGCGGCCCCCTTGTGCTCGAGCGTGGGCCGGCCACCAACCCTCTGTTTACGGCGTTCTTCGCCGCCGTCGAGCAGGCGGGGCTTACTCTGACCGACGACGTCAACGGCTACCGCCAGGAGGGTTTCGGCCCGTTCGACCGCAACATCCACCGTGGCCGGCGCTTGAGCGCGGCGCGAGCGTACCTCCATCCCGCGATGAGCCGTCCCAACCTGGAGGTCCGGGCTCGAGCCCTGGTTACGAGGGCCTGATTCGAGCGTGGCCGCGCCGTAGGGGTCGAGTACATTTCCAGAGGCCGCCGGAAGCAGGCGCGCGCCGGCGAGGTCATCTGCTGTGGTGGTTCGATCAACTCCCCTCAGCTTCTCCAGCTCTCTGGCGTCGGGGACGCCGCAGAGCTGGCGGCCCTCGACATCACCACGGTGGTCGACCTGCCCGGCGTGGGGGAGAACCTTCAGGACCACCTCGAGGTTTATATCCAATACGCCTGTACGAAGCCGGTCTCGGTCGCTCCGGCCCTCAAGTGGCGCAACCGCCCCAAGGTGGCACTCGAGTGGATGCTCTGGCGCAGAGGGCCCGGGGCCACGAACCACTTCGAGGCGGGTGGCTTCGCCCGGAGCAACGACGACGTCGTCTACCCGAACCTCATGTTCCACTTCCTGCCGATCGCAGTGCGCTACGACGGCTCCGCGCCGGCGGCTGGCCACGGTTACCAGGTCCACATCGGACCGATGTACTCAGACGCCCGCGGCTCGGTGAAGGTCCGCTCGACCGACCCTAACGTGCACCCGGCGATCCGGTTCAACTACGTCTCGACCGCCCAGGACAGGCGGGAGTGGGTGGAGGCAGTGCGCCTCGGTCGTCGCATCCTCAGCCAGCCCGCCCTGGACGAGTTCAACGGCGGGGAGCTCTCCCCCGGCCCGGGTGTCGAGACCGACCAGGAGATCCTCGAATGGGTAGCCCGCGACGGCGAAACGGCGCTACACCCTTCCTGCACCTGCAAGATGGGGACGGGGAAGGACGCTGTCGTTGACCCGAGCACTTTGCCGGGCCCGAGGCGTCGACGGGCTGCGGGTCGTCGACGCCTCGGTCATGCCCTACGTGACCAACGGCAATATCTACGCTCCGGTCATGATGATCGCCGAAAAGGCGGCCGACCTCATCCTCGGCAACACCCCACTCCCACCAGAGCACACAGAGTTCTTTCGGCGCGACCGGCTCGGCCAGCCCGCGGGGCCGTAGCCGGTCGAGGGCCGCGGTACAGACTGGCGGTTAGCCCGGCTCCGCTGGGGGGCCGGCCAAATTGCGGGTTTTGAGGCGGGCGCGTCTTCCCGGTGGAGGCCGAAGCGCTGCAGGCTGCCGGCACCGAACGGGCGGGGCACAAGTCCCTGGTCGTGGTCGCCGGATCCAAGAAGGCCCTTACCCCTTCCGACTAGGAGGTGGGTAGGCGAGAAGGCGCCGGCGCGCAGACCCAAGGAGCCGGCCAGCGGGCCAAACGACGACGCTTAGTCGCCAATACGGTCCACACGTACGGTTTCGGTGTTTACAAGCGACTAGATCCCGCGCTACAATGGGTGGGGCTTTGGTCACTCTGCGACATGTCGGGGTGCTGGCCGAGCGCCGTCTACTCGGAGAGGGGCCGGCCAGTTCGGATGACTAGGGTCCCGAGAATTGTTTTGCCGGGCAGCGCCGCCAACCGCGGCGCACTCATCGAGGGCGACAGGCTCATCCCTCTCAAAGCGCGCTCCGCGGATCGTCCAGCCAATGAGCGCCCCCGCTTCTTGGAGGGTGCTTGAGCGCGCTCATGCGAGGCTTGTCACGGGGTGTGGGTTTCGAGGCCTTGGCCGAGTCGCTCCCGCACGCCGTTCTGGGTGACGGGCCCGGACGGGGCCACCGAGTACGTGAATGCCCGGTACATCGACTTTGTCGGCCAAGGCGACGAGGGGGGCCCCCAGGGCGAGTCTTTCCTGGAGTTGCTGCACCCTAACGACGTAGCCTTGGCTCGGGCGGCGTGGGACCAGGCCTTGGTGGACGGGACGACCTATCACATGGATGTACGTGTGCGGGTCTCTACTGGTTGCTACCGGTGGGTTGAGTCACGGGGTGCACCTCTTCGCGGGGCGGATGGCACCGTACTGGCATGGGTCGGGACCCTAACCGACATCGACGACCAAAAGCGCTTGGAGCACCATTTGCGTGAGTCTCGACGCGACCTTGCCGGCAGCCTGGCCTTGCTGGACGCCCTCCAGAGCGCGGCCCCGGTAGGTCTCGCCTTTGTCGACCGCCATCTTCGAAAACTGCGGGTCAACCAGGCCCTGGCCACGCTCACGGGACTTCCGGTCGAAGCGCAAATTGGCCGTCCTGCGTCCGAGATCACACCGGACCTATGGCCTCAGCTCGAACCGATCTACCGCTCAGTCCTGGTAACCGGCGAAGCGGTGCTCAACGTGGAGATCAGGCGCGACAGCGCGTTGGAGCCTGGCCAAAACCACCACTCCCTCAGCAGTTTTTACCCGGTGCGCATCGATGGCGAGGTTATTGGTGTCGGTGTGGTGGTGGTGGACATAAGCGAACGCCGGCGCGCCGAAGGGCTGCTCGCCGCCAACCTCGACGCCCTGGTGCACACCATCGCCACCACCGTCGAGCTCAGGGACCCATACACGGCGGGGCACCAGACGCGGGTGGCCTATCTAGCCGTAGCCATGGCCCAAGAGCTTGGCTTGGACAGTGCCGAGGTCCAGGGCATCGGTACGGCTGCCGGTATCCATGACATAGGCAAGCTCGGTGTCCCGGCTGAGATATTGAGCAAGCCGGGCAAGCTCAACGGCCCTGAGTTCGAGCTCATAAAGCAGCACCCCCAACAGGGCCACGACATCGTGGCGCGGCATTGCCTTTCCGTGGCCGGTAGCGCAGATGATCCTTCAGCACCATGAACGTTTAGACGGTTCGGGTTACCCCGGCCAGCTTTCGGGCAAACAGATCCTGGTCGGAGCGCGCATCATCGCTGTCGCCGACGTTGTCGAGGCAATGTCTTCTCACCGTCCGTACCGGCCCGCCATAGGCGCCGAGATAGCCTTGGGTGAGATCGAACGGCAGAGTGGCAAGCAACTGGACGCCGGTGCCGTGGACGCATGCCTGCGGCTGTTCAGGGAAAAGGCCTTCGATTTCAACACCCCAAATCCCGCGGCAGTACCTGAGGACGTTGCTTAGGCGTCCGGGTCGGTGTACCGCAGCGAGCAGGGACTCAGCGGCCTGAGGCAGGGCTAGGTGATCGGGCCAGGGCGACAAGGTTGGCCCCCGGGTGCAGGTACCATCGCAAAGCGCGAGGGTTTGTCAGGGATAGGGCTCGAGCCCTGCACCGCCAGGCGAGACGGGCCAGATTGGAGACGGAGCGTCCCGTTTTTCCACCGAGCCCGGACTGTCTAGGCAGCGTTGACCTAAGACCTGGCGTCAAAAGGACTATGTTGATGGGCTGGCAGAACTCCACCACGAAGCCTGCGGCATTCAATGCCGTCGTTAGCGATGTGGTGTCAAATGTCCTCATATGCTGGACCTGATGAAAGGCAGTATCGCAGAAGGGGCAATAAATGAAGTTGTTCTCAAGGCGTTCTTCGTTGGGTGTTGTGTAGAGAGCCATGCCGCCTGGCTTCAGTAGTCGGAGGATCTCGGACAAGACGTTCTGTAGTGTTGCATCGTCGAGGTGCTCCACGACCTCGACGCAGGTGATCAGATCGAAGTGCCCTGAGTGCTCCGGGGGAAGAGCCGAGGCTGCTTCGAAGGCGCCGAGCCAACGCGGGTGTGAGTTGAAGCGCTCGTTGGAGCGGCGGACGGATCCGGGCGAGGACTCGATGCCGGCTACGCGGGCGCCCGCTCCGAGCAGACATTTAGCCAAGTCACCGGCCCCACAACCGTAGTCAAGGACGGCTAGGCCCGATAATGGGAGGGCTGAGGACGGAGTCGGGGCGGGCGCTGCGGGGCCCGACCGGCTACCGGGGACTAGGCCGGAAAGCATCGCGACGATAGCGCCGCCGTATTGGGCCGAAAAATAGCCGTCGGTTTCCGGCTTGTTACTGTAGTACTGCCAAAACCTGTTGATAGCATCGGGTGTCCACTGGTTAACTCGTGTCAAGGGAACGACCTTTCGGCAGGCGGCAAGCGGCTAGGTGCTCTGTTCGGTCCCCCACAATGCCCTCCTGTGCCAAACATTGTATGAGATGGCCGTTGCTGGCTGCGAGGCTGGAGCGGCCGCTCACCCAACAGCGAGCCCCCGAACTAGGGACCGAGACCGCCCTGGGCCCGGTTCGTTGAGGCAGTGGTGCAGGCCACGCTGCGGGTACTGGCGGAGCGGTGAAAGCCCTCGAACCCCAGGCACCGGAGCGCGCTAGACGTATTGGTGAGAACACTGTGGGCGGGCAAGGATGGTGCCCCTGAGGTCGCCAAGCACGTGGCCGTGTGCAGGTGCCACCTATTTGCCTACCGACGTGGTAGTCCTTCCTCCTGGCTTGGCCGCGGGGTGTGATGCGACCTGCGGTGCCGGCCGCCCGGCGCGGTTACCATAACGAGGCGCCCGACGGGACCGGGATAGCCTCGAGCCCAAGGCCGCTGGGAACCGCCTGAGTCTGTGACCTAAACAGGGGAGTTGGCAGAAGACAATGTCGAGCATGGACTTCACCAGCGCATTGGCGGCCCTTGGTGCCAGGGCGGAGCTTCTCTCCGCGGACGAGCGGGAGGTGCTTGACGAGCAGGGTTACCTGTCGCTGCCCAATGTTCTTGACGAGGCAACGGTCCAGTACCTCAGTCGCCGGTTCGACGAACTGGTCAGCGAAGAGGGGGAAAGGGCGGGCCTGGAGGCGCACCAGGAGGTCGGGACGGCGCGCCTGGCCGACCTCGTCGATAAGGACCCGGTGTTCGATATGTGCTGGAGCAACCCTCGCCAGCTTTCGGCAGTGGCACACGTGCTTGGTTGGAAGGACTTCAAGGTTTTCTCGCTCAATGGACGGGCCGCCCTCCCCAGTCAGGGGCATCAGGCGTTGCATGTGGACTGGAGCGGAGCGGTTGCCCCCGGGGATTACCAAATCTGCAATTCGATCTGGATGCTGGACGACTTCACCGAGACGAACGGTGCTACCCGGGTAGTGCCGGGGTCTCACCGATGGGGGCGCGTTCCTGTCGAGGCCATGGCCGACCCCCGCGAGCCGCACCCCGACGAAGTCTTGGTACTCGGTCGGGCAGGGTCGGCTGTCGTTTTCAACAGCCACCTCTGGCACGGCGGCACCCAGAACCGTAGCGCCCATCCTCGGCGCGCCCTGCACTCGGCTTATGTCCTGCGCGACGGGCAACAGCAGACGGTTTTCCGGGACTACCTACGGCCGACGACATACCGGCGGCTCACCCCGGCCCAGCGTTATTTGCTGGCGGTCTGAAGAAGGCCCCGTGGGCCCCTTGGCCCTGGCGCGACAGTGGGATAACCTTGGTCCACTCTGAGACGAGGGGGCTAAAGGCGTGGTCATTGTCGGAGGGACGTTTCAGGTCGAGCCTGGGTTGAGGGAACAGTACCTGGCCGAGCGTGCCGACCTAATGCGCAGGTCGCGCTCGGAGCGCGGTTGCCTCGAAGTACGTTTTTAGCGCCGACCCGCTGGACTCGGGTCGGGTTGTGCTGTTCGAGGTGTGGGAAAGCCAGGACGACCTGGACCTGCACCGCGACGCCATAAGGACTGCCGCGCCTAGTGCCACGCTGATTAGCGCCACGACCTCGGTCCTCACCGTCTACGACGTATCCGGTCAATCGCCTCTGGGGGACTGACCGCCAACGTTCCCCGGCGCGCTAGACAACCTCCATGCCGAAGCGTGCCATGAGCGCCCTCTCCTCGTCTGAGGTGGGAGGTCTTGTGCGGTCCCACAGCTCGTGGAGACCGGCAAAGTAGGCGTCCATGGCAGGGGCATGAATAACGAGCAACCGAGCCGGGACTGCGCCGGCGTTGCCGAAGGTGTGGGCGGTGCCGCGAGGTACCAGCACGAAGCCTTCCCTCGCAACGCTCAGCTCCTCCCCTTCGATGACCACCGATACCAGTCCGTCGAGCACGAAGTACGCTTCTGAGCAACTGGTGTGCCGGTGCGGCGGCGGCCTGCGACCCCCCGGAGGAAGCGTCCGTTCCATGAGCGACAGGTCGCCTCCATCTTGCTCGGCCAAAGCCTTGAACAGCATCACGCTGCCGCGTGCGGTGTAGCGCCGATGTCCCTCACCAGGTCCCACGACGCCGGCACTCATAGGACGATCTCCCTTCGACCAGAGCCTAACTAGGGGCAAACGTTAGCTGGTGAGGCCGGGAACGGACTTCAGTACACTGCTGTCATGGCGTCGCTTCTTGAGGGAACAGTCGCACTGGTCACGGGTGCATCGAGCGGCATCGGAGCGGCGACTGCTCGTCAGCCGTCAGCAACGGGAGCCGCGATAGCTCTGGCCGCCCGGCGCCAGGACAGGCTTCAAGATGCTCGCCCACCAGATCGCCGGTGCGGGCGGGACAGCGCTGGCCATCGAGTGCGACGTCACCAAGCAGGACGAGGCGACGGAGGCTGTCGAGCGCACGGCTTGCGAGGACAGCTGGTGACCAAGCTGAGCCCACGGTCCGATGTCCTCAACGAGGAGGAGGTCGGTCATTTTTGGACGCAGGGCTACCTGCGCGTCCCCGACGTCTACGCCTCCGACGAGGTCGGGGAGCTGGCCGAGGACCTCGACCTGCTCATCGACCGCTGGGCCCGTAGCGAGGCCTGGACCGGCCCGTGGCGCGAGGCGCTTCTCGACGCAGATTCTGGCGGTCAAGATCGAGCTGCGTTCATTGCACGACCTGAGGTACTACTCGGCGGCCTGGGCGCGGGCGACTAGCAACGCCAAGCTCGCGGGGGTGCTCCGATGCCTGCTCGGCGACGCCGTCGAGCTTCACCACACGACCATGCACGTCAAACCTCCTGAGCGAGGCCAGCCCTTCCCGCTCCATCAGGACTGGCCGTTCTACCCGCACACCGACGACCGGTACGTTGACGTTCTGGTGCACCTCGACGACACTTCGCACGAAAACGGGGAGATCCGCTTCCTTCCGGGCTCGCACCTCGGCGGGCCGCTCCAGCATGTCACGGTGGCCGGGGGGACGATGTGCTCCCCCCACCTGCCGACCAACGATTATCGGCTCGCCGACACGACGCCCGTGCCGGCACGGCGCGGCGACGTCGTTCTGTTTCAACATCAACACCGTCCACGGGTCGTACCTCAACACGACCTCGGAGCCGAGACGGCTCGTGCGGATGGGGTACAGGCACCCGGACAACGCTCAGCTCGGCGGTCAGGCGATGGGCCGACCGGGGGTGATGGTGGTCGGCACCAAGCCCCGCCAGCATGGTCGTGAGCCGTACTCCTCGGAGGCTTGAGGGCCTCGGGACGACAGCTTGAGTCGGCCCTCCGGAGGTGGTGACGCTTCGCGGAGAAGCCGTGCTACGGCTGAAGCAGCCCAGGGAGTAGACCAGGGACACTGACGGGCGCGACGGGCCTTTGGGCGTGGGATGGTTTGGCCGTGCAGCCCTTTGGACATGACCACGACCGGTCTGGACGGGACCACGATCGGTCCCGATGATGCGTCCTAAACGGCCAAATGGGCCCCGGTCATGACCACCGCCATCATCGGCACTGGAGGGATCGGATCGGTCATTGCCCGCCGGCTCGCCTCAGGCGGCGAGGTCGTGCGGCTCTTCAAGCGCCGACAAGGTGTCGGCACGAATGCTGGCGGCGGCGATAGGGGGAGCTGCGGTCGTCGCCGTCGACAACGGCGACGCCTTGCGGGGCGCCGGCGCCGTCGTCCTCGCCCTGCGGTTTTCCGTGCTGAAGGGCGTCATAGACGAGATCGCCGATGCGCTGGGCGACAAGGTCGTGGTCGTTCCGAGCAACCCGGTGGGCATCGACGCACAAGGGAACATCTCACGTCTCCTGCCCAAAGGGCAATCCTCTGGTGAGGTTGTAGCCGGGTGGTTACCGGCGGGGGCGCGCTTGGCCATGGCGTTTGGGACCCTGTCGGCCGGTCTCTTAGAACCCTCCGCCAACCGGTCACCCGAACCGGCGGTCCTGTTTTACGCCACCGACGACGACCGTGCTGGCGAGGAAGTCGAGCGGTTGATCCGAAAGGCCGGCTTCGAGCCGGTGAAGGTCGGCGGGACCGATCGGTCCGGCCGGCTTCGAGGTCGGCGGCGACCTTCACGATCTCATCGTCGGCCCCGTAGAGGCGCGGTCATTGGTCGGTGGGGCTTGATCGTTTCGCCGCCGTCGGCTCACGGCGGTGCGCCGGTGGCCTAGGGTCTTCGCATGGAGCTCTGGGGGGTTATCGGATCGCAGGTCGCAGGCATGCCCGAACTGGCGGGGCAGGTGCGACGCTGGGAAGAGGTGGGCGTGGCCGGGGTGTTCGCTACCGACCACCTGTTCTTCGACATGGAAGGCTCCCGGCGCACGGCCCGACGCCAGCCCGATCCGTACATCCTGTTGGCCGCAGCCGGCGCCGTGACAGAACGGGCCAAGCTTGGCACCATCGTCGCCAACGCCGGTCTTCAGCACCCCGCGTTGCTGCTGCGGCACTTTTCTCAGCTGGCTCGTCTCTTCGGTGGTGAGCGTGTCTATGCCGGTCTCGGGGCCGGTTGGAACCGTGAGGAGTTCGAGGCTCTGGGTCTGGTGTGGCAGGCCCACGGCCAACGGATGCAGCGCCTGGAGGAGACCATGGTTCTCGGACGCCAGCTTTTCGACGATGGCTACAGCCGTCTGCAGGGCGTCCAGGTCGTCGCCGACCTGCCGCTCTCACCGGACCCCGGGGTGCCGCCCCGGCTGATGCTCGGTGGCGGCAGTGCCCGGGCGTTGCAGATGGCCGGCCGTTACGCCGACCACGTCGACCTCAACTCGCCGACCCAGGCCGGCAAGGTCAGCGCCACCGTCGGCGGTGCCGTGACCGTGGTCGAGGACAATCGCAAGCGCCTGGCGGCCACAGTGGCCGGCTTGGAGGACAGCGTGAGCGTCCTGGCCGCGGCGGCCTCGGAGGCCGGACGGCCGACCCCTACTATCAGCGTGATGTTGACCCACGTGGTCAGCTGCCCGACTGGAGAGATCGAGGACAACGAGCGGCGCCTGTGCGAACAGTACGGGTTGGTGCCCGTGCCCCTCGGCCAGTGCCCGTTCGCCCTGGTCGGGCCGCCCGAACGGATGGTCGACTTGTTGGCCGAGCGCGCCGAGCGGCTCGGCCTGACTTCGGTGATCCTGCCGGGTAGCAACGACGTCGAGGGCTTCGCCATCTCGGTGTTCCCCGGGGTAATGGCCTGACGCCTCCGGGCAGCCAGGTCCCCAACCAGTTTATGCTTCCGCCATGGCCGATTATTTCGTGGTAGAGATGGCCCGGGGGCCGGCTTGGGACTATGCAAAACGCCGCCGGGAGCAGACAGGGTGGGATGCCCACGCCAGCTTCATGGACGGTCTCGTCGATGAAGGGTTCGTCGTTCTAGGCGGGCCCATCGGCGCCGTTGACGAGGACTTGGCCCTACTCGTAGTTGACGCCAGTGCCGAGGACGAAGTCAGGCGGCGGCTGGCCGCCGACCCGTGGGCGGGCGGAGTCCTGAGCACCCAAAGCGTCCGACCGTGGACCATCTGGCTGCGTCGCACTGACGGGTTGTCCGAGTAGGTCCGAACCGGCCGGCTCGTTGCTGGGGCTGGGGTTTAGCCGAAGTTGCCCAAGACAGCTCCCCGAAAGCCACTTGTGCCCGTAGGGTGCGGCCGTACGGCTTGTCGACCCGCGGCAACCTTGGCAAGCTGCTCGCCTCCAGGCCCGTTGGGGACAAGTGGAGGTCGAGGACCACCGTTTCGAAGCGGCCGCCGTCGCCTTTGACAGGGCGAGCGATCTGCTGGGGGACCAGCGCGAGCAAAGCCGACCGGCGCAGCCAGAAGTCGTAGTCGGATGCCCACCGGTCGAGCACTGTAGCTAAGTCGGGGTGGCCCGCGACAATGGACTTATGGCGGCTATCCGGGCCAATTAATTCGGGTGCTCGGTCCCGACATCAGACGCTCATCTTTACCATCAGCCGAGTCGTGTCCCGAGCGGCCGGCGCCTCCGAGTCAGGTACGATTCCGTCGCCCGTACGTTGCGAAGGGAGCGCATCCAATGAGCAACCACCCTATTGCCGATTATGCTTTGCTGTCCGATCGGCACAGTGCGGCGCTGGTGGCCCGGGACGGGTCGGTGGACTGGTTGTGCTTTCCCCGTTTCGACAGTCCCTCGATCTTCGCTCGTCTACTCGGTGAAGGTGCGGGCCATTGGTCGGTCCGGGCTACCGGCGCCGGACAGGTCACTCGCCGGTACCTGGACCGGACCATGGTCCTGGAGACCACCCACCGCACGCCCACGGGCACCGTGGTGGTGGTTGACGCCCTAGCCATGGGAGAGGGCAACAAAGGCCACGAACTGGGCCGGGATGCCCCCCACCTTCTGTTGCGCCAAGTGACGTGCACCGAAGGAGAGGTCGAGCTGGACCTGGAGTACGCCCCCCGCCCCGAATACGGTCTCATCTACCCGTTGCTCGACGTAGTCGACGGTGGCCTGACCGCCATCGGCGGCGCCGATGTCCTGGTCCTGTCAGGTCCGGTGGCCCTAGCCATGGACCGATCGTCGGCCTCGGGCCGGTTGCGCCTTCGCCGGGGAGAGGTGGCTGGCTTCGCGCTCCACCACAGCAAGCAAGCTGAAGGGGGCACCGCCCGGGTGTGGGCCCAGTCCGAGATCGCGGCGCGACTGGCTGACACGGTGTCGGCGTGGGAGTCCTGGTCCGACCTGCACCAAGCCTATGTGGGCCCATGGCAGGATTTGGTCCACCACAGCGGCCGCGTGCTGCAGGCGCTGTCGTTTGAGCCAACCGGTGCCATTTGCGCGGCGGCCACCACCTCGCTACCCGAGACCGTTGGCGGTACCCGGAACTGGGACTACCGGTACGCCTGGGCCCGTGATGCCTCGTTCACTATCGAGGCCCTCTGGGTGGCGGCCTGTCCCGACGAGGCGAACCAGTTTTTCGAGTACATGACGACCTCGGCGGCCGGCTCTCTTGAGCGGGGCGCCGACCTGCAGATCATGTTCGGTGTCGGCGGCGAACGCGACCTGACCGAACGAGAGCTCGCCCATCTGAGCGGGTGGCGGCGCTCGGTGCCCGTGCGAGTGGGCAACAACGCCTGGAGCCAGCGCCAGCTCGACGTCTACGGGGAACTGCTCAACGCGGTCTTCCGCCTCTCGGACCACCTGTTCGACCAGGCATCCCGACGGGTCGGCCCTTGGCCGGCCCGGACAAGTGGGGCGCGCCCCCGACCTGGCTCCGGCCACCAAACGCTTCCTGGTCGAGCTGGCCGATGCGGCCGCGTCGCGCTGGCAGGAAAAGGACCAAGGGATTTGGGAGGTTCGGAGCGAGCCCCGCGACTTCTTGTACTCCAAGGTGATGTGCTGGGTGGCACTCGACCGGGCGGTGGCGTTGGCCGATCGTCTCGGTGCCACCGACCGAATGGAGGCATGGCAGCACACTCAGAGGCAGATACACGAGACAATCGTGACCAAAGGCTGGAGCGAGCGGGCCCACGCCTTTACCCAGTCCTTCGGCTCCGAGGATTCTGGACGCCTCCAACCTGCTGCTTTCGGTGGTCGGGTTCCTTCCCCCCGACGACTCCAGAGTGCTGGCCACCATCGACGCGACCGAGCAACGTCTCACGGATGAGCACGGACTGGTTTACCGCTACCGCTCCCACGACGGGCTCGAGGGCGAGGAAGGCACCTTTCTGCTGTGCACCTTCTGGTTGGCCCAAGCTCTGGCCCTGGCCGGCCAGCCGGCGCGGGCCCGCGTCGTCTTCGAACGGGCCGCCGCCTTCGTCAACGACATCGGCTTGCTTGCCGAGGAAGTCGATCCCACCAGCGGAGAGCTGCTCGGCAACTTCCCGCAGGCTTTCAGCCACATCGGGCTGGTCAACTCGGCCTGGGCCATTTCCGAGGCGGAACGCCGGGAGGGAGCGATTACGTCGCCAATACCCGCTACCGGCTGACGGCGACGAGGACGCTCCCTCTCCAGTTCGCGTCGTACGACTCGCCCCCGGCCGCATAAGACCACGTGGGTATAGGGACGCCGCCGCTCGGGACGATGAAGGTACCAAGCAACGCGTGCTGTCCCTAGGTCTCTACGTAGCCGGTGCAGGCTCCCAGGGTCCCCGTGCCCGTGTACGACCTGGTTCCCGAGAGCCGCGTCGGGGGACCGATGTGGTTGACTGAAGGCTCAGGCCCCGTAGTAGGCAGGGGCATGCGCCCCAAGGAGTGGAGGTGGCAGTGGCCGAACCCACGCAGCCCGCAGAGCGAATGATAGTGGCCCACTTCATCGTCTCCGAAGACGTCGACCGCTCCCGGCGCTTCTATACCGAGGTGCTCGGCGGCACGGTGGTCTTCGGCCCGGAGCCGACCAATATCGCTCTCGCCAACAGCTTCATTATCATCAATGTCGGTGGAGGCCCCACCGACGACAAGCCCACGGTTACCCTGGAGACGCCAAGCGATCCCGACCGCGTCAGCAGCTTCCTAAATATCCGGGTCGCAGACATCCACGCCGTGTACGCCGAGTGGAGTGCCCGGGGCGCGCAGTTCCTGACGCCGCCGAAGCAGCACCCGTACGAGATCCGTTGCTACATCCGCGATCCCGACGGTTACATCATCGAGGTCGGGCAAACCACGGACCCTCAGGGAGACTGGTGGCCCGCCGGCTGGCCACCGATCCACCCCGGAGGGCAATCAGGCTGAACCTCGTCTCCTCGGTGTCACGAAGACGGGCCGCAGCGGAAAGGTTCGTCGGGCCGCGGCCAAGGCCGGCGCCAGTGACCATCAACTGGGTGAAGGCTGGGCGGCGGGGATTGACCGATTAGAAATGGCGGCGGAGGGCGTCTTACCGCCGACCGCGGTTGCTTCGCGTGCATGCTTGGCGGCGAAGACGGACACCTCCTTTACATAGTGGCCAATCACTACAGCGGCGGCGGTGCATCGGACGGCGTTGTGCTGACCCAGCGGGTCGCCGTGGCGCATGCCGGACGACCATGAAACCTGGTTACCCAGGGGTCGGCCCGACGGGGGGCAGTTCGCGCACCTGTTCAGTGGTAAGGGTGAGCCCGATACCGCCACCTAGGGCCGTTATGGCGCTGATCGGGATAGCAACTTCCTTCTTGCCCCACAGGTGGCCCTCATCCAATAGGACATGGGTCACCTCGTGGGTGCCGGGATCCACGAAGAAGCTCCGAACACGCCCAATTTCTCCGTCGGTAGCGTAGACGGCGTCATCGGCCCGCACCATTGCCTCGCCGGGGCTCAGGGGATATTCCCAGACCGTTATACGCATCCCCGGTGTCTGGCTTCTTTCCCCATAATCTATTTCCTCGGCCGGCTGGAGAGCCTCGAACTCGGCGCGAGAGCAACGGAGCCGAACCTCGGTCCCTGCCCTGTCTACAAGGTCGACAGGGACCAGGCGGCCTCCTCGCCAGTGGCTTGGTTCCACCGCCAGCTTCGTCAGGGTCAGCGCCTCGGAGTCGACCACGAGCAGGCGAAGGCGCCCACAATGTCCATCAGTACCGTCAACCTCGGCGCCGATGGTGAATTGCAGCCTGCCAGCGCCGTCAGTCACGAATGTACGACCGTCACCGGACAGCGGGCGTGGTGGGTGACCTGCGAGCTCACCGAGCCCAGGAGCAAGCCAGCGAAGCCGTCCCGCCCCCGCGAGCCGACCACGACTAGGTCGGCGCGCTCGGCGGCTTCGAGGATGACCTGGGTAGCTCGGCCTTGTTTGACCTCGCGTTCCAGGGGGACGTCCGGCTGGGGCCCGAGCACGGCCGCGATCTGGGACGCAACCGACGCCTCCGCCTCGCCAGGCTCACCTCCGGCCACGCTTATGACCTCCGAGCGGAACTCGTCGTATGCCGCCTCATCCCAGGGACTGAGCCCGCTCGGCTCGGCCCGAGGCCCGGCCTGCAGGTAGGCAGCATCGCTCAACATGGGAAAGCGCCAAGCGTGCACGACCCGCAAGACAGCTCCCCGCATACGCGCCTCTTGCGCGGCCCAAGCCAGGGCCTTCGAGGAGCCCTCCGACCCATCAATGCCGACAACGACCACCGGTCGATGCTCCTCGACCGTACCGGACGGCCCCTGGCTCGAGGCCGAAGGCTCTGTCGCAACCATCAATGCTCACCTCCTCGTCGAGTATCGCGCCCAGGCGGACGAGCGTAAAGGGCCGTCCGGTACGGTTCTGCCCGATGCCACCCGCGTGTTCCCAGCTCCCGGTCCGAGGAGGCTAGATTCGGCACGCTGGCCTAGATATCGATCCCGTAAACGAGTTGAGGCACCGCGTCCAACTCGCTTATCTGGATCGGCAAACCGTCCCGCCGGGCGAAGAAGGCGAGCGCCTGGCGGTCGGGATCCTGTCCCACAACCACACTGGTATTAGCGTCTCGTTCGACCCGGCGAGCGAGCCCGCCACGCTCCCGCAGCCGCTCCTCCAGAGTGTCGAGCAGGGCCATACTGCTTACGTGCCAGAGCAGCGCTCTCGTCCCCACGGAGTCGGGGCCACGATGCTCGCCACCGCGCAGTGCCGATCGTAAAACGAGTACCGCTAGGCGCTCAGGCGCCCCGGCCAGTATAGCCACCTGTTCGTCGCGCAACTGGACCTCCAGGTCCAACACCTCGGTGTAAAAGGCGACCGATCTTTCGAGCGAGCGGACGTTTACCAAGGCACCCAGGGGGACCACGAACTCGCTCACGCAGAGTACCGTCGAGACGTGGGCGGCGATCTCATGATGTCATAGGCTAGTGACTGGCCCGGCTTAGTTCCCGGGCTTTGCCGCCGGCGTCTTGTGGCCCGGGAGCCGTCGCGTCACCAGCCGTCGGCTCAGGTGCACAACGGCGGGCGTTGCCGACGAAGATGAAGGCGACTGCTGCCAGGGCGGTGGGAGGCGGGCGGGGCGGTCACAGGAAGGTCTGACTGGTCGGTCCCGGGCCAGCCGAGGCGGGGTGGGCACGGCAACCCGCATCGTTCGGTCGCCGCGACCAGGCCACGGACCCGGGACATACACGGGCGCGATGTGCGGTGGGCGGCGCGACTATGACGCGGTCCCGACAATGGAGGTCAGCATGAGTGCCATCGACCAGGGGATGGTTTTGGGCCATTTCATCGTGTCAAATGATGTCGAACGTTCCCGCCGCTTCTATACCGACGTACTTGGCGGCCGGACCGTCATCTCGGGCGAGGGGAATGACGAGGTGACGTACGTAGCGCTAGCCAACAGCTGGGTCATCATCAACGTCGGAGGAGGTCCGACGGACGACAAGCCGACTGTCACACTTCAAGACGCCGCCCGACCCAGATCGGGTGAACAGCTTTCTCA
The DNA here is from genome assembly GCA_963735305.1 of uncultured Acidimicrobiaceae bacterium. GTDB lineage: Bacteria > Actinomycetota > Acidimicrobiia > Acidimicrobiales > Palsa-688 > Fen-671. The sequence goes on from CAVTKK010000004.1 coordinate 742,910, forward strand.
ACATCCGGGTTGCGGACATCGGGGCGGTATACGCGGAGTGGAGCGGGCGGGGCGCCCAATTCCTGACGCCGCCGAAGAAGCACGCGACCGAGATGCGCTGCTACATCCGTGACCCGGACGGATACCTTATCGAGGTGGGCCAAACGACGCTGGCCAGGGGCTGGCGCCCACCATCTTGATGATGAGCGCGGGGAAAGGGGACGCCGTCGCTCAGCAGGTGGGGACCTTGTTGTCGGTCAATGTCGGCTTACCGAAAGACGTGTCCTGGCAGGGGAAAGCTGTCTTTACCGGCGTCTTCAAGGATCCCGTGCGCGTGCCCCGCCGCGTCGGCAGGCTCAACGTTGACGGTGATGGTCAAGGCGACCTGGCGGGTCACGGTGGCGAGCAGCGGGCGGTGTTCGTCTACCAGATCGACTCGTACCGGTATTGGGAACGCCAGCTCGGGCGGCATGACTTCGTGTACGGGCAGTTCGGCGAGAACTTCACTGTGGAGGGACTGGGCGACGACGAGGTGTGCATTGGCGACCGCTACCAGATTGGCGGCGCCATCTTCGAGGTAACGCAACCTCGGGTCACCTGCTATCGCGTCGGGATCCGCATGAATGATCCTCGGGTTCCGGCGTTGCTTGTTTCCCACCACCGTCCCGGCTTCTATTTCCGGGTGCTCCAAGAGGGCGAGGTACAGGCGGGAGACAGGATCATCAAGGTCTCTTCAGGGCCCGAGCGCATGACCGTGGCCGAGGTGGACGCGCTGCTATACCTCCCCGGGCACGCTCGCCAAGGACTGCTCCGAGCGCTCCGCGTTCCTGCCCTCAGCCCCGGCTGGCAGGGCTCGTTCCGAGCCCTGCTAAACGAGGAACCCGGCCGCGGCAACGCCGGCCTGGCGGTAACGAGCCCGCCTCCCGCCTGGCCCGGCTTTCGTCAGCTGACCGTCGAAGCAATCACGCGCGAAAGCGGTTCGGTGATCTCGGTACGCCTCGAGGACCCCACCGGCGCTCCACTACCGGCGGCCCGCCCCGGTCAGTACGTAACCTTGCGAGTCCGGCCCGGCAAGGGCCAGCGGGCGGTGCTGCGCAACTATTCGCTCTCCGGACCACCGGGGGCGGGCTATTACCGGGTCACCGTTAAGCGCGAACACGGTGGCGTGGCTAGCGGCTACCTGCACACCCACCTCGCCGTCGGCGACCAGCTTGAGGTTGCCGCACCTCGCGGCACGTTCATCCTCGATCAGACGCACGCGCCGGTGCTGCTGCTCAGCGCCGGGATCGGTGCCACCCCCGTTCTAGCCATGCTTCAGGCCCTGGCGCTGGCCCGTTCCGACCGAGAGGTCTGGTGGCTGCACGGCGCACGTGACGGGGCCGAGCACCTCTTCGCCGCCGAGGCCCGTGGCCTCCTCGCCTCGCTGCCGAACGCCCGGGCCCACGTGTACTACAGCCGCCCCGGGCCGGATGACCTCGAAGGCCGCGACTTCGACAGTTCCGGCCGTCTCACCGCCTCATCGCTCGCCCAGCTGAAGCCACCCTCCGATGCCGAGGCATACATTTGTGGGCCCACAGGTTTCATGGCCGAGATCAGCGCCGGCCTAGCCGCCTTAGGGTTCGACGCCTTCCGGATCCACACCGAGCCGTTCGGGCCGGCGGCGGGCGAGACGCCGGGGATCGCAGCCACGCCGGCCCGGGCGCCCCACCCACCCGCGGGCCAGCCCGGCAACGGCCCGGCCGTCGCCTTCGCCCGCAGCGACCTCACGGTCCCCTGGGGCAGTGACTACGGCTCCCTGCTCGAACTAGCCGAGTCCTGCGACGTACCCGTACGCTGGTCATGCCGCACCGGCGTCTGCCACACCTGCGAAACGACGCTCATCGCCGGGAACGTCGGTTACAACCCCGACCCCGTTGAACCTCCCGCTCCAGGAAGCCTGTTCATCTGCTGCTCGCAGCCCCGCGACGACATAGTGCTCGACCTGTGACCGACGTCACCGGCTGGCGCCTGATCGTAACCATCCGAACTCCTTTTAAGACCCTTTCCCCTTTGAAGACCCTTTCCCCGTCTGTTACGACGGCAGCTCTCTGCCCGTCTGTTCGGCCACCATGTAGCCCGCATACCATTTCGCCCAGCTCGGGTCCGACTGGCCGAGACGTTTCTCGTGCTCCCCGTGGGCCGTCTCGGCTCGCCGAAGGGCGTCCTCCAGGTCGGTTGCTGACGTGAAGGACGTGACAGTGCTGTCGATACGGCCGGGCAGCCGCTGAGTCACCTCTTGAAGGAGCCAGGTATTGCCATCGGGATCGCTGAACGAGGCGAACGAGCCGTAGCTGGCACTGGCGGCCGGCGGCCCGGCGATCCGAGCATTGTTATGGAACCGATCTCCGAGGGTCCCCTCGTGGTACACCTCGCTCACCTCGGCACCACGCGACGATAGGGCGTCGCTCGCGCTCTTGATGTCCGAGACGACCAGGTAGACCCACTGCGCCGAGCCAGGCGCGGCGGGCGTGATGTCCGTGCCAAATTGGACCGAGCACCCGGAGCCCGGGGGCGTCAGCTGGACGAGGCGGAAGTCATCACGGTGGACATCGGCGTCGATCCTCCAGCCCAACCTGGCATAGAAGTCTCTGGCCCGGTCAACGTCCGACACGGGGATGACGACCACCTCCAGCTTCATAACGCCGTCACTCCCGGCGGGCACGTCGTTGATCGCGGGGTGGGCATCGGTCTCTGCGGTGTTCATAGCTCCCTCCTCTGTTCCGTGCCCAAAGCTACGCCGGCGAGTAGTCCCTTGCACCCGGGGGACTCCCTAGTGGACGCCCGGGTATTCCATCCACGGCGCCCGACGGGAGGGACGGGGGGATGGCTGGGCGGGGCCAGGGTCTCCATCGGGCCCAACCAGGGTACCCAACGGGCTCGAACGGCTGGGCGAGAGAGCGATAGTGCCTTGGGGAGGGGTGGTTCGGTCATGTCGGGGAGGACAATATGGCTCCCGAACTTGCCTTCTTCCCTCGAGGTTCGTTGTCCGATCCGCTGGTCAGTACCGACTTCGAATGAAGGTGAGCCAATTGGCGATCGCTGGATCCACCTCGTCCTCAAAATTGACCGAAGCCCCGGGCTCGAGCCAATTTCCCGGACTACCTGGGCCCGGCGGTGGTCCCGGGTCGCCCATGTCGCCGCGCGACGCCACCAAGGCGCGCACCTTGGGGATCACCTCAGCGACGGGGCTGGTCGTCGGCAGCATCGTGGGGACCGGAGTGTTCACCATGCCGGCGGTGCTCGCCGGCGCCGGCACCATGTCGCTGGTCGTGCTGGGGGTGATCGCCGTGGGCGCCGTCCTGCTGGGCGTGCTGTTCGGCCAGCTCACCAAGAGGGTCCCCCACAGTGACGGGGGTCTCTACGCCTACTCCCGTCACGAGTTCGGTGACTTCGCCGGCTATTTGGTGGGCTGGTCCTACTGGATCTCGGCCTGGGCCGGCAACGCCGCCATCGTGGCTTCGTGGGTGTTCTACGTCGACTCCCTCTTCGGTTTCAAGCGTGTGAGCGGCTTCGAGAACTGGGGCATCGCCCTGTTCGGGCTGTGGGTGCCGGCGATCATCAATCTCATCGGTGTACGCCAGATGGCTTGGTTCCAGAACGTCACCGTCGTCCTCAAGTTCCTCCCGTTGTTGTTCGTCGGGGTGGTGGGATGGTTTTTCGTCCGTTCGGTCAACTTCGGTAGCTTCAACGCCTCCGGGGGCAGCCTGTACAGCGGGATCGGGATCGCCGCCGGTGTGGCCCTCTTCTCGTTTATAGGGGTCGAAGCGGCGGCGGTCACGGCCAAGCGGGTAAGGGACCCCGGTCGTAACGTCGGGCGGGCCTCGGTGCTCGGGACGGCGGCCAGCGCTATCCTCTATGTGCTGGTCACTGCGGCCGTGTTCGGCCTGGTGCCCCACCACGCGCTGCTCAACAACGGCGCCCCGTTCGTGAACGCGTTCCAGTCGATCTTCCCCCATGGCGATTGGCCCGGAAGGTTCATCGCCGCCCTCGCCGTCGTTTCCGGGATCGGCGCCCTCAACGGCTGGACGCTGATCGTTACCGAAACCTCGCGTGCCATCGCCAATGATGACCTGTTCCCCAGGCCTTTCGCTTGGGCTGACCGCAACGACACCGCCTGGTTCGGCATTGTCGTCGGGACGGTCCTGCCATCGGCGCTCATGCTGTGGCGGTACGAGTCCGGCTCCGGCCTCACTATCTTCAACTACCTCGTCGACCTCACCGTCGTGACCGTGGCCATCCCGTATTTCTTTTCGGCCATAGCCCAGCTCACCTACCTCGTGTCCGGACGCCGGCGTGCCCACGGCTGGTTGCTGGCCCGCGACCTGTCGGTCGCCGGGGCCAGCGTGCTGTTCTCCATGTGGGTGACCTTCGCCTCCGGCTACCAAGTTGTCTACCAGGCCCTGGTGGTCGTACTGGCCGGGCTCGTCCTGTATGGCTTTTTGAACGCCCGCCGGGAGCGGCTCGGCGAGGTTGCCGAGCCGGTCGACAACCCAGCCGAACAGGCGGCCATCGACCTATCGACAACCTCGTGAACCACCGCCGGCAAAAACTCAAAGGAACGACCATGACATTCAACGTAGGATCGGAAATTGGACAGCTCCGCCAGGTCATCGTCCATCGGCCCGGCTTGGAGTTGTCGCGCCTGACCCCCGACAACATCCAGGCGCTCCTCTTCGACGATGTGTTGTGGGCCTCCAAGGCCAAGGAGGAGCACGACGCCTTCACAGAAGCGTTGCGCGACAAGGGCGTCGTCGTCCACTACTACGCCGAGTTGCTGGCCGAGGTCCTGGCCCTGCCGCCCGGGCGAGAGTTCGTGCTCGACCGGTTGTGCACACCACAAAATCTGGGGCCCTCGCTGGTGGGCCCGGTACGACGCCTGTTCGAGGAGCAAGACGCCCAGACCCTGGCCGGCAGTCTCATCGGCGGTGTACTCAAGGCCGAACTGCACCCGTGGCACGCCCATAGCTTGCGCTGGGACATGCTCAAGGCCGACGATTTTGTCCTCCCCCCGCTGCCCAACCACCTCTTTCAGCGTGACAACTCCTGCTGGATCTACGGCGGCGTGACCATCAACCCCATGGCCATGCCCGCCCGCCAACGCGAATCGCTCCATACCCGCGCCATCTACCGCTTCCATCCTCTCTTCGCCGGCGCCGACTTCGTCACCTACTACGGCAGTGACGACATCACCTACCAACCGGCCAGCATCGAAGGCGGCGATGTGGAGGTCATCGGCCACCAGGCGGTGCTCATCGGCATGGGAGAGCGGACCACGCCGATGGCGGTCGAATCTGTGGCCCATGCCCTGTTCGACAACGGCCAAGCCACCAAGGTCGTCGCCGTCGAACTGCCCCGGAGCCACGCCTTCATGCACCTCGACACCGTCATGACGATGGTCGACACGGGGACGTTCGTCCTCTACCCGTACTTCGAGCGCCACCCCCGGAGCTGGACGATCTCGCCCGGTGACGGCCCGGGCCAACTGTCCATCATCCGCGACCACAGCCTGTGGGACACGCTGGCCGAGATCCTCGAGGTGAACGAGATCACCGTGCTCACCACGGACGAGGACGTCCGAGCTGCCGAGCGTGAGCAGTGGGACGACGGCACCAACTTCCTCGCCGTTTCGCCCGGCGTAGTCATGGGCTACGAACGCAACATCGCCACCAACACCATGCTCCGCAAGCACGGCATCGAGGTCGTCGACATCAGCGGCAGTGAACTCGGCCGCGGTCGAGGCGGCCCGCACTGCATGGCCTGCCCCATAGAGAGGGGCCCAGCATGACCAGCACCGTCTCGCAAGCGCCCGCTACTGGTTTGCACGGCCGCAGCCTCCTCAAGGAGGTCGACCTCACCAGGGAGGAGTTCGTCTCCCTCATCGACCTGGCCGCCGCCCTCCGGCTCGAGAAGCGGACCGGGACCGAGCGACAACGGATGGTAGGCCGCAACATCGCACTCATCTTCGAGAAAGCGTCGACGCGCACTCGCAGCGCCTTCGAGGTCGGTGCCTACGACCAGGGGGCGCATGTCACCTACCTAGGTCCCGAGGGCAGCCACATAGGAGCCAGCGAGACGATCAAGGACACTGCCCGGGTGCTCGGCCGGATGTACGACGGTATCGAGTACCGGGGGTTCGCCCAAGAATCCGTCGAGACCCTGGCCGCATTCAGCGGGGTACCGGTGTGGAACGGGCTGACGGACAAGTGGCACCCCACGCAGATGCTGGCCGACATCCTGACCATGCGCGACCACACCCACAAGCCCCTCGACCACGTTGGGTACTGCTACCTGGGCGACGCCCGCAACAACACCGCCAACTCGTTGCTGGTCACCGGCGCCCTCCTGGGCATGGACGTGCGCATTGCCGCGCCCAGGGACCTGTGGCCCTCCCCGGAGGTCCAGACGATGGCCTCGAACCTGGCGGCCACGTCTGGGGCGCGAATTCACATCGGCGACAACGTCGCCGACGGCGTCGAAGGAGCCGACTTCGTCTACACCGATGTCTGGGTGTCTATGGGCGAACCGGTCTCGGAGTGGAAGGACCGCGTCGACCAGCTCCTCCCGTACCAGGTCAACGCGGCCACCCTGAAGGCGACCGGGAACCCGGACGTAAAGTTCATGCACTGCCTACCGGCGCTGCACAACACCGGCACCGAGCTCGGCGGGAAGATCGGCGCCGAATTCCACCTCGATGCCTTGGAAGTCACCGATGAAGTCTTCGAGTCGGCCGCCTCCATCGTCTTCGACGAGGCCGAGAACCGCCTCCACACCGTCAAGGCAGCCATGGTGGCCACGATCGGGGACTGACGTGCGCGTCGTGGTGGCGGTAGGCGGTAACGCGCTCCTGGAGCGCGGCGAGGTCCCCTTGGCCGAGATCCAGGCGAAGCACGTTGAGGCGGCGGTGGCTGCCCTGGCCCCGCTGGCACAGGACCACCAGATGGTGGTTACCCACGGCAACGGGCCGCAAGTTGGCCTGCTCGCCAACGAGAGCGCCACCGACCCGGCGCTGCCGCACCCCTACCCGCTCGACGTCCTCGGCGCTCAGACCCAGGGCATGATCGGTTACTTCCTGCTCCAGGCGTTCATGAACGCCCTTCCTGGTCGCCGCGTGGTCAGCCTGATCGGCCAGACCGAAGTGGCGTCGGACGACCCCGCCTTCGAGCACCCGACCAAGTTCGTCGGCCCGCAGTACAGTGCTGACGACGGCCACCGGATCGCCGCCCTACGCGGCTGGCAGCTCCGGCTCGATGGGACCTCGTGGCGGCGGGTGGTGGCCTCACCCGAACCGTTGGCCATCGTCGAGCTTCCGACCATCAGGGCGCTGGTCGGTTCCGACGCCATAGTCATCTGTGCCGGGGGAGGTGGCATCCCGGTCATACGGGGCGACGATGGGCTCCTGCGCGGCGCGGAGGCGGTCATCGACAAGGACCTCACTGCCGCGCTCCTCGCCCGAGACCTCGTAGCCGACGCGCTATTGATCCTCACCGACGTAGCCAATGTCGAGCTTGGCTTCGGCACTACGACGGCCCGTCCGATCGGGCGTACAACAGCCGAAACCATGCGTTCGGAGGCGTTCCCGCCCGGGTCGATGGGCCCCAAGGTGGAGGCGGCCTGCCGCTTCGTGGAAGCTACCGGCAAACCGGCGATGATCGGCAGCCTTGACGAGGCCGGCGACCTGCTACGCGGAACGCGCGGCACCATCATCGAGCCGTCTGGCCCATCGGCACCCCGCTCGGCACCGATGTCCAAGGTCGGGCCGCAAAATCAGTTGCGTTGGAAATCGGATTGAAGTATGGTGGTTTTGAGCCTCTGGACGGGCCCGAGTGGGAGTTGTAGCCAGAAAATTCTGGCTCCTTTTAGTCGCGGAATCTTGCTTGAATTAGGGCTCGTTTTCGTCTAGGTTCCCCGGATTATGAACGCAGTTGGGACCACTGCCGGGCCCCATCCGGAGCTAACTGAAGAGCAGGCTCTCCTGGACCGCGCCTACGCCGGCTTGGAACGCATGCGCCGGCGCGCCGAGTACGTGAAGAGTCTCGGTTACCTGGGTGGGAACGTCACCGAGGGAGGGGTGGGAAGCCCACGACCGTCAACAATGGGACCGCGACAAGCAACAGCGAATTGACCAACTTACGGACCGGGCCGGGGCCTTGTGCTTCGGCCGCATCGACCAACCCTCAGCACCGCGTTGGTACATCGGCCGCCGGCACATAGAAGCTGAAGACGGGGAGGTACTTGTAGCCGATTGGCGCGCAGCCGTCGCCGTCCCCTTTTATCGCGCTACTGTCGCCGATCCCATGGGCCTGGACCTGCGGAGGCGGTTCCTGGTCGAGGCTCGTCGGATAGTCGACATCTTCGACGAAAACCTGGCTGACCCGGGCGCCGTCGAAGCTGGCGCCTACGTCCCCGACCCCCTGCTGGCCGAGGTGGGCCGAGGCCGGACCGGATCTATGCGGGACATCGTGGCCACGATCCAGGCCGAACAGGACGTAATCATCCGCGCCGCCAAGGAGAGTTGCATCGTCGTCCAGGGTGGCCCCGGTACCGGCAAGACTGCGGTCGGCTTGCACCGTGCCGCCTACCTACTGTACGAACACCGGTCCTTTTTCGAGCGAGAAAGACTGCTGATAGTTGGGCCCAACCGTATATTCCTGCGCTACATATCCCAGGTGCTGCCGTCGCTCGGGGAGGCCGCCTCCGCCCAGTTGACGATCGAGGGTTTGGCCGGCGCCAAGTACCAACTGCATGGCCCTGAGCCAAGCGGCACCGCCCGCCTCAAGGGCGATCGGCGCATGGCCGAGGTCATGCGCAGGGCGGTGCTCAATAATGTGACCATTCCCGCCGACGACGTGGAGATCCGCACCAGCCTCGGTACGGTGAGGCTCCCGGCAACCGACATCGCCGCCGTCGTGACCACGGTCTTGGAGCGCTCTGTACGCTATAACGATGGCCGCCAGGTCCTTCGGGAGCAACTGGTGGAACTGGCGTGGACAGCCCATGTCGCCAAGTCGTCCTCCGACGTCACTCGTCAAGGCGTCTTCGAAGCCGACGTCCGGTCCAGCCGCTCCGTCAGGGCGCTCCTGGACAAAACGTGGCCCACCATTACCGCACCGGGCGTCGTTCGCCGGCTGTTGGCCAACAAAGCCCTCCTGCAGCGTGCTAGCGAAGGGCTGCTCACGGCGGTAGAGGCGCAATGCCTCGTCCGACCGGCGGCCAAGCGAGCGGGCGAGCAGAGATGGGCTCGTGCCGACCTGGCCCTTCTCGATGAGGCCGAGGCTCTCATCTCGGGCGTGAAACAGACTTACGGGCACATCGTTGTGGACGAGGCCCAGGACCTTTCCGCCATGGAGCTACGCATGATCGCCCGCCGAAGCCGGCGAGGTTCCATCACCGCACTGGGAGACCTCGCCCAGACCACCTCTCCCGCGGGTCAGACCGACTGGGCCGAGGCCGTACTCGACCTGGGCAGACCTGACGCACAGCTGGACGAGCTGACCGTCGGTTACCGAGTTCCCGAGCCGATCATGGCCTTCGCCAACCGCCTGCTGCCACATACGGCTCCCAATGTGCGCCCTCCTACCTCGGTGCGGCGCGTTGGCCGTGCTCCCACGATCGTTTCGGTCGACCCCCTGCGGCTCGTCGCCGCCGCCGTCGCGGAGGCCTCATCCGTGGCGTCAACCTGGCCACTCACCGGCATAGTCGTGCCCGGCGTCATGTGGGAAGACGTCGCCGCCGCTCTGCAAAAGGCAGCCGTGGCGTTCGTCGACGGCGTTCGGGCGGCAGCGCTGGGCGAACACGTCACACTGCTGCCGGCGGCGTCAACCAAGGGGCTTGAATTCGACGCCGTCGTCGTCGTCGAACCCAGCCAGATCGTCGCCGAGAACGGCGGCGACCTCCGCCTCCTCTATGTCGTGCTGACGAGAGCGGTCCAACACTTGAGCATCGTGCACGCCCGACCTCTTCCACCAGTCTTGAAGGCCGTGACCGAGGTTGTCCTCCAGCCCCCGGCCCGCTTGCCTAGCCTGGACCGAAGGGAGCTGCGATCAAGCCAGACAAGCAGTTCGAACAGCTCACGATCGTGCTCCAGCAACGGCTTGAGCGGGGAGGAGAGCGATGTCGTCGGGCGAGATCGATGAGTACCGTGACCGTCGGGACGAGCCCCGGCGCTCGACCCTCGTGCGGCTGCGCGGCGACATCCTGGCTGTGGTGCCCGACGCCGAGCAGTGCATCTCCTACGCCGTCCCCGGGAGCTGGCTGGGTACGTCAAGTCCACCGGCGCTTTGAGGTTCCCCGTCGATCAGCCTCTACCGTCGCCTCTGGTCGAGAAGCTCATAGCTGTGCGGCTGCGGCAGGCCTTCCCTCGGGTGCCGGGGCCCGGTCAGCACCTCCTCGCTCGCTAGAGGTCGCGCAAGACGGTGGCCAGCGGCTCGAGTACCCCCGGATCCAGGGGCGGTCGTAGGTAGACGATGCCCAACTCGGCACCGACGTCGGCCAGTGCGGCGGCCTGCTCGGCGGTGGCCTTCGGGTCGCCGGCGAAGTTTAGGTGGCTGGAGAGGAGGATCTCCTTCGGCTCGCGACCGAGGTCCTCGCAGTGCTGGTGGAGGATGTCGCGCTTGCGGGCGAAGTCGTCGGGCGTGCCCCCCAGGAAGTTCCAGTGCTGGGCAAACCGGGCCGCCGTGCGGAGCGTCCTCTTCTCACCACTACCGCCGATACATATCGGCGGGTGGGGGCGCTGGACCGCCTTGGGCTCGCTGCGGGCATCGGTGAGTTGGTAGTACCGGCCCTTGAAGGTCGTCGTCTCCTGCGTGAGGAGCCCGACGATCACTTCGCAGGCTTCCTCGAAGCGGTCGCTGCGCTGGCCCGGCGTGCCCAGTTCGATCCCGTAGGCCCCCGACTCCTCCTGGTTCCACCCGGCCCCGATCCCGAGCTCCAGACGCCCCCCAGAAACGATGTCGAGGGTGGTGGCCATGTTGGCGAGGACGGCCGGGTGACGATAATGGATGCCGGTTACCAGAGTCCCCATGCGCAGGCGCGTCGTGGCCTGGGCCAGCGCTGTCAGGCTGACCCAGCCCTCCATGCAGGGGCCGCTGCTGTCGGAAACGATCGGGTAGAAGTGGTCGAAGGTCCAGCCCGATTCAAAAAGCTCGATATCGTCGGCCGCCTTCCACACCGCCAGCATGTCGGCCCAGGTCGTATTCTGCGGTGAGGTCTTGAAAGCGAAGCGCATGGGCCCACGCTACGTCCGGGCCGGATTATGTGCGCCGGCCGGCGCGGCCGGGGTTGCCGAACCAGGTAGCCAGGGCGTCCCGCAACCCGGTACCCGTGCTGTCGCCGACCCAGGCGACATACCCGTCGGGCCGGACCAACACGGCGGGGGGAGCGGTGACGGCGCCAAGTACGGGAAGCTCCCAGGGGCCGACATACTCGGCGTCGATCAGCTGGACCCGGTCCGCCCGTGGAATGATGTCAAAGGCCCCCGGCTCACCGAGGTTGAGCAGTACCGGCTTGGCCTCGTGGAGCAGGGTGAAGACCCGTAGCGGGCCGTCGGCGGTCACGACGTCCAGATCGGGCATGCGACGTCCGAGGAGGGGGTGGCCCTCGCCGAGGTCGTAATGAACGTCCAGCCCGGAGATGATCCCGGCGAGCTGTTTACGAGGCTCGTCCATTATCGCCAAAGCCGACACCATCTCGACCAGGGCCTTGGTGCGCTCGTCGGCGCGCTGGAGCACGCCCAAGGCCATTGTGTGCCGCAGGGCGCGGGCCGCGACCGGGTGGCGCTCCTCCTGGTACGTATCCAGGAGGCTCTCCGGGGAGGTCCCGTGGACCACCTGGGCCAGCTTCCACCCCAGGTTCACCGCATCCTGCACACCGAGGCTGAGGCCCTGCCCACCGACCGGGTAATGCACGTGCGCCGAATCGCCGGCCAGGAGGGCTCGTCCGGCGCGGTAGGCGGCGGCCTGACGCGTCATGTCGGTGAACCTGGATATCCATCTCGGACTGTGGATCCCGAAGTCGGTGCCGTACACGGCGATGAGCGCGTTGCTGAGGTCGCCCAGGGTGGGCTCGCTACTGGCCCGAGCTGCTGCTCGGTCACCACGACCCGCACCGTCCGCCCATCCTCCAGCCGGTGGAGGGCATGGACGCCCCTGGCGTCGTGGCGGAGGCCCGGCGGCGGTTGCTCGGTCACCTCGACCTCCGCGATCAAGTTGCTCCTGGTCGGATCCCATCCTGGGAACTCGATGCCCGCGGCTTTACGGGTGATGCTGCGACCTCCGTCGCAGCCGACGAGGTACTGCGCCCGCAGCGGCTCGCCGTCGGACAGCTCTACGTCGACGCCGGTGTCGTCCGGCGCGAAGCCCTTTACCTCACATCCGTAATACATCCGGACCGGGAGCTCGGCGACCCAGGCGGCCATGACCCGCTCGATCTGGTTCTGCCAGATCCCGAGCGAATAAGGATGACGCGTCGGGAAGTCGCTCATGTCCAAGACGGTGCTGCCGATCATGGCGGCCTGAGCCACCCGGCCCTCGGCCAGGAACCGATCAGCGATCCCACGCTGGTCCAGCACTTCGATCGTACGCGAATGGAAACCGCCGGCCCGGGAGCCGACGAGCACGTTATCGGGACGCTGCTCGACGACGGCGACGTCGACCTTCGCCAACGCCAACTCCGCCGCCAGCATCATCCCCGTCGGGCCGCCTCCGACGATCACCACCGCATGCCTGGCCATACGTCACCCCTTCCCTTATTTTCGAGGCCTTGGTCCGGGCCAGAGATTCTGCGCACGGACGGGGCCTTGCCGCAAGCGCCCGGTGCGCCCTAAGTTGAAAATGGCGGGCGTACCCTGGCTCAGATGACCGGGCTCCGAGCATTGTCGCGACCCAACTGGCGGGGGCCGTCCAGCCGGTCTCCAAGGTCGTCGTAGGCGGCCAAGGCGCTCCAGAATGGGTCGGCTGTGCTCACGCTCACTTGACGCCACCCACAAAAAGTGATATCACTTTGATAGGCGCCAGCGTGGCCGGCACCTCATGCCAGAGGAGGCAGTTCGATGCAGACACCAACCGACAACCTCACTACGTCGCGACCGATGATCGTCACCACGACCGAGAACATCCCCGAGGCCCAGGTGGTCAAGACCATCGGACAGGTATTTGGCCTCACTGTCCGGTCCCGGAGCCTCGGCGGCAACATCGCCGCCGCCCTCAAAAGCCTCGCTGGGGGTGAGATCCGGTCGTACGTGAAGCTCAACGAGGATTCTCGGCGCCAGGCGCTCGACCGTATGGTGCAGAATGCCGCGGCCATGGGGGCCAACGCCGTGACCATGATGCGTTTCGACTCCACCGAGATGGGCAGGAGCATGAGCGAGATCGTGGCCTACGGCACGGCCCGAGTGGTGGAGTGGCCACCGACGTCCCCCAACGCAAGCGCCCAGGACTGAGCGGGTCTATATGAGCCCCATCGAATGGGTTGTGCTCGTGGTCGTGGTCGCCGGGATCGTCATAGCGCTCTTCGGCTGGGACCGGTACCGAGGCAAGCGGAAGGGCGCCGGCGGCGGCTCGGCCCAGCCGACGGGGGAAGTGTTCCTCGATCCCGAGACGGGCCGAAGGATGCGCGTCTGGTACGACGCCACCACCGGGAAACGGGAGTACCGTCCCGAGTAGGTTCGGGGGGCCATCTGGGCCGCTAACCGAACGAGACGGTACCTGTGCCTATGATCGACGCGTACTGCTTAAGCGGCTGGGCGTTGTCGCTCGTGTTGCACGCCCCTTTGTTCTTGCCGCTGACGTTGCGCGGGAGGATGAAGGCGGCGGTCTCGGTGACACCGAGGGTACCGACAATTCCTGTATAAAGGCCTGTCCCATTGAACAGCGTGACCGGGCCCGCTACGGAGAGCCACGCTGAGCAGGTCGCCGTGTCGAAGGTCGGTTGTACCTTGTTGGCTTTCGCATTGAGAGCTGTCGAGTTGATCTCGAACCCGCCTTTTTGGAGCGTCACTTTGACGTAGTTCCCATTGGGGTCGGACGCCCCGGCCTTGTCGATCGTGAGCGCATTTCCGTAGTCGCCGATTGCACCGGTCATCAAGATGGTGGCGTGGAGGCCGTTGCTCGGTGTGGCAAAGAGCTTCACGGAGCCGCCGGCCGTAGTGCTCGGCTGCGTAGCCGCGAAGGCGGGCGCCACGCCGAACCAGGCACCTCCGAGCACGGCGACGACGCTGACGGCTGCCTTGGCTGGCTGCATTGGACCTCCTCGGGGACCGCCAGCATCTGGCCGGCGGTTGTTGGTAAAAGTCTGGCCTCGTTGCCGGCCTCGGCCAAGGGGGCCAGCCGGTGTACCCGGCCCCGTGCCAGCACCAGGTTGGTCCTGACGGTGGCGGTCGGGGTGGACCGGGGCGCGGACAAGGCAGATAGCATCGCGCCGTGCGCCTTAGCCCCGAGCAAGCGCGGGTGATCGGCAGTTTGATCGAGAAGCAGCTGACCACGCCGGACCAGTACCCCCTGTCGCTGAACGCCCTGCTGCTGGCGTGCAACCAGTCCTCCAACCGCGATCCCGTAGTGTCCTTCGATGAGGGCACGGTTCAAGGCGCCCTGGCGACCCTCAAGGTGGCCGGGCTGGTGAGCCTGGTCCACCCCTCGCACGGCCGGTCCGTCATCCGCTACCAGCAGCTCCTGGGAGACCAACTTGCCATCAGCGAGCGCCAGGCGGCCTTGGTCGCCGTGCTGCTCCTGAGGGGGGCACAGACGGCCGGCGAGCTGCGTTCTCGGAGCGCGCGCATGTGCGAGTTCGAAGGCATCGCCCAAGTCGAGGTCGAGCTCGAGCACCTCGGCGGGTTGCCCGAGCCCGTCGTCGTCCGCCTGGGGCGCCGGCCCGGGCAGAAGGAGGAGCGCTGGGCGCAGCTATTGACCGATAGCTCCGCTGACATACCCGGGCCGGCGGCGGACGACGTACCTCGTGCCGGGTCGACCCCAGCCCGGGCCTCCAACCTGGCGGAGCTGCAGGTTGAGGTGGCCGAGTTGCGGGACAAGCTGGCTCGGTTGGGCGACGACGTGGAGGCGCTGTGGCGGGCCCTACACTCGCCGGTCGACCGCGTCGGTATGTGAGTGCTCGCTGCCCGCTAAACCTTGGTCCCGGTGAGGAGGCGCTCCCGGTTGAACATCGCCAACATGGCCTTCCAGCCCAAACCGTCGGCCGCCACCAGCACCGCGGCCAAGCCGAGCACCAGCGCGGGCGTGGGATGGACCACGTAGAACGACACCAGTACCGCCATGGCCAGGGGCGGCAGACTGACCAGGGAGCCCAGTTGCTGGGCCACCCGCACGTCGCTGGAGCGGGCGGAAATGGCGATGCTGGAGGAAATGGACCAACCGGCGATCAGGGGCGTGAACAACGCCTGCGCCAGCAGCTCGGGGGCCCGGAAGATCGCCGCCGAGAGGGCGGGATGGGCGAACAGACCGGCGCACACCAGCACGACGGCATACCACCCGTACGAGATCGCCAGTGAAGGGACCAGGACGGCCAGGGCTTTGGCAATCAGGAACTCCTCTCGGCGCACCGGCGTCGACAGCACGGGCTCAAGAGTGCCCTGCTGGCGTTCCCCGACGATGGCGAAGGCCGCCGCCGTCGTCGGCACGATGGCCGGGATCCCCAGCATGTAGGTGAGGGGACCGCCCTTCAGTAGCGACTGCGCCGCCGGCGTGGACGCGGGGGCGGCGAAGACCTCGAAGGATGGGCAGGACGATGAAGAACAGCGGGACTATGGCCATGGTGGCGAGGATGAAACCATTGCGCCGGTACTCGCGTAGTTCTTTGCGGAAGATGGCCCGTACCCGCGTCCAGCTCACCTCTGCCCTCCCGCCCGGTCCTGCCTGTCCTCATTGACTAATTGGAGGTAGATGTCCACCAGCGAGCGGTACGACCGGCTGATGGACAGGACATCGGCGCCTGCGGCCACCAGGGCGCGGGTGGCCGCCGGGGCGGCGACCACGGGGTCAGAGACGGTGAGCAGGTACGCCCCGTCGCCATCCTGGCTCCAATCGTCGACGGCGGGGAGGCCGGAAAAGACCCGGCCCGGCTCGGGGAGTGCCACCCGCGTCCTCACCTCGAGAGTCTTGGCGAACAGCCGGTCGCGGAGCTCCTGGGGCCGGCCGATCGCCCTCAAGGTTGTGTCGAGGATGGCGACCTGGTCGCAGAGCCGCTCTGCCTCCTCCAGCCGGTGCGTGGTCAGGAATATGGTGACGCCGCGCTGGCGCAGCCCCTCCACCAGTTCGTGCACCTCTCGGGCGGCAACGGGGTCGAGCCCCGATGTGGGTTCGTCGAGGAAGAGGGTTTGGGGCTCGTTGAGCAGGGCTCGGGCCAGGGCCACGCGCTGACGGAGCCCCTTCGACAGCGTCCCGCAGGTGTCGTTGGCCCTGCTGGTGAGGTTCACAGCGCGGAATGCCCGATCGATCCGGCCTCGGGCGTCGGCCAGCTCGTAAAGGCCGGCGAAGCATTCGAGGTTTTCGAGCACGCTCAGCCGCAGGTAAAGACCGGGCGCCTCGGGCATGATCGAGATACGGCGGCGTATCTCGACTCCGTTGTCCGGCGTAAGCGGTAACCCGGCCACGATGGCAGAGCCCGCCGACGGCGTCAGGAGCGTCCCCAGGACCCTGACCGTGGTGGTCTTGCCCGCCCCATTAGGGCCCAGGAAACCGAACACCTCGCCCCGGGCCACTTCGAACGACACATCCTCGAAGGCGACCCGGTCGCCGAAGCGTTTGCTGAGGCCCTCGACGGCCAGCGCCGGGCCCCGGCAGGCGCCGCGCTCTCGCCCTGGGTGCGGCCGAGCAGGGCAGGCATCTCCCAAGTGTGCTCGGTGGCGTCCCCATCGTGCTAATGCACGGGCCTCGACAGGGCACACGCCACCGAACGTGATGTCCTACGAACCGCCGCTCCCAGCAACGCTACCGGGAAGTAGGGCTGTGTTCGCCCATGCGGCACCCTGTGGGGGCCCGTCGGATTGAGGAAGGTACGGGGACGGCTTAGAGTCGGAGAGGTGGGTGGCTACCGAAAGTGAACCCCCGGCAACGGGAACAAGCCACCCTCGGTTTCGGCGCGATAGGGGACCGGGGCGCGGTCGAGGAGACGTTTTATCCCTGGGACCTAACCGTCCGCAGGTTCGCGGCGGAAGGCTTGCCCGCCGGTATTGCCGACCGGGTCCTCGACGCCAGGCTGCCCTGTCCCGAAGAGAAGTACCTTCAATCCGCCCGCTTTGACGCCGTGCTCGACTACGAGAACTGGCTCGGCTTCGATGCCGTCCGCCGGGTTGGCTTCATCCTGCCGTTGCGCGGCCTGCCGGTGCACGTCTTCGAGGACACCCCCGAGCACACCTTGTACCGCGACGAAGGCGGCCGGGTGATCGACCGGCACAAGTGGAGCGGTGTAGAGGTCAACGACACGTATGCGGTGACAAGGACAGAGGATTGGCCGGAACTGGAGCAGCTGGCCCGGGCCGAGGAGGCGAGTTTCTACAACGACGCCACCATCGAGCGGACCTACGGCCCACTGCGCGCCGGCCAGGCCCGGGGCGAATACTCCGTCCGTATGCACATCGAAGGTTTCTACTGGACGCCCCGGGAGCTTATGGGCACGCAGGGGTTGTCCTACGCGTTCTATGACGCACCCGATCTGGTCCATCGTGTCAACCGGTTTGCCCTGAGCGTGTACCGCGAACATTTGTCCAAGGTCCTCGAGGTCCTGCCGGCGGACGTGCTTTACATCCAGGAGGACATCAGCGGGACGAACGGCCCGCTGATGTCGCCGCGGATGTTCGACGAGTTCGTCGCCCCCTATTACCGGGAACTGGTGCCCATGGCTCGTAAACACGGCGTGCAGCACGTCCTCGTGGACACCGACGGTGACTTCGCGCCCCTGGTACCCAACTTCCTGGGCGTGGGCGTGGACGGGTTCCTGCCCATGGACGTGAACGCCGGGATGGACATCGTGTCGTTGCGCCGGGAGCACCCCCGGCTGCGGTTCATCGGTGGGTTCAACAAGTTGTCCATCGCCGACGGCCCGGACGCCACCGACCGGGAGTTCGAGAGGCTGCTTCCCGTTATCCGCCAGGGCGGCTATATACCCGGCGCCGACCACCAGGTCCCCCCCAGCACGTCGCTGGCAAATTACCGGTACTACATAGGCCGCTTGCGGCAAGTGATGACAGAAGCCCCGACTAGGCGGGGGAGTGGGGCGCCGGGGCTCCCGGTCCCAACAGGCGACCGCAGCACAGGGCCATGGCCCGGGTAGCGGCATAAAGGTCGACGATGGCGACGTGCTCGTCCGGTTGGTGAGCGAGTGTCACATCGCCCGGGCCGAAGACGACCGAAGGGCACCCGACGGCGGCGTACCAGGCGGCGTCGGTAGCGAACCGCATCCCTCTGCGCGCCTCGGTGACGATCTCGCCGAGGTCGGACACGGCGCGGTTGAGGGCCTCCTCCAGGTCCCCGCCGGCGACGCCTCGCAGGGGTGGAAAGGCGACGGTCCGCGCCAGCTGCCAGCGCAGCCCGGGCCGCTCACACTCCAGCCGGGCCAGCAGGCGCACTACTTGTCCCTCGACAACTTCCAGGCTCTCGGAGGGGAGCACGCGGCGATCGAGGGTAACCTGGCAACGGTCAGCGACCGTGGAACCGCCGCGGCCGCCTTCGACGAGGCCGACCGAATATGTCGCCGGCCCGATCCCCGGAAAGGGAGCGCCGGCGAGGTGAGCGGACTCGTCCTCCACGAGGCGGATAAAAGCGGCGGCATCGTGGATGGCGTTGCGACCGTCCTCGGGGTGAGAGCTGTGCACAGCCTGGCCATGAAAGACGATCTCGAAATTGAGCTGCCCGTTGCCAATGGCCAGTACCTGGCCATTGGAAGGCTCGCCGACGATGACCCAGTCGGCGCCAAGATCGGCGGCTGCCTTCCTGGCGCCCAGGGAACTCACCTCCTCGTCGATGACGGCGTGGAGAGCCAGGGTTCCGTTGGTGGGGACGCCCGATCGCTTGATGGCGAGCAAGGCCGCCGTCATGGCCGCCAGTCCCCCCTTCATGTCGCACGCGCCCCGGCCGTAGATTCTGGCCACCGCTCGATATCCCCCGGAAAGGGTCGCTCGTCCAACCCTCGCCGGCCGGCACCGTGTCGAGGTGACCGCACAAGACGAGTGTCGGGCCCGGGCCGCCAATGGTGGCGTACAGGTTGGGCCGGCCGGGCGCGACCTCGACCAGAACGGCAGGCGACGCCCTGCTCCAGCAGGAACGACGAGAGGAAATGAGCGCAATTCCCCTCGTTGCCCGGCGGGTTTTCGCTCGGCTGGGCGATCAGCTCCCCGAGCAGGCCCAGCACTTCGTCCTCGTCTATGGCATCGAGGACGCGACGGTCCCGCCGGTCGAGAGGGCTTGGCCCGGCCCCGGCGCCGGCGTGCCCGGTGGCGAAAACGGGACCATAATCCGCCAAGGCTATACCGAGCACGGCACCTTCGGGGTGGTGACGGTGAGCGAGGCCCCGGGTCGGGGGCCGGTGCCGGGGGCGCCGAGGTTTGAGGCCGGCCGTGGCCAGCGGTCCTCAAATGCCGTACCGGCCTGCTCGGGCGCGCTACAAATGGTCTCGTGAGGACCGCTCCTGTATTTAGGCACCACCAATTGCGAGGCCCTGGGTAGGACTTGGGCCACGCTGGGACTGCCCGTGAACCGCGCTTTAGGACATAACCCTTCGGACCGGACTTTTCGGGCCGATATCCAAGGCTTGCGCGCCGTCGCCGTACTCGAGGTCGTCTTTTACCACGCCCATGTCGGCTTCCTCGGGGGTGGGTACGTCGGAGTCGACGTCTTCTTCGTGATTTCCGGTTTCTTGATCACGGACTTGTTGTGGCGGGAGCGGGCCGTCGCGGCGGCATTTCTCTGCGTGCTTTTTATGGCCGCCGCGCTCGCCGGCTCCTGCCCATGGCCATGCTCGTCGTCGTCGTTACCATGGTGGCGTCCGCTCTCCTGTTGCCGCCCCTGCAGGTGCAGTCGGTCTGGAAAGACGGGCTGGCTACGGCGTTCTACGGGGGCAATTACCGCTTCGCCGCCGCCCAGGCCAACTATTTGACGGCGTCGGGGCCTCCCTCGCCGTTCCAGCAGTACTGGTCCCTGGGTGTCGAGGAACAGTTCTACCTGGTATGGCCGCTGCTGTTGCTGGCGGTTTCAGCGGCCATATGGCCATGGTCCCGGCGACGTGCCCGCTCCCGGCCGGCCCGGCACAGGCCCACGGCAGCCGACGGGACGGCGCGCCCGTCGGCTCTAGCCGCCTTCAGCCTCCTGGGCCTGGTGGCCACTGGTTCTTTCCTTTTCTCCCTCTGGCTGACCGGGGCCGATCGGCCTTGGGCATTCTTCTCACTGCCCACCCGGGCCTGGGAGCTGGCGGTGGGAGGTTTGGTCGCTCTCGGCGCACCGGTGCTGCGCCGGGTACCAGCCCCGGCCGCCATCGCCCTCGGCTGGGTCGGCTTGGCCGCCGTCGTCGGCTCCGCCGTCGTGTTTGACGCCTCCACCTCGTTCCCCGGTACGGCTGCGCTGGTGCCGGTGCTGGGGACGGCGGCCATCCTGGCCGCCGGGTTGGCACCGAACCCCTGGGGCCCCGTCGCCGTGCTGGGCACCGGCGCCATGGGCGTGGTCGGGGCCATGTCGTATTCGTGGTACTTGTGGCACTGGCCGGTGCTCGTCCTGGCTCCCTACCTGGCCGGCCACGCTCTCTCGGAGGGGACGACGGTGGCGCTGGCGGCGGCGAGCGGCCTACTGGCCTGGGCCACCTACCGCCTGGTGGAGGAACCGGCCCGTTGCTCGCAGTGGCTGTCCGAGCATGCTCGCCGCTCGCTTCTGGCCGGCTTGGGGCTGACCACCGTGGGCGCCTCGACCTGCCTGGTCGCCGCCCTGCTGTTACCGGCATTGCAGGGCCATGGGATGGCACCAATAGCCCTCATCAGCTCGGGTGTCGACGGTTCGCGTCCTGCCCCGCCCGGCCCTTCGTCGGCCTCGGCGGCGTCGAAGCCGGCACGCCACACCCGCTTGCCCGGCCAAGGAAGGGCGGCGGCGCTCACCGGCACCGAGGCCAGCCTGGCCGCGGCCCAACTCCAGGTGACGGCGGCCCTGGAACGCTCGGCCCGCATGATGGACGTACCAAGCAACCTCGACCCGCCGTTGGCCGAGGCCGGTGCCAGCGAGGCACCTCCTTTTTTCGACGGGTGCCTCCTGGGCTTCACCGAGGTGCAAGTGGCGCCCTGCGTCTTCGGCGACCTCGGTTCGGCGACCACCGCGGTCCTGTTCGGCGACTCCCACGCCGCCATGTGGTTCCCGGCTGTTGATGCCATAGCCAAGGCGCGGCACTGGCGTTTGCTGGTGTGGACCAAAGCCACTTGTCCACCCGTCGATGTCACCATCGTCAGCCCCGACCTGGGGCGCACCTATTCCGAGTGCGATGAGTGGCGGACCGAGGTCACTTCCCTCATCGTCGCCACGCACCCTGTGCTGGTGGTACTCGGCATTGCCCCCAACTATGACCCCCTCTACGACGTAACCCAGGACGGCCCGCAATGGCTGGCCGGGTTGAGCCGCTCGATCACCGCACTGCGAGCCAGCGGGGCGAAGGTGCTGGTGCTCGGACCGGTGGAATCGCCTGACTGGGTGGTACCCGACTGCTTGTCCGCTCACCTCGACGACGTGCAGGCCTGCGACGTGACCCCGACGGAGAGCCATGCGGGACCGGGCCTGGTCGGCTACGACAACGCGGACATGATCGCCGAACAGGCGGCGGTCGTGCGGGCCGGAGGCACATTCGTCAATGTCAAACCGTGGTTCTGTGCCGCCGGCACGTGCCCGGTGATCGTGGACAACCTGCTCGTGTTCCGGGACAACAGCCACATAACGGTGGCTTACGCCGCCTTCCTGGCGCCCCTGGTCAACGACGAGGTCGACCTCGTCGTCCCCCCCCGGCCCGCGGCTCCATCGGCACGCCTATTGCCTTACCGGCGGCCAACTCACCTTGTGCGAGGCGGTAGGGTAGCGTCGCTCCCAGGGGTTGACCTGGGTCGCCACCCACCAGACTGATATCGGGTAGCGAGCCGGGATGAGCACGCGAAAGGACAGGGACGGTGGCACCGACATTGACGGTGGGGCAGACGGAGCAGTTCGTGGACCGTGGGTACCTGTGCGGGATGGAGGTGTTCAGCCCGGCGGATATGATCGGTCTGCGCGCTGGGTACGCCGCCCTGTGCGGGCTCCTGGAGCCGAGCGAGGGCCCCGGTGCCATACGCGAGTGGCACATGGCCAGCCGGTGGCTCTACGACGTGTGCACCACTCCCGCCCTGCTGGACCTCGTCGAGGGGGTCCTGGGGCCGACTTCTACATGTGGGGTTCTCAGTTCTTTGCCAAGTCCCCGCGCTCGTCCAGCACAGTGGCCTGGCACCAGGACGGCTATTACTGGCCACTGGAGCCGCTACACCACTCGGTCACCGCGTGGTTGGCCTTCGAAGACGTGGACGAGACCAACGGGGCCATGCAGGTCATACCTGGTTCTCACCGGTCCGGTCTGCTCCAGCACCGCAAGCACATCAGCGAGTCGGTGCTCACGTTGGAACTGGAGGGCGGCACCTTCTCGGCCGACGATGCCGTGTCCCTCAACCTGTTGGCGGGACAGACCTCGCTCCACCACGACAGCATTGTCCACGGTTCCCCGGCCAACGCCTCTGACCGACCTCGGGTGGGTCTGACCGTTCGCTTTTCGCGGTCCGACGTTCGTTGCGACCTGAGCCGGGCACCGCAGTTCCGGGCCTATCCTCTGCGCGGTCAGGACACAGGGACCAACCCGGTGGGGGAGATCCCCGAGCTACCCTTTGCCCGCCTCAGCCCGGAAATGCACATCCGCAGTCTCGACGAGGACTACCAGGGCTAAAGGTGGCCCGAGTACCCGTCTGGCTAAACGGGAGCTACCTCCGTTAAACCGAGGCTGGCTCCACCGCGTCCAGCACGCAAAACTCGTTCCCCTCCGGGTCTCGCAGCACGCACCAACCCTCCCCCGTATAGACATCGGGCGCCGGTGTGGCGCCGAGTGCTCGGGCCTGGTTGACAGCGGCGGCGAAGTCGCGGCAATGAAGGTCGATATGGAGGCGGTTCTTTATCGTCTTTGCCTCTGGTACGGCGACGAAATAGAGCGTGAGCCCGGGCGCGTCCAACTGAGCTTCGCTGTCGTTGTGCAGGACCAGGGCCCCTCCCAAAAGAGTTCCCCACCACGCGGCCAAGGTCGCCGGGGCGGAGCAATCGATGATCAGGTGCGCGACGCCGGCGATGTCCGGGGCTTTTTCGCTCACCTGTCGATGAGGTACGTGAGTAGCCATGCTCGCCACCTTAGGTTGTACACCGGGCCCGCCAACCCGGTCCGGCCATTCGTTCGTAGCCACATAGTGACCACTAGCTGGCAACCGTCCGCTGCACCGCGGTGGGGTTGGGCCCGATCGTCACGTGCGCCGAGTAGGAGTTGGTGGGGCAAGCCTTGGGGTCGTGCGAGTGGACCACGGGGAACGACGGGCTCGACAGGAGCTCCAACTGGCAGGTTGTGGCGTGCGCCACGGCGCCCGTCACGACTACCGTGCCCCCGCTGGCCCCGAGGTCGGTGGGCCGGGCGCTGGCCCAGGAGACAACCGCACCCTGCTCGCCGGGCGTGCTCGCCGAGGCCCTGAGCTGGCCGACCAGCGAGAGGTTGACCCAAGCCACAGGCACCAGCGGCAACACCAACGGTCTCCACCAGGCGACCCGAGCCAAGCGCAACAACAGGCGACGCCGCATCCGGGGCGGCTTATAAGCCGTGTTCGTGGGTGACCTCCTTGCCTACTGCGGTTCTCGGTAGACAGGGCACCACCGGATTAGCCCTCGGGGCGCCGACGCACGGCCGCGGCCTCGGTGGCTCAGTACGTAGCCCGGCCCCCGCTGATGTCGTAGACCGAGCCGGTCGAGAAGCTGACTTGATCGGAGGCGAGCCAGGCCACTAGTGCCGCCACCTCCTCTGCCTGGCCCAGGCGTCCCATCGGGATGCGGCTGACCATGTAGGCAAGTACCTCCGGCGTGATCTTGGCGTTCATGGGTGTTTCAATTACCGCAGGGGCTATGGCGTTTACGAGAACTCCACTGGTGGCCAGCTCCTTGCCGAGCGCCTTGGTCAGCCCGATGACGGCCGCCTTTGACGCCGAATACGCCGTGAGGTTGGGGTTGCCCTCCTTGCCGGCAATGCTGGCGATGTTGACGATACGACCCCACCCCTTCTCACGCATAGCAGGGACCACGGCCCGGCACAGGTTGAACACCCCGTTCACATTGACAGAGAGAGTTGCTTGCCACTCGGAGTCGGTTATCTCCCATAACGGCTTGTTGGGGCCGACGATGCCGGCGCTGTTGATAAGGATGTCGACCGGGCCGACACGGGCGACGGCGTCGGCGACGGCGGCGCTGTCGCTGACATCGAGCTGGTAGTCGCTTCCGGGAGCGAGGTCGAAAGAGAAGACCTGGGCACCCTCTCGGGCCAGGCGTGCGCCGCATGCGGCTCCGATCCCGCTGTTGCCACCGGTAACTATCGCCTTTTTCAATGCTTGGTCTCCTCTCGGTCAGGGCCTGCCGTTAGGCCGCAATCGGTGCTGTGGGCCCGCTGGGTCGATTATCCCGCGGCCGGCACCCTAGAGCAGCCCTCAACCATCCCGCGTCGGAGAAGCCCTTGGCCTGGCGAAGGGCCCGGCCCGAGGGATCAGATGGGGCCGGCTGCGCCCCACTCCGCCGAGGGCGGGGTAATTTTGGCCGCCCGAGCCGACAGGACCAGGTCTCGCTCCACCAGGCGGCGGGGTTTCCCGGTAATGATGGCCAGCTCGGCGCCGTCGATCGTCTCGCGGTCAAGCAGGAGGTTTATGACCCGGTTGAGGGTGCCCCGATTGTCCCCGAGCAATTTTGTGGCCCTGGCCTCAGCATTTCGCAGCAGCGTCGCCACCTCCTGGTCTATGGCGCGCTGCGTCTCCTCGGCATAGGGGCGGCCGGCGAAGGGGTTATCGCGGCTCGGGCCCTCCGGGCCGTAACCAATGGGGCCGACCTCTGTCGAGAAACCCCATTCGCGGACCATGCGGGTCGCCAGGTCGGTGGCGCCGGCGAGGTCGTTGGACGCACCCGTCGAGGGCTCGCCCAAGACGAGGATCTCAGCGGCCCGCCCACCCAGGCGGACGGCCAGCGAGTCGGTCAGGTAGCTCTGGGAATATAGGTGGCGCGCTCGGAAAGGGGAGCTGTTCGGTCACCCCGAGCGCGGCGCCCCGGGGCAGGATGGTGACCTTGGCCACCGGGTCGGCGTGTTCGGACAGGGCCGCGACCAGAGCGTGCCCGGCCTCGTGGACCGCCACCGAGTGCTTTTCCTCCGGCACGAGGGCGTTGGAAGCATCACGGCGGCCGATAAGGAGGCGGTCTCGAGCCGCGTCGAAGTCTGCCGCCGTGAGGATGTTCATGAGCACACCCTTGGAGCCGACGGCCCCCGCCGCGGCATAGCGCTCGGGGTATTTGAGGAAGTCCACAACTTCCATGACCTCGGCCTTGGAGCCTTCGTAGCCGGCGATATCGGCGAACCGTGTCGTCGGCTTTTCCTCGTCGTACACCTTGGCCTTGGACCGTCCGATGCCCATGATCCCGCCGAGCCCGCCACCCATCTGTTTGCGGCCGCGCCGGACGAACCAGATCAGGACGCCGACGATGAGAAGCAACGGCAGCAGGTCCTCGAGCACCGTAAGCACCGACGTCGTGCTCGGGTTGGTGCCCGTCACCTGGACCTTGTGGTCGAGCAGCAGCGGCGTCAGGGCGGTGTCGTCCAGAGCCGTGGGGATCTGGGACGTATAAGCCCCGCCCGTGTCAAGCTTTCCGCTGACTGCGCCGGTGGAGGTGATGGCGGCCGTGGAGATCTTGTTGGCCGATACTTCGTTCACGAAGCCGGTATACGTGAAGTTGTCGCTGGGGTCGATTTGACGTCGGCGTGGAAAAACAGGATGGCCGCCAGCACGCAGCCAAGCCCCAGGCCCAGGACTTCCAGCGTGGCGGCGGCCCGGGAGGTCTTGCCGGGGGGCGGCCGCCGGGCGGCCGGGCCGCGGGCGGAGCGTTCTGCTGGGGGCTGGTGTCGTGCCGGGCGGCGCCAGTGAGCGTCACGCCGTGCGTGTCCGCGCCGCCGGGCTGAAGGCGACGGGACCAACGTCTGGTGCCTCGTGGCTCAGGGAAAGCGGGCCAGAGACGGTGGGAAAGGAAGACCCGGAGTGGGCCATGACGTGCTCCTACCTAGGGCGCTGCAAAGTCGCGCTACCAGGGTCTGGAGTACCGCCCCCAGCCAGTACGTACTGGCCCAGCACGTCGGGGGATTGCTCGTGCCTCTATTACGGTACACCCTTTTGCGCATTGCTACGGCCAGGGACGCGGCTCCACCCGCACCGGCCTGGCCGAGCGGTAGCCCGGCGATGCTACCATCCCTGGTGAGCGTTGCTCCGGACCCTGGCGGCGCATGCTATTGCGCGTGCCTTCTCCAGGGTGGTGTTGATGCCATGCTTATTTGGGTCATCGTTCTCGCAATCTCGGGCGTACTTCTGACGAGCGTCCTTTTGGCCTCCAGAGGCGGGCCCGTTCGGAGCAACCGTACCGATGGGCATTGGCCTGGTACTGAGGTCGACTAACCCGCACTCCGGCCTCCTGTAGGCACCGAAAAGGTGTACAATGAAAGGGACGCGATAACAGCCCCGACGTGTTGGGCCAGTTTGACCTGGCCGGGGGCGGTACTCCAGACCTTGGTAGCGACGTCGCAACCTCTGAGCAGAAGCGTTCTTTCGTCCCCGTCCGGCCCGTTCTCTGGCGTTCTTTTGCCCTAGGCGGAGGACCGGGCCAGGCCAAAGCGCGCTGTACCTGCCTGCGGGCATCACCGCGTTCGTTCTCGAAGCGCGGCCGGCCGCAACCACGGGGCTCCCCTTTACCAAAGGAAAAGATGACCTATAAACGGCAAGGCCGGCACAGCCGGCGCGCTGCGCCCGGCACTGCCATAGTGGCGACGCTCGCTATTGTCGGCGGCTTCCTGGCTTCCGCCATTTCAGTCGCCTCCGCCACCCCGGCTACGACGACGTCGTCGGCCACCACCACGACGGTGGCTACCACTACGACCGTACCCACCACGACCACGACCAAGCCCACAACGACCACGACAAAGCCGACAACGACCACGACAAAGCCGACAACGACCACTACTGCTGTTGCCGGGTCCAACTGCTCGGCGGCGGCGAGCGGGACCGCCCAGGAAAGCACGGGTTGGGTGGCCAGTACCAACGCACCGTCCAGCAGCGCCGACGTCCCCGCCAACGCCATCGATGGCAGGTCGACGACCCGTTTCAGTACCAACGAGGACCAGGCCGCCGGTTTGTACCTCGAGGTCAACCTCGGTTCGGCCCGGGGATTCTACGAATTGCAGATGTCGGTGCCCAACTCGCCGACCGATTACGCCCGGGGCTATGAGGTCGAGGTTTCCGCCAATGGCAGCTCCTGGGCCGCCGTCGCCAACTGCGCGGGCACGGGTACCCCCGAGCTGGTCAGCTTCGATGCTCAAACGGCGCGTTACCTGAAGGTCGTCCTCACCTCAGCCGCTACGAAGTGGTGGTCGGTCGACGAGCTGAGCCTTTACGGCAAAGCCCCGGCCCCGACAACCACCACGGCTCCCCCCATAGCGCATACCACGGCGTCCCTGTGGTCCTCGGCAAACCCGGCGTCGGTCGGCCAGGCCATCACCTATACCGCCAAAGTGCTCCCCGGCCCGAGCGGAGGCACTGTCAATTTCTTCGACAATGGTGCGCCGATATCAGGTTGCGACAAGGTCGCTCTCAGTGCTTCTACCGGGGAGGCCACCTGCGGGGCCACCTACTTCTCCAGCGGCCACCGGGGCGTACAGGCCTTCTATTCAGGCCAGGCCCTTTTCGGGCCTTCCGGCTCGACCATTTATGCCGAAGTCGTGAACCTGCCGGCAGCGGGTTACTGGCTCGCCACCGGTAACGGCCAGGTCTTCGGTTCGGGCGCCGCCCAACCCCTCGGGGGCGTGGCGACCTCGCCTAGCACCGGCGGTGTCGTGGGCATAGCCGCCAGTCCGGCCGCTAAGGGTTATTGGGTGGTTACCGCGGACGGCAGCGTCAGCGCCCTGGGTGACGCCAAGTTCTATGGTGACCTGCCCGACCTTGGCAAGCACGTCTCGGATGTGGTGGCCATCGCTCCCACCTCCGACGGCCTGGGTTACTACCTGGTGGGCGCCGACGGTGGCTTTTTCACCTTCGGTGACGCCAAGTTCCACGGTTCGCTCCCCGGCATCCACCTGCGGGTCAAGGACGTCGTCGGGATGGTCGCCTCCCCGGGCGGGGACGGCTACCTGCTGGTGGGCTCGGACGGTGGCGTGTTCACCTTCGGCACCACTCATTTTTACGGGTCGTTGCCCGGGTTGGGCAAGCATGTCCACGACGTGCGGGCCATCCTTCCCTCATCCACGGGACGCGGTTACATCCTGGTGGGCGCCGACGGTGGTGCTTTCAGCTTCGGCTCGGGGGCCAAGTTCCACGGCTCCCTGCCCGGCGAAGGGATAAGGGTCGCTGACATAGTGGGCATCGCCCTCAGCCCCGACAATGGCGGTTACCTTATGGCCGGTTCTGACGGCAGGGTCTACGGCTTCGGTGACGCCCAGGCCGGCGAGGTACCCGTTGGTGTGACCTCCAACCTGCCCGTGGCCGCCATCGCCGGGACATAACGCACGCCCTGCCTTCAGTCACTAGTGGCCGAGGGAGGAACCCCGACCAACCGAGGCCCGGGCGAGTGGCAATGCGCTCGCCCGGGGCCCTCGGTCGGTCGTTGTAATTCTGGGAATTGCAATTGTGAACGTTCAAGAGACGAGGAGTTTGATGTCCGAGAATGCCGGAATACCCGAAAATACGGTCAATGTCAGGGACGATGACAAGACCGAAGATGATGCTGATAAGTCCCGGAACGATAACAAGGCCACGAACGATGATAAGGCCAAATGGAGCGCAGCCCAGTGGTACGGCAGGATGCTCGTTGACCGCGACGGCAACAAGATCGGCAAGTTACAAGACGTCTATGTCGACGTAGAGACCGACGAGCCCCAGTTCGGCACGGTGAAGGAGGGCTTCTTCGGCCGTCACCTGACTTTCGTGCCCTTGGGGGGCACCCATGTCGGTCCCGATGACCTGCGGGTCACCGCCACCAAAGACCAGGTCCGCGCCGCCCCTGACCTCGAGATGCACGGCGAGGAGCTCTCCCAGGACGACGAGTCGGCGCTCTACCACCACTTCCAGATGAACTACACGCCGCCGGCCACCCCGAGCGGGCGCCGCCTGGCGCGGCGATGAAGCACCCGCGCCCCCGCCCTCCAATGACGCGCCGGCCTGAAAAGGTGTACGTTTTGGGGGACACGACAAATCCCCGCACGTGTTGGGCCAGCACCCTGTTGGCCGGGGGCGGTACTCCGGACCCTGGTAACGCGATTTTTTCGCACTGCCTGAGCCAGGAGAGCGCCATGCCCCTTCTTGGAACTTCTTTCTTCACCCTCCCCGAGCCGTCCCCTTTTGGCGTGGACGGGGCTGAGGCCGGCCCGGTCGTCGTCTGGCTCCGGGGCGAGCACGACCTGTCGACCGATGACGCCCTGTGCGCCACCCTGGCCCGGGCCATCGCCCTGGACAGCGCTGGGCTCGTACTCGACCTGAGCGAGGTCGAGTTCATGGCCGCGTCGACCCTTGGCGTCATCGTCCGGGCCCGGGAGTTCCAGCGCCGCCGGTCGAGCTCATTGACGGTGCGGGCGCCGTCGGCCTGCGTGCTGCGGGTCATGGACGCGTGCGGGCTCAACGACCTGACCGGCCCGAGCGCCCAGGCGGCCGGTGCCGCCCTGGGCTCCTGGGTCGGGGTACCGCCGGCCCGCCGGGGCGAGGGGCAGGGCCGTCCCCGGTGCGGCGCCACGGACAAGTGCCCGTTCGGGCCGAGCGGCCCGCCGACCTGAGAGCCCGGGCGCTGAGCGTCGACAAGCTGGCTGAGAGCGGATGACGGCGGTAATCGAGGGCGGGGGGCGGTGAGTGAGCATTGGCCGGTGAACGGCGGGAACGGATCCTCCACCTACTTGTTGGTGGCAGGGGCGGTGCTTTCGGCACCAAACGGCTGTGCCAGGTGTGCGCCGAGGTTACGGCCACGAGCGGCGCCGGGATCATGCTCATGGCAGCTGATGACCTCCAAGGCTCGCTGTGCACGACCAACGCCATGAGCGACCTCATCGAGCAGCTGCAGTACGCCCTGGGGGAGGGGCCGTGCGTGGACGCTTATCATCAGGACTGGCCTGTGCTCGAACCTGACCTGGACCATCCCGAGACACCCCGGTGGCCGGCGTTCTCGCCCCCAGCCATCGCCGGCGGCGTCCGTGCCATCTTCGGCTTCCCCCTCCAGGTGGGCTCCGTGCGCCTGGGGGCGCTTAACCTTTGTTCCGACCGGGCCGGGCCCTCAGCGACGACCAGCACGCCGACGCCTTGGTGATGGCGGACATCGCCGCCCAGGCTGTGCTTGTGCTGCAAGCCAACGCCACGCCCGGCAAGCTCGCCTCCGAGCTGGGCGCGGGCGCTGACTTCCATTACGTCGTGCACCAGGCCGCCGGCATGGTCGCCGCCCAGCTCGGTGTCAGTGTGCGCGATGCTTTGGTCCGCTTGCGGGCGCACGCTTTCGGCAACGACCGTTCTCTGACCGACGTGGCCAGGGACGTGGTGGACAGGAGGCTCCGCTTCGGCCCGGCGCGAAACGAAAGTGACCACCGTGCGTGAGTTCGGACCGCGGGCGGGAACTCCACCAGCAGGCGGGGCGCAGCAGTCCTAGCATGGTAAGTTGACCGACTTTCCCGAGCCGGGGAGGATGACGATGTGATCAGAGGCCCGATGGCCAAACAAACGTTGTTCGCCAGGACACTGGTAGAGCTGGCGGACACGCTGGTGGCGGACTTTGATGTGGTCGAGCTGCTGACCCGGCTGGCAGACCGCTGCGTCGATGTGCTCGGCGTTGGTGCCGCCGGTCTCATGCTGGCCGGACCGGACGGTGACCTGCGGGTTATGGCCTCCTCCAGCGAGGCCATGCGGGTCTTGGAGCTGTTCGAGCTGCAGTCGGAGGAAGGTCCGTGCCTGGACTGTTACCGAAGCGGCCTCGCTGTCACGAGCCAGGACCTGGCCATGGTCGGTGGCCGCTGGCCCCGGTTCGCGGCCGAGGCACTCGGCGGCGGGTTCCATTCCGTGCATGCCTTGCCCATGCGGCTGCGGGGGACGGTAATCGGCGCTCTCAACCTGTTCAATGTCGAGGCGCGCGAAATGCAAAGTGGGGACGTCGAGGCCGCCCTGGCCTTGGCCGATGTCGCCACCATTGCCATTCTTCAGCACCGGGCCACGCTCGAGGCCCAGGTCGTCAACCAACAGCTCCAGAACGCGCTAAACAGCCGCATCGTCATCGAACAGGCCAAGGGCATGGTGGCCGAAAGAGAGGGCCTCAACATGGAGCAAGCTTTTTCTGCCTTGCGCAACCATGCTCGCAACCACAACCTGCGCCTCGTTAACGTGGCCGAAGCCGTTATAAGTGGCTCTTTGGCCGCGTCCAGTTTGGACCGGATAACCCGGAGCGGGCTGGGCCGGGCGGAGATGCCCCCATTAGCGGACGGGGCCGCCTAGCCAGAGGCGCGGCGAGCGACAGCGAGCAGCTCGTTGATCACCCGCTGGCGCGTGAGCTCACCGACGTCCCATGCGGCGACGCGCCCACTACTGTGCCCGCCTGCGCCACGCCACATGTCGCCTTCGTCGACTTGGACCTTTCGCCTTTCGACATCCGCTTCGAGCTGGAGGTAAGGGTGGCGGTCCAGGCGAGGCTCCCCGTCTATCTCGCCTTTTAGGGACATCCACAAGGTTAAACAGGGGTTGCGGAAACGCGCCTCGTTCCCCGAGTGCTCTTCGACCAGTCCGCCGCCGCCGAGCTGGCGCAGACGCTCGAGCACGGCACTCATGGCCGGGCGTACTTCGGTGACGCAGGCGGCGGCGAAGGCGTCCAAAAACTTCTGGCCGGCCTCGACGCGATCGGCGCTGCGCACTTCCGAATCGCGGTCCCGTTGGGCCACTGCGGCCAGGACCGGGCCGAAGCCCTCCAGGGGATCCTCACCTGTGGTCGGTCCGGGAACTTCGGCGAAGCGGGTTAGGTCGACGGTGCCGGCCCCGGCCGGCGTTTCTGATGGAGATCCCATGGGGGCTCCCGATCTGCCTGCTTGCCGTGGGGCCGAGTGCCCGGACGTGAACGAGGCCATCAAAAGCCTATCGCCTTGTGGCGTGGTTGCCGCGCCGTTCCATCAGGCTGTGCCCGGCGCCGGGCGAATTTCCCTTGCTGGATGTCGAACTTCTTGCTGCCCCGTTTCGGCGTCCCCAGCCGCCGGCCGCGACGGCCGCGGATGCTGATAGTCTGAACTACACCCACTCGGGAGAGCCCCAGCTTGGCTGAACAGCAGCCGCCGTTGGCAAGGTGCGATAACTCGACCGAGCCACAGTGAGGAGTTGGCGCTTGAGCGTTGCCGCACGATCTTTTCTGTCTGTTCCGCCGCGCCGGGGCACGAAGCGCGCCTATGGGATATTGAGCACCTACCCGCCGACTCCGTGCGGCCTGGCCACCTTCACTGCCGCCCTGGCCAGCGGCCTCGAGGCCAACGGCGCCAGCGTAGGCGTAGTCCGGGTGGCCGACGGGACGACCTCCTCGGGCCCACGGGTGATTGCCGAGCTCGACAACGGCGTGCCCGCTTCGGTTCGCCACGCCACCGCCGCCCTCAACAGTTGTGGCACCGTCATAGTGCAGCATGAGTACGGCTTGTACGGAGGAACGGACGGGGACGAGATGCTCGACATCCTGCGGGCACTCACGGTGCCCGTCATCGTCGTTGCTCACACGGTCCTGCTCGACCCGACCAGCCACCAAAAACAGGTGCTGGAGGCCATCTGTGAGACGGCCAGCGCCGTGGTGGTCATGGCCGAAACGGCCCGTAAGCGCATGTGCTCCCGCTTTGACGTCGATGCGTCCAAAGTCACCATGATCCCTCACGGCGCTACGCTGGCGTCGCCCGAGTACCAACCTGACCGCTCCGGCCGCCCGGTGCTGCTCACCTGGGGCCTGTTGGGGCGGGGCAAGGGTGTCGAGTGGGCTATCGACGCCATGTCGGACCTAAAAGACTTGCGCCCCCGACCGCGCTATGTCGTTGCCGGTCGCACCCACCCCAAGGTCCTGTCCCTCGAGGGCGAGGCCTACCGCGACATGCTGGTGGCGCGGACCTGGTCGCAGGGAGTGGCCCCATCGGTGAGCTTCGACGCCACCTACCGGGACCTGGCCTCATTGACCCACTTGGTACAGGACGCGAGCGTTGTCGTCCTGCCCTACGACTCCCAGGACCAGGTCACCTCGGGCGTGCTCGTCGACGCCCTCGCCGCCGGCCGGCCTGTTGTCGCCACCGCCTTTCCCCACGCTGTGGAGCTCCTGTCGAGCGGGGCGGGTATCGTCGTCCCCCACCGCGACGCCGCCGCGCTGGGCGCGGCATTACGTCGGGTGCTCAGCGAACCCGGTTTGGCCGCCTCGATGGCCTGCGAAGCGGCGCGTCTGGCTCCCGGCTTTGCCTGGCCGGCGGTGGCCCGGCAGTACGTCGCGCTGGCCGACGAGCTACGGGCCGACGAGCTACGGGCCGACGAGCTACGGGCCGACGAGCTACGGGCCGACGAGCTACGGGCCGACGAGCTCCGGGCCGACGGCCTGTTGGCCGAGGCCCAATGGGTGACGGTGTGACCCCCGCACCGAAGTTCGAGCACCTGCTGGCCATGACCGACCGCTACGGCACGTACGAACACGCCGACGGCACCCGGCCTCGACCAGAACACGGCTACTGCACCGACGACATGGCCCGGGTCCTGGTCGTCACCAGCCGTGAGCCCAGTCCCAGCTCCCCGGTGAGCGACCTCGCCCGCCAGGCTCTGCGCTTTGTGGCCGACGCCCAGGGGCCCAGCGGAAATTGCCGTAACCGCCGGGACAGGCTGGGGGAGTGGCACGGCCCTTACGAGGTCGGCGACCCCTGGGGCCGGAGCCTTTGGGGCCTGGGCACGGCGGCGGCGCGTCATCCCCGCGAGCTGGTGCGCCAACTCGCCCTGGGCTACTTCGAGCGCGGTGCTCAGCAGCGTTCACAGTCGCCCCGGTCCATGGCTTTCGCCGCTCTGGGGGCGCATGAGATCCTGGCCGCCTACCCCGGGCACCGCGGTGCTCTCGACCTGCTGGCCGACACCATCAGGGTCGTTGGCTCCGGTGCCACCAGTACGTCATGGTCGTGGCCCGAGCCGCGCCTGTCCTACGCCAATGCCGTGCTTCCCGATGCCCTGATCGTGGCCGGGGAAGGCTTGGACCGGCCTGAACTGGTGCACCACGGCCTCCACCTCCTGGGCTGGCTCCTGGACCGCGAGACCTCCGGTGGTCACCTATCGGTGGCACCGGCGGGGGGCTGCGGGGCCGACGACCCGAGGCCCGCCTTCGACCAGCAGCCCATCGAAGTGGCGGCGCTGGCCGATGCTTGCTCCCGGGCGGCCAGGCTCACGGCCGACGACCGCTGGACGGCAGGAGTGGCCCGCGCCGTCGCCTGGTTCCTCGGTGACAACGACGCCGGCACCCCCATGTGGGACCCCGCCACCGGGGGTGGTTACGACGGGCTGCGGGCCGACGGCCCCAACCTCAACCAGGGGGCGGAGTCCACCCTCTCGCTGATCTCGACGCTGCAACACGGCCGCAGCCTGGTGGGGGCGGGACGTTGAGCACCCAAGCGCGCTGGCGCGCCGAAGCCGGCCCCGGACCGATAGTGACCCGGGCGCCGCTCCGGCTCGTCCCCGATGCCCGGCGGGTGGTCACCGTGCCGTTCGTACCCGGCG
Source organism: uncultured Acidimicrobiaceae bacterium (assembly GCA_963735305.1). GTDB lineage: Bacteria > Actinomycetota > Acidimicrobiia > Acidimicrobiales > Palsa-688 > Fen-671. The sequence continues at coordinate 777,954 of CAVTKK010000004.1, forward strand.
AGGAGATGCCTGGCGGGGACTCACGAGCCGTCGCCGTAACCGAACGCATCCTGGCCATGGACGACGCCGCCGTCACGGCCGCGCTCGCCGAGGTGACGCGGCGGTTCGCCCATCGCCACCGGGGCCTCGAAGCCACGTGGAAAAGCCATTTCGACCTGGCTGCCCACCACTTCGAGAAAAGTGGGGACGTGCCCGCGGACAGGGCGCTGCTGATCGGCGCTTACTTCACCCGGGAAGTGGCGGTCGAAGCGGCCGCCCTGTTCAACCCCTCCCTCGTCGCCCATTACGACCAGAGGGGCCTGGGGGCGGGAGAAACGCGCTTCGTGATGAGCCTGCGGGCCGTAGGCGAAGGCCACGTTTCGTCGATCGAGTTCCGCACGGGCATAATCGACGCCGTCGGCGGCGTCCGGCTCGATGACCCGGGTCCCTACCTCGAGCGGGGCCGTGTTTCGCCCGGTCCCTACGAGCTGCGCCTCTTCCACGCCAAGTTGGCCGAGCACGGCTGCGACAACAACGCCGCCGCCCTCGTGCTCGACCGCCTCGACGCCCAGTTCGGGGGGGGCGAACTTGACGCCGCTATAACCGGGTTACACCCTGACCTGCTGTCCCGGACCGCGGTCAGGAACGCCGTCGAACGGATCCGGTGGGTGGCGGCCAACAACTACACGGTCGAGTTCCCGTCGGGCACGACCATCTCCGAGCGCGTCCTATGGCCCCACGGCCCCACTGAGCTCCACGGCATGGAGGACGCTCGCTTCGTTCGTTTCATTGACGACGACGGCACCGTCACCTACCTGGGCACCTACACGGCCTTCGACCAATTTCTGGTCGCTCCCCAGCTGATTTCAACTACCGACTTCAGTAGTTTCGTCGTGTCCCAGCTGTCGGGGCCCTTTGCCACCAACAAGGGCCTGGCCCTGTTCCCCCGCCAGGTCGGCGGGCGACGCCTGGCCTTGTCGCGTTGGGACCGCGAGAGCTTGGCCATCACGGTTTCCGACGACGGTACCGAGTGGGGCGAAGCTATTACCCTGGATCTACCTCTGCAATCCTGGGACCTGGTCCAGGTGGGCAATTGCGGGTCACCGTTGGAAACGCCCGAGGGCTGGCTGGTCCTCATCCACGGCGTGGGACCGATGCGCACCTATAGCATCGGCGCTGTGCTTCTCGACCTCGACGACCCCCGCACCGTGACCGGGGCCCTCCCCGGCCCGCTGGTCGTGGCCAACGAGGACGAACGGGAGGGGTACGTCCCCAATGTCTTGTACTCGTGCGGCGCCCTCCTCCACGGTGGGGCCCTGGTCCTGCCGTACGGGCTGTCCGACAGCGCTGTCGGTTTCGCCCTGGTCGATGTGGCCGAGCTCCTCGGCCAGCTTCGCTGAACGAGGCTGGCGCCGGCGAACCTTGTCCCTGATGGTCCGAGGTGCCCGCCGTAAGCTGTGCGTGCTGTGCCTGTGCGCCGCCGCCTTCGTCGGCCTCGGCCCGCTGAGTGCCGCCGGGGCGCAGACGGGGACCACGCCGACGTTCGTCCTGAGGTGGTCGGCCGGCCCGTTCGCCCAGGACAAGGGCAACCCGATCGCCGAGTCGTCACCCATCGTCGCCACTCTCGACGGCACCGGCCCCGCCGTGGTGGTGGGGGACCGGTCCGGCTACGTGTACGCCTACCACCTCGCCGACGGTTCCGCGGTGGCGGGTTGGCCGGTCTCGGACGGGGGAGTGGCCATCGATGCCTCCCCTTCAGTGACCCCGTTGGGCTCCAGCGGCCTTGATTCGGTCTTCTTGGGCGCCGGTGACGCCCAGGCGCCCGCCGCCGGCGCCTACCTCGCTTACGGGCCCAATGGTCAGGCCCTCTGGCGCACCAAGGTTATGGATCCCATGGGCGACCCGCACCCGGCCTACGCCGTGCAAGCGTCGCTCACGATTGCCAACCTGCAAGGGGGGGCGGACGTCTTCGCCGGTTCCTTGGACCAGTACTCCTTCGCTCTGGACGCCTCGACGGGATCGGTCCTGTCCGGGTGGCCGTTCTTCAGTGCCGACAGCGTCTTTTCCACCGCTGCTACCGCCGACCTCTACGGGGACGGCCAGCAGGAACTGGTGATGGGCGGGGCCTCTTCGGCCGGCCTGGCTATGGGACAGGCCTACTCCCAGGGAGGCCACGTCCGGGTGATCGGCCCGCAGGGCGCGCTCATGTACGACTACGACACGACTCAGGAGGTCGACTCGTCACCCGCTATCGGTGGTTTCCTGGCCGGCGGCGCCGTCGGTGTAGCCGTCGGTACCGGCTCGTACTACAAAGGGGCGAGCGACACCGACACGGTAAAGGCTTTCACGTCCCGGTTGGTGCCCGTGTGGTCTGAGACCCTCGATGGGCTTACGTCGTCGAGCCCGGCGCTGGCCGACGTCGAGGGCAACGGGCAGCTGGACGTGGTGCAGGGCACCGACACCAGCACTTCGGGGTCGGTGTGGGTGCTGGACGGTGCCACCGGCGCCCCCATCTGGCACACCGGGCTGGTGGGCCGGGTCATCGGCTCGGTCACCTCCGCTGACCTCAGCGGCGCCGGCTACCAGGATCTGCTGGTGCCGACCATCCACGGGGTGGAGGTGCTGGACGGCCGGAGCGGGGCCGAGATGACCGTCCTCGGCTCGAATTTCGGTTTCCAAAACGCTCCACTGGTCACCGACGACCCGGATGGCGCCGTCGGGGTCACCATCGCGGGGTACAACGGCAACAACGAAGGCGTTGTCCAGCACTACGAGATCCCGGGGTCGGACGGGGCCCTGGCCGTGGGCCCGGCGCCTGGCCCATGTTCCACCATGACCCCACCCTGAGCGGCGCTGCTTCGGTCCTGCCCGGCACGGGCACGGTCACCCCGACCGGGTTGACGGCGCAGGGCGGTACCGGACAGGTCTCGCTGTCGTGGACGTCCCCGGCCGGCCCCGGTGCGTCGCCTGCGGGTTACAACCTGTACGAGGGCACCCGGCCGGGCCAGATGCCGGCCACACCGGTCAACGGGACCACCCCAATAACCGGCACCAGCACCACTGTCACGGGCTTGGCCCCGGGCACGAAGTACTACTTCGAGGTCACCGCCGTCAATGCGGCCGGCGAGGGTGCCCCATCCAACAGCGCCAGTGCCACGACCACAGGCCCGCCCGGCGCACCCGCGGGCTTGCAGGCGACGGGGGGCAACGGCCAGGTGGCACTGTCGTGGACGCCGCCCATCTCCACTGGCGGCTCACCGGTCACCGGGTACAACGTTTACAGGTCGACGGCCCCCGGGTCCCGGGGGACGGAACTTACTACCGTGACCACCCCGGGGTACACGGCCACCGGCTTGTCCAACGGGACTAAGTACTATTTCCGCGTCACGGCCGTGAACGCCTTGGGCGAGGGGCCGGCGTCGGCCCAGGTCTCGGTCGTGCCCGGCTTGACGACGCCTCCGCCGCCTCCGCCGCTGTCGCCCCCCAGCGCCCCGTTTGCCCTGATGGTGGGCGTAGCCAGCGCACAGGTGTCGCTCTCGTGGACCGCTCCGTCCACCACCGGTGGTTCACCCGTCACCAGCTACAACGTCTACGTGTCGACGGTCCCGGGGGCCGCCGGGACCAAGGTGGCCTCGGTCGCCGCCAAGGGCTACACGGCCACCGGCCTGACCAACGGGACGACCTACTACTTCGAGGTGACAGCCGTGAACGTGGTCGGTGAAGGCCCGGCCTCGGCCCAGGTCTCGGCCACACCGGTCGCACCGGCCGGCTACCGCCTCGTCGCCGCCCAAGGCCAGGTTTTTTCCTTCGGCCAGCTGAGCTCTTACCGGGCGGCGCGCCCGGGTTCCCCGGTCGTCGGCGTGGCCTCGACGCCGGACGGTTACGGCTACTGGCTGGCATTGAAGGGGGGCGGGGTGCGAGCCGCCGGCGACGCCCACCTCTACGGGTCGATGGCCGGGGCCCGCCTCAACTCGCCCATCGTGGCCATAGCCGCCACTCCCGACGGCCAGGGCTACTGGCTGGTGGCGGGCGACGGCGGCGTCTTTGGCTTCGGTAACGCCCATTACTACGGTTCTGCCGGCGGGGCCCGCACAAACGGGCCGGTGGTCGGGGTGGCGGCCACGGCCGACGGGCGCGGCTACTGGCTCGTGTCCTCACATGGGGACATTTACGCCTTCGGCGACGCCCGTTCTTACGGCTCGCTCGGGACCACGCCCCTCAACCGGCCCATCGTGGGGATGGCCGCCACCACCGATGGCCGCGGCTACTGGCTGGCCGCCTCCGACGGCGGCGTCTTCGGGTTCGGCGACGCCCACTTTTATGGCTCGATGGGGACCACGCACCTCAACCGGCCCATCGTCGGCATCGCCGCCACGGCCGACAGCCGCGGGTACTGGCTGGCCGCCTCGGACGGCGGCGTCTTCGGGTTCGGCGACGGCCACTTCTATGGCTCGGCCGCCGCCGAACGCCTCCAAACGGTCGTGGCCATTTCCGGATAGAGCCGTCCCTCGAAACCGACAACGGAGCGCTCTTCCGTGAGATAGCGTCAGGCCACCTCTAGGAAAGGATGCTTTCGTGCTCTTTCACGTGACATGGGACTTCACCGACAACAGCGACGAAGCACAGCGACAGGGCCTGGCCATGCTCAGCAAATGGCATCCACCCGCCGGTGCCGAGTTCAAGGGCTTCTACGGCCTCGTGGGCGGCAGCGGGGGCGTTGCCATTATCGAGGCTGACAGCGCGGCAACACTGGCGCGCACCACGGCGCCGTGGACAACCCGGTTGAGGTTCACCGTGACCCCGATCCTGCCGATCGAGGAGTCGAGCGCCATCAGTGCCGAGGCATTCGCCTTTCGGGACGCGGTGAGCTAAGCCCATCGGCGCGGCCATAGCCGCGGCCGAACCCGCCAGTGTTCTAGCGGCGCTCCAGGCGAACAAACGCCACGGTGAGGATGCCATGAAGTGATGACCAGGCGGTCAGCCGTCGTGCCCACGCGAGTGAGGACGACTTCCGTCCGGTCGAGGAGAAGCGACAGAAAGTCCCGGCGACATGCGGCGCAATCCGGTTCCTGGCGTTCCAAGACTAAATGCCACACACCCGACAGATAGGGCGGAAAGGATCGCCCCCCGGCTGGGTTATAGCGGCCTTTCTTGAGGTAGTAGGACGGGCGACCAGGGTTTGGAGTAACTGATGGGAGTTACTGGACTGGGGTGGGTGGGCACGCGTACCGATCGAGCGGCCGAGCTGTCGAAGTTCTATGAGGACGTGCTGGGCCCTCGCGTTGTGTACCGGGAGGAAGGGTTTTGGGTCCATGAGCTGCCCGATGGACGGCATGTGGAAGTCTTCGGGCCGACCTTCCGCGATAAGTCCCATTTCGTCACCGGTCCCGTGGTCGGCTTTGAGGTCGATGACTTGGCCGGGGCTGTCAACGAGCTGAGGGGAGCTGGCAGGCCGCTCGGCGCGGCTAGACGAGATTGCCACCGAGGTCACTAGCGGGGTCCTCGAAGTTCGGTAGCAGACCGGCCGGTTCTTTTTCTGCTTCGTCGTGTCAAAAGAGGGCCCCCCCTCCTAAAAGAACCCAGCTGGGGCGGCGCGTCGGCTCGCACGGGCTGGCTGAGGCTGGCGGGGGTCAAGCGCGCCCACTATCTGGTCGACGCCCCCATCTGGCTCGGTGGGTCGGGAGAGGCGGCCTTCGACCGGCGGCCTGGCTAGCGGACGGCTTCATCTTCTTTGGCGGTGGTATTGGCCACGTCGTCGACGCATGGGAAACGGCTGCGCTCAGCTTGTCGTGACGGCGCCGGCCCACCGTCAGGCACCACCGTCACACATGACCACCATGGGTCATCCCTGAACTTTCGGGACAGATAGGGCTATTAGCACCGGAGCCCCACCGTCGAGCGTCTCTGGCCTGAGCTCCTGGCCACAAACGGGGGGACTAGATCGCCTGGCGCGGCCAGGATTAGGGGCGTGAACGGCTTTTGGGTGCCGCCGACGTTGCGGGGCTACCACCGGGCGTGGCTGGGCGCCGACGCCCTGGCCGCCTTGACCCTGGTGGCCGTGGCCCTGCCGTCGCAGATGGCAACCGCCCGGCTTGCCGGCCTACCCGCGGTCGCCGGCCTTTACGCCTTCGTAGGCGGGTCCTTGCTCTACGCCATCCTCGGCACCAACCGTCACCTGTCGGTCGGGGCCGACTCCACCATCGCCCCGGTGCTAGCCACGGCGGCGGTGGCCGTTGCCGCCGCCGGGACGGCCCGCTATGCCGCCACCATGGCCTTTACCGCCTTGCTCGTGGGCGCTCTTCTGATCGCCGTTGGTCTTGCCCGGCTCGGGTGGATCTCCGAGTTCCTCTCCACGCCGGTCATTACCGGCGTCCTGGCCGGGATCGCGGTAGAGATCACCGTCCGCCAGTTGCCGGTCATTTTGGGGCTGAAAGGCGGGGGTACCACCACGCTCGGCCGGCTGGGCGACTTGTGCGCTCAGATCGGGCATACCAACGGTTGGTGCGTCGCCATTGCCCTGGGCGTGCTGGCGCTCGTTGTCGTCGGTCAGCTGATCGACCACCGCCTCCCCGCCGCCCTGGTGGGCCTGGCTCTGTCAATCGTCGCTGTGGATGCCCTCAGCCTTGCTTCCCGTCATGGCGTGGCCGTGATCGGCACCGTCCACGGCGGGTGGCCGCACATCGGCCTGCCCTCGGCTTCGTGGTCGCAATTGCGGCTCTTGGTAACGCCGGTACTTACGGTGGGTTTTGTATGCATTGTGCAGACGGCGGCCACCGTTCGTTCATCGAGCACGGGGGCGCCGACGGCCACCGGGTTCAACCGGGACCTGGTCGCCGTCGGGGCCGGGAGTGTGGCGGCGGGGTTCATGGGCGTAATGGCGGTGGACGCCAGCCCGCCCAACACCGCCGTGGCCATGGCGTCGGGATCCCGCTCGCAGTTGACCAACGTCATCGCCGCCGTCGTTGTCTCGTTGGTAGTGCTGGTGGCCACCGCTCCCTTGGCCCATGTCCCGCAAGCGGCGCTGGGAGCCACCTTGGTGTTCGTGGCCACCAAACTTTTCCGGGCCGAGAGCTGCGCCGCGTCTTGCGCTTTGACCGCCTCGAGTTCGCCTTGGCCACCTCTACCCTTGTCGTGGTGGCCCTTGTCGGTATCCAGCAGGGAGTGGCCCTGGCCATCGTCCTGTCCTTGGCTGACCGGACCCGGCGGTCCGCCCGGCCACATGATGCCGTCCTCGGGCGCGAGCCCGGTACCGACCACTGGATCCCCCGCGACATCGGCCACGCCACCGAAGAGGTACCCGGGGTCCTGGTCTACTTGATGTACGCTCCGCTGTGGTACGGCAACGCCGACTACTTCCGCGCCCGAGTCCACCAGCTCGTTGGTGCCGCGTCACCGCCCGCTCAGGCCGTGGTGCTAGACGCCGCCGCCGTGCCCGACATCGACTACACCGGCCTGCAGGCGTTGCGCGATCTAAGGGCCGAGCTCGTGCGCCTCGGGGTTACCCTCGGGATCGCCCGCGCTTCGCACCTCGTCCACCACAACCTCAAGCACGGCGCCCTCCTGGGAGAGCTCGGCCCAGACCGCCTTTTCACCTCTGTCGAGGCGGCCGTCGCCGTGCTCGAGCCGCCGGCGGCGGAAGAGGGATCTCAGGAGTAAGGACTTATCGGCACCGGGCCAGGTCATTTAGCTGGTAGCCTGCGGGTACTTAGGCGTTGCTCCGGACCACGGTGGCGCACGTGAGCCAAGTCTGCCTCCCAAGGAGGTGGCGTTGGTGCAATGCCGACGACCCCTCCAGCACCACGAAGGGTGTTTCCAGCGTCTTTTCAGTTCTCCTTCCCCGCTCGCCGGCCGGGCCGCAGTCCCGGAGGGCTGGCGCCGGCCTGGGCGGCGTGACAAAAGTCAGTGTTGTAAAAGTCAATTATGAAAGAAGGCGCATGATGAAAGCATCGGTAGGAGACCGCATCGAGATACGCGGGACGCACGCGGGCCAGGCCCGCCGTAAGGGCGAAGTGGTCGAAGTGAGACAGGCTGACGGGGCACCCCCTTACGTCGTGCGCTGGTCCGACGGGCCCGAGGGGCTCTTTTTCCCCGGGCCTGACGCCGTCTTGGTGCCCGTGTAGGCCGGGCCCAGGCACCATCGGCGGTTCACGCCATGGACCGGGCTAGCTGGGACCGGGCTAGCTGGGACCGGGCTAGCTGGGACCGGGCTAGCCGCCCGGGGTGGCCGGCTCCGCCCGCCGGTGCCTGACCATCGTCTGGGCCGCCTCCGAGTCCCGGATCGACAGGGACCCGATGACGGCGCACAGGCTGAACGCGGCGGAGACGATAAAGGCCACCCGGTAGGCGAGGAAATTGGGGACGATGTGGCTCCCGACGTGGTGGGTGGCCCGACCACGACGATGGCGGTGGTCAGAAGGGCCACGCCAGCAGCCGCCCCGAGCTGGCGGACGGCGTTGAACAGGGTCGAGGCCCGCCCGGTGGCCTCGGACGAGATAGTGGCGAAAGAGGCGGCTTGGGTGGGGACGAAGACCTGGCCCATGCCCAGCCCCAAGGCGAACATCAACAGCCGGGCCCACCACAGGCTGGCTGAGGCGCCCAGGAGGGAGAGGGAGGCTGTCACGATGGACACGGTGACCAGCCCGATGCTGATATGGCGCCGCGGGCCCAGGCGGGGGTAGAGGAAGCGGCTCGCCAGTTGGGCGCCGACCATTACTCCTATCGCCTCGGGGAACGTGCTCAGCCCCGAAGCCAGGGCGCTTAGCCCCCGCCCGTCCTGGTAGTACAAGGAGATGCCGAACAGGGTGCCGAAGAACGACACCGACACCAGGGCCATGACCACGTTGCCGCTACGGAACAACCGGTTACCCAGTAGTCGTAGGGCGATTATGGGCTGGCTGGCGCGCAGCTCGACGGCCACGGTGGCCCCGATCAGCGCCGCGCCGGCCACAATGGTGGCCACCACGTAGTGGGAGCCCCAGCCCAGCTCGGGGCCTTCGGAAACGCCGTACATCAGCGAGCCCAGGCCGCTGCCCGACAGCAAGAACCCGGGCAGGTCGAAGCGTCCCGGCCTCTTCTGGGGCTGGTGTTCTAGGAAAACGGCGCCGAAGGCGATGGCGGCCACACCGAGGGGCACGTTCACGTAGAAGACCCAACGCCACGACAGGTCGGTGACCAGCAGGCCGCCCACGACCGGGCCCAGGGCAGGAGCGAAGGTGGTCGGCACGGTCAGGATCGCCGAGGCGCGGACGCGTTCGCGGGGCGGGAAGGCCCGGAACAGCATGGCCAGCCCCACCGGGGCCAACATGCCCCCGCCCACGCCCTGCAGGACTCGGTACGCCACCAGCTCGGCCAAGCTCGTTGCTGTCCCGCACAGGGCCGAGGCCGCCGTGAACAGGGCGATGGCCCCGAGAAGGATCCGCTTGGCCCCGAAGCGGTCGCCGAGCCACCCCGAGGCCGGGATGAAAACGGCCAGGCTGACGAGGAAGCCGATAGAAATGGTGCCCACCTCAGTCGCCGTGACGTGGAAGTCCCGGCCAATGGTGGGCAGGGCGACGTTGACGATGGTGGCGTCCATGATGCTCATGAACATGGCGGCCACAAAGACGACGCTGACCGCCACCTTCTGGTTCAGGAAAACCACATGCCGCCGTCGACGACGATTGACTGACCGGTCACATAACCAGCGTCAGGTGACGCCAGGAAGGAGACCACGGCGGCGACATCTTCGGGGGCCTCTAAGCGACCGAGCGAGATCTGCTCGACCATGCCGGCCCGGGCCGAACCCAGGGGTGCCCCGGTGCGCGGTCGTTATGGCCCGGTCGATGGACTCCCACATGGGGGTGTCCACGACCCCGGGGCTGTACACATTGACCGTGATGCCGTGCTCGCCCAGTTCTTGGGCGACGGCCTGGCTGAGCCCGCGTATGGCGAACTTGGAGGCCGAATAGGCGCCTTGCCACTTCCCGCCCCGATGTGACGCCACCGAAGCAGCACCGATGAGCCGGCCGCCGCGGCCTTGGGAGACCATCTGTCTGGCTGCGGCCCGGTAACAGTTGAACACACCCCGCAGGTTGACCTCGATCGTCCGCTGCCACTGTTCGTCGGTCGTCTCCAGCAACGGCGCCGTGACGGCGATGCCGGCGTTGGCCACCATTACGTCGAGCCCGCCAAAGACGGTGACATGGTTGGCCACCGCCGTCTCGACCTCCCCGGCAACGGACACGTCGGCGGTCGCCGCCATGGCCTGTGCACCGGCGTCGGTCAACCGTGCCACCAGGGCCTCCAGGTCTCTGGCCACGCCGGGCAGGTCGACCACGGTCACGGCTAAGCCGTCCCGGGCCAGCCGCGTGGCGATGGCCCGGCCGATGCCGCCGGCCGCACCGGTGATGACCGCCGATCGCGGGGCCTCGGTCACTCGCGGTCAGCTCGGTAATCGACGATAAGTGGGCAAACGACGATAACTGGGCAAACGTAGTCCGCGGTCATGGCTCCCAACTCCTGGCTGGTCGAGCCGAGCCAGACGCCGCCATTATGGCATCGGCATTGCGGCATCGGCATTACGGCCCCGGCATCATGGCCTCGGCCAGTGCCCGCAGGCAAGTTCATCAACACGCAATGTGGCCAGCCGTCAGCGACCGCCCCGGCCCCGTATTGTTGAGCGTCATGCGCAGCTCCCAGGCCCTGGCCCCGGTTGAGCTCGGCATGTGGGAGGGCTACGGCAGTGCCGGGTGCTGGGACGAACTGCTGGCCGGCGGCCGGCCACGCCACGCCTGTGACGGGGTACTGCGTTACCTGGTATCGCTCGGGCCCGGGCTGGCGGCACGACAGGAGGCGGCCGAACTGGCGATCCGGTCGATGGGCGTCACCTTCACCGTCTACAGCGACGCCGTCAATATCGACCAGCCCTGGCCGTTCGACGTGGTCCCACGAGTGATATCGGCCCAGGAGTGGGAGCGCATCTCCCGCGGGCTCGTCCAGCGGTTGGTGGCCCTCAATCTTTTTATCGCCGACCTGTACGGCTCGGCCCGGGTGGTGGCCGACGGCGTGTTCCCGGCCGAACTGTTGGCCTCGTCGGTCAACTACCGCCCTCAGTGCCAGGGCGTCCGGCCGCCCCAAGGCGTATGGGCCCACATCTGCGGCTCGGACCTCGTGCGGGACGCCGACGGGACGATGTACGTGCTCGAAGACAACCTGCGGGTGCCCTCCGGCGTTTCGTACATGCTCCAGAACCGCCAGGTCACCAAACGGGTCTTCGCTGACCTGTTCCGGGACCTCGACATCCAGCCCGTCGACGATTACCCCAACAAGCTGGCGGGACTGCTCGCCGCCCTGTCGCCCCGCCCGGGCGGGACGCCGGTCACCGCCGTGCTCACGCCCGGCGTGTTCAACTCCGCCTACTTCGAGCACGCCTTCCTGGCCCAGCAGATGGGTGCCCATCTGGTCGAGGGCAAGGACCTCGTGGTCGACGACGATTGCGTGTACATGCGCACCATTGGCGGGTTGGTCCGCGTCGACGTCATCTACCGGCGGGTCGACGACCTGTTCCTCGACCCGGAAGTGTTCAGGCCCGATTCGACCCTCGGCGTCCCCGGGCTCATGCGCTCCTGGCGGGCGGGGAAGGTGGCCATCGCCAATGCCCCCGGAGCGGGCGTGGCCGACGACAAGGTCGTCTACGCCTATGTGCCCGCGCTCATCCGCTACTACCTGGACGAGGAGCCGCTCATCGCCAACGTCCCCACCTGGCTTTGCCACCGCGACGACGAACGCCGCCACGTGCTCTCCCATCTGGAGGAGATGGTCGTCAAACCGGCCAACGAGTCCGGCGGCTACGGCGTTTTTATCGGCTCGAGGGCGACCCGGGCGGAGATGGACGAGGTGCGGCGGCGGGTCGAGGCCAACCCCCGTGACTACATCGGCCAGCCCATCGTCCGGCTGTCCACCGCCCCGACACTCCGTGACGGTCGGGTCGTGCCCCGCCACCTGGACCTGCGCCCATTCATCCTCGTCGGCCAGGTCCCTTACGTGACCCAGGGAGGGCTCACCCGGGTGGCGCTGAGGGAGGGCTCCCTGGTCGTCAACAGCTCCCAGGGCGGAGGCAGCAAGGACACCTGGGTCATCGACCCCACCGTTGTGCCCGTCCCCGGCCAGTCCCAGTCGTGACCCGAGGGGCCCGGTCGTGAGCCAGGAGGCCAGCATGTTGTTGTCGAGGGTGGCCGAGTCGGTCTACTGGGCCGGGCGTTACATCGAGCGGGCCGAGGCCACCGCCCGGCTGGTCCACACCCACACCGAGCTCTTCTTGGACCTGCCCAAGGCCGCCGGTGTCGGCTGGGCGCCGCTGCTGGCCGTTACCGGTAGCGATGATGATTTCCATCATCGTCACACCCGGGCCAGCGAGGAGAGGGTCGTCGACTTCCTGGTCGCCAGTCCCGAGCACCAGGGGTCGGTGGTGGCCTCCGTCGCCCAGGCCCATACCAACCTCCGGGTCACCCAGGCGGTCCTGCCCAGCGAAGCGTGGGGCGTGCTCAACCAGACCCACCTGTGGGCGGCCAAGACGCGCCACGAGGCCGTCGACCGCCGGACCCGCCTGGCCTGGACGGCCAAGCTCATCAGCCAGTGCCAGTTGTTCTCGGGGGTCGTCGAGGGCACGATGAGCCACGACGACACCTACGCCTTTCTACAGATCGGGCGCGGCCTGGAGCGGGCGGACATGACAACGCGGGTCCTCGACGTCCAGGCCGGCACCCTGCTGGCCCAGCGTGATGTCTCCAGCCCCTACGCCGACCTCATGTGGATGGGCGTGCTGCGCTCGCTCAGCGCCCACCAGATGTTCCGCCGCATCGCCGGTCCCATGGTGTCGGGCCGGCCGCCCTGCGGTTCCTGCTCCGGGACCCGCAGTTCCCCCGTTCTGTCGAGCGCTGCCTGATCGAGGTGTCCCGGGCACTGCTCGAGCTTTGCCGGCACAACGACCCCATGGCCGGCTGTGCCGAGCTGCAGCAGCTGCTCGAGGAGACCGACATCGACTCGTTGGCCGCGGGCCGGGAGTCGGCGGCGGCCCTGCACGATTATGCCGACAGCCTGCAACAAGGGCTGGGCCACCTGCACCGACTGCTGGTGACCACGTACTTCCAGATGGAGCCGTCGACATCGGCCGTGCTCCTACCGGCATGAGGCAGTCGGCTGGCACCGAGCCTCCGAGCGCCAGCCGGCTCATGACGCCAGCGCAAGCCAACCTATGACTATCGCCTCTCCGCCCGACCTCCTCGCTTCCTACCGTCAGGTGCCCGGGGCCTACGACGAAATGGTCACGGCCGACGGCCGCATCCGTGACCACTGGGCGCACGCCGGTCAGGTACTGACCAACCTCGGCCTCGACGAGCTCCTCTACCGGCGTTCCGAGGCCCGCCGCCTGCTCGATGACGACGGCGTCACTTACAACGTCTACAGCCCGGACGCTCCGGCCGAGGCCCCGGCACCGTCGGCCGCCCCCTGGCCCTCGACCCGGTGCCGGTGCTGTTGGCCAGCGACGAGTGGGCCGGTGTCGAGGCCGGTGTGGTGCAGCGGGCCGAGCTGCTGAACCTGGTCCTCACCGACCTCTACGGTCCTCGCCAGCTACTGCGCCGGGGGCTGCTCCCCGCCGCCCTGGTCCTGGGCCACAACGGCTTCCTGCGTCCCTGCGACCAGATCCGGGTGCCCGGCAACCAGCAGCTCTTTACCATCGCCGTCGACCTGGCCCGCGACGCCGCCGGCCGGTGCACAGTGCTGGCCGACTACACCCAGGCGCCGTCGGGCGCCGGCTACGCCCTCGAGAACCGGGTCGTCGTCTCCCGGGTGTTCCCGAGCCTCTACCGCGATTCTCAGGTCCACCGGCTGGCCCCCTTCTTCCGCGCCCTGCGGGCCTCCCTTCAAGGCGTGGCCCCACCCGACGCCGAGGACCCCCGCATCGTGCTGCTCAGCCCCGGGCCCTGGAGCGAGACCGCCTTCGAGCACGCCTATCTGGCCTCTCACCTGGGTTACCCCTTGGTAGAGGGGGCTGACCTGGTGGTGCGCGACGGCCATGTGTGGATGCGGTCCTTGCGCCGGCTCGAACGCGTCGACGTCATCCTGCGCCGGACGGACGCCTGGTACTGCGACCCGCTCGAGCTGAGGGGCGATTCCAAGCTCGGGGTCCCCGGCCTCGTCGAGGCCGCGCGCGTGGGGGGCGTGTCCATTGTCAACACCCTGGGCAGCGGTGTGCTCGAGAACCCCGGCCTGCTGCCTTACCTGCCCCGGCTGGCCGAAGAGCTCCTCGGCGAGCAGCTCGTGCTCCCGTCGGTGCCGACGTGGTGGTGCGGCGATGAGATAAGCCGCGGCCACGTGCTCGCCCACCTCGGGGACCTGGTGATCAAGCCAATAGCCCGGGGGACGGGGCCGACGTCGGTGTTCCCCTGGGAGCTCAGTGCCGACCGCTGCGACGAGCTCAGGCGCCGGATCGAGGGCCAACCCGAGAGGTGGGTGGGCCAGGAGGCGATGGCGCTGGCCTCGGTCCCGACGCTCACAGCCACGGGCCTGGAGGGCCGCCCCACGGTCCTGCGTACCTTCGCCGTGGCCCGCCAGGACTCCTACACGGCGATGCCGGGCGGCTTGACCCGGGTGGCGGGCCCGGCCGACGCGGCACTGTCGGGCCGGGCCCGCATCTCCAACCAGGCCGGCGCCGTCAGTAAGGACACCTGGGTGCTGGCGTCCGAGCCGGAGAAGCTGTCGGGGTTCTGGCTGGTGCCCGGTCCCCGGGTGCCCGCCGTCGACCCGGCCGGCTCGATGTCGTCCCGGGCGGCCGAGAACCTGTTCTGGATGGGCCGCTACGCCGAGCGGGCCGAGGCCATGGCCCGCCTGGTGCGAGCCGTGCACGACCGGCGCAACGACTTCCAGCGCGGTGCCAACCCCGCCGGCACCGAATGCCTGCAGGTGCTGCTCACCGCACTTACCCAGGTCAGCGCCACTTTCCCGGGGTTCGTCGGGGCCGGGGCCGGGGCCCGGCTGGCCGCCCCCGGGGCCGAGCTATTTGCCCTGGTGGTCGAGGACAAGCGTCCGGGGACGCTGGCCCACGCCGTGCGGCACCTGGTGGGCGCGGCCCAGGCCGTGCGCGACCAGCTGGGCAGTGACACCTGGATGACAGTGGGCACCCTGGAACGCGAGATCGAGGAGCTGCGCAACTCCGACCCCGACCACCTCATGGTCATCCAGCACACCCTGGGCCGCATTGTGCAGGGCCTGCTCGCCCTGTCCGGGCTCTTCGGCGAGAACATGGAGCGAGATCCCGGTTGGCGGTTTATGGACGCCGGGCGGCGCCTCGAACGGGGCCAGCAGCTCGTCGCCCTTTTATTGGCCACCGTCACGGTCGAGCGCAGCACAGCCACCGACAGCTTGCTCCTCGAGTCGGTCCTCATAGCCGCCGAGAGCATCATCACCTACCGGCGCCGGTACCGTTCCCAGGCTCAGCTCGAGACGCTGCTCGATCTCCTCCTGACGGACCCGGACAACCCGCGCTCCCTTGCCTGCCAGCTCGACCAACTGGCCGTCGACGTGGCGCTCCTGCCCAAGCTCGACAACGGGCCCCGCCTGAGCGAGCCCGAAAGACTGGTACTGGAAGCGTCTACGGCACTACGCCTGGCCGACACGTCGGCGCTGGCCCGGGCGCAAAGCAACGGGCCCACCCCGATCTCGAAGATGTCCTGCGCCGCGTCCAGGAGCTGCTCTACCGCAGCGCCGTGGTTATCGACCGCGACCATTTCGTACGGCTGCTCCCGCAGCGTTCGCTGCTCGACCCGTGACCTACCGACTGTGACCCACCGACTGTGACCTGCCGACTGTGACCGACCAACTGTGACCTACCGGGTCGTGCACCGTACCGAGTACCTCTATGACTCCGAGGTATCGTCGAGCTACGGCGAGCTGTACCTCCTGCCCCGCCAGGTGCCGGGTCAGGTGTGCTTGTCCTCCGAGGTCCGGGTCGAGCCCGAGCCGCACGACTTTCGGGCCCGGACCGACTTTTTCGGGAACCGCGTGGCCCATTTCGCCGTGCTGGAGCCCCACACCCGGCTCATGGTCACCGCCCGCAGCACGGTCGACGTGGACCGGCCGGCCTCGGTCCCCCTGGCTGCCGACCAGCCGTGGGAGATTGTGCGTGACCGCTTCCGGCTCGACTCCTCGCCCGACGCCTTCGACGCCCGTGGCTTCCTCCTCGACTCGCCCAAAGTCGTGGTCTGTCCCGCGGTCAGGGCCTACGCCGCGGCCTCCTTCCCCGCCGGCCGGCCGCTGGTGGAGGCAGTGGCGGAGCTCACCTCGCGTATCCATGGCGACTTCGCCTACCAACCGGGGGCGACCTCGGTGCGAACGACGCTGACCGAGCTGCTCGAGGGCCGCAAGGGTGTATGCCAGGATTTCACCCATCTGGCCGTCGGGTGCTTGCGGTCGCTCGGTTTGGCCGCCCGCTACGTGAGCGGCTACCTCGACACGGCACCCCCCCCGGGCAAGGCCCGCGTCGTCGGTGCCGACGCGTCCCATGCCTGGCCGTCGGTGTTCGTACCCGACGCCGGATGGGTAGATTTCGACCCGACCAACGACTGTTTCGTTTCGGACCGCTACATAACCAATGCCTACGGCCGCGATTACGGCGACGTTTCGCCGCTCAAGGGCGTCATCTACACAAAGAGCAAGAGGCACGAGCTGCGCGTCTCCGTCGACGTCGCCCCCCTCGAGAGGTTGAACTGATGCTGATCAAGGTGGGCTGCGAGTTCGATTACGTTTGCCTCGGGCCGACGCCGACGGTCTGGCAGGTGAGGCCGCGCGCCAGTCAGGCGCAGAGCCTCGCCACTGAGTCCTGGGGCGCCTCCCCGCCGGTGCCATGGACTTCCTACCACGACATTTACGGCAATGTTTGCGACCGCCTTACGCTACCCCCCGGCCGTACCGTCCTGCGTTACGACGCCAATGTCGAAGTTTCCGGGCAAAAAGACGACCGCGACACCGGGGCGCGCCAGGTGCCGGTCGGGTCGCTGCCCGACGAGGCCATGGTTTTCCTGCTGCCGAGCCGCTTCTGCCTGTCCGACGTCCTCGGGGACCAGGCCTGGGAGCTGTTCGGCGGCACGGCGCCGGGATGGGCGCGGGTGGCGGCGGTGTGCGACTGGGTACACGAGCACCTCCAGTTCCAGCACGGGAGCAGCAGTCCCCTGACGTCGGCCGTCGATGTGTGGCAGAGCCGCACGGGTGTCTGTCGCGACTTCGCCCACTTGGGCCTGACCTTGTGCCGCAGCCTCAGCATCCCCGCCCGCTACGTCTTCGGTTACCTGCCCGATGTGGACGTCGCCGCGCCCTATGAGCCCATGGACTTTTGCGCCTGGTTCGAGGCCTACCTGGAGGACCGCTGGTGGACATTTGACCCCCGCAACAACGTGCCCCGGACCGGGCGGGTGGTGATCGGTCGCGGTCGCGACGCCCTGGACGTGGCCATGGTGACTTCATATGGCGCCCCCGTCCTGCAAGCCATGACGGTGTGGGCCGACCATATCGGGGACTAGCACGTATTGTTACCCTTGTTATGCGTGGCCTCGCCTGATCTTTCTGAAATCCTGAGCAACCTTTCGGTGCATCGGCGACCCGGGAGCTGGTGCCTGGTCAGCGGCGTGGACGTGCCGCCGGAGGCGGAGGTGGCCGCTACCATTGCCGAGGACGAAGGCCTGACGACCGTCCTGTCCGTCGCCGACGCCGAGCGCTTGGGTGCCCGGCCCGAGTTCGTGGCCGCCTGGCTCACCCTCGAGGTCCGCTCCGCCCTGGACGCGGTGGGGTTGACGGCGGCGGTGGCGGCCGCGCTGGCGGCCGAAAACATCCCCTGCAACGTGCTGGCCGGGTACCACCACGACCACCTCCTGGTGCCGATCGACAAAGCCGACCTCAGCATCGCCGTCCTCAAGGCGCTGCGGGGCGGAGAGCACGGCCCGCGCCCGAGCGCCGCCGATTAGGTTTAGCGGGGATGGCCAACGCTATGGCTCGCCCACGTGAGGAGCCGATAAGTCATCGGCACACGGGAATGACCATTCAGGTCAGGGAGGACGTTTGTGGCCGACTATGACCTGCTGGTGATCGGGTGTGGCCCCGGCGGCCAGCGGGCGGCCATCGCCGCCGCCAAGCTAGGGCACCGCGCCGCCGTGGTCGAAAAGCGCGACGTGGTCGGAGGTGTGTGCGTCAACACCGGGACCATCCCGTCCAAGTCGCTGCGGGAGGCCGTGCTCTACCTGACCGGCCTCTCCCAGCGCGACCTCTACGGGCAGAGTTACCGGGTCAAAGAGAACATCACCATGGAGGACCTGACGCGGCGCACCCATCACGTCGTGGCCCGGGAGATCGAAGTCGTCCGCGACCAACTGGCGCGTAACCGGGTGGCGTTGCACCAGGGCACAGCCCAGTTCATCGACGAGCACACGGTCGCGGTGCGGACAGGGCCGGGGGAGCAGCGTTTGACGGCGGGAAAGGTCATCATCGCATCGGGCACGCGCCCGGCCCGGCCGCCGAGCGTGGCCTTCGACGACGTCCATGTTTTCGACTCGGACGGCATCCTCGCCCTGCGTGAGATCCCTCGCTCCTTGGTGGTAGTCGGCGCCGGGGTCATAGGGATCGAGTACGCGTCGATCTTCGCCGCCCTGGGCACCAAGGTCACCGTCATCGAACAGCGCGACCGGATGCTCGATTTCTGTGACGAGGAGGTGGTCGAGGCGTTGCAGTTCCATCTCCGGGACCTGGCCGTGACTTTCCGGTTCCGCGAGGTGGTGGAAGCCGTAGAGGTCCACGACGGCGGCTCGGTGGCGCTGCTGGCCAGCGGCAAGGTGGTGGCTGCCGACGTCGTCATGTACTCGGCGGGCCGTCAGGGGGCAACCGACAGCCTCGACCTGGAAACGATCGGCATCACGCCCGACAAGCGAGGGCGCATCCCCGTAGACGATCATTATCGCACCAACCTGGCCCACATCTACGCCGTCGGCGACGTCATCGGCTTCCCGGCCCTCGCCTCCACCTCGATGGAGCAGGGTCGGCTGGCCGCTTACCATGCTTTTGGCGAGCCGACCGTAGCCATCGCCGGGACCATGCCCATCGGCATCTACACCATCCCCGAAGTTAGCTACGTAGGCCGGACGGAGGCGGAGCTGACGGCGCAATCGGTCCCCTACGAAGTAGGGATTTCCCGCTATCGCGAACTGGCGCGGGGCCAGATCTGCGGCGATTCGACGGGGATGCTCAAGCTCCTGGTCTCCCCGGCGGACCGCAAACTTCTCGGCGTGCACCTCTTCGGCACCGGCGCCACCGAGATCGTCCACATCGGCCAGGCGGTGATGGGATGTGGGGGCACGGTGGACTATCTGTTGGACGCCGTGTTCAACTACCCGACCCTGGCTGAGGCGTACAAGGTGGCGGCCCTCGACGTGACCAACAAGTTGAGGACCGTCGAGCGCCTCCGGCGTTGACCCGAAGTCGGCCATGAGCCTCGGCGCCCAAGGCGAACGGGCACGGGGCAACGAAGCCGGGCCCCGCCCGCGCGTCATCGGCATGCTCGGCGGGATGAGCTGGGAGTCCAGCGCCGAGTACTACCGGTTGGCTAACGAGCTCGTCCGCCAACGCCTGGGGGGCCTGCACTCGGCCCGCCTGGTGCTCGCCTCGGTGGACTTCGCCGAGGTCGAGCAACTCCAGGTGAGCGGGCAATGGGAGGCGGCGGGGGAGTTGCTGGCCGGAGTGGCCCGCCAGCTCGAGGCGGCCGGTGCCGAGCTGCTCGTCCTGTGTACCAACACCATGCACAAGGTCGCCGACCAGGTCGAAGCGGCCGTGTCGGTCCCCCTCGTACACCTGGCCGACGCCACGGCCGCCGCCGTGAGGCGGGCCGGGCTGACGACGGTGGGGCTGCTGGGAACGGCGTTCACCATGGAGCAGGATTTCTATCGCCACCGCCTTGCCGGCCACGGGCTCGTCGTGCTCGTGCCCCCGGCCGGCGATCGCGCCGAGGTACACCGCATCATCTACGAAGAGCTCTGCCTGGGCGTGACAAAAGAGGCATCTCGACAGGTGTACCGGGGCGTCATCGCCCGGCTGGCACAAGCCGGCGCCGAGGGTGTGGTGCTCGGCTGCACCGAGATCGAACTGCTTATCGGCCCCGAAGACAGCCCTGTCCCCGTGTTCGCCACCACCGCGCTGCACGTCGAAGCGGCGGTCGACCGGTCACTCGCACCGTAGACGAACGGTGGCTCCGCTTTCTTCAAGATCTTCATGTCGCCCGAGCGTTGAAGCCGGTCGCCCTGGCCCGAGCCTCGGCCGCCCGGGCCTCGCGGGCGGCAACGAAGTCGGTCGGTGCCAGCCCGTAGAGCTCGTTGGCCACGTCGTCGACGCCCATAACGACAATCTTGGCCCAGGCGCCGCCCGCCGACCACGATGCCGCGCCGGCCCGAACGAGCGGGACCACGAGCCCCGGCAGGTGCTTGGATGGGACCATGGCCTCGATCAAACCTCAGCCGGTCGGGCCCGGCACCTCGGAACGCCAGCTGTGTTGCGGCTCGTAGCCGAGCAGGCGCCGGGCCTTGTCGATGGAAAACATCGAACCGTGGGGCCCGACCTGGCGACGCCAGGGGACCTCAGGGAAAAATTGGGCCACGAGTTCGGTGACCGGCCTGGTCATCACCGTGTCCGCGTTGGCGATTATGAAGACCTCGGCGCCCTTTATCGGTGCCTCCAGCGCTTTGCGCACGGCCTGGGCGGCGTCCCTGGCGTCTATGTAGGACCACAGGTTCCATTTCCGCGAGGCGGGGTCATCGTCAAAGCCCGGGAAGGCGGCGTAATCCTTTACGAGCATGACGTTGGAGAACCGCAAGCTGATTATCTTCATATCGGCTTCCCAGCGGCAAAAATGGCGGGCCATTTCCTCGCCGACGGTCTTGGACAACGCGTACGTCGATTGCGGTTGGGGTGGGTACTCCTCGTCGACGGGCACGTAGGGCGGCGGCACCGTGAACGGGAGCCCGAGGACGGTCTCGCTCGAAGCGGACACAATATTGTGGATCCCGAAGTGGCGGGCGGCGGCGAACACGTTGTACGTGCTGACCGTGTTGTTGTGGAACAGTTCGGAGCCCGGCACCATCCCGGGCGCCGGCACCGCCGCCAGGTGCACCACGGCGTCGACGCCGTGGTGACGGTCGTCCACCTGGTGCAGGACCTCCATCGTCTGGCCCATGTCGGTCAGGTCGGCCCGGACAAACGGGCATAGGTCGTCCTGGGGGCGGACAAGGTCGACGTTGGTCACGGAGTAGCCGTGCTCGAGCAGATCGGTCAAGCACTCTCGGCCCAGCTTGCCGGTACCGCCCGTCAGCACTACCTGTGTCATCTCAAGAGCCTCCCTCACTGCGGCCCCGGGTTGTCCCGGCAGCGGGATATTAGCAAGGGCCCGGTGGTTCAGCGCGAGTGGACCTCGAGCTCGAAGCGGAAGCTGTCGCCCCGGTAGTAGGCCACGAAGTGCTCGAAAACAACCCCGTCGCGGCCCCGGGTGACGCTGTGGAGGCGCAGGCCCGGGCTGCCTCTGGGCACACCTAAGTAGCCGGCGTCCTGGCGCGAGAGCGCCACCGCCTCGATGGCCCGGTGCCCGGTGGCCGGCCTGACCCCATAGGAATCGCGCAGCACCTGGTACAGCGACCGGTCCGACATGTCCAGGTCGACCAGGCCGGGGAAGAGCCGGGCGGGCATAAAAGCGCGGACCACCTGGACGGGCCGGTTGTCCATACTGCGCACCCGGTCGAAGTGTATGACTTGGTCGCCCACCCCGACCTCGAGCAGGCGGGCCACATCGACGCCGCAGGTTTCGGTGGCGAGTTTGAGGACGTGGCTGTGGACGACGTGCCCGGCCTTGGACATCGACTCGTAAAAGCCGAGGGTCTCCTGGATCAAGCTCGTGTCGACCCGGCGCCCGGTCCAGAAGGTCCCCTTACCCTTCACCTTGAGCACCAAGCCCTCGTTCTCCAGCTCCGCCAAGGCTTGGCGCACGACGGTCCGGCTGACGCCGTACTGGGTGCCCAGCTCGGCCTCGGACGGTAGGAGGCTGCCCTCGGCCCCATCGGCATCGAGGTCCTTCAACAAGAATCCGCTTGAGCTGGGCGTAGTAAGGCTCGAAGGAGCGGAAATCTATGGCCGAGGGCGTCGTCCCGATCATGGCCGCCCAGAGGCCCCCCGGCGTTGCACCCCTGATCCTACCATCCTATCATCCTTACATATTGACATCCTGTGATGGTAGTCCTACCATGGCCGAGCACAACAAAGTCGGCGGGAGCCACAACCAAGGAGGAGACACATGGGCCCACGTTCTCAGTCGCTCTTCGCTCGACGTTGCCGATGGCGCGCCGGCATTTCGCTGGTGTCCGCACTGACGCTGACGTCAGGTTTCGCCGCCCTCGGTCCCGCGCCGCTGGCGTCTGCCAGCTCATCGCCCACGGTGCACCTCACCTATGCGTTATGGGACCCGGTGCAAGAGGTCGGGTACAAGCAGTCCATCGCCCTGTTCGAGAAGTCGCACCCCAACATCAGCGTGACCGTCGAGCAAATCCCCTACCCGGACTACGAGTCCAAGCTCACGGCGGAGTTCACCGCCGGCGGAGGGCCGGACGTGTTCTGGGTCAACACGCCGTTCCTAGCCCAGTTCGAGGCGGCCGGCGTCATGGAGAACCTGACCCCGCTCATCAAGAAGTACCACGTCAACATGTCGATCTACCGTCCTGCCCTCATCGCCCTGCACTCCCATAACGGCGCTATTTACGGGCTACCCAAGGACTGGGACACCGAGGGCATCTTCTACAACAAAAACTATTTTGCCGCGCACCACATAACGGTCCCGGCGAACCTCAGTTGGAACCCGGCCAACGGGGGCAACTTCCTCACCCTGTTGAAGGAGGCGACGATCGACACCAGTGGCAACAACGCACTGTCGCCCAAGTTCAACCCCAATTCCGTGGCCACCTACGGTCTGGCCATCGTCAACCAACCGGACATCGGCTACGGCCCCTTCCTCGGTGGTAACGGCGCCTACGTGTTCGCCCAGTCGGCCGGCCCGTTCGGCGGCCGGTGCTCGTGCTACCCGAAGTCGATCACCTTCAACACCCCGGCCGGGGTCGCCGCCTTCCAGTTCCTCGTGAACCTCGAAAACAAGTGGCACGTCGCCGCACCGGCCAGCGAGTACGGGGCCAATGGCACCGCCCCCACCAACCAGGACGTGACGTTGTTCGCCCGGGGGAAGGTGGCCATGGACGTCGAGGGTGACTGGTTCACGGGGACCATAGCCTCCTCGGCGAACTTCAAGTTCGGGGTCCTACCGATCCCGTCCGGTCCTGACGGGGGCTTCAGTTTCACCAACGGCCTCATCGATGGGCTCAACGTGCACAGCCCCAACCAGGCCGCGGCCTGGGAGCTCGAAGCAGTGGCTGGGCTCGCCGACGTCGGAGAGGATCATGGGCTCGGGTGGCTACATCTGGCCCGGCATCGGCTCGCTCGACTACCTGTTCGAGAACGCCTGGAAGGCCAAGGGCGTCGATGTGAGCGCCTTCTTGAAGGAGGCCCAGGACTCTACGCATCTCAAGACACTGCCCGTCGCCCCTGAAGGTGGGCAGGCCATTACTACTTTGGGCAACGACCTCGGGCCCATGTGGTTGGGGACCGAGCCGGTGGCCAAGGCCGTCGCCCAGGCCACCAAGGACGGGGACGCCCTATTGCAAATGTCTTCCTAGGCCCCGCCGCGGCCCGGCGTAGCCGGCCCGTCTGTCCTTCCCCCGCCCGGGTACCCCGGGACGCCGACCTCGCCCGAGGAGGCGCCCCGGGACCGGGCGCTCTCACCGGTGCCCGAGTTGGCACGAGGAGCGCAAGACGACCGAGGAGCGAAACCATTGAGCACACCGTCGGTGCCGGCCACCCCGCAGGCCCCCGCCGGGTACAGGAGGCGCCTCATCAGCCCTCAGTCCGAGGGCGCCCACGTCGGACGGTCCGGTTTTCGCTCCTTCCTCGTCGCCCTCCCGTTCATCACGCCGAGCCTGATGGGCGTGGTCCTGTTCCTCCTGGTCCCCGTGGTGCTGGTGTTCGTCATCAGCTTCCTCAACTGGAACGAGCTGACGCCGGCCACCTGGGCCGGTTTCACGAACTACCTCAACATCTTCCGCATCGACGATGCCGCCCACTCGTTGGGGGTGACGGCGTACTACGTCCTGTTGAACATCCCCCTGCAGACCGTCCTGGCCCTGGGCATGGCCGTCATGCTGCACCGCCGGCGCAAAGGCACCGGAGTGTACCGGGCCATATTCGTTGCCCCCTACCTGTCGACACCGGTCGCCATGGCCGTCATCTGGTACTGGGTGTTCGATCCCCGGCTCGGCGCCATCAACACGGCGCTTTCCCATGTCGGCATCCATGGTCCTCAGTGGCTGTCATCGTCCTTGTGGGCCATGCCCGTCGTCGCCTTCGTCAACATATGGCAGTACGTCGGCTATAACATGCTCTTCTTCCTGGCCGGGCTGGACGCCATCCCCCTGGAGCTCTACGAGGCGGCCGACATCGACGGCGCCGGAAAGCTACGGCAGTTCTTCCGTATAAGCCTGCCTCTTTTGAACCCGACGATGCTGTTCGTCCTGGTTACCGGCGTGATCGGTTCGTTCCAGGTCTTCGACACCCTCTTCGTCCTGACCCAGGGCGGCCCCGGAGATTCGACTCAGGTGCTCAACTACCAGGTCTATGAGCTCGGCTTTGTCGACTTCAGGCTAGGAGAGGCGGCCGCCATGTCCGTCCTTCTCTTCGGCGTGGTCCTCGTTTTCAGCGTCGGCCAGTTCTGGTTCTTCCGGAGCCGTACCACCTACGAGTACCAGATATGACCACGACCAGCCTCGGCCCCGCCGGCGCCGGTGCGCCGGGTAGCGCCCGCCGGCCGGGCCCGGGCCGTCGCATGCCGGCCCGTACGGTAAAGGTCACCGTCTTCTACCTTGTCCTGACGGCGATGGCGTTCGTGTTCCTCTTCCCCTATCTCCTCACCCTCTTCGCCTCCTTCAAGCCCATCAACCAGATCTTCAGCCAGCCGGCCTGGGATCCCCCGACCAGGCTGTACCTCCACAACTTCGGCTACGACTTCTCGGCGACGGCCGGGTTCGGCCGCTACCTGGCCAACACGTTCGCGGTCACCGCCGTCTTGACCGCCGGGCAGGTATGTTTCGGCATACTCGGGGCCTACGCCTTTGCCCGGCTCAGTTTTCCCGGGCGTGACAAGATCTTCTGGTTGTACCTCATCACCCTCATGGTGCCCAACGCGGTGACCATCGTCCCGCTGTACACGATCATGAAAGAGGGCCACCTCCTCAACACCTACTGGGCCATCTTCCTGCCCTACGTGCTCGGGTCCCCCTATACGATCTTCCTGATGCGGCAGTTCTTCAGGAACATCCCTCAGGCCGTGATCGACGCCGCCCGGGTGGACGGAGCCTCCGAGGGCCGCGTCCTGCTGCGCATCATCGTTCCACTGTCGAGACCGGTGATCATCACGGCGGCTCTGATAGCGCTCATCTTCAGTTGGAACAACTTCCTGTGGCCGCTGATCGTCTCCGACACCCAGGACCATTACGTCCTGACCACCGGCCTCGCTCTCTTCCAGACCAATATGAGCGCCCAGTGGAACTACTCGCTGGCCGGGTCGGTCATAACCCTGGTGCCGCTGGCCTTGCTTTTCGTAGTCTTCCAGAGGCACCTCATCCGCTCCATCTCGATAACACAGATCCGCTGAGCCAGAAAGGGGTTTGACAATGAAGTACCGTACTTTGGGCCGGACCGGCCTGCAGGTGTCCGAGCTAGGTTACGGCGCCTGGGGGATAGGCAAGACCGCCTGGCTCGGTGCCGACGACGGCGAATCGCGGCGCGCCCTGGACCGGGCGATCGAACAAGGGGTCAACTTCTTGGACACGGCCCTGCTCTATGGCGACGGCCACAGCGAGCAACTCGTGGGCCGGGCCGTGCGAGAGGCGAAGGGAACGGTCCACGTGGCCTCGAAGATCCCCCCCAAGAACATGAAGTTGCCAGCCCCGCGTGGGATTTCACCCGAAGAGGCCTTCCCGGCGGACTGGGTGGTGGAGTGCACCGAGCGCAGCCTCACCAACCTCGGCCTGGAGACCATTGACGTGCAGCAGTTCCATGTTTGGCAGGACGAATGGCTGGGCCAGGGGTCGTGGATGGATGGGGTCGAGCAGTTGCGGGCGCAGGGCAAGATCCGCTATTTCGGCGTCTCCATCAACGACCACCAACCGGGCAGTGCCGTAGCCCTGGTCAACTCCGGCTCCGTGGACAGTGTGCAGGTCATTTACAATGTCTTCGACCAGAGCCCCGAGGACGACCTGTTCCCGGCCGTGCAGGCCGCCGACGTGGGCGTCATCGTGAGGGTGCCACTGGACGAGGGCGCCCTGGCGGGCAGGGTCACGCCCGACACCGAGTTCCCCGATGGTGACTGGCGCAACCGGTATTTTGGCGGTGACCGCAAGGAACAGGTCTGGGACCGCGTCCAGGCCGTCACCAAGGACCTGGGTGTGCCAGTGGAGCGGCTCCCGGAAATAGCTCTGCGCTATTGTCTTTCGCACCCGGCGGTGTCGACCGTTATCCCGGGGATGCGGTCGGTGCGCAATGTGGACGCCAATGTGCGGGCGGTTGCCCTGGGCCCGCTGTCCCCCGAGCAGCTGGAGATCCTTCGCCGCCACCGCTGGGTGAGGAACTTCTACCAAGCGCCCTAATCGTCCGGTCGCCAGGCCGGTGGGTCAAGTCGGCGCACAAATAACGCATCACGTGACGCCGTGGTGACAATATGGACCGGTGTCGAGTGACACCCTGTACGAGGTCCTCAACGTAGCTCCCAACGCCAGCACGGAGGAGATCCGGGCTGCGTTCCGACGCCTGTGCGCAAAGGTGCACCCCGACGCGGGCGGGTCTACGGCGCTGTTCCGCAATGTGAAGGATGCCTACGACATCCTGTCCGACCCCGGGCGTCGCGCCCGCTACGACCAGTCGCTCATGGGGCCGGCCGTGGCTCAGTTCGTGGCCTACGACGACCGGGCCTGGGTCGGCGCCGAGGGCGTGACCGGCCCCGACCACGCCGGTGGGACGGCCTACACGGCGCCGGCCTACGCTGCGCCCGCCTCGGGGGCCGTCCCCGTGCTGGCGACGCCATCCTCCCGGGCCCAGCTCCTCGGGCCGCACCCTGGTGGCTTTTGCTGCCCTCGTTGTCGCCACCTTCATCATCGGCTCCGCCGTGGCCGGCCCGGTTGTGTTCATCGCCCCATCGTTACTCATCGTGGTCATGAGCCTGGTGGCGCTGGTCGCCGTGCGCAACAGCGAAATGGGTGTCCGCAAGCGTCCTAGCTGGGCCCGGCGTATCGGGCCCTTGAACAGGGCTCGGGCCGACCGGTAGCGTTCCCCGTGTGGTGGTCCCGGCCCCTCGTCGGTGGTTGCGCAACCCGGCCCGGCTCGGCCCCGTCCGGCTCGGCCCCGTTCTCGTAGGCCGCGTCCGGCTCGGCCCTGTTCTCGTAGGCCCCGTCCTGGTGGGCCTGGTCCTGGTCCTTTCCAGTTGCAGCGTCACTATCCACATCGGGGCCAGCGGCACCACCTCGACCACGGGCCATACGGCCCCGACGACCACGGTCCCGGCCTACGCCCCGACCTCGCCTGCCAGCCCTTTCAGCTCCGTCGGCCCTACCGGCGCCCCGAGCACGACGGGCAATGACGGCACCCTGGCCAATGGCATCCCCGCCGCCCTGGTGGGCGATTGGCTCGGCCCCTTCCCCAGTTCGTCGGGGAAATGCAATTCCGGCGATGCCGCCCGGACGGAGTACGGCGAATGGTGGTTTTACTCTGCGGGCAGCTATACCTTTGCCTCGAACAGTGAACCGCTCGGCACCGTCGCCCCTCCGGCCGGGTCGACGAGCACGTCCACTACGCCCATTACGACGCCCGGGTGCGGCGTGGGGATGACCTTGTACGGGAAGTACAGCGTCCAGGGCGACGTGATAACTCTTTACCAACAAGGCGATCCTGGCTGCCCGACCTGTACCCAGACCGACACGGTCTCGTTCGGGTTCAGCCTCATCGGCCACCAAGCGCTCAAGCTTTGTGATAACACCGTGGGCGAGTGCTGGACCTACTACCGCCAGTCCCACTAACGCGGCAATTCGGGCGCCGGTTACCTGGCCAGAGCCCCCCGAGGGGTGCGGGCCGTAGCCAGCCAGAGCCGTAGGGCGTCGGGGGCCATGGGGCGGGCAAGGAAGTAGCCCTGGGCCAGGTCGCACCCCGTGGCGCGCAGGCCGGCGAGGACGTCGGCGGTTTCCACGCCCTCGCCCACGACCCGCAGCGAGAGGTTGTGCCCCAGGTCCACGACGGAGCGGACGATGGCGGCATGGGAGGGATTTGCCAGCATGTCCATGACAAAGCTCTTGTCGATCTTGATCTCGTCGACGGGGAGCGACGACAGGTACCCGAGGGAGGTCTGACCGACCCCGAAGTCGTCCAGGCTGACCTGCACGCCGGCGGCGTGGACCTCCCCCAGGACCGCCAGGGCACGGTGCGGGCCCGTGAGCAAGGCCGTTTCGGTCATCTCGATTATCAAGCGGGACGGGGCGACCTCGAAGCTGCCCGAGCACGTCGATCACATGGCGGGCGAAACTGGCACGATTGAGGCTGCGGGCCGAGACGTTGACGGCTACGGCGAGGTCGCGCCACCCGGGGCCGAGCTCGTCCAGGTCCGTGAGCGCCGTCCTCATCACCCAATCGGTCAGTTTGTCGATCAGGTCGGTCTGCTCGGCCAGCGGTATGAACCGGTCCGGGTACAACAACCCGAGCGTCGGGTGCTGCCAACGGACCAGAGCCTCGATGGCCTCCACCTTCCCGCCGTCCGTCGTCGTCTTCGGCTGGTAGTGCAGGACCAGCTCGCCACCGTCGATCGCCCGGCGCAGCGAGGAGATCAGAGCGAGGTTGGCGGCGTCATAATGGTCGGCGCCGGCCTCGTAGCGGACTACCGCGGAGTGCTGCGCCTTGGCCACGTACATGGCTACGTCTGCGTACTGCAGCAGCTCTTCGACGTTGGCACCGTCATCGGGGGCGATGACGAAACCGATGCTCGACTCGACCGACAGCGGAAGGCCGCTCACCTCCACCTCGTGCTCGATAACGTCGTGCAGGCGGTTTAGCACCTCTTCGGCGTCGGTGACGTCCCGCAGGACGATCCCGAACTCGTCGCCGCCCAGCCGGGCCACAACGTCCTGGGGCCGGGTGGCGCCGGCCAGGCGTTGGGCCAACTTGGTCAGCAGCTCGTCGCCGCTGTGGTGGCCGAGGGTGTCGTTGACTTCCTTGAACCTGTCGAGGTCGATTATGGCCAGGGCGGTGCGCGTCCCCGTTTGACCCGCATGGTCGACCGCCTCCTGGGCGCAGGTCTCGAAGAGCGTGCGGTTGGGCAGGTCGGTCAGCCCGTCGTGCTCGGCCAGGAACTTGTTTATCTTCACCTGGAGGCGCAGACGCCGGCTCACCGATAGCGCCACGGCCAGCAAGACGACGTAAAGCGCGCCCAGCCCCAGGGCCAGGTCCCGGTACAGGGTGTGCAGACCGGCGCTCACGTCGGCATCTATCGGCGCGTAGGGGAGGTACAGCTCGAGCACGCCGACCTGGTGGGCGGCGGTGCCCGCGTACAGGGGCTGGTAGACCTCCACGGCTTGGGGGCCGGCCGGGCCGGTATCGTCGGGGTCACTATTGAGGTGCGTGAGCCGGGCCACGACGGCGCCGTGGGCGGCTTCGAAGACCTCGTCTTCGGGGCGGTCCTTGCGGCCCGAGCCGTCATCGGAGAAGACGACGTTGCCGGCCAGGTCGCGCAGGCGCAGGCGCAGGACATCGTGGCTGCGCACGGCCCGGTTGACCAGCCGGCTCAGGTCCACCCTCTCGGCCGGGCTGATGTCCTGGCTGAGCGGGCGACCGTCGAGGATAGGCTCCACCGCCGTCCGAGCTATCAGCAACGCCTCCGAGCGTCCCTCGGCTACTCCCCGCTGCTGTGCCTCGGAGCGGTAGCTGGCCCCCAGGGCCACGCCCAGGAGTACTACGGGGATGGCCGTGGCCGCGGCATAGACGGCCAGCAGGCCTGGCATCGAGCGGCTCCTTGACGCCGGTTGTCCCACACCGTTATCTTCGGCAGGTTCACCGTAGGATTAATGTCTGGTCACCCGAAGCAGGCACAGGCAAACCCACCCCCTGAGGCGCCCACTCCGTTGTCCACCTCCCGGTCCCTGATCGCTGTCGCCCTCGCCCTGGCGGCGACGACGTTGACCAACCTCGCCTATCTCCGCGAACACGACGCCGCCGCCGCTCTGCCGGTCCTGTCGATGCGCCGTCCCCTGCACTCCGCCCACGCTTTGCTGGCCGACCGGAGCTGGCTGGTGGGCTTCGGCATGGAGGCAGGCGGCTTCATGGCCTACGCCTCGGCCCTGGCCCTGGCCCCATTGGCCCTCGTGCAGAGCATCGGAGCCGGGGGCATCGGTGTCCTGGCCTTCGTCTCGGCTCGCATGTCACGTCGCCGGCTGGGCCGTACCGAGCGGTACGGGGTCGTCATCTCCCTGTTCGGGCTGGTCGCCCTGGGTGTCTCCCTCTACGGCGGGGCTGGTCCTGATCCCGGCGGCGGCACGACAATGGTGATCGTCTGGCTGGGGGCAACGGCCGGCGCCGCTCTGGTCGTGCTCGGCATCGGGCACCGGACGGGCGGCTTGGCCGTGGCCCAGGGCGTGGCCGGGGGCCTCCTTTTTTCCATCGGCGACATATCGACCAAGCTCGCCACCGACGGCGGTGTGCGCTTGGTTTTCGTCCTCACCCTTATCGCCGGCTACACGCTGGGCACGTCGTTGCTGCAGCTCGGCTACCAGCGCGGCAATGCCCTTACCGTCGCCGGGTTGGCCACCACGATCACCTATGCACTGCCTATCGTCGCCGGGATGGTCGTGCTCGGTGAGCCCGTCCCCGCCGGGCCGCTGGGCGGGGCTCGCCTCCTCGCCTTCGCTGCCGTGACGGTCGGTGCGGTCCTGCTGGCTCACCACGACCGGGGTCCCGCCATGGCCCCGGCCCGGGCCGCGGCCTGACCAGATAGCGGGGGCCGGTCCTTCCGGGGTCAGCCGTCCAGGCTTATCAGGGCCAACAGGGTGGCGTGGTCTAAGTAGACCCGGCGGGGCGGGCGCATCACGGAAAACCACCATTCCCGCGGTGCTTGACGATCCCGGCTCGTACGGCAAAAGCGGCCGCCTGGGCCCGGCTGCGGACGTCGAGCTTGGTGTAGATGTTGGCCAAATGGCGCTCGACCGTATTTATGCTGATGACGAGCTCCGCGGCAATATCTTTGTTGGACGAGCCTGCGGTCAGCAGGGCGAGCACCTCCCGTTCCCGGCCGGACAGGGCCGGCGCGCCGGCGGGCCCGTCGCCCAACCGTGCCGCCTCGTCGGCCAGCGCCGGTAGTTCGAGCCGATCGGCCGTCGACCTCACCTGGGCCACCAGCGCCCGTGCCCCCTGACTGTCCCCGTTCCTCACCGCCAGTCGGGCCTGGTCGAGCCGGGTGCGGGTTACGAACAGCGGCGCCCCGACCTTGGACTCCATCTCCAGTGCCGCCGCCAGGCACTCCGCCGCCGGCCCGAGCTCGGCCCGCGCCAGGTGGCCCCGGCCAACGAAGCGGTCCACCGATCCCCAACAGTTGGGGAGGCCCTGCACGACGAAGCTGCCCCGGTGCGGGGCCAGGAGTTCGACGAGGACGCCGGTGTGTGGTGAACCCGAAATGGCCGCCGCCTCCAGGAGCAGGGCGATGGTGGCGACCCAGAGCGAGTCGCGGGGCACGGCCGCAAAGTGGTCCCCGCTCAGGCGCTCGACCTCCCAGTTCGCCGCGTCCCTCTGCCCGCTGGTGGCCGCAGCCAGAGCGGACAGCCCGCGGATGGTGACGAGGTACGGCAGCTCAGCGGCGACGTCTTCGATCTGGGCCGAAAGGGCCGCCAGCCCGCGCCGCTCCCGGTCCAACACGCACAGCTGGGCCAGGTGGTAGGCGCGGGCTACCTCGACACCGAGCTGACGCCCCAGGCTGGCGGCGGCCTCGGTGTAGGCATAGGCCTCATCGACCTCCCCGTCCACGGCGGCCAACTGAGCCCTCATCACCGCGGCGTACCAGCGCCATAGGGGACGGCGCGCCCGGGTGGCCATGGCCTCCAGCGATCCCACCAGGGCCCGGAACCGGGGCAGTTGGCCCAGCCGCATCACATCCGCGGCCAGCCACACGGCGCCCTGGAACGACATGTCGCCCTGGCCGCCCCGCACCGACAGCTCGCTGAGGCGCTCGCCGATGGCGACGCGCTCGAGAAGGTGCTCGGGGCTGCGCAGAGTGAACTGGCGGGCGTGCAGGGCCACGCCGAGGGCGTCCTTGTCCTTCGAGACCCGGGCCGTAACCAGGGCGACGCCGCTCTGGTCACGCGAGGCGTGGCCGTCCCCGTACCAGTACAGCTCGATGGCGCGCCGGCTCTGGAGGCGGGCGCGATCGGCCACGTTGGTGACGGTGGTCTCGGCCTCCTCCAGTAGGGCGACCAGAGCCCAGTCCACCTTGCCCGCGGTGACCACGGTGGCGCCGACGCCGAGCACGGCCCGGGCCAGCAGGGCGCTGTCCGACTGTTGCCGGGCCACGTCGGCGGCCATCTCGTAATGGGCCCGGGCCGCCCGCGCCCGCCCGGCCCGGGCCTCGGCATCGGCTGTGTCGCAGAGCAGCACGCCGTAGGCGCGGCCATCGGTCGCTCCTGCCTGGACCAGCTCGATGGTGTGGCCCCACCAGCGAGCGGCTTCGCCGAAAGCCAGGCGCCGGTAGGCGCGGCGACCGGCGGCCAGTGTGTGGTCGAAGGCGGGACGGGGGTCGGCGCCCGGCCCTGTGGCCCTGTAACTGTGGTACGCCAGGGCGTCGACCGTCTCGTCGTCATCGCGCCCGAGCGCCAGGATGGCGGTCGCCGCCCGGCGGTGGAGGGCGGCGCGCTGCTCCTCGGGCAGCGTTTCGTACACGGCCGCCTGCACCAGCGAATGATCGAACCTGTAGCCGGCCGATGGCCCGGACGAGATGAGCCGGGCTTGGGCCGCGGGCTGCAGCGCCGCCGCCACCGCTACCCGGGAGGCCCCGAGGACCTGGCTCAACGGTTGGTGGCCGAAGTCCCGCCCGAGCACGGCGGCGGCGGCCAACGCTGTGCGGGTCTCGGTCGGCAGTTGCCTTAGCCGGTACCGGATGACCTCCTCTACCGTCGCCGGGATAGCGCTGGCCGCCACCTGCGCCGGTGCCATGGCCGCGCCGCGCAGCAGGGCGGCGATCTCTCCGACGAAGAACGGGTTGCCTGCGGTCCGGGACATGACCTCCTCGGTGACCGGCGCCGGTACCGGCCCGGCGTGACGCTCGATGAGGGTGCTGACCTCGGGCCGGCCAGGCCGCCCACGGGGACGAGCTGCACGTTCCCGCTCTCTGCCATGGTGCCCACGGCGGAGTCCAGAGGGTGACCGGGCCCGACGTCGGTGTCGCGGTAGGCGCCGAGCACGAGCACCGGCAGTTGGGCGAGTTCGGGGGCCAGGTAGCGGAGGAAGGCGAGGGAGCCCTCGTCCGCTCGGTGCAGGTCGTCGACCACGGCCAGCAGGCCCCGGGCGCCCGTTCCGGCCAAGAGCGACGTCATGGCCTCGAACAGCCGGAAGCGGTCTGGTGGCCCGCCCCGTGGCCCCGGCGTGAGCGGCGTGGTACTGAGCAGGCTGACGATCGACGGGTCCAGGTGCGTGTCGTCCGGGCTGGTCCCCGACGCCTTCAGGGCGCCCCGCAGGATCTGGCCCAGGGCCGGTAGGGCGGAGCGCCGCCGTCCTCCCGGCAGCGTCCCCATACGGCCATCAGGCCCGAACGGCGGGCCTCGTCGACGACGGCCGCCGCCAGGGTGGTCTTGCCGATCCCGGGCTCGCCCACCAGGAGCACCAGCCCACCGTGCCCGGCGCTCGCCGCCACCAGGCGCAGACGGACCATGTCCAGCTCGGCCGTCCGGCCGACCATCCCGACGCCGCGGTGCACGCCGTCAGCGTAAGTCTCGGCGCCGGCCCGAGCTAGGGCCGGACGGGCTAGTTGCCGGCCCGGGCGGGCCGAGGCCCGGTGTGGGGGTGGCCGAGCGGCTGGCCGGGGCCCGGTGTGGGGGTGGCCGAGCGCTGGCCGGGGCCCGGTGTGGGGGTGGCCGAGCGCGGGCCGGGGCCCGGTGTGGGGGTGGCCGAGCGGCTAGTCGGGGCCGGTGTGGGGGGAGACAGGCGCGGGTCAGCCAGGTTGACCTCGGGGAACGGGGTGGGACGGCCGTCGCCGTCAGGGGTGAACCACCGGTGTTGGCGGCTGTAGCGGTGACGGGGCCCGTGGCGGAGGTAGTCGCCCAGGGCTGCGACGAACCGGTCGATGTCGTCGGCCGTGGTCCCGATGCCGAAACTGGCCCGCAGTGCGCCCCGGCCGGCGTTGACCCTGGCTATCAGGGGATGGGCGCAGAACTTGCCGTCGCGCACCCCGACGCCGTGCTCACTGGCCAGGCACGCAGCCACCAGGCCGGCCTCATGGCCCCGGACCTCCAGGGCCACGATCCCGACGGCGTCGGTACTGTCGGGCCAGATACCTAGTGGGCGGACGGCCTCGAAGGGCTCCAGCCCGGCCAGGAGGCGCTGGCGCAGGGCGGTTTCGTGAGCTTCGATGGCCCCACTTCTCATCAGCTCGGCCAGGACCACGGTGGCCTGGGCCAGGGCCACGGCGCCGACGAAGTTGGGCGTACCCCCTTCATGCCTTTCCGGGGACAGGGCCCAATCGGTCTGGTCGATCGTTACGCTCTCCACCGCGCCTCCGCCGGCCAGGTAGGCCGGAGCGCAGTCGAGCCAGTCGCGCCGGCCCACGAGCACTCCCGCCCCGAAGGGGGCGTAGCACTTGTGCCCGGAGAAGGCCACGTAGTCGGCCCCCGTGAGGGAGAGGTCGATGGGCCGGTGAGGGGCCAACTGCGCCGCGTCAACTGCCACCCGCGCCCCGGCCGCATGAGCCATGGGCACGATGGTGGAGAGGGGGACCACCTCGCCCGTCACATTGGAAGCGGCGGTGATGGCGAGCAGAGCGGCGGGACGCTCGGCCAGGGCCTGCTCCAATCGGTCCAGCGTCTCCGCCCACGTGGCCGCGGAGCGGACACAACGGTTGGCGCCGCGTTGCCAGGGGAGCAGGTCGGCGTGGTGTTCGATGTCCAGGTACACGACCTCGCCCTCGGCCGGCACGGCGCGCACCAGCAGGTTGAGACCGTCGGTGGTGTTGCGGGTGAAGATCACGACGTCATCGGGGCGGGCGCCCACGAAGCACCCCAAAGTGGCCCGCGCCGACTCGTACAGCGAGGTGCTGACCAGGGAGAGGTAACCGGATCCCCGGTGCAGGCTGGCGTACCAGGGGAGCACCTCGGCGACTCGGGTCGCCACCTGCACCAGGCTCGGCGTGCTGGCGGCGTAGTCGAGGTTTACATAGCGAGCCTCGCCTCCCTGGACCAGGGGCACGGCAACGTTGGCGCCCACCAGGTCGGCCAGAGGCTTAGCCATCATATCCATTGATCTACTATAAATGATCGCAGGTAGTAGAAATGATAAGAGCTGGCTGAACGAGCGCAGCCTGGGCGGCCCGGCATCGGGTGGTGCAGGCCATGTCCAACCATAGCTGCGGTCAAGGCCCTGACTAAGAAGGGAGCAGTATTGCCAACCCCAGGCCAACGTTTGGTAACTCGTCGTGACCTGCTGAAGTACGGTGTTGCTGGCTCTGCCGCCGTGCTCTTGGGCCCGGCGGTGGCGGGCGGTGCCGCCTCTGCCAGTCCCCGTGGCCGCCTGGCGGCGGCCCGCCCCGCCAATGCCGCCAAGCGAGGCGGCACGCTGCGCTTCGCCCGCAGCATCGGCCCCACGACCCTCGACCCGGCCAACACCATCATTGCCGGCGACATTTATACGCTGGACAAGATCCTGGAGCCGCTGTACGTGACCGACCCGGCCGGTCAGCTGGTCCCCTGGTTGGCCACCGGCTACAAGGTGAGCACCGATCACCGGACGTTCACGTTCGCCCTCCGCCCCGGCGTGAAGTTCTCCAACGGCAAGCCCCTGGTGGCCGACGACGTTGTCTTCTCCATAAACCGGACGCGCAAGGACGCCGCCGGCCCCCTGTCGTTCCTCGACTATGCCATCAGCGACATCGAGGCCAAGGGCACGGGCACTGTCGTGTTCCAGCTGTCCCAGCCCTGGGCGCCGTTCCTTTCCGACCTCTCGGTGTTCGCCAACGCCGTGCTCCCGGCCGACTTCGCCGGCCAGAGCGAGAAGGAGTTCTTCAGTGCGCCCGTCGGCACGGGGCCGTTCACTCTCGCCGGGTTCACGCCCGATGCCAACTCGCTCACCTTGAAGGCCAACCCCAATTACTGGCAGGCGGGCAAGCCCTACCTGGACAGCGTCGAGTTCGTTTACGTCGACAACGACAATCAGCGGGTGCTGCAAATCCAAGGGGGCCAGGTCGACATCATCGACACGGTGCCTCCGGCCAACGTGGCTTCGCTCAAGGCCAGCAGCAACCTAAACGTGGACCTCTTCCCGGCCTGGCAGGTCGACCTGCTGGTGATGAACGAAAGGCTGCCGCAGTTCGCCGACCGTCATGTCCGCCGGGCCATCACCTACGCCATCGACCGCCCGGCCCTGGTGCACGCGGCCAGCTTCGGCACGGCCAAGCCGGGAGGTTCGTTCTTCCCGCCCAGCCTGCAGTACTACGCCGCCGGCACGCCCGTCCTCACCTACAGCCTGGCCCAGGCCAAAGCCGAACTGGCCCAGTCAAAGTTCCCCAAGGGCTTCTCCACCAAGCTGCTCATCGACGGGGGCGTCCAGAAGTGGGTGACCTTCGCCCAGATCATCAAGGCGCAGTTGCAGACGATCGGGATAACCGTCGAGATCACCGCCCTCGACCACTCCGCCTTCGAGTCGACGTTCCAGAAGTACGACTACGACATGTTCATCGACTACGCCATAAATGACATCAGCGACCCCGACGAGATGGCTTCGTTCGAAGTCGACGTCAAAAACGGCGGGTCCGAGTCGTACTGGTCCAACTACGACAACCCCAAGGCCATAACCCTGGTGCACGAGGCCGAGGCGGAGTACGACAACAGCAAACGGGCCGCCCTGTATGCGCAGATCCAGGAGATCGTGGCCGAGGACGCCCCCTTCGTGGCCCTCGATTACCCTCCTTACATCTACGCCGTGTCCGACCACGTCAACGGGTTCGCCGTGAACCCCGGTGGCGCTTACCGCCTCGAGGACGTCTGGCTAACCTGATCTGATGTTGCGTTACGCCGCCCGACGCGTGGCGGCTGCGGTGTTGGTGGTTTTCGGGGTCACGCTGGCCACGTTCCTCCTCATGCACCTGGAACCCGGCGACCCGGCTCGGGCCGTGCTCGGGATCCATGCCACCCCCTCCGCAGTTGCCGCGCTACGGCGCCAGTGGGGCCTGAACAGCTCGCTGCCCGTGCAGCTCGGCCACTTCCTGTCCCAATTGGTGCGAGGCAACCTCGGCCAGTCGTACATCTACAGCGTTCCCGCCGCCTCACTGATCGGCGGGCGCATAGGCCAGACGGCGGCACTGGTGGCGGTGGCCACCATCTTCGCCGTGATCTTCACCGTCCCGTTATCGGCCCTAGCCGCGTCGCGGCAAAACGGAGTAGCCGACCACGTCGTGCGCGCCCTTTCGGTTGTCGGGCTGGCCCTTCCCGCCTTCTGGTTCGGGATCGTGCTCATCGAGATCTTTGCCGTACACCTCCACCTCCTCCCCGTCGGTGGGGCGGGCAGCGGCGTGGGTGGCCACCTCGAAGCCCTGGTGCTCCCCGGCCTGACCGCCTCCTTCGCCATGGCCCCGATCCTGGTGCGCAGCCTGAGGGTGGGGATGCTCGAGGTAATGGACGCCGAGTTCATCGCCGTGGCCCGGGCCAAGGGCCTGGGCGAGATGCGGGTCCTGTTCGCCCACGTGGCCCGTAACGCCCTCGTCCCCACCGTCACCCTGCTCGGCCTCAACATTGCCTACCTCATCGGCTCCACCGTCATCGTGGAGCAGGTCTTCAACCTGAACGGCCTGGGTTCGCTGCTGTTGAGCTCTATATTGAACCGGGACTTCCCCGTCGTACAGGCCACCACGTTGGTCCTGGGCGGCGGCGTCGTGCTCCTCAACCTGGCCACCGACCTGGTCGCCGCCCGCCTCGACCCCCGGATCCGGCTGCGATGACCACGCTCGTCGGCCCGGGCGGGCTGCCGCCGGCCCCGGGGGAGGCGCCGCCCGCCGTCGCCCCGTCCCGTCACCGTTCTGTCCTGGTCTACCGGGCCCGGCACAGCCCGACGCTGATAATTGGCGGCGCCATCACCCTGGGCCTGGTGCTGGTCGCCGTGCTGGCACCGCTCATAAGCCCTTACTCACCAGACCACCAGGATCTTTACAATATCCTGGGCGGTTTCTCTTCGAGGCACCTGCTCGGTACCGACGAGCTCGGCCGGGACGAATTGACGCGGCTGATTTGGGCGGCCCGGACGGACCTGCGAGTGGGTGTGCTGGCCGTCATCTTCCCGTTTTGTTTCGGCACTGTTGTCGGTACGCTGGCCGGCTATCGGGGCGGCTGGCTGGACACCGTGGTGATGCGCGTCGTCGACGTTCTTATTGCCTTTCCCTTTTATGTACTGGTCATAGGCCTGATTTTCGTCGTCGGCACCGGCACGACCGGCATTTATGTCGCCTTTGCCGTCGTCGATTGGGTGGTTTATGC
The DNA here is from genome assembly GCA_963735305.1 of uncultured Acidimicrobiaceae bacterium. Classification (GTDB taxonomy): domain Bacteria; phylum Actinomycetota; class Acidimicrobiia; order Acidimicrobiales; family Palsa-688; genus Fen-671. Next base: position 816,833 of record CAVTKK010000004.1, read on the forward strand.
CCGGGCTGTCCGGTCCACGACGTTGGTGGTGCGCGAGTCGGACTATGTGGCCGCGGCCCGGACCGGAGGCCTGCCCGACTGGCGGATCCTGTGGCGCCACGTCCTCCCTAACACCATCACCCAGGCTGTCGTCTACCTGACCAACGACGTCGTCCTGGTGATCGTGGCCGTGGTGACCCTTGGTTACCTCGGCCTCGGGGTCCAACCGCCCACCCCGGACTGGGGGACGATGATCAGCGAGGGCCAGGAGTTCCTGACCACCTACTGGGCCCTGGCCACGCTGCCGGGCGTGGCCGTGCTCATCACCGGCTTGGGACTGTCGCTGCTGGGGGACGGGATGGCCGATGTCCTGCGGCCCCAGTGAGCGCCGGCGATGAGCGACCGCAATGAGCGAGCGCAATGGGCGGCAGCAGTGAGCGGCAGCATCAGCGGCCGGCGATGAGCACCGCCGTCCTCGAGGTCCGGGACCTGACCGTGACTGTCGGCCGGGGCGCCCGGCGCCTCGTCGCCGTCCGCGACGTCGGCTTCGAGGTCCCGGCCGGCGGGTCGATCGGTGTGGTGGGGGAGTCGGGCTCGGGCAAGAGCCTGACGTTGCGGGCGTTGATGGGGTTGCTGCCCCCGGGCGTGCGGGCCGAACGGGGCGTGGTCGAACTGGCCGGGGAGCCGCTCCCCTTCGCCGGCCCGTCCGCCCGGCGTGCCCGGCGGGGACGGCTGGCCATGGTCTTCCAGGATCCCCTCAGCGGTCTCGACCCCGTACACACGGTCGGGGCCCAGGTGGCCGAGGTGCCCCGGCGGGTGCTCGGGGCCTCGGCCGCGGCCAGCCGGCGACGCGCCGTGGAGCTGCTGCGCCTGGTGGGGCTGCCGGATCCGGAACGGCGGTGGCAGGCGTTCCCGCACCAGCTCTCAGGGGGCATGCGCCAGCGCGTCCTCATCGCCATGGCCCTGGCGTCGGAGCCGAAGGTCCTGCTGTGCGACGAGCCGACCACGGCCCTCGACGTAACCGTCCAGGCGCAGGTCCTCGAGCTACTCGACGACGTGCGCCGCCGCCTCGGCGTGGCCGTGGTGTTCGTTAGCCATGACCTGGCCGTGGTACGCCAGGTGTGCGACCAGCTCGCCGTCATGTACACGGGGCGCGTCGTCGAGACGGGGCGGACCGGCGACGTCCTCGACCGCCCCGCTCACCCCTACACCCTCGGTCTGCTCGAGGCCGTCGTGGACCTCGCCGACGTCGACCACCGCCCGCGCACCATACCGGGCACGCTGCCCGACCTGGCTCACGTGCCGGCCGGCTGCTCGTTCCATCCCCGTTGCCGGTTTGCCAGCGCCGACTGCGCCGTCGATGTGCCCGCCTTCCACTATCTGAGGGACGGGGACAGGGAGGCCCAGGACGGCATGGAGGGGGAGGGCGGGGGCCCCCGGGGGACGGCCTGCAAGTACCCTGAACGGGTGATCGCGCGGTGAGCCCCGCACCGGGCCCTTCGCCGGACCAGGCCCTCTCCGTCGCGCCTCCCGCCGCCGACCAGGCCGGAGCGGCCCGCTCGCTGCTGGCCGCCGACGGGCTGCATGTTTCCTTCCCCGCCGGTCCCGGGCACCGGCTCACGGCGGTCGAGGACGTGAGCTTCACGCTGGCGGAGGGCGAGACTCTCGGCATCGTGGGCGAGTCGGGCTGTGGCAAGTCGACCGTGGCCAAATGTCTCGCCGGTTTGCTGCTTCCCGATTCGGGCACGGTCTCGCTCGAGGGGGTGGCGTTGCCTGCCCGGCGCACCCAGCAACAGCACCGCGCCGTCCAGCTCGTGTTCCAGGACCCCTACTCGTCGCTGAATCCCCGGCTTACCGTGCGTTCGGTCCTAAGGGAGCTCCTAAGCTTCCACGGCCTGGCCCGGGGCGAAGAACTGGAGCGGCGCGGCCGGGAGCTGATGGGCCTGGTCGGCTTGCCGGAGGACGCTTTAGACCGTTACCCCTCGTCGTTTTCGGGAGGCCAGCGCCAGCGCATAGCCATAGCCCGGGCGCTGGCCGTCGAGCCTCAGGTAGTGGTGGCCGACGAGCCCATCTCGTCGCTCGACGTGTCGGTGCAGGCGGCCATCCTCGCCCTGTTCGCCGACCTGAGGGACCGGCTCGGGATCGGGATCGTACTGATCTCGCACAACCTGGCCGCGGTACGCCACGTTTGCGACCGGACGGCGGTGATGTACCTGGGCCGCATCGTCGAAGTGGGGAACAGACAGGAGGTTTTCGAGGACGCCCGCCATCCTTATACCAGGGCTCTGTTGGCGGCGGCACCGCGCTTGCGGCCCACTCCGGGCCGGCTGACCGTACGCCTCAAGGGCGAGCCTCCGAGCATCACGGCGCGCCCCGGGGGCTGCGCCTTCCACCCGCGCTGTCCCCGGGCCGAGGCGGTCTGTGCGCTAGAGCTCCCCGAGCTCCTGCCGGCGCCCGCCGGGACTAGCCATCTGGCCGCCTGCCACTTCCGAGAGGAGCAAGCATGAACCGGCCGGATCTCCTCGATGTCGCCCCTGTGAGCGCACTGGAGTACGCCCGTACCGAGGACCTGTGCCGTGAGGTTTTGGCCACCGGGCAGACGACGCTGGTCCTGCAGGGCGAGGCCATGGTCTTCTTGGAGGCCGCCGCCCGGGGCCTCGGACGCCCCGGTGGCCGCGCTCTCAACCTGGTCAGCGGCCCTTACGGGGCCACCTTCGGCCAGTGGTTGTCCCAAGCCGGGTCCGAGGTGGAGAACCTGGTGGTGCCCTTCGACGGCGCCGTGCCGCCCGAGCAGGTCGAAGAGGCACTGGAGCGCTCCGGCCCGGTGGACGTGGTCAGCGTGGTCCACGCCGAAGCGGCCACCGGGGTGGTCAACGACCTGGCTGCCATATCTCGGGTGGCGCGCTCACGAGGGGCCCTGGTCGTGGTCGACGCCGTGGCCGCCGTTGGTGCTGAGCCCCTGGCGATCGACGATTGGCAGCTCGACCTGGTCGTGCTCAGCGCCCAGAAGGCCCTCGCCGGGCCTTCGGGCGTGACCGTGGTGACGGTCAGCTCCCGGGCGTGGGCTGCGCTCGACGGTCACCCCTCCCCGTGGCGGGGTTCGGTCCTGTCCCTGCTCGATTGGCGCGACCGTTGGACGGGAGCGGGCCGCTCGGCATTGCCGGTGATCCCGAGCCACCTGGAGACCAGAGCGTTGGAGGCGGCCATGGAACGGGTCCGGGCCGAGGGCCTGGACCGCGTGGTGGCTCGCCACCGCGCCGCCGCCTCGGCCACCCGGGCGGCACTGGCGCCCTTAGGGCTCGAGCCGTGGGCCCGCCAAGCGACCGAGGCCGCCTCGGTGGCGACGCTCGTTCGTGCCCCCGCCGGGGGAGCGCGGGCACTTGTCACCGCGTCGCTGGCCGCCGCGCCGGAGCTCGGCGCCCCGATCGCGCCCGCTCCCGGGCCCTGGCCGAAGACGCCCTGAGGGTCAACCACACTGGTAGGCGGGCCACCCTGCCCGACGTCTGGAGGGCGGTGGCGGCCCTGGCCCAGGGCCAGCGCGCCCTCGGCGCCGAGGCCGACCTCCCCGTCGCCCTCGGTGTGGCCACCGATGCCTGGTCCGCCCGTCTTGGTCGGTTGACAAATCCCGACTGAGCTACTAAACAAGTGGACCACTTGAATCCATAGGTTCACAGTGTCGGTGCCGCGGGGCATGTCCTTGCCGGGCCGGCGCCTCGAAGTAGAGAAGGGACTCGTATATGCACCATCGACTTGTCACGCTCGTTGCCGCGGGTACGGCGGCGCTCACCGTTTTCCCCGGCGGCGTGGCCGGGGCCAGTGCCGCCCGTCATGTGGCACCGCAGGCGGGCAGCACGGGCACGCTCGTGATCGACACGGCCTTCGACCTGGCCACCGCCGACCCGGGCCGGATGTTCGAGTTCACCGGTCAGATCGTCGACCGCGCCCTGTACTCGACCCTGCTCACTTATTCAACAACCAGGAATACGGGATGCTCGTCAACGTTGCCCCCGGGCAGCGCATTTCGACCCGCACCGGTGCCCCGACACCGGACGACCTGGACGAATTGATAACGCGGGTGTGGAAAGAGCCGGCATTCTTTTTGGCCCACCCGGCCGCCATCGCCGCCTTCGGAAGAGAATGCACCCGACGAGGTGTCCCGCCTCCGACGGTCAGCCTTTTCGGTTCACAGTTCGTCACCTGGCGGGGCCTGCCGTTGGTCCCCTCGGACAAGGTCCTGGTGGTGGACGGCAAGACCAAGATGTTGCTGCTGCGGGTGGGCGAGTCGCGCCAGGGGGTCGTCGGCCTGTACCAACCCGGGCTCCCCGGGGAGCGCGGCCTCGGCCTCTCCGTGCGTTTCATGGGGATCAACCGCAACGCCATCGCGTCTTACCTGATCTCGCTGTACTGTTCGCTCGCCGTACTGACCCCTGACGCCCTGGCTGTCCTCGACGATGTCGAAGTCGGCAAGTACCACGACTACGGGCACACCTACGTCACTGAGGCCGGCGCCAAGGCCCCCGGGCGCCGCGGCCGGTCCGCTCGCTGAGCGAGGCGGGATCTGTCCGTCCCGGCGCCCTCCAGCAGTGCTCGGAGATGGCGGTAGGTCTCGCCGCTGTCAAGCCGGCCGGCGGGCCACCCAGGCATCGGGGTCGGCCACAAGTTGGGCCACTTCGGGCGACAACTCGCCTGTGGCCACCTGTTCGATCGTCATGTGCTCGAGCACAGCCCGCAGGCTGGCGCGCACAGCGATCCAGGCGTCCTGGAGGTGTTTAGCGGCGCCCTGGTACGTCGCTGTCTCCGGCCGTAAGCCCCGCACCTCGGCCAGGGCCCCTCCAGGGCGCGAATGACGTCAGCCAGAGTTATTTCCGCCGCCGGCCGGTCCAGGTTATAGCCGGCCTCACGACCCCGGTGGCTGGCCACGAGCCCGGCCCGGCGCAAGTCGTTCAGGATGACCCCCAGGAACTTCCCCGGCAGTCCCTGGGCGGCGGCAATGGCATCGGCCGTCATGGGCTCGGCCGCCACGGCCAGGACAAGCAGCGCTTGCACGCCGTAATCGACTTTCGCGGAGATCTGTACATCCGAAGTGTAGGACGGGGGCTGGGCGCCACGACCATCCCTGGTCCAGGGCTTCGCCGCGCACGTTGTTTACCCACTGTTGACCTGGTCGAAAGGTTGTGCCACGATTTCTATCGTGACAATAGAAACGCTTGAATTCGACTTCGACAGCGACAGCGACAGCATTGCCCCAGCCCCCGGCGGCCTGCTGCTATCGGATATCGAGGGGCCATCCGGCCTCCCCGGGCGCGCTGAGGAGCGGCGGGGGACGGTCGGCGCAGCGAGAGGGCGCGGCGCCGTCCCCGAGGCCGTGGCCCTCCGTCTCGCCCGTCGCATCGTCATGGTCCCGGCGGTGCGGGGGTTCAACCGGCGTCTGTTCCGTTTGGCTCTGGACCGGCGTCGTGACCTGCGCCGAGTGCTGCGGCCCTTCCGCCCGCGGTGGTTGCTTACCAACCCCGTCGTGTTGACGGTGGCGTGGCCCTGGTACAGGTTCCGGTTCCGGTTTTCCCGGGTACGGCTGTTGCGCCAGCTCCAGTTCTTGTTGCGCGACCATCTGGGCGGCGGCCATCGGGCCGTTGTGTCCCGTCACAGCCTGCTGCTGGGTGGGTGGAACGGTATGTCCGGTTTCGATTTCGCCCTGCGGTCGAGCAGGCTATTGGATCCCTCGACCCGCCTGGAGGACTCCTTCTACGACGAGTTGCTCAGCGCCTATGACCTCCACGGCGAAGCTGCCCTGGAGGAGGAGAGCATCCGGGCCAGCGGCTATTTCCAGCGCATCCATCTGGCGGCCACCCTGTCGGGCCATTACCGGGGCGTGAACGACGTACCGGGCCTGGTCCAAGTGACCAGAGAGTACCTCGACCGCTACCGGGACCGCCCGGTCAGGTACCGGCCCGGGCGCAGTCGGCCGGGCAGCCTGCCCCGAGTGCGGCGGATCTGCGGCTCGGAGTACTTTTCGGTGCTCGACGGCCATCATCGGTTGGCCATCGAGATGCACAAGGGCGCCACCGAACTCGAGGTGGTGGTCGCTCCGGGGTCGACGACCACCTACCTCCAGAAGCGCCTACTGGAGATGTCCTGGTTGGACGGTAGCCGCCGCCTATACCAACCCGTCGACTTCCCCGAGGTACAGGGCTGGCCCGTGATGCGAAAGTGCCGCGACCGCCTGGCCATGATGACCGCGTTCCTGGAGCGGACCGGGACCGCCGCCTCGGGGGGTGACCTGAGCTACCTTGACGTCGGCTCCTGCTACGGCTGGTTCGTGTCCGAGATGGGCAAGCTGGGCTTCAGCGCCGGCGGCGTCGAAATGGACCCGCGGGCTCTTGAGGTCGGTGCTCTGGCCTACCGGCTCGACTCTGGCCAGATATCGGTGGGGGACTGCCTCGACGTCCTGGGCGACCAGGAGCGCACCGCCGACGTGGTCTCCTGCTTCAGCGTCTTGCACCATTTCGTGATGGGCCGGGGCAAGGGCCGCGCGCCCGAGCTCATGCGCCTGTTGGCGGCGCGGGCACGCCGCGTCCTTTTCCTGGACACCGGGCAGGCCCACGAGTCGTGGTTCCGCTGGGTGCTCCCCGAGTGGACGCCCGACTACATTGCCTCATGGGTGCTCCAGCATTCCGATTTCTCCCGGGTCGAAGCGGTTGGGGTTGACGGGGACGGGCAGTGGCCCTTTCAGGGGAGGTTCGGGCGGACGCTTTTCGCCTGCACCAGGTGATCGAGGTTGGCCCGGCCCGGCCCCTGACCGACGAGCTAACAGTGCCGCGCCATCCCCGCCCGGGCACCGCCGCCGGCCCTCTCGGGTACGCCGCCCGGAGCCGGGGCGTTGTCGTGACATCTACAGCGCGCCTGCGCCAGACGGGGGATCTGTGGTACATCACGGCCGCCGGTGTGGTCAACGTGGCCAACTTCGCGTTTTTCGGGCTGGTCGGCCACCTTCTTCGCCCCTCCGCCTACGGCGCCGTCGCCACCCTGATCAACGTGGTGTCGATCGCTTCCATCCCCCTCAATGCGGTCCAGGCGGCGGTGGTCCGCGAGGTGGTCCTCCAGTCGCGGGACGGTGTGGCGCCGGCGTTGCGCCGAGCCGGTGCCATGTTCGCCGTTTGTGGCCTGGGCGCCACGTTGCTGGTCGCCGGAACATCACCGTTGGCGGCGCGCTACTTCGGCCTGGGGACCGTAGCACCGGTGCTCTTGCTGGCTGCGTGGCTGGCCCCTTCGGTGGCCAGCTCGCTGTTCGATGGGGCCCTGATCGGGACGCTGCGCTGGCGCCCCATCGCCGTGTCACTGATGGCCGGCGCCGCCGTCAGGGTGGCATTTGCCGCCCTGGCGGGCGCCGTCGACCCCGGCACCGAGGGGCCCGTCCTGGCGACGGTGCTCAACGCTGTGGTCACGTTGGGCGTCGTGCTGTGGGCCCTGTCGAAAGACCACCGGTTGGTGGGCCGGGACCAACTACGCCCGTCCCCACCAAGCCGGCCGCAACTGCGCCTGCCGGTACGGGCGACGACAGCGACGGTCCTGGCGCTGACGGGGTATTCGACGCTGGTGGCCGTCGACACCCTGATGGCCCGGCATATCTTCCCGGCCCTCTCCGGGGGCTACGCCGCCGCCGTGACTATCGGGCGCATCGCCCTGTTCATGCCCATGGCCGTGACGGTGGTGGTCTTTCCTCGCCTGGTGAGAGACGGCGGCCGGGGCCCGCGGGCACGCCGGCTCCTGCTGTGCGGGCTGGCGGGCGTGCTGTGCGTCGGCCTGGTGGACAGCGCCGTGATAACCATGGCTCGCCAGCTGTTCGTCGACGTCCTGTTCGGCTCACGTTACGTCGGGGCCGGGCCTGGTCGGCCCGCTCAGCTTGGAAGGCGCCCTTCTCGGTGCCGTGGGCCTGCTCACCTACTTCCACCTGGCGCGTAGGTCGCTCTTCGCCGGGTGTCCTGCCGTCGTCAGCCTGGCCGTGGTCATCGCCGGCCAGTGGTTCCGGCCCGGTCCGGTGGCCCTGGCCCAGACTATGGTCGCCTCCTGTGCGGGCCTGATGGCGGTGATGCTCGCCGCCGCGCTGCTGGGGGGCGGGCCACCCCGCGCCGCCGTTAGTCCTCCAGGGCCTGGGCGACCAGCTTGCTCACTTGCTCCACCTCGATGAGGAACCCGTCGTGGCCGTACAACGATTGGACGACGTCGAACGGCGGGAGCCCCGGGAGCAGTGACGCCAGTTGTTCCTGCTGGTAGGGAGGATAAAGGCGGTCACTGCTGATGGCGCCGACGAAGCTGCGGGCTTTGACGGCGCTAAGGGTGGCGGCCGTCCCGCCGCGGCCCCGACCGATGTCGTGATGGTCCATGGCCCGGCTGAGGACCAGGTATGAGTTGGCGTCGAAGCGGGCCGGCAGTTTCTCGGCGTGATGGTCCAGGTAGCTCTCCACGGCGTAGCGCCCGCCGTACAGCGGGTCTTCTCCGCTCTGGGGCCGGCGCCCGAAGCGATGGGCGAGCTCGGGCTCGCTGCGATAGCTGATGTGGCCGATGCGCCGGGCCAGGCCAAGCCCTTTGATAGGCCCTCGGCCTCCGTAGTAGTCGCCCCCGGCAAAGTCGGGGTCAGAGCGGATGGCCTGCGCCTGGACGGCGCTGAGGGCCACCTGCTCGGCGCTGGCGGCCGCCGTCGTGGCCACCAGGACGAGCCGGCGGACCCTACGGGGGTGGCTGACCGCCCATTCCAGGGCGCGCATGCCGCCCATTGAGCCGCCCATCACCGCCGCCCAGCGGTCCACCCCGAGCCCGGTGCTCAAGGCCTCTTCCACGGCCACCTGGTCCCGGATGGTGATGAGCGGAAAGCGGGGCCCCCAGGGCCGCCCGTCGGGCGCCGCCGAGGACGGGCCGGTGGTGCCCTGGCAGCCTCCCAGGACGTTGGCGCACACCACCCACCAACGGTCGGTGTCGACGGCCCGGCCCGGCCCGATCAGCCCGTCCCACCAGCCGGGGGCCGGGTGGCCGGGCTCGACGCCGCCGGCTACGTGGCTGTCGCCGGTGAGAGCATGCTCGACCAGCACAGCATTCGAGCCGTCGGGGGCGCGCTGCCCCCACGTCTCGTAGGCCACGGTCACCGGCCCCAGCCGGCCGCCGAGCTCCAGGACGAGGGGGGGACCGTCGAAGAGCTGGGCGAACCGGCGCCGGCCGGGGGGGTCTCCGGGCCGCCAGGCCGAAGCTGTCATCTACCTAAGCTTTGGCGGCCCGGAAGCCCGCCTCCAGGTCGGCCAGCAGGTCATCCAGGGTCTCCAAGCCCACCGAGAGGCGCACCAGGTCGGCGCTGACGCCGGTGGCTTCCTGTTCGGCCTCGGTGAGCTGGGAGTGCGTGGTCGTGGCCGGGTGGATGACCAGGCTGCGAGCGTCGCCGACGTTGGCCAGATGGCTGAACAGTTCGAGAGCCTCCACGAACGATCGCCCTGCCGGCGCTCCGCCCTTGATGCCGAAGCTGAGGATGGAGCCGGCGCCCCGAGGGAGCAGCTCCCGGGCGCGGGCATACCACGGCGAGGAGGGCAGGCCCGGGTACTTGACCCAGTTGACGTCGTCGCGGGCCTCCAGCCAATTGGCCACGGCGACGGCATTGGCGACATGACGCTCCATGCGCAAGCTGAGCGTCTCTAGGCCCTGGAGCAACAAGAAGGCGGTGAACGGGGCGATGGCTGGCCCCAGGTCACGCAGGAACTGCACCCGTGCCTTCGCTATGTAGGCGCCTGGGCCGAGCGCCTCCCAGTACTTGAGGCCGTGGTAGCTGGGGTCGGGCTCGACGAAGGAGGAGTGGCGGCCACTGGCCCCGAAGTCGAAGTTGCCGCCGTCGACGAGGATGCCTCCGATGGCTGTGCCGTGCCCACCGATGAACTTGGTGGCCGAGTGCACCACGATGTCCGCCCCGTGCTCCAAGGGGCGCAGGAGGTAAGGGCTGGCCAGGGTGTTGTCGACGATCAGGGGCACCTTGTGGGCGTGGGCCACGCCGGCCACGCCGGCGATGTCGAGCACGTCGCCCCGCGGGTTGCCTATGGACTCGCCGTAAAAGGCGCGGGTGTTGGGCCTCACCGCCGCCGCCCACTGGTCCAGGTCGTCAGGGTCGTCGACGAAGGAAACCTCGATGCCCAACTTGGGCAGTGTGTAGTGGAAGAGGTTGTACGTGCCCCCGTAGAGCGACGGCGACGAAACCAGGTGGTCGCCGGACTCGGCCAAGGCCAGAATGGCCAGAGCCTCGGCGGCCTGGCCACTGGCCAGGGCTAACGCCCCGACACCGCCTTCGAGCGAGGCCACCCGTTCCTCGAGGACCTGCTGGGTGGGGTTCATGATGCGGGTGTAGATGTTGCCGGGCTCTGCCAACCCGAACAGCGCGGCGGCGTGCTCGGTGTCACGGAACACATAACTGGTGGTTTGGTAGATGGGTACGGCGCGAGCCCCGGTCGTGGGGTCCGGTATGGCACCTGCGTGGATCTGGCGGGTCTCGAACCCTTGGGCCTGGCTCACGGTGCTCCTTTGCGCAGGAAGACGAGGTAGTCGGGTCCAACCAAACTACTAACTATGATGGGAACCATCAAGATTATTGTGGCGGCCGTCGTCTTGCACCACCACGAGGTTGTGACGCCTGGTGTTCTCGAAATGGTCGTCGACCAGCACCGGGGTCATACCCCACGCCGAGAGGCGGGAGGCGGCGATGGCCGCTCGGAAGCCAGCTGCGCAGTGCACCCAGACGGGCCGGTCGCCAGGCAAGGAAAGCCTCTCGGCCTCCAGTTCGGGAAGGGGGAGGTGGCGGGCAACAGCCAGGTGACCGGAGTGCCATTCGGAACGGTGCCGGACATCGAGCACTAGGGGCTCTTCCCGGCGGTCGAGCGCCGCCGCCAGGTCGCCGAACGTCGCCACCGGGTAGTAGTCGGCATGCTCGAGATCTATGTCGCTGGCCAGGACGAAACCGGCGGCGAGCTCCCGCCCGATCCGGGCCAGGAGGCGACGCGACTTCTCGACCTCGTCGTAGGAACAGGCTATGAGGCTGTAGGGCGCCTCGAACGGCACGACCCAGCCGAAGTAGGTGGTGAAGTTGTCCCCCAGCTCGATGTTGAGCGCGCCGCGGCGGTGCCCGGTGGCGAACGCCCGCCGGGGCCGGAGGTCGGCGACGAGCGAGCCTGCGGCCAACCGGCGCTCGAGAGCGGCCCCGTCCAGTCGAGGCACCGGCTGATAGCGGGGGGGGACGGCGCCGGCCCGGTTGAGGGGAGCCATGTGGCGGTAGTACGCAGGCACGGGTGGGCGGTCTCGACGCAGGGTGGCAACGAATTCTTCGAGAGCGGCCAGCACCGCCGGGTTACGCTCCCGCTCGAAGCCGACGGTAAGGTCCAGCGTCCTGAGGTCCCCGGGCTCGGTGGCCGCCGCCGGTTTGGCGTTGCAGAAGCTGCCGAAACCGTGTGTCGGCAAGATCCGGGTGCGGGCGTCGAGGCCGCCGAGCAGGCGTCGAGCGCTGTGCCACTGCGCCCGTGCCAACTCGTCGGCGACCTCGTCGCCCAGCAGATCGGTGCGGCCGACCCCGTTGACCAAGACCGAGCCGCCCGTGCAGGCGTAGCCGGGGCCACCGGTCCCGCCCGTCACCAGGTAAGACAGGTGATGGGGCGTATGGCCGGGCGTCGCCAGCGCCGAGACCTTGAGTGCTCCGGTGGTGATTTCGGCGCCGTCGCCGAGCGTCGTACATTCCTCGGCAAAGGCCAGGTCCTCGCCCTCGGGCAGGACATAGGTGGCCCCGAGCAGGCGGGCCAGGCCGAGGCCCCCGCTCACATAGTCATTGTGTACGTGGGTCTCCAGGACGTGGGTGATGCGGACGCCGAGCGCCTGGGCTGCCAGCGCATAGGGGCCCGGGTCCCGCTGGGGGTCGACCACCACGGCCACCTCGCCGTCGTGGACGAGGTAGCTCCGGTCGCCGAGGCCGACCGCGTCGAAGCTGACCGCCTCGATACCCGCCGGCGCATCCAGTTCCAGTACGGTCCCCATTGAGCGGTTGGTGCCGCCATTGTCCTGAACACTCATCGCCGTCATGTCCATGCTCTCCCGGGTGCTCGGTCGATCAGCTGGCCAGCAGCTGAGCGGACGGTGGTCGGTTCTTCGGTCCCGGCGTGACGTCGGCGCTCGCGCTCGCCAGGTTGGTGTCCCGGCCCGCCAGGGAGCGGTGGATGTCGACGGCCAGGTCGCGCGCCTGCACCCGGATCTCGGGCACGGCCGCGCTTTCCAGCAGGTGACCCTGGCGCAAGGGGCCAATGGCCCACAGCCAATCGGATGGTCGGCCGCGGACGTCCAGGGCCCGGCCCCGGTGGTCGGTTGCCAGCCCCATTTCGATCGGTCCCGGCCGGACCAGCCCCCGCCCGCCGAGCGCGTCCATCAAGGGCCCGCGGCGCCGGACGGGGTGGGGGTCGGTACCGGTGCAGTTGATCAACCAGTCCGTGCCCCAGGCGTAGGGCCGCGCCCTCACCGGCAATCTGACCTGCAGGCGCAAGGAGCCGCCGACATGCTCGATCGCACCCACCGCGCCGGCGTGTACAAAGAAGCGGCCCGAATCCCGCATCTCTTCGACGGTTTGCGCTATCTGCGGCGCCATCCGGTGCCGGTGTACGTTCCACAGTCGTTCGAGATGGCGTCGGAAGCGCAACTGTTCTTCGGCGCTGAGCCCGGCCCACAACCGCGGCACCACGGGCCGCAGGGCGTCGGCCATGTCGCGCCAGTCGGCCCCTTCGGGCCCACAGCCCTCCAGGATTTGGCGTGCCCTGTGCAGAAGCAAGCGCACGTGGCTGCCGTCGAGGTCACCGCAGAGCGCGAACAATCTCTCCGCCGGCAATTGCTCGTCGCTCAGTGCTTGCCTTTCGGCGCCTTGGGATTGGGCGCGATGGGCCCGGGGGAGTAGGCCGTGGCGCGAGATGGCGTGCACGGGGCCGTGGTGCCCCGACTCCCCTAGGGCCAGTAGGACGTCGACAGCGGTGAGGCCCGAGCCTAAGAGCGTCACCGTGGCGCTGGCGTCGATACTGGCCAGGGCGCCGGGCGCCCAGGGGTCGACGACGCACCGGGGGTGCCGGGCGCTGACGGCCAGGGCCGCCGGGAACGGGCGCATCGCTGTACCGGTGGCGAGGACCACGGTCCTGGCCGCGATGGTGTGCCCGTTGTCGAGAACAAGCTGAGCGCCCTGCTCGCTGGGCTCGATGTCGACCACCTCGCCGTAAAGGGTTTCGACGGCGGGGGAGGGTGAGCCGTGGCGCCCGGGAGACCACAGCGTGTCTCGGAGGTACCTTCCGTAAAGCCTGCGGGGAACGAAGCCGCCGGCGGCGTCGGGACGGCCTTGATTGGCGAGCCAGCGCACAAAATGCTCAGGGTCGTCTTCGAAGGCGCTCATGGAGCGCGCCGGGACATTGAGCAGGTGGCATTCCGAAGCGGTGCTGTAGGCGATGCCCTCGCCTACCCTGCGGCCACGCTCAATTAGGGCAATGCGAGAGGGCGAACTGGTACCCCGCACGAGGTGGGTGGCGACCAGGGTACCGCTGGCACCGCCGCCGATAATGGCGACGCCAACCGGGTTAGTTCCCACCTAGCCATACTACCTAATCATTTCTATAGTTTCAATAGAAACCAGGCTTACCGGTGCTCGGGGGCCACTGCGACCTGTGAGGGCCTAGGTGGCGCCCTGGTCGGCCAGCCCGAAGCCGGCGACGAGTAGGTCGAGCGCTTCGTCCATGCGGGCCAGTACTTCGGTCTGGTCGAGATCCTCTACCCAGAAGTCGAAAATGGTGGCCACCACGCCGATAAGGGCGCCGGCGGCCAGCAAAGGGGTCCGCGGCCCCGCCGCCGGGCCCAGCCGTTCGGCCAGGATGTCCGCCAATGCCTCCTGGCAGTTGCGGCGCCTGACCAACCAACGGGTGGTGAGCACGGGCGTGCGTAGCACGAGAGCGAACAACGTCAGCGTTCGCGGGTCCCGGTGCACCGCGTACACCCAGGAACGAGCGGCGGCACGTAATGAGCTCAACACCGGCTCGTCCGCCGGGCGCTGGCGGAGAGTGCTGGTCATGGCCTCCACCTCGTTGACGAGGATCTCGTCCAGCACGTCTTCCTTGGAGGAGAAGTAGCGGAAGAAGGTCCGGGCCGAGACCTCGACGGAGGCGGCGATCTCTTCGACGGTGACGGCGTCGTAGCCCCGCTCGAGGAACAGTAGGGCCGCCGCCTCGGCCAGTTGGCGCCTCGTACGGGCGATGCGCCGTTCGGTCAGGGAGCCCGTCCTCGGCCCGCCCGCCCCCGGTCGACCCGCCGCCAGCCCGCCCGCCCCTGGTTGAGCTTCCATGGCCGGTTCACCCTGCACCCCCGGATCATACCCTCCTGTCCGTCTCTTTGGCACTCGCTGTCAAGCTGGCATACACTGCCGTATGACATAGAGTGACCAACGGGAAGGGACCAGTGGACCAGTGGCAGACCATATGGCTTTAGCGGCAGTGGGAGAAGGGCCCGAACAGGGCGTGCGAGGGGCCGTCGGGGGCCGGCCCGCGGGGACGGTGAGGCACCCCGTCTGGACGCTTATCCCGGTGAGCCTGGCCGTGGCCATGGTGGGCCTTGATGCCACGCTTGTCGCCATTGCCAACCCGTATATCGGGCGCGATTTGCACTGCTCGTTGTCCGACTTGCAATGGATCGTGAACGCCTATCTGCTCGCCCTGGCGGTGCTGCTTATCCCCATGGGCAAGGTGGGGGACCGGTTGGGCCGCCGCCTGATGTTCGTAGTGGGGGCGGGCGGTTTCGGCCTCAGCTCCCTCGGGGTGGGCGTGGCTGGGAGCATAGGGGGCGTCATCGCTTTTCGCGCCGCCCAGGGCGTGTTCGGTGCCATGCTCATGCCCAACACGCTGGCCATACTGCGCAGTGCGTTTCCTCCTCAGAGACTGAACCGGGCCATCGCCATCTGGGGCGGCGCCGCGGCCGTATCGGTGGCAACTGGACCGGTGGTAGGCGGCCTGTTGGTGCAGCACGCGTCCTGGGAATGGTGCTTCTTTATCAATGTCCCGGCCGGGGCGGTGACGATCGCACTCGGCCTGCTGATGCTGGTAGAGAGCCGGGACTGGGACCACGCCGTCACCTTCGACTTCCGGGGCCTCGCTTTTCTCGCCACCGGCTTGTTCTGTGTCGTCTTCGGTCTGGTGAAAGCGGACACCTGGGGTTGGTTCACCGCCAAGACGGTCAGCTTCCTCGTCGTCGGCGTGGCCCTGTTGGTCGCCTTCGTCCTGAGCGAGCACCGATCGTCCGCCCCTCTGGTGCCGATGCGACTTTTCCGTAGCCTGCGGATGACTTTCGGGTCCCTGACCGTAGTGTTCATCTTCTTCGGGTTGTTCGGTGTGCTTTTCTTCGTGTCCCTCTACCTTCAGAACGTCCACGGCTACGACCCCGTGGCGGCCGGGATCCGGCTACTCCCTCTCAGCGGCACCTTCATGGTCGCCTGTCCTCTGGGGGGCCTGCTCAACGACAGGTTCGGTCCCCGGGTGGCCATTCCCACGGGAATGCTCCTGGTGTCGGTGGCGCTGGCGGCATTGTGGTGGCTCGAGCCGGGCTCGTCCTATGCCCACCTGTGGGTGCCGTTCGTGGTCCTGGGCCTGGGCATCGGGCCCGTTGTTGTGGCTTCTTCAGACGCAATCGTCACCAGCGCTCCGGTCAGCGACGCCGGCATCGCCGGTGGCATCCAGTCCACCGCGCTGCAGATCGGTGGTGTGCTGGGCACCAGTGTCCTCGGCTCGGTACTGACCACGCGCGTCGGCCGCACCCTGTTCGCCAAGCTCACCGCCAGCGGGGTACCTCCGGCCGTCGCCCAAAAGCTCGGCACCGCTCGCCAGTTCGTCGGTCAAGGCCTGGCCCCGCAAGTGCCCGGGGCGCCGGCCGCGCTCCAGCACGCCGTAGTTGCAGGCAGCCAGGCGTCGTTCATGACGGGACTGCACGCCGCCACGGTCGTCGCCGCCGCCGTTTGCTTCATCGCCGTATTCGTCGGCTTGTTCGTCCACGACGCCGGAAGCCCCGACGTTCCGGCACCGGACCTGGCCGGGACTGTCGTGACCGCCCTCCGGTGATGACGCCGCCGATCAGGCCGACGGTTGGGACCTTCGCCTCTGGACGGTGGGCCGGGTGACCGGCATCTTGGCCCAATGGCCGGTTGCCATTCCCAGCAGGCCGACCGGGTGCCCAGCACGCCAACAGAGTGCCGAGCAGGCCTACGAAATGCCCAGGAAGCGAGCGAGATCCCCAGGAGACGAGCGAAATGCCCAGGAGGCGAGGGAAATGACAGTACTGGTTGCCTACGCCAGCAAGCACGGTGCCACGCAGGGCCTGGCCGAACGTATCGCGAAGACCTTGGTGTCCGAGGGCCATGCCGCCGACGTGCGGGCGCTGCCGGATGACGGTGACGTGGACGCATATGAGGCGTGCGTCATCGGGAGCGCGCTGTACATGGGCCGCTGGCGAAAGGAGGCGGTGGCCTTCGTGCGACAGTACGGCGCCGCCCTGGCAAGACGGCCGGTATGGCTGTTCAGCTCCGGCCCGTTAGGTACAGTTGCCACCGACGCCAAGGGGAGGGACCTGTGCTCGGTCAATGCGCCGAAAGAAGGGCCCGAACTTGAAGGGGCCGTTCGCCCACGCGACCATCGCGTGTTTTTCGGAGCGCTGGACCCGAAGGAGCTAACGCTCACCGAGCGCTCGCTGCGGAAACTCCCGGCGGCGCGGGCGGTAATGCCCGCCGGCGATTTCCGTAATTGGCCGGAAGTCGAGCGGTGGGCCCGCGACATTGCTAACGAGCTCTCTGGGGGGGCACCCGGCCCGAGCTGATCTCGCCAACGCCGGCGCCGTGCCGAAAGAAGGCCTTCTCTGGCATACTCCTACGCACGGTGGTCAGGACGGTTCCTCGGTGCACGCTCCTCAATCCATGTGATATTAACTCGCTATAAGCTCTCGCTGACCACGTCGCTTTGCGCAGTTACATACGACCCCCCCGAGAGCTTTGTCCACTTCCTATCGTATTCCGGCATTAAATGCTAAAAGCGTGGCCTTGTTGATGTCGAAGAGGCACTTTAACGGTTGTAATCCCTACGCAGCCCCGCCATCGCCCTCCGTTTTGTCCATTTACATACAGGCGGCGAGGAGCGGCGGGGCGGCGGCCGGTGACGGCGAGGAGCGGGGCGGCGAGCTGTGACGGCGAGGAGGGGCGGGCCGGCGGGTTCTGACGGCGAGGAGCGTGGGGGCGGCTGCGGCTTTTGGCGTCGGCGGCGGATCGTGATGCCGGTCAGTCGCCCTTGTACCCGGCCGGCGGCCCCTCCTGGGGGCCGAGAACGGGCTCGAAAGCGGCTGCGTAGCCCTCGAAGCGCGGGCGCCACGCACCCGGGCCGGGTCCCGGTCCTGGTCCAGCCAGCCGGTCCAGGCATGTCTCCCAGCCGGCGGCGCTGCGGGCAGCCGTGCTCGGCGGGAGTTCGTCGATGAGCACCAGCCGCGATCCGTCCCCATCCGGGTAAAGCTCAAAGCGCAGGAGCTCGTCGCCCCAGCTGAAGGCGAGGGCGTGGGGCTCGTCCACGGCCAGCACCACGCCGGAAAGGGTCATGTCGATGACGTCAGGCGGGAAGCGGAACGTTATCTCTGCCCCTACGTCCCAGCATCCGCCGGCCACGTCCACGTCGCATGGGAACCACTGGCGTAGCTCGTCACGGTTGGTCAACGCTTGCCAGACCACGGAGGGCTCTGCGGACAGGTGGCGTTCGAGCCTTATCGCGGGCCGGGTGCCGCCGGTCAGCAGGGTGCCGCCGGTCAGCAGGGTGCCGCCGGTCAGCAGGGTGCCGCCGGTCAGCAGGGTGCCGCCGGTCAGCAGGGTGCCGTCGTTCATGGCTGTCATGCGTGCCTCCTGTGTTCGAGGTGCTCCTCCAATAGGTCGAGGTGCGCTTCCCATAGTCGGCGGTAGGGGGCCAACCATTCGTCGAGCTCGGCCATGGGCTCGGGCCGGATGCGGTAGAGCCGGGACTGGGCCTGGGTCCGTGCCTCGACGATCCCGGCGTTCTTGAGGACGCGGAGGTGCTTCGACACTGCCGGCTGGCTCAGGTGGAGGCACTCCACTAGCGCGCCTACCGGGCGTTCCCCGTCGCGGAGCAAGTCGAGAATAGCGACCCGATTGGCTTCGCCCAGGACCTGAAGGGTGCTGAGCGCGCTCATGCCCTAACATAACTCCTCAGTTATATAGCTGTCAAGGTATATCCGGGCCGCGCTCGAACTCGTCAGCCGCGGGGTCCCGACTGTTGCCCGCCGTGGTGCCTCTGAAGCCGATGGGAACGATGCCGGATACGACGAGCCAGGAGCTGGCCCCGGCGCCCCGGGCCTGCGCCGTGACGTCTCCGAAACCGGCCGCCTTTACCCTCTCGACCAGCTCGTTTTCCTGTGGGGGAGTAAGGCCATGAGCGGCCAGGCCCCGCGCCTTTTCGTTGACCCGATGGTCGGCCAGGAGGACGCGCCCGCCGGGGGACAGCACGCGGCGAGCTTCGGCGACGCCCTGGGCGCGGTCCTCCCAGTGGTGCACCGCGCTCAGGGACCAGACCACGGTGGCACTGGCGTCCGGCATCGGGAGGCGCTCGGCCTGGCCGGCCAGGAAAGAGGTGCGGGGTGTGCGCCGCAGAGCGGTGATAGCCCGGGCCAGCCGAAGCTTCCAGCGGCTCGGGTCGATACCAATAACCCTTGGTCCTCGGCGGGCGGCAAGGCGTGCCGCCGTCCCCGAGCCGCAGCCGACGTCTACGACGACGTCGCTGGGGCCGATCCTGGCCAGGTCGGCGATGGTACGCGCCGGGGCACCTCGCCCGAGCGTCAGCATGACCCGACAGGTCCTTGTTTCACCTCGTTCATCTCCTCGCCCAAGCTCACCTGGGAGACCGGGCCCTACCGGTTTACAGCTCCGATAACCTCGCCCGCCAGGCGGTCAATCGCCCCCCGCCCGTCCGCCCCGCCGCCAGTCCCACGACGCCGCTAGTCCGCCCCGCTGCCCACGCCGCCTTGACGTCCCGCCACCATGCCATCGCCCCGCCGCCATGCCATCGCCCCGCCACCATGACCTGCTGCTATGTGTTCTCAGCATCCGGCGGCACTTCCGTCAGCTGCCGAGGTTTCCCGTTGCGCGGGAAAATAACACGCAACGCGGTTGCACAGCTACAATCTAAGCAGGTACAAGCGACCAGCGGTCTCGGGCCCCACAGGCCGTCGACACGGATGTGGTCACCGGGCCTTATTCGGTGGTGGGTACCGGTTTGGACCTGCGGCGAGCTTCGACACGCCGGTGTGAGAGGAACGACAAGAGGAGGTCTCGCCGAGCCATGAAGACCCAATTGTGCAGATCGCGGGCCTGGGCGGTCCTGACTGTGAGTGTTCTGACAGCAGCCATCCTGTCCCTGGCCACGGCGCCGGTGGCGGGCGCCTCTCCGTCGAGCCCGGGCCCTGGCTCCCCGTCCGGGCCGAACACTAACGTACCGGTCCCGACCGGGCTGAGCGTGTCCTCGTTACCGGGTGCGGTCGCCTTTGGCGCCACACCGCCGAGCACCGCGGAGACGGTGTCGTTCATCCTGGACGAACAGGACCTATTCCAGCTGGAGGCGACTGTGGAGGGGGGAGCCAGGAACTACGTCCCCGTCACCCAGTTCGCTCAGCAGTACGGCCAGAGCGAGAGCGACATCGCCCAGCTCCAGAGCTACCTAAGCCAGTTCGGCATCACCACGGTGGTCTACCCCAACGACATCGACGTGGTGGCGACCGGCACCGCGGGCCAATTCGACAGCGCCCTGGCCACCCAGCAGGAGCAGTACTACATCCCCGCCCGGGTGGCCCGGCCGGGGCCATGGAGAGTCGCCGCCCAAACGGTGCACGGCAACCTGGCCCCGCCCCAACTTCCGTACCGCATCGCCCGGTACGTGGCCGCCATCCTGGGCCTGTCCAACTACGACTCCTTTGTCAGCAACGCCGACCACATGGTCACCAGTGTCACGACCGCCGCGACCGGTAGCGAGAACGCCTGCGTGGCCCTGACCACACTCCCAGACGCGTGCAACACCCCTCAGAGCTTTGCCTCCGACTACAACCTGACGCCCCTCTACCACAACGGGGCCGTGGGCTCGGGCCAGACCGTCGGCGTCGTCACCCTGGCCGCCCTTGACATAGGCGCACCGGAGTATTTCTGGCAGCAAGTACTGGGCTTGCCGGCGAGCAATCGGACCGTGACGGTCGACAATGTCGACGGCGGCCCTGGCGCCCCCAGCTTCGCATCGGGTACCGACGAAACGGACCTTGATGTCGAGCAGGCCGGAGGCGTCGCTCCCGGCGCCAACGTCATCGTGTACCAGGCTCCCCCGACCGATTTCGGCTTCGTAGACGCCTTCATGACCGCCGCCAGCCAGGATGCGGCCGGCAGCGTCTCCACCGGCTGGGGCAGTTCGGAGACGGCACTGCAGTCGTCGGTGGCCACGGGCTCGGAGTCGCCGGGGTTCCAGACCGCGTTCGACGAGGCGTTCTTGGAGATGGCCGTGCAAGGCCAGTCCACCTTCGTGGCCACCGGAGACTCTGGGGCCTACCTGGCCAGCGAGGACATCCAGACGACAAACCTCTCGGTTGGCTCGCCGGCTGACAGCCCGTTCACCACCGCCGCGGGAGGGACCACCCTGCCCTGGTCGGCCACGGTTTCCGGTCCCGACGGCAGCGCCCTGGTCAATGTCCCCGCTCAGCGGACTTGGGGCTGGGACTACCTGTGGCCGGCCATCGCCACCGTCACCGGGGTACCCGAAGCCATCGCCGCCCAAGAAGCCATCGGCGGCGGGACCGGCGGCTACAGCACGTTGGAGCCGAAGCCCTCATACCAGCAGGGGGTCGGCGGGACCTCCTTCTTCAGCGCGGTTCCTTACCTGGTCCCCACCGGCTACCAGGAGGTAAGCGGGTTGTTACTGCCGACACAGTGGAACTTCAACGCCACGCCGCCAGTGGTCCACGGTCTCGGCCTGGGCCGGGCCGTCCCTGACCTATCGACCAATGCCGACCCCGAGACGGGCTTTCTTGTTTACGCGCCCTCGTTCACAGCCGCCGGTGGGCCGGCCCTCCAAGGCGGCTACGGCGGCACCAGCTTCGTAGCCCCCGATCTGAGCGGGTCTACCGCGGTCATCGATTCCTTGCTCGGGCACCGCGTCGGGCTGTGGAACCCGGTCATCTACTCGTTGGCCGCCCAGTCGGGCTCGCCGTTCACGCCCCTTGACCAGAGCGGTACTGGTAGCGACAACCTCTACTACACAGGCACGCCCGGCGCTGTCTATAACCCAGGGAGCGGTCTTGGCTACCCCGACCTGAGCGCCCTGGCCACCGACTTCGGCCGAGCCGGGTAGCGGGCTGCGCTCCTAGCTGACCGAAGGAGTTCGGCCCTGCTGCGGATTTCCGAAATTCCCCACTGTCGATCACCGAAATTCCCCAGGCAACCTGAGGCGGTGAAGGGCTTGGGCGGAGCTTAGACCATGTTCAGTTGGCCACCTCCTGATCGGTCCCGGGACTGGCCTTAGAGCGGCCAAGGCCCCGTCGTGCGGCTTCGGCCCGGGCGCGGTGGCTGCGCATGCGGTAACTGTCGCCGTCGATGTTCATGACGACGCTGCGGTGCAACAGCCTGTCGAGCATGGCGGCGGCGATCATGGGGTCGTCGTTGAAGACCTTTCCCCACGATGCGATCCCGAGGTTGGTCGTGAGAGCGATGCTGCCCTTCAAGTACCTGCGGCTGACAACCTGGAAGAGTGCGCTGGCGGCCTCACCGGGCAGCGGCAGGTAGCCCACTTCGTCAATGATCAAAAGGCTCGGTCCCATGTAAAAGCGCATCGTGTTGGCCCATCGGCCCTCCAGCGCGGCGCGGTGGCAGCGTGCCGCCAGGTCGGCGGCGGTCGTGTAGTAGGTGCGCATCCCAGCGGCCAGGGCGGCATGGCCGAGGCCGACGGCGAGCATGGTCTTTCCGACACCGGGCGGCCCGATCAGCAGCACATTGGTGGCATCTTCGACAAAGCGCAGCGTGGCCAGCTCGTCGACGAGCTTTTTGTCGACCGAGGGCTGGGCCGAAAAGTCGAAGTCGGCGAGCGTGAACGGCGAGGGCAGGGAGGCAAAGCGGGCCAGGCTGGCGCGCCGTCGTTGCTCGACGGCGCTGACCTCGAGGGCGAGCAGTCGCTCCAAGAAGCTTTGGTGGGTAGCTTTGGCCTTGGCGGCGTGGTCGAGCTCGCCGGGCAAGGCTTCGGCGGCCGCTGTCATGCGCAAGAACGCCATATGAGAGCGCAGCTTTTGGTATTCCGAGCCCTCGCTCATGCGCTCACCTGGACCGAGCCGCCGAAGGCCAAGGCGATGACCTCGGCCAGGCCGTCCAGGTCCACCTGGGGCTCTTGGCCGCCCGGGCCGACCAGGCGTGCCCGCTCGGCCAGTGCCGCTTGGCCGGGGGGCTTGTTGGCCTTGCGGTCACAGGGCCGAGCCGTGGAGAACTGGCTGAGCACGACCGCTTCTAATGCGGCCCGGTGCTCGGCCGTGCGCACCATCTGGCCCGCTCCGGCGCTGGCAAGGTGGTGGGTGACGAGCAGGGCGCCGGCGGGGGTGAACACCTGTAGCGTCCCGGTCCCGAGGCGGTGGCGCAGCGTGAGTGCCATGCCAGTCATCCCCGGGGCAACCGAGTAGCGGTTGCCCCTAAAGGCGACACTGGCTTTGTCGTCGACGCTGCGTTGGACCTCGATGGTGGCCGGGTAAGCAACGGCGGGCAGGGCCATGAGCACCTCGGCGCCGGCCAGCTCAGCGACGTTCGGCCATGCTTGCCCCTGTCCGGGCTCGCCGGCCTCGGCGTAGCGCCCCGGTGGGCGCAGCCGTGCATCGCCGGCCGTTGACCAGAACCGGTCCAGGCTGACCTGGGCTTGCTCGGCTGTGGTCGCCGTCATCGTGCGCCACCAGCGGCCGCAGCAGAACTTCACGCCTGCTTCGACAGCTCCTTTGCGGTTGCCCCGCCGGGGCGGGCAGGGCACGACTATCGCCCCGTAGTACTTGGCCACCGGGGCAAAGCTGGCCTGCACGTCGGCACTGCCGGGCACGATCACGGTGGCCAGGCGGTCGGTGCGCCAATGCCGGGCGCTCCCGCCGAGGCGGCGCATCACGGCGTCCATGGCCTCGATGAGATGGGCCTGGTCCATCGATTCGGCAAGCACGCCCCGGGTGCGGCCCGAGTGCGACAGCGTGCCGAGCAGCACGTACGCCGTCGCTCCCCAGGGTGCTTTGCGCCGCTCGAACCAGTCCCATTGGATCTCCTCTCCGGCGGGGTGGTCGATCTCGATGGTCTCGCGGCCCTTCACTCCTGAGCAGCACTCGCAGTGCGGGCGCAACCCGGCCAAGCGGACCTGGCGGGCGAAGCTCACGTACGAGGATCCATAGCCGAGGGCGACGACCTCGTCGAACAGTGCACTGGCCCACAGGTGCGGGTCGTCGTCGAAGCGCGCAACGACATAGGCGCGGTAGTCGGCCAGGGCATCGGGGCGGGCCGGGCGACGAACGCCGGGAACCCGCTCACCGGACAGATAGGAGCGCACCGTCTTGCGGTCACGCCCGAGGTGGCGAGCGATGGCCGAGATGGTCCACCCCCGCTTGGACAAAGCATTTGCTTCCACGTCTTCTCCCACTGACAACATGGCGGGGGGCTCCTCGTGCTCAACGGCTTGGACACCGCAAGCATCGGGGAGCCCTCCGCGCGATTGGCGGACCCTTCTTTTCAGGCCCCTCCACAACCGCTTAGAACTGGGGAATTTCAGTGATCGAGTCTGGGGAGAATTCCGTGATCCTTAACAGCCCATACGGCCGTCTGGGCCATAACCCAAATACAGCTCGGGGACGGCTTCCCTGGCGTCGGCCCCAAAAAGGCCAAGGCGCGGGCGTGCGCTACCTGCGGTGACTGTGGCCGTAGGGAATAGTTGATAGATCAACTGCGTTACCCAGTACGATGTTGATAAGTCAACTAAAGAGGAGCGCATCATGACCATGACCGCCACCACCGCCAACACCGCCACGGCCAGCACCACCGCCACCACCACATTGGCCGCCCCCACCGGCACCTACAGCATCGACCCCAGCCACAGCCGCATCGGCTTTGTTGCCCGTCATGCCATGGTGACCAAGGTGCGCGGCTCGTTCAACGATTTCACCGGGACCGGCTTCTTCGACGCCGACGACCCGTCCCAGTCGAGCCTGGACGTGACCATCAAAGTCGCCAGCATCGACACCCGCAACACCGACCGTGATGCTCATCTGCGCTCCAATGATTTCTTCGACATGGCCACCTACCCGGAGATCCGGTTTGTCAGCACGGGAGTCGAAGTGGTCGACGAGTCCAATTTCCAGGTCACCGGAGACCTCACCATCAAGGGTGTGACCAAGCCGGTCACCATCGACTTCGAGTACACGGGCACGGCCGTGGACCCGTTCAACAACCGTCGCCTCGGCCTGGAGGGGACCGTCACCGTCAACCGGAAGGACTGGGGCATCAGCTTCAACGCCGCCCTCGAAACCGGTGGCGTCCTTATAAGTGAGAAGGTTGTCCTCGAGTTCGAGGTCTCGGCCGTCAAGAACGCGTAAGGTCCGCCGGTGACCTTTTTCGCCAGGACAGCTCACTGCACACAGGAGGCTAAACCGTGACCATCGCCCCTAGCACCCAGCCCGAACCGGGCCCCAGCTCGCCGACTGGCGGTGGGACCATCGTGGTGGGCGTCGACGGCTCGGAGCCGTCACTCGATGCCCTGCGTTGGGCATACCGGCAGGCAGGGCTGACCGGTGCCCACCTTCGAGCCGTGATGTCCTGGGACGTACCGGCGACGGTCTACTGGTACCCCTTCCCGGAGGGCATGGACTTCCAGGCGGCCACCGAGGAAGCGCTCGGAAAGGCGCTTCACGCTGTGTTCGACGACAACCCGACCTTGCCCGTCACCACCGTGGTCGTGCAAGGCCACCCCGCCCCGGTCTTGGTCCACGAGTCGGAAGGCGCCGACCTGCTCGTGGTCGGCAGCCGCGGCCACGGTGAGTTCAGCGGGATGTTGCTCGGGTCGGTCAGCGAGCATTGTGTGAGCCAGGCCAACTGCCCGGTGGTCGTCGTCCGCCCTAAGCGGGGCCCGGCCTGAGCGGCGGCCGGACTAAGCGGGCCCGGCCTGAGCGGCGGCCGGACTAAGCGGGCCCGGCCTGAGCGGCGGCCGGACTAAGCGGGGCCCGCCCCGGCCCGAGCGGCGCCCGACTGAGCGGGGCCCGGAGGACCGGGAGGCCACCGCGAAGCTAAGGGACGACCAGCACGAGACGATGGCCCATGGCCAGGAGCCGGCGCGGGACCCCCCCGAGGTGCAAGGCGGGGTGCCGGGAGCGGCCTACCACGATGAGCGCGGCGTCGCTGGCCGATGCCAGTGCTTCGAGCTCGCGAGCGATCTCGCCCTCGCGCTGGCTGAAGTCACCCTCAACCCCCGCGTCGCGCAGTTCTTTGACCACGGCCCGGCCCAGCTGTTGGTCCTCCCCGTCGCCTTCGGCGGAGGAAAAGGGCTCCGCCGAAAAACCGGCGCGTTCTTCTGTGGCTGTCAAAGCCCAAACAAAGCAGGCGTGTACGGCACCTTGGTACCGGCGGGCCACGTCGATGGCCACAGCCAGGGCGCGCCAACTCGTGTCGGACCCGTCCACGCCCACCACGACGTTCCTCACTTCGGGGCTCCATCATCGGTCTGGGCCCGTGGCCGGTAAGGACCGAGGGCCTCTCTACCAAGGATTGTCCCGCGACGTGCCGGGAACAGAAAAATCGGCCTTGTCGACGTCTCGGCCCCTTCGTCCCGGGTTAGACATTTCACGGCGCCCAGGGACCTTTGGAGCAGGACGACAACGACGGCCCGGGGTTGATCAGCCGAAGAACGGCCACCGGTCCCAGGCGGCCAGGACGGGACCGAGGGCGGTTTCTTCAAACGCCAGGTGCTCGAGGAGGTGTTCCGACAGGTCTTCGAGGGCGCCGGCCAGACGGTCACGGGCCGGTGCCTCGCCGGGGGAGTCGAGCCGGTAGGCGGCGTCGTCGACCGCATCGAGAAGGTCGGACACCCGGCGGTGATCGGATTCGAGCTTGTCCACTACGTCGCTGAGACCGGGAGCGAAGCGGCGGACGGCGGGGAAGAGCATGACATCCTCATGGCCGTGGTGCCCGTGCACGAAGCGGCAGAACCGCAGGCAGCTGATCCGTAGCTGCCACAACGGTCCACGCGTCTGCAGCGCCTGCACGCGCCACCGCACCTCGTTGGTAGGCGTCCCACCGGTGACGTCGTCGGCTAGGGCTCGGCACGCCTGCAGCTCGGCGCGTAGAAGGCTGTGGACCCACTTCAGTTCGTCCAGCAGGACTCTGCCGGCTTCGTCGGCATTGGTCATCGGTCCCGAGCTGATATCAATTCTGCCTCCTGGCCATGGGCGGCGCCGTGTTGGGCACGTCTCTCTCCCCGTCTCTCCCCGGGGCCGCGGCCCTGGTTACGCCCCCCCCGACCACCGGGAAGGTACCCGAGTATGACGGGGCGACGCTGGGGGCGCCCGAAAGCGCCCGCAGCAGGCACAAGACGCCCGCAGCAGGCACAAGAGCGGCGTGCGGAGCGTGCCCCTCCGCTACGGGCGAACGGCGGCCGACCTCGACCCGTACGGAGCGCCGCCCCGGCACCTGAGGGAAGCCGGAGACCTTGGTACTGAACCGGTGAGGTCGGCAAAGCCTGTTCAGCTCCAGAACTCGTCGGCCGCGTACCTATCGACAGTGAGGTTCCAGAACTCGGTGGCTTTGCCATCGTGGAGGTGCCACACGTGGCATCCCGTGGCGTCGAAGGGCTTGCCGTCGCGTACGGCGGTAGTCCGTACCAATACCACGCCGTGCTCGTCGTTGGCGAGGATGTCGTGGATCTCATTTTTGAACGTACCCCCGGACAGTTCGAAGACCCGGCCGAAGAGCTCCGTGACCTGCTGATGACCCTTTCGATCTCCCGCCAGCTGACCGAGCCCGGGCTCGTGCCAGACGATGTCCTCATCGAAGATCGCCATCACCGTGGCCAAGTCGCCGGCGCCGAAGGCGGCGTACCCTTTACGCAGAAGTTCTTCGTTGGGATGGGCCATGCTCGTTTCCCCTCTCCTGGTGACGCCGGGAGCATCCCGCGCGTCGGCACAGCGTAGGGGTGACGTGACCCTGAAGTAAATGGGCAGTGCCGCTCGACGTCGGGAATATCGGTCTCGTCGCGGCGACGAGATCACGGTCTGTGCTCGGCGAGTTCCCTGAACTCGTCCGGGACCCTCACCGTGTTGGAGAAGACGACGGCGGCGTAGCCCACCGCGCCGTGACCGAACCGTGCCCGCACGGCGTCCACGGACCGGTCGACGCCCCAGCGCGCCGCGTCCAGCGACCGGTCGCCCCCGCGCCCCGTGCCCACCCACCGGTCGCCCCCGCGCCGCTCGGGGTCGGTGCCGGCGGGGGGGCCATGGCCGTCGGCCGGCCCCGGCGCGCCGAACGTGAGGGCGAGCTGGAGGGCCGGGACCACCATGTTGGAGACGGAGATGGCCAGGAGCGTGACCTCGCGCTCGGCCCGATGTTGGGCCAGGGCGGCACCGGCCAGACCCGTGGCGATCTCGGTCAAGGTCAGGGTGGTGCATACGGGAGCCCGCACCGTGGTGGACCGCGTCACGGAGCGCAGCCCGGGGAAGCGGGCCCGCACGGTGACTGTTCGGGCCGCCAGGCCCGCGGCCCGCAGGCGGCCGGCTACCCGATCGGCCAGGTAGCCGAGCGTGGAGCGGAGCAGTTCGGGTGTGGCTCGTTGCCGGCCCAGCGCCGCCTGGGCGCCCATGGACGACGCCGGGCGCGCCGGCCCGATCCGTCGGGGGTCAACGTTGGCCGCCAAGGCGGCTAATCTTTCGCCGATCGTGCGCCCCACAAGGTGGTCGAGGAGGGTAGCGGGCGCCGCCGTCAGCTCCCCGATGGTGTGGATCCCGGCGCTGGCCAGCTGGGCGTTGGTCACCGGGCCCACGCCCCAGATGAGCCCGACAGGCACTCCGGCCAGGAACTCAGGTTCCCGGTCGCGCTCGACCACGACCATCCCGTCGGGCTTGGCCACCTGGGAGGCCACCTTGGCCAGGTGTTTGGTCCGGGCCACGCCGATCGACAGTGGCAGTCCGACCTCGGCGCGGACACGGCGGCGGATGGCGGCGGCGATCTCGGGCGGAGGCCCGAACAGGCGCCGGGCGCCGGCCACCTCGAGGAACGCCTCGTCGATCGAGACTCGCTCGACGAGGGGGGTAAAGGCGCCCAGGACGTCCATGACTTCGTCCCCGAGCCGTTGGTACTCGCGGAAATGTCCGGGGACGAAGGCCAGGTCCGGGCAGAGCTGGCGGGCGCGCCACGCCGGCATCCCGGCCGAAACGCCGAACGCCCGGGCCTCGTACGACGCCGCCAGGACCACCCCGCTGCCCACGGCGATGGGCCGCGCCCGTAGTGAGGGGTCGAGGAGTTGTTCGACTGATGCATAAAACGCGTCGAGGTCGGCGTGAAGGACGCTGGCCGCTTGCGGACGGGCCATGCCTCAGCAGCCTAACCGAACATGAGTTCGAGCGCGTCCACACCGGGCCCGGGGCGTCTCGAAGGGGTCGCCGGAACGGCGGGGGTTTCAGCCGCCCTGGTGGCGGGTATTGAAGGCCCCGAACCACAACGTGTTCGATGGCCCCGCCCGGGGCCCCGGAACGGAAGCAGCCCATAACCCAAACGGATAAATCAATTTCACGGATAACGTCATGTCGAGGTTGCCCCATCCCACGCTCTGGTGGCAACCGGGCTGTGCGCCTCCCTCCAGACTACGAGAAAGAAAGGTAGAAGATGCCCACTCCGAAGCTACACCTGAAAAAGCTCCTCGCTGTCCCTGTCATGGTGGCGCCCCTCCTTGCCGGTTTCGCCGGGGTCGCCGTGGCCGGCAACCCAACCGACCCGCCACCGCCGCTGCCCCCGGACCAGCTCGTGCTCAATGGGACCTGTGTCTCAGCAGCACAGGTGTCGACGGCGGCGGCGCAAGCCCTGTCTCTGTACCTTCCCGGAAGCCCGCCCGCCGGCCTCATCATCAATGGTGCCTGGTTGCCGGCGGCAATGGCGTCGCAAGGAGTCGTCGGCCCCAACCAGTGCGCCGGCCCCCAGGTCCCTGCCGTCCTTCCCGCCGACCAGATCGAGCTTACCGGCTGCGTATCGGCAACCCAGGAGGCCACTGCGGCCCAGGACGCCATTGACCTCTACGCTGCGGGTGACGCTCCCGCCGGGATCATTGTCAACAGCAACTGGGTCCCCGCCGGGATCGCCACCAATGCCGGTGGGTACGCCAGCAGCAACGCCTGCCCCTAAAGGCGTGTACGGGCCGCCGCCGGCCCGCGAGCCTTTAGCGTCAACACCGTGCTCCGAGTACCCCGGGGGTTAGAGTCCCCCCGGGCGCTCGGCCGGGATCGACGGTGCTTCGCGCCTGACCGCAGGGTTGCCGCCTGAAAGCAGCCTGCATGACTACCTGCGAGGCCCTGTGCGGGCGTTCCGACGACGGCGTGAGGGATGCTCCCTGAGGGGCCTGCTGCCCTGAGGCCCGGCCCCCAGCCCGATCAAGGCCAACGGCCCGGCGGCGGCGGCCACAGCGGCGGAAATGAGGAGCGCGACACGGAACGAATGGGTTATCTGAGCTTTCCCGGCGGCACTGGACAGACCGGAGAGCACGGGTATGGCCGCCAGGGCGAAAAGGCTGGCCGCCCGGGCCACAGCATTGTTCACGGCCGAGGCCACGCTCACATGGTCCGGGTCGGCGGCAGCCATGACCGTCGCCGTCAGAGGCGCCACGAAGGTCACCAAGCCGACCCCGAACACTACGGCGCCGGGCAGGACATCGCCGGCCCAGGACGTATGGGGACTGATGCGGGCCAGCAGGAGCAGGCCGGCCCCGGTGACCACGGGCCCCACGGTCAGCTGAACCCGCGGGCCTATCCGTTGGCCTAGCGAGCCCGAGGCTACTGAAAAGGCGAGCATGAGCAGGGTGGCCGGCAACAGCGCCAGGCCCGCGGCCAGAGCCGACCACCGGGCTGCGACCTGGAGCTCGTAGGAGACCAGGAAGAAAGTAAGGCCGAGAGCGCCGTACAGCAGGAAGGTGGCGGCGTTCACGACGGTGAAGGTGCGGCTGCGGAACAGGGCCGGCGGCACCAATGGTCCCTCGCTGTGGCGCAGGTGCTGGACGAAGGCGGCCCCGGCGAACAGGGCCAAAATGCCGGTGCCATCCACGGCGCCGTTGGCCCAGCCGAGCGGCCCGGCTTCGGTGAGGGCCCAGGTGGCGCCGGCCAGGCTGGTCACCGCCAGCGCCGAGCCGACGATGTCCAGCCGGGGGCCGGCATGGGTGTCCCGGGACTCGGGTACCGCCCGGGAGCAGGCCACCGCCACCACGGCCACGGGCACGTTGATGAAGAAGACCCAGCGCCACCCGGGCCCGTCGACCAGCCCGCCCCCGGCGAGCGGCCCGATCGCCCCCGCCACCGCGCCCAGTCCCGACCATGCCCCCACGGCCGCGGCCCGGTCCGATGGGCGGAAGCTGGCCTGCAGGATGGCGAGGCTACCCGGCGTGAGCAAGGCCGCGCCGAGACCCTGGAGGGCCCGGGCGGCGATGAGGAGGCCGACGTCTCGGGCCTCGCCGCACGCCACGGAGGCCACTGCGAACCACACGGTGCCGATCACGAACACCTGGCGACGGCCGAGGCGGTCCCCGAGGGCGCCGCCCAGCAGGATGAAGGAGGACAGCGCCAGCAGGTAGGCGGTCAGCGTCCATTGGAGTGAGGTGACGCCGGCGTGCAGGTCCCGGCCGATCCGGGGCAGCGCCACGTTGACCACCGTGGCGTCGAGGCTGGCCATGGCGCTGGCCGCCACCGTTGCCGCCAGCGCGACCCGGCCCCGGGCTGACCGAAGTACGAGGCCGGCAGCCCCTGCCGGCCGGTCATGCGCTGCTCCCCCGGGCACGCGACCGACTCTAGGAGGGGGTCGCCCATATTCTGCCGGGCATGTCCGGGCTGGGCCCGGGCGCCCGTCCGCCGGCCCGGCGACCGCCCTTTATCCCTCGAAAAAGCTTTCGGGCCGCCGTGGCTCGAGCTTGGCGAGCAAGGCCTGAAGCGAGGCGAGGACAGGCAACCAGATGTCCTCGGCTTCCTCGTCGCTGTCGGCAAACTCGGTCTCGTCCACGCGGAGCTGCACGGTGGAGCCGCTCGGGCACGGCCGGACCTGCCAGGTGAGGTATACGGGTGGGTCCTCCGGTCCCGTCTGTAGGACGAAGGACAGCCGGCACGGTGGTTGGACGTGCAATACCCGACCGGTCAAAGAGGGGACCGAAGTGCAGGAGGGGAAGGTCTCGAACGCGATGTCCTCACCTGGTAGCCAGGATGAGCGGGCGACCAGCCCGTACAGGTAGCTGACGTTCCCGCCCGCACCCGTCAGTGCCGTCCACACCTGGACCGGGGCAATTGTGGTGAAGAAGGAGAAAGTGTGGGTCGCTATAGGCGTCGCGCTCGATCTGATCTCCCTCCCAGCCCGTTGTTCGCCTACCGCCGGGCCGGCCGGGCGTGGGCGTCGAGCCGAGCGCCGTGCGCCGTGCGGGCCAGATGGGCGGCTGGTCCTATTCGCCCATTACGGGAGAAATGCCCCCGGGTTCTCGTGGCCCGAATTGTCACAGTCATCCGGCCCCCTTTAGGCGTTACTCCCTGGTGCAGGGTGCGGATACTATAGCCGGGCTCGTACACCGCCCACGCCGGTGCGCTTGGATATTTGCCTACATCCACGTCGTTCACCGTCGCGCCACCCCAAGCTGGTCAAACTGCAGCGTCGCTCGTGGCCGGCCCCGGTGCCTGTAATATCGCCCGTCATCGCCGGGCGTCCCGCCCGTGGGTGAGCGCAGAGAGGGTGAGCCGATGTACGGAAAGATCGTGGTGGGTACCGATGGCTCTCCGTCGGCCGGTGTTGCCCTGGACCACGCCATCAACCTGGCCAAGGCGACGGGGGCGACGGTCCATATCGTCAACGCCTATAGGGCAATGTCGGCGATGGCCGCGGCCAGCCCGGACTTTTCCGCCCCGGACCGAGGCGTCATGGAGGACGACGCCCGTCGCGTCTGCGAAGAGGCGGCTAAGGCGGCGCGCGCCGCCGGCCTCGACGCTGTGACCCACATTGCCGAAGGGGACCCGGCCGACGCGTTGGTCAAGATCGCCGAGTACGAAGACGCCGACCTCATCGTGGTCGGTAACCGGGGCATGATGGGCGCTCGCCGGTTCCTGACCGGCTCCGTGCCGAACCGGGTGGCGCACCACTGCCCCTGCCACCTTCTGGTCGTGCACACGACCTGAACCAGCCACTGCCCGACGACCCGGGCCCGGGCGGGCTGGCTGACGGTCACCATTTGACGGTAGGTGACATGAACCAACTAATATGATGGGGATAATCATGTATGTAACGAAAGGGAGCCGGCATGAGCGCGACCGAGGAGCTGATCGCCAATAACGCCCGTTATGCGGCAACTTTCACCAAGGGCCGCCTACCGGTGCCCCCGGCCAAGAAAGTGGCCGTGCTTGCTTGCATGGATGCCCGCCTGGACCCGGCCAAGGTCCTGGGCCTGGACGAGGGGGACGCTCACGTGATCCGCAATGCCGGGGGAGTGGCCACCGAGGACGCTCTGCGCAGTCTCGTCATTTCCCAGCGCCTGCTCGGAACGGAGGAGATCGTCCTGGTCCATCACACCGACTGCGGCATGGAGACGTTTCGCGACGACGCCGTGAAAGACCAGATCCTGGCCGACACGGGGCTGCGCCCGAGTTTCGCCCTGGAGGCGTTCCCCCGCGCCGAGGAGGACGTGAAGCAGACGGCGGCCCGCATAAAAGCGAGCCCGTTCGTCGCCCGTAAGAACATCCGCGGCTTTGTCTACGAGGTAGAGACGGGCAAATTGCGCGAGGTCCCTCTGGGCTGAGCGGGCAAGTGCCAAACTTCTGTTTGTGGAGGAGCCTCCCGAGGTTGTCGGCCGCCGGGCGGAACTGGCCGAGCTAGCCCGGTTCCTCGACCCGGCCCAGGTCGGTCTGGCCGCCATGGTCCTCAACGGCCCGCCGGGGATGGGCAAAACGGCTTTGTGGCGCCAGGGGCTCAGGATGGCCCGAGAACGGGGTTGGACGGTCCTGGCCGCCCGTCCTAATGGTGCCGAGGCGTCGATGTCGTTCAGCGGGCTGGCCGACCTGTTCGCTCAGTTGGCGGAAGAGACCCTGGCCCGGTTGCCGTCGGTCCAACGCCGGGCCCTCGAGGTGGCCCTGCTGCGCAGCGAGGCGGGCGGGAGCGGGGTCGACGCCCGCACCGTTTCCACGGGCGTCCTGTCCGCCTTGCGGGAGATGTCCACGAGGGCCCGCGTCGTGGTCGCCATCGACGATGCCCAATGGCTCGACCGGGCCACGGCCGGCGCCCTCAGCTTCGCTCTGCGGCGGCTGGACGACGGGGTGCGCCTGCTCGCCACCGTGCGCGATGAGGACGGCGTGCCCAGCACGGTCGTCGATGCCGTAGCGCCCGAGCGGCGAGCCACCCTCAGGCTCGGCCCTCTGGACCAAACCAAGACCAGGGAGCTCGTGCGCCATCGGTTCCCGGGTGAACTGGCGCCGCGGGCGCTGGACAGGGTGGCGGCCGCCAGCGGGGGCAACCCTTTCTACGCCATAGAGATAGGCCGGGAATTCGTCCTGCACGGCGAAGTGCCGGTGTCGGGGTCGGTGCCGCTGCCCGGGCAGCTGCGCCAGCTCATCGACGTCCGCCTCAGCCGGCTCCCCTCTCGCACCAGGGACGCCCTGCTGGCCGCGTCGTGCCTGAACAACCCGAGCACAGAGCTGGTCGACGCCGTCCCCCTCGGCCCCGCCGAAGAGGCCGGCCTGGTCGTCCTGGAGCGCGACGGGCGCATCCGCTTCGCCCACCCCCTCCTGGCCGCCGCCGTGTACGAATCGGTCCCCGCCCGACGCCGCCGCGCTGTCCATCGGATGCTCGCCGGTCGCGTCGACGACCCCGAAGAGCGTGCCCGCCACCTAGCCCTCGGTTCGGACGGACCAGACCTTGAAGATTGCTGCCCAACTCGACGAGGCCGCCAAACTGGCCCAGGCTCGGGGTTCGCCGGGAGCGGCGGCGGAGCTGATCGAGCTGGCACTGCAGCTGGCGCCTCCGGCGGAGGGCACGGGACGGGCCCGACGCCTTATTGCCGGCGCCGGCCTGCATTTCGAGGCGGGCGACCTGAGGCGGGCGCAGGAGATGTTGGAAGAGGTCCTCGGCACCGTCTCGGGAGGCCCCCGCGGGCGTCGGCGCTGCAGCTGCTCGCCCACCTGCGTAGCCGGCGGGCCAGTTTCGCCGAAGCGGCCGAGCTGGCCTCCGAGGCGGTGGAGGCGGCCGGTGACGACCTCGCCCTCCGGGCCGCCATCCACCTGGACCTCGTGTTTTACCGCACCAGCCTGGGAGACTTCGCTGGTGGGCTCCCCCACGCCGACGCCGCCCTGGCCGACGCCGAGACCTTCGGCCTCGACGCCGTGGAGGCCCAGGCCCTCGCCGTCCGTGCCATGATCCGCCTCCTGTGCGGACGGGGCCTGTCCGCAGCCGACCTGGGCCGGGCCCTGGAGCTGGAGGACCCGCAGTACCCGGGACCGATCATCATGCGCCCGCGCACGATCGCCGGCCTGGTCAAACTGTGGACCGACCAGCCCGGAGAAGGCTTGGAAATCCTCGAGCACCAACGGGCGGAGGCGATCGAGCAGGGCCGGGAAAGCGATGTCCCGCTCATGTACCTTTACCTGGTCTGGGCCTGCCTGTGGACCGGTGACGTCGGGCGGGCCTTGGCTTTGGCGGCGGAGTCTCGGCGGACAGCTGCTCAGCTCGAAGACCGTATTGCCAACTCGCTGGCGCTCGCCGCCAGCGCCCTCGCCAGTGCCGTAGCCGGTGACGAGGCCGCCACGCGCAGGGACGCCCAGGCTGCAGCCGCCCTCTTCGCCCAGATGGGCTGGTACTCGGGCACGATCTGGTCGTCCTGGGCGCTCGGGCTCCTCGAAGTTTCGCTCGGCCACGACGCCGAAGTCGACGCAGTCCTCGGCCCCCTCAGCGGGTTGCTCGGGGACATGAGCTCCGCCGACCCCGTGCTCGGCATGTTCCTGCCCGACCACATCGAGGCCTTGATCAGGCTGGGCCGCCTCGAGCGGGCGCAGGAGCTGCTGGAGGCCTTCGAGCGCCAGGCTCGGGCCGTCGAACGGGGCTGGGCGCTGGCCCTGGCGGCGCGCTGCCGCGGCCTTTTGCTGGCCGCGCTCGGTGATACCGACGGCGCACTGGTGGCCCTGGAGGAAGCAATACGCCGGCATGAGCCGCTCGAACTGCCCTTAGAGCGCGCCCGCACTGTGCTCGAGCTCGGATGCCTGCAACGCCGGCGCAAGCAGAAACGCCTGGCCCGCGAGCTGCTGGGGGAGGCGTCGGCCGCCTTTATCTCCCTCGGGACGCCGATCTGGGCGGAGCGCAGCCAGGTCGAGCTCAGACGGGTCAGCGCCCGGCGAGCACCGGCAGGGCTAACGGCGACCGAGGAGGTCATCGCCCGCCTGGCCGTCGAGGGGCTCACAAATCGCGCCATCGCCCAGCGCTCGTTCGTGACCGTGAAAACCGTCGAGGCCAACCTGGCCCGGGCGTACCGGAAGCTGGGCATAACCTCGAAGGGCCCAGTTAGGACGGGCCCTGGACCGCCGGGGAGAGCCTCCCGTTGCGTAGGGTATTCACCACTTTCTGTCTCCCAAGGTAACCCGTACCCTCAACCGTAGGTCAAGGGACCGGAAGGCTTTGCCGGCCAGAAGGCCCTTGTGGGCGCGGGAGGGGCCTCATGTCGAAAGGCCGAGTTTTGTTGGCTACCGTCCTGGCCGCGGCGCTGGTCGCCGTTACCCCGGCCGGTACCGGGATGGTGGCGATGGCGGGGGCCACGGGTGACGTCGTCACCACCGTCGACTTCGAGGGCTACCCGGTGGGCACACAGGTGACCAACCAGTACACCGGCATCGATTTCGAGTACGCCACGGCCGCCGGGTTCAACTTGGGCGCGCCCGCCGACGGTGTCGCCTCCTCGGACAGCGGTGGCCCTCCTCTGGTGGTCAGCACCGGTGCTCATGGCGGCAGCCACGCCGGCGAGATGCAGGCGCCCGCCGAGTTCGCTCCCGCGGGCACCTTCGCCGCCTTCTCCAACCTCGCCGACTCGGTTTCGGTCTACATCGGCGACCTCGCCGACGCCAGCGTGCACGTCGAGCTCGACGCCTATGGCACCAATCGCAACCTCCTGGGCACTGACAAGGCGACGACCTCGAGCGTCGGCGCCCAGACCTTGCTCACCTATTCGACGGGGGGGACGGGCGACATCGCCTACGTGGCCATTTACCGCAGCGACGGCATAGGGGGCGACGCCGTCATCGACGACCTCGGCTTCGACGTGCCCGCCTCTACACCCCCGGTGGTCGGCGTCTCCGCGCCCACGATAACCTACGAGCTGGGCCAAGGCGGCACCCGCGCTATCCCGCTCACCGTGGCCCGGGTCGACAACCCCACCAACCCGGTGACCGTCACGGTCACGGGCCTGCCCAGCGGCGTCACGTCGAGCCTGTCCGAGAACCCCGTCCCCCTGCCCGACACCGTCACCACGCTCACACTGACGGCGACGAGCACGGCGGCTGTCGGGAACTACACGGTCAGCTTCGGTGCCAGCGCCACCGGCGCCACCTCGGAGGCCGCTGACATCGTGACCCTGTCCATAGTCGCCCCCGTTCAACTGGCCACACCGACCAGCCTCGCCGTGGGGGGGTGCTCCAGCCACCAGACCACCGTTACCGCGGAGGTCGCTCCCGGGCTGTCGGGGCCGGTCACTTTCGCCGTAGGCATCACCTCCGCCTCCAGCGGGATCTCGGCCTCCGTCAACCCGGTGCAGGCGGCGGTGACCAACGGCACGGCCCAGACGGCTCTCACCGTTTCGAGCACGGGGGGCAGCGACCCGGGCACGCTCCAGCTGGTAGCCAGCCTCGCCGGGGGCGGGAGCCAGAGCGTTGACGTCCCCGTCCAGAGGCTCGTACCTCAAGTCAGCGCCATCGACGCCATGGACATCTCCAGCCTGGGGACATCTGTCGCCGGCCTGCACGCCGATACTCCGCGGCTGGAAAAGCCGGGCACCACCGTGGAGATCTACGGGCAGTACTTCTGCTCATCGGCCACCATCGCCTTCGGCAACCCCGAGGCCACCGTCACCGCCAGCGTCGGCCACACCCTGGGCGTCCAGGGCCCCGAGGACTACCTACGCGTGACCACACCCCGCGACGCCACCAGCGGACCGGTGACGGTCACGGCCGGCTCGCCGCCGGCCAGCGGCAGCTCGTCGGCATCGCTGACGGTGGACAGCTACCGCAACGCCGAGGCCTTCAACTTTTCCAATTTCTTCCCGCAGCTCAACTTCGCCGACCTTACCGACGCTTTCGGCACCCAACAGACCTACATCAACGTGAACGTGTGCGGTTTCCTTACCTTCGGTCTCGTCAACTGCAGCGCCGCCATCGTGCCCGACCCCGTGGCCCTGGCCTGGCTCGGCATCGCCGAGGCCGCCCTGCAGGGAGGCACCTGCTTCGGCTTCTCGCTCACGGACCAACGCCTGGTGAGCCAGCAGATGGGGCTGAGCTCGTTCCCGGGTACGCCGGCCATCTACGACCTCGACGGTCCGCCCGTCGACTCCAGCCACAAGGCCTCCGGCAACTCGCCGCTGCTGCTGGCGCTAAAGGCCCAGCACCTGATGCAGTTCAGTACCGAGTTCCTCAGCAAATGGCTGGCCCGGGCCACGGCCCAGTCCGTCTCGCCGCCCGACCAGGTCGTGGCCGAGATTGCCCAAGAGATAAACGACATATTCGCCGCCGGCCGCTACCCGATGATCGAGCTCAACGACGGCAACGGCGGTGGGGGCCACGTAGTGGTGGCCTACGACATGGAGCCCAACGGGGCCGGTGGCTACAACATTTACGTCTACGACTCCAACAGCCCCTACCAGGCCAACGAGGACACCGACGGCAACCTCCATGCCCACAACCTGGTGGAGAGCGTGATCTACCTCCAAGCCAACGGCACCTGGGCACTTCACAGCACGCCTGAGCCCAACACAAACGGCCAGCCGTTCCAGGGTGGCCCCAGCGCCATCGTCGTCACCGACCCGGCCAGTATCCCTATCCACCCCACTTTGGCCACCCTGGGCGGTGCCGCGCCGGGGCTGCTCTTCTCCAGCGCGGGGACGGCGGGGAGCACCGGCGCCAGCGCGGCGGCCGCCGCCCACGTGACCCAGCTCACCGGCCCCGGTGGTAAGGCCCTTTTCGCCAAGAACGGCTCCCTCGATACCGATCCCGCCACTCGTCTGGACGCGGCGCCGTTTGCGCCTTTCGTGGGCCCCGGGGCCTCCGCTTCCCGCTCGCCTCAGCTCATCGTTGTCGGTCCCGGCGTCCACCAGCTCACAGTGACGGCGCGAGGCACGAGCCGGGGCGGCACGACCGAGACCATGGTCGATGGCGGCTTCGTCGGCACCGTAGGGGCGTCGATCGCCAAGGGCAGCTCCGCCCAGGTATCGTTCTCGGCCGCTGCCGGCACCGTCGGTTTCTCCGGGACCACCTCGACGCCGCTATCACTGGGCGTAAACCGGGTAAGCGCGGCCGGCTCCGAAAGCGTCGTCGTGACCACCGCCGACACCAAGGGCGGCAGTGACCTGTTGACGATCGGGGCCGGTACGGGGGCAGTGACCCTAACCCGACGGGGCCCGGCGACGACGTTCACGATGACCTTGTCGGGCGAGACCGGCAACGGCCTCCCGGCCAGCTTCACCACTGGCCCCGTCCCCGTTGGCGCCGGCCAGACAGCCAGCATCACCGGCATCCACTGGAACTCTCTGGCTGCTGCTTCGCTGACGGCGCGCGTGGGTGGTAAAAGCCTGAAATTGCGCAACCGCGCCCAGGCCGTCCGCCTGGTCGATATCGCCAGGGTAAAGGAACTGGCCGGTGCCCATCAGCACGTCAGTCTGGTGGTGGCCGGGAGCCTGGCCAAACTTCCGGCTGGTAGCGACGTGGCCATCGTCTGGGTCGTGCGAAAACCATCCTCGCCCGCCACGAAGTGGCCCTTGAAGGCCCAGCACGGCTCGTTCTCTTCGTCCTGGTCGCTGCGACTGGCCAAAGCCACGGGCATAACGTTTACGGCCGTAGTCGTCGCCGTCGGGGCCAAAGGCGCAACCGAACTCAGCGGCACCGCCACCAGGTCCCTCACATTTTCGGTCGGCTGAGGCCGACGCTGCCGTAGCCCGCGCCCTCAACGCCAATGGGGCGTAGGGGCGGCCGGCTCCTCAATGGCGCGAAGTGGCGAGCTGACGGCGCCAGCCAGAGCGGGGCGCCCCGTTCGGCCCCCGGCCTGCTCTGCGATGACGATGCAGCCTGTCGTGCCGTCCTCACCCGATATGTCTTCCAGGCCGCGGCGGGCGGCCTCGGGCAGCAGGCGCGTCAAGAGGATGCCCAGCACCGCCGACATTGCCGCCAGGGCCAGCATCGGGCGTAGCCCGAACCTGGTTTCCAGGGCGGGCACGAGGAAGACACCAAGAAAGGCCCCGAGCTTGCCGACGCCCGCAGATATCCCGTGCCCGGTGGTGCGCACCGACACCGGGAAGACCTCCGAGGGCAGCACGAACGTGGTCGTGTTGGGACCGAACTCGACGAAGAAGTAGCTCAAGCCGAAGACGGCGATAAACGCCCCCACACTGGCGGTGAGGACGGGGACCATGGCCAGCAGGAAGAACGCACCCGCCAGGACGGCAAACCCCACCAATTGCAGCCGACGGTGGCCGACGCGGTCCATCCACCAGATAGCAAAGACGTAGCCCGGTACGGCAAAGACGACGAACATCGCCAGCGACCAGGTCAGTTTGGCGGCAAGGTCGGCCCCGGGGTCCACGTTCTTCAGGATCACAGGCAGGGAAAGGGTGTTGCCGTAGTAGGCGTAGTCCAGAACGAACCAGCTCCCGGCCGTACCGGCCAGGAGCCGGAGCAGTCGCTTGTCACAGAAAACCGCGGACAATCGCCGCCTGCTCGGGCCCACCCCACCCGCCGGCCGCGGCTGGGGGACGAAGGATGGGACCACGCCGCGGGAAAAATCGGCGAGCTCGGCCGCGGCCTGGTGCGCCCGGCCGCGCACGGCGGCCTGGAAGCGGGGCGACTCCGGCATTTTCGACCGCAGATAGACCACTCCCGCCGCCGGCAGCGCCCCCAGGGCGAGGAGCAGGCGCCAGGTCAGGTCGTCGCCGACGTGCGACTCGAGCAGTCCGAGCGCCACCAGTGGCCCCACCACGAGCCCGAGCGCCTGCATGGAAAACACGAGCCCTACCAGCCGCCCCCGATCGTTGCGGTTGGCGTACTCGCTCATCAGGACGGCGGATACCGGGTAGTCGCCTCCGATGCCGAGCCCGAGCAGGAACCGTGCTGCCGCCAGGGTCAGGAAGTTGGGCGCCAACGAGGAGGCGAGAGCCCCGGTGATCATGACGACGGCCACCGTGACGTAGATCCGCTTGCGGCCGACGATGTCGGCGAGCCGACCGAAGACGACGGCGCCGACGAAGGCGCCCAGGATGGCTGAGCCCGACACCCAGCTGGTCTGGCTGGTCGTAAGGTGCCAACGGCTGGACACGATGGCGGCGACCGTACTGATTACGAACAGGTCATAAGCGTCGGTGAAGAACCCGACGCCGGAGATGAGGGCGGCCCGCCGGTGGAACGC
Organism: uncultured Acidimicrobiaceae bacterium; assembly: GCA_963735305.1. Taxonomy (GTDB): domain Bacteria; phylum Actinomycetota; class Acidimicrobiia; order Acidimicrobiales; family Palsa-688; genus Fen-671. Next base: position 857,757 of record CAVTKK010000004.1, read on the forward strand.
ACTCAGCGGCGCGTTGTCGAGCGCCTCGCCGAGACTGGCGGGCCCGGCCGGCGTGGTGCCGGTAGGGGCGCCCTGGGCTGTCCGCATTTGCGCTTGCTCCCTTCGTCCCCGCCGCCCGGCCTCGGCCGGAGCCGCCCAGCGGCGGGCTGAAAGCCGAGCGCCCGGACCGGCAGGAACGGTACCCACTGTGGCCCGGCCAAGTAAACGCGAACGGACGCGAACGTGTACTTGAAGATGAACGTCAGATGAACGACCATCGAACTTTTGCCTAACGACACCCCGCAATGCAGGATGGGCTGGCTGGTGTGGCCAGTGCGCCGCCGCGCGCCGGCCACCCGGGGAGGCAGTCAGATGAGGCACCGAGACAGAGTGGCAGAGGCTCTGGGCCACTCGAGGCCGGACCGTTGCCCATGGCAGGCGACCTTCACCCCTGAGTTCGCCGCCCGTCTACGCGCCGAGATCGGCCTGGACGACGTCGCCGGCCCTGACAATCCTCGCAGCACCCACAACCCTCATGGCGGCGGCAACCCGTATGACCTCGAAATGGCCTTCGACCAGGACATCCTCATCACCTCGGTGGGCTGGGCAAACTCCTACTACGGCCAGGGCGACGAGTACGTCGACGAATGGGGCGTCGGTTGGCAGTCGGTGGCCTACACGACCCCGTACGGGGTGGGCCACTACACCGAGCCTCGGGGTCACCCGTTGGCCGACGCCGGGGCACTGGCCCGGTACCGACCGCCGGACCCGGCGCGGCCGGAGCTGTACGCCGACGCCCAGCGACTGATCGCCGAACACGGTGATGAGTACTGGATCGTGGGCTCCGCCGTCACCACCATCTTCGAGACGGCGTGGGCGCTGCGCGGCCTCGAACAGCTGATGATCGATTTCATCGACGCCCCCGACGTGGCCGACGCTGTCCTCGACGTCCCCTACCGTTACCACCTCAAGGCGGCCGAGACGCTGGCCGGCATGGGTGTCGACATGATCTGGCTCGGCGACGACGTCGGTCAGCAGCAGGGCATGCTTATCTCCCCCCGGCACTGGCGGCGCTTCCTCAAGCCGCGCCTGGCCGAGATCATCAGCCGCGTCAAGTCCGTGAACGCGTCGCTCAAGGTGGCTTATCACACTGACGGCTGCGTCTATGCCATCGTGCCCGAGCTCGTCGAGATCGGGGTCGACGTGCTCAACCCGGTCCAGCCCGCGGCCATGGACCCCGCTCGCCTGAAGCGCGAGTACGGCCGGGAGCTGTGTTTCTGGGGCGCCGTCGACGAGCAGCACACGATGCCGTTCGGCCGTCCGGACGACGTCCGCCACGAAGTGGAGGAGCGGGTCAGGACGCTCGGACGGGACGGGGGCTTCATCTTGGCGCCGACCCACCACCTGCAACTCGACACCCCGCTGGACAACTACTGGGCCCTGCTCGATGCCGTCGGGGGAGACCGGCCGGCTCCTGCCTTCGCCCATGGCTAGCGCCAAGCGGCCGGAGGCAAGCTCGCCGGGAGCCGGTGAGCGGACGGGCCGCGGCGAACAGTGCGGGCGCCTCCCGTACACTCCTGGGATGTCCGTCCTCGGCCGAGACATAGGAGAAGACCGCATGGCGCAGCCCTGGAAGCCGCTCCGGACCAGCGCCGGGGCGCTGGACAGCCCTCCGTCTCGACAGCGGCGACCGCCGTGGCCCGTAGTCCGATACTGCTCGAGCTCACCTGGCTCGTGTTCCTGGTCTGGATATACGACTGGCTGCAGGACCTGGCACCTTTGCGCCGGACGCTGGCTTTTGACAATGCCCACCGCGTGCTCTCGTTCGAGACGCGGCTCGGCCTAGACCCCGAGCGGGCCCTCGACCACTGGTTGTCCAATCAGCACGTGCTCGCCTTTTTGGCGTCGAACTTCTACTCCAATGCCATTTTCGCCGTCACCTTCGCGTTCGCCGCTTATCTGTGGTGGTGCCGCCCAGATCTTTACCGGCCCCTGCGCAACGACCTGGTGTTGGCCAACCTCATCGGGTTCGCCGTCTTCTGGGCCTTCCCTGTGGCGCCGCCCCGGATGCTGCCTGGATTTATTGACGTAGTGGTGAAAGCGGGTGGCCTGGGCGCCTGGCACGACACTCTGATCAGGCACGCCGACCAGTTCGCGGCCATGCCCTCCATGCACCTCGGCTACGCCGTGTGGTGCTCGCTGGTGGCGTGGCGCTTGGCCCGGCGCCGGGGGTCGAGACGCGTGGCCCTGGCCTTTGCCATCGGCTACCCGCTGATGACGGCCCTGGTTGTCATCGGCACGGGTAACCATTACCTTCTGGACGTGGTCGCCGGTGTCTCGACAGTCGTGGTGTCGGTGTTGGTTATCGAGGTCTTACCCGGGTGGCTACGCCGACGATGGGCGCCGGGGCCGGACGCCGGCGCCGGGCGCAGCGAACCGGCGACGTCGACCATGACGACGTAGTAGGAGGGGCAATGAAACCCGCGGACACCTGGAAGTACATCCATGCCGAGAGGTCCCGGATGGTCGAGACCTGGGCCACGCTGTCAGCCGAGCAGTGGGCTACCGGTTCGTGGTGCGTGGGCTGGTCGGTCCAGGACGTCGCCGGCCACGTGGTGGCCGCCGCCGAACAGACGCCTGTCAACTTCTACAAGGAGCTGATCTCGGCCGGTCTCAGGTTCAACGTCTTCACCGACCGTGGCGCCCGGCGCCTGGCCGCGGTCGGGCCGGCCGAACTCATCCGCCGCCTCGAAGCCCGGACCTCGACCACCAACCACCCCCCGGCGCCTGTGATGGCCATGTTGGGCGAGATAGTCGTCCACGGCGAGGACATACGCCGGCCGTTGGGCCTGGAGCATCGCTCGCCCGAAGCGGCCCTTCTGGCCGTGGCCGACAGTTGGAAGAACTCGAACCTCCTGATAGGGGCCAAGCGACGGACTGCCGGCTTGAGGCTCCGGGCCACCGACGCCGACTGGGCTCATGGCGACGGCCCTGAGGTCTGTGGCCCACTGATCTCCCTGGTCTTGGCCATGGGGGGACGAAAGGGCGCCCACGCCGACCTGGCCGGAGAGGGCCTCCCCATCCTCGCTCAGCGGCCCTGAGGCACCCTCCTTCGCAGGATCATCACAAATCGTTCGCATAGCTCACAACAATTCGTGGGAAAAACGACTGTTGAGGAGCGGACGGGCCGCCGTCCGCTCCCGGGGATTGCGGAGAGAGGGAGTGGCCATGACCAGCCGTACCGGAGACCCGAGGGAGAGCACTATCGCCCAGGGGGACGCGCCCGGCGGCCCGTCATGGGGCTTGGTGGGGGAGAAGTCTTACATGGCCGGGTTGATGGGCGCCGCCTATATGGCGGGCCTGATGGCGGCGGAGGCCTACCTGACGGGGCCGACGGGCGCGGCGGCGATCAGGGTCGACGACGTCTACGGTTGGTGCGGTCTGTGTTACCACTTTACCGAGTTCCCTCACGTCTGCCCTGGGCGAGACCGCCCGGCCGACGAGGAAGCCGCGTAACGCTCTTGGTGTGAGTTCTCGCGCTCTACGCGACTCCTCGGCCACCAGCTCGGAGGTGAGGAGGGGGAGCCGTTCGGGCTCACGGTAACTGTCAGCGGTCCACTCCGCCGGCAATTCGTGTCGGCGGTCACTACCCGAAGCGCGGCCTCCGTCGCGATCGGCGTTGGCGACCGCCGGGCGACCGGAAAAGCGGCTATCGACGCGCCCACGCGCTCCCCGTCGCGCCACTGTTGAGGACCTCGGGCGCCAATTGGGCCGAAAAAAGGCTCACCAGGAGCGGCCGATATCGGGCGGCCGGGAAAGAAGAAAAACTTGAAAAGCTTTTTTGTTCTGAAGAAGTCCCTCTTGACCGGTGCCGGCATTGCCGTAATTGCTTTGGCGGTGCCCGGCGTGGCGTCTGTCGCTCAGGCTGGTACCCCTCCCGCCGACCAGGTTGTGCTGGACGGGAGCTGCCTTTCCGTGGGCGATGTACTGGCGGCGGCACAAGCGGCTATCGCTGCCTATGTTCCCGGCGGGCCTCCTGCCGGCGTGACCATAAACAACATGTGGGTGCCGGCGGTTCTACTTCTCACCAACGTCGGGCAGTTCACCGGGGGCTTTGGTTTATGCACCGAGGCCCCTCCCGTCACCAACAACGCGCCAACCGACCCGCCCAACACCGATCCGCCCAACACCGATCCGCCCAACACCGATCCGCCTAGCACGGATCCGCCCAGCACCAATCCGCCCACCGATCCCAATGGGTCCGATCCCAGCAGCCCGCCGCCGTGCCAGGGGTCGGGCCACGGGAACCAGGGTGGCTGGGGCCAGGGCAATGGTGGCCAGGGCAATGGTGGCCAGGGCAATGGTGGCCAGGGCAATGGTGGCCAGGGCAATGGTGGCCAGGGCAATGGTGGCCAGGGCAATGGTGGCCAGGGCAATGGTGGCCAGGGCAATGGTGGCCAGGGCAATGGTGGCCAGGGCAATGGTGGCCAGGGCAATGGTGGCCAGGGCAATGGTGGCCAGGGCAATGGTGGCCAGGGCAATGGTGGCCAGGGCAATGGTGGCCAGGGCAATGGTGGCCAGGGCAATGGTGGCCAAGGCAATGGTGGCCAAGGCAATGGTGGCCAGGGCAATGGTGGCCAAGGCAATGGTGGCCAGGGCAATGGTGGCCAGGGCAATGGTGGCCAGGGCAATGGTGGCCAAGGCAATGGTGGCCAAGGTAATGGTGGCCAAGGTAATGGTGGCCAAGGTAATGGTGGCCAAGGTAATGGTGGCCAAGGTAATGGTGGCCAAGGTAATGGTGGCCAAGGTAATGGTGGCCAAGGTAATGGTGGCCAAGGTAATGGTGGCCAAGGTAATGGTGGCCAAGGTAATGGTGGCCAAGGTAATGGTGGCCGGTAGAGTTAGCGAGCGCTCGTAGTCGACGGGTGCGGGGATATGGCCGAGCGGAGCTCGGCGGCGATCTGGCGACAATCTCCGTACCCGTCGCCGTGCGAGGTCCTGGGGAAGTCCAGGGGCTCGAGGGCCGGGACTTGCCAGGCACTGGCGGCGTAGCTGATGGCCTCGTCGGCTAGGTCGAGGAGCCGGTTGTCACCCACCGGCCGGCCCGCCAGTACCCGGGAGATTATCCGGGCGCCGCTGGGGCTCTCGATGAGGCCACCGTGGAAAGCGGCTAGGACCACGGAGGGGAACGACAGCCTTTCGGTTGCCGGGCTGACCGTGGCGTCGGCCAGGGGGAGAAGGGCGAACTGTCGTATCCCGGCTATGGGGCACGCCATGGCGTTTTCCAACACCGGTGCCTGGTCGTCGAGGGAGGCGAACAAAGGGTTGTCAGGCGAGAGGTTTATCGGGGACACGCCGGCGAGCGCATCGCTGATCAGCCGCATCGCCTCGTTGGTGGCGACTCCCCAGTCCTGGTCTCCGATTATCGGGTACCAGACCCGTCCCGGGTCCTGCAGTGGGCTGGCCAGTACCAAGGTTTGCACGGCCGTACCCGGGTCAGCCAGCAGCGCCGTCTTGGCGATCAGCGCCCCCTCGCTTTCGGCCACCACGTCGACCGGACCGCCTGTCCTGGCCTGGAGAGCGGCGATCTGGTCCAGCAACATACGGTCCAGCTGCGCCAGGGGTTTGGCGGTGTCCGCACCGGTGTAAGGGAGAGGCATTCCCCTGGCGTCGAGGCCCCGGTAGGAAAACCGCTCCTCCGTGTAGCTTCCCGGCACCGGGTGAGCCTGAACCCCGGACCAGCTCGACCCGTAGCCGGAGACGACGAGCACCGAGGGACCGAAGGCGGCCGCCGCGGCCGCCGTGGCGCGGGCCTGGAGGGCCGAGTTTGTGCCCGGCGGGCCTCGCCGAAGCCGATAACCGTCCCCGCGATGACCGTGGCGACCAGGGCCAGTGCCGCGATGGCGGCTACGGGGACGGCGTGGCGTACCGGCCGGCGGTCGGCCACGCTGTGGACGAGGCTCACCCACGACCAGGCGTTGAAAATCCCCGCCACGGCAGCGACAACCGGCCACAGCCAAGCGGGTACGACGTCCATGGCCGCGCTGGCCAGGCTCAAGGCCAGGAACGCTAGAGCCACCCCGCCGACTGCCTTCGGCGCCACCAGGCGCTGCCACCAGTCGCTGCTAACAGGCGCCGGGTGGATGATGAAGGCGACGAGGAGGGCGGCGGGCACGGCCGCCAGGAACAGCCAGGACACCGGTACCGCAGCCAGGCCGAAAAGCAGCGTGACGCTCGGCGAGAGCAGAACGGCGGCCAGCGCGGTGGCGAAAAGGCTCCGGCGCACCAACTTGGCCAACCCCGGCCGGGGCAGGTGCGCCGGCCAAGCCAAAGAGATGGAAGCGGCCGTGATGGCGCCTCGCAGGGCCAGCACGGCGACTAGTTCGCCGATCAGAGCGGCCCAGGAGTTGTTGTAGACGCTCACCCAGCGCAGGTCGCCGAACACGCCGAAGGGGGCGATAGCGCTGGCTTGGGGGGCCAGGTCAGGGCGGGCACCGGGGTCGACGCCCATCACTGCCGCCGTCTCGACCAGGTTTAGGCCGGTACACAGCGCCACCAGCTTCCAGCGGGATTGCGCGTTCGACCACCAGGACGGGGCCAATCTCGGCACTCTTTGGTCCGCTCCCATGGCGGCCATGGGCCAACGATACCTGTTGGCGGCGAGGAAAAGGCGGGTTACCGAGAGAGGCGTCCCGGGACTACCGGAGGCCGGCGAAGGCGAAGGCGTACAGCACGGCGGTGAGCGACAGACCGTCGATCATTTCGCCTCGCCGGGCGATGCTGGCTACGTCGTCAAGGCTGACCCACTCGATGCGCTCCGACTCGCCTGGGTCGCTGGGCTCGCCGACCCGGACAGCCCCCTCGGCCAGGAAAAGATTGAACCTCTGGTCCGACAACCCGTTGGTCGGCTGGTAAGTGAGGAGGGGGGACAACCGGTGCGGGCGCCACCCGGTCTCCTCCAGCGTTTCGCGGCGTGCTGCTTGCTCGGGGCTCTCGCCCGGGTCCACTCGCCCGGCCGGGATTTCCCAACCCCAGGTGTCGGTTATGAACCGGTGCCGCCACAGGAGCAGAAGGCCGCGGCCGGCCTCGTGGACGACCGTTCCGGCCGCCTCACAGGGCACGCGCACAACATGGTGCTCAAAACGGCGGGCGCCCGGCACCTCGACGTCCGCCAGGCACAGCCGGACCCATTCGCTTTCGTAAATGCTCCGCTCGCCATGCACCGTCCATCGCATGGGCCCACCGTACCGGAGGCCCTGGACCAGGCCTTCCTGGGCCTCGGGCTTGCCTGGGCCCCCGGGTGTCCGGCCCCGGCCCGGGGGTGCCGGCCCCGGCCCCCGGGTGTCCGGCCCCGGCCCGGGGGTGCCGGCCCCGGCCCCCGGGTGTCCGGCCCCGGCCCGGGGGTGCCGGCCCCGGCCCCCGGTTGTCCGGCCCCGGCCCGGGGGTGCCGGCCCCGGCGTTTGGGGTCCGGCCCCGGCGTTCGGCCCGGGCCCCCGGCGTACGATGTTCGCATGGGCACCGAACAGGGGCGGCTGGACGAGGCCGGGGAGGACAACCCGGCGGCGCGGGACGCAGCGCCTGAGCACGGCGACGGGGCCGTTCATCGCTACTCGGTGCGCTGTCACTGGGCCGGCTCGACCGGGGCCGGTTATGAGGTCTACAGCCGGGCTCACGAAGGCTCGGCGCCGCCGGCGGAGCGTCCCCTCGTCCTATCGGCCGACGCCGCCTTCCGGGGCGACGCCGCCCTGCTCAACCCCGAGCAGTTGGTCGTCCTGGCCGCGAGCTCGTGCCAGCTCCTGAGCTTCCTGGCCGTGGCCGCCCGAGCCAGGGTGGACGTCTTGCGCTACGCCGACGAAGGGGAAGGCGTCATGCCCGACGAACACTCTCCCATCTGCCTGACGTCGATAGTGCTGCGCCCGACCATCTGGGTGGCGCCGGGGACAAGCGAGGAGCGGGTGAAGCACCTGGTCAAGGTGGCCCATCACGAGTGCTATGTCGCCAACTCGTTGAAAACCGATGTACGGGTCGAGCCGACGGTGGTCGTAGAGCCCTAGCCAGCCGGGCCGCGCCTGGACGGGCCGCCGCGGCCAGCAGGCCCCGGCCCCCGGCCCGCCGCCGGTAGCCGCCCTCCGTAAGCCCTCGGGCTCCGGCCTAGGGATGCCAGGCGAAATCCTGCGACCAGGCTATGTAGCCGTAGTAACTGTTGGCGTAGGCCCCCTGGCTCTGCAGGCCGCCGGCCACCGTCACGGGTTGGTCCGCGCCGCCGGGCAGGTAGCGCAAGTTTGTCCCTTGGACGTAGAGCAGCCCACCGGAGGTGGGGACCGGGTTATGGGCGCCCGGCCCGGCGGCCGTCAGCGCACGTGCCCCGGCCCCCGCCGCCCCGGCGCTGAACAGGCGCTGCGCGCCGTACCATGCGGCCACGTTGCGGCTGGTCCACGGCCCGGACGGGTCCCAGCCGGTGGGGCCGGCCGCCGGAGCCGTGGTGGGCGCGGTCGCCGTGGGCGGGTGGGCCGCCGGCGCCATGGCATACACGAGCAGCCCGGCCGGAGTCCACGCCGGGTCGAGGCTCATGACGGCCGGCCCCACGGGGACGGCGCGGCAGGTGGCGGCGGGGATGGCGCACAGCTCGACACGCTTTCCCGAGTACCAGATTTCACGGTCGCCGCCGGCCACCACCGCCACGGTCCGGCCGTCGGGCGACCACGCCACCCAGTCCGGGTGGACGAGCGTCGTTGCCAGCGAGTGGAGCTTCAGGGTCGAAAGCTCGAGGCTGTCGAGGGCCAGGCCGTCGGCGGCGATACTGGCCGAACCGTAGGGGTCGTTCCAAAACAACAGCCCCTTGCCGTCGGGCCACCATCCCACGAGCTCGGCGTACCCGTTGTCCGCCAGCGTGTAAACGGTGCGGCCGGCTCTACCGTCAACGGGGGATATCTCGACGAAACCCTTCCCGGCCTCGGGTTGGCCCACCGGCCCCTTTCGGTAGCTGACGGCCAGGGAGTTCCCCGAGGGCGCCCAGCTGAAGTCGATCAGCCCGGAATATGTGGCAAACCTCCGGGGCGGGGCCGAGACCGTCGCCAGGTAGATGGCCGAGGGCGCGTAGAAGGGCAGGGAGACGGTGGAGAAGGCGAGTTCCTCACCCCGCCCGGCGACCGCCGGCCCCCAGGCGTACTGGGTCACATCGGCTCCCGGGGCACTCACCCGACGGGCGCCGCTGCCGTCCGATCGGGTCATCCACAGTGTCGAGACGGCGGCGTCGTACATGGGCCGGACGGGTGTACGCAGGAAAGCCACCCACCTCCCGTCAGGGGACCACGACGGCTGGCTCGGGGCACCCGGGCCGGCGCTGGCGACGACGTGTTCGGTCCCGTCGGTGCCGAACAGGTCCAGCCGCCCGCCGGAGATGACGGCAAGCTCTCCGGGCCCCTTCCAACGCCGGCCCGGCCGAGCAGCCGTGCCGCGGGCCTCCGCCGCCCGTGCCGCCTGGACCACAGTCACCTGCGTTGCCGGCGCGGCATGGGCCACAGTCAACCCCGATGCCGGCGCGGCATGGGCCAAAGTCGACCCCGTTGCCGGCGCGGCATGGGCCAAAGTCGACCCCGATGCCGGTACCGCTGTCACCGTCGTCGTGGCCAGGGGCAGGGCCAGTCCCAGGACGGCGGCCAACGCCGCCGTTTTTGCTGCCCTGCCCCTGCCGGGCCTCTTCGGGGCGGAACATCTTGCGTATTTTTTCACGCCCGTACAACCCCTTCGGGGCTCTTGCGGTTCCTCTGGGCTGGTGTCACACCGGGAGCAATGTCGCCTCCATCTCAGCGGAGAACGCGGCCGAGAGCCTCCGGAACCGTCACGCCGGGCGCCGGGAACGGGACCGGCAGCACCAGCTCCGGGCCATCGTTGCCGGCCTTGTTGACGGCCGTCGCCACCGGGTGGGCGTCGAGGAGGTCCTCGGGAGGCGGAGCCAGAAGTCGGTCCAGGCGCCCCGGGCGCAGCGGTCCTGGTCGGAGCCACTCCTGCCAATCGTCCCGGGCGACCACAACGGGCATCCGGTGGTGCACGGGTGCCATGGTGGCGTTGGCACCGGTGGTGATGATGGTGCAGGTGCGCAGGGGGCGGCCCTCGGCATCGCGCCATAGGTCCCACAAACCGGCCAGCACGAGCGGGCCGCCTGCGGCGCGGTGGAAATAAAACGGCTGCTTCCCGGCCTGCTCGCCGGGCTGGGGCCGGCGCCATTCATAGAAACCTGAGACGGGCACCAGCGCCCGGCGGGACAGGACCAGAGACCGGAAGGCCGGTTTTCTAGCCAGGGTCTCGGACCGGGCGTTGATGAGCCGGCTGCCCACGCCCGGGCCCTTGGCCCAGCTCGGTACGAGGCCCCAGCGCAACGCCCTCAACCGGCGGGCGCCGCTGAAGCTGACCGCCACGGCATACACGGGCTGGGTCGGCGCCACGTTCCAGCTGATCGGTAGCTCAGGTGCCTCGACGTCGTCGACCTCGAGCACGGCGGCAAGGGTGTCGCGGGGGATGGTGGAGGTGGTACGGCCGCACACGGTGTCAGCGGGCCGGAAAGCCATTGGGCCCCGTCTCAAACCGTCACCAGGATCTTGTGGGCGGACTTGTCGGACTGCAGCGTTTTCAGTGCTTGCCCGTATTCGTCCAGCGTGAACCGATGGGTTATAAGCCCCGTGGTGCGGATGCGACCCGACCGCAAAGCCCGGATAGCGGCGGCAAACGAGTTGATCTCGGCGAACGAGCCCCTGATCGTGATCTCACGCCTGAAGACGTCGTAGGGGCTGAAGCTGATGCGGTCGCTCGGCTGGGTCACCCCATAGACGAGGACGGTGCCGCCATTGCGGGTCAGGGGCACGCACTGCTCGCCCACCAGGGGAGACCCGGTGGCCTCGACCACCAGGTCAAAGCCACCGCCGGAGACGTCACGGAGCCGCTGTACGGTCTCCGCCAGGTCGTCACGGTCGACCAGGACGGTCTCGTCGACCCCGAGCTCCTGGGCCCGGTCGAGCTTGAACCGGGTCGGGGCGGCGACGGTCACGTGGGCGGCGCCGCCGTGTACGAGCAGTTGGGCCAGGAGCAGGCCGGTCGGTCCGGCGCCGAATATTAGGGCGGTGCTGCCCGGACGAGGATCCAGGCTCTCGAGGCCGTGCATGGCACAGGCGGCCGGCTCGGTGAACACGGCTATGTCCGGGTCAATACCCTCCACCGAATAGGCGAACTGGTAGGGGACGATGAGGTACTCGGCGAAAGAGCCGGGCCAGTTGGTCCCCATCCCTTTCAGGTTGGGACATGGCAGGGCCCGCCCGCTGCGGCAGTACTCGCAGTGCCGGCAATTGATATTGGGGTTGACGCTGACGGCCTCGCCCGTGGCGAAGCCCTCGACTTCGGCGCCCATGCCCGCCACCGTGCCCACCACCTCGTGGCCCGGGATGAGCGGGAACTCGGCGAAGAAGTTTCCCTCGTGGATATGCAGGTCTGTCCCGCACATCCCGCTCTGGACCACTCTTACCAGGATGTCTTCCGGGCCGGGGGTGGGCCTGGGCACGTCCCGGACGGTAAAACTCCGGGGTGCGTCATACAGGACTGCTCTCATCGAAATGTCCTTTTCTTATTCTTACTGTTTATTTCTTGCTCCGGGCCGGGGCACCCGCCGCCTCCGGCGCCGTGCGGAGCGTCCGCAGAAAATGAGCATAGACACCGGGGACGGCGGCCACGATCGCCGCCCCCGGCCCAAGGTCGTCCGGGCGGGCGACGTCGTCCGGCCTGACGAGCACTTGGTCGACGTGGCCGGCGACCCGTACCACGGCTCCGGACTCCCGGGCGATGAGGGCCCCGGCGGCCACGTCGATGGGGTTGGCGACACCGAGGACGGCGGCCGCCGCCCGGCCGGCGCCGACATTGGCCAGGCACAACGCCGACGAGCCCAGGATGCGCGTGGCACACCCTTGGCGGCCCAGGGCGCTGATCGTCTCGGTCATGCCGCTCCAGGGGACGGTCCCGGCGAGCTCGGTGAGCACGAGGGCTCCCTGCAGGCTGGTGTCGGCACGGCACCGGCCCGGACCGGAGCGGCACCGCGCCCCCTGGCCGCGTACGGCACTGAAGACCTCGTCGCGCCAAACGTCGGCCACGACGCCGACGGCCAGGCCGGCGCCATCGGCCAGGGCCAGGCTGAACGAGCAGACGCGCAGCCCGTGGGCGAAATTGGTCGTCCCGTCGATCGGGTCTACGTACCAGACCGGCTGCGCGGCGGGCGCCGGGGCATTGTTGAGCTCCTCGCCCACGATCCCGTCACCGGGGAAACGTCGGCCGAGCAGCTCGCGCACCATCTGCTCGACGGCGACATCGGTGGAGGTCACCCAATCGGCCACGCCGTCCTTGAGGGAGCGGACAGGTTCGCCCTGGGGGTCGGTGATCATAGCGGTCGCCCGCTCGGCGAGCTCGAAGGCGGTGGCGGCGCGCCGCTCGAGGTCGGCCGCGGTGAGAGTGGTCATGGTGCCTTTCCTGGCAGTAGGGGGACGAGGCGTTCGGTCCGGTTGGTGACGACGGCGTCGACACCGGCGCGCAGCACCTTTTTCATGTGCCGGCGGCGGTCGACGGTCCAGACCGACACCCCGATGCCGGACTCGTGCATGTGGTCCACCACGCTGGGCGGGGCCAGCCGCCAGCGGGGGTTGAACCATTGCGGCTGGGTGCTGGCCAGGAGATCGCGGCCTGGTAGCTCGCGCCGGCCCAACTGAGGGCGAGACGCGCCGACGGCGACATCTGGCGCAGGCGGGCCATGGCCCCGGTGTGCCCGGCGAACATGCACCGCTCCAGGGCTCGGGCGTCCACGACCACGGCGAGCGTGGCTTCGAGCACCCTGACGCCGGGCACGTCGACCATCACCGGGAGCTCAATAGCCCGCAGGACTTCGGCCAGCTCGGGGATCCGGTAGCCCTTCCGCCTGATCTTGGCAACCTCGTCCCAGTCGACGTTCTTGACGGGCTTGGCCACGCCCCACATCCGGGCCAGCGTGCGGTCATGGAGCACCACGACGTGGCCGTCGGCGGTTAGCCGGCAGTCGAGCTCGACCATGTCGGCGCCCAGGGCGACGGCACTGGCGAACGCCTCCACGGTGTTCTCCGGGTGCTGCATGTGATAGCCCCGATGGGCGATGGCGAGGGTCACGGGCACGCAGGGTGTTGGCGCACCGTTAGAGGTCGGCGACGGCGGGGAGCACCTCCTTGCCGATCACCTCGAGCGGGGTGAGCTCCCAGACCCTCTGGGCCCGTCCGTGGGCCACCTGCACGCCCAGGGCGGCAAGGGCCGTGAGCTCCTCGATGACCTGGCCCACGCGCTGGCCCCGCTCGCCGACGTCGAAGGTGTAGCCGACGGTCCTTTGGATTTGTTCGTACGGGCGTCCCTCCGCCTGGCAATGGGCGCGCAGTACGTCGAACTTGTGGGCCAGGTCGGCGCCACCCCCGAACAGGTTGCACGCCTGGGCGTAGCGGGCGACGAGCCGGAGCGTCTTCTTCTCGCCCGAGCCCCCGATGAGCACCGGAGGGTGGGGCCGGGACAGGGGCTGGGGAGAATTGAGCGTCCGGGCCAGCTGGTAGTGCCGGCCCTGGTAAGGGCCGTCGTCGTCGCTCCACATTTGCAGGCAGATCTGCAGCGCTTCCTCGAGGCGTTCGAAGCGCTCGGCCACGGGGGGGAAGAAGAGGTCGAGGCCGCGTGCCTCCTCCTCGTTCCAGGCCGCGCCGATCCCCAACCAGGCCCGGCCCCCCGAGAGCACGTCCAGGGTCGAGACCATCTTGGCCAACAGGCCCGGGGTGCGATAGACGACCCCCGTGACCATGGTCAGCAAGGAGATGCGCCGGGTGTGGGCGGCCAGGTAGCCGAGGGTGGTGTAAGCCTCGAGCATCTCGTGCTCGGGGGGGCCGATGTGGCCGATCTGCCAGACGTGGTCCATCACCGAGATGCGGTCAAAGCCGGCATCCTCGGCGGCCTGGGCCACCTCCGCCAGTTGCGGCCCGAGCCGGGACGGGCCGGCCGGCCAGGTGAAGTCGGAAATATGCAGTCCAAGTTTCATAACGCCCTTCTAGCGCGTGGCGAGACCGTTGGGGCGACCAGAGGGCGCCCGCCTGCCCGCGCCCGCCCGCCCGCCCGCCCGCCCGCCTGCCCGCCCGCCCGCCCGACCGGCTCGTACGCCGAGCAAGGGCCGTCGGGCGGTTCAAGCCACGATCGAGCGCTCGAGGTCGAGCAGCGGCGGCGGCGGTTCCAGGCCGATCTCGGCGAAGGCCGAGCGCGCCCGGTGCACGACGGAAAGCGCCTCTCCACGGCGGCCTTGTTGCAGGAGCGTCGAGGCCGCCCGCAGGTAGCGCAGGTCGTCGTAGGGGGCGAACTCTATGGTCCGCTCGACGATCCGCCGCAGGCCGTCCAGGTCGCCGCGGCGGGCCGCCTCCGTGGCGCACAGGTCGAGCAGGTCCAGCAGCGCCAGCCGGGCCCGTTGGCGCTGCCTCTCGGCCCAGTCCTCATAGCGGTCCTCGGGTAGCAGCTCCCCCCGGTAGCGGGATATCGCCCCCCGGGCGATAGCAGTGGCCAGGGCCAGGTCGGTGGCGGCCAGGGCCTGGGCACGGCGCGCTTCGACGAAGAACTCGTGGACGTCGACCCGCACGCTCTCGTCGAGCACCAGCATGTCGCCCTCCCGGACCAGGACGGTACCGGCGAGCGCCCGCAGGCGGTTGAGCACAGTCCGCAGGCGGTTGCGGCCGGCATCGCGGCCAACCTCCGGCCAGATCGTCTCGATGGCCTGTTCGGCGTGCACCTGCCCGCCGCTGACGGCGACGTACTTGAGCAGTTGCGCCTCTTGCCCCGCCCCCAGGGGCACCGGCCGTCCCGCCTCAGTCAGTTCGAAGCGGCCGAGCAGCGCTAGCGACCTCGGTAGGGCAGTGGCCTCCAGGGCCAGGGCGGCCGGTTGGCCGGTCTCGACGGCCAGGCTGAGCAGCTGCTCGGTGATGGCGCGTTCACGGATCAAGGGGAGCTGGGGCTGGCCCAGGCGAGCAGCCTCCTCGCACGCCCGGGCCGCCAGGGCGCCGGCCTGGCGGTCCTCGCCCCGGCGGAAGGCGGCGAAGGCCCGCAGGAGGGTGACCCGCCAGTACTCCCGGGGGTCGATCCGTCCCTGGGCCGCCGCCACCAGCCGCTCCTCGGCCAGGACAGGGTCTCCGTGCCTGGCCTCCAGGGCGGCCTCGGACAGGGCCACCAGGTGCCCGGCATCCTTTGGCTCGTTTTTGACCCGGGCCAGGTACTCCCAGGCCAGAGCGGTGTGCCCGACCCGGTCCAAAAGGTCGGCGGCGTCGGCCAGGAAATCGCCTGAGCCCGGTCCCCACCAGGTGCCCTTATTCAGCTCGGCTTGGCGGAGGTGGTAGATGGTCGCCTCCGCGTCCTCGCTGTAGGAGGCCAGCACAGCCAGTTTCCAGTGCGCCTGAGCCCGGAACAGGTTGCTGTCCAACTGGTCGGCCACCCGGAAGATCTCGTCCGTGCTGGCCCGGCAGACATCGTCCTGACCGAGCTCAGCCGCCACCCAGGCCCGGAAGCACATGACGTAGGCCCATCGACGGGGCCGGTCAGACACGAGGGTGAGCGCCTTTTCGAGCCGGTTCATGGCCGCCGCGGCCCGACCGCCGGCGAATTCGATCATGAGGGCCCAATACGGGGCGAGGGCCGAGAGCGCCGAACGCATGCCCAGTGCCCGGTACAGGTTGGTGGCCCGGGTAAAACAGTCCTCGGCCTCGGCCAGGGCCGCTTCGTCGCGCCGGCCGCTGCTGTCGGTCCGCCAGCACAGGGCCTGGCCCAGGGCATGATAGGCCCGCGCCCGGGTCCCTTGTTCCCCCGGCTCGGCCTCGCCCAGGACGACCCGGGCGGCGTCCTCGGCCTCCCGGTGCCTCAGCTCACGGACGAGGTCATGGACGAGCTCGACGGCGACGGCCCTCTCCAGCGCCCGGTCGCCCGCGCCCACGGCGATCTCCCGGGCGCGCTCCAGTAGGACGGCTCCCTGGTCGAACTGGGTGGCCAGGCGGCAAGCCCGAGCCACCAGGAGCAGCACGTTGGGGTGAGCGTCCACCACTTCGGAGGGGAGCTGGTCGAACATGGCGCGAAGCTCCAGGGCGTCGATGGTCTCCACCACCTCGGGGGACGTGGCGGCCAGCGTGGCCGCTGCCTCACCGGCGTCGCCCGAGGCCAACAGCAGCTGGAGCGCCCATCCGATCTCGCCGCGCCGGCCGTACTCTCCCGCCGCCCGGCGCATGGCGTCCGGGCTCAGGGGCGAAAATGTGGCCAGGTAGTCCCGCACCGGCCCGG
Source organism: uncultured Acidimicrobiaceae bacterium (assembly GCA_963735305.1). Taxonomy (GTDB): domain Bacteria; phylum Actinomycetota; class Acidimicrobiia; order Acidimicrobiales; family Palsa-688; genus Fen-671. The sequence goes on from CAVTKK010000004.1 coordinate 874,077, forward strand.
GCAGGTCCCACCAGGGGCCCCGTGCGGGCGTGAACGGGATGCCGGCCCGAAGGCTCCGCTCGAAGAACCCGTCCTCCCCGGCGGCCAAGTCCACGAGCTCGGCGTCGAGCAAGGGCAGGCGAGCGACCTGGGCCAGGCGGGGCCGAGAGCTGGGCCCGAGCGTCACGACGGCCTCGTCCAGGATGGCGGCGACGGCCATTGTGGGGTGCCCGGGACCGATGGCCGCCTCGGCCATGGCTCCCAGGGCCTCGCCGGTGCGTGCGGCGCGGGCCGCGGCCAGGACGGTGGCTGCCGTCCAACCGGCGGTGGCCCGGTCCAGGACCTTGGCCGTGTGCGGGCCGATCATCAACTCGAAGCCGGACCGGCACAGCTCGAGCGTCTCGTCCGGGGTCATGGCGAGGTCGGCCGAGGTGAGATGGAGGTTCTCGGCCCGCCGGAGCCGCTCCGCCCCCTGGGGGAGGCGCCGGGCCAGCACGATGAGGCGCTGTTCACCCTCCAGGCGCGCCGCGATGCGATCGACGAGCTGGCCGGCATCGGCTCGGGCGTGGTGGGCGTCATCGATCACGAAGGCACAGCGTTCGTCGGCCAGGGCGTGGACGAGGGCGTCGACCGCCCCGAACGCGTCCTCGCCGGTCCCCACAGCGGCCGCCGCCGCGTCCGTGAAGCCGGCATGGAGCACGGCGGCGCGCAGCCGGGCCGCCAGCAGGGGAGCGCTCGTGCCCTCGTGCTCGAGCTGGATGTCGATGCCGACGGCCCGCCACCTGTCCACCAGTTCGGTCCCGAGCACGGTCTTGCCGTAACCACCGGCGGCCTCGACCACGATTACGTGGTAGTCGGCGCCGCGATCGGTGAGGCGTGGCCGGGGGACGTGGTGCGGGGGAAGGCGGCGCATCTCGGGGGCGTTACCTCTGTTTTGACAGCGTATTTTGTCGAGCGGTCCCAACTGCCGGGCACACGCTGGTGATGTCGTTGGGCCTCGACGCGAGTATAGGAGGGCCCTCTGGCCGCCCCGGGGGGACCATCCTCCCATGGGCACGCACCGTGGTCGAGGAGCGTCTGCGGGCGACGGCCGGGGAAGAGCCCTGCGGGTCGAAGGTCACGGCGGGCGCCGACCAAGGTCCCTATCGCGCCCGGCCTCCGGCGTCTTGGATTTAGGTAGCGACAGGAGAAGTCGCCTCCGAGCCGCCGGATTGGGGCCAGTCTCGATGTCAGACACCAACTGGTTGGTTGACCCTGCCCGACGGGGGGCGCTGACCGGCGCCGAGGCTGAGGTCACTGCGTCCGATAGGGACGTCCTGCGCCACCTGGGCCGCCGCCTCGCCGACATCGCCTCCCTGCCCGTCCAGGACCACCGAGCCGACATGTGGCGGGCGCTCAACGGGCTCAAACAGGTCAAACCGATGGTCTGGATCGACGAGATCCCCTGGCACGAGATGGATGTCGACGGCGAGCTGCGCCTGCAAACGACGACCGGATGGAGCCGGTACCACGAGTCAGAACTGCGCAAACTGATCTACCAGTGGGAGCACCTGCCCGCGGACATGGTGGTAGAGCCGGCGGTGTACTCCCCGTTGGTGGTAGGCAACACGGCCTTTGGCATCGACGAGGACGTCGATATTGCCGTGACCGATGTGGCAAACTCCATCGTTTCCCGGCACTTCAACATCCAGATAAGAGACGAGGACGACCTGGAGAAGATAAAGCTCCCGGTCGTGACGCACGACCGGGTCGCCTCACATCAGCAGTACGAGCAGTTGCGGGAGATTTTCGCCGGTACGCTTCGAGGTCAAGACGCGGGGCGCCAACGGGTTCTGTTTCTGGTTTGCACCGTGGGACGAAATGATCAGGTGGTGGGGCGTGCAGGAGCTGCTGCTGGATCTCTACGACCGGCCGGAGTTGGTCCACAAGGCCATCGACAAACTGGTCAACGCCTACCTCGGGATGCTCGACCAGTTCGAACAGCAGGACCTGCTCCGGCTAAACAACACCTATTACCGGATCGGTTCGGGTGGCCTCGGGTACACCGACGAACTGCCGCCGCCAGGTTATGACCCCGATCACGTCCGGGCCCGGGACCTTTGGGGCAGCGGTGCGGCCCAGATTTTCTCCGACGTTTCCCCTCGTATGCACTGGGAGTTCGCCATGCAGTACGAGGTGCGCTGGATGAGCCGGTTCGGCTTGAACTACTACGGCTGCTGCGACCCGCTTCACCGCAAGATGAGCATCTTGGACAAAATACCCAACCTGCGCAAGGTGTCGATGAGCCCGTGGGTCGACCTCGACGAGGCCGTGGCCAATGTGGGCAACCGGTACGTGTTTTCCTACAAGCCCAACCCGGCCGTTTTCGCCGAAGAGATCTGGCACATCGACAGGGCCAGGGACGAGCTGGAGATGGTGCTGACCAAGGCGGCGGCGCACGGCTGCGTGGTCGAGCTGATAATGAAGGATATAAGCACGCTGCGTTACCAACCCGAGCGTCTGTGGGAGTGGGCGGCTATGGCGGCGGAGGTCACCGAGCGGTACGGCGAATAGTGGGCTAGGTCGGCCAGGACGAGGAATGGAGCCCGGACAAATGACCATCATCGATGAGCTGCGAGAGGCAGTTGTCGAAGGACAGGCAAAAGTGGCGGTGACCAAGGTCGAGCAGGCCCTGGCCGAGGGCACCGAGGCGGGCACGCTGTTGCGCCAGGGCTTGATCGCGGCCATGGCGCAGGTGGGCCAGCTGTACGAGGAGGGCGAGGTTTTCGTCCCCGAGATGTTGGTCGCCGCCCGGGCCATGACGGCGGCTCTCGGGGTGCTCAAGCCCCACCTGGTGGAAGAGGGTGTGGAGGCGGCCGGGACGGTGGCGATCGGGACCGTCCAGGGAGACCTTCACGACATCGGCAAAAACCTGGTGGCCATGATGCTGGAGGGCTCGGGCTACGAGATCATGGACCTGGGCGTGGACGTCCCCGCCGCCCGGTTCGTGCAGGCCATCCGGGACGGCGCCAACGTGGTGGCCATGTCCGCCCTGCTCACTACCACGATGACCAACATGCAGGCCACCATTCAGGCCATACAGGAGGCCGGCCTGCGCGCTCAGGCTCGCATCATCATCGGCGGGGCCCCCATCACCAAAACGTATGCGGACGAGATCGGGGCCGACGGTTACGCCGTCGATGCCTCCGGTGCCGTCCGCTTGGTCAAGGAAGTGCTGGCCGCCTAGGCCGCCGGCGCCGACCCGAAAGGACCGGAGGTAATCACGGTGCCGTTGCTCTGTGAATGGGAGTTGTGCCTCGATGCCGACATGGTGCTGCGCGCCCAAGGGGCCGACCCGGCCCGGCTGCGAGCCCGGCGTTCGAGCACGGTCGACATAGCCGAACAGGCCGTGGTCGAGGGCACGGACCTGCTCCGGCCGGCCGTCGTTTTTGGCACGTTCGCGGTGGGGGAGTTCCGCCACGAACAACTTCACCTGGTGGGGGGAGGCGTACTGAGCGGGCCCCTGGTGGCCGATCATTTTCACGGTGCCCGGTCCGTCGTGGCCGCGGTGTGTACGATCGGGCCCGACCTGGAGGCCGCCGCGTCGAAGTGCTTTGGCGAGGATCCCGCCTTGAGCGTGGCCCTCGATGCGTTCGGCTCCGCCGCCGTCGAGCTGCTGGCCTCGGCCCTGTGCCAGCGGGTGGACGACCAGGCCGCGACGGAGGGACTGAAGACGACGATCGCTTTGACGCCCGGTCTGGTGGGCTGGCCCCTGGCTAGTGGCCAGCGCCAGATTTTCGGTCTGGTGGATGCCGCTTCCGCCGGTGTCAGCCTGACCGATGGCTTCATGATGACCCCGCACAAGTCGACCTCGATGGTGGTTGGCACCGGGCCCGACGTCGAGCGCACCGGCGAGACCTGCGACTACTGCAGCATGGCCTTGACTTGTCGACGCCGCCAAGAGCGCGCCTCGCCGCATGCTTGAGATCCCCCATGTCTGAAACGGCCCCGGGCAACGGGACCGGCTCCGACCTGGTCGCGGTGGACCTGCAGCCGGTCGGCCGGCGGGTGCGGGTGAGGCCCGGTTCGACCGTCCTGGACGCCGCCCAGGCATCGGGGGTGCAACTGGTTGCGGTGTGCGGGGGCGTGGGTACGTGCGGTACCTGTCGCGTCCGGGCCGTTGAAGGCGTGCTGGGCGCCGGGACGGCAGAAGAAAAGGAGTGGTTGGGCACGGTCGAGCGAGGGCAGGGGTGGCGCCTGGCCTGCCAGGCCAAGGTGGTCGGAGCGCTGCGAGTGGAGGTGCCACCCGAATCGCTCAGCGCCCCCCAGCGCCTGCAGACCGAGGGCGTGGCTGTGGACTTCGAGCTCTGCCCCCCGGTCACCGCCGTCGACCTGGTGCTGGGCGGGCCGTCTCTGGAGGACCTGCGGTCTGACACTACGCGGCTCATCGACGGCTTGGCGACAGCGGGCGCCCCGGGCACGTCCGTGGACCTGCGGGTGGCCGGGGCCTGTTCGGGCCGGCTGCGCGCCCAACACTGGCAGGGCCGGGCCGCCGTCCGATGGCGTCCGGACGGCACCGGCGCCCTCGTCTGCGTCCAGCCCGTCGGAGAGCCCCTGCTCGGTCTGGCCATCGACACGGGCACGACCAAACTGGCCGGCTACCTGGTCGACCTCGCCGGCGGGCGTACGTTGGCCCGGGCCGGGGCCATGAACCCGCAGATCGCCTATGGCGAGGACGTCGTCACCCGCGTGAGCTACGCCAACACCTCAGCGACGGCGGCGCAGCTGTTGCGCGACCGGTTGGTCGAGGAGATCGACCGTCTGGTGGGCGAGCTGTGTGCTCAGGCGGGCGCCCGCCGGGACCAGATCGTCGATGCCGTCGTGGTCGGCAACACCGTGATGCACCACTTCGTGACCGGCCTGCCCGTCCGCCAACTCGGTGAGGCTCCCTATATCTCGGCCGTGAGCGACGCCGTGGTGGTCGGGGCGGACGAGATCGGCCTCCGGCTCGCCGATGGCGCCTCGGTCTACCTGCCGCCCAACATCGCCGCCTATGTGGGTTCGGACCACGTGGCGATGCTCCTGGCCACGGGGTTGGCCGAGAGCGACGGCACGGTGCTGGCCCTGGACATCGGCACCAACACCGAGATCAGCCTGGCGCACCAGGGGGTCATCTGGAGCTGTTCGACGGCGTCGGGGCCGGCTTTCGAGGGTGCCCACATCCGCGACGGGATGCGGGCGGCGCCCGGTGCCATCGAGCACGTCCGCTTTCGTAACGGCGCTTTTCAGGTCCAGACCGTAGAGGGAGAGGCAGCGGTCGGCATTTGTGGGTCGGGCATCGTCGACGCCATCGCCGAGGCGCTGGACGCCGGGATCATCGACGAGCGCGGCTCACTGGCCAAGGCTCACCCGTTGGTCAGCCGGGCCACCGGCAAGCCCACCTGCCTGCTGGTGCCGGCGGCCCGGACCGGGCACGGGCGTGACGTGGTCTTCACCCGCTCCGACGTGAACGAGATCCAGCTCGCCAAGGGTGCCATCCGGGCCGGTACCGAACTGCTGTTGGACCAGGCCGGGATCGAGCCCGCCGACCTGGAACGGGTCGTGGTGGCGGGTGCGTTCGGTACCTATCTGGACCTGGAGAGTGCCATACGGCTCGGGCTCTTGGTGGACGTGGGGCGGGAGCGCTACCAGCAGGTGGGCAACGCCGCCGGCCGGGGGGCCGAGCAACTGCTGCTATCGCGGCAGCGGCGAGCGCTGGCCGACCGATTGGCGGCGCGGGTGCGCTACGTGGAGCTGACGGTGCAGAAGTCCTTCACCGATGTGTTCGCCCGGTCGTTGAGCTTTGGGACCGACCTCTAAGCGCACGCCCTGGCGCAGGCTTCGGCCCACTGCCGGGTTGTGCACGTCAAGCCCACGTGGGTTTCTATAAACCGTACGGCCATGAAATTGGCCCAGTTCCCCTGGGCCGTCTCCGGCCATTCGGCCGTGGCGATGGCGTCCCGCACGGCCCATACCCGGTAGTTGCGGTACATGGCGTCGGTCACCGTGGTGCCCAGGCACACCTGGCTCTCGAAGCCGACAGTGACGAGGTTGCGCACGTCGAGGCTACGCAGGAGGGAGTCGAGGTGGGTCTCGAAAAAGCCTGAATACAGCTGTTTTTGCACCACGAACTCGCCCTCCGCGGGGGCGATCACGTTGGAAATACTTAGGATATCGTTGGGTTCTTTCCAGGCTTGGAGCAGGTCCACCCCGTCGACGCGCAGCGAGACGGCCCGCAGTTGGCTCTGGTCGGTCAGGGCCGGCGACAGGTAGTTCGTCAGGTACACGATCGGCAGGCCAAGCTGTTTGGCGGCGGCCTTGGCCGGAACTATGTGGTCGACGACCACCTCCCGGTGGTCGTGCACCCATTGTCGGTACGCCTCGGGGACTTCGTCGCTCACGGCCTCCTCCCCGTAGCCCAGCCCGTACACATCGATGATGAGGAAGGCCGTCCGGTCGACCTCCAGTTCGAACAGCTCTTCGACGTGGCCGAGCGGGGCTTCCACCGGGTAATTGCGGTAGTAGCGGCCGGCCAGAACCATCGACGAAGCTGGCACCGGTCCTCCTTGTCCTGTGGTGTGGTCCCCCCGGTCGGGCGGATCATAGCTCGACGCCCGTCCCCCGCCGCGCCGCCTGCCCTCCCGTTTGCCCGGCGCGGTGCCGCCCGGCGCCATGGTTCGCCGGCTGGCAAGTCACCTGCCGGCACCGACCGCCGGGGCCCTACCTTGAACGGCGTGGACCTGCTCGGGACCGACGGGGTGGACGTGGTCGGCACCGAGGGCGTCGACGATGTCGACGTGGCTGAAGCCCCGGCCCCGGAGCCGTGTAGGGACGACGTGTGCATCACCTGCTCCGACGAGGCGCAAATGGCCGAGGTAACTGCCGTCGCCGGCGACGGGCAGGCCGAGGTCCTGGTAGGGGGGCGTCGGGAGACCGTCGACGCCAGCCTGGTGGAGGCCGCGCCCGGTGACTTCGTGCTGGTCCATGCGGGCGTGGCCATTAGCGTGCTCGGTCCGCGCCCGGCCGTCGGGGCCATCGGGCGGCCCCGACCTTAGGTTGGCTGCGGTACCGTCCGTCATGGGCTCAGGGCCGCTGGCCCAGGAGGAGGCGTTGTGACTGACCAAGCCATGGGTGAGGGTGCTGGTGGCGCAGCGGGCTCGAGGCTGCCGCTGGAGCGCGTCGGCTTCGTGGGCCTGGGGACCATGGGTTTGGCCATGGCCGCCAACCTGGCTCGGGCGGGCTTTCCCCTGACCGTGTTCAACCGGACGCCGGGCCGGGCGGGGCCGCTGGTGGACCTGGGCGCTGTCGAGGCCCGGAGCCCTGGCCAGGTCGGCGCCGCCAGCGGCGTGGTCGTGACCTGTGTGCCCGATTCGCCCCAGGTGGACGAGGTCCTCTTCGGGCCGGAGGGGCTGGCTGCCGGTCTGGCCGAAGGCTCGTTGGTGATCGACTGCTCGACCATCAGCCCCACTCGCACCCGAGAGTTCGGCGCCCGGCTCGCCTCCCAGGGCGTCGCCATGGTCGACGCCCCCGTCTCGGGCGGGCCCGAAGGGGCCAAGGCGGGGACCCTGACCATCATGGTGGGCGGGGAGGCGGCCGCCGTCGAGCGGGCGCGCCCGGTGCTCGGGGCCATGGGCCGCACGGTCACCCATCTGGGCCCGCTGGGGTCGGGCCAGGTGGCGAAGGCGGTCAACCAGGTGATCCTGTGCGGCACCTACCTGGGGGTCGCCGAAGGCATGGTGCTGGCCATGAAAGCCGGTTTGGACCCCGAAGCCGTCGTCGGAGCTCTCTCCGGGGGGGCGGCCGGCTCCTGGGTGCTGCAAAACCGGAGCAAACCAATGATCGAGGACCGCTACCCGCTCGGGTTCAGGATCGCCCTGCACCGCAAGGACCTGGCCATCGCCCTCGAGCTGTCCCGCAACGTCGGCGCCGTGCTCCCCGTGGCCGCCCTGGCCGCTACCCTGGAAGACGGGCTGATCGCCACCGGCCACGGCGACGACGACAACTCGGCCCTGGCCCGGGCGGTCCGCCAACTGTCAGGAATGTAGCCGGTCACGGCGGCCGCCGGTCGCCGTTGCCGCCGGCCGCCGTTGCCGCCGGGATTTAGCCCCGGCTGTGCCGGTGGCCCCCCATGCCGGAGGCTGTCATAGCGCCCTGATCACGGTGGCGGGAGCGCCCGCCACGAGAGTCGCCTGAGGGACGTCGCGGGTGACTACGGCGGCGGCGGCGACGACGGCGTCAGCTCCGATGCTGACACCGGGCAAGATCGTTGCCGCTGCTCCGATCCACACATTGGTACCGACCGAGATCGGGGCCGACGTGATAAACCTCCGTCGCCTGTCGGGTTCGAGGGGATGGCCGGCCGTGATCAGGTTGACCTTGGCCCGATCATGACCTGGTCCGAAATGTCGATGGCCCCGTGACCCATGAACATGCAACCCTGGTGGATGAAAACGGAGCGACCGATCGTAATGTTCAGCCCATAATCGGCGAAGAAAGGAGGGATCAGCAGGAACGAGTCGTCAACGGGCTTGCCGGTCAACTCGGCGAAGACCTCTCGGATCGATGCGTCCTCGTCCATCGGGTACGCACTGAGCTTGGAGGAAAGCCGGGTGGCCACCTTGACCCGAGCGACGAGTTCGCGGGACTCCGGCGTTCCGCCTGCCAGCAATTGACTTTCGTACATCCGGCTCCTAGCTCACCTGCCTCTTGTTGTGGCTACCGAGCCTAGGCAGCACCCGGGAGCGGGTGGGCGATGTGTGCCCGGCCGGCTGCGGCCCGCGGCCACACTCAGCTCTGAGTGACCTTGTTCAACCCCAGGGGTTGGTCGGGGTCGATGCCGCGCCCGAGGGAGACCAGCCGGGCCAAGTGCTGGCCGCGCACGACGGCGCCGATGTTGGCTAGCGGTTCGGGCACGGAGGGAAGGCGAAGGTCGGCGTCGGGCTGGTCGTTGATGCGCAGCACGTTGGCCCCCCGGCCGGCCAGTTCGGCCTCCAGTCGCTCGGTGTCGGCGGCGGCCGGGCCGGTGCTGCGCAAGCTGAGGACGGGGACGCGGGCGTCGACGGCGGCGACCGGCCCATGGCGCAGGTCGGCGCCGGACCATCCTTCGGCCAGGATGCCCGAGGTCTCCCGGAGCTTGAGGGCCGTCTCCCGGGCCGCGGCCAGGAGGTAGCCGCGGGCCACGGACACCAGCTGGCGGGCATCGGCGAGCCGGGCCGCCGCCCGCTGCACCGGGGCTTCGTCGGCCAGTAAGTCGGCAATGTGGCCGGGCAAGTCGGCCAGGGCCGAGGCGGGGACCAGCGACCGTCCGCTTACGCCCTCGGCCAGGAGGACGAAGGCGAGGAGGGTGGCGGTCACGGTCTTGGTGGCGGGTACGGCCAGTTCGGGACCGGCGCCGAGGTCGATGACACTTCCCGCCACCGCGGCCAGGGGGCTGTGGGGGTCGTTGGTGATGGCGATGGTGCGCGCCCGGCCCGCCTTCAGGGCGGAGACAACTTCGACGATCTCCTCGGTGGCACCGGACTGGCTAACCCCGACCACCAGGACGCCCCGGTAGTCGACCGGCACCCGGTACAGAGTGTGCAGGCTGGGCGAGGCCAGCGCCACCGGTCGGCCCGTGGCCGTCTCGAGCAGGTATTGGCCGAGTAGTGCGGCGTGGTCCGATGACCCGCGGGCCACGATCACGCACGCGGCCAGGTCGTCGGGAGCGGCGGCGGCCGCGCTCACACGGACCTGGGCGGCCCGGTCGACGAGCCGGCTAAGGACGTCGGGCTGTTGGGCCATTTCTCCGGCCATCAGCTGTCCGTTGGTCATGATGATGTCTCCTTTGGGTCAGGCTGGCGTCCCGGCGCCGAGGCCACCAGCGCCATAGCTTCCCGGGCGGCCACGTGACATGCCACTTCGTGGCCGGGCCTCAGCTCGAGCAGTTCGGGCACCTGAGCCCGGCAGATCTCCTCGGCCCGGGGGCAGCGTGGAAAGTACGGGCAGCCGGCCGGCGGCTCCCCGCCGAGGGAGCCGACCTCGCCCGCCGACGTCTTGCGCCGCCCCGCCTCGACCTCCGGGTCGGGCCGCGGCACCGCCTCGGCCAGCGCCCGGGTGTACGGGTGGAGCGGCGCGCCCAGGACCGCCTCGTAGGGGCCCGATTCGACGACCCGGCCCAGGTACATCACCGAGATCGTGTCGCTGATGTGCCGGACCATGGCCAGGTCGTGGCTGATGAAAACGTAGGACAGGGCCAACTGGTCCTGCAGCCGGCTCAGCAGGTTGATGACCTCGGCCCGCACCGATACGTCGAGGGCCGACGTCGGCTCGTCGAGCACCATCAAGCGCGGCTCGACAGCCAGGGCCCGGGCTATGGCCACCCGCTGCGCCTGGCCACCGGAAAGCTCGTGAGGGTAGCGCTCGAGGAAACGGGGCCCCAGGGCGACCATGCCCAGCAGTTCGTCTACGCGCTGGCGCCGCTGCGCCCGGCCCGTGACCAGGTTGTGGACGGTAAGCACCTCGGCCAGGGCGGCAGTGACGGTGAGGCGGGGGTTGAGGGAGGAGAAGGGGTCCTGAAAGACGAGCTGGATCCGCCGGGCCAGGCCCGGGCCGGCCTGAACGCCAGCGACCTCGCCCATGATCTCGATGCGGCCCGAGGTTGGTGGCTCGAGGCCGACGAGCACCCGGCCCAGCGTCGATTTGCCGCACCCGCTCTCGCCCACCACGCCGAGCGTGCGCCCTTCGGGAAGGGCGACGGACACGCCCCGCAGGGCGCGGACCGCCTGGCCCCGACGGACCGGGTACTCCTTCACGACGTCGGTCGCCCGCAGGACTACGTCCGCCACTGGCCTACTTTCGCCATTCCTCGGGGGCCTTCCAGCAGGCGGCAGCCATTCCCGGGCCGCGGTCGACCAGGGGTGGCTCCTCCCGGGCGCAGCGCTCGAAGGCGTACGGGCAGCGCAACCGGAATGGGCAACCGCCATCTAGGTGAGCCGGGTCCGGGGGGCTGCCGCCGATCTGGGTCAAGGGCTGGCGGTGCCGGGTGCCGTGGTGGGGTAGGGAGCCCAGCAGGGCCTCGGTGTAAGGGTGGCTGGGCCGGGCGAACAGCTGACGGGTCGGCGCCTTTTCGACCACGCGGCCGGCGTACATCACCACGACCTGGTCGACGGTACGGGCCACCACACCGAGGTCGTGGGTGACCCACACCACGGCCATGCCGGTGCGCGACTGGATGTCCTCGACCAGTTCGAGGATCTGCTGCTGGATGGTGACGTCGAGGGCCGTCGTGGGCTCGTCGGCGATGAGCAGGCGGGGAGAAACGGCGAGGGCCATGGCGATCATCACGCGCTGGAGCATCCCGCCGGACAGTTCGTGGGGAAAGGCTCTCTCCACTCTGTCGGGGTCGCGCAGGCCGACCTGGGCCAGCACCTCCCGGCAACGGGCCCTCGCCACGTCCCGGGGGACGCCGTGGGCGCGCTGGGTCTCCACGATCTGGGTCCGGACCCGCAACAGGGGGTTGAGCGAGGTCATCGGGTCTTGGTAGACCATGGCGATCTCGGCGCCCCGCACGCGGGCCAGGTCCTTGTCGTCCAGAGCGGCGAGATCCTGGCCGGCAAAGGCGATCTGGCCTCTGAGCAGCCGCACCGGCGGATCGGGCAGGAGGCGCAGCACGGACAGCACGGTGAGCGTCTTGCCCGACCCGCTCTCGCCCACGATCCCGAGCTTCTCGCCCGGGAACACCTCGAGGTCGACGCCGCGGACGATCTCAGTGGACCGCCGGTGCCGGCGCAGCCCGATGCCCACGCCGCGCAGCGTCAGCAGCGGTTCAGGCGTCAGCAGCGGTTCAGGCGTCAGCATCGGTCCAGGCGTCAGCATCGGTCCAGGCGTCAGCATCGGTCCAGGCGTCAGCATCGGTCCAGGCTGGCTCATGGCCAGACGTGCCGGCGTATGTGAGGGCGGGGCGGCTCATGGCGACAACAGGGGCGAACGCACCACCAGTCGCGTCGGGGCCTGAAGACCCCGGTCCGAGCCCGCGGGGGCCGGGGCCAGGGTGGCGGCCCATGAGGCCCTCCCGGGGGTCACCGAGCCGAGGACGCAGGACCGTGCCGCGCCCGTGCACGATGGGACCGTGGCCGGCAGGCCGTGGAGGGTGAGGAAGCCGATGATGGCGAACACGAGCGCCTCCTTGCCCGCCTCGGGCACGCCGAGCTCGTCGGTCCGCCTCATCGTCACGCCCGGGAGGCGAGCCTGGAGCTCGGTCATGAAAGTGAGGTTGCGGGTACCGCCGCCGGCCACGATGAGCTCGCGGAGCTGGAACGGACGAACGGCGGCGGCCACCATCTCGGCCGTGGCCACCGTCAACGACGCCAGCAGGTCCTCGGCCGCCATTTCCCTACCCTCCGGCCCCCTGCCGTCCAGGCGCCGGGTGACGTAACCCAGGTTGAAGTACTCCTTGCCTGTCGACTTGGGCGGGGGCAGGGAAAAGTAGGGGTCGTCCAGCAAGCTCTCCACCAGCGCCGCGTCGGCCCGGCCCCGAGCCGCCCAGGCCCCGTCGCCGTCGAAACCCTGGGCCCCGCCCGTGAGCATCTCGACGGCGGCGTCGATGAGGGCGTTGGCCGGGCCGATGTCGAAGGCCAGCGGCTCCCGGCCCGGGCCCAGCACGGTCACGTTGGCGATGCCGCCCAGGTTGAGCGAGCCGCACACCGATGCGGGCGAGCCCCCGAGCAGCAAGACGTCGAGCAGGCTGGCCAGCGGTGCCCCGTGGCCGCCGGCGGCTATGTCCCGGTTGCGGACGTCGCTGACCACGGCGGCGCCGGTGCGTTCGGCGATCCATGCCGGTTCCCCCAGCTGCAGCGTGCCCCGGGCCGTGCCTCCCTCGACCCAGTGGTAGACGGTCTGGCCATGTGAGCAGACGGCGTCCACGCCTCCGTGCCGCTCCGCCAGTTCCTGGGCCACCTCGGCGAAGAACTGGCCGATGGCCACGTCCAGCTGGCAGACCTGCTCCATCGTGGTGGGCGCCGGGGGCAGCGTGGCGGAAATGGCCCGGCGCAGGGCGGGGGGATAGGGGACGGACCGGTGTTCGAGGAGGTCGCACACGAGGCGGTCGCCGTCGAGCTCGAGGTCCGCCAGCAGCGCCTCGACGGCATCGAAGGAGGTGCCCGAGATCATCCCGATGATGCGCATAAGATAATTAGCTCCTTAGCTTCTTAGCGAGTTCGCGCCCGGGGGTCGACGGCGTCCCGCAGGCCGTCGCCCAGGAAATTGAAGCCGATCACGGCTATGACGATGGCGACCGACGGTGCCGCCAGTGTCCACCAGGCCGTCGACGCCAGGGAGCTGGACTGGCTCACCATCTCTCCCAGCGAGGCGGTGGGCGGTGGCGGCCCCAGCCCGAGGAAGCTGAGGCTGGCCTCAGCCAGGACCGACCAGGCCAGCGCCAGGCTGGTCTGCACGGCCACGATGCCGGCCACGTTGGGCAGGATGTGGCGGAACAGCAGGCGCTTACGGGAGAAGCCCAGCGTCCGGCCCGCCCTTACGTAGCCGGCTTCCCGCAGGGCCAGGACCGGGCCGCGCACCACGCGGACGAAGATCGGTATGTAGCCGATGCCGATGGCCAGGGCACTGTTCACCCAGCCCGGGCCGAGCGCCGTCACGATGGCCAGGGCGAAGAGGATGGCCGGGATGGCGAAGAGCATGTCGGTGACGCGCATGATGACGGCTGAGGTCCAGCGGCCGAGGTAGCCGGCCACGATCCCGGCCACAGTCCCGATGACGCCGGCTATGGCCACAGCCACGACGGCGATCTTGAGCGAGATGTACAGGCCCTGCAGGACCAACGACAACAGGTCGCGCCCGAACTGGTCCGTGCCGAGGGGGTGGCTCAACGACGGCGCCTTGAGGGTAGCCAGCGGGTCCTGGGCCTGAGCGGGGTAGGGCGTGGCCCCCACCGCCCCGGCTAGGGCGGCCAGGACGACCAGGCCGACGAGCACGCAACCGGTGCGGCCGTTGGGGTTGTGCCACAGGCTGCCGAGCAGCGAGCGGTGGCCGGCGTGGTCGCCCGGCTCGCCCCGTTCGACGGGGGCGCTCGCCGGCACCTGTACCTGGAGGGGGCCGGCCGCCGTCACGTCGAGCGCGTCCTCGGGTCGATGACCGTGTACAGCACGTCAGTCAGCATGTTGACGATGATGAAGCCGGCGGCGAAAATTAGCGTCACACTCTGCACGACGGGGAAATCACGTTCGTTGATGGAGTTGATGAGCAGGCGGCCGAGCCCGGGCAACACGAATATTTCCTCCACCACCACCGTCCCGCCGAGGAGGTAGCCGAGCTGGATGCCGGACATGGTGGTGACCGGGACCAGGGCCCCGAGGAACAGGTGCTTCCAGGTGACCACCCGCTTGGACAGGCCCTTGCCCCGCGCCGTGCGGGCGTAGTTGAGACCGATGACCTCGAGCATGGCCGCCCGCGTCGTGCGCATCATGGCCGCCCCGATCCCGAGCCCGAGCGTGAGGGCGGGGAAGAAGATCTGCTGCAGGTTGAGCCAGGGGTTTTGCGTGATCCCGGCCCAGCCCTCCGAGGACGGGAAGTAGTGGAACTCCGACGCCAGGAACGTCACCAGGCCGGTGCCGATTATGAAACTGGGCACACCCAGGCCCACGACGGAGACGCCCCGGCCCACGTCGTCGACGGCCCGGCCCGGTTTGAGCGAACCGAACACGCCGAACAGCACGCCGATGAGCTCGCCGATGACCATGGAGGCGATGGCCAGCTCCAAGGTGATGGGCAGCGCCGCCCCGACCAGGGAGGCGACCGAGGTCCGCGACGTCAGCGAAACGCCCAGGTTGCCGGTGAACATGCTGCCCAACCAGGACCCGAATTGGGCGAAGAAGGGCTGGCCCACCCCGTAGTAATGGTCGAGGGCGACAAGCTGGGCGTGGCTGAGCAGACCGGCGCTCACCCCCAGTTGGGCCGTCACGGCGTTGCCCGGGAGCAGTCGGAGCACCACGAAGATGATCACGGCCACGCCGAAGAGCGTGACGAGCATGCTGAGCAGGCGCCTGGCCACACCGATCAGCACGGGCGGGACCCGGCCATCACCTGGACACTAGCGCTGGGGCCTGGGCTCTCGGCCCCGGACGGGGCCGAGAAAGGCCCAAGGGGCCTCCCCGGCAGCCGAGCCGCCGGTGAGGCCCCTTGGTGGGCACCTTTCGTCCACGGTGCGGAAGCTACGAAAGCGTCGTCGAGCGCAACGAGGCGAGCGAGGTCGAGTTGGTCGGGGCCAGGGTGAACCCGTGGACGTTGGCCGTCACGGCGGCGTAGTCGTACGCCGTGAACAGCCAGATCCACACCGCGTTGGACGTCAGCGCGTTGGAGAACTGCGCCCAGATGGCTTTACGGTTGACCAGGTTAGAGGCGGTGTCCCCCTTTGCCAGGAGCTTCGCCAACGCCGGCGAGCTGTAGCCGGCGGGCACGCCCAGGTTGGCGCCGGTGCCGAAGTAGCGGCCGTACATCGTGTAAGGGTCGGGGTCGGCGCCGTTCCAGGCGAAGGCGGCCTGGAACTTACCTTTGAGCCAGTCCTGGATGTAGGCGTCGCCGGCGATGTTGTCGGGGTGCATGGTGATCCCCGCCTGGGCCAGTTCGGACTGCATGACGGTGGCCTGGGCGGCGCTGGTCGGGTCCAGGTCGGTGGAGGTCAGGGCCGTGAACGAGAAACCGTTCGGGTCACCGGCCTTGGCCAGGTAGGCCTTGGCCTGGGCGATGTTCTGCGTCGGGCATACGGCCGAGATCGGGTTGGAGGCGAAGACACCCAGCGGCACCGGCCCGACCACCTGGCCGGCGCCGAAGACGGCCTCGTTGAGGACATCGCTACGGTTGGTGGCACAGGCGATGGCGAGACGGTTGTCGACGTTGGCCAGCGGCCCCGTCTTGTCCTGGAGCATGAGCGCCCGGTAGGTGAGGTCGAGCACCTTCTGGTCCACGATGGGCGACGGCAGGTGGGTGGCGACCTGGGGCTCGGTCAATAGCCCGATCTGGACGGTGTTGGCTTCCACGGCCGAGGCGATCGACTGTTCGGAGGGGATCGTCTCGATCTTCACACTGCTCAGGCTGACCTTGCCGCCCCAGTAATTGGGGTTGGCCTTGACCACGAAGCTGTTGCCCGGGCTCCAGCTGGAAAAGGCGAACGGCCCGGTGCCGTCGGGCGTCTTGGCCAGGGTCGCGGCGGTGATGGCCTTGGTCGACAGGATCGACAGGTTGACCGACGTCAGGCCGTCGAGCACGGAGGTGTCAGGCGTGCTCAGCTGGAACTGAACGGTATAGGGGCCGGTGGCCACGATCTTCTTCACGTTGGCGAGGAACGAGGCGGAGGCGTCACCGGTCTTGGGGGCGATGGCCCGCTCCAGCGAGGCCACCACGTTGGCGGATGTGAAGCTCGAACCGTCGTCGAAGGTGACCCCCTTACGGAGCTGGAACGTGAGCAGCCGGTTGCCATTGCTGTAGGCCCACTGCGTGGCCAGGTCGGGGACAAGTTGCAGCTTGGCGTTGTACTGCACCAGCTGGTCGTAAACCAGGCCGAGCGCCTGGAAGTCGAGGAAGTTGGTGACGATGTCGGGGTCGAGCTTCTGCACGCTCGACGTATCGCCGACCACGAGGGCCCCGCTCGACAGGGCCGGTACCCGCATCGCCGGTGCGCTCTGTGCGTTGGCGGTAGGCCCGGATATGACGCTGCCCAGCGTGGCCAGGAGGCCGGCGCTGAGCACCAGCGCGACGCGGCTACGGGCCACCTTCTTCCCGTTTTGCCTCTCCAGGACGACTCTCGCATTAAAACCCACTAAGGCACCTCCCAGTGCTGGTGGCGCCGCCGACGGCGCGACCTCGCGGGAAGTTATACCACTGGACAATGGTCCGGTCAAGTAGGGTATGTAGTTGTCTAAGTACGTGTCCGTTTGCCAGCCTGGGGGAGTTGTGCCATCTAGATGTTTTTACCAGTACGTGCCCGGGACCGCACAGGGGCGCCGGGCCGGCTTCACGCCGATAATTGGTCTGGTCCAATGATGGGAGCAGGGATGCACATGGGATGGTTGCGAGGCGGGCGATGACCGCCGCAGGGGTGGCGACAGAGGGAGGTCCCGGGGAGCTGCTGGACAAGCAGAGCAACGAGACCGGCCAGCCCAAGTACCGGCTCCTGCGCGACGCCCTCATAGGTCTGATCCGCGAGCTGCCCCCGGGTTCGGCCGTGCCCACCGAGCGCGAGCTGTGCGAGCGTTTCGGCGTTTCCCGGGGGACCGTGCGCCAAGCTCTGGACCGCCTGGCGGCCGAGCAACGGATCCACCGCCACCAGGGTAAGGGGACCTTTGTGGCTAAAGCGAAGATCGACCAGGTGCTCGAGCTGACGAGCTACACCGAGTTCGCCCGCGCTCGGGGTATGGAACCGGCATCGCGGCTGATAGGGGTCACCCGCGCCCCGGCCGACAGCGACGTCGCCGCCATGATCGGGCTGCAGGAGGGCGACGAGGTCCTGCAGATAGAGCGGGTGCGCCTGGCTGACGACGAGCCGTTGGGGGTGGAGCTCCTGTTCCTTGACGCCAAGCGTTTCGACGGGATCGTCGCCGTGCTGGGCGAGTCGCAGTCCCTGTACCAGCTACTGCGCGCCGGCTACGGGGTCGAGCTGGCCTGGGCGGAGGAGACGATCGAGGCGGTGGTGGCCCCCGAGCGTGAGGCGTCCCTGCTCGGGCTGCACGCCGGTGCCCCCGTGCTCCTGCGCTGCCGCCAGAGCTTCGACTCGGGTGGGTTGCCCGTCGAGTTCGTCCGTTCCGTGTACCGGGCCGACCGTTTCCGTTTCCGCACCCGCCTGCAGCCGGTGCCTGCTGTTCCCGCCGCGCCCCTGCCCCCCGGTACCAGGTTGCGGCTGGCGACGACGGCCGATGCCCCCGGGCTGGCCCGTGTCTTCGTCGCCGCGTGGAGGGCGGGTTATGTCGGCATCGTCGAGCCCTCCGTGCTCGATTCCCTGGACGAGGAGGACATTGCCGACTGGCTGGGCACGCTCACGTCCTCCAATGGGCCGACCACGTGGCTGGCCGAGTCCGCCGCCGGCGAGATCGTGGCGTTCTCCCGTCATGGCGAGGACCCGGTGGACAGCCGGCGCGGCCATATCTACTCGCTCTATGTAGCCCCCGAGGCGACCGGTCGCGGCCTGGCTAAAGCCTTGATCGAGCACGACCTCGGGCTCCTGGCCGAACGCGGGCTCCGCACGGTAACGCTCTGGGTCTTCGAGGAGAACCGGGCCGCTCGCAACCTGTACGCCTCGTTCGGGTTCCTGCCCGACGGCGGCCGTCGGGTCGAGCCCGAGTACGGGGCCCAGGAGATCCGCCTCCGGCGTGCGGAAGAATACAAGGGAGAAGCGGGAGGAGGGTGAGGCACGCCGTGAGCGCCCAGTTGCGGCCCGAACTGTCCTTCCGCGTCACCGCGGACAGTCGACCGCTCCGCCCCGACGCCCTTGGACGCCTACGTGGTTACCTGACGTCATTGCTGGCCGAGGGTTTTCCGCCGAGCGTGTCCCTCGCCGTCGTCGCCCCCGGTGGGGTTGTGCTCGAAGCCTTCGGCGGTCAGGCCTGCGTTGTGGGCGAGACCGTGGCCACGACGGCCGGCACCCTTTATGACCTGGCCTCCCTGACCAAGGTCGTCTGCACCTGCACCCTGACGCTCCTGGCCCGCCAGAGGGGAGCACTCGCGCTCGAGGATCCGCTGGTGCGATGGCTGCCCGGGTACCCGCAGCCCCGCACCACCTTGTGGCACCTGCTCACCCACACGTCCGGACTTGTCGACCACATCCCGTTCTTCCTGGCCGCGACCGGTCGCCGCCCAATCGAAACCGCCCTTTATGCCGAGGCCGCGACCTCGCAGCCGGGTGCCGCCGTGTGCTACTCCGACCTCAACTTCATGCTCCTGGGATGGGCCCTCGAAGCGTGCCTGGGGCGTTCCCTCGATGAAGCGTTCGCGGCTGAAGTGGCGGCTCCGCTCGGGCTCGAGCACACCAGGTTCCGCCCGCCGCCGACCGAACACCGGGCTACGGCGGCGACCGAGCTCGACGGGGACCAGCGCCTGGCACCCGGCCTGGTCTGGGGCGAGGTGCACGACGGCAACGCCTATGCCCTGGGCGGGGTGGTCGGCCACGCCGGTCTTTTCGCCAACCTGGGCGATCTCGCCCGTTTCGTCCGCGCCCTGCTCGCCCCCGAGCCCGGGCGGCTGTTGTCCGCCGGCTCGATCGCCTTGATGAGCACGCGCCAGGCCTCGACCGCCGCTGACGTGCGTGGGCTGGCCTGGCGTCTAGAGCCCGAAGATTGGGGGACGTGGCCGCCCGGCACCATCTGGCACACCGGCTTCACCGGCACGTCGCTGCTGGTCGCCCCGGCCCGGGGGACGGCCGTCGTGCTCCTGACCAACAGTGTCCACCCTTACCGCCGGCTCGACGACCAGGCCGCCGTGCGGGCGCGAATCCACCGGCTGGTGGCCGAGGCGTTGCCATGACCCTCCCCGGCGCCTCGGCGCCAGCCGGTGCTCCGCCGCCTCTTCACCTCGCTCCGGGCGACCTCGGCCGGCTCACGACCGAGTCCGTTCGCCCTGGTCTGGACGACTTGGACCTGCTCGAGGGGCCGGCCCTGGTGTCCCTGATCGCCACCGACTCTCGACGGGCTACCGACGCCGTCGCCGCCGCCGCTCCGTCGCTCAGCACCGCCGTCGAGGTGACGTTCCAGAAGGTGGCGGCCGGGGGCCGGCTTATCTACGTAGGTGCCGGCACCGCGGGCCGGTTGGCCGTACTGGACGCGGCCGAACTGGGGCCGACGTTCGGCGTGCCCGCGGGGACGGTAGAAGCCGTGCTTGCCGGCGGGGAACAGGCCATGCGCCATGCGGTCGAGGGGGCCGAGGACGACCGGGCGGGGGGGGCGGCGGCACTGGAGAGCCTCGCCGTGGGGCCGAGGGACGTCGTCGTCGGTGTGTCGGCCAGCGGCCGTACCCCGTTCGTTCTCGGCGCCATCGTCCATGCCCGCGCCGCCGGGGCGGCCACGATCGGGGTGTCCTGCAACGCCGGGAGCGTGCTCAGTGCCGCGGCCGACATACCCGTCGAGCTCGTGGTGGGCGGCGAGGTCATCGCCGGCTCGAGCCGCATGAACGCCGGCACGGCCCAGAAGATCGCTCTGAACACCCTGTCCACCGCCGTCATGGTGCGGCTGGGCAAGACCTATGGGAGCCTCATGGTGGACGTCCGGGCCACCAACACCAAGTTGCAAGACCGGGCCATGCGCATCGTGCAGGCGGTTACCGGGGTAGGCCGGCAGGCCGCCGCCGAAGCCCTCGAGGCGGCCGGTTGGAACACCAAGCTCGCTTGCCTCATGGTCTCGAGCGGTAAGGACTTAGGCACCGCGGCCTCGGCCCTGGAGGCCTCCGGCGGACGGCTGCGTCAGGCATTGGCCCTGCTCGGCACCGTTCCGGTGGCCGTTGGTAACGGCACCGTAGGACACTCCGCCGCTGGCGTCGTCCCCGCCGATGATGCTCCCGGGGGCCCTGGCCCCGGCGGGCCGGCACGATCGAGCGAGGCGGGCACGAGCGCGGCCCTGGCTCCGGGCGGTTACACCGTGGCCGCCGCCGGCCGTTCGGACCGTCCGACGACGGCCCCGGGCGCCTCGAAGTGGAAGCGGCTGGGCGTGGGCGCCGCCTACGTCGACGGTGTCCTGATGGCGGGGGACGTGGCGATCGACGACGGCGTCGTCGTGGCCGTCGGCTTGCCCGGCTACGGTTCCACCATTGCCGTCCCCGGCCTGGTCGACCTCCAGGTGAACGGTTACGCGGGCGTGGACGCCGCCCACGGTTCGGTGGACCAGCTGCAGCAGATGGGACTGGACCTGGCCCGAGATGGCGTGCTCGCGTACCAGCCCACCCTTATTAGCGGAGACCCGGAGCTGACGGTGGCGGCCATGAGGCGCATCGCCGAGCTGGCCCGTCGCCGTGGCGGCGACGGTGCCTGCATCCTCGGCGTCCACCTCGAAGGCCCGTTCCTCTCGCCCCGGTGCCCGGGCACTCATCCCCTCGAGTGGCTGCGCGCTCCCGATGGGCCATTGCTCCGCAGGCTGGTCGACGCCGGGCCGGTCACGATGGTGACGCTGGCGCCCGAGCTGCCGGGGGCGACTGAGCTGATCGAGGAGCTGTGCCGCCACGGCATCGTCGTCTCCCTCGGCCACAGCGCGGCCAGCGCCGAAGAGGCGGACGCGGCCCTTCGCGCCGGCGCCTCAGTCGTCACGCATCTCTTCAACGCCATGGCCCCGCTTTCTTCCCGGTCGCCTGGCCTCGCCGGCCTGGCCCTCAGCGACCCACGTACCCGGATCCAGCTCATCGCCGACGGGGTGCACGTTGCCGACGAGCTCGTCCGCCTCGCCTTCGCCGCCGCCCCGGGCCGGTGCTCCATCGTGACCGACGCCACCAGCTTGGCCGGGTGTGCCGAAGGCCAGCTCATGTTGGGCGATGTGCCCATAACGCTGAAGGGGGGAGTGGCGCGACGACCGGACGGCACCATCGCGGGCGGAGCGTCGACCCTGCTCCATGGCCTGCGCCGTCTGTGCTCGCTGGCAGTCGACCTCCCCGAAGCGCTGGAAGCGGTTACCGAGGCCCGGCCCGGCCCTGGGCCGTTCCGACGTTGGCCATCTCCGCCAGGGGCGTCCCGCCAACCTCGTCGTCCTGGACGACCGCTTGGAGCTGAAGGAGGTCCTGGTAAACGGCGAGCCCCTCCCCGCCGGCTGAGGGGTCAGGGGGTCAGGCCTGCTTGCGGGCGGCGCCTTGGCCTGTTGGTGCTTAGCCCGCTGTCGGCGACGGCCCGTCGTCGCATAGGACAAGCGGAGGACGGTAAATGGCGCCGCTCGGGGGCTCGGCCCACCAACCGGCGTCGAGGTCGTGGACCTGGACCGGAGCGAACCGCGCCGCCAGCGCCGCCGTCGCCGCCACCCCGCTCCCGCTCTCGAGCATC
Source organism: uncultured Acidimicrobiaceae bacterium (assembly GCA_963735305.1). Lineage (GTDB taxonomy): Bacteria > Actinomycetota > Acidimicrobiia > Acidimicrobiales > Palsa-688 > Fen-671. Next base: position 896,065 of record CAVTKK010000004.1, read on the forward strand.
GAACCGAACAGCACTCCCAGCCCGCACACTCGCGCCATTGCCACCACCTCGAGGGCGGCCTGGAGACCGCCGCACTTGGCCAGCTTGATGTTGACGGCGTGGCACGCCCCGGCATCGGCCAGGCGGCGCACGTCGGCCGCGCTGTGGGCGCTCTCGTCGGCCACGACGGGGACCGGGCTACGGGCGGTCACGGCGGCCATGCCGGCGATGTCGGCGGCACCCACCGGCTGCTCGAGGAACTCGAGCATGACACCCGCACGGGCGAGCCCTTCGAGCACCTCGAGCGTTTGGCGGGCGGTCCAGGCCTGGTTGGCGTCGACGCGCACGGCCACAGTGCCGGGTACGGCCCCGGCGACGGCCCCAACCCGTTCGATGTCGAGCGCCACCGGCCCGCCCAACTTGAGCTTCAAGGTGCCGAACCCCTCTTCGGCGCGCCGGCGCCCTTGGGCGGCCATTTCGGACGGGGAGGCCAGGCTGACCGTCACGTCGGTGGCGATCGGGCGTTGGGCGGCCCCGAAGAGCTCTGAAAGGGTCATCGCCCGACAAGCCGCCACGCTGCGATGGACGGCGATGTCCACGCCGCATTTCGCCGTGCTGTTGCCCACCATGGCCGCAGACATGTCGGACAGGGCCGGGGCGTAATCGCTCAGGTCGCGCCCGATCACCACAGGTGCCAAGACCCGGTTGACCGCCTCCTCGATGGACGCGTTGGTCTCGCCGGTTATCCGGGCCGTCCCCACCACCTCGCCCGAACCCGTGATGCCACTGTCGGTGAGTACCGTGACGGTGACGACGTCGAACTCCCGCACCTCTCTGAGAGCGGTCCGGAACGGAGCCCGCAGGCGCACCTGCCGCTGGCCCGTCTCCACACCCGTGATCCGCATCGTCGTCCCTCTGCCGCACAACGTAGTTGGCGCGGCGGCGACGCTCGCCCGGCCTCCCTCCACCCCCCGTCCCACAACAACCTTGCCAATCACGCATATTTGCGTGACACGTAGGATCCTTGGGCTACCATGAGAGAGGTGACATCGATCGTCGGAGTCAAGCCCGGGCGGGCCTCGTCGGCAACGACGGCCGCAGCCGCAGCCGGCGCCGCCGCGCCGGCGGTGGCCGCGCCGGCGGTGGCCGCGCCGGCGGTGGCCGCGCCGGCGGTGGCCGCGCCGGGGGTGGCCGCGCCGGCGGCGGACAAACGGGGCGTAGTGGCGGGCCTGCGAGAGCGGAAGAAGGCGGCCACCCGCGAGGCGCTGAGCATGGCCGCGCTGAAGCTGGCACTCGAGCGGGGCATCGTCAACGTCCGGGTGGGGGACATCGCCGCCGCCGCCGGGGTTTCGCCCCGGACGTACAACAACTATTTCTCCAACCGGGAACAGGCGATCTGCGCCTTGGGGGCTCAACGGGCCCTGCGCATCGTTAGTGCCTTCAACGAGCGCCCGGCCACCGAACCGCTGGCCGACGCCTTGGTGCACGCCATGGTGGACCACAATGAGGCTCAAGGTGAGCCGGACCGCGAGGTCTTCCGCCTAATGGCGTGCGATGACGTCGTGCGGGGCGAGTTCTTCAAGGCCACCACCGCCATCCACCGGCCGCTGGCCGACGCCATTGCCGACCGCGTGGGGATGGACGCCGCGGTGGACCTTTTCCCGAACGTGGTCGCTTCCACTTACGAGGCTGGTGCCCGGGCGGCCATGCTGTTTTGGCTGCTCCCGGGGTGCACGCAGCCGCTAGCCACCGTCTTACGCCAGGCGCTGACGGCGCTCGCCCCCGTGGCCTCGGCCCTCGAGTGCGCCGGAGCGCGGGCGGCGGCCGCAGCAGCAGGCGGGGGACGCGCAGCCGGCGACCGGCTCTTGAGCGAAGGCGTATAGGCGCGCCTCCATGCTCCTGCGGCTCCTTCGCCTTCACCTGCGCCCCTACCGCAACGCCATAATCGTCGTCGTACTGCTGCAGTTCGTGCAGTCGCTGGCCAACCTGTACCTGCCCACCCTCAACGCCGAAATAATCGACAACGGTGTGGTGAAAGGGGACCCGGGCTACATCCTGCGCAGCGGCGGGGTCATGCTGGGCGTGACCGTGGTGCAGGTGGCCTGCTCCATAGGCGCCGTGTATTTCGGTGCCCGCACGGCTATGGCCCTCGGCCGCGACGTGCGCGGTGCGGTGTTCCATCACGTCCAGGGGTTCTCGGCCCGCGAAGTGGGCCATTTCGGGACGCCCACCCTCATAACCCGCACCACTAACGACGTCCAGCAGATCCAGATGCTCGTGCTCCTGAGCTTCACCATGATGGTGTCGGCGCCCATAATCGGCGTCGGCAGCGTGATATTGGCGCTCAAACAGGACGTGCCCCTGTCGTCGCTGCTGGTCATCATCGTGCCTGTGCTGGCCGTGATCGTGGGTCTGATCGTGTCCCGCATGCGGCCCCTCTTCCGGCTGATGCAAAAGCGGATCGACCGGATAAACCAGGTACTGCGGGAGCAGATCTCCGGCGTCCGGGTCATTCGTGCCTTCGTGCGCGACGACTGGGAACGGGAACGTTTCGGCGCTTCCAACACCGAGCTGTTCGGCGTCTCGCTCGGCGTGGGCCGGCTGATGGCGTTCATGTTCCCCTCGGTGATGCTCGTGGTCAACCTGGCCAGCATCGCCACCCTGTGGTTCGGGGGGCACCTGGTGGCCAGCGGTGGGATGCAGATCGGTGCCCTGACCGCCTTCCTCAGCTACCTCATCCAGGTCCTCATGGCCGTCATGATGGCCACCTTCATGTTCCTCATGGTCCCTCGGGCCGAGGCCTGTGCCGAGCGGGTTGAGGAGGTCCTCGGGACCCCGAGCAGCGTCCTGGCCCCGATCGACCCGATCGTCCCGCCAAAAATCGAGGGCCGCATCGAGCTGCGGGACGTCGAATTCCATTACCCGGGGGCGGAAGCTCCCGTGCTGAGGGGCATAAACCTCGTGGCCGGGCCGGGGGGGACCACCGCTGTCATCGGTAGCACGGGCAGCGGGAAGACGACCCTGCTCAACCTGTTCACCCGTCTTTTCGACGCCACGGCCGGCGAGGTGCTGATCGACGGGGTCGACGTGCGCCGCCTCGAGGCGTCGACCCTGTCGCGCCTGATCGGGCTGGTACCGCAGCGCCCGTACCTTTTCTCCGGCACCGTTGCGTCCAATCTTCGCTATGGCCGCCGCGACGCCAGTGACGAGGAACTGTGGAAAGCGCTCGAGATCGCCCAGGCCCGTCCGTTCGTCGAGCAGATGCCGGGCCAGCTGGAGGCGGAGATCACCCAGGGGGGCACCAACGTCTCCGGTGGGCAGCGACAGCGCCTAGCCATCGCTCGGGCGCTCGTGCACCGTCCCGCCATCTACCTTTTCGATGATTCGTTTTCGGCCCTGGACTACGGCACCGACGCCGCCTTGCGCGCCGCCCTGGCCCGGGACACGACCGGTGCCACCGTCGTGATCGTGGCCCAGCGCGTCAGCACCATCCGCCACGCCGACCAGATAATCGTCCTGGACCAGGGTGAGATCGTGGGGACGGGGACGCACGAACAGCTGATGGCCGCTAACGGGACTTACCGCGAGATCGTCCTCTCCCAGCTCACCGAGGAGGAGGCGGCTTGAGCGCCGGCTCCGACGACCGGCTCGAACGCCCCGTTCCCGTGCGGCGCGGCCCCGCCGGTGGCGGCTTCGGTCCCCGCGGCCTCATGGGCGGTGGAGGGCCGGTCGAAAAGTCGCTCAACTTCGGGCCCTCGGCCAAGCGCCTGCTCGGTGAACTGCGCCCCGAACGCCGCTTGGTCAGCTTTACCCTGGCGCTGGGCGCCGGCAGTGTCAGCCTTTCGGTACTCGGCCCGCGGTTGCTGGGCGACGCCACCAACTTGATCTTCTCGGGTGTTATCGGCAAAAAGCTCCCGCCGGGCGTCACCAAAGCCGAAGAGGTGGCCCGACTGCGGCACCAGGGCCAGGGCACATTGGCCTCCATGCTCAATTCGATGAACCTGGCGCCCGGCCGGGGCGTCGATTTCGGCCACGTCGGCCAGGTGCTGCTGCTGGTGTTGGTCATATATCTCGCAGCATCGCTGGCCAGTCTCATGCAGGGGCGGCTGATGACCGTGGCCGTGCAGCGCTCCGTCTTCCGGCTGCGCCAGAAGGTCCAGGCCAAGCTGTCCCGCCTGCCGCTGCGCTACTTCGACGGCCAGCCCCTGGGCGAGGTGCTGAGCCGTGTCACCAACGACATCGACAATATTGCCCAGACCCTGCAGCAAACCCTGAGCCAGGTGGTGACCTCGTTGCTGACCATCGTGGGCGTGCTCATCATGATGTTCCTCATCTCGCCGGTGCTGGCCGTTATCGCCCTGGTGACCGTCCCGGCATCGGCTTTCGTCGCCTCCCGCATCGGTAAGCGGGCGCAGCCGAACTTCGTACAACAGTGGAAAACAACGGGGAAACTCAACGGGCATATCGAGGAGATGTACACCGGCCATGCCCTGGTGAGGGTGTTCGGCCACGCCGATGAGGCCGAGGAGATCTTTGCCGAGCATAACGAGGCACTGTTCGCATCGAGCTTCAAGGCGCAGTTCGTGTCCGGCATCATCCAGCCCGCCATGTCCTTCATCGGCAATATCAATTACGTGCTGGTGGCCGTGGTGGGCGGCCTGCGGGTCGCCTCCGGGCAGCTCTCGCTGGGCGACGTGCAGGCATTTATCCAGTACTCCCGCCAGTTCACCCAGCCCTTGGCCCAGGTGGCGAGCATGGCCAACCTGCTCCAGTCGGGCGTGGCCTCGGCCGAGCGCGTTTTCGCTCTCCTGGACGCTACCGAGCAGGAGCCCGGCCCCGACGAGCCCGAGGTGCTAGAGGAGGCGGACGGGCGGGTGGACTTCGAGCACGTGTCGTTCCGTTATGTCCCCGACGTCGCCCTCATCGAGGATCTTTCGCTCAGCGTCGAGCCGGGCCAGACGGTGGCCATCGTGGGCCCGACGGGTGCCGGCAAGACCACCCTGGTCAACTTACTGATGCGCTTTTATGAGCTGAACGAAGGCCGGATCACCCTCGACGGCGTCGACATCGCCAAGATGACCCGGGAGGCCCTTCGTTCCAAGACGGGGATGGTGCTCCAGGACACGTGGCTGTTCAGCGGGTCGATCGCCGACAACATCGCCTACGGCGCCCCCGGCGCCACCCGAGATGAGATCAAGGCCGCGGCCGTGGCCACCCACGTCGACCACTTCGTGCGCACGCTGCCCGATGGCTACGACACGATGATCGACGAGGAGGGCTCGTCGGTGAGCGCCGGCGAGCGCCAGCTCATCACCATCGCCCGTGCCTTCCTGTCCGAACCCGCCATCCTCATCTTGGACGAGGCGACCAGCTCGGTGGACACCCGGACCGAGCTACTGATCCAGCGGGCCATGAACACGCTGCGCCGGGGCCGCACCAGCTTCGTGATCGCCCACCGCCTGTCGACCATACGCGACGCCGACATGATCCTGGTCATGGAGGCAGGAAGGATCGTCGAACGGGGCATGCACGCCGAGCTCCTCGAAGCCGGGGGCGCCTACGCCCACCTCTATGAGGCCCAGTTCGCGCAGGCTCTGTCCGAGGTGGACTGACCCGGCCGGCGCCCTGTCGTCCCAATGGGGACCGGCCACCTCACTTCTAGTGCCGGACGACCACCACCGGGCACTTGGCGTGGGTGACCACGTTTTCGCTGACCGAGCCGATCAACAAGCCCGTCACTTCGCCATGCCCGCGCGCCCCCACCACCAGCAGGCTGGCATGGACAGCCTCGGCCGTGCGCAGAAGGCTCCGGGCCACTGGCCCCTCCTCGACGTGGGTTTCTACCACCAGGTCGGGATAGCTGCGGGCGATCGAGCGCCTCACCTCCTCGAGGACGTCCTGAGCGGGTTCGAGGGGGTCGAAATCGTCCGGCAGCGGTAGCGGCATCCCCAACATGAGAGGCAGGTGCCAACCGACGACGACATGGACGTCCACCTTCTTGGTGGCGGCTTGCTCGGCCGCCCACTCGAGGGCGGCCAGGGACGGGGAAGACCCGTCGACGCCGACCACGATGGGACCAGTTCCCTGCACCACCGGCTGGACTGTACTCCCGCCGGACCGGTGCCCGCCCGTTCACGGCGCCCGGGCCAGACCGGCACCGGGCTCCGCCCACGTCCGGTCCCGGGCTCCGCCCACGTCCGGTCCCGGGGGGAGCGCCCGGGCGCTGCGGCTACCCTTTCCATGGTCGTGACCCTCACCGGTGGGCAGGAACTCCTGCTTGTGCTAGCCGGCTTCGGTGCCGGAGTGGTGAATGGCGCCGCCGGCGGCGGGACCCTGATCTCCTTCCCTGCCCTTTTGGCCGTCGGTTACCCCGCCCTGACGGCCAATGTCTCCTCAACAGTGGGGATTTGGCCGGGCTACCTGGGAGGAGTGGCCGGTTTCCGCCGTGAAGTGGCGGACCAGCGGGAAGAGCTGCGCCGCTTGGCCGGCACCGTGGTCGGCGGGGCGGTGCTCGGAGGCGTTCTGTTGCTGACCACGCCCAGCGGCGACTTCCGGTCACTGGCCCCCTTCCTGCTGCTCTTTTCCTGCCTTCTGTTCGGGGCGCAGCCGTGGCTGGCGGCGAGGCTCCGCCTGGTCCGGGGCGGGGCCACGGCCGGGGCCGAAGCCGCCGGGGGAGAGCGCCGTAGCAGTCAGGCCGGCCAGGATGGCCGGGGCCGCCGATTGCACGCCGCCTTCCTCCACGGCGGGTGCTTCGTGGCCGCCGTCTACGGCTCCTATTTCGGGGCCGGTCTGGGCGTGGTCCTCCTGGCTGTGCTCGGCCTGGCCACCGCCCAACCATTGGCCCGTGTCAACGGCCTGCGCAGCGTGCTTTCCCTCATCGTCAACACGGTGGCGCTGCTCATCTTTGTCGCTCATGCCCATGTGGCCTGGGGGGCGGCCGGGCTCATGGACGGCAGCGCCCTGGTGGGAGGCTACGTGGGGGCGCGCCTGGCCCGGCGGATCCCGACGGTTGTGCTGCGCAGCATCATCGTGGTGGTAGGCCTCGTCACCGCTGCCTACCTGCTGGTCAACTAGCCGCCTACCCGCTGGTCAACTAAAGGACGACGTCCCCGTGGCGGCCGAGGCGACGTCCCCGTGGCGGCCGAGGCGCCCACGGCGTAGATTGGCGCTGTGCCCGAGCCCAGCCCGAGCGTATTGAACCTCCTCAAGTTGCTCATCGATGCCACGCGCCGGGGGACGCTCAAGTGGAACGTGGTGGGCGAGTCCGCCTTCGCCGCCAGCCGCCCCCATGGCAGCGTCGCCGTGGCCAGCCTCGACAGCGATGGCAACCCGCCGTTTGTGTTCCAGCTCCTCAACTCGGAGAACACCGTGCTCGAAGAGGTGGCCGAAGACCGGGGCGCCATGAACTCGTGGGACCAGACCGTCGAACAGCTCTATCGGGTGGCCCGTGACAATGCCCTCAGCATCAGCTCGACGGTCGCCCTGTGGGTGGCGGACCTGCGGGGGCAGGACGAGCAGGCCTGAACTGTGAACAGTCGGCTCCCCCGTCACCGCCGGTGGTCTGGCAACAGGGTGAGCCCGACGGGCAACAGGGCGGGCCGATGGGCAACAGGGCGGCGCCGAAAGCGGGCGGTGGGCCGGTTTGAACGGCCTCGGGGCGGTCCCGGTTTTAGAAGGCGACCCCGCCGGAGGACGGCGCCGTCGTTGCCGTCGTTTCCGGGGCGCCGCCGGTGGTCGAGGTGACTGCGGTGGCGGTCGTGGTCGGACCGGCGACTGTCGTGGTGGGCGCAGCTGTCGTCGAGGGTGACGGGGTGGGCGGGGCGGAGGCGCCGACGACGGTACCGGCCGCGGTGAGCAGGCGCCAGGTGCCGCCGAAGGCGGTTATCCCGGCCCCGGTGGTGGAGCTATTTAGGCCCTTGAAGAACAAATAAAGGGGATGGCCGTCGTAGGTCACCTGGGAGGTGCCATCGGCGCGCTTGGCCACGCCCAGTCCGGACGCGGTGACCCCGGCGCCGCCCTCGGGTGTTCCGCCCGTCAGTACCGGCGGCCAGGCCACGGCACACTTACCGGTACACACGCTGGCGGAGAAGGCATAAGCGGTGGCAACGCCGTTTGCGCCCTGGAAGGCGAGGAGGTCGCTGCCCGCTACGTGCTCAACGGTAAGGCGGGCGGGACCGGGAGCAGGCAACCCGGCGGGCGAGACGTTGTACCAGATGCCGCCGGACGGGGCGTCGAGGACGTTGTTGCCGTTGGACTGTCCCGCCGGCCCGCTCCCCAGGTCGGAGGCGAATACGTAAAGAGGGTGGCCGTAGTAGGTAACTTGCGATGTCCCGTTCGACAAGTGGACCAGGCCCAGGTGGGTGCCGGCCACGCCGGTCCCGGCCGCGGCCGGGCCATCGGTTAGCAGCGGTGGCCAGAAAGCCAGGCAAGCCCCGGTGCAGGCGCTGTGACTGGTCGAACCTGAAGTCAGGAAGTAAAGCGTCCTCGCCTTGGCGAACGCGGTCGTCGTGCTCAGTACCGGTCCCGTTCGGGAAACGTAAATTGCCACCTTCGCCCGGTCGGCGGCCGGGTAGCCCCCGGCGGCGGCCAATCGCCAGAACCCGTCGAAGGCGGTGACGTCTTGACCGCTGGCCTGGCCCGGAGCCTTATCTCCGACGAAGTAATAAAGGGGCTGGCCGAAATACGTGACCTGTTCGATCCCGGCCCTCTTCTCCTCGCCCAGGCCCTTGGCGCTGACACCGGGCCCGGCCGCCACCTTGCCGTTGGCGGCGAGCGGCGGCCACGCCTTTAGGCACGCCTTGGACGTGCAGGAGGTGGGCGCGGCCAGGTCCCCGCTGAAGACGTAAAGGGAGGCGCCTTTGCTATCGACGAGGACGTTGCCTTCGGGGCTCGTTCGGCTCGAAACGGTTACGACGGCGGCACCGGCCGGCCCCGCCGCCATGACCGACCCGGCTTGGGCCAGTCCGCTAAGGGCGGCCGCCGTGCCGACCAGCACGGCGCCCGCCTTGGATCTCGAGGAGAGCCTGCTGAGCCATGGTGACCGGTGGGCCACGATGCCAGCCGGCCCGGGCGACGGGCGCGTTTTACCAAGCGTGCGCAAGGTTTGACCTCCTGTAGTAGGGTTTGCGGCCCGGTCCGGGCCAGAACGAGGAACGCTGTGGTGTCCTTGTCTTGACCTTACGAACCAGCGATCGAAAGGGATTGCCTGTGGGCGGTCAAACCGGCCCGGGCTAGCTCCGACTCCGCCGAACAGGGGGCGAGGTTCAGCCCGTTGGTCGCGACTGCTGGCCTTGGGCTAGCCTGTTGGATGCCTCGCGGCCCGGACAAACGTGCCGGCTGCGCTATGAGGTGCGGTGTACCCGGTTGCCGACCAGGGTGGTCGTGGCCAAGGTCCGTGCCGCGCCGGCTTGGATGTTTGCCTGGGAGGGCCGAAATCGCCGACGGTCGGTGTGGAGGTGGGTTACGGGAGGGTACGTCAAGAGGCATAGCACCGGAGGAGAGTCTGACCAAGAGCTGGAAGTGGCGGAGAAGGCTGGTGGGCGTCGGTCTCGCTTTAGAGGAGGGAGCTCCCTTGGCGGAGCCGCGGCGACGGTGAGCCGCGCCCGTAGCCGCCGCGGCTTCGTTGTGGCTGGCCTCGCCGTCCTGTTCATCGGCGCCGTCCTCGTGCTCGTGTTCTCTGATTTGCCGACCACCTCCGGTGCGCCCGGCGCTAAAGTCGAGACCCGGGCCGCTGCCGCGGCGGCGGGGGTCTCCACCACAAACGCCGTGGCCGCCGCCACTACGGTGCCCGGGGCGCCCCCGCCCACGGCGGAGCCGGTGGGCACGGCGGCGCAGGCCGTGGCCGCCACCGTCCAGGCCGGTTTGGCCACCGGCAGCATCAGGCCCGGGCAGGCCCGCCTCCTGGTAGACCTGCTCACGCCATTGATGGGCAAGCCCTATGGCCACAAGCGCGAGGTGCAGCGGTTCGAGCTGCTGGCGCAGACCGTCTACGACGACGTCACCGACGGCAACATCAAAGGCTCGGTCACCATCGACGCATTGGCCGGCCGGCTCGGCACGCTCGCCTTCGCCCTTGGGACCCCCCTTCCCTACCCGTCCCTGGGGCCTTCCACCGTGGGCCATTCGACCAAGCCGGCCCACAAGGCCAAGAAGGTCCAGTCCCGCAGGAAGCCCGAGTTGACCAAGAAGAAGGCCAAACCGGGCAAGGTGGTCCACGCCCACAAAAAGGTGGCCTCGACCAGGCGCCCCCCGTCAACTACCAGACCGTCAACTACCAGACCGTCGACCACCACTGGACCGGCCGCCCCGACGGCAACGACAGCTGCGGTGCCCACCACGGCCGCGGTTGTCCCCTTGACTTCGTACCCCCTGGCCAGGACAACCCTGGCCCCGACGACCACCAGGGGGCCGCCTCCCTCGACCACCCGGCCCCCGTCGCACCGGCGTCGGGGCCAGGAGCGGCGTTCCCCTCCCACCACCAAGGCCAAGCCGTCGCCCTCGACCACCAGGGGCAGGCGGTCGGGCACCAGGGCCTCAGGTCGCCCCCGGACCACGACGACCCGTGTCGCCTCCACTACGACTACGACGAGGCCGCGTCCGACCACCTCGACGACCAAGGCTCCCTCGAGCAGGAAAGGCCGCTCGACGTCTCGCCGGCCGGCTACGAGGTCCCCGTCCACGACCAAATCGCCGCCCACGACCAAGTCCCCGCCCACGACCAAACCGCGGTCCAGGACGAAATCGCCGTCCGCGACCAAATCCCCGTCCACGACCAAATCGCCGCCGACGACCAGAGGCTCGTCTAGGAAGGTCACGACGACGACCAAGCCCAAGGCCCGCTCGACGACCACGACGACCAAGCCCGGGGCTCGCGTGACAACGACGACCAAGCCCAAGGGCCGGTCGGTGACCACGACGACCGTCAAGTCCAAGGCAGCTCACTCGAAGACCAAGAAGAAGACCAAGCCCAAGGCCTCGTCGACGCCGGCCCAGTCCACGTCCACGACGGCGGCGGCGCCCCCCACCAATCCGCCGACGACGCCGGCACCCACGACCACGGCGGCCCCGGGCCCGGTGCCGACCGCTCCGACGACGCCGGCTCCCACGACGACGACCACCCGGGCGGTCACGACCACGGAGGCTACGACCACGACCACCGCCCCGACCACCACGACCACGGCCCCGACCACCACAACCACCCGGGCGACCACGACCACCCGGGCGACCACGACAACGGTCGCAACCACCACGACGACAGCGCCGACCACCACGACGACGGCGCCGACCACCACGACGACGGCCCCGACCACCACGACGACGGCCCCGACCACCACGACCACGACCACAGCCCCTACGACTACGACCACGGCGGCGACGACTACGAGCACGACGGCCGACACGACGAGCACGACGGCCGACACGTCGACGACCTCGACCACTATTTCGCTCATCCCGCCGCTGTCGCTCTCCCTGATTTGCCGGCCCGGTCGGTCAGGCGGGCGGGAAATAGGTCGATGTGAGGGGAGCGGCCCAGGAGGGCCGTGGACGCGGCGTCGGGTACAGGGCCCACGGGCCTTCGGACTAGGAGCAAGGGACATGAAAGTTCTTGTCATCGGCGGGACGCGGTTCGTCGGGCGTCACATCGTCAGCTCCTTGCTGGCCGACGGCGACGAGGTGACCCTGTTCCACCGGGGCCAGACCAACCCCGACCTGTTCGGCTGGGCGGAGCACCGCCTGGGGGACCGGGACGTCGACCTGGCGCTCCTCGGCCACGGCACCTGGGACGTGACGATCGACACCTCGGCCTACGTCCCCCGCCGGGTGCGGGCGCTGGCCGAAGCCCTGCGAGGCCGGGGGGGCCGGTACGTGAACATCTCCTCGGTCTCGGCCTATGCCACCCCCCAAGGTCCGGGGCTGACCGAGGACGCCCCGCTGGCCGTTCTGGACGACCCGACGAGCGAAGTGGTCGACGGCCACACCTACGGAGGCCTGAAGGCCTTGTGCGAAAAGGAAGCGCTGCAATCCTTCGGCCCCACGGGGGCGGACGTCAGCATCGTGCGCCCGACGTACGTGGTCGGGCCTTACGACTACACGGGCCGCTTCACCTGGTGGGTGGAGCGGATAGCTCGGGGGGGCCGCGTCCTGGCCCCGGCCCCCGGGACAACCCCTTCCAGGTCATCGACGTTCGGGACCTGGCGGACTTCGTCGTCCTGATCGCCCATGGCAGGGCGACGGGGACCTTCCATGCCGTGAGCCCCCGCCCCCCGTTCTCGTTCGGGGACTTCCTTACCACCGCTGTCGAGGCTGTCGGGCCGGCCGGGACCGAACTGGTGTGGGTGGACGCGGAAGCTTTGACCGACGCCGGGGTGTCCCCGGCCGAGCTCCCGCTGTGGGCCGGACTGGCGCCCGGGCGCGGCCTGAGTGCCGCCGACCCGAGCCGGGCCATGGAGGCGGGGCTACAGACCGCGGCCGCTGGCCCGGACCGTCCGGGACACTTATGAGCACGAGCTCGCCGAACCGACCCCGGTGAGGGGGCCTATCGGCCTCGACCCGGCCCGCGAAAAGGAGCTGCTGGGCCTGTCGGGCTGAGCGCCCGCCGGCTCAGGCGGTAGGGGAGCGCGGGGCGGCCGGACGTGGCTCGAAGGCGAAGGCGCGGGCCGGGTTGTCAACGAAGATGAGGCGGGAGAGCTCAGGGCCCAGCTCCCGTTCCAGCCGGGGCTTGAACCTGGCGAACAGGTAGTCGAGGCCCGGCCCACCCCCGTAGGAACGCATTACCGAACTGCGACCGGTGTCCCCGCCCAGTAGCAGCTGCCGGGAGAACCCGGCTTCGGCCAGGTCGGAGACGAGCCGGAGGATGGTGGAGTCAGGCCAGTACTTGGCCCGGCCCGGCCCGTCCAGTTGGAGCCAGGCCCCGGTGGCACCGGTCTCGGCGTGCTCGCCGGCGTCGGGGTTGCGGTCGAGGTGGGCGAGGACGACGGAGGTCGGAGGTACCCCGAGCCCGGCGAGGTGCTCGACCGTCCCCAGGCCCATGGTGCCGTGCTCGGTGTGGACGCACACGGGCACGGCGGTCTGTCGGTGGGCCAGGGCGGCGGCGGCGAACACCCTCCTCTCGAACGGTTGCAGCCGGTGGTAGCTGGCCCCGACTTTGATGATCCCGGCCGGCGCCGGCGCGGCGGCGATGTCCTCTATGAAGCGCCGGGCCAGCGCCTCTTCGGTCTCCGTCCGCAGCGGGTCTTCGGGACGGTAATGGGCGTCGCGGTGCACACCCGTAGCCGCCACCACGTGCAGACCGGTGGCCAGGGAGACGTGCAGCAGGCCGTCGGGGGAGCGGCCCAAGCCGAGCGGGGTCCAGTCCACCAGCGTGCGCCCCCCCGCCTCCACCAGCGTCCGAGCCTCGGCGACGGCGGCGTCGAGGTCGTCCATCTCGTCACCGGGCTGGAGCGGGGTGACGAAGAACAGGTGCTCGTGGGCGTCGGTCGGGCCCAGCTGGTCGGGGCCTATATCGCCCCGGACGGTTCGTACCACGGTCACGGCGTCCGACCTCCGGCGTCCCGGGCCGGGACGACAGGCTCTCTTGCATCTGTTCGTCGATCGTGCCAGACTCAGGTCAGAATGTCAATACATATAGACATGTGGACGGGTGCCATTGACCACTCCAAGCCCATCCCGCTCTATTACCAGTTCAAGCAGTGGCTTTCCGTCTGCATCTCCAACGGCACCCTGCCTCCCGGGGCGCGGCTGCCCGACGAGCTCGAGCTCTGCCAGCGGCTCGGCGTCAGCCGGGGCGTGGTCCGCCAGGCACTCACCGAGCTCGGCTACGAAGGCGTGATCTACCGCCAGCGTGGCGCGGGGCACGTTCGTATCGGCTCATAAGACGGCCGAGGGCCTGATCAGTGGGCTGAGGGGCCTGGTCGACGACGCCGCCCTGCGGGGGCAGGTGGTCGAGAGCAAGGTGCTGGTGCTGCGCCAGGTCCCGGCCACCAACGGCGTGGCTGGGAGCCTCAACATCGCCATCGACGAGCCCGTGGTAGAACTGGAGCGGGTGCGTTCGCTCGACGGCGAGCCCCACGTGCTCACCATGACCTACCTGCCGGCATCACTCGTGCCCGGCCTGGTCCAGCGCGATCTCAACGGTCCCGGGTCGCTCTACCACATCCTGCGCCAGGACTACGGACTGCCCATCGTTTCCAGCCGGCGCCGGGTGGAGGCGGCCACGGCCGGGCCCCGGGAGGCGAGGTTGCTCGGGGTCGACAGCGGCGCGCCGCTGCTGGTGCTCTACAGCGTCAGCTACACGACCGAACGCCGGGCGCTCGAGTACTTCACCGCCTTTCACCGGGGGGACCGCAGTGCCTTCGAGGTGGAGCTGTCGAGTGCCGGGAGCGGCGCCTCCCGTTTCCAACGCGTCCCCGCCGGCGCCGAAGGCCCTCTGGCGTGACTACGGTACTCTCGCTCGTGACCGGCGCTGTCTCATGACGGGCCCCTGTTCGTCGGCGTGGACGTGGGCACCCAGAGCGCCAAGGCGGCCGTGTTCGATCTCCACGGTGCCTGCCTGGCCGAGGCCTCCGTCCCGCTAACCCTCCAGCGCCGTGGTGCCGACGAGGTCGAACAGGAGCCCGAGGACTTCTATCGGGCGGCGACGACCGCAATCGCCGCCTGTGCGGCGGCCTCAGGCCGGTCCGGCGACGTGGCCGGCGTGGCCGTGGCCGGCCAGATGGCCGGCGTGCTCGGGATCGGCGCCGACGGCCGGGCCGTCACCCCCTACGACTCGTGGCTCGACTCCCGCTGCCGTGGCGAGGTGGAAATGATCGCCGCCCGCCTGGGCGACCGCCTCACCGAGCTCAGCGGTTGCCCGCCCATGGTCGCCCATGCTCCCAAGGTCGCCTGGTGGCGCCGGCACCGGCCCGAGACCTACGCCCGGGTGGCCCGCTTTGTGGTCCCGGGCGCCTTTGTGGCCGGCCGCCTGTGCGACCTGGACGCCGCGGCGGCCTACGTCGATACCACCTACCTCCACTTCAGCGGGTTGGCCGACACCGCCAACGCCATCTGGTCGTCCGAGCTGGCCGAAGGTTCGGGCGTGGAACTGGACAAGATGCCCCGCATCGTGGCCCCCACCGAGATCGTCGGGCGTCTCAGTACCGCCGCCGCCGCCGACTGCGGCCTACCGCCCGGCACCTCCGTGGCCGCCGGGCTGGGCGACACGGCGGCCGGGGCGCTCGGCGCCGGGACCGTAGCCCCGGGCCAGTTGCTGGACACGGCGGGCACGGCCTCGGTGCTGGCCCTGTCGACCACGGCCTTCCGCCCCGACCTCTCGGGCACGCTGGTCCAGATGCGGGGCGCCGTCCCCGGGCAGTGGCTGGCCCTGGCCTACCTGGCCGGCGGTGACCTGCTGCGCTGGCTGCCCGAAGTACTGGGCGCCGCCTCCCTGGAGGTGCTGATCGCAGAGGCGTCGGCGTGTGGCGGAGCCCGGGTGCTCTTCGTGCCCCACCTCGGTGGTCGCATCCTTCCCGCCGCCCCCGCCGCCCGCGGCGCCTGGGTCGGCCTCGACCTCTCCCAGAGCCGCGGCGACCTGGCCCGGGCCGTACTGGAGAGCGTCGCCTTCGAGTACGCCGGCTTCCTCGACGTGGCCCGCCGCCTCTTCCCCGACGTCGTGCCCGGCGATGTACGGGTGATCGGCGGGGGCGGCGACGACGCCCTGTGGAACGGGATCAAGGCCTCGGTCCTGGGCCGGCCCTACGTCCGCCTGGGCCGGGAGAGCTTCAGCTGCTGGGGCGCCGCTCTGGTGGCGGCGACGGCGGCCGGTGCCGTGGACGACCTGGGGGCGCTGGCCCTGGCGAGCACGTCCGAGGTGGAGCGGACCGAGCCCGACGCCGACCTCGTCACCCTTTACGACCGGCGCCGGCGCGACTACCGCGCCGCCGTCGACATGCTCGTCCCCGCCCAACCGGGACCAGCCCGCCCGAGCCTGGCTAATCAGCCGGGCCTGCCCCCTCAGGAGGTACCCGTATGAAAAGCCGCTTCCGCCTAGCTGTGGTCGGCGCCGGCCGGGCCGGCATGGTGCATGCCCGCAACGCCAGCGGGGCGGTCCCCGGGGCCGAGCTGGCCTGCATCGTGGACGCCGAGCCGATGGTCGGCCACAAGGCCGGTGAGGAGCTGGGCGTTCCCGTCTTCGCCGACTTGGAGCAGGCGCTTTCGGGGTCCGCCTTCGACGGAGTGGTGATCACCGCCCCTACCTTCGTCCATCTCGAGCTGGCCGTACGGGCCGCGGAGGCCGGCAAGCACGTCTTCTGTGAGAAGCCCATGGCCTTGTCCCTGGCCGACTGTGACGCCATGGCGGCGGCGGCGGAGCGGGCCGGCGTCGTGTTCCAGGTCGGCTTCGTGCGCCGCTTCCAACCCGAGTTCGCCGAGGCCAAGCGCCGGATCGAAGCCGGCGCCATCGGCACCCCCATGGTGGTCAAGTCCCTCACCCGCGGGCCCGGTCTGCCCCCGACGTGGGCGCACGACCTGCGCCGCTCCAACGGGATGCTGGCCGAGGTCAACAGCCATGATTTCGACTGCGTGCGCTGGCTGGTGGGATCGGACATCGAGCGCGTCTATGCCGAGACAGCCAACTTCAAAGGGGCCGACCGGGGGGTCACCGCCCCCGACTTCTACGACAACGCCGTGGTCTCGCTCCGCTTCACGGCCGGTGCCATCGGCACCATCGACGGGACGTGCCCGGCCGACTACGGCTACGATGCCCGGGCCGAGGTGCTGGGGACCGAGGGCCTCCTGGTGGTGGGCGACCACCGCGCCACGCCGGTGCTGGAGATCCGGTCGCGGGGCCGGGGGGAGTTACCCACGTGGTCGTCCTGGCCGGCGCGCTTCGAGCCCGGGTACCGGGAGGAGCTGGCCGGCTTCGTGCGGGCCGCCTCGGCCGGCACGGCCCCGCTCGTGGGGGCGGCCGACGGCCGTGCCGCCGTGGCCGGCGTCATCGCCGCCAACACGTCCTGGCGGGAAGGCCGCCCCGTGACCCTGGCCTCCCTGGCGGCACCGCGATGAGGGTCCTCGCCTACCGGGGCCCGGGCTCGCTCGTGGTCGAGGAACGACCAGAGCCGCACCCCGGCCCGGGCGAGGCGCTGCTGGCCGTGGACGCGTGCTCGATCTGCGGGACCGACGTGCGTATCGCCGCCGGCTCGCATCGCGCCTACACCGATGCCCTGGGCCGGGTACCGGGCCATGAGGTCGTGGGCACCGTGGTGGCGCTGGGCCCGGGGCGCGCGCCGTCGAGGGTGAGCGTGTGTTCGTGGCCCCCAACTACGGGTGCGGGCACTGCGCCGCCTGCCGGCGGGGCCAGGTCAACATGTGCGACCAGCCCCGAGGGATCGGCATCACCGAGGATGGCGGCTTCGCCGACTACCTCCTCTTGCCCAAAGACCTGGTGGACCAGGGCAACCTCCTCGCCTTCGGCGCCGGGGCCGAGCTGCACGTCGGCGCCGGGGCCGAGCTGGACGTCGGCGCCGTGGCCGAGCTGGACGTCGGCGCCGTGGCGCTGGCCGAACCGCTGGCCTGCGCCTTGCGGGGGTCCCGGGCTTGCCGTATCGGGGACGGCGACGTCGTGCTGGTGTACGGCGCCGGTCCCGTGGGCCTGTTCCACCTCGCCCTGGCCCGCCTGGCCGGCGCCGCCGCCGTGGTGGTGTGCGAGCCCAACGCCGAGCGACGCCCGCGGGCGCTGGCCTGGGGGGCGGTGTCGGCGCACGACGCCGACCCCGAGGAGTTACGGGCGGCCCTGCGCCGGGCCGGTGCGCCCCAGGGTGCCGACGCCGTGATCGTGGCCGCTCCCGTGCCCGCCGCCCAGGCCCAGGCCCTGGAGCTGGCCGGGCCTTGGGGGAGGGTCAATTTCTTCGCTGGCCTGGCCCGGGGGCACTCCCGGGTCGAGCTCGACACCAATCTTGTCCATTACAAGGAGCTCGTTGTCACGGGCACGACGGCGAGCACCAATGAGGAGTGCCGCGCCGCCCTGGAGCTGATCGTCGGGGGACGGGTGGACGCCGGGTCTCTGGTCGAGGCCCGCTTCGACCTGGCCTCGGCTCCGGCCGCCTTCGAGCTCGCCGCCTCCGGCCGGGCCATGAAAGTGCTGGTGGCGCCGTGACCGTGACCTTGACCTTGACCTTGACCTTGAACGCCGCCTTAACCGAGCCTCCGCCGTACCGTCTTGTGACATCTATGGCCATTTTTGGCCATAGATGTCACAACTCGACGCGGCCGAGCCGAAACCGAGACCGAAAGTGATGACCTCGACATGACCACGACTTCTGTGAACCCCTTTTCCCTGATGCTCGACTTCGCCTCGGGCGACCTGTCGCCGCACACCTCGGGCACGCTGCGCCATCTCTCGGACATGAAGGGCTCCTACTACGCCGACGCCGCCGCCCTGGACGAGCTCGTGCGCCATGGCGACCCGCTTGTCTACGAGGTCGTCCAGTACGACGTCCCCGAGGAGGTGGGCCAGCTCATCTGCTGCACCACCGTCCTGCACCCGGGGACGGTCGGGGACGAGTACTTCATGACCAAGGGCCATTACCACTCGGTGCGCGAGACGGGCGAGCTGTACCTGGGGCTCTCCGGCCACGGTTACCTGCTGCTGATGACCGAGGACGGCGGCCGGTCGGCCACACCCATGGGACCGGGGACGGTCGCTTACGTGCCGCCGTGCTGGGCCCACCGTACGGTCAACACGGGCGACGAACCGTTCGTGTTCTTCGCCGTTTACCCGGGCCAGGCCGGCCACGACTACGGGACCATCGAACAGAGCGGATTTGCCCAGCGTGTGCTGCGCACGCCGGCGGGACCGGTGCTGAAGTGACCGTGGCACCGGCGGCGCCGACACCGGCGCCCTCGTCCACACCGGCGCCCTCGTCCACACCGGCGCCCTCGTCCACACCGGCGCCCTCGTCCACACCGGCGCCCTCGTCCACACCGGCGCCCTCGTCCACACCGGCGCCCGGGCGCCTGCCGCTGCGGGCGCTGTCCGAGTGCGTGGTCGTGGTCACCCCCCGTTCGTTCGGTATGCACGACCCTGGCCTGCGCCGGCGCCTGGAGGCCGAGGTGGGCGACGTGCGCTACCGGCCCGGCCCCCTGCCTGCCGCTGACTTGGCCGAGGCCCTCGCCGAGGCTGACGGCCTGCTGGCCGGCCTGGACCATGTCAGCGACGAGGTCTTCGCCGGCGCTCCCCGGCTGCGGGTCGTAGCCCGCTACGGCGTAGGAGTCGATCGCGTCGACCTGGCATCGGCGGCCCGGCACGGGGTGACGGTGACGGTGACGCCGGGCGCCAATGCCAACGCCGTGGCCGAAATGACCGTGGCCTTGCTCTTCGCCACGGCCCGGCCTGTGATGGCCGGGCGGGAGCGGGCCGACGGCGGCGAATGGCCGGCCCTCAGCGGGGTCGAACTGGCCGGGCGTGCCATCGGCCTGGTCGGCCTGGGCCGCATCGGTTCGCTGGTGGCGGCCAAGGCGGCCGGCCTCGGGTTGCGCGTCCTGGCCTACGACCCCTATTTGGCCGCTGCCGTGACCACTGCCGTGACCACTGCCGTGACCACTGCCGCTGCCGGGGCTGTTGCCCGGGCCGGAGCCGGCGCCGGGGCTGTTGCCCGGGCCGGAGCCGGCGCCGGGGCCGAGCACGAGCACGTCGCCCTGGTCGACCTGGCCACGCTGGTGGCCGAGTCTGACTTCGTCTCCCTACACGCCCCGCTCACCGAGCAGACCCGGGGGATGGTGGACCGGTCCTTCCTGGCCCAGATGAAGCCCGGCTCGGCTCTTATCAACACGGCCCGGGGCGAGCTGGTCAACGAGGCCGACCTGCTGTGGGCGCTCGAGCACGGCCCGTTGCGGGCGGCCGCCCTCGACGTGCTGGCCAAGGAGCCGCCCGGGCCCGACCATCCCTTCCTCCGGCGCGACGACGTGCTGGTCACCCCGCACATGGGCCCCCACACCGCCGAAGCCACCACGGCCATGGGGGCGTGGGCGCTGGACGACCTTCTCGCCGTCCTGTCCGGCCGAGCACCGAGGTACCCGATATGAGCACTTCAGACCCAGGTCGCGGCGGCGCCGCCGCCCGGACCTTCACCTTTATCGGTGTGACCACTGCCCGCTCGGCCATCATGCGCATCTTCCCGGCCTGGGCCGAGCACCTCGGCTTGCCCAACGTGGTCATGGCCGGCGCCGACTTGCCCCTGCACGCCCCGCCCGAGCGCTACCGGGAAACGGTGGGCGTCGTCCGCGCCAGCCCGAGCCAGCTCGGCGCCCTGGTCACCACGCACAAGATCGACCTGTTCAGCGCCTGCCGGGACATGTTCGACTTCATCGACCCCTACGCCGAGCTGTGCGGGGAGGTGTCCTCCCTGTCCAAGCGCGACGGCCGGTTGCGGGCGCACGCCAAAGACCCGATTTCTTCGGGCCGGGCGCTCGACGAGTTCATTGAGCCGGGCTACTGGGCCTCGCCCGTGGCCGGGGGACCGCCCGAGGCGCTGCTGTTCGGTGCCGGTGGTTCCAACCTGGCCATAACCCTCTACCTGATGACCGGCCGGGCGGCCCCCGACCGGCCTCGCCGGATCGTGGTGGTCAACCGCAGCCGGCCCCGTCTCGAGTCCATGCGCGCCGTGCACGCACAGCTCGCCGAGCAGCACGCCGGCCTCGGCGAACAGGTCAAGGTGGAGTACGTCCACAACGCCGACCCGGGGCAAAACGACCGCCTGATGGCCGAAATGCCCCCGGGCTCACTGGTCGTCAACGGGACGGGCATGGGCAAGGACAGCCCCGGAAGCCCGATCACCGACCGGGGGGCCTTCCCCGAGGGCGCCCGGGTGTGGGAGCTCAACTACCGGGGGGAGCTCGACTTCTTGGGTCAGGCCCGGGCCCAGCAAGCCAGCCGGTCGCTGTTGATCGAGGACGGCTGGCGCTATTTCGTCCACGGTTGGACCTGTGTCATGGAGGAGGTCTTCGCCATACCGATGACCCCCCAGCTTGTCGGCGAGCTTTCCCGCATCGCACTGGGGTTGCGGGGCACGTAGCGCCAAAGAGTATAAAGAGCAACAGATAATCGGACAAGGAAAGAAACGAGGGGTTCCCATGGAGATCGGGATCGACAGTTATTGTTTCCACCGGTATTTCGGCGAGGTTTACCCGGGCCTGCAGACTGACCCGGGCACGCGCTGGCGGATGGAAGGCGAGTTCTTGGACTTTGCCTTGGCCCAGGACGTCGGCGAGATCGCCCTGGAGGCGTGTTTCTTCGACGCTCTGGACGACGGCCTGTGCGCCGAGATCAAGGCGCGCCTGGACGAGACGGGCGTGGACCGGGTGTTGGGCTGGGGCCATCCCGAGGGGTTGTGGGGCGGCGACAGGCCCGAGGAGCTGGAGGCCCTCAAGCGCCACCTTCCCCAGACGCGCAAGCTCGGCTCGACCCGCATGCGCATCGTGGCCGCCAGCATGAACTACGCCAAATCGCCCCGGGAGGAGCTGATCGGCAAGGTCGTCCCCATGCTGGCCGAGGCGACCAAGGCGGCGGAGGAGGAAGGCGTGGTGCTGGCGTTGGAAAACCACATCGACTTCACCTCCCGGGAGGTCGTGCGCATCATCGAGGCCGTGGGTTCGCCCAACCTCCGGGTCAACTTCGACACCGGCAACTGCCTGCGCCTGTTCGAAGACCCCGTGGACGCCGCCACCCGGCTGGCGCCCTACACCATCTCGACCCATACCAAGGACATCGCCACCCGGCGCAAGGGGGGCGCCCCGTCGGAGAACTTCACGTGGTGGCCGGCGTGCGTGGCCGGCGAAGGCGTCATCGACATGCCCGGGGTGGTAAAAGCCTTGCACGACGGCGGGTTCGACGGCTCGTTGAGCCTGGAGGTCGACCTCATCGGCGAGCAGTGGTCGATGCTGCCCGAAGAAGAAATCGTGACCCGGAGCCTCGCCTACCTCCGCACGTTGGTCCCGGGCGCACGGCGCGCCTGAAAGGCCCAGACCATGCCGCTAAATCCCGCTCCTCCCGACGAGCGCCCGGCCATCGGCTTCGGCCTGCTCGGCTACGGGTTTATGGGCCGGGCGCACTCGCACGCCCTGCACAGCATCGGGCATATGTTCTGGCCCTCGGCCGCCCGTCCCGAGCTCGTCGCCGTCGCCGGGCGCACGTTGGCCGGGGTGGCCGAGGCCGCCACCCGGTACGGGTTCGGCGCCTATACGACCGACTGGCATGACCTGGTCGACAGCCCGGCCGTGGACATCTTCGACAACGTCACCACTGATGCCGCTCACGTCGAGCCCACCTTGGCGGCCATAGCCGCCGGCAAGCACGTGATCTGCGAGAAGCCCCTGGCGTCCACGGCCGCCGAATGCGCCCGCCTGTACGAGGCCGCCACCGCCGCCGGGGTCAAGCACATGGTCTGTTTCAACTACCGGTTCTTCCCGGCCGTGCGCCTGGCCTGGGAGCTGGTCCATGGGGGAGACATCGGGGAGTTGTACCAGGCCCGGTTCCGTTACTCCCAGGAATGGCGCACGGCACCGGGGCCGCTGCCCAGCGCCGCCGGGGTGCAGGCCATCATCGCTTGCCATGCCGTGGACCAGGCCCGCTTCCTGTGCGGGGAGATCGCCTCGGTGCAGGCCTCCATATCCAGCCCGGTGACCACTCCCGACCGCCTTTACCGGGGCGCTCCCATCGACCAGGACGACGTGGTCGCCATGGTCGCCCGCTTCGACAGCGGCCTGGTCGCCACCATCGACGCCTCGCTGGTGGCCCCGGGCCGGCGCAACCATCTGGCCTGGGAGCTCAACGGCTCGCAGGGCAGCGTGGCCTGGAGCCTCGAGAGCCCCAATGTCCTCAAGGTCTACCGTCACAACGGCAGCCGCACTTCGGGCTTCACCGAGGTGATCAGCTGCGAAGCCGACCATCCCCTGGTGGCGGCCTGGTGGCCGTCGGGCCACGTGCTGGGCTGGGAGCACGGGCATGCCAACATGTTGGCCCATTTCATCGACGCCGTCGCCGCCGACAAAGAGGTGGGGCCGTTCGGGGCCACGTTCCTGGACGGCCTGCGTGCCGCTCAGGTGGCCGAGGCCGTCGACGAGTCCGCGGAGACGGGCGACCGGGTGCAGGTGCCGGTGGGGCCGGAGCCAGTGCCGGGTGCTTCACCGAAGGCGCCGGTGGGGCCGGAGCCAGTGCCGGGTGCTTCACCGAAGGCGCCGGTGGGGCCGGAGCCAGTGCCGGGCGCGCCCGCTCCGGTTCCGGCCGGGTGAGCTCGAGCGCCCTCAGCCTGGAGGAGCTGCGAGAAGGGCTGCTGGGCCAGAGGTACTTCGCCGACGAAGGGATCCTTACGGCGGTGTACCTGGCCCTGGCCCTGGGGAGGCCCCTGCTCGTCGAGGGCGAGCCCGGGGTGGGCAAGACCGAGCTGGCCCGGGCGCTGGCGACCTTGCTCGGGCGCGAACTGGTGCGGCTCCAGTGTTACGAAGGCCTCGACGCCGCCCAGGCGCTGTACGAGTGGGACTACCCCCGCCAGCTGCTCCACGTGAGGGCAGGCGAGGAGGTCAGGGACCTGTACGGCGACGAGTTCCTGTTGGAGCGGCCGCTCTTGCGAGCCGTGCGGCTGGGCGAGCGGGCGGTCCTGCTCGTCGATGAGATCGACCGCTCCGACAGCGAGTTCGAGGCCTTCCTGCTCGAGTTCCTGGACGGGTTCCAGATAACGGTCCCCGAGCGAGGGACGCTCCGGGCCGAGCACCCGCCGCTGGTGATAATCACCTCCAACCGGACCCGTGAACTCCACGACGCCTTCAAACGCCGCTGCATGTACCACTGGATCCCGTTCCCCGACCCGGTGCGCGAGCGTGAGATCATCCGTGCCCACGCCCCCGGCGTCGAGGAGGCTGCGGCTGCCGCCCTGGTGGAGGCGGTGGTGGCCGTCCGCGCCCTCAGGCTCTTGAAGCGGCCGGGCACGGCCGAAACGATCGACTGGGCCCGGGGCGCCTCCGCCCTGGCCCAGCAGGGCGACGCCTGGCCGGAGGCACTGCGGCGTTCTCTCGGCCTTCTGCTCAAAGAACAGGACGACATCGACACGGCGCGGGCCGAGGTGGAGCTGCTCCAAGCTAAGCCGTGAGCAGGCCGGTCATGGCCGCCGGGCTGCCGTGGGCCAGCCAGCGGACGATATGAGCGGGAGCGAAGACCTCGTCGGTCACCATGGCCGCGGCGCCCCGCAAGCCGGCCTGGTCGCCCAGGGGAGAGAAGGAAATCTGCAGGTCCCGGGTGGCCAGAGGCAACGAGTAGCGGTAAACGTTCTCGCGGATGGAGGCCAGCAGGGCGTCACCGGCGGCAGCCACGCCCCCCCCGACGAGGATGAGCGCCGGGTTGTAGAAGTTGACGATGGTCGCCAGCACCTCGCCGACGAGGCGCCCCGAACGCAGGAGCAGCTCCATGGCCACCGGGTCACCCCGCTGAGCGGCCCGGCTTATCTCCTCCCCGGTCACCGTGCGGCCCTCGGCCAGTACCGCGGCCAGATGAGGGCTCGAGCCGGACTGGGCGGCCAGGGTGCCGTCCCGGCCCAGGGCGGCGCCGCCGGCGAGCGCTTCCAGGCAGCCGGCCTTCCCGCACCGGCAGATGACCTCGGAGGCTTCGCGCACAGCCACGTGGCCGATGTCACCGGCGCAGCCCTGCGCTCCCCGGTAGAGCTTGCCCTCGCACACGATGCCGGCTCCTATCCCGGTGCCGATCTTCACGTACACCATGTTTTGCTCACCTCGGGCGTGGCTGCTGCGTAACTCGCCCAGAGCCATGAGGTTTACGTCGTTGTCGACCCAGACGGGCAGCCCGTACACCTCGCCCAGGTGGTGACGGATGGGATAGGCATGCCACCCGGGCATGATGGGCGGTGAGACCGGGCGTCCCGTGGAGAACTCGACGGGCCCGGGTACGCCGACGCCGATGCCCCATAGCGACGCCCGGGAAATGCCATTGTGGTCGAGCAGGGCATCGAACAAGGTGGTCAACCGGTACAGGGCCCGTCGGGGGCCCTCGGCTATCTCGAAGGGCTCCTCGTGTTGGAACAGCAGGCTGCCGGCGAGGTCGCTCACCCCGGCGACCAGGCTGGTGGCGCCCAGCTCCGCCACCAGGAGGGCGCCGGCGTCGGCCCGGAAGGCGACCGTCCGGGGCGCCCGGCCTCCCGTCGAGGGGGCGAGGTCACCTTCACGCACCAGGCCGAGATCGGACAGGTAGCTGAGCTGCTGGCTGACCACGGCGCGCCCTAGCCCGCTGTGCCGGCCCAGCTCAGGGCGGGTGCGGGCCTGGCCGTAGCGGAGCAGGTCGAGGACCGTCACCAAGTTTTCCACGCCCTCTGGCCCAAGGTCGTCGGAGAACGGCGTCACACCTGGCACTGGCCTTACCTGCCTTTGGTTGTGAGCATACCCTAACCAGCTTGTCTTGACTTGACTTATGAGTCTGCGAAACCTAAGTTCGTTGCCATGAGGCTAAAGGCACTGTACCAAGGCGCGGGACCAGCCGGCTTGCCGGCCGGTTTTCCGGGCCCGGAGCGGTCGGGGCAATGACCGTCCCGGTCCGTACCGCCATCGTGGGGGCCGGTTTCATGGGCGGTGTCCACGCCCGGGCGGTGCGGGTCGCCGGAGCGGTGCTGGTCGGCGTGGCCGACAACGAGCTCGGCCGGGCGCAGGCTCTCCAAGTCAAGGCCGGTGCCGGGCGGGCCACCGATCGTCCCGACGATCTGATCGAGGCGCCCGACGTGGACGTAGTCCATGTCTGCACCCCCAACGCCACCCACGTCGGCCTGGTCGAGCGGGCTCTGCGCGCCGGCAAGCACGTCGTGTGCGAAAAGCCCCTGGCCACCAGTGCGGTCGAGGCAGCCCGGCTCGAGCAACTGGCGGCCGAGTCTGGCCTCGTCGGGGCCGTGCCCTTCGTCTACCGCTACTACCCGATGGTGCGCGAGGCCCGGGAGCGGGTGCGCCGGGGAGAGGCCGGACGGCTCAGCGTGTTGCACGGTTCTTACCTCCAGGACTGGCTGGCCGGCGAGGAGGACGACAACTGGCGCGTCGACCCGGGTAGCGGCGGCCGCTCCCGCGCCTTCGGCGACATCGGCGTCCACTGGGTGGACCTCGTAGAGTTCGCCTCCGGCCAGCGCGTGGTGCGTCTCAGTGCCCAGTTGCTCACCGTGTACCCGCAGCGGCGGGGGCCGCAGGGCCCGTTCGAGGTGGGCACCGAGGACTCCGCCGTCGTCAGCTTCGAGACCGATGGTGGGGCGATCGGGTCAGTGGTGCTCAATCAGGTGGCGGCGGGGCGGAAAAACCGTTTCTCGTTTTCCTTCGACGGCACCGAGGCATCGTTTGTGTTCGACCACGACCGTCCCGAACAGCTCTGGGTCGGCCGGCGCTCCGAGAGCCGCCTGCTCGTTCGCTCGGCCGAGGACGTGGCGCCGGCGGCGGCCGCCTATATGACCGTACCGGCCGGTCACCCCCAAGGGTACCAGGACTGTTTCAACGCCTTCGTGGCCGACTGCTACCACGCCATCGCCGGGGCCGTCCCCGACGGCCTGCCCCGTTTTGCCGACGGTCGCCGCGCCGCCGAGGTGACCGAGGCCGTGCTCGCCTCGGCCGCCTCCAGGTCCTGGGTGGAGGTCCGACCGGGCCCGGGAGATGACTCCCGCCGGGCGCCGGCTATGACACCAGGCGCGGACCGCGGAAAACAGGGGGGCGCCGCCGGCGTGGTTCCCGAACACCTGGCCGTGGCCCACCTCGAGGGCTTTGTGACCGCCCTGGCCGGAGCGGGCGTGGTGCCCGGCGTCGACAAACGGGTCGATTTCCTCCGGGGGTTGGCGCTCGTGCGGCCCGTCTCGCCCAGCGAGCTGTACTGGACGGGGCGGGTGACCCTGGTGAGCGCCCGGGAAGAGGTCGGGCCCTACGACCGTGTCTTCGCCGCCTGGTTCGGCGACGGCCTGGTGGCGCTCGGTCCTCCGGCGGCCCGTCCGGCGTCGCCCCGGCTGTCGCCGTCGCCGCGGGGGCGACTGCCGTCCCCGGCCGAGGGAGGACGATCAGGGGCGCGTAAGGGCGCCGGGCCAGAGGCGAGCAGCGACGAAACGAGCAGCACCGCCCGTTTCCCGCCCACAACGGTCGACAAAAGGCGGCTCCTGGCCGAAACCGGGGCGGCCCTGCACCGGGCGTTGCCGACCGAGCGCGCCCGCCGGTACCACTCGGCGCGTCGCGGCGACCGGCTCGACCTGCGCCGGGTGCTGCGGGCCGCCGGCCGCAGCGATGGGGACGTGGTGCGCCTGCAATGGCGCCGGCGTCCCCGCCGGCCCCGCCGGGTACTGATGCTCGTCGACGTGTCGGGTTCGTTGCGCCAGAGCTCGGGCGACGCCCTGCGCTTCGCCCACGCTCTGGTGCGCGCCGTGCCCCGCCGCGAGGTGTACACGTTCGGCACCCGCCTCACGCGCGTGACCCCTCAGCTCGCCGCCCCCGACGTCGACGCCGCCCTGGACAGCCTGGCCGGTGTCGTGGCCGACGTCAACGGCGGTACCCGGATCGGGTACGCCCTGGAGGAGTTCCTGGCCGACGCCCGGCGCACGGCGGCGGCGCGCGACGCCCTGGTGCTCATCGTCTCCGACGGCCTCGAACGGGGCGGGCCCGGAGACCATGGTGGCCGCCGTGCGCCGCCTCCGCCGGCTCTCGCACCGGGTCGTGTGGTGGTCACCGCTGGCCTGCGACCCCGATTACCAACCCCTGACCCGGGGCATGGCCGCCGTGGTGGGTGACCTCGACGACCTCGTCGGCGTGCGCGACCTCCCCTCGGCGCTCGGCGCGGTGCCCCGGTTAACGGTTGCCTGGGCTACAAAACGACCGGGAGCGGGCCCGAATTGATGACGGAAGGCCCTATTGCGCGGGCGCCGGCTCCCGGATCATTGGGAGATGACCTTGGGGGCCAGTACCCGACGAGGCCAGTACCCGGCCAGGCACACCACAGGGGCGACGATGAAAAGCACTGAACTGCTGACGGCGGCCGAGCTCGGAGTGCAGGACATCGTCGATGCTCACCACCACATCTGGCGCATGGCCGACCTGCCCTGGCTGCAGGGGCCGATGGTACCCCGCATCTTCGGGCCCTACGAGGCCGTGCGCCGTGACTATCTGGTCGACGAGTACGTCGCGGACGTGACCGCAGAGGGCATAAAGGCGGCTGTTTATGTCCAGCCCAACTGGGCCCTCGACCGGGCTGTGGACGAGGTCCGCTGGGTGCAAAGCGTCCATGACGCCTGCGGTTGGCCCCACGCCGTGGTGGGCACGGCCGACCTGTTCGACCGGGGCGCGGGCGAAGTCTTGGCTCAGCAGAAGGCTATTTCGCCGCTCATGCGCGGCACCCGGCTCCAACTGCACTGGCACCAGGACGAGCGCTTCCGCTATGCGTCGGGCCCGGCCCGCATGCATGACCCCGTCTTCCGGGACAACATCGCCCTGCTGGCCGGCCTGGGTTGGCTGTTCGAACTGCAGGTGTTCCCGGCCCAGATGGCCGACGCCGCCCTTCTGGTGGCCGACTTCCCGGCCACGACCTTCGTCCTCGTGCATGCCGGGATGCTCGAAAGCGCCGATCCCGCCTACGTTTTGCCCTGGCGTACCGGCCTCGGGCTCTTGGCCGCGCTGCCCAACGTGACCGTCAAGCTCTCGGGGACGGGGACGTTCGTGCACCGCGTGGACGAAGAGCTCATCCGGCTCGTCGCTACCACCGCGGTCGACATGTTCGGCTCGCAACGCTGCATGTTCGGGAGCAATTTCCCCATCGAGAGCATTTGGAGCAATTTTCACGACTTCATGCAGGCGTGGCTGCGGGTGGCCGCCGACCTGCCCGTCGAGGCCAGGAGGGACGTCCTCGGCCGTACCGCCCGCCGCGTCTATTCGTTGCCCGAGCCTGGCGATGCCGGCAAATAGCGCCAGCCGGCTCCCCGGACAGGCTTCAGGGCGCTGTTTTCGGCTCCTCGATCATGCTCTGCACGTTGGCCAGATGCTTCGAGCATGGCTTGTCTGGCCGCCACCGGGTCGCGGCTTTCCAGGGCCGAGAGGATGCGCAGGTGGTGGCGGTACGCACTCTCGCGCACCTCGGCGCTGCGAGACGTCATCGCCCGCGACTCTCGGGCCAGCTGGGCCACGCTCTTCGAGCAGAGCGATCAGCAGCTGGTTGTGCGAGGCCCGGTGGATCGTGCGGTGGAACTCGATGTCGAGCTGAAGGAAGCGCTTCACGCTGCCCTGGGCCTTGGCCAGGTCGTCGACCAGGCCCCGGAGCTTGGCCAGTTCCTCGTCGGAAATGCTTGTCGCCGCCAGCTGGATGGCGCCCGCCTCGAGGATGCTGCGCACGCCGAACAGCTCGCGCACGACCTCGCGGTTGAAGTTGACGATGAGGGCCAGTGGCTCGACGATCCTCGCCGGGTCGAGGTTGCTCACGAAGGTC
Organism: uncultured Acidimicrobiaceae bacterium; assembly: GCA_963735305.1. Taxonomy (GTDB): domain Bacteria; phylum Actinomycetota; class Acidimicrobiia; order Acidimicrobiales; family Palsa-688; genus Fen-671. Next base: position 925,496 of record CAVTKK010000004.1, read on the forward strand.
CCGGCGCCCTGGCGGGCCTCGAGGATGCCCATGGCGGTGAGGGCGGCGATGCTCTCGCGCAGGGCGGGCCGGGAGATGCCCAGCCTCTCCATGAGTTGCCGCTCGGGCGGGAGCTTCTCCCCGGGTTTGACGGCGCCCGTGGTGATGAGGCGGATGACGTGCTCCCGGGCGTCGGTGGTGACCGAATGCCTCGTCAGCGGTGCCCAGGCTGGAGCCACGAGCCCGAGGTTATCAAACCGCTGCTGGAGGGGACAAAATTGGTCAGATGGCTTGACATCTCAGGCCCCCCGGCGTACGATAGCCGATTGGTGCAAATGCTGACTTTCCCGGGGAGGGTGGCGGGCCTCTCGGGGGAAAAGAGCGGGCGGGCGCTATGACAGGTTCGGAGCTCACGGGCTCGGTGCCACCCGGCCGAGACAGCGCCGGAGCCCCCCCGGTGCTGCTCTACGCCGAGCACGTGTCCAAGCGCTTTCCCGGCGTCCAGGCCCTGCACGACGTCGATTTCACCCTCAACGCAGGCGAGGTCCACGCTCTGGTGGGCCAGAACGGGGCGGGCAAGTCGACGTTGGTGAAATGCATTTCGGGGGTACACCCCCCCGACGGCGGCCGCATAAGCCTCGAGGGGCGGGAGATCACCACCTACACGCCCAAGCACGCCTACGACCTGGGTATCGCCGTGGTCCACCAGCGGCCCCAGCTCCTGCCCTGGCTGTCGGTGACCGAGAACGTGATGCTCGGTAAACTGCCGGCGCGCCGGGGCATCATGATCGACCGGGGCAAGGCCAACGAGCTGACCCGGGAGCTGCTGGCCCGCTTCCGCCTCGATATCGACCCCGAGGTGCCCGTCGCCTACCTTTCGGCCCCCGACCGCCAACAAGTGGCCATCGCCAAGGCTCTTTACCGTAAAGCCAGGCTCCTCATACTGGACGAGCCCACTGCCGCCCTCGACGCCCAGCGCAGCGCCCAACTGTTCGCCCTGGTCGAAGACCTGGTCCGCCAGGGCGTGGGCGTGATATACGTTTCGCACCACCTGGAGGAGGTCTTCCGGCTGGCCCATCGGGTAACCGTTCTCCGTGACGGCGAGCTCGTGGCCACCCAGCCGGCCAGTGAGCTGTCCCAGGACGAGGTCGTCACCCTCATGGCCGGGCACCGCATCACCCAGTCGGTTGCGGCCGAAAGTGCCGCCGTGGCCGAAGAAGCGGCCCCGGCGCTTGAGTTCAGCCACCTCGACACCGGAGTGCTGCATGGTGTCGATTTTGTGGTGCGCCAGGGCGAGGTGGTCGGTGTGTCCGGCCTTATCGGCGCCGGCGGCCATGACCTGGCCCGGGTCTTGTTCGGTCTCGACCGGGCCACGGGCGGGAAGGTGACGTTACGAGGCCGCGCCTACGACCCGCAAGGCCCTAAACAGTCCATAAGCCAGGGGATCTTCCTCGTCCCCGAGGACCCGGGCCGTGACGGCCTCGTCCCCGTCCTTTCCGTGGCCCAAAACGTCACCCTCGTCAGCCTCAGGGCCATTACCCGGCGCGGGCTGCTCTCGCTGCGCCGTGAACGCGAGGTGGCGGAGCACTATGTGGGCGAACTGAGCATCGCCACGGCGTCGGTCAACACCGCCGTGCGCAACCTGAGCGGCGGCAACCAGCAGAAGGTGTTGCTGGCCAAGGCGCTGGCGTCCAAGGCCGAGGTCCTGGTGCTGGAGGAGCCTACCCAGGGGGTGGACGTCCACGCCAAGGCCGAAATCCATCGAATAGTCCGTGACCTGGCCAGCCGGGGAAAGGCAGTAATGGTCGTCTCCACCGACATCCGTGACCTGTTGCAGTTCGTTGACCGGATCGTTGCTCTCCGGGCCGGCCGTGTCGTCGCCGACCTGCCCGCCAGCAACACGAGTTATGCCCAAATCCTCGACCTGACCGTGGGGTCGGTGGCGGTGGCGGGCGCATGAGCACGGGGACCGAGGGCATAAAAAGCGCCGTCACCGATGGTCTGGTCGGCGACGGGGGGGAGGGAGCCGTCCTAGGGGGCATGGCGCCCGACGGTAGGCCCCGTCTCGGCGGCGGGCGGTCGAAAAACGTGGACGTCTTCACGCTGTGGCCCATCGCCGTAATGGTGCTGATCATCATCGCCACCTCGTTCAGTTCTCATCGTTTCCTGAGCGTGTTCAACTTCGAGAACATCCTGAGCCAGGCCGCTCCCCTCGGCATCGTGACCATGGGCCAGTGCATCCTGCTCATCTCGGGCGGTCTGGACCTGTCCGTGGGTTACAACATCTCGTTCTCCAGCATCGTCACCGGGCTCCTGCTGGAGCAGAACGTCCCCTTGGGGTTGGCGGTGCTGGCCGGCATCGCCTCGGCCACGGCGGTGGGCTTTGTCAACGGGGTGCTGGCCGCTCAGGGGCGGGCGCACCCGTTCATCATCACCCTCGGGATGTCGATCTTCCTGTTCGGCCTGGACACCCAGCTCACCGGGGGTGCTCCGGTGAACAACATGAAAGGTCTCTACAGCGCTTTCGGGGGGTACATGCCCGGAGGGTTCCCCTTCTTCGGGCTGCCCTCGGTCACCTGGCCGTTCCTGATAGTCGTGCTCCTCACTTATGGGTTCCTGCGCTGGGCCCCGCTCGGCCGGCGGGCTTACGCCATAGGGGGCAACGAGCAGGCCGCCTACCTGTCCGGGATCCCCGTTAAACGTACGAAGATCTATCTCTACACCATGATGGGCGCCCTGGTCGGGATCACCGGGATGGTGCTGTCGGGCCAGATAAACGAGGCCTCGTTCAACCTGGCCCAAAACTTCGAGCTGCAGTCCATCGCTTGCGCTGTCATAGGCGGGACAGCCCTGTTCGGTGGACGCGGTGGCGCCTTCCGCTCGCTGCAGGGCGTGGCCCTGTGGGGCCTCGTCCAGAACTCCATCTTGTTCATAGGGTTCTCAAGCAACTACCAACAAATGGCTCTCGGCGTGATCATCATCCTCGCGGTGATGGTGACACGGGTGCAGCGTTGAGGAAAAGGGGGGATGATAAGGCCTGAGATGCTGTCGACCAAGCAGTACCTGATTTATCCGTTTCACAACATGTTTCACCACATGTTTCACCACATAGAGGAAGGTTAAGTATGAAATCACGACTAGTTCGTAGGATAATTGCCAGTGGTACCGTCCTGGCGACGATCGGGCTGGCGCTCACCGGCGCCACGCCGGCATCAGCCAGCGGCAAGGGGACCATCGCGTTCCTCCTGTCCGGCCCGGACCTTTACTACCAGTACGGCCTCAAGGGTGCCGAGGCCGCCGCCACCAAGCTCGGATACACCGTCAAGGCGTACCCGAACCCCAACATCAGCCCCTCGGTCGAACTGGCCAACGTCAAGGACGCCATCGCTCAGGGCGTTGTCGCCATCGACGGCTACTCTGTGGGCCTTTCCACTGAGGATGCCACCATCGCCGCCGCCTCCCGGGCCAACATCCCCATCTTCTTGATGTACGGCTATTCGCACAAGTACCTCAACCAGAAGGACGTCGTCGGGTTCGAGCAGGTAAACCTGAGCCCCTACTCTTTCCCCGTCGGTGCTTGGCTCAAGGCCCACGTCACGGGACAGATCGCCGTCATCACCGGCCAATTGGGACGCGGTGACGCCGAAGGGTACCGGACCGGGTTCCTACAGGGGCTCGGCTGCAGCGGCAATTTGGTCGCCGGCCTGCCCACGCTGAGCTGCGCCGGTGGCAAGATCCAGTACGTCGACACCGAGACGGGCCACTGGCTGCGCCCTGACGCCTACACGGCCATGCAGGACATACTCGGCAAGTACCCCAACCTGGCCGGCGTTTTCGTTGAGAACGAGGACATGGCTGTGGGTGTCCACACGGCGCTCGTTGCCGCCCACAAGACCAATGTGGTAGAGGTCTCCCAGAACGGGCCCCTTACGGTCTCGCCGGTGTAAGCGCCGGCTGGCTCAAGGCCACTGACACGTGCTCCCCGGCCCTCGAGGGGATCAACTCCGTCCGCCTCATCGACGCCTACATCAACCACAAGATCTCGGGTGGGAAGCTCTATTACTCCTATTCCGTGATGGTGACCAAGGCCAACATCAGCCAGGCTGTGGGCTGGACCATTTTCCAAAACCCCGCCGCCGTCGCCAAGTACATGGCGCAGCCCCTGCTCACCCCGGTCGCCAACCCCCCCATGTAGGCCCCGCAACACCAATATCCGAGTAACACCTACGTCAAGGTAACCAATGTCACGTCCGCAGAGGCCCTCGGTCCCGAGGGCCTCTGGCGGCCGGTCAACTGCGGGGCCGGAGATAGCCCCGCCCGAAAAGAGGAAATGCCAAGATGCCTATCGTCCGGGTGGAGATGTTCCGTGGCCGCACCACGGTGATGAAGGAGTGCCTGGGCCGGGCCATCGTGGACGCGGTGTCCGAGATCGCCGGGCCGCCCCGGGAAAACGTACAGGTCCTGTTCTCCGATGTTGCCACCGACGAGTGGGCCATAGGCCCCACCCTGGTGTCCAGCCGGCCGGCGGCGCCGGCCCCCAAGTACGTCCCGGCCGTTGTGGTCGTCGAGCGTGTGGCGCTCAAAGCGGGCAAGAGCGCCGAGTACCTGGCTTGGCGGCGCGACGCCGTGCTCCCGTTCCTGGCCGCGCAGCCCGGCTTCCTGTCCAGCACGTTGCTGGGCACCGGGGAGGGCTCCTATGTACTGGTAGAGAAGTGGACGACCCCCGAGGCCCGGGAGAAGAGCGGCGCCGACGAGCGGGCTAGTCAACTCCAGGCCGAAGAAGAACAGTTCGTCGTCTCGCGGACCGAGGACGTGGCCGGGCGCGTGGTGGACGTCTTGCGCGGCCGGTCCTGACCGGGGGGCGAGACGGACATGTCTGTGCCCGAGGCGGTGCCCGACGTAGTGCCCGTTTTGGGGCGCGACGTATTGCCCGATGTGAGAAGCGACGTGGTGCCCGACGTCGTGATAGCCCGGTCGCCGGCCGAAGCCCTCGCTGCTTTCGGCGACGGCTCGGCGGTGACCGTCATCGGGGGCGGGACGGTGGTCACGCCTCTGTTCACGCACGGCGTGCTGTGGCCGCAGCGGGTGCTGATGCTCCACGCCGCTGGCCTGGGCACCATCATGGACGGGGCCTCGCTCGAGATCGGCGGTGCCGCCACCCTGGCCGCGGTGGCCGAGGTGGCACCCGAGCCCCTGGCGTCGGCGGCGCGCATCCCCGACTACGAGATCCGGGGCCAGGCCACTGCCGGCGGCAACATCATGATCGGGGGGGACCTGCAGGCTGCCCTGGTGGCGTTGGGTGCCAATGTGCACTCGGCCGGGGCCGGGGGCCAGCGGGTGGAGCCGGTCGAGGCCTTCCTCGCCGCGCCGGCCGGCCGCCTGGTGCTGGGCATCGAGGTGCCGCGGCCGCGGGCCGGTGCCTTCGTCCAGCAGCGCCGCCGGCATTCGCATACCCATCCCGTGCTCACCGTGGCCGTGGCCCGGCGTGGCGACGGCGTCGTCCATGTGGCCGTCGGCTCCCTGGCCGAACGCGCCCCCGCCGTGTCCTGCCCGTCGGTCGAGGGGCCCTGGCCGGCGGGGCCGGGCCGAGACAAGCGGCGGCCAAAGTGCTCGATGACGTGGCCCCCGAGGACGACCCGCTGGCCTCGGCCTGGTACCGCCGCCGTGTCCTGCCCGTCCTGGTGGCCCGGGCGCTGGAGAAGCTTGAACGGGTCGAACAGGGCCGGTCGGCGCCCGACCTCGGGGAGGTAGGCCAATGAAGTTGGTCGTCAACGGGAGGGAGCGCACCACCGCCGCCGGCCCCCTCACGACCTTGCTCCACGTGCTGCGCGAAGAGCTTGGCCTGGTCGGGGCCAAGGCCGGTTGCCAGCACGGCAGCTGTGGCAGCTGCACGGTGCTGGTCGACGGCGAGCCGAGACGCTCGTGCCTCACCCTCATGGGGGCCGTGGACGGCGCCGCCATCACGACCGTCGAGGCGCTGGGAGAGCCCTCGCACCTTTCCGACGTGCAGGTGGCTTTCACCGAGCACTACGCCGCTCAGTGCGGTTTCTGCACTCCGGGCATGTTGCTGGCGGCCACCGCCCTCATCACGCGCCAGGGCGGGCCGGTGGACCGCGACGAGGTGATCGAGGCCCTGGGCGGCCATTACTGCCGCTGCACCGGCTATGCCCGGATCCTGGACGCCGTGGTGGCCGCCTCCCGGGGGGAGCGCCTGGGCCACATGGCCCCGACCACGCTCGAGGTGCGGGGGGTGGAGCCGTGAAAGCCGTCGGCGCCAGCGTTCCCCGCTACGACGGCGTGGCCCACGTAACCGCCGCGTTCGCGGTTCATCGACGACGTCAGGCTCCCGGGCATGCTCTGGGCCAAGGCGTTGCGTTCCCCGGTGGCCTCCGCCCGCATCGTGGGCCTGCGCACAGCGGCGGCCGAAGCCATGCCCGGCGTCCACGCCGTGATAACCCACGCCGACGTCCCCAAGAACGTGGTCGGCCACCAGGAAGTCTGGGGGATCGCCGCCGACGAGCCCTTGTTGGCCGAGGACGAGGTGCGCTACGTCGGCCAGCTCATCGCCGTCGTGGCCGCCGAGACCGAGGCCGAGGCCCTGGCCGCCGTGCGGGCCATCGACGTCGCCTTCGAGGCGCGCCCCGCGTTCCTCGACGTACGTAAAGCCTGGGACCCGGACCAACCCCAGGTCGCCCCGGACGGCAACGTCTACTTCTATTACCCGGACCAGCCCCAGCGCCAGGTGCGCAAGGGCGATGTGGCCGGGGCCTTCGCTCGGGCCGATGTGATCGTCGAGGGCTCCTACCGGCCCGCCGCCATCGAGCAGGCCCCGGCCGAGCCGGCGTCGGCCGTGTCGGTGGTGGAGCCCAACGGCCGGGTGACCATCTATTCGACCAGCCAGGCCCTGTACTACTCCATGGAGATCACTTCCCGGCACCTGTGCCTGCCCACGGGCCAGATCAAGTTTGTCGGCGGCACCGTGGGGGGCGGCTTCGGCGGCAAGCTGGACACGGTCACCGAGCCCGTCACCGCCGTGCTGGCCGGCAAGGCCCGCCGCCCGGTGAAATGGCGCTGGACCCGGGAGGAGGAGATGCTGTGCTCGTCGACGCGCGCCTCCTGGCACATCGAGATCGCCGATGCCGTGACCCGGGACGGGTGGATCCTGGGACGGCGGACGCTGACGTTGCACGACGCCGGGGCCTACATGCGCACGTCCGCCTACGCCTGCTCCAAGCACACCTTCCACCTGGCCGGCGCCTACTCCATCCCCGCTTGCGCCTTCAACACGTTCGTGGTCAAGACCAACCACGTGCCTACGGCGGCCATGCGCGGCTTCGGTGTCACTTCCGCCTCCTTCGCCGTCGAGACCCACATGAACCGCGTGGCCGACGTGCTGGGCATGGATCCGTGGGAGCTGCGCCTGAAAAACGCCAACCGCGTGGCCGACACCTCGCCGTCCCGGGTGGCCTACGGTAACCCGTCCACGGTCACCACCCTGCTGGGCGCGGCGGAGGCCGCCGGGGTCGATCTGCCCGCTGAGCTGAGGGCTATGACCAACGCCCGCAGGCAGGGGGCGTTGCTGCCCGCGCACCTGGTGGGACAGCTGGCGGAACCGCACCCGCACCTGCTGGCATGGCGGGACGGGCGCCCGGCACTGGAGGGAGGCAACTGATGGCGCTCCACCGGGGCCGCGGCATCGCCGCCATCGAGTACCCCACGGGGATGAACCAGGGGGGCGACCCGTCCCAGGCCTGGATCAAGATCCAGCCCGACGGCCGCGTCGACGTGTTCTCGGGCACCGTCGACCTGGGCCAGGGCTCCAAGACCGTGCACACCCAGATCGCCGCCGACATGATCGGCGTCCCTTACGACTGGGTCACCATGAACAACAACGACACCGACTCCTCACCCGTCAGTTTCGGTACCTTCGCCTCCCGGGGGACCTTCATCGACGGCAACGCCATCGCCGTGGCCGCCTACCGGGCGCGCCAGCGCCTGCTCCAACTGGCGTCCCGGATGCTCGAGGTCGACCCCGAGGATCTCGAGATCGCCGACGGCGAGGTTTCCGTGCACGGGGCCCCGCAGCGCAAGGTGAGCGTGGGCGAAGTGACGGCGACGGCGTCGTGGACGTACGGGGAGATGATCGTCGGTTCGGGGGCGTGGATGTTCCCCCACGTCGAGCCGGACAAGGTGACCGGCGAGTGCGAGCCCCACGCCGCCATCTCCTATGCCGCCTGCGTGGCCGAGGTGACCGTCGACGACGAGACGGGCGAGGTGGTGGTCGACCGGTTGGTCCAGGTCTACGACGTGGGCCGCGCCATCAACCCCACCCTGGTGGACGGCCAGATCCAGGGCGGCGCCATCATGGGCCTCGGCCTGGCCCTGCTGGAGGAGTCGTACCCCTACTACCCCGACCTGGCCCATCGGGGGCCGGAGTTCGGGGCTTACGCCGCCCCGGCCATGATCGACCTGCCCGAGCTGCGCAACGTCGCCCTCGAGGACCCCGACCCCGTCGGCCCGTACGGGGCCAAGGCCATCGGGGAGATGGCCAACAACGGCCAGAGCCCGGCCGTGGTTGCCGCCATCCACGATGCTGTCGGGGTCTGGGTGACCGAGCTCCCGGCCAAGCCCGAACGTGTCCTGCGCGCCCTCGACGAGCGCCGCCAACCCCGGCGGGAGGGACGGCGCGTTATCTTCGACGAGCACCTTTGCGTGGCCGCCGTGTCGCAGCCCGGAGAGCGTGCCGAGGGCGGGTGGAGGTTCCCGCTCGTTAGCGACCCCCTATGAGCGAGGAGACGTACTACATGACCGACCAGACCGGCGGTACCAACAGGGAGACGGAGCGGTGAGCAAGGAGACCTGGCTCGTCACCGGGGCGTCGGGGTGCATAGGGGCGTGGACCGTCCTCAACCTGGTCCGCGACGGCGCCGAGGTGGTGGCGCTGGACAAGGGCACGGCCAACGAACGGCTGCGCCTGATCGGCGGCGATGACGTCAAGCCGGCCCACGCCGTCGACGTCGACATCCGCGACCTCACCGCCGTCGAGCGCGTCCTCGACGACTACGCCGTCACCCACATAGTCCACCTGGCTGCCCTGCAGGTGCCCCTCTGTCGGGCCGACCCGCCCCGGGGGGCCGAGGTAAACGTGGCCGGCACGACCAACGTGTTCGAGGCCGCCCGCCGCCACGGCCTGGCCACGCCCATCGCCTACGCCAGCTCGGCCGCCGTGTACGACGGCGCCGGCGAGACGTTTACACCTACGACCATCTACGGGGTCTTCAAGATCGCCAACGAGGGCACGGCCCGGATGTACTGGCAGGAGAGCCAGGTGGCCAGCGTCGGCCTGCGGCCCCTGGTCGTCTACGGGGGCGGGCGCGACCAGGGCACCACGTCGTACCCGACGCAGGCCATGGCCGCGGCGGCGCGGGGCGAGCCGTTCAACATCCCCTTCGGGGGCACCACCCAGCTGCAGTACGGCGCCGATGCCGGCCGGGCTTTCATCGACGCCGCCCGCCGGCCGGCGCAGGGGGCCGAGGTGTACAACATGGGCGGGCCCGAGGTGTCGATGGCCGAGATCGTGGCCGCCATCGAAGCGGCCGTGCCCGGGGCCAAGATCACCTACGACGACGTCATCCTGCCTTTCGCCGCCCGCCTCCCCGAGCCCTGGTTCGAGATGGGGGTCACGCCGCTGGCGCAGGGCGTGGCCACCACCGTCGAGCTGTACCGACGGGCCGCCCAGGCCTCCCCGTGACCGAGCCCGCATCCCCGTGACCAGGCTGGCACTCCCGTGAAGGGTATCCTCGCCGACCTCATCGCCTGGCTGGGCGACGGCCAGCCCGTCGCCCTGGCCCGCGTCATCGAGGTGCTGGGCTCGGGGGTCCAGCCGGCGGGGGCGGCACTGGCCGTCAACGCCTCCGGGCAGGTGGCCGGCTCCGCCTCGGGTGGATGTGTGGAGGGCGCCCTGGTCGAACAGACGCGGGCCGCTCTCAGCGACGACGGCCGCCCCCGGCTGACAACGTTCGGCTGTACCGACGATGAGGCCTTTGACGTCGGCCTCACCTGCGGGGGCACGATGCGGGCCCTCATCGAGCGCCTGGAGCCGGCCCTGGTCAGGGCCTCCTCCGACCGCTCGCCCGCAGCGGGCCCGTCCGCCGCCGGCGTCTCGCCCCCGGGGGGGCCGGTCTCCTGGCTGGAGGCACTGGACGGCGCCTTGCGGTCCGGTGAGGGCGCCGCTCTGGTGGAGGTTGTCGATGGCCCCGAGGCCGCGCTCGGGGCGAAGGTCGTGGTGGCCCAGGACGGGACGGTCGTCTTCCCGGGTGAGGGCGTTCTCCCCGGTGTTACTGACGGTCCTGGGCCCGCCACGTTCGAGGACGCCCTGGCCGACCTGGCCGCCGGCCGCAGCGCCACCCACCGTTACCAGGCCGAGATGACGGTGTTCGTCGACTCGTTCGCGGCCCCGCCTCGGATGGTCATCTTCGGCGCCGCCAGTTTCACCGCCGCCCTGACCGCCCAGGCCAAGCTCCTCGGCTACCGGGTCGTGGTCTGCGACGCCCGGGCCATCTTCGCCTCCAAAGCGAGGTTCCCGCTGGCCGACGAGGTCGTCGTCGACTGGCCTGACCGCTACCTGGCCCAGCACGGGGCGGGCCTGGGCCCCCGAGATGCCATTTGTGTGCTCAACCACGACCCGAAGTTCGACCTCCCCGCCCTAATGGGCGCCCTGACCACCGGAGCCGGCTACATCGGTGCTATGGGCTCCCGGCGCACCCAGGCCGACCGCAGGCGGCGCTTGGCCGAGGCCGGGGCCACCGGTCCCGACCTCGCCCGTATCCGGGGACCGCTGGGGTTGGACCTGGGGGCGGGGTCGGCCGAGGAGACAGCCCTGTCGATCTGTGCCGAGATAGTCGTTGCCCGCACCGGGCGCTCGGGGGCGCCGCTGGCTTCGCACACCGGCCCCATCCACGTGGCCCCGGCCGCGCCCCCACCGCCGGGGGCCCCGCCAGGGGAGGCCCTGCCGTCGGCGGCCCGTCCGCAGGAGGTCCAGGCATGACATCGCGGCCCATCGGGATCAGCAGCTTTATCCTGGCCTCGCCGTTCACCGACGAGGGCACGGGCTATTTCGACTACGCCCGCGAGATCGGTTTCGAGGTCTTCGAGGTCTGTGTCGAGGACCCGGCCCGCCTCCACGCCGGGCCGCTCATCGAGGCGGCGCGGCGCACCGGCATGCAGGTATCGGTGTGCGGGGCGTTCGGGCCGGACCGGGACGTCTCGCACGAGGACGCGGCCAAAAGGGCGCAGGGGGTGGCCTACCTCCAGGGCTGCATCGACCTGGCCGCCGCCGTCGGCTCGCCCCACGTCGCCGGTCCCATGTACTCGGCCACCGGCAAGGCGCGCCTGCTCCCGCCCCCGCAAAGAGAACAACAGCGGGCCTGGGCCATCGAGAGCCTGCGCCAGGCGGCGGACTACGCCGCCGAACGGGGCGTCCGCCTGGCCCTAGAACCCCTCAACCGCTTCGAGACCGACCTCGTCAACACGGTCGAACAGGGCCTTGACCTGTGCCGGCGCACGGGCCGCGACAACGTCGGGCTCATGCTGGACACGTTCCACATGAACATCGAAGAGAAGAGCATTTCGGAGGCCATGGCCATAGCGGGGGACAGGCTCTTCCACATGCAGGTGGCCGAGAACGACCGGGGGACACCGGGCAGCGGCCACGTGCCCTGGGACGAGGTGTTCGGGGCGCTCGACAAGTTGGGCTACGGCGGATCCATTGTCATCGAGTCCTTCCTGCCCACGGTGGCCTCGATAGCCCGGGCGGTGTCGTTGTGGCGTCCCGTGGCCGCCTCCATGGACGCGCTGGCCCGGGACGGCTATGCCTTCGTGCGCGCCTTCCAAGACCAAAGGAGGGCGCCGTGATGAGTGTCCCCATCGGTAGTTGCGGCTCGGCACCGCAGGGCGCAGCGGCCGTGCCACGGGTTTCCATAGGCAGCTGGGCCTTCGCCTTCGGCCCCTACGAGGCCGACCCGTGGCCCTTCTTGCGGGTCTGCGATTTCGCCGCCGGCGCCGGTTATGACGGCGTGGAGATAAACGGGTTCCGGCCTCACCCCCACTACGACGATTTCGCCGCCGGGTTGGGCACCAGGGAGCTCAAGGCCGAGATCGCCGGACGGGGCCTCGGCATTTCCGCCTACGCGCCCAACTTCCACCATGTGCCCCCGGCCCGGGCGACGACCGCGGCCTATGGGGCCGAGATCGACAAGGCCCGGAGGTTTTGCGAAAGCCTGGGCATTGGGTTGCTCCGCGTCGACACGGTCATGCCGCCGGGGGAAATGTCCCCGCCGGACTACGAGAGCTGTTTTGCCCAGTTGCGCTCGTCGTGGGCCGAGGCGTCGCGGCGCTGCGCCCGCTCCGGAGTGACCCTGGTCTGGGAGTTCGAGCCCGGCTTCTGGCTCAACCGCCCGAGCGAGGTGGAGCGCCTGGCCGGCGAGGTGGGCCAGGACAACTTCGGCATACTGTTCGATTCCTCCCACGCCTATACGGGCGGCGTGCGCGGGGCGCGCCAGGGCCCCTCGCCCGAGCTCATGCCCAGCGTGGCCGCCTACGCCACCCGCCTGCTGCCCTTTATCCGGCACCTGCACCTGGCCGACGCCGACGGCCGCCTGCACGACGAGGACACCAGCGTCCACACGCCGCTCGGCCAGGGCCAGGTCGACTTCGCCCCCCTCCTGGCCGCTCTCGGCCCGATCGCCGACCGGCTCGGGTGGTGGTGCGTGGACCTGTGTTATTGCGACGGGGCCGACCAGAAGGCGGCCCAGTCCCTGGAGGTCGTACGCAGCTGGGGCCCGGCCCGGTCGAGGGCCAAGGTGGTGCTCAGGTGACGGTGGCTCCGGAGACGACGACGGGGCTGATCGATATCGCCGCCCTGCCCGCCTACGAGGTCAGCTCGGGAGGGTGCCCGATCTCGTACCGCGTCGTCGGGAAGGGCCGCCCGGTGCTGCTGGTGATGGGGCTGGGTGCCGACGTCACCGCCTGGCAGGACCACGTGCCTGCCTACGCGTCGACGTCGCGCGGCATCCTGGTGGACAACCGGGGTGTGGGGCGTTCGGGTAAGCCGGTCGTCCCCTACTCGACGGCGCAGATGGCCGACGATTGCGCCGAGGTGGTCAAGGCCGCCGCCGACGGGCCGGTGGCCGTGGTCGGGATCTCGATGGGCGGCGCCATCGCCCAGGAACTGGCCCTGCGCCACCCCAGCCTCGTCCGTGCCCTCGTCCTGGTCTCGACCTGGGCCCGTTGCGACGGGTACCTGGCCGAGGTCTTCGACCACCTGCGCGCCACCCACGCCGTGCTCGGGCCGGCGGACTTCGCCCAGCTGCTCCAGCTGCGCATCTGGGGCCCGGCCTATGTTTCCACCCACTTGCAGGAGCTTCGCGACGCCAGGTTGGCCAGCCCCGAGGTACCCGTCCCCGACCACGCCTTTGCCGCCCAGAGCGCGGCGTGTATAAACCACGACACCCTCGACCGCCTCTCCGGCATCGCCGTCCCCACCCTGGTCACAGTGGGGCGCCAGGACTGCTTCACGCTCATGGCCCACTCGGTGCAGATCCACCGGGCCATAAAAGGGTCGCAGCTCGAGGTTTTCCCCGGGGGCCACGCCCACCACTGGGAACAGCTGGTGGCCTTCAACACCCTCACCTCGGAGTGGCTGGACCACCTGGGCCCAGGTGACGGGCCAAATAGGCAGCCGGGCGAGACGACGGCGCGGCCATGATGCGCACCGGGTGCCAGACCTACAGCTGGCAGATGTCGCTGCCCCTCTACCAGGGCAGGATCGACCACATATGCAATGTCGTGGGCCAGGCCGGGTTTGCCGGCCTGGAGCCCGAGGTCATCATGTTGGGCCCGTTCGCCGCCGCCGGGCGCCTGCACGGTGCCCTGGAGGCCAACAACCTGGAGCTGGCCGCCCTGACCCTGGTCGAAGACTGGGCGGGCGAGCACGAGATGCCGGAGGAACGGGCGGCGGCCGACGCCGCCATCGCCCTGGCCCGCAGCTTCGACGGGGCGTTGCTGGCGCTGTGCCAGATGCCGGGCCGGGACCGCGGCGATCTCGCCGACCGGCAGCGGCGGGTCTTGAGCTGCGTGGGCGACATCGCGGCGCGGGCCGACGACGCCGGGCTCGGGACCACGTTCCATCCCAACTCGCCCGCAGGCTCGCTGTTCCGGACCAAGCAGGACTACGAGCTCCTGCTCGAGAGGCTGCCGGCCTCGGTGGGCTTCACCCCCGACCTCGGCCATGTGGCCCGGGGCGGCATGGACCCCCTGGCCGTGGTCAAGCAGTACCGGGAGCGGGTCAACCACGTGCACGCCAAGGACATGGACGCGACGGGACGCTGGGCCCTGATCGGCACGGGCGTGGTCCCCGTGGCCGAGGTGGCAGAACTATTGGCGCGGACCGGCTACCAGGGCTGGTTCGTGCTCGAGGACGAGTCCGAGCTGGCCGAGCGGGACCCCGACGGGGTGGCCGCCCAGCTCGGGCTGTACGTGGACAAGGTCTTAGGACCGCGCTACGAAAAGGCGCTGTACGAAAAAGGAGGGCCCAATGGCTAGGTACCGGATAGCGGCGAACATGGAGTTCGTCCGCAGTGCGGACAAGGGTTTCGAAGAGGGCATCAAGATCGCGGCCGAGCTCGGCTACGAATGGGTGGAGCCCATGGTGCACACGGGGTGGGAGCTGCTGAGCGAGGTGCACTATTTCCACTCGTTCTCCATGGAGGAAGACCCCCTGCTGATGCGCGAGATCTGCGACCGCTACGGGGTGAAGGTGTCCAGCATCAGCGGCCACAGCCCGCTGATGAAGCCCGAGGCGGCGGTGCCGCGCCTGACGCGCGCCATCGTGCTGGCCGACGCCGTGGGCGCCGGGTTCGTCAACACCGACGAGATGGTCAAGCCCGACTGGATGGACAACCCCCACGCCCATGAGGTGATGCGCTACAGCCTGGAGAAGGCCGCCCTGGTGGCCGCCCGCCACCACATCTACGTGTGCATCGAGCCCCACGGCATCTACACCAAGACCTCGGAGGGCCTGCTGCGCATCGTCGAACTGGTGCCGTCGCCCTGGATCCAGGTCAACTGGGACACGGGCAACGCCTACATCGCCGGCGCCGAGGACCCCTACGACGGCCTCACGCACGCCCTGCAGCGTGTCTACCATGTACACGCCAAGGACATTTCCTTCGAGCAGAGCGACGTCCGGGGCACGGTGACGGGCACCCCGGTGGGGTGCGCCTGCGGTGAGGGCGTGGTGGACTGGGAGCGGGTGCTGCACATACTGGACCGCCTCGACCGGGAGATCACCCTCAGCGTCGAGTGCGGCACCATCGACCAGGCCGATCGGAGCCTCAAGTTCCTCACCGGCCTCATCGGGCAGCGGAGCTAGCCGGATGGCTCTTTCCCCGGTGTCAGGGCCCAAGGCCCGCCTGGTACCGCTGTACCTGGTATCGGCCGACGACCCCGAGTTCGTGTTCCATACCCAGCGCCTACAGGTCCTGCTGGCCGGGGAGGCCGAGCTCATGGGCCCGCTCGCCTTGGGGGCCCCGCTGCCCGACGCCGACGCCGTGGTCTTCCCTCAGATGGTGGGGGAGGCCTACCGCCGCGTCGCCGACTTCGCCCGCCTGGACCTGCCCATCCTGGTGCTGACCTCGGACTTCGGGACCATGGCCATGTGGGACTGGGAGATCATCAGCTACCTGCGGGCGCAGGGCGTGGGGGTCATGTCGCCGTACTCGCTGGAGGGGGCCAAGACGGCGTGCCGCGCCCTGGCCGCCAAACGGCAGCTGGGCGCTGGCCAGTTCCTCGTCTACCAGGACCACCCCGGGGACGGGGGAGAGCAGCCGGCCATCTTCAAGCGCTTCTACTGGTGGGAGGACGAGTGCTCGGCCCGCATCCGGGACAAGTTCGGCCTGCGCATCACCAAGCGCAGCTTCGCCGAGCTCGGGGCGCGGGCCAAGGCCATCCCCGACGCCGTGGCGCAGGCGGAGTGGGAGCGGGTGCGGGCCCAGGTCCCGGTGGCCGACCTGACCAACCGGGCCACGCTCAGCGCCCTCAAGCTCTACCGGGCCGTCCGTGACGACCTCGACGGCGAGGACGACGTCCTGGCCGCCGGCATCAACTGCCTCAACGAGTCGGCTTCCTCGGACACCACGCCCTGCCTGGCCTGGGACCTGCTCTACAGCGAACGGGACATGATCTGGGGCTGCGAGGCCGACACGGTGTCGATGCTCACCAAGTTCCTGGTCAACCGTTCCCTACGGGCCCCGGTCATGATGACCAACCTGTACCCCTTCCTCATGGGCCAGGCCGCCCTCCAGCACGAGAAGATCTCCAACTTCCCCGACGTCGAGGGCAACCCCGACGACTATGTGCTGGGCGTGCACTGCGGCTACCTCGGCGTGCTCCCCCGGCAGTGGGCCGTGTCCTGGAAGGTGCGCCCCAAGGCCCTGGCCATTGTCGACGACAACGCCATCGCCCTGGATGCCCGGCTACC
Organism: uncultured Acidimicrobiaceae bacterium; assembly: GCA_963735305.1. GTDB lineage: Bacteria > Actinomycetota > Acidimicrobiia > Acidimicrobiales > Palsa-688 > Fen-671. The sequence goes on from CAVTKK010000004.1 coordinate 942,012, forward strand.
GACGGGCGACCTCAGCCTGCTCAAGCTGGCGCCGACCTTCGAGGCCATCACGGTCGTGGAGGGGGAGCTGACCGGCTACGCCGGCTTCCCCGGCTCCGACTGCCGCAACGGGGCCGTCATCCGGGTACCCGACGGCCATGCCCTCATGGCGCGGCTACCTTCCCATCACTCGGTCCTCAGCACCGGTCACGACCTTCCCGGCCTGAAGCTGATGGGCCACGTGTTCGGCTTGGAGGTGGAGACGATCGGGGCCTGAGGCGGAGGTACTCACGACCACTCACAGTGGCAACTTAGGGGAGCTTGACCGCCGTCGTGGGCACTCTCGGGGCGGGAACCGGGGCCGCGGCCGGGGCGGTATTGGAGCCGTCCCGGGCAGGGCTGGTCCATGCCAACCGGGTCAGGTGGCGCAAGAAGATCAGGCCTTCTCGCAGGCCGGCGTTGGAATTGCCGGCATAGCGCTCGGCGAAGGTATAGGGGATGTTGGTGGCGGTGCGCCAATTCCCCCGGGCCGCAACCTCTAGAAGGATCTTGTAGCCGTCGGGCCGAAGCTGCGCCCCCTCGACGACCGAGCGCCTGAGCGCGAACAGGCCGCTCAACGGGTCTTCTAACGGTTTGCTCGCCGGGACCAGGCGTCGGGCCAGCCAGCGGCAGCTCCAGGAGACGAAGCGCCGCCAGGGGCCGTCGAGACCATCCGTCCCACCGCCTTTGCAGTAGCGACTGGCGGCCACGAGTTCGGCCTGGCCTGACAGGGCCGGTGCCACCAGGGCCGGCAGCACCTCGGGAGGATGCTGGAGGTCGGCGTCCATCACGGCTATGACCTGGCCTTGAGCCAGGGCGAAGCCCTCCTGGACGGCGCCACCGAGCCCCCCCGGTCGGGCGTCGCGCCGGCGGTGCAACAACCGGACGCGGACGTCGCCCGATCGGGCCAGAGCTTCGACGATTTCGGGGGTGTTGTCGTCCGAGTCGTCGACGAAGATGACCTCCCAGCCGCCGGCGAAGTCATAGAGGGCGCCCTTGAGCCGCTCCACCAGGACGGCGATGTTCGGGGCTTCGTTGCGCGTGGGCACCACGACCGATAAGGCGCATTCGCCCCCTGCTGACATGGCCGAGAGCGTACATCCACAACTACCTCTCGTGTCCCGCGCCTCCGGCTCTTCGGCCCGAGAGGCGGCTCCGGTGACGCCGGGAACGCTCAGAGCGGCGCCTGCCGTTCAAACCGGCATTGTCCCCTTGAATAACCGGCGCGCTGGTAATGGGACGTGCCGACCTAAACTGGATTGGTGGTCATGACCGCGTTGCCGATGTCGTCCGAGCGTCCCGGCCCCGCAGTACGGGGATAGTGGTAGGAAGCTATGCCGCCAGGGTATGAAGCAGTGCTGGCGGGGGCACACTCAAGAAAACGTGCCCGGAAGCCGAAAACATTAGAGCCGTAAGTGATATGGGATTTTGTTCTTCAGGAGGCGACTCGAATTGACCGGCACACTGGCCCCGAGGCTTGACAATTCCAACGGTGGCACTGGCCAGGCAGGGGAGCGGACCGCTCGGCCATGGCTGTCGGGCCCGATCGCTACCCGGGTGCACTGGGTCACCCTGTTCGCCATAGGCGCCCTGGCCGTGCTCAACGGCGCCGATGTGGTGACCACACACATGTTGTTGGCTCACCGCGCCGTCGAGGCCAACCCCCTATCGTCCATACTGCTCGCCACCCAAAGCCTGCTGTGGGTGAAGTTGGCGATATTGGCCCTCCTGGGCTTGAAGGTCGTCCATAGCCGGCCCCGATTAGGGGTCATGGGGGCGGCCTGCTTCGCTGTCGGCATCTATGCCACCGCGGTTCTTTCCAACCTTTTGGTTCTTCACCTGGCGTCCTAAAGTGGTCCTTTTCTGACGTTCCCGTTGGCAACGGGCTCCTGCACCCTCACAACGAACCCTCCAACTTGGAGGGTTCTTCGTTTGAACGGCCCACTTTTGCCCCCCCCGTAGTCGGCACTTCAGGGGCAACGGTCCCCTGACGGCACCGGCGTGACAAGCCCGCCGAAGGTCACCGGCCACCGGCGTAGGTCAGCTATCTAGAGGTAGCCAGGCGGCTTCGGCTCGTACCGACCCCAGCAGCCGGGCGCGGTTATAGGCCGATCGGCTCATTGCTCGGGTCCCCATTACCACGTACTGTGGTTGTTTTGAGGTACCGATAGCCCGCGCACAGGATCTGGAGCAAGCTTGAGACCGTGTCGAGACCGAAGCAGGCGTGACGTAGACCAGGGCCGGGCCTGCCCACCGCAGCGCGGGGTAGCCCCTAGCGGTGGGGCCCGGGAGGTGCAAACATGACCGTCAGGTTTTCGGAAGAGGATCCGGCTATCACGGACGACGGGGCGTTGACGGTTGAGGAGAGCCATATGACCAACGCCGAACTGAACGGTTCCGTTAAGAGTGCCGCTGTGGTGGTCGTGGAGGAAGATCCCAACCTTCTCCACCGGCTGGCGCGGGCGCTGCCGCGACCTTTCAACACGCAGTCGTTCTCGGACATGGACAAGGTCGGAGGCGTGCGTTTCGCCAGTGCCAGCCCGCTGGTCCTCGTGCTGGGAGCTTCCCAGGCAGACGAGGAGGTCCTGGACAAAGTGGGCTCGCTGTTGCGGGCCGACCGGGGACGGGGGCGGTGCTGGTCGTCACCCAACCCTCCGCCGAGGTTCTGCGTTCGGCCCTCCGTTCCGGTATCGACGACGCCATCGAGACTTATGACCTCGAGCACCAGTTGCCTCTAGCGGTGGCCGAACTTGTCCAACGGCTCGAAAACGAGTTGGCCGCCGCGGCGGTGGAGGCGGCGCGGCGGGCGGCGCCGGTGGGGGGCAAGAAGGGCTGGGTGACGACGGTGTTCTCGCCCAAGGGCGGTGTTGGTAAGTCGGTGGTCTCGGTCAACCTGGCCACGGCATTGGCCAAGCGCACGGGCAAGCCGTCCGTTATCTTTGACTTGGACCTGCAGTTCGGCGACGTCGCCGTGATGCTGCGCCTCAACCCGGTGCACACAGTGGTCGACGCCATGTCTGCCGGCACCCTGCTCGATAGGAACCTGCTGCAGAGCTTCCTCGTCTATCACGAGAAGAGCAACGTATGGGCCCTGGCCGCGCCCACGGCTCCATCAGAGGCGGAACAGGTCGACCCGGCGGGAATGCTCAGGGTTCTCGGCCTCCTGCAAGAGATGTTCGAGAACGTCATCATCGATTCACCCCCCCATCTGAGCGACGTGGTGCTCCAGGCCGTAAACGAGAGCAACACCGTTGTCTTCGTCGTGGCCCTGGACGTGCCGTCGGTGAAGAACGCCCGACTGGGCCTCCAGGCCTTCGACCTCCTGCAGTTCCCCACAGAGAAGGTGATGCTGGTGATCAACCGGGCTGACTCCAAGGTCCATCTCAACCTCGGCGACATCGAGCGGGCCCTCGAAAAGAAAGTGGATCTGGCGCTTCCCTCGGAGGCCGTGGTACCCCGTTCGGTCAACCAAGGAGTCCCGGCGTTTTTGGAGTACCCAAAGTCCCGCTTTGTCGCTCAGCTAGTCCAGCTCGCCGATATGGTGCTGGCCCGTACGGCGGCGGCTGCGCCCGACCAGGCGGGCGTGCGATGACCGAAGACCCCAAGAAAGGTGCGTCGGCCTATCCGGCTCCGCAGGATGAGGACGCACAAGAGCGTCCCGACCTGCTGGCCAGCCTGGGGCTGCCCAAGGCCCCGTCCGTAGCAAAACTGCCGGGAACGGCGCCGCCGCATCCCGCCGAGCCGACGCCGGCCACGACGGGCCCGTGGACGTGGCCGTCGTCTGACGGTTCGGCGCTGCCCAAGGGGCCGGGTGGACAGGGCCTGTACCGACGGCTGAGGGATGAGGTGGGTGTCGCCGACCCCAGGTCCGAGCTCATGGAGGCCGTGCGCGACCGGATCCACCGCCGGGTCCTGGCCGAGCTGGGGCCTCTGTTCTACAGCACCACGGTCGACCAGAAGGAACTGCGTACCCGGGTGGACCGCATCGTCCAGTCCGCATTGCGGGCGGAGAAGGCACCCATGTCGCTGGCCGAGGCCAACCAGCTGGGCCAGCTGGTGGCGGACGAGATACTGGGCCATGGGCCGATAGAGCGATTGGTGCGGGACCCAACGGTCAGTGAGATCATGGTCAACGGACCGGACCAGGTCTACGTCGAACGCAACGGCCGGATCGAGTTCACCAAGGTCAGCTTTGTCAATGAAGCTCACCTGCGGCACGTGATCGCCCGGATCGTGGGCGAAGTCGGCCGTCACATAGACGAGTCCTCGCCCATGGTGGATGCCCGCCTGATCGACGGGTCGCGCGTCAACGCCGTCTTCCCGCCCCTGGCTATCGGGGGGCCGTTCCTCACGATCCGGAAGTTCGAAACCGACCCGTTCACGCTCGAGGACCTCATCGACTTCGGGACCCTCACTCCCCAGGTGGGGGAACTGCTCCACGCCTGCGTGCAGGGCAAGGCCAACGTCATGGTCTCGGGTGGCGCCGGCACTGGTAAGACCACGATGCTGAACGTGCTCTCCTCGTTCATCCCCTCCTCCGAGCGCATCATCACCATCGAGGATGCCAAGGAGCTTCAGCTCCGCCAGAGGCACGTGCTGTGCCTCGAGTACCGACCGCCCAACACGGAGGGTAGCGGTGAGGTTACCATCCGTGACCTTCTGCGCAACTCGCTCCGTATGCGCCCGGACCGCATCATCATTGGTGAGTGCCGGTCCGGCGAGGCCCTCGACATGCTCCAGGCCATGAACACCGGTCACGACGGTTCGCTCACCACGGTCCACGCCAATAGCCCCAGGGACGCTCTTACCCGGGTCGAGACCATGACGCTGATGAGCGGCTTCGACCTTCCCGTGCGCGCCGTGCGCGAGCAGATGGCGGCTGCTCTTGACCTCATCGTCCACCTGAGCCGCATGCGTGACGGCAGCCGGCGGGTAACCCATGTCACCGAGGTGGGGAGGATGGAAGGCGAGATGGTCCTTCTGCAGGACGTTTTCGTCTTCGACCACCGCATGGGGACCGATGACAGTGGGCGCCCGTTGGGCCACATCAAAGCCACCGGGCTTCGCCCCCATATCACCCAAAGGTTGGCCGACCGGGGTGTCAAGGTGGACCCGTCCATCTTCGACACCGATCTAGTTTCCCGGGCGTCCGTCGGCCATTCGGGACCGGCCGTCCCGCCGGGCCAGCCCGCCTACACCCAGCGGAGGTGAGCGTGCAGAACGTTCCCTTCGCATCGGTGGGGTTGCAGGTACGGCACTTCTTCAACTCCCTGGGCGGCAGTGTCACCCTCATTGGCTGGGCGGCCATCGCCCTGGCGGCGACGGCTGTGTTTGTTTACGTTGGCCTTTGGCTGGTGAGCAAATACCGGCGACCGGACCTGGCGTCCGTCCTGGAGCCGTACCAGCTGAGCCCCGACGTCGGGCCGGCCGGGGAACCGGCCCCTCTTCTGACGGTACCGCTGCTCACGCGCGTGGCCGCCGGGGTGCAGTCTCCCGCCATCGGCACCCGCTTCGGCCGCTGGCTGGACGGGATGCTGGAACGCGCCGGTTCGAGGTTGCGCGTGGGCGAGGTCCTGACCATCTGGGCCAGTGCCGGGCTTATCCTGCTGTTGCTCGGATGGCTGCTGTCGGGCCTGGTAGGCCTCTTGATCGTCCTCGTCCTGGTAGTCGTGATCCCGGTGGCGGCGCTGCAAGGCTTGGTCGACCGCCGCGCCCACCAGTTCGCGGCCCAATTGCCGGATGTGCTGAAGCTGACGTCGAGTTCGCTGCGGGCCGGGTTCTCCCTCCTGCAAGGCCTGGAGTCGGTAACCAGGCAGGTGCGGGAGCCATCAAAGGGGGAACTTCAACGTGTGCTGGCCGAGGCTCGCCTCGGGCGTCCGCTCGAAGACGCCTTAGAGGCGGCCGCCGAGCGTATCCACAACCGAGACTTCACCGAGAGCGTGCTCGCCGTCCGCATCCAGCAGGAGAGCGGCGGCAACCTCGCCGTCCTTTTCGACACCCTGGCGGAAACGATGGTCCAGCGGGTCCGAATGCGGCGGGAGGTACGCACACTCACGGCGGAGGGCCGCCTGAGCGCCTATATCCTGGGCATCATGCCCCCGGCACTGGGGCTGTTCATCTTCTTTGTCAACCGTAAGTACATGATGGTCTTGTTCCACACGAGCGCCGGGAAGGTCATGCTGATCGGCGGGATGGTCCTGGAGATCGTGGGCTTCTATTGGATGTACCGCACTGTAAAGATCGACGCCTGACATGTGGCTATTTGTAATCCTCGGGGCGGTAGTTGCGCTGGTGGCGATCGTGGTGCTGGTAGTCCTGTGGGAAGACCGGCGGGGCGCGGCGCCGACGCCGAAAGCCGGCTCAGCCAAGACAAGCTCGCGCAGAGCGGCGCCGTGGCGCTCCCGCCGTCGTGCTGTGGCGGCCACTCTCGAAGGTCGCCACCGCCCGGTTGGCTCCTCCCCCGATCACGGCGCGGCCGTCCGAACAAGGCAACTTTTTTGAAAGGCTGTTCGACCCGGCGGCCGGCGTGCTGGGCACGCTGGCCGGTAGGATCAGCCCGCCCGGCTACCTCGAAAGTGTCAAGCGCCGGCTGATCATGTCCGGTCGCGGCCGTCAGGTCGACGTAAACCGCTTCTTCGCCGGTCGCACCGCCACCATAGCCCTTATCCCCGTGGCGTTCATCGCCGTCCAGTTGGCGCCTATACCCAAGTTGTACCGGCTCCTGGGCTTCCTTCTGGCCCTGATGTTCCTGCTGCTCGGTCCGGAGGCGCAACTCAACCGGGCGGCTGAGGCCCGCCAGGAGAGGATCCGTAAGGACCTCCCTGCCCTGGTAGACCTGCTGATGATCAGCGTCGAGGCGGGCCTCGGGTTTGACCAGGCCCTGGTTCGTGCCGTCACGTCGGTGCCCGGTCCGCTGAGCGAGGAGTTCGGCCGCTTCCTCGGAGAGGTGCGCATGGGCGCCGATCGGGCCGAGTCGCTGGAGGCGATCGACAACCGGACGGACCTGCCCGAGCTTCGCTCCTTCCTCATGGCGTTGATCCAGGCCGAGACGTTCGGGGTGTCCATCGGTGCGATCCTCAAGTCCCAGGCCGACGACATCCGGGTCGCCCACCGTCAGCATGTGCAGGAGCAGGCCCAAAAAGCACCGGTCAAGATGTTGTTCCCACTTGTGTTCTGCGTGTTGCCGGCTCTGTTCATTGTCGTCGTCGGTCCCGCCGGGATCGAGATTTACGACACGATCATCAAGCACAAGGGCTTCTGATGAACGGTAAAGGGCGGGCCCTCGAAGCAGGGAAGTTCGGGGGGGTGCGAGCCTCCTGGCGACGCCGGGGCAACGAGAGGGGTAGTGTCCTGGTCGAGTTTGCCCTGGTTATACCGATCTTCGCCATCATGCTTTTCGGCATGATCCAGTTCGGTCTCGTCTTCGCCGGTTGGTCGTCGTTGCGCAATTCAGTCCAAAACGGCGCCCGTATGGTAGCTATAGGCCAGCTTGGGTCCTACCCCACCGGCTGCCTCGGACTTGACCCGACCTACAACGATACAGCTACGGGCAATGCCTATTGCACCATCGTTACCGAGATCGGGACGCCAGTAGGAGCGGATATCAGCGGCACTAATCCGCCGGTCGTCGACTTGGTGGTAGGTTCCGAGACGGACAGTGGCGTGACAAGTCAAGTGCTGACCGTGTGTGCCCAAGTTCACGCGCAACCTCTGACGGGTTTTTTTCCCGATATGAGCCTTTCAACGACTAGCGAGCTCCTGATCGAAGTTCCCGCCGGCGTGGAGAACTACCCGAGTGGCATCACCAGCTGCCCGTAGGCCCGGCCCTGCCCGTCGTCTATTGGCTCGGCGCGGTGTTGGCAGAGCCCGTGATGAGGCGTCGCGCCGGGATGAGACCGGGGTCATCCTTATCTTCTGGGTCATGGCCTTGACAGCCCTACTGGGTTTCATTGCTTTGGCCATCGACGCCGGCAATCTGGTCGAGAACCGCACCAACTTCCAGGACGCGGCGGACGCGGCCGCGCTTTCTGCCGCTACCGTGATCAGGGAGAGCCCGTCGGCCGCCACTCCTGCTCAGGATGAGATGATGGCTACCACGGCGGCCGAGAGTATAGCCGGTGGGTACGGGGTGACGGGGAACTGGGGGACATGCATCACGCCCGGCGGCTTCCTCAGTGACGACCGGGCTGATAGCTGTGTCGCCTTCGATCAGTACAATCTGGCGGCTACCGCCGTTGGTACCGCGACCCCGGCCCTTACGGTCAGTGCCCCGAGCACCGGCACCGCCGGCGTCCTCATTGCGAACACCGATATCACGGCCACACTGTCGGGTGGCTCTAATCTGCAGGGTACCGGTACCGTCACCTTCACCGTCTTCGGCCCGCAGACGAGCGCCCCCAGCAGCTGCGCGACCACGGGCCAGTCGGATGAGGCGGTCGTGGGCAGCACGACCGTGTCTGACAATGGTCCCCTCAATCCTCCCGCCCCCGGTTTCACACCGTCGGGGCCGGGCAACTACTGGTGGTATGCCTCCTTCAACGGTGACGAGAACAATGCTCCGGCCTACTCGGGCTGCTCAGAGGAGACGGTAGTCGGACAGGCAGTGCCGACCCTGACCTTGAGCGCCCCCGACAACGCCACCGTCGGTACGCCAATTCCCAGCGGTGATATCAGCGCCGTTCTCTCGGGAGCCTCGGACCCTAACGGTGACACGATCACCTTTTCCGTGTTTGCCAGCCCAACGGCGCCGGCTTGTCCTACCGCAACCGCAGCGTGGACGGACACCGTAACCGTTACGGGCAACGGGCCCTATGGTCCGAGCCCGAGCAATGAGTTCACACCGACATCCCCGGGTAATTACTGGTGGGAGGCGTCCCTCGCTGCCGACCCCGACAATACGCCTGCCAGCAGTGACTGCGCGCCACCGCCAGAAACAACCGCCTCGCCGGCTTCGGGCCCGGTCCTCGCACTGAGTGCGCCCGACTACGACACCGTGGGGACGGCCATCCCGGCCAGTGCCATCAACGCCATTGTGTCCGGGACCTCGGGGGCTACGACGGGTGACACGGTCAACTTCGTCATCTTCGGGCCGCAGTCAAATCCACCAAGCAGCTGCACACTTCCGAGCCAGCCGGACGAAACGGTAGTAGGCGGCCCCGTGACCATGTCGGGTGACGGCACTTACATCCCAACCGCGGCCTACTCGCCCACTCAGGCCGGGCAGTACTGGTGGTTTGCCTTCACCGTAGGAGACGCTAATAACCCGCCTCTCTACAGTAGCTGCGGTAACGACGAGATCACGGTAGGTGAATCAGTGGCGGGCCTTACGATAAGTGCGCCCGACACGGGCATCCCGGGCACGCTCATTGCGAACACCGAGATCACTGCGACGCTTTCCGGTACTTCTGATCTCCAAAGTGGTGACAAGGTCAGCTTCACCGTCTTCGGACCTCAACAAAACGCCCCGGTGGACTGCACGGTTACGGGCCAGTCCGACGAGACCACCCTGGGCAGTACGACGGTGACGGGCAACGGCCCTGTTAATCCGCCGAGCCCCGGTTATACACCGCCGGGACCAGGTAACTATTGGTGGTATGCCTCCTTTGGCGGCGACGCCGACAACCAGCCGTCGTACAGTGACTGTGGCGTGGCGGAGACGACCGTCGGATTAACTGCCGCGACCATCACCTTAGGTGTACCTAACACGGACAGTACCGGTACAGCTATTCCGAGTACCGCCATCAGTGCCTCCCTGGCGGGCGCCTCGGGAAATCCTCCCGGCGGTGCAATTACCTTCTGGACATCCGGGGTGCCCGGGCCAGCGCCGACAAGTTGCCCGGGGTCGACAAGCTGGACGCAGTTGGGCGCTAACGTGACTGTGTCGGGGAACACGACCTACTACTCGACGTCCGGCTTCACACCGAGCGACCCGGGGGAGTACTGGTGGTACGCGTCATATAGCGGCGACGCCAATAACGCCAGCGCCAACAGTGGCTGCGAAGAGACGGTGGTGCAGACCACCGAAAACCTGTCGGTAACTGCACCTAGCGTTAGTGCGGTGGGTGCAGACATCACCGCCACGGCCACTTTGTCCGGTCCCAATCCTGGCCCTCCCTTGGGCACGACTCCGGCACCGTACATCAGCTTCTGGGTCTACGGGCCGGGATCGGAACCAACAAGTTGCCCGGACACGACAGACACGGCCGGCTGGACGGAGGTGGGAGGCACGGTGGCGGTGAACGACGGCTATGGCAGTTACACGAGCTCCAGCTTTACCGTGCCAGGGCCAGGCAACTACTGGTGGTATGCCTCGTACAGCGGGGATCCGAACGATCCTCCGACTGACAGTGGCTGCGGCTTTGTGATCTCGGTCCAGATACCCTCCCAAAACGTGGCGACGCTCTTCGGCACAGGTGGAGGAGGGGCACTTGGTACCTCCGCCTTCGCCTTCGGGTCCGCCGCTAGCGACTTGAGCGACGGCAAGCTGTGTTACTACCCCGGAGACTGTGAGGACTCGTCTTAGGCACGAGGGCGGACATAAGCCTCTGCTGTTCGTGGTGTTCGAGCCGCGTTGCCACGCCCGGGCGGGTCACGGAAGTTGTCGTTTGCCACCCCATCCCGTGAAGGACCACCTGAGCGGCTGGTTATTGCCAGCGGCATGGGGCTAGCCTAAAAGCGAGGCCTTGAGCTCGGCCTGACCCGCGAGCATCTTGAACGTGCACTGGACATTGCAAGAGCGCAGCCCGGCCCGTGAGGGACGACGTACATGTCGGTCACCGCGCCCGTGCATCACGGAGCAGGTGAGACCTTGGCCCCCGTGGGAATCGCGAAATCAGCAGGCGACACCTTGCTCGAATAACTCGCGAGCTTGATGGAGAAAGTCACCGTGGGCCCGACGGCTATCGTGAAATACGTGAGGACACCCTTGTCCGTGACGCAGTAATTAACCACCGAGTGCTCGTGTCCCCATGTAGCACAGTCCGAAGGCAGACCAGCAATCGTTTTTCGCGACGGTGAGAAACTATAGACAGCTCCCGTGTGGATGAGCTTTCGCATGGTACTCAAGGTCTCGACGTACGAGCCGGCGGTGTAGAGCGCCATGACCCGACCGAGCGGGCTGGCGCCGGTCGAGGGCTCGAGGCGGCACTCAACGGCCTTACCTGTGCTGCAGTAGTACGTCTTCTTGCCCTTGACGAGGACTTGGGCTGTCGGCGTCCTGAAGAGCTCGTCGGGGGGTAGCTGTTCGAGCGAGACCTGGGATGGGGCACCCGGCACGTCAATGGACTTGTAGGTGACCTTGAACACAGCCTTGGTGGCCTGCTTACTTGCGGCGGCCACCTTGTTCAGTGCTTTCACTGTTGCCGGGGGCACGGGGACCAGCTTCGCGGGGACCACCTTCGGCGGCCCCTTGGTCCCGGTCTTCACCGTTGTGGTCGTCACGGCGACGTGAGCCTTCGGCTTGACCGCCCTGGTTACGAACAAGACAGCCAGGGCCACCACGGCAAGCGCCAGGATCACGATTGCCGCCTTGCGGGCGGTGGCGAGTGCGTCAGGCTTGCGGGGCCGCTTAGAAGGCGTTGGCCGGCTGGGCCGTAGTCTCCCTCCGGTGTTGCCTCTCGCCGCTGTTTTAGCCATCGCCACGCGCAGAGCCCACAGACCTGCCTCCTCGGGCGCCCTGCCTGCCAGGATCGGTCGTGCCCTGCGGCCCGTCTGCACGTTGCGGTCTATGTCCCACTGAGAGCGACTATAGGGGTTGCCGGTGTGGTCCCGCAATGAGCCGAAGAACCCATTTGCTCCGTGCTGGCGCGCTTACCTCCCGTCGCCGCGTGCCGTGGGCACGCAAATGGCACATAAACGCCGGACCACATGGCGACGCTCGCCCGTCAGGATAAAAGCTGTCACCGGCTCTATCCAGGGGCCCGGTGACCTCCCGGACCGTGATGTAAATGAAACCGGGTAGGACGGGCACTCGCTCGTCCTACCCGGTTTTATCTATTTGGCCCGGTCAGAAAGGGCTTGGGATATCACAGGGTTGCGGTCTTCCGACCGGCCCGGTGCCTAGTTGGCTGGTCGGCAATGGGCCTGTGAGGTGGCTCGGCGGAGCCGTCGAGCGGTGAAGCGTTGATTAATGGACCGCCCTCCGAAATGAGGCCTGGACCCATGTCAACGCGGTCAAAAAGGCTGCCCGCACGACGTTTTAGGGTCGGCGTGCACCACTTGAGGCGACCTCAGTAGATGAGCCCAGGCACCTTTCCGAGACGGTCCAGGTTGAGGGCGGCCATGCGCAGTTGCAGCCAGGCGTCTGCCTTGGTTACCCCGCGCCAGGGCAACTTGGAGCTGCGCGACTTGAGCTGGGCGTTCTTGCGCTCGACCTGGGCCCGGTGGCGATAGCGCTGGCGGAACTCAGGGCCCCATCGAGCTTTGCGGGCTTGGGCCAGGAGCGCCTCGTTGGGGTTGATGGTCACCACCCGCCCCCCCGAGCGCTTGGTGCAGCGGGAGGCCAGGGGGCAAACTTGGCAGGTCGAGGCGTCAAAGCGGGCTTCGCGCCGGCGGGCTTTGCCGGCGATGGTGGCAACCTGGCCCGCCGGGCAGGTGACCGTGCCGGCACCGAGGTCAATGGCGAAGGCGTCCTTGTTGAAATAACCGTTGGCGGCCGACGCCGGCGGCGCCGGGGCCACGAGGTCGATGCCCTGGGTGGCCAGGGCCTGGCGGGTCTCGGCGTCGCCGTAGTGGGTATCGGCGATGACCTCGGCCACCGCCATGGGGTCGGCTCCCAGTAGCGCCGGCAGCACGGCGGCGTCACCGGTAGTGGCCTTGGTGGCCGCCCCGGCCACGAACAGGTCGGAGGTGACGTCCACGCTCACGTGCAACTTGTAGCCGTCGTAGCGGTCCCGCCGGGAACGATGGCCGTGGCGGGCTTCGGGGTCGACCACCGAGATGACCCGCTCGGGGGCCACGCCCTTGGCGATGCGCACCCCGCCTTGCCCGTCGTCTTCGACGTCTTGGGCCGAGACCACCCTGAGCAGCTCGACCTCGACGGCCAGAGCGTCGTCGTCATTTGTGCCGCAAACCTCAGCCACTTTTTGGGCATCGGCGAACAGCTCGTTCACCAGGGCCGCCCGCTCTGTCGCTGAAGCCCAACAGATCTGCGGCTTCCCGGCCTCGTCATAATCATCTCGGGCCAGTGCCTTGGCACAGGTAGCGGCCCGGGCCGGGTCGATCTCACCCAGCCGGCCGAGGCAGCGGCGCACGGCCGAGCGCACCAAGCTCACGGTGTCCTGGGTGAGCACGCAGTCAGAAATACCTGTCGAGTCCACCACCCGGCGGTGGCCGATCACCCCAGCTTGTTTCGCCACCCTCAACATCTGTTCGTGCAACCAGGCCTCCATGCCCTCTCGCACCAGGCGCGCCCGGAACTCGACCAGGCACACATGCGGCACGCCTCGGTGCTCTAGTGGCAGTCCCAGGGCCGCCTTCCAGCCCAGGTCCAGGCGCGACCGCCGCTCGGCTTCGCGGTCAGAGACCCCGTAGAACAATTGCGCCAGCAGCAGTGCGGCCAGCAACGACGGCGGGTGCGAGGGACGGCCTTTTTTGGACGCGTAAAGGCGGTCAAAGTCCTTGTCAGTGAACAACCTCCCCCGGGCAGCACCCAAAGTGGCCAAGAACCCGTCTTCATCGAGCAGTTCGCCGCAGATGACGTCGACCTGGCTGAGCGAACCCTGAGCCGTAGCGCTGCCTCTCATAACCCAAGTCAACACGCCACGAGCCCAGGACGCGAGTATTGATCGGGCCCCTGACCAGCGACTTTCCGACCAGCCAACTAGAGCCCTGTCGTTGCACTCGCCTCATTGGAGGGCGGCCCCGAGCCGTTGCCGTTCGTGGCTTCCACGATGAAGTAGTACTTAGTAAGACCGGCAGGCATGGTAACAATCGTGTTCGTGACCGCACCAACGGTTCCATAGAGCGTCGTCTCCTGGCCGGAAGCGGTGCCGTAGTAGATCTTGTACCCCGTGGGGTTCGGGGTCCCGTTAGTGGCTGGGGCAGTCCAGCTGAGGTTGATCTTGGTGTTAAGGAATGAGTTTTCTGTAGCTGTCAGCCCGGTCGGCGCGAGCGGGGCGCCAGCCGTAGCGGACGCTTCGGTAGAGGCTGGGCCCGTACCAACGGCGTTCACCGCTTTCACCGTGAAGTAATAGGTAGTCCTGTTGGTGAGACTCGTGGCTGTGTAGCCGGTACCCGAAATGAGCGTCCCGTTCACCGGGGTGTTCGACTCACCGCCGCTCGTCGTCCCCTCGTACACGTTATAGCCCTGGATCGCCGAGCCTCCATCGTTCCCTGGCGCCGTCCAGCTCAAGGAGATCTGGGCGAGGCCGGGCGCCGCCGTCAGACCGGTCGGGGCATCCGGCGGGCCAACGGGTATGGACTTCACCTCGGTGGAGGCTGGCCCGGTACCGAGCGCGTTGACTCCTTTCACCGTGAAGTAATAGCTGTTCCCGTTGGTGAGACCGGTGGCGGTGTAGGTGGTGCCCGAGATGGGCGTTCCCCCGTTTAGGGGCGTGCCCGACTCACCGCCGCTCGTCGTCCCCTCGTACACGTTGTAGCCCGGCGCCGGGAACCCGGTGGCGGCGGTCCACGTCAGGGACACCTGCTGATTGCCCGGGGTCGGAGTCACGCCCGTCGGAGCGCCCGGCACGGCGCCGGCCTGGGCCTTCGCCTCAGTCGAGAGCCCACTGGTACCCAGCGCGTTGACCGCCCGCACCTTGAAGTAATAGGTGGTCCCGTTGGTGAGACCGGTGGCGGTGTAGGTGGTGCCCGAGATGGGCGTTCCGCCGTTGAGCGCAACGCCCGACTCACCGCCGGCGGACGTCCCCTCGTACACGTTGTAGCCCGGCGCCGGGAACCCGGTCGCGGCGTTCCACGTCAGCGACACCTGCTGATCTCCCCCCGGCGACGCTGTCAGCCCGGTCGGGGTGCCCGGCACGCTGCCAGCCATGGCGTTCGCCTCGTTGGAGGCTGGGCCGGTACCGATGGCGTTGACCGCTTTCACCGTGAAGTAGTAGGGGGTCCCGTTGGTGAGACCGGTGGCGGTGTAGGTGGTGCCCGAGATGGGTGACGCGTTCACCGGGGTCGTCGATTCACCGCCGGTCGTCGTCCCCTCGTACACGTTGTAGCCCGGCGCCGGGAACCCGGTCGTGCCGGTCCAGCTCAGGGACACCTGCTGATTGCCCCCCGGAGATGCTGTCAGCCCGGTCGGGGTACCCGGCAGGCTGCCAGCCATGGCACTTGCCTCGCCGGAGGCGGCACCTGGACCGGTCTGGTTCACTGCTTTCACAGTGAAGTAGTAGGTGTTCCCGTTGGTAAGCCCGGTGGCTGTGTAGGTCGTACCAGGGACGAGCGTTCCGCCGTTCACCGGGGTGGACGACTCGCCACCCGGCGACGTGCCTTCGTACACGTCGTAACCCCGCAGTCCAGAAGACCCGGTGTTCCCTGGGGCGGTCCAGCTCAGCAACACATGCTGGTTGCCCCCCGGAGATGCTGTCAGCCCCGTCGGGGCGTCCGGCACGATACCAGGCTGCGCGGAAGCCTCGGTGGAAGGAATGCCGTTACCGGTGGCGTTCACGGCCTCCACGGTGAAGTAATAGGTCGTGCCGTTGGTGAGGCCGCTGATCGTGGCACTGGTCCCGGTGGGAGACGCCACGACGGTTGAGTAGTCCTCTCCACCAGGCGAAGTGCCCTGGAAGACCTGGTACCCGGTAAGTGCGGGGGTCCCTAGGTTGCCCGGAGCGGTCCACGACAGGGCCACCGATCCATTTTGGCCTGTCGCCGTAAGCCCAGTCGGGGCACCCGGCACGATGCCAGGCATGGCCGACGCCTCGCTGGAAGGAATGCTGTTACCGGTGGCGTTCATGGCTTCCACCGTGAAGTAATAGGTCTTGCCGTTGGTGAGGCCGGTGAGCGTGTCCTGGGTCGTGTTACCGACCAGGGTGGCTACGGGCGTTGAGTAGTTCTCCCCACCCGGCGAGGTGCCTTCAAAGATCTGGTAGCCGGTGATCGGAGAGGTCCCCGTATAACCCGGTGCAGTCCAGCTCAGTGCCGCACTGCCGTTGCTCCCCGCGGCCGTAAGCGCAGTTGGGGCGCCGGGCACGATACCGGGTGTCGCCGACGCCTCGTTTGAGTCCGGGCCGACACCATTACTGTTTACGGCCGCCACCGTGAAGTAATAGGTGACCCCGTCATCGAGGTTGGAGAGGGTGTCGGTAGTCGCCGGCGGGTTGCCGACGACGGAATCGAACGGGCTGATGCCCTCTCCACCTGGAGTGGTGCTCTCGAAAACGTCGTAGCTGGTTATCGCCGGAGTGCCATTGTTCGAGGGTGCCGTCCAGTTCAGGGTCAGGGTCCCGTTACCAGCGGTTGCGGTCAGGTTCAGCGGGGCATTTTGGACACCGGCCACGGCGGACACCTCATTCGAGGCAGTGCCGATGCCGGTGAAGTTCACGGCTTTCACCGTGAAGTAGTAGGTGACCCGGTTCGTGAGCCCAGTGACGGTGTAGGGGCTATTTCCGATGAGTGTTCCCCCGTTGACCGGCGTGCCCGACTCACCGCCCGAACTCGTCCCCTCGTACACGTTGTAGCCCCGGAGTATCCCCTCGTAGCCAGGGGCCGTCCAGGTCAGGGTCACGGTGCCGTTGCCCGCAGAGCCAACGCTCAAGGTCGGGGCGCTCGGGGTGCCCTCGGTAATGGAGGCCTCGTTGGAGGGCCCACCGGTGCCGTTGGCGTTGACGGCCACCACTTCGAAGTAGTACGGGGTGCCGGCCGTGAGCGTGGTGCCCAGGGCGCCGTTGTAAGTGGTGTTGGTGCTGCCCGTGTCGAAGGTCTTGTTGAGGCTGGTCTGGCTGGTTCCCCACAGGATCTTGTAGTCGGAGATCGGCGACCCGTTGGGCGCCGCCGCCGTCCAGCTCAGGGTGGCGTAATAGCCGGTAAAAATAGAGAAAGCGGAGCTGGCTGTCAACCCGCTCGGGGCACCCGGCGCGCCACTGGGCGTGGCCGACGCTTCGTTGGAGGGAGCGCTGTTCCCGTTGGCGTTGACCGCCTCCACCGTGAAGTAGTAAGTAGCCCCATTCGCGAGGCCCGTGACCGTGTAGGTGGTGGCAGTCTTCGAGATCAGCGTGCCCCCGTTTACTGGGGAGCCGTACGGCTCGGAACCAGGGCTCGTGGCGTCGTATACGTCATAGCCTAGAAGGCCATTGCCCAACGGGGCAGTCCAGTTGAGGAGCACGGTCGTGTCACCGGCGGTCGCCGTCAAACCGGTGGGCGCCGGCAGCGTACCCGGCGTTGCCGGCACTTCGTTGGAGGCGTTGCCCAAACCGAGACTGTTCATGCCCTTGACGGTGAAGTAATAGGTCGTACCGTCGGTGAGGCCCGTGACCGTGCAGGTAATGGCCGAGATGAGCGCGCAGCCGGTCACCGGGGTTGACGACTCGCCGCCGGGCGCCGTCCCCTGGTACACGTCGTAGCCCAGGAAACCGGTGCCTTTGAAGGTCGATGCGGTCCAGTTCAGGGTCACCTGGCTGCTTCCGGGAACAGCGCTCAAGGTGGGCGCACTCGGGGTGCCAGGCGTTGCGGACGCTACGTTGGACGGCGGGCTGTAGACGCCGGTGATAATACTGCACAAGGTTGCCGCGACTACGTCGAAATAGTAAGGGGTCCCGTCGTGGAGCCCAGTAATGTTGGCCTCCGTCGTTCCGGCACCGATAGTTGCGGTGACATAGTTGGTGACTGAGCCAGGCGAGGTCCCGTCGTAGATCAGGTAACCCTGGAGAGCGCAGCCCCCGTTGTCCGCCGGCTCCACCCATGCGAGAGTGACCTCCGCGGCGTTCGGGCCCGCCGTGGCCGTCAGCCCGGTCGGGGGGCTCGGCACGCCGATCAACGGACTAGAAGAAACCTCGTTCGAGGGCCCGCTCAGGCCCACGGCGTTGATTGCCTTAACCGTGAAGTAATAGGTGGTCCCGTTCGTGAGCCCGGTAACGTTGTAATTGGTCCCCGTGATCGGCGCCGCGTTTACCGGGGTCGCCGACTCACCTCCCGAGGTCGCGCCCTGGAAGACGTCATAGCCGCTGATCGGAGAGCCTCCGTCGCTCGTCGGCACCGTCCAGCTGAGCCCGACCTGCTTGCTCTCGGCGGTGCCCGTCAAGGTCGGGGCACCGGGGAAATTGGGCGTGGTCGCCGACTTCTCGTTGGAGGCCGTGCTCCAGCCCAATTGGTTCTCCGCTTCCACCGTGAAGTAGTAGGGCGTGTTGTTGGCAAGCCCGGTCACTTGATAGGTCGTTGTGGTGCCCGAGAGGGGCGACGTGTTCACCGGCGTGGTTGACTCATTGCCCGCGCTTGTCCCCTCGAATACGTTGTAGCCCTGGATGGTAAGACCGCCCGTGCTGCCTGCCGTCCAGTTGAGCGTTACTGCCCTGACTCCGGCCACTGCGCCGGTGAGCGAAGGGGCACCGGGTTTCGCGTCCGTCGTGGCGTTTGCCTCGTTGGAAGACGCGCTGTTACCTATGTCCGTGACCGCCTGCACGAGGAAGAAGTACTGCTTGCCCTGGGCGAGCAGGGTGGTACCGTCCGGGAGCGTCGCGACCGTATCAGAAGTGCCTGTGGAGGTCTCCGGGGTGGCACTCTCCTGGAACGAGGCAGTGCCCATAAAAACGTCGTAGCCGATTATGGGGTAGCCAGAATTGTTTACCGCCGGCGGGTCCCACGTCAAACCTATAGTGACATTGTTTTGCGCGTTGACACCCGGTGTGGCCGCCAGGTTGAGGGGCGAGCTGATGTCTCCCAGGCCGCTACCGAGCGGCCCCGTGGCACCGGACCCGACTTTAGAAGCCGTCAGCGATAGGGTGCGGGTGGTGCTTTGGCCGAGAAAGACGAGGGACCCGACGCTCACAATGGCGATCAGGGCGATGAGAAGGGCGTATTCAGCCAGGGTCGCGCCACGCTCGTCACCGGATGACCTGTTCCTCAGGTTAGTCAGGCTAAAACGAGCCTGCGCCCAGTCGGTCCACCGACGCATATTAGCGAACATTTGTTGTACGACCCTTCTCTTGGTCACGTGCTACGCCCAGTGCGGACAAAAACCAAAGGGCTCCCGACCAGGACTTGGTCGGGAGCCTGCTTTATTTGTTATGGAGCGGTGTTTATAGCGTTGGCAACGTTGTTCAACGTGTTGTTGACGGTGCCACCAAGGAATACGAGAGCCCCGATCGCCACAACGGCGATGAGGGCGAGGAGCAGGGCATATTCGACGAGGCTGGCGCCGGCGTCGTCCTTGACGGGCAGGTGACTGCGCACCCAACCGACAAGCATGGCCTGTAGGAGCGTTATCTGGTTCATCATCAGCAGGGTCCTCCTAGCGGGTACTGCCTGACGGCGTTTGCCGGGCCCCGGCCCGGACGGGCCGGGGGTGCCCCAGTTGGTTTACTTAGCGGTGTTGATGGCGTTGGCGACGTTGTTCAACGTGTTGTTGACGGTGCCACCAAGGAATACGAGAGCCCCGATCGCCACAACGGCGATGAGGGCGAGGAGTAGGGCGTACTCAACGAGGCTGGCACCAGTATCGTCCTTCGCGGGCAGGTGACCGCGCACCCAACCGACGAGCATTGCTTGCCAGAGCGTTATCTGATTTAGCATGAGTTGCGTTTCCTCTTCTGCCATACAGGCCGGCCGAGACGGCAGGCCCTACTTCCCGCTCGGGCGGGCTTGGGGATAAGTGTTCACGGACCGTGAGATGGGGTCCATGGGCCGATCGGCCCATTTCGGGTTGCTACCGTGAACTACCAGGGCTTTAGGCGCGTAGTTCCTCACGTGGCCCTATACCACGAGAGGGTTCGTCGGCACGGAGAGCGCAAACGGACATGCAGCCAGCGGTCGGAAGAACGGAACACTCAGAGTGCCGGCGGAGGCTGGGGCCCGGTGCAGGGGCCACTCGGCGGCCAACCGGCGAGGGCTTGGCCACGTAGAGTAACGAGATCTCTGCTCCCTTTGCTCGGTTAGAGCGGGGGATATCGCAGAGTTGCTGGTCGTAGGCTTTTTACCGGGGCAAATGGGCCGATCAGCCCATGGTGGGTTTGCCACGTGTAGTGAAAACTGGGTCGAGCCCGCCGGAGCGGGAGCGGGCCACCAAGCGGGTAGACAGGTTTAAGGTGAGGAGGACGGCCGGATGACAGGGGAGGGCGGCGCATCGCCTCTGGCTCATCAAGAAGGTGTTGCTGCCACACCCGCTACAGATCCGCCCGGACGGAGACGCCGTTCGCTCTTCGGCCCCACAGGAAGGCAGCGCTTTCACCGCGTTGTCCGGCGTTGGCGGCAGGGCCACCTTTTCCTTCTCCCCCTCGTGGTCGTCTGTCTTCGGATAGCGCAGATCGCCCACTCCAGCGACGTCGCCTTGTACCAGCACTATGCCAACCAAGCCCTGGCCACGCCCTTGCTCCACTCCCTGCCCAAGGAGTACCCCGCCGTTTCGTTGGGCATATTCCTGGTCCCCAAGGCCTTTGCGCTGCCGTACTGGCTTGGGTTCGGGCTGGTGGCGGCGGCCGCCTGCGTCGCCCTCCTCCTGTGCAGCGACGGGCTCGAAGCGGTACCCCGGTTGGTCGCGCCGCACCTGCATCTACCTGTTCCTGGGAACGCTGGCGGTCCTGTTCACCCGGTACGACATTGTCCCTGTCCTCGCCGCCGTGCTGGCCGTGGATGGTGCCCGCCGGCGTCAGTGGGGCCGGGCCTGGGCGTGGGCGACGCTGGGAGGACTGCTCAAGCTCTTTCCTTTCCTCCTGCTCCCCGGGTTCTTGGTGGTCGAGAAAGCCCAGACGGGCAAGTGGGCGTGGCGCCGGGCGTTGGCGGCGTCCGGGCCGATTGTCCTGGTGGCCGTAGCTCAGAGCTTGCTTGCCCCTGGAAGCGCCCTGTCGCCGTTGCGCTTCGAGATGCGCCGGGGCTTCGAACTGTCGAGCCTGCAGGGAAGCCTGACCCTCCTGACCGACCCCCTGCACTTGCACTGGCTGGGGGCCTTCGGCTCGATCGAAGTAGTGGGGCAGGGTGGCTTTCTGATTTCTGCGTTGGTGACGGCGGGGGCCGTCCTGGCGCTGGCGGCGCTGTGGTGGTCGGCGGCCCAAGGTCGGCTGTCCGTCGAAGCGGTCAGCCTGGCTGTCCTCACCGTGGGAGTGCTCTCGGACAAGGCCTTTGCTTCCCAATACCTGATCTGGCTCATCCCCTTGTGGGCACTGTGGCCGCTGCGCTGGGGTTGGGTTGCCGCCGCCGCGCTGACTACTTTGGTTTACCCCGTCCTGCACACCAACCACGGCCCGTTCGGGTTGCACAGCTTCTTCCTGGATACGGCGGCGGGAGCACTCCGCAACGCAGTCCTGTTGGTGGCGACCGCGGCATGGTTGACGGGACAGTTGAGGGCGGCCCAGCGGGCCGACGGGAGGGAACCTGTCCTGACCGGGCCGGAGGTCGTCGCCCCCGCTAATGACGCCGTGGTGGAGGCGCCGCCGGATGTGCTGGCTGTGCGGGGGGGCACGGCCAAGTGAACATGAGGGCTCCTGGCCAGTGTGGCCCGCTGGAGGGACACGGGCCCGAGCGGGCTGCGGACGGTGGCGGAGGGAGCCGCGGCCCGGCGGCAGGCTCAGCTACCGGCGAGCGCTGGCCGCGGATCGTTAGACGTTGGCAGGGTGGGGAGCTTTTCCTCCCGCTCCTGGTGGCCGTCGGCCTGCTTTTGGCGGCGATGGCCAAGTCGAGCGATGTGGCGCTCTATGAGCGCTATGCCCGCCAGGCCGTGGCGACGCCGATGCTGCACGTCTTGCCCAAGGAGTACCCCGCGCTGTCTTTGGTCGTCTTTCTATTGCCAAAGGCGCTGCCACTTGTGTACTGGCTTGGGTTCGGGTTGATGGCTGGGGCGGCTTGCATGGCCCTGGCCGGGTCTAGTGACGGCCTCGAGGAGCACCCTGGCTGGTCGCGACGTACCTGCATCTACCTGCTTTTGGGAACCTTACCAATCATCTTCATGCGCTATGACATCGTCCCCGTGCTCGCCGCGGTGCTCGCCGTCGAGGGTGCTCGCCGGCGTCGATGGGGCCGGGCCTGGGCCTGGGCCACGTTGGGAGGACTTCTCAAGCTCTTCCCTTTCCTCTTGCTCCCGGGCTTCTTGGTGGTCGAGAAAGCCCAGACGGGCAAATGGGCGCTGCGGCGGGCGTTGGCGGCGTCCGGGCCGATTGTCGTTGTCGCCACGGCCCAGAGTTTGCTGGCGCCTGGCAGTGCCATTTCGCCCCTGCGTTACGAGGTGCACCGGGGCCTTGAGCTCTTCGAGCTTGCAGGGCACGTTGACACTGCTTACCGACCCCTTACACCTTCATTGGATAGGAGCCTTTGGCTCTGTCGAGGTGATCGGGCGAGCTCATCTCGTTATTGGGCTGATCGTGATGGCCGCCGCCGTTCTTGGGCTTAGTGCAGTCTGGTGGTTCGCCGCTCATGGCCGGCTGTCCGTCGAAGCGGTCAGTCTGACCGTCCTATCGGTGGCTGTCCTCGCCGATAAGGCTTTTGCCCCGCAATACCTCATATGGCTCGTGCCTCTATGGGCCTATTGGCCGCTCCGCCCGGGCTGGGTCGCCAGTGCGGCCCTGACGACCTTGATCTACCCCGTTCTGTATGGTCTTCACGCTCTCTTTGGGTACAGTTTCTACTTCGCGACCGCAGGCGGAGCACTCCGCAATACCGTCCTGATAGTTGCGACAGCTCGATGGTTCACTGTGCAATTGCGGACGACACAGGCTCAAGTCATCGGCCATAAAGATAAAGCCTGGATCGACTTCGCCCAAGCCCGGAGGTAACCTTTGACCAGCTTGAGCCCGCCAACGCTGACTGATGGAGCTGAGGGTGGCCCTGATGGTGGTGTGACCGCAGTTGAAGCCCCCGTCGGTGTTGCCAGCGCACTTGCGCCTCAGGGGCACGGGTGGCTGCGCTTTCATCCCGCGTTGATCGTTGTGATCGGCACCTGCGCCGCGCTGTTCCGCCAGGCGATGCATGCGGGGCTTTCCGGCGACGTGTTCTACCAGGTGGCAGAAGGCCGCTGGATGCTGGCCCACCACGCCGTCGTCAGCCACGACATGTTTTCGTACACGGTGTTGGGCCGTCCCTGGCTGGCCGAGGAGTGGGGCTTCGCCCTGCTGATCGCCTGGCTGGTGGCGCATGTCGGCGCTGTCAGCTACTGGTTGGTCTCCGGCGGGGCGTGCTGTGGAGCGCTCCTGCTGAGCGTCGCCCGCTGGAGACGCACCGGCTCGGGTTGGCTGTGGACGGCCGCGCTTTGTGTACTTGCCGGGGCGGGCATGTACGACTTTGTCAGCCCGCGGCCCCAGGACCTGAGTTACATGTTTTTTGCCGCATTGCTATTGGCGCTGACTCTGGCCCGCCGGCGCACGGCCTGGCTCGTTGCCGTCCCACCCCTGTTGCTGGTGTGGGCCAACCTCCACGGCAGCTTCCTGCTGGCTCTGGGGATCCTGGTCCTTCGAGCTCGTGCTGTCGGTGCTCCCCGCGCTCCCCGGTCGGCTGGCCAGCGCCAGGTTGCCGGCAAAGGCCATGGCGACGACCGTCGTGGCCAGCCTGCTGGCCACCTTGGTGAACCCCCACGGTCCCGGGCTGCTCAGCTACTCGTTCCACGTGAGCTCGTCGTCCGAGCTCACCTCTTTTATAGAGGAGTGGCAAAGCCCGGACTTCCACTCACTGTTCCTGCTCGCTGTGATCGTTGGGCCGCTCATAGTGCTATTCGGCCTTCTTGCCTTCACCACTACCTTATTTCCCTTGGACGACGCCCTGTTGGCGTGCGTCATGCTCCTGGCCACGTTGCATGCCGTCCGCTTCATGCCCTACCTCGTCCTCGCCATGTGCTCGGTGCTGAGCCATTGGTCACCTATCAAGACCGAGACCATCAGGCCCAACGTCCTGACGGTGCCGGTCGCCGTCCTGGCTTGTGCGGCATTGCTGGCTGGCCCGCACACTGCCGCCGGTGCACCGGCGAGAGGCGACAACTCGACGGCGACGCCCGTGGCGGCCACGGCGTTCCTGAAGCACCAGGTCGGGAGGGTGTTCGCCACCTACTGGTGGAGTGATTACCTTATCTACGAGAACATCCCCGTCTTCGTTGACGGGCGTACCGACGTTTACTTCGGCACCGACATCCTGGAGACGTATGTCAACGTCTCGCAGGTAAGCGTCGACCCTGACCCCGTCTTCCGGCACTGGGACGTGCGCTGGGTCATGTGGAACAAGGACACCACCCTCGCCATATTCCTCAGCCACGACCCGGCCTGGAAGCTCGTCTACCACGCAGGCGACGCCGTTGTCTTTGAGCATGTAGGGTCTTGGGGCGCTTCGTAGGGCGCGAAGCGAGGCGGACGGCTAGCCCCTGGTCGGGGGGCCAAACCGGCTCATAGGCGAAAAAGGGCGGGCTGTGAGTGCTGAGAGCAAGGTCGGCAACACTTGGCGTGAAGCGGCGCTTCCTGTTCGTGAACGCGGATGTCGCCAGTCGGAGCGGATCTGTATCTTAGGGATGACTTGTTTAGACCGCCCGCATGGAAGAGGGTAAGGGAGAGCTCAGTCAGTTGACAATCGCCAACCGTATGGGGGAAGCCCAACCGAGGTTAGGGCTCGCCCGGGAGACGCCAAAGAAAGCGAAGCGTACCTCCGCTGACGACAGTGTGCTCAAGAACGTCTGTCGGTCCCTGGAAGCGGCCGGCCTTTCGGTGGTCGTGGTTGTGGCGCTGGATGCCAGCCCGGCCTTGGCCGCCACCGGGCACACCCTGCGCCGGGCGCGTCGTTCGCTGGAGACTTCGGGCGTGTCGGTCGTGGCCGACACGGCGGCCGTCGTGGGGATGCCGGCGGCACGCCGTTCTGGGAAGGCAAAGCTCGCCTTAGTGCGGGACCAGGAGGAGCTGCTCCATCCCGCCGGTGGCAAGACGGGTCAGGACGGGGTGAACACCGGTCCTGTGATCGTGCTCACGACGGCGACCGATGAGGCGGCAGCGCGAGCCGCCTTCGTCACCGGAGGGTTGGGCTACATCGTCAAGCCGGCCAGCATGGCGTCGGCTGGCGCGGTGGCGCCCTTCGTGGTCAGGCGGGGTGACAGGCGCCAGCAAGTGGCCGCCGTCCCACCAGCCGACCCGAGCACGGCCACCGTCCTTGCTCACGGCCTCACCAGCCGGGAGCTCGAGGTGCTGCAAGCACTGGCGACGGGTGCTTCGACCATCGAAGTGGCACGTGAGCTGTACGTCAGCCCCAAGACGGCCAAGAACCACATTGCCCATATCTATGCCAAGCTCGGGGTCTCCAGCCGCACTCAAGCGGTGGCCAAGGCGCTGAGACAGGGCATCGTCAGCATCGATTGAGCTCCGCGCCAGCATCCTAGGTCGTGGTCGTCTTCTTGCTCCAGGGCAGCCCGCTGGGGTTGGCGCGCCACGCCCACAGCCCGGCTGCGGCTGAGATCGGGACGGCGGCGAGGTAACTCAGGAACCCGCTAAGGGCCAGGTCGAAACTGTCGCCTATATAGCTGATCTCGATGATGGCGTTGATGACGGCGGCCGCCGTCAGGAGGGCGGCGGCAAGCAGGAGGAGCTGGTAGACGAATCCCACGACGGCGGTGCGCCTGTCTTCGCTGGTACTTCCCAGCACCAGCAGGGCCACGGCCAGGAGCACGGCCACCGCCCAGGCGGCGTTGCCGGGTCCGAGGAGATGGAGCACGCGGGCGCGGAAGTCATAGCCCGCGTCGTGCTGGAACGCCGAGATGATCGATGACAACCAGAAGATGACGAGGCCGGCCAGGATCGCCGCCGCTCCGAGCACCCAGGGCGTCTTGGACAGCGCCTCGGGGTCGATAGGGGGAAGCTTCACGTTGAGGGTGAACCCCGGCGTCGCCGGTCCGGCTCCTGCCGGTGCCGGCCCCGGTCCGGGTGGGGGCGGAGGTGGCGCGTTCGGGGGTGGGAAACTCGGCGGTGGGTACGAGGGTGGGGTACCACCCAGGTTCAAGTCGGGCTCAGCGCTCTGCCCTGCTGGTTCTACGGGGCTACCGCTGTCGCTCATGGTGCCTCCTGATGAGAGTGGTACCGCGCACGATATCGCGATTTGTCCGCGCCAACGCGGATCTCGGAGGGAGCCCGTCCTTGAAGGTCCCCCGCCCTCCCTGGCCAGGGGACCTCAGACCTCACGAGGTTGCGGTAGTTGCGGAGCTCCTGATGTTCGGACTGGAGCTCGTCGACTGCCTTACTTAGCGGTGTTTATGGCGTTGGCGACGTTGTTCAGCGTGTTGTTGACAGTGCCGCCCAGGAAGACGAGGGCCCCGATGGCCACAACGGCGATGAGGGCGAGAAGCAGGGCGTACTCGACGAGGCTGGCACCGGCATCGTCCTTGGCAGGCAGGTGACTACGCACCCAGCCGACAAGCGTGGCCTGCAGAATCGTGATCTGGTTGAGCATTAGTGCGTTCCTCTTCTGCTAAGAGAGCCCGCCGGCAGGCGGGCCTGGCTCCCGCTTGAGCGGGATCGGTTCAAGTCTTCAGGCCGTGCCAGACCCTATCAATAAGCCGATCGGCCCATTTTGACTGGCCGGACGAGCGGCTACGGCCACCTGCCTTCGGTAGCACTCCGAGCGCCAGGACCCGCGCTTGACGACGTCGCCTATCATGAGGCGGGTCGGGATGCCTAGCGAGTTGTCTACCAGTGTCAGGACGAGTTTGCGTGTAAGCGGTTCAAGCTTTGAGGCTTTCTCGGGAACAGGTCACCGAGCTCCGGAGGGCTTTGCCTCTCGCCGTTCTCGTGCGGTCTTCACGGCGACCGTGGTTGTCGGTTACCTGGTTCTGGGCGTGATCGCCTACTGGCCCATCTTGCCGGGGACCACGCACCGTCTCTTCTACCAAGCAGACCAAGACCCGGCTCAGACCGTGTGGTTCCTCGCGTGGACGGCGCACACGTTGGTCACGGGCCACAACCCCTTCTTCACCACCGCCGTCAACGTCCCTATGGGGTTCAATCTCGCGCAAGCCCCAGCAATGCCGTTGCTTGGGCTCGTTGGCTTGCCCGTGACGCTTGCCGCCGGTCCAGTTGCCAGCACGACGATGTTCATGGTCGCAGCCATGCCGTTGTCCGCGGCCTCCACCTACGCCGTCCTATGCCGCTGGCGAGTATGGGCACCAGCTGCGGCTCTCGGAGGACTTGCGTACGGTTTCTCGCCCTACATGGTGAACCAGGGTCTTACGCACCTCGACCTGGTTTTCGTCCCCCTTCCCCCGCTGATCGTTGCCGCGCTCGTCAAGGCATTGACCGGACCGCGGCGCCCGTTGCTTTGTGGGTCGGCGCTTGCCGCGCTCATCGTCGCCCAGTACTTTATCTCCGCCGAGGTCCTGGCCCTGACCGCGGTCATGTGTGCCGTTGGGATAGCGATCGTGACGGCCTATTGCTTGGAAAGGGCGCGGGATACCATTCGCATTGTTGCGAGGCCGGTTCTCTCAGCTTTCGCAACAGCCCTGGCGCTCACGGGAGCGGCTCTTGCTTGGCCGTTGTGGTACCAGTTTGCCGGTCCCATTCACTACGTGGGGCCGGCGAACCTCGTCAACAACGCCTGGTTCTCCGATGTCCTCGACTTCGTCGCTCCCAGTCCTCGACAGGCTGTCGCGCCGGTGCTGCGCTCAGTCGGCACAAGGCTCAGCGTCTTTGCAGGTGCGGAAAACGGAGCGTACGTGGGCTTTGCCCTGTTCGCCGTCCTGGCTTTCCTGGTCTGGCGCCAGCGCGCCTCATGGACGGTCAGGCTAGCTTCCGGCCTTGGCGTGATCTCCGGCGTGCTTTCCATGGGGCGGTATCTCGTGGTAGATGAACGTGCCAGCAGCGTGCCTCTGCCGTTTGACATCCTGGCCCACCTGCCCGCGACCGACAATATCCTCCCTATTCGCTTTGCGTTTACGACAGCGGCGTGCATCGCAGCTGTCATTGCGTTCGGGCTGGACGATCTACGCGAGCGGAGCAGCGACCGCCTGGCCGTTCCAGGGAGGCACCGTCATGCGGTTGCCTCGGCTTTCTGCCTCGTCTCCGTCGTGCTTGTCGTCACCTGGTTGCCGACGTGGCCCTACCCCAGCCAGCCCGTGACAGTGCTACCCGTGGCTGTGACTAGGGTCCTTCCTAGTGGCAACCCCATAATCTTGAGCTACCCTTACCCAGTTTTTCCAGAGGACCGGGCCTTTTTGTGGCAGGCCGGTGCCCAGTTCTCCTTCAGGCTGCTCGGGGTGTACGGCCGCGTGCCGGGTCCTGACCTCCGAGCCTCTACCATCCCGCCCTTGCTCAACCCGCCTGCCGTCCAGGAGTACTTGGTCGCCGAAGATGGCCTGAGCGACTATTACCCCGCGCCCCCGCCGCTCAAGCAGGTAGTGGGTCAAACTCGGATCTTCGCCGCTCGCCAGGACGTCCGAGGCGTGCTTGTCGACCTCGCCGCGCCACACGGGAAGACTGTAGCGCAGATCTTCACCGATGCCTTAGGTCAACCCCTGGTCACAAGCGGACAGTTCGTCCTGTGGACCCTCATCCCCGGCACAGCTTTGCGAGCTCCGGTCAACAGGGCTGATGGCGGAACAGCAAGGCCGTAATACCGAGCCAGCCGAGCAATATAACGCCCGCGAACCACCAGAAGACCCCTATAGCGACAACGCTCCCTGCCATCATCACCACCGAGCACTACCAGCCCCATGATTTCTGTGCGGCGGCGAAGGCCTCCGCAAGCGAGCAGCACGATCGCCCATGCGAGGTACCAAGGTTCTGGTTTGGTAGCCGTCACAGCCAAGAGCGCAAGTCCCCAACCCGTAGCCGCGATCCACTGCCCCGACGCTCGTGCCCCGACGATCAGTAAGACGGCCAGAGCCGTTCCGGCCACTTCGATGCCATCTACAACTGGTCCTGATTTCACGTCCAGGAACCGCGCACCGAGCGAGAACGATCCCGGTATCGACCCGTAGGAGAACAATGCCCTGAGCCATCCGAACCCTCCTCCCGCGCCCGCCCCAGCTACAAGCAGCACCCCGACCAGGGATGCCGCCCCAATAAGTGCTGCTCTCGCCCGGTCACGAGGTCTGGTCCCCCACGCCCACCAAGAGGTCGCCCCGACCACGAGCAGCGCGGGCGGTTTCACTGCTACTCCGACGGCGCCGAGGACCAAGCCCAACGGCCCCCGACGCGATACCCCGAGTGCAGTCCCTGCTACGGCCAGCCCGAGCATAAGCGCGTCGTTGTGCACACCACCGACGAGGACGACCAGCACTGCCGGGTTGGCTACCCCGGCGACGACTGCTGCAACGGGGTTCCCACCTCGCCAAGAGACGATGCGCTTGACCCCCCAGGCGCACAAAGCGATGCCGGCGATGGCGGCCAGGCGCCAGCATTCTGCTGCCACCCACGGCCGGCCGCCTGCCGCCTTTACGAACAGGGCCGAGAGGTCAAGCGCTACTGGCCCGTACAAGGAAGGGTGGGCGGCCCATCTCGGGTCGACACCCAACGTCCACACGGAGTGCCCCAACAAGGACGCCGGCCTGTACCCGCCGAACCCGTCAAGGACCATCTTGCCTTGGGCTCCATAAAGCCAGAACGTCCTGGCTCGCAAAGGGAGCGGCGAAGAGCAGCGGGGCCAACCACGCCCCGACCACCCAAGGAAGTGCTTGCCAGGTCAGGCGAGGGCCTAATAGGCCTATCCGCCAAACAAGGATCCAGGCCAGGCCCAGGAAGCAGAGCCCGATCACCGCGGAGAGTACTACTAGCAGGTGGCCGCCGGTCACTCCGACGGCTTGATCGGCAACATTGGCCCAAGACGGCAGGCTTGGTCCCTCCCAGCCAGGGGCGGGCCCGGATGCTGCAAGGGGCCACAAGCTGGCGGCGTGCGCTCCGTAGGGGGAACCGGGGAGGTTGCTAGCGACGGCGACCAGGGTGGAACCGCTCACGCCCAACAACGCCAGGGCGCCGATCGAGCAGGCTGGGGCCCTGTGCGCTTTTCGCCCTCCTGGCGGCAAACCCAAATGTGGGCCGCTCCTCATTCCTGTCATCTTTCACCTGCTGGCTCGGCGCAACTCGCATTTGCGATCGGGCCTGACCGCTGAGAGGCACAAGGGCGGAACGTGGTCCCATTGCGTCGCAGGCCGATAGCGAGGACCAGTGAGGTGAAGCGAAGGTGGGCCACGGACAGTAGTGGTCGGGTTCGGGCTCTTCTCTCACCGGCGGGTCACCGACAGTACCGCAGATCCGCAGGTGGCAGGCGTTGTCCTCCCGCAAATGGGCCGATCGGCCCATGGACCGGTTGCCACCCGAAGTGAACACTGGGATCCAACCTCAGATGGGGGGCCCGGAACAGTCCAACGGCGGAGGCCGGCCATGAAAAGAGGAGACGTGCCGACTCGGGACAATGGCAGGATAAGGCCCCTTCCTGTCCGTCTAAGTGCTCCCCACGCCCTCGTGCCAACGCAGGACCCTGCCACTGGTGGGCGCACGGTGTGCCGAGAAAGCCCGCTTGTCCAGCTCATGGGCCTACCTCTCCGCAAAGTGAGCCGATGACGTTGGCGGCGACGATGACACGTACGCCCACGAGGGAGCCCGAGAAGGGAACCGTCGAGAGCTTCAAGTTCGGCGCAGCGGCGGTTAGGCCTCGTATGGCGAGCCTCTTTAGGCCTCCTCGGAGTGCAGTTGTTCGGCCTGCTCGCCTTTACCACCGCTCAATACCACAGCTTCAACCTGACCCTCGACTTTGCCGCCTACTCCCAGGCGTGGACGGCCATCGCTCACGGGCATCTGAGCCCGTACAGCAGCGCTTTCGGTCTGCCCTTCTGGCGGAACGACCTTGAACTGATCATGTGGCCCTTGGCACTGTTTTATTGGCTCTACCCCCATGCCGTGATCTTGTTGTGGCTTCAAGCCCTGGCCGTCGTGGCCGGCGAGGCGGTCGTCCTGGCGTGGGCGCGGGAGGCTTTGACAAAGCAGGGTACCCGGCGCACCGCACCGTGGCTGCTGGCTTTGGTGACGGTACTCCTACTGGTTACGCCCTGGAGCTGGTTTACCATCGGCTTCGACTTCCACGTCACGCCCTTTGCCACCGTGTTCGTCCTCCTGGCCGCTCGCGACTTGTGGGCCGGCCGAGTGAGGCGGCTTTGGGTCTGGGTACCGCTGACCCTCACGTGTGCCGCCGCCTCCGGCGGCCTGTGCGTTATAGCCATTGGGCTAGCCGCCCTGGCAAGTCGTAAGGTCCCGCGAAGCACGGCCGTTACCCTCGTGGCCGCCGGGGCTGCCTGGTTGTTGCTGGCGTCCGGGATCGGGGCGATGGGCTTTCGAGGTCTCCAGCTCGGCCCCATGTACGGGTACCTGACCGGTCACACCAGCGGGCATCTCGGAGTGGCCCAGATAGTTGAAGGGCTCCTCGCCCATCCTCTGCGGGCCCTGAACATGTTCCGCTCGCACGTTGGTTATGTCGACGGGTACGTTGCTTCGGCGGGCGTGATCGGTCTGAGGTCGCTGTGGGGCCTGGTCCCCGCCGCCTTCGTACTCCTACCGAGCGCCCTAAATGCCAACCCTGATTTCATTCACTTCAGTCAAGCGTTCCAGAGCTGGCCCGCCGTGCTGTTCCTGATGATTGGCTCTGTCCTCGTGCTGCACCAACTGGCAGCCAAAGCGGGCTCTTCCGGTCACGTTACCTTAGTTCTCGCCGTCTTCGCCCTTGCCGCCGCGTTTGGCGTGCTCGCCATTAACGTCGGTCAGATCTCCCACTATTTGCACAGGGTTACAGCGCACGCCACGTCCGAGCTTGCCGCGCTGCAGCAGAAGATCCCGGTTGGGTCCGAAGTGGTGGTGTCACAGGGGATAATGGGCCGGTTCGGTCCGGGGAACGTTTCCTACCCCTACTGGGCTGCGGGTGGCCCCGAACGCTACCCGGTCGGCGGATCGCGCTCGGTGGTCTTTGTCCTGGCTCCCGGGCAGGGGACTGACGATGGTTACGCTTTGGAGACTCGTCAGGCTGTCAAGTATGTGGAGGAGCGGCTTCACGCCCGAGCGCTGGACCAAGGGCCCGGGATATGGGCGTTCGTTTGGGCTCCCGGAGCCGGTGTCAAGTCGGTGGTCCTACCGTGACGACCCGGCAGGGTGCGGTAAAGGAGACAGTCAATGCTTTGTGGTAAGCGCGTAGTCGTTGTGCTCCCTGCGTTCAACGCGGAAAACACACTTCCCCTCACGATGGCGGGATTGGACCGGTCCGTCGTGGACAGCGTGGTACTGGTCGACGACGCCAGTACCGACAGTACCCTGTCGGTGGCGAAGTCCCTCGGCTTGGAGCCCACGTGCCACGAGGTCAACCGTGGCTACGGTGCCAACCAGAAGACATGCTACGCCAAGGCACTCGAGCTGGGGGCAAACGTGGTCGTGATGGTGCACCCCGACTACCAGTACTCGCCCCGTTTGGTCCCGGCGATGGCAGCTATGGTCGTGTCCGGCGAGTACGACTTGGTCCTCGGCTCTCGGATCCTGGCCCAAAACGCCATGGCGCGCGGCATGCCGGCCTGGAGGTTCGTCTCCAACCGTGCCCTCACGTTTATCGAGAACCTCCTCGTCGGTGCGAAGCTGTCCGAGTACCACACGGGGCTTCGCGCCTATAGCAGGGAGTTGCTCGCCGCCTTGCCCGTCGAGCACAACTCGGACGATTTCACATTTGACAATCAGGTGATCGCGCAGGCTCTGGTGGCCGGCGGTCGGATCGGCGAGCTGTCGTGCCCTACGCGGTACCAGCCGGGGGCGTCCTCTATCAGTTTCAGGGCCAGCGTCCGCTACGGTGTCGGCGTCTTGCATACCGCCGTCCAGTACCGGCTCCGGAAGCTGGGCCTGCGACGCTATGCCTACCTCGCCGGGCCGAAACTGGTTACCGCAGACCAGCGCCCCGGTACGATACCGCTAGCGGAACTGCGAAGGTCCCGCATTGCGAACTGAGCGCGCCTGGGTGGCGCCACGATCGGCGGTGCCCTCGGCGACGGGGCGGGTGACCACGATGCCTCCGTGTAGCCGCGACGGCACGAGTACCACCAGCCCATGGCGCCTGTAGCATCGGCGGCCGTGCCTGCTGAGCGTGGCAACTGGCCTGCGCTCGATGGGGTGCGGGCTGTCGCCGTCTTCGCTGTGATCCTCGGGCACCTTTACCTGTCACATCTGCAAAACGGACAAGTCGGCGTGGACGTGTTCTTTGTTCTCTCGGGATTTTTGATTACGTGGCTGTTGATCGCAGAATACGATCGCCGCCGGGACATAAGCTTCCGAGATTTCTACGCTCGGCGGGCGCTCCGTCTCTTTCCGGCCCTGGCCGTGGTCCTCGTGGTGGTGAGTGTCGCCGTCGTGCTCTGGCAACGACTGGTGAGCTTCCGGGCGCCGACCCTTAGCGAGGTGCCTTGGTCGGTCCTTTATGTGGGCAACTACAACTTCAACGACCTGGGCCGCAGTGACCTTCTCTCCCATACCTGGTCTCTGGCCGTTGAAGAGCAGTTCTACCTGATCTGGCCTGCGGTTTGCGTTGTATTGCTGAGACGCTCGTGGTCTAGGTCGACTGTCGCCGGCTACCTGCTCTGCCTTGCACTGATCGAGATGGTGGCGCGTTACGCTTACCTGCAGCGGCTGGATGGGTCGACGGAGGTCTCGTACCATTCGCTGCTCTTACGCTCGGACGGGCTTATGGTCGGGAGCGCCATTGCCTTCCTCGTGGCCAGCCCGCTCGGGAAATGGCTGACAACCTCTGTACTGGCGGCCTTGGTGAGAACCGGCGCCGCTTTGGGCGCCGTGGTCCTTATCGCTGTCGTGTGGGGAGAACCCACGGTACTGACTGAGCAGTGGGCTTACGTTCCGCTCACCGTGGTTGGCTCGGGACTGGTGTTGCTGAGCTTGGTGACCGCTCCACTTCGGGTGCTGGAAGAGTTTCTGTCGTCGAGCCTTTTGGTGTGGATCGGCAAGCGGTCCTACGGAGTATACCTGTGGCACTGGCCGATTTTCCGGGCCGTGAGCACCATTGGCTACCACGGCGCCGCGCAACAGATGGGGCTCATCGTGGCCGAGTTCGCGATCACGCTCGGCGTTGTTGCGCTGTCGTACAAGTGGCTAGAGCGGCCCGCGCTCCGCCTGAAGGAGAGGTTCCGGCCCCTGGGCCTTTCGGCGCTTGTCATGACAGCGGACTAGCACGGGGAGCTTGCTACAAGCGGGAGAGGCTCATCGCGTAAAAAGTGACACGAACATCGCCTTCACCGGGGCGCCACCCGTCGCCGAGTAGCGTTATGCGATGTACGGTCGGGGGTGTAAAGGTAGGGGAATACCCGAGCGTAGTTGGAGCGCCGACGACGTGGTCGTCTTCAGCCGTGCCGGGGAGGAAACGATAGGTGGTGGGGGAAGGCGACTCCGTCCAGGTGCTGACTTGTGTCAGGGGTGACCGTAAGAGCAGGCCCATGATCCTGCCTGGCAGGGGTGCGGTGAGCTTGAAGGTCGCCAGTAGTAACTTGCCCGGGACGTGTGGGACGATGATGGCTTGGCCAAAGTGGGCGGTGGCGTGGGCGATAAGTACCGCGGGACCGCAGCGGTCAGGGACTCGCGCCAGGACTTGTGATGAACCGGAAGCGGCTATTTGGACATAGTGGCAATACATGGAGGTCAACGTGGCGGGGGGGTCAAAGTAGGGGTCGCGGTCGTCGATGACCCAACCGGCCTGGTAAAGGATGCGTTGGGGGGCCCGTGAGGAGGCCAGGAAGCCGGCATTCAGGTGGTCGAGGTACGTCGTGTAGGCGCTGTAGCCTTGCAATACGGGCTCCGGATCCCAGTTGAGCTGCGGGTAGGTGTACATAACGGAGTCCTCAGTTGGTTCCACGGCGACGGTGTGCCCCTCTAGCAGAGAGAGGGTGGCCGGCGGAAGGGTACCGCCGGTGGAAAGGAACTCAGCGCGAGCGGCCGCTTGGGCGTGTGCGAACCGACCCGGCAATAGCGTGGTTACCACGTCGTTGACGAAAGCAGAGACGCTTGCCGTTGGCCAGTGCAACTCGTTGGGCAGTCCCCCTACGGGGGAGGCCCCGGCCGAGTACAAAGCGACAAGCGCAGCTAACGCTACAGCTGCCCCCTGAAACGGGACCAGGGATTCTTTGACCCGAACTATGCAGAAGGCGACGAGGACGAGCGCGAAGAAGAAGGCGTCATGACCGGGGGCGCGGACGAACCCCTCCTTGACGATCGCCCAGCCCCAGCCAGAAAGTAGCAATACGGTCGCGGCCTGTTCTCGGCGCGGTCTGTCGCGAAGCGCCACTGCGAAGACAGCGCATAGCAGGCCCGCCATCACAACTGCCAACCAGACTTCGCGGCCGGGCGGGGTCAATTGCATCGCGGCGCCATAGCCGGCGGCGAC
This sequence comes from uncultured Acidimicrobiaceae bacterium, assembly GCA_963735305.1. Taxonomy (GTDB): domain Bacteria; phylum Actinomycetota; class Acidimicrobiia; order Acidimicrobiales; family Palsa-688; genus Fen-671. Next base: position 977,478 of record CAVTKK010000004.1, read on the forward strand.
CGACACCGTACCGCGGATGTAACTGACCAGGTTGCTGAGGCTCTGGCCCGCGCCTAACCACGCCGCTAGAGCCACTCCTAGTAGCGATGCGCCGGCAACGAGTGAAGCCTGCAGGCGTCTGCCGCCTACGAAGGCAACGATCAAGACGAGGGCACCGACGCTCACGAGCCCGGTGTTGAATTTGTCAAGCAGCTCAAAACCAGCCAATCCCGCCAGGAGCGACTGGAGCACGAGGCGGTGGCGGACGTCCTCAGTCCGGAGGGCGGCCAGCGCCAGGGCCAAAACGGTGCCGGCCGCCAGGTCGGAATACCCCATTGTGATGGATGCGATCACGCAAGCCGCCCAAGCTGCCAGGCCGGCAGCTAGGAGCCCCCAGGTGCGGCGAAGGGCCGTGACGATCAAGGCGGCCAAGCCCCACGTAATGGTCAAGGCAAACACTACCGAGATGAAGGCGGTCAGATGGTAGAAGTTGAGGATGTAGTCGGTGAAGCCATACGGCCCGAATGTAAAGACAAGAGAAGGGCCCCACTGGATGTCGCGCATGAACCCCATCGCCAGCCCCGCCTCCCACGAAGGGTCCAAGCCGGAGTACACGCGCTCCCACGGGCGGGCCGGCCAGCTGAGGACGCTGGCGGCGAAGCTGACAAGCGCCACGCCGGGCCAGCCCCGGGCCAGTCTCACCCCGCGGCGCGGGGGCGCCCATCGCCAGCGGAGACGCCCGAGGTCAGAAACCATTGATGCACCTTCGATCTGGAACTCACAGGGAGCCCAAGGCTCTTGGTCAAAGATTACATAATCAGGAGATTACCCTTATCATTGAGGCGTGCGCTCACGGGCGTCGGAGGTTGACCCAAGCCGGCCATTTTTCCGATTAGGGCTCCTGCTATCGCTAAGAACGCGACGCCGGTGCCCGTCACAACGAGCCACAGGACCGTGCCGCCAGGCGGCTGCCACGCAGCCTGTGTGAGAAGGGAGCGTGGACTGTCCAGACCAACGGCGTACCGGTGGGCATTGGTGTAGTAGGCGACCCACTGGACGACGGACACAATTACCATGACACCGAACAGCAGAACCCGGCTCAGACCCGCCAGGTCCTTCCTGGCGTCGTTGCGTTCGGAAATTATCTCGGCCGACAGAAGAGGCACCGCTACGGCCATGGCGAGGACATAACGCATCTGCATGCCGTAACCGATCTGGTCCATGACGAACAGCTGGACTCCGACCGTTGCCGCCGCCACCGCTACGCACGTGCCGACCAGCGCGACGCGTTGCCGGGAGGTGCCGACGACAAGGGCAACGCATGCCGCGATGCCAATGGCCAGGAACCAGGCTTGCTCCGCTGGAGCGGGTAGAGGTGTATCTAGCCAGCCGAAAACGCCAACAGCCTGGTGGGCGAGCTCTCTGAGTTGGTAGGGCGTCGGCTTGTTGTTCAAGGCGATGGTTAGGGATATTGGTTGGGAAGGGGTGGCGAAAACGTCCCATGCGATGCCGGCTAATCCGCCACCGGCGGCGAGGCAAAGACCAACGATGCTGTAGCGCCCGCCGCGCCGGGCTCTGTCGAAGACTTTGTCCGGTCCGGTAAGACAGACGAAGACGACCGCACCGGTTACGAGCCAAGCGACATCGAGCTGCCGAGCCAAGCACATCAGGGCGCCTCCGGCCCCGAAGGCTAGCCATGCGACCTGCGGGGCGTCGGGCTGTCGGAGCCGAAATAGGGCGGCCCAGAAGCAGATGGCGGCGGCGATCTCCATGCCGTTCGTGGTGACCGACGCGTCGAGGAAGATCACCATGGGAGTTGCTGCCAGTGCTAGACCAGCAGCCGGCCACAGGCTCCGGCGCCGAATGACGGTGCACCATGTCGCGGTGGCCAGTAATACGATGCTTATCCCGCCCGAAGCAAGGCGCGCCGCGTAAAACTCTCCGTTCAAGCTCGATGCCAGACGGGCGGCCAGCCCCAGTGGAAGATAGAGGAACGGCGGATAGACACCATCGGGCGTAGGTGCTTGTACGACGCGGGGGCGGGTGGGGACAGATTGGTGCAATAAGCAGCCCGCCGTCTGGTTGGGGGCGAACGCCGTGCAAACAGTCAGAGTGGCCGGAGCCTGACGGGACGGGAGACCGTAACTACGGGTTGCCTTGTTGATCCAAGCCATTCCGCTGGGCAGTGTGTATGGCGGAAGCGGAGCTGTGTAGGGCTTTCCCGACAGCTCCAGGTGGGCCGTGGCCAGCGCCTTGACGAGCGCCGCGGGCTCATCCGGCGAGGCTCCCGGAGGATTGCCGAACACCCAACTCATGGTCAGGATGGCCAAACCAGCGATCAAACATAAGGCTATAGCTCGGTCCGGTCTCCGCCGCCAGATCGACGAGAGATCCCACCGGCCAAATTGTCTGGTCGGTTGGGCCTCTTCGTAACTCATCTGACCGAAAATCGTAGCTGTCCGCTTCTGCCCTCGGCCCACTTATGTGGAATGAGAGCGCGTGGGAGTGACCTCAGGCCGTTGGCACGCCTCGGTCTAGCAGCCCATCGGCAGCCCCCAATAAACGGGAGCCCGCCGTAGCCGTCGCCCCCGTGCCTCCGCCGCCCACACCTTCGCTTGCAGCCAGCAGGGGAAAGTGGCAGGCCGCCATATGCCCGGGACCGAATACACGCAGGGGCGGTTCTTCCTGGGCGCACACGAGCTGGGCCGCCGGGCACCGGGTCCGGAACCGGCAACCTGAGGGCGGGTTGAGCGGGCTCGGGAGCTCACCGCGTACGTTGGCGGCGACCATCTGGGTCTTGTCCCGGGTGGGGTCGGGCTCGGGCACGGCGGCGATGAGGGCGGCCGTGTAGTGGTGTACGGGCCGGCGGTAGATGTCGTCCCCCGAGCCGACCTCGACCAGCTTGCCCAGGTACATGACGCCGATGGTGTCGGCCATGTACTTGACGACGGCCAGGTCGTGGGAGATGACGACATAAGTGAGGCCGTGGTCGCCCTGGATGCGCTTCATGAGGTTGAGGACCTGGCTGCGGATGGAGACGTCCAGGGCGCTGACGGGCTCGTCGGCCACAATGACCTGGGGGTTTAGCGTGAGCGCCCGGGCCAGGCCGATGCGCTGGCGCTGGCCGCCCGAAAACTCGTGGGGGAAGCGCTCCACGGCGTTGGCGGGCAGGCCCACCTCGCCCAGGAGGTCCCCTATCACCTTGTCCTGCTGGCGGTGGGTGCCTACGCCCTGCAGCTTCATCGGTTCGCGCAGCAGTGCCCCCACCCGCATGCGGGGGTCGAGGGAAGCGATGGGGTCCTGGAACATCATCTGCAGGTCCTTGCGGAACCGCCGGAGCTGGCGGGGGCCGAGGGCGGCCACGTCGGTGCCCCGAAGCGTGATGTGCCCGAGGTCTGGTTTCTCCAGGCCGACGATGATCTTGCCCAGCGTGGTCTTGCCGCACCCGGACTCGCCCACCAGCCCGAATGTCTGGCCCCGGCCCACGGCAAAGGACACCCCGCTCACGGCCTTGACCGAAGCCACCTGGCGTTGGAGCACCATTCCCGCCGTGACCGGGAACTCCCGGACCACGTCGTCGACGACCAGCAGCCGTTCGTCGCCGAGGCCGGAGCCGCTGCCGTCCCCGGGCCCCGCACCGCCCGCACCGCCCGCACCGCCCCCCACGAGGGCGCCGGCGGGGGCAACGGCGAGCGCGGTCGTCGCCGACGCCGCCGACCTCCCCACGGCCACGAGCCGGGCCAGTGGGCCGTCTACTGGGTGCCAGCAGGCGAAGTAGTGGCCCGCCCCGGCGGGCTCGAGGAACGGCTCGTCCGTACGGCACTGGTCTGTGGCCCGGCTGCAGCGGGCGGCGAAACGGCAACCCGGGGGAGGGGAAGTGAGGTCGGGGGGGATGCCGGGGATGCTGAACAGGCGCTGGTCGCGGTCCTGGGTCAGCAGTGGGATCGAACCCAGCAGGGCTTGGGTGTACGGGTGGTGCATGTGCGTGAACAGCTCGACGGTGGGGGCGGTCTCGACGATGCGGCCCGCGTACATGACCTCCACCCGGTCGGCTCGGCCCGCCACCACGCCCATGTCGTGGGTGATGAGGAGCACGGCCATCCCCAGGCGCTCCTTCAGGTCGTCGAGCAGGCCCAGGATCTGGGCCTGGATGGTGACGTCCAGAGCCGTAGTGGGCTCGTCGGCGATGAGCACCTTGGGGTCGCAGGACAGGGCGATGGCGATGATCACCCGTTGGCGCTGCCCGCCGGAGAGCTGGTGGGGGTAGTCGTCCAGGCGCTCCCGGGGGTGGGGGAGACCGACGAGCTCCAGGGCCTCGGCCGCTCTCTGCATGGCCTGCTCTTTGGTCATCGTCGTGTGCCGGCGCACCTGCTCGGCGATCTGCTTGCCGATGGGCATGGTCGGGTTGAGCGAGGTCATCGAGTCCTGGAAGATCATGGCGACCTCGTTGCCCCGTATGTCGCGCATCTGTTTTTCGGTGAGCTGGACCAGGTCGAGGCAATTGAGCTTTATGGAGCCCCCGACGATGTGGCCGCCGTTGGGGAGCAGCCTCATTATCGACAGCCCGGTCATGGACTTGCCGCACCCCGACTCGCCTACCAGGCCCAAAGTTTCCCCGGCTCCTATGGCCAGGCTGACATTGCCTACGGCCTGGACTACCGAGCGGGACAGCTTTATGTGGGTGGAAAGGTCCGCGATATCGATCACGGGTGCGCTGCGGTCGCCTGGCGCCGTCATCTGGGTGCCTCGGATGTCATGGGGAACCAGCTCCTCGTCGTCCGCGCTCAGCGCCGCCGCAGGCGGACGTCGACGGTGTCGCGCATGGCGTCACCGATGAAGTTGAAGGCCATGACCACGGCCACCAGGCACACCCCGACCGGGTACACCACCCACCAGTAGCCGTCGGCCAGGTAATTGAGGGCGTTGGACAGCATGTCGCCCCAGCTCACCGAGGGGTAGTTGAGCCCGAAGCCCAAGAAGCCGAGTATGGCCAGCAGGTTTATGGCGTCGGCCACCTGGAAGGTGATGTTGACGATCACCACGCCCAGGGCGTTGGGTATCAGGTGCTTGTAGATGAGGTGGGTGCGGCTGGCTCCCATCGTGCGCGACGCCAGCACGAAGTCACGCACCCGCAGGCTCAGCACCTCACCCCGCACCAGGCGGGCGGACACGAGCCATGAGAACGCCCCGATGATCAACGACAGGTTGAGCACGGTGGCCCCGTTGTAGCGGTCCCCGACGATGAGGATCACGAACAGCAGGGGGAGCGACAGGAGGATGTCTACGAAGCGCATGAGGGCGGAGTCGACGATGCCCCCCAGCAGGCCGGCCACGGCGCCCACCAGGGTGCCGATGACGGTAGCGATCAGGGAGGAAAAAAAGCCGATCTCCAGCGCCGCCTGGCCGCCCTTCATGATGCGGCCCAGTTCGTCGAAGCCGTTGGCGTCCGTGCCCAGGGGCCAGCCCGCGCTCGGCGACAGGAACGCATTTATGACGTTGGTCGAAGTCTGGTTGGTGCGGTAAAAAACGGGGCCCACGAAGCAAAAGAGGACAAAAAAGGCAATTATGCCCGTGCCCACCACGGCCAGGCGGTTTTCGATAAATGAGGAGATGGCCAGCCGCCAGCCCGCCCGCGGCCCCTGGACCTGGCCTCCCTCCGGGCCGGCTACGGACGGCTTGAGCTCCTCGGCGATCTCGCCGATGTTGGCGCTCATGGCGTGATGGTGGCCGGTCCGAGGACTGACATCTCAGGGCCTCAATTGATCCGGATGCGCGGGTCGGCCACGGTGAGGGCCACGTCGGCCACCAGGTTGCCCACTACCGTGGCCACGCCGGCCATGAGGGTGAGGGCGATGACGGTGGGAAAGTCCTCGTTGCCCAGCTCGTTGATGAACAGCAGCCCGAGCCCGTGGGAGTTGAACAGGTACTCCACCACCAGGTTGCCGCCCAATAGGGCGGGGATGGACAGTCCGATGAGGGTGACCATGGACAGGCTGGCGTTGCGGAACAGGTGACGGCGCAGCACCGTCCGCTGGGCCAGGCCCTTGGCCCGGGCCAGGCGGATGTAGTCCTGGGCCAAGGCATCGAGGGCGGAGGAGCGCATGTACCTGGAGTACCCGGCCACGGCGGTGATGGTCAGGGTCATGATGGGCAGGAAATTGGCCCGCAGAGCGAAGATGTAGGCCAGGATCCCTTCGTTCTGGCTGGCCTCCGCCGGGAAAACGTGGAGGGAGATGGCCAGGAAGCCGATGAGAAGGATGCCGAGGAAGTTCTGGGGCATCGAATAGGCGGTGAAGGCCACCGCCGTTATGGCCTGGTCCGCCACCGAGTTCCTTTTCACCGCTTGGAAGATGCCGAGGGGGATGGCGATCAGGATGCTGAGGACCAGCGAGCTGCCCGAGAGCCACATGCTGTGGGGGGCGTTCTCAATTATCAGGCTGTCGACGGTCTGGTTGAGCTTGTACGAGTAGCCCAGGTTGCCATGCATGAGTTGCCACAGGTAGGTGCCGAACTGGGCCCAGACGGGACGGTCGTAGCCATGGGCGCGGTTGAAGGCGTCGACGGCGGCGATGGTGGCCTTGTCGCCGAGGACGGCGCGCCCGGGCGTGGGGGCGATGACGTGAGTGGCGACGAACGTGAGCAGGGCGATGCCCACAATGACCACTAGTGAAATGGCGAGCCGTCGGATCAGGTAGGCGGTCATTGGTTCACGGTCCTACGGCAGTGGCAAGTACCGGCAAGGGGGCGCAGCCAGCTCGACTGCGCCCCCTTCACCGTAAATCGGCAACTCCTGGCTAACTCTTGAAGTACCAGTACTCGGGGCTGTACTGCTCTTGGGTGGCGGAGAAGAAGCTCGCGGCCGGTCCCGAGAGCTTGTCGCTGAACGCCCTCAGGCGGTCCTCGTTGGGCTGGAAGAGCCCGGGCTGCTCGTAAGTGACCAGGGTGAGCTCTTTTTGCACGGCGGTGTTGCTTCAAGGAGAACTCGGAGTTGAGGATGTCCTGGTCGAGCTGGGCGTTGCTGAAGCCGCCCTGGTTGAACGACCCGGTGGTGTTGAACAGCTCGTTGGTCGTCGGGTAGTAGTCGTCGGTGAAGCCCCCGAAGTCCTCCATGGCCCACAACTTGGCGTTGGCCGGAGCGGAGACGTCGGAGAGCTCCCCGGTGATGTAGTTGAACGTCTTGGAGCTCAGGCTGACGTTGATCCCGACCTGCTTGAGGTTGGACACCCAGGCCTCGACCAGGCCCTCGGTTATCGTGGCCCCGCTGGCGTAGTAGAGGTTCCAGGACAGCGCCGTGCCCTTGGGGATGCCGGCGCCGCACTGGCCCGCCGCGGTCCCGGCGTTCTGGCAGGTCGTGGTGCCATTCGGGACAACTTTCCACCCGTGGTTGGTTAGCTGCTTGGTGGCCTCGGCGATGCTGAACGGGTACGGGTTGGCCAGGGCGTTGGAGGGTGTGAACGGGCTCACCGGTATGGCCGGCACCGGGCCGTAGGCCTGCCCGGCGGCCCCGTTGTACAGGCCCCGGGACTTGATCTCGGCCTGCTCGTCCTGTAGATGGGCCAGCACCTGACGGATATAGAGCTGGCTGATGATGTGGTCGAAGTCGCCCGTCGGGTCCTTGAAGTTGTAGCCCACGTAGGCGAAGCCGAAGTCGGGGTAGCCGAAGACGCTGTACCCCTTGGACACCAGGTTGGGCACCTGGGGCAGGTCGCTGAAGTCGATGAAGCCGACGTCGAGCTTGCCCGTGAGCAGTTGGTCGAACTCGGCCGACACCGAGGTGAAGGCCACATCGTCAATGCCGGCCAGGTGGGGCTTGACCGGTCCGGTGTAGGCAGGGTTGGCCACCAGGGTGTTGCCGTCGGTGGCCGGGTCGAAGGACTTGATCTTGAACGGGCCGTCCACCACCTGCCACAGGGGGTTGGACCCGTAGGTCGACAACTTGTCCGACTGGGCATTGAGGAACTTGTAGATGGCAGCGGCGTTCTTCAGGTTGTTGAACGGGATGATGGGCCCGGTGAGGCTGGTCTTGGCCCAGGCGTGCGCGGGCAGCGGCTTCGAGCACCCCGAGCTCCTCCAGGAAAATGAAGTTCTGGTTGTAGCCCTTGTTGAAATTGATGACGAACGTTCTGGGGTTGGGGGTGGCCACCGAAGTCACGTTGTCGGGGTACAGGCCGGGTGTGTAGTCGCCGTAGTTGGCCGGGCTGCCGCCCACGGTCTTGTTGACCGCACCCTCTAGGACCCAGTAGTCAAAGGCCAGGTCCTGCGAGGTGATAGGCGTCCCGTCGGACCACTTCCAGCCTGGGTACAGGTGAACGGTCACGGTTTTGTTGCCGTTGGTGTACACGGGAGGCCCGGCGATGCTCTGGCCGTAGTCGATAGTCGGTGACGCGCCCTTGGGCGACCACCACAGCGAGCGCCACATGTACTGCTGGAACTGCTGGTTGGTACCGATGCTGGCGTCGGCCGCCGGGTAGATCGGGAAGATGTACGTGGGGCCCGCCCCCGGTGATTCGGCGATGGTGACGACGCCTCCGTTGGTCGGCGTGCCCGTCTGAGGTGGCACCGAGCCGAACGCGCCCGGAAGCGTGTCCGATGAAGCGGCGCCACTGGCCGTGGCCGCCATGGTTGTCGTGGCACCTGCCACCAGGACCAGCGCTGCGGCCAGGGCCGTCCCGGCTCGTGCACCGGTGCTGAGTCCGCGCATTAGAGCTCCCTTCGGTTTGTTTGGTAGCGGTTCCACCCGGCTACACCTGGAAGGTAAGATACCCCTTAACGGCGGCGGTACCCTGTCATACCCATTCCGGCCAGCGCTACGAGCCCTAAGGCCCAGAGTTCGGGGTACCACCCAAAACCCTGGTAGCGGAACACGACGTCATGCGTGCCCGGCTGCATGTTCACGCCCACCAGCGCCGGCGCCAGCATTTCGGTGGGCACCGGCCGCCCGTCCACCCAGGCGTGCCATCCCGGGTCATAGGCCACGCTGAGTAGCAGCGCCCCGGGTTGGCGCAGGGTCACCTGCGTGCTGAGGGCCCCGGCGGCCAGGTTGGGCCGGACGCTGTCGACGACGCCGGGCGCCGGAGGGCTCGGTCCCGGGGCGACGGCGCCGGCCGGCACCCCGGCCGGGACGGGGAGGCCTGGCCAGCGCACGGCCCAGTCCTGGTTGGGCCCCAGTTCGTCCAGGTAAGCGAGGAACCGGGTGGCGATGTCGGCCCGGTCCGCGCTGATGCTGCCTGTCACTTGGACCAGGCTCACGTAACCGCTCGAGGCCACCTGCCAGAGCACGAAGTTGCCCCTGGCCATGACCTCCCGGGCCGGGACGGGCGCCGGCATCCCTGCTGGCAGCACCAGGTAGCGGACCCCGAAGAGGGGGTAGTCGGCCGGGTTGAGCTCGTCGAAATCGGCTTCGGCGTCGAGCATCAGCGACAGCGAGGGGACCACATAGGTCATCTCGTCGACGTCCTGGCTGAGCAGGTACTTGAACACAGGCACGTACCCGACGCGGAACGTCGAGCCCCAGTTACTGGGCAGTCCGGCGTAGACGCGCCCCTGGCCGTGAGCCCGGATATAGGCCACCAGGGGAGCGAGCATGGGGCCGTCGGTGGCGTCGGCCTGGCGCTGAGCCCCCGACACGGCGGCGTCGTTGTGGTCGTAGTTGGCGATCTCGGAGTAGGCGGGCCACAACCAGCCCCCGGCCCCGGCGGCCACGCAGCCCATGAGCGCCCTCTGCCAACGCCGCGACTCGGTGAACGTGCGCACCAGGCGGTAGGCCGTGTCCAGGGCCCAGGCGGCGCCGGCCCCGGCCATGTAGATCCCGGCCAGCTGTGCCCCCATCTGGAAGCGCCGGAAATAGAGGTCGGCGTGGGCGGGGACGATGTCGGCCAGTGCTCCCCAGGTGGTGGGCCCGAAGGTCAGCAGCAGGCTGGCCACGAACATGGCCAGGAAGGCGCGGGCCACCGGCGCCCGTTGCCAGCAGGCCACCGCCACCAGCACTCCCGCCAGCACGATCATGCTGATGACGGGGACTTTGCGGCGGGCGTCGAAGACCTGCCCGGTGAACAGCCAGGACAGCACCTGGTGGGCGCCGTAGCCCTTGACGTACGGGGTGGTGGCCAGGAACTGGTTGGTGGCCGAGGTGTTGGCGAAGACGATGATGGGAACTATCGCCCAGGCGGCGCTGAGCAGAGAACCGGCGAAAACGAGCGCCCCTCGGCCCAGCCGGCGCCGCAGCGGCCCTGGCGCCACCACGGTGAAAACCATCACGGCGAGGAGCCCGAGGTAGCCGCTCTCGAAATGCAGCGCCACGGTCAGGCCCACGAGGGCCGAGGCCAGCCAGGCGAAGCGGCCGTCTTTCATAGCCCGCCACGTGCTGGCCCAGGCGAACGGCAGCGTCCAGGAGGCGAGCAGTTGGGTCCACACCTCGGCCCCGCCGGTCCAGCTGTAGGCGCCCCGTTCGAAGCCGATGCCGGTATGGCTGACCATGAACGAGCACAGCAAGGCCGCCGCCAGGGCCACCCGCCGGCGCAGGCCGAACAGCCGGGCGGAGGCATAGATGGCAAAAGGCCAGGTCGACAGGAGCAGGTATATGGACCAGCGGAAAGTGGTGCCGGCCCCGAAAACCGTGCCCACCAGCCCGGCCAACACCGACCCGAGGCCCTGGTAGCGCATGTACTGCGCGGACCCGAGCCCGAAATAGGGGAACCAGGAGGTAAAAGGCAGCCTGCCGGCCTCGATCGTCCTGGTGGCGAAACGGACCATCTGCGCGTGCACGGCGGCGTCGTTCAGGTAGGCGACGGGCAGGGTCACCGAGCGCAGGCCCCACAGGTTCCAGGCCACCACGACGGCCACGGCCACGAGGGGGCCCGCGCCCACAGGCGGGAGCCCGAGCCACCGGGGGCGGGTTCGAACAGGTGCCTGAGGTATACGCCGACCTTGCCGCTCAGATCGGCGCCGACCGCCGTGCCCGGGTCGCCGCTGGCGGGCCCGGCACCTGGCATGACGGGCAACGTTAGTCACTCGGCGCCCAGCGCAGGGCGATCGCGCCCGGTACCCGGCGAAACGATGCTACGCGCCGGAGGGTGTATAGTTAGGCGTATGCCTCGCATGCAGGTATACCTGCCGGAAGATCTCTACCAGGCCGTTAAAGATCAGCGGCTCGGCGCTTCGGAGCTCTTACAGGAGGCTATTCGCTCGGAACTCCGTCGCCGGGAGCTACTTAGCGAGACCGATCGTTATCTCGACGAGCTTGTAGCCGAGGTCGGTGAGCCCTCGGCCACCGTCGTCGCCCGGGCCGGATCGCTGGCTCGTCGCATCCGAGGTGGGGTTCAACGGGCTCAAGCCAGCTGACGTCCTTGCTCGTCCTCGATTCCGGCGGGGTTTCCCGCTTGGCCAGAAGGGCCCAAGAGGCGGCGGCGACGATCGCAGTGCTGAAGCGGGAGGGGCTATGGCCACCGGTCGTCCCCACCATTGTACTGGTCGAGTCACTGACGGGCCGCCAGCGGTTCGACGCCAACATCAGCCGCTTTCTCAAGACATGTGATGTCCGTGAGTTACTGCCCGAGCGGCTGGCTCGTCGCGCCGCCGAGTTGCGCTCGACAGCCCGCCAGGGTTCGGCGGTCGATGCCATCGTGGTAGCCACCGCGGAGCCGGGCGGTACCGTACTTAGCGCCGACGTGAAGGACCTGCGCGCCCTGGCTCTCTACGCGGACGGCGTACAGGTCCTCCGACCATGACGTGTGACCCGGTTATCCCGCTTTACTCCGCCCGGCCGTAGGACTGGATCTCCTCCAGCTCCTTGGCACTGAGCTGTCGGGGGGCCTCGCCTCGCTCGGTCTTGTGCTTGTAGACCTGGCGCCGGATGCCCTCCACGACGTCGGGGTTGGCCAGGGTGGTGATGTCTCCGACGTCGGCGAAATTGGAAATGCTGGCGATGACCCGGCGCATGATCTTGCCCGAGCGGGTCTTCGGCATGTCGGGCACGATCCAGACGTTCTTCGGGCGGGCCACCTTGCCGATCTGGGTCTCGATCGAGCCTTTGACCTTGTCCTCGATGGCTTGGCTGGCGGTGAGGCCGGGTTGGAGGGCGACGTACATCTCGACCACCCGGCCCCGCACCTCGTCTATGACGGGCACGGCGGCGGCTTCGGCCACCTCGGGGACCATGAGGACGGCGGACTCGAGCTCCTTGGTGCCGAGGCGGTGGCCGGCCACGTTGATGACGTCGTCGATGCGGCCGAGTATTCGGTAATAGCCGTCCTCGGCCTGCACGGCGCCATCCCCGCACATGAAGGGCCAGTCGCGCCAGTCCGTGCTCGAGCGGTCGGCGCAGTAGCGGGCGTAATAGGTCTGCACGAAGCGCTCGGGCTGGCCCCACACCGTCTGCATGACGCCGGGCCACGGGTTGCGTATACAGATATTGCCGGCTTTGCCGCTGCCCGCCTCGACCACGTCGCCGTCGTCGTCGTAAATGACGGGGTATATGCCCACTGCCGCGGGGCCGCAACTACCCGGCTTCATGGCCTTGAGGGCGGGCAGGGTGCTGGCCAGGAAGCCCCCCGTCTCTGTCATCCACCACGTGTCGACGATGGCCGCTTCGCCTTTGCCCACGCTTTCGTAGTACCAACGCCAGACGTCGGGCTCGATGGGCTCGCCCACCGTGCACATCAACTTGAAGTGGTAGTCGTACTTGGCCGGCTCTTGCTTTCCCAGTTTGCGCAGCATGCGCACCGTGGTGGGGGCGGTATGGAAAATGTTGACGCCGAGGCGCTCGGCGATCCTCCAGGGCCGGCCGGGGTCGGGATAAGCGGGGGCGCCCTCGTACAGGACGCTGGTGGTGCCGAGGGCCAGGGGCCCGTAGACGATGTAGGAATGACCGGTTATCCAGCCGATGTCGGCGAAGCACCAGTAGGTGTCGTCGGGATGGATGTCCAGGAAGTACTTGGACGTGCCCGTCACATAGGACAGGTAGCCGCCCGTCGAATGTTGGGCGCCCTTGGGCCTGCCCGTGGTGCCGCTGGTGTACATGAGGAAAAGAGGCGCCTCGGCCGGCATCGGCACCGGTGGTACCACCTGGCCGCGGTAGGCGCTCAGGACCTCGTCCACGAAGTAGTCGCGCCCTTCGACCATGGGGCTAGCCGAGCGGTACTGACCCGGGCTCCTGCGGAACACCAGGACCTTTTCGATCTCGACCCCCTCCGCCTTGGCCACCGCGATGGCCTCGTCCGCCTTGACCTTGTGGTCGAGCCATTTGCCGTCCCGGTAATAGCCGTCGATGGTCACCAGGGCCCGGCTGGTCGAGTCGGCTATGCGGCCGCCGCAGGCGGTCCCCGAAAAACCGGCGAAAACCTCGGAGTGCACGACGCCCAGACGGGCGCAGGCCAGCATCGAGACGGGTAGGTCGGGGACCATGGGCATATGCAAGGTGACCCGGTCGCCGATCTCGAGGCCGCAGAAGCCCTTGAGCATGGCGGCGACCTCGTTCACCCTGCGGTAGAGCTCCCGGTAAGTTATTGTTTGCGTTTCTTCGGCTTCGGGCTCGGGGACCCATATAAACGCCCCCTTGTTGGCTTTAGTGGGCAGGTGCCGGTCGACGCAGTTGTAACTGGCATTGAGCCGGCCGCCCACAAACCACTTCCAAAAAGGGGGGTTGCTGGTGTCGAGCGTCGTGTGCCAGTACGTATCCCAGTCGAGCAGGTCGGCGTACTCGCGGAAGCATTCGGGGAAGCGGTCCTCGCCGAAGCGCTGGTAGATCGCCGGGTCGGCCGCGTTGGCCTGGCCGATGAAGCGGGTCGACGGGTGGAGGTACTCCTCCTCCCGCCAGTGAACGGCTATCTGAGCCTCGCTCAGCGACCCCCCGGTCTCTTCCGCGCTCGACATGGCCACCTCTTTCTCTACGGGACGGAGCTGCGGAGCTGACAGTACCAAGCTGCGAAGCTGACAGTACCAAGCGGCCCAAGTTATTGTGCGGGCGATGAGGGACATTGTTGTCGGCGTCGACGGCTCGGACACGAGCTGGAGGGCACTCTCCATGGCCATCGGCATGGCCCGGCGCTGGGAAGGTTGCACCATCAGGATCTGCTACGTGTCCCAGGTCCCCGTTTCGGCCCAGCTGGGTGCCATTGCCCTGCCGATATCGCCCCTGGCCGGGGCCAACGAGGCCGGGGAGCTCAAGCAGGCGGTGTCCGACGAGCTGGCCCGGTACTCGGTGGCGGGCGAGTTCAACGAGCGCAGCGGCGACGTGGCCCGGGAGCTCGAGGCGCTGGCCGAGGCGTGCCATGCTGACCTTATCGTGGTGGGCCGGTCGCGCCACCCGGCGCTGCACCTGGGCGGCGTCCCCCGCCGCGTCCTGGCCAGCGGGCACCGGCCCGTCCTGGTCGTCCCGTGATGCCCGCCCCGACCATGCTTATGCCCGCACGAAGGCGCTGATGCCTGGCCCGGGGCCGCCCTCGGCCCGCGGCTCCCACGGACGACCACCTTCGGCCGGCGGGCCCGAGGGAGGACGCCCCTCGGCCCGCGGTCCCGGCCAGGTGGTCAGGCTGGCGGTCACGGCCCTGGCCACCGGCGGCGCCGCCGTGGCCCGCCAGGCTGGTGGTCGCGTCGTCCTCGTCGAGGGCGCCCTGCCCGGTGAGACCGTGGACGCCGTGGTCACCGACGAGCACTCCAACTTCGCCCGCGCCCAGGTGGTGGCCGTGCTGGAGAGCTCGCCCGACCGGATCGCCCCGCCCTGTCCCTACGTGGCCCGGGGGTGCGGGGGCTGTGGTTGGCAGCACTTCTCGCTCGAGGCCCAGCGGCGGGCCAAGCTCACGCTGGTGACCGAGGCCCTGGTACGGCTGGGCGGTGCCAATGCCCCCCGAGTCGAACCCGGGCCGCCGCTGCCTGGCGAGGGCTACCGGACAACGGTGCGCATGGCCATCGGGCCCGCTGGGGCCGGTTTTCGCCGCTACCACGGCCACGACATCGTTGAGGTGGGGGAGTGCCTCGTGGCCCACCCCCTCCTGGCTGAGCTGGTGGCCGAGGGAGACTTCGGCTTGGCCCGGGAGGTCACCCTGCGCTGCGGCGCCGCCACCGGCGACCGTCTGGCGCTGCTGGCGCCCACCGCGGCCGGCGCCGCCCTACCCCCGTCGGTGTTGGTGGTAGGCGAGGACGAGCTCGAGGCGGGGCGCCGGGCCTGGATATTCGAGGAGGTCGCCGGGGCGCGCCTGCGGGTGTCGGCCCGCTCGTTCTTCCAGGCCAACCCGGGGGGAGCCGAGGCTCTAGTGGGTGCCGTGAACACCGCGCTCGCCGGGGCCGGACCGGGCGAGCTCGTCGACGCCTACGGGGGCGTCGGGCTGTTCGGGGCCACGGCCGGCGCCGGCCGGCCCGTCACGGTCCTGGAACGATCGCCGTCCTCGGCCGCCGACGCCCGGGTCAACCTCCCTTCGGCCCAGGTGTTGCGCCTCGACGTGGAGCGCTGGCGGCCGTCGCCCGCCGCCGTCGTGGTGGCTGACCCGCCCCGGACCGGCCTCGGCCGCCCTGGGGTGGCCGCCCTGGCGGCCAGCGGCGCCAGCCACCTGGTCCTGGTGTCCTGCGACGCCGCCTCGCTCGGGCGCGACGCCGGGCTCCTGGCGGCCCAGGGCTTCGGGCTGGGCTTGACCACCGTGGTCGACATGTTCCCCGGCACCCCTCACCTAGAAACGGTCAGCCACTTCCTCCGTTAGCGGCTGGCCCGGCGGTCCGTTTCCCAACGGGGTACCTGGGCGCCAGCCGGTCGGCCCGGCTCAGCGGGCGATGCCGGCGAAGCCGAGGCCTTCCATAAGCCGGCGCTGCACGAACACGAAGAACACAACCACGGGGACCACCAGGAGGGACAGGCCGGCGAAGATGGCGCCCACCGGCCCGCTCAGGTAGGCGTTCTGCAAAGTGACCAGGCCGAGAGGTGCCACCATCCGGCCCGGGCTGGTTATGTACAGGTTGGGCCAGAAGAAGTCGTTCCAGATGTACTGGGCGGTGATGATGGATGTGGCATAGATCGCCGGCCACGACAGCGGGACCACTACCAGGCGCAGGATCTGCAGTTCGCCCGCGCCTTCGATGCGCGCCGCATCTTCGAGTTCTTGGGGAATGGTCTTGAAGTGCTCGCGGAGCAGGAAGATGCCGAAGACTTGGATGAGTGCAGGGAAGATCAGGCTCAATTGAGAGTTGAGCAAACCCAGGTACTTCACCTCCACGAACTCGGGTATGGCCGCGATCTGGACGGGCAGCATCAGGCCGGAGAGCAGCGCCACGAACAGGATGTCCCGCCCCCAGAACTCGAGGCGGGCAAAGGCGTACGCCGCCAGTACGCTCACCACCGTCGAGCCCACGACCACGGCCACGGTTACGCCGACGCTGTTGCCCAATTGCCACAGGAACGGTATGAGAGTGAAGAGCTGGCGGTAACTGGCCAGCGTGAGATGGGTCGGGAACCACACCGGGGGCAGGTTGAACTGCTGGCTCGATGGCTCGAAAGAGTTGACCAGCACCCAGAGTTCGGGCAGGAGCATCAAGAACCCACCGATGACGAGGGCGCCAGACACGAGCCGCCGGCGCGCCCGCGTGCGCCGGGCCTTAGGGCCCAGCTGGCGGCGACGGGGGACCGTCGCCGTGCTAGACGCGCTCATAATGCACCCAGCGGCGGGCCAAACGGAACCCGACGGTGACCAGGACCACGAGCACCACGAGGTTCACGATGGAAACGGCGGCTCCGTACCCCAGCTGCAAGTTCCGGAACGAGACCCGGAAGATGTAGACCATGATCGTGAGGGTGGCGTCGCCCGGGCCGCCGCTCGTGATCACGTACGGCCAGGTGAAGATCTCGAATGCGCCGATAAACGCCGTGACCGACGCCACCAGTGTCGCCGGCGTGAGCATCGGGAAGGTTATGAAACGGAAACGCTGGAAGGCCCGACCCCGTCGATGGCGGCCGCCTCGTAAAGTCCCGCCGGGATCGTCTGGAGCCCGACGAGGAAGATGATAAAGGTGATCCCGACGGTCTGCCAGAGGTCGACGCCGACCAGGCTCGGCAGCGCCCACGTGCCCGAGGCCAGCCAGTCCGGAGGGCTCAGGCCCAGCTGGGTCAGGTAGTAGTTGAGCGGGCCGGTGCTGCCCGAGAGGATGTAGCTCCACATCACCGCCACCGCCCCGGCCGACATGAGGAACGGCACCACGAAGGCGGTGCGGGCCCAGTAGCGCACAACCTTGGAGTGCACGCTGGTAACGGCGATGGCCAGGCCCATACCGGTCACGATGTGCAGCGACGTGGTCATGATGTCGAACAGGAGGCTGTTTACGAGCGCGTGCGCCATCTCGGGATCGTGGGCCAGCATGCGGAAGTTGGACAGGCCGGCGAACTTCGGAGGTGTCAGTAGGTCCCATTGCAGGAACGAGAACACGACGATACCGAGAACCGGCACGGCGATGAAGGCCAGGAAAAGGACCATGGCCGGGCTTACGAACAGGTAAGCCTTCAAGCTCCGCCGCCTACGGGCACGAGATGCTGGCGAGCGCGCCTTGAGCGCGGTCCCTCGCCGAGGGACCGCGCTCAACTCCTTAGTCACGGCCGGCCGAGCCAGGGGCCGGGCGCTGCTGCCGGCGACTACTCAGCTGACGTTGAGCTCGCCGTTGCACTTGGCCTGCAATTGCGCCAATCCGGCGGCCGGGGACACCGACCCGGCCAGGATCTGTTGCCAGGTGGTGTCGATGTCCCCCTCGACGGCGGAAGCATTGGTGACGCCCACCACCGGCGTGGCGTACTCGAGGGCGGCGGCGAAGTACTCGGCCCCCGGAGGCAGGGTCTTGAGGAACGAGGCGCTGTTGGCGATGGAAGCCCGCATCGGCATCCCCCCTTCGATGGGAACGGCCTCGTGGGCCTGGAAGCTCTCCGAGATCGAGTACTTGATAAACTCCCACGCCTCGTCCTGGCTTTTGGAAGCAGCCAGGATGGGGAACGAGGCCAGGCCGACGGGAGAGCCTTGTTGGGTCTTCTTCGGCCAGGGGACTATGGCCAAGTCACCACCACCGCCATTCTCGACATAGTAGTTCCAGGGCCAAATGCCCGCCCCCATCATGGCCAGGTGGCCCTGCCCGAGGGCGCTGAACTGGTTGAAGGTCCCTCCCGGCGAGGGGGCCAGCTTCTTGCTCACCAGGCTGGCGGCGAAGGTGCACGCCTCGATGGCCGCCGGGTTGTTGATGACGACCTTGGTCCAGGCGTCGTTGAGGACCTGGCCACCATTGGTGAAGACCCACGGCTCGATGCCCTGGAAGACGTCGATGGTGAGGTTCATGCCCCAGTTTTGCGGGGCTTTGGTCAAGGCCGTAGCCGCGGCCAGGAATTCGTCCTACGTCCAGTTGGGCGACGGCTCGGCCACCTTGCCGTTCTTGAACGTGGTCCGGTTGTACCAGATCCCCATCGTGTTATAACCCCAGGGTATGTAGTACGTGTGCCCGTCGATCTGGGCGTGCTGGCGGAACTGGGCCAAGGTCCTTTGGTTCATGTCGGCGTAGAACGGATCTACCGTCGAGCGGTCCTTGGCGATGTAGGCGTCGAGGGGGGCCAGCACCCCCTTGCTGGCGAACAGCCGGAAGCCTTCCGTGGCCAGGTTCATGGTGTCGATCTCGACGCCCGCGATGAGCCGCGTTTCGATCTGTTCGAAGAAGTCGACCCAGGTCGGCACGTTGATGAAAAGAGGCGTGGTCGTGATGCCGGTCTGGGTTTGGAACGCCTTGAACGCCTTGAGGGCGACGGCATTGGAAGCCGCATTGCCGAGGATGGCAACGGTGAGCTTGCCCGTGCTCTTGGTGTTGGACACCAGGGGGACCGCCCGCGGCCGTCCCTCCGCCGAGGCGCGCTGGCCGAGCAACGAGAGGATGCCGGGAGCAGCCCCGAGCGCGGCCGCGGTCTTGAGCCCTGCCCCAAGCACCGCACGGCGCGACACGGTCTTGTGTGTCTCTTTGTCCATTTCGATGTTCCTCTCCTTGTTGATGAACCTACGGGTTGATGACATTACGGATGTGCATGTAACTGTTCCTCGCTGGCGGTTTTGACCGGTGGGCATCTCTTCGGGACGTCCATGCTCGGGCTGTTCGTGTGGATGGGTGTGGCAATCTGGCCGATGGGCGGGCACGAAGCGGGTGACGGAAAACAGTTATGGCGCGGCTCAGGAACGTAGGGCTTTGCTCAGGCAATTGACTTGGTCGGCCAGGGCGCGCTGGGAGATTTGGGCGAAGGGCGCTATGTAATCGAAGGCGTGGTAGGTCCCGGAGTAGAGGTGTAATTCGACCGACACGTTGGCGGTGAGCAGGGCGAGCGCGTATTGGAGCGCCTCGTCTCGTAACGGGTCGAACTCGGCGACGGCCAGCATCGCCGGGGGGAGGTCCTCGAAGGACCCGGCCAGCGCGGGAGCGGCGTACCCCGTGGCGTCCCCGACGCCGGCCAGGTAGTACTCCCACATGACCCTGTTGCTCGAGGAGTCCCAAAATGGGGTGTCGGTGAAGCGCATCATCGAAGCCGAGCGTGAGCGTGAGTCGAGCGTCGGGTACAGCAGCAGCTGGAGGGCGAGCCGCGGTCCGTGCTCGTCGCGGGCGCGCAGCGCCACCGACGCCGCTAGCCCACCTCCCGAACTGATCCCGCCCACGGCGATCCGGGCCTGGTCGATGCCCAGGCTGTCCCCCTCTTCGGCGACCCAGCACAGGGACCGGTAGCAGTCGTCCAGGGCCGCCGGGAAGGGGTGTTCGGGCGCCAGGCGATAATCGACGCTTACGACGACGCAGCCCACTTTGGCCGCGAAGTGGGTGCAGCGTTGCTGTTCGTCATCGGGTGTCCCCAGCATGTAACCGCCGCCGTGAAAGAAGACCAGGCCTCCTACCGATTTGGGCCTTCGGGCCGGCGTATAAATGCGGACGGCCAGCTCCGACGAGCCCGGTGGGCCGTGGATGTCACGGTCTTCGACCAGCACGTCGGGGTCCTCGGGCAACTCGGCCCGGGCCCGTAGCCGTTCGGCCATGGCTTCCGCCTCGACGCGCCGCGCCTCGGCGACATTATCGAAGGGGATCTTCTTGTGGAACGGGAGAACGGCTGAGAGCTCGGCGTCATAGCCGTACTGCAGGCCGTTTTCTGTGAACGTCGACCTGGTTGGGTCGCCAGCGGTGCCGTCGACCTCAGGTGGCATTGGCCTGACGCTACCTGGGGCAGCCTCTTAGGTTCAACCGCCGAATGTCGGTTGTTAGGGCTTACTTACACACCATCTGGTGGTACCAGGTCGGCCGCTGGTATCAGGCTGGGCTGTTGGAAAGCTGCCACAGTGTCAGCGCAATGCGGGCGCGGAAAGCGCCGTCGGGGGTGTCCACCGCATAGCCGAGGACCGAGCTGATGTGGCTGATGCGGGCGCTGACCGAGGTGTGGTGAAGATAGAGCTCGGCCGCCGCCCGGCGCAGGGATCCGGCGCGGCAGAGGGCGTCGAGGGTGTGTACGTGCTCTCCGCTCGGGTCGTTGGCGGCCACGGCGGCGATGGCGGCGACGTCGGCGATTTCGTTGAGCTCGCCGGGGGCGGATTGGGCCAGGGCGATCAGTGGGCCCAGTTCTTCGGCGGAAACGACCGACGGGCGCTTCAAACCGGGCAGGCTCAGAGTGAAACGAAGGGCGGCGCGGGCGCGCCCCCACGAGGCGGAAGCCCGGAGAGGGTCGACTTTGGGCCCGACGCCGGCACGAATTGCCGGGGGTAGGTCCAGCGGCATCCGTTCTGCGGTGGTGATAGCAGCGAAGACCTCACCGACCTTGGCCAGCTGTACGATCTCTCCCGTCGCCCGCACCTGGGAGGTGACCGCCTCGAGGGAGTGGGTGATCACGTCCCGCTGGGGGTCGCTGCAGACAAGCGCCACCGCCCGGATGGCGCTGGCCTGGCCAAAGCCCAATAGTCGGGCGCACCTGGCCCGGTCGACATCAGATACCTGCCCGCTGAGCAGGAGCTCGAGCGCACCGGGGTCGACTGCGTACGACGTTGACCCGAAGACCCGGTCAAGGATTATGCCGGCGGCCGCCGCCATCCTCTCGGCCACGATCTCATCAAGAGGCCCGGGCCCGCCCGTACGGTCCAGCCACACCTCCGCCCCGCTGCCGTCATCGACCTTGGCGAAGGTGCTCGTCGTAGGGATGGGCCGGTCTTGAAGGTTGCGACCGTCGGGGCCGAAGGATATGAAGACGCCGCGAAGAGGGTCGTGGATCCCGGCCGTGCACTCGGCCAGGCCCGCGGCGGCGCGGACCAGAGCGCCGATGTCCGCCCGATGGGCCACGAGCTGGTCAAATGCCGCGATGACCCTAACGGCGGCCTCAGCCTCGGCGTCGATACCCGAGAGGCGAAGAAGCAGCCCGTGCACGTAGTCCCCCCCGTAGCTGTCAGATTGACGAAAGATAAGTGTAGGGCCTAGCCCGTCCGGGAGGGAGGTCGTCTCCGGAAGGGCTCGGTGCCCACGGTGATATGGGCGCGCCGTCGGGCCCCCGGCGGCACGGGGTCCCTTACGGGCCGGGTGGCAGTGGTTACACTAAGGCGCTATACGCCGATTGACGTTTGTCGCTCGACCAGAAAGGCTATCCGAGTGTTGATTTCCACCATGAACGATATTCCCGGTTATCAGGTGACCGAGGTTTTGGGAGAAGTCTTCGGCCTCACCGTGCGCAGCCGCAACATTGGGTCTCAATTCGGCGCCGGGCTGAAGTCGCTCGTCGGCGGCGAGTTGAAGGGAATGACCAAGAACCTGGTCAACAGCCGCTATGAGGTGATCAACCGGATGGCCGAGGAGGCCGCGGCCAAGGGGGCCGACGCCGTGCTGGCCATGCGCTTCGACACCTCGGAGATGGGTGGGAACTGGACCGAGATCTGCGCCTACGGGACGGCTGTCAAGGTGAGCGGCCTCCCCGCCGCATCGAGCTGGCAGGGCGCCGGGCAGGAGGCCTGGCAGCCTGGCCAGTAGGGCCGGGACCGAGTACGGGCCGGGACCGAGTACGACCCCGGCGGGCGGGCCCGGTACCGCTAACGGGCCCTCGGGCCGTGAGCGGTTCTTGCCCGCTCAATAACGGTAGTCAGCCGGCTTAAGGGCCGTCCACCGGCACCCCTATATAGGCAGCCTGTTTGTCCGTCAGCTGGGTGAGCTTGGCGCCCAGCTTGCCGAGGTGAAGGCGGGCTACCTGCTCGTCCAGGTGGCGCGGGAGCACGTGGACACCCACCGGGTAGGCGCTCGTGTTGTTGAACAGCTCCAGCTGGGCCAGGACCTGGTTGGTGAAGCTGGTCGACATGACGAAGCTCGGGTGGCCCGTGGCGCAGCCGAGGTTGACCAACCTTCCCTCGGCCAGGACTATTACCGAGTGGCCGTCGGGGAACTCCCAAGAATCGACTTGCGGCTTGATGTTATGGCGCGAGATCCCCCGGTGACGGGCCAGCTCGGCCATATCGATCTCGTTGTTGAAATGGCCTATGTTGCAGACGATGGCGTTATGCTTCATCGCCGCCATGTCCTCGGCCACGATGACGTCGCGGTTACCGGTGGCGGTGACAAAAATGTCGGCCTGGCTGACCACGTCCTGCAGGGTGACGACCTGGTAGCCCTCCATGGCGGCTTGCAGGGCGCAGATGGGGTCGACCTCGGTCACCAGCACTCGGGCGCCCTGGCCCCGCAGTGACTGGGCGCAGCCCTTGCCGACGTCGCCGTAGCCGCATACGACCGTGACTTTTCCCGCCACCATGACGTCCGTGGCCCGGAATATCCCGTCGATCAACGAGTGCCGCACGCCGTAGAGGTTGTCGAACTTGCTCTTGGTCACCGAGTCGTTGACGTTTATGGCCGGGAAAAGCAGGGCCCCGGCTGCGGCCCGCTGGCGCAGGCGGTTGACACCCGTGGTGGTCTCCTCGCTGACCCCCTTTATCCCCGCCGCCATCTTGGTCCACATGCCCGGCCGTGACCGCAGGGTCTTCTGCAAAGTTGCCGAGATTATCCCGAACTCGTCGCTGTCGTCGGGCCCCAGCTCGGGCACGCCGCCGTCACGCTCGGCCTGTACGCCGAGGTGGACGAGCAATGTGGCGTCACCACCGTCGTCCACGATCATGTTGGGCCCGTCGTCCTGTGGCCAGGCGAGCGCCTGTTCGGTGGCCCACCAGTACTCCTCCAGGGTCTCGCCTTTCCAGGCGAAGACAGGGACGCCGGCGGCGGCTATGGCGGCGGCGGCATGGTCCTGGGTGGAGAAGATATTGCAGCTGGCCCAGCGCACCTGCGCCCCCAGGGCGACGAGGGTCTCGATGAGCACCGCCGTCTGGACGGTCATGTGCAAAGAGCCGGTGATGCGGGCACCGGCCAGAGGCTGTTGGTGGGCGTACTCGTGGCGCAGCGCGACCAGGCCGGGCATCTCCACCTCGGCCATGTTGATCTCACGACGGCCGAAGGCGGCTTGTCCCATGTCCGCTACCCGGTAGGGGACATGGCTGCCGTCGCTGCTGGCGGCGTCAACGTTCGCGGGTGTTGTTCCTGACATCAGGGCTCCTTTTGCGGGGGCGGCCTCATCGGCCTCTCTACGGCGATTGGGGGCGCGCCAAATCAGCGTGTTTTCGGAGGCCGGGGCAATCGAGCCCTTCCCCAGCGGGTCAGCCCGGGGCTATTCTACAGGCGGCGGTGGCCCGGCGCGCCAAAGCCGGTCCCCACCAAATGTGGGCGTCGCCGCCAGACCTCTAGCCGGGACAGTGGCCGCTCGGGCACGTGTCGGGCCAGGGCCCGTCCCGGCCCAGGGCGGCCCGGTCGCCGCTGACCGTGGTGGCCCGGTCGCCTCCGACCAGGGTGGCCCGGTCGCGGCTGACCGTGGTGGCCCGGTCGCCTCCGACCAGGGTGGCGCCGTCCTCGCCCCGGCCCAGGCGTTCTTCTACCAGCTGGCGGACCATGCCGACAAAGTCCGGGCTCGTGGTCACGGTGGCGGCCCGGTACAAGCGGGCGCCCCGTTGCCTGGCCGCGGCCGCCGCCTCGACGTCAAGGTCGTGGACGATCTCCATGTTGTCGCAGACAAAACCTATGGGCGCCACCACGATGAGCCCCGCCGCCGAGGCCTCGATCACCTCGCACACGTCAGGCCCAAGCCACGGCGAGCTCGGCGGTCCCGAGCGGCTCTGCCAGACCAGGCGCCAGGTCTTGATGCCGGCCAGTTCGGCGCACAGACGAGCCGTCTCGGTCACGTGCTCGACGTAGGGGCTGGTCCTGGCCATGGCCAGAGGAATGCTGTGAGCGGAGAACAGCACCTCCACATCGTCGTCCGCCGGCGCCCGCGGGCCGGAGGCGGCACCCGCCGTTAGCCGCGCCGCGCTCGAGGCGCCCCGGTGGGCCTGGTCTACCGCGGAGCGCAGGCTCGCCGCCCACGGTCCTACCCAACCTGGGTGGTTGTAGAAGAGGCGCAGCTTGGCGATCTCGGGTGCCCCGGTGCCGACGGCGGCCCGGGCGGCGGATATGTCGTCGAGGTACTGCCGGCAGCTGCTGTAGCCGCCATAGGCCGAGGTGACCAGCGCCAGCGCCCTGGTGATCCCGTCATCGCGCATCTGGGCCACGGTGTCGGCCAGCATCGGAGGCCAGTTGCGGTTGCCCCAATAAAGCGCCAAGCCCATATCGTCGAGCTCGGGGCGTAATGCCTCCAAAAGGTCCCGGCAGCTGGCGTTTATGGGGCTCGCCCCGCCCACGTCGTAATAATGCTGGGCTACCTTGGCGATGCGGTCTTCCGGTATGCCCCGCCCGGCGGTGACACGGCGCAGGAAGGGCATGACTTCCTCGCGTTTTTCTGGCCCGCCAAACGACACCAAGACAAGCGCCTGGTAACCGCTCACGCTGGGACCCTAGCTACACCTGACCGCCCCGTCCAGTCAGGGGCCGACCTGGTAGACCGACCTGACCCGAGCGCCCCAGTTGGCGCAGGCATAGTACGTCGGTTCCCAAATGTCGACGTGATTGCCGACTATGGCCCCACCGGTGTCGTCCGCCGTCCGCATCCCGATGCCTTGCACGTAGACCTGCGTACCGAGCGGTATGACGCTCGGGTCGACGGCGACGCTTTCCGGCCCGGCCATGTCGCCAGTGGCGGTAACGCCCGTAAGGTCGTAACAAGTCACCAGGAAATCGCCCAGGAGCTTGCGTTCAGGTGACTGAAGGACGACGGACGCCGCCGTCCTCCGGCCCGCTCGACCATTTTCCCGTGCTGTTATAACAGGGTTTACTCCGTAGCGCCGGCCGGTTGTGACCAGGACGTAGCCGGTGCCATCCGTCGTCGAGGCTATTGCGCTGGCGCTTACACCGGGCACGGTGAGGCCGAGCCCCAACCTTGGCGCCGCTCCGTAAGCGCGAACCGTGCCGGTAGTTGACAGCAACCAATAGCCCCGTCCCCCGGTGGCAGTGGCGATGGCGCTGAGGGTGTCCTGGGAGTGGGCGGAGGTCATGGATCCGTAATACCTAGCGGCGCCGAAGCTGTAGACGTGCCCTGAAGCGGTGGCCAGCCAGTAACCGCGACCGCTCGGGGTGGAGGCGATCCCTTTCACGGGCGTCTGGGAGGGGGTGGCACCGAGAGAGCCATAAAACCTGGCGTTCCCAAAGGTGTAAACGCTGCCACCGGCGGTCACGAGCCAGTAGCCGCGACCGCCGGGCGTGGCGGCCATACCAACAACACCCGTTGACAAACGTTTTTTACCCAAGGACCCGTAGTAATGGGCATCGCCGAAGGAGTACACGCCACCATGGCTGGAGACGACCCAGTAGCCACGGCCCGTGGGGCTGGCGACGATCCCGGCCACCGGCTTGGCCGTGGCGAACTCCTTGACGGAGCCGTAAAGTTTGGCGTCGCCATACGCAAATATCGCTCCGCTGGCCGCGATCGCCCAGTAACCGCGCCTGTCGGGGGACAAGGCTATACCGACGAGGTCCGGTGCGCGGCGACCGGGTGCGCCGAGCGCCCGGGCGTCGCCGAAGGCGGCGATGGAACCCACTCCCCACCGTTTGTCGTTGGTGGACGGGCGAAGTTGCCGGGCCGGGCAGGCGGCGCCCGGTGTGCCGGTGCCAACGAGGGCCGGCCCGCGGCCGGCCTCATGCCCGTTGGCGACCACATGGCAGACCAAGCTGCTAGCGAGCGGTCTCGGACCTGCCCCTGCCCAGGTGGCGGCGGTGGCAGTTGGCGACCCGCCCAGACTGAGGCCGGCAAGAGCGACAGACAAAGCCCAGAAACGGCGGATGCAGCCCCACCGGCGCCGCGCCGAGCGCCCCACCAGCAATGTGTGCCGGGGGCGGTGGCGTAAGCGCCCTACGTGGGTTGCGTCGAGGTGGGTTGATGACGTCCGGTGGGCTGGTGAAGAAGGTACGAACGCGGGTGGCCGGTCTTGGCGGCACGCGCCACCAAAGCCGAAACCTTCAGCGTGCTTGAGCACGCTTGGCACTTCTAACCAATGGGTATCTCCTTAGGTCGCGCGCCACCGGTTGTCGGTCGGCCTCAGTGCAGCCGAAGGCCATCTGGACCAATGAGCAGGCACGTGGCCCCGCGAACCCATGCTGGGGACGGGACGGGTTTCTCGGGTGCCGGTGGCACCGACAACCAGCCCCCATGGCAAGAGGTAGGCAAGTCGCGAGACCACGCGCCCGAAATGTGTGTTTCTTTCGGGTTACATTACGCCGCGATTTTTCGCCCGTCAAGCTAATGCAAAATTTAATAGTTTGACCAGGCAGTTTATGCGGCCCAGTCTGCGCTGAATATGACGGGAGTACGAACGTTGTGATTTGTGAGTTGCACGGAGAGTGACCGTCCTGATGGCCTCGGAGTTGGAAGAGGATGCCGCCCTAAGACCCTCGCCGGGCGTGGGCGGGAAAACTCCGAAGGCGGCCTGTCCACCCGTGGGCGAAGATGTGGCGGGTTGCGCGGCGGCACGTGGCGTCGCGCGCATTCGACGAGGTCAGGCCACATTTGTTGCGGCCCCGACTAAGAGTAGGAGCCGTGGGGACGTATGATTAGTACATGACTGAGGCGACGGGGTACGACGGGTACGTGAAGAGCGTGGAGATGGGCGACGCCGGGGCTATTGGCACTGACAGTGATCTTACAAGTGCAGAGAGCGCGCAGAGTGCCGTTGAAGTGGCCGAAGCCTGGCTTGCGCAGCTGGTCGACCAGATGGCGGTGTCCGCCTCGGACGTCCAGGACCACCTGTTGGACCTGTGGGGCGTACTTGAGGAAGGCCCGGCCCGTTCCGAGATCGAGCGTTGGCTTACGGAGACCCTGGTCCGAAACCTCTATTCCGTTTCTGACATCAACGGGCGCTTGGAAACGCTGCTACCGGCCTCTTGAGGCCTAGGGGCGGCACCCGGCGGTCACCCGCCCCCCACGCCTTGGCTTACCCACCGCCCGCCTTGGCTGTGCAGCGACAACGACAAACCGAAGCACTGGCTGAGAGCAGGTCCGGTCAGAGCCTGGTCCAGGGGCCCACTGGTCAGCACTTGGCCCTGGCGGAGCAGTAGGGCGTGCGTGAAGGCGACGGGGATCTCCTCCACGTGATGGGTCACCATGACGATCGGCGGCGCCGTCGGGTCCCGGGCCAGAGCGCCCAGCTGACTGAGCAGGCGTTCCCGGGCCCCCATGTCCAGGCCGGCGCAGGGTTCGTCCAGCAGTAGCAGCTCGGGCGAGATCATCAGTGCCCGGGCCAGGAGGACTTGCTGACGCTCACCCTCAGACAGGACGCCGAAGGGCCGGTCGGCGATGCTCTCGAACCCGGCTGCGCCCAGCAAGGCCAGCGCTTTGGCCCGTTCCGCCTCGCTGTAGCGGTGCCACCAGGGCTCGAGGGCGCCGTGACGGGCCGAGACCACGACTTCTCGGGCCGGTAACCAGGGCACGATCATGCGGGCCACGCTGGCCGAGACGGTACCGAGGCGCTGGCGTAGGGAGCGGACGTCGGTGCGGCCCAGGCGCTGGCCGAGGACATCGACCGTCCCCCGGGTGGGGTGGAGGTAGCCGGAAGCCAGCTGCATGAGGGTGGTCTTGCCCCCGCCGTTGGGGCCCAGCACGGCCCAGCGCTGGCCGGTAGCCACCCGCCAGGAGACCGAACGGAGGACGGGTGTGGCGGCTCGTTCGAGGTCGACGTCACAAAATCGCAGCGCAAGCGGCCCTTCGAGGCTATCGGCAACCATGGCGACTCCCGGCAGGCTAGCGGCCGGGGCCTTCACTCCCCAACCGGTTGCCTCGAAGGGCTGCCGGACGCGACGATAAATGGGTGCCCGGTCTCCTCGCCACGGTCGATGCCGTCCTGGCCCCGGTCTTCGAGCAGCTTCGACCCGGTGCCCAAAGCGGCCTGCGGCCGTCACAGCACGCCGACCTCCAGGTGGACGGCGCCCTTGGCCTGGCCCGGGCGCTCGGGCGCCCGCCCCGGGAGGTCGCAGAGGACGTCCTGGCCCGGGCCCGGTCGGCGGGCCTGGACGGCATCATCGACAAGGCCGAGATAGCGGGGCCCGGGTTTGTCAACCTGGTCCTGTCGGGTGAGTTCCTGGCTCAGGAGCTGCAACATATGGCTTCGAGCCCCGAGGACCTCGGCGTCGTCCGGGCCGCTCGCCCGTTGACCGTCGTGGTGGATTACGCCGCGCCCAACGCGGCCAAGGAGATGCACGTAGGCCACCTTCGGTCGACCATAATCGGCGATTGCCTGGTCCGCCTGCTGGAGCTGGAGGGCCACAAGGTCGTCCGGGAAAACCACATCGGCGACTGGGGCACACCCTTCGGCATGCTCATTGAGCACCTGGTGGACGTGGGCGAAGAAGAGACCGCGCACGAGCTGGCTATGGGGGACCTCGAGGTGTTCTACCAGGCCGCTCGCAGCGCCTACGACAACGACCCCGCCTTCGCCGACCGCTCCCGGGAGCGGGTCGTACAACTGCAGTCGGGCGATCCCGAGACGCTCAGGCTCTGGCGCTCCTTCGTCGAGCACAGCGTCAACTACTTCGACCAGGCCCTGCGTCGCCTGGGCACGAAATTGACCCGGGACGACGTGGTGGGGGAGAGCTATTACAACGCGCTATTACCCGATGTTGTCGACGACCTGGCCAAAAAGGGCTTATTGGTCACCAGCGAGGGCGCCCTTTGCGTCTTTCCCCCCGGTTTTACCAACCGCGAGGGAAAACCGCTGCCGCTAATCGTGCAGAACTCCGTGGGCGGCTATAACTACGCAACCACCGATCTGGCCGCCGTCCGCGACCGGGTCGACCGCCTGGGCGCCGACCTGCTCGTGTACGTGGTCGGCTTGCCTCAGTCCCAGCACTTCGAGATGGTCTTTGCCACGGCTCGCCTGGCCGGCTGGCTGCCGCCAGAGACCGAGGCCGTGCATGTCGGGTTCGGCAACGTCCTGGGGCCCGACGGCAAAATGTTCCGGACCCGGCACGGCGGTACGGTGAAACTGGCCGAGCTGCTCGACGAGGCCGTTGACCGGCCCGAGCCGTGATCGCCGGCCGATCGGACCGGGGCCAATCGGGTGCGCCCGACCTGGAGGAGACGGCCCGGGCCGTGGGCATCGGCGCCGTCAAGTACTCCGATCTGTCCACCGACCGGGCCCGTGATTACCGCTTCGATTGGGACAGGATGTTGTCCTTCGACGGCAACACCGGTCCCTACATCCAATATGCCCATGCCCGTATCTCCAGCATCTTCCGCAGGACCGGCGGGGACGTGCCGCCCCTGCGCGTCGTTGCCGGTGACGTGCGTCCGCCGTCGGCCCCTGAGGAACGGGAGTTGGCCAAGGCCATCCTCGGCTTCGAGGACGCCGTGGTGTCGACCCTGAGCAACTACAGTCCGCACAAGTTGTGCGGGTACCTGTTCGAACTTGCGAGCACCTTCACGGCTTTTTATGAACATTGCCCTGTCCTCGCCGCCCCCGACGCCGCCACGCGGGCGTCCCGCCTGGCTCTGTGTGCCCTCAGTGCGGCTGTATTGAGTGCGGGCCTCGAGCTGCTCGGCATGGAGGCTCCGGCGCGGATGTGAGCGCATCGCAGGTGGGGGCGGCCCGGTCGGGCGGGACGGGGCGCCGGCGAAGGTCGAGGGCCGGCACGGGCCATGGTCGTGCCTCATGTTGCCCCCGGGCCTCCCGGCTCTGGTTCCCGCCGTGCCGGACGCCCGCCCCGCCTCGGCGCCGGATGGCAGTGGGGGCGGCCCGGGGCGGCCCGCGGCTCATCGGCCCCGGCGGGGACTGCTTGGCGGCGGCCTTGTCTCGTGGTACTTTGGCGCTCCGAGGGTGCCATCGATCGACCGAGAAGTTCCCTCCCGGAAACGAACCGGAGGCCGCCGGCGAAGGTGTTGCACAGCCGCCACGGCCAGGAAAGGAGAGGACAGGCAACATGGCAACTGGCACAGTCAAGTGGTTTAGCTCGGAAAAAGGTTACGGCTTCATTTCACAAGAGGGCGGCCCCGACGTCTTTGTGCACTACAAAGCCATTCAAGGCCAGGGTTACCGGACTCTGGAAGAGAACGAACCGGTCGAGTTCGAGGTCCAGGAGAGCACAAAAGGCCTGCAAGCCGTGAACGTGGTGCGCATGGCCATGCGGGCCGAGTAAGCGCTTAACGCACAGCCGGGCCTCCCCGGGCCCGACGACCAACGGCCCTGCTTCCTGGGGCTGCCGACGCCCGTCGTCGCTTCGTTTTCGTCTTCAGGAGCCGACGACCCGTTCTAGCGCGGCGTGCCAACTAGAGGGCCGAGGTTCAGTATTTTCGTTGATTGCCGGTACCGGTAAAGCCGAAACGCCAAATATCCTCTGGGTTTTCTCCCTCTTCCGAGCTGTCTCAAGGCTCACCATCGGGCGCCGAAGTAACGGGCAGGTGGCCTG
The DNA here is from genome assembly GCA_963735305.1 of uncultured Acidimicrobiaceae bacterium. Taxonomy (GTDB): domain Bacteria; phylum Actinomycetota; class Acidimicrobiia; order Acidimicrobiales; family Palsa-688; genus Fen-671. The sequence continues at coordinate 1,008,315 of CAVTKK010000004.1, forward strand.
AGAATCGTGGCAGCAGGGGAGCGGGGAGGTGGCGACGGCGGAAACTGGAAGAAGGGGCCCCCGTCGCTGGGTGGCAGTAGCGCTTGTCTTGGGTGCGGGCATGTGGGGTGCCACCGCTGATGCCTGGGCGGTTGGGAACGGCCAGGGTGGTGACGGCCAGGGTGGTGACGGGTGGCACTCCACCGCCGCGTTCACCTCCGGGCCCCGCTCCGCCTGGGGGGTGACCGGAAGTCCTGGCAACACCGGGAGTGGCAAAAGCGCCACGAGCACGACGGCGCCGAGCCCGCCGGTCGTTACCACCTCGGTCAATGCGGTGACCACGACGGCACCATTCACGTCCACCACGACCAAACCGGTGACCACAACGTCGTCGCCGGTCACGAGCACGACCAAACCAGTGACCACAACGTCACCGGTCGCTACTACCGCCACCACGAAGCCCGTGGTCACGACCACGACGGCGCCCGTCGTCGCCACCACTGCGGCCAAGACCGGCCCTACCACCTCCGCCGCCGCGGGCTCCAGGCCCAGCTGCGGTTGCCCCGACCATGGCCCCTTCGACGGTGATGGCTGTGGCGGGGGCGGTGGAGACCACTGGTGCGCTCCGGGCAACACAGGCCCGACCACGACCGTTCCTTGCACCGCAACCACGGCTGGTCGCAGCCCGTCCGGCCAAGCAGTTGGCACGACCACCTCGTCGACGACCACCACAAAGCCCCCGGCCACCACGACCACCACCAAACCCCCGGCCACCACGACAAGCACGAGCACCACCACGACGACCAAGCCGCCGGCCACGACCACGACCACCACGAAGCCGCCCGCCACCACGACCACCACCACCAAGCCACCGGCCACCACGACCAGCACCACCACGACGACCAAGCCGCCGGCCACGACCACCACGACGACGACCAAGCCGCCGGCCACGACCACGACCACCACGAAGCCGCCCGCCACCACGACCACCACGAAGCCGCCCGCCACCACGACCACCACCACCAAGCCACCGGCCACCACGACCAGCACCACCACGACGACCAAGCCGCCGGCCACGACCACCACGACGACGACCAAGCCGCCGGCCACGACCACCACGACGACGACCAAGCCGCCGGCCACGACCACCACGACCAAGCCCACGACGACCACGACCAAGCCCACGACGACCACGACCAAGCCCACGACGACCACGACCAAGCCACCAACCACCACGACCACGACCACGACCAAGCCACCGGTAACCACGGCGACCGCACCTACACCACCTCCGTCCACCACGCCCACGACGAGTGCGCCGGTCACGACGGCGGTCCCGTCCTCGCCGCCGGTGGCGGCGTCAACTACGACGGCCCCGGCCACGACGACGCCAACGACGACCCCTCAGCCGGGTACGCCCACCACGTCTTCCACGAGCCCGCCGAGCAGCGCATCGCCCACTACGGTCCCGCCTGCGCCGGCCCCGCCCACGACAGCGCTGTCCAGCACGGCACCGTCCACGACGGCGCCGGTACCCACCACGAGCCCGGCCCGGCCTCGGGGGACGGTGTCGTCGACCACGACGACACCTCGGACCTTGCCACCGACAACGACGACGTCCACCACCGCCGCGCCCGCTAGGACGCACACGACGGCACCGCCGACGGCTACGCCGACCACGACGAGGCCCAGCCCGCCGACCAGCTCGCCTCCTACCACCGGAGGTCCCGGCGCCAGACCGGTCACGACAAGATCGCCCTCCACGGTCGGGACGACAACGCCGTCGGCTCCGCCGACTACACAGCCGGGCGGTGCCGTGCCGTCCACGCCCACGCCACCGACCCCCACGCCGTTGATGGTGACGCCCACGACCGTTCCGGCCCGCACCTCTCCCTCCACCACCGTCCCCAGGACGGCCCCATCCACTACCACGCCGGTCCGGGGCCATGCCAAGAAATCGACCGGCCTGCCCACCACGGCGCCGCCGGTGAAGCCGCTCCCGGGCACCGGGGTGGCGACAGCCGGGCCGAGGCCGAACCCGAGCCCGGTGGCTCGCCCCGGCGGGAGCGGGGCGGCTTCCGCCGTGGCCCCCTCCGGGCCCAGCCCCTCCCTGCGGCTGCCCCCGGAGCCCAAGTTCACTATCCCGCCCGGTCCGATGTTGAGCCCCCCGCTGGTGCCGCTGGGCGAAAGCCTGGCCGGAGGCCAGCACCTCATCCCGGCCACGCCCCTGTGGACGGGCGGGTCGCTCCAGGCCCGGACGACCGTGAACGTGCCCCTCGCTCTGGCCGGGCTGGTTGTCGCCTTCGCCCTGACCCAGTGGCTGATCGACCGGCGCGACCCCAAGTTCGTTGAAGCACCCAGCCGAAAGGACGACGACTCGATTGGCTTCGAATGAGGCACAGGCGGGCGTCGAGGACCACAGGGAGCGGCCCGCACGCCCGGTGACGGAACTGACTGCCGGTGCCATCTGGCCCGGGCGGCCCCGCCTGGCCAGCGCGGAGCACACGAGCCTGGAACAACGTCTGGGGGCCCTCCAACTGGTCCGGTTGGCCATGGTCCTGCTCGTTCTGGTGGCCGCCTGGGTCGCCCCGGGCCAGCTGGGCATGACGGTGGGCCAGGCCCTGTGGCGCAGCATTGCTTATCTCGCCGTGTGCGTGGCCGGCCAGTTGGCCGACATGGCGTGGCAACGCGGCGGGGGGACCTCGGGCCGGACGCGCTCCGGGGCGCCGTTCCAGCAGATGCTACTGCCTGTCGACCCCGTCTACCTCGCTGTGCTAGCCCTGCCCTCGGGAGGAGCGCAGAGCGATTTCATCCTGCTTTTCACCGTGCAACTGATCTCGGTGACACTGCTGGCCAGCCCGCGCGCTGGGGTACGCCTGGCCTTGTGGGACTCCGTCCTGCTCCTGTCGGTGACCTGGCTCCAGCTGGGCGGGCCCTTGGGCCAGCTGCTCGGTACGCCGCAAGTCGTCACGCCCACGCCGGGGGCGGTGGCGCTGCGGATCGGCGGTTTTTGGGCCGTCGCCCTCACCACGGCATCGTTTTCGACGTTGAGCGAGTTGGAACTTCGGCGCTCGAAAGCCCACCTGGACGCGCTCACCACCATGGCGGCGGAAATGGAGGAGGGCATGGAATCGGGCTGCGAACCCGACCAGATCGCTGCCATCCTGCTCAAGAGTGTCCTGTACCCCTTCGCCTTCAAACAGGTCGCCGTGATATGGGAAAGAAAAGGGCATGTCCTGGCGGCATGGTTCGTCTCCGGAGCCGAAGACGTCGTCCTCATTGAGCCCGGTCCAGACCAGAACAGCCCTCTCCAGGGCGCCATCGCCGTTCGGGCGCTGCAAGGCCATCAGCCCTTGCTCGTGCGAGACCTGGTCGGTGACGACGGGCCGGCTCTCGGAGCCCTGGTGCCGGGGGCCACAAACATCGTCGTCGTGCCCCTTAACGCAGGCCGGGAGGGCCAGGGGCTGCTGCTCGCCGAGTCCGGGCCACCTCCCAGCCGGCGCATGAGCCGCCGCTCGCTCGAAGATGGTCGGCCGCTTCGCCGCCCACGCCGCCCTGGCCCTGCGCAACGCCGACCTGAAGGCCGAGATCGCCCGCCTGGCCGCCTCCGACCCGCTCACCGGCCTGGCCAACCGCCGCGCCCTCACCACCGCCCTGGGCCGAGAGGTGGCCCGCTCGGTGCGGACCAAGGAGCCCCTGTCGCTGGCCATAATGGACATCGATTTCTTCAAGAAGATCAACGACACTTACGGTCATGTCGCCGGTGACGACGTGCTGCGGGCGGTGGCTGACGCCATGGCCGCCAATGTCCGGGACGTTGACGTGGTGGCCCGTTACGGAGGCGAGGAGTTTGCCATCGTGCTCCCCAATTGCCCGAGCGAGGGCGCCCTGATAGTCGTCGAACGAGTAAGGGCCGCGGTCTCTGCCCTGCCCACGGTGACGCGGGTGACGGTGAGTGCCGGCATCGCCACCTCTACAGGCGTCGCCGGCGCCGACGCCGAACGCCTCATGGCCGACGCCGACGAGGCGCTTTACGCCTCTAAGCGCGCCGGCCGGGACCGGGCCACGCTCGCGGCACCGCCGCCGCCACCGCCGCCGGCGGCATCGCCGGCTCTCGCCTTATGAGCGCTTAGGGCCGCCCTCAGGCGCGGGGCCCCCGGTGAACCGCTAAACGGTCAGGGCGGCCCGCAGGCGGGCGGCCAGGTCGGCGGCGAACTCTTCGGACGGGTAGCGGTGGCGGGGCCACAGGAACCCGCGCAGGCCGTCGCCGAAACTGCGGGGCACGACATGGAGGTGCACGTGGGGGACGCTCTGGCTCACGACCTCGTTGAGGGCAAAGAAGGCTCCGGCCGCCCCCAAGGCCGCCCCCTGAGCCGCCGCTACCCGTCGTCCGGCGGCGAGCAGAGGCCCGAGCAGCTCCGCGGGCGTCTCTGCCAGGGTGCTGTAGTGGGTGCGGGGCACGACCAGGGTGTGGCCGTCGAAGACGGGCCGGTTGTCCAAGAAGGCGACGAAGTCGTCGTCCTCCAGGACCGTGTGGGCGGGCATGGCGCCCGTTAGGAGCAGATCGAAGACGCAGTCTGACGTGACTGACGACATTACGCTGTTGCACACATATGGCCGATATTGCCCTGGGGAGCGCACCACCCGAGACCGTCCTGCCCGAGCCCCCGCCTGAAGCGGCGGAGGCCTTGTCGGAGGCCGTGGCCGGCCCCTCTCCCCGGCTCGGCGTGGCCGCCGTGGCGGCCCGCTGGCCCCGGTACCTAGAAGCGTGGGCCGCTCTGGCCGAGCTCAGCGTAGATGACGACGTCGTAGCCGCTTACGCCTTCGCCCGCACCGGCTATCACCGCGGCCTGGACGCTCTGCGTGCCGCGGGCTGGAGAGGCTCGGGGTACGTGCGCTGGCGCCACCCGTCCAATCGGGGTTTCCTGCGCAGCCTGGACGCATTGCAGCTGACGGCCGGGATCATCGGCGAGGACGACGAGCAGCAGCGGTGCGCCCTGTTCCTGCGCCAGCTTGACCCGGAACGGGGTGGCAGGGACCACTAGTGCCTTTGCCCAGCGTAGGGCCCGTCCCCGCCGGCGCCGACCCCGGGGAGTACGACCGGTTGCGCAGGCGGGTCCTGTGGCGGATGCCATCCGGCCTGTACCTGCTCGGCAGCGCCGCCGGCGGCCGTCGCAACCTGATGACCCATACCTGGGCCATGCAGGTCTCGGTGCAACCGAAGTTGCTGGCCGTCGCCGTCCGTGACGACGCCCTCACCTGCGAGCTGGTGCGCCTGAGCCGGGTGTTCAGCCTATGTTTTCTCAAGCGCGAGGACCGGTCCGTGGTCCGGGCTTTCACCAAACCCGCCGTGGAGGGCCCGGAGCCAGGGATGCTCGGAGGCGTCGCCGTGACGACGGGGACAACGGGAGCGCCCCTCGTCTCGGGCGCCGCGGCCTGGTTGGAATGCGAGGTGCGCCAGGAATTCGAGATGGGCGACCACACCCTTTTTGTGGGCGAGGTGGTCGACTGTGCCGCCGCCGACGAGGATGCCCCCCTGCTCCGCACCGAGGACACCCGGCTCAACTACGGCGGCTGAGTGGCCCGGGAAGTCGTGCCCGGGACACCGCATAAGGGGTCTTTCAGGGACCAGACGGTAGACTTTTGGCGTGCCTTCGCCCGCGCCCTTGGTGAGCGGGTACCAAGCCACGGACCGGCGCGCCGAGGTCCATGAGGCTCTGGTCACCTATCGCGGGTCGCACGACGAGGCCGCTTTAGCGGTCATTGTTTCTGCCTACCAGGGCCTGGCCCGGTCGCTTGCCGGCCGGTTCGTCCAGCGCGGCGAGGACATCGACGACCTCAACCAGGTGGCGCTTATCGGCTTGCTGAAGGCGGTCGACCGCTTCGACCTGTCGCGGGGCACACAGCTCACGACCTTCGCCACCGCCACCATCCTGGGCGAGCTCAAGCGCCACCTCCGGGACCGGTCATGGTCGGTGCGGCCACCCCGGCGGGTCCACGACCTGTACATAAACGCCCAGCAAGCCATAGACGAGCTGGCTCAGATGCTCGGACGCTCGCCCACGATGGCAGAACTGGCCCGGCACATCGGCGCCACCTCCGACGAGGTGGCCGAAGCGCTGGAGGCCGGCGGGTTGCGCAACAGCTCGTCCCTCGACTCGCCGGGCACCTCGGTCGACGGACCGCGCCACGCCGGCAGCTTCGGTTCCGGTGACGCCGCCCTGGCCGAGGTGGAGGGACGCCTGGTCCTGACCCCACTGCTGGCCCGCTTGGCCGAGCGCGACCGCCTCGTGCTCAACCTACGCTTCGTGGACGGGTGGTCTCAGACCCAGATCGGGGCGTTGATCGGCGCCACCCAAATGCAGGTCTCACGCATGCTGGCTCGCAGCCTGGCCCAGCTCAGGGCCTGGTCCGAGCCTGAGAGCGCGTAGATGGCCGTCGCCGGCAAGGCCTGGTCGGGGCCGGGGCGCGCCGATGGCGAGGGGCCGTGGCTGATAACGACAGCCGAGGACCTCGCCGCTCTGGTCGAAGAGCTCGGTACGGCGACCCGTTATGCCCTCGACACGGAGTTCCACCGGGAGCGCACCTACTGGCCTCGTCTGGCCCTCGTGCAGGTGGCGTGGGAGCCAGCCCCCGAGGGACCGGTGGCCATCGCCCTGGTCGACCCGCTCGCCGTAGACCCCGAGCCTCTGGCCAAGGTGCTGGCCGGCCCGGCCGTCATGGTCGCCCATGCCGCCAGCCAGGATCTCGAAGTCCTGGCCCGGGCCTGCCAGTTGCTGCCCTCCTCGTTGTTCGACACCCAGGTCGCCGCCGGGTTCCTGGGCTATGGGTCGGCGTCGCTGGCGTCGCTCGTGGACCGCTTCCTGCACGTACGCCTGGCTAAGGGTGACCGCCTCACCGACTGGAGCCGCCGCCCCCTCACAGCCTCACAGCTGGCCTACGCCGCCTCGGACGTAGCCCATCTGCTCGTCCTTGCCGACGTGGTCTCCGAGCTCCTGGTGGGCCGGGGCCGGCTGGTGTGGGCCGAAGAGGAGTGCGCCGCCCTCCTGGCCCGCCCCGTGGGTGCCATCGACCCTGAGGAAGCCTGGTGGAAGCTGCGTGATAACCGCCAGCTCCAGGGTGCCGCCCGCGCCGTCGCCCAGGAGGTGGCGGCGTGGCGCGAGCTCAAGGCCCGGGAGCACGACCTGCAGCCCCGCATGGTCCTGCCCGACCTGGCCCTGCTGTCGATCGCTCACAGCCCGCCCCCCAGTGCCGAGAAGCTGCACGAGACCCGGGGTATCGACGCCCGCTATCTACGCGGTGGTGCCGACCAGGAGATCATGGCCGCCGTGGCCCGGGGCCGGGCACTGCCCGCCGACCAGGTGCGGGTCGCCCAGATCGACCAGGTGAGCAAGGAGCTGCGCCCGGCCGTGGCCCTGGCGTCGGCCTGGGTCGCCCAGTTGGCCCGGGACGAGGAGGTCGACGCCGCCCTGTTGGCCACCCGCAGCGACGTGGTCGAGTTCCTCTCCGCCAAGCCCGAAGCCCGTCTCGGCCTGGGTTGGCGGGCGGGCCTCGTCGGTGCCCCGCTGCGCAAGCTGGCCCGGGGTGGCGCCTCGCTGGCCCTGGACGGTCACGGGCGCCTGTTGATGGAAGACAGGCCCGCCGCCGGCTAGCTGGCTCCCGCCCGTGAGCTGGCCCGCCGCCGGCTAGCTGGCTCCCGCCTGTGAGCTGGCCCGCCGCCGGCTAGTGTAGTGTCGCGCAAATGACTTGCCAGTCTGTGGTACAATGGTCCATGAGCCATGCAGCTGCTCCATTGGAGCTAACAGAGGCCCAGCGGGCCACCCTGGGGGCGGTCGCCAGGTCCACCGCCGCCGCGCACCGGGAGGTCTTGAGGGCCCAGGTGTTGTTGATGGCGGCGGACGGCGTGGCTAACGCACGCATTGCGGGAGAAGTCGGGGTTTCGGTGCCGACCGTACGGGAGTGGCGGTCCCGCTTCGCCGTCGAGGGCCTCGCCAAGTTCGGCGAGGTGCGCACAGGCCGAGGGCGCAAAGCCAGCATCCCGCAGGAAAAGATCGATGAGATCGTACGGCTCACCCAGTACTCCAAGCCCCCGGGCCAGACGCACTGGAGCTGCCGGACGATGGCCAAGGCGGCCGGGGTCTCGCCGGCCACGGTGCAGCGGGCGTGGCATGCCCGGGGCCTCAAGCCCCACCTGGTCGAGACGTTCAAGCTCTCCAATGACAAACGCTTTGAAGAAAAGCTGGTGGACGTGGTCGGGCTGTACATGGCCCCACCGGACAAGGCCGTGGTGCTCTGCCTGGACGAGAAAAGCCAGATCCAGGCCCTGGACCGCACCCAGCCCTCGCTGCCCATGAAAAAGGGGCGTGCCGGCACCATGACCCACGACTACAAACGCAACGGCACGACCACGCTGTTTGCCGCCCTGGACGTGCTCACCGGCAAGGTGATCGGCCAGTGCCTGCCCCAGCACACCAACAACGAGCTGTTGCACTTCTTGAAGAAGGTGGACCGGGAGGTGCCCAAGGGCCTCGCTGTGCACGTCATAACCGACAACTACGGCACCCGGGGGCACGAGAACGTACAGGCCTGGCTGGCCACGCACCCCCGTTTCCACTTCCACTTCACGCCTACTTCGAGCTCCTGGCTCAACCTGGTGGAAAGGTGGTTCAGGGAGCTCACCCAAAAAGCCATACGTCGTGGCGTCTTCCGCTCCGTCCCCGACCTCGTGGCCGCCATCTATGAGTACCTCGACGCACACAACTCCGACCCCAAGCCTTTCGTGTGGACGGCCAGTGCGGAGCAGATCCTGGAGAAGGTGCGGAGGGGCCGGGTAGCCCTCCGTCCACTGGCAGGCTAAAAGTGAAACACTACACTAGCTGCCGGTTTCCTGCTGGCCCGCCTGCCGCTCACCGCTGCGGGCGCCCTCGGGCCGTAGGTCGATGGTGAGGGTCAGGATCCCGGCTTCCAGGGTGGCGACGGCGTCGCCCACCATGGCGTAGTCCATGAAGTCGGTGCGGGCCTGGTCGACGAAGCGCTTGCGGTCAAGGCCCTCCAAGGGCGGCACGCCCCGCTGGCGAACGGCCCGGGCCCGTTCCCGAAAGCGCTGGAGCATGGCGTCGACATCGAGCTCTGGAGGCATAGGGCCATGCTAGGACTGGCGTCGGGGCGCCCGAACCGGCCCGCCCGTGGCCCCGGCGGCGTTTACAGTTGAGACGGAGATGGGGGTAGGCTGCCCAGGTCTCGCACGTCTCGCTCAGGAGTCATTGTGAAAAAGGGACGGCACCGGCGCTTCGAAGAGGCGCGAAGCTTGAAGCGGTCTGTGGAAGCGGTAGTAGAGCCATGTCCCGAGTGCCGGGCGATGCCGGGCACGGAGCATGCCTCGTGGTGCCTGGCGATGGAGGATGAGGAAGAGGGCGAGGGCGAGGACAGCCCCGAGCTCGACGGCACCGACAGTCACCAGTACTAACCGGGGAGCACCGACCGGGTACCTTGTCGCCCGCTGACCGGTGGGGCAGTGCGGACCGGCGGGGCTGTTGTGGCGCGTCCCCGCGCCTCCGGTAATGCGTCCGAGCGCCTTTCGCTCGTCCCGTAGCATGGTGAGGTGGCATCCAGCCCTTCAGCGCGCCGTCCGCCGTCCTATCCCCGGGTGGCCGATAAACCCGACTTTCCCGAGATAGAGCGCGAGGTCCTGGCCTACTGGGCGCAGGACGGCACTTTTGAGGCGTCCATAAAGGCGCGTAGCGCAGCCGAGGAGTTCGTATTCTACGACGGCCCCCCCTTCGCCAATGGCCTGCCCCACTACGGCCACTTGCTGACCGGGTACGTGAAGGACGCCATACCCCGCTACCAGACGATGCGGGGCTGGCGGGTCGAAAGGCGCTTTGGCTGGGATTGCCATGGCTTGCCGGCGGAGATGGAGGCGGTGCGAGAGCTCGACCTTCCCGGCCGGTCCGACATCGAGCGCTACGGCATAGCCCGCTTTAACGAGTATTGCCGAGCCTCGGTGCTGCGCTACACCGCCGAATGGGAGCGCTACGTGACCCGCCAGGCCCGGTGGGTCGATTTCGCCCATGACTACAAGACCATGGACCTCACGTACATGGAGAGCGTGATGTGGGCGTTCCGCCAGCTGCACGAAAAGGGCCTGCTGTACGAAGGATTTCGCGTGCTCCCGTACTGCTGGGAGTGCGAGACGCCACTGTCAAATTTCGAGACCAGGGTCGAGAATGCCTACCGACCTCGCCAGGACCCCGCCGTCACGGTCGCCTTCGAGCTCTCCGCCCCCGGCCCCGGCCATCGTGGGCGAGGCCCTCTTCGGCGAGGACCTCCCGGTCCGGGCCCTGGTGTGGACGACGACGCCGTGGACCCTGCCCTCCAACCTGGCGCTGGCCGTCGGGGCCGACATCACCTACGCCGTGCTGCAAACCGACGAGGCCCGCTACATCGTGGCCGAGGCGCGCCTCGAGGCGCTGGGCGACGCTCTCGAGGCGGCCTTGCCCGGTGCTCGCCGGGTGGCTACGGTCGAGGGCGCTGAGCTGGCCGGGCTCGGTTACCGGCCGTTGTTCGACTTCTTCGCCGACCAGGCCGGCGCCTTCGTGGTCCTGACCGCCGACTTCGTGTCGACCGAAGAGGGCACGGGCATAGTGCACCTGGCCCCCGGGTTCGGCGAGGACGACCAGCGCGCCTGCGAGCAGGCGGGCATAGCCGTGGTGTGCCCCATCGACTCGCGTGCCCGGTTCACGGCCGAAGTCCCGCCCTACCAGGGAGTGCAGGTCTTCGAAGCCAACCGGGCCATAATCGCCGACCTACGGCGGGCCGGCGTGCTCGTGCGCCACGAAACCTACGAGCACTCCTATCCCCATTGCTGGCGGACCGACACCCCTTTGGTCTACAAGGCCGTCAGTTCCTGGTTCGTGAAGGTAACGGCCCTCAAGGAGCGGATGCTCCAGCTCAACCAGGAGATCAACTGGGTACCGGCCTACATGCGCGACGGGGCCTTCGGCAAGTGGCTGGAGGGCGCCCGGGACTGGTCCATAACACGTAACCGTTTCTGGGGCTCGCCCATCCCGGTGTGGAAGAGCGACGACCCCCGGTACCCACGCCTCGATGTCTACGGCAGCCTCGACGAGATCGAGGCGGACTTTGGTGTGCGTCCCACCGACCTGCACCGCCCGGGCATCGACGCCCTGGTGCGGCCGAACCCCGACGACCCCACCGGGGTGTCGATGATGCGCCGGGTCGAGGACGTGCTCGACTGCTGGTTCGAGTCCGGCTCGATGCCTTTTGCCCAGGTCCATTACCCCTTCGAGAACATGGACTGGTTCGAGGGCCATTTTCCTGCCGACTTCATAGTTGAGTACGTGGGCCAGACCAGGTGTTGGTTTTACACCCTCCACGTGATGGGGACGGCGCTGTTCGACAAACCGCCGTTCCTCAACTGCATGGCGCACGGGGTGATCCTCGGGTCGGACAAGCAGAAATTGTCCAAGCGCCTGCGCAACTACCCCGACCCCGACGAGATGTTCGCCTTGTTCGGGGCCGACGCCATGCGCTGGTTCTTGCTCTCGTCGCCCGTCGTCCGAGGTGGCGACATAGTCGTAGAGCGCAAGGGCCCGTCCGAGGCCGTACGGGGGGTCCTCAACCCGTTGTGGAACGCCTGGAAGTTCTTCGCCATGTACGCCAATGCCGACGGTCACCAGGCCGGCCTGACCACCGATGCCGCCGAGGTCCTGGACCGTTACATCCTGTCCAAACTGCGCTTGCTGGTCGGTCAAGTCACCGAGGCCATGGACGCCTACGACCTGTACCGGGCGTGCGGGCTCATAACCGCCTTCCTCGACGCTCTCAACAACTGGTACATACGGCGCAGCCGGGACCGTTTCTGGAGCCGGGTGGGGGCGAGCCAGGCCTCGGACTCGAGCAAGAGGGCCGCTTATGACGTCCTGTACACCGTGCTCCAAACCTTTTGCCGCACGGTGGCCCCTCTGCTGCCCATGCTGACCGAATCGGTCTACCGGGGCCTGACCGGAGAGCGCAGCGTGCACCTGGCCGATTGGCCGGACGTTACCGGCCTGCCCGAGGACGCCGCCCTCGTCGCCCATATGGACACCGTCCGGGACGTGTGCTCGGCTGGTCACTCCATCCGCAAGGCGCGCGAGCTGAGGCCCGGCTGCCGCTGGCGTCGGTCACCGTGGCCGGCCCGGGGGCGCTCGCCCTCGCCCCCTACCGCGACCTCATCGCCGACGAGCTCAACGTCAAGCAGGTCGAACTGGTCAGCGATGTCGCCGACGTGGCCGACCTCGTGCTCCAGGTCAACCCGGCCGTACTGGGCCCTCGCTTGGGGGCCGCCACCCAGCACGTGATAGGGGCGGTGCGCCGTGGTCAATGGATGCGCCTGCCCACCGGCCAGGTCGAGGTGGCGGGGCATGTGCTGGCCGAAGACGAGTACTTCCTTTCCCTTGTCCCCCGGGACAAGGACTCCTGCCGGGCGTTGCCGGGCAAGGATCTGGTGGTCTGCTTGTCGCTGGAGGTGAGCGAGGAGCTCGAGCTCGAAGGCCTGGCTCGGGATCTGGTCCGCCAGGTCCAGGAGGCGCGCAAAAAGGCGGGCCTGGACGTCTCCGACCACATCAGGCTGAGCCTTGACTTTAGCGCTGTCCCTGAGCTGCGCCGAGCCGTTGCCGCCCACCGAGAGATGGTGGCGGGCGAGACCCTGGCCCGGGAGATCGATTTCGTCCACCAGCCCCCTCCCGGCGCCGAGGAAGTCACTTTGGCCGACGGGAAGTCGTACTACGTAGGGGTCGAGAAGCTTAGGGAGGACTGAAAGGCGCGTTCTGCGAGGTGCGGCGCGGCGAAGCTTTGGCTTCATGACGACCACTACGCCCGCGGTGCCCACTGCCCCTCACGAACCCACCAAGGCGCACCACCACGTGCCTGCCTTCGGGTTCACCAAGCACGGCCATGCCGTGCACGCGAAGGTCTACGACCATCTGCCGGACCACTCTGCCTACGCCCGCTTCAACAAGAAAGTGGCATTGTGGATCACCGAGAACGTGGGCACCATGTCGTGCTTTTGGATCTTCTGCGTTATAGCCCTGCTGGCGTTGCCGGCGGCGCTGGTCGAAGCGAAGGTCATCACGCCTACCATCGGCATCATCGGCGAGGCCGGCTTCGTGATCCTGGTCCAGTGGCTGGCTCAGAGCTTCATCCAGTTGGTTTTGCTGCCCGCCCTCATGGTGGGCCAGAACCTGCAGAACATCGCCGCGGACGCCCGTTCGGCCAAGACCTTCGAGGACGTCGAGCGCATCATCGACCTGCTCGATGCCCATACCCAGGGCGGCGTGAAGGACATCCTCGAAGCCATCGCCGAACTGGAGTCCCAGGTCGTCGGGGCCGGCGCTGCGGGCGCGGCGGGCGGGACGGGCCAGCCCGGCTGACGTTCGGGCCCGATTGCTGGCGTTGGCGGCGTCGGTCGCTAAGCCGCCATTCTGCTGCACGGCAGAAATGACCGGCTGGCAAAGGTGATTTGCGTGTCGGCGGCGAACTGGCTGAGGGAACGTTGCTCGCACCCACTGTGATGGCCTTCGCCGAGCACGGAACGGCAGCGGGGCAAGAGATGGGCCAGCAGGGGCCCGGTGGCCTGGCGGGTCGGCTCTTCGGGGGTGGTCACGCTCGGCCTGGACGGCGTTGCCCACTGCGGACGAGGTCCCTCATTGGCGCCGGTGAGCACGTCGTCTGGGACCATGGGCGCGACCTCGACGGGTGCGGCCATCTCCCTCCCTGAGACCGGCAGGGACTTTGAGCCCACAAGTTTCTCTAGCCTCATCTAGAATTATAGGCGGCACTAACTTCGTCAGTGGTTCAGTGATGATGTCCCAAGGTGTCGCGAAGCGCGTCGGGGCCGGGGACGGGCCGGGCGGCCAGGAGCAGCGCCGTGCCCGCCAGGGAGACGATCATGCCCCCGATGAGCAGGCCGGCGCCGGCGCCTCCGGGCACATCCTGGTGGTAGAGGGCGAACCCGGCCCCGATGAGCCCGATCGAGGCCACCGAGGCGTTGGCGGCCGAGACGCTGGCCGCGTTGGCCCGGCGGAAGGCCTGCTGTAAGAGGCTCTGCGCCCACACCGACATCAGGACCATCAGCCAGACCCCGGCACTGGGCAGTACGGCGGCCAGACCGCCCGCCCCGTATATGGCGAAACGGTCGCCGATCTCCTTGGTGAAGACCCCGGTGCCGGCGAAAAGCAGGCCCACCGCTGCTCCTGTGGCTATGCCCGCGACCTTGGTCCGGTGTTCACCGGGCGCCACCCCCAGGCGGGAGGAAAGGGTGGTTACCAGCCCGGCGGCCACGATACACACCGCTGCCACAGCAATTTCGGTCCAGTTGGAAAGGGGTTTGCGCACCACCTCACTGTGCGCGGCGCCGACGGCCGTGATGATCCCGCCGGCGCTGGCCAAGGCCACGCCCAGGATCTCGAGGCGGCTGAAGCGCTCCTCCAGCCAGCGACCGCCGCCCACCACGAGCAACCCGCGCCCGGCGTTGCGCAGCGTGGCGACGATGGGGACGGGGGCCAGGGCCAGCGACGCCGCTTCGCCTACCCAGGCCAAGGCGCTCAGCACCATGGCCGCCAGCCAGGCCGGCCGTCGGGCCAGGGCGGAAAGGAGGCGCAGGCCCGTGCGGGTGGTGGCCGTGCGCATGCCCTCCCGCTTCTCGAGCCAGGTGGCACTGGCATTGAGCATGCCCGAGATGAGCGCGAGTAGGCTACCGACGAGCACCATGGCTTACCGGCGGGACATCGCAGAGGCAGTGAAAGTGGGGCAGGAAAGCGCGTATGACGGTTACAGACGCTAACGTCCCCCGGCGCGTCCTCATCATCTCCGCGGAGATGGGGGAAGGCCACAATGCTGCCGCCACGGCCCTCACCGAGGCCATAGAGGAGTGCTGGCCTCAGTGCGTAGTCGACAGGCTGGACACGATGGAATTGCGCGGCGTGCGTTTCGCCCGGGCCGCTCGGTGGGCATACGGCTTCCAGCTGTCGGTGCTGCCCTGGAGCTACGAGCTTTTTTACGACCGGCTGTCGCGTTCGGCGCGCTTCGCCCGGGCCGCCCGGGCCTCAGTCGGCGCCTTTTTCGGCCGCCGATTGGGCAAGGCGGTAGCCGGCAATGACCCCGACCTCGTCATATCGACGTACCCTTTCGGCTCCGCCGCCCTGGACTGGCTCAGGACAAAAAAGGGTTATTCGACCGTGACGGTCACGTACTGCCCCGCTTTTCATGTCCACCCGCTGTGGGCATACAGCGGCATCGACCTGCATTTTGTTATGTACGACACCGCCGCCGCCGACGCCCTGCTCCCCGGCTTCGAACAGAGCATGCGCCTGGGGGCGCCCCCGGTGCGCCGGGGGTTCGGAGACATGAGCCGGGCTGAAGCCCGCCAACTTCTCGGGCTCCCACCAGACGACTTCATCGTCTTGATGACCGGAGGCGCCTGGGGCTTGGGCGACATCGCCCCCGGAGTGGAGGCTTTGGTGAAGCTGGAGCCGGCGGTGCACG
Source organism: uncultured Acidimicrobiaceae bacterium (assembly GCA_963735305.1). Lineage (GTDB taxonomy): Bacteria > Actinomycetota > Acidimicrobiia > Acidimicrobiales > Palsa-688 > Fen-671. Next base: position 1,023,840 of record CAVTKK010000004.1, read on the forward strand.
CCGTCGCCGTGTGCGGCAAGAATGCCGGGCTCGAGGACGGGTTGCGTTCGCTGGCCGCCGCCCATAGCGGTCGGCTGACCGTCTACGGCTATGTGTCGACCATGCCCGAGCTCATGGCCGCGGCCAATGTTGTCGTCACCAACGGCGCCGGCGTCACGGTGCTGGAGGCATTGCGGACCCCGAGGCCGGTGGTCGCCTTTGCGCCGCTGGTAGGGCACGGCACGGCGTCGACCACGGAAATGGTGCGGCGCAACCTGGCCGTCGAAGCCGGCGGGGTCCCCGAGTTGGTCGACCAGATCCGTCGGCTCCGGACTGGCTCCGATTTGCTGCACACCATGGAGCAGGCGGGCGAATCCTGGCTCGAGGGCCGGGACCTGCGCCGCAGCCTGGGCGAGATCCAAGCCGTCTACGCCGCTCGCCACGCCGACCCGGTTACCGCCCCCGCCGACGCCGCGTCACCCGCCTTGGGCTGAGTCCCGGTGAGCGCCCGTCGGCGGGGACCGCCATAATCGCCCGAGACTGAGCCGGTGACCGCCCTCCTGCCGGGACCGCTAATGGGTCCCGGTGGCGAGCGCCCTCAACGCTCCAGCCGGGCCACATCAGGGCCGGCTGGGCGGGCGCCTGGCAGGCCAGTGACCTGGACGAACGAGTTGCCGTCGGGATAGCTCAGGGTATTGGCGCAGCCACCGTCGGCGTGAGCCTGATAGCTGAGCCGCACCGACGTTGCCGTAAAGGCTTGCCCTGCGGCCGCGCTGGCGGTGGCCCGGAGCTCGGACCAGCGGGCTTCGGTCCCGGGGTCGTCGCAGTGGGCGAAGACCTCCGCCCAGACGACGGGGTTGCCCAGGCTGGTAGCAGGTACCAGCAGGTCCCTTATCACCGTGGCCTGCCCGGTGATGAGGTCGGTCACCTCCGAGCGCCAGGCGCCCGTGTTCGGCGAAAACACCCGGAAACGGTAAGCACGACCGGGTGACCAGGCAAAATGGCGGGTGTGGGGCCCGTCGACGGGTGGGAGTTCCGAGCCCGTGCCGTCCAGCACGCCGCCGCCGGCGTGGTAGCCGCCCCAGTTGACCGCACCGGCCGGGGCTTGGGGGTGCCACTGGAGGCCGGTGTGCCCCGCCCCCAGGTCCCGGCCCCGGTCGAGGAAGGACACCTGAAGCGCCCAGAAGTACAGCTGGCTCACGGCCGGGGGCCGGACGATCTCGAGTACAGCGCTCACTTCCTGGAAGGGCCCCGGCGGCACGTCCCACCACAGGTGGAAAGACGACGCTCCGTTGGACGAGGTCGGTGGCCCTGTCGTTCGCTCCCGGGACTGGTTGGACGGTCTGTCCCGCGGTTGGACGAAGCGGGATAACCAGCTCACTGCGCCGACCCTACCTGACCCGCTCTGGTTCGCAGAAAAGGGGCCGCACCGGGCCGGTTGCCCGGGGACGGGTTAGAGGCGTCGTTTTCGGGCTTGGAGGTACCGGATCAACCTGCGTATTAGGTAGAACACCCTCCACCTCCGTCCTGGCGCGACCGCTCTCTTCGCTGAGCCGTGACGCTAGCTCTTCGGGCGGCCCTCCGTTATGGGAGGACAACACCTCCCCCCGGGGCGGGCGGTGTCAACAGGGGCGTGCGCTGGCCCGACCTCGAAACGTTGTTACTGGGTCAACCGGCGCGCCCCGGCTGCCAAGGGGCGCAGAGGCATGGTGCGCGAAAGTCCCTCGTTGCTCCCCTTGGAGCCGTTGATTAGTGGAGTTACGCGCGCGGCGGTGACCCGTTATGGGGGATTACTGCCGTTTTCCGCCATGAAAGTCGGCATAGCCCCGCTTGGCTTCGGTACAGATGCGCTTCAAGAGGCGCGTAACTCCCCAACACTCGGGCCAACGAGCGAGCATTGTGGCAATTACTTACGTCCCGGCCGGCGCCCGCCGCGCCGCTCTCGTCGCCGAGAAGAGGGCGGCCAGCACCATGACGCCCATCGACGTGTAAAAGGCGGTGTGAAGCCCGGTGGTGAACGCCACCGCCAGCTTGCCGTGCAACTTGGCCGTGCCCACGAATATGGCGAACGCCAACCCTCGCGAGATCGACCGCGAGGCCACCAGTATGGCCATGCTGAACGAGAAAACCATGCCGATGTTGGCAAAGGTCCTCAGCATCCCCGAGGCCACGCCGAACACTTGCGGTCTCACCGCCCTCATGAGCGCCGCCGTGTTGGCCGGGAAGAACCCGCTGGCACCTATACCGTTGAGCACGCTCGCCATCACGACGACCCATAAGCCGGTGCCGACCGATAACCGTGAGTAGACCAGGAGCGCCACTACCTGAAGAGAAAGCCCGGCGGTAGCCGGCAGGACGGGACCGAAACGGTCCGCCGAACGTCCCGCCAGCGGGCCGGCGGCGCTACCCACAACGTACCCGGGTACCAGGAGTAGGGAGGCATCGATCGGAGCCATGCCTTGAAGGCCCTGGAGGTACATGATCACCAGGAAAAGCACACAGAAATTGGCTAAGCCCTGGAATAGTGAGGCGAGCAAGGTCGGTGTCACCGTGGGCACGCTCAGCAGGGAGAGGTTGAGCATCGGTTCAGCTCGACGGTGCTCGACCAGGGCGAAGGCGGCCACGAGGACGATGCCTCCGATGAGAAAACTGGTCGTGACGGTGTCGAACGACGAGGTCGCCAGGCGCGTTATGGCCCACAGGATCCCGAACAGGCCCAAACCCAGAGAAGCCATCCCTATCAGGTGGAGGTGGTGCCTCGTCCGCCGGCCGGTATCGCTCAACACCCGGAAGGCAAGACCGACGCCGAAGGCGCCGATGGGCACGTTTATCCAGAAGATCCAGCGCCAGGAAAGATAGGTGACCATTACGCCGCCGACGACGATGCCGAGGACGGCACCGATACTCCATCCGACCGCGTTGTAACCGTAGGCCTTGCCCCGGCGTTCCGGGGGGAAGAGGTCGGCGATCACGGCCCCGCTGTTGGCCGTCATCAGGGCGCCACCGATCCCCTGGAGGATGCGGAAGCCGACGATGGACGTCTGGTCCCAGGCCAGGGCGCATAGTGCGGAGCCGACGATGAACACCACAAAGCCGGCCTCGTACATGCGCACCCGGCCGAACATGTCGCCCAGCCGCCCCACTTGGGTGGCGAGGAGCGTGATCACGAGCAGGTAACCGATGACCACCCAGATCACCGAGCCGAGGGCGACATGGAGGCCGCGTTCGATCTCGGGCAGGGCGAGCACCACGATGGTGGTGTCGACGGCGGTGATCAGCACGCCGAGCATGACCACGGCGAGACCGAGCCCGGGGTGCGTGGCCGCGATCCCGGCCAGTGGCGAGCCCGGGCGGTTCTCGCTGGGAAGGCCCACCCGCGGGCGGCCGTTTCCGGCGGGAGGGCCGGCCGGCGGTTTGTTGCCGGCGGGAGGGCGGTCGCTCCCCGGGGCCGCCGCCGTTTTCACGACGTTGTCCAGCGGTGCAGCTTCGGGTCCTGGAGGGGTGCCCACGCCGCCGGCCACTTCCTTCGCAGGCCTCGCTGGCGGTCCTGGGCGCGCATGACCAGTGCGCCGGCCGCCAATCCAGAGGCGAACACGGCTGCAGCCTTGGTGCGGCTCGCCACGCGGGTGGAACCGTCGCGCAGCCATTGCTCGCTTACCGCGGCGTCATGCAGCTCACCGAGCACGTCCTGAAGGCGAGCGGCAGCTTTGGACGTGGCCTTCGCCTCGGCCCGGCGGGCGGCGGGCACTATGAACAAGGCGGCTACATCCGAGAGGTAACGCAAGCGCTTGGCTTGGATGCGCACCTGGTGAAGGGCGGTGTCAGCGGGCTCATCGCCCAGGCTACGAACTGTCTTGCGGACGGCACGCCACTGCCGGTGAGCAAGAGCAGGCAAGCCGGCCGAGGCCGGGTGGGCGAGACGGGCCCATAGCCCTTCAGGGACCTGGCCAGGGGCGGGACCGGGGCCAGAGGCGAGTGCCTCGAGGGACCGCAACAATTCCACGTAGCGCTCGCTGTCCATGGCTTCGAGTAACACCTCGTGGGCGACGTGCTGGTCGTCCTCGGCGGCCGCCAGCAACGTGGTCGCGCCCAAGTTGTCGGCGGGGGGCAACTGCGAGCATTCCTCGACTAGGCCCTGAAGGCGAACGTCGGCGTCGCGGACAGCTCCGAGCGCCCCGCCTAACCATTTCAGCTCGTCACGAAGATCGGCGAACCATGTCTCGGGCCGGTCGTCCACCTCGCCCAGGGGCGTCGCCACCAAAGGAGCGAAAGACCGCAGGACGCTGCGCAGGCGCCGGGCGCCCACCCGGGCCTGATGAATGTGCTCAGGGTCGGGGTCGCTCAAGCGAATGGCGGGGTCGTGGTCAACGAGCGCGTCCAGGCACTCACGGGCCTGCTCGGCCAAGGCGTCGGACATCAGGGCTTGCGAACGGCGGGTTCTCCCTCCGGGCTGGCCGGTCGCCTTATCGCCGTTGCGTGCGCCCGCGGACCAGCTCGATGAGCCCGGTTCGCCCGACGAACCGGCCAAGCCCGACGAACCGGCCAAGCCCGACGAACCGGCCAAGCCCGACGCGCCCGACGAACCCGACGCGCCCGACGAACCCGACGCGCCCGACGAACCCGACGAGGCCGACGAGGCCGGCTCTGCCAGGGCGGCCATGCGGAGCACGGTGGCCACCTTGCTCTTGCGGGAGCTGGGCGTCGCCCCGGCCAAGCGCAACCGGTGGGCCACAGCGTCAAGGACCTCCTGGGAGCTGCCGTCGGTCAGCTCGACTTCCACCTCGACGAAGTGGATCTCCTGGTCGGTGGCAGGCACATTGGCGTCTCCCGACGTCCCGTTGCCCGCCAGAGTAAGCGCCCGGCCGGTCACGCTGTCGTGGTCCACCTCGGCCAGGCTGCGACTATCGGAGGTCCGCAACTCCGTCCTCTGCCGGATGGTGGTCAGTTGGGCAACGGGGACCAGAGGTAACCCCAGCGTCAACGCCCGGAGGAACCCGGCGGCCTCGGGGTGGACGGGGAGGAACGCCGGGCGCGCCGGCCCGCGCCGACCGGGTCGGGGGCGAACGGAGCGGCCCGTCCCGCCGCCCGCGCCGCCTGAGCCGCCTGAGCCGCCTGAGCCGCCTGAGCCGCCTGAGCCGCCTGAGCCGCCTTGGGCGGCCGGCCAGGTGACCTCGGTGCGGACGAGGACGGTCCCGTCCGACGGAGCCGCCGATGGCAGCTTTATAGTCCAGATCCCGGCGGCAGCGCCGTGAGCAGCCGCCGCCTCGCCGGCCTCCACCTCGTGGCGGACGCGAAGCGTTATGTGGTGCCGGGCCAGGCGTGAGTCGGCGGTGTCGTAGTAGACGGCATCGAGGGTGAGGGTGGGCATCGGCACGGCCCGCACACCAGGGAACAGACCGGTGAGGTCGGGTAGGCTCCAACCCGGTCCGACCTCGAGCTTCACCTCCTGCTCGAGCTGTTGCACAGTGACCCAGAATACCGAGTGGCCGTTCCCGTGCCCCGCGGCTGCATGTCCCCGTGCCTAGCCGCCGGCTGTCCCGTGCCTAGCCGCCGGCTGTCCCGTGCCTTGCCGCCGGCTGTCCCGGTCGGGCGCAGGCGGCTAGGCTGCGCCGGAGCTGCCATGACCGGGATAAGCCGCGGGACGACCAGCGCCGCAATCCGGGGTGTGCGCCTTTCTGAGTGGACGACCCTGCGAGCTGGGGGGACCGGCCGACCTGTTTGTCGAAGTGGGGGACGTGGCCTCGTTGTCGGGCGCCCTCGACGACGCCCAGGCCGATGGCCGCCCCGTACTGGTGCTAGGAGGCGGCAGCAACCTCGTCGTCTCCGACGAAGGGTTCCCGGGCACGGTGCTGCGAGTAGCGATCAAGGGTGTAGCCGTTGAGCGCGACTTCGATGGCTACGGCGACGGTCCCGGGGCCTTGGTCCGTGCCGGAGCAGGAGAGGACTGGGCCGGTCTGGTCAGCTTGTGCGTGGCCGAAGGGCTGTCCGGCATCGAATGCTTGAGCGGCATCCCGGGCCTGGTGGGCGGAGCGCCGGTGCAGAACATCGGAGCTTATGGCCAGGAGGTGGCTGACACCATCGTCGCCGTGAGGGTCTGGGACCGCCACGAACGCCGCGCCCTGGACTTGGCCCCGTTGGATTGCGGCTTTGCCTACCGCGAGAGCATCTTCAAGCGAGGGTCGCGCTATGTGGTGACCGAGGTCACGTTCCGGTTGCTGCGCTCGGGTCTATCCCAGCCTTTGCGCTATGCCGAACTTGCCCGTCACCTGGGCCGGGAGCTGGACCAGGCGGCGCCTTTGGGCCTGACTGCCCAGGCCGTACTGGACCTGCGCCGCGGCAAGGGCATGGTGCTGGACGGCGCCGACCCCGACACCCGAAGTGCCGGTTCGTTTTTCACCAACCCAGTCCTCGACGATCCTCGACTGGCCCGCCTCCGGGAGGTGGCCCCCGGGGTCCCGACGTTCCCCGCGCCTTTGGGGACCAAGGTGCCGGCCGCCTGGCTGGTCGAAAAGGCTGGCTTTGACAAGGGCTACCGCCTGGGAGGGGCGGCCATCTCGACCAAGCACGCCCTGGCCTTGACGGTGGGGGAGGGGGGTTCCACGGCCGACCTCCTGGCCCTGGCCCGCGCCGTTAGAGAGCGGGTGCGGGCTCGTTTCGGGGTGCTCTTGGAGCCCGAACCGGTGTTCGTCGGCGTTCATCTGTGACAGTGATACCGGTTTTTCGGCATACCTATAGGAGTGATCCTCTGGGACCGGTAACCTTGGAATTGTCCTCGTGGCTCTCCCTGCCACACATGGACCTTGTTCGGAGCGGGCCCCCCTCTCGCTCCTTGAGCTAGACGGAAGGGCCGGCGTCGCCGGCCCTTCCGTCGTTAAGGGCCTGCGCCATCGTGATAACGGCCGGTCATCGAGCTAACGGCCTGCACCATCGTCATAACGGTGTGCGCCATTAACGGCCTGTGCCATCGCTACCGGCAGGCGCCCCGTTACGGGGGGGCATCCGCGCCCACCCCAGCTCAGCGCTGCTCGAGGAGGAGCCCGAGGGACCGGAGCTGTTCGGCCGGACGGTGGTAGCCGCGTTCGAGGTGACGCACCCCGTGCAGCACCGTCGGGCCTGAGGCCGCCGCCGCGGCGATGACGCTGGAGAAGCCGGCCCGCACGTCGGGCACGTCCACCTCGGCGCCTTGCAGCTTCGATGGCCCTCTCACCACGGCCGAGTGGAGGTAGCTGGTGTCGTGGAAGCGGCACGCCGGGCCGCCTAGGCAGGTGGCGAACAGCCCGATCTCACCGCCCATGGCCTTGAGGGCGGGCACGTAGACGAAGCGCTCCTCGTACACCGTCTCGTGGAGCACCGACATGCCCTCGGCCTGGGTGAACAGCACCATGAGGGGCGTCTGCCAGTCCGTCATGAACCCCGGGTGCACGTCGGTCGAAACGGCCGCCGCGTGCAGGCCCTTGGGAGCGAAGGCGGCGATGCCGAGCTCGTCGATGCGGACCTGCGCGCCCATACGCAGCAACGTGGTGATGGCGGTGACGAGGCGGTCTTGCCCACAGCCGATGACACGAACGGCGCCGCGGGTGATGAGCCCCGCCACCAGGTAGGAGAACGCTTCGTTCCGGTCGCCCTGCAGGCGCGTGTGCGCCCCGCTCAGCCTCTCCACACCCTCGATGATGATCCGGCGGTCGGGGGATAACTCGATCCGGGCGCCCATGCGCTGGAGGAAAAGGGCCAGCTCGAGGACCTCGGGTTCGGTGGCCGCATTACGGATGACGGTCTTGCCCTCGGCCATCGACGCCGACAGCAGAGCCGTTTCGGTGGCCCCCACGCTCGGGTAAGGCAGCTCGATGATGGCGCCCCGGAGCCGGCGGCACCGGGCTCTGATGCCGTCGTCGGTCACGTCTACCTCGGCGCCGAACGCCTCCAGGGCTTGGACGTGGAAGTTGACAGGCCGGCCGCCGATCCGGTCACCGCCCACCATGGGCACGAAAGCCTCGCCGGTGAGGTGTAGCAATGGCCCCAACATGAGCACCGGGATGCGGTTGAGGCCGGTGAAAGAAAGAGGCACCTCGGGTTTGGCCTGCTCGGGGGGAGTGATCTCCAGCCTGCCGTCCTCCTGGGCCACCCCGGCCCCGACGGCGCGGAGGATGTCCGCCGTTATCTGCACGTCGCCGACCTCGGGGACGTTGGCGATGGTGCTCGGCCCGTCCCCCAAGATGGCGGCCACCATGTGCTTGGTCACGGCGTTCTTGGAGCCGTACACCTCGACGTCACCGATCAGGGGGCCGTTGGGCTGGATGAACCATTCGTCTGACACGCTGTCGATCTTCGCAGACGCGCCGCAGCAGTCGGCGCCCGCCAGTGGGTAGCGTTGCCCATCCGGCCCGTTCGCCCCGGCGGGCCGCGGTCGCAGAGGAGGAGGCCCGTGGAAATCGGTGAAATCTTCGTGGACGCCTACACCCGCATAACAGAGGGAGCCGACGCCGTCTTGGAGGGCCTCGGTGAGGCCGAGCTGACCTTTCGGGCCGACGCCGAGGCCAATTCGATCGCCTGGCTGGTCTGGCACATGACGCGGGTCGAGGACGACCACATCTGTGATGTGGCCGGCATTGAGCAGGCATGGACGGCGGGCGGGTGGTACGAGCGCTCCGGGCTCCCCTTCGACCAGGCGGCCCACGGTTACGGCCACAGCTCCGAGGACGTGTCGCAGGTGAGGACGGGTGCCGACTTCCTGCGTGGCTACCGGGCCGCCGTCTCCCGCCAGACGCTCGCGTACGTGAAGAGCCTGAAAGGCAGCGACCTGGACCGGGTGGTCGACCGTCGTTGGGACCCGCCCGTAACCCTCGGTGTCCGCCTGGTCAGTGTCATCGAGGACGAGTTCCAGCATCTCGGGCAGGCCGCCTTCGTGCGCGGCCTGGTCCTGCGGAGGGCCAAGAGGTCCTGAGCGGGGCCGGCAAGCAGTGGGGCCTCCGGGGGGTCAGCGAACGCCCCGGGGGCCGAATCATCGGCGGGCTCGCCGGGAGGCCCGGTCAGCGGTGGGCCCGCCAGGAGGGGGTCAGCGGTGGGCCCGCCAGGAGGGCCGGTCAGCGGTGGGCCCGCCAGGAGGGCCGGTCAGCGGTGGGCCCGCCAGGAGGGCCGGTCAGCGGTGGGCCCGCCAGGAGGGCCGGTCAGCGGTGGGCCCGCCTGCAGGGCCGGTCAGCGGCGGGCTCGCCGGCGGCGCCGGCCACCGATGGCGCCTGGCGCTGCCAATGGCGGACGAGCTCGGGCAGTTGGCCGAGCTCGGAGGGGAGGGCCGAACCGAGGACCTGGCCTGCCTCGGCCCAGGGCGGTGGCCCGCCGTGCGGGGTGCGGACGAGGAGGCAGGTGCCCGCCTGTCCCACCCCGTACATGAACCAGGTGCCCGAGTCCATGTGCAGGTACGCCGCCGCCGGGGTTAGGCGCCGGGCCAGGAGCTCGTCCTCCATGGAACGGCTCGGCGTCACCACGGCCAGCCCGGCCCCGGGGGCGAGGTCCGCTACCAGGCTCCCTATTTTTCCCCAGTGGTCCTTGCAGATGGTGCAGGACGTGGTGAGGAAGACGAGGAGGTGGTCGACGGTGCCGCCGACCGGGGCCGGGCCCGTTGATGAGCTCATTTGCCTGACGGTACCAGGGCGGGCCGGCGCCGGAGTTCGCCCTTGTGCCCACGAAGGTGTAAGTGTCTTAGGGTGCAAATAGGTGTTCTCGGTGGTACGGGACCGGCCGGCTCGGCCGTGTCCGCTCGTTTGGCGTCGGTCGGTGTGGAGGTCCTGTTGGGCTCCCGCACCCAGGAAAAGGCAAACGAGGTGGTCGACGAGCTAACCAAGCGCTGGAGCGGTCGCGACCTGGCGCTGGTCCCGGTAACCAACGCCATGGCGGCGCGAGCCGACCTCGTCGTGTTGGCCACGCCCGTCGAGGGTGCCGTCAACACTGTCCGTACCCTCGTCGACGAGCTGGCCGGCAAGATCATGGTGACGATGGTCAACGCCATGGTGAAGTGGGGCGACCGGGTCGTGCCCCTGATGCCCTACACGGGTTCGGTGGCGGTGGCGCTGTCCAGGGTGGTCCCCGACACTCACGTGGCCGGCGCCTTTCACCACCTTCCGGCCGGTCTGCTGGGTGATCCCGACCACACCCTGGAGGCGGACGTGATGGTCTTTTCGGACCTCCCGTGGGTGACCGACGAGGTCATCGCCGTGGTCGACCTGGTCCCGGGCCTGCGGGGGGTCGACGTCGGAGGTCTGGGGTCGGCCTTGGCGGTCGAGGCCCTCACGGCCTGCCTGGTCGAAGTTAACCGCCGCTACAAGACTCACGCCTCGTTGCGGGTCACGGGTATCGTCTGAGCGTGACGCTGCGCCTCTACGACACGGCCAGGAGGGAGATCGTGCCCTTCGAGCCGGCGGCGGGGCCGGGCGGCACGGTGACGATATACACGTGCGGGATAACGCCCTACGATTCGGCCCATCTCGGCCACGCCGCCACCTACCTGGCCTATGACGTGCTGCAGCGCCGGTTGCGGGACATGGGGTACCAGACGCTGCTGGTGCGCAACGTCACCGACGTCGACGACGACATACTGCGCAAGGCCCGCGAGCTGGGCGTCTACTACCTCGACCTGGCGGCCGAGGAAATGGCGAGTTTTTCGGCTGACATGGAAGCGTTGGGCCTCCTACCGGCCGCCAGCGAGCCCCGGGCCACCTCGGCCATTCCCGACATCCTCGGCTTCATCGGGATGGTGCTGGAGAGCGGTCACGCCTACGAGTCCGGGGGCGCCGTGTACTTCGACGTGTCGTCTTGGCCGGCGTTCGGCTCGGTCAGCCATTACGGGCGTGAACAGATGCTCGAGCTGGCCCGGGAACGGGGAGGCAAGCCCGACGACCCCAATAAGGCGGACCCTCTGGACTTCGTGCTCTGGCAGCCGTCGGCGCCGGGCGAGCCGGCGTGGGCCTCGTTGTGGGGACCGGGACGGCCGGGCTGGCACATCGAGTGTTCGGCTCTCGTCATCAGGGAGCTTGGGCTCACCATCGACCTGCACGGCGGTGGCTCGGACCTCATTTTTCCCCATCACGAGTGCGAAGCGGCCCAGTCCGCGGCGGCCACCGGGGAACCGTTGACCCGTCACTGGGTACACACGGGCATGGTCGGTTACCAGGGCACCAAAATGTCGAAGTCGCTCGGCAACCTGGTGTTCGTGCGCGACCTGCTCAAGACCTGGGAGGCCGACGCCGTCCGCTTGGCCATCCTCGGGCACCGTTACCGCCAGGACTGGGAGTGGGAGGAGCGCCTGCTGAACGAGGCCACAACCCGCTTGGCCCTATGGCGGGGAGAGGGCGCCGGCTCATCTCGCGCGCCCTGCGGCCCGGGGGGAGGGCGGGGGCGGAGACGTCGTCGACGATGTGAGGGCCGCTCTGGACGACGACCTCGACACCCCGGGGGCTCTGGCCGCCATTGACGCTGCCGCCGCCGGGGGCGCCGGCCCGGTCCCACTGGCGGCCGCCGCCACCCTGGTCGGGGTCGCGCTTTAGCCGGGCAGGCTCGGTAGGGTGCGCTCCATGACCCTAAAAGGTGAGTACGAGCCCAACCCGGCGTCCTGGGTGCGGGACCAGGTCGAGGAGTACGAGCGGTCCGGGGGCCAGCGGGCTAACACCCTGCGCGACACGGGACTGCCCATCGTCATCGTCACCACCCGTGGCCACCGGTCCGGGAAACTGCGAAAGTTCGGCCTGATGCGCGTCGAGCACGGTGGCGAGTACGCATTGGTGGCTTCCAAGGGCGGGGCGCCGGACCACCCGCAGTGGTACTACAACCTGAAAGCCGACCCGACGGCGCTGATGATCCAGGACGGCCCCGAGGCCTTCGACTTCGAGGCCCGTGAGGTCAGCGGAGACGAGCGGGCGCAGTGGTGGGAACGGGGGGTGGCGGCGTACCCGCCTTATGCGGAGTACCAGAAGAAGACCGACCGCCAGATCCCGGTCTTCGTGGCCCGGCGCCGCCCCTAGCCCGAGCTGCCCTAGCCCGAGCTGCCCTAGCTCAGCTGCGGCCCTGGTGGCCCGCTCCCTATCATGGGCGGGATGCCCCCCACCCAAACGCCTGCGGCGCCCGAGCTCATCTCCCTTACTCTTCCGGACGGGTCGGTCCGCCGGTTGCCGGCAGGGACGACGGGCGCCCAACTGGCAGCTTCGATCGGGCCGAGGCTGGCCCAGGCAGCCATTGCCGTGGTTGTCGACGGGTCCGAGCGGGACCTCGGGTCGGCCTTGCCCGACGGGGCCAACGTCAGCGTGGTGACGCCGGCGTCGCCCGAGGGACGGGAGATCCTGCGCCACTCCACCGCCCATGTCATGGCCCAGGCCGTGACACGACTGTGGCCGGGGCGCGCTACGCCATCGGGCCCGCCATTGAGGACGGCTTCTACTACGACTTCGAGCTGCCCGGTGGGGAGCACTTCACCGACCAGGACCTGGCCCGTATCGAGGCCACCATGCACGAGATCATGGCCGAGGACCAGGGCTTCGTGCGCGAGGAGTACACGATTAGTGAGGGCTTGGGGCTCTTCGCCGACCAGCCCTACAAGCGGGAGATAATCGAGGGCGTCGGTGCCCGGCCCGGCGCTGCCGCGCCGGCCGGAGCGGTCCCCGAAGAGCTGGCGGCCGAGGGCGCCGGGGCCGTAGGCGTGAGCATTTACCGCAATTCGCCGTCCGCCGCCGGTAACGGGCCCGACTTCATCGACCTGTGCCGGGGGCCCCACGTCCCCACAACTAGGAGGCTCGGTCATTTCAAGCTGACCAAGCTGGCCGCGGCCTACTGGCGGGGCGACGAGCACCGTCAGCAGCTACAGCGTATCTACGGTACGGCCTGGGAATCGGCCTCCGCTCTCGAGGAATACCTGGCCCGCGTGCAGGAGGCCGAGCGGCGCGACCATCGCCGGCTCGGGGTCGAACTCGATCTTTTCCATTTCCCGCCCGAGATCGGCAGCGGGCTGGCCGTGTTCCATCCCAAGGGCGGCTTGGTGCGCAAATTGATGGAGGATTATTCCCGCCAAGAGCACGAGCGCAACGGCTACGAGTTCGTGTACACCCCACATCTGGCGAAGTCCACCCTCTTCGAGATTTCGGGCCACCTGGGCTGGTACGCCGACGCCATGTACCCGGCCATGGAGATGGAGGGGGCTACGTATTACCCAAAGCCCATGAACTGCCCCATGCACATCCTTATCTATAAGGCCCGCCAGCGTTCGTACCGGGAGCTTCCGCTGCGGCTTTTCGAGTTCGGGACGGTTTACCGGTTCGAGCGCTCGGGCGTGCTCAACGGGCTGTTGCGGGTCCGGGGGATGACCCAGGACGATGCCCACATTTTCTGCGCCCGGGACCAATTGGAGGACGAGCTCGCCAGCTTACTGGCCTTTGTCCTGCGGCTGCTGCGGCGCTTCGGGCTCACCGATTATGAGGCCGAACTTTCCACCCGGCCGGAGAAATACCTCGGGTCGCTTCGAGGAGTGGGACCGGGCCACCGAGGCCCTGCGCGGCGCCATGGAGCGAGCCGGTGTCAGCTACACGGTGACCGAGGGAGGGGGCGCCTTTTACGCCCCGAAGATCGACGTGCACGTTCGTGACGCCATCGGCCGGCGCTGGCAGGTTTCCACCATCCAGGTGGACTTCCAGATGCCGCAGCGGTTCGATATGGAGTACGTCGGGGCCGACAACGGCCGTCATCAGCCGTTCATGGTCCACCGGGCCCTTTTCGGCTCGGTGGAGCGGTTTTTCGCAATCCTGGTCGAACACTACGCCGGTGCCTTCCCCCTGTGGCTGGCCCCGGTGCAGGCTGAGGTCCTGCCCGTGCGCGGCGACCACGAGAGTTATGGCGCGTCAGTCGTGGAGTCGCTCCGGGCCGCCGGCTTCCGGGCCGGGATGTGGCCGGCCGACGAGCCCCTGGGCGCCCGGGTGCGCCGGGCGAAGCTGGAGAAGATCCCCTACGTGCTCGTCGTCGGGGACGACGACGTGGCCGCCGGGACCGTCGGGGTCAACACCCGCCAAAGCGAGCGGCCCGAGCGGGGTGTGAAGGTCAGCGACCTCGTCGGCCGGCTCCGGGCCGAGGTCGGTGCGGCACTGGAGGTCGAGGAACTGAGCGGTCATGGCCGGCCTTGACCACCTGTGGGCGGGCTGGCGCGCCGAGTTCATTGCCGGCTCGGTCGAAGGTGCCGGCAACGACGGGCACGGCGGGGCCTGCGTTTTCTGCGCCATCCTGGCCAGCGGGCTCCCCGACGAGGAGACCCATATCGTCTGGCGCCATCCCTCGGGGCGCGTGGTGGCCATCCTCAACGCCTACCCGTACACCAGCGGGCACCTCATGGCCATGCCGATCAGGCACGTCGCCGACCTGGAGGATCTCAGCACCGAAGAGTCCGGCGACCTCTGGGCCACCATGGCCGCCTCGGTGAGGTCGCTGAAGCGGGCCTACAAACCCGACGGGATCAACGTGGGTGCCAACCTGGGCCGGGCCGCCGGGGCCGGGGTCCCGGGCCATTTCCACATGCACGTGCTCGGCCGCTGGGCCGGGGACACCAACTTCATGACGACAGTGGCCGACGCCCGGGTGCTGCCCGAACCTCTGAGTGAGAGCGCGGCCAAGCTCCATGGCGCCTGGCCCGCCGGCTAGCCCGCCGGCTAGCCCGCCGCCTAGCCCGCCGCCTAGCTCGGACGACGTTTCCCCCGCTCGGGACGGCCGGCCGCGAAAGCGGCCCGTTAACCGGTAGTTAAAGATGGAATGGCGTCGTTGCCCTCGTCTATAAGTGCGCCCGCAGTCCGGCGAAGCGAGCGCGGGACAACTACAAGTGGGTGGCGCTGGCCAACACCACCTTCGGCGTGGTCATGGCGACCATCGATTCGTCGATCATGTTGATCGCTCTGCCCGACATCTTCAAGGGCATCGACATCGACCCGTTGAAGCCCGGCAACAGCTTCTACCTGCTCTGGATGATCCTGTCGTTCCTCGTCGTCAGCAGTGTCCTGGTGGTCTCCCTGGGCCGCCTCGGCGACATGTACGGCCGGGTCAAGATGTACAACCTCGGCTTTGCCATCTACACCCTCACCTCCCTGGTCCTCACCGTGGACTGGTTGACGGGCCCGGCCGGCGCCATATACCTGGTGGTGGGGCGCGTGTTCCAGGGTGTCGGCGCCGCCTTCTTGGTGGCGAATTCGAGCGCCATCCTGACCGACGCCTTCCCCGAGGACCAGCGGGGCATGGCGCTCGGGATCAACAACGTGGCCGGGATAAGCGGGTCCTTCCTCGGCCTGGTGCTGGGGGGGATCCTGGGGCCGATCGACTGGCGCCTCATCTTCCTTGTCTCGGTGCCCTTTGGCCTGGCCGGCACCCTGTGGGCCTACTTCAAGTTGCAGGACACGTCTCCCCGCCGCCCGGCGCCCATCGATTGGCCAGGCAACATCACCTTTGCCCTCGGGCTCATCCTGGTAATGGTCGGCATCACCTACGGGATCCAGCCCTACGGCGGTCACACCATGGGCTGGACAAGCCCGACGGTCCTGGCTGAGTTGGCGGGCGGCATCATATTGCTGGTCGCCTTCGGCTTCATCGAACGGGCCCGCGCCGAGCCCATGTTCCGGTTGCGGCTGTTCCGTATCCGCGCCTTCAGTGCCGGGGTGCTGTCCAGCTTCCTCGCCGCTGTGGCCCGCGGTGGCCTCATGTTCATGCTGATCATCTGGCTTCAGGGCATCTGGCTGCCCGAGCACGGTTTCAGCTTCTCCCGCACCCCGCTGTGGGCGGGAATTTACATGTTGCCGCTGACCGTCGGCTTCCTCATCGCCGGCCCCGTGTCGGGAGTGCTGTCGGACCTGTTCGGGTCCCGACCCTTCGCCACCGGAGGGATGGTGGTGGCCACCGTCAGCTTCGTGCTCATGGAAGACCTGCCCATCAATTTCCCGTACTGGCAGTTCGCCTTGCTGCTGCTGCTGAACGGCCTGGCCATGGGCGCCTTTGCCAGCCCCAACCGCGCCGGGGTCATGAACAGCCTCCCACCTCAGCACCGCGGCGCCGGCTCAGGCATGAACGCCACCTTCCAGAACTCGGCCCAGGTCCTGTCGATCGGTATCTTCTTCACCCTGGTGATCGTCGGGTTGTCGGCCACGCTGCCCCAGGCCCTGTCCCATGGCCTGCTTTCCGAGGGGGTACCGGGGGCCGAAGCCGCCCGGGTGGCCGGCC
Source organism: uncultured Acidimicrobiaceae bacterium (assembly GCA_963735305.1). Classification (GTDB taxonomy): domain Bacteria; phylum Actinomycetota; class Acidimicrobiia; order Acidimicrobiales; family Palsa-688; genus Fen-671. Next base: position 1,040,043 of record CAVTKK010000004.1, read on the forward strand.
TGCCGCCGGTGTCCACCCTGTTCGCCGCGTTCCTCGGGTACAACCCCATGGCCCACCTCCTGCCCGCCGGCGTCCTCGCCAGCCTTAAACCGGCCCAGGCGGCCACTCTGCTCGGCCGCTCCTTCTTTCCCCGGCTCATAGCGGCCCCGTTCGGGGCCGGGCTCCACACCGCCTTCGACTTCGCCGCCGGCGGCTGTGCCGTCGCTGCCATCGCCTCGTGGTCCCGGGGCAAGCGCTACGTCTACCGGCCGGCCGTTCCCGCCGTGTCCTCCATAGCCGACGGGGCTCCCGGAGTTGTCGCCGACACCGCCACGGACACCGAGCGTCCCGTGACCGAGGGGCCCGCCGCGGGCGCCGTCCCGTGACCGAGGGCCCGCCGCGGGCCCGTCCCGTGACCGAGAGGCCCGCCGCCGGGGCCTTCGATGGAGAACGGCCTGGCCAGGGCGCACGGGTTGGACCAGCCGCCGGCCAGGGTCGGCCGCTCCCGTGAGTAAGTCGGCTCAACGCTCTCAAAGGTGACTTACTGGGGGATCCCGCGCTTACGTCGGCGCTTCGCTGCCGGCGTGGGTACTTTCGCGTGTCTCGTTAGTAAATCCCTATCGACGCCGCCTTAGACCCGAGCCTTGGCCATTTACATCCGGCATTTGGGAGTTCTGAGGGGTGGTTCCAAGGGCTGTGCGGGTTTTCATGCTGGAAAACGAAAGGAAAAGGCCAAAGCTCCTGCCTGGTCGCACTCAGACTGTAGTTAATTCCTACAAAGCGGCGGCTCAAGGGCGGGTTGATGGCAAGTTCCTTACATTCGCGCCTTAATTACGTCTGCGCCGGTTGCCGCCGGTGCCGCCTGCGAGCCCAGCGCGCCGCAGGGCCACCCGGCGCGCGAACCCGCCTGGCGAACCCGCCTGGCGAACCCGCCTGGCGAACCCGCCTGGCGAACCCGCCTGGCGAACCCGCCTGGCGAACCCGCCTGGCGAACCCGCCTGACCGCCTCTGTCGGCCTTGGCGTCCGGCCCCAGCCGAGCGGCGTGGATATGGGGCCGGCGGCGGGGCCGAGCGGCGTGGTATATGGTGCGGCAAGCCTCCGGCCGGCCAAGGTATGATCAAAGGGAAGGTTACGTGCCAGGTGGGCCAACGGTGTCCCGATCTGCACCCCAAGAGTCGGAAGACAACTGAAAGGCGCAGTCGAAGATGCCGAGAGCTATTGGTTCCCGCCCGGGCCTGGACCGGCCGGTGGATAGCGGGCCGGGCCTGGACCGGCCAGGCTTGTACCGCTCTGAGTTCGAGCACGATGCCTGCGGTGTCGCCTTCATCGCCCATATGCACGGACGCCCGAGCCACGACATGGTCGAGATGGGCCTGGCCGGCCTGTGCCAGCTCGAGCACCGGGGCGCCAAGGGCGCCGACCCGGCCACAGGGGACGGCGCTGGCCTGCTCGTGCAGGTGCCGGACCGTTTCCTGCGCTCCCGCCTGGATGTCGAGCTACCCGGGCCCGGCCGGTACGCCACCGGGATCGCCTTCCTGCCCCCCGGGTCAGGCGAGGCGGACGATGCCTGTGCCCGCTTCGATGCTCTGGCCGCCGAGCTGGACCTGTCCGTGCTGGCGTGGCGGACCGTACCCGTCGAGGCCGGCCTGCCGGGGGCGGCCGCCCGCGCCGTGATGCCCAGTTTCCGCCAGGTCGTGGTGACAGGCCCGGCGGGGGAGAGCGGCCTGGCCCTGGACCGGCGGGTGTACCTGGCCCGAAAGCGGGCCGAACACGAGATCCCCGGGGTCTACTTCGCCTCCCTTTCGGCCCGCACGGTCGTCTACAAGGGGATGTTGACTGCCCCCCAGCTGGGCCAGTTTTACCCCGACCTCGCAGACCCGCTCTTCGAATCGGCCCTGGCCCTGGCTCATGCCCGCTTTTCGACCAACACCTTCCCTAGTTGGCCGCTGGCCCACCCCTACCGTTACGTCGCCCACAACGGGGAGTTCAATACCGTCCAGGGCAACCGCAACTGGATGCGGACGCGCGAGGCCATGCTGGCCAGCGACCTGTTCCCCGGGGACCTGGCCCGGGCCTTCCCCGTGGTCACCCCGGGCGGCAGCGACTCGATGAGCTTCGACGAGGTCCTGGAGCTGCTCCACCTGAGCGGGCGGTCCCTGCCGCACGCCGTGCTGATGATGGTGCCCGAAGCCTGGGAGAACAAGGACGACCTGGGCGCGTCTCGCCGAGCCTTCTACCAGTTCCACGCCTGCCTGATGGAGCCCTGGGACGGGCCGGCAGCCATCGCCTTCACTGACGGCACGGTCGTGGGCGCCCAGCTGGACCGCAACGGGTTCCGCCCGCTGCGCTACTGGGTGACCGACGACGACCTCGTGGTCATGGCCTCCGAGGTGGGCGTGCTCGACGTGCCGGCGGCCAAGGTGGTCCTGCGGGGCCGCATACAGCCGGGGCGCATGTTCCTGGTAGATACGGCTGCCGGGCGCATCGTCGACGACGACGAGATAAAGGACGGCCTGTCCGCCGAGCACCCGTACGAGAAGTGGTTGGCGGCGGGACGGATCGACCTCGCCGACCTCCCGCTGCGGCGCGCCCTCACGCCCCAGTACTCGCGCCTGGTGAGCTTCCAGCGCCAGTTTGGATATACCGAAGAGGAGATCCGCCTCGTCTTCGAGCCCATGGTGCGCACGGGGGCCGAGCCGGTGGCATCGATGGGCGACGACACGCCCTTGGCTGTGCTGTCGCGCCGGCCCCGGCTCCTGTACGACTATTTCCGCCAGCTGTTCGCTCAGGTCACCAACCCGCCGCTCGATGCCATCAGGGAGGAGCTCATCACCTCGCTGTCGTCTTCGGTCGGGCCCGAAGGCAACCTGCTGGCCCCCGGTCCCCACTCCTGCCATCAGATCATGCTGCCCGGGCCTGTGCTCACCAATGACGAGCTGGCCACTCTGCTGTACGTAGACGAGGACGGCCTGGTTCCGGGCTGGCGGACCTTCGCCGTCGACGGCCTCTTCGCCGCCCAGGGACAGGGAACGCCCGGCGAGCGCCTACGCGACGCCCTCGACCGGGTGTGCGCTCAGGTCGAGGAGGCCATCGTGGACGGGGCCAGCGTGGTGGTGCTCTCGGACCGCCACGCCAATGCCGGCGCTGTGCCCGTGCCCTGCCTGCTGCTGGTCTCCGCCGTCCACCACTACCTGGTGGACAAGAAACTACGTACGCGGGTGGGCCTCGTGGTCGAGACCGGCGAGGCCCGGGCCGTGCACCACGTGGCCTGCCTCATCAGCTACGGCGCCGCCGCCGTAAACCCCTACCTGGCCTTCGACACCGTGGTCGACCAGGTGCGCAGGGGTGCCATCGGGGGTATGTCGGACCGCAAGGCGCTACGCCAGTACGTGAACGCGCTCAGCAAGGGCGTGCTAAAGACCATGTCCAAGATGGGTATTTCGACGGTGGCGTCCTACACCGGTGCTCAGGTCTTCGAGGCCGTGGGCCTGGCCAGTGACGTGGTCGAGCGCTACTTCCAGGGGACGGTGTCCCAGATCGAGGGCATCGGCCTCGAGGGCATGGCCGCCGAGGCCCTGGCCCGGCACCAGACGGCCTGGCCGGCGCGGCCGAGCGAGCTCGCCCATCGCGACCTCGAGCCGGGCGGGGACTGGCAATGGCGCCGGGAGGGGGAGTACCACCTCTTCAACCCGGAAACGGTGTTCAAGCTGCAGCACTCCACCCGGGCCAAGAGCTACAAGATCTTCAAGGAGTACACCCACGCCGTCGACGACCAGACCCGCAACCTGGCCACGCTGCGGGGGCTGTTGCGGGTACGCCCGGCGTCCGAGACGGGGCGCAACGCCGTGCTCCTCGACGAGGTCGAACCAGTGACCGAGATAGTGAAAAGGTTCGCCACCGGGGCCATGTCCTATGGGGCTATCTCCCAGGAGGCGCACGAGACCCTGGCCATCGCCATGAACCGCATGGGCGGCAAGTCCAACAGCGGTGAGGGCGGCGAGGGCCCCGAGCGCAACGTGCCCGACGCCAACGGGGACAGCCGTCGCAGTGCCATCCGCCAGGTGGCGGCGGGACGTTTCGGGGTCACCAGCGGGTACCTGGTCAACGCCGACGACATCCAGATAAAGATGGCCCAGGGAGCCAAACCGGGCGAGGGCGGGCAGCTGCCGGGCAAGAAGGTTTACCCCTGGATAGCCAAGACCCGTTACTCGACGCCGGGCGTGGGGTTGATCTCACCGCCTCCGCACCACGACATCTACTCGATCGAAGATCTGGCTCAGTTGATTTATGACCTGAAGAATGCCAATCCTCATGCCCGGATCAACGTGAAGCTCGTGGCCGAGACCGGGGTGGGCACGGTGGCGGCGGGCGTGGCCAAGGCCCACGCCGACGTCGTGCTCATATCGGGCCACGACGGGGGCACCGGGGCGTCGCCCATGAGCTCGACCAAGCACGCCGGCGGTCCCTGGGAGCTCGGCCTAGCCGAGACGCAGCAGACATTGCTGCGCAACGGGCTGCGGGACCGGGTCGTGCTCCAGGTCGACGGGTCCATGAAGACGGGCCGTGACGTGGTGGTGGCGGCCCTGTTGGGGGCGGAAGAGTACGGATTTTCGACAGCGCCGCTCGTGGTGGAGGGCTGCATAATGATGCGCGTCTGCCACCTCGACACGTGCCCCGTCGGCGTGGCCACACAAAACCCCGAGCTGCGTAAGCGCTTCACCGGTACACCGGACCTCGTGGTCACTTTCTTCGAGTTCGTGGCTGAAGAAGTGAGGGAACTGCTGGCCGAAATGGGCTTTCGGACCCTGGAGGAGGCCATCGGCCATGCCGAACTGCTGGACGGCGTGGTCCCCACCGACCACCCCAAAGCCGCCGCCCTCGACCTTTCCCGCATCCTGTGCCCGCCTCCGTCAGGCGTGCCCCTCACCTGTGTGGCCAAGCAGGACCACAACCTCGAGCACACCCTCGATGCCAAGCTGATCGACGCCTGCCGGGCTGCCCTGGACGAAGGCGCCCCCGTGCGCGGCTCGTGGCCCGTGGCCAACTCCAACCGTGCCGTGGGCACCATGCTCGGCTCCGAAGTCACCCGCCGGTACGGGGAAGCAGGGCTGCCACCAGGCACCATCGAGCTTGAGTTCTGCGGTTCGGCGGGCCAGAGCTTCGGCGCCTTTGCGCCCCGGGGGCTGACCCTGCGCCTGTTCGGCGACGCCAACGACTACCTCGGCAAGGGACTGTCGGGAGGCCGCATCGTGCTGCGGCCCTCGGTTGACGGGCCCGAGGGTTTCGTGGCCGAGGCCAACATAATCGCCGGGAACGTGGTCGGTTATGGGGCCACCAGCGGGGAGATTTTTATCCGCGGCGTCGTCGGTGAGCGCTTTTGCGTGCGCAATTCGGGCGCTCTCGCTGTCGTCGAGGGCGTCGGCGACCATGGTTGCGAGTACATGACCGGCGGCCGGGTGGTGGTGCTCGGGCCGACCGGGCGCAACTTCGCCGCCGGTATGTCGGGGGGCTTCGCCTACGTGTACGACCCCCACGGACGTTTGGCATCGCGCCTCAACGCCGGGATGGTCGAGACCGGGCCCCTGGACGACGGCGACGGCGATTGGCTGGCCGGCGTGCTGGAGCGGTACCTGGCTGAGACGGGCTCGGCGGTGGCGCGCCGCCTGTTGTCCGGCCCCGGCCGTTATGTGGCCTCGTTCGTCAAGGTGGTGCCTACCGATTACCGGCGGGCGCTCGAATCAGCGGCGCGGGTCGCCGCCCAGCAAACCGGCGTCGCCGGCCCGGGTGCCGCTCCCGGTCCCGGCGCGTCGACGGAGATGGCAACGGCGCGTGGCTGACCCGGACGGTTTCTTGAAACACCGGCGCCAGGAGCCCGGGCACCGTCCCGTGCACCTGCGGGTCCGGGACTGGGGCGAGATGTACGAGCCCATGGACCGCGACGCGCTGGGTTCGCAGGCGTCGCGCTGCATGGACTGCGCCATCCCGTTCTGCAACAGCCTGTCGGGCTGCCCGTTGGGCAACCTCATACCGGACTGGAACGACCTCGTTTACCGCGACCGCTGGCGGGACGCCATCGAACGACTGCATGCCACCAACAACTTTCCCGAGTTCACGGGCCGGATGTGCCCGGCCCCATGTGAGAGCGCCTGCGTGCTGTCTATAAACGACCAGCCCGTGACCATAAAGGCGATCGAGAAGGAGATCGTGGATTACGGCTGGGAGCACGGCTGGGTGACGCCCCTGCGCCCGAGCGTGCAAACGGGCAAGAGCGTGGCCGTGGTGGGCTCGGGACCGGCGGGCATGGCCGCCGCCCAGCAGTTGACCCGGGCCGGCCATCGCGTCGTGGTCTACGAACGCGACGACCGCCCCGGCGGCCTGGTCCGCTACGGGATCCCCGACTTCAAGATGGACAAGGCGCTCCTGGACCGACGGGTAAACCAGATGCAGGCCGAAGGCACTGTGTTCGAGTGCGGCGTAGACGTCGGCGTCGACCTTTCCGTCGATGACCTGCGGGCCGGGTACGACGCCGTGGTCCTGGCCATAGGTGCCCTGTGGCAGAGGGACCTCGAAATCCCCGGACGTCACCTTGAGGGCGTACACCTCGCTATGGACTACCTGGTGCCCTCCAACCGGGTGCAGGCCGGGCTGCTGCCCCACGCCCCCATCGACGCCGCCGGCAGGAAAGTGATCATCATCGGCGGCGGCGACACCGGCGCCGACTGCCTGGGCACCGCCCATCGTCAGGGGGCGGCGTCGGTCCACCAGTTCGACATCCACGAGCGCCCGCCCGACGAGCGCCACGAGAGCACCCCGTGGCCGCTGTGGCCACTGGTGTTGCGGGACTCCCTGGCCCACGAAGAGGGCGGCCAGCGCGTCTTTGCCGTCCAGACCGACGCCTTCGTGGACGACGGTCACGGTCACGTCAGGGGCTTGCGCGCCCATCGCGTCCAAGAGGTCGCCCGACGTCGGTACGAGGACGTGCCCGGCAGCGAGATGGAACTCGAAAGTGACCTCGTCCTGCTGGCCATCGGCTTTCGCGGCCCCGACCGCCAGCTGGTCGACAAGCTGGGCGTGGAGCTGGAGGCCGGGGCCACCGTGGCCCACACCGGCAACTGGGCCACCAACGTGCCCGGCGTGTTCGCCTGCGGCGACGCCACCAGGGGGGCCAGCCTCATCGTTTGGGCCATCGCCGAGGGCCGGGCCGCCGCCGCCGCCGCCGACCGCTACCTGGTCGGCGAAACGCTGCTCCCTGCCGCGCTGTAGGGCCGGCGGCCGCGCCGGAGCCGTGGGCGGGTAGCCTCCGAGCCGTGAAAGTCGCCTATTACCCGGCTCGGGCCGGGGAGCAGAGCTTGGCCGAGCTGGGCTATGCCCGGCCTGCGGGCGGCACGGTGGTTACCATCGGGGCCTTCGACGGCGTGCACCTCGGCCACCGCCGTCTCATCGAGAGGGTGCGCACCACGGCCCGGGAGATCGGGGCTCTCTCGGCCGTCGTCACCTTCGATCGCCACCCGGCCAGCGTCGTGAGGCCCGGCTCGGCCCCGCGGTTGCTCACCGACCTCGACCAGAAGCTCGCCCTGTTGGCCGGGGCGGGAGCCGACCTAACCCTCGTGCTCCACTTCGACGCCGAACGGGCGGCCGAGCCGGCCCCGGACTTCGTGGCCGAAGTACTGGTCGGATGCCTCAACGCCCGGGCCGTGGTGGTGGGCCATGATTTCCACTTCGGGCGCGACCGTGAGGGTGACGTGGCCCTCCTCCAGCGCATGGGGGCCCGGCTCGGCTTCGATGTCACCGGCTTGCGCCTGTTCGGGCCGGGGGCCTCCCTCGAGCGGGAGGGCGAAGCCGAGGCCATCTCTTCGACCCGGATCCGCGGCCTCGTGGCCGCCGGTGAGGTCGGGGACGCCGCCCGCTTGCTGGGCCGCTGGTACGAGCTGCGGGGGATCGTGGGCCACGGCGACAAGCGCGGTCGTGAGCTTGGCTTCCCCACCGCCAACCTCGAGGTGGCCCAGGAGATGCAGCTGTGTGCCGACGGCGTCTATGCCGGCTGGTACCTGCGGCCCGACGGGACCCGCCATCAGACGGCCGTCTCGGTGGGGCGCCAACCCACCTTCTTCGAGTCCCGGCCCTACTCCCTGGTCGAGGCCCACCTGCTCGACTTCCAGGGCGACCTGTACGACGAAATGGGGACCGTGGAGCTCGTGGCCCAGCTCCGGGGCCAGGTCAAGTTCGTCTCGGTCGACGCCCTGATCGACCAGATGACCGTGGACGTGGCTCAGACCCGACGGGCGCTGGCCGAGGCGGCGCCGGTCGGGGGCGCCCCTCGCCCCTCCTGAGATTGGGGCCACGGGGCCGGCTCCGGCGCATTTAGCTGCTAAGATCGCCTCTGGCGTTGTGGCAGTGCAGCCGTTCAGGTGACCGGGAGCCATTTCAGGTCCTCGAGCGGGGCGGGTGCAGCGCCTTGTCCGTTGTAGAGCCAGCCCATTCCAAGGACCTACCGTTATGGCCGAAAAGGCAGCGACAATAGGGGCCTACCGCCTCCATGAGACCGACACGGGTTCGCCCGAGGTTCAGGTTGCCCTGCTGAGCGAGAGGATCGCTCATCTCACAGAGCACCTGAAGGTCAACAGCCATGATCATCATTCCCGCCGCGGCCTCATGGTGCTGATAGGGCGCCGCCGCCGGCTCCTCGACTACGTCCGCAACAACGACGTGGAGCGCTACCGGGACCTGATAGGGCGGTTGGGGCTGCGCCGCTGAAGTAAAACGCGCTTGGGGCAGGCTGCCGTCAGCTGCCAGTCGAGGGCTTCCTACCAGGGCCGAAGCACTGTTCCGGGGAGGTCGTCCACTGACAACTGGCTCAGGCTTGCTCCCCGGCCAGGGACCTTCGATCGCCGGAGGTCCCCGTATTGTGGCCCCGGTCCTACCGGGCGCCACAGCCCGAAAGGAGAACACCACCTATATGGGGGAGCCTTGTTCAGTTTCAGCGCCGGTGTCCGGCACTGACAAATCCATCAGTTTCGAGACGGGCCTACTGGCCCAGCAGTCCCAGGGCGCCGTCGTCGGCCGGATAGGCGACACCATCCTGCTGGCCACGGCCAATGCCGCCGGCCACGCGCCTGAAGGTATCGATTTCTTCCCGCTCACCATCGACGTCGAGGAGCGGATGTACGCGGCGGGCAAGATACCCGGCTCCTTCTTCCGTCGTGAAGGCCGTCCCACCGAGAGCGCCATCCTCACCGCCCGGCTCATCGACCGCCCGCTGCGGCCTTCGTTCGCCGACGGTTACCGCAACGAAACCCAGGTGGTCATCACCGTGCTGGGTGCCGACCAAGTAAACCCGCACGACGTCCTGGCCATAAACGCGGCCAGCGCTGCCCTCATGATCTCGGGCCTGCCCTTCGAAGGGCCCATCGGGGCGGTGCGGGTGGCTTATTCGCAGGCCGGGGAGTGGTTCCCCTACCCGACGTACGCCGAGGGCGACGAGTCGACCTTCGAGCTCGTAGTGGCCGGACGGGCCTTGCCCGACGGCGATGTGGCCATCATGATGGTCGAGGCCGGCGGGACGGAAAAGGCCTGGTCCTTCTACGCGGACGGCGCTCCCAAGGTGACCGAGGAGGTCATCGCCCAGGGCCTCGAGGCGGCCAAGACCTGGATCAAGGAGTCGATCGACCTCCAGCTCGAGCTGAAGGCCAAGGCGGCCTCCCGCCCGCCCCTGGCCTACGAGCCACGCAAGGACTACGGCGCCGACGTATACGCCCGGGTCGAAGCGGCGGGGACGGAGCGCTTGAGCAAGGTGACCACCATCTCGCTCAAGTCCGAGCGCGAAGCGGCCATGGCCGAGGTCACCCACTCTCTTATGGACGAGCTGTCGGGCGAGCTGCCCGGGCGGGAGAAGGAGATAGCCAACGCCGTCCGCTCCCTCACCAAGCACCTGGTGCGCCAGCGCATAGTGAAAGAGGGCGTGCGCATCGACGGCCGGGGCACGCGTGACCTGCGGCCGCTATCGGCCCGGGTGGGCCTGGTCCCGACGGCACACGGGTCCGGCCTGTTCCAGCGGGGCGAGACGCAGGTCCTCAACTTCACCACCCTCGGCATGCCGCGCATGGACCAGATCCTGGACACCGTGGGCATCGACGAGAAGAAGCGCTATATGCACCACTACAACATGCCGCCCTACGCCAACGGCGAGGTGGGAAGGGTAGGCAGCCCCAAGCGGCGGGAGATCGGCCACGGCCTGTTGGCCGAGCGCGCCCTGTTGCCCGTGGTGCCCGCGTTCGAGGAGTTCCCGTACGCCCTGCGCCTGGTGTCGGAGGTCCTTTCCTCCAACGGCTCCACGTCCATGGCGTCGGTGTGTGCCTCGTCGCTGTCCATGATGGATGCCGGCGTGCCCCTCAAGGCGCCGGTCGGTGGGATCGCCATGGGGTTGGTCAAGGAGGGGGACAATTTCGTCACCCTGACCGACATCCTCGGGGCGGAGGACGCCTTCGGCGACATGGACTTCAAGGTGGCGGGCACGGCCGACTTCGTGACCGCGCTGCAACTTGACACCAAGATCGACGGCTTGCCGGCGACGGTGCTGGGTGACGCCCTGCGCCAGGCCCGCGAGGCGCGCCTGATCATCCTGGACGTCATGAACGCCACCATCTCGGCGCCCCGCGCCGAGGTGCGCGACACGGCGCCCAAGATCGTGACCCTTGAGATCCCCCTCGACAAGATCGGTGAGGTGATCGGGCCCAAGGGCAAGATGATCAACGCCATGCAGCAGGAGACGGGGGCCGATATCAATGTCGACGACAACGGCATCATCGGTACCGTCACGGTGGGAGCCCGCGACGGCGCCGCCGTCAAGGAAGCCATCCGGCGCATCGAGCTGATACTCGACCCGCCCAAGGCCGAGATCGGCGCCACCTACCGGGGCAAGGTCGTCAACATCACCAAGTTCGGGGCCTTCGTCAACATCCTCCCCGGGCGGGACGGCCTCCTGCACATCTCCAAGTTGTCCAAGCTTTCCCAGGGCAAGCGGGTGGAGCGCGTCGAGGACGTCTTGACATTGGGCGAGGACCTCGAGGTCCACGTGGACGACATCGACCCCCAGGGCAAGGTGTCGCTCTCCCTCGAAGAGACGGGTGACGCCAAGCCGGCCGGCAACGGCCCGGCGCGGGTCACCGGCAGCGCTCCGGCTGCCGCCAATGGCGGTGGCACCGAGGGCCACAGCGGTGGCGGCACGGACGCCTCGTACGAAACGGTCTCGTTCGAGGAGACCTGGGAAGAGGAGGCCCGTTCGGCCTTCGGCGACCTAGGGCCGGCGTCAGGCCTGGAGGCGCCGGCGGGTGCCGGTAGCTCCGCCCCCCCGTCGCGCAGCGGCGACGCCCGGGGCCAGGGACCGCGGCGCAATCCCCGCCGTCGGCACTGAGCGTTCCCGTCGACAGGGACAAGCAGTCATGACCCCGGGGCCTGGTCCCGTGGAGGGGCTGAGGGACGTCGTGGAGACCACCGTGGTGGACGGTGGTCTCACGATCATTACCGAGCACATGCCCGACGTACGGTCGGTAAGCCTGGGTTTCTGGGTGGGGACGGGGGCGGTCGACGAGCCCGATAGCCTCGCCGGGGCGTCGCACTTCCTCGAGCACCTGCTCTTCAAGGGCACCGAGCAGCGCAGCGCCCGCGAGATCGCCGAGCTCGTCGATGCGGTCGGCGGCGACATGAACGCCTTTACGACCAAGGAGCACACCGCCTTTTATGTGCGGCTGCTGGCCGAATCGGTGGACCTGGGCCTGGACATCCTCTCGGAGATCATCTGGGCCCCGGCCTTGCGCCCCGAGGAGCTCGAGGCCGAACGCCAGGTGATCCTGGAAGAGATCCTGATGCACGGCGACGAGCCGGCCGAAGAGGTACACGACCTCTTCAATGAGGCCATGTACCCGGGCCATCCCCTGGGCCGGGACGTCCTCGGCCTGGAAGGCACCGTGACCGCCGCCACCCGGGACGACATCGCCGATTTCCATCGTCGGCACTACCGCACGGCCAACGTCATCGTCTCCGCCGCCGGGCTTATCGAGCACGACGCCATCGTGGCCGGCGTGGCCAGCCGGTTGGACAAGGCGGCCACCAGCATCGGCCATGACGTGCTCCTGGGTGGTAGCCGTCCGGAGCGGCGACCACCGGCGAAGTCCGCCCACCGGCGCCTGGTGGTCACCCGCCCCACCGAACAAGCGCACATGATGGTGGGCATGCCCGGGTTCCACCGCAACCACCCTGACCGCCAGGTCCTGAACGTCCTGGACCACATCCTGGGTGGTGGGATGTCGAGCCGGCTGTTCCAGTCCGTCCGGGAGGAAAGAGGGCTCGCCTACAGCGTCTACTCCTACCGGTCCGGTTACGAGGGCACGGGCGACTTCGCCGTGTACGCGGGTACGGCGCCGGCCAAGGCGCCCGAGGTGCTCGAGCTCGTCACCGAAGAGCTGGACAAGATGGCGGCGCAGGGCCCGAGCGAGAAAGAGCTCAGCGCCGCCCGCAGCCACATCCGGGGCGCCACCGCCCTCGGGCTGGAGGACTCCGGCGCCCGCATGAGCCGCCTGGGCCGTTCGCAGCTCGCTCACGGCCGGGTCCCGTCGCTGGTCGAGCTGGACGAGCAGATCGCTGCCGTGACTGTCGACGACCTGGCCCGGGTGGCGGCCGAGGTCCTGGGCGGGCCTCGCAGCCTGGTCGTCCTGGGCCCGTTCGACGAAGACGCCTTCTCCGACTGGGACAAGCCGGCGTGAACAGGCCGAGCTCGATCACGTGCTGCGGGTAGCCGTTTTCGGGGCCGGAGGCCGCATGGGCGCCGCCGTCTGCGCCGCCGTCCGGGCCGATACCGAGCTCGAGCTGGTGGCCGCGGTCGACCCGGCCTACGCCGGCACTGTGCTGGAGGCGGCGGGGCTGGTGGCCGCGGCCGGTCCGGAGGCCCTGGCTGATGCGGGTGCCGAGGTCGCCGTGGATTTCACCCTGGCCCGGGCTGTGGCCGGCAACGCCGCCTGGTGCGCCGCCCACGGTGTCCACGTCGTGATCGGTACGACGGGCCTGGCGGCCGAGGCGCTGGCGGAGATGGAGAGGGCTTTCGCCCCCGGGCCGGCCAACGGCGTGTTCGCCCCTAACTTTGCCATCGGCGCCGTCCTGTTGATGCGCTTCGCCGAACTAGCCGCACCGTGGTTCGAGACGGTCGAGGTGATCGAGCTGCACCATGACGGCAAGCTCGACTCTCCGTCGGGCACCGCCCTGCAGACGGCGCGGCGCATTGCCGCGGCGCGGGACGCGGCCTCGACTGGGGCCGGACGGCCGGCGAGCGGCCCCGGCTCCGGCGGCGGTCCGAGCGGCCCCGGCTCCGGCGGCGGTCCGAGCGGCCCCGGCTCCGGCGGCGGTCCGAGCGGTCTCGCCCGGGGGATGGAAGCAGCACCCGGCGTCCAGGTCCACTCCGTGCGCCTGCGGGGGTTGGTGGCCCACCAGGAGGTGCTGTTGGGTACGACGGGCCAGGTCCTGACTCTGCGCCACGACTCCCTGGACCGGGTCTCGTTCATGCCCGGCGTCCTGCTGGCCGTCAAGGCGGTGCCCAGCCGCCGGGGTTTCACCGTAGGTCTCGATGCTTTGCTGGGCTTTTGACGCTTGGCCCGGCGCCGGCCCCGGCGGCGGCGCTCGTCCGGCTTTTCGGTGGCTAGGCTGGGGGGCGATGCCGCCGAACAGGACCGCCTGATGCCCGGGCCGGGACGCTTCGGCGCCGTGATCTGCGCCATGGTCACCCCCTTTGACGACGAGGGCCGGCTGGACGTCGCCGGCGCCGTGGAGCTGGCCCGGTGGCTGGTGGACAATGGCAACGACGGCCTGGTCCTGACCGGGACCACCGGCGAGGCCACCACGCTCAGTGACAGCGAGAAGTTGGAGCTGTGGAAGGCGGTGCGCGAGGCGGTGGGCGTTCCCGTGATCGCGGGCACGGGCACGGCCAGCACGGCGCACTCCGTCGAGCTGACCCGCATGGCCGAGGACGCCGGGCTCGACGCTGCCCTGGTGGTCACCCCCTACTACAACCGGCCCTCCCAGGCTGGCATCGACGCCCATTTCCGGGCCATCGCCGCCACCTCCCGCCTGCCCGTCATCGCCTACGACATCCCCAAACGGACCGGCCGCGAGCTCAAGACGTCGACACTTGTCGCCCTGGCCCGGGACGGTGCCATAGTCGGGGTCAAGGATGCCGCCGGTTCGCCGGCGGCCACGGCCGTGCTCATCGACCAGGCTCCGAGCGGCTTCGAGGTCTACAGCGGCGACGACTCCTACACGCTCCCGCTGCTGGCCGTGGGCGCCGTCGGCGTGATCAGCGTGGCCTCGCACTGGGCGGGCACCCAGATAAGCGAGATGATCGCCGCCTTCGCCAAGGGCGACACGGTGGCCGCCACCGCCCTCAACGCCCGGCTCCAGGAGTCCTGGCAGTTCCAGACCAGCGACGCCGCTCCGAACCCCGTTCCCACCAAGGCGATGATGCGGGCGCTCGGGCTCCCCTCCGGCGAGTGCCGCCTGCCCATGGGCCCCACCCCCGACGGCCTGGTCCAACAGGCGCAGCGGGTGTGGAGCAACCTGCACCTCCGAGCGTTCCCCACTGCGCCGTAGCCCGATGGCCGTGCCCACGGGGGCGCCGGTCGTGCGCATCGCCTTCCTGGGCGGCTTGGGGGAGATCGGGCGCAATTGCGCCTGGTTCGAGATGGAGGGCCGGGCCGTCCTGGTGGACTGCGGGCTCATGTTCCCCGAGCCCGAGATGCCCGGGGTCGACCTCGTCCTGCCCGACTTCACCTACATAATCGAGAACCAGGACCGCCTCGAGGGCTGCGTTGTCACCCATGGCCACGAGGACCATAGCGGCGGCCTCGCCTACCTCCTGCGCCACCTCAGCATGCCCATCTACGGCTCCGAGCTCTCCGTCGGCCTGGCCCGCAACCGCATCGAGGAGGCAGGCCTGCTGGACCGCACCGAGTTCGTGGTGGTCAGGGACGGTGAGACCCGCAAGATCGGCCCGTTCGACATCGAGTTCATCCCCGTGGCCCACTCCGTGCCCCACGGGTTTGCCCTGGCCTTCCACACCCCCCAGGGCGTCATCTTGCACACGGGCGACTTTAAGCTCGACCTGACCCCGGTGGACGGCCGGCGCACGGACCTGGCCCGGATCGGTGCCTTGGGCAACGGCCAGGGCATACGGCTGCTGCTGTCGGACTCCACCAATGCCGAGGAGGAAGGGCGGGCGCCGTCGGAAAAGGAGGTGGGCAAGGTCCTGAGGGGCCTGTTCGATGCCCACCGCGACAAGCGCCTCATCGTGGCCTGCTTCGCCAGCCACATCCACCGGATCCAGCAGGTGGCCGACGCCGCCATCTCATCGGGGCGTTACGTGGCCACCCTCGGCCGTTCGATGGGGCGGAACGTCGCCTTCGCCCGCCGCCTGGGCCTGCTCCAGATCCCCGAAGAGCGGCTGATCGACATCGAAAAGACGCTCAACCTCCCGCCCGACCAGGTGTGCGTGCTGTCGACCGGCTCGCAGGGCGAGCCCATGTCCGCCCTGTCGCTCATGGCCGCGGGCGAGAACAAGTGGGTCAAAGTGGGGGAGGGCGACCTGGTCGTGCTGTCCTCTCACGCCATACCCGGCAATGAGACAAATGTCGGCAAGGTCATCGACGGCCTGTGCCGGGCGGGGGCGGAAGTCGTGCACTCGGGCCTGGCCGCCGTGCACGCCTCCGGGCACGCCATGCGTGACGAGCTCAAGCTCATGATCTCGATTGCCCGGCCCGAGGCCTTCATACCTGTGCACGGCGAGTTCCGGCACCTCATGCACCACGGCCGCCTGGCCGTCGAGGTGGGGGTGGCCCCCAAGTCGGTGTTCCTGGCCGAGGACGGCGATGTGGTGGAGATCTCGGCCAACGGGGTCGAGTTCGCCGGTGACGTGCCCGCCGGCTTCTTGTACGTCGACGGCATCGTCGGCGACGTGGGCCCCGGGGTGCTGCGGGACCGCCAGCTGCTGGCCGAGGAGGGTGTGATCGTCGTCATCGTCACCGTCGACTCCCGCACCGGCCGCGTCCTCACCGGGCCCGAGATAATCACCCGGGGCTGGGTCTACGCCCCCGAGGCCGAGAAGCTGCTGGACGAGGCCCGCTCGGTGGTGCTGGACGCCATCGAGGAACCGCAGGGGGCGGATGCCGCCGTGGCCGACTTCGAGACGCTCAAGCGCCGCGCCCGAACCGCGCTCGGGGCGCTTCGTCAACGAGCGGACCAGGCGCCGGCCCATGATCGTTCCCGTCGTCATGGAGGTCTGACCGGCGGTCGTGGACGCCTAACGGGCGGGCCGGCGCGCCGAGAGTCACCGGTTGGCGACGGGGCGGATGTTAGTTTTGAGGTCGTTGTGGCAACGAAAGCTATTCGCGGCACCCCACCGGCTCGGGCCGGCAAGGCTCCGACGGCAAAACCACGTCCTGCCCGGCGGCTCCCGGCCGGGCCGGCGCCGGCCCCGCCCCGGTGGCGCCGGGCGCTGGCGGCCATGGTCGAAGAACAGTCCGACGACATCTGGGGCCTGGCCTTCGTGCTGCTGGGGGCGCTGGCCGCCCTGAGCATCTACGCCCACGTGATCGGGCCCGCCGGTCGCGCCCTGCGTACCGGTGCCGCCGACGTCGTCGGCGTGGCCCGCTTCGGGCTCCCCGTTTGCTTCGCCATCCTCGGCGTTTACCTGCTGTGGCGGCACCAGCGCTCCCAGCCGGGGCGGGTGGCCGTCGGCCTGACGATTGCCATGCTCGCCGTCTCGGGGATGCTGGAGATATTTTCCGGCCAGAGCACTTTGCACCAGCCCGTGCGGGTTATGGCCACGGCCGGCGGGATAGTGGGCGCCGTTGTGGGCGTGCCCCTGCGGGCCGGCCTGGCCGGATGGGGGGCGGGCCTGGTCCTCGGCGTCATTCTGTTCGTGGCCGGCCTGATCCTCACGGCCACGCCGGTCCGGGCCGTGGCCCAGGCCGCTCGGGCGGTGTGCGGGGCGGGTTACCGGAGCGGGGCACGCCTCGGCGCCGGGGTAAGAGGACTGGCCCGGCGCCGCCGGCTCCTGGCCTCGGCCACTCGCCATCCCAGCGTGAGGGGCCCCGAGGTGGCCGCTCGCCGTCGCCCCGCGCCCCGCGGCCCAAAGCTCCGCCGGCCCCGTCGACGAAGGGGCTGCTCCGCTCACCTCCGGCGGCGCCGGTGCTGGCGCCGGCGTGGGCGTCATACCGGGTACGGGCGAGGGGCACGTCTTCGCCTCGGGACCAAGGGCCGGCTTCAACTGGGCCGGCCTGGCCGGCGGCCCCGATGGCCCCGACGGCCCCGAGGACGAGGCGGACGAGGCGGGCGAGGCCCCGGCGGCGACCTCGGCCGGGCGCAGGGTGGGAGCGGGGGCGGAGCGGGCCCGGCGGTGCGCGCCGAGCAGCTGGCCATCGACCTGGGGCTTCCCCAGCGGCCCAAGCAGGTGTGGCGCCTGCCGCCCCTGGCCCTGCTGCGCCGGTCCCGCCAGACTGACGTTGACCGCCGCCAGGTGGAGATCCTGGGCCAGACGCTGGAGGGAGCGCTGGCGGCCCATGGGGTCGAGACCCGGTTAGTGGGCGCCACCGTGGGGCCGAGCGTGACCCGGTACGAGCTCGAGCTGGGCCCGGGCGTCAAGGTGCAGAAAGTCACCGTGCTCCAGCGCGACATCGCCTACGCCTTGGCCGCGGCCGACGTCCGGCTGATCGCCCCCATCCCTGGGCGCTCGGCCATCGGTGTCGAGGTGCCCAACCGCCAGCGCCAGACTGTGGCCCTGGGCGACATCCTGACCTCGCCCGAGGCGGCCGCCGCCCGGCACCCGCTGGAGGTTGCCGCCGGGCGGGATATCGCCGGACGGGCGGTGCTGGTCAACCTGGCTGAAATGCCTCACATCCTCATCGCCGGGGCCACCGGCTCGGGCAAGTCCTCGTGCATAAATTCCATGCTGACCTCGGTGCTCATGCGGGCCACTCCCGACCAGGTACGCCTCATCCTGGTCGACCCCAAACGGGTCGAGCTCGGGCATTACAGCGGTTTGCCCCACCTGCTCACGGCGCCGGTGACCAACCCCAAGAAGGCCGCCAACGCCCTGCGCTGGGCGGTGCAGGAGATGGAGCGCCGCTACGACCTCCTGGCCGAGGTGGGCATGCGTGACATAACGGGCTACAACGCGGCCTGGGACCGGGGCGACCTGGGCCCGGCGGCGGGGATGGCCGACGGCGATTACGGACCGGACGGGGCGCTCGTCGACGGGACGGCCATCGGGGCCGAGCCCACCACGCTCGCCGGGGCCGAGCCCACCAGGCCCGTTGCTACCGCCGAGCCCACCAGGCCCGTCGCTACCGCCGAGCCCGCCGAGCCCGAGGCGCCCCGCTACGAACGTCTGCCGTTCATACTGGTGGTCGTCGACGAGCTCAACGACCTCATGATGGTGGCGGCCCGCGACGTCGAGGAGTCCATCTGCCGTATCGCCCAGATGGCCCGGGCCGTCGGTATCCATCTGGTCCTGGCCACCCAGCGGCCGTCGGTCGACGTCATTACCGGCCTCATAAAGGCCAATATCCCCTCCCGCCTGGCCTTTGCCGTCTCCTCGCTGGCCGACAGCCGCGTCGTGCTGGACCAGCCCGGAGCCGAGCGCCTCATCGGCAAGGGGGACATGCTGCTGCTGACGGCGTCGTCCAGTCACGCCCGGCGTCTCCAGGGACCGTGGGTCGACGAGGAGGACGTGCGCAAGGTAGTGGCGCATTGGCGGCGCCAGTCGGGCCCGTCCTATGTTGAGGGCGTCGACGGCCCCGAGTCAGGTAACGGCGGCCCGGGCGAAGCTAACGAGGACGACGACGATCTGTTGGAAGTGGCCATGGAACTGGTTGTGCGAAGCCAGCTCGGGAGCACCTCGATGCTCCAGCGCAAGTTGCGGGTGGGGTTCGCCCGCGCCGGCCGGCTAATGGACCTGCTGGAGCAGCGAGGCGTAGTGGGCCCGTCCGAGGGGTCCAAGGCGCGGGCGGTGCTCATGACCCCCGACGAGCTCGAGGACCGTTGAGCCCGTCTTGTCACAACGCACTGACCCTTCAGGCCTAGGCGAGACCGTGCATCGCACCGCTCGGGCCCCGGCTTCGTCGGCCAACATCGGGCCCGGTTTTGATGCCCTGGCCGTGGCGCTCAAGCTCTACGTGGAGGTCGAGCTCTTTCCTCGGCCCGAGGGCCTGCTCGTGGTGGCCGAAGGCCACGGTGCCCACCTGCCCGTCGGGCCTTCTCACCTGGCCGCCCGGGTGGCGACCGAGGTCCTCGGCCATGATCGGTTCGAGCTGCGCGTCCGCTCCCAGATCCCCGTCGCCCGAGGGCTTGGTTCCTCGGCCGCCCTGGCCGTGGCCGCCGCCGCTGCCGCCGGCGCCAAGGATCCCTTCGCTTACGGCTTCGCCGTCGACGGGCACCCCGAGAACGCCGCCGCCTCGGCCATGGGTGGCCTGGTCGTGGCCGCCGTGGTGGACGGGGCACCCGTCGCTCGCCATCTGCGCCTCGACCCCGACATCCGTTTCGTGGCCATTGTGCCCGACAAGGAGCTGGCCACGTCCCGGGCGCGGGGCACCTTGCCCGAGATGGTCCCTCACGAGGACGCCGCCTTCAACCTCGGGCGCCTCGGTTTGCTCGTGGCCGGCCTGGCCGACCATACCCAGCTCCTGGCCACCGCGGGCGACGACCGCCTGCACCAGATCCCGCGCCAGTCGCTCTTCCCCGAAGCCCCCGCGCTGCTGGCTGGGCTGAGGGAGGCGGGCGCCCTGACCTCGTGCTGGTCGGGTGCCGGGCCCAGTGTGCTCGGTATATGTGGCCTTGACGACGCCGCCGCCCTGGCCGGCGCGGCCCGGTCGTTGATGACTGACCTCGGCCTCGCCGGCGAGGTCCTGGTGCTGGAAGCCGACGTGGCCGGCACCGTGGTCCAAGAGATCTGCTGAAAGAGCCCTGATAGCGGCGACCCGTCCCGAGAGCGCTGTGGTCCGCCCGGTAGGCTGAGCAGGATGCCCCGTTACTGGCTGGAAACGCTCGGGTGCCCCAAGAACCAGGTCGACTCAGACAAGCTCGCCGGCTTGCTGGAGTCGGATGGGTACCGGGCGGCCAGCGGTCCTGGGCAAGCCGACCTGGTCGTGGTCAATACCTGCGCGTTCATCGAAGCCGCCCGCGAGGAGTCGATCGGGGCCGTGCTGCAACTGGCCGCCCTGAAGAAGCCGGGGGCCAAGCTGGCCGTGACCGGGTGCATGGCTGAGCGTTACGGCCAGGAACTGGCCGACGCTTTGCCCGAAGTGGACCAGGTCGCCGGGTTCGGCGTCCCCGTGACCCTTCGTACCGACGGTGCCGTCGCTAAGCCGGGCCCGGTGAGGCTGGTCCCCGCCCCCCGCCCCCGGCCGCTACCGAACGCCCCCTGCCCACTTTCGACCTGCTCAACCTGCCCCGACCCCCGGCGCGAGCGCCGTGGGCTTACGTGAAGGTCGCCGAAGGCTGCGACCGGCACTGCGGCTTTTGTGCCATCCCCTCCTTCCGCGGCCCCCAGAGGTCGCGCACCGCCGCCGACGTCCTGGCCGAGGTGGATGCGCTCGGTGCCCAGGAGATCGTCCTGGTGGCCCAGGACCTCGTGTCCTGGGGCCGCGACATGTCCGGGACGGACGCCAAGGTTGTCCCCCTGCCCGGGGCTCGCCTGCCCGGGCCCGCCGGCCTGGGCCCACCGGCCGGGAGGCCCGGTGCCCGGGAGTTCGGCCGACGACGGCCTGGTCCCTTTACTGCGTGCCGTGCGGGAGAGAGCCGAGCGGGTCCGTCTGCTGTACCTCTACCCCTCAGGCCTAAGCGATGAGCTCATCGACGCCGTCGGGGAGACCGGCTGCCCCTATTTCGACTTGTCCCTCCAGCACGTGTCCAGGCCCCTGCTGCGCAAGATGCGCCGCTTCGGCGACGGTGACCGGTTCCTGGACAAGATCTCGAGCATCCGCAGGCGCTTCCCCGACGCCTCGTTGCGGTCCTCGTTCATCGTGGGGTACCCGGGAGAGACCGAGGAGGACCACGACGCCCTCCTCCGGTTCCTGGAACAGGCTCAGCTGGACTGGGCCGGATTTTTTGCCTTCTCCAACGAGGAGGGGACGTACGCGGCCAAGCTGCCCGCCCACGTCCCGCCCGGCCTGGTCGGCGAACGGTTGCGCGAGTGCTCCGACATCCAGGACGTCATTACGGCGCGCAAGCGGAGCGATCTCGTGGGCACTCGGTGCCTGGCCCTGGTCGACGAGCCCGGCCAGGCACGTAGCCATCGCGAAGCACCCGAGATCGATGGCATCATCGCCGTGCCGGGCCACCTGGCTGTGGGCAGTTGGGCCCGGCTGGACATAACCGGAGCAATGGGCCCCGACTTGGTCGGCGTACCGGTGCCGGCCCGGGCCCGCGTCCCCCTGCCGGCATGACGGGCAACGTCGTAGTCGCCGCGCCCTGGCGCTTCAAGACGGCCGCCAACGGCGTGACCGTGGCCCGTCTGGCGGCTACGCCCCTACTGGTGCTGATCATCTTGCGGGCCACTCCCTCGTGGGGGGCGGTCTGCTTCTGGGCCGTCCTGGCCTTCAGCGACTTCGCCGATGGCTGGTTGGCCCGGCGCCGGGGCCGAGCGCGTCTGGCGCCTTCTTGGACCCGCTGGCGGACAAGTTCCTGGTCCTGGGCGCCTTGGCGGCCATGGTGTCTCTGGGCAAGGTCACTTTCCTGCCCGTGGCCCTGCTGGGCGGGCGCGAGGTCGTGATCACCAGCTATCGGGTCCTGGTGGCCAAACGCGGGGTCAGCGTCCCTGCCCGTGGGGTGGCCAAGCTTAAGACCCTGGTGGAGTTCTTCACCGTCGGCCTTGTCCTGCTGCCGGTGGCGTGGTCGTCGCGGCTTACCCTGTCGCACGCCGCCCTATGGCTGGCCGTAGTGCTGGCCTGGGCCAGCGCCGCCCAATATCTGCTCGATTCGCGCTCGGGGCGCCGAGCCATAGCCTCGGGCACCTAGGGGGGCGGATGGACTGCGAGGTCCTGGCCATAGGCAGCGAGCTGCTCATGGGCCAGGTGGTCGACACTAACTCGTCGTGGATAGGCGAGCATCTGGCCGCCGCCGGCATCGCCTGCTTCTACCAGGCCAAGGTCGGCGACAACCACGCCCGCATGGTCTCGGCTCTCCACGCCGCCCTCGAGCGGGCCGGCGCCGTGATCTGCTGCGGCGGGTCTGGCGCCTACCCAGGACGACATCACCCGGGAGGCCATCGCCGAGGTCATGGGTGTACCCCTGGTGCGCCACCCCGAGATCGTGGTCGCCCTCGAAGGAACGCTTCCGGGGCCGGGACGTCCCCGATACCAACTACAAGCAAGCCGATGTGCCCGTGGGCGCCGTGGCCATCAAGCCCGTGATCGGCAGCGCCCCCGGGCTCATCTGCCCGGTAAAAGGCCCGGCGGGTGACCAGGTCATCTACGCCGTGCCCGGGGTACCGGCGGAGATGCGCGAGATGGTGGAGGGCACCATCGTGCCCGACCTCGTTCGTCGTTCCGGGGAGGTGGCCACCATACGGAGCCGGTTTTTGCGGGTCTGGGGCGTGCCCGAGTCCAAGGTGGCCCAGATCGTTGCCCCTCGCCTCGAGGCCTTGGAAGGCGGCCCCACCACTATCGCCTTCCTGGCCAGCGCCACCGAGGGCGTCAGGGTACGGGTGACGACCCGGGCCCGCGGCCACTCCTCCGCAGCCGCGGCAGAAAACGCCGAGCGCGCGCTGGAGGTCGAGGAGGCCGCGCTGCGCGCCCTACTGGGCGAAGCTGTCGGAGGTGTGGACGCGGAGGGCCTCGAAGTGGTGGTAGGCCGTTTGCTCGTCCGGGCCGGCCTGCGCCTGGCTGTGGCCGAGTCGTTGACCGGGGGGATGGTCGGGGCGCGCCTCACGACCGTGCCGGGCGCCAGCGACTGGTTCGCCGGGGGCTTGGTGGCCTATGGCAGCGATGTGAAGCGGGCGTTACTCGGCGTCGGCCCCGGGCCGGTGGTCAGCGAACAGGCGGCCCGGGAGATGGCGCTCGGCGTGGTGCGGCTGCTCGGGGCGGACGTGGGCCTGTCGCTCACCGGGGTGGCCGGTCCCGCCCCCCAGGACGACCAGCCACCCGGCACGGTCTTTGTCGGCCTGGCCGGCCTACCCGCTGATGCGGTAGCGGGCAGGCCGGGGTCACGGGCGACGCAGCTGGCTCTGAGAGGACAACGGCCGATGGTGCGCGAAATAGCTACCACGTCGGCGCTGGACTACCTGCGCCGGGCGCTGTCGGCCCCTCCGGGCCCGCCTGAGCAGTAAAAGAGCCTCAGTCTTCGAGGACGAGCGGGTCGTCCGCCGCCTGGGTGGCGGGAGCGGCCCCGCCCACGACCCCGACCTTCTGGCGGATTTTCTCGGAGATCTCGATCATCATTTCGAGGTTCTCGGCCAGGAACGTCTTGGCGTTTTCACGGCCCTGGCCTATCTGTTCGCCCTCATAGGTGTACCAGGCGCCGGACTTGCGCACGATCCCGAACTCGGTGGCGACATCGAGCACCGAGCCTTCACGGCTGATCCCCTTGGAGTACATGATGTCGAACTCGCACTGTTTGAAGGGCGCTGCGCATTTGTTTTTCACGACCTTCACCCGCGTTCTGTTACCTACGACCTCAGCCCCGTCCTTGATCGATTCGATGCGGCGGATGTCGAGGCGGATGGAAGAGTAGAACTTGAGCGCCCGGCCTCCCGGGGTGACCTCAGGGGAGCCGAACATGACGCCGATTTTTTCCCGCAACTGATTAATGAATATGGCGATCGTGTTGGACTTGCTGAGGGTAGCCGTCAGCTTGCGCAGGGCCTGTGACATGAGGCGGGCTTGCAGGCCGACATGGGAATCGCCCATCTCGCCTTCGATCTCGGCCCTAGGGGTGAGGGCAGCGACCGAGTCGATGACTACGACGTCGAGGGCACCGGAGCGGATGAGCATGTCCGTGATCTTCGAGCGCCTGTTCGCCCGTGTCGGGCTGGGAGATGAGGAGGTCGTCGACATTGACGCCGATGGCTCCGGCGTAGATCGGGTCCATGGCGTGCTCGGCGTCGATGTAGGCGCAGATGCCGCCGTTGCGCTGAGCTTCGGCGACGACGTGCATGGCCAGCGTGCTCTTGCCCGACGACTCCGGTCCGAACAGCTCAACGACGCGACCGCGGGGCAGGCCACCGATGCCGAGTGCCAGGTCGAGGGAGAGGGTCCCGGTCGAGATGGCTTCGATCTGCATATGGGTGTTCTCGCCCATGCGCATGATGGCGCCTTTGCCGAACTGCTTCTCGATCTGGCCCATGGCCATCTCCAGTGCCTTTTCGCGTTCCACCGGGACCGTCCTCTCAGTCGTCTGTCTGTAGTTGATGTGCTGTGGAGCAACCTACGAACCGGGTGTGACGGTTATGGCCTTCCGGTCTGGGCCGGCCCTAACTTCATCACTGTAACTACCGTCACAATACTAGCAAACGTATGTTCGGTGGTGGATGCCGATGTGCATGCGGACCAGGGCGGCGGCTAGCTCCCTGGGTGGCCCGGGCCGGCTGCGGCGGAGCCCGGGCCGGCTACCGAGGAGCCCGCGCCGGCTGCGGCGGAGCCCGGGCCGGCTGCGGCGGAGCCCGGGCCGGCCCAGGAGGAACGAGGCCCGACCGGGAAGGCCCGGACGTCGCTGTACCGGGCCCCCCGAGGGCCGAGCTCGCTGCGCACGAGGGAAAGCGAGGTCACCGGCCATGAAGCACGGAGCGGGCTCAGGAGATGAGGCGCCCGGCGCAGGTCGGCCCCCCGGGCGCCGCGGGCGATCGTGATGTGCCCGAGGAAGGGCCGGTCGGGGATGGGCTGGCCTACGTGAGCGGTGACCCGTTCGACCCGCTCGGCCACGGGGCGCAGGCCTTCCACGGGCCAGATCACCAGGCCCGGCCCGAGGAACCCGGTGGCCGGGCCACCTTCGGCCGTGACGTCCCCCGGCAGCGAGGTGGCCATTTCGGCCAGGGCGGCGTTGACCTCATCGACCTGGCCCGGGGTCAGCTCGCCGAAGAAGCGGAGGGTAACGTGCCACTGGTCCTCGGTCGACCACCGCAGCCGCTCGCCCGCGGGACGGGGAAGGGCGGCCAGCGCGGCAACCACGTCGGCGCCGGGCCAGATGGCTACAAAACAGCGCACGGAGCCGAGATCAAGCGCGCCCTACCACCCGACGGCGCCGTCGACCATCTCCCGGACCAGATCGGCGTGGCCGTTGTGACGGGCGTACTCTTCGATCATGTGGACGTAAATCCAGCGCAGAGAGACGGGCATTCCATCGCGCCAGCCCGTGTCGTCCAGGTCGCGGGTGGCGGCCGCCTGCCGGCTCTGCTCGCATTCTTCTTTCCACGCCGCCAGGTCGGCCGCCCATAGCGCGTTGTCCAGAGGCGCCATATCGGTGTCCCAATCGCCGTCCCATTCGGCGTCGGGGCGGAATATGCGGGGCGCCCCCGATTGGCGCAGGAGCACGCGCCGGAACCAATTGCGCTCGACCTCGGCCATGTGCCGGACGAGGGCGTGCAACGAAAGTTTGGACGTGGCCACGGGCCGGCTCTTGCGGGCCTCATCGTCGGTCCCCTCGCATTTGAGGAGAAGGGTCGTGCGGTGGAACTCGAGCCAGGCTTCGAGCATGTCGCGCTCGCCGAGGAGGTAGCTAGGTTGCTGGCGACGGGCGTCTCCGAGATCGCTGACCATGAGTGCCTCCTTCAATCGCCGCCTCGGGAGCAGGCTGGCGGGGACCCGCTCAACCGAGGCGACGCCGCCTATGTTAGCTCGTCGCGAGTAGGCGCCGTCCTCGTGGGAAGCCGGGGGCCTAGGCTCTAAGGATGACCTCGCCGAAGCATCAAGGGCTAGCTTCTGACCGGGACGGGCCGGCCCCGACGCCCGCGGGCCAGCCCCGCCGCTACCTGGTGCGTACCTTCGGCTGCCAGATGAACGAGCACGACTCCGAACGCCTCGCCGGTCTGTTCGAATCCGAGGGAATGGTCCCGGCCCATAGTGCCGAGGACGCCGACGTCGTGATTTTTAACACCTGTTGCATTAGGGAGAACGCCGACAACCGGCTTTACGGCAACCTCGGCCAATTGCGGGCCCTGAAGCAGGAGCGACCGGGCCTGCAGATCGCCGTCGGCGGCTGTCTGGCCCAAAAGGACAGGGACAGGGTCCTGGAGCGGGCGCCCTGGGTCGACGCCGTCTTCGGCACCCACAATGTCGGCCACGCCGCCGTCCTGCTCGAGCGGGCGCGCCACGAGGGCCCTTTGGTGGAGATCCTGGAGTCTGCGGCCATTGCCGCCGACGAGTTCCCGTCGGCTTTGCCCGTGCGCCGCGAGCTGCCATTTGCCGCCTGGGTCACGGTCCAGGTCGGCTGCGACAACAAGTGCGCCTTTTGCATCGTCCCCTCCGTCCGGGGCCGGGAGATGAGCAGGCCCTTTTCTCAAATCGTGGCCGAGGTCGGGCAATTGGCGGCCCGGGGCACCATCGAGGTCACCTTGCTGGGCCAAAACGTCAACTCCTACGGGCGGGACCTGGCGCTGACAGCCCGCGCCTCGGCGGACTGGAGGGCGCACGCCGAAATAACCGGCCCCGAGTGGGCCGCCGCCGGCACACCCCGGGCGCGCCCGCTTTTTGCCGACCTGCTGAGGGCGGTGTCCAATGTGGAAGGTATATCGCGGGTTCGTTTTACCAGCCCGCACCCCAAGGACCTGCGCCCCGAGACCATAGAGGCCATGGCCACCGAAAAGGCCGTCTGTCCCCACCTGCATTTCCCCCTCCAATCGGGCAGCGACCGGGTGCTCGGCCTTATGCGCCGAGGTTATACGGCGCAGAAGTACCTCGGGCGGCTGCGGGCGGCCCGGGCCGCGGTACCTGATCTGGCTGTGACCACCGACATAATCGTCGGGTTCCCGGGCGAGGACGAAGCCGATTTCGAGCGCACCCTGGAAGTGGCGGCGGAAGCCGAGTACGACAGCGCTTACACCTTCATTTTCTCGCCCCGTCCCGGCACCGAGGCGGCGGCGCGTACGCACCAGTTCGTTCCGCCCGAAGTCGTGGCCGACCGCTTCGAGCGCCTGCGCCTGGTGGTGGAGCGCAGCGCTCTGATGCGCCACCAGGCCCGGGTGGGCCTGACCGAGGAAGTGCTGATCGAGGGCCTGGCCAAAAAGGGCGGCCCCGCAGTGTTTTCCGGACGCACGCGGCAAAACAAGCTTGTGCACCTGGAAGGTGGTGGCTTGCGCGCCGGGATGGTGGTCGACGCGGTCATAGAGCACGCCGCTCCCCATTTCCTCAAAGCCCGGCTCGATCGGGTCAAGGCTACGCCCCGTCATCGCCAGCTCATCCCGGTGACGGCCAACTGAGCGGCGCGACCGGCCCCGCCATTCCCGGCACCGGAGCCGGGCCTCCCCTTGCGCCCGGGCCTTTTGCGTTGGTGGGCCCCACCGCCTGTGGGAAGTCGGAACTGGCCGTGCTGGCCGCCCGGGAGCTAGGCGATGTGGAGATCGTGAGCGCCGACTCCATGCAGGTTTACCGGGGAATGGACATCGGAACGGCAAAAACTCCCGAGCCTGAGCGGGGCGGTATCGTGCACCACCTGGTCGATGTGGCCGAGCCGGGGGAGGAATGGGACGTGGTCCGCTTCGTCGCCGAGGCGCGCCGAGCGAAGGCGGAGATCGAGGCCCGAGGCCACAGGGCCCTTTTCGTGGGTGGGACCGGTCTTTACCTGCACGCCCTCATAGACGATTTTGCCGTTCCCGGGCGTTGGCCGAACCTGTGGCACGAACTGGACGAGCAGCCGGACACGGCGGCGCTGCACCGCCGCCTGGAAGGGCTGGACCCGCTGGGGGCAGCCCGGGTGGAGCCGGGCAACCGCCGCCGGGTCCTGCGCGCCCTGGAGGTGACGTTGGGGAGCGGCCGCCCGTTCTCCAGCTTCGGCCCCGGGGTGGACGCCTTCCCCTGCACCCGGTGGCGCATGGCCGGGGTGTGGCTGCCCCGCGACGTCCTGGCTCGGCGCATAGACGGCCGGCTGGCATCGATGATGGCGGCCGGTTTCCTGGAAGAAGTGCGGTCCCTGGCCACGCGGCCGGGCGGCCTGTCGCGCACCGCGGGCCAGGCGCTCGGCTACCGGGAGCTGCTGGGGCACGTTGCCGGCCGGGTCACGTTGGACGAGGCCGTAGCGCAAGCGGCCCGCCGGACACGCCAGTTCTCGCGCCGCCAGCGCATGTGGTGGAGGAGGGACCCCCGGGTGCGGTGGTTCGGGGCGCCGGAAAACCCCCTGGCGGTATTGCCGGCGCTGCTGGGAGACTGGAAAGCATGACCGGGCCTGCTAGCGCCAACGTGGCCGACGGGCGCCCCGCGGCAGCGGGCCTGACCACCATGCCCTCCTCCAGGACGATGCCCCTCTCGAAGTACGAAGGGTTGGGCAACGACTTTCTCGTGCTCGTCGACCTGGACGGGTCGTGGCCGATAAATGCCGATCTGGCGCGGGCGGTGTGTGACCGGCACCTCGGCTTCGGCGCCGACGGCCTGGTGCGGGCCGGGCCTGTCCCCGACGGCCCTGTGCGGGCCGGCCTCGCCCCTGACGACGGTCCGGGCCCCGACGGCCGTCCTGGCCCCGACGGCCCGGGCTTTGCCGAGCCTGCCGACGACATGACCTTCGAGTTGCGCAACGCCGATGGCGGCGAGGCCGAGATGAGCGGCAACGGTCTTCGCTGCCTGGTGCACGCGGCCATAGACACTGGTGCGGTCCGGGCTGGTCCGGGCGACAGCCTGAGCGTGCTCACACCGGCGGGGCGGCGCCGCGTTCACGTCCGGGCCCTTCGAGGACGGCTGGATGTGGGCCAGCACTGAGATGGGCACGCCCCGGGTCATCGGGCCTCAGGAGCGCTGCAACGTCGGGCATGGCCAGCTCCTGGTCGATGTGGGCAACCCCCACCTCGTGGTGCTGGGGCCGAACCCGGCGACGGTGGACGTGACCGCCCTGGGCCCGGCTCTCAGCCAGGAGATGGGAGCCGCCACCGGGGGAATCAACGTGGAGTTCGTGGCCCTCGGCCCGGGCCGCGACGAGCTCACGATGCGAGTCTGGGAACGCGGTGTGGGCGAGACCCTCGCCTGTGGCACCGGCTCGGTGGCGGCGGCGGCCGCCCTTCACCACTGGGGCCGGGTGGGGCCCAAGGTGACGGTCAACCAACCCGGCGGCACCGCCGAGGTCGAACTCCGACCCGAGGGGCTGGCCCTGCTCAGCGGTCCGAGCAGCCGGGTGGGTGTGTGCTCCTGGGAACGTCCGGGACGGTGGGAGAAGCCCTCGCCGCGTGTGGGCAGTGCGGCGGACATGAGCAGGTCGCGGGGTGGGGGGCGGCCATGAGCCTCATAGAGCGGACGTTCAGAGAAAAGATTGTCCTCGTGGGCGTGACGCTGCCCTCTGGCGAGCACGGGTGGTCGGGGCCCCGCCCGAAGTGGAGACCGAGCGCCACCTCGACGAGCTGGCGCTGCTCGTCTCGACGGCCGGTGCCGACGTCGTGGCCCGGGTCCACCAACGCCGGGACCGCCCGGACCCCGCCACCTACATAGGAAAGGGCAAAGCGCAGGACGTGCGCATGATCTCCGAGTCCGCCGATGCCGACACGGTCGTCTTCGACGATGAGCTCTCGCCGGCCCAGTCGCGCAACCTGGAGAAGATCCTGGGCCGGACGGCTATCGACCGCACCGCCGTCATCCTCGACATTTTCGCCCAGAATGCCCGGAGCCAGGAGGGCAAGGCCCAGGTCGAGCTGGCGCAACTGCAGTACCGCCTCCCTCGCCTGCGCGGGCGGGGCGTCGCCATGTCCCAGCAGGCCGGCCGTATCGGTACCCGTGGCCCGGGCGAGACCCAGCTCGAGGTGGACCGCCGGCGCTTGGTCCAGCGTGCTCACAAGCTCGAGTCGGAACTGGCCCAACTGGGCCGCCGGCGCCGCCTCCAGCGCCAGGGCCGTCGGCGCAGCCGGTTGGCCTCGGTGTCCCTGGTCGGCTACACCAACGCCGGCAAGTCGACGTTGCTAAACCGGCTGACGGGGGCGGGTGTCGTGGCCGACGCCCGCTTGTTCGCCACCCTGGATCCCCGCACCCGCCGCTTCGCCCTGCCCGGCGGCGAGCCTGTGCTCGTGTCCGACACGGTCGGTTTCGTGCGCAAGCTGCCCCACCAGCTGGTCGAGGCCTTCCGCAGCACCCTCGAGGTGGTCAACGAAGCCGACCTGCTGGTACACCTGGTCGATAGTTCGGCGCCCGAGCCCGAGGACCAGATGGAGGCCGTGCGCCTGGTGCTCGGCGAGATTGGTGCCGGGGACATCCCCGAGCTGGTGGTGTTCAACAAGGCCGACCTGGCTCCCGAGGAAGCCCAGAAGCTGGCTGTTCGCCACCCGGGTTCCGTCGTGATCTCCGCCGGCAGCGGCCAGGGCCTGGACCACCTCCTGGAGGCCATGGCCAGCCATCTGCGACGGACCAGCCACGTGGTCGAGCTGTCCGTCCCCTATAGCCGCGGGGACATCCTGGCCGCGCTCCACCGGGAGGGCGAGGTACTGGACATGACCGAGGGCGAGGAGGCCATGACGGTCCAGGCCCGCCTGCCCAACGCGGCCATGGGCCAGTTCGTACCGTTCCTGACCGGCGAGGCGGTCCCGGGCCCGCACGACGACCCGGGCGCGCACGACGACCTGGGCGCGCACGACGACCTGGGCCCGGACGACGACCGGGGCCCGCACGGGGTGGAGGACCGCCTGTGAGCATCAGCCCGGGGGTCTCGCGGTGGTGGCACCGAGCGGCTTCACGCCTCCGCCTTATCCGTACGAACGCCTCAGCTCCCTGCGTGATGCCGCCGCTGCTCTGGAGGGCGGGATGGTCGACCTTTCCGTGGGCAGCCCGTGCGACCCTCCGAGCCCGGCGGTGCTCGCCGCCCTGGCCAGTGCCGACGAGGGCGGGGCGACGCGGGGTTACCCGTCCTCGGCGGGATCGCCGGCCGCCCGCACGGCCGCGTCGGAATGGATGAGCCGGCGCCTGGGCGTGGGCGTCGACCCGGGCGCCCTCGCCCTGTGCATCGGGACCAAAGAGCTCGTAGCCGGCCTTCCCGCCTGGTTGCGCCTGCGCGACCCGTCCCGAGACACCGTCCTCTACCCGGCGCTGTCGTACCCGACCTACGAGATGGGGGCGCTCCTCGGGGGCCTGAGGGCCGTGCCCGTCCCCGTCGACGAGCACTTCCGCCTGCGCCTGACACCCGATGCCGTAAGCGACGCCGATGCCGAGCGGGCGCTGGTGCTGTGGGTCAACAGTCCCGGCAACCCGGCCGGCGCCTTGGACGACCTGGCTGGGGCGGCGGCCTGGGCCCGGGAACGAGGGGCCCTGGTGGCCAGCGACGAGTGCTATGCCGAGCTCACCTGGAACGGGCCGCCCCGTACCGTCCTCGGGCACGGCGCCGGTACCGACGGCCTCGACGGGGTGCTGGCCGTTCATTCCCTTTCCAAGCGGAGCAACCTGGCCGGCCTGCGCTTCGGATGGTACGCCGGCGACCCTGGCGTGGTGAGGTTCCTGCGCGAGGTCCGCCAGCACGCCGGCTTCATGGTCCCCGGGGCAGCCCAGCGCGCCGGGGCCGCCGCTCTGGCCGATCAGGCTCACGCTGACGCGCAACGCCAGAGGTACCGGGAGCGCCTGGCCCGTCTCAGGCAGATCCTGGCTGCCGCGGGGGTGGAGGCGCCCATGCCCGAGGGCGGCATATACCTCTGGGCGCCGGCACCCGGCGGGGACGCCTGGGCCCTGGCGGCGCGCCTGGCGGCGGACGGCGGCGTGATCGTCTCGCCGGGCGAGTTCTACGGGAAGGCCGGAGCCGGGTACGTGAGAGTGGCGGCCGTGGCTCCCATGGAACGGATCGAGCTTGTTGCTGCCCGGCTCGGCGCCTGACAGCCCGGCTAGCATCCGCCAGTTGTGGAACTGAAAAGCGAAATCGAGGCCCTCTGGCAAAGACGTGGTTCCCTGGGCCCGGCTCGGTGGCAGAGGCGGACGTGGTCCGGGCCGCGGTGGGGTTGCTGGATTCGGGCGAGGCCCGCGTGGCCGAGCTCGGCCCCGACGGCGAAGTGGTCGTCAACGAGTGGCTGAAGCTGGCGGTGCTGCTCCTGTTCAAGGTCTCGGCCATAGAGGTCACCGAGCTGGGCCCGTTCGAGTACGCCGACCGGCTGCCGTTGAAGCGCGGTTTCCAACAGGCCGGGGTCCGGGTCGTACCTGGCGCCTCGGCGCGCTGGGGGAGCTTCATCGGCCGCGGTGCCGTGATGATGCCGAGCTACGTCAACATCGGTGCCCGCGTCGGCGCCGAGAGCATGGTCGATACCTGGGCCACCGTAGGTAGCTGCGCCCAGGTGGGCGAGGGCGTGCACCTGTCGGGGGGAGTAGGGATCGGTGGTGTCCTGGAACCGCCCCAAGCCGCGCCGGTGATGATCGGGGACCACGCCCTGATCGGGAGCCGTTGCATGATCACCCAGGGAGCGCGGGTCGGCGCCGGTGCCGTTTTGGGTGAGGGTTGCATCCTCAACCCGGGGATTCCCGTGATCGACGCGGCGACGGGCCGGGAGCTCTCGCGGGGGGTCGTCCCGCCGTGGTGCGTGGGCGTCGGCGCCACCCGGCCGCGGACGTTTGCCGGGGGCACCTTCGGCTTGCCCTGCATCCTGGTGGTCCGGTGGCTGGAGGAAGGCCAGCGCCATTCCCGCGCCCAATTGGAGGAGATGCTCCGCGAGCACGGGGTCAGCGTTTGACCGACGGACTTAGCCGCGGGGACGGGGAGCTTTGTGGCTTTCCTTCCGTTTTTCGCGCCCAATCCCCCAAAGCGCGGGCACGGTGCGCGCAATCCCCCAGAGCGCGGGCGCTTTGGCCGCCCGCCCGCCGGCCGCCCGCAACATGACCGACCTTTTGGCGGCCACGGCCGAGCTCGTGGCCATTCCTTCGCTCTCGCAACAGGAAAAAGCCCTGGCCGACCACGTCGAGACGGCGCTGAGCGGGCGGAGGTGGCTGGACGTCGTCCGCGTGGGCGACAACGTGGTGGCTCGGACGCGGCTGGGCCGGTCCCGCCGGGTGGTCCTCGCCGGGCACCTCGACACCGTCCCGCCCAAGGGTAACGAACAGCCCCGCACGGAGGGCGATGTCCTTTGGGGGCTGGGCTCCACCGACATGAAGGGCGGCCTGGCCGTGATGCTGGACCTGGCCGCCACCTTGCCTGCCCCGGCCCCCGACGTCACCTACGTCTTCTATGTGGCCGAAGAGATCGCCCGCACCCACAGTGGCCTGTTGCAGCTGGCCCGGCAGGCCCCGGAGCTCCTGGAGGCGGATGCGGCCATCGTCTGCGAGCCCACCAACAGCGCCGTCGAGGCTGGCTGCCAGGGCGTGATAAGGGCCGAGGTGGTTTTGGCTGGGCGCCGAGCGCACGTGGCCCGGCCCTGGATGGGCCGCAACGCCGTCTACCGCCTGGCCCCGGTCCTGGCCCTGCTCGACGCTTGGGCCCCGCGCCGGGCCGTGGTCGACGGGTGCGAGTACCGGGAATCGTTGCAGGCCGTGGGCGTGGCGGGCGGTGTCGCCGCCAACGTCGTACCGGACATGGCCTCCGTGGAGCTCAACTACCGCTTCGCGCCTGACCGTGGCCTGGACGCCGCCGCCCGGGAACTGGAAGAAATGTTGGCCCCGTGCCTGGAACATGGTGATTCCTTCGAGGTCACCGATTCCGCGCCGGCGGCTCTTCCATCGCTGGGCCACCCTTTCCTGGCCGCCCTGGTCGAGGCGTCCGGGGGGGCGGTGAAGGGGAAGCTGGGCTGGACCGACGTGGCCTTCTTCGCCGAACGCGGCACCCCGGCCGCCAACTTCGGCCCCGGGGACCCCGAGCTGGCCCATACGGCGGGCGAACACCTCACCCGCAGCTCGCTCGAGCGCGCCCGGGACGTCCTCGGCCGTCTACTGGCCGGCTGACGTCAAAACCCGGAGCCCGACCGAGCGACGAAAGCCGCTAACTCGGGCCCGTCGGGCGGGTCGCCGCCCGGGCGCGTGCAGGTGAAGGCACCGGCGGCGATGGCCTGGGCCAGGGCCGCTTCGAGCTGGCCGGGCGTGGCGGTGGCGACACCCTCGGGGTGGAGCAGGCCCTCGGAGGCGAAATAGGCAAGCAGCCCGGCGCTGAAGGCATCCCCGGCGCCGATCGTGTCCGCAACTTTGATCGCCGGCGGGGACAAGTGGGCCCGGAAGCCGTTGCGGTGCAAAGCCGTGGCCCCGTCCGCGCCTTCGGTGATGACCACCAGCAGGGCGCCGCCCGCCAGCCATTTCTCGGCCCGGTCCAGCGGGCCCTCCCCGGGGTACATGGCCTCGACGTCCTCGTTGCTGGCCTTGACGACGTGGGAGCTGGAGATGATGTCCTCCAGGCGCCGGCGGTAGGCGGCCTCGTCGGTGCCGGCAACCGTGCGCATGTTGGGGTCGAAGGAAATGAGCACGTCATCGCCGTAACGCAGCCTGGCCAGCCAACGGGCGAGCACCTGGCCGCTGGGCAGGAAAACGATGGGGAGCGACCCGGTATGGACGGCGCCCACGCCGTAAGCGGACAGGGCGTCACGGTTCGGCGCCGGCAGCTCGCCCTCCTGCCACCGCCAGTCGGCCGTCTCCGGGCCGTAGAAGGCATACGAAGCCCGGCCCTGGTCATCGAGGGTGACGGCGGCCAGCGTAGCCGGCTCGGGGGCGTCGACGGACAATGTCAGGTCGACCCCGTTGTCACTCAGGTATTGGCGCAACCAGGGACCGAAACCCTGCCGGGCGATGCGGACGGCAAAGCCGGTGCGGACCCCGAGGCGAGCCAGGCCGACGGCCACGTTGGCACAACTCCCCCCGGGCATGGCCGTGAAATGCTGAGAGGGCTGACGAGAGCTCCCCGCCCCGGCCGGGCCCCCCCAGACGGGGCCAGGTCGACCAGGCACTCGCCCACGACCAGTACCCCTGAAGTCCCCGATGTATGCGGCCCGACGCTGGCTCCCGGTTGTGTCATCGCCTGTGACAGTACTGCTCGGTGATGGGGGGCACGGCCCTGCCCCGCGGTCGGCGCGGCCTTGGCGTCGGCCGCGGCGCCTCGGTATGTTGAGCAGTGTGATGCGACCAATCGAGCTGGGCCCCAACCAGCCAAGGCAGTTTTATTCGGGCGGCGAAGCCATTGCTGAGCTGCGTGGCGTGGGCCAGGGCGGCGATGGCTACCGGCCCGAGGATTGGGTGGCCTCGGCGACTCCCCGCTTCGGGATGGAGGAGGACGGCCTCTTCAAGGCTGCCGGACGGTAGGTACCTCCGGGACGCGCTTCGAGGCCGACCCTGACAACTGGCTCGGCGCCGAGCATGTGAAGTACTTCGGCGCCTCGCCCGCCCTTCTGGTCAAACTGCTGGACGCCGGCCAGCAGCTGCCCGTCCACGTGCACCCCAACCGGTCTTTTGCCTACCGTCACCTGGGTTCTCGCCACGGTAAGACCGAGTCCTGGGTCGTGCTGGGTGTCAGAGGGGCTGAGCCCGTGGTCTACATGGGATGGTCGCGCGACGTCGAGAGGGCCGAACTGTCGCGTTGGGTGGCGGAGCAGGACGCGGAGGCGATGCTCGCCCGGCTGCACAGGCTGGAGGTAAAGCCGGGCGACGCCGTGCTGGTCCCGGCGGGTACGCCCCACGCCATTGGCGAGGGAGTCTTCGTTGTCGAGCTCCAGGAGCCGACGGACTTCTCGCTCATGCTGGAGTTCAAGGGTTTTGACCTTGACCCGGCCGGAGGGGAGCTCGGCCTGGGCCGAGATGTCGCCCTTACATGCGTGAGGCAAAAGGCGTTTAGCACCTCTGACGTGGAGGGACTACGGCGGCGGCACACGGCCGGTGGCGAGGCCGCAGTCAGCAGTGTGCAGGACGTAATGCCGGCGGCGGCCAACCCTTATTTCCGTGCGCAACGGGTTTTCGGTCGTGGTTCCGTACGTCTGGAACCATCGTTCGCCGTCGTCGTCGTGCTCTCCGGCCAGGGATTGCTACAAGGGGACGGCTGGGAACTCCAGGTCAAGCGCGGCAACACGTTCGTGGTGCCATGGGCCGCAGGTCCTGTTGTTACGACCGGCGAGGTCGAACTTCTGCGCTGCCTTCCCCCATTGCCGGACGACGCCAAGACCGACGACCCTACGGCCTGAGCGCCGGCGTTCCCGAGCCGCCGCAGGCTCAGAACGGGGGCGGGGTCGGAGCCGGGACGGGCTCAGAGCCGGCGCAGTACGGCCACAACCTTCCCGAAAATGGTCACTTTCTCGGGGGAGAAGACCAGCGGCTCCCAGTTTTGGTTGGCGGGCAGTAGGACGACGCTGTCCCCACGACGGGAGTACGTCTTGACCGTTGCCTCGCCGCCCGGTATCCCGGCTGCCACGACGTCTCCGGCGTTGGCCTCTGGTTGCTGGCGGACCACCACGTAGTCCCCGTCCAGTATGCCGGCCTCCACCATCGAGTCGCCCCGGACCCGCAGCATAAAGACGTTGCCTCCACCCGTGAAGTCCTCCGGCAGCGGCAGTAGCTCCTCGATGTTCTCGGAGGCCAGGACGTTGGTGCCGGCGGCGATGTCGCCTACCAAGGGTACGTGGCGCGTGGGCCGGCGCTCGATCGCAGTGCCGGAGGTGGCGTCGTAGCGCACCTCCAGCGCCCGGGGCTTGGTCGGGTCGCGCCTCAGGTAACCCTGCCTCTGAAGCGTGTTGAGGTGAGCCTGGACGGTTGAGGTCGATGCCAGCCCCACGGCCACCCCGATCTCCCGCACCGACGGCGGGTAGCCCCTCTCACGCACCTGAGCGGCGATGAAGTCGAGAATCTCCCTACGCTTGCCTGTCAAGGTCTCAGTCAACTTGCTCCCTCCGTCCTCGCTACAAGGCGGCCCGGCCGGCGGAGCCGGGCGCTTGCTTGACGTCGGGCAGTGATCCTAGCTCCACTGTGAGCCTCAGTCAAACATATGTTCCCATTGACCGGCGTGCCGAGTGGCCGAACCCAGTACTTGACAGCGAACATTTGTTCGGGTAGAACTGACCGCAGGGCCGAACATACGTTTGTCTGGCCGGTAGACGGAGCGGGGAGGACCGATGGTTGCGCTGGGGTGGGACCGGAGGGGCGGAAACGAGTTGGTGGAGCGGAGGAGCACTCGGCTTCACCTCTATGTGAGCCCGGAAGAGCACGTGAGACCCGAAGGGCATGTGAGCCCGGAAGAGCATGTGGGCCCAGAAGTCCTACGGCCCGCGGGCGCCGGGCCGGGCCCGGGGGCCGGCGACCGCCGCCTCGACGGCCGTCACCCAGACCGTCGGCGCGCCGTGCGGCGGTGGAAGTACGCCGTTCGCCGGGCCCTGGTGGTCGTGGTGATCGCCAGCCTCGGCGCCCTGGCGTGGAGCGTCGCCGAGCGGCTGGTGGCCGTGGCCAGTACGGGCGGGGGTAACGCGGTTGGTTGTACGTCCAGCGCTGCCATGTGCCCGGGGACGCGAGCCTACGTGGCCGCGCCGGGCGACACCGTTTGGTCGATCGCCGTGAGGTTCGCCCACGGTGGCGATCCCCGGCCCCTGGTCGAGCGGTTGGAGGCCGAGATCGGGGGCGGCGTTCTGCAGCCCGGGCAACGGTTGGCCGTGCCGTGAGGTAGGGCGCGCCCTAAGAGACCAACGGCTTGCCGGACGGTCTGGTCTGCGGGCTGCGAGCGGAGGTCCTGGCCAAAGCGTTGTAGGGTCGGCGCTAGTGCGCTGTCCTCGTTGCTCCGGAGTAGAAGACCGCGTCATGGACTCACGCACGGCGGAGGAGGGGGCGGCCATCCGACGACGGCGTGAGTGCGTGGCTTGCGGCCTGCGTTTCACTACCTATGAACGCCACGAGGAAGTGCCGTTCGTGGTCATCAAACGCTCCGGGCACCGCGAGCCGTTCGATCGCGCCAAGGTCGTGGCCGGCCTCAAGGCGGCCGGGAAGAACAGACCGCTTTCGCTCCCCTTGCTGGAGCAAATCGCCGCCGAGGTCGAGGAGAGCTTGCGCCTAGAGGGATCCGAAGTCACCAGCCAGCAGGTCGGCCTGGCCGTGCTGGAGGCATTGCGGGGCCGCGACCATGTCGCCTATCTCCGCTTTGCCAGCGTCTACAAGGGCTTTACCGATGCAGGCGACTTTCAGCGCGAAGCCGGCCTACTGACTAAGGTCACCAGGCCGAAAACGGGGACCTCGGGAACGGCGTCGACGTGAGCGGAGCCAAGCCCTATGGCGCGGTCGGGAGTTTTGGGCGGGGGTTTGGGCGGGCCGGACCGATTGTACGGGGCAGTACGGCGAGGGCTAAGTTGGCGGGGAGAGCACCGGCTCGGGCCACGGGCGTGGACACCTAAATTTCACGGGCCGCAGGCGCACGTGCCGGTGGTTTCGGTGACAGACTTCGGCTAACGCAAAGGGGAGTTCGATGCGCATAGGCATGCTGACCGGTGGCGGCGATTGCCCGGGTCTCAACGCCGTAATAAGGGCCGCCGTGGGTAAGGGCGAGAGCCACTACGGGGACAACTTCCTTGGTTTCCTTGACGGTTGGCGAGGCGTCATCGAGTCGGCCACGACGCCGCTCGACTGGGGCCGGTGCCGGGATATCCTCACCGTCGGCGGGACGATCCTCGGTACGAGCCGCACGAACCCGTACAAGGTCGAAGGTGGGGTGCCACGGGTGTTGGCCGCTCTCGAGGCCAACCAAGTCGACGCCCTTATCGTCATCGGGGGCGACGACACCCTGGGCGTGGCCAACAAGCTGATAGCCGAGGGCGTTTCCGTTGTCGGGGTGCCCAAGACGATCGACAACGATTTGTCGGCCACAGAAGTGACTTTCGGGTTCCATACCGCGGTCCAGATAGCCACTGAGGCGATCGACCGGCTGCACACCACGGCCGTGTCTCACGACCGTGTGATGGTGTGCGAGGTCATGGGCCGCCATGCCGGATGGATCTCGATTTATGCCGGAATTGCCGGAGGGGCCGCCGACATCCTCATCCCGGAGCAGCCTTTCGACGTGGAGGAGGTATGTGAGCGGCTGAAGGCCCGCAGTGCGGGCCGGCGCCACGCCGGTGTCGTTGTGGTGGCCGAAGGGGCCACGCCCAAGGAAGGCTCGTTCACCGTGACCTCGGGTGACCTCGACCAGTTCGGCCACGTCCGCCTTGGTGGTATCGGCAACCGACTGGCGGAAGAGATCGAGCGCCGGACGGGTTTCGAGACCAGGGCCACCGTCCTGGGCCACATTCAACGGGGCGGCACCCCCACCGCTTTTGACCGCGTCCTGGCCACCCGCTTCGGGATCGCCGCCATCGACGCCGTGCACAACGGTGGCCTGGGTACCATGGTTGCCCTCCAGGCCGACCAGATCGTGCGCGTACCCCTAAACGATGCCGTCTCGGAGCCGAAGCTGGTGTCGAACGAGTTCTACGAGCAAGTAGCCAAGCCCGTGTTCGGCTAGGCCACGCCGGCGCCCGTTCCCTCCGCCTCGGCCTGGGCCCGTGCAAGGAGTTCCGTTAGGGGTGCCATCAGTTCGGGCGTGCTGGCCAGCACCATGTCCCCGGGCAATGTGGCCAGCTGGGCCCCGGCTTCCTCGCATATGACGCTACCGGCAGCCCAGTCCCAGTAGTGCAGACCGGACTCGAAGTAAGCGTCGAAACGGCCGTTGGCCACCCAGCAGAGGTCAAGGGCAGCCGAACCGATCCGACGGATGTCCCGTATTCGCGGTAGCAGGTGCGCCAGCACCGCGGCCTGGACGACCCGGCGTTCGGGCCGGTAGCTGAACCCGGTCCCCACCAGGGCCGTGGCTAGCCGGCTGCGCCCGCCGGCGACGTGGCAAGCCACGTCGTTGCACCATGCGCCTCGGCCCTGGGCCGCCGACCACGTCTCGTGGCGGGACGGGTCGACCACGACGCCGACGACAGGCTTGTCGTCGAAGCACGCGGCGAGGGAGACGCTGTAAGCGGGCACCTGGAAGAAGAAGTTGGTCGTCCCGTCGAGCGGGTCGGCCACCCAGGTAACGTTCGTCGTCCCGTCGTGAGAGCCGTCCTCCTCACTCAGGACGGCGTCGCCCGGGCGGGCGCGGCGCAGTTCTGACACTATGTACGCCTCCGACGCGCGGTCTGCCTCGGACACCAGGTCCGTGGGGGAACTCTTGGTGTTCACGTGTTCAAGGTGCACGTCGGAGTAGGTCTGCAACAGCTCGGCGGCGCCCGTCGCCACCCGGAGGGCAAGCCCTTGGAGTTCGTCGAGCAGGTTGGCGGGTATTTCGTGAATGGCCATTGTCCCCCTTCTAGCGCGTTGCCGGGCGGTGCGCAGCCCGGCGGCGGCAACGTCGTATCCTTAGGCCGTGGACGGTGACGCCGGCGAGCTCGCCTCGGAACGCCCCGCCGGCGAGCTGGCCCCGGAACGCCCCGCCGGCCCGATATCGGACGGCCGGCCCCGCGTGGCAGAAGCTGTCCGGATGGCCGGGGTGGCTTATGCCGAAGCCTTTCGCCAAGTAGTCCTGGGTTGATGAGGGAGGCCGGGGCCCAAGCCCAGGTGCGGTGGGTGCTCCATGCCGACATGGACTCCTTCTACGCCGCCGTCGAAGTCAAGGACGACCCGAGCCTGCGGGGCCGCCCCGTCGTGGTGGGGGGGACCGGTAACCGGAGTGTGGTGGCCTCGGCCAACTACGAGGCCCGCGGCTATGGCGTGCACTCGGCCATGCCCATGGGCCAGGCCCGTCGCCTGTGCCCGCGCGCCGCCTTCGTGGCCCCCAGGTTCGACGTCTACCACCGGTATAGCGACAGCTTCCACGGCATCGCCCTCAGCTTCACCCCCCTCGTGGAGGGCATCGGGCTGGACGAGGTTTTTCTCGATGTCAGTGGCTGCGTTGCCCTGTTCGGCTCGCCCGGCCAGATCGCCGTGGCCATGCGCTCCCGGGTAACCGACGAACTGGGCCTGTCCTGCTCGGTCGGGGCCGGCCCGAACAAGCTCGTGGCCAAGCTGGCGTCGAAGGCGGCCAAGCCCCGGCCGTCGCCGAAAGGGCCGGTGCCGGGACGGGGGACGCTTGTTGTCGACGAGGGCGAGGTGCAGGCCTTCTTGTGGCCCATGCCCATCGAGGCCCTGTGGGGGGTCGGCCAGGCCAGCGCCGAGCGCTTGCACGAGCTAGGTGTGAACACGGTCGGCGAACTGGCGGCGTTGCCGGTAGCCTCCGTCGTGGCCTCCCTTGGCCAGGCGGCTGGGCGCATGTTGCACTCGCTGTCCTCCGGCCGGGACTCCCGGCCGGTCGAGCCCGGGCGGGCCGTCAAGTCCATCGGCCATGAAGAGACCTACCCGACCGACATCACCGACCGTCACGACCTTGACCGCCGCCTGGTGCTTATGGCCGATCAAGTCGCCGGGCACCTCCGCCACCAGGGCCTAGTGGCCCGGACCGTAGTCATCAAGGTCCGCTACGGAGACTTCAAAACGCTCACCCGGAGCCACACCTTCGCCACCGCCGAGGCCACCGGCCGAAGTTTCTGGACGGCGGCACGGGCATTGTTGGACAGGGTCGAACTTAAGGACGGCATACGGCTCCTCGGCGTCAGCGCCACTGGGCTCCTGCCCGCCGAGTCCTCACCGGGCCGGCAACTCCAGCTGCAACTCGGCCCCGGCCCGGGGGAAACGGGCCAAGGCGAGAGCTCCGAGGGCACCGGCGCGGCGCCGGCGCCCCCCCCGTCCGGCGCCCTGGTCGAGGTGGCTGGCGCCGGGCCCGACTGGGCCAAGGCCAGCCAGGTTGTCGACGCCGTGCGCGCCCGGTTCGGGGCCGGAGCGCTGAGACCGGCTACCTCGCTGGTGGACACCGACCACACGACCGGCGGCAAGCGGACGGCCCCGGGGACGGGGGCTCGGCTACCGGCGAGCGCGGGGACCGAGGAGCAGCCCCAGGGCCCCTCCGATGGCCAGGTATTGCACTTGAGGGCCAACAGCGCTAAAGCAAAGTTGCCGGGTCGCGACTGACCCCAGTGGGTAAGCCGAGGACGAGGGACTGGCGCGAAACTAATGAAGGGGGGGTCATGGCCATAGGGTCCGGACGGACGGGAGGGACAAGTTCGGCCCCGCGCCGTCGGACCGCCCTGTTCGGCGTGCTGGTGGTAGTAGGGGCCCTGGCCCTCCCCGTCCACTCGGGCCCGCCG
The DNA here is from genome assembly GCA_963735305.1 of uncultured Acidimicrobiaceae bacterium. Lineage (GTDB taxonomy): Bacteria > Actinomycetota > Acidimicrobiia > Acidimicrobiales > Palsa-688 > Fen-671. The sequence goes on from CAVTKK010000004.1 coordinate 1,082,279, forward strand.
TCGGCACCCGCCCTACCCCGGGACAAGACCCTCTACACGAGCGGGACGGCGACGTCCCCCCCCACAGATTTCAACCCCCTGGACCCCGCTCAGGCCTACACGGGCACCCAGGGCCTGCTCTACGAGCCTCTGTTCCTTTTTGACCCGGTCCACGATAAGTTTGTCCCCTGGCTGGCGACCAGCGGGTCGTGGCTGTCCGCCACCACCTACCAACTCGACGTGCGTCCCGGTGTCAACTGGGTTGAGAGCCGGACCGGCTCCGTGGTCGGCGCCCTCAGCTCTGCCGACGTCGCTTATTCGATCAACCTGGCCGCCAGCGACGATGCCGACCCTTTCCATGACGACGCCGCCGGCGTGCAAAGGGCGACGGCCAAGGGCGGCACCGTCACGGTCGAGTTCAAGACGCCCGTCGGCTATGCGCCCTGGCAGGAGTTCCTGTGGCACGCCCCCGTCCTGCCCGAGGCCCTATGGTCAAGGCTGTCCCCAGGGGCCGCCCTAGGCAGCGTCAACATGTCCCCGGTCTCGACCGGCCCGATGTTGCTGGCCACCACCGGGCGCAGCGGGGCGTGCTACCGGGACAACACCCACTGGTGGGGGAGGGACCAGTTGCACTTGGCGTTCAAGTTCGAGTACTTGTGCGCCGTGGTCAGCGGTGCCAGCGGGACCGAGCTGTCCGACCTGCTCGACGGCCGCACCGACTGGAGCAACCAGCTGCTGCGAGGCATCCCCAACCTGGCCACGGGCAAGACGGGCGGGTACGACATCAAGACCTATTACCCGGGGGTCCCCTACATGCTGCCCGCCAGTACGGCCTGGCTGGAGATGGACACCGTCCGAGCGCCCATGGACAACGTGGACTTCCGTCGCGCCGTCGCCTATGCCTTGGACCCCAAGACCATCGCCGCCGGCGTGTACACCGGCGCCGTCACCGTAGCCGGCCCGACCGGTCTCCTGCCCAGCCTGCACGCCTACGTGGACAGCAAAGTGGTGGGCAAGTTCGGTTTCTTCTACTCGGTTTCCTTGGCCGAGAAGTCCCTCAAGGAGTCCGGGTACCGCGGCCAGCACCTGACCCTGGAGGTACCCAGCGGATGGACGGACCAGGTAAACGCGGCCGCGACGATCTGCCAGCAGCTGGCCAAGGTGGGAGTGCACGTTTCGGTGGTGGTCAAGCCCGTGGCCGGGCGCGACTCCGACCTCGCTGATGGTAATTACGACATGGTCATCGCCAATGGCCCCACGCCCAGCTCGACGCCCTGGACCTATTTCGACTCGGTGTACCGGCTGCCCCTTCAGCGCCGCCAGGACGCCGGCTTCAACGAAGAGCGTTACTCCGACCCCGCCGCCTGGGCGTTGGTGCAGCAGGCGGCGGCGACCCCGGCCTCCGCAGGTAGGGAGTCGGCCAAAATCTACGCCCAGCTCGAGGGCGACTTCCTCCAGGCCCTCCCCGAGATCCCCCTGTGGTACAGCGGGGCCTGGTTCCAGGCCAATACCAGCTACTGGCAGGGCTACCCGTCGAGCGCCAGCCCGGACGACCAGTACACACCGGTGATGTGGGCCGGATGGCTCGGCGCCATGACGACCGTCTACGCCCTGGCGCAGCTCAAAGCGCGCTGAGCCGGCCGCCGACGGCGGGCTCCGCCGTGCTGAAGAGGCGAGGTCCGAAAACGGCCGGTCTGGTGTACCGTGGGGTCTTGGACCAGGAGCCTTTCCGGCGAGCGGCGAGCGTGCGACGATGAAGAGGAACTTCGAGTGAGGGTCGGCACGGAGGTATAAAACTGGTGCCACTTTCAGAACACGAGCAGCGCATCCTCCAGCAGATTGAGCGCCAGTTCCACCAGGAGCGCGGGCTGGCCCGCTCACTGCGTGTCCCCGCTGACAGCCGCGAGGCGGCGCGCAACGCCAAACGGGCGGTGGCTGGGTTCGTAGTGGGCCTGCTGGCCCTGTCGCTGTCGTTCGCCTTCTCGTGGATCCTGGGCCTGGTTGGTTTTGTGATCATGCTCGCCACCGGGGTGGCCCTGGTGCAGAGCCTGCGTCGCTTGGTGCGCGACCGTTGGGGGCGGCCGGGGGCCGACCGGGGCGGCAGCGGCCCCGAGGTCGTCGGGCCGGAACCTTGGGGCCGCCTGCGCCGCCCGGATGGCGGCAAGTGGTGGAGCGTAGGGGGCCGGCCGAGGGGCAAGGACGACGAGGACCTGAGGTAGCGCCCCTCGGCGCCCGCACGGGTGGCGCCGCTACGGTAGCGGTGTGTTGCGTCCTGAAAACTGGACCGTCCCAGTCGGCCTGGAGCTGCACTCAGGCAAGACGCGCATCGTGTACTGCAAAGACGCTGACCGCCGAGGTTCATCTGAGCACGAGCAGTTCAGTTTCCTGGGTTACACGTTCCGTCCTCGACTGTCGAAGAACAAGCACGGGAAGCACTTCGTGAACTTTTCCCCGGCGGTCTCAGACGACGCCCGTAAGGCGATCAGCCAGGAGATCCGCTCCTGGCACATCACCAGGCGCAGTGACAAGACCCTCTCGGGCCTCGTACGTATGTTCAACGCCATCGTGCACGGGTGGGTCAACTACTACGGGCGCTTCTACAAGTCCTGGTTGTACCCCGTCCTACGGCACATCAACGACGGGCTCGTGCGTTGGGCCATGAGGAAGTACAAGCGGTTGCACGGTCACACCCATCGAGCGAAGGAATGGCTGGCCAACGTCGCCAGACGAGCACCCGGTCTCCGGGGCGGCAGGGTCGGCTGCGACTTCCTCGGGTGCCATTTCCACGCCCGCATGTCCGCCAAGGTCGGGGAGCAGCGCCATGTCGTGCGCTACTACCTGCAGCGTCGGCCGTCGTTGCGGTCCATGAAACGGGCCCGGGCCAGAGTCGAGGCCCTTACCGGGAGAAGCCAGGTGGGGATGGAGCTGCGAGAGGTGATCGAACGGCTCAACCTGTTCCTTAGGGGATGGGGCAACTACTGCGTGTCCAGAGGGCACGCACGATCGGACCGGAGGAGGTGGGTTTTTCTGATGACCTGATCGTGTGAGCCTGCAAGCTCGTTACCGCCGCCGGGTGCAAGTCCCGTCCGGGTAGTCACCAGGGAGCCCGGTAGCAGGCTGGCGGCGTCGGGGGGAAACGCCCGGCGTCGGAGCCCAGCGTCAAAAGCCTCGTTGGAGGGAGCAACCGTGCGGTCCGCAGCATTAAGCGAAGTCTGCCGCGTCGTAAGCCCAACCCCGTGAGGGGACAAGGGGGAGCCGAGCCCGGAGTAGCAGGGCGAAGGCCATGGAAGGCGTGAAGTGCCTGGAAGTGCAGCGCCGACGAACCCCCCGGCGTAAGGGACGTGGAACGTGCGGAAGGTGGTAACGGGAACTGGAGAGGCCCTCCCCGGCCCTGGGCCTGCGGCCCGGGAGCAGTCGGTGCGTATAACCGCCGAACGGGAAGTCGCACCGAGCCGGGAGGGCGTCGGAGGGGGCGGTAGTAGCGCCCGAGGACCGCGGACAACACAACCCGGCCCGATGCGAAGCGCCCCTGCTTCGTCCGTGCTTGAACTACCAGGGAGGAGTCGGTGCATGGCCGCAAGGCCCAACAACACCCTTGATAAGACTCGGGACCTGCAACACAAGCTGTACCAGGCGGCCAAGCGGTCGCCGAACCGAAGGTTCCACGCTCTGTATGACCGGGTCCTCCGCAGGGACGTTCTCCGGCGGGCGTGGTTGGAGGTGCGCGCCAACCAGGGTGCTCCTGGTGTCGACGCGGTGACCATCGCCGACATCGAGGCCTCAGGCGTCGAGGGCTTCCTCGATACCATCGAGGCAACGCTGAGAGACGGTAGCTACCGTCCCCAGCCGGTGCGGCGGGTCTGGATCCCCAAGCCGGGCAAGGCGGAGCTCCGCCCTCTCGGTGTCGCCGCAGTTGGCGACCGGGTGGTCCAGGCGGCCCTCAGGACCGTGCTCGAGCCTGTCCTGGAGGCTGACTTCCTGCCCTGCAGCTATGGGTTCCGGCCCAAGCGGTCAGCGCACCAAGGCCTGCAAGCCATGCGGGAGGCGGTGCACCAGGGCCGGGTGTGGGTGGTCGACGCCGACATTGAAGCCTTTTTCGACCGGCTTGGGTACCACATAATCCTCGACTGTGTGCGAGAGAGGGTGTCGGACCGGCGGGTCATCGGGCTCATCAGGCTCATGTTGGAGGCCGGGGTGCTCGACGGCGAGAAGCTGTCGTACCCCGGCGAGGGGGCTCCCCAGGGTGGCCCGCTGTCGCCCCTGCTCGCCAATGCGGTGCTCCACCGTTTGGACCGGGCCTGGGCGCATAGCTATCAGCGCTTTGGGGTGCTCGTGCGCTACGCCGACGATGAAGTGATCTGTTGCCCCACCAAGGACAGAGCCGAAGCTGCCTTAGCGGCGTTGGCCGACATCTTGGCCGGGCTCGGCCTTAGCCTTTCGAGGTCGAAGACCCGCATCGTCTGTGTAGCTGACGGCACGGAAGGCTTCGATTTCCTCGGGTTCCATCATCGCATGGTTTCCGCCCGTCGGAACCCTCGACGCCGCTACCTGGCGTGCTGGCCGAGCGACAAGAAGATGGCCCAGGCCCGCTCCCGTGTCCGGGAGCTGACTGGGCGGGACCGCCGACATGTCCTCACCCACAAGGTCGTCGCTGATCTCAACGACTACCTACGAGGCTGGCGGCAGTACTACCGCTTCGGGAACTCGACTCGCCGCTTCGCTGTCCTCGATGCTTATGTTGTCGAGCGTATGGCGCTGCTGCTCTCTAAACGGCACGGCCGACGAGGCCGAGGGCACGGGCTCAAGCTGATCATCGGCTCGGGCAACCGCCTCGGCCTCGAACGGTTGGCTGGGACCATCGAGTTCGGGAGGACCGTGCATGCCCCCGGTGAAGGGCGTCGGCAAGCCGGATGAGGGAGAACCTCATGTCCGGATTGATGGGGGGGAGCTGGAGACGGGGCAGCCCAGCGGGCCTTCTGCGGGCCCCAGGCCGGTGTGCTGGAAAATGCCACCACGATGGCCTGGTCGGGGCCCAGCCCGCTGGCCACCTACAACCGCGCCAGCTCCCTACCCGACTCCGCACCGGCAACGCTGGGACAAACTTCGTCTCCCTCGACCGCTACGTTTGGTGGCGGCTGTTTCCGCTTGCTAGTAAACAAACGGGGCCGCAACCTGCATGCGCGCCAGGCAGACCGCTGGACCAGCACCTGGTTCCACGACCAGGGCCTGTACAAGTTGATGGGCACTATCCGCTACCCAAAGGCAGCGTAACCATGACTAGAAGACCGTCGGTAAGCCGTGTGCCGGAAAACGGCACGCACGGATTGAAAGGGGGATGGGGAAACGGGCCACCATGGCACCGCGCCCCTGACTACCAGTGAAGATTTACGTGCTCCTGGCGGACAAGGGTGCCCAGAACCCGCACAACGGCACATTGAGCCTGCTCAACGTGGGCTGGGCGGTGACCCAGCTGCGGCGGCCGATAGGGCCCTCGGTCGCCGAGGGGGCGCAACCGCTGCTGACCGGGCCGCAAGTCGTCGTGGTCCTGATCGAAGCCGAGCTGGCCATGTGCAACCGGTCCCTGACGCTCGAAATAGAACTCCTTACCGAGGACGGCGAGGTCGTCGAGATCCCTGGCCCGGCCGGGTCGCAAGCGGTGCGGCTGGAACAGTCGCTCATGGTCCCCAGCCCCTCCGGTGTGCCCACCGGCTTCCCCGGCCGGGCCACGGCCATGATGGACCTCCCCACCGGCCTGCCGCTGTCCCCGGGCATCTACCGCTGGCAGGTCCGGGTCAACGGCAAGGAGGAGGACGACTGGTCGGCCCACTTCTACGTGGCGGCGCCGCCCCAGGCCCCCACCTTCGGGTTCGCCCCTGCCCCCGAGTAAGCGGCCCGAGCACGCCGGCCCGGCCTCCCGCCGGCCAGGTCAAATATCAGGCTCGGGCGCCGGCGGCGGCGTAACCTAGGTGCATGTTCCCGCTCGGGAAGGGGGCGCTGGTCGAGGTGGCCCGTCGGCCGGCTCTGTGGGTGACCGCGGTTCGCCAGTGGCGGGCCATGGTCCCCTCGGCCTGGTGGGCTCGGTGGCCTCCCTGGCCCCGGCCCACCCGTGAGTACATGACCTTTCGCCTGGAGGCAATGTTCGGTCCCGGCGGCGGCCGGCTGGCCTCCTCGGAACTCGTCGGCTACCTCGAATGGTGCCGCTGGATGCGGACGCTGGCGCGATAAGTTCTTGTTGTGCCCGCCCAGACCATGGCCGCCAGGGCGGGTAGTCCTTTCCCCGTACCTCTCATACGAAGGTAGGCGGACATGTCGCGAGCGCTCGTCCTAAACGCCACTTACGAGCCGCTCTGCGTAGTGCCCACCAGGAGAGCGTTGTTGCTGGTGCTCCAGGCCAAGGCCGAGCCCTTGGCCGCCACCGGCCGGGTCTTCCATTCGGCCCGGGTCAGCGTGGCCGAGCCTTCCGTGGTGCGCCTCTCGTACTTCGTGCGGGTGCCCCATCAGGCCCACGTAGCGCTGAGCCGGCGGGCCATCTTCGCCCGGGACGGGCACCGCTGCCAGTACTGCGGCGCCCAGGCCGAGAACATTGACCACATACTGCCCCGCTCCAAGGGTGGACCTCATGCCTGGGACAACGTTGTAGCCGCCTGCCGGCGCTGCAACGCCCGCAAACGCGACCATCTGCTGGAGGAGACGGGCATGAAGTTGCGCCACCAGCCCAGTGCCCCCCGGGGTAGGCAATGGGCACTGGCCGCCCTGGGCGCCGTACTACCGGACTGGGAGCCGTACCTCGGGCTGCCGGCGACCGTGGTGCAGCTGAACGTGTCCGGGGAGGGCGCCGCCGCGCTCTCGGCCTGATGCCCTTCGAGCTCCTGCGGGTGGGGGGCACGGTGGCAGATCTGCACGACCGGTCCGGCCGCCTGGTGGCTGGTCCCGTCGCCGGTAGGCTGGCCCATGCCTACCAGCCCGAAGACCGGGCCGTGGTGCTCGGTAGCGGCCAGCCCGAGGACAGTGTCGACCGAGAGGCATGTGCGGCGTCGGGGGTGCAGGTGGTGCGCCGGCGCAGCGGCGGAGGGGCCGTCCTGGTGGAGCCGGGGGGCTTGGTCTGGGTGGACCTGGTCGTGCCGACCGCCGACCCCGCGTGGTGTGCCGACGTCGGGCAGTCCGCCCGGTGGGTGGGCGAGGCCTGGGCGGCCGCCCTGCGGGAGAGTGGGGCCGCCGGGCTGGAGGTGTGGACCGGCCCCATGCCGCGACGGGAATGGTCCTCGCTGGTGTGTTTCGCCGGCCTTGCCGCGGGCGAGGTGACCGGGCCCGGCGGGCGCAAGGTGGTCGGCATATCGCAACGGCGTACCCGTCATGGGTCCCTGTTCCAGTGTGCCTGCCTGTTGCGCTGGGCGCCGGCGGACCTTCTGAGCCTGCTGGCGCTGAGCCCGGCCGAGCGGGCCCGGGCCGAGGCTGAGCTGTCGGACGTGGCCTTTGGGGCCGGACCAGCGAAAGAGGAGGAGATCCTGGCCCAATTGGTCCGGGCGCTGCCCTGAGGCGGGGCCACCCACGATCTCGTTTTGGTACATCCATGGCCAAAAACGCCGTCATAGATGTTCCAAAACGACAGAGGACGACGGCCAGATGAAAGGCCGACAGGGGTCGCAGGGCCGTCCAGGGGCCGCAGGGCCGTCAGGGGCCGCAGGACCAGACGAGGGCCTGGTGACGGCAAACGGCCGGGACGGTGTTGCGCCCCGTCCCGGCCATTGCCCTCTGCTGAGGTGTGTTTACTTGGAGGACTTCACCGAACCGGCGACTGCTTTGGGCAGGGCCGCCCGGCCGGCTTCCAACCTGGCGACGGGCACCCGGAAGGGGGAGCACGACACGTAGTCGAGGCCGATCTCGTTGAAGAAATGGATGCTTTCAGGGTCGCCACCGTGCTCACCGCACACGCCGAGCTCGATGCCGGGCTTGACCGTGCGGGCGGTGGCGGCGGCCATGCGGACTAGTTTGCCCACGCCGTCGCGATCGATGGTCTCGAACGGGGATGCCCCGAAGATGCCGAGGTCCATGTACAGCGGGAAGAAGGAGGCCTCGCAGTCGTCCCGGGAGAAGCCCCACGTGGTCTGGGTCAGGTCGTTGGTGCCGAAGGAGAAAAAGTCGGCCGACTCGGCTATCTGTCCTGCCGTCAGGCAGGCCCGGGGCAGCTCGATCATGGTGCCGATCATCTTCTCCAGGTGAACTCCGGTCTCCCGGCTCACGGCCTCGAGGACGGCCTCGGCTTCTTCACGGACGTGCTCCAGTTCCTGGACGGCGCCCACCACCGGGACCATGACCTCGGGGACGGGGTTGCCGCCCTCCTTGATGCGCTGGGCGGCAGCTTCGGCGATGGCCCGTACCTGGAGCTTGATCAGGCCGGGGATGGCCAGGCAAAGCCTCACACCCCGCAGCCCGAGCATGGGGTTTTGCTCCTTCAGGCGGCGGACGGCGGGCAGCAGGAGCTCGGCCTCTTCGTCCACCTGGCCCTTGGCTCGGGCCACGGCGGCCCGCACGGAGAGCTCGGTGAGGTCGGGCAGGAACTCGTGCAAGGGCGGGTCGATCAGGCGCACGGTGACGGGGAGCCCGTCCATTTCCTTGAAGATGGCGTAGAAATCGGCCCGCTGCAGGGGGAGCAGGGCGTCGAGGGCGGCTTGGCGCTCGTCGTCGGTCTCGGCCAGGACCAGCTGCTCGACCAACTTGCGCCTCTCGCCGAGGAACATGTGCTCGGTGCGGGTCAGGCCGATCCCTTCAGCCCCGTACAGCCGCGCCCGGCGGGCGTCCTCGGGCATATCGGCGTTAGCCCGCACGAACAACCGGCGGCGGGCGTCGGCGTGGCGCAGGATGCGCTCGACCGCGGCCACCAGGTCGCGGGTGTCGGTGTCGGCGGAGGCGGCGTCGAAGGTGCCTTCGAAGAAGCGCACCAGGGGTGAGGCCACCACGGGCATGGCGCCCAGGTACACGCCACCGGTCTTGCCGTCGATGGAAATGACGTCGCCCTGGGCCACCACGGTGCCGTCGGGGGCGGTGAAGGTCAGGCCCTTGGTGTCGACCACGAGCTCGTGGGCGGCGACGACGCACGTCTTGCCCATGCCCCGGGCCACCACGGCGGCGTGGCTGGTCTTGCCCCCCCGGCTGGTGAGTATCCCCTTGGCGGCGATCATCCCGGGCAGGTCGTCGGGGTTGGTCTCGGTGCGGACGAGGATGACGGCCTCGCCCTTGGCCGCTTCGGCCACGGCGGTGGGCGAGTCGAACACGACCTTGCCCACGGCCGCGCCGGGGCTGGCGCCCATGCCCTTGGTCAGGCTCGAAGTGGCCGTCTTTTCGTCGAAGCGGGGGAACATGAGCTCGGCCAGGCCGGCCCCGCTCACCCGTCCGAGGGCCTCGTCCATGCCGATGATGCCCTCTTCGACCAGCTGGGCGGCGATGCGGAAGGCAGCGGCGGCGGTGCGCTTGCCCACCCGGGTCTGCAGCATCCAGAGCTTGCCCTTTTCGATGGTGAACTCGATGTCGCACAGGTCGCGGTAGTGGTGCTCGAGGGTGTTCATGATGTCGAGCAACTGGGCATAGGCGGGGCCGTTCAGGTGCTCCAGCTCCTGGAGGGCCATGGTGTTGCGGATGCCGGCCACCACGTCCTCGCCTTGGGCATCCTCCAGGTAGTCGCCGTAGACGCCCCTGGCGCCGGTGGCCGGGTCCCGGGTGAAGGCGACGCCGGTGCCGGAGTTGAGGCCCAGGTTGCCGAACACCATGGAGCAAATGTTGACGGCCGTGCCGAGGTTCTCGGGTATGCGTTCCTGGCGGCGGTAAATACGGGCGCGCTCGCCGTTCCAGGACTTGAACACGGCCAGGATGGCGGCGTCGAGCTGGGCGCGGGGCTCGGTCGGGAAGTCGAGGCCGGTTTCCTGCTTCACGATCTTCTTGTAGGTGGCGACGAGCCTCTTGAGCTCGGGGGTGTCGAGCTTCGAGGTCGTTGGTGGCCCCCGTCTCCACCTTCAGCGCGGCGATGGCTTCCTCGAAAAGGTCGCCGTTGGCGCCCATGACCGTCTTGGCGAACATCTGGATGAGCCGGCGGTACGAGTCCCAGGCGAAGCGCTCGTTACCGGCCTGCTTGGTCAGGCCGTCGACGGAGAGGTCGTTGAGCCCGATGTCGAGGACCGTGTCCATCATCCCGGGCATGGAGAACCGGGCGCCGCTGCGCACCGATACCAGCAGGGGGTCCTCGGGGTCGCCCAGCTTGCGGCCCATGGTCTGCTCCAGCTTGACCAGGTGCTCGGTGATCTCATCGTTGAGACCGGCCGGCAGCTCACCCTCGTTCAGGAAGGCCCGGCAGGCCTCGGTCGTTATGGTGAAGCCAGGGGGGACGGGGAGACCGATGTTGGTCATTTCCGCCAGGTTGCCTCCCTTGCCTCCGAGCAGGTCCACCATCTCCCTGCTGCCCTCTGCAAAGTCATAAACGTGCTTAGCCATGGGACTCCTTATTGTCATCGCTGGCCCCTGGCGAGGCCGTCGGCCGGGCTGTGACGCTGGTGCTAAAGCGAGTATCCGACGTGGACAGGGTGTGTGCTTAGGGCCCAAGGGCACTTATTTGCGCCGATTGGGCCGGGCCGTACGGCCCTAGCCCGGGGCCCGGCCGGGCCCCCATGTGCTGGTGGAGGACTTTTCCGGGGCCGCGCCGGGGCCCTGCTGGGACCGCACCCGCCGGGCGCAAATGGCGAGGTACTCTGAAAACGTGCCTAGCGCCTCTGAGGCTCAGCCTCCAAGTACGAAACCCCCAAGTCCGGGCCCGGCCCGCGCCGGTCTCCTGGACGGGGGCCCGGGCACGGCGCCGGTCCCTCGGGCCGGACCGCGCCGTCCTGCACCTTTCCTGCCTTCTCGGCATCACTGTCACCGGTCCCGCCAACCAGCAGGACGGGCGGCTGATCGACGTGATCGCCCGCCTGGCCGGAGCCAACAGCGCCAGTTGGCATCCCGCAGTGACCGGCCTCGTCGTCGACTTCGACGGCCAGGAGAGGTTCGCTCACGCCCGCGACCTGGTCAGCCTCACCTACGAGGCGGCCGTGCTCAGGGTGGAGCCGGCTGCCCTGGGGCTCTTCGAGCGCCGTCCCGGCGAGGTGCTGCTCGAACGGGACCTCCGCTCCCGCCACCTGATCCACCTCGAGGGGGCTCGCCTGGTCCGGGCCAACGAGATCGAGCTGGTCAGGACGGGGCAGCAGTGGCACGTCATCGGCGTCGACACGAGCTCACGCCCCGTGCTGCGCCGGGCCCTGCCCCGCAAGCTGCGCCGGAGGGTGAAGCCTGGCCGGGTGGTCGACTGGAACGAGATCGAGCCGTTCGTCGCCCATGTGCCGACGGCGCGCCTGCAGATACCCTTCCGCAAGCTGCGGCGCCTGCACCCGGCCAAGCTCGCCGACCTCGTGGAGGCGGCTTCGCACGAGGAAGGCGAGGAGATCATCCGGGCGGTGGGCGCCGACCGGGAGCTCGAAGCCGACGTGTTCGAGGAGCTCGACACCGAGCACCAGCTGGAGTTCCTGCGAGCGCGCTCGGACGAGGAGGCGGCGCGCCTGCTCTCGGCCATGGCCCCCGACGACGCTGTCGACCTGCTCACCGAGCTGGACCAGGAGAGGCGCCTGCCCATCCTCACCCGGCTCCCGCCGGCCACCCAGGCCAAGCTGCGCACCCTGCTCAGCTATAACCCCGAGACCGCCGGCGGGCTCATGAACCCGGACTTCATATCCGTGCCCGCCCGCGCCACCGTGGGGGAGGCCCTCGAGGCCGTCAAGGCTTCCACGGCCCCTCCGGAGGCGGCCGGCGTGGTCTTCGTGGTCGGCGACGACGGTTCGCTGCAGGGCACCGCCCTGCTGGTGGACATCTTGCGGGCCAACCCCGCCGCCAGCGTGGCGATGGCCACCCGACGGGACCCCGCCACCCTGGCCCCCGATGCCGATATCCACGAGGTCGTCAGGACCATGACCGATTACAACCTGGCCGTGGCGCCCGTGGTCGACGAGCACGGCACCATGTTGGGACAGATAACCGTGGACGACGTCCTCGAGCTTTTGCTGCCCACGGGCTGGCGCCGCCAGTACGGCATGGCGTCGCACGAATAGTAACTATTTAGCTAAATAGCTCAAGCAACGCCGGCCTTCACGGGCCGGTGCCGGGGCTTCGCCCCCGCGCCCGCCGTCGCCGCCATGGCGAGGGCGCCAGCCGGGGCGGGATGGACGGGCCCGCCGTTACCGGTGGTAAGGTTTAAGTGTCAGGTAGTCGCACCCCCGATGGTGGAAGGTCCTGTTGGGGATTCCTCCCGACGGTTTGCCGCCCGGGTGAGACTGCGAGCAGGCCAAAAAAGGAGCAGCACTGAGCGCCGACAGAGGGTCGCCTCACCAACCTCTGGCGCGCGCGTTGGCACCGGGCAGGGCCGTCTAGGCGGGGCTCCGGGCGAGCGCGTTGCGCCAGTCATGCCACGCGTACGCCCTACGAGCCCGGAGGTCCATCGGCCATGGCCAACGACACGCTGGACGGCGCCCCGCAGGTCGGGGGAGCCGCCTCTGCCGTCCTCGACGAGAAGCACGTCGGTGACATCCGCGGGGCACTGGGCACGATCCGCCTACAGGACACCGGGGCACGGCGGGGCTGGGGCGCCCGCCTGCTGACCCTGGCCGCCATCGTGGGACCGGGGATCATCGTCATGGTGGGCGACAACGACGCCGGCGGGGTCGCCACCTACTCGCAGGCGGGGCAAAACTACGGCACCAGCCTGTTGTGGGTCCTCCCCCTGCTGATCCCCGTCCTTATCGTCAACCAGGAAATGGTCGTGCGCCTGGGGGCCGTGACCGGCGTGGGCCATGCCCGGCTCATCAAGGAACGTTTCGGCCGCTTCTGGGGCCTGTTCTCCGTGGGCAACCTCTTGGTCCTCGACTTCCTCACCATCGTCACCGAGTTCATCGGCGTGGACCTCGCCCTCGGGTACTTCGGGGTGAGCAAGTACGTCTCCGTCCCTGCCGCCGCCCTCGGTCTGGTGGCCATTACCGCTTCGGGCAGTTTCCGTCGCTGGGAACGCTTCATGCTCCTGTTCGTCCTGGCCAACTTCCTGGTCATACCTCTGGCCGTCTTCAGCCACCCGCGGGCCGGGCCCGTGCTACACGGCTTGTTCGTGCCCGGGATGGCCGGTGGGGCCAACTCGACGTCCGTCCTGCTCATCATCGCCATTGTCGGCACGACCGTGGCCCCGTGGCAGTTGTTCTTCCAGCAGTCCAACATCGTCGACAAGAGGATCACCCCCCGCTACATCAACTATGAGCGGGCCGACACGGTGCTCGGTTCGTTCGTAACCGTCGTCGGCGCTTGCCTCATGGTGGTCACCTGCGCCTTCGCCTTCTCCCACACCGCCTACTTCCACCACTTCACCGACGCCGGCGGGGTGGCCCGGGATCTGGAGCGCCGCCTGGGCCATGCCGCCGGCACGCTCTATGCCCTGGTTCTGCTCAACGCTTCGATCATCGGCGCGGCGGCGGTGACGCTGGGCACCTCGTACGCCTTTGGAGACTTTTTCGGCGCCCACCATTCGCTCCACCGCAGCTTCTTCGAGGCCAAGGGCTTCTACGCCAGCTTCGCTGGCCTGGTGGCCGTGGCCGGTGGCATCGTGCTCATACCGCACGCCCCGTTGGGCCTTATAACGGTGGCGGTGCAAGCCCTGGCGGGCGTGCTCCTGCCATCGGCCGCCGTGTTCCTGCTGCTGCTGTGCAACGACAGGGCGGTGCTGGGGCCGTGGTGCAACCGGCTTTGGCTCAACGCGCTGACGACGCTGGTAATCGGCGTGCTCATCGTCATGTCATTGATCCTGGTCGTCACCACCGTCTATCCCGGCGTTGACGTCAGCCTCCTGGCCCTGGTGCTCGCCGCCATCCTGGTAGCCGTCCTCGCCGTCGTCGCCGTGGCCGTGGCCCGGCGCCGGCCGGAGGCGGCCGCGGCTGCGCCCCCCATGCCCCGCGCCCATCGCGAGGGCTGGCGCATGCCCCCCCTGGCCTTACTGGGGAGGCCGGAGTGGTCGCGCGGACGCGTCCTGGCCATGCGGGCCATGAGCGCTTACCTGGTCGTCGCTGTCCTGCTCCTACTGGTGAAGGCGGTCCAACTGGGTTCTACGCACTGAAGCACCCGCCCACCGGGCCGCCCGTCTTATGCTCGGGAGGATGTCACCAGCGGGGGGGCCGGGCCCGGGGCCGGGCGGCCAAGGAAAGGGGCGCCGGGGAGAGGACCGCGTCCTCACCGTCCCCAACGGGCTCAGCGCCCTACGACTGGCCTGCCTGCCGGCCTTCATTGTCCTGCTGGCGCAGCCCCATCGGCAGGGAAGGCTGGCCGCCGCCTTCCTGCTGGGCGCGGCCGCCCTCACCGACGGCCTCGACGGTTACATCGCCCGGCATTTTGACCAGGTGAGCACCCTCGGCAAGATGGCCGACCCCCTGGTGGACCGGGCGCTCGTCCTGTGCGCCCTGATCGGGGCCACGATTATCGGTGCCCTGCCCATCTGGCTCGTGGTGGTCATCGCCCTGCGCGAAGGGATCGTCCTGGCCGGCAGCGCGCTGTTGTTCTTCGGCGCCCGGACTGCCCGTATCGACGTCAGCCGGGCGGGCAAGGCCGGCGCCTTCGGCATGATGGTGGCGCTGCCCCTGTTCATCATGGCCCACTCTCCTTTTCGAGGGCACGAGGTAGCCCTGGTCATAGCCTGGGTGGCCGTGACCGGGGGCCAGGTCCTGGCCTGGCTGGCCGTCCTCCAGTACGTGCCCAAGGCCCGCTCCGCCTGGGCCGAGGAACGCGGCGCCGCCCCCCGGCCGGGGGCCATAAGCCCCTCCGGGCCCGGTGCCCACTGAACGGCGTGGCCCGATGAAGGCCGTCATCATGGCCGGCGGGGAAGGCACCCGCCTGCGTCCGCTCACCTACAACCAGCCCAAACCGATGATCCCCATGGCCAACCGGCCGCTCATGGAGCACGTCATCGACCTGCTACGCCGCCATGGCTTCACCGACATCATCGTCACGGTGGCCTACCAGGCCAACGCCATCGAGCACTATTTCGGCAACGGTGCCGAGTTCGGCACCAGCATGGTCTACGCCAGCGAAGAGCCTCCCTTGGGTACTGCGGGTTCGGTCCGCAATGCCATGCACGACATCGACGAGGCTTTCCTGGTCATTTCCGGAGACGTGCTCACCGATACCGACCTGGGCGCGGTGGTCGATTTCCATCACCAGAAAAAGGCTTTGGCGACTATTGCGCTCCGTTCTATGCCCAACCCTCTGGAGTTCGGCATAGTCATGGCCCGGCCCGACGGCTCCGTGGAGCGCTTCCTGGAGAAACCCTCATGGGGCCAGGTCTTTTCGGACACCATCAACACGGGGGTTTACGTCCTGGAGCCGGGGATCCTCGATTTCATAGGCGACGGCGTGGTGGACTTTTCCGCCGACGTCTTCCCGCGTCTGCTGGGCCGGGAACGGCCTTTGCTGTACGGGTGCGTGACGGACGGCTACTGGGAGGACATCGGCACCCTGGAGGCCTACGCCCGGGCTCATCAAGACATCCTCGACGGCCGCGTGCGGGTCGAACTTCCGGGGTTCTCGCTGGGCCAGGGCATCTGGTTGGGCGACGGCGCCGAGGTCGACCCCGACGCCGTACTACGGGGCCCGGCGATCATCGGGGATTACTGCCGCGTCGAAGCCGGTGCCACCTTGGGCGAGTACACGGTGCTGGGCCGCAATGTCCGGGTCGGGGCGGACGCGTTCGTCGAGCGCGCCGTTGTGCACGACAATGCCTATCTGGGCCCGGGCGTCAGGCTTAGAGGCTGCACGGTCGGGCGTAGTAGCGAGCTGCGCCGGGGCGCCCGCATAGAGGAGGGGGTGGTGGTCGGCGACGAATGCGTCATCGGCGAACACGCCGTCGTGCATGCCGGGGTGAAGGTCTTCCCATTCAAGACAGTGGAGCATGGGGCCATCGTCAACTCCTCGATCGTCTGGGAGTCGCGCGGGGCGCGCCACCTCTTCGGCCGTAACGGGATCTCGGGCCTGGCCAACGTCGACATCACCCCTGAACTGGCGCTGCGCCTGGCTATGGCCTTCGCCACGGGCATGCCCCGGGGAGCGACGGTCGCCGTCTCCCGGGACACCAGCCGTGCGGCCCGGGTATTGAAGCAGGCCGTGTCGGTGGGCCTCAACGCCGCCGGAGTCGATGTCGTCGACCTGGAAGTGGCCACCGTGCCTGTCACGCGCTTCGCCGTGCGCAACGAGCACAGCGCCGGGGGGGTAACCGTCCGCCTGGCCTACGAGGACCCCCAGTCCGTGGTCCTGCGCTTCCTTGACCCCGGGGGCATCGACATCGCCGAGGTGGCCCAGCGGAAGATCGAACGCGTCTTCTACCGGGAGGACTTCCGCCGGTGCCTGGCTTCGGAGATGGGCGACGTCGTCTACCCGGCGCGCATCCCCGACCTCTACGCCCAGGCCCTGCTCGACCACGTCGACACCGACGCCATCCGGGCGGCTCGCTTCAAGGTGGTCCTGGACTACGCCTTCGGGGCGGCATCGTTCGTCATGCCCGCCGTCCTCGGCAAGCTCGGGGCCGAGGTCCTGTCCGTAAACCCCTACGCGGCCGCCCGGCGCTCGGTGACTTTCGACCGCCTCGAGCACGCCCGGGGGGTGTCGACGCTGGTGCGGGCGGCGGGCGCCCACTTTGGCGCCGTCCTCGGCCCCGACGGCGAACGGATCACGCTGGTCGACGACAATGGTCGCGTCCTTAGCGACAGTGAGGGCCTGTTGGTCCTACTGGCCCTCGTGCTGGGCATCCCACCGGGGGCGGCAGGGGGTGCCTCGCCCCGGGCCGGCGTGACCGTGGCGCTGCCCGTCTCCGCCCCGACGGCGGCCGAGACCATGTGCCGGCGGGTGGGGTCAGAGCTCGTCTGGACAAAGCTGTCCCGGTCGCACCTGATGGAAGCGGCCTCCCGGCCCGGGGTCGACTTCGCCGCCGGGCAGGAAGGCGGGTATATTTTCCCCCGCTTCCTGCCCGCATACGATGCTGTGGCCGCGTTGGCGCACACCTTCGCCCTCCTGGCCGCCACGGGCACGAAATTGTCGAGCGTCGTGGCCGAGTTGCCCCCGGTCTTCACCGCCCATGAGAGCGTGGTCACCCCGTGGGAGCAAAAGGGCCTGGTCATGCGCTCGGTCATGGAGCTGAACGAGGACAAGCCCACCACGTTGGTCGACGGGGTGAAGGTCCTGCACCCGGACGGCTGGTGCCTGGTGGTCCCCGATCCCGAGGAGGCCCTCACCAACGTCTGGGCCGAGGGCGCCTCGGAATTAGGTGCCCGGGCGCGGGTGCAAGAGTACGCCAGGCTGGTGCGCAACGTCCTGCGGGCGTGAGCCGGGCGGCCGGCACCGCGGGGACCATAACTTTTCCCGTCTGATGGCGCTTCGGGCTCGCCCGGCTCCGCCAAGCCCGGTATGGTCTCCACCGTGAACGTTCCCGACGATTTGCTCTACAGCGCCGACCACGAGTGGGCGCGCCAGGAGGAAGCGGGGCGGGCCCGGGTAGGGATCACCGACTACGCCCAGGACGCCCTGGGCGACATCGTGTTCGTCCAGGTACCCGAGCTCGGCGCGCCTGCGGTGGCCGGCCAACCTCTGTGCGAGCTAGAATCCACCAAGTCCGTGTCGGATGTATACGCGCCGCTCGACGGCACGGTGGTAGAGGTGAACAGCGAGCTGATCGACCAGCCGCAACGAATAAACGAGGATCCCTACGGAGAAGGCTGGATCTGCGTGATCGAGGCCGCCTCCCTTGAGGGCTTCAAGAGCCTGATAGGGCCAGAAGAATATCGGAAGCTGCTCGAGGCCTGAGGCGTTGTACTGCAACCGCTGTGGTCACCGTAACCCTCAAGGAGCAGTTTTCTGTTCCTCGTGCGGTGCCGTGCTGGAAAGGCCGGGCGCCGGAGGGGAGCCCAATACGACGGCCACGCCGGCCGTTTCCCTGTTCCCCGGAGAGGCCACTTCCGAGCCCTTTCAGCTCGAGCCCAGTGACCTGTTGCACGGGGTGCCGGCCGGGGGCGCCGTCCTGGTCGTGACCCGGGGGCCGAATTCCGGTTCGCGCTTCGTCCTCAGCCCCAAGGGGGCGGCGTCGGTGACAATCGGCCGCCACCCGGAGAGCGACGTCTTCCTCGACGACATCACCGTCTCCCGCCGGCACGCCGAGGTACGTTTCGAGGAGGGCGGCTTCTGGGCCCACGATGTCGGCTCGTTAAACGGCACCTACCTCAACCGCCAGCGCATCGACAACGCACCTCTATCCAGCGGTGACGAGGTGCAGGTAGGCAAGTTCCGCCTGCTGTTCCTGGCTCCCGCCCCGACAACGGCGGCCAGCCCCGGCGCCGGCGTCGCCTAGGCAGCGGGGACGGGAGGTGAACCAGCCGTGGCCGGCCGTTCCCATCTCTCGATAGGGGAAGTGCTGTCCCTCCTGCAAGAGGAATTTCCCGACGTGACCATCTCGAAGATCCGTTTCCTCGAGAGCCAGGGCCTGGTCGACCCGGAGCGGACCCCTTCGGGCTACCGGAAGTTCTACGAGGCCGACATCGAGCGCTTGCGCTGGGTCTTGCGCCAACAAAGGGACGCCTTTTTGCCCTTGAAGGTGATCAAGGGCCGCCTCGATGAGCATGGCGAGCCCTCCGACGTCTACGGCGAAGAAGGGGAAAGCGAAGGCGTGCCCTTTGGGGAGGCCGTCGAGGAGCACCTCATCATCGGGTCGGGCGCGGGCGCGCCCGTCGGGGAGGGCGGCGGGGCCGCCGGCCCCGTCTCCCGTCGCCAGAACGGGGCCGTCGAAGGGGCGCCGGGGCCGCCGAGGGCTAAACCCGGACCGCCACGCGCTGCCCCCCGCTCACCCGGCCTAACCGAGCCGTTGTTCGACGCCGGCCCTCCTTACAGCGCCTACGGGCCGGCCATCGAGCACAGCGGAGCCCGCCGCCGTCCGGTCCCCGATGGCCCCGCCGGTGGTCGCCCGGTCCCCGAGGGCCCCGCCGGTGGTCGCCCGGTCCCCGAGGGCCCCGCCGGTCGTCGCCCGGTCCCCGAGAGCCCCGCCGGTCGTCGCCCGGTCCCCGAGAGCCCCGCCGGTGGTCGCCCGGTCCCCGAGAGCTCGGCCGTTCCCCGGTCGGCTCCCGGGAGCCCTTCGGTCGGCGGGCAGGCCCCGGAGGCCCGCACCGGTCGGGCCACCAGCGCAAAGGGCCCAGGCGAGGGCGCGCTGACCCCGGACGGCTCTCCCGGCCGGCCGGAGGCCGCCGGCGGCCGGGGAGACGTGGCCGGGCCGGCACCGTCCGGCCCCCGCGTCGCGCCCGACACGCGCGAGCGGAGCCCGACGCGCGAGCGGAGCCCGGCGCTCGAGCGGAGCCCGGCCGGCCGGGCGAGACCGGCTCCCCGCGGTCGCCGGCCCCGCGCCCGGGCGCGGCCTTCGCAGCTCCGCCCGCACTCCAACCCCGGCTGGCCCGAGGGGGCCGGGGCCCGGCGGCGCCGGCGCCCGGAGAAGACGACCGGTCGCTCGAGGAGCTGGTAAGCGAGCCCGGGATCGATGTGGAAACGGTGCGGGACCTGGAGCGGTTTGGGCTGATCACACCCAAGCTGGTCGGTAGCGTCGCCTACTACAGCCAGCAGGCCGCGCTCATCGCCCAGCTGGCTTCGGCCTTCGCCCGCCACGGGGTCGAAGCTCGCCACCTTCGTGCCTACAAGGGTGCGGCCGAACGGGAGGCGGGCATGGTCCAGCAGGTGATCATGCCCCTGATAAGGCAGCGCAACCCCGAGGCGCGCGAAGCGGCGGCCCGGGCCATCGAGGAGCTGTCGCAGCTGGGGGGCGAGCTGCGGGCCGCCCTGTTGCGGGCCGCCCTGGCCGACCTGCATTGACGGGCCCTCCGGTCCTGGCTGAGCGCGGCTCGGCGTTCGCTCTCAGCGCCGCCCGGAGTTCGTAGGCCCGGTAGGTCGGGCGCATTTTCCGCTCCTGCTCGTAGTCCGGGCGCCTGCCGGGTGCGGTGTCTGCGGTTGTAACGTTCACTCATGGTCGAGATGCACCTCTCTGCCGTCCGCGTCGAATACCCGACCAATACCCCCATCTTGTTGCTCCAAGAGGCGACGGGGGACCGGGCGTTACCCATCTATATCGGGCGTCCTGAGGCCGAGGCCATCGCCACTGCCCTTCAGGGCGTCGTCACCAAGCGGCCCATGACCCACGACCTCATGAGGGACGTCCTGACCGAGGTTGGGCTCGTGCTCGACCACGTGGTGATCACCGAACTAAAGGACCAGACCTTCTATGCCGAGCTGCGGCTACGGCGGGGGGGCAGCAACTATGTCGTGTCCGCCCGGCCGTCGGACGCCATTGCTCTGGCCATCCGGGCGGGAGCCACGATCTACGCCGAAGAAGCGTTACTAGACGCCGAGGGGATCGTCATCGCCCAGCGCGAGGACCTCGACGAACCGGGCGAGGGCGAGGAGCTCGTGGCTCAGTTCCACGAGTTCATCGAGGGGGTCCGCCCGGAGGATTTCGACAAATAGTCCGGGGCCGAGTGCTCCGGGGCCAGTCTCCGGAGCCTGGTGCTCCGGGGCCAAGGCCGAAGTGGTCCCGGCCTGGCCCGGACGGCTGCGCCCGGTGGCTCTTGCGGGCACGTTCGGGACAGGCCACACTGATGTAACTACCCCTGTGTGGGGCACGGTCGAGGAGGGCAAATGGAGCGCCAGGAGATTGGGCAGGCGGGCCCGTCAGCGGCCAAGGTGGGCGAGGAGGGCTACCGGGGGCCCCAGGTCTGCAACATCGTGGGCATTACCTACAGGCAGCTCGATTACTGGGCCCGCACCGACCTGTTGCGGCCGTCGATCAGCGATGCCCGGGGTAGCGGTACCCAGCGCGTGTACGCCTATACCGACTTGTTGCAACTGAAGGTCATCAAACAGCTCCTCGACGCGGGGGTATCGCTGCGCTCGACTCGTAAGGCCATCGAGTGCCTGCGTGCCTCGGGCGCCGAGGTTGCCAGCGCCAGCCTGCTCATTGCCGATGACCGCAGCGTGCTGGCCCGTTCCGGGCCGGAGCTGTTCGACCTGCTGCGCGGGGGCCAAGGGGTGTTGAGCATCGTGCTCGGGATGGACAAGATCGTGTCCGAGGTCGACGCCGCCATCATGGAGATCGAGGCCCGCCGGGCCAGTTCCGTGGGTCACCCCAGTGCCGGTGCCGGCACGCTGGACGGGCACGGGGCGGCCACCGGTACTTGAAGGGGCGCCCGGTGGGGCCGTCGTGACGACCGGGGTAGGCTGGCGGCGGTGACCGATGCAGGGGGTGGATCCGGCGGCGAGACCGCCCGAGACCCGGGGCCCTAGTCCTGGGAGCCTTGCGCTCGAGCCCTCTGGACGGCTGGCACCGGTCCCACGGTGCCCACATGGTGGGCTTCGGAGGCTGGGAAATGCCCCTTGAGTTCGCGTCCGGCACGGTGGCCGAGCACATGTCCTGCCGTACGGACGTGGCGGTCTTCGACGTGAGCCACCTCGGCACGGTGCACCTCGCCGGCCCCGACGCACTTCCGACGCTCCAGCGGACGCTGACCAACGACCTGGCCAAGGTCCGGCCGGGGAAGGCCCAGTACACCCACCTACTGGACGAGGAGGGCTCGGTGTTGGACGACCTCATCGTCTGGTGGACGGGCGAAGAGACTTTCGACGTGATGCCCAATGCCTCCAACACGTCCCGGGTGCTGGCGGCCATCGGGGGTACCGATGTCACCGCCCGGCGGGCGGTGCTAGCCGTCCAGGGGCCCGGTCCCGGGCCCTGATGGAGGCGGTCCTCCCCGAGGCCGTGACCGTGGGCCGCTTCGGGGTGCGAGAGCTCACATGGCACGGTCTCCCGGTGGTCGTGGCCGGCACCGGCTATACGGGCGAGACTGGGGTCGAATGCGCAGTGCCTGGCGCTGATGCCGTCGCCCTGTGGGAAGCGATCGTCGCCGCCGGTGCCGCCCCGGCCGGCTTGGGCGCTCGCGACACGCTCCGCCTCGAGGCCGGCTTGCCTCTCCACGGCCATGAACTGGGCCCGGGCATCACCCCCCTTGAAGCCGGGCTGGGCTGGGTCGTGGCCTGGGACAAACCCGGTGGCTTCCGGGGGCGCGATGCCCTGGTGGCCCGACGCCAGCGGGGCGTCGACCGGGTGCTGCGAGGCCTCATCGGGCCCGGCCGGCAACCGCTGCGGGCGGGTTACCCGTTTTCCCGGGACGGGGCCGAACTGGGCGAGCTGACGAGCGGCAACTTCTCGCCCGTTCTCGGTTGCGGTATCGGCATGGCCTTCCTGCCCCAGAACGTCGTGGACGGCGATGTCGTCGAGGTCGAGGCGAGGGGTAGGCGCCTGGCGTGCCAGGTCGTCCACCTGCCTTTCATCCAAAAACCCTCCCGGGGAGCGTGATCCGTGACGCACTATGTGCCACACACCGACGAGGACTTCTCTCGCATGCTCGGAGATCTCGGTCTGTCCTGCGCTGACGACCTCTTCGCCTGTGTCCCCGCCGCGCTTCGCCTGGCCGGGGGCCTCGACCTTCCGGCCGGCTTGCCCGAACCGGACGTGGCCGCCGAACTGGCCCGCCTGGCCGGGGCTAACCGGACCGGTCCGGATCTGGTGTGCTTTGCCGGCGGGGGAGCGTACGACCACGACGTCCCGGCTGTCACCCGGGCCCTGGCCGGACGCCCGGAGTTCGTCACGTCCTACACCCCCTATCAGCCCGAGGTCGCTCAGGGTGTCCTTCAGGCCCTCTTCGAGTACCAGACACTGGTGTCCCGGTTGGCGGGGCTACCCGTAGCGAACGCGTCCGTGTACGACGGGGCCACAGCCACCGTAGAGGCAGTCAATCTGGCCCTGGCCGCCACGGGCCGCAACACCGTTCTGGGTGAGCGGGGGCCTTAACCCGAGATGGCGCGCCGTCCTGGCCACGCTGACGGCGGGCCGGGGCACCAATATCGTGGACGTGCCTCTGGCTGACGGCCTGGCCGACTGGGAAGGCGCGGCCGCCCGCCTCCGTGAGGGAGCCCAGCCTGCTCCGGGTGCACTGGTCGGCGCTTCGCCCAATTACCTCGGGTGCATTGACCCTCTGCGCCGGGCCGGGAAGTGGCGCGCCAGGCCGGAGCCTTGTTAGTCGGCGTGTTCGACCCGGTGGCGGCCGGGCTCCTGCGCACGCCAGGGGAAGAGGGTGCCGATGTGGCCGTGGCCGAGGGACAGCCCCTGGGCGCGCCCCTGGCGTTCGGCGGTCCCTATCTCGGGATGCTGGCCGTTGCCGGCCAGCACGTACGGCGCCTGCCCGGCCGCTTGGTCGGCCAGACCACCGACGGCCATGGGCAGACCGCCTATGTGACGACCCTGCGCGCCCGCGAGCAGGACATCCGTCGGGAGAAGGCGTCCTCCAACATCTGCACGAACCAGACGCTGGTGGCCGTGGCCGCCATGGTCCAGATGGCGTGGTTGGGCACACACGGGCTGCGCCAACTTGCCGTGCGCTGTGCCCGCGGCACCCGCTACCTGCGGGAGGCCGTTCTCGGCCTGCCCGGCGTAGAGCCCCTTGTCGGCGCGCCGGTGCTGCGCGAGTTCGTCTTGCGCCTGCCTGGTGCCGTCGACGTCGTGATCGAGCGCATGGCCGACGAAGGCTTCCTGGCCGGCATCCCGGTCGAGGTGGGCGGCCGCCAGGGCTTGCTCGTAGCCGTGACGGAGAAGCGCACCCGGGCAGAAATGGACGCCTACGTGGCGGCCTTAGAAAAGGTGGTGGAGTGATGGGTGCCGCGCCCGGGGGCCGGGCCAGCTCAGCGCCTCTTTTGGGGCACGCCGCCGAGCCTACGATCTTCGACTTTTCCGTGCCAGGCCGCCGGGCGGCGTCCTTTAGGACGACCGGCGTGCCCGAGTGGACCGCCGAAGAGCTGGTCACGCCGGAGGAACTGAGGCCCGAGCCTCCCGCTCTGGCCGAGATCTCCGAGCGCGACCTCGTCGCCCACGTGACCCGGCTGGCGCATCGCCAGTACTCGGTCGACCTCGGCGCTTACCCGCTGGGGTCGTGCACCATGAAGTACAACCCCAAGGTCTGCGACGAGGCGGCCGCCCTGCCCGGCCTGACCGGGGCCCACCCGGCCACGCCGGCGCCCTACGCCCAGGGCTGGCTCGCCCTGTTGTGGGGCCTTTCCGATGCCTTGTGCCGCATAACCGGGATGCACGCTGCCACCCTTCAGCCTGCGGCGGGAGCGGCCGGGGAGCTGACCGGCCTGCTCATCATGAGGGCGTGGCACCGGGGCCAGGGACGCTCGCCCGGCAAGGTGCTCATCCCGGACTCGGCCCACGGTACCAACCCGGCCTCGGTCAGCCTGGCCGGCTACCGGACCGTAAGCCTGCCCTCGGACGGCCGCGGACTGGTGAGCCCGGAGACCTTGCGCCGGCACCTGGACGACGACGTGGCCGGCATCATGCTCACCAACCCCAACACCCTGGGCCTGTTCGAGGAGGACATCGCCGAACTGGCCGCCGCCGTCCATGACGCTGGCGGCCTGGTTTACTATGACGGCGCCAACCTCAACGCCATCCTCGGCGTCACCCGGCCCGGCGATATGGGCTTTGACGTTGTGCACCTCAACCTGCACAAGACCTTCGCCGTGCCCCATGGGGGTGGCGGGCCCGGGGCCGGTCCCGTTGCCGTCACCGAAGCTCTCTCTGACCTGCTCCCGGGGCCGGTGCCGAGGCGTTTGCACGACGGGAGCTTCGCCTGGGAGCAGCCGGCCCGCTCGATAGGACGGGTCCATGGCTGGCACGGCAATGCCCTCGCCCTAGCCCGGGCCTGGGCCTACATCCTGGCCAACGGGGCCGAAGGCCTGCACAAGGTTTCAGAGGCCGCCGTCCTCAATGCCAACTGGTTGCTGAGCCGGCTAAGGGGCGTATACGAGGTCCCCTTCGATCGGCCCGCCATGCACGAGGTGGTGGTGTCGACCAAGGCCGCGCCTGGGCTCGAGGCGGGCGTGCGCGCTCTCGACGTCGGCAAGCGGCTGCTGGAGAAAGGTTTCCACGCCCCCACGGTGTACTTCCCGCTCGTGGTGCCCGAGGCCCTAATGATCGAGCCCACGGAAACAGAGAGCCCCGAGACGGTGGCCGCTCTGGCCGACGCACTGGTCGAAATAGCCGGTGAAAGCCCGGCGGAGCTGGCCGAGGCACCCCGGACCACGCCCATCGGGAGGGCCGATGAAGCCCGAGCGGCGCGGTCGCTGGTCCCCACCTGGGATGCCATCCTCAAGCCGCTCTAGCGCAGCGGACAGCTCGTCCCTGGCCCGGCCGGGCCCCGGGGGCAGCCGAAGTCTTGTGCTAGCCGCAGTGGCCGGGCAGGCGGCGAGCCCGAAGCTCAGCCCAAGGTGAACTGGAGGTCCAGAGGCACGGCCGCACCGGCGCCGGGGACGCTCATCGGGGTGCCGTCGACCGTAACGGCCACATGGGGCGGGTCACCCAGGCGTATCCACGCCGGGCCGGTGACCGAAGACCGCTGGCCGGCCGACAGAGTTTCCTCCACGACCACCTGGCCGCGAGGGCTGCCCGCTTTTACCTCTATCCAGCACGGCCCACTGGCCTTGACCACGATCGACGCTGTCGCCGACGTGAGCTGGTAAGTGGCCGTCCCGCCGTTGGCCGATACGAGCACGGCCGGTTGCGGCGCGACGGTCGTGGCGAAGGGAGCGGCCGTTGTGCTCGGAGATGGTGGCGAGGTTGTCGTTGACCGGGCCGGCGGCGCCCGGTGCCGCCCCGCCGAGGTGGTCCGGGAGGCCGCTGGGGGCCGCCGGGCCGGGCGACTGAGCTCGACCCCCAGGGCTGCGCCCGCCACCGCCACGGAAACGGCGGCCACCGCCACGGGCCACAACACCGGGGACCTCAGCCGCAGAGCCGCCTTTTCCCCGGTGCGGCTCTCGGTTTTCGCCCCCCGTGGAGGACCGGGAGCCGCGGGCCCGGCCGGGACGGGCGCAGGTGCTCGGGTGACCGCGCCCGGTCCGTCGGGACGATGTTTGGGCGCGCCACCGGGGATGACGCCGTCCAAATAGAAAACCTGCGGTTGGATGACGGGTATGGGCCTGGTCGTGGGGTCGTCGTGGGCATGCACCGGAGGTGCCCCCGGCAACGTGGCGTCCTCCCTCTCCCGGTCTGGCTTACCGGGGGGCGGGGGAGCGTTGCCCCGCTTGATCCGGGGCAGGGCGCGGGCCGAAAGTCCCGCCGACGTCGCCACCGCGTCCAGCGCCGCGACCGAGGGTTCGAGGTGGGAAGGTCGCCGGAACGCCGATCCCCGGGCGGGGCCGGGTCGGGTTACCTCCCGCGGTGGCGGCAGAGTGCCGGCGGCGCTACCGGCCGGGCGCCCGCTCCGGCCTATGACCCGCACGTGGGCCTGGTGGTCGCCGGCCTCGACGTGCTCACCGGGAGCCCCTTCCACCGGAGCCGTGAACGTGGCCAGCGTGTGCAGCGCCTGCCGGTGGCGCTCGACCGAACGCGAGCGGGCCCACATACCTCGGCCGATGTGCACTGCGACTGCCAGAGCACAACCGATCAACAGGATGATGAGCAACGTCTGCATCTGTGCTCCTTAACGCTCTTCATCCGCTCCGCGTTTAAACATACGGTACTTACCTGCCGTTTTGGCGTATGCCCGGGCACCCCCCCGTGCCCGGACGCCCCGTATATGGCGGCAAATATGGGGCTTTGTCGGTAAGGATGGCGCCCGAGTGAAAAGATCGTGCCGTCCCGGTGCCCCTTGGGTGCCGAGTGTGCCGGGCCGAAGCCCGGGGAAAGGACGACGTGGACCGGCTACGCCCATGGGTCGCCGTGGCGGTCGGGTTTGGCGCGGGGGCCATTCCTTTCTCCAATCTGGGAGCGCGTTGGTTCGCTGGCGTCGACCTGCGGTCGGTAGGCACCGGGACTGTGTCCGGGAGCGGTCTGTACGAGGTGGCCGGGAAGGGCCCGCTCGTGGTCGTGGGCTTGATGGAACTGGCCAAGGGGGCCGCCGGCCCGTTGCTCGCCGGGCGGGACCACCCGTGGGCGGCGGCGCTGGCCGGAGGCGCCGCGGTCACCGGGCACAACTGGTCACCGCTGCTCGCCGGAGCGGGAGGCCGGGGCATCTCGCCGGCCATGGGTGCCCTCCTGGTAAGCGCACCGGCGGGCACGCTGTTGCTGGGCGCGGGCCTGGCCGCCGGAAAGTTGGCCGGCGAGACGGCCTTGGGTTGCCTAGTGGCAGACCTGGCGCTGGTACCGATGGCGGTGCGCGCCTATGGGCGTCGTGGTGGGTGGGCGGCCTTGGCCGTGCTGGCGCCCATGGTGGTCAAACGGCTGGTGGGCAACGGGGCGCCTGCCCTGCGGCGCCCGGAGGTCTACGTGTGGCGCCTTCTGTTCGACCGAGACAGCCCAGCCGCCGCCCCGGCGGGACCGAGCCTTGTTACCGGCTCGATCGCGGCCGACCTAACGGAGGCAGAGCGCTGAGCGTCGGGATCGTAACTGACAGTGCATGCTCGTTGCCGGCCGAGCTGGCCCGGGACAACGGCGTGACCGTGGTGCCCATGTGGGTCACCGTCGGCGGCCGT
Source organism: uncultured Acidimicrobiaceae bacterium (assembly GCA_963735305.1). Classification (GTDB taxonomy): domain Bacteria; phylum Actinomycetota; class Acidimicrobiia; order Acidimicrobiales; family Palsa-688; genus Fen-671. The sequence continues at coordinate 1,109,894 of CAVTKK010000004.1, forward strand.
CAATACCGGGACGACGAGTTGAGCTTGCCGGAGCTCATCGCCGGGACGGTGGACAAGGTGAGCACCTCGGGTCCGGCGCCCGGTGAGCTGGCGCGGGCCGTCGAGATGGCGGACACGGGCGACGGGGCGCTCATCCTAACCGTCTCGCGCAAGATGAGCGCCGTGTACGACGCCGCCCGGCTGGCCTCCCACCTATTGGACGACAGGTCGGTGGCGGTCCTGGACACAGGGACGGCGGCGGGGGCAGAGGGGCTGGTGGTCCTGGCCGCGGCCCGGGCCGCCCGGGCCGGGCGACCGCTCGCCGACGTCGTGGGCGCGGCGGAGGCGGCCGTCCACGGGGCCAGGTTGGTGGCTACGCTGCCCTCACTCGATCACCTGGCCCGAGGCGGCCGCGTCCCGGGAGCCGCCTCATGGGGGGCACGCTGGCTGGGTCTCCACCCGTTGTTCGAGTTCAGGGGCGGCGGGGTGAGGGCGTTGCGGCCGGCCCGGGGACGTGATGGCGCCTGCCAGCGCATGATCGCGTTGTGGGCTTCAGGGCTCGAACGCCAGCGCCGTCTCGGGGCCCGCCTACACGTCGCCGCTCTGCACGCCCAGGACCCCGGCGTCGCCGACGAGCTATTGCGGGAGGTCCGCGCTCGGGCCGAGCCGGCCAGCAGCTTCGTAGGCTCGTTCACACCGGTGATGGTGGCGCACACCGGGCCGAAATTGGCCGGTCTGGCCTGGTGGTGGGAGGAACCCGTGAGCCAGGACGGGGGCCGGCCCGCGCCCCGGGCGTTGCGCCGGAGTTAGACGGGCGGGACCGGGGCCGGCGTGGCGCCTCGGGCGTTGCGCCGGAGTTAGACGGGCGGCACCGGGGCCGGCCCTGGCCTTCTGCGTTGGGCCGGAGGTCAGACGGGGCGGGACCGGGGCCGGCCCTGGCCTTCTGCGTTGGGCCGAACCTAGACGGCGGCGACCGCTGCCGGTTCTTGGTGGCGGATGCCGCGCCGGAACCACCACGACGAGACCGCGATGCCGGCCAGAGTGAGGAAGGCGGACAGGCCTGTCTTTGCTGCCAGGTAGGTGGCGATGGGCACGTTCACCAGCAAGGCGATCGTCCCCGCGGCATTGGCCAAGCTGACCAGGGCCCACAACAGGCTGATGCGGATGAACAACTTGCGGACCCGCGGCCGGGTCACGAACCACGCCGGCAGAGGTACGAAGTCATGGGCAAGTTTTTCCGCCAGGGGCCGGCCGAGGGGTACCGAGAGGAGGAATGCGCCGCCTAGCAGCGCGGTGGCCAGTGATGGCTGCAGGAAATAGACGAACAGACTGTTACCGCTGGCCAGCGCCACCACCGATCGGGCTGTCAGGCCCAGCGTGGCGATCAGGAGCACCCCGGGCAGCCGCTCATGGCGCCAGATGCGGCGCACCAGCGCCATGTAGTTCCAAGCAAGCGCGGCGCAGATGGCACCCGTGGGGCCCAGCGCCCATAGGGCGGCATAGAAGAGGCCCAAGGGTACGAGCATGGCCTCGAGGATCTGGGGAAGAGAGCGCCTGGCTAGGTCCCGCAACCGTGGGAGCTCGTAGTGGCGATCTTCCACACTGTTTGGTCGGCTCGAGCGCCTGATCCTTGAGGGGACAATATCGCCGAGGGCCGTCGGTCTGGCGATAAGGCCTGGCAGGTTCACAAAACTCCTTAGTGTCGCACCCTGGCGTTCGGGCCTCGTTTAGTGCGTCGTTTTCGGTTCAGGCGGCTGCTTTGGTCGCGGCAGGGGACGGTGAACAGAGCGGGCTGCCCACTTGTCCCCCGACCTACCGCCGCGGTCGCTGGGACCATGGTCGCACTTTAAGGACGGTCATGCCCAGTCGGGGGTCGGTTTAGACCTCGTGTTCAGCAAACATTCAGACCGCCGGGCCGAGAGCCCCGCAGGTGAGGCAAGGGCCGGCGAGCCGATCATCGGAGAACGACCTGGTCAGGCCCACGAGGTCCGGACCTTTCGGGCCCGAGCACAGTGCCGCCGGGTGGGCGCCGTGGTGGTGGTCCCCGGTAACCCCGGCCGCGCCGGGCGGGGTCGTGCCGGCGCTGGGAGTGTGGCGGCGCTGGGAGTGTGGCGACGCTGGGAGTGTGGCGACGCTGGGAGTGTGGCGACGTTGGTTAGTGTGGATGCTGGGAGTGTGGCTGCGGGCTCCGGGAACGTAGGCGCCGGCTCCGCCGGCCAGGCGCTCGGGCTGCTGCCTTCCCGCGCCAGACGGGCGGCCCCCGCTGTGCCCATACGGGCGCAACTGTATGTAAGTACCGCGTTGCCCCCGTGATGGACCGAGCTGTGTAGGAGTTACTTACCAGCGTCGTCGAGTTTGTCGTCGAGTTGTGGCTTTAATGCCGGAAAACGGCAGTAAAGCCACAACTCGACAGGCGGCGTCGCCCGCCACCGTAAGGAACTCCACAAAGCACGCCGTCCAAAGGGGGCTGAAGTGTAGTTACGCGCACCTTTCGGAAGCCACTGAGAACCTGTCAGTGCGCACTAGCGTTTGGCACGAAGTGCGCTCCACGGCTGTCGACGACGTGGGGGACAACAGGCCCCGGGCACGGGTCGCCGCAGGCAAGACTGCGAACGGCGCCATGCCGACCACGCGCCGGCCGAGCCGGCGGGTGAGGGTGGCCCGCGTCGCGCTTGAGGTCCTGGTCCTGGTGGGAGGGGCGATCTTCGTCCTCCGCCGGGCCGGCAACCTGGCGCAGGTGTCGGCCACGTTTGACCGTCTGCATTGGCACTGGCTACTTGTTGGCGTGGCTGCCGAGGCCGGCTCCATCACGATGTTGTCCTGGCTCCAGCAGAGGCTCCTGCGCGTCGGAGACCTTCCGGTGACGGTGGGCAACCTCCTGCCCGTCACGATGGCCAGCAACGCTGTGGCGCAGTCGCTGCCCGCGGGCAGCTTGTTCGCCGAGGGATATGCCTTTCGTCAATACCAGCGGCTCGGGGCCAGCCGGGCCCTGGGGATATGGGCCGAGCTCTCCGCCGGTGCTCTGGCCGCGGCTGCCCTGGCTGGCGTGGCCACGGCCGGTGCCTGTGTGGTCGGCTCTGGCCTGAGGCTGCAGCTGCTGCCGGTATTGGCGTTCGTTTTCGCTGGAGCCTTGGTGGCCGCGGCACTTTTCGGTCGCGCCCCGCTATTGAGTGCGCTCGTCGGGCGCGTCCTGCGCAGCGCCGCTCGGTTCACTCCCGAGCGTCTGTGCCGGATGCTGAGTGCCGCCCAGAAGGCAATTCGCGAGATGGAAAACTTCCGGCCCTCCTTGCGGGTCTGGATGGCATGCATGGCCGCGGCGGCGCTCAACTGGTGCCTCGACGCCGTTGTCCTGCTCGCCGGCCTTTTGAGCGTGGGAGCACCGGTCCCGTGGCGCGGGTTGCTACTTTGCTATGCCGCGGCCCAGTTGCTGGTAGAGCTGCCTATCACGCCGGGCGGCCTGGGGTTGGTTGAAGGGGGACTGGTCGAGGTGCTTACGCGTTTTCATGTTTCGGCGTCGAGCGCCACAGCCGGCACTCTCATGTACCGGGCGGTGAGCTACTGGTTCCTGCTCCTCGTCGGTTGGGTCGCCGTCTCCTGGCTCACGCTACGCAACCGGCAGGCGGATCGAGCAGCGGCGGCGGCGGCGAGGCCAGCTTCGGCCTCGGGCTGACGACCGGCCAGGTGACCAGCCACTTCCTGACTACCGGACTTCCCGTTACGCCGGTACGCAGACACTCCGTTACTCCGTCGTTACTCCGTCACGCCGCGGTCGACCGCTCCTTCTGGCGCCTCTTGCGGTCGCGATGGTTGAGGGCGGCAGCCGGGATTGCGATGGCGGCGACGAAAACGACGGATGCCGCGGCCCCTAGTAGCCAGTCTGTCGGTGCACTTCCCGTGGCCACGAGCAGCGCCAGCACACTTCCCATCACGGTGACGATAGTCGGTGGCCGACCCCGGTGGGTGCCCAAGAAGGTGCCGCGCTCACAGGCCGAGCGCTCCTGCCACCATGTCGGCGTAAATGATCTGGCCCTTTGGGTCGGGATGGACGCCGTCGGCCCAAAGCACTCCGGGCGCGGCTGAGGCTTGGTACCAGTTGAGGACCACCACGCCGGGCTGGTTTTGGACGGCCGCCAGCGATGAATTGGACTCGGCCTGCCAGGCCAACGGCACGCGCACGTTGACCAGGACGAGCAGGGGGACGCCGGCGGTCAGAGACCGCAATTGAGCCACGTCGGCAGGTGTGATAGGACCATTGGTCCCCAGGTCGATGATGACGGCCTTCAGCCCGATGAGATCCCCGGCGGCGCGGTATGCAGCCAGCCGAGAGATCCCGCTCCAGACCTGACGCCCGACTACGGCATCTACGGTGATGTCACCATCGAGGCGCTGCTCGAGGGCCTGCGACGAGGCGAGGAGCACGGAGTCCCCAATGGCCAGGTAGTCGTGGCCCAATCTGGGCCGTGGCGTGGTCGTGGTCGTGACCGCGGGGGGATGGGCGACGGCATGTGAGGTAACCGGCGTCAGGGACGGAGGGGACGCCCTGGCCGGCGTCGTGAGCAGCGGGGACGTCGAGGGTGCCGACGTCGGTGTTGCGGCCACCGTGGTCGCCGGCCGCGCCGTCGCCGGCAACGTGACGGCCGGGGCGATGTGTACCTGCAGGACGACCGTCGGGACTGAACTGGTTGCCGATTGCGCAGTAGTTGCCGGTGGCGTAGTGGTAGGCCGCGCTGTAGTGGTAGGCCGGGCTGTAGTGGTAGGCGCCGAGGTGGTCGCTCCTGCCGAGGTGATCAGGTGTGCGGCGCCCGGCACCGAGGTGGTCGCCGAGCTGGTGGCTACTCCCGTCGCCGATGAGCGCAGGTCTTTTCCGCTTGTCACCGTCGTCCTTGGCGCCGCGGTGATCGTCACCTTGGTCGTCGGCACGGTCGTGGTCAGCCGGACCCTTGTGGTCGCCACCGTGGTGGTCAGCCGGACCCTTGTGGTCGCCACCGTGGTGGTCAGCCGCACCTTGGTCGTCGGCACGGTGGTCAGCCGCACCTTCGTCTTCGCCACCGTGGTGGTCAGGCGCACCTTCGTCTTCGCCACCGTGGTGGTCGGCGGCACTCTGGTCGTCGCCCACGCCGGCGTGGGAATGGCCGGTGGTGCCCCTCCGACCCGGCTCGAGACAGCGAGCCGGGTACCGCTGGCCAGGGGCGGAGCGGAAGTGACGGAGGCAGTCGGGAGCACGACCCGGGCGGCCGGCGTCGAGCCCGCGGCCAGGGCCGCCGGCAGGGCGGGCGGGTTGCAGGCCGCCAGCACGATGAGGACGATGCCCCCGCACAGGCCGAGAGAGCCCACCGCCGCCCTGCGCCCAGCCACGTGCAGCGAGTGCAGCGCAGCCTGGGCGCGGCCCGTACGGAACGGCTGCTCGATCATCCGGTAGGACGCCTCCCCGGCGAGCAGGACCAGTGCCAGTCGCAATATGAGCAAAGGCCAACCGGAAAAGCGCACGTCGATGTCGGGCCTGGTCAGGCAGATGATCGGCCAGTGCCAGAGGTACAACGAGTAGGACCTGGCCCCCAGGTAGCGCAGCGGCCTGAGCGACAGCATCCGGCTCACCACTCCGGGCCGTACGGCCACGACGATGACGAGGCCGGTCAACGCCGAGGCCAGGAGGATGCCGCCGCGGTAGGTGAAGGTGTCCCCCGACCCGAGCAGGGCCAGCAGGACGGCCAGGCCGGCCAGGGCGACGACGCCGATGACTGCCCTAGGCTTTGCCCCATAAGCGTCGGGGGCGAGCCTTCGCTTGTAAGTGGCGGCCGCCAGCGCCGCCCCGATCATTAGCCCGGCCGAATGGGTGAACGTGTCGTAGTACACGGTCGACGGGTCGTGCCCGGGCACGAACAGAGCAGCCATCAGCAACGCGGAGCACACCGACCCCGTGCCGGCCACCCAGCACAGGGCCCGGATAGGCCGCCGGCACGCATGCACGGCGCCGAGGACTACGAGGGGCCAGACCAGATAGAACTGTTCCTCCACCCCCAGCGACCACAAGTGGAGCAGGAGAGGCGGTCGACCCATTGATTCGAAATAACTGTCGTGGTGGAACAGGAGCTGCCAGTTGGCCACGAAGGCCAGCGCCGCCGGTATGTCGGCCCGCAGGCGGGGCACGGCGTCCCGGGCGATGAGGCCGGCAACGAGGGACAGGACCACGGCGAGCACGACCAACGCGGGCAGCAGGCGGCGCGCCCTCCGGGCCCAGAACTCCCGCAGCGCCGGCCATGGCGAAGGGGCCGGCGTGAGTAGGTCGAGCAGGAGGCCGGTAATGAGGAAACCGGAGACCACGAAGAAGACGTCGACACCGAGGTAGCCACCGGGAAGCCAGGAGGGATCCAGGTGGTAGACGACGACGGCGGCGATGCCGATCCCGCGCAGGCCGTCCAAAGCGGGCAGGCGGCGACGAGCGCGACCGGTCAGGGGCGCGGCCGGCCTATTCAGTGCCGCCATGCGCCTCATGGGCCGTTCGTTTACCGCGTTTACCGCCACACCGGAAAGACACCTAAGAGAACGCGTTGGTTCCAGGAAAAACGTCCGCTCTTAGCACTGTCGTGACCCGGGGGTGGTCGCGTGATTGCTGTAAGTGGTTGTATGGTAAGAACCTACTACGGCGAACAGACAGGCAGGGGTGCCGCACCACCCTCCGGCGGAGGTGGGAAAGACGGTGAACGCCGCCCGCGGTGGCGGCAGCCAAAGGGGCGGCGGCCCCAAGAACGGGACAACCGATGGCGGAATGACGAGTAAACGGACGACAGATAGCGACGCCAACGGTGGCGGCGCGTTGCCCGCTCTCGGGGCGAAGCGGGACGCGCCGGCGGGGCTGGCAGTGCTCGACAGCGCCGGCCGCGTCGTGTTCATGGACACGGAACTGGCCACGTTGTTGGGCGGCAACGTCAGCGAACTCGTCGGGCACGAGATCTTCAGGTTTGTGGAAGATCATCAACGGCCCGCTGCTCGCCAGGCCCTGCGCCGCGCCGCCCGGACCGGTCGCGTCGGTCCCGCCGTTTGGCTGGCCCGGGGGGCAGGGCCCAGGCGGTTCATCATGTCGCTCCAGGGCCGGGCCTTGGCCGGAAAAGGCGGCGAACCTCTTTATGTAGTGGTCGCTCGGGCACGGCCACAGCGGTCGGCGACCGTACACCGCCAGGCCTTGCTGGCTTCGATCGCCCAAGAGTGCGACGAGGCGATCATGAGCAGCGGGCCCGGCGGGCTGATCGAGATTCTGGAACCACGCCGCCGGGGAGCTTTTCGGCTGGGACGAAAAGGACGCTCTGGGTGCTCCGGTGACCATGATCGTCCCTGAGGACCGCGACGCAGAAGCCTCCGAGCTCATGCGCCGGGCTTGGGCTGGGGAGGTCCTGACCCGGGTCGAAACGGTACGGGAGTGCAAGCAGGGCACGCGCGTCGAGGTCTCCATCAGCCTGGCTCCGGTCCGCGACCGCTGGGGCCGGGTCAGCGGCGTTTCCCAGGTCATCCGGGACATCACCCAGCAGAAGGCTTCCGAACGGGCGCTTGCCTACCAGGCCATGCACGACCACCTCACAGGCCTACCCAACCGGAGCCTGCTCGAAGACCGGATGGGCCATGCCCTGGAACGGTGCCGGCGTGAGGGGCACCGGGTCGGGGTCGTGTTCTTCGACCTCGACCATTTCAAGACGGTCAACGACACGGCCGGCCACGAGGTCGGCGACAGGCTGCTGCGGGCCGTGGCCATGAGGCTGTGCCAGGCCGTGCGGTCCATGGACACCGTCGCCCGCATGGGAGGCGACGAGTTCGTGATCCTGTGCGAGGACATAACCGACGACGCCCAGCTCGACGTGATCGTCTCGCACATCATGGGCGCCTTTGCCGACCCCGTGGTGCTGCCCGACCGGCAGTTGTGGGTGAGCGTCAGCGCCGGCGTGGTGAGCGGCGACGCCTCCTCGTCGGTGGCGCAGCTGCTCAGCCACGCCGACGCCGCCATGTACCAGGCCAAGGAGCGGGCTCGGGGCAGCGTCGGCCGCTACGACCCGAAGACGCGCTCGGAACTCGAGAAGAAGGCCGAAGGTTCCCGGCTGCTGCGCCTGGCATTGGAGGGCGACCAGATGGTCCCCTACTACCAACCGATAGTCGACCTGCACTCCGGCACGATCGTGGCCGTGGAGGCGCTGGCGCGCTGGGACGACCCGGAAAGAGGCCTGCTGGAGGCGAAGGACTTCATCCCCTTGGCTGAAGAGCTCGGCCTGGTGGGGGAGATAAGTGAGCTCGTCCTGGGCCGGGCGGCCCGAGCGGCTATGGACTGGGCGCAACTGGCGCCCAAGCTCAAGGTGACCGTCAACGTGTCGCCCTTGCAGTTGCGCGGCTCGCGGTTGGTGCCCATTGTGCGCAGGCTCGTCGACCAGGGCGTCGACCCCGCCCACATGGTCCTGGAGATAACCGAATCGGCCCTGGTGGAGGATGCCGTTGCCTGCGGGCCGGTGCTGCGGGAGCTGCGCGACGCCGGTTTTGGGTTGGCCATCGACGACTTCGGGACGGGCTACAGTTCCCTGGCCTACCTCAAGCAGCTGCCGGCTACGAGCATCAAGGTCGACCAGACCTTCACCGCTCAACTGGCCGACCGCCACGACATTTCGATCGTCATGGCCATACTGGCTATAGCCGATACCTACGGCCTCAACGTGGTGGCCGAAGGGATCGAGACGGAAGACCAGCTGGAGGTGCTCAGATCGCTCGGTTGCCAGGACGGCCAGGGTTACCACTTCGCCCGGCCCATGCCGGCGGAGGAGTTCTCGCACCTGCTGCGCCAGGCCCGCTCTTTGCCCGGCAACGGGGAAGGCTAGCGGCGGCGCCGACCGTCCGCCCCCACCCACGCCGCTCCCACCCACGCCGCTCCCACCCACGCCGCTCCCACCCACGCCGCTCCCACCCACGCCTCCGTGGTCGTAGCATCATCGACGCAGTGGCCAATGACCCGCTTCGCGCCAGGACGATGGCCAACCGTAGGCGCGCCGTCGCGCTTGTCGCCGCATCGTCGGTCCCTCTGGGCCTCGCCGTCGGGCTCTTGTTCTGGTGGGGCCTGGGCTGGCCGTCCGCCATCGGTGGGTTCGTGGGTGGCACGCTGCTGCTGGGAGTGACCATGTGGTGGGCGGCCGAGCCTCTGGCCCGGCACACCCTGGGCGGCCGCCCCGCCGACCCGCTCGAGCACGCTCGCCTGCTAAACGTGGTCGACGGCCTGTGCGCCACCATAGGGGCCCACCAGCCCGCGGTGAGGGTGCGGCGAGAAAACGGTCTCAACGCCGCCGTCTGTGGACGAAGGCGCAAGAGTGCCACGCTCGTCGTGACCCAGGCGCTGCTCGACGAGCTCAGCCGGATCGAACTCGAGGGCGTCATCGCCCAGCAGCTGACCCGGATCCGCTGCTACGACATGCTCCCGGCCACGGTCACGGTGGCGACGCTCGGGATCGGGGCGACGATGCTGTCGCCGCCCGAGCCGATAACGGCCATGGACCGCGCCGCCGTCAGCTTCACTCGTTACCCGCCGGGGCTCATCGGGGCGCTGGAGAAGCTCGAGGCCAGGGGCACCGGTGTGCACGGCGCCTCGCGTGCCAATGCCCCGCTCTGGTTCGCCGACCCGGGCGCCGGCCAGGGCCCGGTAACCGACCTGAAAGACAGGATCGAAGCCTTGCGTGAGCTTTGAGGCCGGCGCCGCCGCCCTTCAATAAATCCAGGTCATCCAGCCGGCCAAGTAGGATCCGACCATGACAGACAGACAAGGCCAGGTGGCCGGAGGCACGGTGGACGGTTCGGGTACTGCGCAGCTGCGCCAGACGGGTACGGGCCTGGTGAAGCGGGGCTTGGCCACCCAGTTGCGAGGCGGCGTGATCATGGACGTCGTAACGCCCGAGCAAGCCCTTATCGCCGAGGACGCCGGGGCCGTGGCGGTTATGGCCCTCGAACGCGTGCCGGCCGATATCCGTCGCGATGGCGGGGTCGCCCGGATGAGCGACCCGGCGTTGATAGAGGCGATCAAGGCGGCCGTCAGCATCCCCGTCATGGCCAAGGCCCGCATCGGGCACTTCGCGGAGGCGAAGGTGCTCGAAGCCTTGGGCGTGGACTACATCGACGAGAGCGAGGTCCTGACGCCCGCCGACGATGAGCACCATATCGACAAGTGGCCCTTCACGGTCCCCTTCGTTTGCGGCGCCAACAACCTGGGGGAGGCGCTGCGGCGCATCTCCGAGGGAGCGGCCATGATCCGTTCGAAGGGCGAGGCGGGGACCGGCGACGTCAAAGAGGCGGTACGCCATTTGCGCCAGATCCTGGGCGATATCCGTAAGCTGACCCAGGCCGACGGAGCCGAGATCTACAGCTGGGCCAAGGAGCTGCGTGCTCCCGTCGAACTGGTGAGAGAGGTGGCCGCCAGCGGCGAGCTCCCCGTGCCCCTGTTCTGTGCTGGGGGCATAGCCACACCTGCGGACGCAGCTCTGGTGATGCACCTCGGCGCCCAGGCGACCTTTGTTGGCTCAGGAATTTTCAAGAGCTCCAACCCGGCCCGTTTTGCCCGGGCCATCGTGGAGGCGACCACGCATTTCGGCGACTACGAGATCGTGGCCAAGGTGAGCCGGGGCCTGGGCGAGGCCATCCGCGGCGAGGAGTCGGGGACCGTTGCCACCCGCCTCTCCGAGCGCGGTTGGTAGGAGCGTCCCGAATGGGAAAGGTGCCCCCAGGTGGTGCCACAGCCCGCTCCCGGCCCACCCGGGCCGGTCGGTGTCCTCGCCCTCCAAGGTGATTTCCGCGAGCACCTGAGGCTTCTGCGCTCGCTCGGGGCGGAGGCCACCGAGGTGAGGGTGCCCTCAGACCTGTACGAGGTGGGCTCCCTGGTCGTGCCGGGCGGGGAGTCAACCACGATGTCCCTGTTGCTCGAGAGCTCGGGTCTGCTCGAACCCCTGGCCGGACGCCTGGCCGCCGGGATGCCCGCCCTCGGCACCTGCGCGGGGATGATATTGCTGGCCGGCGAGATCGTGGACGGCCGGTCTGACCAGCACTGCTTCGGGGCCATCGATATCTCGGTGCGCCGCAACGCTTTTGGTCGCCAACGAGACTCGTTCGAGGCCGAACTCGACGTTGACGGCCTGGCCCTGCCCCTGCACGCGGTGTTCATCCGCGCCCCCGTTGTCGAGCGCGTGGGCCCCGAGGTGGAGGTGCTGGCGACGGTGCAGATGGGTGACGGGCACGAAAAACCCGTCGTCTGCCGGCAGGGCCCGGTCCTGGTCAGCTCGTTCCATCCCGAGCTGGTGGGCGACCCGAGGCTGCACGAACTATTTCTGCAAACTCAACCGAGGACAAGGAAGGACCATGTCAGGGCACTCTAAATGGGCCACCACAAAGCACAAGAAAGGTGCTCTGGACAAGGCTCGCGGGAAGTTGTTCGCCAAGATAATCCGCCAGGTCGAAGTGGCGGCGCGCGAAGGCGGGGGTGACCTCGAGGGCAACCCAACTCTTCGCACTATGTACCAAAAGGCACGAGACTCGTCGGTCCCTATGGAAACGATCGAGAGGGCCATCAAGCGCGGCACGGGCGAGCTCGAGGGGGTGCGCTACGAACCGGTCGTGTACGAGGGTTATGCCCCCTTGGGTGTTGCCGTTATCGTCGAGTGCTTGACCGATAACCGCAACCGCACCGGAGCCGATATCCGGGCGATTTTCTCCAAAAACGGTGGGTCGATGGCCGAGCCCGGCGCCGTTTCGTGGCAGTTCGAGCGCAAGGGTGTCGTTACCCTGCCCCATGACGGCAAGTTCAGCGAGGACGACCTGGTGCTGGTAGCCGCTGAGGCGGGGGCGGACGACGTGCGCGACAACGGCGACAGCTGGGAAATCGTCACGCCTCCGCGCGAGCTGGCAGCCGTCCGTACCGCGGTCGAGGCCAACGGGTGGCCGACGACTTCCAGCGAACTGACCATGTACCCATCACAGTCTGTCTCGATCGACAGCGAGAACGACGCCCGCAAGGTCCTGCGTCTTATGGACCTCCTCGACGACCAGGACGACGTGCAAAACGTATATGCCAATTTCGACATCCCGGATTCGGTAATGGAGCTCGTCGAGGTCTGACGTCAAGGTCACCTAGGTTCGGGGAGGATCCACCAGCCGGCTCCGTGCGGGTGATAAGTTGCCGAACTAGTGTTCGTACTGGGGATAGATCCCGGCCTTTCCCGTTGCGGGTACGGTGCCGTCAGCCAGGACAGGGGTAACCCCGTGGCTGTCGTTTCCGGGGTCTTGACCACCCCGGTCTCGAGCCCCCTGGCCGAGAGGCTGGCGCAACTGCTCAAGGAACTGCGCATGCTCCTGGCCCGGCTTTCGCCCGAGGTCGTCGTGGTGGAGAGGATCCTCTTCCAGAACAACGCCCGGACGGCCATGTCGGTTGGCCAAGCCAGTGGCCTGGCCCTGGCCGCCGCGGCCGAGGCCGGCATCCCCGTCGTCCAGTACAGCCCAAACGAGGTCAAGCAAGCCGTGGCTGGGTGGGGCAGCGCCGGCAAGGACCAGGTCCAGCGCATGGTCCAGACGCTCCTCGACCTGCCCGAGAAGCCCACCCCCCCGGACCGGGCCGACGCCCTGGCCCTGGCCCTGTGCCATCTGGCTAATGCCCCCTTCGCCCGGGCCGTGGCCGCCGCCGGAGCCAGACGTTGAGCGGCCCGAGGCTGGTGCTCACTGTCGGAGCCAGACGTTGATCGGCTCGCTGCGGGGCACGGTGCTCGACCGGGCCTTGCGCTCCGACCATCAGGTCGAGTTCCTGGTCGAGGTGGGTGGGGTCGGCTACCGGGTCGTGGTCCCGGCCGGCTGCGCTCCCCGCGTGGGCGAGATGGGCGGACCGACTTTCATGCACGTGCACACCCACGTGCGCGAGGACGCCATGGTCCTTTACGGTTTCCCGAGCCGGGAGGAGAGGGACTGCTTCGAGTTGCTGCTCGGCGCCCACGGGGTGGGCCCGGCGGTAGCCGTGGCCCTGCTGTCGGTGCTGTCGCCCGCCGCCCTGCAACGGGCCGTCCTCAACGACGACGCCGACGCCTTGACCCTGGTGCCCGGCATCGGGAAGAAGACGGCGGCCCGCTTGATCCTGGAGCTCACACCTCGTTTCGAGTCGGCGTCGGTGATCGACGTGGGCGGTGGCGGGGCCGGGATTGGCTCGTCCGGGAGCGGGACCGGTCCTCACGAGGCCAGCGCCGCCGACCGCACCGCTCAGCGTGAAGAGGTCAGAGCCGCCCTCGGCGCGCTGGGCTACGGTACCGACGAGGTCCGCCAGGCGCTGGCCCGCCTGCCCGTCGAGGGCTCGACCGAGGACATGCTGCGCCATGCCTTGAGAGAGCTGGCGGGTAGCCCGTGACGGTTGGCCCGTGACCGGCGCCAGTACTGATGACGGGCACCCGGAAGCCCGCCTGCTGGCCCCGTCGGCCGACCCTGTCGAGATCGCCGAAGAAAGTTCGCTGCGGCCCCGGCACCTGGACGAGTTCGTCGGCCAGGCGCCGCTCAAGGAGCACCTTTCGATAATGCTGGAGGCGGCCCGCCGGCGCGACGAGGCCGTAGACCACATGCTCTTCGCCGGTCCCCCGGGGCTGGGCAAGACCTCTCTGGCCGGCATCGTCGCCAACGAGATGGGGGCCAGCTACCGGGTCACTTCTGGGCCGGCCCTGGTCCGGGCCGGTGACCTGGCTGCCCTGCTCACCAACCTGGGCGAGGGCGACGTCCTTTTCGTGGACGAGATACACCGCCTGGCCCGGCCCGTGGAAGAGATCCTTTACCCGGCCATGGAGGACTTCCAGCTCGACATCGTCCTGGGGAAGGGCCGGCGGCCCGGAGCCTGCGCCTCGACCTGCCCCGCTTCACCCTCATCGGTGCCACCACCCGGACGGGGCTCATCACCGGTCCTCTCCGGGACCGTTTCGGGCTGGTAGCCCGGCTGGACTACTACGAGGTGTCCGAGCTCGAAGTGATCGTGCGGCGTTCGGCCGGAGTTCTCGGCGCCCGGCTCGAGCCCTCCGGCGGGGCGGAGATCGCCCGGCGCTCGCGCGGTACCCCTCGCCTGGCCAACCGGCTGCTCAAACGGGTGCGGGACTTCGCCGACGTGCGCGGCGACGGCACCATCGACCATGAGACCGCCCGCCAGGGCTTGGAGTTGTTCCAGGTGGACGAGCTCGGCCTCGACAAGGTCGACCGGGCCATCCTGGAGGCCACCTGCTGCCGTTTCGGGGGCGGCCCGGTAGGCCTGAGCACCCTGGCCGTGGCCGTGGGCGAGGCACCGGAAACGGTCGAGGACGTCTACGAGCCGTTCTTGTTGCAGCTCGGGATGATGATGCGGACGCCGCGCGGCCGGGTGGCGATGCCCTTGGCCTGGGAGCACCTGGGGCTGCCCGTGCCGGCTCGCCTGCCCGTGCCGCCCGACGCTCTGGCCGACGGGTCGGATCCCCCGTCTACGCTCTGGACCTAGCGATGCCGGGGCCCGGGAGCCCTCAGGCCAACCTCCAGACCAGGACGAAGGACCAGGACTCAGGAATGGACGTCCCCGACTACGACCTTCCCCAAAGCGCCATTGCCCAGGTGCCGGCGGCGCGCCGGGACGCGGCGCGCCTGCTGGACGCCCTGGGGGAGACCGTGCGCCACCGGCGGGTGTCCGACCTCCCCGATCTTTTGCAGCCGGGGGACCTCCTGGTCGTCAACACGTCGCGGGTTGTTCCCGCCCGTTTGGCCCTGCACAAGCACAGCGGGGGAGCGGCCGAGGTGCTGCTCTTGGAGCCGGTGCCGGGACGGCCCGGTTGCTTCCAGGCCCTGGTGCGCCCGGGCCGGCGCCTGCCCCCGGGCACGGTGCTTTACTCCGGCGACCAGGCCGTGGTGGAGGTGGGCGAGAGGTTGGCCGACGGGAACAGGGAAGTGACCAGCCTGGTGGACGACCCGACCTCTTTCGGTGCTCTGGCTCTGCCCCCTTACATTCATCACCCGCTGGAGGACCCCGAGCGCTACCAGACGGTGTACGCGCAGCGTCCCGGGAGCGTGGCCGCGCCCACGGCCGGCCTGCACCTGACCGAGGGCGTCCTGGCCGAGTGCCGGCGTCGGGGGGTGGGGGTGGCCACGCTCGACCTGGCCGTGGGCCTGGGGACGTTCCGTCCCATCAAGGCGGCCCAGGTCGAGGAGCATGCCATGCACTCCGAGCGCTACTCCATCGCCCCTTCGACGTGGGACGCCTGCCGGGCCGCCCGTCGCATCGTGGCCGTGGGGACGACGTCGCTCCGGGCCCTGGAGTCGGCCGCGGCCAGCGGGCTCCTGGAGGCTAGGACCGAGCTGTACATCCGCCCGGGCTACCGTTTCGCCATCGTCGATGTGCTCCTCACCAACTTCCACCAGCCCCGCAGCACGCTTCTCGTGCTGCTCGAGGCCTTCGCCGGTCCCCGCTGGCGGGATCTGTACGCGGTGGCGCTGGCTGAGGGCTACAGGTTCCTGTCCTTCGGAGATGCCATGATCGTGGGCCGCCATGTTCCGGACTGAAGCCACCGCCGGCCGGCCCGAGCCGGATGGTTGGAAACGGGCAGAGGACGCGTTCTCACGCCTTGCTTCATGCCCGTCGGGTCGCGCGGCGTCGTCCGCTTGCTCTCGGCCCAGGATCTCGACGACCTGGGGGCCCAGGTCGTTCTGGCCAACACCTACCACCTGATGTTGCGACCGGGCGCCGAACTGGTCGCCGCCATGGGAGGACTGCACGGCTTTACGGGCTGGGAAGGCCACTTCCTCACCGACTCCGGCGGGTACCAGGTGATGTCGCTGCCCTGCTCGGTTGACGACGACGGGGTGACCTTCCGCTCGTCGTACGACGGGTCCGAGCAGCGCCTCACGCCGGAGAGCGCGGTGGTCCGCCAGGAACTGCTGGGGGCGGACATCCAGATGGTCCTGGACGTCTGCACGGAGCTGCCGGCCTCCCGGGAAGCCCTGGTCCAAGCCGGGGAGCGGACCCTGGCGTGGGCGGCCCGGGCGCGCCAGGCCCATTCCCGGCCCGGGCAGCTGCTCTTCGCCATATCCCAGGGCGGCACCGAGACCGACCTGCGCCACCATTATGCCCGCCGCCTGGTCGACATCGGGTTCGATGGTTATGGCATCGGGGGCTTGTCCGTGGGGGAAACGGCGGACGAAACGGCGGCCGCCTTGGCCGCTGCCATCTGTGCCCTGCCCGCCGACCGGCCCCGCTACCTGATGGGTGTGGGCGACCCCGCCTCGTTGATGATGGGCATCGGTCTCGGGGTCGACATGTTCGACTGTGTGCTCCCTACCCGACTGGCCCGCCATGGTACGGCCCTGACCAGTACGGGCCGCCTGGCGGCCAAGGCGGCCCGGTCGGCCACGGACAGCTCGCCGCTCGACCCGGGGTGCAAATGCCCGGTGTGTGCGCGCCACAGCCGCGCCTACATACGCCACCTGTTCAATGTGGGCGAGCCCAGCGCCGGCCGCCTGGTCAGCCTGCACAACCTGGCCTGGCTCTCCCAGCTGGTCCGCCGGGCCCGGGACGCCGTCCTCGACGGCAGCTTCGCCCGGCTGGCCGGCGAGGTGAACGAGGTCTGGGGCCGGCGGGTGGCCCCGGGCAACCAGGCAGAACAGCTAGGCTAGATAGCCGCACCTTCGGTGGGCCTGCCGGGCCCACGAACTCGTTCCCAGAACCTCATCGCTTTCGACCCCAGATCGGCAGTTAGTCCCATATGGCTTTCATCAGCAGCGCTCCCTACATGGTCTTGGCAGCAGCGGCGAAGAGCACCACGACGACATCGACAGGTGGGGGGCAGTACTTCTTCCTCATCCTCATCGCTCTCATGGCGGGCTTCTACTTCCTCAGGATCCGTCCCAACCAGCAACGGCGCATGCAAGCCATGCGCCAGGCCCGCGCCTTCGACGTCGGCGACGAAGTGGTCGCCGGCGGCATGGTGGGCCACGTGACCGAGATTGGCGACGGCGAGGTCGAAGTCGAGGTGTCCGATGGTGTTGTCGTGCGCTTCGTGCCCCAAGCCGTCCAGTCCCGGGCCGCCTACGCCGCGGCCGCCGCCGGCCGGGGTAGCCGCTTCGGTGCCCCCGCCCCCCCGCCCCGCCCGCAAAGCAGCCGTTACCAGGACGACCAACCCGCCCTGGACAGCAGTTCGTGGCCGTCCGACGACAGTGACGGTGACTCTGACCCGGGCACCGATGGCCCCGGCGGTGACGGCGGCGCAGCGCCAGGCAGCGGGGCCAGGTAAACAGTGCGTTCTCGGCCTCTGGTCTGGTCGCTTGGCGCCATGATCCTGATCGCCGTGCTCAGCGTGGGCGCGACGGTCCTGACCGGAAAGTCGCCCCTGCTCGGCCTGGACCTCAAGGGTGGGGTGTCCGTGGTCGAACAGCCCCAGGGCAAGGTCACACCGAGCATCCTGCAGGAGGCGGTGCAGGTCATTGACAGGCGGGTCGACGGCATCGGCGTCTCCAACTCCAACGTCACCCGCCAGGGCAACGACATTGTCATCGAGTTGCCCGGCGCCAAAAACGACACCCAGGTGCTCAAGGTCGTCGGCCAGACCGCCCAGCTGTTCTTCCGGCCGGTGGAGTGCATCATTTCGCCCTACGTGGGCGCCACCCCCACCACCACGGCCAAAACGCCCACGGCCACGACTACGACCACCGCTCCGGGCAAGGCCAGGACGGAGCCGAAGACCAGCACCACGGCCAAGTCCGCTGTCGGAGCCGGCGGCGTAATGAGCTTGACGGCGGCGCACGCCCGGCTGGCGGCGGCCCATTACTCGATGGCGGCGGGGACGAGCACCACGGCCAAGTCGACGACAACGACGGCAACGACGGCAACGACGGCAACGACGGCCAAGTCGACGACAACGACGGCCACGACGGCCAAGTCGACCGCCACCACGGCGCCGGCCCCGGGTACCACGGCGGCCAAGGGCAAAGCGGGCACTACCACAACGACGACGGCGCCGACCACCACGACGACCTCGCTGAGCTCGGCAATCTGCAACCTCAGCTCCACCCAGCAGGAGCTTTACCTCCCGCCCCACGGCAATAACCATGGCGTCACCCCCGCCGACCTCGACACCACGGGTGCCACTGTGGTGCTGCCCGACTACGCCGGCTACGCCTACGGGCGCTATGTGCTCGGCCCAGCCGAGATGACGGGCTCGATCATCAAGACGGCGACGGCCAACCTCAACTCGCAGACGGACCAATGGGAAGTCGACATCAGCTTCACCGGCAAGGGTTCGTCCCTGTTCAACAAGTACGCGGCCAGCCACTATCAGTGTTACGTGCAGGACGAGAGCAACCCGCCGTACTGCGCCCTACAGGCCATCGAGCTCGACGCCACGGTGGAGTCTGCCCCCGCCATCGAGGCATCTTCCTTCCCCGGCGGCGCCACCATCAACGGCTCGTCGTCCGACCCTTTCACCTCTCAACAGGCATCCGACCTGGCCTTGGCCCTCAGCTACGGCTCCCTTCCGGTGCGCTTCGTAGCCCAGGACATCAGTAATGTCTCGCCCCAGATAGGCACCGCCTCGCTCAACGCCGGCGCCATCGCCGGGGCCGTGGCCGTCCTACTGGTGCTCATCTACCTGATCATCTATTACCGCGCCCTGGGCCTGGTGGTGGTGATCGGCATCTGTATGTCCGGCGCCTATATTTATGCCATAACGACCCTGCTCAGCGAGACCTCGGGTCTGGCTCTGACGCTGTCGGGGGTGATCGGTTTAATCGTCTCGGTCGGGGTCACGGCTGACTCGTGCGTGGTTTATTTCGAGCGGCTCAAGGAAGAGATCCGCATTGGCCGCACGGTGCGCACCTCGGTGGAAAAGGGCTTCAACCGCGCGTTCAGGACCATCTTGGCCGCGGACTTCTCATCTTTCATCGCTGCCTTGGTCCTTTACACCCTCACCGTGGGCGACGTGCGCGGTTTTGCCTTCTTCCTCGGGTTGGCCACTCTGCTCAACGTGGTCACGACCTACTTCTTCACCCGGCCCCTGGTCATACTCATGGGCCGCCGGGCGGCTCTGGGCGAGGGTGGTGTCCTCGGCGTGAGCCGGGGCCTCGGCGCCGGGGTGCTGGGCGCATGAGCAGCTCACGCACCTCACCGAGAAGGGCTCGGGCGCTGAGCCACGACGAGAACATCGCCCACGACCAACATCAGGGCGGCAACGCCTGGTCCCGGCTGTACCGGGGCCAGACCCACTACGACTTCATCAACCGCTGGCGGTACTGGTTTGCGCTCTCGGGGACCATCATCGCCGTCGGCCTGGTCGCCTTGGGCGTGCGGGGGCTCAACTTCAGCATCGACTTCAAGGGTGGCACCGTGTGGGAGGTCCCCACCACGGCGTCGGTGAAGACCGTGACCGCCGACCTGGGCAAGATCAGCTCCACGCTCAGCCAGGCCACCATCACCCAGCTCACCAACCGCCAGACGGGCAAGACAAACATATCGGTCCAGGCCCCGGCCACCCTGACCAGCAACAGCGCCCTGGTCCAGCAGGTGACCAAGGAAATGGCGGCCATCGGCCACGTGCCCCAGGACGAGGTCACCCTCAACGCCATCGGGCCATCGTGGGGGAGCGACATCACGGGCAAGGCGGTGGAGGCCGTCATCGTGTTCCTGGTCCTCATTTCTGCCTGCATCGCCATCTACTTCGAGTCGAAGATGGCGGTTGCCGCCCTGGTCGCGCTGCTGCACGACATGCTCGTCACGGTAGGGATCTATGCCCTGTCGGGTTTTCAGGTCAGTCCTGACACGGTTATCGCCTTCCTGACCGTCCTCGGGTACAGTCTCTACGACACCATCGTCGTGTTCGACAAGGTGAAGGAGAACACCCGCGGGTTGGCATCGACCAACCGCGTCACCTACACCGACGTGGTCAACCTGTCCATGAACCAGGTGCTGGCCCGGTCGATCAACACGTCCTTCGTGGCCATCATGCCGGTTTTCTGCATCCTCGTCATCGGTTCCTGGATCCTGGGGGCGACGGCGCTCAACGACTTCGGCCTGGCCCTGTTCATCGGCCTCATGAGCGGCGCCTACTCGTCCATCTTCATTGCCTCGCCCATCCTCGCCATCCTGAAGGAACGCGAGCCTCGTTACGTCGAGATCCGCAGGCGGCTGGCCGCTTATCCCGCCTCCCGTCAGGTCCTCACCCCGGCCACGGTGGCCTCGGGCGTGTTCCAGGGCCCGGCCCGCACGACGGGGATGGCGACGGGGGGCGCCTTTGCCGGCACCGGTACCGGAGCCCGCGCCGCCGGCTCCGGGGCTCCGGCGGCCACGGCGGAGACCGATGTCATCCCCAGCGGCGGCTGGCGGCGGCCGGGGCCTGGGCCTCGTCGGGCCAATGGTGGTGCCGCCAATGGTGGTGCCGCCAAGGGCCGAGCCGCGGGCAATGGTGGTCCGGCCACGGGCGCCGCCAGCGGCAACGGCGCCGACGTACCGGCCCCCGGCGGTAGCTTCGAGAGCTACGCCGGGCCGCTGCGGTCTCGCTCCGCTGCCCCCTCCGGCGCCGCCGGAGCAGACCACCCCGACCCCGTCGTCCCCGACCTCGTCCTGCCACCCGTAACCGGGCCACCCTCGGCGGGTACCGGCAGTGCCGGGCCGCGGTCACCACAGGCCCCGGGCACACCTGCTTCCGCCGGTGCCACTCCTGCCGGTGCCACTCCTGCCGGTGCCACTCCTGCCGGTGCCACTCCTGCCGGTGCCACTCCTGCCGGGAAGGTGCCGCCCCGGCCCCGGGGAGCGCCGCCCCGGGCGCGAAAGAAGGCTCCTCGCCGGCGTTAGTGCCGGGTACCGTCGCCCCCCGACCTGTTCGGCCCGGACGGGCGACAGGGCCCCGGCGAGTGCTGGGCCGCGGGGCGGAACGGTCGCCGCCTGGGCCCGTAGTACGCTCGCGGTATGGAGTACGAGGCGGCACGGATAAAGGACCTGATCAGGGACGTCCTTGACTTTCCCAAGCCCGGCGTGGTGTTCAAGGACGTCACGCCTCTGCTGGCTGACGCCCAGGGCCTGGCCGGCTGCACCGACGCCCTGGCCGACCGCTTCGCCGACGCCAATGTCGACAAGGTGATCGGGGTCGAGGCCAGGGGTTTCATAATCGCGGCGCCTGTCGCCTACCGCCTGGGTGCCGGCTTCGTTCCCGTGCGCAAGAAGGGAAAACTTCCCTCCGACGTTTACTCCGACACCTACGAGCTCGAGTACGGCACCGATACCCTCGAGGTGCACAGTGACGCCGTGCGTCCGGGCGAGAGAGCCCTCGTGATCGACGACGTGCTCGCCACCGGGGGCACGGCCGCCGCCACGTGCCGGTTGGTGGGCAAGCTCGGCGCCGCCGTGGTCGGGTTCGGCTGCATCCTCGAGCTCGGGTTCCTGGGGGGCCGCAAACGGCTCGAGGGCGTAGATGTCGTTGCCCTCGTCAGTTATGAATAACAGGGCCGTCACCGGGGTTGGCAATAACAGCGCCGGGCCGGGCCCGGAGGCGAGCTGCTAAAGCGAAAGGGCCAGTTGTGACAACAGTAGAGCGGTCTTCACGGGGGCGTGCGGCTGCCACTGTCGAGCGCGTCCTTCCTTGGCGCCGCCAGGGGCCGCCCGCCCCCGACTTCCTCGGGCCTTTGCTGGCCACCTACCGCGAGCGTCATCCCAAAGGCGACCCCAGCCTCATCGTAAAGGCCTACGAGACCGCGGAAAAAGCCCACGACGGGCAGTTCCGCCGGTCGGGCGAAGCTTTCATCTCCCACCCCGTGGCCGTGGCCACCGTGCTGGCCGGCCTGGGCATGGACGACATAACCCTAGCCGCGGCGTTGCTCCACGACTCGGTCGAGGACACCGCTATCTCGCTGGGGGAAATAGAGACGGGTTTCGGGCCCACCGTGGCCCAGATAGTCGACGGCGTCACCAAGCTCGAGCGGGTGTCATTCGACTCGCGGGCCGCGGCCCAGGCCGCCACCATGCGCAAAATGCTGGTGGCCATGGCCAAGGACCCTCGGGTCCTGCTCATAAAGCTCGGTGATCGCCTGCACAATATGCGCACGGTAGGGGCCATGCCCGAGGCCAGCCAAAAGCGCACGGCGCAGGAGACCCTCGACGTTTACGCTCCTCTGGCCCACCGCTTCGGTATTTCGGACATCAAATGGCAACTCGAGGACCTCTCCTTTGCCACCCTCCACCCGCGCCGTTACGCCGAGATAGAGCAGATGGTGGCGGCCCGGGCGCCCGAGCGCGATGTTTACCTGGCCCAGGTGATCGAACAGGTGCAGGAGCGACTTTCCGCCGCCCGCATAGAGGCTCAGGTGACGGGGCGGCCCAAGCACCTGTACTCGATTTACGAAAAGATGGTCCTGAAAAACAAAGAGTTCGACGAGATCTACGACCTGGTCGGTGTGCGGGTAATCGTGAGCTCGGTGAAGGACTGCTGGGCCGCCCTGGGCGCCATCCACGGCACCTGGGCCCCCATTCAGGGCCGCTTCAAGGACTACATAAACACCCCTAAGTTCAACCTCTACCAGTCGTTGCACACCACCGTGGTGAGCGCTCAGGGCAAACCGCTGGAAGTCCAGATCCGGACTCTGGAAATGCACAACCGGGCCGAACGCGGCATCGCCGCCCACTGGGGGTACAAGGAGAACGCCTCGACCGCCGACGTGGCCTGGTTGCAGAGGATCGTGGACTGGTCGGCCGAGAGCACCGACCCGGCCGAGTTCCTCGAAGAGCCTGAAGCTCGACCTCGAGACGGACGAAGTGTTCGTCTTTACTCCCAAAGGTGACGTGGTGGCATTGCCGGTGGGGGCGACGCCGGTCGACTTCGCCTATTCGATCCACACCGAGGTGGGCCACCGTTGCATCGGGGCCAAGCTCAACGGGCGCCTGGTGCCGCTCGACTCCAAGCTGACGTCGGGCGACAGCGTCGAGATATTCACCTCCAAGGTCCCCTCCGCCGGGCCCAGCCGGGACTGGTTGGACATCGTCGTCACCCCCCGCGCCCGCAACAAGATCCGCCAGTGGTTCAGCCGGGAACGGCGCGAGGACGCCATGGAGACGGGACGCGAAGAGCTGGTCAAGGCCCTGCGCAAGGAGGGCCTGCCCCTGCAGAAGCTGCTGGGCAGCGAACCCCTGCGCCAGATCAGCGAGGCCATGCACTACGCCGATCTGGACGGCCTTTTTGCCGCCATCGGCGAGGGCCACGTCTCGGGGCAGTCCGTAGCTCAGCGTCTGGCCCGGGAACTGCGGGGCGGGGACCAGGACGTGCAGTTGCCGACGACGGTCCGCCAGCCCCGGCGAGCGGCCAGCAAGCAGGGGATAGGCCTGCATGTGGAGGGCCTCGACGACGTGATGGTGCGCCTGGCCCGCTGCTGCACGCCCGTACCCGGGGACGAGATCATCGGCTTCGTGACCCGGGGCCGGGGTGTGAGCGTGCACCGCAGCGACTGCGCCAATGCCGCCGCGCTGGCCGCCGGCGAGGTGGGCCGGCTCATCGAGGTGGAGTGGGACCGGGACCGGCCCGGTAGCTTCCTGGCCGCCCTGGAGATCAAGGCCCTGGACCGTAGCCGGCTCGGCGTTGACGTGTGGAAGGTGCTTTCCGACCATCACCTCAACATCCTGCGCAGCGAGAGCCATACCGGCGCCGACCGGGTGAGCAAGATGCGCTTCGAGTTCGAACTGGCCGACCCGGCTCACCTGGAGTCGGTCCTGAGCGCCCTCAAGCGCATCGACAGTGTCTATGACGCCTACCGAGCGCTGCCGGGGGCCGGCAACGGTGCCCGAGGACAGGGTTGACGGCTGACCTCTTCCAGGCCGCTCTCGAACGGCGCCTGGCCACCGAGGGCCCCCTGGCTGCCCGGATGCGGCCGCAAAGTCTGGACGAGATGGTGGGCCAGGAACACCTGCTGGCCCCCGGCCGGCCTTTACGGGCCCTCATAGAGGCCGACCGGCTCAGCTCCGCCGTGCTCTGGGCCCCCCGGGCACGGGCAAGACGACCCTGGCCCGTCTTATCGCCGGCGCTACCAAACGAGCCTTCGTCGGCCTCTCCGCCGTGTCCGCCGGGGTCAAGGACGTGCGCGACACGGTGCAGGGGGCCAAGGCCCTGCTCGGTGAGCAGGGCCGGCGCACGGTGTTGTTCCTGGACGAGGTGCACCGCTTCAACCGGGCCCAGCAGGACGCCTTGTTGCCCTCGGTGGAAGAAGGCGAGCTCACCCTCATCGGGGCCACCACGGAATACCCGTTCTTCTCCGTCAACGGCCCCCTGCTGTCCCGGAGCACGCTGTTCCGCCTGGAGCCGCTCTCGGAGAAGGCCGTCTTGGTGTTGTTGCGCCGGGCGCTCGAGCGCGAGGACGCCAGTGCGGAGGACGAGGCGTTGGAGCTGCTGGCCCGCCTGGTCGAAGGTGACGCCCGGGCCGCCCTCAACGGCCTCGAGGTCGCTCTCGCCCTGGCCGAAGCGGACCAACGCCCCGAAGTCACCGTGGCCGACATCGAGGCGGCCCGCAGCACCCGCGCCATCCGCTATGGCGAGGACGAGCACTACGACGTGATCAGTGCCTTCATAAAGAGCATCAGGGGCTCTGACGCCGACGCCGGCCTGTACTGGCTGGCCCGGATGCTGGAGGCGGGGGAGGACGCCCGTTTCATTGCCCGACGGCTGGTGATACTGGCCAGCGAGGACGTGGGCCTGGCCGACCCCCAGTCACTGCTGGTGGCCGATGCCGCCGCCCGGGCGGTGGAGTTCGTAGGCCTGCCCGAGGCTCAGCTCAACCTGGCCCACGCCGTGGTCCACCTGGCCAATGCACCCAAGTCCAATTCGGTCACCACCGCCCTCGGCCGGGCCCGGGAGGACGTCGCTTCGCAGGCCGCTGGGGCCGTGCCCCGGCACCTGCGGGATGCTCATTACCCGGGCGCGGCCCGGCTCGGACATGGCCAGGGCTATGTCTACCCGCATAACGAGCCCGGCGCCTGGGTCGCCCAGCAGTACCGGCCGGACCACCTGGAGGGGCGCACCTACTGGGAGCCCACCGGCCGGGGCGAGGACGTACGTCGCCCGGGGCCCGAGCCCGGTGGTGGCGCCGGTCGTCAGTAAGCTGAGGCCCCGATGCCCCTTGCCCTGCTGGCGGCCACCGACACCGTAGCCGTGGGGGTGACCGTGGTCGCCACCCTGGTGGTGGTGGCGCTGGTAGCCGCTGTGGCCTCCCTTCTGGGTGCCGTGCGCGACCTGCGCCGCCAGGCCGACGACTTGCGCCGGGAGGCGGGGGAGCTCCTTGACGAGATCAGTGCCACTGTGCGGGAAGCAGGCCTGGAGGTGGAGCGAGTCGAGCGGATGGTCGGGAGCGCGGAAGCCATCAGCGAGGTCGTCGGTTCGGCTTCCCGCTTGGTGGGTGGAGCCGTGGCCTCCCCGTTCATCAAGCTGGTGGCGCTGGTTTCGGGGCTGGCCCGGGCCCTGCGGCTGGTCCGGGGCGGCGTGGAGGTTGAGGCGGCCCCTCCCGGCCGGGACGGCGGGCGCCGGCGGCACCGCTCTCGCAGCCAGGCCAGCCGGGGCCCGGTGGCCCGGGGCCAGGCCCTGGCCGTGCGTTCGAGCACCCGGTCCGAGCCGCGGCCGGTGCCGAGACGCGTGGTGGCGGGCAAAGCGAGGCCGCGCTGATGTTCAAGCGAGTGACGTGGTTGGGAGCCGGCCTGGTGACCGGCTTTGCCGCCTCCAAGTGGGTCGAGCGCAAAGCCAGGCGCCGGCTGGCCCGTTATCTCCCGGCCCGCCAGTTGCCCCTGAAGGCCGGGGCCGAGATCGCCGATAAAGCCCGCGACCTGGCCGTCTCGACGATCGCCGACTTGCGCAGCGCCATCGACGAGGGGCGTAGCACGATGGCCGCCCGGGAGGCCGAGTTGCGCCGGCAGTGGACCCTGGGCGAACCGAGCCAACCGCGGGACGGAGGTAAGACAGATGCAGTCTGGGCCAGGCAACGGGGTAGCCGGTAAGCAGGTCGTCCTTACCGGCGGCACCAACGGCATCGGGCTGGCGGCGGCCGAGGCGCTGGCTGCCCGGGGCGCCAACGTGGCCCTGGTGGCCCGGGACAGGGCCCGGGGCGAGGCCGCTGCGGCGCGGGCCCGGACCCGTGCCGCCGGCTCGGTGGTCGATGTGGTCGTGGCCGATCTTGGCTCCCAGGCCGACGTCCGCCGGCTGGCGGCGGAGATCGACTCCCGCTACGAGAGGGTGGACGTACTGGCCAACAACGCCGGGGCCATTTTCGCCTCGCCGGGACTGACCGGAGACGGCATCGAACAGACCTGGGCCCTCAACCATGTGGCGCCGTTCCTGTTAACGACGCTGTTGTTGGGAAAGCTGCGCCATTCCGCCCCCGCCCGGGTCATAACGACGGCCTCCGACGCCAGTAAAAACGCGGCGATGCCGTTCGACGACCTCGACGGTACGATCGCCTACCGCGGGGGCATCGGCCCAGGGCGCGGCTTCCGCCGGTACGGGCAAACGAAATTGGCCAATATCGTCTTTACCGAAGAACTGGCCCGGAGGCTGCAGGGCTCGGGCGTGTCGGCTTACAGTTTTCATCCCGGCACTGTGGCCACGAATTTCAACCACAACAATGGCGTCTTGATGGCCCTGGCCATGGCGGTGATAAAACCTTTCTCGCGCCCGCCGGCGCGGGGCGCCGAAACGCTGGTGTGGCTGGCCGAAGCGCCCGACGAAGTGCTGGACAGCGGTGGGTACTACTTCGATAAAAAGAAGGTCCCGGTGCCGCCCGGTGCCGCCGTGGAGGGTATTGGCCAACGACTGTGGGCACTGAGCGAGCAACAGGTGCGAGCCTCGGCCGCCCCCCGTGCGAGTTGAGCCCGTGTCGGCGGCCGTTCCCGTTTTACCGGTCGGTGGCCCGTCCCGCCGCTAGGTCCACCGGCTAGGTCCACCGGCTAGGTCCAGTGGGCGCCGGTCGCCGAGTGCGAGAGCTGGACGACGTACCACACGTGGGCAACGCCTTCGCCCTTCACCGTGCCCGGGCTGTCATGGCTGAAGGTGTACAGAGGCTTCCCGTCCCAGGTCACCTGGGCCCCGGTGATGCCGGGGACCGTCCCCAGGCCCGTGATGCCGTTGCTCAACTGGGCCAGGGCCTCGCCCTTGGGCAGGGTCAGGGGAGGCCACTCGGTCAGGCAAGTGCCGGTGCAGGCCCAGTGGGACGCCTTGTCAGCGGTGTTGTAGTAGAGGACGAGGCCCTTCTGGTCGACCAGCACCTTGCCGTACTTGTGGACCGTGGCCGTTTTGACCAAGACCTTGTTACCGATCTCTGCCGGCTCACGTGCCCCGGCTGCCGCCGCTGGGCCCGTCATGGCTCCGGCCGCCGCCAGGAGCCCCACGGTCACGGCAGTGGCGAGGGCCAGCGCCGGGCCGGCGCCAGCGCCGGCGCGACGGGGCTCGCCCGTCGCCGCCTCGTCCGTCCCCGGTGTCGTAGCTTTCATTACGTGGCTCCTTCGAGGACCGTGCCCGCTTCGAGGACCGAGCCCGCTTCGAGGACCGGGGCGGCCGGTGCCGTTCCGTCCCCGCCCATTATCCCGTCCCGGCCGGAGGCGGTGACGGGCGGGACAATCTTTTCCGGCCAACTGTACGTACCCCGTACATGAGCCGAAAGAGCATCGGTGAGGCCGGTGCGTCCGACGAGTCCCTGCTGGCGGGGATGGGCGTCGGTGACGAGCGCGCCGGCGTGGCCTTTGTCCGCCGGTACCAGCGGCGCGTTTTCGGCCTGGCGCTCAGCATGGTGGGCGATGCCAGCCTGGCCGAGGACATCGCCCAGGAGGCTTTCCTGAGGGCCTGGCGCCACGCCCTGGTCTTCGACCGCCGGCGGGCCTCGGTCGGGACCTGGATCCTCACCATCACCCGCAACCTGGCTGTCGATGCCTTGCGCCTGCGGCGCCCGGTGGTGACCGACCCGGCCGATTCCATGTGGGCCAGCCTGGCCAGCGCCGGCCAGTCGCCCGAGGACAAGGCCGAGTCTTCCGACCTGAGAGGGCGCATCGCCAGGTCCCTGGCCTCACTGCCGCCCGAGCAGAGCCGGGCCCTGGTCCTGGCCGCCGTCTACGGCTACACCGCGGCCGAGATCAGCCAGGTGGAAGCCGTCCCCCTCGGCACAGCCAAGACCCGGGTCCGGCGGGGCCTGCAGAAGCTACGGTCCTCGACATCGGTCCACGACCTCGGCGCCGGAGCCAATGACGCCGCCGGGGGAGGTCGCCGGCCGTGAACGATTACTCCGAGGAGTACCCCGGTGACGGCCAGGGGGATGTGACCGGAGCCGAACGCGGCGCGGCGGGCGACGTACTGCCGCCGGAGTGCGCCCGCATCCAGCCCGACCTGGCTGAACTGGCGCTCGGCGCCATCACTGGCAAGGAAAGGATGGCCGCGCTGGCCCACCTGGAGGAGTGTGCCAGGTGTTCGGCTGAGGTCGACGAGCTAGCCGCGGCCGCCGACCAGTTGCTCCATCTGGCCCCGGCGGCGGAGCCTCCGGTGGGTTTCGAGGCGCGTGTCTTCGAGCGCCTCGGCCTGCGCCCGGGGCCGGTCGGCTGGCGGTCTTGGTCGATCTGGAGGCCTAAGCTGGGCCTGGCCGTAGCCGGGGCCGCCGTGGTGGTGGCGTTCGGGCTCGGCATCCTGCTTGGCTACGGGACGGCTGGCGGCGGGGCCGAGCATTATCCTGGCCCACCCTCGGCCGGCGCCCCTCTCCACGTCGCCGCCCTGTACGCCGGAGGGCGCCCGGTCGGGCGGGTGATGGTCTATGCGGGCAACCCGACCTGGCTTTTCATGTACATGGACGATGCCAGTTGGCAGGGGACGCTGCGCTGCGAAGTCGTCCTCGACCAAGGCCCGCCGGTGATGCTGGGCCGGTTCTGGCTGTCCGGGGGCAAGGGCGCCTGGGCGGCGAGCGTGGACCAGCCCGCCGGACGCCTGAGCCAGGCCCGGGTGGTCGGCGCCGCCGGCAAGGTCCTGGCCTCGGCGAACCTGTCGTGACGGGCACCCAGCAAGCCTGAGGGGGCCGAGCCTGCGAGAGGCCCGCCGAGTGCCGAGCGGGCCCGGCTCGGGCAGTAACCTTGTGCCCATGGATGCCAATGGGCTTCGGCGCGCCTTTCTGGACTTCTTCGTCGCCCGCGGCCACACCGAGGTCGCCTCGGCCGGGCTGGTGCCGCACCACCCCCGGGCGCCGCTGTTCACCAATGCCGGCATGAACCAGTTCATCCCTTACTTCCTGGGCGAGGAGATCCCGCCCTACCGCCGGGCCGTCAGCGTGCAAAAGTGCGTACACGTGCGCGGCAAGCACGACGACATCGAGCAGGTTGGGCGTACGCCCAAGCACGCCACCTTTTTCGAGATGCTCGGCAACTTCAGCTTCGGGGACTATTTCAAGCACGACGCCATCGTGTGGGGGTGGGAACTGCTCACCGAGGTCCTCGGCCTTGACGGGGACCGGCTGTGGGTGACGGTCTACAACGATGACGACGAGGCTGCCGATATCTGGGTGGACGTCGTCGGTGTCCCGCGCCACCGGATCCAGCGCACCGGGGAGGACAATTTCTGGGAAATGGGCGACACCGGTCCTTGCGGCCCGTGTTCGGAGCTGCATTTCGACCGGGGTGCGGAATGGGGTGCCGGTGGCGGGCCGGTGGGCGGTGGCGAGGCACGTTTCGTCGAACTTTGGAACCTGGTTTTCCAGACCTATGACCGCCAGGCCTCCGGCGAGCTCGTCCCGCTGCCCAAGCCCTGTATAGATACCGGCGCCGGTTTTGAGCGGATGCTCACCGTGCTCCAGGATGTGCCTTCACTTTGGGACACCGACGTTCTGCGCCCGCTGGTAGCCCGGGCCGAGCAACTGACAGGCCGCCGGTACGGTGCGGACACCGAGGTCGACGTGGCCCTGCGGGTCCTGGCCGACCACGCCCGGACCTTCTCGTTCATGATCTCCGACGGCGTCTTTCCCTCCAATGAGGACCGTGGTTACGTATTGCGGCGGATAATAAGGCGTGCTGTCCTGCGGGCCAGCCTGCTGGGCACCACGAGGATGGTATGCCCGAGCCTGGTCGAGGCCGTCGTCGAGGTGATGGGCGAGGCTTATCCCGACCTGGCTCACAATGCCGATTTCGTGTCTGGGGTGGCGGCCCGCGAAGAAGAGCGCTTCCGGGCCAATCTGCGCTCGGGGATGACGCTGCTCGAAGCCGAACTTGCCGCCGGTCCGGTGATCGGCGGCGAGACCGCGTTCAAGTTGCACGACACCCACGGTTTCCCGATCGAGCTCACGAGGGAGATTGCCGCCGAGAGGGGAGCCGCCCTGGACGACGACGGCTTCGCCCTGGCCATGCAGCGCCAGCGCGAGCAGTCCCGTGAGGCCGGAC
Organism: uncultured Acidimicrobiaceae bacterium; assembly: GCA_963735305.1. Classification (GTDB taxonomy): domain Bacteria; phylum Actinomycetota; class Acidimicrobiia; order Acidimicrobiales; family Palsa-688; genus Fen-671. The sequence goes on from CAVTKK010000004.1 coordinate 1,140,264, forward strand.
GGGGTAAAGGCGGCGCCGGTCAGGGTAACCTGGCCGCCTACCGGGAGATCGTGGACCAGTTCGGCCCCACGGTCTTCACCGGGTACGCGGCCCTGGAAGGCCGGGGGCGCATGCTGGCCGTGCTGGAGGGCGAGGAAACGGGCACGGTGGAGATATTTCTCGACCGCACACCTTTTTATGCCGAGTCCGGTGGCCAGGTCGGCGACACGGGCACTATTTCCACCTCCACGGGGCGCGCCCGCGTCGACGGGACCACGCCCGCGCTCCCGGGGTTGCACTGTCACCTGGCTGTGGTCACCGACGGGTACCTTTCCGCCGGGCAGGAGGCCGAGGTCGCCGTGGACGCCGGGCGCCGGGCCGCCATCCGGCGCAACCATACCGGGACCCACCTGCTGCACTGGGCTTTGCGCCAGGTCCTGGGCCCGCACGTCAAGCAGCAGGGTTCGCTGGTGGCGCCCGACCGGCTACGCTTCGACTTCACCCATTACGCCCCCGTGTCCCGGGCCGAGATGGACCAGATCGAGGATCTGGTCAACACGCAGATCCTGGCGGACATGGAGGTTGTTACCGAGGAGTTGCCCCGGGCCGAGGCGGAAGCCAAGGGTGCTATCGCCTTCTTCGGCGACAAGTACGGCGAACGGGTGAGGGTGGTGCACGCGGGCGGTCACTCGGTCGAGTTGTGCGGCGGTACCCACGTCGACCGGCTGGGGATGATCGGGCCCGTGGAGGTTGTCTCCGAGAGCTCGATCGGGTCCAACCTGCGCCGGGTGGAGGCGTTGACCGGCACCGCCACTCTGGAACGGTTGCGGGCCAACGAGGCGCGCCTGGCTCACGCCGCCGGGCTGCTGAAGGCGACGCCCGAGGAACTAGGTGCCGCCATCGAGCGGCGCCTGGCCGAGCTGCGCGATGTGCAGGACCAACTGAAGGCCGCTCGCCAAGCCGGCGCCGCCGGTGAGGCCGCCGATCTGGCCGCACGGGCGGTGGACGCGGCTGTGGTCGCCCGTCGTGACGGCCTCGACAGTGACGCCCTGCGCGAACTGGCCCTGGCCGTCCTGGCCCGGCCGGGGCCCGGGCCGTTGTGCTCGGGGGCAGCCCCGAGGCGGGCAAGGTCGCCCTGGTGGCGGCGGTCGAAAAGGGGTACCCGGTGCCGGCGCCCGAACTCGTGTCCGGAGCCGCCCGCTTGGTAGGCGGAGGCGGTGGCGGGCGCAATCCCGAGCTGGCCATGGCCGGGGGTCGCGACGTCTCCCGGTTGGACGAGGCCCTCGAAGACGGTGAGGGCCAGGTTGGCCGGGACGAGCCAAGTGGCGGGGGGTAGCTGAGTGGACGGGGCCATCGATCAGAGCACGGCCGGAGAGCCCCGGACGACGACGGGGCGCGTCCTCGGGATCGACCTCGGGAGCCGAGCGCGTCGGTGTGGCCGTCTCCGACGACAGCCGCCGGGTCGCCAGCGCCTTGACGGTGATCCCCCGCGGTGAGTCGCACGCCGACGACCACGCCCAGCTGGCAGCCCTGATAGCTGAGTCCGGTGCCGGCTTGGTAGTCGTCGGTCTGCCGTTGTCGCTTTCGGGCGGGACCGGCCCCGCCGCCCGCGGTGTACTGGCCGAGGTGGCCGAGATGCGCGGCGTGCTGGACGTGCCCGTCGAGTGCTGTGACGAGCGTTACAGCACCGTCATCGCCCACCGGGCCCTGGCTGCCGGCGGTCGCCGGCCGGCGGCCCGCCGGGCGGTCGTAGACAAGGTGGCGGCGGCCGCCATCCTTCAGACGTGGCTCGACCGCCAGCGGGATTGGCCCTGGCCGCAGGCAGGTCCAGCCACTCCCTCTCGGTGAGCCAGGGCAACCGGCCGGAGGGCGCCACGCCCGGTCCCGGCCTGCCCGGCCCGGGGACTTCCCCGCCCCCGACGCCTGGGGAACGGGAGGGCGACGCCGGCGCGATTGGGGGCGGGGCAAACGCCGGAGCGTCCCTCGGACCGCCCGGAGCGGCCTACGGACCGGAAGGACGCGAACCCTACGAGCCCGGGCCGCAGGACTATGGCCCCGGCGTAGGGGGCTACCCCGAGGCCGGCTTCGAGCCCGAGGACGGGTACGCCACGACAGGCCTGATGCCCGCGGAAGTCGGTACCGAGGGGGCCGCAGGTTTTGAGGCGGCCAAGGGCCACGACGCGGCCGAGGGTTACGACGCGTCCGAGGGCTACGACGCGGCCGAGGGCTACGACACAGCCGAGGGCTATCAAGCGGGCGAGGGCTACGAAGCGGGCGAGGGCTACGACACAGCCGAGGGCTATCAAGCGGGCGAGGGCTACGAAGCGGGCGAGGGCTACGACGCGGCCGAGGGCTACCAAGCGGGCGAGGGGTTCCGGGGCGACGATGTCTATGGCGACGCCGACGGCTACGAAGCGGGCGAGGGCTACGAAGCCACCGAGGGGTACGAAGCGCCTGCGGCCTACGGGCCGGCCGAGGGGTACGGACCGGCCGAGGGGTACGGACCGGCCGAGGGGCCTACCGGGCGCGGCGGCCCCACCGGTTGCTCAAAGTGGTGGCCGGCGTGGTGGTCGTGCTGTTCGTGGCTGGCTTCTTTGCCTTCCTGCACATAAGCAACGAGGTCAACCCCTCCGGTCATCCGGGCCGCACGGTCACCGTCGTCGTGCCTGCGGGCGCCTCGACCGTGCGCATCGCCGACCTGTTGGCCAAGGCGGGCGTGATCCACGGCCCGACCGTCTTCGCCCTCTACGTGAAGCTCGAAGCCTCCGCCTCCCTGCTGCCGGGCACGTACCACCTGGCCACCAACGAGCCCTACTCGAGGGTGGTGGCCGCTTTGGAAGCCGGCCCGGTGCTGGTGGTCGAGCCACTCCGGGTGCCCGAGGGGTACACGATCCGCCAGATGGCGGCCGCCCTCGGCCGGCTACGCGGTATTGGCGTGTCGCCGGGAGCGTTCGTTGTCGCCGCGACGGGCGGCCAGGTGCGCTCGCCCTACGAGCCCGCCGGGACCAACAACCTGGAGGGCCTCCTCTTCCCGGCTACCTACCCGGTGCGCCAGGGTGAGCCACCGGACGACCTCGTGCAGTACATGGTCGACACGTTTGACTCCCATGCCGCCCAGCTCGACCTGGCCGCAGCGGCCGGGAAACTCCACTACAGCGCCTACCAGGTCGTGATCGTCGCCTCGATCGTGGAACGGGAGGCCAAGCTGGAGGTCGACCGGGGCCCGATCGCATCTGCCATCTATAACCGCCTAGCGGCCGGGATGCCCATCGGGGCCGAGTCGACGCTCCTGTACGCGTTGGGGGCCCCAAGGGCGGTGTGGATCCGGACACTCCCAGCCCGTACAACACCCTGCTCCACAAGGGCCTGCCGCCGACGCCCATAGCCAACCCCGGCTTACCCTCGCTGGAGGCGGCCCTGCACCCTCCCCACACGAGCTACCTCTACTGGGTGGAGGTCAAAACTGACGGGAAGATGGGCTTCGCTTCCACGTCGGCTGGTTTCGTCCGCTTGCAGAGCGAATGCCGGACGGCCCACCTGTGCTGAACACGGACGGACGACCAAGGGGACGGCCCCGGGCCCGGGCTCGACGGGGGACGTGGCCGGCAGCCACCACGGTGGTGGCCGGGGTGATTGGTGACCCCGTGGACCACTCGCTTTCCCCCGCTCTTCACAACGCCGCCTTCGCCGAGCTGCGACTGGACTGGGCCTACCTCGCTTTCCCGGTCGCCTCAGGGCGGGCCCGGGTGGCGGTGGCGGCCATGGTGGACCTGGGCATCAGAGGCCTGTCGGTGACCATGCCCCACAAGGCCGGTGCCGCTGAGGCGTGCCAACGCCTCAGCCCGGTGGCCCAGCGCCTGGGCGTGGTCAACACGGTGACCAACCTGGGCGGCGAACTGGCGGGCGATAGCACCGACGGTCTTGGGTTTGTGGACTCGTTGGCCGACCTCGGCTGGTCGCCGGAGTCCAAGCGCTGCCTGGTCCTCGGGTCCGGGGGCGCGGCCCGGGCCGTGGTCCTGGCGCTGGCCGAGGCCGGCGCCGCCCGGGTCGGCGTTGTGGGCCGCCGTGGCGACCAGGTCCTGGCCGCCGCCGCCCTGGCGGGCAAGGTGGGCGGGGAGGCCACCGTGGCCCTGGCCGGCGCCTCGGACATCATCGTCAACGCCACGCCGGTGGGCATGACCGGCGTGGTGGCCGGGAGCGACGGCCTTCCCTTCGGCCTGAGCGTGGACAGCCTGGGACCTGGCCAGCTGGTCGCCGACCTCGTTTACGCCCCCGCCACCACGCCGCTCATCGCCGCCGCCCGGGCCCGGGGGTCGAGCACGTGCAACGGGCTGGGCATGTTGATCCACCAGGCCGCCCGGCAGGTCAACATCTGGACCGGACGGGACGCTCCGGTGGAGGCCATGTCGGCCGCCGCCCTGCGCGAGCTGGGCCGGCGGGCGGGACGGGGCGAGCTTGGGGCGCGGCGCCAGTTCGGGGAGCCGCCTTGGTCGCTTTAGGACGGTGGTGCGCCCACGGCGCCCGACGAGCGGCGCGCCGGGGCTCATGTTCGCCCCCCAACCGGCCGTAAACTACTAAAGCGCTGGTCCACCGGGCCGGTCCAACTTTGTTGTGGCGCGGGCGTGGTGGCATCACGTGGCAGCGGAACTTCCGTCGTTGCCCGGTTTTCTCAACTCCGGGGGGGAAGATGCCGAAGTAGTGGCCATAAGAACCGGAGGTTGCCGTGTCGCTTGAAGGTACGCTCGAGACAATTGCACTGCCTGATGTCCTGGCGCTTCTTTCCGTCACCGCTAAGACGGGAGAACTCCGGATCGAAGCCAATGGCGGGACGGGCAGCGTCTGGTTTGACACCGGCGGGATCGCCGGGTTCGACGTGGGCAAGCACCGCACGGCGGTGGACGCCCTGTTCGCCTTGCTCCGGTTGAAGGAAGGCAGCTTCAAGTTCCACACCGGGACACGGCCCGCCAACGCCATAGAGCCTCAGGACGTCAACCCCCTTCTGGAGGAGGCTGAGGACCGCCTCAGCCAGTGGCCGGCGATCGCGGCCGCCGTGCCTTCGCTCGACTGCGAGCTGAGCCTGCAAGAGGCGGTGGACGGCACCGTCATGCTCCGGCCCGACCAGTGGCAGCTGGTGGCCACGATCGGCGGCGGCCACACGGTGGCAACGGTGCTCGAGGTCAGGGGCCTAGCCGAGTTTGAAGGCTGCCGGGCGGTCAAAGAGCTCGTCGAGCTTCGTCTCGTGAAGGTGACGGTACCCCCGGCCCCCGAGGTCCCCGCCACCGACGAAGCTACTGACGACGTTACCGACGACGTCGGCGACGAGATCGGCGACGAGGTCGCCGACGAGCCCCCGTACGATGTCTCCGACGCCGTGCCGGGCACGGTCCATGCCGAGGTCTTCGATGGGGCTACCAGCGAGGACCGGGCCGCAGACCTGGCCGAAGACGACATGGGACCGGGGCAGTGGGCCGGCCCTGAGGGCGCGGACGTGGCTGACCTGTCCGAGATCTGGGACGACGAGGCCGGAGATGTCATCCGGACGTCCGCCGGTGCCCAGGCGGAAGTCGGCGACAACGGCGCCTCTGAGCCCGAAGCCGAGGTGGTCGTGCCGGATCCCGTGAACCGGGGCCTGCTGCTCAAGTTCCTCGGCTCCGCCCGCAACTAACGCCCTCCCGTTGAAGTCGCGCACCGGCCGGGGCCGGAGAGCGCCCGTGCGGAAGCGACCCCGTTGACCATGGCTACATCGACGCGCCGGGACGGCGCCCCCAGCTCCGCGGCCGCCGGGTCCCATCCCGGAGCGGGGCCGAACCGGCCGCCGGCCGTCGATTTCCTTAATGGGGGGAACGGATGTTCCCATACCGTACCCTCGACGGCCCCCGTCAACTACCTTCTCTCAATCCGGGTGGGACACCTGCCGACCATCAAGACGATGGTGCACACGCGCTCGGGGGGAGGCCATGGACACAAGGGTGCGTGACAGGGACGGTGCGCTCTCGGAGGACGAACAGCTCGGTGTAGTCCTGGTCAAGAGCGGCATCATCAACGTCGCTCAGCTGGGCGAAGCCCTGGGACGGGCCAAGGACAGGGGCTGCAACCTCGCCCGCGTGCTCATCGAAGACAAGCTCCTCAGTGAGGACCAGTTCGTCGCCACGTTGGCCGAGCAGCTCGGCCTGGAGTTCGTCGACCTCGCCTCTTACCCGGTCGACACGGCCGCCGTCCAGCTCGTACCCGAGGCGCTGGCCCGGCGCTACCTGGCCGTACCCATCGGCTGGTGGGAAGGCCGCCTCATAGTGGCCATGGCGGACCCGTCCAATGTTTTCGCCATCGACGACATACGCACCCTGACCGGGGCCGAGGTTCGGCAGGTGGTGGCGACGGCCGAAGCCGTGACCGGCGCCATCAACAAGTACCACCGCAAGGACACCGAGGCTGAGCACATCAGTGCCGAGGCGTCCGCGAGCAGCGCGCCGATGGAGGACGAGCGCCTCTCCAACATCAAGGACGTCCGCGAGGACGCGCCCATTGTGCGCTTGGTCAACCTGCTCATTACCCAGGCCATCGCCGACCGTGCCTCCGACATCCACGTGGAACCGACGGGCAAGGACCTGCGTATCAGGTACCGGATAGACGGCGTGCTCCACGAAGTGATGCGGTCTCCCCGCAACATCCAGAACGGCATAATCAGCCGGCTGAAAGTAATGGCGGACATCAACATTGCCGAGCGGCGGGTACCTCAGGACGGCCGCATTACCACCACTGTGGAGGGACGGCCGGTCGACCTGCGGGTCGCCACCCTGCCCACGGTGCACGGTGAGAAGGTCGTCATGCGGATCCTGGACAACAGCACGGCCAACCTGAACCTGTCCGAGCTCGGGTTCCTGCCCCAGAACATGGTCCGCTACGAGTCCTCCTATACCAAGCCCTACGGGACCGTGCTCGTCACCGGTCCCACCGGCTCGGGCAAGACGACGACGTTGTATGCCACGCTCAACATCTTGAACCAGGACACCAAGAACGTGATCACCGTCGAAGACCCGGTCGAGTACCAGCTGGAAGGTATCAACCAGATCCAGGTCCACACCAAGGCGGGCCTGACCTTTGCCTCCGCGCTGCGGACGATCCTGCGTGCCGACCCCGACATAATCCTGGTGGGAGAAATCAGAGACCGGGAGACGGCCGCCATCGCGGTGGAGGCGGCTCTTACCGGCCACCTGGTGCTGTCCACCCTCCACACCAACGACGCCTCGACCACGCCCAACCGGCTGATCGAGATGGGGGTCGAACCATTCCTGGTGGGCAGTGCGCTCGACTGCATCGTGGCCCAGCGTCTCGCTCGCCGGCTGTGTGACCGTTGCAAGGAGGCCTACCCAGCCGACAAGGACAAGTTGGCGGCCATGGGGTGGGACGCCACTGCCTTAATGTTGCCCGAGCGGTTGTACCGCGCCACCGGGTGCCAGGTATGCGGGAAGACGGGCTACACGGGGCGGTTCGCCGTTCACGAGGTGCTCAACGTCAACGAGGAAGTGGAGCGCATGATCGTCGAGCACGCCCACGCCGACGACATCCGCAAAGCGGCGATCGCCGACGGCATGGTTACCTTGCGCCAGGCCGGGCTCCTGGCGGCGGCCGCAGGCACGACGTCGCTGGACGAGGTCCTGAGAGTCATCGCCTGAGCCGGGCGGGCCGCTACCCGATGGACGGCCCCTGAAGGCAACCTCAGCCCCGGCCACCAAGAGCGACCTCAAGGCGGGGGCCGCGACAGCCGAAAAGAAAGCGATGCAGACTGCCTCGCGCAAGGTAGGCGAGTTCCTTGTGAACCGCAAGGTCCTCTCCAAGGACGTCCTCGAGTACGCGTTGCGGAAAGAGGCTGATTCAGGGGTGCCCCTGGCCAAGATCCTCTCCTCGGAGGGACTGGTCAGCGAGCGGGACCTGGTGGCGGCGGTCGCCGACCAGTTGGCCCTGCCGTTCTGGGACCCGACCACGACCCCCGTCTCGCCTTTGGTGGACGGGGTCATCCCGGCCGATGTGGCCCGTAAGCACATGGTGGTAGGCCTCGCCCTGGAGGGTGATGCCCTGATGGTGGCCACCGACAACCCGATGGACGAATCTACGCTCAACGTGGTCTCCCAGGTCACCGGGTGGAAAGCATTGCCCTGCCTGGCCGCCCGGTCCGATATCGCCGGTGCTCTGGCGGCCATGTACGGCCCCAGCCCGGCCACGTCGGCGGCGACTTTCACGGGCGCCGAAGAGGCCCCGCCCCAGCTACACGTCAACCAGATCCTCTCCAAACTGGTTGAGCTCAAGGGCTCAGACCTGCACCTCACGGCCGGCCGGCCGCCGATGATCCGCGTGGACGGGTCACTGCGGGCCCTTGAGGACTATGACGAGCTCACGCCGTCCAAGGTGCGGGACCTCGTCTACGAGATCCTGTCCCAGAAAGTACGCGAACGGTTCGAGAACAACCTGGAGCTGGACACGTCCCACGTCGTGCCTGGGGTGGGCCGGTTCCGGCTCAACGTCTTCCAGCAGCGCGATGCGGTGGGCGCCGTCTTCCGCGCCATCCCCTTCAACATCGTTTCCTTGGAGGACCTCGGGCTGCCGCCGGCGGTACGCCAGTTTGCCGACCTGCCGCGCGGCCTGGTGCTCTGCACCGGCCCCACCGGCTCGGGCAAATCGACCACGCTCGCTGCCTTGGTCGACATCATAAATACCAGCAAGCCCCTGCACATCATGTCGGTCGAGGACCCCATCGAGTACCTTCACCACCACAAGACGGCCGTGGTCAACCAGCGCGAAGTCGGTGAGGACACCAAAGGTTTTGCCGATGCTCTGAAACACGTCCTGCGCCAGGACCCCGACGTGATACTCATCGGAGAAATGCGCGACCTTCGAGACGATCTCGACCGCCCTGACGGCGGCTGAGACCGGTCACCTCGTGTTCGCTACCTTGCACACCCAGGACGCGCCCCAGTCCATCGACCGCATGATCGACGTCTTCCCGGCCCATCAGCAACAGCAAATCCGCACGCAGCTGGCGACCACGATCCAGGGGGTCGTGACCCAGCAGCTGCTGCCCAGGGCCAACGGCTCCGGGCGGGCGGTGGCGTGCGAGATCATGGTGGCCACACCGGCCATTCGCAACCTGGTCCGTGAAGGCAAGACCCACCAGATGTACAGCGCCATGCAAGCGGGGGCCAAGCACGGGATGGTGACCATGGACCAGTCGTTGGCCACCATGGTCAAACGGGGCGTGATCCGCCATGACGTCGCCATCGAGCGCTGCGCCAACCCCGAAGACCTACGCCGGCTCATCGAAGCCCTCTGAGCGCACAGTGCTCGCGGAAAGGACGCCGTAATGGCCCAGACGACCTACGCCTACAAGGTCCGAGACACCCAAGGCAACCTCGTGGAAGGCACCCTGGACGCCGACAACCAGAACCTGGTCGTCGGCCGCCTTCGCCAAATGGGCTATACGCCCATAAACATCGAGGCAAAGGCCTCCGGAGCCATGAACAAAGAGCTCCATTTGCCCGGTGTCGGGGGCCGGGTGGGGCTGAAGCAGATCGCCTTGTTCAGCCGGCAGTTCGCCACCCTGATCGCCTCGGGCCTAACACTCCTGCGGTCGCTGTCCATCCTGGCTGACCAAACGGAGAACGCCGCCCTGGGCAAGATCGTGGTCGACGTGCGCGCCCAAGTGGAACGCGGTGTCCCCCTCTCCGAGGCGCTCAGCACTCATCCTCGGGTCTTCAGCCGCCTGTTCGTGGCCATGGTCCGCGCCGGAGAGGCCAGCGGCGGTCTCGACCAATCGCTCTCGGCGCTGGCGACGATGCTGGAAAAGCAGGCCAACCTGAGAGGGAAGATCAAGTCGGCGATGGCCTACCCGGTGGCCGTCCTGTCCCTCGTCCTGCTGATCGTGGCCGCCATCATCCTATTTATCGTGCCCATCTTCAAGAACATCTACAAGAGCCTCAACGGGACGCTCCCGTACCCGACGCGCGTCCTCATCGGCCTGTCCGATTTTGCCGTCAAATTTGCCATCCCCATCATCGTCGTGGTGGTACTGGGCGTGGTCCTGCTCCGCCGGTGGATGAGGACGCCTCAGGGGAGAGCAACCTGGGACACCACTGTGCTCAAGGTGCCCATCTTCGGGGGCCTGATGCGCAAGACGGCCGTGGAGCGTTTCTGTTCAACGTTCTCGTCCTTGCTGCGAGCCGGTGTGCCCGTGTTGGAATCACTGGAGATAACCAAGGACACGGTCAACAATGTCGTGGTGGCGAGGGCCGTAGACAGCATGGCGGAAGGCGTGCGCCACGGCGAACCCATCGCCTCCCGCCTGGCCGCCCAACCCATCTTCCCGCCCATGGTGGCGCAAATGATGTCGGTGGGCGAAGAGACCGGGGGCCTGGACGCCATGTTGGGGCGGGCCGCGACCTTCCTGGAAGAAGAGATCACCCGGACGGTCGAGTCCCTCACGTCGTTGTTGGAGCCGCTTCTCATCGTCGTCCTCGGCGGTGCCGTGGGGAGCATGGTCATCTGCCTCTACCTGCCGATGTTCAACGTCGCCAAGTTGGTCAACCAGGGCGGCTGATGCCGGCACGGCGGCAATCCGCGAAGGAGTTCTAAAGCTTCGCCGGACGCTGACGACAACCTGGTTAGCGAGCGCAAGAAGCTCGCACTGAAAACCTCGCATCGAAAAGAAGCGCCCGGAACGTAAGGCCCGGGAACCGAAGAATTCTAGAAAGGACAAAATGCTCAAGCATCTGGAACAGCGGCGCCGTGATGAAGAGGGCTTCACCCTCATCGAGCTCATGGTCGTCGTCCTCATCCTGGGTATCCTGATGGCGATCGCCATCCCGACCTTCCTCAGCACGACCAAGAGCGCCAAGGGCGTCGCCGGCGAGTCCAACGCCACCAACGCGGCCACCAGCGAGATCTCCAACTACAGCACCTCGCAGCTGTTCCTTGGGTCTGTCCAGGGCGCTACCCTTGACCCGGCCGTCCCCTGGAACACCGGCTCTATTACGAAGAACATCACCAACGGCACCGTGCTCGTGGACGTCGGCGCCAGCCAGACCACGGTAGCGGACGCCGCCGGCGCCTCTGGGGCCGTGATGGTCCTTGAGTCCCTCGCCTCCAACGGAGCCTGCTATGCCGTCGTCGACGACCAGAGCAATGCGGCTTCGCCGGAGATCGGCTACTACGTGTGGCAAAACGGTTGCCCGCCCGCCATCTCGACGGCATTTCCGACCACGTCCGGTCCCCCGGCTACTGGGAGCGCCTCGGGCCATATTGACACAGGCGCCACCCCGGCTTGGCCGCCAAACTGGTCCAACTTGTACAGCAGCTTCTAATTCAGCACCCTCCAGCGTGACGCTGGAGAGAGATTGGGAAAGGGGGGGGCCGGCTTGTGCCGGTCCCTCCTCGCGTGCGGGGCCTCGGTGGTCCCGAGGATCCCTTACAGGAGTGAGGGTTTTCTGCCGATACTCCTAATGTGGAATATACCTCGACTGCACGATTGGGGTTCTGATGGGGAAAAGGGTGAGCATCGGCCTGGACATCGGGTCGTCCGCGGTGCGGGCCGCCGAAGTCGTGACCGACGGGAACCGTAGGGTACTGCGCCGCTTTGCCCAGGTTGGGTTACCGGACGGCGCCGTGGTCGAGGGCGAGGTGCAGGACAAGGCCGCCGTGACCAAAGCGCTCAAGCGTCTGTGGCAGCAGGGCCGCTTCAGCGGCAAGAAAGTCGTCATCGGGCTCGGTAGCCAGCGGGCCATGGTGCGCCAGGTCGAGATGCCGCCGATGTCCGACGCCGAGCTGCGGCCGGCGTTGCAGTTCAAAATTGGGGAGTTCCTCCCCATCCCGGTCCAGCAGGCCGTGGTGGACTTCGCCGCGCTGCCTGGGGGCGACGCCTCCGCCGGGACCCGCAGGCTGTTGCTCGTCGCCGCCCAGCGCGAGGTGGTCGTGGAAGAAGTGTCCGCCGTGGAAGCGGCCGGGCTCCGGGTGACGGCAGTCGACTCGTCGCCCTTGGCCTTGCTCCGCGCCGTGGCCGCCCCCAAGGGGCCGGCGGCGCGCGGCGGCACCGGCGAGGGCTTTGAAGCGGTGGTGGGCGTCGGCGCTCAACTGATCACCGTCGCTGTCCGCTTCGGCGGTGCGCCCCGCTTCGTACGCACCGTGGCTTTGTCGGGCCCGGCCAACCTGAAGAGCGCGGCGGAGATGGTGGGGACGGTCCCCAAGGGCCGGTACGGCCCCGGCCCGGTCAACCTGGCCGGGGGGGGCGAGGACACCGGCGCCCGGCTGGACACGATTGTCAACGAGGTCAGAAGCTCACTCGAATATCTTCTCTCCCAGAGCGGGACGGGACATTTCGAGCAGGTGCTCCTCACCGGGGGGGGAGCCATGCTGCCGGGGGTGACGCAGGCTCTGGCCGGCGCTCTGCGCCTGCCCGTGGAGCTGGCCGAGCTTCCCATGGAGCTGGACCAGAAGGAACTCGCTCTCGACAAGGACGCTCTGCACGAGTCTTCCTACCGTTGGCTCACCGCCGCCGGGTTGGCCTTGTGGGGCAGCGACTCCTACGGGAAGGTCTCGCTCCTCCCCGTAGAGGTGCTGGCCAAGCGCCGTCAGCGCACCGTCGTCATGAGCGCCGCCGCGGGCGTGGTCGTCATGGCCGCCGGGCTGGGTGTCGTCTCTTATGGTCAGGTGCGCTCGGCGGACAACGTCAGCAGCGAGATCCGCTCCGAGAACCTCAAGGCACTCGACTTGGACCAGAAGATCAGGTCTCTCGGTTATGTCTTGAAGGTGCCGGCCGAGGTGCAGAGCCGGCGGGCATTGGCGGTGGACGCCCTGACCGGCGACATCGATTGGACGGGCCTGCTTCAGCGCATCGCCGCGGTCATGCCCTCCGACGTGGTCCCCCAGACCATTTCGCTGACCAAAACCGAGCCGATCCCGACCGGGGGCACGGCCGCCCCCGCTAACCCCGGGATCGTCGTCGGAGGTATCACCATGACGGCCGAGACGTCCGGCGGGGCTGCCGCCGTGGCCGACTTCATAAACCGCGTCTCGCACGTCAAGGGGCTGTTCGCCCTGTGGGTGTCCTCCACCCAGAAAGCGAGCGGATTGACGACGATCTCGGCCGCCGCCCAAGTGACGGTCGCCGCCTTCAGTTCTCGGGGAACTGCCCTACCAGGAGGAAGCAAGTGAAGCGAAGCGTGGTGGTCCTGGGCGTCTTGATCGTGATCGTCGCCCTGGTGGGTTGGTACGAAGGCCTCTACCGCAGCGAGTCTTCCCACCTGAGCAGCCTGAGGGCCAAGGAGCAGGTGGCCGCGGCCATGGTGACGGGGCTCGAAGAGCAGGTACGCCGTGCTCAGCGCCAGCAAGAAGCAGGTACCGGCGGAACGGGTGGCGTTGGCCCGGCTGACCAAGGCGGTGCCCGACGGGCCCGAACTGGACAACCTGGTGACGACGCTCTACAGCGCGGCCACCAAGGCGGGTGTAACGCTGCTGAGCATAGCTTCGCCTCAGCCCCCGAACTTCGGCTCGGCCGCGGCCGCCAGCACGGCCGGCAGCGGGCCGTCCGACGTGGCCCTGAGCCTGGCCGTTTCCGGGACGGCAGGCCAGATCGAGCAACTTGTGCGAGTACTCGACGCCGAACCGCGCTTGTTCGTGGTGGACAACTTCAACCTGAGCTTCGGGGCAACGCCCAGCGGGCTGAGTAGCTCGGGCGCGGCATCGGTAGCGGCGGACCGCAGCCAGTCGAGCACGGCCATAAGCCTTCGAGCCTTTTACGCATCCGCCACTTCTGACAACCCGGGGTCGTAAGGGACCGGGAGTGGCTCCACCCGCCAGCCCGGCCGTCGTCGACGGCGGGTTGACGGGGCCGATTGGACAGAGATATGAAACAACACAGTTGTACGCTCCCGGGTGTCAAGCGCGGGGGCGGGAACGCCGATAGTCGGGCCATGACCCGAGCCTCACGTCGCACCTCCCGGCGTCGTCGCTACTGCCGGGAAAGCGACGGGGGCTTCACTCTCGTCGAGGTTATGGTGGCCGTGCTGCTCTTCATGATCGCCGTGCCGCCCCTCGCCGGCTCGTTCATCAACGCCTACAGTACGGCGGCGAACAACCGGTTCGCGGTGCTGGCGGCCAACCTCTTGTCCCAGACCCTCGACGGTGTCCGCTCGGAGCCCTTCGCCGACGTTGCCATAGGGTCGATTACCGCCACTCAGACGGTCGACAACAAGGTGTTCACGATAACGCAGACGGTAGTGCCCATCGCTCCGCCCGAACTGAGCACCGACGTGTGCGGGGCGTCGACCACGGGCAGCGGGAACGACGACTATCTGCTTGATTCTGTGGCCGTTTCCTGGCCCCACAGCACGGCGGAACCGGTCATGGGCCGGACCATGCTGGCGCCCCCGGCGACCGTGATCGCCAGCGGCGACGCCGAGGTGATCATCCAGGTCTTCTCGGCTGACGGCAACGCCGCCTCCGGGGTCCCGGTGACCATAAACACGTCGTCGCCCCAGACGGTCACGACCGATAGCAACGGCTGCGCCGCCTTCCCGTACCTCAACGCCGGCCAGTCGTACGTCCTCAGCGCCGCCGGTTATCTCAACCCGAGCCAGGGCCGGCCACCTTGACCACCCCGGTCCTGGCCCTGAACCAAACATACGAACAGACAACGGGTATCACCTGGGACCTCCCCACGACCTTGGTCGGCCCCGTCCAAACCCAGTGCGTAAACACCGTTTCCCCTCTAAGTTACGCCGTTTGCCCGAGCACGGTAGACGTGATCTACCCGTCGTCGTGTACCGCCGGGGCGTCGCCGTGCTCGGGCTCGGCCGCTGCCCCCATTCCCGTAATTTTCGTACCCAACGGGTCGCCCGCCGCCCGCGTGCTTGCCGGCGCCACGGCCATCAGTCAGGCATCCACGACGGCGTTCCCCTTTATCACCAACTACCAGGCGTGGGCCGGGACATGTGCCGATGCCCAGCCCGCCCCCAGCTTTGTCGAAGGGCTCACCGCCGTTCCCGGCCAGAGCGCGCTCATCTGGGCGGGGAACCCCGTCGTCAACCTCTTTGCCGAAGTCCTCAGCTCGACGAGTTTAGGCAAGACGGTGACCGTGACCCACGCCGGTGACGGGACGAACTGCCCCAGCGGGGAAACCTACAGTTACACGGTCCCGTCATCGGCGCCCGTCGGCGACAGCGGCATCGCCCTTGCCGTCCCCGCCGGGGGCGCCTGGACCTTCCAGCGCGCCGGCGACGCGCCCAAGTCCAACGTCACCATTCCTCCCATCAGCAGCGGGGGTTTGTCGCTATGACCCCTAGGAAGGCCAGGAGGTCCGAAGCGGGGGTCTCCCTGGTCGAGATGACGTTGGCCATGAGCATTTTTGTCGTGATCGTGGGGATCACTTATGGCACTCTCGGCAACCTACAGAAGCAGACCAACGACAACGTCGGCCTGCTGCAATCCACCGAAGCCGGGATGCTCGTGTTGAACCGCGTCGCCACCGAGGTGCGCGACATCTCCAATTCCTACCTCAACAGCGTCCAGGGCCAAAACGGCGGCACGGCCGACATCGTCACCGGGAAAATGACCGCCACCGAGGTCGAGTTCCTGTCTGCTACCAACATTGTCAACAATGATACAGCCGGCATAGTCGACCCCAATGGTGGGAGCTTCGACACGGGTTGTGCCAACCTGATCGACATACAGCTCGTCTCGGGCAACTTGGTCCAGACGCAGACGGCGCCGACCCTGTCGGGCGGCCAGTGCACGTGGTCGGCCACGCCGAGCACCGTGACACTGCTGCGCAACGTGGAGCCCCTTTGTTCCGGGGCCGCCTGTTTGGCGGCCAGCCCGGGGGCGACCATCTTCAGCTACCTGCAGAGCTATCCGGACCAGACCCAGGCGGCCACGACGCCGGCTCAGGTAGGCGAGGTGGCAATCGGCTTCGCCGTCCTACCCGCAGGCTCGTCCCGTGCCCAGCCTGTTGTACTTAGCCAGACCGTCCGGCTCGCCGCCGTCCTGGCTGATCCATCCTCGTAACTCATCGTAAAGAAGGACCAGTGTGACCATACGCCGAGCCAGTCGCCCCGAGCATCGGTCGGAGCGTGGGATCGCGCTCATCACGACCGTTCTCATCGTCACCATTACCGGGATCCTGGCCGGTGCCGCCCTCATGGCCGCCTCCGGCGCCACCAGTGTCGCCCGTCAGGACGACAGCCAGGCCGCCGCCACCGGCGCCGCCGACGCCGGTGTCGACGACATCATCTACCGGCTCAACGCCGACGAGGACACCAGCTTCCAGTTGGCCGAGAACATCTACCTTTACGACCAGCAGGTGCGCTCAGCCCCCTCAACCCCGTGCCCGACCACCGACACCCCCGCCCTGCCCCCGGCGGCCTGCGGATGGGTCAGCATGCCCGACAGCAACGACAACCTCCGGGCTCTGCAGTACGAGTACAGCGTGCCTTCCAATCATGCCCCGGCACCGACCGGGGCGGCGACGACCCAGGGCGCCACCGGGTCGAGCACGATCATCTTCGACGTCCTCGGCCGCGTGGTGGCCACCAACGGCCAGACGGTGACGCAGGCCGTCCGGGTCGTGCTGTCGCGCAGCACCTTCCTCAACTACGGCTACTTCACCAACGTCGAGACCGAGGACCCACAGCAGTACGACCTGGACCCGGCCCAACCCGGCTGGCCCGAGTTCGGGCCGGGATGGGGGAGCGGGTTCACGGCCTGGAACGGTCTGGCCACCCAGGGCTCGCAGCCGAAGAACGCCTATGACGCCGCCCTCCAGTACTGCCAGAACGACTGGTTCGAAGCCAACCCCGATCCCGACGAAACGGCCCAGGCCACCGCCGCGGGCGTGACGATCTCGCCGGATCCCCGGTCGATGAACAGCGAGCAGTCCAACGGTTACAGCCTGAGCAATATCTGCACCTTCACCAAATGGGAGAGCGGCGACACCTTTTATGGGCCTGTCCGCACCAATGACGTCCTGTTCGTCGACGGCAGCTCCAACTTCTATGGGCCGGTCGTGGTGGGCACGCCCTGCAACATGCTCAACGCTTCGGACCCGGGGGCGTCGCAGAGCAGCTGTCCTCCCGGAGTGCTCGGTGAGGGGACGGCTTATGTCCCCGGCGCTGCCAACGGCGACGGCGACGGCGTGTACTGGGTGGACGCCCATCAGATCCTCTCGGGCAGCGCCCTGTCCGCCGCCAACGGGAACTTCCCGAACTTCTCCCAGCCCCCCTCGTACGCGGCCCCGGTGAACCTGCCCCCCAGCAACCCCAACCTGGCTCTGCAGGCCAGCCAGAACGGCTGCGTGTACGAGGGCATGACATATTTCGATTTCCTCAGCTCCGGATTCTGTCTACGTGTACAGTCCCGGCACCGCCGCCGCCGTGACGGCCGGCACCTTCACGGTGAACTCAGGGTGCAGCACCAACGGGACGGTGGCCCTCAGTACCCATCCCGTCTTCTATGTCGAGCAGGCCGCGGGGACGACAACGTGCCTCGACAGCAACAACAACGACTACAACTTCGGCGGCCTGGTGCAGAGCAATGACTACTACACGGGCGCCATCGCCTCGTCGGACTCGGGGGGGGCGCTGTGGCAATGGAAGTACGGGACATCCCCGGCTACCGATACCCGAGCCTTTGCCTGCAACAACGGGGATGCCTGGGTCGGTGGCGTGGTGAGCGGCAGCGCCACCGTCGGCGCCGCCAACAACGTCATCGTCTACCAGAACCTGACGTATGCCAACTCCGGCTATTCCATCAGCGGGACGACCGTCAACGCCACCGGGAACGACGTGGTCGGGCTGGAGCCGAACAACGACGTGATCGTTTACCACCCCGTCAACTGCCCGAGCTGGGACACGAACGACGGTCCCCCCGGTAACTGCGCGCAGGCCAGCGGCAACACCGCCACCAATGACTTTTCCAGCGCCTGCGCCGCCAACAACACCTGGACGGCGGGGAGCTCCAATTCGGGGGGCTGCCAAGTGCAGCAGATCGACGGCGCCGTCCTGGCCTTCAACGGCGAGTACACGGCGGAGAACTTCTCTTTCGGCAGCGGTATGGGGACACTGACGGAGTTCGGCTCGGTCAGCCAGGCCTACCGCGGCCGGCTCGCCGGCACGACCATAGGCGGCGGGTACTCGAAGCAGTACATCTACGATCCCCGGCTGGCTACCCTCAGCCCCCCGAGCTTCCTGCCGCCCAACCTGTTCGACTGGACCGAGCAGACCTGGTCCCAGGTCAGCGGTCAGGTCCAACCGGTCACCGCCAATACCGAGGTGGTACCGGCTCCCCCCAGCTCCACCGTCCCCACCTCGCCCACCTATACGGTGCCCGCCAACCCGTTGTCGGCCCCGGCCATCACCAGCGCCAATTCCGCTTTCTTCCCCGTCGGCAGCCCCGGCAGCTACACCGTGACAGCCACCGGCTCGCCTTCCCCGACGCTGTCTGATGCCGCCTTTAGCAGTTGTACCCCGTCCACCTTGCCGTCCGGCGTCACGTTCAACGCCACCACCGGCGTCCTCTCCGGCACCCTGGCATCGGCCGGTGGCCCGTGGACGCTCTGTCTCCAGGCCACGAACATCGCCGGGAACGCCACCCAGGCCTTCACCCTCAGCGCCGCCCAGGCCCCGGCCATCACCAGCGCCGCCGCCACCACCTTCACGGTGGGAACGGCGGGGAGCTTCACCGTCACCGCCACCGGTTCGCCCACCCCCACGTTGACCAACGGCTTCACCGGCTGCACGTCGAACCTGCCGTCCGGGGTCAGCTTCAACGCCGGCACCGGTGTCCTGTCGGGCACGCCGGCGGCGGGCACGGTCGGTTCCTACAAGCTGTGCCCCCAGGCCAGCAACGGAGTAGGGACGGCGGCCACGCAGACCTTCGCCCTGACGGTCAACCAGGGCCCGGCCATCACCAGCGCCGCCTCCACCACCTTCACGGTGGGAACGGCGGGGAGCTTCACCGTCACCGCCACCGGCACGCCGGCCCCCACGCTGACCAACGGCTTTACTGGCTGCACGTCGAACCTGCCGTCCGGGGTCAGCTTCAACGCCGGCACCGGTGTCCTGTCGGGCACGCCGGCGGCGGGCACCGGCGGCTCCTACACGCTGTGCCCCCAGGCCAGCAACGGAGTAGGGACGGCGGCCACGCAGACCTTCGCCCTGACGGTCAACCAGGCCCCGGCCATCACCAGCGCCGCCTCCACCACCTTCACGGTGGGAACGGCGGGGAGCTTCACCGTCACCGCCACCGGTTCGCCCACCCCCACGTTGACCAACGGCTTCACCGGCTGCACGTCGAACCTGCCGTCCGGGGTCAGCTTCAACGCCGGCACCGGTGTCCTGTCGGGCACGCCGGCGGCGGGCACGGTCGGTTCCTACAAGCTGTGCCCCCAGGCCAGCAACGGAGTAGGGACGGCGGCCACGCAGACCTTCGCCCTGACGGTCAACCAGGGCCCGGCCATCACCAGCGCCGCCTCCACCACCTTCACGGTGGGAACGGCGGGGAGCTTCACCGTCACCGCCACCGGCACGCCGGCCCCCACGCTGACCAACGGCTTTACTGGCTGCACGTCGAACCTGCCGTCCGGGGTCAGCTTCAACGCCGGCACCGGTGTCCTGTCGGGCACGCCGGCGGCGGGCACCGGCGGCTCCTACACGCTGTGCCCCCAGGCCAGCAACGGAGTAGGGACGGCGGCCACGCAGACCTTCGCCCTGACGGTCAACCAGGGCCCGGCCATCACCAGCGCCGCCTCCACCACCTTCACGGTGGGAACGGCGGGGAGCTTCACCGTCACCGCCACCGGTTCGCCCACCCCCACGTTGACCAACGGCTTCACCGGCTGCACCACGTCGTTGCCGTCCGGGGTCAGCTTCAACGCCGGCACCGGTGTCCTGTCGGGCACGCCGGCGGCGGGCACGGTCGGTTCCTACAAGCTGTGCCCCCAGGCCAGCAACGGAGTAGGGACGGCGGCCACGCAGACCTTCGCCCTGACGGTCAGCAAGGCGACGCCGAGCGTGGGAGTGCTGGGGAACACCGGAGGCACCATAACCTTTACCGCCACGGTTACGGGCACCGGCTCGATCACCCCCACCGGGTCGGTCACCTGGTCGATAGCTCCCAGCACCTCGTGCACGAGCACGACCGCCCTGAGCGGCTCCGGTGGGGTGGCCACCGCCACCTGCAAGGCCACCGGCCTTTCCAACACCAAGACCTACACCGCCACCGCCACCTACAGCGGCGACACGAACTACGTGGGTGCACCCGGCACATCGCCGGGGTACAAAGGTTGATGGGGCCGACCTGGTAGCAAGCCGGGCCCACTTGAGAGCGGGCCCCGGATGGCGGCCCCTGCGCCCCTTTCCGGTTCGGCGCCATTTGACAACAGGTTCGCCGCCATTTGACCGCCAGGATTAAGCCTGAGGGCGAAGGCGCCGACTAGGACACCTGTGACTCGTAACGCGTCCGCAGGGCGGCGAGGGGCTGGCACCCGTCGCTCAAAGTGTGGCCGCCCCGGCGGTGGTCCGGGTGCCGAGGACGGCTTCTCGCTGATCGAGGTCGTGATCGCCCTGGTCGTCCTGGCCGGGATGATGGCGGCGACTACCAGCCTCGTCATCAACGCCTTGCACGTCGGGCAGGCGTCGCGCCTTAGGCTGGTGGCGACCGAGATCGCCTCCGACCAGTTGGACTGCGCGGTGGCGTCTCTCAACGTGACGGTCTTCCCGACTCAGTGCGGCGAGCCGCAGAGCCTGCTGAGCGCCATGGGCTACAGCGGCCTGGGTGGGGTGGACGCAATCCCATCGGTCACCGGCAAGGTCCCGGGGATCACCTTCACCATCGAGCAGCAGGTCCAGCCGGGCAACCAGACGTGCGGCGTCCCGAGCGGAGGCGCCCCGCCCGAGCTCCTGGTCACGGACTGGGTCACCTGGTCCAGCCCGAACACCCCAGCCTCGGAGTGGTACCTGAACAGCTCACTGGCCAGCCAGTACGTACAGCAGTCCACGCTCGTGGCCGTGCCCGCCACCGCCCTCAACCCGGCCGACGGGTCGATCCTGGTGAAATTGACCGACGACGCCCTCAACGGCCAGCCCGGGGTGACGGTCAATGTGTACTCCGGCGGCCCTCCGGCCACGGGCACGGCGGTGGCGTCGGCCATCAGTTCAGGTGGCGGGTGCGCTCTGTTCGTCAACCTGGCCCCGGGGCTGTACACCGTTAGTGCCGCCGTCTCCGGAGGCATCGACTCCAACAACGACATGTCGGCCGGGAGCCCGGCGCCCCTCAGCGGGGTGGGCATGAGCGGCAACGTCGTCGCCGCCGGGACCTTGACGCTCCCGGCCTCGGCGCCGCTTTACTATGCCCAGTCCACCGCCGTATCGGTGAACTGGGCGGCGCCGCCGGCGCCCTACGCCGAGCCGACGTCGGGCCTGACGTCGGTGCCCATTTCGTTCTATGACACCGGGCTCGTGACCAGCCCGTCGGTGGTGGCTTTCCCGGCCCCGTCGGTACCCGTCTTCCCGTTCCTTCACAGCGCCCCGAGCTACTACGTGGTCGGCGGCGGCTGTGGTGCCAACAGCATCCCGGACGGGTCGGCGACGGCGGACGGCGTAGCCTTGCCGGCCTCCGGGTCGCTGTCGCCGGGGGGTACGGCAACCGCCACGCTCGGCCTCACCGGGGTGACCGCCGTGGCTCAAGACGCTACCGGTGAGAGGTCGGGCGCCGCGGTCACCGCCATCGCGTCGACCCCGAAGGGCGCCGCTCCGACGTGTCCCCTCACCACGCCGACCTTGCAGCTGGGCAACACCGCCGCGGCTGTGGTGCAGCCGCCCGGCGGGAGCACCACGACCATCGTCAATTCCAACGCCTATCCCAGCGTCAGCGGCCAAAACGTAACCTTTACCGCTACCGTGGCGCCGGTCACACCGAGCTCGGTCCTGCCCACCGGGACCGTGACCTTCACCATGGACGGCGGTGCCATCTGCGCCGGCGGCGTCGCCCTCAGCGCGAGCACGGCCAGCTGCACGGTTTCGGCGCTGACGGGCGCCAGCCACAACATCATCGCTTCGTACTCCGGTGACTCCAACTTCCAGGCCTCTACCTCGGTCGTCTACACCCAGGCCGTCGGCAGCACGCAGAACGCCACCACCACGGCCGTCACCTCGACGGCGGACCCCAGCGTGTCCGGGCAGTCCGTGGGCTTTACGGCCACCGTTTCCCCGACGGCTCCGGCCTGGGGGGTGCCCACCGGGACAGTCACCTTCACCATGGACGGCTCCCCCATCTGCGCCGGGGGCGTGGCCCTCAGCGCCGGTGCCGCCACCTGCACGGTGGCGAACGTCACCGGCACGCCCCACCACGTGACCGCCACCTACCTGGGCGACGGGAACTTCTCGGGCTCGGTGTCCGGCTCCTACACCCAGACCGTGGGCGCCACTCAGGACAGCTCCGCGGTGTCGGTCACGTCCAATATCAACCCCAGCGTCTCGGGGACGGGGGTCACCTTTACGGCCACCGTCGGCCCGGGCGGCAGCGCCACCGGGGTGCCCAGCGGGCAGGTCCAGTTCAAGGACGGAGGTACCAACCTCGGCCCCCTGGTCACCCTGTCAGGCGGTGTGGCGTCGTACACGGACCCGGCCCTGACGGGCCCGCCCTCGAGCCAGAGCATCACCGCCGTCTACTCGGGAGACGGCAACTTCAAGACGTCGACCTCAGCCGCCTATACGCAGTCGGTCGTCGTCGACGACCTGCTGTCCTCGCTGCCCTATGGCTATTACCTGCTGGGCTCGACGTTGGGGGCGGAAAGCTCCACTAACGCCACCACGGCGACGGTGGTCGACGTAGCCACGGCCGGGGTCACCGTGTACTCCTGCTCCGGGGGCTCGTTCTCCGGGGGCTATTACTCGGGCGCCACCGCGTGCGCGGCCCAGACCTCGGCCCTGGCCTTTGTGACGATGCAATGAGGGGTGACACGTGAGGAGGAAGACCACGGCGCGATGCCGGCCCGATGAGGGCTTTACCCTGGTGGAAACCATCCTGGCCATGGGCCTCATGGCCGTCGTGCTCAGTTCGGTCTTCGGTGCCATGACGCTGCTGTCGGGGCAGTCGACGAGCATGGAGCAACAAGCCCAGGCCATCGACGAACTGCAGTTGGCCGAGCAGTCCATCGTCCGCTACGTACACGCGGCGGCGTGCGCGGCGCCGGGCACACCGACCTGCCTGTTTACCACGGCCACAGCGACCGAGCTCAAGTTCACAGCCGACATCAACGGGTCGGCCCCGGCCGTCGACGTGAAGATCGTCCCCGCCAGTCACACCCTCACTCTGTCCTACAACGGCGGGCCGGCCCAGGTGTTGCTGACCAATCTGGACTCGGCCAGCGCCTTCACCATACCGGTGGTGCCGTGGACGGCGGGGAGCCCGTCGACCACGTACCAGTACGACACCAGGGTGGGCATCAGCCTGACCCTGGACACCCCCAGTGTGGCGGCCAAGAAGTTCCAGACAACGGTGGTGGACCCGAACATAGAGGCGTGGAACATGGAGGCCAATTGTCAACAGGCCTGGCTACAGAACCCCCAGGCGTCGTGGGCCGGCGCCCTGCCATGTTGAGCGCTGCGGCCCGGCGGCCCGCCCGCAAGAAGGCCGCGCCGCCCCGGCGTTGGCGCCGGCGTGACCAGTCCGGCCAGGCCATGTTGATCGTGGTGGCCATGATCGCCATCATCTCGACCGTGCCCATCGTGGTCATGTCCAGCGCCGTCAGCCAAACTTTTCAAACGCGCCAGAACCTCTACTGGAACGCGGCCTACGAGGCGGCCGAAGCGGGCCTCAACGATTACACCGAGCAACTGGACCAGAACGAGAACTTCGCCCAGTACATAAGCACGAACCGCAGCTTCAGCTGCACCTACAGCCCGCCTAGCGCGCCGACCGACCCGGCCAACGACGCCGCCTTCTGCGGCTGGGTCCCGGTGGGCACCGCCACCACCCCGCCCGAGTGGTACGAGTACGCGCTGCCGAGCACGGCCACCGGGGCCCTGACGCTGACCGTCAGCGGCAAGGCGGGCACGGGGCCGAGCGCGGTGATCAGGAGCTTCACCTACAACCTGGCGCCGGCGTCGAGCTTCCTGGACAACATCTACTGGTCCAACTACGAAATGACCGACCCGACCCTGCCCGGCTCGTCCTGCGAGGCAGGCTTGGGCATCCCCAACGGCACCCCGATGAACAAGTGGGTCAACTACGCCTCCTATTACGGCTTCGAGCGGGCCCCCGGCGGTGTGGACGGCCACCGGCAAAGTCACCAAGAACTCCACCAGCGTGACCGGCCTGACCACCACTGCCGGCCTGGTGGTGGGGGCCACCATCAGTGATAGCTCGGGGGCCGTCCGTTCGGGGACCACGGTGGCGAGCGTATCGGGCACGACCTTGACGTTGTCTCAGAACGCCTCCGCCAATGCCAACACCGACACGCTTTACACCAGCGCCGGGACCATCGCCGCCTACTCGCAGCAGCCGTGGCCGCCGGGGTCGGGGACCAACAACTGTTGGATCTGGTTTGCCACCGGCGACGAAGTGGACGGGCCGCTGTTCACCAACGACACGATCAGGATCTCGGGCACGCCGGCGTTCTACGGCAGCGTGTACAGCGCCGCCGCCGGTCGGGTGGACGAGGGGACGGGGTCGGCCGAGATCCCGTGCGTGACCGATACCAACAACGACGAATGCAACAGCCCGCCCAGCTATCGGGGCGACGAACCGCAGCCCACCACCAGTGCCGAGGCGGCCGCCTCCAAACAGGTGGGCTGCTATATCACCGGGGGCACCTCAGGCGGGGCCAGCTCGGCGCCGGCCGACGTGACGATGGCGCTGGCCGTCTCCGGCACCAGCACCAAGGTGACTTGGACGGGGGCGGGCTGGACGTACGTCAACAACGCCGGCACCAACACCAACGTGTGCGGGTCCAGCGGCAACACCGGGTCCAACGGCGGGAGCTTCGTCGTGAGCAGCCTGGCCAGTGGCCTCATCTATGTCAACGGCAATGTCAATATCAGCGGCGGCGGCACGGCGGCGGGTTTTCTTACCGTGGTGGCGGGCGACGACAGTGACGCCGGCCCGACGGAGTGGTCGAGCATAACCGGCAACCTCACCAGCGGGTCCGCCACCGTCACCAACCTGTCGTCCACCTCGGGCCTGAGCGCCGGCGAGCCCATCGTCGACTACCAGGGGGATATCCCGAACCCGGCCAATGACAGTAGCGTTACCGCCGGCACGACGATCGTCTCGGTGAACACCGGGGCCAAGACAATGGTGTTGTCCCAGAAAGCGACCTCGTCTAACAACGGGGACCTTCTGGGCGCCCCCAGCGCCGGGGACATCTTCCTCAACGGCTCGATCACCTACCCGTCCGCCGACCTGATGGGCACCCCCGCCCACTGCCCGGCCAGCTGGAGCGGCTGTCCTCAGTACGACACGGTGGACGCACTCGGGTTGGTGGCCAATTACTTCATCCAGCTGCCGTCATCGCCCACCTCGGGCTCATGTGGCGACATCACCGTCGACGCCGCCATGCTGGCCTTGACCGATTCGGTCTACGTCCAGGACTGGGCGCAGGGCCAGCAGTGCTACCTGGACGTCTTCGGCGCCATAGCTCAGAACTTCCGGGCCCGGTCGGCACCTTCGGGGGCACCAACACGGGTTACCAGAAGCAATATGTCTATGACGACTCCCTCACCGACCTGTGGCCGCCGTACTTCCTGTCCGCCACCAGTGCGACCTGGGCCCCGACCAGCTACGCCGAGGGCAAGCCCGGCAGCGCCAACCGCGCCCTGCTGAGCGACGCCGGGAGCTGTGGCACCCAGTGCTGACCTAGAGATCCCGGGATGGCCGCCGGGGCCGCGGCGGCAACGCCCACCCCGGCCGGGGGCCAGCCGAGGTCTCGGCGCCGATTAAGCTCAGGTACCGTGCTCCGTTTTCTGACCGCCGGCGAGTCTCACGGCAAGGGCCTGGTGGTGATCGTGGAGGGCCTGCCCGCCGGTTTGGCGGTAAAGGCCGAGCAGATTACCGACGAGTTGGCCCGCCGGCGTCTCGGCTTCGGGCGGGGGCCTCGGATGCGCTTCGAGGCGGACGAGCTCACGTTGTTGGGCGGGGTGCGCCACGGGCGCACGCTGGGCTCGCCGGTCGCGGTCGAGATAGCCAATTCCGAGTGGCCCAAGTGGACCGAGGAGATGTCCCCGGCGCCCGGCCAGACGTCCAAGCCCCTGACCCAGCCGCGTCCCGGTCATGCCGACCTGGCCGGGATGCAGAAGTACGGCCTCCCCGAAGCCCGTGACGTCCTGGAGCGGGCCAGCGCCCGGGAGACGGCGGCCCGGGTGGCCGCCGGCGCCTTGTGCAAGCTCCTGCTGCGTGAGCTCGGCGTCGAGATCGTCAGCCATGTGGTCCAGATAGGGGCCGTGGCTTCCCGGCCCGGCCTGCGGCCGGGACCAGCCGACCTGGAGGCCGTGGACACTTCCCCGGTCCGCTGTTTCGACCCCGTCGCCGAGGCCCTTATGGTCGAGGCGGTCCAGGCCGCGGCCAAGGAAGGTGACTCGCTCGGGGGGGCGGCGGAGGTTATCGGCTATGGCGTCCCCGTCGGCCTCGGCAGTCATGTCCATTGGGACCGCAAGATCGACGGTCTGCTGGCCCAGGCGCTGATGAGCATCCACGCCGTCAAAGGGGTCGAGATAGGCGAGGGGATCACTGTGTCGGCACTGCGCGGCTCGCAGGCCCACGACGCCATCAGCTGGGACCCGGCGGGCCACACCTACCCTCGGGCTTCCAACCGCGCCGGCGGGGTGGAGGGGGGGATCACCAACGGTGAGGCGGTGGTGGCCAGGTGCTATATGAAACCCCTGGCGACCCTCAACCGTCCGGTGCTCAAGACCATCGACGTGGTCACCAAGGAGGAGACCGTCTCGTTCAAGGAGCGTACCGATCACACCGCCGTGCCGGCCATGGGAGTGGTGGCGGAGACGATGATGGCCTGGGTGCTGGCCGCAGAGGCGGTGCGCAAGTTCGGCGGCGACTCGATGCCGGAGCTCGTCCGCAACCGGGACGGCTATCTAGCCAGCTTGCAGGCTTGAGGCCAGGCCCGCCCCCGGCGGCGCGGCGACACCGCGTATTGCTGGTGGGCATGATGGGCGCCGGCAAGTCGACGGTGGCCCGGTTGTTGGCCCCCGCCCTCGGTTGCGCCGCCGTTGACACCGACCAGCTGGTGGAGGGGTGGGCGGGAAGGACGGTGGCACAGATCTTCGCCCAGGACGGCGAGCGGCAGTTCCGGGAGGCGGAGACGCGGGCCATTGCCGAGCTGGCCCGGATGAGCGGGCCGGTAGTGGTGAGTATCGGCGGTGGCGCCGTCCTCAGCGCCGCCAACCGCGCCGCCATGCGGGAATTGGGGACGGTGGTGTGGTTGCGGGCCCGGCCGGCGACCTTGGCCGAACGGGTGGGGACCGGTCATGGCCGGCCCTTGCTGGCCGGCGGCGCCGGCGCGGGCGGCGGGAGAGCGACACCTCTCGATGTGCTGGCCGGCCTGAACTCGGAGCGTCGTGCCCTCTATCAGGACGTCGCCGACGTCATCGTCGACGTCGACGGTCTCTCCGCCGCCCAAGTGGCCCGGCAGGTGGCTGAGGCGCTGGCCGAGCTCGCGCCGGGCCCGGCCCGGCTCCCCACCGTCGTCCCGACTAGTGTCAGGCCCGTCTATGAGCCAGGTACCGACCTCCGCCGGACGTTGGCGCCAAGTCACGGTCGCCCTGGCCGAGAGGTCCTACCCGGTGCTGGTCGGGCCGGGCGCTCGTGAGGTGCTGAGCTCGGTCGTCCCCGCCGGCGCCCACAAGGTGGCCGTTGTCACCCAGCCCGGCGTCAATGTGGCCGTGGCCACGGGGGTGGAGCAGGCTACGTTCCTCATCGGTGAAGGTGAACGGGCCAAGTCCCTCCGCACCGTCGAAGAGCTGTGCCGGGGTTTTGCCCAGTTCGGCCTCACCCGGGCCGACCTGGTGGTGGGCGTGGGTGGGGGAGTGGTGACGGATGTGGCCGGCTTCGCCGCCGCTGTTTACCACCGGGGCGTGGCCGTCGCCCATGTGGCCACCACCCTGCTCGGCCAGGTCGACGCCGCCATCGGGGGAAAATGCGGCGTCAACCTGGTGGAGGGGAAAAACCTGGTAGGCGCCTTCTGGCAGCCGGTCGCCGTCATTTGCGACACGGAGGTGCTCTCTTCGCTCCCGCCCCGGGAGTACCGCAGCGGTCTCGGGGAGATGGCCAAGTACGCCTTTTTGGGCGTTCCCGATCTGGCCGACCTGGACCTGGTGGAGGCGGTGGCGCGCTGTGTGCAGTGCAAGGCCGCCTTCGTGGCCGAAGACGAACGGGAGGCGGGCCGCCGGTCCGCCGGCCATGGCGGGCGGGCCCTGCTCAACTACGGGCACACTCTGGCCCACGCCCTGGAGACCGAGGGTGGCTACGACCTGCGCCACGGTGAGGCGGTGGCGGTAGGCCTGGTCTTCGCCGCCCGCCTGGCCCGACGGCTCGGGCGCATCGGCGATGACCGCGTCGCCGACCACGAGCGGGTAGTGGCGGCCTACGACCTGCCCTCGGGGCTGCCCGGAGGGCTGGACGCGGCGCGCTTGATGGCCCTCATGGGCCGGGACAAGAAGGCGACGGGAGGCGGGCTGACCTTCGTGCTCGACAGCCCGGCGGGCCTGGAGGTCGTGCCCGGCGTCGACCAGGCCGACGTCATGGCCGCTCTTGACGAGCTGCAACCGGGCCCCGCGGCCCGGTGAGAGGCCCGGGCGGGGCGGCTAATATCGGCTGGCGCTCCTGCCGATTAGCAGGTCGTATGAACAATTTCCGTGTCCGTTTCGCGGGCCCTCCCGCCGGCCCGGCCGTCGTTGATGGCCCTACAACCAGGCGCCGCCGCCGCCGTCGTCCTGGGCATTTTTGGCTTGATCATCGGTTCGTTCGGCAACGTCGTGATCTACCGCGTCCCCGCCGGCCGCTCCGTCCTCCGGCCCGCTTCGGGCTGCCCGGTGTGCGGGGCCCGGATCAGGGCGGGGGACAATATCCCTGTCATCTCGTGGTTGGCCTTGCGGGGGCACTGTCGGGACTGCCACTCACCCATATCTATCCGGTACCCGGTCGTGGAAGCCCTCGTCGGGGCCGTCTTCGCTTGTACCGGACTGCGCTTCGGCCTTTCCTGGACGGGGGCGGGCGAGGCGGCCCTGGCCGCCGGCCTGGTCGTTCTGGCCTTCATCGACCTGGAGCACCTGCTCCTGCCGAAGAAGATCGTTTACGTCACCTTGACCGTCGTGGCCACCTTCTTCGTGGTCGGTGCGGCCACCGGCACGCAATGGCACCGGCTGCTGGTGGCCGTCATATCGGCGGTGGTGCCCTGGGCGCTGTTCTTCGCCATCAACTTCGTCTCGCCCCGGGCCATGGGCTTCGGGGACGTTCGCCTGGCCCTGCTCATCGGTTTCGGGTTGGGTTGGCTCGGTGCGGGCTACGCCTTCCTGGGCTTCCTGGCGGCCAGCGTGCTCGGGTCGGTTGTGGGCATGACGATGATCGCTCTGGGTAAGGCGGGACGGCGTACCCCGATCCCCTTCGGGACGTTCCTGGCCGCCGGGGCCCTCTTAGCTGCCCTGGCCGGCGCCCCCGTGGTCAACTGGTACGCCAACCTGGTCCACTAGGGACGGGGACCAACCTGGTCCACTAGGGACGGGGACCAGGGGCCTCCAGAGGGGGCCGGTCAGCGCGTCTTCAGGACGGGACCTTGCTTGACAGCCGGGTGACGAGCAGCTCCAGCAAGACCAGCAGGGCATCCCGGCACGACGCTTTGTTCCTGGCGTCCATTTCGAAAACGGGCACGCCGGGGGAGATGCCGAGGGCCTCGCGGACGTCGTCCAGCGGGTAGCGGTCGGCGCGGTCGAAACAATTGACCCCGACCACAAAGGGGAGATCCTTCTTCTCGAAGTAATCGACGGCGGCGAAGCAGTCTTCCACCCGGCGGGTGTCGACCAGCACCACGCACCCCAGGGCGCCGTTGATGAGGTCGTCCCACATAAAGGTGAAACGCGCCTGGCCGGGCGCACCGAAGAGGTACATGACCAGCGTCTCGTCGACCGTGAGACGACCGAAGTCCATGGCCACCGTCGTGGTCGTCTTGGCCGTATTGGCCACGGCGCCGTGGTCGTCCACGCCGCTGGCCACCACGGTCATGGCGGCCTCGGTCGTGAGGGGTTCGACTTCGGAAATGGCTCCGACAAAGGTGGTCTTGCCGACCCCAAAACCGCCGGCTATCACGAATTTGACGGCGGTTACGTGGCGGTTCGTGGGCTTATCAGAGAGCACGGACACGTTCGATCATCCTCGTTAGGGCGGACAGTTCGACCTCGACGGGGTCCGTTTGGTGGATCCGGATGGCTCCGATATCCAAAAGGTCCCCGACGAGGATCGCGACTACCTGGGTCGGCAGGTGCATATAGGCTGACAGCTCGGCAATCGATATCGGCCGTCCGGCAAGGGACAGGACCGTTCGCTGCTCTGTGGTTTTGGCCAACCGGGCTCGGTCGGCGAGTGTCTCGACCAGCGTTTCCCAACGGAGGCCCGGACGAGTAGACGAGGTACGGCCGCCCGTCAATATGAACGGGCGGATGAGCCCCAGCGGTCTTGGTGTGTCTTGCATGTTCACCAGGGCCTTTCGTACTTAGTGATTGAGGACCTGAGCCCGCAGCTGAGCGATGAGGGCCGGAGTTAGGAGCACGCCGATCCTCTCCAGCAGCAGGTTGGTCTGGTAGCCGACGAGCCCGATGTCGCAGCCGGCATTGGCCAGCACGCCCAGGTTGCTCCCATCGGAGATAGTGGACAGGAAGAGATAGCCGCCCTCCATGGCCACGATGATCTGGCGGACGGGCTCCCAGCCGAAGGCCTTCGACGCCCCCCGGGCCAGGCCGACCATACCGGAGATAATGGCGGCCACTCTCTCTGCTCCGGCACGGTCGAGCGTGTGGGACATGGCCATGAGCAGGCCGTCGGAGGAGACGGCGACGGCATCGCACACACCGGCGCTCTTCTCGACGAAATTGTCGAGCATCCAGTTGAAGTTCTTGACCTCATTGCTGAGCGTGTCTGTGCTCATCGTGCGTTTTGCTCCTTTTCCGCGCGGCTGTTGTTAGCCGTAGCCGACAAGTACTGCGCCAAAGCACCGGTGAGGCCCAGCGGGTTGCTGGCGGTGGTCGTAGGCGTGGCGCGCCGCAAAGAGTCGTCGTGCTGGGGCAACGACGCGCCCGGGACACGGCGGGTAAGTTTGCGCAGCCCGTCAGCCGTGCTGCGGGCCTGGGTGGCGGGGCCGACGCCATTGGACGGGGGCAGGACGGGCAAGGCGTTCCACGCCGCCGCGCCGGTCGGCGCCGGCGCCGGCACGGGCGCCGGCAGAGGGGTGGCCGCTGGCCGCGGGGCCACGGGCGCAGGGGCAGGCGGTGCCAGCGGTACCACGCTTCCCGTGGGCCCGGGGAGGGGGTCGGTAACCGACGGCGCCTCTTCGGCTGCCCGGGGCGGGGCCTGCGCCCACGCCAGCAGGCCACCGGCGGGCACGGTCCCGGCCAGCGGGGAAAGGATCCCCAGGTCAGGCGTACCCTGAGCTCGGGGGGCGGAGCCGTTGAGGGCGACGTCCGTCAGTGATGGCCGCGGCGCCAGCGCCGGCGCCGGCGAAGGGGCGTGGTAGGCGGCGACGTCCGGTACGGGCGCCGGCCCGGGACCGCCGACGGGGTCCCAGCCGCTGTCGGCCAACGGCAGTGCCGGCGGGGGTTCGGGGAGCGGCGCCGGGGGTTCGGGGAGCGGCGCCGGGGCCGCCAGCGGCAGGAGTGGGGGCGCGGGCAGGGGGAAGGCGGCGCTCAGTGGACTGGCCGGCGCCAGGCTCGGGCCCGGGCCTGAGCTCTCGGTCGGCGAGACCTCGTCCGACCAGGCTTGGGCGTTGTCAGCCAGGCTTTCGAGGTCGGCATCGGAGAGGTCGTGGTTCTCCGGCTCCTGGGCGTACTGGCTCCCGACGGCGTAGTCGGCACCGAGACCGTAGGGCGCCTCGGGGGCCTGATCGGTGGGCGCGTCCTCGTCGGTACCGGTATCGGCGCCTGGTCCCATGAACTTCATGTACCAGGCCTCGTCCGCTCCGATGGAGGGTGGTGCGCCGAGCTCATCGTCGCCGGCCGGGCTGAGCTCATCGTCGCCGGCCGGGCTGAGCTCATCGCGGCCCGCAGAGGGGTACCCGTTGACCGAAGGGGGGAAGGGGTCGGCGGGCAGCACGCTTATGTCCACGGGCGCCGCCGGGGCCGGCGGGGCCGAAAGGGTGCTCGGCGCGGGCTCCGGCGGAGCCGAGCGGAGCTCGGCCGCCGCCGACAGGTCGGCCACGGGCTGTTCGATGAGATCGCCGGGGATCCTCACCCGGGCGACCAGGCCACCGGAATGTGAGGCCTGCAGGGAGATGGCCAAGTCGTGACGGGCGGCCAGGCGGCCGGCCACGAAATGGCCCAGGTAGCGGCCGGGGACGTCCCCGTCCGAGCCCAGGCCTTCGAGGCGCTGGTTGGCGATGTCAAGGTCGGCGACGGACATACCTATGCCGGAGTCGACCACCACCAGGACGTAACCGTCGTCCAGGAAGCGCCCGTAGACGTCCACGGGAGAGCCCGGGGGAGAGAAGGTGAGGGCGTTCTCGGTCAACTCGGCCAGGATGTGGACGAGGTCGGTGGTCACCTCGCCCTTGATCATGGCCGGGTCGAAGTGGTGGAGGCGGAGCCGCTTGTAGTCCTCCACCTCGGCCGAAGCGGCCCGGGCTACGTCCATGGCCGGGACCGAGGCGCTCCACTGCCGGGCCGGCCCGCTGCCGGCCAGGATGAGCAGCGACTCGGCGTTGCGGCGCATGCGGGTGGCCAGGTGGTCGAGACGGAACAGCTCTTCCAGCGATTCGGGGTCGGCCTCTTTGAGCTCGATGTCGCTGATGTACTCGAGCTGGCGGGTGACCAGGTTCTGGTTGCGCCGGCCCAGGTTGACAAAAGCGTCGGCGAGGTTGCGGCGCAGCACGACCTGGCCGGCGCCCAGCTCGATGGCGGTCCGTTGTACCGCTTCGAGGGCGCGAGCCACCTCGGAGACCTCGTCCTGCCCGGACACCGTGATGGGCACGCCCTGAGGGATCCCATTGGCGTCGTCGGCCAAGATGGCCTGAAGAGTGGCTGGGAGGTGAACGGTGGCCAGGTCATTAGCCTGCTCGGCCAGGTGAGCCAGCGGCCGGGAGATGGACCGGCTGACCAGGGCCACCAGGAGGAGGCCGAGGAGCGTGCCCAGCACGCCCAGCAAGCCGAACTCACCGGCTTGGCGAACGGCGTTGTCATGCAGCTGCGCGGCGCGCTGGTTGACGGCCGACGCAATTTGGGAGTCGCCCAGGGTGGTAACGCTCTGGGTAGCCGATGCCGGGCCGGAGGCGTCGGGTGCAGTTTCGTTGAAGGTCTTCGAGCAAGGCGCCCAACGAGAGGGTCATGCGCTGCTGGGCCATGCTCACATCGATGCCCAGGGAGTGAGTGATGGTGCTGGAGACCAGGGTGTCGATGGGTGTACTGAAGGGCCCGATGGCCAGCGCGCTCAGGCGCGCCACCCACGTAGCGTCGGCGCCAAAGTCCTTGGTGGCTGCGTTGACCTGGACAGCTACCCCGGCGGAGGTGCTCCACGAGGCCCGGAACAGGTCGATCGTCACCTGCCAGTCGGCTTCGGTCTTCTGCAGGCTGGCCACCAGAGCCTCGACCCCGGTGCGCAGCGTCGGGTCACTGATCTGGTACGGGACCTGCGATGTGGCGTCGATCAGGGAGTCGATGATGGTGGTGTACCTGGTGTAGAGCTCGCCCACGACCCCCCGGTAGCCGGCGGGGTTGTTCCCGGCCGCGGACCAGGTACTGCGGGCCTGACCCAGCAGGGTGCCGTACGACAGGGCCGTCTGGTAAGTGGTCTCGGACTGGTCTCCGGCCCGATAGACCGTGGCCCGGAAGGCGCTGAGGGCGCTGTCGGTCTGGGCGCGAACGGCAGATGGGGACTGGGTGATCCCGGCCTCGCTCGGAGTTATGCCCCCGAAGGCGGCGGGAAGGCCGGGGGTCCCGGCCAGGACGGACAGGACGGCGTCTTCGCGTTCGGTCTGCAAGGCCTGCACGGCACCGCCCGGCCCCACCGAGGCCTTGGCCAAGGAGGTTTCCTGGTTGACGGTGCTGATCTGGCCGACCGACGACGAAACCTCCAGCCCCGCCACCCCCACCAGGATGAGCAGCGGCAGGGCGAAGGCAGCGATCAGCTTGTACCTAATATGCCGGAACACGGTTGCCTTTCTTGCAGCTGAGTTGTCTTGTAGCCAATGGGCCCGTTAGTCGCTCACCAGAGCCGGCTTGCGGTTACGGGAAGTGGAGATGGTGCTGGCCCCTCCCGCTTCGTGGGGCAGGCCGATGGCCCACCCGAGCAGCTCGGAGTCGTCGGTCAGGTAGATAACTTGGCAACCGCGCCCGGCCAGGGTGCTGAGAAGGTCGGCGGTACCTTCGGCGCCGAAACGGCCGAAAGCCTCGTCGGCGAAGACGGCGTCGTCACGGCTGAAGTGGTCGCTGCCAACCCATTCGCTGATGGTGCTCCGGGCGTCGACTTGCGCCGGCCCCACGCCTACCAGCACGTCGAGGTCGTGCCCTTCCTCCTCCAGGCGGGACCGGGCCGCTTGCTCGGCCGCCTTGGCCTCGGCTTCGCCGGCTTCGGCCACGGCCAGAGCGCTGGCCAGGGTGTCCCGGTAATTCGAAAGTAGGCCCGGCAACGGCATCCCCGGGCCCCAATTGGGAGCCCCGGCGCTGATGAGGGACATGCCCGAGCGCAGGGCGCTATGGGCCGCTTCGCGCGCCAGCAGGGCGTCGCGACTGGCGGCCCGCGTCACCTGGGCGATCTCGTCGGCCTGCTGCACGGCCTCGCGCTTTTCGGCCTCGGCGGCAGCCAGCGCCGCCTGCAGGTTCATGGCCTGATGGACCACGGCCTCCGGGACGCCGTGGCCCTCGGCCGCCCGGCGGGCCTGGTCGAGCGAGGTGCTGGCACTGTGGCGCTGGCCCAGGATGCGGTCCAGCTCCCCCAGGGCGTTGGCCACGGCTCGGGCCGCCTCGGCATCGGCGCGCACGGCGACTTCGTAGCCTTCCTCCGCCGCCGCCAGCCGGGTCGCCAGTTCGTCGAAGCGGGTCAGGTCGTTGCTGGCGGTCGCCGTCTGGCGCGAGGTCTTCAGACCGGCGTCGACGGCGCGCTGCAACGCCTGCTGAGCCTCGGCGACCTTGGCCTCCTTGTGCTCGCGGGCGGCCTCGTGCTCCTCGACGGCGGCGAGAGCGGCGCGTTTGAGCTCGTTCTCTACATCGGAGGGGTGCAGGATTATGCAGCCCTTGGTGGACACCACGGCCGAAATAGCAGCGGCGCGTGCCACGGCACCTGCGGCGACGACTGCGATCGCGGGGTGCAGGCCCTTGGCGATCACCGTCCCGTCTGCGTCACGAAGTTCTTGGAACCGCACCTGGTGTACTCCGTCTGCTAGGGGGACGGCACGGGCATCTCATTGCTCGGACCGGCCTCTGGTAGCTGTTGATCTCGTGTTTTTAGTCGGCTCGGAAGAGTACGAACTTGAGGAGAACCGCCCCTGGTAGCGAACTTGGTACCTTCCCGGCCCACGTCTTGGTTATCGGCCATGCAGGCCCCCAACTGCACCGGCGCTTCTGCTAGGCAGATGGGGCAGACTGTCCCCGTCACCGGGACAGACAGTCACAGGAGGAGAGGCCATGGCACCTCAAGAGCCGCCGGCACGGCCCGAACTGACCGTTGTCGCCGGTACCCTCGAGAGCGGACCGGACCGGGTGGGCCGGCGCCCGGACGAGGGGCCCGACAGTTTGCCCGAGGCCGTGGTGCTGTTCCTGTCCGGCCCTAACCTGAGCCTCCTGGGCCAACGCCAGCCCGAGATCTACGGACGCGACACGCTGGCCGACCATATCTCCACCGCCACGGCGGCGGCCAGCGAGCACGGGCTGATGCTCGAGCACGTCCAGTCCGATTACGAAGGTGCCCTGGTCGAGGCCGTGCACGAAGCCCGGGGCCGGGCCGTCGCCATAGTTGTCAACCCGGGTGCTCTGACCCATTACTCGTGGTCGTTGCACGACGCCCTGGTGGCCTTCGACGGTCCCGTGGTCGAACTGCACCTGAGCCAGCCGCGCCGGCGCGAGTCCTGGCGCCACCAGTCGGTCGTAAGCCCCGCCGCCACCGGCGTCATCGCCGGTTTCGGGGGTGAGGGCTACCGTTTGGCCATCGAGGGCGTCGCCTCCTTGCTTCGCTCCGGGCGCCACCCACGGGGCGACCGCTGAGCGTATTTTTCCTCTGCCCGAGGGCCGGTCATGGCGTTCACGGTCTCTTGGACTAGCCTTCAGGGCCGAGGTCACCTATGCGCCTGTGCTACAGCAACCTCGCCTGCCCCGAGTGGACCTTTGAAAACGCGGTCGAAGCCGTGCGGACCTATGGCCTCGACGGGTTGGAGATCCGCCTTTTCGATGGCGATGTGGTCACCCCGGCCCTCGGCGCCTCGGCTCGCCGGCGGGCCGAGCACGCCCTTCGCCACAGCGGCGTCAAGGTGGCGGCCCTGGACACGTCGCTGTCGGTGACTTCCCCCGACCGGGACCAGTTCCTGGACGACGTGGTGGCCATGGCCGAGATCGCCGAGCAGTGGGGCGCCCCCCTGTTGCGGCTCTTCGGGGGCCGCCTACCGCCGGGGCCGGAGCCCAAGCGTGACAACGCCATCCGGCGGGCGGCCGAGCTCCTCGTGGCCGCCGAACCGCTGGCCTGGGCTCACGGCGTCCGCCTGGCGGTGGAGACACACGACGACTTCTCCAGCGCCCGTACCCTGGCCGAGCTGTTGGGCTATGCCCAGGGCGCCGCCGGGGCCGTCTACGACGCCCACCACCCCCACCGCATGGGCGAGCGCCCCGCCGAGGTCCTCGCCGCCCTCGGGCACAACGTCCGCCACGTCCATCTCAAAGATGCGGTGCGCGTCCCCGGGACCGAGGAGTGGCAGCTGGTCATGATGGGCCAGGGCGAGGTCCCCGTCCGCGAGCTGCTGGGCCTGCTCCCGGGTGCCGGTTACGACGGCTGGGTGTCCCTCGAGTTCGAGAGGAAGTGGCACCCCGAGCTCGGACGTCCGGAGGTGGCCCTGCGCCCTCAGATCGCCATGATCCGAGAATGGCTCCCCCCGGTACCATGAACGCCCTGCTCAGGGTAGGGCACCACCTGGGGTCGTGAACGCCCTGCCGCTCGGTTTCGGCCTGGTTGGGTGCGGCGTCATAGCCGGGACGTACGCTGCTGCCCTTGGCGGCCTGGACGGCGGCCGCCTGGTGGCCGTCACCGACGTCGACGCCGTCCTCGGGAGGCGGTTCGCCGCTGCCCACGGCGTGGCCTACGACGCCTCGCTCGACGCCCTGCTGGCCAGGGACGAGGTCGACGTCGTCTGCGTGTGCGTGCCCAGCGGGTTGCATGCCGAGATCGGCTTGGTGGCAGCCCGGGCCGGCAAGCACCTCGTGGTCGAAAAGCCCATAGACATCACCCGGGAGGCAGCCCGGGCCCTCATCGACGGGGCGGCGGCGGCCGGCGTCAGCCTCAACGTCATCAGCCAGCAGCGTTACAACCCCGGTGTACGCCGGGCCGGGCCCTCCTGGAGGAGGGCGCCTGGGCCGGCCCCTGGTGATCGCGGCCGGCGTGCCCTGGTACCGCACCCAGGCCTACTACGACAGCGCGGCGTGGCGGGGCACCTGGGCTCTCGACGGCGGCGGGGCCCTGATGAACCAGGCCGTGCACTACGCCGACCTGCTCTGCTGGATGTTCGGGGCCCCCGAGGTGACGGCGGCCAGTTGCGCCACCGTTTCCCACGCCATCGACGTGGAGGACATCGCCCTGGCCCTCCTGCGCTTCGCCAGCGGGGCCGTGGGGATGTTCGAAGCCAGTACGACGGCCTATCCCGGAGGCCCGGCCGTCCTCAGGGTCAACGCCACCGGCGGCACCCTGGTGCTCGAAGACGGTGCCCTGGTGCGCCTGGAGCTCGAAGGGCCAGGGCCCGGTGCTGGCCCCCACGGGCTACGGCGCCTTGATGATGCCCAACGGCCACCGGGCCCAGCTCGCCGACATCGTGGCCGCCATCGGCGACGGCCGCCCCGCTCCGGTGAGCGGGGAAGACGGTTACCGGGCCCTGGAGCTGGTGCTGGACGTCTACCGCCGTGCTTGTTGGGGACCGGGCGCTTAGAAAACGATCGTTTTGTGGCCGTGCACCAGCACGCGGTCCGTCAGATGGAGCCTGACCGCCCGGGCCAGGACGACCGTCTCCAGGTCACGGCCGGTCCGGGCCAGGTCGGCCACCCCGTCGCGGTGGGTGACCCGGGCCGTGTCCTGTTCGATGATCGGCCCCTGGTCGAGCTCGGTGGTGGCGTAGTGAGCGGTGGCACCGATCAGCTTCACCCCCTGGGCGTAGGCCTGGTGGTAGGGCTGGCCGCCGGAGAAGGCGGGCAGGAACGAGTGGTGGATGTTGATGACGCGACGGGGGTACTGGTCGATGACGGTGGCCGAGAGGATCTGCATGTAGCGGGCCAGGACCACCAGTTCGACCCCGGCCTCGCTCAGCAACTTGACCAGGGCCGCCTCCTGGGCCGGGCGGGTCTCGGCCGTGACGGGAAGGTAGTGGTAGGCCATGCCGAAGTGCCCGACGAGATCGGCGTTGTCGGGATGGTTGGATGCCACCAGCACCGGCCGCCCCGGCAGTTCGTGGGCGTGCCAGCGGCCCAGGAGGTCGACCAGGCAATGTGATTGACGGGAGACGAGCACGGCCACCCGGCGGTCCTCGTCG
Source organism: uncultured Acidimicrobiaceae bacterium (assembly GCA_963735305.1). Lineage (GTDB taxonomy): Bacteria > Actinomycetota > Acidimicrobiia > Acidimicrobiales > Palsa-688 > Fen-671. The sequence goes on from CAVTKK010000004.1 coordinate 1,179,205, forward strand.
GAATAGCGCACGCTCCAGCTCATCTGCAACGGCTCGGCTACCTCGGCCAGGGCCAGGGGCAGTTCGAGGCGGGACAGCTTGAACCCCCCCATGCGGAACTCGACGCGCTGGAAGAACATGCCCTCCTCCTCGTCGTTGTGCTGGTCGGCCTGGGTCACGTCGCCGCCGTTGCGGAAGATGAACTCGGCGATGGCGGCCACCAGGCCCGGACGGTCGGGGGCGGACAGCAAGAGCCGCGCCGTTGTCGGGCCGGGCCGCCGTTGAGGGTCGCTCATGACGCTCCAGCGTGCCACGATGACGGAGATGAACGCCCGCCTGAGCTCCGACCTCCCCGCTATGGACTTTGCCGGGCGCCTGGACCGGGCCCGAGCGGCCATGGCCGACCAGGGCTGCGACGCGCTCGTGATTTCCAACCTGGTCAACGTCCGCTACCTGTGCGGCTTCACCGGCTCGGCCGGGCTGCTGGTCGTCCAGGCCGACGATGCCGTTGTCGTGACCGACGGCCGCTACCTCACCCAGGCGCCGGCCGAGCTGCAGGCCGCCGGCGCCCCCGTCCGGGTCGAGGTCCGGCCCACCGGCGAGCAGGGCCAGGCCCTGGCCCAATTGGCGGGCGGGGTGCGCCGGCTGGGCCTGGAGGCCGAGCACATCGCTTGGGGCCGCCAGCGCCACTTCGCCCGGACCTGGGCCGCGGCCGTCGAGCTCGTACCCACCGACGGGCTCGTAGAGGGGCTGCGCCGGGGTAAGGACGCCGGCGAGCTGGCCCGCATCGGCGCCGCCGCCCACATCGCCGACCGGGCCCTGCACAGCGTCCGTGCGGTGCTGGACACCCGGCCCACGGAAGCCGAGTTCGCCCTGGCCCTGGACACGGAAATGCGCCGGCTGGGAGCGGCGGCGCCCGCCTTCGAGACCATTGTGGCGGCCGGGCCCAATGGGGCCGAGCCCCACCACCGCCCCTCGGCCCGGCCGGTCGAGCGGGGAGATCTCGTCGTGGTCGACTTCGGGGCGCGCTTCGACGGCTATTGCTCGGACATGACCAGGTGCCTGTGGGCGGGCGCCGGGCCGGGACCGGTCCCGGCCCGCCTGGCCGCCGTCCTCGAGATCGTTCTGGCCGCCCAGGAGGCGGGCATCGCCACCGTGGCCGACGGTAGGCCGGCAGTCGAGGTCGACCGGGCCTGCCGAGCGGTCATAGAGGCGGCCGGCATGGGGGAGTTCTTCGTACACGGCACCGGTCACGGGGTGGGCCTGGACGTCCATGAGGCACCGTGGGCGCGAGCGGCGTCGGAGGATATACTTTTCTCCGGTCAGGTAGTGACCGTCGAGCCCGGCGTGTACATCCCTGGGCTGGGCGGAGCCCGCATTGAGGACACTGTCGTCGTCACCGGCTCCGGTTGCGAAGTACTCACCATGACGCCGAAACAAGCCTAGGCACGGCCCGGGCCACGACAATGCAGACTGAAGAAGGGGCGCCACCATGGCCGCTGTGTCGACGAACGACTTGAAAAACGGGATGACCCTCAACTTGCCCGAGGGCCTGTTCTCGGTCGTCGAGTTCCAACATGTCAAACCGGGCAAGGGCGGGGCCTTTGTGCGCACCAAACTGAAAAACCTGCGCACCGGCGCCGTGATCGACCGCACCTACCGGGCTGACGAGCGCCTGGACCAGGCCATCATCGAAAAAAGGGAGATGCAGTTCCTCTACACCGACGCGGGCTCCTACGTGTTCATGGACAACTCTGACTACGAGCAGCTGACCTCGCCCCGCCAGGCGCTGGGCAGCGCCGCCAATTTCCTGAAGGAGGGCGACTCGGCCCTGTTGCAGTTCTACGACGGCGAGATAATCGGCGTGGACCTGCCCGCCGCCGTCGAGCTCACCGTCACCCAGACCGAACCCGGTGTACAGGGCGACAGGGTCTCGGGCGCCCGCAAGCCTGCCACCCTGGAGACGGGCATAACGGTACAGGTGCCCCTGTTCGTCAACTCCGGGGACAAGGTGAAGGTCGACACGAGAAGCGGCGAGTACCTCACCCGCGTCGGGAGCTAGCCCTGCTCGGGCCGGGGGGCCGGCGAGGTGCTCGGGAGCGTGCGCTGGAGCTTCTCTACGAGTCGGAGATAAAGGAGCTGGCTGTCAGCGACCTCCTGGCCGAACTGCCGGTGGCGCCCCAGCCCTACGCCGCCGCCCTGGCCCGGGGGGTCGAGGAGCACCAGGCCCGCATCGACGACCTTATTTCCAAGCACGCCATCGACTGGTCGCTGGACCGCATGCCCGTCGTGGACCGGGCGCTGATGCGCATAGCCACCCTTCAAGCTCGGCTGGCGGCCGGACGTGCCCACCAGCGTCGTGATATCGGAGGCGGTCGAACTGGCCAAGGCCTACTCGACCGACGATTCGAGCGGGTTTGTCAACGGGATCCTGGCCACAATTGCCCACGAGCTCCGGCCCGATGAGGATAAGCTCAACGCTCGACCGTGAAGCCGGAGCGCATGAGGGAGCAGTCGGGGGCCCAGGTTGGCGCATGAACGGCAGGTCCTGTTGCGGGGAGGCACGGTGGTCGACGCCACTGGTGCCCGGCGGGCCGACGTGCTGGTGAGGGGTGAGGTCATCGTTTCGGTGGAAGGCGGCACCGCCGGGGTGCCGGCGGGGGCCGTAGAGCTCGACGCCTCCGGGTGCGTCGTCGCCCCCGGCCTGGTCGACCTGCACACCCATTTGCGCCAGCCCGGGGGGGAGCAGGCGGAGACGATCGAATCGGGCTCCCGGGCCGCCGCCCTGGGCGGATATACGGCCGTGGTGGCCATGCCCAACACGGAGCCTTGCACCGATTCCGCCGCCGCCGTCCGCCACGTGCTGGCCCTGGCCAAAGGCGCCTGCTGCGACGTCCACCCGGCCGGCGCCATCACCGTCGGGCGCCAGGGCCAGGCCCTGGCCCCTATGGCCGAGATGGTCGCCCTGGGGGTGCACATCTTTACCGACGACGGCAGCGGGGTGCAGGACGCCGCCCTCATGCGCCGGGCCCTGGAGAACGCCTGCGAACTCGGGGCCGTGGTGGCGGACCACTGCGAGGAAGCGACGCTGGCCGGAAAGGGCTGCATGAACGAAGGCGAGCTGTCCCGCCTCCTCGGCCTGCCCGGCCGCCCCGCCGTATCCGAGGAGGTGATGGTTCTGCGCGACCTGGCCCTGGCTCGTTTGACGGGCGGCCGCCTGCACCTGCTGCACCTCTCGACGGCTGCCTCGGTGGCCGCCGTGCGCCTGGCCAAGGCGTCGGGGGCCGCCGTCACCGCCGAGGTCACCCCGCACCACCTGGCCCTGACGGAGCAGGCCGTCGCCGGCTATGACACCGTCTTCAAGGTCAACCCGCCGCTGCGGGGGGCCGCCGACGTGGCCGCGGTGCGCCAGGGCCTGCACGACGGGACGGTCGACGCCGTGGCTACGGACCATGCCCCTCATCCCCCCCGGGCCAAGCAGGTGGCCTTCGGCGACGCCGCCCCGGGGATGATCGGCCTGGAGACGGCACTGGCCGTCGTTCTGGGGGCGCTGGTGCCGCCGGGCATGACGGTCCAACGCGTCCTCGGCCTCATGTCCTGGCAACCGGCTCGCATCGCCGGCTTGGCTGGCGGCCACGGTGGCCCGCTGGTCCCGGGGGCACCCGCCAACCTGTGCGTGATCGACCTCGACCGGGCCTGGCAGGTGGAGCCGAGCGCCCTGTCCAGCCTCAGCCGCAACACCCCCTTTGCCGGCCTCCGGTTGACGGGGAAGGTGCGCCACACCGTCCTGGCCGGTGAGCCGGTGGTGGTGGCCGAGGAGGCCCAGCGATGACCAGGGCCGAGGAGGCGCCCAGATGAGCGTTTGGTGGCGAGAGGGCCTGCTCGTTTTGTCGGACGGCTCTGTCTTCGAGGGCGAGGTGCTGGCGGCTCCGGTCCCGGTGCCCGAGCCGGGCCCGCACGCGGCGCTCGGACCGACGGCGCCGGCCGTAGCGACCCGGCCGGCCGTCGGTGAGGTCGTGTTCAACACGGTCATGACCGGCTACCAGGAGGTGCTGACCGACCCGTCCTACGCCGGCCAGGTCATCGCCTTTACCTACCCGCACATCGGCAACTACGGCGTGGCCCCCGACGACGACGAGAGCCGCAAGCCGTTTTGCCGGGGCCTCATCGTGCGCGAGCTCACGGACCGCCCCAGCAACTGGCGGGCGGCCGAGACACTGCCCGGCTTTCTGCACCGCCACGGCCTGGCCGCCATGGCCGGGGTGGACACCCGGCGGCTCACTCGCCGGTTGCGCGACTCGGGGGCCATGCCGGGGGCGTTCGGGCCTGTGGACGGGGCCGAGGGCTCCTTCGATGAGGCCACCTTGCTCGCCGCGGCCCGGGCCGAGCCGCCCACCGACGGGCGCGACCTGGTCAGCGAGGTGAGCTGCACCAGCGCCTACCGGTACGGGGACGGCCCCTTCGAGGTCGTGGCCTACGACTTCGGCATAAAGCGCAACATCCTGCGCAACCTGGCCGCCGTGGCCCGCGTGACAGTCGTGCCGGCGTCGACAACGGCCGATGAGGTCCTCAGCCTTCGCCCCCACGGGGTGTTCCTGTCCAACGGGCCCGGGGACCCGGTGGCCGTGGCCGGGGCCACCGACGCCGTGCGCCACCTGCTGGGCCAGGTCCCCGTCTTTGGCATCTGCCTGGGCCACCAGATCATGGCCCACGCGCTCGGCGGGCGCACCTACAAGCTGGCGTTCGGCCATCACGGTGGCAACCACCCGGTCCGGCGCCTGGCGACGGGCGGAGTCGAGATCACGAGCCAGAACCACAATTACGCCGTCGCCCCCGGGACCTTGGAGGGGCAGGCCCAGATCAGCCACATCAACCTCAACGACGGGGTCATCGAGGGCTTCGTATGCCAGGACGTGCCCGCCTTTTCGGTGCAGTACCACCCCGAAGCCGGTCCCGGGCCGCACGACGCCCGCTACCTTTTCGCCGACTTCGCCGAGCTCATGCGCCGCTGCGGCTCGGGCGGCGCCGGAGGGCGGCGCGTTGCCTAGGCGGGACGACATCGGCTCGGTCCTGGTCATCGGCTCGGGCCCCATAGTCATCGGCCAAGCCTGCGAGTTCGACTATTCCGGCACTCAGGCGTGCCGGGCGTTGTCGGCCGAGGGGTACCGGGTGGTGCTCGTCAATTCCAACCCGGCCACCATCATGACCGACCCCGAGATCGCCGCTCGCACGTACATAGAGCCACTCGTGCCCGAGGTCCTCGAGGCGGTCATCGCCCGCGAGCGGCCCGACGCCCTACTACCGACGCTGGGGGGGCAGACCGGGCTCAACCTGGCCATGAAGCTGCACCAGTTGGGCGTGCTCGAGCGCTACGGCGTCGAGATGATCGGGGCCGACGCCACCGCCATCGCCACCGCCGAGGACCGGGGCCTTTTCCGGGCGGCCATGACCGAGATCGGCCTGGCCGTGCCGGATTCGGGCTTCGCCCACGACCTGGAGGGAGCGCTGAGCACGGGCGAGAGGGTCGGTTACCCGGTGATCGTACGGCCCTCCTACATACTCGGCGGCGGTGGGACCGGCATCGCCCACGACCGCGCCGGCCTCGAGCTGGCGGCGGCGGCCGGCCTCGACGCCAGCCCGATCAGCGAGATCCTCATCGAGCGTTCGATCGCCGGATGGAAAGAGTACGAGCTCGAGGTCATGCGCGACCGAGCGGACAACTGCGTGATCATTTGCTCGATCGAGAACCTCGACCCCATGGGCGTTCACACCGGTGATTCCATAACGGTGGCCCCGGCCCAGACGCTGTCCGACGTCGAGTACCAGAAAATGCGGGACGCGGCGTTTGCCTGCATCCGCCGTATCGGGGTGGAGACGGGCGGGTCCAACATCCAGTTCGCCATCAACCCGGCGGACGGCGAGATGGTGGTCATAGAGATGAACCCCCGGGTGTCCCGCTCCAGTGCCCTGGCCTCCAAGGCTACGGGTTTCCCCATCGCCAAGATCGCCGCTCGCCTGGCCGTGGGCTACACCCTGGACGAGATCCGCAACGACATCACCGGCGAGACCCCGGCCAGCTTCGAGCCCACCATCGACTATGTCGTCACCAAGGTGCCGAGGTGGGCGTTCGAGAAGTTCCCTGGCGTCGCCGACGTTCTGGGGACGCGGATGCAATCGGTGGGGGAGGCCATGGCCATCGGGCGCAGCTTCCCCGAGTCGTTACAAAAGGCCCTCCGCTCACTGGAAACGGGCCGGGCCGGTCTCAACTGCGACCCGGTGGAGCAGCTCTACGCCACCATGACCGACGAAGAGCTGGTAGCCAGGGCATCCGTGGCCACGCCCGACCGTCCCTTCCACCTGGAGGCGGCGCTGCGCCGCGGCGTGGCCGCCGAGCGGCTCAACCGGGAAAGCGGCGTCGACCCGTGGTTCTTGGACCAGATAAACCTCATATGCCAGGAGCGGTCCCGGCTCGCCGCTCTCCGCTCGCCGGTCGCCCTCGAGCGCCGCCACTGGAGGCGCGCCAAGCGGCTCGGATTTTCCGACGCCCAACTGGCCTACCTATGGGGCACGACCGAGGGCGAGGTGCGTGCCGCCCGCCTGGCCCAGGGCGTGCGGGCCACGTTCAAAACCGTCGACACCTGCGCCGCCGAGTTCGCCGCCACCACGCCATACCACTACTCCACCTACGAGGACACCGACGAGGTGGTGGCGTCCTCCCGGCCCAAGGTCGTGATCCTGGGCTCGGCGCCAACCGCATCGGCCAGGGCGTGGAGTTCGACTACTGCTGCGTCCAAGCCAGTTTCGCCCTGCACGACGCCGGCTTCGAGACGGTCATGGTCAATTGCAACCCCGAGACCGTCTCGACGGACTACGACACCAGCGACCGGCTTTATTTCGAGCCCGTGACCAGGGAGGACGTGCAAAACGTCCTGGACGCCGAACAGGCCCAGGGCCAGGTCGCAGGCGTGATCGTGGCCCTGGGCGGCCAGACCCCCCTGAAGCTCTCCTCCGCCATCGACCCCGGTCTGGTCATGGGCACCTCGCCGGCGTCGATCGACCTGGCCGAGGACCGGGAGCGATGGAACGCCCTGTGCGAGAAGCTGCGCATTCCCCAGGCTGCCGGCGGCACCGCCACCAGCTTGGAGGAGGCTCTGGTCATTGCGTCCAAGGTGGGCTACCCGGTCCTGGTGCGCCCGAGCTACGTGCTGGGGGGCCGGGCCATGGAGATCGCCTACGGCGAGGAGGACCTGGCCCGCGCCATGAGCGCCATGACGGCGTCCGGCACCCTGGGCCGGGAAGGCGGGCTCTCGGCCGAGCGGCCCGTTCTGGTGGACAAGTTCCTGGAGGACGCCATCGAGGTCGACGTCGACGCCGTGCGCGATCGTGCCGGCCAGACGCTGATCGGCGCCGTCATGGAGCACGTGGAAGAGGCCGGTGTCCATTCCGGGGACAGCGCCTGCGTGGTCCCGCCACCGACATTGAGCTCTTCGGTGGTGAGGGTGATCGAGCGCCACACCCGGGACATCGCCAATGCCCTCGCCGTCCAAGGCCCGCTCAACGTGCAGTTCGCCGTCCAGCACAGCCCCGAGGGCCAGGCGTCGGTGTTCGTGATCGAGGCCAACCCCCGGGCCAGCCGTACCGTGCCCTTCGTGTCCAAGGCCACCGGGGTGCCCCTGGCCAAGGTGGCCGCCCGGGTGATGGCCGGCGCCACCCTGGCCCAACTGCGGGCCGAGGGCCTGCTCAAACCGCCCGTCACCGGGTACGTCAGTGTCAAGGAGGCGGTCCTTCCCTTCGACCGCTTCCCCGACGCCGACAGCCTGCTCGGGCCGGAGATGCGCTCGACGGGCGAGGTCATGGGGATCGCCTCCACCTTCGGGCTGGCCTTTGCCAAGAGCCAGCTGGCCGCGGGCGACAACCTGGCCGACGGGGGCACCGTGTTCTTCTCGGTGGCCGACCGCGACAAGCCCGCCGGCCTGGGGGCGGCGGCGCGCTTTGTCGAGGCCGGCTTTTCCATTGCCGCCACCTCGGGTACGGCCGCTTACCTGCAGGCGGCCGGGGTGCCGGTGGCCACGCTGGTGGCCAAGGTGGCAGCTACGGCGGGGGCGGCGGGCGCCGGGGGCTCGGCGGTCGACGCCGTCGAGCTGATCCGCTCGGGCCAGGTGCAGCTGGTGGTCAACACCCCAAGGGGGCGCGGGCCTCGGGCCGACGGCGCCCACATCCGGCGGGCCGCCCGCCAGTACAAGGTCCCCCTTCTCACCACGGTGGCCGCGGCGCGCGCCGCTGCCGCCGGCGTCCTCGAGCGGGGCAAGCACCCCTTCAGCGTCAAATCGCTCCAAGAGCACCACTCGGGGACGTGACGGCTTGGACGGCGTGCCTAGGTTGACAGCGTTGACAGGGTTGGCACCGTTCTCGGGGCGGGCCCGGTGAGCCGGCGGCGGCCACCTCCGGCGCCGGAGGCGGCCGTCGACATGGCCACGAACGTCGGCGGTGCCCGATTGCCCAACCCGGTGATGACGGCATCGGGCACGGCCGGGCACGGGGCCGAGCTCGGGGCCTACTTCGACCTGTCGCGCCTGGGCGCCATCGTGGTGAAGTCGCTGTCGGCGCAGCCGTGGGCCGGCAACCCGGCGCCCCGTTTGTGGCCCGTGGCCGGAGGCATGCTGAACAGCATCGGGCTGCAAAACCCGGGCGTGGAGGCGTGGTTGCACAGGGATCTGGAGGCACTGGCCCGCGCCGGCGCCCGGGTCGTGGTCAGCGTCTGGGGCCGGACCATCGCCGACTACGCCGAGGTAGGCCGGCGCCTGGCCCGGGGCCTGGTCGAGGCGGGACTGGCCGGCGGGGGACTGGCCGGCGGGGGACTGGCCGGCGGGGGACTGGCCGGCGGGGGACTGGCCGGCGGGGGACTGGCCGGCGGGGGACTGGCCGGCGGGGGACTGGGCGCGCCGGTGCCGACAGTGGTGGCCGTGGAGGCCAACATCAGCTGTCCCAATATCGAGGACCGCCAGCGCATGTTCTCACACTCGCCCGAGGGCGCCGGCGCCGCCCTGCGGGCGCTGGCCGAGGCCTTGGCGCCGACCGGCCTACCCATATGGGCCAAGTTGAGCCCGAACGTGACGGACCTGGTGGCGATCGCCCAAGCCGCCCTGGCCGGTGGGGCCACCGCCCTGACTCTGGTCAACACGCTGATGGGCATGGCCATCGACCCCGCCACGGGACGGGCCCGCCTGGGGGCCGGGGGCGGCGGGCTATCCGGGCCGGCCTTGCACCCCGTCGCCGTCCGGGCCGTCTACGAATGCCGGCGAGCACTGCCGGCGGCCGCCATCATCGGGGTGGGCGGCGTCGTGACCGGAGAGGACGCCGCCGAACTGTTATGCGCCGGGGCCGACGCCGTGCAGGTGGGCACCGCCACCTTTGTCGACCCTAGAGCACCCCTCCGGGTGCTCGACGAGCTGGTGGCTTGGTGCACCGCCGACGGCATCAAGGACCTCAGCCAGCTCTCGGGGCGGTCCCACCGGCTGGGGACTGCCGGCCCAGCGGGCCCCGAAGTTGGCTAGCGTCGCCTCGGGAAGCCCTCACATACCGAGGGCCTGACCGTAGGACTTGCCCGAAAGGAGCGATATGGCCAGCGACGGCGGGACGTCGAGACCGGGTTACGTTTTCTCCGCGCCCGTGCTTGCCCGGGAAGGTGGCGGCGGGGGCGCCGAGGCCGTTCGCCAACGACTGGTGCTCGCCTTGGACGTCGACGATTCCGTGCTGGCCATGCGCTGGGCGGTCCGTCTGCGGCCGTGGTTCGGGGTGGCCAAGGTGGGCCTGGAGCTCTTCAGCGCCGCCGGGCCGGCGGCCATCGGAGCGTTGCTGGAGGGCGGCTTCAGGGTCTTCATCGACCTGAAGATGGCGGACATCCCCAACACGACCCGCAAGGCGGCCCGGGTGCTCGGGGCGCTGGGGGTCTCTTTCCTCACCGTCCACGCCTCGGCCGGCCCGGCCACGCTGATGGCGGCCGTCCAGGGACTGGCCGAAGGAGCCGAACGGGCCGGGCTGCCTGCACCCGTGGCCCTGGGTGTGACCATCCTTACCAGTGAGGCAGATGCCCCCGCCGAACGGCTACGCGCCCTGGTGACCAGCGCCCGGGAGGCAGGGTGCGGGGGTATCGTGTGCGCCGCGTCCGACCTGGACGAGGTGAAGCGGGCCGCTCCCGGGTTGCTCACCGTCGTCGCCGGTATCCGGCTGGCGGGAGCCGACACGCACGACCAGAGCCGCTCGGCCACACCCGGTGAGGCTGTTCGGCGCGGTGCCGACATGCTGGTTATCGGCCGCGCCGTCACCGGGGCGCTCGACCCCGAACAGGCGGCCCTGGCCATCGTCGAGGAGCTGTCCAACGCTTTTTGACGGGGATCCCACACCCCCTTCGTCATGACGCGCTAGGGTGCGCTCCATGCCTTTGCCGCCGAGTCTTTCCGCAGATCAACGCCAGGCCGCCCTTGAGAAAGCAGCCGCCGTTCGCAAGCAACGCGCTGAGCTCAAAGACCGCCTCAAGATGGGCTCTGTATCCTTGAACGAACTCCTGAACCAAGGCCAGAGCGACGAGGTCATTGGAAAAATGAAGGTCCTCGCCGTTCTCCAGAGCCTGCCCGGCCTAGGCCAGGTCAAGGCGCGCCGGGTCATGGAGGAAGTCGGGATCAGCGACACCAGGCGTGTCCAGGGCCTGGGAGAACAACAGCGCCGCAAACTCCTCGAGAAGCTGGGCTAAGCCCCTTCTCGGGCCAGCTCGGACCGCGCCGGACCCGTGCAGGTGGCGGTCGGCTTAGACATCTGGCCCGAGGGCGCCGGGGGCAAAGCCGGCATGTCCTCCTCGCCCTTTGCGGGCACGACCAGGAGCGGTCGTGACCGCTGGGGGGAGCGGTGACCCCGGTTGAGCCATCGGGGGCACGGACATTCTCGGGCCTATCCCACCCGATCATCTTCGTCATTTTCGGCGTCGGCGGCGTCGGCAAAGGCACCCTGGTCGCTCGGTTGTTCGGGTTGCGGGACAACTTGTGGCTGTCGAGGTCGTGGACGACGCGGCGTCGGCGGCCTTCGGAGGACGCCGGCGCGTACGTGTTCGTGGACCGGGACGAGTTCATGGACAGGGTCAAGGCCGGTGGTTTCGTCGAATGGACCGAGTTCGCCGGCAACGGCCAGCTCTACGGCACGCCCACGCTCGACGCGCCCGACGGCTGCGACGTGGTCCTCGAGATCGAGATCGACGGTGCGGCGCAGATAAAGCAGCGCTACCCGGAGGCGGTGCTCATCCTGATCGCGGCCCCGTCCCCACAGGTGCAGGCGCAGCGCCTGCGCCAGCGCGGCGACGACGAGCAGAGCGTGGCCCGGCGTCTTTCCGTAGGCCAGGAGGAAGACCGCGTGGGCCGGGCCATGGCCGACTACATCGTGGTCAACGACGACCTTGGCCGGGCATCGCAGGAGCTCGCCGCTATAGTGGACGTTTGCCGGCAGCGTGCCGATAATGGGCCGCGCCAATAAGTGAAACGAGAGTAGGTCGGGTTATGGCTGAGCGACGTACCACGATGATGGACCCGCCGATCGAGACCCTGCTGGAGAAGGTGGACTCCAAGTACACGCTCGTGAGCCTGGCTGCCAAGCGGGGCCGGGAGGTCAACTCGTACTTCAACCAGCTCGGCGAGGGCCTCGGTTCCATCGTCCCGCCCCAGGTGACGTCGATATCCCGCAAGCCGCTGTCGATCGGGTTGGACGAGATTGCCGCCGGCAAGATCACCTACCACCGCATCCCCGTGGAGGGCGAAGAGGAAGTGGCCGAAGAGGTCACCGGCCTGTAAAGGCGCCCGGCGTACCGCACTAGCCTGCCAGCCATGGGCCCGTCGTCGAGACCGAGTGAGGCGGGCACGGGCGAGGCGGGCACGGGCGAGTTGGGCACGTCGGCCTGGGCTGGGAGCACGGGCGCTGCCCTGGGTGGCCGGCGTGTGCTCCTCGGCGTCTGTGGCGGTATAGCGGCCTACAAGGCGGTCGAGGTCTGCCGCCGCTTGGTCGACGCCGGAGCCCTGGTCAGCCCCGTGCTTACCCGGGATGCCACCCGCTTCGTGGCCCCCCTAACCTTCAGCGCCCTGGCCAGCGAGCCCGCCCGCACGTCGCTTTTCGGCCCCGACGGGACCGGTGACCCGGTCTCGCCCGTTCCGCACGTGGCCCTCGGCCGCGGCGTCGACGCCGTCGTGGTGGTGCCGGCCACCGCCCGCCTGATCGGTAGCTACGCCGCCGGCATCTCCTCCGACCTCCTGACCGCCACGCTGCTCGCCACCCGGGCGCCCGTGCTGGTGTGCCCGGCCATGCACGCCGAGATGTGGGAGCACCCCGCCGTCCAGGACAACGTGGCCCTCCTGCGCCGCCGGGGCGTACAGGTCCTGGAACCGGCCGAAGGCCGCCTGGCCGGGGGCGACTTCGGCAAGGGCCGCCTTCCTGGCCCTGAGGTCATTGTCGCCGCCCTGGCCGCCCTGGTGCGGCCCGGCCCCGGGCCTCTGGACGGGGTAAAAGCCGTCGTGACCTCGGGCGGGACCCGGGAGGCGCTCGATCCTGTCCGCTACATCGCCAACCGCAGTTCGGGCAAGCAGGGCCACGCCATTGCCGCCGAGCTGGCCGGAAGGGGCGCCTCTGTCACCCTCATCACCTCCAGCCCCCTCGCCCCGCCCCCCGGGGTCGACGTCCTGCGAGTCGAAAGCGCGGCCCAACTGGAACAAGCCGTCCGCCACGCCGCCGACGCCGCCGACGTGGTCGTCATGGCGGCGGCCGTGGCCGACTACCGTCCCGCCGTGGTCGCCAGCCAAAAACTGAAAAAGACCGGCGCCCCCGTTTCGCTTGAGCTCGTCCCTACACCGGACATCCTGGCCGGGCTGTGTGCCCGGCGCCGTCCTGGCCAGGTCATCGTCGGTTTCGCGGCGGAGACGGCGTCGGGGGCCGAGCTGGTCGCCCTCGGCCGGGCCAAGCTGGTGGCCAAGGGGACCGACCTGGTTGTCGCCAATGCTGTGGGTGGCGACGGGGACGCCCTCGGTTTCGGGTTCGGCGAGGATGCCAGCCGCGCCGTTATCGTGTCTGGGCACAGCCAGGTGGACCTGGGCGTGGCCGCCAAGAGCGCCGTGGCCGCCCGCCTGGTCGATGCCATAACCGATTTGCTGGCGCAGGCCACCGTCAGCCGCCAGATGTCACCGGCACAGCTCCAGGAAGGGACCGAGGTATGAGAAGTTGGGTGTTTACGTCCGAGTCGGTGACCGAGGGCCACCCGGACAAGATGGCTGACCAGATTTCCGACGCCATCCTCGACGCCATATTGGAACAGGACCCCCCGGCCCGCGTGGCCTGCGAGAGCCTGCTTACGACCGGTCTGGTCGTGGTGGCGGGGGAGGTCACCACCAGCGCCTATGTCGAGATACCGCAGATCGTCCGGGAGGTGGTCTCGTCGATCGGCTACACGAGCTCGGAAATGGGCTTCGACGGCCTCACCTGCGGCGTAGCCGTCTCTATAGGCCAACAATCCGAGGACATCGCCCTCGGCGTGGACACGGCCTATGAGGTCCGCCACGGCGTGAGCGGCGAGGACACCCTCTTCAGCCAGGGCGCCGGCGACCAGGGGATGATGTTCGGTTACGCCTGCGACGAGACCGACGACCTCATGCCCGTACCGATCTGGCTGGCCCACCGCTTGGCGCAGCGCCTGGCCCAGGTGCGCAAGGCCGGTGTGCTCGGCTACTTGCGCCCCGACGGCAAGACTCAGGTCAGCTTCGAGTACGAGGACGGCCGCCCGGTGCGCTTGAAGACCGTGCTGGTTTCCACCCAACACCGGCCCACGATCGACCTGGAGACCCTCCTCAAGCCCGATCTCCGCGACCACGTGGTGGTCCCCATCGTGCCCCCGCAGTACGCCGACGACGGCTACGAGCTCCTGGCCAACCCGACGGGCCGGTTCGAACGCGGCGGCCCAGCGCCGATACCGGCCTCACCGGCCGCAAGATCATTGTCGACACCTACGGCGGGGCGGCCCGCCATGGCGGGGGCGCGTTTTCGGGGAAGGACCCTTCCAAGGTCGACCGCTCGGGCGCCTACGCCGCCCGGTGGGTGGCCAAACACGTCGTTGCCTCGGGTGCCGCCACGCGCTGCGAGGTCCAGATCGCCTACGCCATAGGCGTGGCCCGTCCCGTGTCGCTGATGATCGAGCTCTTCGGGACCGAGAAAGTCGGTCCCGACAAGATCGTCAAAGCCGTGGACGAGATCTTCGACCTCCGTCCCGCGGCCATAATCCGCGACCTCGACCTGCGTCGGCCCATTTACCGCCGCACGGCCACTTACGGGCACTTCGGGCGGCCGGACAAGGAGTTCACCTGGGAGGTGACCAGCCGGTTGCCCGAGTTCAAAGCGGCGGTTGGCCTCTAGGTCGTTGCCCGGAGCGCCGCCGGCACCGGTGGCCCGGGTGCTCCCGGACGTGGCTGGTTTCGAAAAGGAGCTCGATTACTCGGTACCGGCCGAGCTGGCCGCAGACGTGCGACCGGGGTGCATCGTGCGCGTCCCTCTTCAGGGCCGGACGGTCAGGGGCTGGGTGCTGGCCTTCCCCGTCGAGCCCCCGGCCGGTCTGGCCCTGCGGCCTGTGGCCAAGGTCGTGGGCTGGGGCCCCGAGCCGGCCCTGTTGGACCTCGCCGCCTGGGCGGCGTGGCGCTGGGCCGGCCGCCGCCGGTCCTTGCTGGTCACCGCGTCTCCTCCCGCCGGGGTGAGGCAGCTCCCTCCCCGGCCCGCGCCGGTCGTCCCCGGGACCTCGGTCCCGGCCGGCGGGCAGCACGGGGGGCCGGCGGTGAACGGGCTCGTACCGGCCGGGGGGCGGGGCGCGGCCGAGGCCCGGCAGCTCGTGCAGGACGCCTGGCGACCGGGGACGCACGTGCTGAGGTTGCCGCCCGTTTACAGTGCCACGGACGTGGTCGAGGCGGCGGCCGAACGCGGCCCGGTCCTGGTCGTGGCCCCGACCAACGGGCGCGCCGCGGCCGGCTGCCTGACCTTGCGCCGGCGAGGGGCCGACGTCGCCTTGCTGCCGACGGACTGGGCGCGGGCGCGGGCCGGTGCCAGGATCGTGATCGGCGCCCGCTCGGCCGCCTGGGCCCCGTGCCCGGGGGTAGGGACGATCGTCGTCCTCGATGCCCATGACGAGGGCCTGGTCCAAGAACAGGCGCCCACCTGGGACGCCCCCGCCGTCGCGAGCCAAAGAGCCCGGGGTGCCGGCGTGCCCTGCCTGTGGGTGACGCCGTGCCCGACCCTCGAGGTCCTGGCCGCCGCGGATGAGATCCACGTGGCCAGCCGCGCCACCGAGCGGTCCGGCTGGGCCCGGCTTCAGGTGGTCGACCGGCGGCGGTCCGACCCTAGGACCGGCCTCTATTCAGAAGAGCTGGTCAGCTTGCTACGCGATGGCGGCCAGCGGGTCGTCTGCGTCCTGAACCGTAAGGGCCGGGCGCTGTTGCTGGACTGTGCCGCCTGCGGAGAGGTGGCCCGGTGCGAGCATTGTGCCGGGGCCGTCCGCCTCGTCGGCGAAGACCTCGCCTGCCGTCGCTGCGGCCGGTCCCGCCCCGTCGTGTGCGCCTCGTGCGGCTCGGACTCGTTGCGGTCGTTGCGGGTGGGCGTGACCAGGGCACGCGAGCAGCTCGAGGTTCTGGCCGGCCGGCCCGTCGGCGAGGTGACGGCGGCGACGAGGGGGGTGACGACGACAGCGGCAGCGGTGGCGGGGGCCAGGGTGCGCACAGGCGACCTCCCGGGCACAGACGTGCTCGTGGGCACCGAAGCCGTCCTGTACCGCGAGAGCGAGCTACGCCGCCGCGGGCCGGTGGGGGCGGTCGCCTTCCTGGACTTCGACCACGAGCTGATGGCGCCGCGCTACCGGGCGGCCGAGGAGGCCCTGGCCCTGCTCGCTCGAGCCTCGCGCCTGGTCGGTGGCCGGGCCGGCGACGGGCGGGTGCTGGTCCAGACGCGCCTCCCCGGGCACCCGGTGGTCGAAGCCGCTGGCCTGGCCAGCCCGGAGCGGCTCTCGCAGGCCGAAGAGCCGGCCCGCCGGGCCCTGCGGCTGCCCCCGTTCGCCGCCCTGGCCGTCCTGAGCGGCGCCGGTGCGGCCGAGCTGGCGGCCGGCCTGGAGAAGCTGGGCGGGCGTCCCCTCGAGGTCAACCCGCTCGGCGAGGGCCGCTGGGCGGTGCGGGCTCCCGATCATGCCACCCTGGCCAACGCCCTGGGCGCCATCGAACGCCCGGAGGAGCGCGTCAGGGTCGAAGTGGGCCCGTCCGCTTCTGAGGCGCCGGCATCGGCCAAGACGGCAGCCACCGGGGCCCTCATGGCGCCTATGGTTTGGTCCTGGGGCACGCAGGAAAACCAAAAAGGAGCCGCCGTGAGAGACCACTTTGCAGGCGTCGCTAAGCCTGCCCTCGCATTTGTCGTCGCCTCGGCGGCAGCCGTCGTTGCCGCCGGGTTGGCGACGCCGGCATCGGCTTTAGGGCCGGGCGCTCCGGCCGCCGGGGCGGTCAACACCACGCCGGGGACGGTGTGGGCGTGGGGCGACGGCAACGTGCTCGACAACCCTTCCAACGGACCGGCCCTGGTCGCCGCCCACCAGCTCTCCGGCGTGATGGCCCTGGCCGTGGGCGGTGGCGGGGGGACCGGGGACACGGTCTACGCCCTCCGCCAAAACGGGGCCATCTGGTCCTGGGGGGTCGGTTCCAATGGCGAGCTCGGTAACGGCACCACCAATGCCCTGGCCATCGTCCCTGTGGCCGTGCACGGCCTGGTAAAGGTGGTGGCGGTCGCCGGAGGCGGGGATACCGGCTACGCCCTGGAAAAGAACGGTACCGTCTGGGCCTGGGGCGCCGGTGCCGAGGGCGAGCTCGGTAACGGGACCAACGAAAGCCGCGCCCCCTTACCCGTGGCCGTGCACGGCCTCTCCGGGGTAGTCGCCTTGGCCGGAGGTGGGGAGGACGCCTACGCCGTGGAAAAGGACGGGACGGTCTGGGCCTGGGGGGCCGGCTCCAGCGGGCAGCTGGGCAACGGCGCCCTCGGCTCCGAGAGCGACGTGCCTGTCCAGGTGCGCGGGCTGAGCGGCGTCGTCGAGGTGGCCGGGGGCGGCTCGGGCGGCTTTGCGCTGAAAAAGAACGGTACCGTCTGGGCCTGGGGCGCCGGTGCCAGCGGGCAGTTGGGCAACGGCACTCTCGACGCCCAAAGTGACGTGCCCGTCCAGGTGCACGGGCTCGCCGGCATCGTCGCCGTCGCCGCTTTCAACGGGGATGAAAGCGACCTGGCCCTGGCCCGCAACGGTACCGTCTGGCGCTGGGGGGCGGCCCTGGTCACCGCCGTTGAGGGCGTCCGGCTGCCGGCCCTGGCCTCCACTGCCGGCAGCGATACCCCGGTGAAGGTCGGCGGCGTTGCCGGTGCCGTGGCCATCGCCGGTGGCGTCGACACCGAGTTTGCCCTGCTCAAGACGGGGGCAGTGTGGGCGTGGGGCGATGACGAGGACGGTGAGCTGGGCAACGGCACCCATAACTACGTGAGCGCCGTCCCCCTCCAGGTCCCCGGCGTCCACGGCGCGGTGGCCATTGCCGGCGGCTACACCGACGCCTATGCCATTGTCGGCGCCAAGAGCTGAGCGCACTCCGTCTCAGGCGTGCGGTATCCCCACCAGGCGGCACGGGATGTCGGCGTCCTCGTCCACGTGGTGGCTGGCGCATACCCGGTGGTAGCCGTCGGCGATCACCAGGGGGGCGCCTAGCTGGGCGTCGCCCCGCACCAGAAGTACAGGCGAGAGCCGCTCGCCTTTGTGGATCTTCTCCAAATCCTTGGCCACGTGGACGTTGTTGTCGTCCAGGAGCGGGAGGCGGCTGGCGCGTAGGAGGTCTTTGGCCTTGCGATGGAGCAGGGGAGCATCCTTCAGCGCGCCGACCAGGCTGGTAACCAAGGGCTCGGCTACGACCAGGCTGAGAAAATCGCGAGCGGCGGGGTAGTCGTGCTCGTCCGGCTCCTGCTTCCAGTGTTCTCTGACGATCATGTCGACCGAGGCTAGGTCCTCCGCCGCACCGCCGGGTGGGGGAGCAGCGCCGGGGCGCCCTCCCGGGCTTCGAGATAGGGGGCCAGAAGGGCGAAGACGTCGGTGCCGACCAAGGCCTGCAGCTCAGGCTGCATATGGCGCCAGACGGCGGTCGCCGCCTTGAAGGCCTCGGGCGCCTCCGTGCACCACCAGGCAAACTCGTCGCCGCCGTCGCCCCAGTGGCTCCTGTCCCACTGGCCGACGCTCGAGGTCACCGAGCCGTCGAGACCGGAGGTGTCTTCGCGCCGGAGGGGCAGTTGCCAGCACACGTCGGGCTTCAGGTCCATGGGCGCTTCGCCCCGCTCGAGGGCGGCCCGGTGCAGGGCGCAACCCGGTCCACCCGGGAAGCCGGGCCGGTTGAGGAAAATGCAGGCCCCTTCGACCATCCTCGTCACCGTCGTCCCTTCGGCATTGCGGCGGGCCACGCCTGCGTGTTGGGCCCGGGCGGCGAACTGCCATTGGTCGGGCGTCAACGTCTTAGCCGCCGCCTTGACCCGGACAAGGTCCTCGGCGCCGGTGAAGTGGGCACCATAGGAGCAGCAACCCTGCTCCAGCTCGGGAGCCGGCCCGGTGAGCACGCCCTGACAGCCGTGACCGTAGATGCATTCCCAGTGCGACAGCAGGAAGGTCACGTCGAAACGCCAGGTGCGCTGTTCGCCCGGGTCCTCGAAGCTGACCCACTCGTGGGCATCGGCCGGCACCAAGGCGAAACGGGCGCCCTGACCAGGGCTCGCCCCTCCTGCCGCCCCCCCGACCGCCGCCCGCGTCCCCGGCCGGGCCCGGTCCGCTTTGTTGTCGTGCTTGCCCGCGCCCTGGTGGCGGCCATGCTTGCTCATCGGCCGACCTGGTACGAGCCGAGGTCGACCAGTAGCTCTCCGGCGGCGAGCACGCCCCGCCACAGCTGGCGCAGCTCGAGGTGCTCGTTAGGGGCGTGGAAGTTGTCGCCGGGCAGGGCCACACCGAGGAACACCAGCGGTGCTCCGAGCACCCGCGCCAGCGCCTCTTCGGGACCGCTGCCCCCGCTCCGGCTGAAAAGCGGCGGACGGCCCCACACGCGCTCGATAGCCGAGCACAGGATGCGCACCGCCGGGTGGTCCACCGGCGTCAGCAGGGGCGACACGGCACCTTCGCCCGTGACCTCGAACTGGACGCCCGGGGGGACCTGGCCTGACAGCCAGGCCCGAAAGGCTTCGGCCACCGGTCCAGGACGTTGGTCCGCCACCAGCCGGAAGGCAACCTTGAAACTGGCCGTGGCCGGCACGATCGTCTTGATCCCGGGCCCCCCATAGCCGGAGTGGAGCCCGACGACCTCGGCCGTCGGGCGCGCTCCGGTACGCTCGAACGGAGTGCGGCCGGCTTCGCCTTCGAGGTAGGCGACGCCCGCCTGGCGCCGGAAGTCGGCCTCATCGAAGGGGATGGCAGCCACAGAGCGTGCCTCTTGGGGTGTGAGCTCGCGGACGTCGTCGTAAAACCCGGGCACGCTGACCCGTCCATCGGCGTCATGCAGGCCGGCCACCAGGCGGGCGGCCACCAGGGCGGCGTTGGGGACGGTCCCGCCCCATATCCCGCTGTGCAGGTCGGACCGGGCGGTGCGCAGCGTCACGTCGAAGGAGACCAGGCCCCGCATGCTCACGGTGGTGGAGGGGACGTCGGCCGCTTCCATGGTGGTATCGGACACCACCACCACATCGGTTGCCAGCTTCTCCCGCTGGCGCCACAAGAGGTCCTCGAGGTGAGGGCTGCCCACTTCCTCCTCGCCCTCGATGAGGAACTTCACGTTGACGGGCAACCGCCCTCGCTCGCCCAGCACCCCCCGAACGGCTTCGACCTGCATGAGGACCTGGCCCTTGTCGTCGGCCGACCCTCTCGCCCGCAGCTCGTCGCCGATCACGGCCGGCTCGAAGGGTGGTGACGTCCACTCCTGCACGGGGTCGACGGGCTGGACGTCATGGTGACCGTAGATGAGCACGGTGGGAGCGTCCGGGCCCGCCTCCAGCCACTCGGCGTACACGGCCGGCCGGCCGCTTTCGGGCGCCGCCGGGCTGCCGGTGGGGAGGATCTCGACCCTACGCATACCCGCTTCCCGTAGGAGCCCGGCGCAGAACTCGGCCGAGGCGGCCACGTCGCCGGAGTGGTCAGGGCCCGCCGATATGGAAGGGATCCGCAGCCACTCGGTCAAGGTGGCCAGGATGCGTCCCTTGGAGCGTTCCAGGTAAGCGTCGAGAGCGAGGTCGGTCACAGGCGCCGACCCTAGCCTTCGCGCCAGCCGGTCAACTAGTGCCCCCCCCCGGTTCAGCCGTAGAAGCTTATGGCCGGGTGCAACGGCTCGGCGTAGATCCCCTGCGCCTGGGCCGAAGTTAGGTCCCCGATGTCCACCAGGCGGGCCAGTACGTGGCGCTGGCGGCTGCGGGCCAGGGCCAGATGGCCGTGCGGGTCGTACTTGGTGGGAGCCTGGACCAACCCGGCGAGCAGGCTGGCCTGTGCCCACGAGAGCTGTCCGGGCGCCAGGCCGAAGTAGTGCTCGGCGGCGGCCGTACACCCGTAGGCCCCGTCGCCGAAATAGGCGGCGTCGAGGTACATGGCCAGGATATGGGCCTTGGTGTACATGGCGTCCAGACGGAAAGCCAGGCCTACCTGCTCCAGCTCCGCGCTCAAGGTCGTGCCCGGAGCGTAAAGCATCTTGGCCAGTTGCTGCTCGATGGTCGCCCCGCCCTCGTTCCCGTCACCGGTGACCATCCCGATCAGCGCCCGACCGACTCCGAGCGGGTCAAGGGCCGGGTCGTGGTAAAAACGGCTGTCCTCGGTGGCGAGCAGCGCCTCGCCGAGCCGGGCCGGTATGTGGCCGTCATCGCTCGGAGCCCCGTGAGCGGCCAGGAGGGCGTGTACCAGGGTGGGAGCGTTACCCACGGAGGGGGAGGCCAGGACCAGGACGCCGAGGGCCAAGGCGGCCACTACGACAATGGCCACGGCGCCGGCCAGGGCCCGCCGCAGGCCGCGGGCGGCGCGCCCCCATTGCCCCCGGGAACGCCGCTTGGGCGGCTGAGGCCGAGCATGGCGCGGCCGTTCCTCGGTAGGGGCGGGCGATCTGCCCAGCAGGGTCGTCGACATCGGCTCTCCGCCATTTTCGCGCCCCGGTGCCGGTTGGCGGCACGACAGAATTGTGACCCATGGACGACCTGGCCCAGGAGCGCCTGAGAGGGGCGCTGGAAGACATCGCCGAAGAGCTGGCCGACATGGCCCGGGCCCAGCTGAGCGAGGCCGTGCGGGCCCGCAGCACCGCGGCTGAGGCGACAGAACGCCGCCTCAGCCGGGCGCGCCGGGCCGTGCTCAAAGCCGCCGCCCTACTCCGCCCGGACGGCGGCGGTGAGGAGGAGGATCTCGCTTAGGCGGCGACCTTGACTGCGGCTACCTCGAACTCCAGGGTGACCTTCTCGCTCACGAGGACGCCGCCCGCCTCCAGGGCTGCGTTCCAGTTGACGCCCCAGTCTTTGCGGTTGATGGTCGTGCTGCCTTCGAAGCCGAGCCGGAGGTTGCCCCACGGGTCGACGGCACTGCCCGTGAACTCGAAGTCGACGGTCACCGGCTTGGTGACGCCCCTGATCGTGAGGTCGCCGGCCACCTCGTACCGGTCGTGGCCCTGCTTGTCGACCGCCGTGGACCGGAA
Source organism: uncultured Acidimicrobiaceae bacterium (assembly GCA_963735305.1). Taxonomy (GTDB): domain Bacteria; phylum Actinomycetota; class Acidimicrobiia; order Acidimicrobiales; family Palsa-688; genus Fen-671. The sequence continues at coordinate 1,200,948 of CAVTKK010000004.1, forward strand.
GGTGATCTCCGGGAACTCCTCCATGGCCAGGAAGTCATTGCTGCGCAGGTGGGCGTCGCGGTCGGCGTTGCGGGTGTCGATACTGGCGGCCTTGATGGTCAGCTTGAAGATGGGAGTTCGCCGGGTTGGCCTCGTCGAGGTAGCCCGAACCGGCGACCTCGTTGAAGGCGCCCCGCACCTTGGTCACCATGGCGTGGCGGGCCGAGAACCCGACGCGGCTATGGGCAGGATCCAGGTTGTAGGTACCCGTCAGGGACGTGGTGCCGGTGGCAATGGTCGGATTGGTCATTATGCGTTTCCTCTCGCCGTTGGTGTACGTGATCTTTGAACTAAACCTGGGGGACATATCCACTATTCCCGTAGGCCGGCGTGTACACTAAAAAAATGGGAGCGGTCCGGTGGCTCGATGAGGACGAGCAGCGGGCGTGGCGTTCCTTCCAGGTCATGCAGGCCCGGTTGAACGCCCAACTGGCCCGCGACCTGTCCACTCACTCGGAGCTGAGCTACCAGGACTATGTGGTCCTGGTGGCCTTGACGGCGCAGCCCGACGGGCGGCTGCGCCTCACCCGCCTCGGCCACGAGCTGGGGTGGGAGAAGAGCCGGATCTCGCACCAGGTGTCCAGGATGGCGGAACGGGGCCTGGTCCAAAAGTGCCGGTCGGGCGACGACGGCCGGGGCGCGCTGGTACAGGTCAGCCCGCTCGGCCGGGAGCGGATCGAAGCCGCCGCCCCGAGCCACGTCGAGGCTGTGAGGCGGTTGTTCGTGGACCGGCTGACCCGGGACCAGCTCGAAGACCTCGCTGTCGTGGCCCACACCGTCCTGGCCGCCGTGGTCAGCGAGGAGCTGTGCCCGAACAGCGAAACCACAGACGCCGAAGAGGGGTGGCCGGCCCGGGGACCGCGGTTGGCGGTGAGGCGTACGCCGCCCTGCACGGCGACCCCGGTCAGCTCGCGGGCTGAGTGCCCCTGGGCCCGCCGCCTCCGGGCCGGCGGGCGAGCTGACAGGCGGGCACAGGCAGCCCGGGGGGTGGCGGGGGAGCGCTGGGCAGGGCGTTGAGGGCGTCGATCAGCCGGCGGAGATGGGCAAACGACATCCGGTCGAAATTGAGGGCGATCCGGGGCAGCTCTACGTGGTCTTCCTGGCGAGTCTCGGTGGGCAGGGCCGGGCAGGATTTCTATGAGGCCATGGACGAAGATGCCGGCGAACTCCTCGGAAAGCGCCGCCATCTCGGCCGGCGTCGGGGGGGCCTTCAGCCGGATGATCAGGCGGTCGCCGACCCAGCGCAGCGAGTGGTAGTTACGGTAGAAGCCGAGGATCTCGCCCGCCGCCTGGAGGACGTCGTCGGTGATCAGATAGAGGCTGGAGTCCTCCGGCCCGATCAGGCCCCGGGCGGTCACCTCTTCGGTCACGAACCGTTCCCAGGCGTGCCAGTAGCTACCACCAGGCACTTCCAGCAGGACCACGGGGGCGGGTTGAGCCTTGCCCGTCTGCAACAGGGTCAGGAGCTCGAAGGCCTCGTCGAGGGTGCCGAAACCGCCGGGCAGCACGGCATAGCCGTCGGATTCCTTGACGAGTAGGAGCTTTCGGGTGAAGAAGTACTTCATCGAGACCAATTTCGGGTCCGACGAAATGAACTGGTTAGCCGTCTGCTCGAACGGGAGACGGATGTTTATGCCGAAGCTGTGCTCGGGCCCGGCGCCTTCGAGCCCGGCGGCCATGATCCCCGGGCCGGCGCCGGTCACGGTGGACCATCCCAGGCCGGCCAGGCGGGACGCCAGGTCCCGGGCCTGAGAGTAGAGCGGGTCGGTGGGCAGGGTGCGGGCCGATCCGAACATGGTTATCTTCGGGACGGAGCGATAGGGGGCGAATACCTCGAAGCCCTCGATTATCTCCCGCAGGGCGGCGTTGGCGATCTTGAGATCGAGGCGGTCGAGCCGGTCGGCGGCCAAACGGACAACGGAAACGAAGAGCTCCCGTAGCTGGTCCCGGTTGGAGGTGACCTGGAGCTCGTCGAGGAGGGCCTCGACTCGTCCGTCCAGTTCAGTGCCCCCCGGGCGCGAGCCGCGGGCATGGCCGGCGCCGGCCGCGGCCGGGCCACGCGGGGCCTTCGGGCTGGCTCACCGGTAGACGCCGGCCAGGTTGCGGGGCGCCGCCGCCGGGTCGACGAGCCACAGGACCCGCCCGGCCCGGACCCGTGACGCGGGTAGGTCGGCGCCGGCCACGATCGCCTCCAGGGCCGGCCGTTTGGCCTGCCCGGCGACGGTGAACACGACCAGGCGCGCCCGGGCTATACCGGCGTAGGTGAGGGTCATCCGGGGGTGGTCGTTACGCCCGACGGGGTCCTCGTTGAAGCTGACCAGTTGGCCGGGGTCGGCATCGAGAGCGGCCGAGCCCAGGAAGAGGCCGGCCGTGTGGCCGTCGGCGGCCAGGCCCAGGTGCACGACGTCGAGCTGGCCGACCTCGCCGATGCGCAGCTGGTAGGCATCGACACCCTCGTCGCAGCGCATGGGATAGACGGCGTTGGCCGCTCCTACCTTCTCCAGCAGGGCTTGCCGGCCCATCCTCTCGTGGGACCCGGGGTCATCGGGCGGGACGCAGCGCTCGTCGCCCCAGAAGACGTTGACGACGAGCCAGTCGATGGCCTGGGCGCCGTCGACAGCCAACCGCTCGTAACAGGCCCGAGCCGTACCCCCTCCCGACAGGGCGATGTCGAATTCCTCGCCGGGCCGGTTGACAAAAGCGGAGACCACCTCGGCTGCGAAGGCCCCGGGCAGGTCGTCGACGACTACGAGCTCTCCGTTCACCGGCTAGACCCTAGTGGCACTAGGAGGCCAGAGCCGTCGCTGCCGCCAGCGCCCGCTCCCACACCCGGTCGGCGCGCAGGTTGGAGATGGCGCTGGACAGCGCCGAGGTCAGCGAGTCGTCGGGGAGGGGCAGCCCCTGGCGGTGCGAGACACCACCCGAGAGCGTGGCCTGCGCCCAGACGGCCCTCGTGCGGTCGTCCCGGGTCACCTCGAACTTGCCCTCTTCACCCCGGTAGCCGGCGTCGAGCGTGATGGCGACGTGCTTGGCGTCCTCGAGAGCGAGCTCGCGGGCGCGTAGGTCGAGCTGGGACATCAGCCACCCGCCCAGCATGTGGCGGGGCCGGGCTTGCCCCGGACCGCAGCCAGCCGCACGCCGGGGAGGAACTGCCGGTTGTGTTCGGGCTCGAACAAGCCGGCCAGCAGCTCGCGCCACGGTTGCAGGCGCACCCAGGACAGGTCCACGACGGGTTGGTGGTTGGCCAGTTCGAGCAACGTCCGGTAGGAGTGCCCTATCTCGTCGGGGGCGGGGCCGATGGAGCGGGTGTCGACCACCACCGCCGAAGCCAGCCGGAGCAGGGGGTCGGCCGGGTCGGGGAGCAGGTGCGGGAACCACATGACAACGGGGAGGTCGGCCAGCACGAACGGTCCCACGATCGAGGCCAGGTGGGACGCGGCCTGGCCGCCGATGCGCAGGTAGACCTCCTCGAAGAACACCGGGTGGCCCTCGTCGCTGCCCGCCGGCTGCGCCCGCCACAGGCAGGCCCGGGCATCGATGGCCGGCGTGCTGTCGGGGTCGGGCCGCAGCACTACGACCCGGCACGGGTGGTGGCCGCCCAGCGAGCGGAACGAGCGGGCGCTTTCCTCGGGGTCCTCATCGGCGCCGACCACCATGACCAGGGTCATCACCGCCGTGCGGGTGCCCGCCTCGCGGCCCGAGGCCTGGCGGCGCAGTTCGGGCAGGGCCGCCAGGACCTGGCCCAAGCCCACATTGGCGCGCTGCCATGTCTGCACGGCCACAAGGCCGTCCGACGGCGCCGGTGGTCCTGTCCCGTCCGCCACCCGGTCGCCCACGGCACCATCGAGGCGGGGCTGGCTCATGGCGTGCGCCATTGGCGGCCGTCCCGCTCGATGAGCGTTTCCGCCGGCCGGGGGCCCACGAGCCCGAGGCGTAGCCGGAAAGGGGGGCGTCGCCGTGGCCCCAGGCGTCCAGCAGAGGTTGGACCACGCCCCAGGCCGTGTCCACTTCGTCGCTGCGGATGAACAAGGTCGGGTCCCCGACCATGGCATCGAGGAGCAGGCGCTCGTAAGCATCGGGCGGCTCCTCCAGGAAAGCGGCGCCGTAGGAGAAGTCCATCAGGACGTCGCGCACCATGAAGGCCTGACCCGGCACCTTGGCCCCGAAGCGCAGGGTCACGCCCTCGTCGGGCTGGATGCGCATTACCAGGGCGTTGGGGTTGAGCCCGGTGGCGGCCTCCTTCGGGAAGGCGAGGTGGGGGACGGCCTTAAACTGGAGGGCGACCTCGGTCAGCCGCTTGGGTAGGCGCTTGCCCGTCCGGATGTAGATGGGCACCCCGGCCCAGCGCCAGTTGTCCACCGAGAGCTTGAGGGCCACATAGGTCTCGGTCTGGCTCTTGGGATCTACGCCTTCTTCCTGGCGGTAACCGGGGACGGCCTTGCCCTCGATCCAGCCGCTGTCGTACTGCGCCCGTACGGCCACGTTGGGGACGTCGGCCAGCTTAGGTACCACCACCGAGCGCAGAGCCTTGACCTTCTCGTCCCGGATGCCCTGGGCATCGATCGACCCCGGCGGCTCCATCAGCGTCAGCGAGAGCACCTGCATGACGTGGTTCTGTACTATGTCGCGCAGGGCGCCGGCGGTCTCGTAGAAGCTGCCCCGCTTTTCCACCCCGATGGTCTCGGCCACGGTGACCTGGACATGGTCGATGTAATTGCGCGTCCACAAGGGCTCGAATATGGCATTGGCGAAGCGCAGGGCCAGGACGTTTTGGACGGTTTCCTTCCCGAGGTAGTGGTCGATGCGGTAAATCTGGTCCTCTTCGAAGACCTCGTGCAGGGCGGCGTCAAGTTCGCGCGCCGTTTTACGGTCGCGCCCGAAGGGCTTTTCGATCACGAGGCGGGCAGAACCGCCTGGTTCGGGTTGGTTGAGGCCGACTCGGCCCAGCGCCTTGGCCACCTCGGCGAAAACGTCGGGGATGGTGGCCAAGTAATAAGTGCGGTTCGGCCCGGTGCCGAGCGCCTCCTCGATCTCCTTCAACCGGGCCTGGAGGGCGGTGAAGGTATCGGGATGGGAGTACTCGCCCGAAATATAAGCGCTGTTCTTTACGATCTCGGCCCAGCCCGGCCCGGCGCCGGGCACGGCGCCCATCATGAGGTCCCGGAAGGCGTCGTCCGACATCTCCGTGCGCGCCACCCCGACGACGGCGAAGGCGGCCGGCAACAGGCGCCGGCGCGACAGCCTTTCCAGGGCCGGCAGCAACTTGCGGTGCGTCAGATCACCGGACGCCCCGAACACCACCAGCACCCCGGGGAGCGCGCCGGACCGTGTCGAGGCCTTCCGCCAGAACGTTCACGGGCAGCGCAGTAGTGGTCACCGCTAGGACGACGCCCGGTGCTCGTTGGCTTTGTCCTCGAGCGCCTGCAGCAGCTCGTCATAGCTCTTGGAAAAGGCGGCCACGCCCTCTTCCTCCAGGCGGGCGGACACGTCCTTCATGTCGATGCCGGCCTGGTGCAGGGCGTCGAGGTCGGAGGCGGCCTGGTCCACTCCCTGGTCGACCGTCCGGGCGACAGTCCCGTGGTCCTTGAAGGCCTCTACGGTGGCGTCCGGCATGGTGTTGACCGTGTCGGGGCCGATGAGGCTGTCCACGTACAGAAGGTCGGGATAAGCCGGGTTTTTGGTCGAGGTGGAGGCCCACAGCGGGCGCTGGACGTGGGCACCCTGGGCCCGGAGCGCTTCCCAGCGGGGACCGGCGAAGCGCTCCTGGAACAGCTTGTAGGCCAGCTTCGCCTGGGCCACGGCGGCCTTACCCCGCAGGGCGCTCAACTTGTCCGTGCCGCTCGCTTCCAGCCGCCTGTCCACCTCGGTGTCGACCCGGCTCACGAAAAACGAGGCCACGCTATGGACCCGCGACACGTCTCCGCCGGAGTTGCCATAGGCCTCCAGGCCGGAGATGTAAGCCTCGATAACAGCGTCATAGCGGTCCAGGCTGAATATCAACGTGACGTTGATGTTGCGGCCTTCGCTGATCATCTGGCGAATGGCCGGCACGCCCGCCTCGGTGGCCGGGATTTTCACCAGGAGGTTGGGCATGGCGATTTTCTCGTGAAAAGACCTAGCGTCTTTTATGGTGCCGGCGGTGTCATAGGCGAGCCGGGGGGAGACTTCGAGGGAGACGAAGCCATCGGAGGCACCGCTTTGCTCGTAGAGCGGATGGAGTATCTCCAGTGCCCCGGTGACATCGGAGGTGGCCATTTCCCAAAACGCTTGCTCGACGGTCCCGCCCTCGATCAAGCGGGCGAAATCGGCGTCGTACATGGTGGAGTTGGTCATCGCTTTTTGGAAGATGGTGGGGTTTGACGTTACGCCCCGGATCCCCTCGTCGACCATGTTGGCCAGCCGGCCGCTTCGCACCCCGTCGCGGCTGAGGTTGTCGATCCAGGGGCTTTGGCCTGCCTCTGTATAGAGCTGGTGGAGCAAGGTCATTTGGTTTCCTCCTGATCTTCATCGGTCTTTTGCAGCAGGGCACGGGCGTGGTCGGCGACGTTTTCGGCCGTGAACCCGAAATGGGCCAGGACCTCCTCGCCGGGACCGGAGGCGCCGAAATGGTCCAAGGAGACCGAGGCGTCGGCCCACCGGTGCCACCCGAAACTGGCTGCCGCCTCTACCGCCAGCACCGGGGCGCCTCTTCCCAGGACGTCGCGCTGGTAGGACTGGTCCTGGTCTTCGAAGTATTCCCAGCACGGCATGGACACGACCCGGGCGCGAACGCCCTCGCTCTCGAGCAACTGCGCCGCGCCCACGCACACCGAGACCTCGGATCCCGTGCCCACCAGGACGATGTCGGGACCGGGGGTGTCCCCGCTCAGCACATAGGCACCCTTGGCCAGCAGGTGCGCCCGCTCGGCGGTGCCCTCCAGGACGGGCAGGGCCTGGCGGGACAGGATGAGGGCCGTGGGCCCGTCGTGCTCGATGGCGGCCCGCAGCGCCTGGCCCGTCTCGTTGGCGTCGGCGGGCCGGACGACGGCGAGGTTGGGCATGGCCCGCATGGCTGCCAGTTGCTCGACGGGCTGATGGGTGGGACCGTCCTGGCCCAGGCCGACCGAGTCGTGGGTCCAGTCGAAGATGACCTTGGTCTCCGAAAGAGCGGCCAAGCGCACGGCGCCTCGCATGTAGTCGCTGAAGACGAAGAAGGTACCGCCTATCGGCAGTACCCCACCGTGGCGGGACATGCCCACCATGGCGGCACCCATGCCGTGCTCCCGTACCCCGTAGGCCATCATGCGGCCTTCGGGGTGCTCTTTGGACTGCAGGGGGACGCCGTCGAGCATGGTGCCGGTGTTGCCGGTCAGGTCGGCGCCGCCCGAGACCAGCCCGGGGACATCGGGGGCCACGGCGTTGAGGCAGGTCTTCAGGGCCGCCCGGGTGGCGAGCTTCTCGCCCGCCTTCCAGGTCGGGAGCCTGCCCTCGAAGCCGGCCAGGGCCTGGCCCCGCCACGCCGCGTCCCAGCGTTGCCGGTCCTGGCTGCCGGGGGGCAGTTTGGCCTCCAGGCGCTTGGCCCAGGCGTCCCGGTCCGGCGCCCCGCGGGCGCCGGCGGCCCGGTAGAAGGCGATGACGTCGTCGGGGGCCCAGAAGCTCTTGTCCGGCGGGAGGCCGAGGATGGCCTTGGTGGCGCTTATCTCCTCCGGGGGGAACGGGTCCCCGTGGGCCTTGGGGCTGTCGGTCATATGGGGCGCAGGCCATCCGATGTGGGAGCGCAACTGGAGGAAGCTGGGCCGGTCCTCGACGGCCATGGCCCGGCGCACGGCCTCCTCCAAGGCCACCGTGTCGTTGGCGATCTGGCCCAGGTCCTCGGTGTGCCACCCGTAGGCGTCGAAACGCTTGACGGCATCGTCGCCCAGCGTGATCTCGGTTGGCCCGTCGATGGTGATGTGGTTGTCGTCGTAGACGTAGATCAGTCGCCCGAGCCCCAGGTGCCCGGCCAGGGACGCCGCCTCGTGGGAGATGCCCTCCATGAGGTCGCCGTCGCTGCACACGACAAAGGTGTAGTGGTCCACCAGCTCCGGCCCGTACTGCGCCCGGAGCAGGCGCTCGGCCACGCCCATGCCGACGCCGTTGGCGAAACCCTGGCCCAGGGGCCCGGTCGTGACTTCCACGCCCCTCAGGTCACGCGATTCAGGGTGGCCCGGGGTCCTCGAACCGAGCTGGCGGAACTTGGTTATGTCTTCCAAGGTCAGGTCGTACCCGGACAGGAAAAGCATCGAGTACAAGAGGATGGAGGCGTGGCCGCACGAAAGGATGAAGCGGTCGCGGTTGGGCCAATCGGGGTCGGCGGCGTCGTAGCGCATGATGCGCGTCCACAGGACATGGGCGAGAGGGGCCAGGGCCATAGCCGTGCCCGGGTGCCCCGAATTGGCCTTGCGGGGGGCGTCCATGGCCAAGCCACGGATGACGTTGATGCCAAGCTGCTCAATCGGATCGGGCGGTTTGACCTGTGCCTGCCCGGCGGGGTTTTCGGTCATGTGCGCCAACCTACACGGTCTCCGCGATCACCCGACCAACACCTGGGCGACGCCCCCGGCCGAGCCTGGCCGCCATGGCGCGTGCCCCCCGACCAGGGACGGAAGGCCTAAGGGCCGATCGGGGGCAGCAGCGTCAGGGGGACGATCGTGGTCTGGCCGTCGGGGACGAGGCGGCAATGCGCCTCTACCGTACCCAGCTGGTTGAACTCGAGCTCGCCTCTGACCAAACGGTACGTGAACTTCCCGGGCTCGACGTTGAACGGGGAAACATTGCGCGCCACCTGTTCGCCGGCCTCGTCCCGGAAGGTGACCTCCAGCACGCCGTTGGGGGGGTCCTGGCGCAGCGAGCGGATGAGCACCATGAGGTGGGGTGTGATGGTGACCGGAGGGCCTGTCGGGGCGGGCAGGGAAAACATGGCGCCCTGGATGTCCACCCGCGTCGAAGGGCCGGGGACCTGGCGCAACTCGAAGTTCTCGATGAAGAGGGCGGAAACTATGTCCATCGGCGGACGCGCTATACGAGTTCCGGCTCGCGCTCCTCGGTCGCCGGCCCCACCGCCGACTGCGCCACCGCCGTGAGGTGCACCTCGTCATGGCGGACCTCCAGCCATCGCAGCTTCCGGAACCCGCTTATGACCCACCACCCGATGTCGACCTCGCGCCGCTTGAGGGCGAAGCGGGCGGAGGTCGGCGCCGCGTGGTGGTTGGAATGCATGCCCTCGCCCCAGGTGAGCATGGCCAGCCACTGGTTGTTGGTGGCGATGCCGGGGTACGGCCTCCGGCCGAAGCGGTGACCGATGGCGTTGATGGCGGAGTTGATCAGCAGGTACGACACGACGTGCACCCCGGCAGCCACCAGGGCCCAGCGCCAGCCGAGCAAAGCCCAGAAGATACCGAAACCGAGGACCAGCCCGATGAAGCCCCGGTCGAAGACGAAGCGGTCCCAGTTGTCACGCTTTATGTCGCGGCTGTACTTCCGCAGAGTCTCGGCGTCGTGAGCCGCCTTTTTGTACAGGCCGACGTTATAAAGCTGGACTTTCCAGTAGCCCTCGAGCAGCGGCGAGTGGGGGTCGCCCTGGACGTCGGTGTAGGCGTGGTGGCGGCGATGGACGGCGGCCCACTCGCGGGGCCGGATACCGGTCGAGATCCACAGCGCGGCACGGCAGGCAAAAGCCAGTCCGGGCCGCATGGTCACCGCCCTGTGCGACAGCGTGCGGTGAAGGTACATCGTCGTGAGCAGCAGGGCGAGCTGGCAGCTAACCAGGCCAGCAATAACGGCCAACAAAGGTTCGGGCACCTGGCCACCATAGTTCACCCTGGCGATGGGCTTGTATGTCCGGCCGAAATTCGGACCGTAGCCATCCCTCACCGCCCCCTTTGGCCGACCGGTACGGGCCGACTTTCGGCCCGTGCCCGGGGCGCCTACGGTGCTCCGAGTGGACCACCGCCGTGCCGGCTCGTTCGCCCGGGCGTCGTCGTGCGCCTTGGTCACCGTGGCCACGGTGGTCGTGGCCACGGTGGCCGTGGCCATTGTGGGAGCAGCTCCTGTCGCGGGTGCCGCCGCCGCGCCGGCCCCGGCCGGCCGCCGCGGGCGGGGCGCCGCCCTCGCCGGTGGTGCTGCTGTCAACCCCGTTGCTTTCACCGGCCCGGCTGCCCCGGGCCCTGCAAACCCTATGGGCGCAGCAGGGCCTGGACCGTGCCCTGGCCCGGGCCATGGGGCCCGGTGCCCTCGGCCGGTCGGCCGCCACCCGCAGCTGCGCCGAGGCGGCCCAGGACGGCCGGGTCGTGTACGCCGACCACCCCGACCTGCCCGTGCTCCCGGCCTCCAACATGAAATTGCTCACCGCCACCGCCGTGCTCGACCGGCTGGGCCCTCCTACCGGTTCACGACCAAGCTCGAGGCCATGGCCCCGCCGGTCGACGGCGTCGTCCGCGGCGCCCTCTACCTGGTGGGCGGGGGCGACCCGCTGCTGCGCCTGCCGAGCTACGCCCGGTCCATACCGGACGGCGCCAATGTTTACACCGACGTCAACGGCCTCGTCACCGCCCTGAAAGCGGCGGGGGTGCGCCGGGTGACGGGGGGCGTGGTGGGCGACGAGGCCAGGTTCGACTCCGTCCGCACCGTGGCCGGGTGGCCCGCCATCTACAGCGAGGAAGGCGACGTCGGCGCCCTGTCGGCGCTGGGGATAGACGATGGCTTCGCCACCGCCGGGCCGCCCGTTCCCGGCTCCGCCCCGCCCCCGGTCCAGTCGGCCGGGCTGCTCACCCGGCTGCTCCGCGCCGCCGGCGTCGAGGTGGAGGGTGGTCCCATGGCGGGCCTGGCCCCGCCCCGGCCCACGGTCCTGGCCGCCGTGGTCTCACCGCCGCTAGGTGCCGAGTTGGGCGAGATCCTGCGGGAGAGCGACAACACGGCCATGGAGTTGTTGACCAAGGATCTGGGCCTGCGGGAGCGGGGGATCGGCTCGACGGCGGCCGGGCTGGCCGCCGTGCGGGCCGACCTCGCCGCCGACGGGTTCCCGCTCACCGGCTTCGTCAACGTGGACGGCAGTGGGCTGTCCCGCCAGGACCGGGTCACCTGCTCGTTACTGATAGACGTGCTCGAACGGGCCGGGCCTGCCGGTTTGCTCGTGCGCGACCTGCCCGTGGCGGGCCGGTCCGGCACCCTCGTCGACGAGCTGAGGGGGACGGTGGCGGCCGGGCGCGTCCACGCCAAGACGGGAACTCTTGACGGCGTCAAAGCGCTATCGGGGTGGGCCCTGGCCGGCGCCCGGCAGGGCGCCGGCAATCCCGCCCTGGCCGCGCCCGTGGTCTTCGCCACCGTCCTGAACGGCCTGGCGCCGACCCTGCCCGACCCTTCCGCCACCCCGGCCGGCCTGACCGACCAGGTCGCCCTGGCCGTGGCCCAGTACCCCCGGGCGCCGACCTTGGCCCGCTTCGAGCCAGGCTGAGGTGTGCGTTTGCCCCGGGGAACGGTTAGCTTCTATGCGATGCCTGGTCGAGCCCCCGGAAGCGGCACCAAAGACGGCGTCGCCGAGTTCGTCCAACTGGTCATCGCCTACGCCAAACAGGAGACCGTCGACCCTGTCGTCAAGCAGGCCAAGGCCCTCGGCAAGGGAGTGGCCGGGGCCGCGCTGGTGGCCTTGGGGACCGTCCTGCTGGCCATCGGTTTCGTGCGGGCGCTGCAGACCGAGTTCGGCGGGGGTACCGCCGTCGGGGCCAGGTTCGCGTACGCCCCCTTGCCCCAGAGGGTAGCTACGGCGGTGGCCGTCCCCGTCTTCGCCCGCGCCGACCCTTACGGTGCCGGTGGCCACCTGTCCGGTGACTGGTCCTGGGTGCCTTACATGGGAGGAGCACTGTTCTGCCTGGCGGTGGCCGGTTTCTGTGTGTTCCGGATCGTGAAGGGGGCGGACCGGTGAGCCCCCGCCGCCTCCCCGGCACGAGCTCGGACGTAACCGGCAGCGGTCCGCACGGCCGCATCACTCCCGACGACGTCCGGGCCAAGGCGCAGGAACTGGCCGGAGGTGTCGAGAACCAGGTCCAGGCGGCCCGACCGCTGCTCGTGTACGCCGCCGTGGGGGGGGCCTTGCTCGTCACCCTGGCCGCGTTTTGGCTGGGACGGCGCAGCGGCCGGCGCCGGTCGACGGTCGTCGAGATACGCCGCGGGTAGGCCATGGGGCGTTTGCTGTCCTGGGCCGTGCGCAAAGGGCTGAGGCGAGGAGTGCTGGGTGGGGAGACCTCCTGGCTCGTGCTGGGCGCGTTGGCGCTGATGGCCCAGCTCGCCCTCAAGGTATTGAACAAGCGGCCCGAAGTCGTCTTTTCCGAAAAGTTGGGCGAGGGTGAGCGGCTCATCATCACCCACCGCGATCGCAGCGGCCACAATGGGCGGCGTGAAGGTCCTACTGCGCAACCCTAGGCGGGAACTCGAAGTCACCGGCCCGGTAGCCGTGGTTGCCCTGCTGGACCAGCTCGGCTACAGACGCGAAGCCGTCCTCGTCATCGTGGACGGCACTCTGGTGACGGGCGACGCTATCGTTCCCGAGGGGTCGACGGTCGAGGTACGTCCCGTCGTCTCTGGGGGCGCCACGTGAGGTGCCGGGTCTGCCGCCAGCCCGCCGTCATCGATGTGCGCCGGCACAACGCCGGCTTCTGCCCTGACTGTTTTTTTGACCACTGCCGCAAACAGGTCGAAAGGGCCATCGACGAGCACGCCATGATCGCGCCCGGCGAGCGCGTGCTCGTGGCTGTGTCCGGGGGCAAAGACTCGCTCGCCCTCTGGGATCTTCTCCTCGATCTCGGCCACCACGCCGAGGGCCTCTATATCGGGCTGGGTATCGACGGCTACAGCGGTCCGTCGGGGGAGTACGCCCGGCAGTTCGCCGCCCGCCGCGGCGCCCGCCTAGTCGAGGTCGACCTGCCGGCGGACTACGGCTTCGACGTCCGCAGCGGGGCGGCCGCCGTCCGCCGGGTGCCCTGTTCGGCCTGTGGCCTTTCCAAGCGCCACATCTTCGACCGCGCCACCCTCGAGGGCGGCTACGACGTGGTGGCCACCGGCCACAACCTCGACGACGAGGCCGCCGTCCTACTCGGCAACGTGCTGCGCTGGGACCTGGCCTACCTGGCCCGCCAGCGGCCCGTCCTGCCCGGCGGCGACGGTTTCCCGCGCAAAGTCAAGCCCCTGGTACGCCTGGGCGAGCGGGAGACGGCCGCCTACTGTGTGCTACGGGGCATCGACTACCAGGTGGAAGAGTGCCCCATGGCCGCCGGCAACAAGCACCTGGGCTACAAGGACGCCCTCAACGCCATCGAAGAACGCTCGCCCGGCACCAAGTCCGCTTTTTATGGCGGGTTCTTGGAGCGGGCGACGGCGCTGGTCGCTCCTCTGGGCGATCAGGACCGGGAAGGCCTGCATCCCTGCCCCGGCTGCGGGGCGCCTACGACGGCGCCGCTGTGCGCCTTTTGCCGCTTGGTCTCCCGGGCCGCAGACGAGCGGCGGCGGGCTCCTGGAGACCAGCCTGCGCCGGCCGTCCGGCCTGTGCCTGACCGGCCCGTCCCTGCCGTCCAGCCTGTGAGCTCGCCATGAGCTCGGGCCACCGCCCGTTCGAACCCGGCGAGCGGGTGCTGCTGTTCGACTCCAAAGGCCGCCGGTACCTGGTCACCCTGGAAATGGGGGGCGAGTTCCACACTCATGCCGGCATCGTCGCCCACGACTCGGTCCTGGGCCAGGAGGAAGGTTGGACGGCTCGGTCCAACCGCGGCGCCCGCTATATAGCCGTACGCCCGACGCTGGCCGAAGTGGTACTCAAGATGCCACGGGGGGCACAGGTGATCTACCCGAAGGACCTCGGTCCCATCCTGATCATGGCCGATATCTTTCCCGGTGCCCACGTGCTGGAGGCGGGGCTCGGCTCGGGGGCGTTGTCGATGACGCTGCTGCGGGCCGGCGCCCGGGTTACCGGCTACGAGCTGCGCCCCGAGTTCGCGGCCCGGGCGGTGGCCAACGTCACCGGCTTCCTGGGGCCCTCGGTGCTCGACCGCTACCAGGTCGAAGTGCGCGACGTCTATGAGGCCATAGCCGAGAAGGGCCTCGACCGGGTTGTCCTGGACCTGCCCGAACCGTGGCGGGCCGTAAAGCATGCGGCCGAGGCGCTGCGACCGGGGGGCATCATCGTCTCCTACCTGCCCTCGATCTCCCAGGTGACCACGCTGCGCGAGGCACTCGCCGGGAGCGGGTTCGCCATGGCCGAGACCATCGAAGTGTTGCAGCGGTCCTGGCACATCGAGGGCCAGTCGGTCCGGCCCGACCACCGCATGGTGGGCCACACCGGCTTCCTGACCGGGGCGAGGCTAATGGCTCTGACGCCGTGAACGCCTTCGACGTCGGGATCCTGGTGCTGGCCGCCCTGGCTGCCCTGGGGGGCTGGCGGATGGGTTTCCTGGCCCGCGTCTTTTCCTGGGTGGGTATGGCCGGGGGGCTCTACCTGGCCGTGCGGTTCCTGCCCGACGTCGTCAGTTTCTTCAACCTGTCGGGCTCCGTGGCCCGGGTGGCGCTGGCCGTCGCCATCCTCCTGGCCGGCGCGTTCATCGGTCAAGGCCTCGGGCTGATGGTGGGGTCGAGGTTGCACGCCGTGCTCCCGGTGGGCGGGCTGCGGACGCTGGACCGCGCCGTCGGCTCACTTCTGGGCGTGGTCGGGATCTTCGCTGTCCTGTGGCTCCTGGCCCCCTCACTGGCCGCCGTGCCCGGGCCCGTCTCCGAGCTTACGACCGGGTCCGCCATCGCCCGGTGGGTGACCAACGAGGCCCGCGCCGCCGGGCTCAGCCCCCCCAACACGCTCCAGGCCTTGCGCCGCCTGGTCGGGGAGAACGGCGCCCCCCAGGTCTTCACCCAGTTCGGCCCGAGCGAGGACACCGGGCACCCGCCGGTCGTCGATCCCCTCGACGCCACCGTGCTCACCACGGCCGAAGCTTCGACGGTAAAGGTCAAGGGGGCCGCCTGCGGTCTTTACCAGGAGGGCAGTGGTTGGACCGTCGCCCCCGACCTGGTCGTGACCAACGCCCACGTGGTGGCCGGGGAGCCCGTGGGCCAGACGTCGGTGCTGTTGCCGGACGGGACCACCAAGCCGGCCACGGTCGTGGTCTATAACCCCGACGTAGATCTGGCGCTTCTCTACGTGCCCGGCCTCGGCGAGGCGCCGCTGCCCCTGGGGACAGGTGCGCGGGGCCAGATCGGGGCGGTGCTCGGGCACCCCAACGGCCAGGACGAGCTCGCGGTCCAGCCCGCCGCCATCGCCACGGAGGTGACCGCTCTCGGCCAGGACCTTTACGACACCCGCAATACCCAGCGCAACGTCTTCGTGCTCGCCGCCAAACTGACCTATGGCGACTCCGGGGCCCCGCTGGTGGACACCGAGGGCAGAGTTGTCGGCATTGCCTTTGCCATCGCTCCCGACCGGTCCACCACGGCGTACGCGCTCAGCTCCTCAGAGCTCCGACCGCTGCTGGGCCAGCCTCACGCGTCCGCCGTGAGCACACAGGCGTGCCTTAACGACTGAGGCTCAATCCTCGATGAAGATGCACTCTCCCGGGCACTCTTCGGCCGACTCCCGAGTGGCGTCCTCCATGTCCTCGGGCACCAACGCCAAGCCGGCGTGACCACCGGGCTCGTTGAAGATCTTGTCGCCCTCTTTGACGTAGGACAGGCCGTCGTCCAGCAGCGTGAAGACTGCCGGGGCGATCTCCTCGCACAGTCCGTCACCCGTGCAGAGATCCTGGTCGATCCAGACCTTCATTTGCTTTCGGTTCCCTTTGTCATGTTCGAACTGGCGCGCTCGCTTATCCAAGGTACCGGCGGCCGGGAGCAAGTGTCAATCACCCTGACGGTCGGCGGGCCGTGGACGGGCATACGCCCGGACCGAGAGCGGGCGCAGTAACGTCAGGAAAACGGGAGGTGGTCCGGTTGGCTGATCAAAACGAGCAGGATCCCTATGGCGGCGGCGAGGACAGGACGATGGCCGAACTTCGGGCTGAAGCCGGTTCATTGGAGGCCCAAGTGGCCGCCATGGAGGAGGAGGTGGCCCTTCTGCGGCGGCGACTAGCGGACGCTCCCAAACGGGTGCGGACCCTGGAGGAGCGGCTCCTGGAGACCAAGGGGCAGCTGCAGCAGGCTCTCTCGCAAAATGAGCGTCTCACTTACACCTTGCGTGAGGCTCGCGAGCACATCGCCTCGCTTCGCGAAGAGGTAGACAAGCTCACCCAGCCGCCCTCCGCCTACGGGACGTTCCTACGCCGCAACGACGACGGCACCGCGGACGTGTTCTCGGGCGGCCGCAAGATGCGCGTGGCGCTGCACCCGGCTCTCGGGTCGGTCGACCTGCAGCGAGGCCACGAAGTAGTCCTCAACGAGTCCCTCAATGTGGTTATGGCCCGCGGCTCCGATCTGTCGGGCGAAGTGGTGACCATGAAAGATGTGCTCGACGACGGGCACCGGGCCATCGTGGTCGGCCGGGGCGATGAAGAGCGGGTCGTTGAGCTGGCCGATTCCCTGCTCGGGGAGAGGCTTCGGGCCGGCGACTCGGTGCTGATGGACGCCCGCTCGGGGCTCCTCCTGGAAAAGCTGCCCCGGCCCGAGGTGGAGGAGCTCGTCTTGGAGGAAGTCCCCGATATTTCCTACGAGGACGTCGGGGGCCTCGACTCCCAGATCGAGCAGATAACCGACGCCGTCGAGCTGCCCTTCCTTTACCGCGACCTGTTCTCCGAGCACAAATTGCCCGCGCCCAAAGGGGTCCTGCTCTACGGCCCGCCCGGTTGCGGCAAGACCCTCATTGCCAAGGCCGTGGCCAACTCGCTGGCCAAGAAGGTCGCCGAGCGTTCAGGCGACGGTGCGGCGCGGAGCTACTTCCTCAATATCAAAGGCCCCGAGCTGCTCAACAAGTACGTAGGGGAGACCGAACGGCAGATCCGCCTGGTTTTCCAGCGCGCCCGGGAAAAGGGCGAGGAAGGCGTGCCCGTCATCGTGTTTTTCGACGAGATGGACTCGCTCTTCCGCACCCGCGGCAGTGGCATATCCTCCGACGTGGAGTCGACGATCGTGCCTCAGCTGCTGGCCGAGATAGACGGTGTGGAGGCCCTCAAAAACGTCATCGTCATCGGTGCTTCCAACCGCGAGGACCTCATCGACCCGGCCATCCTCCGGCCCGGCCGCCTCGACGTGAAGATCAAGATCGAGCGGCCGGACGAAACTTCGGCGGCGCAGATATTCTCCCGCTACCTCACCGCCTCGCTGCCTCTGGACGAGGACGAAGTGCGCACGCTCGGCGGCGGCGACAAGGACAAGACGGTCCGCCTGATGATCGAGCGGACGGTGGAAGAGATGTACCGGGACGACGAGGCCAACCAGTTCCTCGAGGTCACCTATCAGAACGGTGACAAGGAGACCATGTTCTACAAGGACTTCGCCTCGGGGGCCATGATCGAGAACATCGTCCGCCGGGCCAAGAAGCTGTCCATAAAGCGCCAGATAGCGGGCGAAGGCAAGGGCATCCGGACCCAGGACATGATCGACTCGATAAAGCAGGAGTACAAGGAGCACGAGGACCTGCCCAATACGACCAACCCGGACGACTGGGCCAAGATCTCGGGCAAGAAGGGCGAACGCATCGTCTACATCCGCACGATCACGTCCCAGGGAGACCAAACCAAGGGTGGCCGGTCCATCGAACGGGTCGCCACCGGCCAGTACCTCTAGTCGGAGGGGTCGGCCAAACCGGACGGTGCGGCCGGGGCGGGACGGCCGGACCGTTCGGGGGCGCGGTTCTCGCCCTGCGCCCGAGGTGGTCCCGGCCCACCCTTGGCGGGCAAGCAGCCTCTTGGGCGCCAAGGGAGGGTAACGTCGGCGCGTGGCCATAGTTAAGGTCCTCGGTATGGAGACCGAGTACGGGATCATCGTTAGGGGCGGGGGCGAGCCCAATCCCATCGCCGCCTCGTCGGCGCTGATCAACGCCTATGTGGCCTCGCTGACCCGGCGTATCGACTGGGACTTCCAGGACGAGTCACCGGCGCGTGACGCCAGGGGCTTCGTCCGCGAGCCCTCCATGGCCCCCGAGATCGAGACCCACCTGGTCAACGCCGTGCTCACCAACGGAGCCCGCTACTACGTCGACCACGCTCACCCGGAGTTCTCGGGGCCTGAGTGCTCCACGGCGCGCGAAGCGGTCCTCTATGACAAGGCGGGGGAGGCCATACTGGCCCGCTCGGTGGAGGCGGCGGCCCGGCTCCTGCCTCCCGGCCAGCACATAAGCGTGTACAAGAACAACTCCGACGGCAAGGGCAACTCCTACGGGTCGCACGAGAACTACCTGATGGACAGGGCCGTTCCCTTCTCCCGGGTGGTCCAGCACGCCATCCCGCACTTCGTCACCCGGCAGATCTTCACCGGTGCCGGCAAAGTCGGAGCCGAGGCCCCCGGAGCGGAGCACGTCGAGTTCCAGATCACCCAACGGGCCGATTTCTTCGAGGAGGAAGTCGGCCTGGAGACGACGCTCAAACGGCCCATCGTCAACACCCGCGACGAACCCCACTGCGACGCCCAGAAGTACCGGCGCCTCCACGTCATCCTGGGCGACGCCAACCTGTCGGAGGTGGCCAACTTCTTGAAAGTGGGCACCACCGCCCTGGTCCTGGCCATGATCGAGGACGACTGGTTCGCACGCCACGGACGGGAGTTCTCCCTGGTGGCACCGGTCCGGGCCATGCGCCAGGTCTCCTACGACCTGAGCCTGGCCCAGCCGCTGGCCCTGGTCAACGGTCGGCGCATGACGGCACTGGAAGTGCAATGGGAGCACCTCGACCTGGCCCGCAAGTACGCCGAAGACGTCGGCTTGACGTCGGTGGGCGGCGACGAGGTCGGCCACGAAATCCTGCACCGGTGGGAAGAGGTCCTCGCCGGCCTCGAGGCGAGCCCCATGGAGCCTGGCCAATAGGCTGGACTGGGTGGCCAAGTACAGAATGGTGAGCGGCTACCGGGAGCGCCACGGCTTGGGTTGGCGAGATCCGAAGTTGTTAGCGATGGACCTGCAATATCACGACGTCCGTCCCGAACGCTCCCTGTACGCTCGGTCGGGGATGGACCGGCTCCTCGCTCCCGAGGACATCGAGCGGGCCATGACCGAGCCTCCCAGCACCACCAGGGCATATTTCCGGGGCCGGTGCCTCCAGCGCTGGCCGCAGGCCATTGCTGCGGCCAACTGGGACTCCTTGGTGTTCGACCTGGGCCACGACCCCCTGCGGAGGGTCCCGATGATGGAGCCGCTCAGAGGTACGGCGGCTCATGTCGATGAGTTACTTGCACGGTGCAACACTCCGGCGGAACTGCTGGAGCAGCTGGGCTCTTAGGAGGGACGACGGCATGACTGAGAAAGACATACGGCATGGCTGAGAGAGAACAGATAAAAAAGCAGGCGCCGGCGCGTTCGGAGCCCGAGCAGGTCGAAGAAGTCCCTGCCGGCTCCAAGCGCGGCGAGGAGCTGAAGGCCGAACTGGACGACTTGTTGGACGAGATCGACGAGGTGCTCGAGGACAATGCCGAGGAGTTCGTGAAGTCGTACGTGCAAAAAGGTGGCCAGTGACCCTTCCCGTCTTCGCCCCGGGCCAGGATCCGGGGCCTAACTTCAACGAGGTCGTGCGCCGGCTGGGCCTGTCGCCGTTCGCCGGTGCCGGCCCGGCGGGACGTCCACCGCCCTTCGACGTGGCCCACGGCACCACGATCTGCGCCGTCCGCTACGCCGACGGCGTGGTCATGGCCGGGGACCGGCGAGCCACAGCGGGCTCGGCCATCGCCCACCGCACGATGGAGAAGGTGCACCCGGCGGACACTCACAGCGGCGTGGCCATCGCCGGCGCCGCCGGGCCGGCCATGGAAATGGTAAAGCTCTTCCAGCTCCAGCTCGAGCACTATGAGAAGGTGGAGGGGCAGGCGTTGAGCCTGGAGGGCAAGGCCAACCAGCTCTCCCAGATGGTGAGGAGCAACCTCGCCATGGCCATGCAGGGCTTCGTGGTGGTCCCCCTGTTCGCCGGCTACGACCTGCGCCGGGGCAAGGGGCGTATCTACACCTACGACCCGACCGGCGGGCGCTACGAGGAGACCGATTACCACGCCGACGGGTCGGGCGGCCGCGACGCCCGCACGACGATCAAGCTCGGCTTCACCGAGGAGATGTCCCGGGACCAGGGCGTCCAACTCTGCGTCCGAGCCCTGTGGCAGGCGGCCGACGAGGACTCGGCCACGGGCGGGCCCGACGTGGTGCGGGGCATCTACCCGACGGTGGCCACCATCACCGCGCCGGGTTTCGAACGGGTGCCGGAGGTGGAGGTGGCGGCGGCGTTCGAACGGGTCATCGCCTCGCTCAGCTCCGCCGAGGTCAACCGACCCGGCGCCGCGGCGCCGGCCGCGGGTACGAGCCGGAGGGCCAAACGCTCATGACGATGCCCTTCTACGTCGCCCCTGAGCAGTTCATGAAGGACAAGGCGGACTTCGCCCGCAAGAACATCGCCCGCGGCCGGCCCTTGGTGGCCACCGTGTACGCCGGGGGAGTGCTCATCTGCTCGGAGAACCCGTCGCGTTCGCTCCACAAGGTGAGCGAGATCTACGACCGGATCGCCTTCGCCGGCGTGGGCAAGTACAACGAGTTCGACCAGCTGCGGGTATCCGGGGTGCAGCACGCCGACATCAAGGGGTACCAGTTCAGCCGGGAGGACGTCGATGCCCGCTCCCTGGCCAACTTGTACGCCCGGTACATGGGCAACGTCTTCACCCACGAAATGAAGCCCCTCGAGGTCGAAATACTGGTCGCCGAGGTCGGCGCTCGCCCCGGCGAAGACCAAATCTTCCACATCCTCTACGACGGCACCGTCGTCGACGAGGACCGCTTCACGGCTCTGGGCGGCGAGGCGGAGGCCATCACGGGCCGGCTGGCCCGGGCCTACCGGGCCGACTGGCCCCTGGCCGAGGCGCTGACGGCGTCGGTGGGCGCCCTGAGGGGCCCGGAGCGCCAGCTGTCCCCCCACGAGCTCGAGGTGGCCGTGCTCGACCGCGCCAACGGACGGCGCGCCTTTCGCCGGGTGCTCGAGGCGGAGGTCACCGACCTCCTCTCGGGCGAGCGGCGCCGGCGCAAGGGGGTCAAGGACGCCACCGAGGGGCCGGGGGCGGAAGAGCCCTCGGCGCTGGCCGCCACCGAGGCGCCCAAGCCGGGCCCGAGCCTTTGAGCGCCTGCGGCGCGCTGGTGGCCCCCGTCCGTAGCCACTGGCCTTCGCCGGTCGCCACCGGCTCGTCCGTCGCCCGCCGCTATTGGCCGATGAAGTGGGCCACTACCGGTGCCCCGGCCACCAGCACGGCGGCCACGGCGGCGGCGGTGCGCCGCCACGGGGACGCCCAGCGCCGGTTCCGGAAGCGGCCCGAACTGTCGGCCGTAGCCAGGATGTCGTCGTCGCCGGCCAGCACGTACGGGACCGTGCCGGTCTCAAGGCAGATCACCGGTTGGCGCTCCGAAAACGCGGCCTCGACCTCATCAGCCAGCAGCAGCGCCGCCGCCAGTTCGGCTTGCTCCTCCTCTACCAGTACCGAGACGGCGCCGAAGGGGTAAGGGCCGGAGACGTTGCCCTGGAGGTGGGTGACGATGCCTTCGCAGCCCAGCCGGGCGGCCAGGACCTTGGCGTGCCAGCCGTCGGGGACGGTGCGTAGGTGGACCATACGCAGCCCTTGGCTCATACCCTTTACCCTACCTCACCTGGCCTGCCGCGGCCCTTCGTCAGGCATCGGCGTACCTGGCTCGATTACCGGGGTAGCCTGCCCAACAGGAGACTGAGGCACCGACATGGAACGACGCATCTTCGGCCTGGAAAACGAGTACGGCGTTACCTGCACACTGCGCGGCCAGCGCCGCCTGAGCCCGGACGAGGTGGCGCGCTACCTGTTCCGGCGGGTCGTGTCCTGGGGGCGCTCGTCCAACGTCTTCCTCGAGAACGGCGCCCGCCTGTACCTCGACGTGGGCAGCCATCCCGAGTACGCCACCCCGGAATGCGATTCGATCAGTGACCTCGTGGTCCACGACAAGGCCGGCGAGCGGATCCTGGAGCACCTGGTGGTGGCGGCCGAGGCCCGGCTGCGGGAAGAAGGCATCCGGGGCGTGATCTTCCTGTTCAAAAACAACACCGACTCGGCCGGCAACTCTTACGGCTGCCACGAGAACTACCTCACGACTAGGCGGGACGACTTCACGCATTATGCCGAAGTGCTTATACCGTTTTTGATCTCCCGCCAGATTTATGCCGGAGCGGGCAAGGTCCTGCAGACGGCGCGGGGGGCTCAGTACTGCATAAGCCAGCGTGCCGAGCACATCTGGGAGAGCGTCTCGTCGGCCACCACCCGTAGCCGGCCGATCATCAACACCCGTGACGAGCCCCACGCCGATGCCGAACGCTACCGCCGCCTGCACGTGATCGTGGGCGACTCCAACATGAGCGAGTACGCCACTTTTTTGAAGGTGGGGGCGACAAGCATCATGCTGCGGATGCTCGAGGACAGCTCCGTGGTGATGCGTGACATGACCCTCGAAAACCCGATCCGGGCCATCCGGGAAATAAGCCATGACACCACGTGCCGCCGCAAGGTGCGTTTGGCCAATGGCCGGGAGGCCAGTGCCCTCGACATCCAGTCCGAGTACCTCGAGCGCGCTCAGCGCTACCAACAGGCCAAGGGATTTTCTCCCTTGGAGGACAAGGCCCTGCAAATGTGGGAGCACTGCCTGAAGGGGATCGAGAACGACCCGTGGTCCCTCGACCGAGAGTGCGACTGGGTCATGAAGCGCAAGCTGATCGAGGCCTACCGCGAACGCGACGGCATCCCGCTCACCCACCCCAAGGTCGCCCTCATGGACCTCCAGTACCACGACGTAAACCGCCAGAGAGGGCTCTACTACCGCATGGAAGCGCGCGGGATGACCGAGCGCATGGCCACCGACGAGGACATCGAGCGCGCCCTGGACGAACCTCCCCAGACGACGCGGGCACGGCTGCGGGGCGAGTTCATCAGAAGGGCCAAGGAGCGCCGGCGCGACTTCACCGTAGACTGGGTCCACCTAAAGCTCAACGACCAGGCGCAGCGGACGGTCCTGTGCAAGGACCCGTTCAAAGCCCGTGACGAGCGGGTGGAAAAGCTGATCGCGTCGCTGTGAGGCGCACCGGGGGGTACGCAGCCCCGGAGAGAGAGCGTTGACGGCATGGACCGGCTGGAACGCCTCGTCAACTTGGTGGTCGCCCTCCTCGACACTCGCCGGCCCCTGAGCCGCCAGGAGCTGCGCGAGCGCGTAGGCGGCTACAGCGACGACGAGGACAACTTCCACCGTAACTTTGAACGGGACAAGGACCTCCTGCGCCAGATGGGGATCCCGGTGGTCACCGAGCCTGTCGACCCTGCCCGTCCCGAGGCGGGTTCCGGTTACCGGGTGCCCCGGGACCTCTACGAGCTTCCCGACGCCGGCTTGGACGAGGACGAGCTGGTCGCACTGGGCCTGGCCGCCTCCGCCGTGGCCTTCGAGGGGGTGGGCGAGAGCTCGACGACCACGGCGCTGTGGAAGCTGGCTGGAGCGAGCGGGGCCGGTAGCTCCCGGGCCCGGCCCCCGGTGGCGCCCCCCGGCAGCCCCCTGGTCGATGTACCTATGGACGAGGCTGTCGCCACCCTGTTCGCCGGGGTGAGCGAGCGGCGGGTCGTCCGCTTCGGCTACAACGGCCTCGAGCGGCGCGTTGACCCCTACGGGCTGTCCTACCGGGAGGGTCGTTGGTACCTGGCCGGGTTCGACCACGGCCGGGACGCCGAGAGGCTGTTCCGCACCGACCGCATAGGCGGTCCCGTCGAGCTCGAAGGTGGGGCCGACGCCTTTTTGCGGCCGCAGGCCGCACCCTCGGGCCCGTGCCGCCGTGGCGTTTGGGCGACGACGAGGAGATCGTGGTGGAGCTCAAGGTCGACGCCAGTCAAGCCCAGTGGGCCGTCGCCCTGGCCGGTGAGAGCTCGGTGTCGGGGACAAGCGCCGATGGCACCACGTACCTGAAGTTGAGGGTCACCAACCGGGCCGCGTTGCGCAGCCTCGTGCTCGGCTTCCTGGACCACGCCGAAGTCGTGGGCCCGCCCGAAGTGCGCGACGAGATCGTCCAGTGGCTGCGCGCCATCGAGTCCCGGGACGAGGCCGCCGGCCCCCTAACATGAGCCGCCCTACCATGTCCCGCCCTACCATGTCCCGCCCTACCATGTCCCGGCCTACCATGTCCCGGCCTACCATGTCCCGGCCTACCATGTCCCGGCCTACCATGTCCCGGCCGGCTGTGACCGGCCTGCTATGACCCGTCCCAGTTCGGCCCAACGTCTGGCCCGGCTTCTTGCCGTGGTCCCCTGGGTCGTGGCCCACGACGGGCCCACGGTCAGCGAGGTGTGCGAGAGGTTCAGGATCTCCGAAGGCGAGCTCATCGCCGACCTCAACCTGTTGTTCATGTGCGGTGTGTACCCGTACACGCCCGATGCACTGATCGAGGTGGACCTTGACGGCGGGCGTGTCTGGGTGCGCTTCGCCGAGTGGTTCCGGCGGCCGTTGCGCCTGAACGCGCCGGAAGGGTTGGCCTTGGTGGCGGCCGCCCGCGCCATCCTGGGAATGCCGGGGGCGGGTGACGAGAAACCCAAGGCCTTGGCCAGCGCCGTGGCCAAGCTGGAAACTGTGCTGGGGGCGGGCGGGGACGACCAGCTCGAGATCGAGCTCGGGGCCGCCTCGCCTGTGGTACTCGGAGCGCTGCAGACGGCGGTCGCCCAAGGGCGGAAAGTCCTGCTCGACTACTACTCGTTCGGACGGGACGAGACCGGTACCCGGGTGGTGAGGCCGTGGCGCGTGTTTTCCTCCGAGGGGCACTGGTACCTATTGGCATGGTGCGAGAAGGTGGATGCCAAGCGGCTCTTTCGGGTGGACCGGGCGCGGACGGCCACGCTGCTGGCCGAACATTTCGAGCCTCCCGAGGACCTCGGGCCGGTCCCTGTCTACGAGAGCCGGTCCGAGGACCCGATCGTGACCCTCGACCTGGCCCCTGAGGCCCGTTGGGTCGTCGAGCGCTACCCGCACGAGGGTACCGTCGACATGGGCGAGGGGGTGCTTCGGGCCCGCCTGCGGGTGAGCTCCCGGGCCTGGCTGGAAAGGCTGCTGCTGCGGGCCGGACCGGCCGCCACCGTGGTCTCGGGTGCTGACGGGGTGGCGGCCGCGGCGGCCAGGCGCATCCTTGCCGCCTATGGACATGTAACCTCTAGGGAGTGACCCTGACCGACGAGGAGCAAGCGCGCGCCTTAGCCGAGGACAAACCCGAGCGGCACGACCAGCACCGCCTGGCCCTGGCCGAATGGATAGTGGTCATCGTCGTGGCCCTGGTGGCCGCGCTGCTGATCAAGACGTTCGCCATCCAGGCGTTTTACATCCCTTCGCCCTCGATGGTGCCGACCTTGAAGCCGGGCGACAGGGTCCTGGTCAACAAGTTGTCGTATGACTTCCACTCCGTCCACATCGGGGACATTGTGGTGTTCCGGCGGCCTCCGGCTGACACCACAGTGGGCATCGACGACCTGATCAAGCGGGTCGTAGCCCTGCCCGGGCAAACCATCTCGGTGTCAAATTGCCGCGTCTATGTCAACGGCAAAGCAGAGGACCAGTCCTACCTGCCGCAGGGCTGGCAAAACCCAAATTCGGAGTACTGCACGGTGTGGACCACCAACCTGCCCAACCCGTACAAAGTCCCCGCCGGTGATTTTTTCGTGATGGGGGACTACCGCAAGGACTCCTACGACTCCCGTTATTGGGCCCGTTACCCGCCAATTACATCGTCGGACGGGCCTTCGTACGCATGTGGCCGCCGAGCCGGCTGGGGTTCCTGTAAGGCCCAAAAAAGAGCCGGGCCAACTTGGTCCTAGCATCACCACTGTGCTTGCGTCTAGGCTGGCCTCGGATGCCCCTGATGGCGCCGGTAGTTGGGCGGTGCCGTGTGGGGTATAGGGGAGAAGACAGCAGGCAGACAGCCGCGACATGAGATGTCCAGAGCGAGGGGGTGAGCCCGGTTAAGCGGAGGACAGAGCCTAAAAGGGCCGAAGGGCCCGGTCCGCAAGGCAAATGGGCCGGGATCCCCCGCTCGAGGGTTGTGGTGGGCTTATGAAGATCGGAATTGGACGTTCTCCGTGGCATTACCCGCACTGAGGGCTCAAGGGGTCCGCTTGGACGCCGATATCACTTGAGTACTTCAGCACCCGAGCCCGAGCCCGGGGGTGGACAGAGAAGGAGTGGCCAAGGTGGCGACAGTTAGGGCGAGCTGCCCGAGTTGTGGGGACGTCGAACTGACGACTCGGGAGGTACAAGTTCAGGTGTGCTCCGCCACTGACGAGGGCACGTACTCCTTTCTTTGCCCTGGTTGCCGCCTCATCGTCAACAAGGGCGCCGAGCAGCGAGTGGTCGAGCTTCTCGTGTCGGCCGGCGTCAGAGTTGTGAGCTGGGACCTTCCGGCCGAGTTGTCGGAGCCCAAGTGCGGGCCTCCGATCACCTACGACGACCTCTTGACCTTTCATTTCGAGCTCGACTCCGAGGGTTGGTTCGAGCACGTTATAGCCGGCGGCGGCCCGCTGGGTTCTCGCTGAGGCGGGACTGGTGAACTGGGCCTGGGCCGGCCCCCTGGTGGTGGCCGCCCTAGGCGCCGGCGTGGGCACGGCCCTGAGCCGTAAGGTACGCCGGGAGACCGAGGACCTGCGATTGGCCCGGGTCGAGGTAAGTCAGGCCCGTTCCCGGCTCAGTACCCGCCGCTCCGGTTCCGGCGTCCCGACAGGGCCAGCAAAGTAACCACCTTCAGCGACTCCACCGCGATCTTCGGCGACATCTTGGACCGCCCTTCGGCGCGGTTGATGAACTGGACGGGGACTTCGGCGAACTTGGCCCCCGAGCGCTCCAGCTGGCACGCCAGCTCGATAAGCCACCCATAGCCTTCCGCCTTCAGGGCGCCGAAGTCCACCGTCCGCAGTGTCGTCGCCCGGTAGGCCCGGAAGGCCGACGTCAAGTCGGCCACGCCGCTGCCCAGCGCACGTGCGGCGTACCAGTTGCCGGCCCGGGACAGGGCGCGCCGCCCCAGGGGCCAGTTGACCGTGGACCCGCCCGAGACATAGCGGGAGCCGACAACCACGTCGGCCCCCTCCGAGAGGGCAGTCAGGATTCGGGGCAGGGCGGTGGCGTCATGGGAGAGATCGGCGTCCATGCCCACCAGTACCTCATAGCCCCGCTCCAAGCCCCAGGAGAAACCGGCCCGGTAGGCGCTGGCCAGGCCGGCCTTGCCCGGCCGGCGGACGACCTCGACCCTGCCCAGCTCTCGCCCCACCTGCTCGGCCCGGTCAGCCGTGCCGTCACCACCGTCATCGTCGACCACGAGCACGCTCGACGAGACGACATTGGTGCGGACCCGGCGAAGGACGCGTTCGATATTGGCCGCCTCGAGGTAAGTCGGCATTATGACAAGCGGCCCGTCGGTCTGCGCCGTCGCCCCGTGCTCGCCCTCTTCGTCGGCGCCCATCGCGCCGGGGCCACTCTCAGGCACCTGCCCCCCCGGCGCCGCCCCGGGGACGGGGTAATGTGCCCATCTCGTGCAAGATAGCACCGTAGGCCTGGTCCGCCACCGCCGGGGCGCCGGGGCCGGAGGAATGGTCCCGAAGAGGGGTTGGGCCATCGGCGTCGTGGCCCTGGTCTCCCTCGGGCTGGGCGTGTTCGAGTTGCTCCGGGCGGGAGGCCCGTACAACGTCCTGGAGTACGACGACGGCGTGTGGTTCGGTGCCGCCCTCCGCCTGGCCGACGGGGCGCTGCCCTACCGGGACTTCGTCCTCGACCAGCCGCCCGGGGTACCCTTGCTCCTTTCCCCGGTGGCGTTGCTCTCTCACCTTTTCGGCACCGCGGGCCCTCTGGCTGTCGCCCGTTATCTGACCGTCGCCGTCGAGGCTGTCAACGTGGTCCTGGTGGGACGGCTCGTGCGCCACCGGTCCGTCCTGTTCACGGCCGTCGCCTGCGCCGTGGTCGCCGTCTACCCGGCCGCGGTGATCACGTCCCGGACCCTCATGCTGGAGCCCTACTGCGACCTGTGGTGCCTGCTGGGGCTGGCCGCCGCCTTCGACAGGGGCCACCTGACCTCCGGCGCCCGACGGACGCTGGTGGCCGGCGCTGCCTTCGGGGTCGCCGGCGCCTGCAAGGCCTTCGCCGTGCTCCCGTTCGGGGTGCTGGCGGTGCAGATGGCCCTGGGCCTCGGCCCGGGCCGGGACACGCCGGGCGGGGGCAGGCCGGGCGGGGGCAGGCCAGGCGGGGGCACGCCGGGCCAGCACAAGCAGGCCGGTTCCTGGCCGGGGCCGGCGCCGCCTTCGCCCTCGTGTGCGCCCCGTTCGTGGCCATGGCGCCGGCCGGGTTCTTCCACCAGGTCGTGCTTACCCAGCTGGAACGGGGGGCAACAGCCAACCCGAGCCTTTGGGGACGCCTGGCCCAGCTGCTCGGCGTCCCTCCAGCACCTTCCATGTCCGGGGTGCCGGACCGGTCCGAAGAGTTTGTCGTCGTGGTTATCGCCGCCATCGTCGCCCTGGCCCTGGTGGTCGCCTGGAGGGCAGCCCGGGCGCCGGCCCGCGGCTCCCTGGAACGCTACGGGGCCATGGCCGTAGTGGTCACTGCCGCCGGGCTGGCCTGGCCGGCTGCCTTCTACTACCACTACGCCGCCTTCCTGGCCCCCTTCCTGGCCCTGCCATTGGGGGTGGCCGCCGATGTGGTCTATACGGGCCGGCGCCGGGCCGTGGCCGTCGGGGCCATGTCGGCCCTGGTCGTGGTGGGGACAGTTCATGCCGTGCGGGCCGTCCAAACCACCGACCAGCCGGGACGGCCCGACATCGCCTGGTTGGCCCGGGCCGTGCCCCCGGGCGCCTGCGCCATCAGCGACAACCCGTCCGTCCTGATCCTGGCCAACCGGTTCGCGGCCCCACCTGGCTGCAGCGACCTGGTCGACGCCGACGGCTCCACGCTGTCATGGTCGGGGGGGCAACGGGGCTATCTGGCCCTGTCGCAGCCCCGAGCCATGACCGACTGGCTCGGGGCCCTGCGCCAGACTGATTACGTCGTGGTTACCCAAGCGCTGGTTCCGGCGCGGATCCCCTGGGCCCGGCTCTGCTGGATTATCTGTACGGCCACTTCCGAGCTTCGGCCTCGGTCCCCGGGTTCGTCGTCTGGGCACGGCGGTCACCGTGAGCGACGCCCAAGCACGGCAGGCCCGGACCATACAGGCGCTGCGTCTCGAGTTCCTCCTGGGTTTGCCCTTCGAGCTCGACCCTTTCCAGCTGGAGGCCATGGACGCCCTCGACGGGGGCCACAGTGTGGTGGTGGCCGCCCCCACGGGGTCGGGCAAGACCGTCGTGGCCGAGTACGCCGTAGCCCGGGCGCTGGCCAGCGGGGCGAAGGCGTTTTACACCACGCCGCTCAAGGCACTGTCCAACCAGAAGTTCGCTGACTTTTCCCGCCGCTACGGGGCGGCCAATGTGGGCCTGCTCACGGGGGACAACGCCATCAACGGCGATGCTCCCGTTGTGGTGATGACCACAGAGGTCTTGCGCAATATGGTTTACGCCGCCTCCGATAGCCTGCTCGGCCTGCGTTACGTCGTCCTCGATGAGGTCCACTACCTCCAGGACCCCTATCGCGGCCCGGTATGGGAGGAGGTCATCATCCACCTGGCACCCGAGGTCGACCTCGTGTGCCTGTCGGCGACCGTTTCCAACGCCGAAGAACTGGCCGACTGGGTCGGTACGGTGCGGGGCTCGACTCGGGCCGTCATAGAAGAGCGCCGCCCCGTCCCTCTGCACAACCTGTTCCTGGTGGGGGACCGGCGCAGCGAGGGACTGGTGCTCCTGCCCACGTTCGTGGACGAGCGCCCCAATCCGCGGGGCGGGTCCCTCACGGCCCGGGCCGAAACCGGCTGGAAGGCGCACCGGCGCAGCGGCCTGTTCGCTCCCCGCCGGGCCGAGACGGTCGACTTGCTGGCCGCCCAGGGCTACCTGCCAGCCATCTATTTCATCTTCAGCCGGGCCGGCTGTGACGAGGCGGTCCGCCAGTGCCGGCGCGAAGGCCGCCGGCTGACCAGCGGGGGGGAGCGGCGCCAGATCCGGCAGTTGGCCGAGGCGGCCGCCGGCCACCTCTCCGCCGCCGACCTCGACGCCCTGGGCTACGGCAACTGGCTGGCCGGGCTCGAAGCGGGCTTCGCCGCCCACCACGCCGGCCTGGTCCCACCGTTCAAGGAGGCGGTCGAACGCTGCTTCGCGGCCGGCCTGGTGAAGGTCGTCTTCGCCACCGAGACCCTCTCACTGGGGGTCAACATGCCCGCCCGTAGCGTCGTGATCGAAAAGCTGTACAAGTTCGGCGGCGAGCGGGTCGAACCGCTCACCCCGGGCGAGTACACCCAGCTCACCGGACGAGCGGGGCGGCGAGGTACCGACGAGGTCGGCTATGCCGTGGTGTCTTGGTCGCCCAATGTCACCTTCGAGCAGGTGGCTTCGCTGGCCGGGGCGCGCAGCTACACGCTGACGTCGAGCTTCCGGCCGACCTACAACATGGCCACCAACCTGGTCCGGCGCTGCTCGCCGGAGGAAGCGCACCACCTCCTCAACCTCTCCTTCGCCCAGTACCGAGCCGACGCCGACGTCGTCCGGTTCGAGAGGCACCTGGAACGGGCCCGCAACGAGCTGGCCCGCGCCCGGGAGGATGCCGTCTGCGAACTGGGCGACGTCTTCGAGTACCGCCGGTTCGACCAGGCACAGGGCCCGAGCGCGGGCGCTCGCCCGAGGCGCGGTTCCCGGGAGAGGGCACCAGGACCACGGGCCGGCCTCGACGAGATCGCCGCCGCCATGGAGGGCCTGCGTCCCGGGGACGTGCTCGCCCTCACCGAACGCACACCCGGCGGGCTGCGCTCCGAGGCCAGGGTGGCCATAATTTCCAAGAGCCAGAGGAAGAAGGGCGATGTCAGGCTGCGGGCCGTCACCGCCGGCCGCAGGCTCGTCTTGCTCGTCCCCCGGGACTTCAGTTCGCCCCCGGCCGTGGTCGACCGGGTCGTGCTGCCCGCCCCCTACGACCCCAAGAGCAAGGAGTTCCGCCGGCGGGTGGCTACCGCGCTGGCCCGCTACGAGGCCCGGCCCTCAGCCCGACGCCCCCTCCGGCGCCGACGACCGGCGAGGGGCGCATGCCCGGCGTCGCGGCCGCCGCCCGGCCACCCCCGGTGGCGTCCTGCCCGTTGCTGGGGGAGCACCTCCGGGCCGTCGCCCGAGCCGAACGTCTGGGCCGCCAGGTGGACCGCCTGGAGAGCCAGGTGCAGGGCCGGACGGGCTCGCTGGCCCTCCAGTTCGACCGTGTGCTGCAGCTTCTGGAGCGTTGGGGCTACGTCAGGGGCTGGGCACTGACCGGAGCGGGCGGGCGCCTGGCCCGCATCTACCACGAGCAGGACCTGCTGATAGCCGAGTGCGCCGAACGCGGCATGTTCGACGGCCTGAGCGCGCCCGAGATGGCCGGGCTCGCCTCCATGTTCACCTACGAGGCGCGAGGGCCGTTACCGGTCGCCCCCGTGGCCCCGAAGTGGCCTTCGAGGCCTCTCGAGGAGCGCTGGCCTGCCGTCCAGGCCGTGGCCCAGGAGCTGGCGACCGACGAGCAGGCGGTCGGCCTGCCCATGAGCCGGCCGCCCGACGCCGGCTTCGTCGCCCTGGCCCACGGCTGGCCCGGGGCCAGGAGCTGGGCAAACTGCTGGCGCCGGCCGAGACGGGCCCGAAGCGCGGACGCTCATCTCGGCCGGGGACTTCGTCCGCAACGTCAAGCAGCTCATCGATCTGCTGCGCCAGCTGGGCCAGGTCCTCCCCGACGATGTCTCGGCCGAAGTGGCCCGCCAGGCCGCCGGATCCCTGTTCCGAGGGGTCGTCGCCGCGTCGTCGGTGGTCAGCGGCCCGGAGCGTGAACGGACGGGAGCGGTCATCAACCCGTCCTTTGCCTGAGGCCACTGTCCGCAATGCCTGGCTGACCGCTCCGTGTTGTGCTCCGAGTGGGGCATCATGGGCGAGCACTTCTGGGGCGCCCACGGCCGCTCGGTCATCGTCGGCGAGGCCAACCGGTGGCCCGGCTGCTTCGGCCACCACGAGGTCATCGGCTCGACGATGGGCACCTTCGCCGAGTTCGAGGGTCTGACCGCCCTCGTGGCCGCCGGCCTGCCCGTGGTGGTGGACAGCGTCTACCCGCTCGCCGACTACCCGGCGGCCCTGGAGCGGCTGGCGGCCGGGGAACAGTTCGGCAAGATCGTGCTGGCGCACCGGTAGAGACCCAGTCCCGCGGCTGGTCGGGACCTGGTTCCTTCCCGACAGACGAGCCTGTCTACCGGTAAGAATGGGCCGATGAAGGACCCGCGTTGGGCTGATGTGGACGGCTACCTCGAGGACCGGCTCGGCGCCGGGGACGCCGTGCTGCGCCGGGCTCAGCAGGCGGCCGCCAACGCGGGCTCTTCCCGCCATAAGCGTGACGCCCATGCAGGGCAAGTTCCTGCACGTACTGGCCCGGTTGATGGGCGCCCGGCGCGTCCTCGAGATCGGGACTTTGGCGGGCTACAGCACCATCTGGCTGGGACGGGCACTGCCACCCGACGGCAAGCTCTACACCCTCGAGGTCAGCCCGCACCATGCCCGCGTCGCCGGGGCCAACATCGCCGACGCCGGTCTGGCCGACAAGGTGGAGGTCATTGTCGGCGCCGCCTTGGACACATTGCCCGCCCTGGCCACCGACCCGGGCCCGGCCAGCTTCGACCTCACCTTCATCGACGCCGACAAGCCCAACAACGCCGCTTATTTCGACTGGGCGCTGCGCCTCACCCGCCCCGGCGGGGCCATCGTGGTCGACAACGTCGTGCGCAACGGTGGGGTGGCCGACGCCACCTCGGAGGACCCCGCGGTGGTCGGTACGCAACAGCTGTTCGAAGCCATGGCCACCCAGACGGGGATAACCGCTTCGGCGCTCCAGACGGTCGGCAGCAAGGGCTACGACGGGTTCGCCATCGCCCTAGTGGAGCCCGGCGGCGTGGCGGCAGCGCCCAGCTGAGCATCCAACACCGGGGCCAGGCCGCCTCGTAGGCTGGCACCTCGCATGAGTTCGCACGCCGTCGACGTCCCTTACGCCCAGGAGAGCTGGACCAGCGACGAAGCAGATGTCCTTCGCCGCTACTTCACGAACCTCGACGGCCCCGTATTTGCTCTCGTCAACCTGCCTGAAGTCGTAAAGGGTGCGCTGTTCGCTCGCTACTCCCGCTCGGCCAAAAGCCTGCGCCGCCTGTTCCTCGACGAGTTCGTGGGCGACCTGGACATGAGCGGCGACCATGGCGTGGATGCCACGGTCGGCCTGGCCCGGGCGGAGCAGCTCT
Source organism: uncultured Acidimicrobiaceae bacterium (assembly GCA_963735305.1). Lineage (GTDB taxonomy): Bacteria > Actinomycetota > Acidimicrobiia > Acidimicrobiales > Palsa-688 > Fen-671. The sequence continues at coordinate 1,234,517 of CAVTKK010000004.1, forward strand.
ACGACCGCGTATTTTTCGAGTACGGCGACGACTCGGTGGCTCAGCTGGGCGGGGTCCACCTCGCCTGCGAGCAGGCGTCCAACTTGCTCACAAAAGTGCTCGAACGCGGCCGCCTCATGTCGTATATGGAAAAGTCGACGCGTTATGTCGCCTACGACACCCGATTACCGAGCGGGCGGTACCGCTACTACCGTAGCCCCGAAATACTGACGTCGCCCCTGGGGGCCAGGTACGTGGGCGACATGGACCGCATGTTCGATGCGTACCGCGAATTGTTACCGGTGCTTTACGAGTATTTTTCACAGCGCCATCCCAAGGTCGCCGGCGATAGCGATTTTGCTCATCGCCAGGCGCTTAAGGCGAAGGCCTTCGACACCGTACGGGGCTTATTGCCCTCGGCCGCGACCTCCAACCTCGGCATCTACGGCTCCGGCCAGGCGTATGAGGGCCTTCTGTTGCGCATGCGGGCGCACCCCCTGCCCGAAGCCCGGGATTATTCCGACCTGATGCTCACAGAACTGCGAAAGGTCATTCCTTCCTGGGTCCGCCGCGTCGACGTCGCCGACCGGGGGAGCGCCTGGTCGAAGTACCGGGAAAACAACGACGCGGCCATGACCGACCTAGTCGGTGGTCTTTTCGGACCTGGTGGTGACGGTGCCGGGACCGCGTGCGCCACCGCCGGCCCCGAGGTGGCGCTGGTGGATTGGGACCCCAAGGCCGAGGTGAAGGTCGTCACCGCCATGCTTTACCCCTACACCCACCTCGGCGAAGCCGAACTGGCGGCGCGGGTCGAGGCCATGGCCCCGTCTCAACGCCTAGAGATCATGGCCAAGTACTCAGGAGAGCGGCTCAACCGCCGCCACCGCCCCGGACGGGCGCTGGAGCGCTGCAGCTACCGGTTCGACGTGATCTCCGACTACGGGGCGTTCAGGGACCTGCAGAGGCACCGTCTCCTCACCATCGAGTGGCAGGGGCTCACCCCCTATCACGGTTACACCATGCCCGCGGCCGTGAGTGCCGCCGGAGGTGCTCAGGCCTACGAAGAGGTCATGGGCCGTTCGGCAGCTCTGTACGAGGCGCTCGGGGAGTATTTCGGGCCCACCGTCGCCGCCTACGCCGTCACCCTGGCCCACCGGGTGCGTTACAGCGTCCAGCTCAACGCCCGCGCCGCCATGCACATGCTGGAGCTGCGCACGACCCCCCAGGGCCATCCCGAGTACCGCGACGTGTGCCAACAGATGCACCGCCTGATAGGAGAAATAGCCGGCCATGGTGCCCTGGCGGAGATGATGCGGTTCGTGGACCACACCGGCCAGGACGAAGAGGCCGAGCACAGCCTGGGGCGGTTGCAGGCCGAGCGGCGGGCCGAGGCGCGCCGTGGCAACGGCGCCCGCTAGCCCCGGCCCCGCCGGTCCTCAGCGAAGAATTCTTGCGGCTCGCTGAGCAGCCGCTACGCGGAAAAGCGCAGGTAGATCGGGACTTTCGTCGGTTGCCCGCCGGCTTGCAACGCGCCAGTATGGTGCCGAGGTCTGCAGGGGCAAGTACCTTGCAGCGCTCGGGCAGGAGGCCCGGGGAGCCAAGTAGACAACGACTTCAGCACTGTTCGGGGCTTTCTTCCTGAGCGTGCGTTGGCGGCACCAAAGGCCCCCGGGTCACCCTGCGCTCCGAGTTCTTCGCCGTTGCCGGATAAGGTGGTGGGCTCCCGCCGGTGGCCGACTGGTGTATGCGCCAGGGTTCGCTTAGCATGCCCGCCGCCGCTAAAGCGCGGCACGTGCCATCCTGTGTGCTTGACCGTGCTTGCTGAAGGACACCTGCCCATGCCTGACGATGATTTCGACGACCAGCTACTTGACGACGGACCGGCGTTGCCCGAAGACATTGACGAGGAAGACCTGGACCTCGAGGCCGATGAGATCGGCGAGGAGGATCTCGACGACGACGCTGACCTCGACGTCGTCGAAGTCGACGACGTCGAGGCCGAGGAGGTCGACGTCGAGGGGGACACCCTCCTGGCCACCGACGAAGACGAGGAGTACGAAGACGAGGACGAGGAAAACGGCGACGACGTAGAGGCAAGTCTGGACGTGATCCTGAAGTCGCGCCTGGTCGTCTCCGGCGACGACGATGAGGAGGACGAGGAGGACGAGGAAGAGGAGGAGGCCGAGGGCGACGAACGGGGTGAGATCGCCACCCGGGTGTTGCCCAAGCAACCCGGAGAGTTCGTCTGCCAATCCTGTTTCCTGGTGAAGCACCAGAGCCAACTGGCCGACAAGGAACGCCAGCTCTGCCGCGACTGCGTCTAGCCCCGCACAGACGGTGACCTCTCCGCCCGGCCGGCGGCGTTCACCCGGGCACAAACACTAGCTTTGGGTGTATGACCCAGCCTCCCTCCCAGAAATCGCCGGCGGAGCGTGTGCTCGACCTGGCCGTCTACGGTCCTTTGGGCCTGGCCCTCAGTATCGCCGAGGCCATGCCGGCCATGGCCCGCAAGGGGCGTTCCCGGCTGGGCCTTCAGGTGGGGCTGGCCCGCACCGTCGGGCAACTCGCGGTTCAGCAGGGTTACCGCCAGTTGCGGGGTATGGGCGGTCCTGGTATCCCGTTCGTGGTGCAGGGGCGCCCCGGCCCCAACGGGGCCGCCGGGCCGCATGGCGCCGCTCGGACCGCTTCTCCCGTCCGCCCCGATGTCGCGGCTCGGCCGGCCGAGGCTGGTCGGCCCGGGGTCGGGCGCCCGGCCAGCACGGCCAGGACAGCGCCCCCGGCGGCGCCGGGCGAGGCCCCCGATCAAGCTGAGCTGGCCATCCCGAGCTACGACTCGCTCTCGGCCTCCCAGGTGGTCCAGCGCTTGGCCGGGCTGTCCCATGACGAGGTGGCGGCGGTGCGGGCCTACGAGACAGCCACGCGGGGACGTAGGACCATACTGAGCCGGGCCGAGCAGCTGCTGGGGTGACGCCGCAGCCGCAGCCCGGCCCGCCCGAGGTCAGGCCGGCCGTCGCTGGCGATATCGCCGGCCTGGTCGAGTTGTACGAGGCGGCCGTCGCGGAGCTAGGAGCCATGAGAGGCGGGCGCACCTTGCTGGGCCTGGACGGGCGTCCCCGGCCACTGGCGGCCTCGTTCCGCCGCCAGCTGGAGAGCCCGGACGAGCACCTGGTGGTCGGCACCCTGGGCGGCGCCGTGGTCGGGTACGGGTGCTGCCTAGCCCGGGCGCTCCCCGGGCCCGCCCGTCTGGGGGTGGTCCGGGAGCTGTACGTGAGCCCGGCCGCCCGCCGGGCCGGGGTGGGCAAAGCCGTCGCCCAGTCGTTGATGCACTGGTGCCGTTCGCAAGGTTGCACCGGCGTCGATGCCGACGCCCTGCCCGGGAGCCGGCCCACGAAGAGCTTCTTCGAAGCCAACGGCTTTACGGCCCGCCTCCTGGTGATGCACCGGCCGCTGAGCTAACCGGCGCCGGCACCGGCGCCGCCTGGAGCGCCTGGGCAAATATCAGCCGAGGGCCGGCAGCGGTCCCGCTTGCTCGCTCACCTCGGAAACGCCATCCTCGTCCAGGCCAACTGCGCTGACGTCGGCGGCGTCAATTGCGGCGTCGTCGGGTGCGGTGGCGTCGGGCGCACCGGCGTCAATTGCGGCAGCGTCGGGTGCGGCGGCGTCGGGCGCACCGGCCACGGCGTCCTCGCTCGCGATGGCAACGACTGCGTCGGTGACCTCAGGCGGGGCGGGCCGGTCCGCACCCGCGGCGACCTCCGGGGGTGCTTCGGCCATAACTTCGGGCGCCGGTCCAAGCTCCGCCGTCGCTGCAACTTCGGGTCCCGCTGCGACTTCGGGTACAGCCTCAAACCCCGGCGCCGCTTCGGGCCCGACCTGTTCAGGCGCCGGTTGTGCTTCCCGAGCCTGCGGCGCCCGCGGTGCGCGGCCGGGAGCACCACCCGGTTTGGTCGGCGGCCGCGGAGGCCTGGACGACCTGGTGGTATGCCGAGGAGGCGGCTTTATGGGCAGGTTGGGACGGGCCGGGCCCGGAGGGGGCGGCACACTGATGCCGAGCAAAGGAGCCAGAGCTGGGACCCGTCCGCACTGCTGGCGGGCCGTCTCCAGGAGGTCGGGCGTTGGGTCGTGGGGGAGTCCCTGAGGTTTGACGGTCCGCCTGACGGGGCTCTCCACCACCGCCTGCAAGATGGCCAGCCATCTCTCGGGTGGCGTATCGGACGCCAGGGCCGTGCCGGCGGCGTCGCGGAGGCGGGTGGCAAGCTCGGCTGAGAACCGAGCGGCGGGGTCAGGGGGATGGCTCGACAGCCTAAGGGCCCGCACGATGTGCCCATCGTCAAGGTTGCCGACGACTTCGTTGGCCCAGGCCACCCGGTGCGCTTCGACCCGGCTCTCCAGCATCTCGCGCAGGGCGATGACCAGATCCCTGGATGCCTCATCTCGGGCAACGTCCGACCCGTTGACCAGCGAACGGAGGTCGCGCATCACAAGGTCATCGCCAGCCTTGACGGCAGCCTCGGCCCTGTCCCTCCACTCGGCCGCTTTGACCTTGGAGACGAGGGACTCGGCCAGGGCCAGCACTCCCTCCGTGCTCGGCTCGGGGCGCCCTTCGTCCCGGGCCCGCTCGCGCTCGAAATGGAGCGCAGTGCGAACGGCGGGGATCCCGCCTCGCAGGAGCTGTTGGGCGATGGGCTGCTGCTCGGCCGGCAGACCCTCGAGCATGGCGTTGCGATGGGCGTTGCCAGGGCTGAGGCGCCGCTGGCGCGGGCCCGACGCGCCATGCCCCTCGGCCTCGGCGTTGGGGTGACGGTTCGTCTCGCCCGGTGCTTGGCGTGCCCCGGGCCGGCCCGGGCCGCTGCGTCCAGGCCCGGTGTTAGACCGGGTGGTACGGACAGGAGCACCGGTACGGTCGGGACGGTCGGCCCGCTCGGGCTGACCACCCCTGTCTGGGCGGTCCGGCCGGTCGGGACGGTCAGGCCGGTCCTTGCGTTCCGCCCGATCAAGGTGCACTTCATGGCCTGTGGCGTCGCCGGCGGGGCGTTGAAGCGGTGGCCGCGGCCCGCGGCCATTGCCATTTGCCCTCGGCACGTCGGAGCCGTGGAGCGGTCCCCGGGCCGCACCGCGGTCGGCGGGCCGGCCCGGTTGCCCCGTCGGGGGACCGGAGCGGCCCCGACGGTCGGCACCTCGCTCGGGACGGTCAAAACTGCTGCGGCCCCGGTTGCCGGTCAATTGGGTGGTCACGGCCGCCACCGGGGGAGGCTCGATCAGTTCGATCCGGTTGGGGTCGGCCTCGGGACGGGAGCGGGGGGCCTCGACGGAGATCACGGTGATGCCGTCGAGACCGAACTCCGCCTCGGCCCGGACGACGTCTCCGGCCTTGGCGCCGTTATAGAGCAAACCGGCATCCAGAGCGCCTCTCGGATTGAGGGCGCCCGCTGCCCGCCAGGCCCAAGTGCCATCGGGCCGCGCGCTGGTCAGCTCTATCTCGATACGGCGAGCCACCGCACCAAAGTACAACTTCCGGGGGGGAGCGCAAATCACGCGTCCCCGGGCAGCAGGAATGTTATTTTGTCACTGTGACGAAACGAAAGGCCTGTGCCTGGTGCGGCAGCCCGATCGAGAAATCCGTCGGCCCCGGCCGGCCGCGCCAGTACTGCCGGCGGAGCTGTCGCCAACGGGACTTCGAGGCACGCAAACGGGCCCGGGAGCTCGGGTTGGCCGAGTCGGACCTCATAGTGGCGCGCCAGGCCATGGAGGGGCTGGACGACTTGCTGTTCGTGCTCGGCTGCGCCATCGCCGACGTTGAGGGCGACCTCGTCGTGGACAGTTCGCCCCAACAGTTCAAGCGCAGCCTGGACTGGCTGTTGGAATCCGCCCGCCCGCTGTTGGGGACCAGCGAGCGGTTGCGGGGGACCAGTTAAACCCGGGGCGGTACCCCGTAAGGCAAACCGGGCATCTCGGCCTCGATAACCACCAGGCGGTTGTACTTGGCCACCCTCTCGCCCCGGGCCGGCGCACCCGTTTTCAGCTGCCCGGCACCGCTGGCGACGGCCAGGTCGGCTATGAAGCTGTCCGTCGTCTCGCCGGAACGGTGGGAGATGAACTGCGAGTAACCGGCCGCCCGGCAAACGGCGATAGCCTCCAGCGTCTCGGTTACGGTACCGATCTGGTTCAGCTTTATGAGGGCCGAATTGGCGACGTGACGCTCGATGCCCTCGCGGATTATGGCCGGGTTGGTCACGAAAAGGTCGTCGCCGACGAGTTGCACGCTCTTGCCCAACCGGGCCGTCAACTTGGCCCACCCGTCCCAGTCGTCCTCCCCGAGGCCGTCCTCGATCGACCAGATCGGGTACTTGCTGGTCAGGGCCTGGTAGCGGTCGATCATCTGGTGAGTCGTAAAACGAACGCCGGGGGAGTAGCGGTAGCTTCCGTCGCTCTCCCTCATTTCCGAGGAGGCGGGGTCGAGGGCGATGGCGATGCCGTCGGGCCCGGGCTTGTAGCCGGCGGCGGTGATCGCCTCCACCAGCAGGTCGAGAACCTCTTCGGGGGTACCGAGGTTGGGAGCGAAGCCACCTTCATCACCGAGCCCCGTCGAGTGCTTGGCCGCGTGCAGCAGGCCCCGCAGCGCCTGGTAGACCTCGGCGCCAGCCCGCAGGGCTTCGGCAAAGTTGGGCGCCCCCAGAGGAGCGAGCATGAACTCCTGGAGCTCGAGGTCGTTTTGGGCGTGGGCGCCGCCGTTTACGACGTTGAAATGGGGGACGGGCAGCCTGAGCAGGCTTTCGTCCGGGGCGAGCCAGCGGTAGAGGGGCTTGTCGTCGGCCAGGGCCATGACCCGGGCGGCCGCCATCGAGACCCCGACTGTGGCGTTGGCGCCGAGGCGGCCCTTCGTCTCCGTCCCGTCCAGTTCGATGACGGCCCGGTCGAGCTCCTCGAGGCTCTTCCAGGTCCGACCGGCCAGAAGGCCGTTGATCTCACCGTTGACATTGGCGACGGCCTTGAGGACGCCGGCGCCCTTGAACCGCTTGGGGTCCCCGTCCCGCAGCTCGACGGCCTCACGCGTGCCCGTCGAAGCACCCGAAGGCACGCCGGCGACCGCCCGGGCGCCGGAAGCGAGCTCTACGGAGACCTCCAGGGTGGGTCGTCCCCGGGAGTCCAGGATCTCGATGGCGTGTACTTTGGCGACCTCATAAACCATGGCGCGTGCCTCACTTTCATTCGTTGTGCGCGTCCGACGTGCAGAGGGAGGAGGTGCGGGGCGACGCCCACACCTTGTCCTAGACCCTAGCCCGGTGTGCCGGAGGCGAGCCAAGGTCGAAGGTCACAAGGCCAGCAAGGCTTTCAGCGTGCGGGATGGTCAGACGGCGCGGGTGAACAGGAGCACGGCGATCACGGCGGCCAGCACCCCCAGGAGGACGAGCGTCAGGGCCCCCTTGGCGGCTTTGGCGGCGAGTTTTGTCCCGGCGCCGACGAGAAGGGCGATGGCGACGGCGGCGATGACGATGCCGGCCAGATCGTGCTTGGTCAGGGCGGCGACAAGGCTGGACCGGGACGAGAAGTGCATGTGCCACCTTCGGACAGACAAAATGAGCTGCGAGCCATAGGACCGGGCCGACGCGCCCGCCAGGGAAAACAACGCCCGGGAAGCTGGCCCCTCAAGCTGGAGGGGCCAGCCGCCGATGATCATTCAGCTTGGACGCGTGTCAGCGCGGTCCAAGTTTACGGTTGAACCTAAAAGTGCCACCGTCAGTCCGTCTCAAAAGAACGCACGTTGCCACCCCCTTTCTCCGAAGAGATCTCGCGGCCAGCACGCCGCGAACGGGATAGAGGTCCCTTGCCGCCGGGCGCGTAAGCGCGACACAACGGCGGCGGGGGCATGCGTTGAAGTCGCACATTTCCGATTCTGCCTCATTTGCGCGCATTGCGCCACTCTTAGTCCCAATCGGGGCCGGGGGGTCAGGACTACGTGGCCGGCGGGCTACAGAATGGGCTGGAGGAGGCCGACATTTCGGAGAGCAGATGCCCAGTCCGAAAGGCCTCGATTGAGCAAGGAAGCGAGCGAGAGAGCCGGGCCCACCTGGCCAAATTGGACTGCGCCGCGCCCAGCGTTTATTCGCGGCGGCGGTGTCGCTCAGCCTGTTGGCCCTGCTCTACTTCGGAGAGTTAGCCAAACTGAAGCCGGCGGGCGGGAGCCACTGGCCACTTTTACCACTCTTAGCGTTAGGAGTGTGGGCGGCCAATACGCACCCCATTAAGGTCCGCAACCGTAAAGTGAGCCTCTCCATCGGGCTCACCGAGATACCCGTCCTCGTAGGAATCGTTTTTCTTCAACCCGGCCTCTGCCTGGCGGCGGTGGCCTGCGGTCACCTGGCCGCGAGTTTCGGGCAACGGCGGCCGCCACTCAAGGCGCTAACGGGCTTGACGGTTTACCTGTTGTCTTTAGGCGTGGGCGTTCTCGCCTACGACCAATTACTTGGCCATGCAACGGGGGTGGGCCATCGCAGCCCGGTGGACGTACGAGGTTGGCTCGTCGGTGCCGGCACTGTCGCGCTCATCGCGGTCGTCAACCTTGTCCTGCTGTTGGTTACCTCGGCGCTCGTTGACAAGCGGTGGCGACGGCCGCCCCTAGTGCCGATCCTGGTGCAGTTGGGCGTGTACATAGGGCTCTGTACTGCTGGCGGCCTCGTCGCGGTCTCGCTCGTGTGGGTGAACATCTGGGGCGCCGGCCTGTTCATCGTCATCGCCATTGCCGCCAACCTGGCCTACCGGGCCACCGTGGTGTCGGGCCAGCGCTACGCCAACCTGGAGAAGCTGTACGACTTCACCCGGCACCTGAGCGCTCTGTCCGACGGCCACGAGGTCATGGTCACTGTTCTCGAAGAGGCCCGGTCCCTCCTCTCGGCCGGCCGGGGAGAGCTGGTGATACCCCTGGACGCCCCCCTCGACGGCCTCGTCCTGCGCTGCTCGCTCGATGGGGAAGAGGAGCCGGCGTTCGAGAAGGGGGTTCCCCTTTCCAGCTTCGACGCCCTGGTGGGCATGCGGGGGACCCAACTCCTTGACGCCCATTCGGACGACCAACTGCTCAGCGCCTCGATGAGGAAGAGAGGACTGAGGGAGGCCCTGGTGGCCCCACTGCAGCGCGAGGACCTCAAGGCCGGTTACCTGTTGGTGGCCAACAGGCCCTTCCAGCACGAGGGCTTTACCCAGGCCGACCTGCGGTTCTTCGAGACCCTGGCCGCCAACGCGGGCGTGGCCCTGCGCTCCAGCCAACTGTTGGAACAACTCCGGCGCGAGGTGGCGCTGCGCCAGCACCAGGCTCATCACGACACTCTGACCGGACTGCCCAACTGGCTCTTCTTCACCGAGCGCCTGGACGAGGCGTTGAGGTCCGGCCCTGAGGACGACGTGGCCGTCATGTTCATCGACCTCGACCGGTTCAGGGAGGTCAACGACACCCTCGGTCACGTCACCGGGGACGCCATCCTGCTCGAGGTGGCCAGCCGGCTGAGGCCGTTCGCGGGCGAGAAAAGCGTGGTGGCCCGGCTCGGTGGCGACGAGTTCTCCGTGCTCCTGGCCGCCTCGGACGGCGTCTCGATCGAAGCGGCCAGCGAGCGGCTGTTGAGCGTGATCAAGCAACCCTTCGCCGTCAAGGGCCTCCTGCTCGATATCGGAGCCAGCATGGGCGTAGCCGTGGCCACGGCCAAGGACCGGTCCCGCGACGCCGCCAGCCTCATGCGCCATGCCGACATCGCCATGTACGTGGCCAAGGAAGCAGGCGGGGGAGTGCGGTTCTACGACCCCGCCGAGGACCGCTCGGGGGTGCGCAGCCTGACCTTGGCCACCGACCTTCGTCGCGCCATCGAGCAGGAGACCCTCGAGGTGTGGTACCAGCCCGTCGTGCAGCTGGGCACGGGTGAGGTGCTCTGTTGTGAGGCATTGTTGCGTTGGACGCACGACGAGCACGGGCCGATCTCGCCGGTGGAGTTCATCCCGGTGGCAGAAAGCGCAGGCCTCATCGACCCCCTCACGTGGTGGGTCCTGGACAGGGCGCTGGCGCAGCTCAAGGCCTGGCGTGGGCTCATACCCGGGCTGAACGTGGCCGTCAACCTCTCGGCTCGCAGCCTCACCAGCGACCACGTGCCCGAGAGGGTCGACGCCGCCCTGCACCGAGCCAACATGCAGCCGTCTGCGCTCACGTTGGAGCTGACCGAGTCCACCGGGTGGACGGACCTGGTGGCGTCGCAGCGCACCATGTTCAGTCTGAAAGAGCTGGGCGTGAGCCTCTCCATCGACGACTACGGGACGGGCTTCTCGTCACTGACCCGCCTGAAGGACCTTCCGTTCAAGGAGCTGAAGATCGACCGCTCGTTCGTTACCGGGATGATGCACGACAGGGGGGACGAGGCCATCGTGCGCTCGACCATCGAGCTCGGCCGCAGCCTCGGCCGTCACGTGACCGCCGAGGGTGTCGAGGACCAGGCCACCTTGCGCCGCCTACGGGATCTCGGCTGCCACGCCGCTCAGGGCTACTACCTGGCCCGGCCCCTGCCTGCTCGGGACTGCGAGGCATGGCTGTCGTCGTCTGTGCGCTGGCCTCATACCCTGGCGCCGGCGAACGGGCGCAACGGGTTCTCGACCATCAACAGCGAGGCCGTGTAAGTCAGCCGGGCTCCGTGCCTGGTCTCCCTTACGCTCTCAGGAGCGACTGTGCGGAGCGAGGTACCCGGGCCCATGGCACGACAAGATGGAACCAGCCCCAGTGGGCTCGGAAATGACCTGACGGCCACCGTGCAACGGCTGAGCTCCCGGTTCTTCGCCGACGCACCGGCAGTCGAAACGGCCGAAAGCGTCCCTCAAGCCCACTTGACGTCGTTGGCGGAAGCCGGGCTCTATGGGCTGTTCGCGCCCGAGACCGAGGGCGGCCTCGGCCTTGGTTACCCCGCCACGTGCTCGGTTGTCGAGGAGCTCTCGTCCGGTTGCCTGGCTTCGACGTTCGTCTGGGCGCAGCATTTCCGTTTCCTGGGGGCCATGCTGGAACCGGCTACCCCGGCTCCGTTGCGGGAAAGGTACCTGCGGGGGGCCATTGCCGGCGATATCAAGGGGGGTGTCGCCCTGACCGGGTTGCTGCCCGGGCCGCCCCGCCTCATGGCCCGCCCGGCGCCGGGAGGGTGGAGCCTGGAAGGCGAAGCACCCTGGGTAAGCGGCTGGGACATAGTCGACGTCATCGTCGTCCTCGCCCGCGGCCCCGATGGCAGTGTGGTCTCGCTCTTGCTCGACGCCAAGCCTCAGCCCGGTCTCTCCGTCAACCCCCTCCGCCTGGTCGCCCTCAACGCCAGCCGTACGGTGAGGGCACGCTTCGGCGGCGTCTTCGTCCGCGCCGACATGGTCATAGCTGAGCAGGACTACGACACCGCCCGCGCTCAGTCCGAGCGCCTGCGGCTCAACGGCTCGTTCGCCCTCGGCCTGGTCCGGCGCTGCTGTTCCCTCATGGGCCCGTCCGGCTTCGACCACGAGCTGGTGGACTGCCGGGCAGCACTGGACACGGCCGAGGGAACAGATATGCCCGCGGCGCGGGCGTGGGCCTGTGACCTGGCGCTCCGGGCATCGGCCAGCTTGGTCGTGAACCGGGGCAGCCGCTCAGCGGTGATCGGCGACGTCGCCGAGCGCCTGAGCCGGGAGGCCACCTTCCTGCTCGTCTTCGCCAGCCGGGCCGCCATCAAGGAGTCCCTGCTGGCCCGGCTCAGCCGCCCTCAGCGCGCCGGCAGCCGGTAGCGCCCGCAGCGTTTGCACCACCAGCGGTAGTTGAGCCGGCCTTTGCAGCGCTGACACCGGTACACACCCACGCCGGCCAGTACGAAGTGGGCGGCCCACAGCGCCAAGCCCGTCCACTTGTACCAACGACTTACTCGCATACCTCCTCCGTCCACGGCACGGCCGCCTTCACCGTAAGGGGCAGATGCCTCATACCGGGAGAGGCTACCGGTACCCACCTGGTACTGCCCTTCCCTTACTTTACATAACGACCATTATCGGCGTATAGTCCGGAGCGGCCCTCTCGCAGAGCCGAAGATCCTCCGCGGCACGAAGGCGGCGGCGTCCACCCTTTGTACTGGGGCCGCAACCGTTTTGTAATGAGGCCGCAACCGCCGAGCACATGACGCGGGACCGGCGGGTTGCCTGGGCCTGGTGGTGGCCTGCATGTCTCGCTCAAGCGGACCGGGCCTCGAGCTAAAAGTCGGCGTCCAGTGCCGAGCGGGGCACCGGCTGCTCGGGGCCCCGGAGCTTGGGCAATTTCGTCACAGTGACGTAAAGCCGGGGTAGTCCCGGGCCCGGTTCAGGAGGCGAAGGCCGACGTGATGATGAGTACACCGAGCCCGATCATGACCAGGCCTCCGATCGTGCGCAGAGCCACGAGCCGGTTGGGCGACCCCGCCAGCCATTCTCGCGCCGTTCCCGCGATCATCCCCCAAGTACCGTCCGACAGCACGGCCAGTACGGAGAAGATGACGCCCAGCGTAAGAAGCTGTACCGTCAGGTTCCCCGACGAACGGTCAATGAAGTGCGGGAACACGGCGACGAAGAAGATGAGGGCCTTGGGGTTGAACCCTCCCACGACGAAGCCCTGCCTGACGACCTGACGGATAGGCGGCTTAGTTGACTCGCGGTTGGTTATCGACGCCGCGTGCGCCTGGCGGTGCCGCAAGGCGTCGGCCCCGAGCCACAGTAGATAAAGGCCACCGGCGACCTCGACGATGGTTGTGAAGAGCTTCGAGTGGGCCAGCAGAGGCCCAAGGCCAACGGCCACCAACGCCGATAGCAAAAGGATGCCCAGGCCGTTGCCGACGGCCGTGAGGACGGCCACGAGCCTCCCCCAGGCGATGCCTCTGGCCAAAGTGAACAGCACGCTCGGCCCCGGGACGATGATTATGGCCAGCGACGCCAGGGCGAAAGGGATTAGGTGCGAGGTAGGAAGGATCACAGACTTCGCCCCTGTGGCATCACCCAGGCGGTCTTACCGTGGGGCCCCGATAACAGTAGCCGCGAGAGCCCGCTCTCTTGGGGCACGCTCTCCCCCGCCGACGCGCCTACGAAATATGGATCTTGAGCGTCTTGACCTGAGTGACGAAGCCAGGGCCGGTCAACGTCGCCGTGGCGTTTATGGTCAACGTCTTGCCTACCCCTGGGCTCGGGACACCCTGGAGCTTGAGAGAAGCCACGCTGTTGACCACCGTAGCCGTCGCCAGCTGCTTGGTCGTCAGGACCGGCGGAGCATAGGACGCTATCTTCTGCTCCCAGCTGCCCACGAGCTTCACCGTCACGTTGGGGTCGGTGAACGACGTACCGCTGGTGCTACGGACCACGGCCAGTAGGGTACCCGTGGGAGGCAGCGTGATGCTGGGGGGCAGGTACATCTGGGCATCGGCGTTCAGAGTGACCTCGCTCACGATCGTGGCGTCGGCGGCGTTATTGCAGGCGGTGCCCTGGCACGCCGGGTCGTAGGCGAACGTCAGCATCGAACTCGTCGAATTGGCCAGGACCACCACGTGGTCGAGCTTGTACTGCACGGTCGCAATATTGGCCCCGGCGGTGCTGTAGACGGGCGTGGCCACGAGCTTGTTGTCCCACATGACGTTCATGGTCTTGCTGATCGGGCTCCCGGGATAGCCGGCCCCGAACCACGAAACCTCGTAACTCAGGCCGGGTACAGTACTGACACCCTGGCTGATACTCCCGGGCCCGGAGTAGTCCAACATCACCTCCTGGTTGGTGCCGGGGGGTGAAAGGACATAGCCCCGGCTATAGACCGTGACACCGCCCTCATAATCGGGAGGACCGGCGCTGTTTTTCAGGTCGGGGTCGGTGACGGCGGCCACCGTCCAACCGGGGATGGAAGTGACCTTCTCCTTGTTGAGCGTGTAGTAACCGGCCGGCCGCACCCCGACCGCGCTGAAGGGATATGGGAGCGAGAAATTGCCATTGTTGAGAAGGTTTTTGACCGTCGGGGCCGCCGCCGGCGGGGTCGTGGTGGCGGCGGCGGCGGCGCTGACCGGCGCGTTCAGGCAGCAGACCAGGCTGGTCGCGGCCAGCCCGGCGACGCCGATCCTGGCGCCCCACAGTCTCGGCACTAGCATCTTGAGCTCCTAACTGTTGTTGGGACGATAGGCCCTCTGGCCAGGAACAATAGTATTGCAGGTTACGCTCGACGGCCCTGGGCGCCCACTCAGAGAACGGGCGGCGACGCGCTCAGCCGGACGGCACCTTCTCTTCAACATCGCCGATGCCCTGGGGCTGAGCGTACAGGTGTTCGCCATGTCTTCCGCTCCGAAGCGTCGGCCGCTGCTCGCCGGCGCACCCGAGACATAGCCGGCGCAAATCCACAGGGTTGCACCTCTGGATGCCCACAGGCGGCCTGGCTTACCGTCGGTACAGGACCGAGGCACGAAAGGTGGTACCATGAGCTACGAGGTCACGCTGAAGCCGGACCTGACCGAGGTGGTCGAGGGGGCCGACGCATACGTCCAGGAGGGCCCGCTCACCACGTTCTTCCAGGGCCGTGACGGGCGCGCCGTCCTGGACTGCTGGGCCCGGCGCCTGGCGAGTTTCCGCACCGCGGACATCGTTTGCGTCCGTTGGGCGCCGCCGCTCGAGGTGCCCGACCGCCGGACCGAAATGTTGCGATGGGCCGTGTGACTCACCGCGGGACCGAGGGCCGGGACGCCGGCATGAGGGCGCCGGCTCACCTCGAAATGCTACGTTCAGCCTAGGAACGGAAATGACGAACCGCCTGGACCGGGCACGCCGGCCAAAACTCACCGCTTTTGTCGGTTCGACCGTGGCGGCCGTCCTGGCGGGGCTCGGATTGAGCCCTTCCATCGCCACCAGCGCACCGGTCCGCGGCGCCAACTACGTGGTGAGCGGCGATTGGCTCGGCGAGGTCAACTACTACCGGGTGGCCTCCGGCCTGGCGCCGGTCAGGGACGAGGGCGCCTGGGACCAGGGGATCCGCGACCACCTCGTGTACTTGGCAAAAACTCCGACCAGCGACCTGACCGGCACCTACGCCAACCTGCACGTCGAGAACCCCGCCAGCCCCTATTACACGGCGGCGGGGGCCAAGGAAGCGGCTTCCAGCAACCTCTTCTACGGTGAGGTCGGGTTCACTCCCAAGGACTTTATAGACGGTTGGTTGAGCGCCCCGTTCCACGCCGTCGGCATTCTTCGTCCCCAGCTCAAATTGGTGGCTTTTGCCTATAGCTCCGGCACCGGTGACGCCGGCCTCGACGTCATCAGCGGCCTGGACTACGCCCAGGCCCTACCCAAGGCCCCGGTGATGTTCCCTGGCCCCGGCGCTCCTACCGATCTGTCCACTTTCCGGGGCGAGAGCCCCGACCCCTTGCAAACGTGTGGCTGGCAGAAGCTCCCCGAGGCCGTGGGCCTGCCCCTGGTGCTCCTGCTGCCGTCAGCCCCGGGCGTCGGGATGACGGCTCGGCTCGACCGGCCCGGCGGTGTCATCGAGACCAACGCCAACGGGGGCCTGTGCCTGGTGGACAGCCATACTTTCGCTTCCTCCGACGACATCTACGGGCCGACCGCGGTCGACATCCTGAAAGGTGATAACGCCGTCTTCCTCGTGCCTCGGGCGCCGCTGACACCGGGCACCTACGGCGTCTCGGTACGTCAGCCCGGACGTCCGGAGATCACCTGGCGGTTCAGGAACACCGAGCCGGTGAAATTGGGTGCCTTTTCCGGCAGTCGCCAGTCCGCCGCTTTCGGCCAGAACTTTTCCATGCCGCTCGAGGTCCTGCTCACCGATACCAACGGGCGCATGGGAGGTCCGCTCGACCGCGCCCGCGTCTTTTTTACCGTGAGCTCGGGGCGCGCCTACTTTCCCGGCAAACGGACCAGCGTCATGACCGCCACCGATGCCGATGGGGTTGCTCTGGCGCCGGTTTTGCGAGCGGGCTATGTGCCCGGACCTGTCACCGTGACGGCGACCAGCCCGGGGATCGGCGCCCGGGCGTCCTTCCTGCTGGAAGTGCGCGCCGGCTGACCAACGGGCGCAGTGGCCGCCTGTACGGGCCCCCTCGGACCTATCATTCTTGCCATGTCGGACGGCGGGTTCACCGTTGACACCGACAACGGCGCCATCTGCGGGTCGGTAAGCGGCGATGGGCTTCGAGCTGGTCCTGCTCCACGGTGGCCCCGGGCTCTCGGACTACACCGAGCTCCTCGACAGCGAGACGGCTGACTGGCGTACCGTCCGGTACCAGCAGCGCGGACTTGCCCCCTCTTCGGTCGCCGGACCGTTCGACGTCGACCGCCACGTAGCCGACGCCGTGGCCGTGCTCGAGACCGTAGTGGTCGACAAAGCCGTGTTGCTCGGCCACTCGTGGGGCGCTCATCTCGCCCTGCAAGTGGCCCAGGCCCACCCCGAGCTGGTCCTGGCGGTAGTCGCCGTCGACGGGCTCGGTCCCACCGGCGACGGCGGCGTCATGGCCTTCGGAGCCGAGCTCCGTCGGCGCACCGCCCCGGAAAACCTCGAGCGTCTGGCTGAGATCGACCGGCGACCACCCAATCAGGAGGTGACCGACGCCGAAGCGTTGGAATCGTTGGCGCTGCTCTGGCCGGCCTACTTCGCTGACCGTTCCGCGGCACCACCGCTCCCCCCGGACCTGCGTCTGTCGGCCCGGTGCTCTTCGGCCACCTTGGAGTCCGCCCTCGAACAGCTCGCTGACGGCAGCTTCGCCCGCCGGCTCGCACGCATCGACGTGCCTGTCGTAACCCTCATCGGCGAGGTGAGCCCCATGCCGACCAGCGTGGCGCAGGAGATGACCCGTCTTCTCCCGCGGTGCGAGCTCGTCGTCGTCCCCGGGGCCGGCCACCTGCCCTGGCACGAACAGCCCGGGTGCATCGCCGAGGTCCTCGCTGCGCTCAGGTCCTCGATCACGTAACGGTGGTGACAGCTCGGTGCCCGGGCCCGGACTACTCCCCCGTCAACCCCGGGACGGCTAGCGTTCCCGGTACGGAACCAGAACCTCGAGGAGCTGAGGTGCCCGGGTAAATAGCACGCGTTGACGCCTGAGGTCACCCTAATGACCTGTCATCGCGTGCTGCCTCCGACCAAGCGGCACAGCGCGCCCACCCGTGTGGGCTGGCATCCGCGTCTTCCCGGCGCGCTGAAAGGCCGGCAGTTACCGGCCTCTGCGGCTCCAAGGAGTTGTCATTTGCGTCCCTTCCGCCTTGCTTGCGCGGCGTACCTGACCGTCGCCCTTCCCGGCTCCACCCTGGGACTGATCTGGCCATCGATGCGGCTCAGCCTGCACGAGCCCGTGGGGGCCCTCGGGATCCTGCTGGCGTTCGGGGTAGTCGCCTCGGTGGTTTCCAGCACCGCCAGTGGTCGCCTCCTGGCCGGCCTCCGAGCCGGCCCGCTTGTGGCCCTCGGCACCGTCCTGTCGGCCCTGGCTTTGGGGTTGGAGGCCCTGGCGCCCTCCCTGTGGGTGGTGGCCATCGGGTTCGTGGTCTTCGGGCTCGGCTTCGGAGCGACTGACTCGGCGCTCAATGTGCACGCGGCCAGGCACTTCGGCGCCCGGGAGATCAACTGGATGCATGCCAGTTACGGCCTCGGCGCCACCATCGGCCCCCTGGTGGTAACGGCCATCCTGAGCGCCGGCCTCGGTTGGCGCTGGACCTACGGGAGCATGGGAGGGGCGCTGGCCGTCCTCGGCTGCGTGTTCACCATGGTCCGTGGGTCTTGGGAGCCGTCCCCGCCGTCCGCCTCCCCGGCGCCATCGCCATCCTCGCCCCTCGGTGCCGTTTCACCGCCGGCCAGTTCCGTTGCGCCGACGCCCGTCCCCCCCGAGCCCCCGGACCCATCCCCGCCGGCCCGCAATGAGGCCCGGGACCCTCTGTTCGGGATGATCATCGGTGCTCTGACCTTCGCCGCCGTCGAGACCGGTATCGAGTCGGGTGCCGGCATCTGGGGCTATATCTTCCTCACGGCCGGGCGCGGCCTGTCCCACGACGTCGCTGGGGTCGCCGTGGCTGCGTACTGGGCCATGATGTTCGTCGGCCGGGCCGTCCTCGGGCCGGTCGCCGAACGTGTCGGCGCTGGTCGCGTCCTGGCCGTTGCCGTGGGAGGTGTAACCCTTGGCGCCGCCCTGATGGCCCTACCTGGTCCGAGCGTCCTGGCCGTCATCGGGATGATGGTCCTGGGCCTGGCGGCCGCCCCCATTTTTCCCCTGTTCACCCTGACCACGGCCACGAGGGTAGGTCCCGGCGACGTCTCCGCCGCCACATGGACCGTGAGCCTCCAGGTGGCGGCGTCGGCCGTCGGCAGCGCCGTGCTCCCCGCCGGGATAGGGCTTGCCATCGGGGCCTTTAATGCCAAGGTCCTGGCCCCCTCGTTGCTCGTGCTCGGCCTGGCCATGTGCGCCGTTTACGCGCTCCTGGCCCGCTTTTCGAGCCGGCCGGCCGGCTGAGCGGGCCATGTTCCGGCTGAGCGGGCCATGTTGCCTTACCGGCGGCAATCAGCCCTCAGCCTGTAAGGCCAAGGCCAGCCAGGCCTCCTCGGCCGAGTCGAGGGCGGCCTGGACGGCGTGTAGTTCGTGGCCCAACCGGGTCAGCTCTACGTAGTCGACCGTAGCCGTCAGGGCCCCCCTGACCTGGTCTCGCTGGCGCTCCAGCCGGAGCATCTCCTTCTCCGCCTCACGCACCCGGCGGCCGATGGCCGCCGTCTCGGCCCGGGCGTCCCCGGAGCGGGACCGGTAGGCGGGCTTGGGCTCTGCGAGCTTGGTCGACGCCCTCGACCGTGGTGACACGGCCCGGGGAACGTTCCCGTTCTCCGCACGGGCGACCCAGCCGGCCACGCCCCCGGGCACCTCTGACACTGTGCCGCTCATCTCCACCGCTACGAGCCGCTCCGTCGTGCGGTCCAGGAACGTCCGGTCATGGCTGACCAGGGCCAAGGCGCCGGGCCAGTCTTCGAGAAAGTCCTCCACGACTCGCAATGTGTCGAGGTCGAGGTCGTTGGTCGGCTCGTCCAGGAACAGGACGTTGGGTCGGCGGGAAATCAGCAGGAGCAGCTGTAGCCGACGTCTTTCCCCGCCCGAGAGGTCGCCCACCCGGGCCAAGGGCAAGTCATCGGTGAACAGGAACCGGCGCATCAGGTTGATGTCGTCGACCGAGCCCGGCGTCCCGTGCGGACCGGCGACGAGGTCCCTAACCCGTGCGTTCAGGTCGAGGGTGGCTCCCAGCTGGTCGTAGTAACCGACGACCACCGTCGGCCCGACCTTGACCGTCCCTGCGGTGGGCGTAAGCCGTCCGGCCAGAAGGTCGACCAAGGTTGACTTCCCAGTGCCGTTGGCACCCACTATCCCCAGTCGCTCCCGCCTTCCGATGGACAGATCGACGCCGGACAGGACCGGTGGACCGTCGCCGTAGTGGAACCCGACGCCGGTGCATTCGATCACGGTGTCGCCAAGGCGTGGGAGGTCGTGGCCCACTCCGATCTCGGGCGAGGCGACGGGGGCGACCGGGCCGCCCTCGATCAGGCGTACTGCCGTACCTATACGGGCTTTCGGCTTGCGGGAGCGGGCCTTCGCCCCCCGGCGCAACCAGACCAGCTCAGTTCGAGCGAGGTTGCGGCGGGTGGATTCGGCTGCTGCTGCCTGCTCTTCTCGTTCGGCTTTGGCCGCCAGGTAAAGCTCGTAGCCACCATCGTGCACGTAGGCCCGGCCCCGATCGAGCTTCGAGCATCCGCGTGGTGAGCCGGTCAAGCAGGTGCCGGTCGTGGGTAACCAGGACCAGCCCTCCCCGGAAGGCCAAAAGACGTTGCTCCAGCCACGCCACGGCCGGCAAATCGAGATGGTTGGTGGGCTCGTCGAGAACCAAGAGCTCTACCGGATGGGCAAGTACCCGAGCAAGGGCCACTCTTTTTCGTTGCCCACCCGAAAGTGTGGCCACATCGCTGTCGATCTCGGCGCCTATACCCAGCCGGCTCACGGCGGCTTCGGCTTCCCATCCTTCGCCGACGGCAGCTCTGACAGTGCCGGGCCGGAGCTCAGGCACCTGCTCGAGAAAACCCACGCGCGAACCGCGGCCCCGACGGACTTGACCGCCATCGGGCTGGTCGGCGCCGGCCACTACCCTCAGAAGTGTTGATTTTCCAGTGCCATTTATGCCTACGACCCCAATCCGGTCACCGGTGGAGACCGTGAACGAAAGTCCCTCGAAAAGCACTCGGCCGACCCGGCGGACCGCCACCTGTTCCAGATCGACGAGCACGGCCATGAGCCAGCCAGGTTACCCTCACCTGATCGGCCTCTTCCCGCTGATTGAGCCCGCCGCCGGGGTCGAGGGCCCTCTCACCTTCCACCATTGCGGGAAGCTCGGGACTAGGCCTGGTAACCGGCGGGCCACTGTTGCAGCGCCCACATGTTGCCGTCGGGATCGCTGAAATACGAGTACAGGACCCCGCCCATATCGTCCACGTCGCTGACACTGATGCCGCGCTCGGTCAACGCCGCCCGGGTCGCAGCCATGTCCTGCACGACGAGATGGAGGCCCTTGACCGAGCCTGGGACCATGTCTGTTATCGGGCCCATCCCCGTGCCGAAGACGATGGCGCAACTTGACCCGGGCGGAGTGAGCTGCACGACCCGCATCGTGCTCGTGACCTGAGTGTCGTGCGGGTTCCCGAAGCCGACCTGCTCGTAGAATGCTTTCGCTCGGTCAACATCTGACACCGGAACGGGGACGAGTTCCAAGCGCATTTCCGGTACAGCGGGGGTAGCTGCCATTTGGTCCAACCTCCTCGACGGTCCGACTGCTTTAGTTCTGGTTTCAGCTCATCCGTGCCAACCACGGTTGCTTCGAGGTTCTGCGCCTCTGTTATTGAGACGTTCAGCACCGGCACGAGTCATCGGCCGCCGAATTCTTGACGACCCCGAGTTAGTCTGGGAGCGCCGGCTGGTCGTTTCGTCCACACAAAGGGTGGTGTGAAGGTGTCGTTGCCCGCAGGTCAGTCGTTGGACGTCCCGGGCGCCCGCCTGTACTACGAGGTGCAAGGCTCCGGTCCTGCGCTCATGCTGGTCGGCCACCCCATGGGCGCCTCGGGGTTTGCCGCCATCGCCGTACTCCTGGCCGAGGACTACACCGTGGTGACCTACGACCCTCGAGGCTTCGCCCGCAGCACTATCGAGGACTCCGACCAGGACGCCGAGCCGGACCTCCTGGCCGACGACGTCCGCCGGGTGCTGGAGGCGGTGGGCGACGGGCCCGCCTTTGTGTTCGGCAGTAGCGGTGGCGCCGTGACGGGGCTCGCGCTGGTCGCCCGGTACCCCGGCCACGTGACAACCCTCGTCGCTCACGAGCCTCCGGTCGCCCTGCTCTTGAACGAGGCCAAAGAGGCGCGCGCCGGGATCCAAGGCATCTACGACACCTACCGGGACAACGGCATCGGCGCTGGCTGGCAGAGCTTCTCCAGCTTTACCGGCATCAACATGCGGCCCCCGGGTGGCCAGGTAGCGCCGAAGCCACCATCGGCCGGGGAGGTCGCAACGAGCGAGCGCTTCTTCGCTCACGGGCTCCTGTCCATTGCTCTGTACCAGCCGGACTTGTCCGCCCTACAGATGGCACCGGCCCGGGTCGTGGTCGCCGGGGGGACCACCTCCAAGGGCCAGTTCGCGCAGCGCACGGCCGTTGCCCTCGCCGAACGCCTGGGCACGCCATTGGTCGAGTTCCCCGGAGGACACGTCGGTTTCGCCAGCGATGCCGAGGACTTCGCCGCCGTCCTTCGCCGTACCCTGACGTAGCTCGAACGACCGGCGGACCGGTGTAACGCGGCTCGGCCAGCTTGAGCTAACGTGCGGCGCGGTAGCGGAGGTAGACCACTCTGGAGCTGAAGGTGCGGGTTTCAACGAGTTCGAGATCCACTCGGCGCTCGCGCCGGGGAAAGAACGGAACGCCACCGCCAACCAGCACCGGGTAGATCCGGGCCCGGTACTCGTCGATGAGACCCAAGTCGGCCGCCTCGGCGGCGAGAGCGGCGCCGCCAATCGCGATGTTGCCCTTCCCCGGCTCGGCTCGCAACCGCTCGATCTCCTCCGCCAGGCCGCCGGATGCTAGGCGGGCGTTGCCCTGGACCGCCGACAGCGTGGTGGAGAACACCACCTTTGGGACCGCCTTCCAGATCGCGGCCCACTCGAGCATTGAACCTTCCAGCGGTGGGCCCTGGTCGGCGGTTTCCCAGTACAGCATCGTCTCGTACAGCCGTCGTCCCAACAGGTGGACGCCGACCCCTCGTACCTCGTCGGTGACGAAGCGAAAGACCTCCTCGTCGGGCGCCGTCCAGTCGAAGCCGCCGTCCGGCCCGACGATGTAGCCGTCAAGGGAGACGCCCATGGAATAGGTCACGCCGCGCATCAGAAGACCTCCCCGGTAACGGGACCACATCCTGTGTCAGGTAGCTCTGCCCAAGCCCCGTGCCAAGTATGCTGCGGAGCCGTACGACGGCCAAGCGCCCGCCCAGGGGAAAACAGCTGAGCGACCTCGATATGTCGTCATGTGGGGCGCAGCTGGTCGGCCATGGCGTCTATGGCGGCCGTGAACTGCTCGCCCATGCTCCCACCGAAATGGCCAGCGTCGTCAATGACGACCAGGCGGCTCGCCGGCCATGCCTTGTGCAGCGCCCACGCAGTGTCGAGCGGGCCGGAGACGTCGTAGAGGCCGTGGACCAGGGTGGCGGGGATGTGCGCGATCCTCGCCATGTTGGCGAGCACCTCGTTGTCGGCCAGGAAGCAACCGTGCCCCCAGTAGTGCGTCACCAGTCGGGCGAAGACCATCTGCCAGGACAGATCCCGCACGCTGAGGTGCGGCTCGTAGCCGGGCGCAAGGGACATGTGGGTGTCCTCCCACTCGCACCAGCGCCGAGCAGCCTCCTCCCGCACCTCTTGGTCCGGGCTGGCGAGGAGCCGAGCGTAGGCGGCAGCAAGGTCGCCGCCGCGTTCGGCCTCGGGCACCAGTCCGACGAAGCGGTCCCACTGACGGGGGAACACCCGCCCCATGTCCCGGGTGATCCACTGCGTCTCCCTCCACCGCCCTGAAGTCACCGCCCCCAGCACCATGCCGAGGACCCGTTCAGGGTGGCGCTGCGCGTAGACGAGGGCGAGCGTAACTCCCCACGAGCCCCCGACCACGGCCCAGCGGTCGATGCCGAGGTGCGATCGCAGGCGCTCGATGTCAGCGACCAGGTGGTCGGTGGTATTGGTCGATAGGTCAGCGTCGGCGTCACTGGCCAAGGGCCGGCTGCGGCCGCAACCGCGCTGGTCGAAGATGAGCGCCCGGTAGCGGGTGGGGTCGAAGTTCCGCCGGCTGCCGGGGGAGGCCGGCGCACCCGGGCCGCCGTGCAACCAGACCGCTGGGAGACCGTCCGGCGAGCCGACCACCTCCCAGTACAAGGCGTGGCCGTCACCCACCTCGAGGTGTCCGGAGTCGTAGGGCTCGATCGACGGGTACATGGCAGCATCTTCCCAGACAAAGGCGCTCCCTTCACGCCCCCCGCGCCCACCGTCCCCCGCCGCCAAGCGGGCGATCAGCCCGTCGTCGTCCATTGGTGCCTCTATGGCTCTCACGGGCCGATCGGTTCACGACATCTTGAGAGAAGCTGAGCGTGACCAGCGGGACCGCGGGGGGAAGTTACCCGATCGCCGGCAAGCGTCCGGTGGGCCAGCCGCAGCCGTCCAATGCCAGTCGCGGGCAAGGGCTCTACAGCCGTCCACAGCCGTTCATGAAAGTGGCTCTGACCAGGGCATCCTTTCCGAGGGCTTCCACGGCCGTCCACGCTTGGCCGCCTACTGTGGCTACCCTTTGCAGTGACGCGAATGTGTTTATAGAAGCATTATCAACACGTTTATCAGGAGGGCTTGCGGAAGAAACTCGCCACCTGAAAATGCTCGGACCGCTCGGGGAACCTACCCATGGCCGTCCACCGCTGTCAGCCGCCGCCCGCCGCCTCAAGGCTCATGCGGACGTCCTTCACGCGCCGGTAGAGCCTCGAAGGGTGCTCCGGGACGGCGATGAACCCGTGGTGGGCATAGAACCGCGCCGCGTCTTCGTCGACGGCGTCGACCACAACCAACCGGGCGGCGGCAGCCTTACCGGCGCTCACCGCCTTTCGCAAAGCCTCGGCCAGCAACCGGGCGCCGAGGCCCTGCCTTTGGGCCGCGCTGTGGACGGCCAGGCGGGCGAGCAGGACCATGCCCACTGGATAGGGCGGCAAGCCTCGCACCAGCTTGGTCGGCGCATGGGCGCGTAGGACCGAGCCCATGGTCAGGCTGAAGTACCCGATGACACGGTCGCCTTCTACGAGTACGAAGGTCCGGGCCGAATCCATCTGTTGGGCGGCCAGAGCATGGCGCTTCAGCCGGGTGTCGAGGTCGGCGTGGCCGCACTCAAAATCGTCGAGGGCGTGCTGGGGACCGAGCCGATCTAACCGGACTTCCGGGTCGGTCATCCCTCGGGCAGTTTGGGATGGCGCTCGAACAGGTCGACGAGCTCCTCGACGGGTGCCGGAGGTTTGTCGAGCTCGGCGATGAAGTGGTCAAATGCCTCGTTCGACAGCGTCAGGTCCCGGTGCTGCTTGAGCACGCGCTGAGCCCTTGCGGTGACAGTCTCGAGCACGAAGGCCGTCACGGTGGTGTCCTCAAGGTCGGCTGCCGCGCGGATGAGTGCTCCCTGCTCCGGCGTCACCCGGACTTCGAGGCGATTGCGGCGCGATGGGTTCAGTGGCTCGCTCACAAC
Organism: uncultured Acidimicrobiaceae bacterium; assembly: GCA_963735305.1. Classification (GTDB taxonomy): domain Bacteria; phylum Actinomycetota; class Acidimicrobiia; order Acidimicrobiales; family Palsa-688; genus Fen-671. Next base: position 1,259,285 of record CAVTKK010000004.1, read on the forward strand.
CTCATCTTATCCGTCCGGACGACGTCCGGACAGCGCCAGGCCCCGCTCCCCCGACATTAGCTACTTCCCGGTGATTTTCTCGTAGTAAAAGCCCTGGTAGACGGGTTGCCGCGGGCCAGGGATCCACGAAGTGAACCTCCTGAGCTGCAAAGATGGCCCAAACCCCTTGTCGCAGAAGGAGTCTGGACCATCAATGTTCAGAGCCTCCGGCCCCGGGCCCAGCCTGTGGGAGACCGTCCTGCCGCCCGAAGCCCTGGTGATGCCAGCGGAGCTGTCTATGGTTGACGCACTGCTGGACGACCCGGTGTTCTTCGAGCCGTCCCGCCCGTACTTCCACCCAACTGCGGGCCGCAAATCCGTCCCGGCGGAGACGTTCCTCCGCCTCATGTACTTGAAGTACCGCCACCGGCTCGGTTTTGAGGCCCTGTGCAGGGAGGTCGCCGGCTCGGTGAGCTGGTGCCGGTTCTGTCGGGTCCCGCTCGGGGGACGGGTCCCGGACCACTCGACCCTGAAGAAGACCGCCAAGCGCTGCGGCCCGGGAGCCGTAGAGGCACTGAACCGGGCACTGCTGGAAAAGGCCGCCGCCAACAAGGTGTTGACGATCACGCAATCCCGCACGGTACGCGGGCCGATCAAAGAGGCAGGTAGCTGCCAGCTTGGGCGTGGACCGCTCGACGGTGGCCAAGTACGTAGCCCCGGCCCTCGCTGCTGGCCTCGTGCCCGGCGGGCCGCCGGTCGGCGACGACCAGTGGCGGGCCATGGTGCGGCAGTGGTTCCCGAAACTGGCCGGCACCCGGCTCAACCAGCCAACCTGGCCCGAGATCGAGCGCCACCGCGAGCGCATCAAGGCCCTGGTGGGGGTGGTGCCGGCCTCGGTGGTCCACCAGCGCCTGGTCGACGAGGAGGGCCTGGCCGTGAGCGTGGCCAGCTTCCGCCGTTACCTGCGGGCTCATTTCCCCGACGAGGTGCGCCGGGGCGAGGTGGTCGTCTGGCGCCCGCCGGTAGAAGCGGGCGAGGAAGCCCAGGTGGACTACGGCTACCTGGGCACCTGGGCCGACCCGGTCAACGGGCGGCGCCGGCGTACCTGGGCCTTTTCCATGGTCCTTACCTACTCCCGGCACCTGTTCGTCTACCCGGTGGCCGTCATGGACCAGCAGGCCTGGGTCGACGAGGTCATTGCCGGCGTCTCTCGGTTTCAAGTGACGGTCGCGGACTTCCATGCCCACAGGACGTCACGTCGGGCGCGGTACACTGCTGCCGCCGAAGTAGCTTTCGACGTCGTGGTGGCCATGTTCGCGAGCCCGAAGCGACCGCAAGACTGGGTGGCGCCGACAGCGGCTGGGTACCAACGCGTAAACGTCTGGGACAGGGACGAGGGCGACCGGCTTGCGACCCATCTCGACCGTGCGCTCGGGCAGCTCGGCCCTGCGATTTTCCTTCTCTCGTTCATGGACACGGATCTCGTCGCGCCCACTCAGGCGTTAAGCGTGGCAGTCCAGGCTTATGCCGACGCGAGCACGGAGCGAGCCCGGCGCACCAAGAGCGAGGAGCTTACGAACTCGCTCAATGACCTGGGCTTCGTGCTCGGTGCGATTATCGCAGCTCGCTGGACATACGTCTTGCCTCGTCGTCGCAAGCCTTTGCCGACGGTTGACAGCCGACCTTCTAAGCGTCGCATGTTGACAAAGCGCTGACATCGGGCCTTTCGGGCTTCCCCCACAAGGCCCGTACCCCTATTGACCTGCACTTACTCCGTCGGGCGGGCGGGACTTGAACCCGCGACCCCCAGACCCCCAGTCTGTCCGCACCCGTTGGCGCTCGCTGGGCCTCGAAAGGTCTCAGCAGGTCAGGACTGGTTTCCGGGTTGCGCCCGTTGGGTCACGTTTGGCGCTCTGAGTGCTCGTCCGGGGGGCTTTGTTAGCAGCGTGTTAGCGGGAGCGAACCGGCGTTGTGGCTAGCTGGTCGCAGTGTCGGCCGCGACGATCGCCCGCGAGACGTACGAGAACATGACCCGCACCATGGAGAGCGCGGCGTCCGCGTCGATGCGGTTGACCGGGAACGCGCCCGCTGCGGCCCCTACGGTCGCCACGTGGCGACCGTGATGCAGGTACTCGCCGACTGCACGCAGTAGCGAATTCACCTCGGCGCGCCGAGGCTCCGGAAGGGCGTCGACGATCCGCTGCTTCGCGCCAGGAAGGGCGTCTATCGCGCCACGCAGCTTGGCGAACACGCCCGCGTCGTCCCCTATGGCGTACGCCTTCTCAGCCTCGTCGAGCAGCGCGAGCGCCTTCGTCCACCCGGCGGCGGCGAGCCCCTTCGGGACGGCCACCTCGAGCAGGACGTACTCGTCGTCAGCGATGGGTTGGAGCACCTTGCCGAACCAGTCGCTGCGCGCGATAACGATGTTCATCTCGGTGTCCGTGATGGAGACGAAAGTCCACTCGCCCGGTTTAGCGTCTCCGAGCACTTGGTCGCTCTTGACCCTCAGGACGCCGCTCCACTTGAGCTTGAGCGCCGCGTCCGCGTTCGCGGGCAGCGACTCCGTGACGTAGCGCATCATGCGGTGGGTCACGGGGACCTCTAGCATGCACGATGCAGGATAGGAGAACGCTTCGACCCCCACGATGGCGCCTCCGCCCAGTAGTTCGTCGGCGCCGAAGACGCGCACCGGGACGTGGTGCAACTGCACTGCGACTTGCTCGCTAGGCGTCCGCAGCAGGAAGTCGAGTTGCAAGCGCGGAGAGCGCCGACCAGTGGCGGCGACGGAGCGCAGCTCAGGGGTGACCCAGGTCCTCGTCCCCGAGACGAGCTGAACCTGGAAAGCCATCCGCCGACCTTATACCGGGGCCCCGATCGCATGCAGGCGGAATTAGTCGGCGCATACCGTCAGTGTCGGTATACTCCCACTATCCGTATCGTACCGACGAGAGGGAGCGCACCGTGCCCAAGCTGACCATCTACCTGTCCGACGACCTCGCCGCCGCGGTCAAGGACGCCGGCATCTCCGTGTCTCCCGTCTGCCAGCGCGCACTAGAGCAGGAGGTTAGAAGCATGAGAGCAACGACGATCGAGGACGAGGACATCGCCAAGGCCGCCCGACGACTGGCAGCCGAGGAGAAGGAGGAGGTCACTGAGGCACGGGCCGTTGGCCGTGACAGCGGCCGCCGCTGGGCGCTGCATTCTGCGTCGCCGCGCGACCTTCGGGGCATGGAGGCACTCACCACCCGAGAGCCGCTGGACAACCGGATCCGCATCTACGGGGGAGAAGGGGTGCCGTGGAGCGAGCTGAAGGAGGCTCCCTACGCCAGCATCCGCCTGTGGCTTGAGGACGCCGAGCCACGAAGCGAGGAGTCTGCCGAAGCCTGGTGGGACGCCTTCGAGGACGCGGCCCTAGAGACCTACGAGAAGGTACAAGAGGCGATGCGCAATGCCACGGTGCCGACCGAGGTGCGGGCCGTTGGCCGGTAACGAGCCAGCTCGCAGGTTCACGGTTAAGGTGATCACCACGGACGGAGAGCCTGAGGTCGAGCGTGTCCAGATGCACAGGGTGGTCAGAGACCGTAACGTCGAGCGCCACCAGGACGCACTACACGCGGCCCAGGCGAGCCGGTCCGCTTACGTGCCCCCTCCCATGCCCCCAGAGGACCCCGTCCAGCGCGGCCTCCGTCTCCGGTCCATGCAACGGGACTGGTCCGTCCTGCGCCGGCGGTACGGGGACGTGGCCCAGTACTGGGAGCTGGTCGGCGCCGAGCGAAAGGAAGAAGGCCGGGCAAATGACCGTCTTTGAGATCCCAGACCCGGCCACGCTCCGCCGACTAGCCGAGGCGGACTTGTGGACCCTACTCCGGACGCCTCCGAACGAAAGGAGACTATGAGCATCCCCGACAAGCCCAAGTATGACCCGGACCGCACGATCTTCCAGGACGTCAACCTAGACGAGCTCAGCGAAGCGGACCGGCTCGCCTTCATTGACTCTTACCTCAACGACCCCGTGGCGGAGGCGCTTGCTGACGACCTAGGGCGATTGTTCCGCAGGCTTCCTGCGGAAGAGCAGATCGCCCAGCTGGTCGATGTGCTCGCATCGTCACGGGAGCGCCAGCGCGATGTCGCGCAGCGCCTTGAGGGCGCTGGCCTGGCGCCCGAACTCCGGGACGGCTTCGAGACCCTGAAGCGTGCTGTCGACGGGGAAGTTGAGCGAATCGAGGCTCGGCTGCGTGAGCTGTCGGAGGGAGGGAGCTAATCCATGTTCGGGCGTAGGTTGCGCCGGCACATTCGCCGCAAGGTGCTCCGGCCGGGCGCGGCGCCGGCTCTTGTACCGTCACCGCTAGCTGCTAAGCAACGCAGGGGCAGGCCCGCTCCCCGAGGGCCCTCCGCACCCGGGCGCTATGTCGGCGATGGCTTGCTCCACTACGTCGGCGTTCTCGGCGAGGGTCCTGAGCTTGGAGCGCTCTTGCTTGCGAAGTATGTCCCTCGTCGGGGACATACTTTTGTCCGGTTTGGGACCCATCGGCTCCTTCGGTGTCAGCTCACCGATGCGGATCGGTGGCAACCGAAGATGTCAGAGCGGGCAAATCTGCCCGTTGAGACTGTTTCTCACCACGGGGTTGGCCCGGTGCCTGTGCCGCCTCAGGCGGCTCTCTGACGCCTGTTGCGCAGCCGCCGGCGCTCGGTTGCGCTGAGGCCGCCCCACACGCCGAACTGCTCCCTCATGCCCGACTCCAGGCACGGCCGGCGCACCGGGCAGAGCGCGCACACGGCCTTGGCCCGCTCGTCCTGCTCGCCCGCGCCCCTCCCTTCGGCGAAGAAGTCGACGTCTGGGGCGGCCCGGCACACGGCGTCAGCGCGCCCACGGGGCAGGCTTGAAGACCCGTTCGACGGTCATGGCCAGACCGGGGCCTTAGCCGCGACTATTCGTCGGGGTCACGGTCGACAGGTGCCATCCGCCAAAGTGCCCGCCTGGTAAGGGAAAATTGACTTAGCGAGTCCAAACCCCCTACCAGGAGGGTCACCTTGAAAGTGAATCGTAGCCGCTGCCGGCCGGCTAGTCGTCGTCGGCCGAGGCTGGAGGTGACCACCGACGGCCAGGGGCTAGTGAGCCACGCCGGGGCCCGGTTGCTGGCCGACCTGGCCGAGCGCTCCGGCATCGCCGCCGACCTGTCCGCCGCGCTGGCGCCGATCGTAAAAGGCACCCGCCGCCACGCCCCCGGGGAGGTGCTGGTGGACCTGGCCGTCATGCTGGCCGACGGCTACGACTTCGTCTCGGACTTGAGAATCCTTCGTGACCAGCCCCAGCTGTTCGGGGAGGTGGCTTCCCAGCCGACCGCTTGGCGCCTGCTCGACGCCATCGACGAAGGCCTGCTCTCTGACCTGCAGGCTGCTCGTGCGGCTTCGAGGGCGAGGGTCTGGGCCGCGGGCCTGGCTCCTAAGACCAAGAGGGTGACCCTGGACTTCGATGCCACCCTGGTCGACGTGCACACCGACGACAAGGAGGGCGCCGAGCCGAACTACAAGAAGGGCTGCGGCTTCCACCCTTTGCATGTCTACTGCGACGAGACCGCCGAGGCCTTCGCCGGCAAGCTGCGACCGGGCTCAGCGGGGGCTAACACCGCAGCCGACCACGTCGAGCTGCTGGACGACGCGCTCGCCCAACTACCGGTGCCGACGAAGAAGGACGACCCTGAAAACGGCGTGGAGGTGCTGGTACGCGCCGACTCGGCCGGTGCTGTTAAGGATCACGTGAACATGTAGGAGGTCGATCACTGAAAATGTAGGTACCTGAGTGCCTTGGTGGGCTGAGAAGGAGAAGGGTCCACCAACCGGCCAGTGGGCCCCTCCCATGCTTTGGGTGTCTGTCCCTGGAGCAATGGAAGGAGCCCGATGGCCATGATCACACAAGGAGAAGACGTGGAGATCAGTGCACTCAGGAAAAGAGGTTGGTCGTACGTAGCCATCGGCCACCACATCGGAAGAGACTGGCGGACAGTCAAGGTTTACCTGGAAGGCAAGAGGGAGCCCGGTGTTCGCCGGCGGGCCGAGCCGGGTGCCCTCGAAGCGGTTCGTGCCCTACCTGGCCGCCCGTTTTGTCGACGACCCGCACGTGTGGGCGAGCACGCTTTTCGACGAGGTGACCGAGCTCGGCTACTCGTGCTCGTACCCCTCCTTCGCCCGCCAGCTCCGACTGGGCGGGCTGCGGCCACACTGCGAGGCGTGCTCGGGGGTGAAGGGCCGCGACACCATCGACATCGACCACCCCGCCGGCGAAGAAATTCAGTGGGACTGGTTCGAGCGGCGCAAGTCCCCCTGGGGCGGGACTGGCTACGTGCTGCTCGGGACGTTGCCCCACTCGGGGCGCAGTCGAGGCGTCATCTGTCCCGCCACCGACCAGGCCCACCTGGTCGAGGCCATGGACGGCGTGCTGCGGCGCCTGGGCGGCACCGCCCGGTACTGGAGAGTCGACCGTATGTCCACCGTCGTGGTGCCCGCCACCGGCGACGTCCAGGCCAGCTTCGCCCCGGTGGCGAAATATTACGGTGCGGCCGTGGCCGTGTGCCCTCCCCGGCGGGGGAACCGAAAAGGCGCCGTCGAGGCAGCGGTGCGCTTTGCCACCGGGCGGTGGTGGCGGGCGCTTTCGGCCGAGAGCCCAGAACGCCGCCCAGGTGAGCCTGGACCGGTTCTGGGCCACTAAGGGCGACGCCCGCCTGCGCAGCCCCAGGGACATCGAAGAGCCGTCCGAGGACCGGGCCCGCTGGCCGAGGGTCGGGGAACTGGCCGACGCCGAGCCGCTCCTGGGGCTACCGCCCTTGCCCTACCCAGCCACCATCGAGGTCCAAGCCCCCGTCGACCACCGCGCCAGCGTGGCGTTCAGGGGGAACCGGTACTCGGTCGCCCCCGGCCTGCAAGGTGCCACGATGTCCCTGCGGCACCGGCTGGGCACCAACGCCCTGGAGATCTACAGCCGTTCGGGGGCCCTCCTGGTCACTCATCGCCTGGCCCCGGCCGGCTCCGGTGAAATGGTCCGCACCCCCGAGCACCGCGAGGCCCTCGAAAAGGTGGTGCTCGGCCAGTTCAGTTCCAAAAAGCCCTGTGACCGCAAGGAGAACCGGCCCCCGGGGGCGGACGCGTTGGCTGAGCGGGCACGGCTGGCCGGCCCCGGTGGTGCCGATCCCAAAGTTGACTTGGAGGAGATGGCCCGGGTCATCTACGCCGCCTTCCCCGGGGCAACCGAGGTGACGGCATGACCGAGGCATCTGTCTACCAGTCCCTGCGGGGCCACCTCGCCCACCTGCACCTCGGCGCGGCGGCCGAGGCGCTGCCGGGGCTCTTGGAGCAGGCCAAGGCCGAACGCTGGAGCACCACCGCTCTGTTGGAGCGGCTCTTCGCCCTCGAAGTGGCCGCCGCCGACGCCCGACGGCTCGCCACCTTGTCCCGCCTGGCCTGCCTGCCTGCCCCCTGGAGGATCTCCGACTTCGACTTCGAAGCCCAGCCCTCGGTGGACAAAAAGCTCGTGCTGGAGCTGGAGAGCCTGAGGTTTTTGGACGACGCCACCAACATCTTGTTCATCGGGCCACCCGGAGTGGGCAAGACGATGTTGTCCATCGGCCTCGGCTGGGCCGTCGTCGACGCCGGCTACAAGGTCCACTACACCACCGCCGCCGACCTGGCGGCGCGCTGTCACCGCGCCGCACTGGAGGGGCGCTGGGCGAACATGATGAGGTTCTACTCCTCCCCGAGGCTGCTCATAGTTGACGAGCTCGGCTACTTGCCGTTGCCCGGTGAGGCAGCAGCGGCTCTGTTCCAGGTCGTCACCCAGCGTTACCTGAAAGCCAGCACGGTCATCACGACCAACCTCGGCATCGCCAGCTGGGCCAAGGTGACCGGGGACGCAGTCGCCGCCTCGGCCATGTTGGACCGTTTGTTGCACCGAAGCGTGGTGCTCAACATCGAGGGCCAGTCCTACCGGATGCGGGCCCACCGGGCGCGCGCCGAGGCGACCAGGAAGGCGGTGGCCGGTAATGGCCGATGAACCGGCCGACGTCGAAGCCCCGTCGCGTGACGGTCCTGTGACGACTGTGACGGTCACGTGCCCGGTCTGCCAGAAGGGCTTTGCCCGCCAAGGCAAGCGTCAGTGGTGCTCCCCTGCATGCAAGACCGAAGCCTGGAGACGGCGCCACCAGGCCGACCGCCCCGCCGCCGCCGTCCCGCCCAGCCGTCCTCGCCGGCCCATAACCGTCTACAAGTGCGACGGTTGTGGCGCCCGAGAGGTCGGTCACCAACGGTGCGAAGAATGCGGCATTTTCATGCGCAAGATCGGCCTTGGCGGCCCATGTCCCCACTGCGATACGCCCGTTTCGGTGACAGAACTGCTCGACCAGGAGGTGGTGCCGAGGAACTGACCTATCATCGCGGACGACGCCATCAAGGGCTCAGGCCGAACCTACATTTTCACTGATCGCGAACCTACATTTTCCGTGATCCGCGACAGTGCGACCCACGGCTTTGTGAACGCGATCGTGGCGAAAGGCTTCGAGTTCTCGATCGGCTTCGACGTCACCGAGGCCGTCCGCCTCGCCATCACCGACGTGCCCGCCGACGCCTGGCAGGTCCCGATGACCCTGGACATGGAGGAGCGCGATGGCGCCGGGGTGGCAGAGATCACCGAGCACCTGGACCTTTCTGCCTGGCCGGAGGGCACCAGGGCGATCTCCAGGCGCGAGGAGCCCCACGACGGTGCCCAGTTCAACCTCTTCGACCCCGAGGGCTGGCGCCACCAGGTCTTCATCACCAACTCGCCTGAAGCTGACATCGTCTACCTCGAAGCCCGCCACCGCTGTCATGCCCACGTCGAGGACCGCATCAAACAGGCCAAGGCCACCGGGCTGTCGCACTTCCCGGGCCACCGTTTCTCTTCCAACGCCGCCTGGATGCTCGTCGTGCTCATCGCTCAGGACCTCCTGACATGGTCACAACGCCTGTGCTTGGACGGTGAGCTCGCAAAGGCCGAGCCCAAACGGCTGCGCTACTGCATCCTGCACGTCGCCGGGCGCACGGCGCGCACCGGCCGGCGCAGCTACTTGCGTCTCGACGCCACCTGGCCATGGGTAAAGGCGCTGGCCAGGGCCTTCGAGCGGCTACGGGCGCTCGACTTCGCCACCTGAGCGTCGCCAACCTCGCTTCGCGTCCACGGTCGCTCCCGCGGCCTGTCCCGTCGTGCCTCCAAATAGGTCCAGCGTGGCTTCACAGCTCGCAGGCCACCCATGGCGGGCCAAAACCGTTCATCGCGACGCCCAAATCTGAGCCCGGACGCTCCGGCGGGCCCCGCGACCCCCTTTCCAAGCCTGACTGCGCCGTTTATGAGCCTTGAAAGTCCTCGACGGTTAGGGGTGAATTATCGAGGTTAGTGGTCGACCGCCTAACTCTTCGCGTGAATCAGGTGTCGGCCGACGGGAGCCGTTCGGCCCATGCCGAGGGGTCGTTCAGGTACAGGCCGCAGACGCAGTCGAGGGCTTCTTCGGGGGTGCCGGTAAAACTGCCGGTGGGCAGTATGGAATCTTCGTAGCCGTCCTTGCTCGCCAAGTAGCAGGCGACGCCCCAATGGTCGGGAGAACCCGTCCAACGCAGCCGGCACAACGACAGCGGCCCGTCGGGGTCGGTCCCGCTCACATAGGCGTAGTCGCCTCGGTAGCGGACCTTCAGGTCCGCCAGGGCGGGCCAGCGTTCACGCCGTCGTAGTTCGAGCCGCTGCTCGACCCTCCAACGGGCCGGCTCGGGTATGGCCATCGGCTCGATGGTAGCGCCAGGCCCCTACGCAGCTTGGTGAGCTTCGAGCCGGGCGAGGAACTTGTCGAGGTCGTCCCGGCCGAAACGCCAGTCGAAGGGCACAGCTATGCGGTTGTAGCGGTCCTCGAAGGCCGCCAGGCGCCTGGCGATCTCATCGGTGTCGAAGAAGTCGTTTGGGTTGACGACTTTGCGCTGCACGATGGAGAAGTAAATCTCGGCCTGGTCCAGCCAGGAGGCGTGCACCGGCAGGTGGACGAGGCGCAGGGTGGGCCAGGCACCTTCGAGGCGGTCGACCGAGGCCTGGCCGCGATGGGAGGAGCCGTTGTCCACGACCCAGAAGACCCGCTCGGCACTGGCGTAGGGCTCGGCCGTCATGACCTGTTCGACCAGGCGTCCGAAAGGCACGATGCCAGTGGTCTGCTCGCAACGGCCGAAGGCCTTGGCCCGGTGCACGTCGTAGGCAGCCATGTAGGCGACGGCCCCGCGCCGGTCGTACTCGTGCTCGACGCGCATCACCCGGGCCCGTCCCGGTGGCAGCGTCGGGTGGCAGCGGCAGCGGGCCTGGATGCTCGTTTTCTCGTCTGCACATATGACGAATTCGTTGTCGTCAAGCACTTGGCCCTCGAAGCAGCGGGCGTAAAGGTCCAGCACCACCGCCGCCTTGGCTGCGAAGTCCGGGGCACGAGGGAAGATCCATGAACGGTGGAGCCACGGCTTGATCGCGTCCTTCTTCAGGATGCGCCAGACAGTGGCCGCGGAGATGGAGCCGGCGACCTTGCGCTCAACGACCTCGCGGGCCAGCTCAGCGCAGCTCCACTTCGACAGAGGGACGCCGGTGGTGGCTGGCAGCTCGCACGCCAACGCCTTGACCTCGGCCACCACCAGAGGGGGAAAAACGCCTCGGCCGTCCCGAGCGCTTGCGGTCCGCCAGGCCGGCAATACCCTCCTCGAAGAACCGTTTGCGCCACTTGATCACCGTGTTCAGGGCTATCCCCATGTCGTCGGCAATATCCGCATTGTTCGTCCCCGCAGCCGCTGCCAACACGATCCTGGCCCGCTCGACCGTCCGAGCCTGGGCAGTGCCCTTACGGGTAAGAGCTTCCAACCGGCCCCGGTCCTCGTCGCTCAACTCGATCACGAAAGGGCTCCGGCGAGACAACAGCACCCCCAAGGTACTGGCCACCCGGCACCATGCCCCCCACCACCCAACAACTTACACGTATGTAGTTACGCCGTCAACCACTTAGGCGGCGCTGGGCGGGTCGTCGTCATCGGGCCTGGGGTGACCGGGCTCGGCGGGCACGAGGTCTCTCACCACGCCGATGAGCACCGACGGCGGCGGCTTGGGGAACAGGTCGAGCACGGGCGCAGGCGGCCGGCGGTCCTCGGGCTTAGGTACATCTCGGGCCATCACTCGGGCTCCGGCGCGCCGGGCGCCAGCCAGAGGGTCGGTCGCCCTGGAGCCCACCGGACCCGGGACAGGTCGGCCAGGGCGCGCTCGAGCGGGAATGTCGGGGACTCGCCCCCGTCAGGCCAGAGGCAACCTGGTAGCTCCAAGGGCCGTGGTTTGTTTTTTTCTGGTAGGTCGCTCGGCCACCAGGACGGGGCAAACTCGCCGTTGTGCGGGTGGAAAAACAGCGGCGAGGGGTCGCCGGGGGTTGGCCTGGGGCCGTCGACTATCACGTCCGGCCGGTTGAGCGCCACCACTCGCTCGCCGGGCATTCCCGCCAGGGGGGTTCGCTCGAAACGGGCCCGTGCGGGCCTCAATGTGTCAGCCAGCACCTGGCGGAACTTTGCCGACCACGACGCGGCCGGGTCCGGAGCCGGGTCAGCGCTCCGAGGGAACTTGCCTTGCATCACGGCGACGATTTTCGCCTTCACGGCGTCGGAGAGCGGCCTGTAAGGCTCTTTGCGCTTGAAGGAGCATCTGGCCCCGGGCACCCGCGGCAAGGTGTTCGTCGAGCAAGCTTTCTCGGGCCTGAACGATGGCCGCTTCGAGCCGGTCCCCGTCAACGTGGTAGGTCATTTTCGGCGTGTCCTTTCTAGGGTTTTTCGGCCGGAGCCGAGATTGGGCGACGGTAGGCGGGTCGCTCAGGGCCGGCTCCGCAGAGCCGACCGATAAGCGTGGCGATCGAAGAGGTCCTCGAGCTCGTTCTCCAGGGCGGCCTCCGTCTCGCACGCACGCGTCGTGGCGTCGAAGGCGCGCTCCCATAGGTAGAACGGCAGGCGCCCCGTATGACGCATCTGCGCCAGTTCGGCCTCGTGAGCACGGGCCTCGGCGCCATCAGCACGGAGCAGGGCGATACGGCAGCGGAGGTCGTCAATACGGTCCAGGACGCCGCCACCGGCGCCCTGGGCGGTGCTGGTCCCCCGCGACCTGATGCCAAGCGTCAAAGTGCCCGGGATGGCCGGCCGGGCCGTGGCGCTGAACTCCTCCATGTCGGCGCGGGTGTAACGCAGGGCACCGGGCACGTGCGGGTGCCTGATGTGCTCGCCGTTCCTGAAGAAGAACGACCAGCCTTTGACGCGGCCGTCCTTGATAGCACCGAAGTACCGCCGGGCGGTCGGGTTGGTGGCGAAGTCGTCGAAGGCGCCAATGATGCGGTTGTCGGTCGGCAGGACCTCGGCGCGGATGGCGTGCCCCAAATGCTGGTGCGGGTCGTGCTCGCCCAGCATCTCGGGCAGGTGGCGCCTGAACGAGTCGGCGAAGGCGCCCCTTTGAAAGTCGGTCATGTAGTGGTCGAGGGTCTCGTGAGGCAGACTTACGATCACCTGGTGCCGGCGCTCGTCGAGGTCGTGCACGTGGCCGTCGACGGAGCGGTAGCCCTCGTCGAGCGGCCCTGTTCTTGCTGTGCTCATGTCGGATTTCCTTTCATGTCCTTGGCTTTGTTGATCAGGTCGTCGATGGCTCGCCGGAGCAAGAGCCGGCGCACTTGGGTGTGCATATGGGCGCAGGCGGCCTCGAAGGTGGCGTCTGGGCTCACCAGGAGCTCGACGAGGGCGTCCTGGTCCATGGACATGGACAGCGCCACCACGGCGAGGGCAAATACCGGATCTCGGGGCAGGGCATCGAACCGGTCGGCGCGCACGGCAGCTACCAATGCGCTGAGCTCCAGGGCATAGCCCAGCGCATTGGCGTGTGCCTTGTCGGTGGCCCGGGTCACAGCTTCACCGTCCGCTTTCGAGGGAGAGCCGGCCGCGACGACCGAAGGGGGGTGCAGTCCCCACATCGCCAACCGGCTCACCCTCTGTCGTGGGAGCGGCCACTCCCACGGTCATTACCACCGGACCGCTCACCACGTCACCGTGCCAATGACGGTGCCCGGTGACGGCGATGCGGAGCGTGGGTAGATCCTGAGACGTGCCCCCGGCCGGCGCCCGCCCCGGGCCAGCCAGCGCTCCGCGGACCACAAAGCGAGCCCAAGCGCAATAACGAGGTCGTCGTGAGACCCGGCGGCCGCTTCGTAGGAGTCGCGCCCACGGGCCGAAAGGGCGAAGTTGAAGGCTTTGAGCTCGGCCTTCAAGTCCCGGGCGCCCTGAAGGCCTTTGAGCACGACGAGGCGGCGGGTTTGCAGGACGACCTCGAGGGCAGCGACCAAGTCACGTTTGGGGACCACGGTTTCGTGCGGTCCGGGGTGGGTCTCCGCCGCGCCGCCGCCGATGGTGACGGCGTGCACCCCGCCCCGGAGCCGGGTGCGCAGCAGGTCCACCACCGGGCGTCCCACGCCCGTGGCGTCGACAATGAGCTGGCTCTCGCCCTCGGCGCGGCAGCGCTCGTCAATCTCGGCCAGGCGGTCGACTACGGCCGTGTAAGGCGTGCCCAGCGGGAGGGTTTCGATCCAGCGCACCACGTGGGTCTTGCTGGTCAGGTCCGTTTGCACGACGACGACGGCGGTCGGGTCCTGGCTCTGGCCGATGTCGGCCCCGGTGGTGATCACGCCGCACCCCCGGCGCCGAAGAGGGCCACGCTGCGTGTACCGAACAGCGGCAGGGCCGGCACCGCTCCCAGTTCGCCCGCCTCGAAGGCGGCGCTTATGTCGTCGGTGGCGAACATCTGGCCCGAGGCGTCCACGAACTCGGCGTAAAGCTCCTGCCGGGCCAGCCAGTCGCCCCGCTCAGCGGCGAACTCGGCCAGGGCTCCGGCTGACCAGCGGGGGCACTCGTCGGCGCGTACGGTCACGGTGCGCCAACCGGTGCTCAGCGTCGTCTCGTAGAACCAACCCCGCTTGCCGAACGGGGTCGACATGGCGATGATGCGGCCACCCGAGACGGCGACCATCGGCTGAAGGGCGGCCATCAGGTCGTCGCTGGTGCGGGCGGCCTCGTCGATGAGCAGGAGGGCGGCGCCGCCATAGCCACGGATCGTCGCCTCCGTGCCGGGCAGGCACACGATGCGGGACCGGTTCTCCAAGGTCAAGCTCAGGGCGCTCTCGGCCTCGGCAGGGACGGCTCGCCCAAGCTGGCGGTAGAACCCGAGCGCCGTCTTGAACAGCTCCGACGCCTGGCGCATGGACGGAGCGCACATGAGCACGAGCGAGGCCGGCTTGTAAAGCGCTTGGTGAACCGCGGCGACGGCGGCCGTCGTGCTCTTGCCGCATTGACGGCCGACGCATAGGGCGATACGGCGCTCGCTCGAGCGGAGCACGTCCGCTTGCCAGTCGTCGGGCACCATACCGACGCGCCGGCACATCTCGACGGGGTCGAGGGCGAGCGCGAGGTCGTCGGCGAGCGGGCGCAGCTTCACGGCGCTACCTCTAGCTCGAGGGGTGCCGTCAGGGCACTGGCGACCGCCAGACGGGCCTCAGGGTACGGAGCCAGCGCTCCGAGGATGACGGCCCGGAGTTGCTGCCAGCTCGGGTCCGTCACGATGTTGAGCACGTTCACGGTGGGCTTGTCGTTCAACTCGCCAGTGATGCGGGCTATCGTCTCCAACGTTTGCCGGAGCTGGCCGATGAGCTGAGCGCCGGCTACCAAGCTGCTCTTGCGCTCGGCCTTGGCGAGCAGCCGCTTCGCTTGCAGGACCACCTCCTCGAGGCGTTCGTAAGCGCTCACGGCGCCCGCTTCGCTCTGGCGCTGCTGAGCAAGCCGGACAAGCGCTGGCGTGACGTGGGCCGCCTTGTGGCGAGCCAGGCTGTCCCTGGTGACGCCGTGTTTCTTGGCGATGGCGACAAGCGTCGAGCCACCCGAAAGTTCGAGGTCGATCTGCTGACGGTCGAGATGGACGCAGACGGTGCACGCTCTAGGCACGACGCAACTCCTTCGCAACCTCTGCCACGGTGGCAGAAGTCCGATCCGCACGAAGACGGGCAGACCTGCGCTTCGCCAGAGACCTTCCGCACTGAAGGGAACCCTCGCTGCAAGTCACCCGCGCCGCCCTCCTCGTCGCCTGATGCCATGTCTGGTGTCGATTGGCGAAGCGCAGGTCAGGGGACACGAACTGCGGCCCTGCTAACGGGTTGCTAACACGGTCGCGCCAGCAGGTCACGGCGCGCCGAGCGCCTTCGGGCAGGTCAGCGGCCAAGTTCGGCGGCCCGGCGCGCTTAGCCGACGTCGTGGGTGACGATCGGGCGCGTGGTCCTCATACTCACCACGGCTCCTCGTCCTCGTCATCGGGACCGGTACCGGAATCAGTTCCCTCTAAAGAGGGGAACTGAGTTCCCGTCGTACTGAGAGCACGGTTCCCAACGGTTCCCGGAACCGCTTCACCTAGGCTGAGCAGCAATCCTTCGTTGAAATTGCCGACAGTTCCCAGTTGTTCCTGGCACGCACGGTTCCCGACAGTTCCCGGGACTGTGGGAACTGTTTGAGACCGCACTTTGCGGAACCTCAACCCTGCCCCGACGACCTGGCGACGTCGCGGCTTGCCCGCCTCCTTCAGGGCTCGCGCCGCCATGGCCACGGTGGCATCGAGCGGCACGCCGAGCTCATCGAGGCTCTCAGCGGTGCCCTTGGTCCCAGCGGGCCAGGCGCCATCGACCAGGACGTGGCGTAGCACCGGGTCGCTCTCACGCCGCAGCGCCACCTGCGCCGGTACCCACGGGATCCGGGAATGGGTGCGAGTGAGGACGACCTTGTCCTCGACGAGGCTGAGGCGGAAGACGACATCGACGTCGTCGGCCTTCCCTGACGAGCCACGCTGGCCCTTGTTGACATCCTTCCCGGCGTGGTCGAGGCGGAGCAGGCCCACGCCGTGGCGCTTCAGTCGGATCCCTGAGTGGGCATAGAAGCCCGTGTAGGTGCCGGCGTCGTTCTCGTCACCCTGGACGACCCTGGCCATGGTGTCGATGATGACGAGCTCGGGGTTGTGGCGCAGGATGATCTCCTCGAGCACCCGGCCGCCTCGTTCGGTGTCCAAGGGCGGCAGGGACGGCAGCTGGTAGTAGGCCAGTCTGGAGAGGTCATCGTCGGGCCCATAACCGAGGTCCACCAGCCGCTCGCGCACGTCGTCTTCTGTCATCTCGAAGTCCAGGTAGACAACGGAGCGTGCAAGGCGCGCCGGCTGGCCGAGGACCGATCGTCCCGTGCTGAGGGCGGCGACACCGTCGAGAGCGAACAAGCTCTTGCCGCCCTTCGGTGGGGAATAGATGGCGACCTGTCGGCCCTTCGGGACGATCGGCTCGATGGTCCACTCTTCAGCAGGAACGTCGGTCGCCCAGAACGTGCGCCAGTCGATGGGCGAGATGTCTCGCGCCAGCGCTGCGGCTTGCTGGTTCGGCCGGCCGTTCTGGCGGTAGTCGGGCGCGTGCAGCGGAGGCCTTGGCAAGGGCGCAACCTCAGCAGGCATCACTCACCGCCTCGACAAGACGGGGCAAGTCGTCCAGGTCACCCGTAGAGGCGCCCGTGTAGAGGTCGGCCGCCAACCGCATAAGTCGGCGCCGGCGGCTGGCGTCCAAGACCCGGGCGGCGCTGGCCCCGGCCTTGTCCAGGAAGGAGGGCCTTTCAGAGACGCACCGCTCCAGCCAGGCCAAGTCGACGTCGGCCGTCAGTGCGAGTACCCGGACCCGCAGGTCGTGCTCCAGCCCGGCGAGCTCAGGCAAGAGCGCAGCCTCGAACACCCGGCCGGCCTGCGGCTGGTAAAAGTCGCCACTCGTCAACCGCTGGTGCGCCAGCGAGGCACCGTCCGGGTGCGCCGCGCAAGCGCCGACGACATTGTCCTCGGCCTCGAGGTCCTCTGGGATCAGCAGGGGCCGGACTTCGCTGGGCCGGTCCGAGCGGACGGCCGGTCCGGGCTGGGGCCCGGGCCGCCGTCGCGTCTGGGGGTCACGGCGAACGGCGCCGGGCGCTGCCGACCTGGCGAAGCGGGACCACGGAGGGCTCGGGCTCCGGCGATGTGGCGACGAGCTGCTCGGCACCGACTGCTCTGAGGACCGGGATTGTGGCCCATCTAAGATGACGACCAAGGTGTAACGGGGCAACTGGAGACGTCCCAACCTTGACCATCTCCAGCAAGCACCAGTACGAGCAGCCTAAAATGGCGGCGGCCTGGTGACCGTCGAGGGTCGGCGGCAGATCGGCCAGGTCGGCCAACCTCATGACGTGGCCGGCGGGGCCTTCGGTGGTCGTGGCCCTGGCTAGCTGCTCTGCGGCCCTCATCACGCCACCTTCAGCGGCGAGACCCGTCCCTCGGCCTTGAGCCGGAGCAAGAGGTCGAAGTACCGGAGCGCGGCCTCGCCACGAGGTACGCGGCGACAGGTCTCCCAAGCCGCCAGCGTTGCTCGTGCGCACGGGACCCCGTCAGCCTCTTCCGCCTGGCTGAGGTGCGAGCGTTCGCGGATGGCGCGTGCCTCCCCGGACTCGCACATCCGCCGGAGCCTCATCAGAGCGAGCGCGCTGTTCTCGTTCTCGTTCTCGTTCTCGTTAGCGGTGTTCACGAGCCTCACTCTACGGTAGTGGTGCATAACTGACGCCTTATGCACTAGCGCAGCTTTGCGAAAAGAATGCGTCAGTTCCTAACTATCTGCACGCCTTAGCCTCCGATCCGCCTCCTCGTTGTGCGGCAGTATTGCACAGGTGCTACGGATCCTCTACAATCTGGAGAATGGCTGCTCGCCGCAGTACCCGTGACATGGCAGAGGTCGTTTTCACCATGAGGCCCATCCAGCACTCCGACATGCGCAGGGTCGGGTCCCTGGGGGCTGGCGTCGAACTGCTGGCCGAGCCGACCTACGACATCGAAGACCCGGCGCTCGACTACGGAGTGACGCTGACCGTCACTGCCCACGAGAATCTTCTGGCTTGCCGCGAGTTGACGCTCTCCCAGCGCGCCGACGGCCCGGCGGTGACCGACCAGAAGCTCCGGGCGGTGACGATAAAGTCCTACCTGGCGGAGATACGTCGGAATCTGGAGAGCCTCAGCGGTGGCCTGATCATCCTGCGCTTCGCGGAGCAGTTCGCCGACTCATTCGCGATGGAACCGTTGAGCGAGGGCGACGTTGCGGGCCTCGAAGCTCGTCACCGGAGGCGGCAACCCATGGCCGACACGTTGCCGAGGGTGGCAGCTGCTTACCGCCAGGCTCTTGCCTCGGACGACGAGTTCGAGCGCGACGCACCCACGGAGTTCGTCGCCAAGCAGCTCAACTACAGCCGCGGCCACGCGTCGAGGCTGGTCGGCCTCGCACGAAAGGAAGGGCTCCTCGGTCCCGCCCGGCCGGGCCGCGCCGGAGAGGTCATCAGCAGCAAGGCGAGCGCCCGCTCGCGCCGCAAGTAGGGAGGCACGGAATGACTGTCGTCAAAAGGGAAACGAAGACCGGCACCGTCTACGGCGTCGTGAACCGGGTCAAGGACCCGGCGACCGGGATTCTCCAAAGCCAAGTGGATGGGGACCTACCCGACGGCCGAGGAGGCCGGCATCGCTCAGGGGGAGATGCTGAAGCAACGGAGGGACGGCACCTACAAGCCTGCGTCCCGCCAGACCTTCGGCGGTTACCTCACTGAGTGGCTCGAGGGCCTCGAGGCTGCCGTGGCGGGCGGGTCCCTGAAGGCCTCGACCCGCGGTTTCTACCAGGACGTGGTCGTGACGCACCTCATCCCGCACCTTGGCGGGACCGTCCTCACCGCCCTGACCACGTCCGACCTCAACAAGTTGTATGCGTCCCTTCTGAAAACGCCCAAGGCCGACGGCCAGCCTCGGAGCCGGACCACGGTCAGCGCCGTGCACAAGACGGCCCGCAAGGCGCTCGAGGACGCCGTCAGGGCCGGCATCATCGGTAAGAACCAGGCCACCTACGCCAAAGCTCCTCAGCCCGACCATCCCGAGATGAGGGTCTGGGATGCCGACCAGCTCAGCACCTTCGCCGCCAGCGTGGCCGGGGACCGGCTCGCCGCCCTCTGGGTGCTGGCCATGAACACCGGCCTACGCCGGTCCGAGCTCGCCGGGTTGCGCTGGGTGGACGTCGACCTCGACGCCACGAGCGTGACCGTATCGGAGACCCGGGTGGTCGTCTCCTACGAGGTCGTGACCGGGACGCCGAAGTCGAAGCGGTCAGCCCGCCGGATCGGCCTCGACCCCGTGACCGTCGCCGCCCTCAGGGCCCACAAGGCCCGTCAGGCTGCCGAGCGCTTGGCCTGGGGCCCGGGCTGGACCGACTGCGGCCTCGTGTTCGTCCAAGAGGACGGCCGGCCCTACCATCCCCAACGCCTCAGCCAGGCCTTCCAGGTGGCGGCCCGCAAGGCCGGGCTGCCGCGCATCCGCCTCCACGACCTGAGGCACTCTCACGCCACCGCCGGTTTGGAGGCGGGCGTCCCGCTCCTAATGATGTCCCGGCGCCTCGGCCACTCGTCGCTCAGCATCACGGCGGATACGTACTCCCATGTCCTGCCCGCCGCGGACCAGGAGGCGGCCGACCAGATCGCCAGCTACGTCGCCAGCAAGGCGCAGCAAGCGCGCTGACCTTGACCCTGCCGAGTTACGACCCTCCACCAGCGCCTTGGGGCGCCTTTTCCGCACCGTTGCTGGCAATGCTAAACGCCCGTCTGGCTGAAGGCGACCTGTTTGGAGCCGAGCGCCTCGCCGGCAGCACCCACGGGGCCGACCTCCTGAGCCACGTATGGGAGCACGCGACCCCGGAGCAGCTCGCGCCCGCTCTCGCGAGCGCCTGGACTATCAGTCACGCGCCGCTCGGCTCGTTGAGCGCGGCCCTCTGGACACGCATGTTCAAGAAGACTGGGTACCTGACGGACCCGACGGACGGGGCGCCGCTGTTCACCGAGCCGGTGACCGTCTATCGCGGGGCCGCGACCTGGACCCATGGGCGGGGCATGTCCTGGACGACCAGCCGGGAGAGGGGCGACTGGTTCATGAGGTGTTGGCTGATGCTGGAGCCGAGGTCCCTGTACCGGGCGACTGTTCCGCCCAGCGCCGTGCTGGCGAGGTTCAACGGCCGGGAAGAGGAGGAGGTCGTGGTGAACCCTCACATGCTCCGGAGCCGGGTCGAGGTGGTCGAGTCCCTGCCGTGCGAGGACCCTCGTTAGCATTCCGTTAGCAAATGACCCCCGAGAGCCTTCCGGACGGGGTCACCGGAAGGCATTCTCCCTGCTCAAGTGCCGTCGGGCGGGCGGGACTTGAACCCGCGACCCCCAGACCCCCAGTCTGGTGCGCTACCAAACTGCGCCACCGCCCGTGAACGATGCGAAAGATGAGGCTAACAGCTTGCGCCGCCTCTCACAGGTTGGCACCGGCTCCGTGGGAGGCAACCCATTCGACGATCCGGGCGATGACGCTCTCCCGGCCCACCTCCTGGTGGGGTTCGTGCAAGAAGTCGGGCAGTATGACCAGCTCCTTGTCTCGTGCCGCTACGGCCGAGAAGTAGTCGCGGCTCGATGAGACGGGCACTATGGGGTCAGCCTCGCCATGGAGGACCAATAGCGGCACCGCGAGCTCCCCAGCCGTTCGCACCGCGGTACGCCCGGCGCGGTACAGCTCGATCACGGTCCGGGCCGGTGCCCGCCCGAGCCACACAAGGGGGTCGCTCACGAAGCTTTCTACGACCCTCGGGTCCTTACTCAACCCTTCGGGACCAACGCGGGCCAAGCCCGCCCCGGGTGCCACCGCGGCCAGGACGCGCACCGGCCATACCTGCCACGCCGGCCGCGAGGCGAGGTGCACGGCCGGAGCGGAAAGAACAAGACCGACCAGCTTTCCGGGCCGCGTCGCCGCGTAAGCCGCCGCCAGCGCTCCTCCCATGCTGTGGCCGAACATGACCACGCCGCCGCCCGCTCGGTTGACCAATTGGTCCAGGTCGGCGAGCGCCCACTCGAGCCGCTCTATATTGGCCCGTGGGCCCTCGGAGTGCCCGTGCCCGCGTAGGTCCATAGCCCACGTCGTGGAGCCGCCGCCCGCCAATGCCTTTCCCAGCAGGTCGTAGCGGCCACAGTGTTCCGCATAACCGTGAACGAGTACCACCGGTGCCCGAACCGCGGTTACCGCCCCCGTCGGCGCCCATTGCCGGACGTACAACCGTCGACCCCCCTCCCCCACTATTTCCTCGACCGACGGCCCCGGACCGGGCGGTCTAGCGGGTGGGCCCGGGGTCACACGTGCTTCGGAAGCCATTCGATAAGCCAGTAGATGCGGTACACCATGTAGACCGTAACCCCGACCACGAGCAGCTTGAAATGCCACGGGGCACCCTTGGCTTTGTCCTCGGCGGGCGCCCGGCCTCCCGGGACGGCCGGGGCCACAGCCGGCTCACCACTCGTCGAAGTCACCAGGGATCTGCCGCACGTCGGGCACTCACTCGCGCCCACCAGCTGGGGCGGGTTCCAGAACTTGCTGCAATCGTCACACCACGGCAAGCGGGACATCCTCCACGCCACCAGGGTAGGGCTCCCGTCGTTGCTCGGGCTTTCGGCCCTCGCACCCGCAATTTCTCTTTCCTGTCACTCCCCCCTGGTACTATCGAACATACGTTCCTCTCGGAAAAAGAGGGGACCGTGCCTCGCCGGCCCTCGGCCGGCCCTTGTCCGGTGGGTATGCGCGGTAAGGAGCTGGTCCATGGCTTTGACGCTGGCGGAACTGAAAAAGGCCATGGCCGCCTATACCGCGGTCTTCGACGCCGCCCTGGTCCCCCCGGCCCGGCTCGGGGAGGTCCTAAGCGACGCCGGCGCCATCGAACGCATGGCCAGTACCGTCTCGGCCCTGGTGGCGGCCCGCCTGGCCCGGGGGCCGCTCGAGGCAGGCGGGTCGGGACAGCGCGGCCGGGCGGGCTCGGCCCGGGCCGCGGCGGGGGCGCTGGCCCAGGCCACGGGCACCACGCTGGGCGAAGCCCGCCGAGCCCTAGAGGCGGGCCAGGCCCTTAGCACCCTGCCCGAGCTGGACGCCGCCGCCCGGGCCGGCGAGCTGTCCCGGGCGCAGGCGGTCCTGGTCTCGGGGGCGGCGCAGGCCAACCCGGGAGCCACCGCCGTCCTGCTCGAGGCGGCCCGGACGGGCTCGCTGGCCGAGCTCGCCACCGAGGCGGCCCGGGCCCGGGCCGCGGCCACCGATCTAGAAGGGCGGCGGGCAGCGGTGCGCGCCGGGCGCAGCTTGAGAGAGTGGACCGACCCATTTGGCACCTGGCAGCTGCACGCACGGGGCCTACCCGAAGACGGGGCCCGGGTCATGGCCGCCCTGGGGCCCCTGACCGACCAGGCCTTCGCCGCCGCCCGCCAAGCAGATAGGCACGAAGCCCCCGAGGCCTACGGCTTTGACGCCCTGGTGGCTCTGGCCGGAGGCCAAGGTGGCGGGGCGGCGGGCTACGAGGTCATGGTGCGCGTCGACCACTCCGCGTTGCTACGCGGCTATGCCACCGACGGCGAGACGTGCGAGCTGGCCGGCTTCGGGCCGGTCAGCACCCAGGTCGTGCTCGACATCATGGAGACCGAGGACCCCTTTTACAAGGCCGTGCTCACTAAGGCCAAGGAAGTGGTGGGCGTGGCCCACCTGGGCCGGCGCCCCAACGCCCACCAGCGCTCGGCCCTGGACTGGCTCTACCCCTCCTGTGCCGTCCAGGGCTGCGGGGTGCGCAGCCAGTACTGCCAGACCGACCATCGAGAGGACTGGGCCAAAGCCACGTCACCGTGCTCGAGCTGTTGGACCGCCTGTGCAAGTTCCACCACGATCTTAAGACCTACAAGGGCTGGGCCCTGGTGGCGGGCAAGGGCAAGCGGGCCTTCGTGCCGCCCGACGACCCGAGGCACCCCCGTTACACCGCAGAACCAAGAGCGCGCGCCGCTACGTGCGCTCCGGAAGAGGACCGTCCTGGTGGGAAGCCGCACGGGATTGGGCCCGGCGCCGCCGGCCAGAGCATGCCTAACACGGCCAGCGCCAACACGACGGGGGACCCTAATGGCCACCACGCTAAGCGCGCTTGCGGAGCCACTTGGCACTGACCGCGCGGTTCCACCCTGGCCCCGCGGTTCCATCTAGCCAAGACGTTGTGCCGGCGACGCCGCTTGGCGACAGTCACCTACGGACGGCCACCCTGCGGCTGGTCTATGCCGGTGGGCCCTGCGGTATAGCGCCGAGCTGCTGCATCATCGACATCATGTCCATGACACCCCAGTGTTCAACAGCGAGACCGTCGTCACCCAAGCGCACGATGTCGATGGCCTGCACGTTGATGCTCTTCCCAGTCGCGGGCATGCCCATGAACTCGCCTTTGTTGGTCCCGGTAACGCGACAGCGAGCGACAACCTTGTCACCGCTCGGCAGGATATCTTCGGCATCGAAGCGCAAATCTGGGAACGCAGCGATCATCATCCGGAAGAGTTGCCTGGTGCCTTCTTTGTTCGGCTCGAAGTCCAGGCATCACCTCATGCTCGACGAACCCCTCGGCCAAAAGCTCCCCGGCCGCGTCGACGTCGCCGGCGTTTATGTGCTCAAAGAAGTGGAGAAACGGTGCGTTGTTGTCCATGGTTCTTCCCCTTTCATGCGGTTGGTGGCGCGAGCATAGTCACCAAACCTCACCGGTAGCCGGGGAAGGGCTGGTGTCGTGTTCCGACAACTTCGCACTAGCGGCGCACCGCCAGGCCCAGCCCATGGCGGCCTTCACCCGGTAGTGCAGCGGGCGGGCCGTCACCGGGGCCACCCGAGCGGCCCTCGCCGAGGACCATCTCCGGCTGCTGTGGCGGAGCCGGCTCGACGCCGCCGGGACAGGACGACCGTCGCGGAGGAGCATTTCCGGCTGCTGCGACGCCACAAGCTCGACGCCGCCCCGCTCGTGCGCTAGTCACGTCGCTCCACGTGCCGCACCTCTTTGACGTGGCGTCGGCACGAGGTCCGGCCAACGTCACCGCAAGCGGTAGCCAGCTCCGGGCACCGTCTCGATCACGGGTGGGTCGCCCAATTTTCGGCGCAGCCTTCCGATTGTGACTTGCACGGTCTTGGTAAACGGGTCGGCATTTTCGTCCCAGACCTGTTCCAAGAGGTCTTCGGCACTGAGGAACGAGGGGCTTGCCTTCATGAGCGCCTCCAATAAGGCCAGCTCCTTAACCGAGAGGTCCAGTTGCTCGTCGCCTCGCAGGACAGTGCGACGAAGGGGATCCAGTACCAGGCCCCCGGCCCGAAGGATGCGAGGCTGCGCCATCGGTTTGCGCCGGGCCAGGGCCCGCACCCTAAGAACCAGCTCGGGAAAATGAAATGGCTTGCTCAGGTAATCGTCGGCCCCCAATCGCAAGCCCGATACCCGGTCACCAGGGGTGCCCGACGCCGTGAGCATTAGGACCATGGCCGGCCGGTCGCTCTCGGTGATCATGTGGCAAACGACATCACCGGAAAGGCCGGGAAGATCTCTGTCCAGGACCACCACGTCATAGTCATTGACGTTGACCTTGCTGGCAGCGTCAAGCCCGTCGTAGGCGACGTCCGCGGCAATGCCCTGGTCCCGAAGACCCTCGGCGATATCGTCCGCCAGGCGCCGCACGTCTTCTACGACCAGGACCCTCATACCCGGACGGCCGCCGCCGGGAGTTCTACCAGGACCCGGAGGCCGCCCTCGGGACGCGCCCGCAGTTCCAGGGCCCCGCCGTGGCCGATGGTGATCGCCCTGACAATCGAAAGGCCCAGACCTGTCCCATCATTATTGGCCACTCGTTCGCCCCCCAGTCGGTAAAACGGCTCACCCAAATGCCGCGCCTCTTCGTCAGGTATAACCGGGCCATCGCTCTCGACGACGAACCGGGCTCGGGAGCCCCGAAACTCATTCGAAATACGGACCCGGCCGCCGGCGACATTATGCCGTACGGCATTATCGATCACGTTGGCAACCAACCGGGCCAGCAAAATCTCGTTCCCGGTCACATCGCCCTCCACCGTCGTGTCGTCCACGACAAGGCCTCGGCGCACTATTTCGGCCCGATTGGCGTCCAGTGCCTCGGCCACAAGGCTTCGCAGCGAGGGCTCGGTTATCTCCCCCACGGCGCCCTGTTGGGCACGCGCCAATAGCAACAAACCCTCGAGAAGTTTGTCGGCCTGGTCGAGTCCTTCTTCGAGCTTTCCGGCCAAGACCGTCACCTCGACAGGGACAGGAGACGGCTTGCCCACGGCCACGTCGAGGGAAGTGCGCATCATGGCCAGTGGCGTCCGCAGTTCGTGAGAAGCATTGGCCACAAACCGTCTCTGGGCTTCGAAAGCCTTTTCCAGCCTGGCCAACAGGCCGTCGATCGTGTCGCCCAAGTCCTTCAGCTCATCGGCCGGTCCGTGCACGTCGAGTCGCTCGTCCAGGCTCTCCTCGGAGATCTGACGGGCGGTGATGGTCATAGCCCGCAGGGGACGGAGCACCCGGCCGGCCACCAACCAGCCCAAACCGATGGACACCACCGCCATAAAGGCGAGGGCGATCGCCGACTCGACCAGGAGCCGGTGCAGTTCGCCCGGGGTCGGCAGGGTGGCCTGGAAACCCAGGAAGTTGAGATTGCCCAGAAGAGGGGGGCGTGGCGGCCCCGGCAGCTGTAAAGGGCCGCCCCCCGACGCCACCGACGCGCTCCGGACGCTCCCGTGCGCCGAGAACAAGACCTGGCCCTTCAGCGGGACCAGCTTGACCCTGCCCTTGAACGTCCCGGCAACCTGAAAGAACGTGCGCACGGGTTGGCCCGCCACTAGGGCGTAAGTGATGGCGAGAAGACCGGCCCCGGAAGCCAGGAAGAGACCGCCGTAAAGAGCCGTGAGGCGCAGCCTGATAGTACGCCGTGGCCATCGCACCCATGAACGTGACGGCACGGTACCTCTCTTTGTCGGTCGTAGGGCCCTGTGGGCACAAGCGTTACTGATCTGCGGTAACAACGGATTAACATGGACTGTTGGCGTCGTGTTACCATTCCTGTTTTACAACAGTCTCATGACCGAAGCACGCAAGTGGTGGCACTCAGCTGTACGGCGTCCGGACGGGGGCGGCCGAGCCGTAGTCCTCGGCCTGGGACTAATGGGGTGCGCCCTGCTGGTGGCCGCCTGTGGGGGTGCGTCGCCGGGTCAAGGCGTCGCCCACCTGGGAAAGACCCCCACGACGAGCGCATCGGCGTCCCCGATCGCTCCCAACGTGACCGGCGTCAACACGGACGGTTACAGCCAGGCCCTCGCCTATGCGAAGTGCATGCGTAAAAACGGGGTGCCGGATTTCCCTGACCCCAACGCCCAGGGCAACTTTGTCGTGCATGGAGGGCCGGGGAGCGACCTCGGCCCAGGCTCGCCCCAGTTCGCCACCGCCCAGACGGCATGCCAAAAACTCCTCCCGAACGGTGGCCAGCCCAGCGCTGCGGCCCAGGCCCAACATCTGGCGCAGGCCCTGAAGTTCTCCCAGTGCATGCGCTCCCATGGGGTGGCCGACTTCCCTGATCCCACCGCCCAAGGCGGGAGGATAAGCATCTCCATCAAGGCCGGACCGGGCAGCGACCTCAACCCGAACTCGCCCCAGTTCCAGGCCGCCCAGAACGCGTGCCAGCACATCCTGCCCGGCATCCGCCACGCCAGCTCGTCTGGCCCCGCGGCGGCCGCCGGCTGATGCCGAACATCTCCGTGCCCCCCGATCGGCCCGAACGACTCCTTCACGCCGATCGGCCCGAGCTACTCCTTCATGACGATCGGCCCGAGCAACCGGTGGGCCCCGAGCGTGCCGAGCGACGGACCAGGGCCCGCTTCGCCGTCGGCGTCCCGCTTGCGAGTCTCGCTCTCCTCGCGGCGGCCTGCGGTGCCGGGACAAAAACCGGGGTGGCGAGTATCGGCCGGACGACGGCGACAACCACCGCGGCGGCGCCTGTCGGCGCCACCCCCAGCGCGCCTGGGAAGCTTGGTGCGAACATCCAGAAGTACTCGGCCTGCATGCGGTCCCACGGTTTGCCGAGCTTTCCCAGCCCGACGATCCTGGGCCAGGCGGTCCGCCTTGTGGTCCCGGCCAGCCTGGCTACCTCCCCGGCGTTCCTCAAGGCTCAGAAGGCCTGCCAGTCGCTGATGCCGGCCCGACTGGCACCGCCCAAATTCACCACTCAGCAGCAAGCGGACTATCTGAAAGCGGCGGCCTGCATGCGGTCCCACAGCATTGCCGGCTTCCCGGACCCTACCTTCGCCGGCGGCGGCGTCAGCTTCAATTTGCCACCAGGCATGGACGCCAACTCGACCCCGTTCCGAGCGGCCAGAGTGATATGCGAAAAGCTCATTCCCCAGGGCCTGCCCTACAGCTCATGACGGGAACCCGGTCAAAGGCCGCCCCCACCGGTCCCTCCGCGGGAAAGGACGACAAATGACCTTCCGGCCCCAGCGGTCGCTGTCCCCCGACCCGGGCGAGCCAGCACCATGAGCATGTCCCTCGGCCCTGCTCTCGAGGCACCACCGAGCTCGCCCAACAAGAGACACCGGCGGAGGCGGTTGGCCATAATCGCCGCCGTCATCGTGGTGGTCCTGGTCGGGGGCGGTCTGGCTCTTACCGACCCCTTCGCCGGGACCAGCAATAACAACTCGGGCAACGCTGTCAACGACAACACCTACCCCACCACCATCGCCACCGTGCAGAAAGGGCCGCTGCAGTCCCAAACAGAGGTGCAGGGGACGCTCGGTTACGCTAGTGGGAGCAACGACGCTACGTCGACCAACATCGTGCTGCCGGCGGGCACGGCGACGTCCACCGTGCAGCAAGCCGCACAAGAGGTGACGGCCGCTAAGGCGACCCTCGCCTCCGACGAGTCCGCTCTGCGTATCAACTCCGAGGGTAGCGCCCAGTCCCTGGCCCAGGCTGACCAGCAGGTGGCGGCGGCCAGGGCAACCCTCGCCTCCGACCAAGCGGCCCTGGGCATCAACTCCGACGGTAACGCCGAGTCGCTTTCCCAGGCCGACCAGCAGGTGGCGGCGGCCAAGTCAGCTCTTACCTCCGACCAGGCCGCGCTCCACGCCACCGCCCAGAGCAATGCCGAGTCGCTGTCCCAGGCCGACCAGCAGGTGGCCTCGGCCAGGGCGGCTCTCGGCTCCGACGAGGCTGCTCTGAACACCGATTCCGACGGCAACACCCAGTCCCTGGCCCAGGCCGGGCAACAGGTAGCGGCGGCCAAATCGGCTTTGGCCTCCGATGAGGCCGCGGTACAGACCACCGAGAAGACTGACGCCCAGACCCTGGCCCAGGCGCAACAGTCGGTGCAGTCGGCCAAGTCGGCGCTGGCCCTGGCCCTGGCCGGGGTGCAGACCACCGAAGAAACCGACGGTCAGGCGCTGGCCCAGGCACAACAGTCGGTGCAGTCGGCCAAGTCGGCCCTGGCTCTGGCCCAGGCCGGGGTGCAGACCACCGAGAAGAGCGACGCCCAGACCCTCTCCCAGACGCAACAGGCGGTGCAGTCGGCCCGGTCGGCGCTGGCCCTGGCCCAGGCCGGGGTACAGACCACCGAGAAGACCGACGCCCAGTCCCTGGGCCAGGCGCAACAGGCGGTGCAGTCGGCCCGGTCGGCGCTGGCCCTGGCCCAGGCCGGGGTGCAGACCACCGAGGAGACCGATGCCCAGTCCCTGGCCCAAGCCCGGCAGCAGGACGGATCGGCCAAATCGGCGCTGGTTTCCGACCAGCTCACGCTCAGAGAAGACCAGGACACCCTGTCTGCCGCCCAACAAAAGGAGGCAGCCGACTGCCGGGGAGGCGGCTCTGCCGCTCCCACCCCGAGCGGTGACGCGGCGAGTGCCGGCGCCAACGCCTGCAGTACGGACCAGGCTCAGGTCGCTCAGGACAAACAGACCGTGGTATCCGACGGCCAGAAGGTGACACTCGACGAAAACGCGGTGACATCGGCGGCCGGCGGGATATCGGCCGCCCAGGATGACAATGCCAAGGCCACCCAGCAGGCCCAGGCCCAGGTAAACACGGCCGAGACCCAGCTCAGCGAGGCCGAGGCGGGGGTACCGGCAGCACAAGCCAACAACGCCAAAGCCATCCAGCAGGCCCAGGCCCAGGTAAACGCGGCCCGAGCCCAACTCACCCAGGCCGAGGCCGGCGTACCCCAGGCTCAGGACGACAACGCCAAGGCCACCCAGCAGGCCCAGGCCCAGGTAAACGCGGCCGAGACCCAGCTCAGCGAGGCCCAGGCAAGTGTCCCGACGGCACAAGCCAACAACGCCAAAGCCATCCAGCAGGCCCAGGCCCAGCTAAACGCGGCCCGAGCCCAGCTCGCTCAGGCTCAAGCGAGCGTACCCCAGGCTCAGGACGACAACGCCAAGGCCACCCAGCAGGCCCAGGCCCAGGTAAATGCGGCCAAGGCACAGCTCGCTCAGGCCGAGGACGGCGTGCCGGGCGCCAGGGTCAGCAACACCAAGTCCGTCCAGCAGGCCGAGGCACAGATCCTCGCCGCCAAGGCCCAGCTGGCGCAGGCCGAAGACGGTGTCCCGGCGGCCAGGGCCAACGCGGCCAAGGCCATCCAGCAGGCCCAGGCCCAGGTAAACGCCGGCCAGGCCCAGCTGAGGGAGGCCGAGGTCGGGGTGGCGGCAGCCGCAGACAATAACGCCAAGGCCACCCAGCAGGCCCAGGCCCAGGTGAACACGGCCAAGGCTCAACTCAGCGCCGCCGAGGTCGGGGTGGCTGCAGCCGCAGCCACCAACGCCAAGGCCACCCAGCAGGCCCAGGCCCAGGTGGACAGCGCCAAGTTGGCGCTGTCCCAAGACCAGTCCAACCTGAGCGCCGACCAAGCCGACGCCGGGGCGGGCGGTTCGGGAGGGGGTGGCGGAGGAGCTGGGGGTGGCGGGGGCCAGAGCGACACCTACACCGAGCTGCCGGTACTGGGCCAGGTCATCTCCCGGGGCCAGGAACTTTTCGGTATCAACGGAACTCCTTGCCTGCTGCTGTACGGGGCGATAACCCCGTGGAGGACGTTCATGCTGGGCATGTCGGCCGGAGCCGACGTCGCCGAGCTCAACGCCAACCTGGATGCCCTCGGCGACGGCCGCGGCCTGCAGGGACAAAGCTTCACGGGCGCCACCCAGGCCGCCGTGAAGCGCTTCCAATCCGCGCACGGCCTGACCCCGACAGGCGAGCTCTTCGTGGGGTCGGTCCTGTTCCAACCAGCCGCGGTCCAGGTCACCACGGTGACCCCCGACCTCGGGGCCAGTGTCACCGCCGGCCAGAGCGTTCTCCAGGTGACCCTTACCACCCGCCAGGTTCAGATCGCCCTGGACGCCACCGAACAGTCCGATGTCGCCGTCGGGGACAAGGTCAGCATCGTCATGCCCGACAACTCGACCACCCCGGGGGTGGTGACGTACGTGAGCTCGGTGGCGGTCACCCCATCGGCGTCGGGAGACAATTCCGGCTCTAGCTCGCCCACCGTGAACGTCAACGTCACGCCCTTGGACCCGGCCGCCACGGGGACGCTGGACGACCTGTCAGTAAACGTCTGGATAACGACGGGCAGCGTCGCCAACGCTTACATCGTGCCCGTCGACGCCCTTCTCGCTCTGGCGGGCGGAGGGTACGCCGTGGAGGCCGTGGGCAAGGACGGAGTGCACCAGCTAGTGGCGGTCTCGCTCGGGCTGTTCGATGACGCCGACGGGTCGGTGCAGGTGAGCGGGACCGGGATCTTCACCGGCCAGCAACTGGTGGTGCCCGCGGTATGACGGTCGGCCCCTCCCCTCTGCTCCCGGCGCGCCGCTTAGCACCGAGGCCAGACCGACGGTCCTGGAACTCGAGGACGCCACGAAGATTTATCCCGTCCAGCCTCCGGTCGAAGCTCTGAGGGGCGTCAGCTTTGCCATCTCGCAGGGAGAACTCCTCGCGATCGTCGGACCATCAGGGTCGGGCAAGACGACCCTTTTGCACCTGATGGGCACGCTCGACCGGCCCACCGGCGGGAGCGTGCACCTGACGGGGCTCGACGTAGCCCGGCTGAGCGATCGACAGCTTTCGGCCCTACGAGCGTCGCGCATCGGCTTCGTGTTCCAGCAGTTCTTCTTGTCGGAGCACGAGAGCGTCCTCGACAACGTGGCCGAAGGGCTCCTGTACTCGGGCGCATCGTTTCCCGAGCGCCGCCAGGCGGCGGCGTCCGCCCTGGCCAGTGTGGGCCTCACGGACAAGCTGGCTTCGGTCCCGACCAAGCTCTCCGGGGGCCAGCGCCAGAGGGTCGCCATCGCCCGGGCGATCGTCGGACGGCCGGCGATCGTCCTGGCCGACGAGCCCACCGGGAACCTCGACAGCGTCACCGGCCTCTCCATCCTGGAACTCTTCGAGGACCTGAACTCCCGGGGAGCGACGATCGTCATCGTGACTCACGACCGGGCGATCGCCGAACGCATGCCGAGGGTGATCGAGATGTTGGACGGGCGCGTCGTCTCGGACGGGCCGTCCCAGCCACCCCTGCGGGGTTACGGGCCATGAGCGAGGCCACCCTCTTGGTCCCGGCCCGGTTGCGGCCGCGAGACCTCCTGCGCCTAGCCAGCGTCGGCATCCGAGCGCGCAAGCTCCGGGCCGGCCTGTCCGCCCTCGGCATCGCCATCGGCGTCGCCGCCATAGTTGCCGTGCTCGGGCTATCGGCATCGTCGCAGGCGGGGCTGTTAGCCGAGATAAGCAAACTGGGCACAAACCTACTCACCGTCACCAACGGCCAGACACTGTTCGGACAGACGGCCGAGCTGCCTATTGCCGCCCCCGGCATGATCGGTCGCATAGGTCCCGTGACCCAGGTCCAGTACACGGGGGCGCTCACTAATGACAACGCCTTTCGCAGCCCGCTCGTGCCCACGGTCGACACCAACGCGCTAACCGTTGATGCCACCAGCCTGGGCCTTCCCGCCGCCGTGGGGACCACAGTGGCGCAGGGTTCTTTCCTCAACGCCGCCACCGCCACCGAACCGGTCGCCGTCCTCGGCGCCGCTGCGGCCCAACGTCTGGGCATAGACATGGTCTTCCCCGGGGAGCGCATCTGGGTGGGCGGAATGTGGTTTTACGTGGTAGGCATCCTGAACCCGGCCGTGCTCACCCCGGAGATCGACTCATCGGTCCTGGTCGGCTTCCCAGCCGCCGAAACCTATCTCGCCTTTGACGGGCATCCCTCCGAGGTCTACCTGAAGGCCCAGACCTCAGAGGTCGACGCCGTCCAGTCGGTGCTGGCCGCGACGGCCAACCCCGAGGCTCCCAACCAGGTTGACGTCTCTCAACCGTCCCAGGTCCTGGTGGCCCAGGCCGACGCTAAGGCCGCTCTAAACTCGCTCTTCCTGGGTCTGGGGGCGGTATCGCTGTTGGTCGGCGCCGTCGGTGTAGCCAACATCATGGTGATCTCCGTCCTCGAGCGCCGCTCCGAGATCGGCCTGCGCCGGGCCATGGGAGCGACTAAAGGCCACATCCGGGTGCAGTTCATGGCCGAAGCCGTGCTGCTCTCGCTGCTGGGAGGTGTGGTCGGTGTGGCCGGGGGAGCAGCATCGACAGCCGTTTATGCCGCCACCAAGGGTTGGCAGGTGGTCGTACCGCCGGTGGCATGGGCGGGTGGCTTCGGGGCCGCCATTCTGATCGGCGCCGTCGCCGGCCTCATGCCCGCCCTGCGCGCCGCCCGCATGTCGCCCACTCAGGCTCTGTGGAGCGTCTGAAGATGCCGTCGCTGGGCGAGGCGGGCTGGAACCGCACAGCTCCCGCGGCGCGGCCGTCCTCAGCTAGCGGCAGAGGCTCCGGCCGGGGCGCGGCGCTGCTCCGGTAGCCTTGGGGCCATGCCGGTCCTCGGCTCCGGCCTCCCCGCCCTACCGGTGCTGGCCGCGGCCGGCTCGTCCCATTGGACTGACATCCTCCCCCAGCCCTGGTTGGCGGCCGCCGGCGGCGTGTGCGCCATCGCCGCCATCGTCTGGGCGCGGGCTGCTGCCCGCCTGGCCCGGGCGGCCCGGCGCATCGAAGACGAAACCCGCACCTCGGGTACCAGTTCCGAGGCGGCCAACCTGGCCCGTAGCGGCTTCAACAAGGACCTGCACGCCGCCATCCTTTATGCCGTCCTGGCTGGGGGCCTGGTGCTGGCCTCGTTCTCCACTTCGGCCTGGTTCGAGGTGCTGCTCCTGGCCGTAAGCGTCCCGGCCGTTTTTTCTCTTCGCTACGCTCCCCGTTTCCTGGCCGAGGCTCGCCTGGCCGAACAGAGGTCCCGCCTGGAACGACGGGCCGAAGAGGTGCTAGCTCAGGAAGACCTGGCCCCCCGCCGCTGGGCCGCCCGCCTGGCGCCGGAAACACTGCCGACGTACGACGGCTTTGATATCGGATGGGTCTATGAGCCCGGGACCGGGATGATGGCCGGCGATTTCTACGACGTCTTCCCGACCAGCCCCGAACGGCTGGCCGTCGTCATAGGCGACGTCGCCGGGCACGGTATCGAACCGTCCATCACCGCCTTCCAGGTCAAGCACGTCCTTCGCATTTTCCTGCGCCAGTACCGCGACCCCGCTCAAGCCCTCGAGGAGCTCAACAAGACGCTCTCTACTCTCGGCCGCCCGGAGGACATGGTCTCCTGCTGCATCGTCATATTCGATACCGAGGCGGGCACCATGCGTCATGCCTCGGCGGGTCACCCGCCCGCCTTCGTGTGGCAACGCGGGGATATGCGGCCGCTGCGGGCGACCGGGCCTCTGCTGGCCCTGGACCCCCAAGCCACGTACTTTTCCCGCGACCTACCCCTCGAGGTCGGCGACCTGGTGGTCATCTACACCGACGGACTGACCGAAGCTCGCTCGGGCGGCCAGCTGTTCGGCGAGGACCGGGTGGCTCACATTGTGCGGCGTGACCCCGGTCAGGACACCAACATCATCTGCAAGACATTGCTCGAGGCGGCTCGTGATTTTTCGTCACCCCTGGCCGACGACGTCGCCATCATGGCCATCCGCCGGGTCTGAGCCCACCGGCTGCCCTTCGCACCGGCCGCTCTTCGCACCGGCTGCCGAACTGCACGCCGGGCGGGGGCGAACTGCACGCCGGGCGGCGGCGAACTGCACGCCGGGCGGGGGCGAACTGCCTGCCGGGCGGGGGCGAACTGCACGCCGGGCGGCGACAGAACGGCTGAGCTCAGCTGGCGCGGCGCCGGGCCCGCAGCTTGAGGGGCGTGGGCCCGAAACCGAAGTGCTCGCGGATGGAACGCTCGAGGTAGCGCAAGTAGCTCGCCGGCAGCTGCTTGGACGTGAACAATGTGAACGTCGGCGGGTCGGTCGCACCTTGAGTGGCATAGAGCACACGGGCGCCGTGGGGCGCGGGTTGGGCAGCCTGGGCCGCCGCCAGGGCCCGGTTGAGAGAGGCGGTCGGCACCCGCTTGCGGTAAGCCTCGACGGCATCGACAAGGGCGGGGTACAAACGGTGGGCGCCGCGTCCCGTCTTGGCACTTATCTCCATAGCCGGTGCGTAGGACACAAAGCCCAGCATGTCGGCCACCTGGGCCCTCACCCGCTCCTTGGCCTCATTGTCGAGCAGGTCCCATTTGTTGAGCACCACGACGATAGGGTTTCCGGCGGCATCGACCCTCTCCGCCAGGCGCTGGTCCTGACGGGTCACTCCCTCGCCGGCGTCGATGACCAACAGGGCCAGGGTGGCTCGGTCTATGGCCTTGAGCGCCCGGACCATCGAGTAGTACTCGGCGCCCTCGGCTTCCCGGGCATGACGACGCATTCCAGCCGTGTCGATGAACCGCACCGGCCCATCTGCCGTCTCGATCAGGGTGTCGATCGTGTCGCGGGTGGTGCCCGGCATGTCGTGGACGATCGAGCGGTCGTCGCCGATAAGGCGGTTGAAGAGAGTCGACTTGCCCACGTTGGGCCGCCCCACGATGGCCACGGAGATGGGTTCCTCCCCGCCGTCGGCTGCTTTGCCCGGAGAGAGCCGCTCCCGGGAGCCGGTGGGCCCGGCGCCGCCTTCGGCATCGGCATTCCAGTCGTCCCGCTCGAGGTCGGCCTCCCGGCCGGAGTTGGCATCACGGTCCTGGTGGCCGTCCCGGTCGGGGCGCCGGTCCTCGTCGGTGTCGGCATCGGCGCCGCCGGCCCGGGCCCGGGTCGGCCCGGTTCCCACCGCAGTGGAACTCTCGTCGGCCACGGGCGGCAACAGGTCCACGACGGCATCCAACAGGTCGCCCGTGCCCCGCCCGTGCAGAGCCGAAACCGGCCACGGGGCGCTGAAGCCCAAAGCCATGAACTCCCAGATGTCGGCCTGGCGCGCCTCACTGTCGACCTTGTTGACGGCAAGCACGACGGGGCGGCCGGCGCGCACGAGCAGGCGCCCCACCTCGGTATCCTCCGCCGTCGGGCCCACAGTCACATCGACCACAAAGATCACGACGTCAGCCTCCCGGACCGCCCGTTCGGCCTGGGCCGATACGAGCTTGTCGAGGCTCAAGCCACCGATCTGCCAGCCGCCCGTGTCGACGAGTGTGAACTCCCGGCCCGCCCATTCCGCTTCCAGCGCCTTGCGGTCACGAGTGACCCCCGGGTTCTCTTCGACGATCGTCTCCCGCCGCCCCACTATGCGATTGACGAGCGTCGACTTGCCTACGTTGGGACGCCCGACGACAGCCACTACGGGATGCCCCGACTTGATCTCCGCCTTGCCCTTCTGGCCTCTGGTCACCTGCGCTGCCCCTTGTTCATGCCCGCTCTCATTTGGCTGGTCCGGTTAGGCCCGTATCACCGGGCCGGCACCATGCCGGGGACCGGCGCCAGTGCCCGGCGTAGGGACGCGCCATCGGCCGGCACCACCTCCACCGGCCGGGGCAGATCCTCCAGGCCCGTCCCGTCCAAAAACCGCCCGGCGGAGACGCAACTGTCCGGGACCAGGTAGCGCCGGCCTTCGGGCAGGCCGGCCAGCACAGTCGACAGGTCCGCTCCTGTCAGCAGCCCGGCCACCGCGATGTTGCCGCCGAAGAACTCGTTCCGGACGGCCACAACGTCGACGTCACCGGGAAGGGCCGAGACCAGGGGGCGAAGGACGCGGGCGCCGTACTCACCGGTCAGCACGGTTATGCCGGCGCCGCGCCGGGGCAAGAAGGACA
The DNA here is from genome assembly GCA_963735305.1 of uncultured Acidimicrobiaceae bacterium. Lineage (GTDB taxonomy): Bacteria > Actinomycetota > Acidimicrobiia > Acidimicrobiales > Palsa-688 > Fen-671. The sequence continues at coordinate 1,295,480 of CAVTKK010000004.1, forward strand.
CCGCCCCAGGAGCGCGCCGCCCCCGGTAACCCAGAGCGGGCGCGCCCTCGACGGAACGGAAAAAACCGCTCGGTCCCTTCTCTCCGCCGCTTTCCGGTCGGGTGCGGCCCGAGAAGTCGGCTTCGAAAGTGCGGGCCATGCCCACGCCATTGTCGTGCTGGGCCACGGCGCCATAGGTCTCCAGAGCCGGGAAGGGCCGGTCAGCCACGAGGTAGTACTCGTCGGCGGCGTAGACCAGGCGCCGGCCCAGGCAGCCCAGAAAGATGTCCTGCCACTCCTCCACCAGGTCCACCACGGCCCGGCCTTCGGCACCGGTGTGGGGTCGCATGCTGGCCTCGTGGTTGAACCGGCTTACGCCCAGGGGTACACAGGCGACGCTGGCCAGCTCGGGGTACTCGTCCAGGACGCCGGCCATCGTGCCCTCCAGCACATCACCGTCGTTGACGTCGGGACAGACGACAACCTGGCCGTGGACCTCGACGCCACCGTCCAATAGCGCCCTTAGCCAGCGCAGGCTGGTGGCACCCCGACGGTTGCGCAGCATGCGCGCCCGCACCTCGGGGTCAGTGGCGTGGATGGAGACGAACAAGGGTGAGAGGCCTTCGGTGAGGACACGTTCAAGATCGGCTTCTGTGAAGCGGGTCAGGGTCGTGAAGTTCCCGTACAGGAACGACAGCCGGTAATCGTCGTCGCGGACGTACAGGCTCTTACGAAGGCCCTTGGGCAGCTGGTGGATGAAGCAGAACTCGCAATGGTTGTCGCACGTGCGGACCTGATCGAACAGGGCGGCATCCACTTCCATGCCCAGGGGCTCGCCACCATCCCGTTCCACCTGGAGCGACAGCTCGATGCCGCCGCGGCTCACCTCCAGGGCCAGGGTTTCCTGGTCCGTGAGCAGGTGGTACTCGATGATGTCTCGGGGCAGTTGGCCGTCCAGGGCGACAAGTTCGTCACCGGGGAGGACGCCGGCCCGGTCCGCCGGCGACCCAGGGGCTACCGCGACCACTCTTGGTAGGGCCATGGCCTGTCCCAGGATAGACGGTGGCAGCCCGGGGCGGCGCTGGTCGCGTCCGCCCGCGGCGTCTGGCCGGCAGGGCCGCTCTGGCCGCGCCTGCCCCGGCGCCGGGGCACCGGGCGGTAGCTTGGACGTGCCGTGAAAGTCGAAAAGGTCTTGCTCGCCTCGCCGAGGGGCTTCTGCGCCGGCGTGGAAATGGCCATCAAGGCCTTGGCGTGGATGGTCCGGGTGTTCGAGCCGCCCGTCTACTGCTACCACGAGATAGTCCACAACCAGGTCGTCGTCGACCGCTTCCGCCAGCTCGGCGTGGTTTTCGTCGATGACGTGAGCGAAGTCCCCCAGGGCCGGCCTCTAATGCTCTCAGCCCATGGTTCAGCCCCTGAGGTGGTGCAGGCGGCCCGGGCCAACGGCGGCGCCGTCGTCGACGCCGTCTGTCCTCTGGTCACCAAGGTGCACCACGAGGTGAAGCTGCGAGCTTCCAGGGGTTACTCGATCGTCTATGTCGGTCACGAAGGCCACGAGGAGGCAGTCGGGACGATGGCCGTCGCCCCCGAAGCCATCCATCGGGTCGAAAGCGTGGCCGAGGTGATGGCGCTGCCCGAGCCGGAGTCACCGGTGGCGTTCCTGGCCCAGACGACGCTGGCTCTCGACGAATGGCGGAACATCTTGGAGGCGGCCCAGGCGCGCTGGCCTGACCTCTGGGTCCCGGGGCGCAGTGACCTGTGTTTCGCCACCACCAACCGCCAGGCGGCGCTGCGGGCCATCGCCGCCCGCTGCGACACCATGGTCGTGATCGGCAGTGCGAACTCCTCCAACACGCTGGCCCTGGTGCGCACGGCAAGGTCCGCCGGCTGTGCCCGGGCGCTGCGCGTAAACACAGCCGACGAGCTACCCGACGACCTGTCCGGCGTGGTCGGCGTAATTGCCGGGGCCTCGGCGCCCGAATCGTTGGTGGAGGAGGTCTTGGTCCGCCTCGCTCCCAGCGCAGGGACCGAAGAGGTGCGGGCCGTGCCCGAGGACGAATACTTTCCCCTCCCCCGCGAGCTCCGAGAAGTCTTGCGCGGCGTCGCCGCTGTCATTGATGCCGCCGCCTTCGCACCTCCGCCGGCCCCGGGGGCCTCGGAAGGCCCGCAGACCTCGGTGGACGGACGCGACCTGTCGGCGGCCCAGGTCCTGGCCGCCTTGGGGTGAACCGTCTCCGAGCACCCGCGCCGGCCGGGATTGACGCCAACAGCAACCGGCTAGGGCGGCTCATGGCCGGCAGAGACCGGGCACGGACCAGCCGCCCGGGAACAGCAGGCCGGGTAAGTACCAGCAAAGGGCAGTAACGAGCAAAGGAAGGTGGAGATGGGAATACCGACGGCGCCCTTCGGGCGCACGGGTCACCAGAGCACACGGGCCCTGTTCGGGGCGGCCGCGCTGTCGTCCGCCACTCAGGCTGAAGCCGACCGCGTCTTCGACGTGCTCATGGGCGCCGGGGTCAACCACATCGACGTGGCCGCCGGTTACGGCGATGCCGAACTGCGAGTCCGACCCTGGTTAGAACGGGCTCCGGGGCATTTCTTTCTCGCCACCAAGACCGGCGAGCGGCGGGCGGCCGGCGCCCGGGCCGAGCTGGAGCGCTCCCTGGAACGTCTGGGGGTCGACCATGTGGACCTGTGGCAGTTCCACAACCTGGCCGATCCCATCGACTGGGACACGGCTCTCAGCTCGGGGGGCGCGCTGGACGCGGCCATTGCCGCCCGTGAGGAGGGCCTCGTCCGCTTCATCGGCATCACGGGCCACGGGACGCAGGTGGCGGCGACGCACCGCCGCTCGCTGGAACGCTTCGACTTCGACTCGGTGCTACTCCCCTTCAACTACATCACCATGCGCAACGACTACTACGCCACCAATTTCAACGCTCTGCTGGGCACGTGCGCCGAACGCAACGTCGCCGTTCAGACCATAAAGTCGTGCGCCGCCGCTCCCTGGGGCAACCGGCCCCACACGCGCACGCCCTGGTACGCCCCGCTCGAAGAGCCGGGTGACATCGATTTGGCCGTGTGGTGGGCCATGGGCCGGCCCGGCGTCTTCTTGAACAGCACCGCGGACGCCGACCTGCTGCCCCGCTTCCTGGACGCGGCGGCACGCTTCAGCGCCCGCCCCACCGACGAGGAGATGCAGGCACTGCTGGAGCGTCGCCAAATGGAGCCCCTCTTCGTGTAGCCCACTTCGAGCCCGAACGCGCCTACCGGAGCCCGGCGGGGCCGGCATTTTCAGGGCCGGCCAACGCCCGGGCCTGGCCGAAGACCACCTGCTCAGGTGCCGGCCAAGGCCCGGGCCTGGTCGAAGACCACCTGCAGGTCGGAGCGCAACCGCTCGGTGAGCTCGGTGACGGCGCTGCGAGGCACGCGTCCGGAGCAGGACTGCGGCGGCGGCCAGATCGGTTTGCCGATGACGACGGCGACACGGACGGGCCGTACCCACTTGGCTCCCGGGGGCATGGAACGGTCGCTCCCGCCTATGCCGACAGGCACGATGGGCACGTTGGCCCGCAAGGCGACGAAAGCGGGCCCGGCGAAAAGGGGCTCGACCACCGGCCCCGAGCGGCGGGTGCCTTCGGGGAACAACACGACAGGTTCGCCTCCGGCCAGCGCCCGCTCGCACATCTGCAGCGCTTCCCGGTCGGGCGTGCCTCGCCGCACCGGGAACCCCCCGAGCGACCCGAACAACCGGGCCGACCAGGCCCGGGAGAACACCTCCTCCTTGGCCATGAACCGCAGGCGGCGCTCCGTGACGTAGGCGGCGAGAAGGGTGTCGATGTAGGAGCGATGGACGGGGGCGAGTATATAAGGCACGGTCTGGGGCAGGTTCTCGCGACCCACCACGTTGGCCCGCCACATGAGCCAGCAGGGCGTGAACATCACCGACCAGGCGAAGCGGTACCACGCCAGCTCGCCCCGCGTCGGGGGGTGGACGGCCTCCTCGTCCCCTGAGCTGACCAGCCCCTTTTCGGGGGCGGGAGCAGGCTCGCTGCTCACCGGCGGCCCGTCAGACCAGACCGGCCTGGGCGGCCAGGCGCAGGACGAGCTCGACCACCTCGTCCACGGTGCTCGTCGTCGTGTCCACCACGACGGCGTCGGGGGCCATGGCCAGGGGGGCCACCGAGCGAGTGGAGTCGATGTGGTCGCGCCGGGCTATGTCGGCGGCCACATCATCGAAGTGCATGTCGAGGAGCTCCTGGCTGCGCCGCTGTGCCCGTTCCTCGTCGCTGGCGGTCATGTAGATCTTCACCGGAGCTTCGGGGAACACTACGGTACCGATGTCCCGTCCCTCGACCACCCCCGAGCCGTGCACCTCGGCCCATTCCCTTTGGCGGCGAACGAGCTCACGGCGCACCTCGGGGTTGGCGGCAACCACGCTCACGGCCCGGGTCACCTCGGGGCTACGCACCTCGATGGTGGCGTCCACTCCGTCGACCAACACCCGGTCGGTCACCTCGAGGTCGAGGTGGACCGTAAGTTTGGCCACGTCAGCGGCATCGTCGGGGTCGACGCCCCGGCGCATGGCAGTAAACGCCACAGCGCGGTACATGGCTCCCGTGTCGAGGTAGGGCATCCCCAAGCGGGAGGCGACAGCCCGGGCCACGGTGGACTTCCCGCTACCGGCGGGCCCATCGATGGCGATCACTTTCTTCCCTACCGGCCTTAACTGAGGCACCGGAGCATGTCCTCCTCGAAGCTCGGGTAGCTCGTGGCGGTGGCGTCCCAACCGTTGACCGTCACCGGCCCTGCCGCGCCCAGAGCGGCGACGGCGGCAGCCATGGCGATCCGGTGGTCACCGTACGAGTCGACCGTACCACCCGCGAGGGGGGCTCCTGCACGCCCACGGACCACGATGCCGTCCGGGAGGGCCTCGGCCCCGGCCCCCAGAGCGGCGAGGAGGGCAACGGTGGTGGCGACCCGGTCGGTCTCCTTGACCCGCAGCTCGGCGGCATCGGCGAACGTCGTCGTGCCCTCGGCCAGCGCCGCCGCCACGCACAGGACCGGGATCTCGTCGATGAGCGAAGGCACCTCGGCGCCGCCTATGTTCGTGGCCACCAGCGGACCGGCGTGGACGTGGATGTCGGCGGTATGGCGGACGGGATCCTCGTTGAGCAGGTCGACCCGGGCGCCCATGCGCACCAGCACGTCCAGGAAGCCGGCTCGCCCCCGCCCCACGTACACATCCTCCAACACCAGCTCGCTGCCAGGGACGGTACAGGCGGCGACGGCCCAGAAAGCGGCTTGAGACGGGTCGGCGGGGACGTCGATGTCACCCGCCCGGAGCGGGCCGGGCGCCACGACCACGCGGTGGCCTGATGCGCTGGTGCTCACCTCGATGACGGCGCCTGCGGCGGCCAGCATTTCTTCGGTATGGGCCCGGGTGGGCACGGCTTCGTGCACCGTGGTCGGCCCCTCGGCGCCGAGGCCGGCCAGGAGCACGGCCGACTTAACTTGGGCACTGGGCACCGGTAACGCGTAGTCGATACCCTTCAGGTGACCGCCCCGGACGGCCAGGGGGGGCAGTCTGCCCTGGTGCCGGCCGTCAACGCCCGCCCCCATCAGCCGGAGCGGGACAGCCACCCTGTCCATGGGCCGCCGGGCGATGGACGAGTCGCCCTGCAGCACTGTCAGGCCGTCGATGGGGGCCACAAACCCAGCCAACAACCGGATCCCCGTGCCCGAGTTCCCCACGTCGATGACGGCCCCGGGCTCGTGCAGGCGGCCCTCTCCGCCGTCGATGTAGACCGTGCTCGAGGGACCGGCCCCGGCCCTCTCGGCTCCCGCCCCGAGCTGCACCACCGCCTCCAAGGTGTGGCGTACGTCGTCGCCATTGGAGAGCCCCCGGATGCGGGAGCGCCCCTCAGCCCTCGCCCCTATGAGCAGGGCCCGGTGGGATATCGATTTGTCCCCGGGCGCTCGCAGGCTCCCGGTGACAGCCCGCCCACCGGCTGGCTCGACCCGTAGCTGCGGGGGCACGGTCATGACGGCTCGCCCGCGGCCGGAGCGCTCGCAGCCGCCTGCTGCTCGAGCCGGCGCATGTAGGTCCGGTAACCCCGGCCGGCCAGGGCGGCGTGGACGACCTCTTCAGCGCTGGCGTCCACGATCAGGACCATCACACCTCGGTCGCCCTCGGCCGAATGGACGATCTCGAGGTCGAAGATGTTTACCCCCAGGCCACCGAGCAGCGTGCTGACCTCGGCGATCACTCCGGGTCGGTCGGGGACGGGGAGGCGAACTTCGGTGGCGCGCTCCAGCGAGGGCGCCCCGGTCGGCAGATTGACCCTCCCCTCCCGGGCGCGTCCAAGGAGCCGGAGCAGCCCCTCGCGGTCGCCGGCGGCCACGACGCCGCGCAGCTTCTCAAGACTGCCCACGAGCCGGTCCAGGGTAGCCAGGATGGCTACTCGGTTTTCGGCCACGATGTCGGGCCAGATGCCGGGGTGGCCGGCGGCGATCCTCGTCATGTCCCGGAACCCGCCTGCCGCCAGGCGCAGCAGGGTGGCATCGGAGGCGGCCGCGTCGGCGGCCAGGTTCATCAAGGCGGCGGCGGTGAGGTGGGGGGTGTGGGAGACCAGGGCGACCAGCTCGTCGTGCCGGCGGGGCTCGACCGCCACCGGGTTGGCGCCCAGCAGGCGCACGATCGCCTGCGCCTGGGCGTAGGCGTCGCCCGAGGTTTGTTCGCTGGGCGTGAGCACCCAGGTCGCCCCGAGGAACAGTTCGGGGTCGGCGCCGTCGACGCCCTCCTGTTCCGAACCGGCCATGGGGTGGCCTCCGACGAAACGGGGGTGCCTTACGGCGGTGACGATGCCCTCTTTGGTGCTGGCCACGTCGGTCACGACCCTCAGGCCCGGCCGCCCCGTCACCGAGCCCCGCTTGCCTTGAGTACGCCAGTTGCCCTGTTCGCCGTGCGGGCTGCCCAGATCGCCGTGCGGGCTGCCCTGTTCGCCGTGCGGGCTGCCCAGATCGCCGTGCGGGCTGCCCAGATCGCCGTGCGGGCTGCCCAGATCGCCGTGCGGGCTGCCCAGATCGCCGTGCGGGCTGCCCAGATCGCCGTACAGGCTGTCCTGTTGGGAAAGCAGGGCCACGGCGATGGCGGGCACGGCCCCGGCGGGCACGGCGATGAAGGTGGCGGCGGCCCCCGCGTCCATCGCCACCTCATCGATGGCACCCAGCTCCAGCGCCCGCTCGGCTCTGGCCGGGTCGCTGTCGGTACCGCTCACCCACCAGCCCTGCCGGCGTAGGGCCATCCCTATGGAGCCGCCGATCAGCCCCGTCCCTATCACCGTCGCCCGAGGCCGGTCCCCGCCGGTCCCGCTCTCGTCCCGGCCCGGACCGGTGCTCGGGCCCGGGCCGTTCACCCCTCCCTGGCTCGTGCTGGGGCCCGGGCCTTTACTCGGGAAGGTCATCTCGTAGGCCGCGGGCGCCTTCCAGGTAGACGTGGTGTAGCTGCTCGGCCGATGTCTCGACATGCATCATGACCCGGATGCAAAGGGGCTGCATTCCGTCGATCTCCAGCTCCCGGGCGCACAGGAGCGGGACGTCACCGAAGCCGGCCTGGCGGGCGGCGGTGGCCGGGAACATGGAGTGGATGTCGTCGGTCGCGGTGAACAGTATGGAAATGATGTCCTGATGATCGAGACCGTTGCTGTTGACCATGGCCCGCACCAGGGCGATCGTCCGGGTGGTGACCTGGTAGTAGTCGTCTTCGTCGACTGTGGTGGCGCCGCGCAAGGCCCGGACGCGCCGGGCCGGGGCCGGCGTGAACACGGGCTTGGCGACCTCGCCGGGCCGGGAGGAAGGAAATGGGGACGGGGAGTCGGGCATGCACTGGCCACGATAGTGAGCGCGGACGCCCTGCGACCATGGCCGAGCCGGCGACCCGGACTTTGCCCGGTGCCGGGGTGCCGCTCGGGGTGGCACCGGCGACCGACGTTGACAGCTCCCCGCCAGCGCTGCCCGCCAGCGCTGCCGCCGTTTCACGTGCGGCGCGGGGACGATGTTCCGTCGAAGTACCCGCTGGCTTCGTGGCCCGAGGTCGGGCTGCTAGCCGCTTCCCACAGGTGGCGGATCTCGCCTCCGGTGAGGTGGCGCCAGGCACCCGGCGCCAGGTCCAGGTCGGACACCGGTCCGATCCGGGTTCGCACCAGCCTGCGTACCGGGTTCCCGACCGCCTCCAACATGCGCCGCACCTGGCGGTTGCGGCCCTCGTGGATGGTCACCCGGGCGGCCCCGGGGCCCAGTAATGAGACCTTGGCCGGCGCCGTCATCCCGTCTTCCAGTTCCACCCCCCGGCGCAGCCGGCTCAGAGCCTGGCGCGACAGCGTGCCCTCCACCTCGACCACGTATTCCTTCTGCACCCCGAAGCTCGGGTGGGTGAGCTGGTAGGCGAGGTCGCCGTCATTGGTCAGTACGATGAGCCCCTCGGACGAAACATCCAGCCGCCCGACCGGGTAGACCCGGGGCTCGGGCGGCACCAGCGCCGTCACCGTCGGCCGGCCCTGGGGGTCCGAGGCAGTACAAATCACGCCGACCGGCTTGTGGACCAGGTAGTAGGCCAGGCCCTGGCGGCCGGGGACGGGTATGTGGTCGACGGCGATGGCGTCGCGGGCGACATCGGCCCGTTGCCCCAGTTGGGCCACGACCCCGTTCACCGTCACCCGGCCGTCGGCGATCATCTCCTCACAGGTCCGGCGGCTGCCCAGGCCGGCCTTGGCCAGGACCTTTTGCAGGCGTTCCGGCTCGGCCCGGGCGGGCCCGGCGGCACCGTGGAGTCACCATCGTCCATTCCGCCTGGCCTCAACAGCTCAGCCACGCCCTGCTGTTCATCCCCGGGAGCCTATGGGCTGCGGCCGCCGGGCCGGCGCCGATGCCCGTCCCGAGGCTCCTCGCCGCCAGTTAACGATATATCGCGATATAGTGCTAACTACCAAACACCACCAAGCGATGGAAAGGAACCGAGATGCATTCTCACGAACACTTTGACGACGGGCCCGAGTGGTACCGGAGCCGGCGCGGCCCCCGTGGCCGGGGCTGGGGAGGACCTCCGTGGGCGGGACCGGACGAAGGACCGGGCGGCCCTGAGGCGCAGCATGGACCGGGCGGCCCGCTGGGCCGGGGGCGAACCGGGGCCCAACCGCATGTGGTTCTTCGGCGGTCCCATGGGGCCTTGGGCCGGCGGTGCCGGCTGGGGCGGCCGGGGCGGAGGCCGGCCCGGGGGCGGACGCCCGTGGGGCCGGGCCAGGCGGGGCGACGTCCGTAGCGCCATCCTGGCCCTGTTGGCGGAGCGGCCCATGCACGGCTACGAGATCATCGCCGAGCTGTCCCAGCGCACCGAAGGCCTGTGGCGGCCCAGCCCGGGGTCGATCTACCCCACGCTCCAGCTGCTCGAGGACGAGGGGCTCATCACCGTGCAGCCCGACGACGCCGGAGGCAAGAAGCGCTTCTCGCTCACCGAAGAGGGACAGCGCGCCGCGGCCGAAGTAGCCAAAGGCCAGGCCCCCTGGGAGCAGGTGGCGGCCGGTGCCCCCGCCGGTGCCCGGGCCCTGCGCCACGCCGTCGGCCGTCTCATGCCCGTTGTGGGCCAGGTGGCGATGAGCGGCGGGCTCCGCGAGTACGAGGAAGCCGCCAAAATCCTCGACGAGGCTCGCCGGCGGCTCTATGCCGTGCTGGCCGGCGACCAGGCGCGCCGCGGGCCGGAAATGGCCGAGGGGACCGAGGGGACCGAGGATGCGGGCGGCGCGCCCGCCTCGTAGCCAAGCCCTGGGACCCCGGCCAGGCCCTTCCGGTGCGATAGCCGGGGCATCCGACCTGGTGCTCGGCCACTGACCGGGCTTGGTCGTCTCAGCCGCCGGCCTCCCGGCTGACCTGCCCATGGCGCCTGCCTGGTCAGTCCGGGCGCAGGCCCTGTTCCAGAGCGTCCATGATCTCGGGGCCGGGGACGAAGTCCCCGAGCGGGGGCAGGTCCTCGATCTTGTCCAGGCCCAGGCGTTCGAGCAACAGCGGGCTGGTCCCGTAGAGCACAGCTTGTCCCGGTCCCGGGTCCCGGGCCACCTCGCAGACATACCCCCGGTGGCTCAGCGTGCGCAGCACGCCATCGGCGTTGACACCTCGGATGGCGGCCACCTGGGCCCGGGATATCGGTTGTTTGTAAGCCACTATCGCCAGCGTCTCGAGGGCCGCGGCCGAAAGCCGGGCCGTCTGGCCCTCGAGCACGAAACGTTCGATGTAGGGCGCCAGGTCGGGATGGCTCTGGAACCGATAGCCGCCCGCCACCTTGACCAGGACGAAACCCCTCTCTTCTCGACGGTAGGAGCCGGCCAGCTCCTGGCACAGCGAGTCCACCTGCGACGGCGCCACTTCCAGCAATTGCGCCAACATGCCCGGCTCGACCGGCGAGTCAGCCACCATGAGGACGGCTTCGATGGCCCGCCTCTGCTCTTGGAAGCGGTCGGCAGGGAAACGCTCGGCCAAGTGGTCCAGGTGCCCGAGATCCTCGGCCACCTCGGGGCCGGGCTCGGGGTGGTCGTGCGGTCCCATCTAGCCCTCGTACTCGTCCACGACCGACATTTCGGCCCCGGCCAGCACGGCCACGGGCGCCTCCCCCCAGCCGGCCAGGGCAATGGTCACGCCCTCGTCGCCGGGTGGCAGGCCTAGCCAATTGACCCTGAGCTCGCCCAGCCGCTCAGCCTGCTCGAGGTCGACCGCTCCCCGCTTGCACAGTTCGAGCAGGGCCAGGAAGCACACGATCAGCTCCAAAGGCTCGACCAGGCCGGCCGTGAGCCTCCTGAAGGTCGTCCGTCCTTCCCCGGGCAACCGGGCTACAAGCTCCTCGAGCGTCTCGGCCACGCTGGCCCGGATGGGAGCCACGTGGTCCGTGTTGACCCTGGGCACGGGCTTGGGGGTCAGCAGCCTTATCAACGCCTCCCGGAGGCGGCCCGCCGTCACGCCCTCCAGGAGATCCGGCGCCAAGCCGAGGAACCGGTCCTCCAGTCCCGTCCGGCGGGGGACCGACTGGTCGGCGGCGTCCATCAGCCGGGAAAGGGACAGGGAGGCGTCCTTGAACGTCTTGCATTCGAGCAGGCGGGCCAGGAGCAGGTCCCGTTCCTCCCACAACGCCAGTTCCTCCTCGTCGTCGCCGGACGGGCCGGGCAGGAGCCGACGTGCCTTGAGCTCGAGCAGCACCGCGGCGGTCAGGAGGAACTCCGTAGCTACCGACAGGTCCAGAGCCTGCATGCCCTCGATGGTGGCGAGGTACTCATCCACGATCGAGGAAAGCGACAGTTCCCAGATGTCGACCTGGTCCCTGGTCACCAGGTGCAGTAACAGGTCGAACGGGCCCTCGAAGACCGCCGTGCTTACCTGGTAGCCCACCTCGCCCAGACTACCGGTGGGCCTGCCCGCCGGCGCGGATACCTGATACCCGGCTGGTCCCGCCCGGCCCCCCCCGGCATTAGGTACCCTCCTTGTCGTGAACGGTCAGCCCAACGCCGAGAGCACCCGCCTCGCCGGCCAAACCCCAGCCTCCGGGCAGGTCCCCACCTCAGGGCCAACCCTGTCCGTCCTGTCCGGGATCCAGCCCACCGGGGCGGTGCACTTGGGCAACTACCTGGGTGCGCTGCGCTGGTGGGTGGACTTCCAGGACCGCTACGACGCCTTCTATTGCGTGGTCGACCTCCATGCCTTGACGGTGCCCGGAGATCCGGCCCAGCTTTCCCCAGCCACCTTCAGCATGGCGACGCTGCTCCTGGCCGCCGGCTTGGACCCCGAACGTTGCACGCTGTTCGTCCAGAGCCACGTCCACGAGCATTCGGAGCTGGCCTGGCTCCTCGAGTGCACGGCCAGCATGGGCGAGCTTTCCCGCATGACCCAGTTCAAAGACAAGTCGGGCAAGGGCGGCGAAGAATCCGCTCGGCTCGGCCTGTTCGCCTATCCCGTCCTCATGGCCGCCGACATCCTTTTGTACCAGGCCGACCTGGTACCGGTCGGCGACGACCAGCGCCAGCACCTGGAGCTGACCCGGGATCTGGCCCAGCGCTGGAACACGCGCTATGGCCATACCTTCACGGTGCCGGCGGCCGCCATACCTCCGCCCGGCGGCGGTGCCCGCATCATGGACCTGCAGGACCCCGTACACAAGATGTCCAAGTCGTCCGCTTCCGACGCCGGCCTCATCTCGCTGTTCGACGAACCCAAGGTCATAGAGCGCAAGGTGAAGCGGGCGGTGACCGATCTTGACCCCCCCGGACCGGGGGCGGTGCGCTGGGACCTCGAGGCCAAGCCGGGAGTCTCCAACCTGCTCGAGCTCCTGGCCGCCCTGCGGGGCGGCCAACCCCAAGAGATCGCCGCTGGCTACGAAAGTTACGGCAGGCTCAAGTCCGACGCCGCTGACGCCGTGCTGGAGCTGGTCGTTCCCCTTCAGGAGCGTTACCGCGAATTGGCCCGGGACCCCGGCGCCATCCGTTCGGTCCTGGCCGAGGGAGCCAGCCGCGCGGGCGAAGTGGCGGCAAAAACGATGCGTGCAGCCCGTTCGGCCATGGGCCTACTGCCGCTCTAGTGCCTTTTGTTGCCCAACCTGTGCGGGCGGGACGGCCGTCAAACCGTCGCCGCGACCAAGTCCTCCCCGGCCATCGCCGTACGGCCTTCCTATCAGCTAGCCCGTCCTACCCTTTGCGCCCCGGGAGACCGAACCGCCTGTGACCGAGCGCGCCGGGACGGGACCGGCGGGGACCGAGCGCGCCGGGACCGGACTGGTGGGGACAGAGCCGGTGGTGGGGACGGAGCCGGTGGGGACGGAGCCGACAGGGGTTCTTATGGCAGACCTCGTTATAGCTGAGGTGAGCAGGTCGAGCGCGTGCTCGCACGCCTCGTCCTCGTTGAGGAACGTAAACGAAGGCTCGACGCGAACGGGGCGCCAGACGAACACCTCCCAGCTGCGCTGATTGGGCCGGACGATGCAGGCGCCCTCCCGCAGGGCCCGGGGTGCGTCGAGCCCGACCAGCAGGTACCCGTTTTCGGGGACACCGGCGGCCACGAGGCAATGCTTAAGCTGCTGAAGGTCCATCGGTCCTCCCTTGCCCAAGCGCAGCCGGCACTGGCCGCTCCGTACCCCAGTATGCGGCCGCCGAAACGTGCCGCGTTGCGAATTGCCTGTTTTTTTCTCGCCTTTTTTCTACCCACCCCCGATGGGCTTTACCCCTGCGCCCGACCGTCACACCGCCGGTTCTCGGCGCCGGCGGCCCGGCTGCGCCCGCGAACGCCTTAGCGGCGCTTAGCGGCGCAGTCGATGCAGTAACGGGCCGCCGGCATGGCCTCCAGCCGGGCCTCGGCGATCTCCCGGTGGCACGATTCGCACAAGCCGAACGTACCGTCGTCGAGCTTGGCCAGGGCCCGCTCCACGTCCAACAGGTTGGCGGTCAGGCTCATAGCCAGCGCTTCGGTCTCGCCCCGCTCAGCCGTTACCTGGCTCGAATCAGCGAAATTTGCATCGTAAGAGAGGCCTTCGGTGCCGTAGCCCAGTTCTTGCAGTTCCTGACGAAGGGACGTTCGCTGCGACTCGAGCTCAACACGCCAGGCGCTCGTGGTGTTGGCCTCCATCGGGCGCAGTGTAGTTCGTAGCGCCGACAGAGAGAGGGGCACCTGGTCAAGTCATGTCCGGCCCGGCCCGGCCCCCTTGTCGGCGAGCGGCCCCGACGAGCGCGCCCGGGGGTGCGCCGACTCGTAGGCGGCCCGCAGCCGTTCCGGGGAGACCCTGGTGTAGACCTGCGTGGTGGCAATGGAGGCGTGGCCCAGGAGCTCTTGGACAACCCGGATGTCGGCGCCGTGGTCGAGCAGATGGGTGGCACAGCTGTGGCGCAGCACGTGGGGCGTCAGCCGGCCCTCGAGGCCGACCTTCTGCCCGTAGTGCCGGACGATCCCCCAGACCCCTTGGCGGCTGATGCGACCCCCCCTCAAGTTGAGGAAAAGGGCGTCGGCATCGTCCCGCCGCGCCCATCTCTTGGGCGTCACCGCTGGGCGACCGCCGGCACCCAGCCACGCATCGATGGCCAGGCGGGCGTAACGTCCCACGGGCACCAGCCGTTCTTTGCCACCCTTGCCCAAGACCCGGACGAGCTGTTCCTCGAGAGCGAGGTCCGACAACGATAGACCGGTGAGCTCGGAAATCCTCATCCCCGTGCCGTAGAGCAGCTCGAGCACGGCCCGGTCCCGCAGTTGCGCCGGGCCCTGTCCGGTGACCGAGGACAATAGTGAGGCGACCTCCTCCTCACTCAACGCCTTGGGGAGGCCTTGGGGAACGGGTGGAGGGCTCAGGTCGGCCGAAGGGTCCGAAACGGCGGCGCCTTCTTGCACCATAAAGCGGTGCAAGGAACGCACCGCCACCAGGGCCCGGGCCACCGACGCCGGCGCCAAGCCCGCCCGCCCCAGATGGGCGACGTACTCGGCGACGGTCGTCTCGGTGACCATCGCCATGCCGTCGGCACCGCTCCCCTCCCACCGCGGCCGCAACCACGCCTCGTAGGCCGCCAGGTCACGGCGGTAGGCGGTCAGGGTGTTGGGGCTGCGGCCCTTTTCCACCGCCAGCCAGGTGAGCATCTCCTCGCCTGGAAGGCTGAGTGCCAGATGGGCCCGGGGACCGCCGGCGAACCGTTTGGCCCCGCCGGACCCGGAGGCGCGGGGTGTGGCGGCGAGGCGCCCCATTTCTCCTACGAAATCGCGGCCTGGGCCAGCAGCAGCCCGACGATCGTCTTGGCGTCGGTTATCTCCCCCGAGCGCACCAGCTCGCCCACGCCCGAGAACGAACGGCGCTCGATGGTCATGTGCTCTTCCTCGATGCCGTGCCGGTCGCCGGGCACGGGACGAAGATCCCGGGCCAGGAAGCACCACGACTCCTCGTCACAAAAGCCGGGCGAGTTGTAGAAATGGCCGATCAGCTCCAGGCGGCCCGCTTCCAGGCCCGTCTCCTCGGCCAGCTCCCTTTCCGCCGTCAGCTCCACGGGCTCCTCCTTCACGTCACGCTTGCCCGCCGGGAGCTCCAGCAGTTCCATGTCCAGGGGGGCGCGGTACTGGCGCACGAGGACCACCTCGTCGGCCGCCTCGTCCAGGGGTACGACGATGACGGCGCCGGGGTGGTGCACTATGTCGCGTTCGAACGTCTCGCCGCCCGGGCCCTCAAAAGTCCCGGCCACAATTTCGAGCATGTGGGTGCGGTAAAGGGGACGTTCGCCGAGCTTGCGGAACTTAGGGGAAGGCAATTCCGGCCTCCTGGGCCCTGAGTACGGGACGGCCCACCAGTTGGGCCTCCAGGGCATCGGGGTCTATCAGGTGGGGCGAACGGCCCTCGGCGCGGGCCAGGGCCGCTCCCACCAGAGCGCTGAACAGCGGATGGGGCCGGTCGGGACGGCTCTTGAACTCGGGATGGGCCTGGGTCCCGGTCCACAGGGGGTGGCCCGGGAGTTCGATCATCTCCACCAGGCGGCCATCGGGGGACTCGGCGGAGCATACGAGGCCGGCCTGTTCGAGGCGGCTGCGATAGCGGTTGTTGACCTCGTAGCGGTGCCGATGACGCTCGAAGACGAGCTCGGCGCCGTAGATGGTGGCCGCCGTGCTCCCGGGCCGAAGTTTGGCCGGGTAGGTACCCAAGCGCATGGTGCCGCCGTAGTTGGACTGGCTGACGATTTCCCGCTGCTCGTCCATCAGATCGATGACCAGGTGCGGGGCGCTGGGCGCGAACTCGCGCGAGTTGGCCCGCTCGAGACCGGCGGCATTGCGAGCGAACTCGATCACCATGACCTGCAGCCCGAGGCACAGACCGAGGCAGGGGATTTCCCTCTCCCGGGCGTACCCGACGGCGGCGATCATGCCTTCTATGCCGCGCTCTCCGAAGCCGCCGGGCACGACCATGCCGTCGAGGTGGCGCAAACGGCCCTCGACCAGGAGCCCACCAACCTCCTCGGCCTGCACCCAGTCCAGCTGGACGTGGGCACCGTGGGCATAACCGCCGTGGCGGAGGGCTTCGACGACCGAAAGGTAGGCGTCGGGCAAGTTCACGTACTTGCCGATGAGGCCGATCCGCACCGGTTTGGAGGACGACTCGACTCGCCGCACCAATCCCTGCCAGTGGGAGAGGTCGAGGCGGCGCCGGCCCTCACCACCGGTGTCGGCTGCGCCGGGGCCATCGGCATCGCCCAGGCGCAACAACCGGCACACATAGTCGTCCAGGCCCTCTTCGTGCAGGGCCAACGGGATCTCGTAGAGGTTGGGGGCATCGACATTGGAGATCACCGCCTCCTCGGGGACGTCGCACAGCAAGGAGATCTTGGTCTTGAGGCCATCGGGAATGGGACGGTCGCTGCGCAGGATGATCACGTCGGGCTGCACGCCGCGCGAGCGCAACTCAGTGACGGAGTGCTGCGTCGGCTTGGTCTTTTGCTCGCCCGAGGGGCCCAAATAGGGCACCAGGGTCACGTGGACATAGCACACGTTGTCCCGGCCGACGTCCTTGCGGAACTGGCGCACCGCCTCGAGGAAGGGGAGGATCTCGATGTCCCCGACCGTCCCGCCGATCTCAGTGATCACGACGTCTACGTCCTCGGTGCCCAACCGCCGGATCCTCAGCTTGATCTCATTGGTTATGTGGGGGATCACCTGTACCGTCTTGCCCAGGTACTCGCCCCGGCGTTCTTTGGCTATGACCGCCTGGTAGATGGAACCGGTGGTGGCGTTGGAGTCCCGCGACAGGGCTTCGTCGATGAACCGCTCGTAGTGGCCAAGGTCGAGGTCCGTCTCGCCCCCGTCGTCGGTAACAAAAACCTCACCATGCTCGAAGGGGTTCATTGTCCCCGGGTCGATGTTTATGTAGGGGTCCAGTTTTTGCATCGTCACCCGCAGGCCCCGGCTTTTCAACAACCGGCCCAGCGAGGCGGCGGTGAGGCCCTTGCCCAGAGAGCTCGACACGCCCCCGGTCACGAAGATGTGCTTCGCCAACATCTCCTCCATGCTCGGCTAACGGGTTTCGTGGCCGGCGGAGGACGACTTCTCCGGAGCTTGACGCCCGGGTCACCGTCTTCGGATGGCCACCTCACCTTAGCTCAGGACGGCCCGGGCAGCGCGGACCGCCCCCCCGTGGCCACGGACGAGGCCATTTGCAGCAGTTCCTCGGCGTGGCGGCGGGCCGTGGCACTGTCGGGTTGGCCGGAGAGCATGCGCGACACCTCCACCACTCGGTCCCGCCCGGTGACGGGCGCGGCCCGGGCCACGGTGCGCCCGCCGCGCTCGAGTTTGCTCACCGCCACCTGGGCGTCGGCAAACGCCGCCACCTGGGCCAGATGGGTGACGACGATCACCTGGTACCTACGCCCGAGCTCGGCCAACGCCCGGCCCACGGCCACGGCGGCCTCGCCCCCGACGCCGGCGTCGACTTCGTCGAAGACCAGGGTGCCGGGCCCGGTCATCTCCAATGCTTTTTCCCCCTCGCCGGCCAACAGCACCAGGCGCACGGCCAGCATGGCCCGGGCTAGTTCCCCGCCCGAAGCCACCTTGGCCAGTGGCAACGCGGGCTCACCGGGGTTGGCGGCCAGAAGAAAGGTGACGTCTTCACCGGCCAAAGCCCGCATGTCGCCATCGCCACTGGCTCCCTCGCCCTCGCCGCGGGCGGCCCCGGCCGGGTTGGCGGGGTCGTCCGGTACGGGCACGGCGCCCACCCTGACCTCGAAGCGCGCCCGGGGCATGGCCAAGCGGTGCAGCTCGTTTTCGACCGCGGCGGCGAACGAAACCGCAGCCTGGCGCCGAGCGGCCCCGAGTGACGCGGATGCCCGGCGCAGCTCCGCCCGGGCCTGGGCGTGGTCTTCGGCCAAGCGTTGGGCCAGGCCCTCCAGGCCTTCCAGTTCGGCCAGCCGTACCTCGGCCTGGCGGTGGAAGGCGATGACCTCCTCCAGGCCCCCGGCGGGGCCGGCGTACTTGCGGCGAAGTTCCTTGAGAACCGACCTCCGGGCCACGACCTCCTCCAGGCGCTCGGGGTCCTCTTGCAGGGAATCGGCCGCTTCCCGGGCCTCGTCGGCGGCGTCGGCCAGCTCGGCCGCCAGCCCCCGCAGGCGTTTGTGCAAGGGCGCCAAGGGCGGGTGGCTGGCCGTGGCCCTGACTACCTGACCAAGCCGGTCGAGCACCTCTTCTTCGCCGGCCAAGCCCTCATGAGCGGCTTGAGCCGCGGCCCGATGGGAAGCCGCCTGGCCCAGCCGGTCCTCTTCCCGCCCCAGTTCGTCGTCTTCGTCCTCTCCCTGCAGGCCGGCGGCGTTGAGCTCGCCGATCTGGTAGCCCAACAGCTCGCGCTCGCGGCCTCCGGGCGGTGGCATCCCCGCCGGCCCGGGCCATGGCCTGCTCGAGGTCCCGGGCCCTGCCTCGAGCGGCGTCCCGGGAGCCACGCTCGACGCCGGCATAGGCGTCGAGTGCGCCACGCTGGGCCGGGCCCGACAACAGGGACTGGTGGGCATGCTGACCGTGCAGGTCGACCAGGCTCTCGCCCCGTTCGGCCAGAGCCGAGACGGTCGCCATACGCCCGTCCACGTAGGCCCGGGAACGGCCGTCCGCCGGTACGACCCGGGACATGACGACCTCCCCGTCCTCCCCGTCCGCCCCCGGTCCGTCCCGCGCCGCGCTTTCCGCCGGGCCCTGGTCCCGGGTACCGCTTACCCCACGCTCGAGACCGACGAACCTGGCCTCCACGACGGCCTCGACGGCCCCCGGGCGCACCAGCATGGCGTCGGCCCGGCCGCCGGTGAGCAACTCGACGGCTTCTACCACCAGTGTTTTGCCCGCCCCCGTCTCGCCGGTGAGCGCCGTCATCCCGGGACCGAACACGAGGCTGAGGTCGTCGATCACCCCTAGCTGGCTCACCCTCAGCTCGCTCAACATGGCCAAAACCTAGCGATCGGCGAGGTGGAACTTGCTCTTCAGGACCCTTTCGAAGTTCCTGTCGCCGAAGTCCACCAGTAGGGCGTCGTTCCCACCCACCCGGCAGACGATCTGCTCGCCGGTGTCGACCGGTCCGCAGGCGGCACCGTCGACGATCAGGTCCGCCCCGCATGGGCCCTGGAGCCGGAAGGAGACCTCGTCCGAAGGATCGAGCACGATGCTGCGGTCGAACAGCATATGGGGAGAAACAGGGGTAACCACCAGGCAGCGCAGTTTGGGGGAAATGATCGGCCCCGGGCGGACAAGTTGTAGCCCGTCGAACCGGTCGCGGTGGAAACGATCATCGAATCGGCGGCGTAGCTCAAGAACCGCTCCCCGGAAATAGCCAGACTGGCATTGATCGTGTGTTGGCCGGAGGGACGCGCCAGCACGATGTCGTTCAGGCCCGAAGCCCAGTACCTGGGGACTCCCCTCCCGTCCGGCACGATCACGGCGTCGATGGTCATCCGCCTCTTCGAGGTGGTAATCACCGTCCAGAAAACGCCGTATGGCTTGCTGCAAACCATCAGGTTCGGCAGCCGTGAGATAGCCGAACCGGCCGAAGTTGACGCCCAGGACGGGTACGCCCGAGCCCAGTGCCATCCCTACGGCGCGCAACATCGTGCCGTCACCACCCAGGCTCACCAACAGGTCCAGGTCGGCCACGTCACCGGGCTTGGCCTGGGAAGGGCTGACCTCGTCCAGGAACACCGCCTTGTGGCCCTGCTCCGCGAGCCAGGCGCCGACCGACTTGGCGATCCTTACCGCCTTGGGCCGCTCGGCGTGGGGAGCAAAGCCGATCCTCGCCACCTTCATTTCCCCCTCCGGCCCGGACTGCTGGGGGCGCCTGAGGGGGGCACCGACAGCGCCAGCTCCCTCATGGAGTGGGCCAGTTCGGAGGACTGTCCCGATGGGGCCGGTCTATTTCGCAAATGGAGGAAAAACTCGACGTTGCCCTCCGCTCCGAGAAGCGGGGAAGCCATGCCGCCCACGACGCCGGCGCCGTTGGCCTCAAAGGCACCGGCCACGTCGCAAAGTACGCCGGCCCAGACTTTGGGGTCACGCACCACGCCCTTTCCTTTGGAGACGACAGCGCGGCCCGCCTCGAACTGTGGCTTCACCAGAACAACGAGATGCCCCACCGGCTTGGCCAGAGCGACCAAAGCCGGGGCCACCATCATTAGGGAAATAAAAGACAAATCGGCGACGACCACGTCGAAGCGGCGCCCCCCCAGGTCGGCCGGTCCCAGGTAGCGCACGTTGGCCCGCTCTACCACCTCCACCCGGGGGTCCCGGCGCAGCCGGTCCAGCAACTGGCCGTGCCCGACGTCCACAGCTACGACGTGGGCCGCCCCATGGGCGAGCAGGCAGTCGGTGAACCCACCCGTCGAGGCTCCGGCGTCGAGGGCGTCCACGCCGAGTACGTCCAGCTTGAAATGATGAATGGCGGCGTCCAACTTCTCGCCGCCCCGGCTGGCAAAACGAGGGGGCAGGTCCTTGACCACGATCGGCTCGGACGGGGCGACCTGGCGGGAGACCTTGTCGGCCACCGCACCCGCGACCAGCACGCGACCGGCACTTACCAGTGCCGCCGCCTCGGCCCGGCTGGGGACCAGTCCTCGAGCGACGAGCTCGACATCGAGCCTCTTCTTGGCACCCAGTTCAGGCCCGTCCCCGGCTCGACGGCCCGCTGGCGGTGCCGCCCTTGTTGGCGCTGCCGGCTTTACGGGTTGCCGGGGCTGCCGCGACCGCCGACCTCTTGCCGGCCCCGGCCACCGGGACCGGGGCGGCGCTCTGGCGCTCGCCGGCCTTGGCCCTGGCCGTCTTTCTGGTCGCCCCCGAGGCCTTGGCGGCCGAGGCGCTCTGGCGCGTCGCCGACGCCTTGGCGGCCGAGGCGTTCTGGCGCGTCGCCGACGCCTTGGCCGAGGAGGTTGTCGCCGCCGACGCGCTGGGGGGCGCCGCCCCGTTCCTGGCGGCCGGTGTTCTTTTCGCCGTCGCCTTCACCTTTACCGTGGTCGCCTTCGCCTTAGCTGTGGCTGCCTTCGCTTTCGCCGTGGTGGCCTGCGCCGTCCTCGCCTGGTTGTCACCACCGGCCCGGTCACCGCCGGAGGTCTCTCCGGCGCCGGTGGGCGTCGAGGTGCCCTTCCCTCCTCTCAGGTGCCCCTCCAAGTGCTCGAGATCCCTGAAAAGGACGGATGCCTCCTTGCGCAAGGCGCTGACGACGTCGGCGGCGGCCCGCCGGCCTTCGTCCACCAAGGATTCAGCCCGGTGCTTGGCGTCCGCTCTGGCGCTTTCCCGAGAGCCGAGCAGTTGCTCGGCCACCTGCTTGGCCCTGGCCGCCGCCACTCCCATTAGAGCGGCCGCCGCCTGGCCACAGCGTTTCAGCTCATCTTCTGTTCCCATATCCGAAGTGTAGGGCGGCCGGACGGGCAGGACCGTGGGCCGCCACCCGCCGGTCAGCTGGCCCGGCTCCGCCGGCCTGGCCTGGCAGGTCACAGGTCGTCGGGCCAAGGCGCTGGTAGCCTCGGACCGGTGCCCGACTTAGCTTGGAAACTCGTGATTTTCGACAACGACGGCGTCGTCGTCGATAGCGAGCCGCTGGCGTCGGTGGCCACATCGCAAACTCTCACCGCTCTCGGCTACCCCATGACGCCGGACGAATGCGACCAAGCCTTCCTGGGGATCAGCCTGCCCACCACCCGCCGGCTGGTCGAAGAGCGCAGCGGCCGAGCGCTGGCGCCCGATTTCGAGGACAGGTACCGGGCCCGGGCAGCCGAGCTGATCGTCTCTCAGCTTCGGCCCGTCCCCGGCATCGCCGCCGTGCTCGACGCTCTGGACGCAGCCGGCCTGCCGTATTGCATGGCCTCCTCCAGCGGGCGGCAGCTCATTTCCCTAGAGCTGAGGACAGCCGGTCTGGCCGAGCGTTTCGCCGGGCGCTGGTGGGGCGCCGACGACGTGGCCGCGGGCAAGCCTGCCCCTGACCTTTTCCTGCTGGCCGCGGGTTCGATGGGTGCTCAGCCTGCGGACTGCGTCGTCGTGGAGGACTCCCAAGCCGGCGTTCAGGCCGGCCGAGCCGCAGGTATGTCCGTGCTCGGGTTTGCCGCCCGTACTCCGCCCGGGCTCCTCCGGGAGGCGGACCACATCTTCACCGACATGGCCCAGCTGCCGGCGTTGCTGCTGGGTGGCGAGTCAACGAGGGCCCAGGTAGTCGGCGACCAAGGCGGCGAGGTCGGCGGCGACTCGGTCGGGCGCGGGGTCGACGGGGAGATCGGAGGCGCGGGTCACGCCCGATAGGACGAGGCCGAACTGGGCGCCCACCCGTTTGGCAAAGAGCCCGTCGGTATCGGGCCTGTCGCCGACCATGACGCTCAATTGGCCGTAGCGGGCTTTCACCAGAGCGGCCATCGCTTCGTGAGGTTTGCCGGCAACTTCGGGCGAGCGGCCCGCGGCCGTGGCCACGAACGCCACCAGGGCCCCGGCGCCGGGCAGGAGCCCGCTGGCTCCCCCGGTGGGGAAGGTGGCATCGGCGTTGGCGGCTATGAACCTTGCTCCCCGGCGCACTGCGGTGGCGGCGGCGGCGAGCAACCAGTAGTCCAGTTGCAGGGTCCGGCCCACGACGACGGCGTCGGGCCTATCGGCGGCGTCCACCTCTTCCAGGCCCCGGGCGGCCAGCGCCTCGCTTATGCCCTGGTCGCCGACTACGGCGACCCGGCTGGCCCGGTCAGTAACGATGCCGCCGCTTGCGCCGATGTGGCCACGTCTTCGGGCGCGCACTCGATACCGATCTTGGCCAGCGCCTCCACGTGGCCGGCAACCACCGGGCCGGAATTGTTGGTCAGGAAAACCACCCGCTCACCGGCGCCGCGTAACGCGTCGACCGCTCCGGCCGCGCCCGGCAGTGCCCGGCCGGCTAGCCATACCACGCCGTCCAGGTCGAGGGCCCAGGTCACCGTTGTGGTCTCAATTTCGGCAGTTCTCGCAATCGCAGCGCCTACAGGCTCCGGGCTATGTAGGTCAACTGGGCACCCACGACAGCCGCCCCGATCAACAGGATATAGATGGTGGCAATGGTCCAGCGTTGGGTGGGCAGGAGCGAGTGATAGGCGCGCGAAGCGGGGCTGTTGCGGTTACGCCAGCGGTGCCAGAGCTCAAAACCGCCCAGGACCACCACGATCAGGACTACGGGGCTCGGGAAGAGCACCTCGAAGACCACCAGGCAGACCAGGCCAACCAACCAGAGCGCGGGGTGCAAGGCAGCCACGGCCCGCCCCCCGTCGAGCGGGAGCACCGGCAAAAGGTTGAAGAGGTTTACGAAGAACCCAAAAAAAGCCAGCGCCATCAGGAACCTGGAGCCGGTGGCGTTGGCCCAGAACGCCACCACGGCGGAGGCGGCCGTGCCCACCAGCGGACCGGCCAGGCCCGACAGGGCTTCCTGGAAGGCACTGCGGGGCGCCGCCTTCATGTTGACGAAGGCCCCCATGAAGGGGATGAAAAGGGGCAGCGACGCCGGTACCCCCTGGCGACGGAGCTCGAATACATGACCCATCTCGTGGACCAGGATCAACAGGACAAGGCCGACGGCGAACGACCACCCGAAGAGCAATGAGTAAGCCACGATCGAAACGAACATGGACAGGACCAGGCCGACGTATTTGAGCTTGATCAGCAGCGCGCCGAACTTCGCCAGGAACGCACCTACCGCCGCCAGCGTCGCCCCGACCCGCTGCCATGCCCGCCGCCACGGTCCCGGCGGCTTGCCGCTACCTACCGGCCCTCCCAGGCCGGGTGTGCCCGTCGACGGCGCCGGGCCGGACGTACCCGTTGAGCGGGCCGGGGGGCCGGGGACGGCTAGGCCGCTACCGGCGGGCCCATGGACGCCCGGGTCGGGCCACCAGTAAGAGGCCGGCGGCGCGGCGCCCGGGAAAGACCACGGCGTACCGCCGCTCGAGCCACCTACAGGGCCGCGCTCCGTCACCAAGCCGGGACCGGCTCCGGGAGGGCTCGACCTAGCCGCCACCGCGCCCGGCCAGCCGGGTTCGTCACCGGCCTCTTCACTGCCTCCACCTTCATGACCCCCACCGCCAGTGCCGTCGCCCCAACGGGGCCCGGTCAGCTCCACTGCTCGCCGGCTCCGAGCGACACCGTCTTCATACAGCCACGATACCGGCACCGTGAGGTCGGACCGGTCCACCCGCAGGGACCTCACCAGCGCGGCCACGGGACCTGTAGGGTTGACCTCCAGGCCAGCGGACCGTTGTCCCGGCCGGGAACCTCCACCTGACCGGCGATTTGCTTGGGAGCTGCCGTCCCCGGGTAGTTGGGATCCTCATTGAGCGACACTCATCCCAATCGACCCGCACCGCACCGCCACACGCTGACCGGCGTTTGGGCAACCTGGCCGGATCCATCGGTCCCGAAAGACCGTCCCTCCAAGGAAGATCCCGTCCCCCCTTCAAGAAGAAAGGTGGTACCACCATGTCGGCAACGAACCCTTTCGGGACCAATTTTCCGGAGGAGACCAACTTCCCCGAAGAGCCTAGTTTCCCTGAAGAAGACGACCTGGGGACGTTTAGCGGCGAAAACGGTCTATTTTCCGACGAGCATGGTTTCGTCGAGGAGCCGCTCCTCTCCCCTTCAAGCCAAGCCGACCTACTGGAGCGGCCGGTGCGCCCGCGCCCGCCCGACTTGTCCGACCGCTCCTCCCACCCGAGCCAGGCGCGCGTTTCTGACGGGCCCGTTCGCCCCGGCCCAGCTGACCTATTTGACCGCTCCGTGATGAGCTCCTCGCCGGGTTTAGTTGACAGTCCCGAGCTTCTGCGGCGACGCTGGGAATCTGTACGGGTGGGCTTCGTGGACAACCCTCGCCGGGCGGTGAGCGAGGCCGACCTGCTCGTCAGTGCCGCCATCGACGAGATCATGAGCCGCTTCAGCGAGCATCGCCAGCGCCTGGAAGCCGCCTGGCAGAACGGGGCCGACAGCTCGACGGATGAGCTCCGAGACGCCTTCAGGCTCTACCACTCGTTCTTCGAGCGCCTCCTGGCCAGGTGACCCCTCGCGGCCATCTGGCCCGTCGCGGCCATCCGGCCCGTCGCGGCCATCTGGCCCGTCGCGGCCATCTGGCCCGTCCTGGTCACCTGAGCCAGGGCCGCTGTCGGAGCCCTTCTAATGGGCACAGGCCGTAATGTCGGGACATGCCTGACCTTCTCCCCTTTGCCGGACTGCGCCCCGTCCCCTCGGTCGCCGGCCGTCTCGACGACGTGGTCTGCCCGCCTTATGACGTCATCACGGAGGAGCAACGCCAAGACCTGCTCGGCCGTAGCCCTCACAACATCGTGCGGGTGGAGCTGCCCAACGGTGATTACACCGGGGCGGCCGAGCTGCTCGAGCAATGGCGGGCGACAGGAGCGCTGGCCCGCGAAAGCGCTCCTGCGCTCTACGGCTACCGGATGACTTACCGTTCGCCCGATGGCCGCCAGCGCCACACCCTGGGAGTCATGGGAGCGTTGGTCCTCGAACCACCGGGCCGGGGCATACTGCCTCACGAGCACACCACGCCCAAAGCCAAGAGCGACCGGCTCGAGCTCATACGGGCCACCCGCTATAACACGTCACCCATTTGGTGCCTGTGCTCCGAACCCGGCCTGGCTGAAGCTCTCGGGGCCGTCCCCGACAGGCCCGAGGCGGCTCCCGGTCGCGCCACCGATGACGACGGCAACCTCCATGAGCTCTGGCCGATCTTTTCTCCTGAGGTCCATCGGGCGGTGGCGGCCGTGATCGCGGCACGCCCGTTGCTGGTGGCCGACGGGCACCACCGTTACGAGACGGCCTTGGCCTACCAAACCGAGCAACGCCAGCAGTCGAGCATCGCCACCCCGGTGCCCGAGGGTTACGACGCCGTGCTGTGCTACGTCGTCGAACTGGCCGAGGACCACCTCCAGGTCCTGGCCATCCACCGGGTGGTCTCCGGGCTCCCGGCCGGGACCGACGTGCTCGGCGCCCTGGCGCCCGCCTTCGCCTTGAGCCCGACGTCGGCGACGGGCCCCGATCTCCTGGCCCGGATGCTGGGCACCGGGTCCCTGGCCGTGGTGACCCGAGAGGGCTCGTACCTGGCCTCGCCCCGGGTCGGGGCACCGGGCGCCGGTGAGGATCTCGACTCCAGCCGGGCCGACGGCGCCCTCGGAAACCTTCCCCCCCACCAACTGAGCTACGAACATGACGTCCCTGCGGCCTTGGCCGCGGTCAGTTCGGGTGCGGCCGAGGTCGCCATCCTGTGCCGGCCGGCGGGGATCGACCAGATCGCCCGCACCGCCCACGGTGGGGCGCGCATGCCACCCAAGACGACCTTCTTCTGGCCCAAGCTCCGTACCGGCATGGTCCTGCGCGACCTCGAAAGCCGGGACAGGGCCAGGACTTAGAAGAAACTCATGTTCTCTTCATCTACATGACCGATACTCCACTAGCGGCCCCTTTGGGAGCAAGGAGATAATCAGGATGAGCGACGACCGAGACGCAGAGCTTTACCCATTCACTCCTCCCCCACCGGGCGCCACCCCACCGGGCGCCACCCCACCGGGCAGCGGCGACCGGCCCCGCAGGCCTCGTCGTTCCCGCCTGACCAAGACGGCGGCGGGCCTAGCGGTCATCCTCGGGACCGGCACCGGCGCGGCGGCCGTCGCCTTGGCTACATCGTCGGGGACCGTCACCGCCTCGGCCACCAGCTCGGCCAGTACCGCCAGCACAGTCCCGTCGCCGGCCAGCGCGACCGCGCCCACCCCGCTCCCCAAGGTGCGGCGGGGCTTCTTCGGTGGCGCCGGAGGTTTCGGCGGTCCCGGAGGCCCCGCCGGCGTCCTCAGCCGCGGGCCGGCCGCCCTCGCCGGGCCGGGCGCCCTCTTCGGGGCGATCGGTGGCGGCGGCATCGTCCATGCCAGCTACACCCTCAAGGACGCCAAGGGCACTTACGAGACCATCGACACCCAGGTCGGCACCGTCGAGGACGTCAGTTCGAGTTCCCTCACCGTGAAGAGCGGGGACGGGTTCAGCCAGACCTACGACGTCACTACCTCAACCCTCGTGGACGCCCAGTACGAGGGCATCCTGTCGGTCAAAGTGGGTGACACCGTCAGCGTCCAGGCGCTCGCCGACGGCTCGACGATCACTGCCCAACGGGTGCAGGACGTAACCCAGCTCCAGGCCAACCGCCCCACGTGGGGGCAGCGACCGTCGGCCGCACCGGCGCCGGCTGCAGCCACGACCACGCCCGCCGCCACCACGAGCACCAGCACGACAACTACGAGCACGACAACTACGAGCACGACCAGCACCACTGACCCGGGCGGCGCGGCATAGCCCATCGTTCCCCGGCCTCGCTCATCGCCCTGACCCTCACCACCCTGACCGGCCCTCCCCCTGACCAGCCTCATCCCGACCGCCTCGGCCGCTTAGCGGGCGAGGCGGTTGACTAGTGACGACGCCGCCGTCACGGCCACAGCGACAGCCGCCACCAAGGCCAGGAAATCTGTCCCCAGATGGTCCTGTGTGCCGACCAGAAGCCCGCGCAAGGCATCGACCTCGTAGCTCAGTGGGTTCACCTCGCTCAGGTACTTGAGCCAGTGGGGCATGATGCTCACCGGGTACAGGGCGTTGGAGGCGAAAAACAACGGCATGGTCATGAGCTGGCCGAAGCCCATCAGACGGTCCCGCTTCATGAGCACCCCGGCCATTGTCATCGACAGGCACGAGAAGAACGCCGAGCCCAGCATGACTACCGCGAAGGTCCCGAGGAGATGGGCAGGGTTGAGGCTGAGGGACACCCCCAGCACGGCGGACAGGACCAGCACCACGATTACCTGGGCCGACGCCCGCACCCCCGATGCAAAGGCCTTGCCGATGATGAGAGCTGAGCGCGGCGTGGGCGTCACCAGCAATTTGGTGAGGACACCGGCGTCGCGTTCCCAGATGATCTGGATCCCGTAGAAGATGGCGATGAAGAGCCCCGACTGGGCCACGATCCCGGGGGCCAAGTAGGACAGGTAAGGGATGTTGCGAGGCGTCGGTATGGCGTGGATGCGGTTGAAGGTTTCGCCGAATATCACCAGCCACAGCACCGGCTGCACGGCCCGGGTCAGCAGCTCGGTGCGGTCGTGTTTGAGTTTCTGCAGTTCCACCAGGCAAAACGTCCCGACCCGGGCCGGGTACCGCCGCACCGTGGCCAAGAGGCCCTCGCTGCGGGCCAGGCGCCAGTCGGCCAGGCCCTTGCTGGTATCGTCCCCGGTGTCCGGCCCGCCGCCGGCGCCGGGCTCAGCCGAGCCGGCGGGCGGTGCGCCGAGTGCTACGGACTTCACGCATGCCTCCTTTGGCTTCGTCGCCCTCCAGGGTCCCGCCCGCGTAGTGGCGGAACACGTCCTCCAGGGTGGCGTCGGCACCCAGGGCCGCCTTCAGCTCGGCCGGTGTTCCTTCCGCTCGCTTCACCCCCAGGTGCATCAGGGCCACGCGGTCGCAGAGCACGTCGGCTTCTTCCATGTAGTGGGTGGTGAGCAACACCGTCATCCCCGTCGTCCGGCACATTTCCTCGACCCGGTCCCAAACGCCGTCGCGGGCCATAGGGTCCAAGCCGACGGTCGGCTCGTCCAGGATGAGCAACTGAGGCCGGTTGACCAGGGCCTGGGCCAGCTCGAGGCGGCGCACCATGCCGCCGGAGTACGTCCCCGCCAGGCGACCGGCGGCCTCCCCGAGGCCCATCACGTCGAGGGCGTCGCCGACACGCTGCTTACGTTCCCGGCGGGGGATGTCGTAGAGGCGGGCGAACCACATCACGTTCTCCAGCCCGGTAAGCGCCGCCTCGATGGAAAGAGCCTGCGGGACGTAGCCCATGAGGCGCCGAGCGGCCATCGGCGAGCGCACAACGTCGAAGCCAAACACCTCCACGCCGCCCTCTCTCACCGGCAGCAGGGTGTTGATCAACCGGATGGTCGTCGTCTTCCCGGCGCCGTTGGGCCCAAAAGCCCAAAAACCTCCCCGTGGCGCACCTCGAGATCCAGGCCCTCAACTGCCACCTTGCCGCCGAACCGCTGCGTCAGGCCCCGGCACACGACGGCCGGGAGCTGGCTGAAGGCGCGGTCCGGTTGCTCTCCCAGCTCCCCGGCGGGGAGAGGCGCCATCGTGCTCACCGGCTGCTCCCCAGGCTCGAGGCCAGACGGCTGAGCGGGCCCAGAGCCTGGACCAGGGCCTGGCGGTCGGCGGGCGGCAAGCTGGAGAGCGCCTCGGCCACAGCCGACGAACGTCTCGCCAACCACACCCCCATCCCCTCGGCTACCCGGGGTGCCAGCGAGAGGCGCGCCACGCGGTGGTCATCGGGGTCGCTCTGGCGCGCCAGTACCCCCGTTTCCACTAGCTGGCGCACGAGGGTGCTGACCGTATTGGGAGCCACGCCCAGTTCGGCCGCCGCCTCCGCCACCGAGATCCCAGGCTTCCGGCGCACCACCCGGACCAGCTGGAGCTGGGCGTTGCTGAGACGCGCCACCTCTTCGACCTGACCGGCTTGACGTCGCACGGCACGGCGGACCGACGACATGGCATCGACGAGCTCGTCGGCCAAGGCGCGGTCGGCCTCGGTGCCCGGCAACCCCTCTGTCTCCTGCATCACTGTCACCCCCCAAAACATTACCTCTGTTACAGAGCTAATAGGTGCTAGATAGTCTCGGCCCATGACCTATGACATGAAAGCGGAAACGGTCACCGTCACCGGCCACGGTGGTGACGAGATCGAGGCCTATCTGGCCCAACCCCTCGGCAGCGGTCCTTACGGTGGCGTCGTCGTCATCCATCACATGCCCGGCTACGACGAAGGGACCAAGGAGATCACCCGGCGCTTCGCCGCTAGAGGCTACATCGCCCTTATGCCCAACCTTTACTGGCGCGAAGCGCCCGGCGCGGCACCCGACGACGCCGCCGCCGCCGCCCGGGCCCAGGGAGGGGTGCCGGACGAGCGCTTGGTCGGTGACGTGCAGGGCGCCGCTCAACACATCCAGTCGCTGCGCAGCTCCAATGGGAAGGTGGGCACGATCGGGTACTGCTCGGGCGGGCGCCAGTCGTTCCTCGCCGCCTGTTCGCTCCCCCTGGACGCGGCTGTGGCCTGCTACCCCGGAATGGTGGTTAAGCCGCCGCCGGCTCAGTACGGCCTCAAGATCGGCCCCATCCTCGCCCTGGCCAAAGATCTCCATTGCCCACTGTTGGGCCTGTTCGGCGGGGAGGACCAAAACCCGTCCCCCGATGACGTGGAGGTCATGGACAAGGAGTTGGCCCGGCTCGGTAAAACCTTCGAGTTCCACTCCTACCCGGGAGCAGGCCACGCTTTCTTCTCCGTTGACCGCACCGCCTACCGGCCCGAGGCCGCCGTCGACGGTTGGCACCGGGTGGACGCCTTCTTCGGACGCTACCTCGCCTCCTAGGGCCGGCCCATGTGCACTTACCAGACCGATCATGTGGCCCTGAGCGGCAGCGGGAAAGGAGCCGGGGGGTGGTTCGCACTGTCGGCCGCCACCGTGTATTTCGACCACCCCGTGCACGCCCAGGCCGAGCACACCCTCAATGTGGACTTCATAAACCCCGAGCTGGGCCGGG
This sequence comes from uncultured Acidimicrobiaceae bacterium, assembly GCA_963735305.1. Taxonomy (GTDB): domain Bacteria; phylum Actinomycetota; class Acidimicrobiia; order Acidimicrobiales; family Palsa-688; genus Fen-671. Next base: position 1,326,080 of record CAVTKK010000004.1, read on the forward strand.
AGCCCGTGTCGCTGTCGAGCTCGACCCGGCCTCGGCCCGGGCCCTCGCCGAGGCCATCCTGGCCGCCGCCGACAGGGCCGGGGCGTGGACCGTACCGACGACCTGAGCGATCCCTGGCTCACCGGGGTACTGCGGGACGCCTTCTCGCCCCTCGTCGCCGAGGACAGCTGGCCGCTGGCGGCCGCCGCCGTGGCCGGTGAGCGCGCCGCCACCTGGGTGTCGGGCGCTTCGCCGACGTCGGGTTTCCATATCGGCTCGGTTACGAAAACCTTCACCGCCCTCCTGCTCGCCACCATGGCCACGTCGGGCCAGGTCAGCCTGGAAGACCCTGTGAGCCGGTACCTGACCGCGGCTTCGGGCTCTCCCACCAGGCTTGTTGACCTGGCCACCCACACCTCGGGCTACCCGAGGATCCCGCCCAACGTCAAGGCGCGCATGCTGCTGCGCCTCCGTGACCCCTATTCGCGGGTGCGGGACGCCGACGTCGACCGGGCGTTGCGCAAGCTGAGCCGGCACCCCGGAGACCGGCCCCACCCGTTCGAGTACTCGAACTTCGGCTACGGCGTCCTGTCCCGAGCGTTGGCCGCCGCCGGAGGAAAGCCCTTTAGTGCGCTGCTCGGCCAGGAGGTGCTCAAGCCGCTCGACCTCGAGGACGTGACGCCCGAGACCGACCCCGACCCTGAGCGGCGACGATTGTTCGGTCGCGACGGCTCGGGGGCCGAAATCGAACACTGGCGCCACCCCGCCCTACCCGGTGCCGCCTCTCTGTTTTCGAACATTCATGGTATGCGCCGTTACCTGGTCGTCAACCTGCGTCCCGAGACCACAGCCTTGAGGACCGCACTGGAACTTGTCCATCAGGCCCGCCGCCCCGCCGGGCCGGCTATGGAGGTGGCGCTGGGTTGGCTGGTGCGGGCCACCGACGAAGGTCCCGTGCACTGGCACAACGGGGGCACGGCCGGCTTCGGCAGCTTTATCGGCCTTGACCTGCGACGCCGCTTAGGTGTCGCCGCGCTCATCAGCCGCCGCCACGACCAAGACCTGGACGAAACCGCCATGGTGGCCATCTCCGAGCTGCGCCGTCAGGGGGTCGGGCCTGCTCGGGAGGGGCCTCCTCGGCAGGAGCAAGGCGGCTAATCCTCCAGGCCGGCCCCGCTCCAGGCCTCGAACAGCCGGGCGTAGTGGCCGTCGGCCTCGATCAGCTCGTCGTGGCTGCCTATCTCGACCAGCTCGCCGTCGTGCATGACGGCGACACGGTCGGCCCGCTCCGCCAGCGGCAGCCGGTGGGCCACCACGATCACGGTACGGCCCTCGACCAGTACGGCCAGGGCGGCCTCCGCTTTCCGCTCCGTCCCGGGGTCGACGCTGGAGGTGGACTCGTCCATGATGAGCACCGCCGGGTCCGTGAGCGCCGCCCGGGCCAGGCTGACCAGTTGACGCTCGCCGGCCGAAAGGTGCGAGCCCCTCTCGCCGACGTCGGTGTCCTCGCCTCGAGGCAGGCTGGCCACCCAGTCCGAAAGCCCGAGCCGGGCGATGGCGGACCGAGCCTCTGCGGGCGTCGCCCCCGGTCGTCCCAGGGCCACGTTCTCCAGCACCGTGCCCCGGAACAGGAACCCCTCCTGGGGCAGCACCACGATCCGCTCCCGGATGTGGGACAGCAAGGCTTTGCGGAGATCCACGCCACCGAACCGGACCGAGCCGGCCGTCGGGTCGTACAACCGGCCGGCCAGTTTGGCCAGCGTCGATTTGCCGCCGCCGGTGGGGCCGACGACGGCCAGGCGTTCGCCCGCCTCGACCCGCAGGTCCACCCCCTCCAGGACGAGGCGCTCGTCGAGCTCCCCGGGATCCAGGTCCTCTTCCGCGCCGACGCCGTAAGCGAAGTGCACCGACCGCAGCTTCAGCGGCCCCGTCGGGGAAGCAGCGCCGGGCGCTCCGGGTCGACCATGGCCGGGCCCACCTCCAGCAGCCCGAAGACGGTGGCCATGGCCGCGCCCGAGGACTGGAGGAGGTCGAACAGGGCCGACAGACTGGTGATGGCGTTGAACAGGTTGGCCAGGTACAACACAAAGGCGGCGACGATCCCCACCGTCGTGAGGTGGGCCTGGACCAACAGGGCCCCCGCCACCAGGACCACCACCGTGGACGTCACCCCCGACCACTCGATCTTCGGGAAGAACCGCGACGACAGCCGCACCGTGGCCAGCTCGCCGTCCAGCTGGACCTGGTTGACCTCGGCGAAGCGCTCGATGGTGGCCTGCTCTTGGCGGAAAGCCTGGACCACCCGAACTCCCGCCAGGTCCTCGTCGAGCGACGCCAGCGCTTGGCCGATCAGCTCGCGGACCAGACGGTAGGCGCGGGTGGAAGCCGTCCGGTAACGGGCCGAGGCCATCAGCGCCGGCACCAAGGACACAACGACCACGGCGCACATCAGCGGCGACATGACGACCAGGACGACGAGCGAGGCAACGAACAGGCCGATACTGGTGACGAAGCTGGACAACCCGCTCTGCACCAGGGTCTCCAGAGTGTCGATGTCCGCCGTCATCCGCGACAGCAGCTGGCCCGAGCTCTCGGCCTCAAAGAAGGCCAGGGGCTGGGCCAGGATGTGGGAGAAGACCCTCCGGCGCAGGTCGTTGAGGAACGACTCGCCTATGCCCGAGACCTGGAGCGTCTCGCAGCCGGGTGAACGCGAAATAGGCGATGCTCACGCCCACGTAGGCGGCGCCGGCGATGTTGACCGTCCTCATGGAGTGATGGAGCACGAGGCCGTCGTTGATGGCGTAGCCCACCAGGGCGGGGCCGGCCAGGGTGGCAGCCAGGCCAGCCAGGAGGACGATCAGGGCCAGGGCGATGCGGACGCGGTAGGGCCTCAGTGAGCGGAGCACCACCATCCATAGATTGGGCGGGCGCGTCGCTGCGCCGGCCCGGCGCCCGAAGCGTCGGCGGGCCACGGTCATGCCAAAGTGCTCCTCACGCCAACGGGCTCCTCACGCCAACGGGCTCCTCACGCCAACGGCCTCCCGGGGCCAATATCGAGCGTTTGTGTACCGAGCGGTTGGGCATCATCGGGCTCGGGCCGCTCGGCCCGCCCTTCGAAGTGCTCCAAGCTGAGGACCTGGCGGTAGCGGGCCGAAGTGGCCACGAGGCTCTCATGGGTACCCTCGGCCAGCACCTTGCCCTCCTCGACCAGCACTACCCGGTCGGCGACGGCGATGGTCGCCGGCCGGTGCGAAATGATGATGGTCGTCTTTCCGGCCCGGGCCCCGGCCAACGCCCGTACGACCTCCAGCTCCCGGGGCGCGTCCACTGACGACGTGGCGTCGTCCAGGACCAGGACGCGGGGATCGGCCAGGAGGGCCCGGGCCAGGGCGACGCGTTGGCGCTGGCCGCCGGACAAACCGAGGCCCCGTTCGCCGACGGGGGTGTCAAAACCGAGCGGCATATCGTCGATGAACTCGTCCGCCTGGGCCAGGTGCGCTGCCGCCGCCAGCTGCTCGTCGCTGGCCCCGGGGAGCCCGACCCGAAGGTTGGCGGCGATGGTGTCGTCGAACAGGAAGCTGTCCTCGAACACCACGGCGACGGCCTGGCGCAGTTCGGGCAGCCCCAGGCGGCTCACGTCCACCCCGTCAAGTGTCACCGACCCGGCCTGGGGGTCGTAGAGGCGGGCCAGCAGGGAAAGGACCGTGGTCTTGCCCGACCCGGTCGCCCCCACCACCGCCACCACCTCCCCTCCCGCTATGGACAGCTCGAAGTGGTCCAGAACGGGCCGTCCCGACCCGCTTGCGGCCGGCCCCGTGGCTGAGCCCGCAGTGGCGCCCGCGCCCATGGCAGAGCCGACGCCCGGAGCTGAGCCCGCGCCCATGGCTGAGCCCGGGCCCGAGGGGGGCCGCCGTACGAGAAACCCACCCCGTTGAAGCGGACCGCTCCCGGCCCCGGGGGCAAAGGCTGCGGCGCCGTCGGCTCCTCCACCTCGCTGCGCCGGGCGATGATGCTGTCCAGGCGGTAACCCGAGACCACGGCTCGCTGCAGCATGACGATGTAGGCCCCTATGGACTGGAGCGGGCCGGTCAAGGTGGCCAGGTAAGCGTTGTAGGCGACGAGCATGCCGATCGTCAGGCGATGGTGTATCACCAGGTAGCCCCCGAGCCAGTTGACGGCGGCCAGTTCGATCATGGGCACGGTGTTGAGCGTGGGCAGGTAGCGAGCTCTGGTCCGCACCACTCGCATGGCATCTGTCCAGACGGCGCCGGCCGAAGTGGCCATGCGGGCCTCCATCATCGGCTCGGCCCCGAAGCCCTTCACCGCCCTCACTCCGGAGATGGTCTCTTCCACCACCCCGGCAAGGGCGCCCCGTTGGCGTTGCAGGTCGGCGATGGCTTCGCGCACGCGGCGGGAAAAGCGGTTGGACGTCACCGCCACCACCGGCAGGGCGGCGATGGCGACGACGCCGAGCAAGGGGTTGGTGATTATGAGGATCACGCCCACGGCCACGGCGAGGGCGGCGTTGGCTACCCAGAACGGCGCCGACGCCACCACGGCCTGGATCTGGAAAAGATCGCTGGTCACCCGGGACAGCAACTGGCCCCGGTTGATGTTCGAGTGGTAAGCCACATCGAGGTAGAGCAGGTGGTCGTGGAAACTGCGCCTCATCTCCGACTCCACACGCCGCGACGCCACTCCGTTGAACCATCGCCGGCACCCCGACGCCACCGCCTGGACCACGCCCAGGAGGGCGACGATGCCGACATAAGTGCCGAAGCGCACCCAACGGTGGGCGACAAGGCCCTCGTCGACGGCGTTACCGACGAGCAGCGGTATGGTCGCCACGGCTGCTGACGACACCAGCGCGGCGGTCACCGACGTCCACAGGACCCCCCAGTGGCCGGCCATGGAGCGGCGCATGAAGTCCCAACCCTGACGGGCCCGGCGTCGGCTCTCCTCGAGATCCACGGGCCTCGCCGCGCCAGGTACGTCGACGACCTTTAGGTGGCCCTCCAGGCCAGCTGCGCCGGCCTGCCGTCCGTCTGTTAGTGCGGGTCTCGCGTCTAACCACCCTCTCCGGCCTCGACCGCCCTCCACTGAACCGCAAGGGCCAGCAGGCCACCCTGGGTGCCGGGACACTCCCAGGCGGCCCCAGGCGAGGGCGCCACCCTCAGGCTAGACGAAACAGCGGCTTTCCTCCGTGATTATCGGCCGGCTGAACGGCCCCCACCGGGCCTTACATCTCAGGGAAACCTCAGCCTGACTTCAGGGCTTCTTGAGTTGAGCCGAGAAGAATGCGAGAAAGAGAAAGGAAGACGCTCGGGGCCCAACCCCCTAGTCCGGCTGCCACTACCCCCTCCTCCCTTACCTCGGGCCGCCAGGACCAGGCTCCCCCAACGAACTCCTTTCACCGTCCCCCACGGAGCCAGGCACCCCCTCTGCAGCTCCGACCGGGGACGGACCGTCTGCTTGCGGGCTCCTCCCGCCCGTAGGCAGACGGTCTCTTGCCTTGGGCCGGGCCGGCCCGTCCCGGTTGGCGGGCGCGGGCTAAGTTGGCGGCGTCGGTACCCTCGCCCTGTTTACCAAACCGCCGATAATTGTTCACTTAGCTGCAACGCGTCCGTTGCAGCCCCGAAACCTGGGCTCGATAGCTTGCAGACGACCTCGTATGGAAGTGAGGTCCTCCCACCCAGGGAACCCTCGCCCCTGGGCTTGCGCCGGTCACGTACCCCCGCACCCCCTTCCGGGGTTCGTGACCGGCGCCTGGAGTCGCCACCTGCGACCGTCCGCCCGTCAAACCTGGGTTTAGCCCGTCCACCGCCCCGATGCGCAGCGTCCCCGCGTCCGTACCCCTGCGCACCATCGTGGCCGAATGGGCGCGGATCGGATGTACCGGCTTCGGCGGGCCTCCGGCCCACATATCCCTGCTGCGCCAGCTGTGTGTCAAGCGCAAGGCATGGCTGACCGCCGAGGAGTTCGAGGATGCCATTTCCGCCACCAACCTCCTGCCCGGCCCGGCCTCGACCCAGCTCGCCATCTATTGCGCCTGGCGGCTACGGGGATGGCAGGGGGCCCTGTCTGGGCGGGACCTCCTTCATCCTCCCTGGGCTGGTCGTTATCCTCGCCCTTTCCGCCTTGTTCCTCGAAGGCCGCCCGCCCCGCTGGGTAGCCGGCGCGGCGGCGGGGACGGGCTCGGCCGTTGCCGCCGTGGCCCTCAACGCGGCACTCGGCCTCGTCCCTCCGAGCTGGGCACGGGCCGGGCCGCGGACGCCGGCGCGCCTGCGGTGGACGATCTATGCCGTGGCCGGTGCGGTGGCCGCCGCCACCGTGGGCGCCTACCTGGTACTCGTGCTCCTGTCCGCCGGGCTGGCCGAGCTCACCTGGCGCAGCTTGCACGCCCCCGACGGCGCCGGCCCCCGGGCCACGGCCCTGGCCTGGCTGGCGGCCGCGGCCCCGCCCGCCGGCGGCATCGGCGCCCTGGCCTGGGTGGCGCTCAAGGTCGGCGGCCTGTCCTATGGAGGAGGCTTCGTCATCGTCCCCCTCATGCAAGCCGACGCCGTTCACCATTACCACTGGATGACGAGCTCCCAGTTCCTCAACGCCGTCGCCCTCGGCCAGGTCACACCGGGCCCTGTGGTCCAGACGGTGGCCGTGGTCGGCTATGACGCGGCCAAACTGGGCGGCGGCGTGCTGGCCGCGCTCATCGCCTTCGCCCCGTCCTTCGGCTTCATACTGTTCGGGGGCCGGCACTTCGGGCGCATCCGGGCCAGTTCGACGGCGCAGGGTTTCCTGGCCGGCGCCGGGCCCGCGGCCATCGGTGCCATCGCCGGTGCGGCCATCCCCCTGAGCCTGGCCCTAGCCCACGTCTGGCAGTTCGGCGTGCTGGCGGCGGCGCTCATCTGGCTCGTGGCCCGGCGCGGCAATGTCGTGTTGGGGCTGGTGGGAGCCGGGGTCATCGGGGTCACCGGCTCGTTCCTGGGGCTACCTGTCGCCTGAGTGGGCACGCCCCCACGCCGTCCAGGTGCGGTACCCACCGTCCAGGTTGCGGGCCCTCATGCCCATCTCCTGGAGCAAGGCGGTCGCCGTGTGCCCCCTCTGGCCGACCTCGCAATATACGACCACGGGGCCGTCCCCCAAGAGGTCCACCTTTTCTCGCAGCTGGTCCACGGGAAGGTTGAGCGCGCCCGGGATGGCTCCCTCGGCATGTTCCTTCTCAGTACGGACGTCCACGAGCAACCATCCCCGCGCCACCAGGGCCTCCAGGTCGGCCGGGCTGACGATGTCGCAGTCCCCGTTGAGGACGTTCTCGGCCATGTAGCCAAGCTGGTTGACAGGGTCTTTGGCGGATGAGAACGGCGGGGCATAGGCCAGTTCCAGATCGGCCAGGCGGTCCGCCGTCAGGCCCGCCGCCATGGCGGTGGCGATGACGTCAATACGCTTGTCAACACCGTTGCCCCCCACCACCTGGGCACCGAGGACCGTCCCGTCGACCGGGTCGAACATCAGCTTCATGGCCATCCGGGTGGCACCCGGGTAGTACGTGGCGTGGTCGAACGGGTGCGAGTGGATGGCCCGGAAGGCACGGCCGGCCGCCTTCAGCTGGCGCTCGTTCCATCCGACGGTGGCGGCCACGACGTCGAAGACCTTCACCACCGCCGTCCCCAGCGAGGCGACCAGGTGCGACGGCCTGCCGGCGATGTGGTCGGCCACCCGGCGGCCCTGGCGGTTGGCCACGTTGGCCAGGGCGATCAGCGAGGTGGCGTGCGAAACGGCATCCGGCTTTTCGACCGCGTCCCCCACGGCGTAGATGTCGGGGTCGCTCGTCTGGTTGGCTTCGTCGACGGCGATCCCGCCCCGCGGCCCGAGGGCCAGGCCGGCCAGCTCGGCCAGCGCCACCTCGGGCCGTACCCCGATGGCGCCGACGACGAGGTCGGCCGGGAGGACCCGACCGTCTTCCAGCGTGACGGTGCGGTTCCCGATCGCCGCCACCGTCGCCCTCAGCCTCACATCGACACCGTGGGCGATGAGCTCGTCCTGCACCAGGACGGCAAGCTCGGGATCCAGCGGAGCCATCACTTGCGGCGCGGCTTCGATCACGGTTACGTCGACGCCCTGAGCCACGAGGTTCTCCGTCATCTCCAGGCCGATGAACCCAGCTCCGATGACAACCGCGGTCGAGGGCGCCGCCTCCATGTCCTCAGCCAGGCGGGCGGCGTCCTCGACCGTGCGTAAGGTCCGGACGCGGTCGTAGCCCGGGATGGCCGGGCGCACCGGCACCGCCCCCATGCTGAGGACGAGCTTGTCGTAAGCCAGTACCGTCTTCCGGCCGGTGGTCATGGAGCGGGCCGTGACGGTGTGGGCAGCCCGGTCGATGGCGACGACCTCCTCGTCGACCCGGGCGTCGAGGCGGAACCGCTCATAGAGCGAACGGGGCGTCTGGAGGGTGAGGTCCTGTTCCTCCTCGATCACCCCCCCGACGTAATAAGGCAGGCCACAGTTGGCGAACGAGACATGGCCGGACCTTTCCAGCACCACGATGCTGGCCTCGGCATCGAGACGACGGAGGCGCGTAGCAGTGGACATCCCGCCGGCGACACCACCGACGATGACAACACTTCGAGGCATGGGCCTACCACCTAAATTGTCGGGCCGGCGTCAGCCAGGGCGTCCAGGGGAAAAAGCTTGTCCGCTCTTGGTTCCCGGGGCCGCCGGCCCCCTGTCGCACTGGCAGCGCTCGGCCGGAGGCACGTGGGCCAGTGCTTGCTCGATATGGTCACCGCACCCCTGCCAGGTGGGGCGCCCACATGTGGGGCAGGCAACAGCCGTGCACATATCCATTCGAAGCTACCAGACCCCGCCCCGTTGACCGGTGACCGCGGGACGCGGTTAGCTCGGCGTGCCGGCCAGGTCGCCCGCCGTGTAGGTACGCCACACGCTGTAGCTCTCGGCCTGAGGTTCTTGCAGAGGGTGGATGCGCTGGCGCAATACCAACTTGAGGCGACGGTAGACATCGTCCACCCGCCCCGGCCGGCCCATGCGGCCCAGGGCGTGCATCCACAGGCGGAACATTTCCTCTCGCGTCGGCTCGAGCATGAGGCCCTTGTCGACCGCCCACACCACGGTTGCATAGTCGTCGACCTCAAGGGCCAGTTCGCCCAGGTCCTGTGCGACGTCCACGATCTTGGCCGAGATGGTCAGGTCGAGGTGCTCGCTGGCCACCCACTCGAAGAACTGGCTCGACAGCGCGCCGCTGAAGGGCTCGCCCCGTACCAGCTCCAGTGCCCGGCGCAGGCCCGCCATGGCGGGGCGCGCCGGCTCCGAACGGGCGTCGCTCACCAGCTTCTCGAACCTCGCCCAATCCGAGCTCACGTCCGGCGTCAACCGGTAGCCCTCCGGGGTGTGCACTAGTCGCTCCCGGCCGCCGGCACTGTAACCGAGCACAGCCCGGGCGCGGGAGATCACGTTCATGACGGTTTTGCGTTGCGGTCCTGCCACATTGTCCCTGGTGGCGTCGAGGGGCCACAGTGAGACCGCCAGCTGGTCGGCGCTGACAGGCCGGTCGTGCGACGCCATGTAGGCCAGCAACCCGAGGGCGGCCATGCGCCGAGAGGGCTCGACGGCCCCCGTCTCGCCCCCGACCACGTCCACCGGCCCCAGTACACGGATCTCTACGTCGCCGGTCACGTCGCTCTTCGTCGGCGTGGCCGGGGTGGCAACCACCATCGCCGCACCGCGATCGGTAGCGGTCCCCAATGCTTCTGCCACCAGAGCAACCTCCTCGAGATCCCAACCCGTTCTCAGCTCCCACGAAACCGGGCTGCCGTCGACATCACCACGCAGCCACCCGGCACCGGCGCCCAGCTCCAATCGCCAGCGGGCACCGGCGATAGGCCCTTCTCCGACCAGCACGACGCCCGTGCGTTGAGGACGGGCCGCTTCGGCCAGGCACTGGCGCGCCCCTTCCGGCGTCCCGGCAAAGCTGACGACGACATTGGGAAGGGCCTCACAGGCGATCGCCCTCAGGGCGCAAAGCGAGAGGTCCCCGGCCAGTTCCTCCCGGGCGTCGGCGATATGGTCGAGCTTTTCGGCCAGTTCGAAGGCCTTGTCGGCCGCGACCCTCTGTACCGGTGCCAGTCGGTCGTCCACGGTCGGCTCCCCGACGGCGTACAACCCGGCCAGCATTTCCTGAGACCACGGCTGGCTTACCAGTTGCAGCAGGATGGCGCCGAGCGTCCCTCGCACAGCCCGGCTGTCACCCTCCACCGACAGCGACCCGGCGTACTCCAGGTTGACCAGCAGCGTCCCACCGTCGCTCTCGCCCAGGCTCACAATGGCGGGCCACGCCGGCCAGTGGTCGGCCGCCAGCAACTCGAGGTCCCCGATGGCAAGCTCCGGGTCGAGCACCATGGCGGCCCCGTCGGCCGTCGGCATAAACCATCCCAGCCGGCCTTGGGGACGAGGCGACAACACGACCTCCAGGCCGACGCGGCCCACTCTGACCCGCACCAAACAAGGGATGTTCTCGTGGTCTTCACTCGAAAACTGCTCGACCAGCCCACTCAGGTAGCGAACGCCGAGGTCGACCCAGCGCATCGCCTCGTGATCGGCAATGGCCCGGGAACGGCGCTCTGCCGCCTCCACTTTCCCCCTGTTCCGGGCGATCGTCCAACCCCGGGGCCGGTCATGGCTCAACTCCCGCCGCAGTCCCTCGAGCCTCCATAGCGTGCCGGCGGCGGCCACGGCGCCAAAAGCCAGGGCTGCGCCCACCTCGTCATGGCCTCTATCGGCCTTGGCACCCTCCCCGTTCCCGGGCGCGGCGGCGCGGGCCACCGTCTCGGGTGGAGAGGCCGACAACCCCCCGGGGCCTCTCGGCACCTGCCCGGGCGCGGCGCCCGGCGCCCCGGGGGCGGGTGCGTCACGCTTGGGGACGGTCCCGCCAGGCGCGCCGGCGGGTGCGTCACGGGCGGGGAGGGGCCCGCCAGGCGCGCCGCGGAGACCGGCACCCCTCGGGAAGGCCGCCGCTGACCCGCCAGGTGCGCCCCGGAGAGCCGCACTCGGGGGGACGGCCGCCCCCGGCCCGGGGGCGACAAGGGCAGGCCGGTGAAGCCGGGCGGCCAGCCGCCGGTCTGGCCGTGCTGGCATTGGCGTCTCGGGGGTGGGCAAAACAGGAGGCGCCCCGGGCGTGGGCACCACCGCCGACGCCGTGCTCACGCCCGCTCCGATAATCGTGGCTCCGCTGGCGTCGGCCGGCATCACCAGGACCCAACCCGGGTAAATCCAGTGATCGTCGACGAGCGCTCGGCCGTCGGGCTGCACCCGGCCGTAATTGAGCGCCTCTATCTCGGTGTCCAGTCTCCAGTCCCCAAGATGGCGCTCAGCCAGCACGGAGAGGCAATCGCCCGGGCGGACGGTGATCACCTTGGTCCCCACCGACAGCGCGGCGGAGCCGTTGCCGGGGTTAGGGGCTTCGCCGTCCTCCGGCTCCGCCGCTGTCGCCGCCGGCAGGGTGTGAGGCACCTCGCCCGGGTGCGGGAAATGGCGGCCCAGAGCCGTCGTGCTCACCCGCACTGCTGTCGTCGAGGTCGCCCGGTGCGGAGCCGGCATCTTGCTCACCGCCCCGGCGTCCACCGGCCCGGCGTCCACCGGCCTGACCACGGAGATGACGTGGACCGGGCTCGAGGCGCCCGCCACAGCAGCGCCGCTACCGATCGACGACGCCGCCACCGACGCCGCCGCCAGCGTGTCCAGGACCCTCCTGACCAGCGCAGGCGTGAGATGGCGGGAGCGCTCGACCAAGCGGCGGCTGCCGGTGAGGACTCCTACCCCGTAAATTGCCGTGCTGGCCAACAGGACCGACGAAACGCAAATACCGAGGAGCCGGACAAGAGCCGTCAGCGCCAGCTCCGGGCTTGACTGTTGGGCCCAGGTGGGGAAATGCGCCAGGTCCACCGAGCCCAGAAGACCCCTTGCTTCAACGAGAAAAACAAGCAACACGAGCTCGCACACGATGACGCCGGCGGCATCCACAAAGCCGCGTACCCGGCCCGGCTCATGAGGCCCTCCCTCGCCGGTCCTCCGGCAGCCTCCACATCCGGGCCCGGACGGTACCGTTCGGCATCGTTACCGCACCGCCCCGGGCAAAACCGAACCTCGAGTAGTAGCTGGCCAACTTCTCGTTGTCGGCGTCGAGGAACAAAAGCCAGCCCTTCCGGTCGGCCTCGCCGGCCAACGACGCCATCAGTTCGGCGCCGGCGCCGGGCCGGGTGCTGGCCACCGAATGGACATAGACATGATGACGATGACCGTGTGGGCCTATCCGGTCGAGCCGCACCCTGGCCGGGAGGGCTCTGGTGGCCGAGACGGCCAACGGCAGCGACACCAGTGCCGTCAACGCCAGCAGCACCCAGCCGAGCAGCGGCATTACCGCCCCGATGAGCCCGACGGCAGACGACGGCGCCGACGCTGCGCCCGACCACGCGGCGACCACCTGGGAGCCAACAGGCAAACAGCCTGCCCCGACGGGTGCACGCGGCGCTCGAAGGCTCCCAGGGCGATGACCATGGCGGCCCGAAAGGCGATCTTCGATGGCCCCTGGCGCCGGGCACGACGGCCGAAAGCCTGAGCTTCGACCTGAGCGAGCTGCCACCGCGACCAGGCCGCAGGCACGGTTAGTGACCCCCGGTGGGCACGAGCACCGAACGGACCTCCTGGACGGAGTACGACGCCCCGGCCCCCGGCTGCCAGTACACCCCGAGAGAGGCGGACCCGGCCCCGGCCGGCCCGGCGAAGCTGTAGCTACCGGCGTACTCCACGACGAGGCTCACCGTGTACGTGCCCTTGCCGACATAGGTGTGGACCACCGACGGCTCCGCCTGGGCCCCGGCACGGGTGCTGAGCGCGCTCGCACCGTCGCCGAAACCCCACTGGTATTCAACCGGGCTGGCGGTCGCCGTCACGCTGTAACCGCCCATTTCCACCGTCACGGTGACAGGGCCGCCGCCCCCTGTGACCCAGAACCAGCTCGGGAGCTGAGTAATGCCGGCGTTGGCGGGATTTATGGCCAACACCGGAGGGGGCAGAGGCACCTCCGCCCACACTTGGCCGGCCGATGGCGGGGGCGGTGGTGGCGGGGCCGGAGTGGTCGTGCCCACCTGAGCGGATGGGCAGATAACGGACTTCGACCCCGTCCGGCTACCGCCGGGGCCGTACTGGTTCACCGGGAGCACAGCGTTTGAGCCCGCGCCACTGGGGCACGACGTATAGCCCCAGTCGTTGGGGACCGGAACCGACGTCTGGTCCGGCCCATCACCGGGACGGCCCGAGGGCGCCGGCGTGCCCCGGCCCGGTTGTGACCGCGGCCCCGCCCGGGCCCGCTGGTCGGTGCCGGTCCGCCCGGGCAACCGAGCCGCGCCCTCACCGTGGGACCGAGGCCGGCCGAGCCGCCGCAACTGCCGGGCTCGCCGGCTTGAAAGCTCGCCAGACCGTTGACCTGGGCCCCGACGGCTGTGGCCGCCACCATCGCCGCCGCCATGACCCCACGCCTCATCCCCCGCCGACCCAGCCCCATCTCTGTCCTCCCCGGATCTCTCTCCCGCGTTCGGGCCCATCTGTGCAAAGGCCTCATGGGCACCCACTTCCCGACACCGAACCCTCCGGGCCGCTCGACGCCACGGCGGCCACGACCAGAGGCCGGGTGCCCTCGACCCAGGAAAGAAGCGTCAGGCGCACGTCCTGTTGCAGGGCGACCGATATCTGACGGCGATCGGGACTTACCACGATGACCCTTCCCGCCAGGGGCCCAGGCCTGTTTGAGTGGCGATACTTGTTTGCGCCAGCGGGACGGCAACGGTGGGGTCAAGCACGATGCAGCCGCTTTGGCGGTACTCGGCCACGTCGATGCCCGAGGCTCCGGCCGCCGCCGCGTCCTCGGCGGCGGACTGCAACTGGCGCTGGACCTCGATGCCGTGCCACAAGTCGACAGAGATTCCGCCCAGCGGTAGCAACATCACCGCCATCAGCAAGCACCAGACGACCATGGCATCGCCCCGTTCGTCGCCGGGCTTATCCGGGCGTCTACCCCGGGCCTGCCCACCCCGGGCCTGCCTACCCCGGGCCTGCCTACCCCGGGCCTGCCCACCCCGGCCCTGCCCGGCGCCGTTCACGAGCTCGAAGCCCGGTAGGCGTCGACGTGCTGAGTGGAGCAGGCCGTGTAGTGAAGGGCGCCGATGAAGCCGAGCCCGGGCACGTTGCCCGCCGGCACCACCACGGTCACCGACGCCGTCACCGTTGCTCCGGGCTCAAGGGAACCGGCCAGGCGCAGGCTCACGTCGGCGGCACCCAGGCCGTCGCCGCTGGCTACCACGGACACGGCCTGTTCCGCGGCCGCTACTCCATCGCCCCAGTCATCCGCCACCACCAAGGCCCGGGCTGCGTTGCGGGCGGCGTCCTGGGCGTCGACCGTCCTCTGCTCCCAGGTCGGCAGCATGAGCACGAGGACCAGTACGGGCATGACGATAAAGCCCAGGCCGAGGACAAGGCTCAACGGCGTGGCGATGCCTTGCTGGCGCCGGGACGCCGGGGCCGGGCTCACTGCGCCGGCACCTCTTCGATTATCGAGGACCCGGTGACATAGATGTGCACGGGCGGGACCGGAGGCGAAAAACCATGCACGACGCACGTGAAAGAGGCCACCATCTCGTCGCCCCGGACGCGGCAGTTCACCATCACCCCGGCGCCGAGCGGGCCCGGCAACAGGTCGGTGCCCACTTGCCGCCCCTTGAGCTCGCAAGTGGCCACCGAGCCGCCCGCCGTGGCCCCGGCCTGGGCGGCCTCGTCCACCGCGGTGCGGAGCGCGCCCTTGGCGTACTCGTCGACAACCACGCTCAATGCACCGATGAAGACGACGAGAAGCATCACCGTCCCGATCATCCCGGTTACCACGGACGAGCCGAGCTCGGAGCACCGTCTCATACCGACGACGTCAGCTCAGCCCGAGCTGGCCCGTGACCCACTTGAACACGGTCGAGTCCAGCCCGGAGATGAGGACTCCGATCGCGACGACGGCGACAATGCCGATCACGATCAGCCCTAGGTTGTCGGTGATCTGGCTCCCCCGCTGGTCGCCGAGCAGGCGACGGAGCCGGGCGATGGCGCGCCGGCGCCGGGACCGGCCGGGAGATATTTCTCGGGGAGTTGCCCGGGCGATGTATGCCATAAATTTTTCCTTTCAGGTCGGAGCGCGGGAGCGCGTTGTTTGTATTATTTTCCGAAAAGCAGTTGGGGCAGGGGCGCCAGGAGAAATACGAACAGGACGGGCGCCATAAACACCAGGTTCGGGATTATCAAGGCCATCTGCCGTTGGGCGGCGCTGCGCTCTATCTCCTCACGACGCTGGGCCCGTAGCTCGTTGGCCTGGTCCAGTAGCGCTCGGGCCAGGTCCAGGCCCCCGCCGGTCGCCGCGGCCAAAAACCGGTAAAAGCGGGAGGCAGCCGGCTCAGCCGATTCCCGGGCCACGAGCTCGAACGCCGCCGCTTCGCCGTACCCGACATTTATCAGATGGACGGCGCGGCCCAGTTCCTCCACCACCGGGCCCGAGCCCTGGGCGACCACGTCCGAGACGGCCACCACCAGGCTCTTATTGTTCTCGATCTTCAGAGCCAGCATGGAGGCGACGGTGGGCAGGTCGCTGCGCACGCGATCAGAACGCCGCCTGGCGCGCCTCTTGAGGCGCTCCGGCAGGCGCCGGGCACCGACAACGACTCCGGCCCCGAAAAACAGGACCACGAAGCTGGCCCGTCCTGTCAACGCCCCTACCAGCCCCAGGACGATGGGCGTGGCGATCAGCCAGCGCAGGTACTCCCTCCTGTAGGCCTCGGGCGTGAGCTTCACGCCCGCCTGGCGCAGGGACAGCTTGAAGATTTTCCGCCGGGCCGAGCCGGCCCAGCTTGGCCACTCGGGCCAGCGCGCCGCCGATCAATGGCCCCAAGACCCGGCGCAAAGCTTCACCGGCCAAAAGCGGGCCAGTGGCGGAGGCCGGCCTTCCCCCGAGCCGAGCCCTGGCTCCTTCCAGGTAGAGCGACATCCGGCCTACCGGCGAGCGCCGCGGGTGGGCCAGCCGGGTAACCGTCCAGCAAACCGCGCCACTGCAGCACAGGCCAGACAGGGCGGCGTCCGTCGTTACCGCGCCCATTGTGGCGCTCCCTCAACAAAGACCCTCTCCGTGGCGCCGACGGGACGGACGAGCCGGCGGGAAGCCAACAACCCGAGAACGGACATAAGCCCTCCGGCGACCACGAGCACCAGGCCGACGGGCTCGGAAAAGAAACGCCGGTACGACGGGTTGGTCGCGCACAGGAAGACCAGGATCACGTACGGCATGGCAAAACAACCCCAGTTGGCCACCCGTGACTGGGTCTGTACCGTCCTGATCTTGTCGGCCAGCTGGATATCCGCCGTTATCTGCGAACCGAGGTCGGCCAGGACTCGCAGCACCGTCTCGGTGCCCTCCTCGACGGCGCCGGCAAAGGCCAGCAGGACGGGGTCCGATATGGGGTCGGCCAGTTCGGCCCGCACCAGCTCGAGGGCCTGGCGGTCTCCCAGGCGGGCCGCCACGCGAACGTAACGGGCCATCGGGGCCCTGAGGGGCGCCGGCCCCGACCTGGCCAACTCCTCGAGGCCGTCGTGAAGGGTGGCGATGCCCGCCCCGAGCGCTCCGACCAGGAAGCGTAAGGCGTCGGGCCACGCCGCGCTGCGGGCCGCCGCCTGCTTGCGCCGTTGCGCCGACCAGTACGAGTACGGTGCGCCGGCACACGCGCCGGCCGGCAACGCGGCCACAACGGCCGTCTGGGCAATGGCCAGGAGAAGAGCGAACGACACGGCCCCGACGCCGGCCGACACGGCCCAGAACTGAGCCGCGGTAACAGCTGCGCCCGCTTGAGAAAGCCACACCTGGAAACTGTCCCGGCGACGCCGGCGCCCCCGCCCACCTCCCAGGAGCAGTTGCCTCATGGCCATCCGCTCCTCGGTCACAGCGAACGAAGGGGCACCCGTCAACCGTCGAGCAATGGCCCACGCCAAGGCGCCGGCGCAGACGGCGGCCAGGAGGCTCACCAGCGGACCTCCGTCCCCTTCAGGACCTGGGCCAGGTTGAGGCCATAGCGCGCCAGCAGGCGGTCACAGCGGCGCTCCAGGCGGTCACCCACCGCCCCGGTCCGCAGCTCCAGGTCCTCGCCGATGTCGGTCCGGCTGAAAATCGGGGTGACGGCTACACCGCCAGCGGCCGTGGTCAGCTGGGGCGGGACGACCGAGATCTCCGTCACCTGGCGCTGCACCTGGTCACCCGAGTCGTCGACGTCGCAATAGACGACCACATCGAACATGGCGGCAAAGCGGGCCTCGAGCTCGACAAAGGGCGTCGCCGGGACCGCCTTGGTGGCACACACGGCGAGAGCCTCAAAGGCGCCGGCCGTGTCCTCGGCGTGGACGGCGGCGACGACGCCAACGCCCAATGTCCCGGCCATGAGCAGTTCCCAGGCCTCCGGTCCTTTGAGCTCGCCCAGCACTATGAGCTCGGGCGAAGCGACCCGGGCCGACCGTATGAGGTCGGTCAGGGTCTCGACCTTCGAGCTCTGCCAGTACTCGCCGTTGAGGAGCGGCGCGTTGAGTTCTCTCTGCTCCTCGGCGCAGATAACACGACGCCGGGCGGGGACGGCCCGCAACAACGCCTCGATCAAAGTCGTCTTTCCGGCCCCGGGCGGGCCCGCCACCAGGATGCGGCTCCTGCGCACCTTCATCAGGATCTCCAGCCAATTGGCCGCCGCCGTCGTCAGGGATCCAAAGCAGACCAGGTCAGCAAGCGTGGTGTGGCGCTTTTGAGGGACCCGGAGGCTGAACGACACGGCGCCATCGACCCGGGGCGGTACCGAGACCGAAAGCCGGGCCTGGCGCCCACCGGGCAGCATGACGCGAATACCGTCGACCTTGGGGTGGGACGCGTCCATGTTCTCGGCGGCGGCGGCAATGAGCCTCTGCAACACAGCCAGGACCGCCTCGGGCTGGGCCGGGCTCTCGACGCACCTCGTCTGCCCACCTACCAGTCGGGCGGTTATGTCGCCGTCGACGCCGTAGATCTCTTCCACCCTCGGGTCGGAAACGAGCTGGTCGAGCTGCGCCCCTATCCCGTTGAGCTCGCGCATTATCCGGTCGACGACGTCGGGCGGGTCGGAGAAGGGCTGCAGGTCCTGCTGCAGGCCCCGCATCAGGTCGCGTTGGAAGCGTTCCGTCTCCGACTCGACGAGCTGTCGGGCCAGGGCGGGCTGGGCGGGGACATCCATGTCCCGGGCGGCGACCAGCGCCAGCACCCGGGACCGCAACTGGTCGAAAGCCGTCATGCTCATATGGCCGCCGCCTCCACGGACGGGGCGCCGGCATAACGGTCCCGGTACCCTCCCGAGCGTCCTGCGCCCCGACGCGACGCAGCCGGGGCGACGCCGGAGGCCGCCACGAGGTCCTTTACCGCTCTGAGCCAGGGGCACCTCCAGACCATTTCGGCGTTCCAGCGGGCCCGGGCCACGGTCTGGTCCTCCGGTAGGAACGCCAGGCTCGAAAACGGGCGGCGACCCGTGTTGACCGTAACGACGCGGGCCAAGTAATCCCTTTCGAAGGCACTGTCCCGGGCGCGGCCGAACACCGCCACGCTGGGGGCACTCACCCCCGCGGTCTCGGCCGCCGCCTTCCACTCGACCAGACGCGCCGCGCCCTCAGGATCGGCCCCAGCCACGACCACGACCCGGTCGGCGGCCACTAGAACGTCCCGCACGGCCCCAAAGCGCTCGCGCCCCGAAGACGGGCCCACCAGCCACCCCGTCTCGATAAAGACCTCGTCGTACATCCCGAGCGCCTCCGTTACCAGCCGGTTCAAATGCGCCGCGTTGAGCGCCTGCGGAGCACCCGGGGAGCCGCATATCACGTCGAAATGGCCCGCGGGCGGAGTACCGTCCCCCCGTGGCCCCGATAGTCCCTCCGGTAGCACTCGGAGCCCTTGCCCGGCACGCGACACCGCCCACGGCAGACCGGTCTCGGGAGAGCGCAAAAGCCGGGAAACCAGAATGGGCGACAGCTCCTCGGCCTCTATAAGCAAGACCCGAGCCCGCCGCGACAGGTGCTCGGCCGCGGCCACCACGGCCTCGGTCAACCCGCTACCGCCACTGACCTTCGTCCACGCGTTCAAGTTGCCTCCGTGGGGCCCGGGCCGGGCGGCGGGCGTGGTCCTGGCCCACGCGGCCCGCACGGTAGCGCCGGCCACGGGCTGAGGGCGTAGCTCTAGCTGCAACAAATACGCCGACAATTCCGCCGGCGTGGTGGTCGCGGGCAGGATCTCGTCGACGCCAAGGCCGCCGAGGTAGGTCCGACCCATGCCCAAGCCCTGTTCGTAAAGGCCCACAACGTGGGCCCCGTGGTCCTGGGCGCGGGCTATGTCCGTTATGGAAAAGGTGCGCATCAGGTCGTCGACCACGAGCACGTCAAGTTCGGGACCGGCGCGCTCCAACTCGCCGCGGTCCATTATCACCCGCACCGCCATCCCCTGGCCGTGGTCGCGCACATGGGACCTGAAGGCGGCGCTCCACGATGCTTTTGTGGCACCCAGGCCAATGGACAGGGCCGTCATGGCGATCCCTTCGTCGCCGTCGCCGTCGGCGCCGTCGGACCGGACGCCGCCGTGGCGTAGCCGAGCCGCGCCGTGTCGCGCTCGCCGGTCGAACGGACTATCTCCACTTGCGCCCCGGGCCCTGCCGTTCCCTGCGCGCCCAACGCCGCGGCCAGGTGCAAAGCGGTTTGTTTACCCACAGCGACTATGACGTAGTAATTCGTAGACAGGCCACCGAGCACCCCGCCGGCAGCAGACGTCGGCGCCACCGCCAGTACACGCAGCCCCTGAGCCACGTACTGGGCACCGCCGTTCGCCGTCGAGACGATGACGTCGACGAGGTCGCCGTCCCCGATCCTGCCCCCGACGGCCTGCTGGACGGGCACGGCAATGCTCATTTCCCCCAGCGCCGGAGCCCTCGATGGTCTTGTGACCTCGCTGTCTGTTATTGGTTGCCCGGTCGCCAGGGCCACGGCCGCCACCCACCCGCCGGCCAGCGCCCGAGGAGCCAGGACGCCGTGAACCAGCGCCATATCAGCCTCGTGCACCTTGACCAGACGCGTGTCGCCGGCGTCGAGCCGCGCCCCGGCGGGCACGACGGCGCTGGCAACGACGATGGTCGTCAGCGCCGAACGGTCCTGGAGCGCCCCGTACCCAAACCCGCCGGCGAGCACCGCCAGCACCACCGGCATGACGCTGCCCGTCGTCCAGCGCCGAGGCCGCCGCGCTTTAGCCGGCGGCCCGGTGCTCGCAGACGCGACGGTGCCGGCGAGCCTCAGCCCCCGTTGCTCAGTACGCATGAGCTATCGCAACCGTCAACCCGCCGACCGCCAGGTACGGGCCCAGGGCTACGACGGCCCCGGCCCCGGCGGCCGGGGTTCGGCCCGCACGGTGCCTGCTCACCAAGCCAGCGACAAATGCCGAGCAGGCCAGGGCGGCGAGCGAGCCCGGCACCGATAACGTGCCCCCGCCCAAGGCTACGAGCGTGGCCATCCGCACATCCCCAAACCCCAGTCCCCGGGGGTTAATGGCGGCCCACGACCCGAACAGGCCGATAGCAATGCCGGCACACAACACGCCCTGCCATAAATGGCGCCAATTTCCCATGCTCATGCTGGCAGAAATGAGCAAGGTGGCTGTCGCCACTATGGCGGCCCGCACGACTTTTGTAGGGATTACAAGGCTTTCCTGGTCAATTAGAGCGATGACCGCCAGCGCCCCCGCCCACACGGCCAATGCCGACCGGGCTAAAGGCGGCCAGCTGTCGTGGCCCCGGGCCGGCAGGGTGGCGGCCACGGTCCCCGCCGCGCCGGCCGTGGTCAGCGCCCAGCGGGCACGTGAGCACCAAGCCCTTCGCCGTCGGCCCGTTGGCTGTTGGCCCCCCGGTTGCGGGCAAGCGGCGGCGGCCGAGGAGACGAGGCCGGCCATCTTCGTACTGGCGCGGCAGTACCAACCCACAAGGCCAGCGGCGCTGGCAGAGACGGCAATGGCAATTGTGTGCATAGGGCTTCGCAGTCTGCCTTTCTCTCTAGTACCGGCCTGTGACGGGGCCGATGTTCAAAAAGATTTCCCGGAACCTGCCTCAGCCACCCTCGGGCCGCGCCGAAGAGCGCGCCACAAGAGGGATTTTT
Source organism: uncultured Acidimicrobiaceae bacterium (assembly GCA_963735305.1). Classification (GTDB taxonomy): domain Bacteria; phylum Actinomycetota; class Acidimicrobiia; order Acidimicrobiales; family Palsa-688; genus Fen-671. The sequence continues at coordinate 1,347,338 of CAVTKK010000004.1, forward strand.
TGGAGGCAAGTTTTCCCAGGTCTTATCGCTATCGCGACGCGACCTGCCGCCAGACTGTTTTGGCTTGCCATTAATACCAGCACCAGGATCCCGCGTGCCAATTTTCGGCGAATATTACGAGAGTGTTTTTCTCGCCACCGCCCGCACTTCAGCCCGCCCACCAGCCTTATCGTCGCTCCTGAGGCATGACCGGCCTCCCCCGCGGGCCCATTTTCCTGAAAGCCAACAACCACACGACGTGGTTGGGACGGCACCATGAAGGCCCGCAGTTGTGACCCGATCGGGACCGCCCCCGCCGCGGCCAGGGGCACCACGGCGCCAGGGGCAGCCCGGCTCAGCCGGGCAGCAGTGGTTCGTACAGCTGCAGGTAACGCCGGGCCAGCGCGGCCATGGAGTGCTCCGCCGCCCGCTCGAAGGCCGACTGGCGCATCGCCTCGATCTGTGGGCCGCCGGCGAGCGCCCAGCGCAACGCCGCTGCCAGCGCGGCGGCGTCGCCCGGGGGGACCAGGAGAGCGTCCTTCGACGCCCGGGCCACATTGGCGTACCCGGCGATGTTGCTGGCCACGACGGTGGTCCTGGCGGCCATGCCCTCTAGCAGCACCACTCCGAAGCTCTCCCCGTGCAGCGAAGGCGCGGCCAGGACGTCAGCGCCCCGCAGGCGTCGCCTCTTTTCCTCTTCGCCCACCGTACCCAGCCATTCGAAACGGGCATCGCCCAGCGTGGCCTCCCGGAGCCCGGCCGTTTGCGGGCCCTCGCCGATCACCCACACGTTGGCGTCGACATCGTGCTTGACGACCGCCTCCACCAGGACCGCCAGCCCCTTGCGAGGCTCATGCCGGCCCAGGAACAGTACCGTCGGCGCCGAGGTCGGCCAAGGTTCGGCGGCCGCCGCCCCGTCGACGTCTATACCGTTCCAGAGCAGTTCGTACTCGCCCCCGAGGGCCTGGCGGGCCGTAGCCAGGGCGATGTTGGACACGGCACAGCGCAGCTTCAGTCGCCCGGCCGCCCATCGGGCCGGTCCGCGGATGGGCCGGTACCAGGCGATCTCCCCGGCACGATGGAAGGTGCCTACCAGAGGTGCGTCGCTAAAGAGCAGGGCGGTCAGGCATGGGGCGGGGACCAGCGGCTCGTGGAGGTGGACGATGTCGAACTGCTCATCGCGCAAGGCACGGATGGTGCGCAGGGCGGCCGAAGGGTCGGGGGCGATGGGCGCCACCGAGCCGTTGCCGGCAGCGGGTACCGACGCCCCCAGGGGGGTGACCCAGGGTTCGGGCGGCGGACCGTCGCAGGGCGCCAGCACCCGCGCCTCCACGCCCATCACCCTCAACGCCCGGGCCAGGCCGAGCACCTGGTGCTGCACTCCGCCCGGGATGCTCAGGCTGTACGGGCACACGATGCCTAAGCGCACGCCATCCCCCACGGCTTGTGCAACTGGGGGTCGTCGGGCCAATTGGGCTGCACCAGGTGCCACTGGGTGGGAGCAGACCGGATGAGGTGCTCGAGCTCGACAGCCAGTATTTGCGTACCGGTCTGCACCGATTGGCGGAACCGCCCCGCCGCCGGGAGCTCGAGCGGGGGGCGGAAGACCAGCGTGTGGGCGGTGGTCTGCTTGCCGTAGTAGATGGCGGCCGTCATGAGAGGAGCGCCGGAGCGCAAGGCCAGCGTGGCCGGCCCGGCCGGGAGCATGACGGGCGCCCCGAAGAAGCTCACTTCGGCCGCAGAGACGTGGGCGACCACGCGGTCAGACAGCAGGCACACGACATGTCCGTCCTTCAAGGCCTGAAGTATGGCCCCGGCCGCCCCGGGCCCGACGGGCACCACCTTCATGCCCAAGTCCTCCCGGAAGCGGGCGAACCACTCGAAAAGATCAGGCGGGCGCAGGGGTTCGACGGCAACCGTCACGGGGACCCCATTGGCGATGAGGTACAGGGCCCCCCATTCCCAGCCCCCCAGATGAGGTGTGGCCACGATGGCGCCCCTCCCGCCGGCCAGCGCCGCCTCAAGGTGCTCCCAGCCGAACGTGGTCACCCCGGCCAGGATCTCGGCCGCCGTGCGCGTCGGCAGGCGCAGGCTCTCGGCCCAGTAGCGGCCGTAGTTGGCGAACACCTCTACTACCATGCGCCGGGACTCCCGGCGTCCGAGCGGCCGGCCCAGCACCCGGGCCATGTGGGAGGCCACAACGGCTCGCCGCCCGTCGTAGTCGGGCAGTCGCCCCATCAGCGCGCCCACACCCTGGGCAATGGTACCGGCGACCTCTCCGGGCAGCGCCGAAGCAACGACCGCTCCGGCGCGGTACAGGGCGAGCTCCTTGCTCAGCACTGCGACCCGACCCTAGGGCACGGCCTAGGCGGCCGCACGCCCGGGCGCCGGCTCAGCCCCGGGGCCGGCCTCTGCGGCTCTGGGCCGTGATCTCGTCGCGCAGGTCGGCGGTCACGTTGTCCTGGTCGTCATGTCCGGCGGACTGTTCCTCGCTGAGGCGCAGGCGCCGTTGCAAGCGGCGTTCGTGCCACCTGCCCTCGGCTGCACCCGCCCCGGGCCGCCGGCTACCCGAAAAGAAACCGCCGCCGGCCGGGCGACCTGGCCCCCGCGGGGACCAAACCCAAGAGGTGGGCTCGCGCCCCGCCCGTTCTTCCCTCCAGGCCCGCCAACGCAGGACCACCGCGGCGGGTTCGACAGGCAATGGGGCGGGCGGCTTTTCGGCCTGACGCCACACCTTGACGAACCGCTGGCCGGCGGTGACCAAGGAAAGGGCCACAATGAGCCAGAGCAACCACAACATGTCGGCTGGGAACTTGAGCGCAAAACAGAGCACGAAGACCCGCTCGCCTCGCTCCATGAGGCCGCCCTTGGCGTCGATGCCGAGGGCGTCGGCTTTGGCCCTTATGTAGGAAACCAGCTGGGAAGAACCGAGCACGGCCAGGGGCAGCAGGGCGGCGTGGGCCCCGAAGCGGTCTTGTGCGTACCAGGCGAAGCCGGCCAGGACGATACTGTCACTGACCCGGTCGCCGACCGAATCGAAGAACGCCCCCCGGCGGCTTGCCCTCCCGCTCGCCTTGGCCAGGCTCCCGTCGAACAGGTCGGGCAGCGCCGACCCGATGAGGACCACCAAACCCAGGACGAGGCGGCCGGTAGCGATGGCCCAGGCCGCCGGGATGGACAGCAGGATCCCCGTCGCCGTCAGGTGATCGGGCGACAGGCCAGTGCGTCGGAGAGCCCGGCCCGCCGGCCTCACGGCCCGGTCGATGGCGGTACGAAAACGTGCGTCGAACACCTACGTGCTCCTAACGGGGTGGCAAGAGTGCTTATGTGGGCCCCGGTGCGTGGTGCTCAGCCTACCAGCCGCACTTTCGAACAGCGGATCTCTGGCTCCGAGCGCCCTCCCATGCCCTAGCTCCCAACGGGTAACTTAACTGGATCAGGTCTCGAGCGGCCGTGAAGGGGACAGCGCGGGCCGTGAACACCCGCAGGGGGAACCCTCGGGGACAGAAAGAGGTGCTCGCATGAAGGCGTACCCACCAGCGAAGGTCCGCAACGTGGCCCTGGTCGGCCACGGGGGCTCGGGGAAGACGACGCTGACCGAGGCCCTGCTGCTGTGCAGTGGTTCAATTACGCGGGCAGGCCGGGTGGAAGACGGGACCACCGTGTCCGACTTCGAGCCTGAAGAGCATTCCCATCACATGTCCACCTCGCTAACCTTGGCCGCCCTCGAATGGCGCGGGTACAAGGTCAACGTCCTCGACTGCCCAGGGTACGCCGACTTCGTCCCCGAGGCACTGGCGGGACTGTCCGTGGCCGACCTGGCCGTGTTCGTCGTGAGTGCCGTCGACGGCGTCGAGGTGCAGACCGAGATCTTCTGGAAAGCGGCGGCCGAGCTCGGGATACCCCGTCTCATATTCATGAACAAGCTGGACCGGGAACGGGCCGACTTCTCCGGCGTCCTCGCCCAGTTGCATTCCGCCTTCGGCGCCGGCGTCGCCCCTCTCGAACTTCCCATCGGGGAGGAAGTGCACTTTCACGGCCTGGCCGACCTGCTCAGCGACACCGCTTTCGTCTACGAGGCGGGAAAATGCAACGCCACCAAAGCGGCCATACCCGACGACATGGCCGCTCAGGAGCACACCGTGCGCGACTCGCTGGTGGAGGGGATCGTCGTCGCCGACGACGACCTGATGGCCCGCTACCTGGACGGCGAGGAGGTCACCGCCGACGAGCTGGCCAAGACGCTGGCCCGCGGCGTTGTCTCCTCCCAGGTCTTCCCCGTCATCTGTGGTTCGGCCACCAAGCAGGTCGGCATCGACCGCTTGCTGGACATCATCTGCGACGTGGCCCCATCGCCCCTGGAGCGCCCGGCGGCGCGGGTGCGGGCGCCCGGAGCAAACGGCGGCGAGGTGATCGAGGTCGCCTGCGACCCGGCCGGCCCACCCCTGGCCTGGGTCTTCAAGACCATCGCCGACCCCTACGTCGGCAAGATATCCCTGTTCAAGGTCCTGTCCGGGACGGTCCGGGCCGACGCTGCCCTGTTCAACCCGAGGAACAAAGCCGAGGAGCGCCTGCACCTCATCTTCACCCTGCGGGGCAAGGAGCAGATCCCCCTCACCGAGGTGGCGGCGGGCGACTTCGGCGCCGTGGCCAAGCTTGCCGCCACCTACACCGCTGACACGCTGACGCCGCGCAACATGCCGGTCAGCCTGGTGCCGGCCGGCTCCGAAAGCGATGACGACGGTCCCGGCGGCTCCGGTTGGTTAGCCGAGGCCACCACGCCCGTGCTGTCGGTAGCCATCCGCCCCAAGAGCAAGGCCGACGAGGACAAGATGATGACAGCCCTGCACCGCTTGCAGGAAGAAGACCCGACCCTGCTCGTGCGCCGGGACGACGAGACGCACCAGACCGTTCTCACCGGGACGGGCGAGACCCACATCGCCATCGCCATGGAGCGCCTGGCCCGCAAGTTCGGTGTGGGCGTCGAGAGCGAGGAGCTCGTGATCCCCTACCGGGAGACGGTCACCGCCAACGCCGAAGCCGAAGGCAAGTACAAGAAGCAAACGGGCGGCCACGGCCAGTTCGGGGTGGCCTCGCTGCGCATCGAGCCGATGGAAAGAGGTGGCGGCTTCGAGTTCGTCGACAACATCGTCGGTGGGGTGATCCCCCGCCAGTACATACCGGCCGTGCAAAAGGGCGCGGACGAGGCCATGTCCGAAGGCGGCATTTTCGGTTGGCCCGTGGTGGACATCCGCGTCACGTGCTTCGACGGCAAGTTCCACCCGGTCGACTCGTCGGAGATGTCGTTCAAGATGGCGGGGGCGCTGGCACTTCGGGAGGCCCTAGCCAAGGCGAGCCCGGTGGTGCTCGAGCCTCTCTCGCTGTTGGAGGTGACGGTGCCCATCGCCTACCAGGGCGACGTCATGGGCGACCTCAACAGCCGCCGGGGCCGGGTCCAGGGCACCGAAACGGGCCAGCCCGGCGAATCGGTCGTGATCGCCCTGGTGCCCACGTCGGAGCTCGTCCGCTATGCCATCGACCTGCGCAGCCTGACCGGGGGGCGGGGGCGCTTCAAGGCCCAGCACGACCATTACGAGGTAATGCCGCCCAACCTGTGGGACAAAGTGCGCAAGGAGCACGCCGGGGCGGAAAAGTAGCTCAATCCCACCCGCCGTCAGCGTCGCCACCTGGGTCAGCCGCGCCACCTGGGTCGAAGGCGCCGGCGGGAGGGGCCGGAGGCGAAAGCACAACCGCGGGCTTGGCCTGCCCGGGCCCATGGGCCTGGTAAACGGCGAGGAGGTGACCCTCGCCCGACAGCACCGCCCAGGGCCCGGCCCTCCCCGCCCAGCTCCTGCAGCGTCCCGATGGCCAGGATCTTGCCATGGCCGACGGCGGCGGCCAGCTCGCCCGTCACCGTGACGGCAGGCACACCGCGCATGGCCTCGGCCGGGGCCAGTACGACGCGGGCCGGATCCGCAAATCCCTCCAGGGCGTCCAGGGTAACGGACTCCTCGATCCGGTAGCTTCCCACCGCCAGCCGCCGTAACCGGCGCAGGTGAGCGCCACCGCCCAGAGCGGTGCCCAGGTCGGCGGCCAGGCTGCGAACGTAGGTACCCGAGGAGCATTCCACGTCGATGGCCAGCACCGGTCCGCGGCCTGCACCCCATCCCCCGGCGTCGGCTGCAGCCGCCTGACCCGACCCGTCGCCCCCGTCAGCAGTCGGTTGTGCGAGCTCCAAGTCCAAGCGCGACACCGTGACGAGTCGCGCCGCCCGCTCGACTTCGATACCGGCGCGTGCCAGCTCATGCAGGCGCCGACCACCGACTTTCAGGGCCGAGACCATGGGCGGGACCTGAACTATCTGCCCGGTCAGCGATAAAGCCGCCTTCCTGGCCGCCTCGAGGCTCACGCCGCTCATGTCCCATCTGCCCGTCACCGTTCCCTGGGCATCGAGCGACGAGGTGGCGACACCCAACACGACTTCGCCTGTATAACGCTTGGGCAGGCCGGAGAGGTACTGGAGCAACCTCGTGGCCTGTCCCAGCCCCAGCACCAATACCCCGGTGGCGGCCGGGTCGAGCGTCCCGGCGTGGCCGATCTTCTTCTGCCCGTACACGCGCCGGCACCGCGCCACCACGTCGTGGCTGGTACACCCGGCCGGTTTGTCCAGGACCAGGACGCCGTCCACGGGAGTCACGGCGAAGGGATCACGGCGATGGCTCGGCCGAGCCCGAGGCGTCGTCGTGGGCCTCGCCGGGCTCCGTAGGTGTCTCTTCTCGCAACTCCCCACTGGAGCGCAGTTCACGGAGGATCTCCTCGACCAACTTGCCGTGGCCAACGGCCGGGTCGGCCTGGAACGATAGCTGGGGCGTGCGTTTCATCCGCACCTGTTGGGCTATGGCCGCCTGCAGGCGGGGGCGGGCCTCGCCCAAGGCCTCGCGGACGGTGTCGGGCAGGGAGGCCAGGAGCACGGTGGCATGACGGAGGTCGGGGTCGCAGCTGACGGCCGTAACGGTGACCAGGTCGAGCCGGGCGTCGGTACTGGCCACCACTTCGATCTCTTCCGCCAAGACCTCCCGCAGTACCTCGTTCACCCTGGCCATACGGGAGTAGTACCTGGACGTCGGCCGCGCCGGCCGGCCCCGGCCGCTCATAGCACCCAGTCGGCGGTCGGCGCCGTCACGTCTCCAGCCAAAGGCGTTCGCACGAACTCACTTCGACCTCCGGGAAGGACCACACGAAGCGCTCCACACTGTCCAGCACATCGCCGACATGGCCGACCGAAGAGGACACGGCCGAAAACGCCAGCTCCGCCGAGTGCCACAAGTCCTGCTGGCCCACCTCGGAGGCGGCCACGCCGAAGCGGTGACGGGCGCCCTCCAGGATTGGTCGGACGACGGACCGCTTGTCCTTCAGAGAACGGGCCAGGGGCAGGTGCAGCTCCACCCTCAGGACAGCCGAGTGCAACGGGCTCAGGTCCGGGGGATCTCCCGGTCCTCGTAGGTCTCGATGATGTCACCGGGGCGGAGATCCTGGTTGTTCGACAGGCCGATGCCGCACTCGAAGCCCTCGTGCACTTCACGCACGTCCTCCTTGAAACGTCGCAGTGAGGTGATCGACCCTTTCCAGATGATGACCCCTTCGCGCAGGAACCGCACCTTGGAACCCCGGGTGATGACACCGCTGCGCACCCAGCACCCAGCCACGGCCCCGATCCTCGGGATGCGGAAGATTTCCCGCACCTCGGCCTCGCCCGTCAGGATCTCCTCGTACTCGGGAGCGAGCATGCCGACCATGGCGGCTTGGATGTCCTCGATCAGCTTGTAAATGATCTCGTAGGTGCGGACCTCCACGCCCTGGGCCGCGGCCATGGCCCGGGCCTCCCGGCCCGGCCGGACGTTGAAGCCGATGATGGTGGCGTTGGACGCCGCCGCCAGGGCGACGTCGTTTTCCGTGATGCCACCCACCGCCCGGTGCACGAACGCCAGCTTCACGTCTTCGCGCTCCAGCTTGCGCAGGCTTTCGGTCACTGCCTCGAGGGAACCCTGTACATCGGCTTTGACGACCACGTTGAGCGTGGCTGCCTCGCCCCGCTGGATCTGCTCGAAGATGTCCTCGAGTTTGGCCCCCCCGCTCGTCGCCGAGGCGCTACGCCGCATGTCGGCGCTGCGGAAACGCTGCTCGCGCTGTTCGGCCACGTCGCGGGCGGTCCGGAAATTGGCCACGGCCCGCAGTTCGTCCCCAGCGCCGGGCAACGAGTCGAAGCCGAGGACCTGAGCGGGGAAGGACGGCGGCGCTTCCTTGATGTTGTCGCCCTTGTCGTCGATGAGGGCCTTGACCCGGCCCCAGGCCGCCCCGGCCACAACATGGTCCCCGACCCGCAGGGTGCCGTTCTGCACGATGACTGTGGCCACCGGCCCCTTGCCGGGGTCGAGGTTGGCTTCGAGGACCGTCCCGTGCGCCCGGGCCTCGGGGTTGGCCCGCAGCTCCTCGACCTCGGCGACCACCATCAATTGTTCGAGAAGGTCGTCGACACCAAGGTTCTGGATGGCGGACACTTCGACCATGATCGTGTCGCCGCCCCACTTCTCGGGCACCAGGCCCAAGTCCGACAGCTGCTGCATGACATGGTCGGGGTTGGCATCGGCCCGGTCGATCTTGTTGATGGCCACGACGATGGGCACGTCGGCCGCCTTGGCGTGGTTCAGCGCCTCAACAGTCTGAGGCATGACCCCGTCGTCGGCCGCCACTACGAGCACGACGATGTCAGTCACCTCGGCGCCGCGGGCGCGCATGGCCGTGAAGGCCTCGTGACCGGGCGTATCTATGAAAGTTACGACGTGCCCGGTACCGGTGGTCACCTGGTACGCGCCGATGTGCTGGGTGATGCCGCCCGTCTCACCCGAGGCTACGTCGGACTCGCGGATGCGGTCCAACAGTGTCGTCTTGCCGTGGTCGACATGACCCATGACGGTCACGACGGGTGGGCGGGGCCGCAGCATTTCGTCCGACTCCTCGACGTCTTCCTCGGCGAAGTAGCGCGCCTGGAGCTCAGCCTCTTTCTGCTCGCCTGCTTCGACCAGGCGCACCTGGGCACCGATCTCGGCCGCGAACAGCTCGATCATGTCGTCCGAGAGCGACATCGTCGCCGTCACCATCTCACCCTGCGTGAGCAGGAAGCGCACCACGTCGGCCGCGCTGCGGTTGAGCCTGGGGGCCAGCTCCTGAGCAGTAGAGCCCCGCTCGACTATGACCTCGCCCTCGGGGACGGGCGCGTGCGAAGCCGTGTAAGTGGTCGGCGATTGCGCCTGCAACTCCTCGCGGCTGGCCTTGCGGCTGCGCGACCGCCGCCCGCTCGGGCGACCTCCACCACGACCGCCGGGGCCGCCACCGGGACCTCCACCACCGGGCCGGCCGGCACCACGGGCGGGGAAACCGGCTCCCGGGGCACCCCGGAAGGGCGCGCCAGGCGGCGTCCGGTACGTGGCGTCGGGGCCACGGGAAAGCGGGCCGGAGCGAGCACCGCCCAGAGGGCGGGCGCCACCCGGTCGCATGCCCGGCGGGCCACCGGGGCGTCCACCTGCTCCCATACCCCCTCCCGGGCCTCCCGGCCCGGCAGCACGCGGGCCACCCGGCCCGCCAAAACCGGGCCGCGGGGCACCTGTGCCCGGAGCCCCCGGGCGTGCCATGGGACCGCTACGCCCGACGGGCGGACGACCACCGGGCATGGGCGGCCGGCCCTCGCCCCTATCGCCAGGACGCCCACCCGGGCCTCCGGCGCCGTACGTACCGGTCCCGCCGGGCCGGCCGCTGCCGTCCCCGGAGGCCCCGGGCCGCTGGCCCCATTCCCCACTGCCTCCGGAGGGCCCGCTGGGGCCCCGCACGGGCGGAGGGATCGGCTTGCCCGTCAAAGGCGACACTGGCCCGCGAAAACCGGGCGGAGGCGGGATGGGCTTGCCCGTCATGGGCGACAATGCCCCACGGTTTTGACCACCGGCCGCCGGGGCCGGGCCGGGACGCGCCGCCGCCGGGGCCGCACTGCCGGTCTCCGAGCCGGGGCGGACCGGCGCGCCAGTACCGGGCGCCGGAGCCGCGGAACGGGCCCGGGCCACGGGCACGAGCGGTTGGGCGCCCACCGGCGCGCTTTTCGCCGGCGAAGAAACAGGGCTCGCCCCTGCGGCACTGGCGGGAGCGTCGCGACGGACCTGGGGCGCGGCCGACGTCGCCGACGAGACCACGGGCGCGGTGGCGCTGGAAGGCCGCGAGCTAGCGGTGGGAGGCACCCCCGTGCCCGCATGAGCGCTGGTCGAGACGGCCACCACTCCGGGTGGTGGCACCCGGCCATGGCTGGAAGAGGTGACGACCGGGGACGGGCTAGTGGGCGGCACGCTCCCCGGCGCGATGGGCCCGGGAGCGCCCGGTGCCGTCGGGGCATGAGGAACGGGCAGCACGCCGGCCGGTGGCGCGGGCACGGTGCTGGCGGCGGCCAAGCCCCGGCCGGCCCCGGCGGCGGCACCGTCGGGGACAATGGCGGTGGGGCTGATAGCGAGAGGCGACGTCGTGGTCGGGGCCGGCGCAGGCGAACGCTCCGCGACCGGTGCCGAGCGCTCATGTTCGGGCGCGGGCTCCTCAGGCTGACGTGCGCGCTTCAAGCCTTCCCGTTCGGCCCTGCGCCGTACCCGGTCGGCTTGAGCTTCCTCGATGCTCGAGGAATGGCTGGTCACACCGATGCCCATGGCCAGGCAAAGGTCGAGGCCCTCCTTGTTCGTCAGACCGAGCTCACGTGCCAGCTCGTAGACCCGCATCTTCTTGGCCAAGTTGTTCCTTAGTCCCTTTCGTCGTCTGCGATCGCGAGCGCCTTGCCGGCGCCACCTTCTGTTTGTCCCATCCTCGCATGTTCCCGGGCCGTCGCGAGCAGCAGGGCGACGTCACCTGCGCCGATATCAGCACGCAAGGAACGAGCGAAAGCGCCACGACGACCAGCCTCGGCTACGCACCGCGGTTGGGCCAGCTCTGTACTGCCCATCCGGCACAACCATGCACCGCGTCCCGGGGCCGTCCGGTCGATGGTGAGGCGGCCGCTTGGTCCTACGACAACGCGCACCAGTGTACCGGTCCCCCCTTTGGCGCGACACCCGATACAGGTGCGGACCGGGGCTGCCGTCTACCCCACTCCTTCCCCGGAAAGCGCCGGCCCAGCCGGCTCGCCCGAGACGGACGTGTCCGAGACGGACGTGTCCGAGACGGAAGTGTCTGAGACCGAAGTGTCCGCCGCGGGCCTCCCCGCACTGGGCGTCCCCGTGGCCGCCCCGCTCGCCTCGACCATGGATCCCGCCGGCGAACCACCGCCGTCGACTCCCGCGGCCGGGGCACCCGGCTCAGTCGTCGCCGCCGAGGCACCTGGCTCAGCCGTCGCCGCCGCCGAACCGGCCTCCCATTCCTCGGCCGAGAGCGCTTCGCCCCCTCCGGCCGGCTGCCAGACCATTTCACCGGCCTCATTTTGCACCCACTCGCCCTCGGCCCATTCCTGGGCCGCGTAGGCCTCCTCCTCGGCCAGCTGGCTCTCGCTCTTGATATCGATGCGCCAACCCGTAAGCCGGGCGGCCAGGCGGGCGTTCTGCCCTTCTTTGCCGATGGCCAGCGAAAGCTGGTAATCGTTGACGATCACGGTCGCCGTCCCGGATTCCTCGTCCAGCACGACGTCTTTGACCTTGGCCGGCTGCAGGGCGCGCATCACGAACTCCCGGGGGTCGTCGGAGTAAGGGACGATGTCAACCTTCTCCCCCCGTAACTCGGTCGTGACCATGCGGACCCGGGCGCCCCGAGCCCCGACGCAGGCACCGACAGGGTCCACGTTGGGGTCGTTGGACCAGACGGCGATCTTGGTGCGGTGGCCGGGCTCGCGCGCCGCCGCCTTGATCTCGACGATCCCGTTGGCGATCTCGGGCACCTCCAGCTCGAAGAGGCGCTTTATCAGGCCCGGGTGGGTCCGGGACACGACGATCTGGGGGCCTTTGCTGGTCTTGCGGACTTCGACGATATAGGCCTTGAGCCGGGCGTTGTGCTCGTAGTGCTCGAAGGGGACCTGCTCGGCCTGAGGGAGCAGGGCTTCGACCTTGCCCAGGTCGAGCAGCGTGTAGCGATTGTCGCTTTGTTGGATGATGCCGGTCACGATGTCGCCCTCACGGCCGGCGTACTCCTCGTACTTGAGGTCGCGTTCAGCTTCGCGCAGACGCTGGAAAATGACCTGCTTGGCCGTCTGGGCGGCAATGCGCCCGAAGTCCTTGGGGGTGTCGTCCCACTCGCGTACGACGGCCCCTTCCTCGTCGAGTTCCTGGCCGTAGACACGTATCTCGCCCGAATCGGGCTCGATGGTCACGACCGCCTCCTCGGCCGCCCCCGGCATGCGCTTGTAGGCGGCCACGAGCGCGTTGGCCAAGGCGTCGAGCAGCACGTCGACGCTTATCCCCTTGTCCTTGGCTATCTGCTGGAGGGCCTCCAGGAACGCCAGGTTGTCTCTCATACGGCCTCCTCCGGCACCTCGGCCAGGACAACGCCGGCCGTCGCCCGGTCGCCGGCGTGGGCCCGGCGGCCCGTCCTGTTCGCCGCCGTGGCCGCCTTCTTCGCCTTGGTGGCCGCCCGGGTCGGTTTGTGGTCCGAAGGCACCGGCCCCCAGTTGAAAACGGCGTTGGCCCGGTCGATGGCGTCGAGCGGCACGCGTACTTCGCCCAGCTCGCCGCTGGGCAGTAGCGCCTCCAGGGTGATGTCTTCGTCGGTAGTACGCGCCAACGTGCCCTTGGTACGGCGCGCCCCGTTGATGGGCGAGGCTGTCTTCACGGCTACTTCCTGACCTATGTAGGAGGCGAAATGTCTCGGGTAGCGTAAACGACGTTCGAGACCGGGGCTTGACACCTCGAGGGTGTACCGGCCTTCAGGAACGAGGTCGTCGCGCTGGTCCAGAGCAGTGGACACGGCCCGGGTCAGCTCGCAGATGGCGTCGAGGTCGATGCCCCCGGGCTTCTCGACCAGGACCCGCACGGAGGCCCCGGAGCGCTCCACGTCCCATATCTCCAGGCCGCAGGCCTCCACGATCGGCCTTACGAGGTCGGCAATCTGTTCTTCGGCGCCCATCTCACCTCCTCTTGCGGTCAAGGTCCCTCATACAAAAGCGTGGGCATCCTGCCACGCAGGACAACCCACGCCCGGCATCACCGTCCGATGACAGCGAGTATTATATCCGAGGTCGCTCCTGCTTCACCCGGGCCCTGGTGCCACGCGCTCGCTAATTGGCGTCGGCGGCGGCCCGCCCGCTGCTCACTTCCAGCGGAAGTAGACGAAGACCCGGCCCCAGTTGTCCTTGTCCTTCTCCAGGCGGTGGTAGAGCGCCCGCATCTCGGGAGCCTCGAGAAAGCGGACCACCCGCTTCTTCAATTGGCCGGACCCCTTGCCGGGGATGATCTCGACCTCCTTCGCCTTGATGCGTACCGCCTCATGCATTACTTCCCGCAGGGCACGGTCGATCTCGCCGCCCCGGTTGTATATGTCGTGAAGGTCGAGCTTGAGCTTCGACATCCTTCGGCCCTCTCACTACCGCTCGAGGGGAGCGGTGGCGCTCGAGGCCAGCTGCTCCAAGCGTCGTAACCCGTCCACCAGGCCGGCGTCGGCAATGGCCATGGCCCCGGCCAGGTCGAACCACCTCACCTCTTGGCTCTCCCCGGCGGGCGGGTGGGGCTCGGTTTCGTCGCATAGCAGCAGGTAGCGCAGGTCGAGGTGGAAATGGGCCCCGGCCGGGTGCGCATCGAGATGGAGCAAACGCGGGCCGCCCGAAGGGTGACGGACGGGCAGGCCGGTCTCCTCGCCACTCTCCCTCAGTGCCGCTTGCCAGGGTGGCTCCCCCGCCTCTAGGTGGCCCCCGGGCTGCAACCACAGGTGCAAGCGCCGGTGCATGTGCAGGACCGTCCCCCGTGGGCCGTTGACTATCCCCGAGCCCGTCACGTGCACGGGACCTCCGTGACGGTCGAAGGGGTCGACCAGGCGGTCCAGTTCGACCAGGATGCGTTGCCGGGACGCCAGTTCCCGCTGGGAGCGGGCATCGAAGGCGGCTACGGCGTGGCGGACAACGACCCGGAGGGAACCGTCAGTGCCGTTCACCCCGCCGGCGAAGCGCCGGCGGAGCCCGCGCCCGCAGGGCCCGTGCCCACGGCGGCGGCACCCGTCGCGCCCAGGCGGCGATTGATCAGCTCCACCAGAGCCTCGCTCTGGTTGGCGTCCGATCCCCGAGCGTCAAGCAGAGCCATGCGGTCCACCTCGGCCTCCTGGGCGGCGCCCTTGTCAGCGGCAGCCAGACGGGCCTCGAAACCTTCCTTCACCAGCTTCTCAGCCTCTTCGACCAGGGCGGCGACCATCTCGTCCTCGGGCACCACCCGTACTATCTCGCCGCGGATGAAAAGGTGGCCCCGGTGCTTGCCCGCCGCTATGCCGAGGTCCGCCGACCGCGCCTCTCCCGGGCCGTTGACTACGCAGCCCATGACGGCGACCTGGAGAGGGATCGACCGGGACTCCAGAGCCACCTGAGCCTCTTGAGCCACGCGGTACACGTCGATCTCCGCCCGGCCGCACGACGGGCAGGCGATGAGGTCGACGTTGCGCCGCTGGCGCCGGCCCAGAGCCTCCAGCAGGACCCGCCCCGCTTTGGCCTCTTCGACCGGGTCGGTGGTCAACGAGTACCGGATCGTGTCCCCGATACCCTCCATGAGCAGCGTCCCGATCCCGGCGGTGCCCTTGATGGTGCCCGAGGGCGGTGGGCCGGCCTCGGTCAAGCCCAGGTGGAGCGGGTGGTCGACGACCTCGGACAGCTGGCGGTATGCCTCCACCATGACCGGGACACTTGACGCCTTCACGGAGATCTTGACATCGTCGAAGCCGACCTCGGCGAACAGGGCCAGCTCGATCTGGGCCGATTCCACCAGGGCCTCGGGTGTCGCCCCCCCGTACTTGTCGTAGAGCCGTTTGTCGAGAGAGCCCCCGTTGACCCCGATGCGCACCGGAATCCCCCGGTCCTTGCACTCCCGGGCCACCAGCTTGATCTCCTCGGGCTTGCGCAGGTTACCGGGGTTGAGCCGCAGGCAATGCACTCCGGCCTCGATGGCGGCCAGGGCCATCTCCACATGGAAATGGATGTCTGCGACGATGGGTACCGGGCTGCGGGGGACGATGCGGGCCAGGCCCTCCGCCGCCTCCCGCTCGTTGCACGTGCAGCGGACAATGTCGGCCCCGGCGGCCTTGAGGGCATAGATCTGGGCCAGCGTCCCTTCCACGTCGGCCGTCTTGGTGGTTGTCATCGACTGCACGGTGATGGGGGCGTCCCCACCCACCGGCACCGTCCCGACCATGATCTGGCGGGTCTTCCTCCGGGGGTAACGGTCCACGGCCACCTTCCTTGCTCGTCTCCGGTCCTGCCTTGTGCCCGGCCTCGACAGCCGGGCCGGAACTGGCCCCAGGCTACAGGCTGGAACGCCGACTACCGCCGGCGGCGGAGGCTCAGGACAGCACGTCCCTCAGGTCCAAGAACAGCGAGGATATGGCGTAAAAGGCCAGCACGGCGAGCACCGCGTACAGCACCGGGGCCAATTTGTTGACATCGGCGTGATAGGGGCGTCTTGAAGCGCAGGCTACGCAGTTTTTCGTATATGGCGATGGCCACGTGGCCGCCGTCGAAGGGCAGCAGCGGGAGCATGTTGAAGATCCCGACGAAAATATTGATGAGTATGAGCAGGTAGAGGACCTCGGACAGGCCGATCTTGGTCGCCTGGTTGGCCAGCCGCACCACCCCCACGGGCGAAACGAAGCGCTCGGCGGTGGGGCTGTCGGCCGCCTTCTGGTTGGCCAGCATGTGCGTGTAGCCGCCGAAATCGCTCACCACCCGGCCGAGCCCCGACACCGAGGTGACGGCCGTCGACCCGAAGGCAGTCCCCGCATGCTCGACCGACCCCCACAGGCCGAACCGCACCGGGCTCGGCTGGATTTCGATCCCGAGCAGGCCGGTGGGCTTACGGTCGAGGGCTGCCTTCTGGCCCTTCAGCCTGACCTTGGCCCCGTTTGCCAGGACCACCGACGTGACGAAGGTGTGGCCGGCCCGCTCGATGGTTAGAGCCACCCGCTGGCCGGGACGCGCCCGCAGGTAGGCGGTGAGCTGCTCCCAGCCGCGGAAATGCCGGCCGTTGACGGCGGCGATGCGGTCCCCGGCCTTGAGGCCAGCCAACTGGGCCGGGCTCGGGCCACTGGCGAAGCCCTCGACGGCGGCCACGGGACTGTCCGAAGGCGGGTTGCTGGTGAAGTTGCCGATGTCCCCGGGCCGAGGAACAGGACCACCAGCAGCAGGAAAGCCAAGACGAAATGGACGAACGAGCCGGCACAGGCAACGGTCAGGCGCCGCCAGGTCGGTTGGTTGCGATAAGCCCGGGGCTCGTCGGCTGGAGCTACGTTTTCGACATTGGTCATGCCGATTATCCGGCAATACCCCCCCAGGGGTAGCGCCTTGATCCCGTAAGTCGTCTCTCCCTTTTGCACCGCCCACAGCCGAGGGCCGAAGCCCACGAAGAACTCGCTCACCTTCATGCCCGCCCGCTTGGCGGCGACGAAATGGCCCAGCTCGTGCAGGACGATCACGACGAGCAACGAAAGGACGACCAACACGGTTGCCAGCGCCCCGAACAGGTCGGCCACGATGAGACCGGCGACCACGACCACGGCCAGGCGCAACAGAGCGGCCCTCTGCTCGCGCTGGTCCATGATCTGGGGGGCGCCCGCCCCCCCGTAATCAACCACGGGCGGTCCCGGGCCGAGGCGATAGGGGCTGGACGGCATAGGCTACGGCACCCCGCGCCACGACCTCGGCGGCCAGAGCTCGCCCCTCGGCGTCGGCGGCCAGGACGTCGTCCAGGTCACGCGGTTCACCGGTGACGGAACGTCCCATGGCATGTTCGATCACCGAAGGTATATCGACCCATCTCAGGCGTCCGTTTAGGAACCCGTCGACAGCCACCTCGTTGGCGCCGTTGAGGCAGGCCGGCGCCGTCCCGGCTTGCCTACCGGCCTCGTAGGCGAGCGCCAGGCACGGGAAGGCGACCGGGTCGGGGACCTCGAAGTCGAGGTGCCCGAGCGTCGCCCAGTCGATCGCCCCGAACGCCGTTCCCATCCGTCCAGGGTAGGAGAGGGCGTAGCCAATAGGCAGGCGCATGTCGGGCATGGAGAGCTGGGCGATGGTAGCGCCGTCGGTCAGCTCCACCATGGAGTGCACGATCGACTGGGGGTGTACCACCACGTCGATCTGGTCGTAGCCAGCACCGAACAACAGGTGAGCCTCGATGACCTCCAGGCCCTTGTTCATCAGCGTCGAGCTGTCGACCGTTATCTTCGGCCCCATCTTCCAGGTCGGGTGGGCCAGGGCGTCCGCCACCGTGACCTCAGCCAGCTCGGCTCGCGAACGACCCCGGAAAGGCCCACCGGACGCCGTCAAGACGATGCGCCTCAGCACCGCCGTCGTGGTCCCGTCCCCGCCGAGGGCGCGCAGGCACTGGTGGACGGCGCAATGCTCAGAGTCGACCGGCACCAGCTCGGCTCCCGGCGTTTGGCGCGCCCGCTGGACGATGGGGCCGCCGGCGATGAGGGACTCCTTGTTGGCCAGGGCCAGGCGCCGCCCGGCTTTCAGAGCGGCCAGGGTCACGGCCAAGCCGGCGAAGCCGACGACACCGTTGACCACGACGTCAGCCTCTTCGGCTATGGCCACCAGCGCGGCCTCGCCGGCCACCACCTCGGTCCCCGGCGGCACCAGCTCAGCCAGCTCGGCCGCCCTGGTGGCATCGGCGATAGCGACCCGTGAAGGCCGCCACCGGCGAGCCTGCTGGCCCAGAAGGGCCACGGACGACAACGCCCCCAGCGACGCGACCTCGAACTCGTTCCCGCACGCCTCGATGACCTCGAGGGCCTGGGTGCCAATCGACCCGGTACTGCCGGCCAGGCAGACCGTCCTCGGTGAAGCCACCGGTTACTTGACTATGTGCAGCACGAGCACCAAGAAGTAGGTGGCAGGCAGCACGAACAACAGGGAGTCGAAACGGTCGAGCAGGCCCCCGTGCCCGGGTAGCACCGCTCCCGAGTCCTTCAAACGGAGGTCCCGTTTCACCATGGATTGGACGAGGTCGCCGAGCGGCGCCACGAGCGCCACCACCACGCCGAGCTCGAGCCCGTGGCGTATACCGCCCCAGGGCGCCACCTGGCTGCCGATCACAGCGCCAGCGACGAGGGCGGCGATGCCCCCGCCGGCGAAACCTTCCCACGTCTTGGAAGGGCTGGTAGCCGGGGCCAGGGGGTGCCGGCCGAGCCGGCTACCCACGAACCACGCCCCCATATCAGCCACCACCGTCGGCACCACCGCCCCCAGGAAGAGGTGGGTGCCCTGATGGGCCTGCAACAACAGGGCGGCGAAGGAACCCAGTACCCCGACCCAGGCAAAACCGAGGATGGTGACGGCCACGTTGACTACGGGCCGGGCTTCCACCACCCGGGCCAGGTACCAGCCCAGGCTGGCGAAGAGGACCACCACGAAGACCTCGGGCATGGCCGCGGTGCCCTTCCAGTAGGCGGCCAGTACGGCACCGCCGCTGCCCAGGGCGCCCACCAGGGTCGCTGGCCGGAAACCAGCCCGTTGGAACATGGCGAAGGCTTCCAGACAGCACCCGGCGATGGCCGCCGTGGCCAAGCCCACCAGGGCTGCCGGCCCTATCACATAGCAAATAACGAACAGGCCGGCGAGAGCCAGGCCCGTGCCCACGGCGGCGGCGACGTTACGGCCCGGACCGCCGGCTTCGGCGCCCACATCGTACGGGGCCCGGCTGTGACGGGCGGCTACAGACTTGGCGTCAGCCTCGGCCGTCAGGCGCGACCCCGGCCTCCTGCCCGAGCGGCCGAAACCTGTCTGCCCACGGCCGGGCATCCTGGTGGCGGTACGGTCGGCCATCTCTCCCCCTCCTTCTGAGGGGGAAGGCCCTGGCGGGCTTGCGGACTGTGCCCCCAAACCTTCCCCGGTACCGCCGACGGCTCCGCCGGGGCCAGCGGTGGCGGTACCAGCTGCTCCCATGGCTTGTCCCGCCGGCTCGCCGAACACGGGGGGGGCGCCGGCGCCTCCACCCCTCTCGCTAACTGCCCCCGTCCCGAGCGGCAACCCCGGCCCTGCCGGTGCACCCTCCCGGGCTCCCTTGCCCTCCAGGCTCTCCCGGCTCTCAGGGCCGCCCCGGCTCTCACGGCCCCCCGAGACCTCCCGGCCCGGGCCCGACGGTGCCCGCGCCGCGTCACCGGTCCCCTGGGCGCCGCCGGTCGCCTGCCCCTCGGCCCCGCTAGGCGCACCCGCGGCACCTACGATCTCGACCGTGGCGTCGGCGGTGGCGGCCGCCGCAGTGGCCCGTTCGGCACGCTGGCGCTCGAGGCGCTCGAAGTCCTCGTCGAACGAGAACGGGTTGGCCACGGGCGTCGTCCATGGCGCTCACTTGTCCTTCGTCCGGGTCGACGAATCCTCCATGCCGGGCCCATCTGACCAGTCGCTCATCTCTTCGCGCCAGCGCAAGCCCCGTGAACCCAGTAACCTCCAGGCCTGCAGCTCATCGTCCGAGCCCGGAGCACCCGCCAGCGCCCGTGGCACCTCGCCCGTCGGCGGGTCCGCCCAATGCGGTAGCTGTGTACCCTCTCCTGAGCTCACTCTTTTGACCGACTCCGCTCCTGGTACAACTTCACGAGGGTAGCCGATCTGCCCGGGAGCGTCCGTGATGATGAGGCCGGGTGGGGTCTGCTCTGGACCCCGGGCGGGCGGGCTCTCGGTCGCCCTTTCGCCCCCCGCAGGCATGTCGGGCTCGGCCGGCTCGGGCGCGGCCGTCTCGGGCGCGGCCACCTCGGTCGAGGGCACGGCCACCTCGGTCGAGGGCACGGCCGCCTCGGGCGAGGGCACGGCCGCCTCGGGCGAGGGCACGGCCGTTCCCGGCACGGCGGGGCCCGGCACAACGGCGTCCGGCACGGCGGCCTCGGGCGGGGCCGCACTCGAGGCGAGCGCGGCGGGCACGTCGCCCAACGGCAGGGGCCCCGTCGGAGCCAGAGGGTCGTAGTCACCGGGTGGCCCGGCCTCGCCCCACTCGCTCAGCTCCAGCGGGGGGACCTTGGCCGCGCCACGGGCGCGCCGGCCACGCCGGTTGCTGGGGTGGTCAAAAAGGCTCAGTGGGACCCCTCCTCCGGTCGACCGTCCCATGGCCCTCGGCGGAGCAGAACGCTCAGCTGCTGAGCAGCTCCTGCTCCTTATGGGCCAGTACGCGGTCGATCTCGGCTGTGTACTCGTGCGTGAGCTTGTCGAGCTCCTTCTCGGCCCGGTCCAGCTCGTCGCTGGAAATATCCCCGTCCTTCTCCAAGGACTCCGAGATCTTTCCTCGTGGCCCGCCGCACGTTGCGGACGGCCACTCGCCCCTCCTCGGCCCGGTGGTGGGCGAGCTTGGCCAGGTCTTTGCGCCTCTCAGCCGTCAGGACCGGTACCACGAGGCGGATCACGGAACCGTCGTTGCTCGGGGTTATGCCGAGGTCGGACGACTGGACCGCCTTTTCGATCGCCTTGATCACCGCCGGCCCCTTCTCGTAGGGAGTGATCACCAGCGTGCGGGCTTCAGGCACGTGGAGCCCGGCCAACTGCTGAAGAGCCACCTCGGCGCCGTAGTAGTCGACCTTCAACTTTTCGACGAGCGCGGGGGCCGCCCGGCCGGTCCGGATACTGGCGAACTCGCTCTTGGTGTGCTCGACCGCCCGGGCCATGCGGTCGCGGCACTCCTCGATGGCGGCGTCAACCAGGATGTCGGTCATCAGTGGATAAGCGTACCTATCTGCTCGCCATCAAGGGCGCTGCGCAGGTTGCCCTCCTCCATGATGCTGAAGTAGAGGATGGGCAGCGAGTTCTCCTTGCACAGGGTTATGGCCGTGAGGTCCATGGCCCGCAGGTCCTTCTCCAGCACCTCGTCATAACGGATGTCAGGTATCTGGCGGGCGGTGGGGTCGACTCGGGGGTCGGCGCTATAGATGGCGTCCGCCCCCCCGTGGGTCCCCTTCAGCAGTATCTCGGCTCCGATCTCCACCGCTCGCAGCGCTCCTGCGGTGTCCGTGGTGAAGAAGGGGTTCCCGGTGCCGGCGGCGAATATGACGACCCGGCCTTTTTCCAGGTGCCGTATGGCGCGCAGCCTTATGTAGGGTTCAGCCAGCTCGGACATGCCGATGGCGGTCTGGACGCGCGTCGGTTGGCCCTCGCGCTCAAGTGCGTCCCGCAGGGCCAGGGCGTTTATGACGGTGGCCAACATCCCCATGTAGTCTGCGGTGGCCCGGTCCATGCCGGTGGCCGAGCCCGTCGTGCCCCGCCAAATGTTGCCGCCCCCGATCACCACGGCCATCTCCGTGCCCAGGCCCGCATGCACCTCGGCCACCTCTTTGGCCAGGCGCTCGACGACGAGCCCATCGATGACCTCGTCCGCCGCATCACTGGCCAGGGCCTCGCCAGAGACCTTGAGCAGCACGCGCTTCCAGGGCGCTCCCGGCCGGCCCATTAACCGCCGATCACGACTTGGGAGAAGCGCACCATGCGCGCTGGCCCCAGGACCTTCTCGACGGACTGGCTGTCGTCCTTGGCGTACGGCTGCTCCAACAGGACGCCACCGGGAACCCGCTTGAACCAGCCGTTGAGCTTGCCCTCGACGATCTTGGGCAGCGCCGCCTCAGGTTTGCCTTCCAGGCGGGTAGCCGCTTCCAGGGTGGCCCGCTCGGTTTCCACCTCCTGCTTGGGCACGTCATCGCGCTGCAGGTACCTCGGCTTGCCAAAGGCGATATGGACGGCAATGTCGTGGGCGAGCTCCCGGGTGCCCTCGGCCAGCTCGACGATGACACCGTTGACGCCCCGGTCGTTCTGCACGTGTAGGTACGAGCCCACGACGTTGCCGGGAGCGGGCTGAAAACGAACGACCTCGCCCAGCTGGACGTTCTCCTTCAGGGCGATGTTGAGGTCTTCGATGGCCGACTTGCGCTGGTCCACTGCCTCCTCGCCATCGCTCGCCACCAGGGCAGCCAGCTCGTTGACGAGGTTGACGAAATCAGGGCTCTTGGCCCCGAAGTCGGTCTCGGAACGAAGCTGCACCAGAGCAATGGCGTTGGCGGCCTGGTCGTAGGAGACCGCCACCGCGCCCTGCTCGCTGTCGCGCCCGGCGCGCTCGGCCGCCTTGCCCAGGCCACGTTCCCTGAGCCACGTCATGGCTGCTTTCGGATCTCCTCCGGCCTCTGTCAAGGCGCGCTTCGCGTCCATCATCCCGGCCCCGGTGGCGACGCGCAGGGCCTGCACGTCCTTGGCGGTGAACTCTGCCATATTCTTGCGCTCCTAGCTCCCGTTTTCCGATGCGGCAACGTCGGGTGCCGCATCCTCCACTGCCGATCGGCCCTCCCCTTCCGTCCGCGAGGCCGGCCCGGCGTCCTCGGCCGCCGTGCTTACTACTACGGCAGGGGCGCCGGCCACGGCGTCCTCTGTTTGTTGTAGCACTGTCCCAACCGGGGCGTTCGCACCGGCCGGTGCCGAGGGCGCCTCCGCCGGCAAGGCCCGGTGCTCGGCCTCCGCCGCGGGCACGTACCCGGGGCGGGCCATGGAGGGCGCCATCGCCGGCCCGGCCATGTTGAACGTCCCCCGGCGGCTGGCCACGAAGCGGCCCTCCTGCACGGCCTCGGCCATCACCCGGCACATCAAGGTGCCACTGCGGATGGCGTCGTCATTACCAGGTATGGGGTACTGGACCAGGTCGGGGTCGCAGTTGGTGTCGACCACGGCAATGATCGGGATGCCGATCTTGTTGGCCTCCGAAACGGCGATGTGCTCTTTTTTGATGTCGATGATGAACACGGCGTCGGGCAACCGGGACATGTCCCGGATGCCGCCCAGGTTGCGTTCAAGCTTCTCGAGTTCGCGGGTGAGGATCAGCGCTTCTTTCTTGGGCATGGCCTCGAAGTCGCCCGACGTGCGCATGCGCTCGTACTCCGTCATCTTCTTGACCCGTCCGGCGATAGTGGTGAAGTTCGTCAACATCCCGCCGAGCCAGCGCTGGTTCACGAACGGCATGCCGCACATCTCCGAGGCCTTGGCGATCGGGTCCTGGGACTGCTTCTTCGTCCCGATGAACAGGATGCTGCCCCCGTTGGCCACCATGTCCCGGACGAAGGAGTAGGCCACATCGACCCGTTGCAGGGTCTGGTTGAGGTCGATTATGTAGATGCCGTTGCGCTCGCCGAAAATAAAGCGCTTCATCTTCGGGTTCCAGCGCCTGGTCTGGTGCCCGAAGTGGACTCCCGCCTCCAATAGTTGCCGCATCGTTACAACGGCCATGCCGCTCCTCTCCATCGGTTGTGACCCATCGAGCGCTTGCGCCGCCTGCCCCATCCAAACGAACAGGGCTGGCGACGACCGTGGACGCGCCCGGGCATATGTCTAGATCGCTCTGCTAAGGGCTGTGGCCCCTGCCAACGAGGCCGTCGTCCAGCCTACACGCTGGCCCCGCCGGGCACAGCCGCCTAGGGCAGGCCCCCGGGCGCAGCCGCCGAGGGCGGTGGCCGGTGGCTCCCCGCAGCTGTCTAGGCCGTCTCCTTGTCCGGCACCAGCATGCGGGCGCGCAACTGGAGCACCGCCTTGGTGTGGATCTGGCACACCCGGCTCTCCGTCACGCCTAGGACCTGCCCGATCTCGGCCAGCGTCAGGCCTTCGTAGTAGTAGAGCGAGAGCACGATCTTCTCTCTGTCCGCCAGGCGGTTGATAGCCCCGGCCAGGATCTGCTTCATCTCCTCGACCTCGAAGGCGGCCATCGGGCCCTCCCTGCGGTCGGCCAGGGTGTCCCCCAGGGTCGTCGATTCTCCGCGATCGCCTCCAGAGAGCACCTCGTCGAGGGCAACGATACCTACGAAGGAGATCTGGGAGAACTGGGCCTGCAGGTCCTCCTCGGACAGGCCCAGCTCTTGGGCCACCTCGGCGTCGGTCGGCGTGCGCAGGAGCTGGGCCTCGAGCTTGGCGTAAGCCTTCTCGATCGCCCTGGCCTTGGCCCGCACCGAACGCGGTACCCAGTCGATGCTGCGCAACTCGTCGATGATCGCACCCTTTATGCGGGTGATGGCATAGGTCTCGAACTTGATGGCCCGCTCGTTATCGAACTTCTCGATGGCATCGATCAGCCCGAAGATGCCGTAACTGACCAGGTCACACTGCTCGATGGTGTGCGGGAGCCCCACGGACACCCGGCCGGCTACATATTTGACGAGCGGTGAGTAGCGGACGATCAACTTGTCGCGTAGCTCACGCGAACCGGTCGACTTGTAGTCGGCCCACAGCTCGTCAGTGGAAAGCGAAACCTCGTCGTTCTGTCTCCATCAGGCCCTCGGGTGTGACGTCTCGTACACGGATAACAGGCGCTCCTTGCTCACGTGCGTGTAGACCTGCGTCGTCTTCACGCTGGCGTGGCCCAACAGCTCCTGGACAACTCTAAGGTCGGCGCCGCCGTCCAACATGTGAGTGGCAAAGCTATGCCTTAAGGCGTGAGGGTGGGTCGGCGACGACGACCGCTTATCCAGTATGCGGCGCACGTCCCGGGGCCCGAGGCGGGCACCCCTGGAATTGAGGAAAAGAGCGTCCTTTGGAGAACCCGGTTTGACCATGAGGGGCCGGCCGTCGCCGATCCAGGAGGCCACAGCCCCCGCCGAGCTCTCCGAAATGGGGACCCGCCTCTGCTTGGACCCCTTGCCCCACACCGTGGCCCAACGCGATCTGAGGTCGACATCGTCCATGCTCATGCCGCACAGTTCGCTCACCCGCAACCCGCTCCCGTAGAGCAGTTCGAGCACGGCGTCGTCGCGCCGGCGGACCTCGGCGGCCACCTCGGTGGCCCGGAGCGGGGGCCGCTTCAAGGATGACCTCCAGGTCCCCCCGGGACAGCACGCGGGGGAGCCGGCCACCCCCGGTGCGGGCCGAAAGGCCGACGGTCGGGTCGGACGCCAGCGTGCCGTTCCGTCTCAACCAGCGGAAATAGCGGCGCAGGGCAGAGGCTCTCTGGGCCACGCTCTGGCGGGCGTAGTGCCGCGTGGCCATGTACGCCAGGTACCGGCGCAGCACCAGCCGGGTGACCTGCTCGGGGCCTACCGTCCCCCCCCGCTCGGCCCAGGTGAAAAACGACCGCGCCCCGTTCTCGTAGGCGCGCCGGCTGGCGGCCGACAGGTCCGTGAGCGACATGGCCCAGGCCGGGAACCGCCACCCGGCGTCCGGCTCGGCCCGGGCCGCCCGCTTTACCGCCGTCTCGGCCGGGCCCGTGGGGGCCGCCCGCTTTACCGCCGTCTCGGCCGGGCCCGTGGGGGCCGCCCGCTTTACCGCCGGCTCGGCCGGGCCCGTGGGGGCCGCCCGGCCAGAAGCCGTCACTGCGGCCGCCCGGCCGCCGACGCCCTGCAGTGGTGCCCGCTATCCGCTCGGTGCCCGCTATCCGCCGCCCTGTACCCACTCAGCGTGCCGCGACGAAAGCCCACAGTGGTAGATAGTAGCGTCTATTAGCTCCGTAGCGCCGGAACTCGGGCCTGCAGCGCACCGGCTCGGCCCGTAACCTGGCCGGCGATGCCCGACCCCGGTCCCGCCGTGCCCGGCGAGGGCGCGCCGGCGCGCCGGGCGGCCCGCGTGGTGCTGGTCGACCCTGCTCAGGCCGTGCTCTTGCTGGCCGGCCGCGACCCGTCCGACTCGGCGGCGTTGCCGTTCTGGTTCGTGCCCGGGGGCGGCGCCCACGACGGTGAGAGCATCGAAGATGCCGCCCGGCGCGAGGTGTACGAAGAGACCGGGGCCACGCTGGGCGAGCTCGGGCCCGTCGTCTGGCTACGCCGGGCCGACTTCTTCTTCTACGGCCGGGCGTTCCACCAGCAGGAGGCGTTCTACGTCGTGCGCATCGAGAACTTCCCCGTCCGGGCCACCGCGCTCACCGAGGAGGAGGACCGCTTCATCACCTCCTGGCGCTGGTGGGCCCTGGCCGACCTGGCCGTCACCGACGAGATCGTTTATCCCATCGACCTGGCCGGGCTGGTGGCCCGGTGGGTGGCCGACGGTCCGGCGCCGAGCCCGCCGCTGATCCTGTGAGCTTGCGGTCGTGCGCCGGGCCGTCATTGGGAGTTCAATGGCGGATATGGACAAGCTTGACCAGGTCGATCTCAACCTCAAGATGTCGTCGGCGCAGAGCGAGGAACGCGTGGCCGCCCTTCAGCGGCGGCTCCTGCATCTTCGCCTCCTGGCCGGTGGCCTCGTGGGTGACGGCCGTCTGGCCCGCCCCTGGCCATCGTCTTCGAGGGGTGGGACGCCTCGGGCAAGGGCGGGGCGATCAAGCGCCTGGTCGCCGGACTCGACCCCCGCCATTTCCGGGTCCAGTCCTACGCCGCCCCGACCGAGCGCGAGAAGCGGCACCACTTCCTCTGGCGCTTTGAGCCCAACTTCCCGGGCTGGGGCGGCATGGCCGTCTTCGACCGCTCTTGGTACGGCCGGGTCCTGGTCGAACGGGTTGAGGGCTTCGCCACCGAGAAGGAGTGGAAGCGGGCCTACGGCCAGATCGTGGCCTTCGAGCGCGGTCTAGTGACCGAGGGCACAATCCTGGTCAAGTTCTGGCTCCACATCTCCTCCAAGGAGCAACTGGCCCGCTTCGAGCGGCGGCGCGACGACCCCCTGCGCCGTTGGAAGCTGACCGACGAGGACTGGCGCAACCGGGACAAGCGGCGCGCCTACGTGGACGCCGTCAACGAAATGGTGGAGCGGACGGACCACAAGGGTGCTCCCTGGTACCTCATCGCCGCCGAGAGCAAGTACTACGCCCGGGTCGCCGTGCTCCAGACCGTCTGCCTCCGGCTCGAGAAGGGCCTGACCGCCTGTGGCATACCTGTGCCGTCCTCTAAGGGCGCTGACTACGGGGTCTGAGCCCGGGCACCCGCCCGCCCGGCGGGCCCGCGGCCGGAGAGCGACAGGCGACCGCCGGACAAGGCCCTAAGTTTGCGCCGTGCCGGAAATGATAGAGGTCGAGGCGTACCGGGCCCTGGCGGAACGGGCCGCGCTCGGTCGCCCCATCAGCGCCGTCGAGACACCGGACGAGTGGTACCTCAAGGCCGGACTGGTCCCTCCGGCGCTCGGAGTGCTCCTCGGCTACGAACTCAGCGCGGCGCGCCGGCACGGCAAGCTCCTCCTCCTGGGGACGCGCCGACCTGGCGGGGAGGCCGGGCCATCCTCGGCCTGCGCTTCGGTATGAGCGGTCGCCTGGTGGTCGACGGGGCGGCCGGTATCGCCGATCTGCGCCACTCCACCAATGAACCTCTGGCCCGGTACGACCGCTTCGGGCTGGTGTTCGCCGATGGCGGCCACCTCCGCGTGCGCGACCCCCGACGCCTGGGCGGGGTGCAGCTCGACCCGGCCGTGGCGCGCCTTGGCCCCGATGCCGCCACCGTCACCGCCGGGCAGTTACGGGCCGCCCTGGCCGGCAGCCGGGCGCCGCTCAAAGCGCGGCTCATGGACCAGGCCCGTTTGGCCGGGGTCGGCAACCTCATCGCCGACGAGGTGCTGTGGCGGGCCAGCCTGTCCCCGCAGCGCCCCGCCGGTGGCCTTTCCCCGGCGGAGCTGCGCCGGCTTCACCGCCACCTCCGGGCGGCGGTCGCCGAACTCGAGGCCCGGGGCGGGTCTCACCTGGGGGATCTCATGAACGAGCGCCGCCCCGACGGCACCTGCCCGGCCGATGGCCGGCCGCTCCGGCGCGCCACGGTGGGCGGGCGCACCACATGGTGGTGCCCGTGGCACCAGAACTAACCAGGAGCAGCCTGGTTCAGAGCAGCCTGGTTCAGAGGAGCCTGGTTCACAAAGGCCGGCCGCTGGTGCTGTTTGCGCACCCACCAGCCCGCCTGCCCCTCCACGCAGCCCTCAGCTTGCAGTCGCTCCAGGACGACGACGACCGCAGTCACGGGCAGGCCGCTGCGTTCGACGACCTCATCCAGGCAAAGCGGGCGCCAGCCGACGGCGGCCAGCACGGCCTTGTCCATGGTCCTCATCGGGGAGGCCGGTCCGGGCACGACGGCGGGGACCGGCCGGGCGTCGAAGATCCCGAGGGCGTCGAGGACGTCCTGGGCACCCCGGATAGGTACGGCCCCGTCGTGCAGGAGCCGGTTGGTACCGACGGACGCTGCACTTCGGACCGAACCGGGGACGGCGCCGACGTCGGTACCACGTTTTACGGCCGCATCGACCGTGTGCCAGGACCCACCCCGTGAGTGGCACTCGACCACCACCACCATCTCCCCCAGCCCGGCGATGAGCCGGTTGCGGGACGGGAAGCGCCAGGCCTGAGCCGGTTGCCCCGGCGGCGTCTCGGACACCACGGCGCCCATCCTCACCATCTCCCGCCACAGCCCGGCGTGTTGCCGCGGGTAGACAACATCAACGCCGCTGGCCGCCACCCCCACCGTGCCGCCGACGGCGGCGGCCCCGGCGGTGGCGTCGAGCCCTGCCGCCAGGGCCCCGGCATGGGCCGCTCCGTCGATGCCGAGCGCCAGTCCCGAGACCACGCACACCCCGGCGGCGGAAAGGTCGTAGCCCAGCCGATAGGAAATCTCGGCGCCCTCCGGCGTGCACCTGCGGGTGCCGACGATGGCCACCCGGCGCCGCTCTCCCAGGCCGTCCAACGTGCCCGCCGAGAACAGGACCCCGGCTGGCGCCGGACCTTGGGCCAGTACAGCCGGGTACCCGGGGCTGCCCGGCCAGCACACGGCGATCCCGGCGCGCCAGCAGCGCTCCCACTGCGCGGTAACGTCCGTCGCCCGGGCCGCACCGGCCCACTCTGTGGGCGACGGCCGGGGCCTTCCTCGGGACGGCGGCTTTATCTCCCCGGCCAGCACCGCCCCCCACGCGTCGCGGGGCGAACGCTCGGCCAGAACGGCCACCAGCCAGGCCGGGCCGACCCCGGGCAGACCGGCCAGAGCGGCGGCGAAGGCGGCGGGCGGGAGGCCGCGAACGGTGGAAGGCAGGCTCATCGGCTTTCGACCTCCACCCCCGGCGCCCTCAGGGCCAGCGCCACCAGCACGTGCTCCTCCCCCAGGGGAGGGTCGTCGTCGGCCAGGTCGGCGACGGTCAGCGCCACCCGCCGCACCCGGTCCAGGCCCCGGGCCGACAAGCTACCCTCCCGCAGCCTTCTCTCCAGCAACCCTCTAGCACCGGCGCTGACGGGCGCCAGCTCGTCTAGTTGCCAGGGCGGCACCTGGGCGTTGACCGATGAGCCACGCTGCCGGGCGCGGCGACGGGCGTGGGCAACCCGTGCGGCCACGACCGCCGAAGGCTCCGACGGCCCGCCCCCGACCTGCCCACGGGTCGGCCGCAACAGGTCCTCGACCAGAGGCGGAGGCACCCGCACCCGAAGGTCGAAGCGGTCGAGCAGCGGCCCGGACAGCCGCGCCACGTAGCGGGACCGGGCGGCGTTGCTGCAGCGGCACGAGCCGGGCGAACCGTCAGCGTCGCAGCGGCACGCGTTCATGGCCGCCACCAACATGAACCGCGCCGGGAAGACGGCGGCCCCGCTGGCCCGGCAGACGACCACGCGACCCTCTTCGAGGGGTTGGCGCAGGTTGTCGAGCACACCGGCCGGGAATTCCGCCAGCTCGTCGAGGAACAACACGCCACGGTGGGCGCAACTGATCTCGCCCGGCCTCAGGCGGGTTCCGCCGCCACCGATGAGCGACACCGCCGAAGCACTGTGATGGGGCGAACGGAACGGGGGCCGCAGGCAGAGGCGGCCGCGCCCCAGGTCCAGCCCGGCGGCCGAGTGGATCATCGCCACCTCCAGGGCCTGGTCGGCCGACAGAGGCGGCAACAGCCCCGGCAGCCTCGTGGCCAGCATCGTCTTGCCTGCTCCCGCCGGGCCCACCATGAGCAGGTGGTGACCACCGGCGGCAGCCACCTCGAGGGCCTGGCGGGCGAACGGCTGGCCCCGCACCTCGGCCAGGTCGGGGACGGCCGGGCCGTCGGGGCCGTCGTCGTCAGGGGGGAGCTCGGGCCAGGGCGACTGCCCCCGCAGCGCCTGCACCAGGGCTCTCAAGGTGGCGGCGGTACGCGTCCGGGCCCGTTGCACCAGGCGCGCCTCGTGTCCGCAGCAGGGCGGGACGATCACGTCGTCCTCGTCGGTAGCGGCGACCAGGGGCAGTATGCCCGGGACCCGTCG
Organism: uncultured Acidimicrobiaceae bacterium; assembly: GCA_963735305.1. Classification (GTDB taxonomy): domain Bacteria; phylum Actinomycetota; class Acidimicrobiia; order Acidimicrobiales; family Palsa-688; genus Fen-671. The sequence continues at coordinate 1,377,622 of CAVTKK010000004.1, forward strand.
CAACGAGCCGTCCAGGCCCAGCTCGGCAATGAAAGCGGCGCCCGCCAACGGGCCGGCGGCGATCTGGCCGTCCGCCGCCAGCACTCCGAGCGCTACCGCCAGGTCGAGGCCTGGGCCCCTTTGCGCAGGCCCGACGGTGCCAGGTTGACGGTTATGCGCTTTTGCGGCCAGGTGAAGCCACTGGAGATAAGAGCGGCTCGGACCCGGTCGCGGGCCTCCCGGCAAGAGGTGTCGGGCAACGACACGGAAACCCGGTAGCCCGTTGCTCACATGGACTTCGACGCTGACGGGATGACCGTCGACCCCGACCAGCGTGGCCGAAGAAACCGTTGCCAGCATGCGCGGACCCTCCAAACAGACATTGGATCTGATGTGAAGAGGCCGGCTGCCGGCCACGAGCAACGGCTTAGACGCTAATCGGCGGCGGTGACGAAAACGGCCTCGGGGCCGGAGGCGTCCGCCTGTGCCCGAGGGTGCTCCTCGTTGCCGACGCTGACCACCGTCGGGCGCGACGCGGGCAGAGCTAACGCCAGTAGGGCACCAACCAGCAGGGCACCGGCCCCGATGGCAAATGCCCGGTCATAGCCCGTCGTTAACGCCGCGGTCAGCTTCACGCCCCGGTGCAGGTCGTGGGTGGCGGCGCTGGCGGCAAAGGTCGCCATGACGGCCAGTCCCACGGCGCCGCCCACTTGGCGCGTGGTGTTGATGAGCCCGGCGGCCAGGCCCGCCTGAGTATGGGGCACTCCCGACGTGGCTGCCATCGTCATGGGCACGAAGGAGAGGCCGAAACCGGTTCCGGCCAGCACCAGGGGACCGAAGATATGCGCCCAGTAGCCGTCCCCGGGGACCAGGGCGGTGAGCCAGAACAAACCTGCGGCGGCCAGGACGGGGCCGAGCACGAGCTGGCGACGGGGCCCGAGCCGGGCGACGAGGCGGGTACCCACCAGGGCGGCGGCGAGGGTCGAGAGCCCGGCCGGAAGGTAAGCAAGGCCCCCGCGCAGGGCGCTGTAGCCGTTCACCTGCTGAATGTAGAGGGACAGGAAAAAGTACAGGCCGAACAGGGAGATGCCCACCATAACGGCGATGGCATTGGCCACCGACAGGCTCCGGCGCCGGAATATCCCGAGCGGGACGATCGGCTGGGCCGCCACCCGCGCCTCTATGACAAAGAAAACCGCCAGCAAAGCAGCACCGACTGCCAGCGCGATAAGCGTCTGGGCCGAGCCCCAGGGATGGACGTCGGTGCCGACGATCCCGTAAACGAGCACAGCCAGTCCAGCCGTCACCGTCAGTGCTCCCGGCAAGTCCAGCGAGCGGCTGGCCGTCTCGCCTTTGGACTCGTTGACGGCCAGGGCCGTCACGACCATAAGCGCGGCGCCGATGGGGACGTTTATGAACAGGACCCAGCGCCAGTTCAGGGCATTGGTGAGCACCCCGCCGAGCAGGACCCCGATGGCCGCCCCACTGGCCGCCGTGGCCGCCCAGGCTCCGAGCGCCCGCCGCCGCTTGTCCGCTTCGACGAAGTTGCTGGTTAGAAGGCTCAAAGTGGCCGGGGCCAGGATGGCCCCGCCCAGGCCCTGGGCCGCTCGAGCCCAGATCAGCCAGTCGCCGTTCTGGGCCAGGCCGCCGAGCAGGCTGCAGGCTGTGAACAAGCCCAGGCCCACCAAGAAGACGCGCTTGCGTCCGAACAGGTCGGCGGCGCGGCCACCCAACATCAAGAACCCGGCGAAGCTAAGGGTGTAGGCATTTACGACCCACTGCTGACCGGTGACGGATAGGCCGAGGCCGTGGCGCATTTGGGGTAAGGCCACCATCACCACCGAGATGTCCAGCACCACCATCAACTGCGCCAGGCAACAAACGACCAGCACGGCTGAGCCGTGGCGGCTATGGTCCTCGCTCTGGCCAGTCGCCGCCTGGCTGTTCAAGATGGTCACGTAGCCTCTCCTCTCAACCCTGTGATCTTTTAACGTCAAGATATACAACGTTGAGACATAGGCGCAGGGTTTTTAGGTAACCTGGCGGGTATGGGCCAAGCATTGGTCGTGCCGTGGTGGCTGGCCACCGAGTCCGTGGTCGAGCGTGACCGCGTGGACGTGGTGGTGGACTTCTGGCGCCAGGAGAACCCCGACCTGGACACGCGCATCAAGATGCTCGCCATACGGCTGCGCCGGGCCGCCCATCACCTCGAGCGGGCGTTACGCCAGGAGCTGGCGGCCGACGGCATCGAGATGTGGGAGTTCGAGGTGCTGCTCGCTCTGCGGCGCAGCCCCGACCGTTGCCGCAGCGCCGGGGACCTGTTACGCGAGTCGCAGGTCACGTCGGGAGCCATCACCAACCGGGTGGCTCGGCTGGAAGAGCGGGGCTGGGTGCGCCGGGACATGTGCCCCGATGACCGGCGTCAGGTGCTCGTCAGTTTGACCCCGGAGGGCCTGGCCCGAGCCGACGAGCTCCTGGCCAAGAAGACTCAGGCCGACCAGGCCGTCTTCGGGCGCCTCGATCGCCACGCACAAGACCGTCTCAACGCTGACCTGCGCACTCTTCTCCTGGCCCTCGAAGGCCCTGTCGGCGCCGACGAGGAACATGCTCTCAAGCACCGGCGCGCCGACGTGGCGCCGTGCGAGCCACCGATTTAGCCGGGACGAGCCTCAGTCCGGTGCCTCTGGCGGCCGCCCCGTGCGAGCCACCGCTTTAGCCGGGGGCCAGTCCCCGTCCGGTGCCTCCGGTCGCCGCGGCCCGCGCCAGGCCTAGCGCTCAGGAAGGGGCCGGGGGGTCGGCGGCGGTGATAAAGGCCTCGACCTCGACCGTGGCCCCCGGTGGCGCGAGAGGCACGAGGTTGCCGTCGACCCGTTTGCCGTCTACCACCAGGTAACCGACCCGGCCCCTCACGGCGCCGGCGGCCCGGCACACCTTGACCCGGTAAGTAGCGCGGCGAAAAACCCTGACCGCCCTGAAACCGTCCCAGGCCGCGGGCAGGACAGGGTCGACCCGGAGTCCGTCGTGGTCGGGACGGATCCCCAGTACCCACTGCGAAATGGCCACGAAGTTCCACGCCGCCGTGCCCGTCAGCCACGAGTTCTTCGCCTCTCCGTAGGTGGCGGCGTCGGGGCCGGCGATGGTTTGTGCGTAGACGTAAGGCTCGGCCCGGTGCACCTCGCTCATGGCCTCCCGGGCCGAGGGGTTTATGCGCTGGTAGTAGTCAAAGGCGGCATCCCCGTTGCCCATGAGCGTCTCGGCGATCATCACCCACGGGTTGGTGTGGCAAAAGACGCTGCCGTTTTCCTTGTAGCCCGGCGGGTACGACGAGATTTCACCCAGCTCGAGGTGGTACCGGGTGTACGGCGGCCAGTTGAGGACGATCCCGTGGGGCGTGGCCAGCCTGGCCCGGACGCTGTCGAGAGCCTGCTGCGCGTGGCCGTCGTCGGCCCCCGCCCCGCCCATGATGCACATGCCCTGGGGTTCGATGAATATCTTCCCCTCCTCGTTGACGCTCGAGCCCACCGGGGCCCCGAAGTAGTCATAGGCCCGCCGGAACCACCGCCCGTCCCAGCCGTGGGCGGCGATGGCCGTCCGCATGGAAGCCGCCGCCTCCCGGTAGCGCCCCGCTTCACCCGCCTCGGCCCACCCCAGGCCGGCCCCGCTGTCGGCCAGCGCGGCCATTTCCTGGGCTACCAGCGCGAACAGGCCGGCGATGAAGATTGACTCCGCCTTGCTCCCCGACCGGTTCTCGGTGACCTGGAAGCTCTCACCGGGAGTGTCGGAGAAACAGTTGAGGTTTAGGCAGTCGTTCCAGTCCGCCCGCCCGATGAGGGGGAGCCCGTGCGGGCCCAGGCGCTCCGTGGTGTAGGCGATGCTGCGGCGCAAGTGGTCGTAAAAGGGCTCCTCGCTCCCGGCGACGTTGTCGTAGGGGACCGCCTCGTGCAGTACCGAACAGTCACCCGTCTCTTTTACATAGGCGGTCACGGCCAGGACAAGCCAGAGGGGGTCGTCGTTGAAACCCGACCCGATGTCGTCGTTGCCCCGCTTGGTGAGGGGTTGGAACTGGTGGTAGGCGGCGCCGGAGGGCAACTGCGTGGAGGCGATGTCGACGAGGCGCTGGCGGGCGCGCCCCGGCACCATGTGCACGAAGCCAAGCAGGTCCTGGCTGGAGTCGCGGAAGCCCATGCCCCGCCCGATACCCGACTCGTAAAACGACGCCGACCGGCTCAGGTTGAAGGTGGCCATGCACTGGTAGGCGTTCCAGATGTTGACCATCCGGTCGACGTGGGCGTCCGGGGTCGACACGGCCAACTTCCCGAGAAGGCCGTCCCAGTAGTCCGCCAACGCCGCCAACCCCTCCTCCACCGCCGCCGGGTCGAGCCAGTGCTCGATCAAGGGCCCGGCCCCGCGCTTGTTGATGGTCTGGCTCCCGGGCGGGTCGAACTTGTCGTCTTTGCGGTTCTCCGCATACCCGAGGACGAAGATGACTTCTTTGCTCTCGCCGGGACCGAGCGACAGGCGCACGTGGTGAGAGCCGACAGGGCCCAGCCATGGGCCACCGAGTTGGCCGACTCGCCCCGTTCCACCACCGCCGGGCGGTCCCAACCACGGTAAGGGCCGAGGAACGCCTCTCTCTGCGTGTCGAAGCCGGCCAGCGGCAAGGAACAGGCGAAATAAGCGAAGTGGTCGCGGCGCTCGCGGTACTCGGTCTTGTGGTAGATGACGCTGCCCGCCACCTCGACCTCGGCGGTGTTGAAGTTGCGCTGGAAATTGGTGGCATCGTCCTGGGCGTCCCACAAGCAGAACTCCACTGACGAGAAGACCGATACCTCCGCCGGCGCCGGGCGCTGGTTGGTGACCCGCAGCCGCCAGACCTCGAGCGAGGTGCCCAGGGGCACGAAATAGAGCACTTCTGCACCTATCCCCCGGTGGCGTGACTCGATGACCGTGTAAGACAGGCCGTGGCGGCACTCGTAGGCCTCCAAGTCGGTTTGCGTCGGCTGCCATGACGGCGACCAGAACTCACCGCTCGCCGCGTCCCGCAGGTACAGGTAGCGGCCCCCCAAGTCGAAGGGTGCGTTGTTGTACCGGTAGCGGGTCAGCCGGCGGAGACGGGCGTCGCGGTAGAAGGAATACCCACCGGCCGTGTTGGAGACGATGCCGAAGTAGTCCTCGGTGCCCAGGTAATTAACCCAGGGTGTGGGCGTTGCCGGCTGCTCGATGACGTACTCGCGCCTGGCATCGTCAAACCGGCCGTACCTCACTGGTCGCTCTCCTCATCGCCGCCGGGCCAATCACCCGAACCGGTTCAGTAGCCGGACAATAGCAGCGCCGCGGCCACCGCCTTCATCACCTCGAGGCGGTCCTGGGAGGGAACGGTGCTGCGACCTCGGCCGGCGCCCCCCGGCTAACTTGGCGAACGTGGTACGACCGCCCGCCCACCGCCGCAAGAGCCGAGCTGCGGACCGTCCCCCCTTGAGGCTCCAGGACCTGCAAGAGCTGATTGATCTGGCCGCCGGCGCGGAGCCGGGCGAGGTCCAGGTCCGCCGCATCAGCCCTTCTCAAGCCCGCAAGGCCTACCTCTGCCCCGGGTGCAACCAGGAGATCCTGGCCGCTACGGCTCATCTCGTGGTTGTCCCCCGCGACGCCCCGGACCTGCGCCGGCATTGGCACACGCCCTGTTGGCAACTCCGGGACCGCCGGCGCCCCGGGCACTGACCGCGCCGGGCACTGACCGCCTCGGGTTGCGGCCGCCCCCGGCTTCGACCGTCCGTCTAGAGGGCGTTCTCAATAACGTGAAGGACCCCGCCGAGGACGCAGGCCACGTCAAAGCGGACCGGCCCGCCCCGTCCGGCGGCACTGTCACGGCCGGCTGGTTGCCCGGCGAACCACAGTGCGGCCAGGCGCCTCAACCGGGCTCGCTTGGCCGGGCCCACGGCCTCGGCGGGCACTCCGAAAGCATCGGAGGAGCGGGACTTCACTTCACAGAAGATATGCAGCCGGCCCCGCCGGGCCACCACGTCGAGCTCGCCCTCCCGACAGCGCCAGTTGCGCGCCACGACCTCGTAGCCCTGCGCCTCGTACCAGGCCGCCGCCAGATCCTCACCGGCCCGGCCCAGTGCCCGGCGGCCCTGGCCGGCCGAGCCCTCGCCACCAATCCCCATGGCGGCCAGCTTGCCACGCACCGGGGACGCTAATCCTCCCTCCGCCGGCGCCCAGGCCCAAGCGGGGCCCCCGGGGAGGGATGGCCCTAGAGATCCTTTTCGGGGAGCTCCTCGACGTTGACGTCCTTGAAGGTCACAACGCGGACGCTGGAAACGAAGCGGGCCGGGCGGTACATATCCCACACCCAGGCGTCGGCCAGCTTGACCTCGAAGTACGTGCGCGGCCCTTCGCCGCGAGCCTCCATGCGCACGTCATTGGCGAGATAAAAGCGCCTTTCCGTCTCCACCACGTAGCGGAACATGGGCAGCACGGCGCGGTACTCCTGAAAAAGCGCCAGCTCGATCTCGGTCTCGTACCGCTCGAGGTCTTCCGCGCTCATGGCACTCCTCTCAGATGTGCTCCCACTGGCACCATCGTACGACGCGGAGAGGCTCTGTCCAGATATCCAGACGGCCCGGTCCCCGCACCCTCTCAGTGGGCGAGGCGCTTCTCTTTGATCTTGGCCGCCTTGCCGATCCGGTCCCGCAGGTAGTAGAGCTTGGCCCTTCTGACGTCGCCCAGGGTCACAACCTCCACCCGGGCGATCGACGGCGAGTGGACGGGCCACGTGCGCTCCACGCCGACTCCCGAACTCACCTTGCGCACGGTGAAGGTCTCACGCACGCCGGAACCCTTGCGGGCTATGACGGCGCCCTGGAAGGCCTGCACCCGCTCCCGGTTGCCTTCGACCACCCTTACGTGGACCCTTATGGTGTCTCCCGGGGAAAACTCGGGGACATCGTCTCGCAAACTCTCACGGTCGATCAGGTCGGTCGGGCCCATAACCACAAGAGAGTAGACGATCGAAGCCCCACTCCGCGAGCAGCGCCCGCTCATCAGGGCAAAGCCCGCCGCGCGCCGCCACCAAGTCGGGCCGGCGCTCCAACGTGCGGGCCAGCGCAGCCGCCCTTCGCCACCGGCCCACGCGCTCGTGGTGGCCCGACAGCAGGACCTCGGGGACTCCCCACCCCCGGAACTCGGCCGGCCTGGTGTACTGCGGGTACTTCGAGCAGGCCGTCGGTGAAGCTCTCCTCCTCGCTGGAAGCCAGGTTGCCCATGACGCCGGGGACGAGGCGGGCCACCGCCTCCACCACGACGATGGCGGCCGCTTCGCCGCCGGCCAGGACGTAGTCCCCGATGCACAGTTCCCCGTCTACTAGGTGCTCGGCCACCCGCTCGTCAACGCCCTCGTAGCGGCCGCACAGCAGGGAGAACCCCTCGCCCCCGGCCAGCTCCCGGGCCATGGCCTGGTCGAAACGGCGACCTCCCGGGCCCAGCAGGTACAACGGCCGCACCGGAGCCGCCGCCTCTACGGCGGCAAAGACGGGCTCGGGCGCCAGCACCATGCCCGCTCCCCCCCGAACGGGCTGTCGTCCACGCTGCGGCGCGGGTCGGCCGCGCCAAAGCGCAGGTCGTGTACGACGATGTCGAGCGCGCCACCCCGCCACGCCTTGCCGATGAGGCTCGCCCCGCACCAGGCCGACACCAGGTCGGGGAAGATGGTAAAGACCTCGGCCCGCAGGCCCGGAGATCGGACCGGGATCACAGCTCGAACAGGCCGGGCGGGACCTCGACGGTGATACGGCCGGGCGCATAGGCGACAACGAAGCGCACGGGGACCAAGCCTCCACTGTCCAAAACGAGCAGGTCACTGGCGGGGTTGGCCTCGACCGCCACCACTGTGCCCCGGCTCTGCCCGGAGCTCTCCACCACTTCGGCTCCGATCAGCTCGTGAACGAAGAACCCGTCCCCCGCCTCCGCCGCCGGTTCGGCTCGCAGCACGGAGCCGGCCAGGCTCTCCGCCGCTTCACGGCTGTGGATGCCGGCGAAGCGTACCAGCCAACGCCCGCCTCGGGGACCGGTCGGACCGGGCACGGGCTGCGAGCTCTCCACCACCAATTGGCGACCGGCACACTTCAGGGCGCTCCCCGGCGCCAGGCGGTCGTCCCGCGTCGTCACTAGCGCCACCACCACCTCGCCCTGCAAGCCATGGGGCCGGGCCACGCGGCCAACTTCCAACAGCACGGCTTTCAGTCCGCTATATCGACAAAGACCTCTTCACCGTCCCGGGCCGCGGCTGCCCGGGTGACGGCGCGAATGGCCTGCGCCGTCCGGCCCCGCCGACCTATGACCCGGCCCACGTCTCCCGGCGCCACCTGCAGCAACAGGCGCATGGGCTGGCTCCCGCCTCCGGTCGTCTCCACCCCGACCGCATCCGGCTCATCGACGATATGACGGGCCAGGTAGGCGAGCACGGCGCTGGCCGTCCCGCCCGGGGCCCGGTTGTAGGGGTCGCTCCCTGATGGCTCGCCCGGAGCCCGGTTATAGGGGTCGCTCACTGGTCGCTCACTTGGCCTTGCCCGCCGGCTCCGATGCCGCTGCCGCCGGCGTCGGTTTGGCCTGACGGACGGGCGCCGCCTCCATGAGGCCGGCTCCGGCCAGCAGGCGCCGGACCCGGTCGGTCGGCTGAGCACCTTGGCTCAGCCACTTGGTAACACGGTCCGCCTTCAAGACGACCTTGTTCTCCTCCTGGCGCGGTGCGTAACTGCCCACGATCTCGATGAAACGCCCGTCACGCGGTGAGCGGCTGTCGGCCGCCACCACCCGGTAAGTCGGCTGCTTGGTCTTTCCCATCCGCATCAGGCGGAGCTTGACTGCCATGTCGTTTGCTTTCGTTCCCTTGTTCAGGAGCGGGCGGGGGTGGAGATCCCCACCTCAGCTGCCAGTGGACCGGCTAAGTCTAGGCGCGCCACAACGACGCCGGGGCCGACGCCGGGCCCGGCCCCCGGGGAGGGCCTCACCGCCGCTTCTTGCGCTTGGCCGCCGCCTTCTTCCCCGCGCTCCGGCGCGACATCCCAGCCAGGCCCGGAACTGTGCGCATGTACGCCTGTACCTGCTTAAACCGGTCGAGCAGGTCGTTGACGGCCTGCACCGTGGTGCCCGACCCGGCGGCGATGCGGGTACGGCGAGAACCGTTTATCAGCGATGGGTCGGCCCGCTCGGCCGGGGTCATCGAGTGGATGATCGCCTCCACCGGTTTCAGCATCCCGTCGTCCAACTGCATGTTGCGCACTTCTTTAGGGACCATGGGCAGCATCCCGATCAAACCCGAGAGGGGGCCCATCTTCTTTACCGCCTGCAATTGCTCCAGGAAATCCTCCAGGGTGAAGCGCCCCTCGGCCATCCGGGCCACGGCCTTTTCGGCATCGTCCTGCTTTATGGCCGTCTCGGCCCGGTCTATAAGCGTGAGGACGTCCCCCATGCCCAGGATGCGCCCGGCCATGCGGTCGGGATGGAAAAGCTCGAAGTCCTCCAGCTTCTCGCCTGTGGAGGCAAAGGCGATGGGCCGGCCCACCACTTCTTTCACCGACAGGGCCGCCCCGCCCCGAGCGTCGCCGTCGACCTTGGTGAGGACCACCCCGTCCAGCTGCAACGTCTTGTGGAACGCCTCTGCCGTGGTGACGGCGTCCTGGCCGGTCATGGCGTCGATAACGAGGAAGGTGTAATGCGGCTGGACCGTCTCGGAGATGTCGCGGACCTGGTCCATCATCTCCAAGTCGATGTGCAAACGACCGGCGGTGTCGACGATGAGGACGTCCCGGCCGACCCGCACCGCCTCGGCCAGGCCTTTTTTGGCCACTGTCACGGGACTGGAGTCTTCGGAGAAAACGGGCACCCCCACCTGGCGCCCCAGAACGCGCAGCTGCTCCACGGCGGCCGGACGCTGCAGGTCGGCTGCCACGAGCAGGGGGTTGCGTCCCTGCTGCTTGAACCAGCGGGCCAGCTTGGCCGCTGTGGTCGTCTTGCCCGCCCCCTGGAGGCCGGCCAGGAGCACCACGGTGGGCGGGCGGGGGGCGTAGGTCACGCGCAACGCCGCGCCGCCCAGGATCCGTACGAGCTCGTCGTGGACGGCCTTGACCACCTGCTGGCCGGGGCTGAGGCTGACGGAAAGCTCCGCTCCCACCAGTTCGGCCCGCAGCCGGGCGATCACGTCGCGCACCACGAGCAGGTTGACGTCGGCCTGGAGTAGGGCCATGCGGATCTCCCGCAACGCCTCATCGACATCGTCAGGGCCGAGCCGGCCCCGGCCGCGCAGGCGCGTGAATATGCCGTCCAGGCGGTCGGACAGGGCCTCGAACATTAGCCGCGCCGGACCGGGGACATCAGACGGGCAGGACCAACACCACACGAGCCGGGCTCGAACATCAGCGGGCCATGCTACTGGGTGCGCCCGGGCACTAACCTGCCCGTGATGAAGGCCGCCCTCCCCACCGGGACAGACAAGCAAGCGGCGGTCCGCCACATGTTCGACGCCATCGCCGGGCGCTACGACCTGGTAAACGGGATCGTCGCCCTGGGTATGGACGCGGGGTGGCGGCGCCGGTGCGTCGAGGCCCTGGACCTGCCCTCCGGGTCGCGCCTGCTCGACGTGGCCTGCGGGACGGGCGACCTGTGCCGGGACCTGGCCCGGGCCGGGTACCGACGGGTGGGCGTGGACCTGTCCCCGGGCATGCTTTCCCATGCCCACACCAACGCCCCCTTGGTGCTGGCGGACGCCCTGCGCGCCCCGTTCCGGCCGGGCTGCTTCGACGGCGTGGTGAGCGGTTTTGCCCTGCGCAACGTGGTCGACCTCGGCGCCCTCTTCACCGAACTGGCTCGTCTTACCCGCCCGGGTGGCCGCATCTCCCTTCTCGACCTCGGCGCGCCGGAGGCGCGGCTGCTGCGGGCCGGCCACCGCATCTGGTGCAATTACGGCGTTCCGCTGGTGGGCTCCGTCCTCTCCGACGCCGACGCCTATCGCTACCTGCCCCGCAGCCTCGCCTACCTGCCACCCGCCGACGAGATGGTGGAGTTGTTGGAGCACGCCGGCTTCAGGGCCGTCCAGCATGCTTTGCTGTCCGGTGGCATCAGCCAGGTCTACATAGCCACCCGGGGGGACGGGGGTATGCCGTCGTGACCGTGGCCTTTCCCCGGCCGGCGCCCAGTGCTCCGGCACCCTCGCCCCTTGGCGACGCCCCGGTAGGCCCGGCCTCGACGGCGCCCACCGGCTGTGCGCCATCACCGTCCCGATCAGCCCTGACCTGTTGGGGGACGTTGTCAGGGCCGGGGGCCGGCCTGGTTCGCGCTTGTGGTCTCAGGGCGGGACATCCCTTCTCGGCCGGGGTGAGGCGCTGCGATTGCCCCTACCCGCGGGGTGGGCGCGTCCCGACCACGTCGCCCGGGTGAGCGAAGCCCTCAGCCTCATCGGGACCGACGACCCCGACCCTGCACCCGGCAGTGGGGCGGTCGCCATCGGGGCCCTCCCCTACGACCCCGGGCGCGCCGGTCACCTAGTCGTTCCCCGCCTCCTGGCCGTGGCCCGGGACGGCCGCGCCTGGGCCACGCTCACCGGCCCGGGCCCGTTGCCGCCCGCACCGGTCGAGGCCAGGAAGGCCATCGAGCTCGAACTGGCCGAGCTGCGCCTGCAGGTCGACGAGCAGGCCCGCGTCCAGTCCCTGCCCGACGGCTTCCAGCTCTCCGCCCACATGCCTCACGCTGAATGGAAGCTCCTGGTGGCCAGGGCGGTGGCCGAAATGGAACGGGGTGCCTTCGCCAAGGTCGTCCTTGCCCGCCGGGTCGACGTCCTCGCCAATCGGGCCTTCGTCGTGCCCGAAACGTTGTCCCGGTTGTCCACCCTCTACCCTTCGTGCGCCGTGTTCCATGTCGAAGGGTTCATCGGCGCCAGCCCCGAGACGCTGCTGCGCCGGACGGGCGACGAGGTCCTCAGCCACCCACTGGCCGGGACCGTGGCCAGGAGCGGGGATTCCGCCACGGACGCCGCCCTGCTGGCCGGCCTGATGGCCTCGGGCAAGGACCGTCACGAGCACCAACTGGTAGTGGACGAGATCGCCGCCCGCCTCCGTCCCCTGTGCCGGCAGCTCGACGTCCCCCCCGTGCCCTCCGTGCTGGAACTGCGCAACGTCTCTCACCTCGGTACCGAGATGCGGGGGACGCTGGCCGACGGCGCCGCCTCCTCCAGCCTGGCCCTGGCTGCTCTGCTCCAGCCGACGCCCGCGGTCGGGGGCCTGCCCACGGGCCCAGCCCTGTCCTGGCAGCGCGACAACGAGGGTTTCGACCGGGGCACGTACGCCGGGCCCGTCGGGTGGGTGGACAGCCGGGGTGATGGCGAATGGGCGCTCGGCCTGCGCAGCGCCGACGTGTCGGGGTGCCAGGCCGCTCTCTACGCCGGTAACGGCATAGTCGCCGCCTCCGTACCCGAGGCCGAACTGGCCGAAACGCAATTGAAGCTCCAGGCTCTGCTGGCCGCCCTGGTACGTCCCTGAGCCCACGGGGAGGTGGCCCGGCCGGTACGGCCCTGGCCAGCTCGGGCGGGAACCGGCCCACCCGTGCCGGTAGGCAGGGCCGTTAGGAGACCAGGCTGGAGACGGCCGCCTCGACGGCGGCGTAAAGGCGGCGGTGCACGGCGACGTTTTCCAGCCGGTCGGTCTTGGCGATGAGCACCCGGACGCCTTGGCCAGGCCCGCCGCCGTCCAGGGCCTGCGCCAACGCCGCCGTGTCCGCCACCTCCTCGACCGTGGCGCCGTAGGCCCGGGCGACGGCAGCCAGGTCGGCACCCTGAGGGGTGCCCCACATGCGTTCGAAGCGCTCCCGAGGCTGACTGGCCGCTTGGGCCAGGAAGTTGAAGATGCCGCCGCCCTGGTTGTCGATCACCACCACGTCCAGGTCGTGGCCGGGACCGCTCCGGCCACCGGCCAGGAGCGCGCTTGCGTCATAGAGGAAGGCGAGGTCACCGAGCAAGGCGACGACACCTCCCGGGGCGCCGGCAGCGGACACACCTAACGCCGTCGAGAGCACTCCGTCGATGCCATTGGCGCCCCGGTTGGCCAGCACGCGGGCGCCGTCCCGGGGCCGGCTCCAGGCCTCGACGTCGCGGACCGGCATCGACGACGACACGACCAGGCTGGCCCCGTCGGGCACCGCGCCCAGTAACCACCGGGCGACCCCGGGCTCCGTCAGAGCGCCCCCCTCCGCCTTCAGGACAGCGTCGATGGCCTCTTGAGCTCGGTCCTCGGCCTCGGACCACACACCGGCCCAGCTCAGCCGGGGCGGCCGGGGGAAAGCCCGGGCCGCCGCCCGGCACACCGCCTCCGGGCTGGCCGTCACCACCACCGAAGGAAGGTGATCGGGGGCAGCCCAGGTGCCCCAGCGGTCGATGAGGAACTGAGGACACATCAGCCCCTCGAGCCATTCGTTCACCACTCTCGAGGCCCAGGGCTCGCCCAAGCGCAGCACCACCTCTGGATGCCAGGCTCGAGCCAAAGGCGTGCGCAACAGAGCGTCGGCGGCGGCCACGGCCCCCGGAAGCAGGTGCGGGCTGACGTTGCCGCCGCCGGCCAGGCGGCAGCCACTGGGCGGGGTGGCCAGCACCGGCCATCCCGTCGCTCGAGCCAGCTCCCATACTGCGGCGGGGCTGCCCGCCCCCGCGCCGGCCACGATCAGGCCTCGCTCCCCGGCCCCGACCAGCAGGTCCACCACGTCAGGGGGCGGCTCGAGCGCTTGGACCGGTGCCACCCGGTGCCACGGGGCGGCGCCGGCACGGCCCCCGGGGCGGGGACCGAACCCCTCCGCCGCCCCGATCAGGGGTTCGCGAAAGGCTAGGTTCAGGTGCACCGGTCCGGGCCGGTGCGCCCCGCCCCGAGCTTCGGCCACCGACCGGGAGGCCAGCGAGCGCCAGGCCCCCGCCGACTCCGGGCCGGGGACGCCGGGGGCCGCTTCCCAACGCACGGCGTCGCCGTACAGGCCAGCCTGGCGCACGGTCTGGGGCGCGCCGCAGTCCTGAAGCTCAGGTGGGCGGTCGGCGGTCACCGCCAGCATGGGCACCCCGGCGTGATGAGCCTCGACGACGGCGGGATGAAGTTCGACGGCGGCTGTCCCGCTGGTGGTGACCACCGGGGCGGGCACCCCCGACGCCAGGCCGAGGCCCAGGGCGAAGAAGCCGGCCGAGCGCTCGTCGAGCACCGAGCGCACCCGAACGGCGCCCCGTTCGGCCGCCTCGGCCAGGGCGATCAGCAGGGGCGTAGAACGCGACCCGGGGCAGGCCACGATGTCAGTGACGCCCGCTCTCACCCACTCGTCGACCACGACGGCGGCGAACGCGGCCTGGACGTCCTGGGGCCGGGGCGGGGCGTCCTGGGGCAGGGGCGGGGCGTCCTGGGGCAGGGGCGGGCCCTGATGGTCCGAGGGCGGGCCTGTCCCGGCCCAGGGCGGGCCCGTCATTGCGGCAAGATCACTGGATGGCAGCGTACATGGGCCTGTCGGCCCGCTTCGTCGACGCCCCCACCGGCACCGGCGCCGGGCGGGTGCCCCTGGTACTGCTCCACGGCTTTACCCAGACGGGGGCGTCCTGGGCGCCGGTCGTCGATGCCCTTTCCGGCCGGTTGGCCCCCCTGGTCCTGCCGGACGCTCCCGGCCACGGGGGGTCGGGGCACGTCACCGCCGACCTGTGGTCCACCACCGACCTCCTGGCTGGACTGGTGCCCGGCCCGGCGTCCTGGGCCGGGTACTCGATGGGCGGCCGAGCCGCCCTGCACCTCGCCCTGGCCCACCCCGACCGCGTTGTCCGGCTCGTCCTCATAAGCACTAGCGCCGGGATCGAGGACCGGGCTGCCCGGGAAGCTCGCCGGGCCGCCGACGAAGAACTGGCCCGGCGAGTCGAGGGCGAAGGGGTGGAGAGCTTTGTCTCCTTTTGGATGGCCCAACCCCTGTTCGCCACCTTGAGCCCTGATCGGGCCGGTAGGCAGGCCCGCCTGGTCAACACCGCCGCCGGCCTGGCCTCCAGCCTGCGGCTGGCCGGCCAGGGTGCCCAGGAGCCGCTCTGGGGCCGGCTCGCCGAACTCCGCCGGCGGCAAGTCCCGGTCCTGCTCCTGGCCGGCGAGCTCGACACCCGCTATGTCGATCAGGCCCGGCGAATGGCCGCCGCCATCGGCCCGACCGCCGCCGTCCGGCTCGTCCCCGGAGCCGGCCATGCCTGCCACCTCGAGCGCCCAGCCGAAGTGGCAGAAACCCTCGTCGGCTTCTTGGCCGCGGAACCACCGAACTCCTGAATCGGCGAGCCCGGCGCCCGGATCCCTTGACAATCGAACATGCGTTCGAGTAGCGTCGGCTTTGCCCGTGATACCGCCGACGACGCCTTCCTAAAAACCCTCACCCATGACGGCGTGCACATCGGCACCGTGGCCCACTTCGGCCGCCACATCCCGGCCCAGCTGCGCACCGCCCTCGAGCTCGGCCCGCCTCCGGGCTTTGACGGCGTCCGCTGTGCCGAGCCCGGCTGCCACCGCCGCTACGGCCTCGAATGGGACCACGACGACCCCGTGGCGCACAACGGCGCCACCTCCTATGAGAACCTGCGCCCGACCTGTAAACCCCACCACGGGGCCAAAACCGAGCGAGACCGCCAAGCCGGCCTGTTCGAGGCGCCCCCGCCGCCGTGACGAAGGGGGCTGCACGGGTGAGGTTGGCCCTGACCATCGACACGCTCGCCTTCAACCCGCTCTCAACCGCGCCAACCTCACGTCACCCGGCGCGTATCAGTGCGGGCGCCAAATAACCACGCCGCTCAGAGTAAGAAACGACTTGGTCGGCGACTACCTGGACGACATAGCCAAGCGCTGGTTAATGACCAATGACGACAAGCCCGGCCTCGCCCAGGCCATCGAGGCGGGCCGGGCGGCACGGCCGGACATGGGCCGTGCCAAATCTCTGACGGTCCCTCCGCCTAAAGGGCCAGGCCCACGGCCAGCAGCACGCCCAGGGCCAACTGAGCCTGGCCCGTGGCCCCCAGCACGGGGATGAGGGCGCGGCCCTCGGCGCCCCCGGCCACGGCTCGCCACGGGGGCACGAACAGGGCGGCGGCGGAAATGCCGAGAGCGGCCCACGGCCGGCTGACAGCGACCGGGACCACAGCCAGCACGGCCACGGCCAGGCACAGCTCGTAGAGATGCCGGGTAGAGGCCGGGCCCAGCCTCACGGCCACGGTGTGCTTACCGGCGGCGGCGTCCCCCGGGATGTCCCGGAGGTTGTTGACGACAAGCAGGGAAACCGCCATGAGCCCGACCGGGAGCGAGGCCAGCACCTCCAGGGCGGTCACCTCGCCGGTCTGGACATAAGCCGTACCGACCGTGGCCACCAGGCCGAAAAAGCAGAAGACCGAGACCTCGCCCAAGCCGGCATAGCCGTAGGGCCGGGGCCCCCCGTGTAGAACCACGCCGCCGCCACGCAGGCCGCCCCCACGCCGACCAGCCACCAACCGGCCACGGCGGCCAGCGCCAGCCCGGCGCCCCCGGCTACGGCGAACGCCGTCATGGCCGCCCGCTTGACGGCGGCGGCGCTGGCCACGCCCGAAGCCACCAGCCGCAACGGGCCAACCCGGTCGGCATCGGTGCCCCGGGTACCGTCGCTGTAATCGTTGGCGTAATTGACGCCCACCTGGAGAGCGACGGCGACCACCCCGGCCAGGACCGCCCGCCACCATACGAAGGCGCCGTAGGCCGCCGCCGCGCCGGTGCCCACCATCACGGGCACTACCGACGCCGGCAGCGTACACGGGCGCGCCCCCAGGGCCCACGGGTGCCGTACGGGTCGGTGCTCGCTCATCCTGCGGCAAACTAGCCAACAATGGCCGACCTCGTCGCAATCGACCTGCCTGGTGGGCCTGCCTTCGTGGAGGCCCTGGTCCGGGCCTGGGACGCCGGGGACGCCGTGGCCCCGCTGGACCGGCGTCTGGCCCCGCTGGCCCGCCGGGCGCTGCTGGCCGTCCTGCGCCCGGCCTGGTTGGTGGGCCCCGGGGGCCGCCGGCGCTACGGGCCCGGCCTCGAGGTGGCCCCGGGGGACGCCCTGGTCATGGCCACGAGCGGGAGCACGGGCCAACCGAAAGGGGTCGTACTGACCCATGACGCGGTGGCCGCCTCGGCCCGGGCCACCTCGGCCCGCCTGGGCGTAGACCCCCTCCGCCACCGTTGGCTGGCCTGCCTGCCCCTCAACCACATCGGCGGCCTTTCGGTGGTCACCCGGGCACTGCTGACCGGCGCGCCCGTCGACGTCCTCGACGGCTTCGACGCCGGTACCGTCCGGGCCTGGGCCGGGCCGGACGTCCTGGTCTCCCTGGTCCCCAGCGCGCTGGCGCGGGTCCGGGACGCGCCGTTCGCCAAGATAGTCCTGGGGGGTTCGGCGGCGCCGGCGGTGCTGGCCGCCAATGTCGTCACCACCTATGGCATGACTGAGACCGGCAGTGGCCTCGTTTACGACGGTGTCCCGTTGGACGGGGCCGAGGTAGCGATATCGCCGGTCGGGGAAGTGTTGGTCCGCGGCCCCATGCTGCTACGCGCCTACCGGGACGGGACGCGGCCTTTCGACGCCGACGGCTGGTTCGCCACCGGCGACGGGGGTTACTTCGGCGCCGATGGCCGGCTGGAGGTCAGCGGCCGCCTGTCGGAGATGATCATCACCGGCGGCGAAAATGTCTGGCCCGTGGCCGTCGAGCGCATACTCGCCCAGCACCCGGGCGTGGCCGAGGTGGCCGTGTCCGGCCGGCCCGACCCCGAGTGGGGAGAGCGCGTCGTGGCCTGGGTGGTGCCGGACCGCCGGACCGGCGCGCCCACCCTGGCGGACCTGCGGGCGCTGGTTCGCGAACAACTGGCCGCTTTCGCCGCCCCCCGGGAACTGGTCCTCGTCACGTCCTTGCCGAAGACCCCGATCGGCAAGCTCCGGCGCGACGAGCTACGAGGTCGGCCCGCTTGAGGATGCCGCCACCACGGGCGTGTCGGTGCCGGTCGTCGCCGGCACCAGGGCACTGAACCTCCCCGTTCCCTGGCGCACGATGTCGAGGATCGAGGTGGCTTGGGAGGCCAGCCCGGCCACGAGGTCGCCCAGGCCCTCGGACCCATTGAGGATGGTCACGTTGGCCTGGCGTAGTTCACCAGCGGCCGCCCCCAGGATCTCGGGCATCTTCTCGACCAGCATGCGCTCGAGGACGACGCCGTTGGAGGTCGCGGTCGCCTCCGCCTGCAGCCGGATGGCATCGGCCTGAGCCTTGGCCAGGGTCCGGACCTTTTCCGCCTCCGCTTCGGCCGGCCTCACGACCTCGGCCACCAGTTGCTGGCGGCGCAGTTCGGCCTGGGCGGTGGCCACCTTGGCCTGCTCGGCCAGTACGTCCTGCTGGGCCTTGGCCTGAGCCAGCGGCCCCGCCTGTGAAGCGGTCTGCTGGGCCTGGTCGATCTGGGCCTGGTACTGGGCCTTGGCCACGGCCGTCTCCTGCATGTACGAGGCCTGGTTGCGGTCCGATTCCTGGCGCACCTTGGACGCGGCCTGGTCGGCCTGGGCCTGGGCTATCTGGGCCAACTGGTTGACGGCGGCGATGTGCGGCTGGGACATGGCCCTTATGTAGCCGGCCTGGCCGTCGTCGATGGACTCGATCTGGAAGGCGTCAACCACCAGGCCGAGCTTGGCCATTTCCGGCTTGGAGGCGTCAAGGACGGCGGAAGCCAGCTTCTGGCGCTCGCGGATTATGTCCTCCACCGTCATGGAGCCGACAATGGCCCGGAGGTGCCCGGCGAAAATGCGGCCCACTAACTCGGGCATAGAGTTCTGGTCGTCCATGAAGCGCCGTCCGGCGTTGGCGATCGACTCGTCGTCGTCGCCCACTTTAAAGGCGATAACCGCCCGCACCTGCAGGGTTATCCCCTGCTGGGTCACGCAGGGCTCCGCCACCTCGGCCTCCTGCATGGCCAGGGTAAGCAGGTAGGCCTTGCTGCGCACGGGTGTTACGAAGGCACCGTGGCCCACCACAATGCGGAACGGGGCATCCCCTCGCCTCTTACCGCCGGAAATAAGCATTGCCTCGTTGGGGGAAGGAACGTGCCAGCCGAACATAATGCAGCCCTTTCTATGGGATGGCTGAGGTGAAGCTCACAACGGCACGACTGATAACGAGCGCGCGCCGCGGTCGGCCACCACGACCACCTGCACACCCTCGTCCACCGGCTCCTCGGCGTAAGCGATGTAGGACTCGGCGCCGCCCCGCACCCGGACGAGTACCTCTCCGGGCCGAGCGCCGCCGGGAATGGCCACGATGACGTGGGCCGGCTTGCCTACGACGCTCTCTGGCACTGGATAGCTCACGGTCATGACGTTAGGGCAGTACGGAGGACGCAACTCGCCCGACTGCCGCGCCAGGATCATACTGCGCCCGCATGACCAGGGGCGGCGGGGAGGGACGCCGGGGGCAGCGATGCCGCCTGCCGTGGACATAATGGTGACGTGGCCGGGATCCGAGGAGCCTGATGTACGTCCCCTCGCACTTCAGCGTCGATGAGGCCACCACCCGCCGCTTCCTGGCTGCAGCCGACACCGCTGACCTGGTGACAGTGACACCACGAGGCCTCGTGGCCACCTTCCTGCCGGTCCTGTACGAGCCGGCGACGGCGGGCTACGGCGCGCTCGTCGGCCATGTGGCCCGGGCCAACGACCAGTGGAAGCTCCCTGTCCGGGGCGACGCCCTGATGGTCCTGCACGGCCCGGACGCCTACATCTCGCCGTCGTGGTACCCGTCCAAAGCCGCCGATGGCCGGGTGGTGCCCACTTGGGACTACGTCACCGCCCACGTCTACGGCCGGTTGGTGGTCCATGACGACCCCGCCTGGCTCGAGTCGCTGGTCCGCCGGCTCACCGCCAAGCACGAAGCCGACAACCCCCGGCCCTGGTCGGTGGACGACGCCCCGGCCCCCTACGTGGCGGCCCAGCTGCGGGCCATCGTCGGCGTCGAGGTCGCCATCAGCCGGGTCGAGGCCAAGGCCAAATGGAGCCAGAACCGGCCCGGCGACGACATCGGCGGTGTGGTGGAAGGCCTTCATGCTTCCGGCCATGGTGAAGCCGCCGAGGCCGTGCGGGCCGCACGCCCGCACGCCGGCAGTTAGCGGCCGGGTGGCTCGAGCCACGGTCCTCCACCCGCAGCTGGAGACCGGGGGTCGATATCGACCCGCCGTCCCGTGCTGGCAGAGGCGAGCATGGCTTCGCTGATCAGGGCCACTCGATAGCCGTCCTCGAACGTCGCCGCGTCCGGGCCCAGCGGACGTTCCTCGCCCAGGCAACGAAAGAAATGGACGAACATGTTTGTGTGGGCGTGCTCCCAACCGAGCAGGTGCCCCGGTGGCCACCACAGCTCCACGAAAGGATGACCCGGCTCACACACGATGACATCGGCCATTCCGCTCAGGGGTCCTCTGGCCGCCCCGGTGGCGGACACGCGCAGCTCGTTGAGGCGCTCGAGGTCCCACGCCAATGTCCCTTGCTCGCAGTTGACCTCCCACGCCAACATATTGCGTCGACTGGCGGCATAGCCGGAGGCGTCGATGGTCCCCGAGGCGCCGCCGGCGAACCGTACCAGGGCCGTGACTATGTCGCCAGGAGCGGCCACTTCGGCCTTCCTGCTGTCCCCGCGCCGGCTGAGCGGGTCGCTGAAGAGGGCCGAGATGCTTGTCACTTCACCCACCAGAAAGCGCGCCTGGTCGATGGCGTGGCAACCGATGGTCACCAACGAACCGTCCGCAGAGACCGAGCCCCAGCTCTGCGCATAGCGAAAGCGCGCCTGGTAAATCTCGCCGAGGGCGCCGTCCCGCAGTATGTCCCGAGCCAGCTGGACGGCGGGGACGAAGCGGTAGTTGTAGCAGCACAAATGCTTGACGCCCGCCCGCTCGGCCGCCTCCCATAGCTCCAGGGCGTCGGCGGCCGCCCGGGCCAGTGGCTTCTCGCACACGACGTGCTTACCGGCCGCTATGGCGGCCAAAGTGGGCTCCACGTGTGCTTCGTCCGCGGCGGCGTTGTCAAAGACTGCGATCCGTTCGTCCTCCACCAGACCGTGCCAGTCCGTGTAGTAGCCGCCGAAGCCGAAGCGGGTAGCAGCGTCCGCTACCCGCTGTTCGTTCCGGCCCGCGATAGCTACCAGCTCGGGTCGCACCCCGCCGGGCCAATCGATGTAACTGAGCGTACGTAAGGCGTTGCTGTGGGCTTTGCCCATAAAGCCGTAACCGAGCATCCCGGTGCCCGCCGTCGGGCGACGGTCCTGGGGGGCGAGCCGGAAGCCCGCTCTGGCCCGGCCCGGACCATGGCCAGAGGCGGCGTCAGCCGGCCACGACACCGGCGCTCCGCTCCGGACCACCCTCGGGGGCGCAGCGCAATCGACGGAGCTCGGCAATGCTCTGGCGTACGGCCGAGTGCTCGTCGTAGCCATAGTCCGGATGGAGATGGTCTATCTCGACGGCCAGCAGCCCCTCGTAACCGGCAGCATCCAGCAAGGCCAGGACCGAGGCCATGTCGACCAGCCCCTCGCCCACGGGGGTGCTGGAGAAAAAGAACCATTCCGCCGGCGAGACCCCCGGGCGCACTTTCACGTCCTTAATATGGGTGGCGAGGACGTGCTCGGCTAACTTTTCCATGGCGCTGACGGGGTCGTCCAGAAGGCGCAGGAAATTGCCCGTGTCGAAGTTGACGCCGAAATAGGGCGATCCGACCGCCTCCACCAACCAGAGCATCTCGATGGCTGTGTAGTCGCCGTGGTTCTCGGCCGCCAGCTTTACCCCCCGCGCTTCGCTGGCCCGGACGGCCTCGCTGAACCAGCCCGCCAGCAGGTCGAGCCGGGGTTGGCGGGGCAGGTACCGGTAGTCCCCGGAGCCTGGCCCCGGCGTGACGCGCATCACTTCGGCACCGATCAGCAGTGCGTTTTCGACCTGTGCCACCATGTCCTCCCAGGCGGCGCGGTTGGTGCCGTCCTCGAGCCCTTGGGGGTGGCCCCAGGCATAGACCCGTTCAAGCCCGTAATCATCGAGGCGTGCCTTCAGCTCACCGAGCCACGCCGCTTCCATGGTGGGAAAGAAACAGGACTCCAGCGATACGCCCTGCACCCCCAGCTCCAGGGCAAAGGCCAGAAAGTCCTCCATCGTCATGGGACGCTCCGGAGCCGGCTGTCCTGGGTAGATTTCACCGAAAAACCGATGGAAGCAGTAGCTGTCTATGGCGATCTTCATCCTCCCGGCCCCCGGGTGGGCAGGCTGGACACCTTCGAGAGCCTCGAGCGAGAACTCGGTCGGCGCCCCCGCCGGGTGCTCGGAGTACCAATAGGCGACCGAGGCCATGTCGTCAGACCGCGCCAGGTAGCGACCGTCGGGCCTCCACCCGAGGTCCTGGACCGTCACCTTCAGTTCGCGCTCGAAGTTGACGGGGTCGGGAAGGTGCCACCGGTACATCCCGAAGCGCGTCTGCGAACGGTACAAGCCGTCCGGCCGGACCACCTGGTGCATCCCGAGGAAGCTCGACGAGTAGGTCGCGTACCCCTGTCCCGGGACTTCGAAGTCCCAGGCGCCGCCGAAGTAATCCTCCGTGCCCGTCCCGCAGATCGTCGGGTGGCTCTCACCGTCGAAAAAGAACTTCACCTCCCCCTCGCCCCACCAACCGGGTGAGTTGACCCCGATGGCCAGGTAGGTGCCGACGTAGCTGCCCCGGCCCCGTGCCCCGTCGAGGAGCGTGAACACCTCGCCGGCCGGCACCGGGTTCGCCCGCCGCCAGGTGGCGTGTAAATAACCGAGGTCCTCGGGGACCTCCCCCAGGGCATAGTCGACCTGGTAGTAGATGACCTGGTCCACGGGGCCAAGGTTTTCGACGGTGATACGGGCCGACGTGCGGAAGGGCATGGGGAAGTAACAGTTCATGCCCCCATGGGGGGCGACCACCATGGCCTCGGAGAGCAACGGGGCGAACTCGGCCCAGCCCTGACAGAAGAAATCCCCCAAGGGGACCGCCACTGCGGGGGTTTCGTCCTCCCCGTCCCAGCTCATCCGCAACACCATCGAGCGCCAGGCGTCAGCGCGGGTGGTCAGCCAAAGGTGCTCGATCACGCCCTGGCCCTCGATGGCAGCCAGGTCCAGTGCCTCGCCGGCAGGGACGACCCGGCTGGGCGAGACCTTCCAACCGGCCCCGAGATCCCGGGCCGCCTTGGCCCCCGTACCGTCGGTCGCCCGAGCCCCACCGCCACGCTCGCCCGACGGGTTCTCCGCCGTTATGGCCCGGCTTTGGGCGCCGCTCAGGCGGGCCACGCTCAATCGGGCCGGGTAGAGCGAACTCATCGTCATGGGCTCAGCCTTCCTGGGAAAGATCGTAGGTGGCGCCCGAAGCGAGCAAACCGGGCGACGGCGGGGAGAAGACGGTGCCGCCGATGTGGACGCGTTCGACCCGGACGGAGCCGTGCACGACTTCCAGTTGCGCGCCGCGGCTACCCGAGGCATCGACCGTCTGGGCCAGAACGCCCCAGGACGCACCGCTGGACCAGAACCAGCGCGCCGGCCCGGGGGCCTCGGCGAAGCTCATGACCCCGGTGCGGCCGTCGTAGTCGAACCCGGTCAGTCCCACCATGAGGCCCCAGCTCGACATGGCCCGGGCGTAGTGGTGGCCGCACTCCATCTCGTCGAACGGGTTGCGCCGGGCGCCGGAAAAGCGCTCTCGGGCCGCGGCCACCACGTCCTCCGCCAACGCCGTCTCCCCCTGCTGGACCAGCCCGAGGGCGTAAACGTACTCGAGGCCCGTCCACACCTCGGACCAGTACGGCATGGGGTGCTCGGGCAGCCCGTTCGGGTAGGAAAGGACGATGTGCCCGCGCTCCCCCCGCACCGCGTACGTCCGCATGCAGTTGGTCCAATCGCCGAAGTCCTCGATGTAATTGAGGCGGTGGATGCTCTGCAAGGCGGTGGCCACGTGCTCGGTGTCGAGCACGGGCCCGAGCCCGACCAGACGCGCATAGGTGTCACCCAGCAACTGGTCGATGATACAGCCGTCCCCGATCTGGAACTCGGGCCGCTCGGGGTCCTCCGCCCCCATATTGGTGTGGCGCAACCGGGCCGCCACCTTGGAAAAATCACCGGGGGGCACGACTTTTTGCTGGTAGTAGCGGCCGTTGAACAGCAGCGCCTCGGTCGCCTGGGTGCCGGTGGCGAACTTCTCCCGGCACGTCCTGGCGAAATCGGCGTCGCCCACGGCGTCGGCCATGACGGCCGCCGCCTTCAACGCCGCCAGGTACCAGGGCTGGACCTCGGGGTTGGGGCCGAAATATTCGACGTCCATGGTGTTGTGTTGCGCCCCCTCGGCCACCCCGTCGCCGTCCTCGTCCCATCCCCCCTTGATCCAGGCGAACTCGACCGAGCGCCGGCACGCCGGCCAGAGCCGGCGCAGCCACTGGTCGTCACCGGACAGGCGCCACTCTCTAAAGAGCTTGACCACGCACCCGAACTGGCCGTCGGCGGCCACTTGGGCGTACTCGCGCGCCCGGCTGAGGGGGAGCATGACCCGGAAGCTCATGGCCCCGTCATCGGCGGTGGCGTGCAGGTACTCGACCTCCCGCATCTGGCGGGCCATCGAGCTGAACAGGAAGCCGGTGGCAAGCTCGTAGTTCCACACGTGGGTGCAGGAACCCAGGCAGCTGCCGGCGTCGTCCAGGCAGCCCTCCCAGCCGAACGGGCTGCTGTCGGCGGTACGGAAGAACGTCTGGCTCCTGAGCGTGCTCAGGTTGAAAAGTGCCGCCTCCTTGGTGGCCGGGCTCAGGTCCGCCGACCAGAAACAAGACACAAAGCGTTCGGTCACCGACCTCAGCTCGGCCAGACGGGGGGCTTGGCGCTTTAGGACGTCCCAGGCGTCGGCGAAGCCTCTGGTGTAATAGTTGCCCACCGTGTCGGGCCCGGCCATGCCCCGTGGGCCCCGTCCCCCCCACAACCAGGAACGGCGGTTCGGGAAGTGCCAGGCCAAGCTGAACACGACCTCGGCCCTGCCCCGCGCCGGCAAAGCGCGTCTGGCCCCCATGGTGCCGGCCACGGAGGACCCGTAGGTCGCGGCCGGCACCGCCTGGCCCACGCCGAAGGTGCCGGCGCTGGGCTCGCCCTCGCCCACATAGCCCTTCCACATGGCCAGAAGGCCCTGGTCCCATTTCCCCAGTCCCCAGCTCGGCCCCACCCACGTGCCCTCGCCCAGGACAGCGGCGGCCAGCGTGCCCCACTCCTCGTGACCGGGCTCGAGGTCCTCGTCCGATAGCAGGTAACCGTGCATGCCGGCGGCGGACCGGACCGAGGCCAGCGGCCGGCTCGGCAGGCCCTGGGCGCGGCGCGAGTGCCCGACGAGCGCCTCGACCGAGAACATCACACTGGCCTCGAGTTCCTCGTCGGCCTCCGACTTCGAAGCGTCACCCGGATCTCGGCCAGCGGGAGGCTGCTCAGCTCCTCGTCCCCCGGCGCCAAGGGGTTGAACACCTCGACGGTGGCCCGGACGGGGAAGTGGCGGTCGTCCAGGAGCACCCGGCCGAACGGGTACGTAGTCTCGAACTCGCACCCCGAGAAACGGGGCAAGCCCGCCAGCGCCGCCCGGGAACCCTCGGCCCCCTGCACCTCGGCTTCGAACAGGTCTCCCTTCGAGCAGCCGGGCCTGGGCCGGCGTGTGGGCGCCGGCCACGCGGCACGCCAGGAAGGTCAGTTCCGACCTCAACCCCTTAGAGGGGTGGTTCTCCAGCTCCCAGTCGCGGAACTGCCCTCTCCCCCCGAAGCCCACCGTCCCCGTGCCGATCCCGCCCACCGGGAGCGAGATGCACACCCGGTCGTCGCCCCGGTAGCGGCGCGCTACCGGCCACCCTGCACCGGCCCCGCCTCTTTGGCTCTCTAGCACGTCTCCTCCTTGGTCCTAACGGTTTGGTCCAACGGCGTCGACGTCTGTGGACGCGCCGTCACAGTGGCACCCTTTGGCGCTCGAAGTAGGCCGCGGTAGCCAGCGCGCTACCCGAACCCCAGTCGAAGCCGCTCACCCCATTGAGCTGGTCCGTCCCCCCGTGGCCGTGGTTCTCGGCCGCCATGCCCGGCGGCGACCGCCACCAACCCGAGTACCGGGGTGCCGAAATGGGGAGGAACACAGTGGTAAACGCGGCCCGGGCCGCCGCTACCGCCCTCTTCAAGGTGCTCCTCCTCGCCCGTGACCCTCCACAAGGCGAGGTGAGTCTCGGCAAACTGCGCCTGGCGGGCATCGTTCCACTCCCCGTCCGTGTTCATCACGCCGTACCCACCGAAGGCGGAGAGCCCCAGCCAGGGCGGGTCCCACACCTGCTGGTAAAGGCTCATGCGGTCCAGGGCGCGGCCCGCCAGCTCTAGGTGCTCCACGTCATGGGTGACCCCGAAGAGCTGGAGAAAACCGGCTGCCGCGTGCTGCATGCACAAAGTGTTCTGAGGCCACTGCCCCGAACGGTGGTCATAGAAGTCAAGGCCCTTCGGGCTACAGGAGAAATACACCTCGAAGTCGGTCCATTTGGCGTCGGGGACCACCCGCTCGGCCAGGTACCGCGCCACGCCCAGGGCAGTACCGACAATACTGTCCCGGGCCCCGTCGCCGGCCGGTAGCAGGCTCGCCAACGTGGCCAGGAACAGAAGCGAGGCGCTATCCTCCGCGCTCTGCTCGAAACGCTCCTCGCACCAGCGCGACTTCAGCATTTCCGGCACGTAGGCGTCCCCTCCGCCCCCTTCGAGATCGGCGAGAAGGGCGGCGTTGTCGACGGCGACCACGGCGGCACCGTCCCTGTCGACATAAGCCGGGAACCCACCGTCGGGACGCTGGAGGCCGGCCAGGGCCCGGGCATAGCTCAGAGCACGGACCACGCTCTCGGCATCAGGTTCGAGCTCCCGGTGCCACCGCAGCAACTGGTACATCGTCCACGACATGTCCATCAGATGGAAAATGCCCGGGCCCCCGCCCTGATGGTGGCTCTCGACCCACCGGTCCGGCCCGAACACGAAGATGGTCGGGAACAACCCTCCGGACACGGGTGCCGACAGCGTCAGGGCCCGCGTCGCCCGGGCCATCTCCACCCACTCGGGCTGCTCCAGGACGGTCCCGTAGTGGTACAGGCCGTAGGAGCTCCGCATGGGGTTGAACCACGACGAGAACCAAACGTCCCCGGCATACGAACGATTGGAGGTTATGGCGCCGACGCGCCGGTCGCCCAGCACGGTCTGGGCCACAAATGTTCCAGGGCCCGTGGGTATATCTGGCGCGCGTACTGCCGACCTGATTGCGCCAGGGGACGCCCGATCAGGTCCGCCCGGGCACCGGCCCAGATGCGTTGGCGCGCCGCTTTCAGTGCCGCCCCGGCCCGGGGATGGGGGAAAAGGGCGAGGCGGTACCGGTGAGACAAGGTCTGAGCCGCCACTGCGCTCGTCCCGGCCGGCCTGGTGTGGGCCACATGGCCGCGAACCGCCTGAGGGCGCAACCCGACGGTCAGCTCGGCCCCGTTGTCGGGCAATCTCAGTAGCCCGAGGGCCGCCGGCAAGACCGTGCACTTCGCCAGCGCATCGGTATCGACGACCAAGGCCACACCGATATCGGCGCTCTCCGCCACCATGACCGGCGCCCTGAGCATGTGCTGACCGACGAGGTCACCCTCAGGGGGACGAGGCTGGGTGTGAACACCTCCGCCAGCGCCCCGCCCCCACCGAAGCGCCACCGGCTCTCGAAGGCCTCCATGGCCGGCAACACGCCAGCCTCTGACGACAGGACCTCGGTCACCTCCAACCAGCCGTCCCCCGGACGCACCATCAGCCCGATCGCCTGCACCAGCGCCCCCGCCCGCCCGGTAGCGGTCACAGCCACGCCCTCGCCGTCCTCGGACACCTCCAGGCCCCACTCCCAGTCGCCGGCGCTTCCATCGGCGCCTACGCCGCTCAGGCCCCCTCCCGCCTCCCTCGTCACCCCGGCCAAGAACTGCCCCCCCACACGGCGCAAGGCCCACACACCCTCGGTCGCCCCGAGCGCGACCTCGGGCCGGCCATCGACCAGCGCGGCCCGGACCATCAGGCCCTCCGACTCGACCACAACGGCCCTGACGCGCCCGTCCCCCGCCGCACCGAAATCTGTCCGAGCCTTCACCCGGTCTGCCACATCTTTCGCCCCTACCTAGATATTCCGCGGTAGCCGATACCCTCCATGAGCCGCCGCTGGAACAGCAGGAAGGCGATCAACACGGGGACGCACAGGATCGACAACCCGGCGAAAACGGCGCCGATGGGCCCTCCACCTTGCGATGCCTGCAGGCTGACCAGCCCCAATGGCGCCGTTTCCCTCGTCGGCGAGCTGAGGAAGAGGTTGGGCCAGAAAAAATCGTTCCAGATGTACTGGCCCGTTATCACCATCACGGCCGAAATAGCCGGCCACGACAGCGGGACCATGATGTGGCGGATGATCCGCAGGTGCCCGGCACCATCCACCCTCGCCGAATCGTCGAGGTCCTGAGGGATGGTGCGAAAGTGTGGCGTACCTAAGAAATCTGTTTCAGGAACCCATTTCAGAAATCGGTTTCAACTTTCGTCGGACTCTAGGACCGCGCCAGTGCGTTGTCAAGCAACCTCGGTCCCCCCGACCGGCCGGCGACGGATGTGGTTGGTGGGGGCGCCCCGGAGTAACTAAAACAGGACCACAATGACTACAACGAACCACCTCGGCCAGCCCATCGGCGAGCTTGTCCCGGGTTGGGCCCCAGACCGGCACCGGCGGCGCGAACGCTCACCGGGCGCTGGTGCCGGCTCGAGCCCCTCGACCCCGACCGGCACCAGGAGGACCTGTACCGCGCCAACCAACGGGACGAACAGGGCCGCATGTGGACCTACCTGCCCTATGGGCCGTTCGAGGACGGCGACGCCTACCGTGCCTGGCTGGACCGGGCGGCCGGGGGCTGGCCGTTGTACTTCGCCATCGTGGCCGGGGAGCCCGGGCAGACCGGACAGGCCGCCGGCGTGGCCGCCTTCCTGCGGGCCAAGCCGGCCGGGGGCAGCATAGAGGTCGGGCACCTGGCTTTCAGCCCGGCCCTGCAGCGTACGAGGGCCGCCACCGAGGCCATGGCCCTCATGATGGCGACAGCCTTCGACGAGCTCGGGTACCGCCGGTACGAGTGGAAATGTGACGCCCTCAACGCGCCGTCGCGCCGCGCCGCTCTCCGCCTCGGCTTTGTTTACGAGGGGACGTTCCGCCAGGCGACCGTGGTCCGGGGCCGCAACCGGGACACGGCCTGGTTCTCGGTCACCGATACCGAGTGGCCCCGGCTCCAGGCCGCCTTCCGGCTCTGGCTGGAGCCGGCCAACTTCGGGCCCGACGGCCGCCAGCGCATCGCCCTCTCCGCTCTCACCCGCCCGGGCCGCCAGGTCGGCGGGCCCGGCCCATGACCAGGTCGTCGATGGCCTGCGGCGACCCCGAGCCGCCGAACAAGAAGCCCTGCGCCCGGTCGCAGCCGAGCTGTTGGAGGACCTCGAGCTGAACGAGAGTCTCCACCCCCTCGGCGACGACCTGAAGCCCTAGAGCGTGGGCCAAGGTGACGATGGCACCGGTTATGGCCCGTGCGTGGTGGTCGTTCTTCAAGCTCGCGGACAAGGGCCCAGTCGACCTTGATGTAGTCGAGTGGGAGGGCCCGCAGGTGCGCCAGCGACGAATAGCCGGTGCCGAAATCGTCCAGGCCGACCTGGACGCCTGCCTCCCGCAGCTCTCGCAGCCCGTGCATGCCGGGCTTGGGCGCGGCCAGAAAGGCGGTCTCGGTCAGCTCTACCTGCAACCGGCCGTGGTCGACGCCGTGGGCGTCGAGTTGGCCGACGACAGTACGGTGAAAGCCGGCGTCGGCCAGGTGGCGCGAGGTGATGTTCACGGCCACCTCGCCGAACCCGCGCCCGGCCAGGCGGGACTGCCAGCGGGCGGCCTGGACGGCGGCGTCGGCCCGGACCCGCTCGTCCATGGCCACCAGCAGGCCTGTTTCGTCGGCCACGTCGAGGAAGGCCAGGGGTAGGACCAACGCGCCGGCTGGGCTGCGGATGCGTAGGAGCGCCTCGGCGGCGACGGGCCGGAGGCTGTCCAGATCCACGATGGGCTGGTACTCCACGACGAGGCGGTCATCATGCAGGGCCCGGCGCAGCAGGCGTTCGGTGACGAGACGACCCACGGCCCGGGTCCGCATTTCCTCGTCAAAAGCCTCGGCCCGGTCGCGGCCTCGCTCCTTGGCCCGGTACAAGGCCATGTCGGCTTCGCCCAGCAGGTCGTCGGCGTCGCGCCGGGGGTCGGTGGTGCAGGCGATGCCGATGCTCAAGGTGCACACGACTTCGTCGGCGCCGACCGGGAACGGGGCCCGCGCCGCCTCGATGACCCGCTGGCCCAGCGCCACCGCCTCCTGCTCGTCCTTGAGCTCTTCGGTCAGGACCACGAACTCGTCGCCTCCCAGGCGGGCGACCGTGTCCGACGGGCGCACATGGTGCGTGAGCCGGGCGGCCATCTCCGCCAGGACGGCGTCACCGGCGCGATGGCCGAGCGAGTCGTTGACCACCTTGAACCTGTCCAGGTCGATGTAGAGCACGGCCAGCACTCCGCCCCGCCTGGTCATGCGGCGTAGGGCCTGTTTGAGGCGGTCCATGAGCACGGTGCGGTTGGCCACTCCCGTCAGCGGGTCCGTAGACGCCCGCAGTTCCAGGCTGACGGCATGAGCCCGTACCGGCGTCATGTCCCGCACGGCGGAGACGACCCAGGTAGAGCCGCCCGCCGGGACCAGGCGGCGGGTGGACTGGGCCCAGCGATCGGAACCGTCCCGGCATAGGAACCGGAAGTTGACGATGGCAGAGCCAACCTCAGCCAACGTGGCGCCCGCGGCGCGCACGTAAGGGAGGTCGTCCGGGTGCACGAAGTCCTCTTCTGGGCGGCCGACCAGGTCGGACCGGGCCCAGCCGAACAGCCGGCTGCAGGCGGAGGAAACGTACCGGAAAATGCCATCGGTACCGGCCACGGTGTTGAGGTCGGGCGAGCCGTCCACCAGCGTCAGCCACGGGGCTCCCTCGTCAACCGCCCCCGAGGGA
Source organism: uncultured Acidimicrobiaceae bacterium (assembly GCA_963735305.1). Lineage (GTDB taxonomy): Bacteria > Actinomycetota > Acidimicrobiia > Acidimicrobiales > Palsa-688 > Fen-671. The sequence goes on from CAVTKK010000004.1 coordinate 1,408,752, forward strand.
CCGTCACGTGTGAGATCTATGCCTGCCGCCGCTCGGCTCCCTGACACCTGGCTCCCCTTTCGTTGCGTGGCTTCGCAACGGTTGGGGGCGGGTCGCGAGGTCCGGACGAGCTGCCCTCAATTACCAAAACAGTGTTAGGTTACCGCGACTGTAACCACTAAGCGCGGCACCTGGCGCACTATCTGAAGTGGTGGAGTCAGTCTAGGCGCAGAGCCCGCGACACGACATCGCCGGCTACGTCGCCCAGGGACCGGTCGTGGCCGAAGGCATAGGCCCGCAGGCGGATCAGCGCTTCGGTCACACTGACTCCGAGCTGGACCGACACCATGCCAGCAGCGTTCTGCACCACGTAGTGGAAGTCCGAACCAGCCGTCAGGCGGTCGGCCAAGGCTCCCTCAGGCGCACCGGCCTGTACGTCCAAAACCCAGTGGGAGGCCACGCCGGCCATCACCAGCGCATCGAGGTACTGGTCGTCGCTGAGCGGGCCGGGGCGGTCCCGGTACAGGTTGACGGCCCCGAGCCGGGCCACCCCGATCCGCAAGGGGAACCCGAAAACGGCCCGGACGCCGGCGTCGACGGCCGGTGGGGAAAAGGCTGACCAGCGCCGGACGACGGGGGCGGCCAGGTCCGGCTCGAGCACGACCTCATCGCGGTTGTAGGCGTCGACACAGGGGCCCTCGCCCAGCGTGTACTGAAGATCCTCGATCAGTGCACTCACGTCATTGGTGGAGCACAGCGACCCCTGAGGTGTGTCGCCGGACATGAGCATGATCCCCGTCCCCGAGACGCCGACGATGCGGGTGCTGACATCGCACAAGCGCGACGCCGGCCCGCCGTCGCCGTACAGCGCGTCCAGGATCCGCCGCAGGCGCTCACCGGCCACGCGCCGGCCCCGTGTTCACCGGCACACGTGGGTTGACTGGGTGATGCAGGTCGTCCACGCGACGCTCCTTGCCTCGAAGGGAAGGCGTCAACGGGGACCGGGTCCAACGCACACCCGGGCCGACGATAACCGGGCCCGGCCCACACCCTACTCCCGGTAACTTGACAATCTTGAACCGCCTCGCCGACCAGCCCAGCCCTTACCTCCGGCAACATTCCGCCAACCCGGTCGACTGGTGGCCGTGGTCGGACGAGGCCTTCGCCCAAGCCCGCCTCCGGGACGTCCCCGTGCTGATCTCGGTCGGCTATTCGGCCTGCCACTGGTGCCACGTGATGGCCCACGAGAGCTTCGAGGACTCCGAGGTGGCGAAGGTCCTCAATGCTCGCTTTGTGGCGATAAAGGTCGACCGGGAGGAGCGCCCCGACGTCGACGCCGTCTACATGGAGGCGGTGCAGCTCGTGAACGGCAGCGGCGGGTGGCCCATGACCGTGCTCGCCCTGCCCGATGGCCGCCCTTTCTGGGCCGGCACCTATCTGCGCAAACCAGCCTTCCTGCGGCTCTTGGACCAGGTGGCCGCCCTGTGGGCCGGGCGACGGCAGTCGATCGAGGACGACGCCGCCCGCTTAGCGGAGGCGGTGCGCCGCGGCGCCGAGCTCCCCGGTCCGGCCCCCGCGGGGCACGGCCTTGCCCACAGCCTCGACGCGCCCGGGCCACCAACGGTCGACGACATGGCCGGGCCCGGCGCCGTAGGCGGTGCCGGTCCCGACGAGGGCGCCCTGGCCCGGGCGGCCAAGGCCCTCATGGCCCGTTCCGACCCCGAATGGGGGGGCTTCGGCACAGCCCCCAAGTTCCCCCAGCCCGGATCGCTCGATGTACTGGCCCAGTACTTCTGGCGGTCCGGGGAGCGTGCGGCCCTGGACGCCTTGTGCCGGGCGCTCGACGCCATGAGCTCGGGCGGGATATACGACCATTTGGCCGGCGGCTTCGCCCGCTATAGCACCGACCGGCACTGGCTCGTCCCCCACTTCGAAAAGATGCTTTACGACAACGCCCTGTTGGTGCGCACCTACTGCCGGGCCTGGCAGTTGACCGCCGATCCCCGTTACCGCCAGGTGGTCGAGGAGACGGTTGCTTACCTCTTGAGACCGCCCCTACGGCTGTCGGTGGGCGCCTGGGCCTCGGCCGAGGACGCGGACAGCGAGGGTGAGGAGGGCCGCTTCTATACCTGGTCGAGGGCCGAGGTCGACCAGGTCGGCGGTGCCGCCGCCGCCGACTGGTTCGGTGCCACGGCGCCCGGCAACTGGGAAGGCAAAAACGTCCTGTGGCGCCCGGAGCTAGGCGACCTCCGGCGCCCACCCGAGATCGAGGAGGCCCGGGCCCGGTTGCTGGCGCACCGGGAGAAGCGGCCTCGCCCCGGCCTGGACGGCAAGGTGCTCACCGAGTGGAACGCTATGGCCCTCTCCGCCCTGGCCTACGCCGGAAGGGCCCTGGACCGGCCAACCTGGGTGGCTTCCGCCGTGGGCACGGCCGAGGTCCTGCTCGGCCAACTTCGGGGCACCGACGGCCGGTGGCACCGGTCCTGGCTCCCGGGCTTGACCGGGCCAGCCATCTGGCGTGCTCAGCCGATTACGCCTGGCTCGTAGAGGCCTTCACGCGCCTCGGCGAGGCCACGGGGGAGGCGAAATGGACCAACGAGGCCCGGGCTACCGCCGATGCCCTCATCGAGCTGTTCTGGGACCACGCCGGCGGCGGTTTCTTCACCACGGGCAAGGACGCCGAGCAGCTCATCGCCCGCATGAAGGACATCCATGACGGGGCCGTCCCATCGGCCAACGCCACGGCCGCCATGGCCCTGGCCCGTTTGGGCGAGCTCACCGGCAACACGCGTTACGAGGAGTTGGCCCGCCAGACCGTTCTGGCCCTCCGGCCCGCCCTGGCCATCAGCCCGGCCTCGTTCGCGGGGACGGCGGTGGCGGCTGACTTCTGGTCGGCACCCAGACGCCAGGTCGTCGTCTCCTCCACCGATCCGGCCCTCGTGCGTCCGGTCTGGGCCCGCTACCTCCCGGGCACCGTCCTGGCCTGGGGCGAGCCCTACCCGTCGCCGCTTTGGGAGGGACGGGACGATGCTGGCGCCGCCGGGCAGGTCTTCGTGTGCGAGGGCTACACCTGCCTCCTACCGGTACGGGAGGCGGACCAGGTGGAGGCGCTCCTCGGCCCGCGGCGACCATCCACCTATCGCGCCGGCTGAAGGGGCACCATAGACCTGGTGCTCATAAGTCCGGGCCTGCGGGCCCCGCTGCGGACAATGACGATCCGCCATGACCAGCCCGGGACGGCCTTGCGCCTGATGGTTGTCGCCACCGGCGAACGGCACTGCATTGGGGTGGACCTCACCTCGGGCGCTCTGGTCCGGGCGTGGATGTCGGAGCTCGTCGACCCCCGCCTGCAACCCTACGATCTCGTCGAGGTGGTAGTCGCCCATGACCCCGACCTCGTCCCCGACCCGGCCCAACCCGAGGCCGTCGTCGTCTCCGGCGTCCTCCGGCCTACCGGCCGTCTTACCGGCCGGCCGGCCCAGCGGCTCATCCGGCGCCTGCTCCACCCCGAGAACACCCCGTTGCTGGGGTCGCACGGCCCCACCGTGCCGTTCTGGGAACGGCGAGCCGACCATCCTTCGGTGGCCCTGGCCGAACCGCAGGCTCCCCTGGTGGTGACGGCCGAACCCGAAGGTCTGTGGTGCCACTTCCCCTGGGATGGGCGTCCCCAGGTCCTGTCCTGCTCCGACCCGCGCCTGGCCGCCTACCTGCACCGGGCACGGACGACCATGACCACGGTCCGGGCGGGCACGCGCCTGGTCGTGGCCCTCCAGCCGCCGGTGGACGGCTACTGCCACAAGGTCGTCGAGGCCCTCGTCCCCCGGCGCTAATGGGGGTCGACAGCGGGCGCCCTCTCCCGGGGAAGGCCTAGGACTTGAAGCCGGTGGCCAGCTCCTCGGACATGGCCCAGCCGAACACGATCAAGGCGTCCCGCCGGTCACCGTCCACGGTGCCCATCAGCTCGACGATCTTGGCGTCGACGTCCAGGTCTTCCGGCTCATAGTCGAACACCGGGCACGCCGAGCCGTCACCACGCACGACGAAGCTGCGGTCGTCCACCCGTCCCTCGGCCCCGAAGCGCTTGGCCAGGCGCCGCGACCATGCCCGTTCCTCCCCCGAGACCTTGTAGCCGGGCCGGGGGCATATCTCTTCCAGGCCGTTGAAGGCGACAAAACCGCCGGGGTCACGCAGGCGCGTGGCCACGAGCACGTCTTCGTCGGGAAAGGCCAGGACCGCCTTACGGAACTGGTCGGCCCGCAAGGCATCGAGGACGGCCTCCCTTTCGGCACAACGTTTCACCGACACCAGGCCCCACAGCACGCAGGGCGTGCCCCCGATGCGCTCGAAGCGTACAGAACGAAAACCCGAGCAGGCGGCCCTCGTCGCGCACTTGGGTGACGAGGACCCATTCGTCCCTCTGCTTGGACAGCAAACCGATATCCAGGCCAGCCGGCCCGTCGGCGACGATGTCGGCCATGTCGGCCAGCTCTCCGTCTGAAAGGGCGGTACAGTCCTTGGTCTCGACATCGAACGTCATGTCGGCTAATCACTCCTCACTGGCTGGCGACCAGTTTAAAGGTTAGCCGCTCCGAACGCCTCCGTTCCACAAACAGGCAGGTCCGAGCAGTACACGCAGCTCGGCCAATAGCCCTGGGCTGGCATTTACGTTGAACTCCGGGGCCAGGCGCACAACCTTGGTGCCTACGTGGAGATATACCGGCGAAGGGCCGCCGTGCTCGGCCAGCAGCTCCCGCAGCCGGGCCACGCGGCCGTCATCGACGGCGGCCGGGGCCAGGACCACGTGCAGGGGCTCGGCGCCGTCCAGGACCAACTGCGGGCGCTTGAGCTCGGAGCAGATCAACTTGGGCACGTCGTCGCGAAGGTCGAGCCTGCCCTTGACACATACGACGGCGTCGTCGGCCAGAAGGTAACCCACCTCAGTCATGGTCCGCGGGAAGACGAACACCTCGATCGAGGACTGCAGGTCCTCGAGCACGAAGGTGGCCATGAGCTCTCCCCGCTTGGTGTACTTACGAGCCAGCCCGGTCACAACACCACCCACCCAGCGGTCGCCGTTCCATCCGCCTCCGCCGCCCCCATAACCCCCGCCCCCATAAGCGGAAGTACCCCCACCAGCGGTGGCGCCCCCATTTCCGGAGAGGTTGGCACCGGCGGCCTCGGTGCCGCTTGCCCCGCCCGCCTCCCGGGCCGCGCTCTCTTCGCGCAGGTCGAGGATGGTGCAATCGGCGTGGCGCCGCAACGCCGCTTCCGCCCCGACTAGGGGGTGGTCGCTCACGTACAGGCCGAGCATTTCCTTCTCGAACGAGAGCTTGGTGTGCTTGTCAAACTCGTTGTCCGGGATGGGCACCCGAGTGTCGTCGAAGATCTCGCCCGCTCCGCTTTCGCCGAAGAGGCTCAACACACCCTGGTCGGCTTCGCGCCGCCGGGCCAGGGTGCGGTCCACCACCTGCTCGAGCACCAGGCACAGACCCTGGCGGGGATGGCCCTGCGAGTCGAAGGCGCCCGCCTTGACCAGCGACTCGATAGTGCGTTTGTTGAGCACGACCGGGTCGACCCTCCGACAGAAGTCGTAGAAGTCGGCGAAAGGCCCGTTGGCGTCCCGCTCGCCCACTATGCGCTCGACCAGGCCCTCGCCCACGTTGCGTATGGCCGACAGACCGAAAGGGATCACGCCCTTGCCCGAGCCTGTCCCCTGGCCCGGCTCCCCGGCGCGTACGGCGGTGAAGTCGGAGGTCGAGAGGTTGATGTCGGGGACGAGCACCTCGATGCCCATGGACCGGCACTCGCTCAGGTACACGGCCATCTTGTCCTTGTCGTCCTTCACACTGGTGAGCAGGCAGGCCATGTACTCGACCGGGTGATTGGCCTTGAGCCATGCCGTCCAGTAGGCGACCAGGCCGTAGCCGAAGGCGTGGCTCTTACCGAAGGCGTAGTCGGCAAAGGGTTCGATGATGTCGAAGATGGCCGTGCCGATGGTCCGGCCATAGCCCGTGCGTTCGCAGCCGTCTACAAACTTCTCCCGCTCCTGGGCCATGATCTCGCGCACTTTCTTGCCGGCCGCCTTGCGCAAGGTCTCGGCTTCGACCAGCGTGTACCCGGCAAAGCGCTGGGCCACGCGGAGCATGGACTCCTGGTAGATCATGAGGCCGTAGGTATCGCTCAGCACGTCGGCCATGTCCGGGTGCAGGTAGGTGATGGGCTTGCGGCCGTTCTTTCGATCGGCGTAGTCGTTGTGCATGTTGGCGGCCATGGGCCCGGGGCGGTACAGGGCCACCAGGGCGGCCACGTCGCCGAGGTGGGTGGGGGCCAGGGACCGGACCAGGGCGCGCATGTTGGCCCCTTCCAGCTGGAAGACCCCCACCGTGTCGCCCCGCTGCAACAACTCGTAAGTGGCCGGGTCGTCGACGGCCAGGTCGTCGATGTTGGGCCTGGTCCCCGTGTTGAGCTCGATCATGTCGAGCGCCCGCTCTATCACGCTGAGGTTGCGCAGGCCCAGGAAGTCCATCTTCAGCAGCCCTAGCTCTTCGACGGCGTGCATCTCGTACTGGGTCACGATGGGCGCGTCTTCGGCCCGGCCTCCGGGCTCGGGCTTGCGTTGGACCGGGAGGTGCTCGGTCAGGGGGTCATTGGAGATCACGACGGCGGCGGCGTGGATGCCGTCCTGACGGCGCAGGCCCTCCAGGCCCTTGGCCACGTCGACCACCCGCTTGACGTCCGGGTCGGCGTTGTACGCCTCTCGCAGCTCGGTGGCGACCTTGTAGCCGTCGGCGTGCTTGGGTTCCTCACGGAAGCACGCCCACAGCGGCGTGTCCCGGCCCATGACCAGAGGAGGCATCAACTTGGCGATGCGGTCCCCGACGCTGTATGGGTAACCCAGCACCCGGGCCGCGTCCCGCACCGCCGCTCTCGCCTTGATGGTCGAGAACGTGACGATCTGGGCCACATGGTCCGGCCCCCAGCGCTCAGAGGCGTAACGGATCATCTCGCCCCGGTAGCGCTCGTCGAAGTCCATGTCAATGTCGGGCATCTGCTTGCGGCCCGGGTTTAGGAACCGTTCGAACAGCAGGTCGTAGCGGATGGGGTCGAGGTCTACGATGCGCAGGCAATAGGCGACACAACACCCGGCGGCGCTGCCCCGACCGGGCCCCACCCTTATCTTCTGCTGGCGGGCGTAATGGATCAGGTCCCAGCACACCAGGAAATAATCTGAGAAACCCATCGACGCCACCACGCCGAGCTCGTAGTCCAGCCTTTCGGCCACCTGCGCCGGGACCGGGGCCCCGTAGCGTTCCTCCGCCCCCCGGTAGGTCAGGTGGCGCAGGTACTCGTCCGACCCCCCGAAGCCTTCGGGCAAGGGGAAAGCGGGCAACTTCGACTTCCCGAGCTCGATGTTGACATCGGCGCGTTCGGCCACCCAGAGCGTGTTGTCGCACGCCTCGGGGTGATCGGGAAAAAGCCGGCGCATCTCCGCCGCCGTCTTGAGGTAGTGCTCTGACCCCTCGAAGCGGAAGCGCTTGGGGTCGTCCATGCTCGACCCGGTCTGCACGCACAGCAGGGCGTCGTGGGCCAGGTGGTCGTCGCGGGTGGTGTAGTGACTGTCGTTGGTCACCAGCAGCGGCGCCCCGATGCGCCGCGCTATCTCCACCAGTTGCGGGTTGGTCTTGCGCTGCTTTTCCAGCCCGTGGTCTTGCAGCTCGACAAAAAGGTTGTCCCGGCCGAATATCGCCTGCAGCCGGGAGGCGTGGGCCGTGGCCAACTCGAAGTCGCCCCGCAACAGCGCCTGGTTGACCAGGCCGCCCAGGCAGCCCGTAGTGGCGATTACCCCTTCGTGGTAGCGCTCGAGCAGTTCCCAGTCCGCCCTCGGCTTGTACCAGTACCCGGAGAGGTAGGCCTCGGAGGACAATTTCAGGAGGTTCTTGTAGCCGCGGTCGCTCTCGGCCAAAAGGGTCAGGTGGTAATAAAGCTTGTCGCCCTCCTCCACCTCGCCACCCGTGTCGTCCATGCGGCCCCGGCGGAGCGGACGCTCCAGGCGGCTCTCGGCCGCCATGTAGGCCTCGATGCCGATGATGGGCTTCACGCCCGCCTCGTGGGCGGCCTTGTAAAAATCCAGGACGCCGTACATATTGCCGTGGTCCGTTATGGCTATGGCCGGTTGGCCGTCTGAGGCGGCACGCTTGACGACCTCCTCCACCCGGGCCGCCCCGTCCAGCATCGAGAACTCAGTGTGCAGGTGCAGGTGGGCGAACGACGAGCTCACGTCCCCGGCCACCTCCTTCTGACAGCGCCCGCATGCCGGGCCCCTGTACCGGGCCCACAGGTACCTGTGAGGATCCTGTGGACAATTACAGCCTTGTTGTTCTCTTCAAACTTAGCGCGGCGCACCGACCGCCGGCGGGCCCGCCGGACCTTGGCGGAGGGCTCCGGTCTACAGGTAGTTGCCGGGCATGGGACGCTCCTCGCGCTCCCCCGGCCCGAACTGGCCCATGGGCAGGCCCCGCCGCTTCGCTTCCTCCATCTGCGCCCTCTGAGCCATTTGCTGGGCGAAAAAGGTCGCCTGGATGCCGTGGAACAGGCCTTCCAACCAGCCCACGAGCTGCGCTTGGGCCACCCTCAGCTCGGAATCGGTGGGCACGCTCTCAGGGTGGAAGGGGGGAGCCATGCGCGTCAGCTCCTCGCTCAGGTCCGGAGACAGTCCTTCCTGCAGCTCGCGCAGCGACGTGTCGTAGACCTGGCGCAGGCGGATACGGCTCGCCTCGTCCAGGGGCGCCTGGCGCACCTCTTCGAGCAGTTGGCGGATCATCGACCCGATGCGCATCACCTTGGCCGGCAGCTCGACCGTCTCGCGTTCCTCGCCCGCCGGCTGCCCGTCGGGGGCGGAGGCAGGCCCGGGCGGGCTCTGGACCACGATCAGCTGAGGTTCGTTGTCGCTGGGGTTGTTCATCACGATGCCATCTTGGCGCATTAGCGGCCACACCCCGCACGCATGGCGCGTGGCGGGCGGGCCGGCGGGAAGGCGGCGACGCTCAGGCGGGGGACCGGCCGGCCACCGCCCGGGCCTCCCAGATCCCGAGCTGGCCGGGACCAACGACGAAGTGCACCCGCGCCCCGACGGCGATGCTCCTCGAACCGTCGGCGATCTGGGTGCAGTGGAAGGGGAACATGAGACCGTCCCCGGCCATTACCCGTCCCAGGCCGACCTCGGAGTCGAAGCTCTCCACCACCCCCGTACGGCCCGGCCCACCCATCTGGCTCGCCACCAGGCCCTCAGGGGACGATCTTGCTGATGGGCAGCTCGATGATGTCGGAGGCACCGGCGTCCTTCAGCTCCGGTATCAACCTGTTTATGGAGTCCTTGGGCACCACCGTCTCGACGGCATAGCTCCCGCCGCCGAAGAGCTCGGCCACCGTCGGGCTGCGCATGGCCGGGAGCAGTGATATCACCCGGTCCAGGTCGGTGGCGCCCACGTTGAGCTTCACCAGGACCCGGCCCCGGGCCTGCAGGGCGCCCTGCAACAGGGTGTTTATGTCGTCCATGGCCTTGCGCCGCTCCGGGTCGCGGCTGGCCGAGGGGTTAGCGATCAGCTCGGTGTAAGACACGAGGACGGTGTCCAGGATCCGCAAACCGGCCGCTCTCAGCGCCCGTCCGGTCTCGGTGATCTCGACCACGGCGTCCGCGATCTCGGGCACCTTGGCCTCGGTGGCCCCGTACGACAGGACGACGTCGGCCTCGACCCCGTTGGCCCGCAGGAACCGCTCGGTCAAGCGCGGGTACTCCGTCGAGACGCGGGCGCCGTCCGGCAGGTCCCGGGCCGACTGCCAGGGAGAGCCGGCGGCCACGGCAAGCACGACCTTAATTGGCTTCGAAGTGGCCTTCGAATAGCGCAGCTCGCCCAAGGACACCACCTCGGCCCCGGTCTCCTCCACCCAGTCCCGGCCCGTGATCCCGATGTCGAACAACCCGTCGGCCACGTAGCGGGGGATCTCCTGGGGCCGCAGGATGCGCACCTCCGATATGCGGTGGTCATTGACCGTGGCCCGGTAGTCGACTTCCGAACTTCGGGACACGGTAAGGTCAGCCGCTTCGAAGACGTCCATGGTGGCACGTTCCAGGGAACCCTTGGGCAGTACCAGGCGGAGCACTGCTCGACCTTACCGGCCCGTCTTCAATGAGGCTGTTCGCCGGCCAGGATGCCCAGGGCGTGCGGGAGCAGGTCGAAGAGGGCCGAGAGGCACTCGACAGCTCCTGTGGGCGAGCCCGGAAGGTTGACGACCAGAGCGTGGCCCCGGGTCCCGGCAATACCGCGCGACAGCGGCGCTACCGGGCTGGAGCGGCGCATGACCTCGCCCAGGCCCGGGGCCTGGCGGTCGAGGACCTCGGCCGTCCCCTCAGGCGTCAGGTCCCGAGGGCCGAACCCGGTCCCGCCGGTGGTGACCACGAGGCCAGTGAAAGCCGAGGTCATGCGGGCCAGATCCCCGGCTACGGAGGCGGCACCATCGGCGACGGTCGACTGTTCGACCACTTCGAAGCCGGCGTCCTGCAGGGCCCGGACCACGGCTGGACCGGCGGCGTCGACGCGCTCGCCCCGCATCACCGAGTCCGAAACTATCAGCACCTTGGCTTGGTGGCCCATCAAGGGCCGGCCTTTTCGGGCGCCTGGCCCGGTCCGGGCCGCCGGCTCCGGCCCGTCCCCGCCGGCCAGCGCCGAGACCGCCGCCTGGCGCACCGCCCGCGCCGCCGCCAGGGCGTCGTCGACCCCGAATATGGCGTTACCGGCCACCAGCAAGCGGGCCCCGGCGCGAGCGACGACGGGTGCGGTACGGGCGTCTATGCCCCCGTCGACCTCGAGCTCGACATCCAGGCCGTTGCCGTCGATGACGTGGCGGGCCCGGGCGACCTTGGGCACGACCTCGCTCATGAAGCTCTGGCCGCCGAAGCCGGGGTGCACGGTCATGACCAGCAGCATGTCCACCCGGTCCAACCAGGGTTCGCAGGCCTCGAAGCCAGTTTCCGGGTTCACCGCCAGTCCGGCGCGCAGACCGAGCTCACGCATCTGGGCGATCAGTTCGGCCGTCCCCCCGATCTCGGCGTGGACGGTGCAGCTGTCGGCTCCCGCGTCACGGAAGGCCTCTAGGTACTTTCCCGGGTTGTCCATCATCAGATGGCAGTCGAGATAGAGGTCGCAGTGGCGACGGATCCACTTCACCACCAGCGGGCCGATCGTGAGGTTGGGCACGAAGTGGCCGTCCATCACGTCGACGTGGAGTACATCGGCCTCGGCCCGGACGCGGTCTATCTCGTCGGCCAGGCGAGCGAAGTCGGCGGAAAGGATCGACGGCGCGATGCGCACCCGGTGCCGGGCCGTACCTGGCGTGACCGAGGACGCTTCCTGTGCCATGGGCGCCGAACCTAGTCGGCGGCGGCCCTGTGCCGGCGGGCGGCGGCCCTGTGCCGGCGGGCGGCGGCCCTGTGCCGGCGGGCGGCGGCCCTGTGCCGGCGGGCGGCGGCCCTGTGCCGGCGGGCGGCGGCCCTGTGCCGGCGGGCGGCGGCCCTGTGCCGGCGGGCGGCGGCGGCCCCAGCCCGGCTCAACGACGGAGCAGAGCCAGGACGTACATCCCGTCAGTCCCGGCCGCCTGGGGCAGGAGCAAGGCTCCTCGGCCCAGGGGTTCCCAGGGGGGGCCGGGAGGGGGCGCGGCCTCCCACTCTCCGACGGGCCGCAGGGCGCCGGGCCCGTCGGCGTCGGCATCCCCGCCCGGGGGGCCCGCCAGCCACTGGTCGATGTCGGCCGTTTCCTTGCGGGTCAGGGTGCAGACGCTGTAGACGAGCACGCCGCCCGGCGCCACCAGTGGTGCGGCCGCGCTGAGGAGCCGGCGCTGCAGCCGAGCCAGTCGCCCGACGTCCTCGGGCCGGGCCCGCCAGCGGGCGTCCGGTCGACGCCGCAGGACGCCGAGGCCACTGCACGGAGCGTCCACCAGCGCGCCCGCAAAACTTCCGGCCCGGAACGGTGCCTGAGTACCGTCGGCCACCACCACGGCGACGTTGGGCAGTTGCAGGCGCTCGACGTTCCCTGCCACCAACCTGGCCCGGGCCGGGGCCACATCGGCCCCCACGACGAAGGCAGAACCATGAGCCAGGAACGTCGTCTTGCCCCCCGGGGCGGCGCAGAGGTCGAGGACCGGGCCGGCCTGGCCGGCGAGCAGGCCGGCCACGTACTCCCCCACAGCCTGGCTCCCGGCGTCCTGGATATAGCCGTCGGGGCGGGTGGAAGGCGATGCCGCCTGGTTCATCTGTTCCAGAGCGGCCAGGGCGCGGCCGGCCCCGAGGTCTTCGCCCAGTCGGGCCAGCACCCAGTCCGGGTAGCTGAGCTTGGTCCCCGGGCCGGGCCAGCGGATAGGGCCCCTGGCGACCAGGTCCGCCACCCGACGCAGGACGGCATTGAGCAGGGGTCGCGCCCGTGCCGGGCATTCGGCCACGGTGGCGGATACAGCCGCGTACGCGGGCACCCGCATGAAGGCGAGCTGGTAGGCACCGGCCCGGGCCGCGGCCCGCACGGCCGGTTCCAGCTCGCCTTTGGCAAATCGGCCCACCAGCCAGTCACACGAGCGGCACATCCGCAGGGTGCCATAAGCCAGCTCGGTAGCAAAGCCCCTGTCCCTCTCGTCGAGGCCTGAAGCGGAGAGCATACGGGGCAGGACGAGATTGGCCCTTTCCCCCTCTTCGGCGGCGATGAGAGCGCTGATGGCAACGCCCCGCGCCGTGGTCCGTCCCCCGCTCACGGTCGGCTGCTCACTGTGAGGTCCCGCCCTGTTCACCCGGCCGCGCACCCTGCTCACCCGGCCGCCCGCCCGGTTCGTCCGGCCGCTCATCCGGTTCGCCCAGCCGTTCGCCGGGTTTCAGGCGCGCCCCCCGCTCCCAATCGATTGCGCTCATGGCCGGTCTGCCTTCGGGCTGCACAACGGCCAACTCGAGCGCCCCCTTCCCGGTCCCCACCATGTTGGCCTCGATCTCCCCGGGCAGAAGGGTGCCGGCGTCGGAGAGCACCCGCGCCCGCCGAACGAGCAGCCGCTTTGAGCGCCAGGTCGTCCACGCTCTACCCACCCTCACCTGGCGGTTGCACACCTCGGCGGGCTGGGTGAAGTCGAGGCGCAATTCGGCCGGCTCCAGCTTGGCCGCGTAGGTCGCTTCGCCGGTTTGGGGCGCCGGCTCGCCGAGGCCGGCCGACAACCGGGCCAATAGGAGTTGGTTGCCAATCTCGCCGAGACGGCGGCGCAGGTCGTCCGCGGTTTCCTCCGCGCCTATGGGAGTGACAGCCCGATCGTAGACAGGACCGGTGTCGAGCCCCTCTTCGAGCGCCATGAGACAGACCCCGGTGTCGGCGTCACCGGCCAGTATCGCCCGCTCTACGGGTGCGGCACCGCGCCAGCGAGGCAAGAGGGAAAAGTGGACGTTGACCATGGGTACCGCGGCCAGGACCTCTGGCCTTATGAGGCGCCCATAGGCGACCACCACGCCCAGGTCCGCTCCCGACCCGGTGACGTCCGCCGGTCGGTGGCTCACGGCCAGGTCCAGCGTCTCGGCCGCCTGCTTGACCGGGCTCGGGATCTGGCCGGATCCTCGCCCCGCCCTGGTGTCGGGCCTGGTGACCACGAGCCGAACGTCATGGCCGGCGCCGACCAACGCCCGCAACGTCCCGGCGGCGACCTCGGGGGTGCCCAGGAAAGCCAGGTTCACGTGGAGGGCGGGCCCCCGGGCCACCCTCGTTCTCGGACCGCCGGCGCAGCTCGCGCATAGCCGTCTTGCGCTGCTCGTCATCCAGAAGCTCGAAGAAGGAGCCGCCCGTCGAGATGGTCCAGCTCATGCTGGTACAGCGTCGCCTCCAGCTCGTCGGCCTCGATGGACACCGGGTTGCCGTCCAGGTCGAGGCCCTTGATGTGGACGTGCTTGGGCCGCAGGATGCGGAAGTACAGCCCGGGCACCGACAGGCAGCCTTCCTCGTGCTCCCATTCCCCGTCGGTCTCCACGATCACCGGGTTGATCATCGTGCGCGGACCGCTCTCGCCTATCTCGTAAACGAAAAGCCGGCGCCCCACGCCCACCTGTGGTGCCGCCAGGCCCAGCCCGTGCGCCTCCTTCAGCGTGATGTGCATGTCTTCGGCCAGCTGGGCGGTACGGCCGTCTATTTCGGTGACCTCTTCGGCCCGCCGCTTGAGGACGGGGTCACCGAAGGTCCGGATCCGGAAGGGAGCCATGCGGCCACAGTTTACGGTCAGACCGAGCCACAGCCAATGACGGGGCCACGCCGGCCCAGCACTAGGCTGTCGCTGCCGATGGCCGACCACTACTTCTCGGCGACACCGTCCTCGCCGTCACGGCCATCTGCGGTCAACTTGCACCTTCCCGATATACAAATGACCCTCCTGACCGACCGCGGCGTGTTCTCGGGCAGCCGGGTGGACCCCGGGACCTTGGCCCTGCTCCGGGAGTGCGCCCCTCCGCCGGCCGCCGGCAACCTGCTCGACTTGGGCTGCGGCTACGGCCCGCTGGCGTGCGTGCTCGCCCGGCGCGCCCCCGGGGCGACGGTCTGGGCCATCGACGTCAACTCCCGCGCCCTGGAGCTCACCGGCGCCAACGCCGCCGCCCTGGGCCTGGCCAACGTAAGGACGGCGCTCCCCGACGAGGTGCCGGAGGGGATGTCTTTCTCCGGGATCTGGTCCAACCCTCCCATCCGGGTCGGCAAGGAAACGCTTCACGAGCTCCTCGCCGTGTGGCTGGCGCGGTTAGCGCCGGGGGCCCGGGCCTGGCTGGTCGTCAACCGGCACCTGGGTGGCGACTCTTTGGCCGCGTGGCTGACCGACCGTGGCTGGGAGGTGCGCCGGGCGGCGTCCAAGTCCGGCTACCGGGTCCTCGAGGTGGCCCGATGAGGCTGGCCCGATGAGGCTGGCCCGATGAGGCAGCTGGGGCCGACGGACCTGAAGCGGCTCCACCGTGACTGGGGCAAACGCGCCACCGGCCGCCTCTCCCTGCTACTGGACGGGGTGAGCTCGCCGTTCAACGTGGGTTCCATCGTCCGCACGGCCGCGGCCTTCCGGGTAGAGCACCTCTACCTGGCGGGCGGGGCCACCTCCCCCGCCGCGGCCAAGGCCGGCAAGACGGCCATGGGCACCGAACGCTACCTCTCCTGGTCCAGTTTCGAACGGGGCGCCGACGGCGCCGACGCCGCCCGGGAGGACGGCTACTGCGTGCTGGGCCTCGAACTGGCCGACAACGCCGTGCCCCTGTTCCAGATTTCCGTGGGCCTGACGTCTGTGTGGCCATCGGCCACGAGGACCACGGCCTCGGTACGGGCACCCTAGCCGCGTGCGACGCCGTCGCCTTCATACCCCAGCTCGGGCGGGTGGGCAGCCTCAACGTCGCCACGGCGGCGGCTATCGCTATCTTCGAGCTCCGGCGCAGGGACTGGTCCGGCTCCGGGAGGGCGTGAGCGGGCCGGCGGCGGGCCCGGCGCGCCGGCACGGCACGGCTCTTACGCATACGCGGTTCTGCGCCCTCAATCTGGCATTGTGGACGACTGTTAACACTGATTAGCAGGGCAAGGAGGCCCCGGCTCGTTGCCAAAAGGCCGGTGCGTGCAAAACAAATCGGGGGAGGAGCGCTGAAAGGGCGATGGCTCGCCCTGTCCGGCGCGCCGCTGACGAGGGTGCGTCAACTAGGCCGCCGCGTCGGTGACACCTCGCGCCCAACCGGGCACACCACGCCTGCCGAGGCTCCCCGGCCGGGCCGGCCAGCCCGCTCAAAGTCCGCGCCTTCCGCTGGCTCTTCGCCACCGCTCTCGTCTCCAACGTAGGGGTCTGGATCTGGTCGGTCATGGGCGGTTTCGTCATGGCCCAACTCACCCACGTCCCTTCTCTGGTCGCCGCCCTCCCGGTCGCCCTGGCCCTGCCCGGCGTCATCTTCGCCCTACCCGCCGGGGCTGTGGCCGACGTGACCGACTTGCGCCTAGTGGTGCTGACGGCCAAGTTCCTCTACCTCCTCGGCATGGTGGGCCTCGCCCTGCTGGCCTTCGGCGGCGCCCTCTCGCCCTTCGCCTTGCTCGTTTTCGCCGCCTGGCTCGGCACGGTGGGGACCTTCTCCTCGCCGGCGTACTGGTCTACCGTCCACCAGCTCGTCCCTGAACGCTTGCTATCCCGGGCGTTCAGTCTCGACGGGCTCCAGTGGAACATCGGCCAGGTGATCGGGCCGGTCCTGGGCGGCGCGCTGCTCGCCGCCCTCGGCCCGGGCGGGATGTTCGCCATCGCCTCGGGGCTGATCTCGACGATCGTGGCCTTTTTGTACATCTGGCGCGGCCGCCAGCGGACCCGGCTCACAACTCCGGGCGAGGGTAGCGCCGAGGCCGTGATCGGCGCCGTCGCCGCCGGGCTGCGCTACCTCGGCAACGCCCCTTTACTCCAGGTCATCTGTTGGCGGACCGTCCTTTACGTCCTGCCCTGCGGGGCCTTGTCCGCCCTGTTGCCCCTGCTCGGCTCCCGTGTGCTGGGCCTCGGCTCGGTGGGTTATGGCCTTCTGTTGGCCGCCGTCGGTGCCGGCTCGGTGAGTGCCGCCCTGGTCCTGCCCAGGTTGTACGAGCGCTTCCCCCTCGACCCCATGCTGGCCGTGGCCAGCATCGTCTCGGCCTGCGGGATAGTGCTGCTGGCGCTCGTCAACCAGCGGGCGGTGGCGGCCGTAGCCCTGGCGATCTTTGGTGCTACCTGGCTCGTGTCGATGACCACCCTCAACCTGGGCGTCCAGCAGGCCGTACCTCGGTGGATCCTCTCCCGGGCCCTGGGCGCCTACCTGATGGTGTTCCAGGCGTCGGTAGTCTTCGGTGGCCTCCTATGGGGCGCCGTCGCCGACGTGCTCGACGTACGCACCACCCTGCTCATCGCCGCCGGCTGCTTGCTGGGCGGTGTCCTTTTGACCGGCCGTCTCAGCCTGCCCAGCGTCGACCGCCGCGACCTTCAGGTCGTGCCCCGGCCCCACCCCGAACTGGTCGCCGAGCCCGAGGAAGAGGACGGCCCGGTGATGATACTCGTCGATTTCCAGACCGACCCCGAGAAACACGAGCCTTTTATCGAGACCATGGAGGAGCTGCGCGTAGTGCGGCGCCGGGCCGGCGCCACCCGCTGGAGCCTGTTCGAGGACGCCGAACGGCCGGGCCGCTTCTTTGAGTCGTTCGTAACCCGCTCCTGGGGCGGCTACCTGCGCCAGCGCAGCCGCTACACGGCCGCCGACCTGCGCATCCTGGACGCCGCCCGGGCGCTCGACCTATCCGGTAACGGCCCCAAGGTGAGCTACTTCCTACATCCCGACTCGGTGCTGGCCTACCGGCGCCGGGCGCGCTGGCGCCGGCTTCGGGGCGTGGACCGGGCCCTGGAACCACCGTCGCCGGCGCCCCGGGAGTCGGGTGGGGAGCAGGCCCAGCCCGACGGGTGACCGGGGCGGCGGCACAGGTGCCGGTCGACCGGCGCTAGTGGGACTCGGGCGGCACCGCGTGCCCGCTCCCTCCGACCAGGAAATCGAAGTCCACACCCCGGTCGGCCTGCAGTACGTGCTCACGGAACAGGTGGGCGTAGCCTCGGTCGGCGCCGTCGCTCACGTGGGCGCGCCAGCGGCTCCGTCTATGCTGCAGCTCGTCGTCGCTCACCTCTAGGTGCAGCTTTCGCGCCGGTACGTCCAGGACGATGAAGTCACCGGTGTGGACGAGGGCCAGCGGGCCCCCGATGGCGGCCTCGGGCGCCACGTGGAGCACGATGGTGCCGTAGGCCGTGCCGCTCATGCGGGCGTCGGAGATACGCACTATGTCGGTGATCCCCCGCTCGAGCAGCACACGGGGCAGCTGGAGGTTGCCCACCTCCGGCATTCCCGGGTAGCCCCGGGGGCCGGCGTTGCGGACCACGAGCACAGAGCTCTCGTCCACGGCGAGCCCGGGGTCATCCCGCGCCGCGTTGTAATCCTGCACCGAGTCGAAGACGACCGCTCGGCCCCTATGGGTGAGAAGTGATGGCGTAGCCGCGGACTGTTTTATGACGGCGCCGCTCGGGCATATGTTGCCGTGCAGCACGGCCGTCCCGGACCCGGGGGGTCGGAGAGGGTTCGACAGGGGTCTTATTACTTGGGGGGCCGTTGTCGACTGGGCCCGGCAGTTCTCGGCCAGGGACCGTCCCGAGACGGTCGAGGCATCGCCGTGGAGCAGAGGCGCCAACTCGAACATCACCGACGGCATACCTCCCGCATAAGCGAAGTCCTCCATGAGGAATTCGCCCGACGGCTTGAGGTTGACAAGAGTCGGTACCGGCCGGGCCAGCCGGTCGAAGTCGGCCAGCTCCAGTGGGACGCCGGCGCGTCCGGCCAGGGCCAGCAGGTGGACCACGGCGTTGGTCGAGCCGCCTATGGCCGCCAGCACCACGATGGCGTTCTCGAACGACTCACGGGTGAGGAAGGTCGACAGGTTCACCCCGTCCGTCACCATTTCGACTATCCGACGCCCGCTCAGCTGCGCCAGGCGCAGGCGGCGCGAATCCGGCGCCGGCCACGCCGCGCCGCCCGGCAGCTGCACGCCGAGGGCCTCGGTCAGGCACGCCAT
The DNA here is from genome assembly GCA_963735305.1 of uncultured Acidimicrobiaceae bacterium. Classification (GTDB taxonomy): domain Bacteria; phylum Actinomycetota; class Acidimicrobiia; order Acidimicrobiales; family Palsa-688; genus Fen-671. Next base: position 1,427,369 of record CAVTKK010000004.1, read on the forward strand.
GGTGGAAGCGGTGCCCATGCTCATGCAGTGGCCCATGCTCCTGACCGCACAAGCTTCCAGGGCGAAGAAATCGTCCTCCGAGATGTCGCCGGCGCGAGCCGACTCGCTCTTGCGCCACAGGTCGGTGCCCGAACCCAGCTGCTCGGCGCCGCAGTGGGCGCTGAGCTGGGGGCCACCCGTGACCACGATGGCCGGAAGGTCGACGCTGGCCGCGCCCATGAGCTGAGCCGGCGTCGTCTTGTCGCACCCGCCGAGGAGCACGACACCGTCGAGGGGGTTGGCCCGCAACACCTCCTCGACGTCCATCGACATCAGGTTGCGCAGGAACATGGCCGTTGGCCTGATCATCTGTTCGCCCAGCGATATGGTCGGGAACTCGAGCGGGAGGCCGCCAGACTCCCAGACGCCCCGCTTCACGGCATCGGCGACCGCTTTGAGGTGGGCATTGCACGGGGTCAGCTCCGACCAGCTGTTGGCGATGCCGATGACGGGCCGGCCCGAGGCCACGTCGGCCGGGAACCCCTCCAGCAGCAGGCCGGAGCGATGGACGACGCCGTCCCTGTCGCGCTTGGAGAACCACGCCGCGCTGCGGAGCTCAGGCACCTTCGTTACCTCCTTCGGGCGTGCGCCCGATCTCAACCCCGGTGGCGAGACCATCGGGCCAAGCGGTCCGCGGGGACCGCCCGGCGATGACCAAGCGCACCCCGTGGTCCCGGCACATCTGGGCCAGGTGCTCGTTGGGCTCATCGGTGACAACGGTCTCGACCCGGTCCGGGTCGCAAACCTTTACGAAGTCGGCGGCACCGACTTTGGTGTGGTCCATAGGGACGATGACCCGTCGGGCCCGTTCCATGGCCGACACCTTGACCTGAGCCTCGTTGACGTCAGCCACGGTGAAACCGGTTTCCGACAGGCCGGTGACGCCGATGAAGGCGATATTGAGCGTGAAGCGCTGAAGTGCCTCCACGGTCAGGGGGCCGACGAGGCAACCTCCCAGCGCCCGGTAGTGCCCACCGAGGACGTTGTGCCTGACACCGGGCACGCCGGCCAGTGCCCGGGCCACCTCGAGGGCGTTGGTGAGCACGTTGACGTTGACCGGCACGGGCGGCGGCCTGCCCTCACCCGAGAGGCCACGGGGCGCGAACGCTTCGGCGATAGCCATCATCGTCGTCCCGCTGTCCAGGAAAATGGCATCGCCGTCCTTGATCTCGGCTAGGCAGGCCCGGGCTATGGCCCGTTTGCCGGCGACGTTGGTATCGGCGCGGGCGGAGACGTTGGCCTCGTAGGCGGGCCGTACGGCCACGGCCCCGCCATGAGTGCGCCGCAGCAGGCGTTGGCCGTCAAGGTCGGTGATGTCCTTGCGGACCGTGGGCTCGGTCACGCCGACCAGTTGGGCGAGCTCGCTCACGCGCACGCGGCCCCGGGCGTTGACGAGCTCCAGGATCCGGCGCCGGCGTTCATCGGCGAACATCCGGAGTCCGCCTGTCGCCGGCTCCGGACCTGGCACCGGGACCTCCAGGGTCATCGAGAGGTCCCGGCCTCGTCGGAAAGCACCCGTTCGGCTCCGGGGAGGCCTGTTGCCGGCACGCCTGTTGCCGGCACGCCTGTTGCCGGCACGTCCATCGGCGTTGGGCTCATCTGCGGCAGGGCGGCGATGAACCCGCCCACGGCGGACCGCAGGTCGGCGAGGTTGCGCTCGGCCGACAGGTCCCTCGGGGTGATAAGGGCCAGCCTGCTCCCGGCCACGAGCCCAGCCAGCTCCCGCGCCATGGCGACGGGGTGCAGAGGGTCGTCGGGCGTGCCGACCACCAGCGTCGGTGCCCGGACCGCCCGCATGGCTTCCGGGTCCTCGTAGGGAACGGCGCCGGGAATATCCTCCAAGCGACGTACCCGGGCCAGAGCGTAGGGTTTGTCGAACTGGTCGAGCAGGCTGGCCGCGGCGAGGGGCGAGACGGCCCGACATTCCTGGTAAAGGCGCGACGCCCGGAACACGGCGGCGCCCGCGGTGGGGCCGAATTGGCGCAGTAGTGCGGCGATCTCGGCTAAGGGAGCCAGATTTGCCGGCCGGGGCTCGTTGAGCCACGCCGGTCGCACGAGCACGAGACCGTGCACGCGCTCGGGGTGGCTGAGCGCCACGGCCAGCGCCGTGGCCGCACCCATCGACACCCCGACGAGCACGAGCCGGGGGCCGAGCCCCAGGCCGTCGGCCAGGCTCACCACGTCTTCGGCCAGGACGCCAAAGTCGAGCGGGCCCAGCTCAGGGACATGCGTTTGGCCGTGGCCCCGGGCATCGGCGGCCAGGATGGCTGCGGCCTGGCCACCGACGTCGGCGCTGGTAACCCCCCACAACTGGTCCAGGTCGCCCCCGAGCCCGTGCAAGAGGACGATGGCGCCCTGGCACGCCGGGGTGGCCTGGAGGCGGTAGTTCGCTACCGCCGCGTACGACCTGGTGCCTTCGCTCATCGGCCCGTGCCGCGCCCGGCCGGTGGCGCCGCCCGTTCGAGAAGGAACGCCCGGGTGCGGGGGACATCCGCCTCGGTGGCATCCTGGATGATCACCGGGACGGGCCTGGGCAGCCCGGCGTGGAGGGCGAACACCAGGTCGTAGTCGAGCCCACCCGAGCCGGCGGCGGCATAGCCACCGTCTGGCACCACATCCTTGGCGTGCAGCGCCACGGTATGCCCGCCCAGGTCGGCGAAGGCGGCCCGAAGGATCCGGTCCTGGTCGGCGAGGGTGCCCGGTGCGACCAGGTTGGCCGGGTCGAGGATTATCCCGACAAGCCCGGAGTCGGCCCCGAGCTCGGCCAGCAGGCGGCACCCCCGGTCGGCGTCGGCCACGACGTTGCCCGGCTCGGGCTCGATGCCGAGGCGGGCCCCGGCCCGCTCGGCCGCCGGCAGGAGCTGGTCGAGACTGGCACGCATGTCCCGCCACGCCTCCTCGGTGAAGTTGTCGGGGTGGGCCCGCCACATGTCGTGTGGGTCGCGGCTGCCCGTGCACAGAGTTACGACCTCGGCCCCTAGCTCCGCTGCCCGGTCGATAAGAGCCTGGGCCCGAGCCGTGCCCTCGTGGCGGAGCGAAGGGTCGGGGTGGATGACGTTATAGGTGGCTGACAGCCCCCAGATCATGACCCGCTGGCCAGCAAAGGCCGCCGCGATGGCCGGTAGGCCGACGTCCAGGTCGACCGGCGGAAGGGTCGGTAGGCCCACGGCGGAGAGGTTCAGCTGGGTGAGCCCGAAGCCGGCCCCGGCGACGGCGGCGGCCACGTCGGCGGCCCGGGGCCGGGTGAAGATGCGGGCGAAGATGCCGAGCTCGACGGTCATAGGGCCACCGGCGCCCCTCCGCTGCCGGCGCTGGCCCGGACGGCCTCGATGAAGCGGACGGCAGCGACGCCGTCGGGCCCGTCGGGGTTGGTGGGCCCGTCGTCCAGTACGGCGCGGGCGAAGGCCTCGAGCTGGCGCTCGTAGGGATCGGTGTCGCCGAACGAGGGGCTCTGCGCCACCGAGTCCAGCTCGCTGAACACCGTCACCTCACTGGCGCGGCGGAAGAAGGGAAAGAACGAGCGCACACGCACGTGCCCTCTTTCTCCGTAGACGTCGAACCCCTCGGCCCACAGGCCGTGGACGCTGGCGGAGATTTCGAACGATGCCAGGCCGCCCGACGAGGCCAGCCGACCGGTCCCGTGCCAGCTGAAGTCCTTGCCGGCGTGAGCCACTTCGGCCCGCACACTGGCGAGCTCGCCGACTAGGTAACGGATCCCGTCGAACACGTGCGCTCCGTGGGTGTTGAGCAAATACCGCTGGCGGTCCGCCTTGTACTCGTTCGACGCCTGACGGGCCGTGTCGTCGATGACCGTCCGCGGGAACAGGGTCGCCTCGGTGGGGGGGCGCAGGGCAGACATCACCCGGTACCAGACCTGCGCCGTGAGGACAGGGCCGATCCCCGGCAGCGCCTGCTTGGCGTACTCGACGCCGGGGTCGTGCCGTTTCATGGCTCCGACCTGCAGCTTGAGCCCGCCGTCGGCCGCCCGCCGGCTGAGCTCCTCGGCCGCCGCCACCGTGTCGGCCAAGGGCTTTTCCACCAGCACGTGCTTGCCCGCACCCAGAGCCTGGGCGGCCAGGGACAGATGGGACGGGTCGGGCGTTGCCACGAGTACAGCGTCGATGTCCTCTTCCAGGAACCGGGCCATGTCGGTAAACCCACCCACCCCGTAGCGCGACGCCACTCTGTCCACAAGTACCGGGCTGGAGTCGCACACGGCCACCAGGTGGACCCGATCGGCCTTGGTAGCCGCCGGTAGGTGGGCGACTTGGGAGATCCGCCCGGCGCCCACGACGCCGAGGCGGAGCGCGGGCCCGCCAGGTTGCTGGTGACGCTCATCTCGCCTTCCCTCCCCATTGGCCAAAGAGCGCATCCGAGCCTCCGCTCGCCGGCGACGGCGCCTCGAGGACGAGCTCGGCGGCGCCCACGGCGCCGGCGGACCGCCCCAGCCGCCCGACCTCGATCGGAGGCGGAGGTCGGACCCCCCGTAGGGGCCGCTCCTCGGCCAGGGCGGCTCGGGCCGCCGGGAGCAGGTATTCTCCGGCCGCGTGAGCCAGGCTCCCGGCCAGGACCACGGCGTCGGGGTCGACCACCGGCACCAGGACGGCCGCCGCTCTTCCGATGGCGCGCCCGGCCGTGTTCAGGACACCGAGGGCGCTTCGGTCTCCGGCCTGAGCGGCGGCGACGACCTCGAAGCTGGTCGCCGCGCCTCCGGCCCGGGCGATCCCGGGCCCGCTGGCGAACAGCTCGAAGACAACCGCGCCCACCGCATATACAAGGAGCTCCGGCCTCGGCCACGGGTATGTGGCCGAGCTCCCCGGCCAGGCCGCGGGCCCCGACGAGCGGGCGCCCGTCCACGACCACGCCTCCACCTACTCCCGTGCCGAAGGTGAACACCGCCATGCACCCCTGGTCGGGACCGGCGGCCCGGAACTCGCCCAGGGCGGTGGCATTGCCGTCGTTCTCGATGACGACAGGGAGCCGGAAACGGCGACGGAGATCGGCTCCGAGCGGGTGGTCCCGGGCGTCGAGGTTGGCCCCCCAGACCAGGTGCTCGCGGTCAGCCGACAGCCACCCCGCCACCGCCAGGCCCACGGCGGCGACCTCGCCCCCGAGCCGCGCCGCCACGGCCTGGCACTCGGTGACGGCGGATTCGAGGGCGGCCACGAGCGCGGGTAGGCCCGCCCCCGGGCGTTCCAGCCATATGTTGTGGACGACGGTATGACCACCGTCGACAAGGACGGCCGAGAGCTTGGTGCCACCCAGGTCGGCGCCGACGACCATCTTGTCGAGCATTCGCTTACGAACCCTTTCGGATCGGCCTTGACTCGAATCGTTCCGGCGCCATACCGTAGCGTTTCGGAAATGCCGGGACAAGAGCCACCGGAGGTCCGTCCTAAGTTGGAGGGGACCGGCGGTAAAGGGGGTAGCCAGTGCTGGCGTACGTGTCGCTGTGGTCGGCCGACCTGTTGGCGCTGGGCGAGGCGGTGGACAGGGTGGCGGGAGTGGCGGACGCCTTCCACATCGACGTCTTTGACGGCCACAACGCCCCCGAACTGCTTTTCGGTCCCGATGTCGTGGCCGCCCTGCGCTCCCGGACAGGCACGCTCCTCGACGTCCATCTCAACGTGAGCGACCCCGACTATTGGCTCGGGCGCTTCGTCGATGCCGGCGCCGACATGGTCACCGTGCAGAGCGAGGCCAGCCCGGACATCCGGGCCACGCTCGAGGCCGTCCGCGCTCGGGGCGCCCGCCCGTCCCTCGGCCTCGAGGTGCACGAGCCGGTGGCACGGGCCGAAGCGTTGTTCGACGCCGTCGACCGGGTACTGGTGATGGGTACCGTCATCGGCATCAAGGGCGTCGACCTGGACCCGGGCACCCCGCAGCGGGTCTCCGCCCTGGTCGCCGCCCGGGCACGACGCTTCGGCGCCGGCCTCGGCCCTACCATCGTCGTGGACGGCGGCATCCGCCCGCACACCGTCGGGCCCCTGGCCGAGGCGGGGGCGGACGGGGTGGTCCCCGGGTCCCTCGTGTTCGCCAGTGCCGACCCGGTGGCCCGGATCTGCGAGCTCCATGCTCTGGGGCGTGCGGTGACGGCGCGGTGAACGCGGCCGTCGTCACCGGGCCAGGGCAGTGGGCCGTCAGGGACGTACCGGACCCGGTGCCCGGCCCGGGTGAGGTTGTCGTCGAGGTCCAAAGATGCGGGGTTTGTGGCACCGACCTGCACGTCGTCGACGGGGACGCGCCCTCCGTCAACTACCCCGTCGTCCCCGGTCACGAGTTCAGCGCCCGCGTCGTGGCCCTGGGCGCGGGCGTCGTCCACCCCGGGCCGGGGACCTTTGTAGTGGTGGACCCCATGGTCTTCTGTGGCCACTGCGCGCCGTGCCGGAGCGGCTGGACCAACTTGTGCGCCAACGGCGGGGGCCTGGGCACGACGGCGGACGGGGCCTTCGCCCGCTACGTCAAGGTCCAGGCCACCCAGTGCGAGCCGGTGCCCGAGGACGTCCCTCCGACGTGGGCCCCCCTCACCGAGCCGCTGTCCTGCGTCCTGCACGCCCTGGACCGCATAGGGCCGGTGGTGGGCACCGACACCCTCGTCATCGGGGCCGGGCCGGCCGGCCTCCTGCTCACCCGGATGCTGTGCTTGGCCGGGGCGCGTGTCGACGTGGTCGAACGCCGGCCGGAGCGGCTGCGCTCAGCGCCGGCCTTCGGCGCCGACCGGACGGCGGCCAGCACCGGCGAGTGGGACCGCGCCCTGGGCTGGGAGGTCGTGGTTGACGCCACCGGGAACGCCGGCGCCATCCAGGAAGGCCTGTCGCTCGTGCGCCGGGCGGGTACGTTCGCCGTGTTCGGAGTGTCCCCCGCCGAGGCCAAAGTCTCGATCTCCCCCTACGACATCTTCCGCCGTGAACTCACCATCGTGGGCTCCAACTCGGTGAGGCATACCTTCGGCCGGGCGTTGGCTGTGCTGGCCCGCGGCCGCATCCCCTGCGACCTGCTCCTGGACGACCCTGTCCCGCTGGCCGAGATCGGCACCGCCTTGCGCCGCACCCGTGACGGCCGCGGCCTGAAGGCCACCGTCCAACCCGCCACCAGCTGAGGACCACGGAGGAGCCTGCCATGCAAGCCGTCGTATATGACCAGCCCCGCGAGCTTCGCTTGCAGGAGATCGCCGACCCTGTCCCCGGGCCGGGGAGGTCCGCCTACGTGTGCGCGTCACCGGGGTGTGCGGCACCGACGTCCACCTGCATGACGGAGAGTTCTTCCCGGTCTATCCCCTGGTCCCCGGGCACGAGATCGTCGGGGAAGTCGACGCGCTGGGCGACGACGTGACCGACCTGGTCGCCGGTCAGCTGGTCGCTCTGGACAACATGCTCACCTGCGGGCTGTGCGACAACTGCCGGCGTGGACGTCCCGCCTACTGCCGGCACCTACGGGCACTGGGGGTGACTGACCCGGGCGGGTTCGCCGATTACGTGGTGGCGCCGGCGGGTAAGTGCCACCCGGTCGACGACCTCGACCTCGACACCGCCGTCCTGGCCGAGCCGGTGGCGTGCGCCATGCACGGCCTGGACGTCCTCTCGTTGCGGCCCGGCTCCGACGTCCTCCTGGTCGGCGCCGGGCCCAGCGGCCTCATCCTCACCCAGCTGCTCCGCAGCAGCGGGGCCGGCCGCCTCACCGTGGCTGGTCCCACCGCGGCCAAACTCGAGCTGGCACGCGCCTTCGGAGCCGACGGGACCGTCCGGTTCGGCCGCGAGGACCCCGATGTCGCCGTGGCCGAGCTGGGCGGATTGGCACCGGACGGCTTTGACGTCGTCATCGACGCCACCGGGTCGCTGAACGTCCTCGAACGCGGCCTCGGGCTGGTGCGCGACGGTGGCACCCTCTTCGTCTATGGCATGGCGGAGAAACCGGTCCGGCTCCCCGTCAGCCCCTACGACGTCTTCCGTCGGGAGCTGACCATCAAGGGGTCGTTCGCCCAGTCCTTCAGCTTCGACCGGGCCGTGCTGGCCCTACGCACCGGACACGTGCGCGCCGCCGGGCTCGTCACCCACCGCTTCCGCCTCAGCTCTTACGCCGAGGCCATAGGCACGGTCCGGGGCGACCGCAGCTGTGTGAAAGCGGTCGTCGAGCTCTGAGCCGCGAGCCGGGATCCAACCGGCGCCCGCCGCCGCGCCTCGATCTCGTGACCGCGAGGTCGCGCGTGCACGACGCCTCGAGCTGGTCAAGGGAGAACACCACGTCGCCGAGGCGAGGTCGCCGAAATAGCCCTGGCTCATTGCCTGTCTCCTCTCGTGCCGGCCGCTACCCGGGGTGGCTCGGCCCGGCGAGGTCGGCCAGATAGGCCCGGATAATGGCCTCGGGCCCGGTATCGCTCACCAACCCGAGCCCGCCGGCCCGCTCCGACGACCAGTGCTGCGGCCACCCGCGGCGAGATCTCCGCCACGGCCGGGTCGAGGTGGTAACGGACCGGGCCGAGGGGCCGGTCCGCGGCGCGTACCAACGCCTCGGTCATCTCCGGGGGCGTCATCTTCGAGCGCGGGGAGGTTGACGGCGCGGTCGTGACCGAGCGCCTGCGCGCCCACCTCGTGGAGACGCACCAGGTTGTCGACCACGGTGCGGTAGCCCGAGATCGGCACCCGAGTGCCCGGGCCCACGGGGACCACGCACTCCTGCCCGTTCAAGGGCTCACGAAAGATGCCGCTGACCCATGAGGAAGCGGCGGCGTTGGGCCGGCCGGGGCGGATGACGACTACTGGCAACCGGGCGCTGCGCCCGTCCACGAAGCCTTTACGGGTGTAGTCGTTGACCAGCAGCTCGCAGATCGCTTTGGTCGCCCCGTACGTGGTCTGCGGCGTCACCTTGGTCGACTCGGAAGCGACGTCGTCGGGCCCGAGGCCGCCGAAGGCGGCCACGCTGCTCGAAAAGACGAGGCGAGGCCGCGAGTGCCGGGCGCGGCAGGCCTGAAGGACGGCTCGGCAGCCGTCGAGGTTGACGGCGAGGGCCGCGTCGAAATCGAGCTCGCAGCCGGCGCTGACCATGGACGCCAGGTGGAAGACGGAAATATCGTCCCGGTCGACGACCTCCCGCGCCACCTCGGGGTCGGCGATGTCACCGATGGCCACCTCGGCCCGATGGTCGAGCCCCGTGGCCCCGAGCGAGTCCAACAGCACCAGGCTGTCTATGGGCTCGGGAGCACCCGACGGGCCCGTGAGCTCGCCCCGCTGCAACAGCCGTCGCGCCAGGCCGGCCCAGGAACCCGGTGCCGCCGGTGACCACGACTTTCACTGAGCCACCAGGCTAGTCGACTGTTGACAGTTCGCGATGCTAGGGTAAGGGACGCGCCACCGGCGACGTTCGCGGCCCCCAGAGGTAAAAAAAGTCCATAGGGAGGACATCAATTGACCACCATCAGAGAACGGGTCGAGGGAGGGGACACGCCCCTGTGGGGAGCGTTCCTGGGGACGGGCAGCCCCCTCATGGCGGAGCTGATGAGCAAGTCCGGGTTCGATTGGCTGGTCATAGACATGCAACACGCCCCCGTTAGTTCTTCCTCGGAATTGTTGTCCCTGGTGCAGGCCGTTTCCCTGGCCCGAGCGCACCGTTCCTGCGCGCCCCCTGGAAGACCCAGTCTGGGGCCATAATGGCCGCCCTCGACGCCGGTGTCGAAGGCGTGATCATCCCCATGCTGGACACGGCCGAGGAAGCCGAGCAGATCGCCGGTTGTTTTCGCTACCCCCCCCGTGGCTACCGGAGCTGGGGACCGTGGCGGGTGGCTATGGCCCACCCTGGCTACTCGCCCGAGATGGGAGACCGTCGGGCGTTGTGCCTGGTCCAGATCGAGACGCGCCAGGCCATGGAAAACTTGGACGCCATCTTGGCCGTGGAGGAAGTCGACGGTGCCTACATCGGCCCCAGGATCTGTCCCTTTCGCACCAGGGCGGCTTGAGCTGGCGGACCACCAACGCCGTGCTCCACGGTCTATGCCAACGCGTCCTGGAAGCCTGCCATCGCCACGGGAAAATACCGGTAGCCCACACGGCCGACCCGAGCGACGCGCTCCAGTGGGCCGCCGAGGGGTTCCAACTTGTCAACGTCACATCGGACCACGCCCTGGTGGACCAGGGGGCGTCGGCGACGCTCAAAATCCTGCACGATGGCCGGGTGCAGGCCGGCGCGGCGACCTGACGCTCTTAGGTCCCGGCGGGCGCCCGGCCACCCCCGGGCTCAGCTGAGCGGACGGGCGATGGTCTGATGCCGGAGGTAGTCCATAAACGTCTCCGGGCTGTTGACCCCGCCTCCGTAGCCGCTCAGGTTGACGCCTCCATAGGGCAGGCCGTAGGCGAACACGTTGTGGGCGTTGATCCAGCTGTTGCCCGCCACCAGGCGCTCCGCCACCCGGCCGGCGCGGTTGAGGTCGGCGCTCCAAACGCTGTTGGCCAGGCCGTAGCGGGACCGGTTGACCAGGCTCACCACGTCGTCCTCGTCGCGGAACGGCATGACATAGGCAACGGGACCGAAGATCTCCTCCCGGGCACATACGTTGTCGGGCCCCCGGACAGCAGGGCCGGCTTCACGAAGTACCCGCCCTCATGTCCGGGCGGCTCCGCCGGCCCCCCTTCGAGCAGGGAAGAGGCCCCGCTGGCCAGGCCCTGGTCGACATAGCCGAGCACCCGGCGGCGCTGGCGCTCGCTCACTAGTGGCCCCATGGTCGTAGCCGGGTCGGAGCCGGCCCCGATCACGACCTCCGAGAGCGCCGCTTTGGCCTCCGAGACCAGCGCGTCGAGCACCTTCTCGTGCACCACCCAGCGGGTGGCGGTGCAGCACACCTGCCCGGCGTTGCCGCTTATGGCGCCGGCCAATTTGCGGGCCGTACCGGGGACATCGACGTCATCGAAGATGATCGCGGCACCCTTCCCGCCCAGTTCGAGCTTGCAGGGCACCAGGTTGCGGGCGGACTCGACGGCTACCTCGCGGCCCACTTCAGGCGAACCCGTGAAGGACATGCGCCGGATCCCCCCGTGCCGGCTGAGGGCGGCGCCGGCCACGTGGCCCAGCCCCGGGACCACGTTGATGACCCCGGCCGGGATGCCTACCTCTTCGGCCAGGCGGCAAGCGTAGAGGGTGCTCAGCGGGGTGACCTCGGCCGGCTTGACCACCACCGTGTTCCCCGCCGCCAGCGCCGGGGCCACCCCCCAAGCGAACAGTAGGAACGGGAAGTTCCAGGGAAAAATGAACCCGCAGGGCCCGTAGGGCACCCGGACCTGGTGCGCTTCCATGTGGGCCACGGCCAGGGGCTCGGACCGGCGAATATGCACGGAGAGGTCGGCGAAGTAACGGAACGCCTGGGCGGCGAAGGGAATGTCGAACCCGGCCGCGCCCGTTACCGGCTTGCCTACGTCCAACGATTCCAGGCCGGCCAGCAGGTCCAGGTTGGCCTCGATGGCGTCCGCATAGCGGTGGAGCAAAGTGGCCCGGTCGGCCGCCGGCCGCTCGGACCACGCCGGGAAGGCCCGGTCGGCGGCAGCCACGGCGTCGTCGATGTCAGCGCCGTCACCGGCGGCCACCTGGGCCAAGGCGACCCCGTCGGCCGGTTGGTAAACGTCAAAAACGCCCCCCTCACGGGCCGGCCTCCAGGCCCCCCCGATGTACAGCGGCACCGGGCCCTGGGCCAGGAACTTCTCCGTTTCGGCATAAAGCGTGCTGGCGACCACGTTGCTCCCCTTTTCGCTCAGTTTGTTTGCTGTTTTCTGATTAACTCCCGAGGCCGTTCGGCCCGATCACGACTTCCCGCCCCGCCGTGAGGATGAGGCTACGGCCGTCGGGGCCCAACCGGTGGTAGGTCTCGACGAACGTGCCAGGGTCGAGGGTGGCGCCCGGCCCGTAGCCGGCGTCGCTCCACAGCCCGTAGTGGAAGGGCACGGCCAGACAGGTCTTTTGTTGCCAGGCCAGCAGGGCGGCCTCGTGGGCGTTCATGTTGCCGGCGGTGCCGTTGATGGCGATCAGTGACGCGCTCGTAGGCGCCGTGTCGGCGATTATCTCCTTGTCGTACTCGGTGTCGCCGCTGTGGTAGATGCGCACGCCATCGTGCTCCACCAGGTAGCCGACGGCGTCCGGCGTGGGCTCGGGCGCGAACATATGGCGGGCGTGCACGGCCCGCACCGTCATGTCACCGACCTCGACGGCCATGCCGCGGCGCACGGCGGTGGCCCGGGACGGGCTGAACCCCTTGGCCACCACCTTGTCGACCGCCTGCGGCGGGCCCACGAACCGGGTGCCCGAATGGCTCATGAACCCCACGATCGAGTCGGGGTCGAGATGGTCCTCGTGGCTGTGGCTGGCCAGCAATGCCGAGAGGGCGGAGTGCTCGGGGTCGATGAGAGCCGGGACGGTCCGCGGCTGCTGGTAGGAACGAATGACGGCGTCGGACAGGTACGGGTCGATGGCGATGACGGCGCCCCCGGGCGACTTGACCAGCACTCCGGCCTGGTACAGCCACCACAGCGACAGCGTCCCCGGCGCCACTACTTTTTGCTGGACCTCGTCCCACAGCTCGGATGTCACCGGTACGCCCTTTCTCCCGATCAGTAAGGCTCCACTTGCGGTCCAGTGCGGCTTCAAGGGCAACTTCGGCTCGGCCGGCACGTCCGCCAAGACCGACCGCATCCGGGCCCCCTGGTCGCTGAACCAGTTGTGCAGGACGGCCACGTCGTGACCGACGCAAAAATGCCGCACTCCCAGTTCCAGGTAGTACTCGGCGCCACCGGCGTCGGCTATCTCGGCCCGGGCCGCCACGCCGTGCCGGGCGGCCGCCTTGATCACCGTGCGCTCCACCTCACGGATCTGTTCGGCGTCCTCCCGGCGCGACAGTCCCATGCTCATGGCGTAGTCGGCCGGCCCGAACTGGACCATGTCGATGCCGGGGACATCCAGGATGGCGTCCAGATCCTCTACCGCTTGCCTCTTTTCGACCATGATGGCCACCACCGACGCCGACAGTGTGGCGACCCACCCGGGCGAGCCGGCGTGCAACATCGTCCGGGCGTCGCGTCGCAGGCCGACGCCGTGGCGCCCGCCTTGGTCAGGGTGCTCGGCCCGCACGGACCGGACACACTGACGGGCGTCCTCCACCGTGCGGATATCAGCGAACAGCACGTTTTGCAGGCCGGACCCGATGGCCCGCATGGCCAGGTGGCCGCGGGTGTCCTGCTCGATCTTGATCATCCCGCTGAAATCCGGGAAAAGCTCTATGGCGCGGCCCAGGTTGTCGAGGTCGTGCATCGTCCACGGCGCGTACTCGGCCACGAACTCCACGTAGTCGAACTGGCCGGTTTGTCCGACGATCTCGGTGATCGTGGGCCAGGTCGACAACAGGTGCGTACCGAGGCTGGGCCAACCGCCGTCCAGCAGCTCACGGAGTCGGTTCTTGCGCAAGGGGTACAGATCCATGGCCTCTCCCGGTCGGGGTTCCAAGCTAACCTGGCCCGGAGCAATCGTCAACAATTGACAGGAGAGCGGTCACGAGATGCACAATGTTGTTGAATGGAGGGACGGTTGTTGAACAGGGGACTGCCAAACCGTCGGGGGCGGCACGTACTAGCTCGGAGGCTGCGTTGACGAACAGGCAGACATCGGCCGGGCCCCGGTCGCCGGTGGGGCCGGGGGCCGGCACTTACGCCCCGGGTGGTCAGGAAGGGCGTAGCCGTCGTGGCCGATGAACTCACGTACTCCGCCGGCTTTGCCTCCGGCGTGGCCGAAGAGATGGCGACCAACCCTGACATCTTCGTGGTCGGTACCGACCTGGTGCACCGGGGCGGCCACTGGGCCCAGATCAAGGGCCTCGTCGATGCCGTGGGGCCGGGACGGGTATACGACGCACCCATCTCCGAAGCGGCCATGGTCGCCCTGGGCGTGGGGGCCGCCATGGCCGGGATGCACCCGATCATCGACCTCAACTTCGTCGACTTCGCCTTTGGGGCCATGGACGAGATCGCCAACCAGGCGGCCAAGATCCCGTTCATGCTCGACCGGCCGGTGCCGCTGGTAATCCGGGCCACCGCCGGGACCGCTCACGGCGGGCCGCAGCACAACAACAGCCTCGAGTCGTTCTTCATGAACATGCCAGGGTTGAACGTGCTCGTGCCCGCGTTCCCCTACGACGTCAAGGGCCTCGTCAAGACGGCGCTGAGGACCCCCGAGCCGGTGATCTTCTTGATGCACAAACGGCTCACAGGCATCAGAGGTTTGGTGGGGGGCCCGGACGACCTGGTGCCTTTCGGGCGGGCCAGCACCGTGCGTCCCGGCACCGACTGCACCGTGATCACGTACGGCGGGGGCGTGGCCAAGGCTCTGTCGGCCGCCGAGGATCTTGCCGCCCAGGGCACGAGCGTGGAGGTCATCGACCTACGGACGCTGGCGCCCCTCGACGTGGAGGCCTGTGTCACCTCGGTGCGCAAGACCGGCAAGGCCGTCGTCCTCGACGAGGCGCCCAAGTTCGCCGGCCCCGGTGCCGAGGTGGCGGCCACCATCCAGGAGTTGGCCTTCGAGTACCTGGACGCCCCTGTCGGGCGCCTGGGCTCGGCCCGGACGGCCATGCCCGAGAGCCCACCGCTCCTTGACGCCATCCTGCCCACGGCGGCGGACGTGGTCGAAGCGGTGCGGCGGACCTACACCGCCTTCGCAGGCTCGTCGGCTTAGAGGCCCGACCATGAGCAGCAGTGGAAACGGGGTGGCGGTGGTCACCGGAGCAGGCCGGGGGATCGGTCGCCAGGTGGCCCAACGCCTGGCCGGGCTGGGCTGGGACTTGGGCTTGACGGCCCGCTCGGCCAACGAACTGGCGGTCACCGCCGACCTCGTACGCCAAGCCGGGCGCCGGGAGGTAACCAGGGCCGGGGACGTCTCGCAGCCCGCTCACGTGGAGGCGTTCTGCTCCGCGGTCGAAGACGAGCTCGGGCCGGTCCGGGCGCTGGTCAACAATGCCGGCGTGGCGGGCGAGTACGCCCCCGTCATCGAGTCCGACCCCGAGGCGTGGTGGCGTGTCCTCGAGATCAACACGCGCGGTCCCTATTTGTTCTGCCGCCGCCTCGTCCCGGCCATGACGGTACGGGGAGCCGGCTACGTCATCAACATCAACAGCCTCGACTGCGCCCGCTCGACGGTAGCCGGCTCCCCCGCCTACAGCGTGTCCAAGACAGCCCTGCGCCGGCTAACCGAGACGCTGGCCCTCGAGCTCGAGGGAACGGGCGTGATGGTCGTCGACCTCAGCCCGGGCCTGGTGCGTACGGCGATGGGGGGCTCCCGGCCCGACGCCGCCGAGATCGCGGCCGAGGCATGGATGAGCCCCGCCATCGCCGCCGACAAGGTCGAGGCCGTGCTTTCGGGGCGGTACGACCGTCTCCATGGACGCTTCCTGCACGCCAAGGACGATCTCGACACCCTCACCGCGGCGCTGGACGACCAACCCCAGGGACGCATGCTCCGCCTGCTGCCCGCCGGCGCCGACGACCCAGTGCTGGCGTACGCGGCGATGACCAGCCACCGCTAACACCGCCCTTGCCCGGCGGGCACGCCGCCCTTGCCCGGCGGGCACGCCGCCCTTGCCCGGCGGGCACGCCGCCCTTGCCCGGCGGGCACGCCGCGCCGGTGGCCACCGAACGCCCTAGTGGCGCACGGTGCTGGCCACGTTGCACATCAGGTTGCCGCCGTCAACCGGTATCGCCGTGCCCGTCACCATGGCCGATGCCGACGACAGCAGGAAGCACACCGGCCCCACCATGTCGTCCGCGGTTACCAGACGGTTGAGGGGGACCCCGTTTAGGAACTTGTAGCCCAGAGTCTCCCCGTCGAGCGACATGTCCTCCATCCACGTGCGCATGGCCGGGGCGTCGACCTGCGAAGGCTGGATGGCATTGACACGGATGCCGTGGTGGCCCCACTCCAAAGCCAGCTCTTTCGTGAAATGCAGAACACCGGCCTTGGAGATGCTGTAGACGAAGTTGCCCCGTCCCATGGCCGAGCTCCCACACGTCGAACTGGTGTTGACGATGCGGCCGGGGATCTTCTTGTCGATCATCTGGCGGCCCACGGCCTGGGCCATCAAGAAGTAGCCCGTGAGGTTGAGGCGCAGGACCGCCGACCATTCCTCCATGTCCAGGTCCTCGGGCAGCGTGTGCGAACCAGTGCCGGCGTTGTTGAACAACATCTCGACTGATCCGAACCGCCGGCACACATCTTCGACGAGCGCCGTGACCTGCGCCGGCTCCCGCACGTCGACGACGGCGGTCATGACCCGATCGGCCGGCAGCTGGGCGGCCAACGCGGCCAGGGCGTCAGCGTTGACATCAACCATGGCCACGCGGGCACCGCTGGCGACCAGGCCTCGGCACACGGCCGAACCGATGCCTCCGGCCGCCCCGGTCACGATGGCAGTCTCGTTGCCGAACTGAAAATCGATCATCTCACGCCCCCTGATAACGCCCCGGTGTTGTTTACCATCGACAATATACAATGCTGCGGCACCGATGGCAGGGCCTGCCGAGCACCAGAGCGCTCAGCCCGGCGGGCTGAGCGGGCGGGTCAGTTCGCCCCGGGGACCGGCGCACCCAGCTTCACGGCCGGCACGACCGCCTCCGCCAGCAGGCGCACCGTCTCCTCGTCCCGCCCGTTGATCGTGGCCATGAAGTACTGCACACCGGCGTCGGCTAAAGCCTGGTAGTGCGCCACCGCCCCCTCCGGGGTGGCAAATACGGGCACGCTGCGAAGTTGACGGTCCGGGATGCGGGCCTCGGCCTGCTTGCGCCGAAGTTGCTCCTCGTTTTCGGCCAGGGTGAGCAAAGGGGTGTAGTGGCTGCGCAGCACCGAGCCGTAGGGCCGGCCCACCGCCTGGCAATGAGCACGCAGGGCTTCGTACTTGCGCTGCACGTCGGAAAGCTCAAAAGCCGAGCCCGACCATTCGTGGGGGGAAAAGTTGGAGACGTCGGCGAACTGGGCCACCTGGCGGAGCGTGACCTTCTCTCCCCCACCCCCGATGAGCACGGGCACATGGGGTTGCTGGACGGGCTTGGGCGATAGCCGAGCCTGGTCATAGCGGAAATATTTTCCCTCGAGGCTGAACGTCTCTTCGCGCCACAGGCCCTGGATGACAGACAGGGCCTCCTCCATGGCCTCCTGGCGTTGGCGCACGGGAGGAAAGGGCAGGCACATCTGGTTGAACTCGGGGACATCGTCACCAATGCCCACGCCCAGCACCAGCCGGCCCTCGCTGATCCGGTCGACGTCGGCGGCCTGGCGGGCGATGAGCATCGGGCTGCGGTAATAGACACAGCTGACGAGGGAGATCAGCCGCATGCGCTCCGTAGCCATGGCCAGGGCGGTTAGCAAAGTCCAGGTGTCCATGGAGCGATTGGGGTGGTCGTTGGCCCAGTAGGCGTCGAAGCCGAGCCGTTCGGCGCGCTGGGCGAAACCGAGGATCTCCTTCCACTCGGACAAGAAAACAGAAACAATGGCGAACCGGGACCGGCGCTGGCCCTCGGCCACCCACGGGTGCACTTGTCGTTCGACGGCCATGGAGGCTCCCTCCGTGATCTCCTGCGGCGAACGCCGCCAACTGTCAACAATAGACTAGAGTCGACACGCCACCCCAGGCCGGTGGGTAGGCAACGGGCCACGTCCCGACAAAGGCTGCCGGCCAGTAGAGGGATTACGACTTGGCCAGCATGGCGCAGGACCAGAGGTTCGGGGAGGACGAGCTCGTACGCATCGCCACGGACTTCCTGCACGCCCTGGGCACGCCCCTCCCCACCGCGCACATCGTGGCCACCTCGCTGGTGCTCTCCAACCTGGTGGGCCACGATTCCCACGGGATCGTGCGGTTGACCGACTATTCGCAGCTGGTCAGGAAGGGCCAGATCCAGCCCGCGGCGGAGCCTCGGCTCGAGATGGCGCGGGGCGCGGTGGCCACGGTCGACGGCGGGTGGGGGCTCGGGCAACCGGCGGCCCAGCTGGCGACGGACGTGGCCGTGCGGACCGCCTCGGACCACGGGATCGCCGCCGTCTCGATAAGTGCCTGCAACCACATAGGCCGTTTGGGCGAGTACGTGGCAACGATCGCCCGCTCCGGCCAGATGGGCATGGCGTTCTGCAACGCCGGCCCGGTGGTGGCCCCTTTCGGCGGCGCCGGGCGGGTGATGGGCACCAACCCCTTCGCCTGGTCGACGGCGCGCCGGGACGGCCCGATCGTGCTCGACTTCGCCACCTCCACCGTCGCCGAGGGCAAGCTCCGCATCGCCCGGGCCGAAGGGCGTACGGTGGCGCCCGGGAGCATCGTCGACGTCGAGGGGAAACCGAGCACCGATCCCGCCGACTTCTACGCCGGGGGAGCCCTGCTGCCTTTCGGCGAGCACAAGGGTTCCGGTCTGTCCGTGCTCATCGAACTCACCGCCGGGCTCGTCTCCAAAATGGGAGCCTCGTGCGACCCGGGCTACCTGGGCGGCAACGGGACGCTCATTATGGCGCTGGACATCGAGGCTTTTACCGGTCTGGATGATTACTTCGAGCAGGTGGAGACGTTCTGCCGGCAGGCCCAGGACATCGGGGGCGTCCCTGGCGGAGCCGACATCCTGCTGCCGGGTGAAGTTGAGGCCCGCACGCTCGCCGTGCGCCGCGCCGGGGGCTTGGTCATAACCCCGGAGATACGCCGCCAGATAACCCGATTAGCGGACGAGATCGGTGCCGACCTCGGGCCCCTGGCTCTGCTATGAGCCAGATCGGCCCCCGGGGACCGCTCCCCTTGATCACCCGCCGGGCCTTCGTCTACTGTAGACATATTAGATGCACTTCAAGAGGGCTTTTACTCAGCCCTGACGGGACTGCCCACACATCCAGGGGGGAACTGTGACGACGGACCAAATGTTCACGTCGGCCTCAGAGGCCCCTACGCCGGGCCCGACCGTTATCGTCGTCGCCGACGGCGCCTTCGGCGACAACCGGGGCCTGGTAGACCAGTTTGACGGAGCGGTGCTGCGTTTTTGCGACCTCTCCGACCTGGCGGCCATCTCCGAAGCCACTAACGGTGCTTCGGGCGTCGTCGTGACGCTGCAACCATTGCGAGCGTCCCACATCGCCGCTTTCGCGCCGAGCGTCCGCGTCATCGGGCACGCCGGAGTAGGTGTGGACACCATCGACCTCGAAGCGGCGCGCCACCACGGTGTAACGGTGGTCAACCAGCCGACCTACGGGACCAAAGAGGTGGCATCGCACGCCGTGGCGTTGCTCTTGGCCCTGCAACGGCGCATCGGCGCGCTGGACTCCTTTATCCGCAATGGATGGTCGGGACCGCCCACGCTGGCCCCGATGAAAGCCGTGGACGAGTTGGTGGTGGGCCTTATCGGGAGCGGACATATCGGGTACGCCACAGCCGAGATGCTCTCCGGCCTCGTCGGGCACATCCTGGCTTTCGACCCCGGCCGGCCGGCACTCCCCGACGGCGTCGAAGCCGTTGACGACATGCCGGATCTCTTGGGCCGTTCCGATGTGGTATCGCTCCATCTTCCCCTCAATGACCAGACAAAGGGGATGGTCGACGAGGCCTTTCTGGCCGCCATGCGGCCGGGTGCCCTACTCGTCAACGTCTCCCGGGGCGGCCTGGTCGACGAGGCCGCGCTTACCGCCGCCCTCGACAGCGGCCACATCGGCGGCGCCGCCCTGGACGTGTTCGCCACCGAGCCGCTCCCCCCGACCAGCCCGTTGCTGAAGGCCAAAAACACACTGTTCACACCGCATTGCGCCTCATATTCGGAGCGCGCCATGTGGCGACTGGCCCATTGGGCGATCAGCGACACCATCACCTGGGCCAGGTCGGACCGCATCAGCCACGGCAATATCATCGTTCGGGGAAGCCGGTGACCGCAGCACCGGGCGCAGGCGCCAGGACCGGTCGGCCCGTACTGATAGGAGCGAGGTGGTAAATGGAGGAGATCTTTGTCCCCGCCTCGGGCATGGCCATGGAAGACGTCCTGTTTTCGGAGTGGCTGAAGGAGCCCGGCGACCAAATTGCGGCCGGAGAGGCCGTCGCCGTGGTCGAGACGGACAAATCGATCGTCGAGCTGAGCGGCACCACGGCGGGAAGGCTTTCACGCCACCTCGTTGCCGCCGGGGACCGGGTCCTCGGCGGTACCACGGTCGCTTACGTGCTCGGCGAGGGTGAGGCCGAACCGGGAGCCAGCTCCTCTCCCCAGAGCGCGCCCTACCCGGCACCGGCACCGGGATCTGAGGGCCCGCCGGCCGCGGTGGCCGGCGCGGGGGCGCCGGTGGTCCCTCCGGCAGCCGAGCGCGAGCAGGACGGGCGGCATAATCTCAGCCCGCGCCAACGTCGGGCCATGGCCGAGGCGGCCGCCGGCAACGGCGCCAGCCAGGACCAGGACGTGGCGCCGGTGCCGGCGGCGCCCGCATCCTCGCCCGCCCCTGTAGGCGTCGGCTCCTCCCGCCACCGGGAGGCTACCGCCGCCCTGGTCAGCGAGTCGTGGCGCACCGTGCCCCACTTTTCGGTCGGCCGCGACCTCCGGGTCGACGGGTTGAGCGAGGCCGTGGCCGCGGCGCGCACCGGCGGCACCACCGTCACTGTCACCGATTTTCTAGTACTGGCTCTGGCCCGAGCTCTGGAGGCCCTGGGCGAACCGCCCGACCTCGGCCTGGCCGTGGCCACCGACTGGGGGGTATTGATCCCTGTGCTCCGCTCTATTTCCGGGCGGTCGGTCCGTGACGTGGCCGGCTTGCGTTCCGCCGCTGTCAACCGGGCGCGGTCGCGCCGCCTCGAAGCCCACCGACACCGCGCCCGTCTTCGCCACGCTCTCCAACCTCGGCCCGGGTGGAGTGACCTGGTTCACCGGCGTCGTCCCTGTCAACCAGGTGGCCCTGGTGACGGTGGGCCAGGTCAGCTTGCGCCCCGCCGTCGAGGGGCGCGGGCTTGTCGTCGCTCCGATGCTCACTGCCGTGGTCACGGCCGATCACCGACGTTATGACGGCGTCGATTCGGCCAAGCTCCTCGGCGGCTTCGCCGACCAACTGGCGGCCGTGGTCACCGAGGCGCGACCATGACCGCCCCCGCGCCCAACGCCCCGGGTGCGGCCTTGTCCGGCCAGGCGGTGGACTGGCTCCGCTCCATGCTGCTAGTCCGCCGTTTCGAAGAGCGAGCCGAACAGCTGACAATGCGGGGCAAAATCCCCGGCGGCGTGCACCCGGCCGTAGGCCAGGAGGCCACGGCCGTGGGTGTGGCGGCGGCGCTGACCCCGCACGACACCGTTTCCGCCCCCCATCGTGGCCATCATCACGCCCTGGCCAAGGGGATGTCGCCCGACGGCCTCATGGCCGAACTGTTCGGAAAGGCGACCGGCGTTTCCCAGGGTCGCGGCGGCTCGATGCACCTGGCCGGTTTCGAATTGGGTTTCATCGGGTCCAACGGCATCGTGGGCGCTCCCGTCGGTATCGCCCTCGGCGACGCATTTGCCGCCAAGTACCGGGGTGAACCGCGGGTGGCGGTGGCCTTCTTCGGCGACGGGGGCATAAACACGGGCCGCACCTGGGAATCGCTCAACCTGGCCGCGGCCTGGGGACTACCCCTGATTGCCATCTGCGAGAACAACCTCTACGCGGTGGAGACACCTACCGCCACGGTCACCGGCGGTGGCAATATGGCCAAAAGGGCCGAGGGTTTTGGGCTGACGTCGCTGAGCCTGGATGGTCAGGACGTCTTTGCCGTCCACGAAGCCGCCGTGGCCGCTCGGTCCCGCGCCCTCGTCGGCGAGGGGCCCACCTTCATCGAGGCGCGCACGTACCGCTACTCCGGGCACGGTTCGGGCGAAGGTGTCGGGTCCTACCGGACCGCAGAGGAGATAGCCGATTGGCGCCAGGCCCGGGACCCCATCACGCGCTGCGCCGGGCGTTTGCAGGAGGCGGGAGTGCTGGCCGACGGAGAGCTCGACCAGCTCGACGAGCAAGCCCGGCAAACGGTCGAAGCGGCTGTGCTCTTTGCTGAGAACTCCCCCTGGCCGACCCCCCGGTGACGGGGCCTTTGGCAACTGCAGGCCCCCGGCCATAAGGCCGGGGCGCAAGAGTGCCTACTTGAGCGCCCCGGCGGTGAGGCCCCGGACGATGTGGCGCTGCGCCACCAGGTAGAGCGCCACGGGGACAATGGAAAAGATCAGCCCGGCCGCCAGCAGCTGGTACAGCTGGACGACCACGTTGCCGATGAAAGTGGAAATCCCAAGCCCGGCGGTGTACTTGGCCCGCACCGTGATGAAGGCGGATGCGAACAGGTAATCGTTCCAGCTCCCGAAGAAGGCCACCACCACGACGGCCACCACCCCCGAGCGCGAGAGAGGGATGAGCACCCGGCGAAGCGTCCCCATCTGGGTACAGCCGTCGACAAAACCGGCGTCGACAAGGTCATTGGGGACATTGTCGAAAGAGGACTTGAGGATCCAGCACCCGAGCGGCGTGGAAAAAGCGGCGTAGACGATGCCGAGCGCCCAAAGGTTGTTGGCCCAGTGCAAGGTGCGGTACCACTCCAGTTCGGGCACCACGATCATGGCCCCGGGCATGAGCTGGGTGAACAGCAACAGGAACCCGAACGCCCCGCTACCCCGGAACCGGAGGCGGGACAACAGGTACGCTCCCGGGATGGCCAGGACCACCGTGATCACCACCGTCACCGCCGAAACCTCGAAGGAGTGCAGGATCCATGACGCCAACGGCTGGTCCTTGAAGAGCGAGGTTATGGCGCTGAACGTGAAACCCTTGAAGAACAACGACGGGGGGTAGCTAAGCGTGTCCTCCTCGGGCTGGAAGGTCCCCACCACCATCCAATAGACCGGGAACAGGGCCACGGCGCAGACGACGATGATCCCGACGTAGCGGGCCATCCGCCTGATCTTCTTGCGCCGGCGCGCCCGGGCGATCCGGGCAGAATAGTTGGGAACGGGTAGGACGGCAGTGGTCATCTGGCGATCACCGGGGCCCCGGTCGGGCTCCCATGGGCGGTCATGGTTCGGCAGCAGGATCTCATGCCAGCCCCTCCTGGAGGTAACGGGCGCGGATCACGCGCCGCTCGACGACTACGAAGACGATCGTACCGAGGAGGGCAAGTACGAGCCCGCCGACGCCCATGGCCGCGGCGTAATTGTAATTGAAGTACTGGAACGCGGTGTTGTAGATGTAAATGGCCAGGGTCGATGTGGCCTGGCCCGGCCCCCCACCAGTGGTCAGGTAAATGAGCGTGAACTGCTGAAAGGAAAAGATGAACGCCAGCAGGGCCAGCAGCGACAACGTCGGCACCAGGGCCGGGAGGGTGATCGACCGGAAGCGCCTCACAGTCCCGGCGCCGTCGACCATGGCCGCCTCGTAGAGGTCGTCGGGGATGGAGGAGAGGCTGGAGAGGATGACCAGGCCGAAGAACGGGAAGCCCTTCCAGCCGAGCATGGCCACGATCGACGCGAAGGCGAGGTCCGATCGGCTGAACCAAAGGATGTGGTGGTTGACCCCGAAGAGCACCGAGGCTATGTGGTTGACGATCCCGAAGTTGGGGTCGAGCATCACGATGAAGGTGATAACGGTCGGGATGTCGGGGACGGCCCAGGGGATGGCCAGCAGGCCCCGGACCAAGGTGCGGCCCTTGAAGGACAGGTTGGTGAGCAGCGCCACACCCAGGCCGAGGGAAAGCCACACCACCACCATCGACAGCGTGAACTCGAACGTCGTCCGTACCGAAGCCCAAAAGTAGGGGTCACTGAACATCTTGTCGAAGTTGGCGAGCCCGACCCACTTCGTGGCGCCAAAGTTCGTCTGCTGCAGAGCGATGAGGATGCCCTTGATGATCGGGTAGACGACGAAGAGCCCCTCGAAAATGAGGATGGGCGCCAACAGCTTCAGGTGCAAACGCGAACTGGCGCCGGCCCCTTTCTGCGAGGCCGACGTGAACGAAGCGCGGTACCTGGCCGGCCTGGGGCCCCCTGGCCCGGCTTTGCTGGCCGGCCCTTTAACGCCCGAAAGAGCGTCGGTAGTTGTTGCCAATTCCTTTGAGCCTCGCTTGGCGGACGCAGGACGGGTCGGGTCTGCCTCGGCTGGGACACCGAGGTGTGCCCGCCGCTCCGCCAAGCGTCCCAGCGGAGCGGCAAGATGACACCGCGAGCAGGTACGGCCACCCGAGGCGCCCGAGACCGTCGCCGGTCGCCGAGCCTCGGCTACTGCCGCCTACCGTTTTTCTAGAGGTTCAGCTGCACCTTGGCCTGGGCTTGTGCGGCGGCCAGGGCCTGGGCGACCGTGGACGAGCCCGAGACGGCTTTCTCCACGTTCTGGCAGATGATGGTCCCCAGTTCGGCGTAAGCGTACGTGTACTGGCCCAGGATCTGGAACTCGCCGACGTACTTGGTCTCCTCGTAACCCTTGAGCCAGATGGTGTCCAGGTACTTGGCGTACGCCGGGATGATCTCGCCAAAGTTGGTGTAGGGGATGATGGGGTAGCCGTTGGCGACAGTGATGCCGTACAGGGTCTGGGGCTCGAGGATGTACTTGACGAGCGCCATCCCCTCCTCGATGTACTTCGACTGGTTGTTGACGATCAAGGGGTGCAACCGCTCGATGGCTTGCTGGCTCGGCCACGGAGGAGCCACACTGCGCATGTGCGGGTAGTAGGCCGGCGCCAACTTCTGCAGCGAGCTGAGCCCGGCGGCGACATTGAAGCTGAAGCAGACGCGGTTCTCGTCGAACAGCTTTTGCAGGACGGCTTCCGACTCGCCCTTGACCCCCGAAGCGTTGACCAGGTCGAGCCAGAACTGGACGCCCTTTATGTTCTCGGGCGAATCGATGGTGAGCGTGGTCCCCTTGGCCCACGCACCTCCGTACACGAGGCAGAAGTTTTGCAGCGCGTTCCACCAGTCCGAACCGTCGGAGACCAAGTTCAGCAAGTTCGTCCCGAAGTAGCTAGGCGCCTTGGTTACGGCCGTGACGGCGTTCAACCACTCGTCGGTCGTCGTGGGCGGCGCCAGCTTGTGGGCGGCGAGCGTAGCCTCGTTGTAGAGCAGGGCGAAGGCCACGTCGATCACTCCGAGCGCATAGAGGTTGCCGTTGCGCACGTACGACTCGTGAGCGGCGTCGGGGACGAGGCCGACCTCCTTGGCGATGTTCCCGATGGGCACGCCGATGTGGTACTTCTGCACCAGGGTCGAAGCGGCCTCGGGCGTTACCATGATCACGTCGGCGTCGACCTTGCCGGCCTGCGCCTGCTCGACGATGTTCTGGTCAAAGTTGCTGAACGGCCAGCCCGTCCATACCACGGTGATGTTGGGGTTGGCTATCTCGAACTGGGAGATCACCTTGATCCATTCGGGGTACTCGTACGGCTCGCCGTACGGCTCCCACGACATCAGCGTAAGGGTGACGGGGGCCAGCTGAGCGCGGAGGTTCACCGTCTTCAGCTTGGTAAGGAAATCGCGCGGTGCCGCGGCGCCACCCAGAGCAGCCGCACCAGCAGCAATGGCGGCGGCTCCCAGGAAGTTCCGCCTGGTGATAGGTGAGCCGCTCGGCGACGCGCCTTCACTCGAGCCAGGCGATTCGCCGGGATTGGTCACCTCGTTCTTGTCGGACATTGCTCCCCCACTTCTCTCGATGACTCCGAAGGTACGCCTGTCGATCTTTCGACGGGACGCCTACTCTTGCACTGCAACCAAAGTAGCATCGCACGTGTTTCGTCAACTGTCAACAGCGCCCCCCGGTCAAAACAATTCGGGCAGGGCCGAGCGGGCCAACGGCGCCAATACCGCCACTGTCTCGTCGGGCACCGACGAGTACGGCCAACGGACACGGGTACCGACTGGCGCCCACGCCCCCACGGCGGCCAGGGTTTTGTCGAGGGCCGTGTTGGAATAGCCCTGCACCTTGAGCGGCGCTATGAACTCGTCGAAGAAGGCCATGATCCGTTGGCCCAGGGCGTCCGCCCCGTCGGGGTCGTGGTCCATCTGTCGCTCCCAGGCCACGGCGGCCGCCGGGCTCAGGCAGGCCACGTTGGAATACGAACCGGCCGCCCCCAGGCGCCGGCCATGGGCCAGCTCGTGGCCGGGGACGAACATCAACAGCTGGGGGGCGGCGGCGTGGATGGCCGCGTAGAAGGCGGCGTCACCGGCCACCTTGACACCGACCAGCCCCGGTAATCCGGCCGCCAGTGCCGCCAGTTGCTCGGGACCGCAGGCGGTCTTGGCATGGGGCGGGTTGTACAGGACCACAGGTACCGGGTCCGCCGCCTCGACCAGGCGCTCTAGGGCGGCCCGGACCTCCCTCCCGCTGAGGGGCAGCCAGTCCGGTAACACCACCTGGATGGCCGCCGGGGCCAGGGACCGGGCCGGCGCAGGCGCGAAAGGCAGGTCTGCGCGCTCATGTGGCTGGCACCGATCTGGAAGGCCGACCCGGCTTGGCGCGCCTTGGTGGACACGAGCTCGCTCAGGGTGTCGAACTCGTCTTCGTCCAGGGTGTGGAACTCCCCCGCCGTCCCGCACGTGTACACCCCGGCCAGTCCCGCCCCGAACAGGGCGTCGAGCTCCACCGCCAGCGACTCGAAGTCGATGCTCTCGTCCGGGCGAACAGGCAGGAGCACCGTTCCCCAGGTGCCACGCAGGTCCGGCCGGGGCCTCGCCGCCGGTGTCGCCCCCGCGTCGGGGCCGGTGGTGGGGGCGCCGCTCATGGCCGGCCGAACGTGCCCAGGTCCACCCCGAGCCCGTCAGCCAAGGCCGTGATCTGGCGCCGGATCATCTCCGGCACCCGCATACCGCCGGCCCGCCGGTGCTCGGCCGTGCGCGCTTCGAGCTCGCCGGGCAAGAGGATGTCGAGGCCGAGGGGACCGCCGCCCAAACGGCGAGCCTGCTCGCAAAAGCTCTCGGCTTGTTCCAGGTAACGGTCCAGGTCGACGAAGGCGCCGATGTCCAGGGCCACGATCAGGGCCCCGTTGCCTCCCAGGTACTCCGGGTCGGGGGACGTGCCCATCTTCGACAAAAGCCCGGCGGTGAGCTCTATCAGCATCGACATCCCCGAACCCTTGTGTTCGCCGAAGGCGAGCAGGGCGCCGCCGGCATAGAAGTCGGCCGGGTCCGTACTGGGCCGACCGGCGCGGTCAACGATACTTCCCGGAGCCACTGAGCGGCCTTCGGCCGACGCGATCCTGAGCTTGCCCTCCGCCACCCGGGAGGTGGCGAAGTCGACCACCACAATGCCGTCGCGCCGGGGGGCCGACCAGGCGAAAGGGTTGGTCCCCATGACCCTCCCGGCCCCGCCGAAGGGGGCGACGACGGGGCCCGAGTTGCAGAACGCCATTCCCATCTGGCCCGCGCCGGCCAGAGTGGCCACGTACTCCCCGAGACGGCCCACGTGGTTGCAGGCGCTGATGGCCACGGCCGCCACACCGTGGTCCGATGCGAGCTCGCGGGCCAGCTGGGTGGCAACCTGAGCGGCGGGCTGGCCGAACCCCCAACCCCCGTCGACCGTGGCCACGGCGCCGCGTCCTGACGCCACCGCGGGGACGCCGTCGGGGCGGATCTGGCCCGTCTTGACCCAATCGGAGTACTGGAGCAGCCGCACAATGCCATGCGAATCATGACCGACCACGTTTGACAACGCCAACGACGTGGCCACCAGGCGCGCCGTCGGCGGCGGCGCCCCGAGCGCGCCCAGAACGTCGGTGGCGACGCGGGTGAGCTCCTCCTCGCTGAACTTCGGACCGGATAGGTCGCCGCCGCTGTCCTTTTCGCTCTTATCCCCCATAGCGACCGGTCCTCTCTGACTATCGGGCCCCGCCCGGTCGGCGGGCGCCACGACTTTAGCTGACTGTTGACAGTTAGCGACGCTAAGATGCAGGCGCGGGCACGGTTCGGCGCCGCGGCGCGTCGACCGGCGGCCGCCCGGCCATAGGACGGAGGAATACCGGTGAGCATCAGTCCATCAGCAGGACCGGCGCAGGCAGGAACGGGCGCCGCGGCGCTGGCCGGTATCGTCCCCCCCGTGTGCACCCCCTTCGGCACCGATGGTGAGGTCGACGTCGCCTCCCTGGAACGCCACGTCAGCTTCTTGCTGGAGGCCGGTGTGCACGGTCTTTTCGTGCTGGGTTCGTCGAGCGAGGTGGCTTTCCTCACCGATGCCCAGCGCGACCTGGTGGTCGAGGTCGCCGTCAAGACCAACGGGGGCCAGGTCCCCGTCCTGGCCGGGGCAATAGACATGACCACGAGCAGGGTGGTCGAGCACGGGTTGCGGGCCATGCAGCGCGGTGCCGACGCCATCGTCGTGACGGTGCCGTTCTATGCCCGGGCCGTTCACCCGGCCGAGGTCAAACTCCATTTCCGCACTGTCGCCGACCGCGTCGGGCTACCCGTCGTCGCCTACGACATCCCGGTTGCGGTGGGCACCAAGCTCGCCACCGACGTTGCCGTCGAGCTGGCCGGCGAGGGTGTCATCCACGCCCTCAAGGACTTCGAGCAACGACATCCACGGCTTTCGGGCCCTGCTCACCGGCACGCGGCACCTGGAAGGCTTCTCCGTGTTCACCGGCTCGGAGCTCGTGGTCGACTGTGCGCTGTTCCTCGGGGCGCAGGGCGCCGTCCCGGGCCTGGCCAACGTCGACCCGCACGGCTTCGTCGCCCTGTACGAGAGTTGCCTCTCGGGCGACTGGGACAGCGCCCGCAAGCTCCAGGACCGTCTCGGGCGCCTCTTCGAGATCACCGGCCTGGCGAGCCCCGCCCACAAGGGCCCGAGCTCGTCCGGCCTGGGCGGCTTCAAGACCGCGCTCATGCTCCGGGGCGTGTTCGCCACCAACGTCATGGGGCTCCCCCAGATCCCGCTGGACGCCACGGAGGTTGCCGCCGTCAAATCTGTGCTGGTGCGAGAGGGCCTCCTGTAGGACGCGGTCGCTAGGACGCGGTCACCAGAGCTGTCCATCTGGAGGGCCGCCGGCCCCCGGCGACGGGCACCTCAGTGGGCTAGGGTACCTCAGCCGCCTCCGCGCCCTCCAGAGCCGCCTGGAGGACGCGCTGATCAGGCCCCTCGATGTGGCCCTCCACGAGCTTTACCGCCGGGCCCCGCTTGCGCCGGGCCAGCACCTCCAGGAGGTCCTCGTGGTCTTTCAGCCACGAATGGGCATAATCGTGGCGCAGAGCCCCGCGGTTCACCAGATAGAGGAAGATCTGCGAGCGCAACGAGAGCCAGGCCCGGTAGAGGCGCTCGTGATGGGCGGCCTGAAAAACAGCATCATGGAAGGCAACGTCGAGGCCGGCCACCGACGACCGCGTCAATGGCCGCGGGAGGCTGTGGAACTGCTGGAGCACTCCGGCAATGCGGTCGAAGTCTTCCTGGCTGGCGTGGCGGCAGATGCACTCGGTCGCCAGGCGCTCGAGCGCGGTCCGCAAGCTGTAGATCTCGTGGACACCGTCCAGGTCGAGTTGGGCCACGGTGGCACCACGGTGGCGCTCCATGTGCACGAGCCCTTCCTGTGTAAGCAGTACCAGTGCTTCCCGCACGGGGCCACGGCTCACGTTGAGGTTGGACGCCAGCTCCTCCTCCACCAGCCGTTGCCCGAGGTCGATGCGTCCCGAAAAAATGGCGTTGCGAATGGCGTCTGCGACCTCGTCGGCCAGGACCCGCCGGCGTGCCGGACCGATCACTGGCCCTTCAGCGCGAGGATCGGTCAAAGTCAGCCTCTCTTAAGCTGCCGAGCTAGTCCCTCTCTGGGATCAGGTATTTTACAGGTCCACACCCTGCGCACCCGGTTTCCCCCTACCGGGCGACTTTCATGCCGCGTGGCAGCGGTTGACCAGACTGCCGATGGCCTCGATGGACGAGGTCACGGTCTGCCCGTCATGGAGGAATACGGGAGGGACCAGGCCATGGCCCACGCCCCCCGGGGTCCCGGTGAAAATGAGGTCGCCCGGGTCGAGGGTGATGATCCGGCTGATGTAGGAGACCAGGAACACCGGCTTGAACAAAAGGTCGGAGGTCCGGGCGTCTTGGCGCACCACCCCGTCCACTGTGCAACTGATGGCCAGATCGGGTTCGGTGCCGGTGACATCGGTCGTGGTCAGGCACGGCCCCACGGGCGTCGTTGCCTCGCACGTCTTGCCCTGCAACCATTGCGAGGTGCGGAGCTGAAGGTCGCGGGCCGAGATATCGTTGCCGACGGTAAAACCGGCGATCGCCGCCGCCGCCTCTTCAGGACCGGCGTTGCGCACCTCTTTGCCGACGACCACGACGAGCTCCACCTCCCAGTCGACCCGGTCGGAGATGGACGGGAGCATGATGTCATCACCATCACCGATAAGGGCGCGGGCGTACTTGGCGAAGACAGTCGGGTACTCGG
This sequence comes from uncultured Acidimicrobiaceae bacterium, assembly GCA_963735305.1. Lineage (GTDB taxonomy): Bacteria > Actinomycetota > Acidimicrobiia > Acidimicrobiales > Palsa-688 > Fen-671. The sequence continues at coordinate 1,457,787 of CAVTKK010000004.1, forward strand.
GCGGCGTACCACCCGTCTCCTCGATGTGGCTGAGGTAGTTTTGCCCGATGCAAAGGATCTTGGATGGTCGCGGGACCAGGGTCAGCTTCGTCACCGCATCGGTGGGCACTTGCGCCACCGCGGCCTCGGCGCCCGCCGCCTCCAGGGCGCCGGGGGCGCCCAGAAGGGCACCGACGTCCGCCGCCGCCAGCAGGTCGACGTGGTCCTCCTCCATCCGGGCGGCGTGCACCCTGCCTTGGTAACGCACCGTTGCCAATCGCATCGAGTGACCCCTCTCCTGGGCGCCATGGGGACCAGTGCCCGGCGCATCGTCGTGTGTTGTGGTGGCAGTTGTCGGCTTGTCGACAATAAACAGCTTATCCGGAGCGAGCGGCGCGGCGCCAGGGGCCAGAGCGGGCCGTTCGCTCAGGAATGTGACGAGACGCGCACATGGGCGTCCGGGCGGGACAGGAGGTCCGGCCTCAGGTCCACGCCGAGGCCCGGGGTGGCGGGGGGTGAGATCCGGCCCCGCCCGATGGACGGCAGCCCGACGACGATCTCCCGGTACCAGTCGGTGTAATACGCCCGGACGGTCTCCTGGATGAGCGCATTGTTCGTAGCAACGCAAAAGTGTGCACCTACGGCCAGGGCCACCGGCCCGACACAATCGTGGGGCGCCATAGGTAACCCGTAGGCTTCGGCCAGGGCGCTGACGCGCCGGCTCTCGGAGATGCCGCCGCCCCATCCGAAGTCGAACATCACCACGTCGGCGGCGCCGCTGTCGAACAGCCTCTTGTAGGCGTGCAGGCCGGCCAGGGTCTCGCCAAAGGAGAAGGATGTGGTCGTGGCGTCCCGGAGCCGGGCCACGGCGTCGTAACTTTCGAGCCTCACGGCATCCTCGACCCAGTAGGGCGCGTAGTCGGCCAGCGCCCGGCAAATCCGGATGGCCGGGGCCACCTCCCACAGGCCGTGCAGCTCGACCATTATCTCCATGCGGTCACCCACCGCCCCGCGCACCTTTTCGAAAGGCTCGAGGCAGCTCCGGAGCTCGGCCGCCGAAATGTAGTTCCCGCCGTTGGCTCGGGCTACCTCGTCGAAGGGCCAGATTTTCATCGCCGTGGTGCCCTCGTCGAGAAGGCTCAGAGCAAGCTCGTCGGCGCGGTACAAGAACGCCTCCAGGTCCTCGTAGGGCCCTGGTGGCTGGCGCTCATCGGCGCCGCCAGCCGCTCCCCCGGGCCGGCTCGTCCCTCGGTAGCGGGCCTCGGCCTTCCCGTAGTGGTACCCACCGCAGGTGTTGTAGGTACGGGCGCTGTCACGCACCTTTCCCCCCAGCAGTTGGTACAGGGGCTGTTCGGAGACCTTCCCGAACAAATCCCACAGGGCGATGTCGACGGCCGAGTGGGCCCGGGTCGAAACTCCTGTCCCGCCATGAGTCACGTAAAAGGAGGGCAGCTCGCGGGCATGCTTCTCGATGGTGAGGGGGTCTGTGCCAAGGAGCCGGGGGGCGACGGACTCGTGGATATAGGCCTCGACGGACTCGGGGCCGAAGCATGTCTCCCCGAGCCCGGTCAGACCGTCGTCAGTGCGCAGGAGCACGGCGATGAACTCGGCGAACTCCTCGACCCTCACCGTCTTCACCTCGACGATCTTCACGCCCCTAGTCCTTCGGGCTTCATGCGCCTACTCCTTTGGTGTCGGCCGAACGTCCCGACCGGCGACGACGCGGTAGACGAGCTCGGCCCGGGGGACGTCCAGGCCAGCGGAGGCGGCGCGCCGGAGCAGATCGCCGAACGTCTCTTCGATCTCGGTAGGCCGGCCTGCCGCCAGGTCCTGGGCCATCGATGAGTACCCCGAGGGGCCGGCGCCGGCCGGGCCCGCCCGCCGCACCATTTCGGCCGCCGCGTCCTCGGGGGCCGGTCCCAGGTAGCTACGCACGGGGAGGTCTGGGAAGTCCAAGACCGCCACGCCCTGGGCGGCGGCAACGGCGGCGCCCTCCTCGAGCAGTGACCGGTAGGCCAGGGCCAGGGGAAGACGGGCAAAAATCTCCGCCGATGGGAGGCCCGTGACCGCAGAGACGCCGAAGATCCCGATGGCGTGGCAGAACTTGGTCCACAGCAGAGCCCGGATGTCGGTGACGGCCAGGCAGGGAAGCCCGGCCCCGACCAGGGCCACGGCCAGAGCGTCAGCGCGCCCCGACGGGGCCGAGCCGAAGTCCCCCACGAACGTTCGCCCCAGGCCGCTCACGGTGGCCGTCCCGGCCGCATTGCGCCGGCTGCCCAGAAGCGTCGCCGCCCCCAACAGGTCGGACGGCCCGAACGCCTGGGCCAGGAGGTCGTCCTTTAGGACCCCGTTCTGCAACCCGGCCACGAACGCCCCGTCCCGGCGCCGTGCCGGCCACCCCGGGAGCACTTCCTCGATAGCCGCCGGGAGGTCCTGGCCCTTGGTGGTGAACAGGGCCACGTCGACCGCCGGGAGTTCGGCGGCCCGCCCGGTCACAGCTACCTGGCCCGCCGCCGCCGGAGGACGCTGCACAGGCACGGACAAGACCAGGCGCCCGTCGACCTCGATCCCCCCGTGGTCGAGCAAGGCGGCGGCGGAGGCCGGACGCGCCAGCACGGTCACGAAGTGACCGGTCCGGGCCAGCACCGCCGCCATTACCAGGCCCAGCGAACCCGACCCGATGACCGACACCCGCAACGAGGCGACGTCGGCGGCCGCCGCCGGCACGGCCCGACTGTCGGGCACGCTCACGATCGTGCGCCTTCGGCAGCAAAGCGCGCTTCGACCACGCCCAGCTCTCCGAAGTCGGCCCGCACGGTGTCCCCGGGCAGGGCGAACAGGTGGCCGGTACAGGTGCCGGTGCTCACGAACTCGCCCGCCCGGACGCCGCGGTCCCGCTCGCGCAGCCAGTTGAGCAGCCACGTGAGGCTGGTGACAGGGTGGCCCATAGCCGCACTGCCGCGGCCGGACTTCACATAGGACCCGTTGAGGTAGACGTCCATGGCCGCGTTCGGCAGGTCGAGGTCGGTCCACTCGGTGGTGGGCGTCCCCTTCACAAAGGCGGCCCCGCCCCCGTTGTCCATGCACGACCCGAAATACCCGCTGGCTCCGTACCAGTCCCCGAAGACCGTGTCCCCCAACTCGAGGGCCGGGAACATCGAGGCCACCCCGGCGGCGGCGTCGGCTTCGGTGTAGGCCCGGTGGCGGGCGGGAAAATCGAGGGCCAGCTCGAAGGCAAACTCACACTCGCAGTTGCGGTAGTTGACGAAGAGCTCAGGAGCCAGCTCGGCCGGGCTCGAAAAGACGGTACCTCCGTAGATCCGGCCCGGGGACGGGCTGGGGACACCCTCCGCCCGCCGTACCTCGCTACTGGCCGCGCCTATCTTCCACCCCGCCCGAGCTCGGTCGGTGCGCTCGTCCAGCGCCATGGCGACGGCCAGGACCGAAGCCCAGTGCCGGGTACGCAGCCGTTCGGGGAGGACCTCGGGCTGCCGCAGGCGACGACCTCGGGCGATGATCTCGACCACCTCGTCCACCTCCTGCGGGTCGAGGGCCGTGGTCCGCGGGCAGGGCACCGCCCCTGAAGGCGGCGTCGCACCGTATATGGGACGCCCGAGGTCGCCCAGCCACTCGGGCCGGGTACCGCCGTCACCGTGCCCGTGGACGGGCCCGGCCTCTCCTGGCCCTCGGCTTGTCCCTTTGACCACGACGGTCCCCCCCTTTCCCGCTCCGCGGCCCGAGCGCCGGGCCCCGTTGACTGTCGACAGGATAGGCCGGCGGCCAACTAGGGCACGATCCCGACGCCGCCGGTCCTACCGGTGAGGGCATTGCCGGCGTTGGCCACCACCACCAGCGCCAGGGCGGCCCATTCCTGGAACGTGAGGTGCTGGCCCAGGACCAGGAACCCGGCCGCCGTGGCCAGGGCCGGGTCCAGGCTCATCAGGACCCCGAAGGTCCGGGGGGTGAGCCGGCGCAGGGCCAGGAGTTCGAGGCTGTAGGGGATGGCCGAGGACAGGATGGCCACGACGGCCCCGAGCCCCAGTACGGCCGGTCGGAACAGGGCGCTTCCGGCGCTGCCGAGGCCGAAGCCCATCAACGCCAGACCGCCCGCGCTCATGGCCCAGGCGAGCCCGTCGAGCGACTCGAAGCGCCGGCCGGTCTCCTTGCTCAGCAGTATGTACCCGGCCCACAAACTGCCGGCCAGCAAGGCCAGACCCAGGCCGACGGGGTCAAGGTGCCGGCCCGCGCCCGTGGCCAGCAGGGCCACGCCGCCACCCGCTCCCACCGCCCACAGACCGTCGGACCAGCGCCGCGACCCGACCAGGGCTAGGGCCAGGGGCCCGGAGAACTCGATGGTGACGGCGACCCCGAGAGGGACGCGGGCGATGGCCTCGTAGAAGCTGAGGTTCATGCCCGCCAGTACCAGCCCGAAGACGATGGCCACGGCGCGGTCGGAGGCCGAAGTGGGCCGAGGCGCCGGGCGCACCCCCAGAGCCCGAGTGCCCCCGACGATGCCCAGCACGATGACGGCGGCAATGGCCAGGCGGAGCGTGGCCGCCCCCAACGGGCCCACCCGGCCGAACAGTTTCGTGGCCAGGGCGGCGCCGAACTGCACCGAAATGGCACCCGTCACGACCAGGGCGACAGCCGGCGACCGCTCCTGGGCCCGGGTACTGGTCACCGGGCGATCGTAGGGTTTGGCTCATGCCGGCGCCCCGTGACCATCCTGGCCCCGGCAACGTGGCGTCGCCGGTACGGTCACCCTGCCGCCACGGTGGCGTCGCTATGGTCGAGCCATGCCGACCATAGCGAGCCGGAGGAGGCCAGATGGCAGCTGAGACCGACACCTACACCGCCGAAAATTTCCGGGTCCTCGAAGGGGCTCGAACCGGTCCGTCTGCGCCCAGGCATGTACATCGGTTCGACCAGCTCGCGCGGCCTACACCACCTGATCTGGGAGATCGTCGACAACTCGGTCGACGAGGCTCTCGGCGGCCACTGCCAGACGATCGTCGTGGAAATGCTGGAGGGGAACGTCGTCCAGGTCACCGACGACGGCCGGGGCATCCCGGTCGACGTCCACAAGCAGACCGGGCTCTCGGCCGTGGACATCGTGTTCACCAAGCTGCACGGCGGCGGCAAGTTTGGCGGCGGCGGCTACAAGGTGTCGGGGGGCCTCCACGGGGTCGGCGCCGCCGTCACCAACGCCCTGTCGGCGTGGCTCGAGGCCGAGGTCCGCCGGGACGGCCACTCCTGGAGAGCCCGCTACGAGCAGGGCCAGCCGGTCCGACCCGTCACCAAGGGCCCGGCGCTCAAACCGGGGGCGCCGCGGGGGACGACGGTCAGGTGGCGCTTCGACGACACGATCTTCGACCCGGACGCCCGCTACTCCTATACCACCGTCGAAGCCCGCCTGCGGGAAAAGGCCTTCCTGGTGAAGGGCTTGAAGTTTGTCTTGCGCTGGCCTGGCCACACCGAAGCCGTCTTCTGTTCCCGCAACGGCATCGCCGACTACGTGCGGGAGATCGACGCCAATGCCGAGCGCGCCGCCGTCCACCCCCACGTCGTCTACCTGTCCTCCGAGGACCACCCCGACCCGCAGTTCGCCAAGCACCCGGTCTCGGTCGAGGTGGCCCTGCAATGGACCGCCTGGAACGGCAAGACCGATGAGAACGAACGGGCCCTGTCGTTTGCCAACGTCATCTCCACCGTCGACGGGGGCACGCATGTCGAGGGCTTGAAAGCGGCCCTCACCAGCGTCCTCAACCGCTACGCCTTCGAATGCGGTCAGCTCAAGCAGGACAAGAAAGAGTCCTTCCACCCCAAGGACATCTGGGAGGGCCTGACGGCGGCGGTGTCGGTGAAGCTGGCTGACCCCCAGTTCGAAGGCCAAACCAAAAACAAGCTCAACAACTCCGAGGTAAAGGGAGCTGTCCAGACCTTCGTCTACGCCGCCCTATCGGAATGGCTGCGCGACAAGGCCTACAAGAAGGACGCCGAGGCCGTCCTGGCCCGTTGTACCGAGGCCCGCGACTCCCGCCTCGCTCGCAGCCGGGCAGACACGAAGCGCAAGAAAGGCGTTTTCGACGAATCACCTTTGCCCGGCAAGCTCGAGGACTGCCTGGAAAACCTCCCCGTCGAGGAGCGTGAGATCTTCATCGTGGAGGGTGACTCGGCCCTAGGTACGGCCGGCGATGCCCGGGACAAGACCTTCCAGGCCGTCCTGCCCGTCCGGGGCAAAATCCTCAACGTCTTGGGGGCGAGCAACGACCGCATCTGGAAGAACGCCGAGATCGAAAGCGTCCTCATCGCTATGGGGGGCAGGAAGGAAGCGGTGGGCAAGCGGGTAGTGGCCTCGCTGGAGGCAAAGGACCGACGTTACGGCAAGATCGTGGTCCTGACCGACGCCGACACCGATGGCGCCCATATATGCAACCTCCTGCTGGCCATGTTCCACGAGCTGTTCCCCTCGCTGGTGGCCGAGGGACGCATATTCGTCGCCCGACCACCCCTGTTCAAGATCAATCTCGACTCCAAGGGAGAGAAGTTCGTCTACGCCTACGACGAAGCCGGGCGCTCCCAGATGGTGAAGAAGCACGGCCGCAAGGGCGACGACGTGAGCCGGTTCAAGGGCCTGGGCGAGATGCCCTGGCAGCACCTGCGCACCACCTGCTTCGACCCCGCCACCCGCAAGCTCCAGCAGGTCATGGTCGAGGACATAAGCGAGTCCGGCGAGACGCTCAACCTGATAATGGGCAACGGTCCCGCCGCCGCGGCCAAACGCAAGAGCTGGCTCGAAGACGTCGGCCTGGAGGTCCTGGTATGAGCGGCACCGGCAACAACCTCTCCCTTTTCGGCACCGAAGACGACCTGGAGCCGGTCGATGGCGCCGACGAGGACGCCGTGTTGTTCTTCTCCTGGGACGGCGAACAGGTCGACTACAGCGACGCCATGCTCGCCCGTGGCCGTTCTTACGGGAGCTACGTCAACACGGCCCGGGCGCTGCCTGATGTGCGTGACGGTCTCAAGCCCGTGCAGCGGCGCATCATCGTGGCCATGGACGACCTGGGTGTGCGGTCCGACCGCAAGTACTCGAAGTCGGCCAAGACCGTAGGCCACGTGATCGGCACCTACCACCCTCACGGCGACACCGCCGTGTACGACGCCATGGTGCGCATGGCCCAGCCTTGGCAGTCCAACCTCCCCCTCATCGACGGGCAGGGCAACTGGGGTAACCTGCACAACGAGGCACCCGCCGCCGCTCAGCGCTATACCGAATGCCGGCTCTCGCCGGCCTCGACCGAGTTCCTCACCGACCTACGCCCCGAGGTCGTCGCCTACGAGGCCAACTTCGACGAGACCAAACAGATGCCCAAGGTCTTGCCCGTCACCTTCCCCAACCTGCTCGTCAACGGGTCCATGGGCGTGGGCTGGGCTATGGCCTGCTCGGTCCCGCCCCACAACACCGCCGAGGTCATCAACGCCGCCCTGCTCGTCCTGGACGACCCCGACGTCCCTCTCGACAGGCTCCTAAAGGTGATGCCCGGCCCCGACCTCCCGGGCGGAGGGATCGTCGTCAACGCCGAGAACCTGGCCTCGATCTACGAAACCGGCCGGGGCACGGTCATGGTCCAGGGCCGGATCGAACAACTGCCGGGCCAGCAGGTGCTGCGCATAACGGAGCTGCCTTACCAGGTCTCGGCCAAGTCCATCGTGGAACAAGCAGTGGAAGGGGCCAAGGCGGGCAAGATAACCGAGATTTACACGGCGGAGCTCCCCAAAAACCTGACCGATGCCAACGGAGTCGACGTCCAGGTCAAATGCAAGCGCGGCGGCTCCGTGCCCCGGCTGATGCACGAACTGGTGGAGCACACCAAACTGCGCGACACCCTTGCTTTCAACTTCACAGTGTTGGTCGACAACGTGCCCCAGACCTTGTCGCTGCGCCAAATCCTGGTCTGTTTCCTTGAGTTTCGCAAGGAGGTAGTAGCCAAGAGGTTGGCGCACGAGCTCGAGGTGCTCCGACGCCGTCTACACCTGCTATTGGCCGAACGCGGTGCCGCCGACGTTATCGACCGCGTGGTGGCCATAATCCGCACGGCCAAAGACGACGACGACTCCAAGGCTAAGTTGATGGCCGAACTGCATTATGTGCCCCACGGGGCGGTCAAGGCCGTACCGATCGACGAGGTCCAGGCCGAGCACATCCTGGACATGGCCCTCAAGCGTATAAACACCCTCAACCGGTTCCGGATCAACGAGGAAATCCAGCAAAAGGGCGCCCGGGCCGACGAGATCATGGCCATCCTGGGTTCGGCCGACGGCGTGACCAACATCGTGCGCGAGGAGCTGAAGGACGTCCGTAAGCGTTTCGGGCGGCCCCGACGCACGGTGATCTCGGCCGAGACCACCAGTGCCACGGGCGAGATCCTCAGTGCCAACGGAAAGACCAAGACCGTCATGCTGGCCTCGGCTCCCTCTGAAGAGGTCTGGGCCTACGTGACCTCCGACGGTACCGTCCTGGTAACCCCCCGGACCGCCCGGGGCCCTTCCTCCGCCCCGGTCAAGCTGGCCGGCTCGGCATCGCTGGTGGCCGTGGCCGCCACCCGGTCAGACCAACGGCTGTTGGTCTTCACCGAGCAGGGCCAGGCCGTACGGGCCACCCTCTCCGATCAGCCCATTGGCCGCAACGGGCCCGGGCGGCCGTTGCTCACCCCGCTGGGCCACGACGCCGTCGCCGCCGTGTTCGGCGGGGCCGACGCCGCCTACTACCTGCTGATTTCGGCCGGTGGCCAGGTCAAGCGCATACCGGCGACGACCGTCGCCAATGCCAGTGCCGCCGGGACCACCTGCTGCCGGGTACCGGAGGGAGACCGCATCGTCGCCGTGGTGGCCCACGAGGACGACGACGAGATCCTCATCGCCAAGGCGGGCGGCCAGGTCCTGCGCCTGGAGACGGGGGCGAAGTTGCGGCCGGTGCCGACCGGCGCCGCCGGCATGGTGGCCGGGGTCAAGGTCGACGCCGGCGATGGCGTCGTCAGCGCCGTCAGGGCCGAGGGGGACTCCCTGCTCAACCTGCACGCCTCGGGCATGGCTCTAGCTGTGCCCCTAGGTGAGTACCCGGCAAAGGGCCGCGGCGCCGGTGGCGTGCAGTCCGTGCTCATCGACCGGCCGGCCAAGTCCCCGGCGGGGGAACTGGCGCTGATCGTTTGTCAGGGGCGCAGCGGCGAGACGGATCTTTTCACCGACCGGGGCGGCGTGTACCACGCCTCGCCCGGAGACAACGCCTTGGTCCGCCGGGCGACCAACTCGCGGCCTTTCCTGCCCCTCGGCCCCGGCGAGGCTCCCCGAGGCCAGGTCCAGTGGGCGCCGAAATAAGCCTTCAGCTTGCCTTGGGACCGGGCTGGCGGCCTTGGCGACCGCCGATGTTGGCGCTCGCTCGGCAAGTTCGGTACAATCGGAGCAGACCAGTGGGACGCTAAAGACTCTGCGGTCAGAAAGCGCGCTGCCAGATTTTTGCCATGCCCCCGCTGGAAATGATGGTGCGTGGTGAACAGGGCGCACAACCAGGGGACCGACTAGGACGGTGCGTATACGCCTCGTCGAGCCCCGTCCGCCGGGCCACACCGTCTACGACTACGCCCTTCTGCCTCGCCTCGGCCTGCCCCTGATCGGTGCCATGCTTTCCGGGGCCGGGCACGATGTCAAGGCCTACTGCGAGCTTCTGGCTCCCGTCGACCTTGGCGACTGCCTGGCCGCCGACATGGTCGGCATATCCACCACCACGTCGACTGCTCCCTCGGCCTACCACCTGGCCGACACGCTTGGTGCGTGCGGTGTCCCCGTCGTCCTCGGCGGCCCCCATGCCAGTTTCCGAAGCGATGAAGGCCTCGACCACGCGCCCTTCGTAGTCCGCGGCGAAGGCCAAGCCACGATGCTCGAGCTCCTCGAGCGCCTATCAGGAGACGGTGACCTCGCCCGTGTCCCGGGCTTGTCATTCCGAGGACCAGATGGGGAGCGTCATCACAACCCGGCCCGTCCTCTGACGAGCCAAGCCGATTTCGTGAGTTTGCCGCCTCCCGACCTCAGCCTTCTGGCGGGGCACGAGAGAATGGCCACCAAGCCTGTTATGACCCAATGGGGGTGCCCGTTCGACTGCGAGTTCTGCTCGGTCACCGCTATGTTCTCCCGGTCCGTCCGGCACCGCCGCCCTGAACACGTAGTCCGGGAGATCGCGGCCATGGGGGCCGAGCGTGTCTTCTTCTACGATGACAACTTCGTCGTCAACAAGGCTCGGACGACGCAACTGCTGGAAGCCATGATGGCCGCAGGGCTCACCCCGCCCTGGTTCGCCCAAGTCCGGGCCGACGTGGTGTTGTCGTCGCCGGCACGGCCCGACCTGGACCACAGTTTCCTCGACCTCATGCACCGGGCCGGCGCCCAGATGTTCATGATCGGCTTCGAGGCTATAACCGACGAGGCCCTGGCCAGCGTGGGAAAGCGGCTGTCGGTGGAGACCGAGGAACGAGCGGTGGCCGCCTTACACAAGCATGGGATCGCCGTCCATGGCATGTTCGTGGGCGGGCTGGACACTGACGATGCCTCCAGCGCCCGTGCCACCGCTCGCTTCGCCCGCCGCATCGGCATCGACACGTTCCAACTGATGGCCGAAACGCCTCTACCCGGCACCAAGCTCTGGCAACGAGCCAGTTCCGAGGGGCGGCTACTCTCCGACGACTGGTCGCTGTTCGACGGCCACCAGGTAGTCATGCGGCCCGCCCTCATGTCGGCGCTCGACCTCCAGCTGGGGATCCTCGACGCCACTCGGCGCTTCTACTCTTGGCCCGGTATCGTCCGCTCCGGCTTAGCCGGAGCCCTCTCTCACCTCCCGACGCTCGTGGGCACGACCGGTCCGGCTGTCCTCCGCGAACTCCCGGCCCTGGTCAAGATGGCCTGGGCCCGCCGTTGGGACGAAGTTACGCCGTACTTGCAGGAAAGGCTGCCTCCGAGGTCCTTCTCCGGATTGGCCCAAGCCTTCTGGCTCCCCGCCACCCGGATGTACGCCAGACGTCAGCTGAGCGCCTGGTGGGAGGCCGGGCGCTCCCGGGCCCACCTGGAGCTCCTGCGTTCACTGCCCTCGGCCCCGCCGGCACTCGGATAGGCACTTGCCCTCGTAGGGCCGCTAAAACGGACAGCTAACCAAGGCCGACGTATGCCGTCGCCGGGGCAGGGTCAGCCGAGGTGTAGAAGCTAGCCGTGTGCCGCCCTGGCCCCGCGGGGTTGACACCGGGCGTGGCGGAAACGGATATGACATCGCCGGCGGCGCCGTAGAAGCCATCGCCGGTGCTGGGGCTGACCATCACGCTGCCCGCCTCGGGCTCGAAATTACCCTTCCCGCCGATGGTGGCCGAACCCCCGCCCGCCATATCAGTCGTATCGTCAAAGACGGCAAAGCCATCTCCGTCGCCCACGCCCACAGGCCACGTGAAGCCGGGAAGGGTGATCTCGATGTCGGACCAGTTGGGGGTCAAGCCTCCGTGAGAAACAAAAGTCAACACAAAGGTGGCCTTCGTCCGCCCTGCCTGCCGTGGGCTCAAGCTGAGCACGGCCAGGCTCGCCGCAGTGGGCCGGCTCAGGAGCACCGGCACGCGGGCCGGAACGGGATCCCCGCTGGTGCTCAGCGTTAACCTGCTGGCCCCCACCCGCCCCGGGTTGACCGTCCCGTCGGTGGCAATGGTCACGATGTCGCCGGGTGCGGCGCGGAAGCCGTCCCCGGTGCTGGGATCGACGAACGCCTGTCCGGGGTTGTCAGGTTTGTTAGGCGTCGCGGCCACGCCGGCGTAGGTAGCGTAACCCGCGCCCGCCAGGCCGGTGGTGTCGTCGTAAACGGTCCAGCCGTCGTTGTCGCCGCTCCCCGGGCCCCAGCGAACGCCGGCCATCGACAGACCGATACCTGACGCGTCAGGCAAAAGCCCGTTGGTCGCCCGGAAGGTGACGGCGTAGTGGACTTCCGTCGCCCCCGCGGCCGGCGAAAGGAGCTGTACCAGTGGCAGGCGCACCGTCGTCGCCGCCGTCAGGGAATAGCGCGGTGACACCGTCGTGCCCGTAGACGCCGCCACCAGAAGACTGTGCGACCCGGTTACGGCGGCGTTGGCGATCGACGTGCCCGTGACGGCGAAGAAGTCCCCGGGCTTAACTGAGAGGTCGCCCCCGGCGATGCCGGTGGCCAGCGGTATGCTGCTGCCCGGCGTATAGGTGGTGCCCGGGGCCGGGCACGCCCCCGCACCGGACTCGCTGCCGTTGGCGAGGTCGTAGAAGAGGTAGCCGGCGGCGGGGAAGATCGTCCCCTCCGGTGCCGACAGGGTCAGCTTCGAGCCCCCGGACAAGCAATTGGCCGGGTTGAAGCCGCTCTTCAGCACGAAGGCGGCCGTGTAGGTGACCTTGGCCGCCCCCGACGAGGTCGAGTCCAACTGCAACGACGGAGCCAATATCGTCTGATGGCCGGTGGCCACGCTGACGGGAGCGGGGTCGGAGGTCGTCCAGACCTTCAGCTGGCCCGGGCTCGGAGAGTTGTCAACGCCGGCTACCACCAGGGCCATAACCGCGCCGGGCGAGGAGGCGGTGAGTGGTGGCCTGACGACGAGCGTGGAACCGCCGCCGCTGACGGTGGCGCCGGCGGCACAGTGGTCAACTTCGTCGACAGGGTCGACGAACACATAGGTGCTGTTGCAGCCCGTAAAGGCGGGAAAGCGCGTGCCGGAAGGGCCGACCACGGTCACCGTGGAGTCTCCGAGGGGCGAACCGAAGTCGGTGAGCCGGCCGGGCGATGCGAAACCGATCGACCATGTCGCCCCCTTGGCCGAGCCGGCGTACGAGCTCGATTGGAAAAAGACCCGGCCCACTCCGTCGATGGGGAGAAGGGAAAAGGGCAGCTCAACCGGCCGGGGATCGGAAGAGGTGGACAATGACAGCTGGTGCGGGCCCGATTTGCTGGCGTTGACTACGCCGCGGATAACCAGGCTGACCATGTCCCCCGCGGCTGTCGTCGGCGGGTTGACAGTAACGGTGGACCCGCCCCCGCTGAGTTTGAAACTCGGCCCGCACCCCCCTGAAGTGGTTTGAGTGTCGTCGATGAACTGATAAGCGCCGCACGAATATAGGGGGAACACGGTGCCCGCGGGGGCCACCAGGGTTATGGCGGGCCTCTGATTGTCGGCCGCCAGGAAACGGTCGGGGGCCTGGAACGTCACCGAGTAGGTGACCCGGCTAGCCTGCGCCGAGTACGAGCTCAACTGGAGACTGGCCCTGGCCACCGCGGCCGTGCCCGCCAGGTTGAAGTGCAACGGCACGGGAGCCCGAGCAGTCGACGTAGACACGTACATGGTCTTGCGGCCCGGACTGGCCGGGTTGACCACGCCGTTGAGAATGACAGTGACGGCGTCCCCGGCGGAGGTCGTAACCGGGCTTTTGATGACCACCTGGCCGCCGTGCACGGCGAGGGCCCCGCAACCCCCGGCGCGGCTGACGTCGTCGGTGACGAGGTCAACATTGTCCGGATAGCAGAGCTGGTTAGGGACCGTGGTGCCCGCCGGCAGCGCCAGGGTGATCGTCGAAGTCCCATCTACCAGCGCACCGACCGACTGGAACGTCACCGAGTAGGTGACGTCGTACGCGGCCGCCGACAGGGAGCTCAACTGGGCGCTGGCGTCGGTCACCGCCGTTGCCCCAGCACCCTGGGCGGGCCCCGGGTTAGCCAGAAGGGAGGTCACCGTCAAACCGGCGACCGCCAGCCCTCGCAAGTTCCTCATCGAGATCCTCCAGTCAGAACGAGCGGCACTAGTTTGCCATACGTCGACCCTCGGATTGGCGCCGCGGAGACCGTGAAGCGCCGGCGCTACATCCCCGCCATCGCCGTCTGAGGAGCCCTAGTACTTTTCCTGACCGGCGTGGACAACTAGGACCGGGCACGTCGAAATTCGGAGCAACTCGTGCGAGACGCTCCCGAGCACGACTTCGGCGATCTCGCGGCGACCACGGTTGCCCACGACGATCATTTCGGCGTCAACGCTTTCGGCCAAGCCGGCCAGGTTGGCGGCCATAACGCCGGCCCCCCGTTCGTCCTGGATCCCCACCTCGGCACCGACCCCCCGCCTCCTCGCCGCTTCGGCTGCCTCCCGCAGGACGGGATCTGCCTCCTCCAGCCGCTGTTGGGAGGGCCCGTTCTGCGGATCCTCGGCGAAGAGCTCTTCTGCCAACGGCGAAAAATGCATAAAGACAACCTGAGCGCCCGTGCTCGCCGCCAGCCCGAGGCCCACTTCGATAGCCCGCTTTGCCGCCGGCGAGCCGTCCACGCCGATCACGATCCTTGCCATCGCCTCCCCAGGCTAGGCTCGGGCGCGTTCGCTCCGCGCCGGGCGTTAGCTCCGGTCCACTTCACCTCGTCCAGTCATGATGGCCGGTTCTCGAACCATCCCTTGCCGCTCAGTCGGAGCCGGTGAGACTTGGCGGCCCCCGGCTCCCAGGCCCCCGAGAAGCTCGATCCCGTCAGCCTCATAACGAGGTCCCATTTTCCGGGCGCGGTGGCCGACCGTCGGCCCCAATGGTACCTCAGGAAGTTCGCGGAACGTTCCTCGACAGTCGCGGCCCGGTCCAGCAGTAGGCGGGCATGAAGTGCTCGTTACCTGCTTCGACGCCGCTCGCTCCTGCTCGACTCTCCGCTGCTCCTCCATCCGTCAAGTGTTCTCGCCGAACCAGAAGTGAACAAGTGAATTTGCAAGCCCGACGCAGGACCATATGTACCGCGCCGATCTCCCGCGACAGAACGGGCATGCAGAACTGCGGGGGCACGAGGCCGTTCCCGTTCCCGATCGAAGTTACGGCCAAAAAACGGGTAACCGTGGGCCGGGAGACCCCGAGGCGCCGGGCTATGGACGAGGTCCCTTCGCCCGCCCCAGAGACCAGGACAATCTTGGCCCGGGTGACCACGCCTGCTCGCACCGAAGTCGACCGGGCCCCAGCGCTCCAGGACTTGGCGGTCTTAGTCGCAGATCTGCACACCACCAGTAGATAGCGCCATGGCCCATCATGGCCCGCCTGACTTAGTGGTTGACGGCGTAACTACATACGTGTAAGTTGTTGGGTGGTGGGGGGCATGGTGCCGGGTGGCCAGTACCTTGGGGGTGCTGTTGTCTCGCCGGAGCCCTTTCGTGATCGAGTTGAGCGACGAGGACCGGGGCCGGTTGGAAGCTCTTACCCGTAAGGGCACTGCCCAGGCTCGGACGGTCGAGCGGGCCAGGATCGTGTTGGCAGCGGCTGCGGGGACGAACAATGCGGATATTGCCGACGACATGGGGATAGCCCTGAACACGGTGATCAAGTGGCGCAAACGGTTCTTCGAGGAGGGTATTGCCGGCCTGGCGGACCGCAAGCGCTCGGGACGGCCGAGGCGTTTTTCCCCCTCTGGTGGTGGCCGAGGTCAAGGCGTTGGCGTGCGAGCTGCCAGCCACCACCGGCGTCCCTCTGTCGAAGTGGAGCTGCGCTGAGCTGGCCCGCGAGGTCGTTGAGCGCAAGGTCGCCGGCTCCATCTCCGCGGCCACTGTCTGGCGCATCCTGAAGAAGGACGCGATCAAGCCGTGGCTCCACCGTTCATCGATCTTCCCTCGTGCCCCGGACTTCGCAGCCAAGGCGGCGGTGGTGCTGGACCTTTACGCCCGCTGCTTCGAGGGCCAAGTGCTTGACGACAACGAATTCGTCATATGTGCAAACGAGAAAACGAGCATCCAGGCCCGCTGCCGCTGCCACCCGACGCTGCCACCGGGACGGGCCCGGGTGATGCGCGTCGAGCACGAGTACGACCGGCGCGGGGCCGTCGCCTACATGGCTGCCTACGACGTGCACCGGGCCAAGGCCTTCGGCCGTTGCGAGCAGACCACTGGCATCGTGCCTTTCGGACGCCTGGTCGAACAGGTCATGACGGCCGAGCCCTACGCCAGTGCCGAGCGGGTCTTCTGGGTCGTGGACAACGGCTCCTCCCATCGCGGCCAGGCCTCGGTCGACCGCCTCGAAGGTGCCTGGCCCACCCTGCGCCTCGTCCACCTGCCGGTGCACGCCTCCTGGCTGGACCAGGCCGAGATTTACTTCTCCATCGTGCAGCGCAAAGTCGTCAACCCAAACGACTTCTTCGACACCGATGAGATCGCCAGGCGCCTGGCGGCCTTCGAGGACCGCTACAACCGCATAGCTGTGCCCTTCGACTGGCGTTTCGGCCGGGACGACCTCGACAAGTTCCTCGCCCGGCTCGAAGCTCACCAAGCTGCGTAGGGGCCTGGCGCTACCATCGAGCCGATGGCCATACCCGAGCCGGCCCGTTGGAGGGTCGAGCAGCGGCTCGAACTACGACGGCGTGAACGCTGGCCCGCCCTGGCGGACCTGAAGGTCCGCTACCGAGGCGACTACGCCTATGTGAGCGGGACCGACCCCGACGGGCCGCTGTCGTTGTGCCGGCTGCGTTGGACGGGTTCTCCCGACCATTGGGGCGTCGCCTGCTACTTGGCGAGCAAGGACGGCTACGAAGATTCCATACTGCCCACCGGCAGTTTTACCGGCACCCCCGAAGAAGCCCTCGACTGCGTCTGCGGCCTGTACCTGAACGACCCCTCGGCATGGGCCGAACGGCTCCCGTCGGCCGACACCTGATTCACGCGAAGAGTTAGGCGGTCGACCACTTAGTCTGTCAAGGAACTAACGACGCACGACACTAGGAGCTTTTGTTGGCGCGTCATCCGGCGCGTTTATTGGCGCGGCAGGTGGCCCATTAAGCGGTGATATGGCGGGCTGTTTACCAGTGCCCTGGAGACGCCGGGCACTCCACCATCCTGAGCGTTGCAAAGCAACGTCCGTCCCATCCAAGCGGGCTTGACGGCTGCAGCTATAAAGCGCTCAGGCGGCCCGTCTTATGGTCTGTTGCACCACCGGGCCATAGTCCTCGAGCCGCAGCCGCAACACCTCTGCGCTCTGGCCCGCCTGGGAAAAGCGCTTCGAAGCTCCTGCCATACCGACGGCGGCGATGAACAGCACGGCCATGAGGACGAGCCTGCCGTCCCTCAGATGGACATCGATGTCGGCATCGACTACCCGGGCGCCGTCGCAAACGGCCTGGACCAGCTCTTGGCGCAGACCGTCTTCCAGAGGGACATTGCCGACCGGCTCGGCCTCGAGCTCGACCTCCCATGCTTCTGTCCCTGGCAGTTCGGACAGCTCCTGGGCGACGCGGCCCGCTACTCGCTCGGCCATGCCGGGGTTCTCGGCATAGACCCGGTCCCGCAGCTCGCTCCATTTGGCGTGGCCGCTCACAGCAGTCCTTCCTTCCTCAGCTCTTCAAGGTAGACCTCACAGAGCTCGTCCGCGGCAGGAATGGCGTGCTCGTACCAGTCCTCCCAGGCCCCGGCCTTGGCCCCTCCGAGGAGCAAGAGGGCCGTGCGCCTGGGGTCGAAGATGAACAGCACCCTGATGGCCGCCGCAGCACCGCACCGCAGCTCTTTCATCCGCGGCGCGAACCGGGACGTCCTTATCTCGCCCACCACCGGGCGCTTGAGGTTGGGGCCTAGCTCGGCCAGCAGCTCGATGCGGACAGCTACAGCTCCCTGGTCAGCCTCGTCGAGGCCCTGGTACCAGTCGTCGAACTGGTCCGTCACCTCAACCTCGAACACGGCCGGTCCTCGTCCCCTCAGCCATTTGGCGCCTCAACCCCGGCCGGCGCGGTCGCGGCGCAGCTCGACGACACTGGCGGCGGGTGGTGCCGCCCGGCGGGGTACGGCTTGCCGGCGGCAATCGAGGCGGTCGGTGAGCTCCTCCTGTACCCCCTCGACGCGGTCCGCGCCCCGACGGCCGAAATGTAGACGGCCGGGAGCGGGAAGATTCCGGGAAGGACCCTCCTTCATGCTGTGAACGTCGGCAACAACACCGACCGAGGCCTGAAGGAGTAGAAGTGAAAAAGAGCCTGGTCGCTGCACTGGCCGCAACTGCGGCTGCTGCGGTTATCCCCCTAACGGTCGTGGAGATGGGCCCCGCGGGCGCCGCCAACGTGAAGCACCAACAAGGCGTGCCCGCAGCCATCACCATCGAGTCGTGGCTTTACGTCGTCCCCAGCGAGAATGTGCTCTCGGCCACCGTATGGGACTGCTTCAAGATCACGGGCGCTATCAACGACGAAGGCGGCGGCCCCACCTGGACCAGTGACGCCTCCTACCATGCACCGAACACCATGACAAGCGGCGGGGCCACGGCCGCCGCCACGGAATGTTCGGACAAGGTCCCGGCCGGCGGGTTCATAGCCGTGCCGCCGCCCGAGCCGGGTCAGTACCAGTTCGCCACCTTTACGACGGGGCCGTCCTCGCCAGGAGGGCTGACGTCCATATACGCCGTCCACACGATCGCCGGTGGGAAGGGCGACATCTACATCACCTTTGCCGGCACGTACAACTTCACCAACAAAGCCGTACCGGTGAAAACCGCCAATGGCACGGTCGTGGTCGAACCGCTGACCACCGGCCCCGACTGCTCTTGGGTGGTGACCGGCGGCACGGGTGCTTACGCCGGCCTGCAAGGCACAGGCACCTGCTTCGCCAACGCCGGGAACACCTTCCCCTGGATCAACCACACCGAACACGGCACCGTCTGGTGGACATGACGCCTAGCGCCACTCGCTAGCGATGCTTAGCACCAAAGAAAAAAGGGCCCGCA
The DNA here is from genome assembly GCA_963735305.1 of uncultured Acidimicrobiaceae bacterium. Taxonomy (GTDB): domain Bacteria; phylum Actinomycetota; class Acidimicrobiia; order Acidimicrobiales; family Palsa-688; genus Fen-671. Next base: position 1,476,507 of record CAVTKK010000004.1, read on the forward strand.
ACGAGGCGCCCTTTTTTCTTTGGCCTGCCGCTCAGGCATAACCGAAGCGGCACGCCAGTCCTACCGCCTGGGCGAGGGACTCCCCCGCCACCTTGGCGTCGCCTTTGTCCCACGCCCCGAGAGCCGCCTGTACCTCGGACTCCAGTTCCGCGACCAAGCGTTGCTGGTCGGGGCCGAGCAGTTCACGAGCGGCAGTGACCGCTTCCTCCACCCGGCCGGCATCGAGGCGTACCGCGATCAGGGGCCATAGGCCGGCCCAGTACCAGGAATAGTGGACCACACATGTGCGCCACTGCCCCAGGGCTTGTTCGCCCAGGGCTTGGACGTCGACGTGCCGCCCCTCTTTCCAGGCCACCCACGCCTGCATGGCCTTGGCCATGCCCAAGTACTCGGGGAAGGCCAGCGCCTGGGCCAGATCTTCGGCCTGGGGGGCCAACTGTTTGACCGCACCGACGTCGTGCTGGCACAGGTGGGCCAAGCACAGGTAGACAAGGCACCTGAGCTCGAGCGTCTTGTCGTCCGCTCGCGAGGCGACATTCAGGGCCCGCTCCAGTTCGGCCTGGGCCCCGGCAAAGTCCCGGTACCACAAGAGGCCGAAGCCGAGCAGGAAGGTGACCCAGAACATCTCGTTCTCCAGGCCGGCGTCAACTACGGCCCCCCAGGCGGCGCGGTAATCGCTGAGGATGCTCTCGTCGACCATGTACCTGGCAGCCCGAGAACGCTGCGCACTGACCTGCGTGTAAAAGTCAATTTTCGTCCTCGGCTTGGCCCGCGACTCCACCACCGGGCGCAAGAGCTCGAGCACGGCCAGCCCCGCCTCCGGTTCGTTGCGCCAGTAGCGGAGGTTCGCGCGCGCCAGCTGAACGTCGATCCAAACTTCGGTCCATTCTTCGGTGCCTTTGTCGGCACATGACTGCAGCCTGGCCTCGGCGGCGTCGAGCGCTTCAAGCGCGGCGTCATGGCGGTGGTCGGCCGTCTCGAGGGTGCCCAGCAACTGAAGTGCCCTGGCCGCCAGGACGACCGTACCAGAGGAAGCGAGCTTCACCGCCCCCTGGTACGCGGCCCTTCCCTCGGCGAAATTGCCCACCCGCCAGGCAAGGCGGCCCAGCTTCAGGCAGATCCCTACCGCCTGGTCGGCGTGCCCCGGTTCCGCCCCGAGCAGGTCCAGGGCCCGGCGGTAGGACGAACGGGCCTCCTCGTTGGCGAACGCCGCAGTGGCACGATCCCCGGCGAGCTCGAGGTAATGGACGGCACGTTGTGTTTCCCCCGCCATGGAGAAGTGGTGGCCGAGCAGGCCCGCCACCTCCTCGAGCCGGTGGGCCGAGGCCTCCTCCAGGCCCCAGGCGGCGCGCGAGTGCAGGCTCTGGCGCCGACCCCTCAACAGGCCCTGGTAGGTCGACTCTTGGATCAAGGCATGGCGGAACCGGTAAGCGGGCTCTGGGACCTTGCGCAGCTCGACGAGGAGGCCGGCGGCGCAAAGCTCGGACACGGCGGGGGCAAGGCCGCCGTCGAGGTCTGTGACGTTGGCCAAGGCGGCCAACGAGAACTCTGGCCCGAGCACCGAACCGGCGACGATGGCATGGCGTGGGCCCGGCCCGAGACGGTCGACCCGGGAACGGACCAGCCGCTCTATCGCTTCGGGGAGCTCCCCTTGAGCTCCCCGGTCGAGCCGCCAGCCGCCTTGCCTCGTCCTCACCAGCGCACCCGTTTCGAGCATTGACGCCAGTTGTTCTTCCAGGAACAGGGGGTTGCCATCCGCGCTCCGGCCGACCGCCACCACGACATCGTCCGCCGTGGCCGGCCCAAGCAAGGCCCTTACGAGGTCGCGCTCGGCGTCGCTGGCGAGGGCGGTGAGCTGAACCTTACGCACCCTGAGGCGCGCAGCCTCAGCCAGATCGGCCTCGAGGGCCGAGATGCCGGGGTCGGGCTCGGGGCGCCGGGTGAGGACCAGCACCAGCGGCCCGTGCGTGGTCAGTGACGAGAGATCTTCGGTGAGGCGCAAAGAAGTGGGGTCGGCCCAATGCATGTCCTCCAGCACGACCAGCGTGGGGCCGTGGGCGACGAGGTGGGAGAACAGGGCCAGGACGGCCGCGAACCGGGCCTTTTGCAGCTGTTCCGGGCTACGCTGTCGGACGCCGGCGCCGGGCTGTCCCGTCGCTATGCCCATGACCTGGGCCAGCAGGTCGACCTGGTCCTGGTCCGCCCTGACCCCGAAGGCCGCTTTCATAGCCCTTTCCAGCGCGTGGCGAGCCAGCTCTTCACCATGTTCGGGGGCCGCGCCCACCCAGCCCGACAGCAGTTGCTGGTAGAGCCCGTAGGGCTGCGACGAAGCGTACGAGGCCGCCCTGCCTTCGAGCCATAGAGGCAGGCGACCGGACCCCGTCGCCACCCAGGCCATGAACAACTTGCGGAACTCGTGGACGAGCCGGGTCTTGCCGAGGCCTGGTTCTCCCACTATGGCGAGCACGCTCCCTTGGCCAGAAGTCACATCGCGCAGCGTTTCGTGTAGCAACGACAGTTCGGCCGTCCGGCCGACCAGGGGGGCCGCTCCAGCCAGACGCCGTCGGCCTGCTTGGCCCGCCGGGCGAGCTCTCGGCTTTTCCAGGTACCGTGCCTTGAAGGGCTTGGTCCCAGGGGAGATTACGACCTCCTCCAACGGTCCCCACTCGAAGAGGCCCTCGGTGGCGGCGTGCGTGGCCGGCCCGACGAGCACCGAAGTTGGGCGAGCCAACGACTGCAAGGCGGCGGCGGCGCTCACCACCTCGCCCACCGCCCCGTACTGGGCCATGACATGGGTGCCGATCGGCCCGACCACCGCCGGACCTGTCTCGACCCCGGCCCGCAATGTCAGCCTCGGCGAGCTCGAAGCCAGCGGCGGTGACGGCGCGGAAGGCCGCCCGGAGCACCCGTTCGGGGTCGTCCTCGTGGGACTCGGGGGCACCGAAGACGGCCACCAGGCCGGCCCCCGAGACCGAGGTGACCAGGCCCCCAAATGCCTCTACGTGGGCGACGACCTGCGCCAGCGCGCCCCCGACAAGCTCGCGGACTTCTTCGGGCCCCATCCTCTGGCCCCCCCCGGGGGGGCCGGACAGCTCGGCAAAGAGCACGCTCACCAGCCGGCGGTCCTCGGGGTACTGCGGTGCCGCCCCGGTGACGAGAGGTTTGAGAAGGGGAGCCGCCGTGGTTGTGCCGTGCACTTCCTCCAGGGCAGGGGACGTCCGTAGCCCGAGTTCCTCCAGGGCGGCGTGGCACCGGTTGTAGGTGCTCTCCACTAGTGCGTGCCTTCGTTGCGACCGGTAAAGCCGCATGAGCGCCGACGCCGCTTCCTCGCACGTCGGGTCGTGGGCCAGGCAACCTTCCCACGCTCTGACGACGCTCTCCGGCGTGGCGCGCCCCTTCCCCTGCGCCCGGTCCCGGGCCAGGACCAGCCGGGCCTCCTGGCGCACCCAGTCGAGGTGTTCACGCGGGCGCACAGCCCAACTGGCATAGGGCTCGTCTTCGACCAGAGTCCCCTCTTCCGCCAACGCCAGCACCAGAAGGTCGTCGCGCTCGGGACCCGGTGTGGCTTCGAGCGCCGTGCGCAGCCGTTGCTCGTGGACCTCGAAGTCCACCTCGGACGGGCCACCGAGCTCCGCCCACACATGGCTGTGATTGCCCTGCAGAATGGCGTTCCCGGGAGGACCCAGCTCCCGCAGGGCAGCGCGGCCGTTCGAAAGGGCTTTGGACAGCGCGGCAGAACGCAGCCTTGGGGGCGAGGTCGGAAAACAGGGCCTCACAAACGCCTTCCCGACTCAGACGCCGGCCCGGGCTCACCAGCAAGAGTTGGCAGAGCCGTTTGGCCGGGGGGCGTTCCCAGCGGCCAGTAGCCCTGCCCCCCAGGCTTATGGAGAACGGACCCAGCAGGTTCACGCGCAAAAGTTCTGCGCCATCGCCTCTGGGGTAGCCAGCCTGAGCAGGCACGTACCTAAGTATCTCACTCACTGCTTCGGGGCGGCGGCTCCGACGACCGAGTACTTTCGAGCTGATGAGCCAACACTCTGCTACGGTGCCGGCGGCGCCGGCACGGACGCCGCTGCGGGTAGGGCTCGTTGTGACTCGCGCACGAACGCCGCCAGTAGAAGTCAGCCAGTGCCTAAGCCTAGGAGCGCGGACTTATAGATATGAGTGGCTCGAAAACCCTTGCGATTCAATGAGAACCTGCTCCGATCGACGGATCCGGGCGCCGAGGGGCGACCACTGACCGTGGTTAATCCTTGGCCGGTACCCGGCTCCCGGTGGACCGCCCATCACGCCGACTCTGGAGTTGAAGGCGCGCCGACAACATCGGCATCCCAATGGAGCCCGGTACTGCTGTTTCGCCCGACCGCCCACCGCTTCCGTGAACCACGGTTCACCCGCCAGAGGTCGCCCTTGCGCGCCGTGCGCCAGTGCGGGGCTCGTGCTTGTCGATGAGCACGCGCACGTTCTCGTGGTCCTCCGTGCGGCACATATCGTCGGCATATCGAAAACCAGGTACGTTCTGGCAACATCACGCTGTCTTGACTGGAGGTATGGCCTACATCGGACAGCGCAAGCAGCGGTCGCCGTCCCCGGGGTACCGGGGACTACAGCACCAGGAGGCGGCACCGGAGTGCGTGACGAGCCTTTGCGGCGGCACGCCGGAGGCCGGGCCGTGCTTTGAGGAGGACTGATGCATGCAGCGCTGCTGCGCGTGACCGTGGCTGTCGCCCTGGGGGTGACCGTCGCCGCCTGCTCGGGCGGGCCGAATTCCCCGACGGTCCCCAGCGCCGGTTCGCAGCCGGCCACGACCGCCGCCCCCGCGGGAGGACCAGGTCCGTCAGGGCAGAGCCCGCTCGGCGAGGCTGAGGCGTACTCGCAGTGCATGCGCAGCCACGGCGTCCCGGGCTTCCCCGACCCGGTGCTGACCCCCAGCGGGCACTACGGGTACAGGACTAGGGGAATCGACCCGCAGTCGCCAGCCTTCCGAGGGGCACTGCAGGCGTGCAAGGCCCTGCCCTCGCCCTGGCAGCCCACTGGCCAGCGGCTCTCGGCCTCCCAGCAGCAGGCGTGGTTGAGATGGGCCGGGTGCATCCGCGCCCACGGGGTGCCAGACTTCCCCGACCCGACCTTCTCGGGCCGCTCGGTCCAGGTCTCCGGCCCGGGCGCGTCCAGCTCGCCGCAGTTGCAGTCGGCGATGGACGCCTGCAAGCCGCAGATGCCGTCCGCCGGTGGCCTCGGCGGGTGAGCCGCCCCGTTAGCGCCGAGGGCCTTACCCTGCCGAGGCCCGTGCTTCGGGTGGCAGGTTCCCTGGAGCGCCATGGTGAGGGTCTTGGTCGTCGAGGACTGCCGGCCTCTCGCCGACCTGGTGGCCGAGGGCCTCGCGGATCAGGGCATAGCCGCCGACGTGGCCTACGACGGCACCGAGGCCGCCCGCAAGCTCGGGGTGAACGGCTACGACGTGGTCGTGCTGGACCGCACCCTGCCAGGCGTCCCAGGCGACACCTTGTGCCGGATGATAAGCGGCTCCGACGGCGGCGCCATGGTGCTCATGCTGAGCGGCGCCGCCTCGCCGGAAGAGCGGGCGGACGGCCTCGGCCTCGGCGCCGACGACTACCTGGTGAAGCCGTTCCATTTCCCCGAGCTGGTCATGAGGGTGCGAGCCCTGGCCCGGCGACGGCCACAAGCCCTGCCAAGGGCTGCTTCGCGCCGCCGGGGTGGAGCTCGACTGCTTGTCCCGCCTCGCCCGGCGCCACGGCCGTGCGCTACCGCTTTCAGCGAAGGAGCTGGCTGTGCTGGAGACGCTCATGGCCGCCTCGCCCGGCTACCTGAGCGCCGAGCAGCTCCTTGAAGAAGGCCTGGGACGAGAACGCCGACCCTTTCACCAAGACGGTGACGGTCACCATCGGCAGGCTCCGGCGCAAGCTCGGAGAGCCCCAGGTGATAGAGACGACCGCCGGGGTGGGCTACCGTCTCGTCGGGCCTCGCCATGACGAGCGCCCGGTGCCAAGCGAGCTCCGGGCCGCTGGCTGACGCATCCCGCTTGCCGCGCTCATCCGTTGACCAGTATTCCCGCCGGTCGTGGGGCGCCGGCCCGAACGACCTCACCGATTGTCGGAGCCGTGGGCCCGCATAACCGAACGCACGCTGGTCCCAACGCCTTGGCTAGTCCTCTCGGGAGGGTGCCGCGGTTCCGCTGGTCGTCACCTGCCGAGCGTGCGGTGGCGCGGCGGGTAGTTGCACCGTGACGCAGAGCCCGCCCGTAGGGCGGGGGGTGAGTGTGAGGGCACCGTCGTGTGCTTGGGCGATGCTTTTCACGATTGCCAGGCCGAGGCCGGTACCTGCGTGGTCGGTGCGTACACGTCCGGTGCCGCGAACAAACGGCTCGACTAGCTTTGACACCGACTGTGGGGCGAGCTTCTCGCCGGTGTTTTCGACAGTGAGCACCACAGTTTTGGGGTGAAGGGTGGTCGTGACCCACACACTGCCCTGTTCAGGCAGGTTGTGGACGACCGCGTTGTGCACGAGGTTCGTGGTCAACTGCAAAAGGAGCGCCTGCGAGCCTACGGTGGGGGCCACCTCGCTGGAGGTCTCGATGGTGACGCAGCGCTTTTCGGCGAGGGGGAGGAGCGTTTCGGCGGCCTCTTCAGCGATGAGGGAAAGGTCGACGTGCTCTCGGGTGAAGGACCGCCGGTCGGCCCGGCTGAGCAGGAGCAATGCTTCAGTGAGGTCGGTCGCTCGGGTGTTGACGGCGCGGAGGCGGTCGACGAGCTCGCTGGTGCCGTATTTCGGGTCGTTGCTGGCCACGTCGAGAAGGGCCTGCGTGATGGCCAGCGGCGTGCGCAGTTCGTGGGAGGCGTTAGCGGCGAACCTCTGCTGTTCGGCGTAGTGTGCTTCGACCCGGCCGAGCATGGTGTCAAAGGTGTCGGCGAGCTCGCGGAACTCGTCCCTACGGCCCTGGAGCCTGATCCGGTGGGAGAGCGACCCGGTCGCGGCGAGGCGCGTGGCCTCGGTGATGCTAGTGAGGGGGGCGAGCATCCGGCCTGCCAGGAACCACCCTCCCAGGAGGGCGAACACCAGCAGGAACCCCAGTACTGCGGCTGCCCTTGGTGCGAAAACGTGCAGGAGGTTGGACCGGACGGGAAAGACACCGTGAACGATGGGGGTGCTGATGAAAGCACGAACGGGGACGTAGCGCAGCAGGAACAGCCACACGGCGGCGAGCAGCAGGGCACCTGCGAGCATGAGGAACCCGGCGTAGCTGAGGGTGAGCTTGAGGCGGACGCTCAATCCAGGGGCTCTATGCATGGTCTCCTCCCTCACGGTCAGCGCCCTGTTGGGCGCTGACGCAGTAACCGACGCCGGGCACGGTGGCGATGACCCAGGGCTCGCCGAGGCGTTTGCGCAGTGCCGAGACGGTGATGCGCACGGCGTTGGTGAACGGGTCCGCGTTCTCGTCCCACGCCCGTTCCAGTAGCTCCTCGGCGCTGACGACGCCGCCTTCGGCAGCGACGAGGACTTCGAGCACAGCGAACTGCTTGCGGGTGAGCGCCACATAGCGCCCGTCGCGGTAGACCTCGCGGCGGAACGGGTCCAGGCGCAGGCCTGCGATCTCTCGCACCGGTGGCCTGTTATGGGCGCGTCTGCGGTCGAGCGCCCTGAGGCGGAGCACGAGCTCTCGGAGCTCGAAGGGCTTCGTCAAGTAGTCGTCGGCGCCGAGGCCGAACCCGGAGGCCTTGTCGTCGAGCCGGTCGGCAGCGGTGAGCATGATGATAGGCATGCCGCTGCCGGAGGCGACGATGCGTTGGGCGACCTCGTCCCCGGATGGCGCGGGGATGTCGCGGTCGAGGACGGCGATGTCGTAGGTGTTTATGCTCAGGAGCTCCAGAGCCGTGCCACCGTCACCGGCGATGTCGGCGGCGATCGCTTCCAGGCGCAGGCCGTCTCGGATGGCTTCCGCCATGTAGGGCTCGTCCTCGACGATCAGCACACGCACACTGTCGCGATGATAGGCGCCGGGGGATATCGCAGGCGTATCGAAAACCACATAAGCGCTGACAAAACCACGTTTCCTGGACTTGCAGGCATGACCTAGCGCGGGCCTGCACTAACCGCACCGGCGCACCCGATCAACCGTGGCTGTCAGACCAGTGGGCCCGGGGGCCTATCATGGAGCTGGATGCGTCGCGAGGTCCTGCTTAGGTGGCTGGCGCTCCTTGCCGGGTTCTGCGCCTTCGGTGTCCTCGATGCGATCGTGAAGGGCCATCACGGTGGGGTGCGAAACGCAATTGGCAATGTCAGTGCACCTTGGGCGATCGTTCCCCTGCTTGCGGGGGCTCTGGGCGTCCCGCGCCGGCCTCTCTCGGGGGCGGTTGCGGGTGCCGTCGCAACGGTCGCGACCCTTACCTCCTTCTCTTTGGTGAGGGCCGGTGGGCTCGACACGAGAGGGCGAGGAGGGCTCGCAATGGCGCTCGGGAACCGCTGGCTCATCTTGGGTCTGGTCGGCGGGCTCGTCTTGGGTGCTGGAGCCGCGTGGCTCGTCGCTCGGGGGCGAAGAGGCTCGCTGGTCGCGATCATCGCGGGCCTTATGCTGCTCGAACCCGTAGCGCGCTTGGTCTGGGCGGCTACCAAGAATCATCCCCTCGGTACGTATGTTCCCGATCCCGTCGTCTGGGTCGTAGAGATCGTCGGCGGCTGTGCGCTCGCAGCCTTTGGCGTGCACCTCCAACGGGCATTAGAGCGTTAGTTAGCCGCCTTACAGAACACCCATATCTGGCGTTGCCCGCACCCCGCTCCTTGAGCAGGCTGCAGATGCCTATCGACGGGAATGGGCGCACGAGTCGGAGGCGGCTGGGCACCAGCCGGGTGCAGAGCGCCCGCCCAGATCCGCGATGGATGACCGACTGGCTGCACTCGTGTTGCCCCGATGGACATGCTCGCCAGCGTAAGCCCCCTCCCGTACGGGGGAAGCCGAACCTCACAACTGGTAGTACCGGTGGTGCTACTATGTACCCATGGGTGTCGTCAAACGGTCCGTGTCTATCGACTCCGACGTTGCCGCAGCCGCAGAAGAGGCTGCCGCCGCTGACGGGGTCTCCTTCAGCGCCTGGCTCTCAGGAGCTGCCCAGCGTCAGCTCCGGGTGCGGGACGGTCTACGCGGCGTCAGCGACTGGGAAGCAGAGGCCGGTGCCCTAACGCCTGAGGAAAGAGCAGCGGGCGAGGTGTTGCTCGACCAGCTGCTTGGCGGTAGCGAAGCCCGCCCGGCCCGCAGCGCGTGAGCGCGGAGGGCCTTACCTACGACACCGGTGCTCTGGTCGCCGCCGAGCGGGACGACCGGCTCGTATGGTCGCTCCATCGCGCCGCCCTGGCGCGGGGCCTTCCCCCGACTGTCCCAGCCGGGGTGTTGGCCGAGGGCTGGCGTGGCGGGCCACAGGCAACCTTGCCCAGGTTCTTGAAGGGCTGTCAAGTAGAGGACCTCTCCGAAGCCAGCGCGCGAGCCGTCGGCGCGCTCGCCGCGCGCGCCCAGCACGACGACATCATTGACGTGTCGGTGGTCGAGGGCGCTGTCCGGCGCCGTCACGCCGTTGTCACCTCTAACCCGGCTCACATACGCAAGGTGGCCTTTGTCGCTGGAGCCGACCTCGCCATCTACTCAGTTTGAACACCAAGGGCTCTAACGAGCGGACAGTGACGGGTGCCTCGAGCCGGGTGCAAAATGTTCCGTATGCGCTGGCCGAGAACCCCTTACGCTTCAATGGGAACCCGAGCATATCGATGGCATCGCTGACGCGTCTTTTCAGCCATCGCTGACGCGTCTTTTCAGGCAGCGCAATGCTTCTTTGTTGGTCTTGCCTTCCTTGACTTGCGGTCGTAATAAGCCCGGCCCTCGCTGTGGCGGAAACGGACCTGGGTGACCGCCGCCATGTGAACGGCGTGGTTGAGGCGGCGGTTGCCCCGTCGGGACAACCTGAAGACCTTGTGGCCTCCCGAGGAGACCTCGATGGGGGCCGTGCCGTTGTAGGCGGCGAAGTGGTCCCGGTCGGCAAAGCGGCCGACGTCAACGACATAGCCGATCACCGTGCCGGCCATGTACGGCCCCACGCCGAAGACATCGGTCACCGTCGTGCCCGACGCTTTGGTTGCCACCTCGAGGCGTTTTTTCGCCTTCGACATCTGGGCGTCGATGCGGGACAGGTCGGCCAAGAAGTCGTGAGCGAGCTCGTAGCGGGCCTGGGCGACACCGCCCGCGGGTTTGAGGTCCCCGAGGATCCGGGCCGCCTGAGCAGCGGTTATCTCTTTCTTCGGGTGGCCGCCCGGGACCAGCTCGCACAACACTGAGTGCAGGCGGCAGACGAGCTGGGTGCGCAGGGAGCCGAGGTCTCGGCGGCGCTTGGGCCACAGCTTGAGCACGGCGGCATGGTCCTCGGCGGCGACGGAGCGCAGGTCTTTGGAGCGCAGGGCGGCAATGGCAACTGAGCGGGCGTCGTTGGGGTCGTTCTTGTTGACATTGCCGGTCGCCAACAGGCGGACACGCGAGCCCAGTTTGGGTGGCACGTCCAGCACCGTTTCGCCGGCTGAGACCAGTTGCTGGGCCAGCAGGTAGCCGAGTCCGCCGGCACCTTCGACAGCCCAGGTCCGCTTGGGCCACTTGGCCGCCCACGAACGCAACTGGGTGACCTGGTCGGCCGACGAGCGTACCCGGACCTCTCCGAGCAGCCTTTCCTTGTCGTCGATCGCCACGGCCGTGTGCGAGGCCTTATGGGGGTCGACACCGATAATTACTGCCATGCCAGCTCCTTTATTTCGACGGGGAAGTTGGGGCCGCGGCAGGCATGTCTGATTACGGTGACGGCGCTCGCGCCTCTTTTGAGCCACACCACGGGCGAGACCCGAGGGCCGGCACCTCGTTATAAAGCCAGGCCGCCAAGCGGTCGGCAGACGGTTCGAGAGCTGGCCCATCGGACCTCTCGACGCTACGGCTCAGCCGTAACGCCTACAAGCATTATCAATCAGACGGCTATCGCGACCCATGGTGGACGGAGAGCCGCGCCAGAACGTGCAATCGCTGCTTTGTCTTGGCCACCGTCGGTGCTGAGTCCGACGGAGTAACCCGGTACAGAGCACTGAAGCGTCCGACGGCTCCGGTGCCGGACGGCGACGGGACCGGCGGGTCGAGAAGGAAGAACGATCCCGCGAGGGTCACGCCGGTCCATGAAGTGAGCGGCGACAGGTAGAGGTACTTGGCAGATCCCGAGTACCCGGCCTTCCACGCCGCCTCGACGCTCAATGCCCCCGATACCGGGTCGATGCGGACGACCTGTTGCTCGTCGTACGCCGTCGGGGGCGCGGCCCACAACCCATCAGCTGCGTCGCCGACCATGCCAGAACGGCCGAGCGTCTCGAAGACCTGGACGAGGCTCGCGCTCTCGGGGACGTGCCAAACCAGCTTTGCCTCCGAAGCTCGCAGCATCCACACCGCGCCAAGCTCGCTCACGGGTCGCGGCTGGGCGTTCACCCAGACGTCGTCGCCCGACGCGACGACCCACTTCGCGAACCCGTCGTTGGGGAAGTGGAAGACCGCGCTCGCGTGCGCGCCCCCGGGCGCGAGGAGGTACAGTGCCTCAGGCGAACTGGTCTGGCCGGATGGCGCGATCCACAGCCCCTCGTCGTTGTAGGCGAGGATCGCGTGCCAGATCTTCGGCACTCGTATCCGCTGAAGGACGGCACCGGTAGTTGCAGAGATCCGCATGAGGTCGATGCCAACGGGGTTGTCCCATTCGTAGAGCCAGAGGTCGCCGCCGCCATAGATCCAGGTCGGCGAAGAGTCGCCCCACGCCAACGCCGGAAACGTCATCACCACGGGGCCGAGCCTGTACCCCGGGGGGTGCGGGACGATGTTGGCGATGCGCACGAGCGCGCTTGGGCCACCAGTGCTCGCGGGCAGGTCCTTGTCGACCGCGAACACCGGCAGTACCTGCCGGCCCTCAAGTGCCGGATCGGCGCAGCTGCCGGCGCGTTCGTCGCCCAACATGAGCGACGACGGGTCGACCGAAGCGGAGTAGCAGGTGTTCGCGACTTCCGGGTCGTTCGACTGGCTCGTCGACCCGTAGAGCAAGATGCGGTCGTCGACGACAGCGATCTTGGAGTACTTGTCGCTCTGGCTGAGATCGACCGTCGCAACTCGCGCGACGTGGCCCTGGAGAGATGTTGGCCACGAAGCGGCACGCACCGATGGCGCGGTCAGAAAGGGCACGCAGGCTCCGATCGTCGTCAGTACGACGGCTGGGCGCAATCGGGCGCTCCGCACGACGGAACTGTATGTCGCGCCGAGCCGAGAAGGTGAGCGGGACCCGGACCAGCACCTCGGACCTGGCCCACGCAAGGGCTGGTGGTTGTGGGACGGCGCGCCACCCAGCGGAGGGGCTCTCCGGCAAACGCCTGGCATGACGGTGCCCAAGGGCTCTCGCCGTCGGCCCCTGCCTTACTCCCCGTTCGTGTCCGTCAGAGAAGGCTCCGGTCCCCTTCCACCAAACCGGGTCAAGTCCAATTCTGAGGCACCCGTCCAGATCTGCGGTCATGAGCGTTCAAGTTTTGCCTTGAGGTGGGTCTGGTCCCCCGCCAAAACGACGGAAGAGGCGCGACGAGCGGCTCTCGCGGCCGGCCGATGGCGACGCCAGAACGCTCACCCAGATCCCGGGGATGTCGCTGGTGGCGCTCTGGTGCGTGGGCCTGGGGTGTAGGCACGCTTGGCAAAGACCCCAGGAGCGCCTACCATGGTCAGTGCCGGGCCCGGTAAGGGCTCGGAAGTGGTGCCCTGGTTGACCGCCGGACGACGGGACCCAGGGCACGTGCGTGTCAGGGGGCCGCTCTCCCCTGCGACCGGCTCACACCCGGCCCACGGCCACGACGGTCAAAGCGCCGGCCAAGACCTTCACATAGGCGTCCGTCTGTCCTGAGAGGGCTGCCGCCACGGCACCCGCAGCGGCATCAGCCAGCCACAGAAGCGGCTCAGCCTCTGCTGCCTGGAAAGCGTAGCCAAGGTCTTTGGGCGCAACTTGGGCTTTCTGGGCACGGAGGATAGCGCGGCGGTCCTTGGCGTCGTTGCGCTCCTGACGGGTCTCGAAGACCAAGCGGTCCACCTCAAGCTCTCTGAGGTCCCATAGCAGCCGCTCGATGCACAGCGCCCTGGCCCGCTCGAGCCGGCGGGCCGAGACCTCGGCCTCGTAGGCGCGGACCGTCACACCCAGGGAGCAAAGGGCCCCGAGCATCGCCAAACGCTGGGCTCGCCCTCGTTGCGCCAGTGGAAACGACGCTGGCGGGGCCTGACCACAGCCCGGGCGGCCCGCCTGGCGTCGTCCTCAAGGTCCTCGGGCCCGACAACGGCCGCTGCGACGACGTAGAGGCCGTCGTTGGCCCCTTGGCGGATGGACTCGTCGACAAAGGCGTGCATCGGGCGAGAAGGCTAGACCAGGCACGCGACGGCGGCGCTCCAAACGATCAGGAGAGGCACTACCTGAACGAACACTTCCCTTGGCACTCAGAATGTTCCATCGGTACCCGCCGGACCACGACGGCTGTAGTGCCGTCCGAGACGCGTAACGACGGTGCGGCGCTCGACGGTCTTGGCGACGCCCGACGCCATAATGCGCGCCTGAGAAGCCGCGCGGTCTCATATGCACCGCTCCTACCCCCCGCTAGTGCTCGGCTGGCAGACTCGATCCAATGACGAAGCCCGGTTTCGCCGCAGATCGCGCCACTCGCGACTACTACGACCGTCGGGCGCAGGAGTACGACGACTGGTACACGGGCCAGGGCCTCTTTTCCGAGCGTGACAGGCCCGGTTGGGAGGTCGAAGTCGACCAGGTCGTCCAGCTCCTGGGCAGCCTGCCAAGCGCACGCACCCTCGACGTTGCCTGCGGGACCGGTTTTATGACCAGGCATGTCCCTGCGGTGGTCGTCGGCGTCGACCAGAGCCCGGCGATGGTGACGATAGCCCGTTCCCGGCTCCGTGGCGGACTGGCCATCGTCGGCGACGCGTTGCACCTAGGGGTGGCTGACGGCGCCTTCGACCGAGTCCTCACCGGCCACTTCTACGGGCACCTCCCGCTCGACGAGCGCGAGACGTTCCTCAACGAAGCACACCGCGTGGCCTCCGAACTGGTTGTCATCGACTCAGCTCGCCGGCCGGGGGTGGGCGCCGAGGAGTGGCAAGAGCGGGTGCTCAACGATGGTTCCCGCCACCGCGTGTACAAGCGCTACCTCACTGGCGATCAGCTAGCTGAGGAGATCGGCGGCCAGAAGCTCCTGAACGGTCGCTGGTTCGTTGGCGCAAGAGCATGTTGGGACGGCCACCACCAAAGCTGCGAGACCGAGCCAAGCCTGCCGCTCTAGCCAACAAGCCGTGAGGCGTGCCTACGTCTTGCAGCCGAATGTTCTCTATGCGCTACGTGAGAACCGCTTTGAACCACTCTGGGTTTGTCGGAGGCTCTGATCCCACAAGGGAGAGAATGAGCCATGGCTTTATCACTGAGGAAGTACGACCAGGAGACCAGGGACCGGGCCGTGAGGATGTACCGGGAGCGCCGACGAGACGTCCCCGACGAGTCGGCAATCGCAGCTCAGCGCCGGGTGGGTGAGCTGCTGGACGTCAACCCGGCGACTCTGCGGGGCTGGGTGGAGCGGGCCGAGGTGGACTCGGGCACCAGGCCGGGGACGACCACCGAGACGGCCACTGAGCTGGCCCTCTTGCGTAGGGAGAACGCCGAACCGGCCCGTCTCCCCTGCTGACTGGGACGACGCCCAGGGCGCCAACGCCGTGCTCGATGCCTACCGGGCCAACCGCAGCGTGTACGGGACCCTCAAGCTGTGGGTGGAGATGGGCCGCCGCCGCCGGAGCGGTCCAGGAGGAGGAGCAGCACCGCGACCACCAGGCATAGCTGGACGCGCACTGCGAACCCGGCTGAGGCCAGCGTGACCCAGAACGTGAACGTGGTGCCGGGGAAGGTGGAGGCGTCAGTGATGGCAGAGGCCATGGCGATGAACGCCCCGGCACCCGCCGAGACAGCCAGGAGGGCAATAGGACGGGGACGACCCCTTTCCACCCGGTCCCGGAGATGCTGGAAACCTCGCTCGGCCAGGCTCAAGTCCGTCACCGGTCCTCACCATAGACCTGTGGACGCGCCGCTCCCCAGGTCGGCCCGAGAACGTCAAACCATGTGGAGCTTGCTCCGGGATCCTGGGTGGTGCGAAGGCCGAGTGCCCTGATTGCCCAGTTCTGAGCTTCCGACGCCGAACTCCGCGCGCACCCGTCAGCGCGCCTTATTGGACGGCTATCGCCGTTGCCAGCCCCGCGGTATTTCACGCCGAACAAGCATGTGGGTTCTGCCGGTGGGGGCGGGAACGTCATGGTCTCCAGCGGAGACGGAAGGTGTAGTGGCGGACGCGGGCGTAGCGATTGCCGAACCAGGTCTTTGCCCCCGGCCCGAGCGTGTTGAACCACAGTTGGAAAAGGAACCTCCTGTTCCGGAGGAGCCTGGCGACCCGAGAACGGTGCATTGCCTCGATGCCGCGCAGGCGCCGGCGGTCCATGGGCCCCCTGAGCCGGTCTTCGAGCTGTCTCAGCCAGTAGGCCTCCAGGGCTCCCGGCTGTTGGTCCGAGAGGCCCTCCTGGAGGGCAAGCCGGCGCACATGCTCGACCTCTACGGCGCGAAGCTCCCAATAGTCCCCCGAGCCGTGGACCCTGCCAAAGGGCACACGAGCGAAGCGGTCGTCCAAGCTCTGCATGACCGTTCCGGTCCGTTCGCCGAGGTCCGGGACCGGCAGAGGAGGGGGCTCTCGGCTGGCTAGGCGTTCAAGGCTGACCGCGCCGATCGGCACATTCCGGCTGTCGATGGTGATCGTTGCAGCCGGTACCCGCCCAGCGGCCGCCCAGTAGCCGTCCCCGAGGTCGCACACGTCAAACGGTGTTCCCTGGCCGTCCACCAGGATCGTGACCGATGTCCATTCCACCTCCTCCGGTCGAGGGACGGGACCGGCCCTTCCCCCCGCGGCCCAAGCCTCCCGACCGCGCGGCGAAGCGAGGAACGGGCCGATCGCGATCCCATCACGGGTGTGGTCAAACTGGTCGCCATCGCCACGGCGGCGCGACGTGATCGTGATCGACCCACCTTCGGGGCCGGCGAAGCTGAGGCTCTCCGACGTCCGGACAGTCCGCGTCCGGCGACCGTCGCGGACCAAGGCCAGCGTGCCGCCTTGCGCCCCCCCTTGGCCTCGCTGCAAGCCCACCACGCCGTACAGGACGAGTTCTTCGTCGTCCGGGGGGGCTCCAGGCTCTTCCACGACCGACCCCGTTCCTCCTACTGCACCATCAGGCGAGCACCCAGCCGGGTGACGAAGCCATAATGCCCCCGTCTGGCGCCGGCGGTCGACAGTCGGGTCGCCTCGCCACCTGACGGGCGCGCCAGTACGAGACGGCACTGGCGCCCGTCAGTTGCTTCTCAACTGTGTGACGGCGACGCCAGAACGCTCAGTACGAACGCTCGTCCCCTGGGAGCCAGTAGGGCTATGGGCCGCGTCCTGATCGACGCAGGCCAAGGACTCCACCGGTTTCGTTTAGGGGACGCAAGGGACGCTTGCTGTCAGAACGACTCTCCGCGCCTGGTACGACGCCCGGGCGGCCCGCTCGGCGGGATCCGCCTATAGGTCTCCGACAAAGGAGCCGTCGCCACGCCCTGCTCCACTCGGCTGCGCCACTCGGCCAGTAGTGAGAGGAAGCCGTCAAGGCGCATCGTCTCTCCCGGTTCGTCGGGCTCGGCGTAGTCGAAATTGGCGAGTACCTCGTCGCCGCGTAGGCAGAGAAACGTCTCGTCCCCCCAGGTGAACGGTCCCTCGTCGCCACGCTGGTACGCCTCGCGCACGCCCCGCTCAGCATGGCCGATCCAGTAGGTCGACGGGCCATTTCCGGCCCAGCCGAGCGGAGGCAGCGACGAGACGCTGTCGTTTAGGGCGACGTCGAAGATCGGCCACTCTGGCCCGAGGTGAACATCAACCTGTCCGTCGTCACGGACCGAGAAGCGAACCTCCATCAGGTACATAATGGCCACATCTGGCACGGCCAAGCGCCGAACTCCTTGACCAGGGAGGACGTGCCGAACGACGGCTCTTTGTGCTGCTCATGGCACAAATCCGGTCAGGACGGCGCTCCAGACCGACCTCCCATATTCCCGTGGGTGACCCACATACTCTGCACCAGTCTCAACAACTTGGTCTGGGAGCCTGGTTGGGACTGTTCGTGCTCGGTGCTGTCTGGAGGTTCCGCCGAGACACTGCCAGGGCCTGACCATGCATCCTGATCTGTGCAGCTCCACAAACTCTTACGCGAAATTGCCAACGCTGCCGTCGAGGACCTACCCAACCAGGTGTCCTGATACGCACCGAGGCCCAGTTGCCGACCTGTCGCACAGGCACAGCCGGTCTGGGCGGCAACGACCCGTTCTCGCGACTCGACAGCGGCCGTACGGGCGTTCTGGTGCTTCACGCCGTCCCCCGCCGGCACTACCTGTACGACAGAACGTGTTACAATGGGGACATGGCTAGAGCGATCTCGGTCCGGCTCGACGATGAGGCTGACAGGGCGCTGCGCGTCCTCGAATCGACGGGGCTCACCCAGTCCGAGGCCATCCGCGTCTCCCTGCTCGGAGAGCTCCGGCACCGGCGCCGGAGCAAGGAGCTGGCGGCGGAAGTCGCCGCCCTGGAAGCCGACGGACAGGACCACGACGAGATGCTGGCCGTCGCCGAACTGATGGAAGCGCTTCGTGCTCCGAGGTGATGTCTACCGGTTCCGGCTACCCCGTGGCGTCGGACATGAGCAGCACGGTGACCGCTACGGCGTCGTAGTCCAAGCCGACGAGTTCCTCCCGAGGTCAGTCGTCCTCGTGGCTCCCACGTCGACAAGTGCCCGAGCAGCGTCGTTCCGCCCTGAAGCCGAGATCGCTGGAGAGACCACTCGGGTACTTGTGGAGCAATTGGGGGCCGTGGACGCCCGACGCCTCGGCGAACTGGCGGGGCACCTGACTCACGAAGAGATGTGGGGGGTCGACGAAGCCCTCCTCGCCGTGCTGGGCTTGCGCTGATAGCCGACAGCCCGGGTAGCATCTGGGCTGCCGCTCCCGCTCCAAGAACGGAGCGCAACGCGCCAGATCCACCGTATTGCGTGGGCACTTTTCTCCGCCCGCAACACTGCGAATAGCGCGTAAGGACCGTTCCCGGACCTCCGGCCGACGTTGCGAGCCGTCCTCCACCCGCCCACAATCGCGCTCCGTGACGCCCTGCTGCATGTGTGAGGAGCGCCCGGGCGAGCCGGGCCGGTCGCGGTGGCAACCTTACCGGCGCCGGCGGCGAGCACGTCGCCGCAGGGCAGTCGCCCCTCCGTCGAGCGGTCCCCCCTCCGCGGAGGGCTCTTTCAGCATTTCCTGCACCGCCTGGCGTAGCTCGGCCAAAGCGACGCCCATGCCGCCTAGTGCCTCCGTGGGTTTGTCAAGCGGAACTGGCCCCACTTCGCTCAGGCGGGTTCTACCGGTGATCGCAACACGTGATCCTCCCGGGAGTTTGCCATGCACCGCCGTCGTGCTCCGAAGACTGGCCTCCAACGTCGTGGTGGACAACGGCTCAAAGCACCTGGTGGTCCACCACTGACAGCCCAGCAACAGCTATACATCCGCCTCGTGGCCCAAGGGACGAACAACTCAGCGGCGTGCCGCACGTGCGGCATCAACCGCAAGACCGGGACGCGCTGGAGCAACGGCCGTGTTGTGCGCACGCCTTCAGGGCATGTGCGGACCTACCCGTCGATAACCAGGCCACCACGCCCCTCGGCCATCTCAGCCAGGTTCTTGTCCGAACGGGAGCGATTGCGAATTGCCGACGGGCTGATCGCCGGCCAAAGCCTCCGGTCGATCGCGAAAGAGCTCGGGCGTAGCCCTTCGACTATTGCCCGAGAAGTGGCCAACAACGCCGACCCGGCGACCGGCCGCTACCGGCCCTACACTGCTCAGCACCGCTCCGAGAGCCGCAGGCAGCGCCACACGCCGGCCAAGTTCGTGGCTAACCCCGAGCTGGCCCGCTACGTCCAAGCCGGCCTCGACAAGCGCTGGAGCCCCGAGCAGATCAGCAACGCCCTTGTCGGCGATTTCCCTGAGCGCTCGGACATGCGTGCCTGCCATGAGACTATCTACCAGGCCCTTTACAACCAGCAGCGCGCCGGTCTGCACCGTAACCCGGTCAAGGCCCTGCGCTCCAGAAGAGCCCGGCGCAAGCGTCGGCGCCGTCCCGAAGAGCGCCGGTCCCGCTTCGGCGGGCCGATGACCATGATCTGTGACCGCCCCTCGGAGGTCGCGGACCGCAGCGTCCCTGGGCATTGGGAGGGCGACCTCATCATGGGCAGGGGGAACCAGTCGGCCATCGGCACCTTGGTCGAGCGCACGACCCGGTTCTTGAAGCTCGTGCACCTGCCTGGCGGCCACAGCGCCGGGGAAATGAAGGAGGCACTCGTCAAGGCGATGTCCTCGGTGCCGGCGCACCTGGCCCGTTCGCTCACTTGGGACCAGGGCAGCGAACTGGGTTGCCACGAGGAGCTGACCCGGGCGACGGGGATGCCTGTCTATTTCTGCAACCCGGCCAGCCCATGGCAAAGAGGTACCAACGAGAACACCAACGGCTTGGTGCGCCAGTACTTCCCCAAAGGGACCGACCTTCGCGCTCATGGCCTCGAAAAGCTCGAGGCGGTCTCCCAGGAGTTCAACTCACGGCCACGGAAAACCCTCGGTTGGCGAACGCCAGCGGACTGCTTCCAGGAGCACCTAAAGTCGAGTCCCTAAGCCCTGTGTTGCGGCTACCCCTGGAATCCGCCCTCACTTGATTTGGCCCCACCCCGGTGGTCCCCGATTGAGGCTTTCAGCTCCGGTGCGATAGCTGTATAGTGATCCGCGCAGCTATGAGAGAACCGCGCCGTGACCACTTCGTGGCGCCGGTCACCGACGAGGACAGCCGGGCGGTGCTCGACTCCGCCATCGCGGCCCTGGGCACCCTGAGAGGACTGGAGTGGGGGGGCGACGCGGGCGCCACGCTCCACCTTTTGGCCAGCCTTGTGGCCGAGGCCAACGCCCGAGTCCCCCGGGCCGTGGCCGACGCCCGGGACCAGGAGTACTCCTGGGCGCAGGTGGCCGACCTGTTGGGCGTCACCCGGGCCAGTGCCTGGCAGCGTTATTCCGGGCGGACGGCTCGGGACAGGGCACCCCTGGAGCCCGACTGAGGGCGCATAGTCTTCGGGTGTGCAGCGGCCGGCTAGCCAGAGCGCCATCCAGGTGCGGGTGCAGTTGAGGAGGGTCGACCCGGTGGTGTGGCGGCGCCTGCTGGTGCCCGGGACGGCGCACCTGGGCAAGCTCGACCTCATGGTCCAGGCGGCGATGGGCTGGACCAACTCGCACCTGCACTGTTTCCGCATCGGCCAGCTCAGCTATGGGTTCGTGGACGACCTCGATGACGATGTCATTGACAGGGACGAAAAGACCTTGACCGTCTCCGAGGCCTTCGAGGCCGAACGGCGCCTGGTCTACGAGTACGACTTCGGCGACTCCTGGGAGCACGACCTGGTGGTCGAGGACCGCGTGAGCGTGCGCCTGGGCCTCAAGTTCGCCGTGTGCGTGGACGGCCAGAACGCCTGCCCACCCGAGGACTGCGGCGGGCCCCGCGGTTACCGGTCCATGCTCGAGTCGTTGGCCAACCCCGCCGATGACGAGCACGACAGTTACCTGACCTGGGTGGGTGGCCACTTCGACGCCGCGGCCTTCTCGCTGGCCGAGGCCAACGCCGCCCTGCAGCGGGTGCGCTGATCAGGCGCTCTTGCGCCGGCCCGGGCCGTGGTGCTGCGCAGGCGGTAACTGTCGGTGCCGGTCTCGATGATGTGGGCGTTGAAGGTGACCCGGTCCACGATGGCAGCCACCAACCGGGGGTCGGGCACGACCTGGCCCCACTCGCTGAACGGGAGGTTGCTGGCCAACGCTACGGCTGATTTCTCTTCTCGTTCGGTCAAAATTTGGAACAACAGCTCCGAACCACGGGTGTCCAGCTTGACGTAGCCGAACTCGTCCAGGCACAGCAGCTCCGGCCCTTTTTCGCGTTCTTCGGCCCCACTCGACTCCGCGGGGCCCTTGAAGCTATCCTGAAGAGGGGTTTTCTGCCCGAGAGGCGGCGTCAGCAGTGCCCTGAGGCCCGATGGCGGCCATCGGGGCCATCATTTCATCGGTAGGGCACCGTCAATCTGTCGGTAACCCCGGGTGGGCGCGGAGGGACTTGAACCCTCACGGCCTTGCGGCCAATGGATTTTGAGTCCATCGTGTCTGCCATTCCACCACGCGCCCTGATGCCCCTGACCTGGTTGTTCGTGCCGCTGACCTTACCGTACCGGTTTGGGCTACTCCAAATGTACAGCCGGGTGTGCCGAACGACATCGGGGGCACCGCTCAGCGCGGCGGGGACAGCGAGGGCAGGCGCTACCAGCGCGAGTAGACGATGTTGCCGTGCCGGTGCCGGCTACGGGCCACCACCTTCTCCCGCAACCAGCGGACCAGCTCGAGGCGGCCGCAGGAACAAACGGGCTCGTCGAACACGCTTACGCCGGCTTCGGCGGCTGCGGCCACCACCTGAGGCTCACCCTGTCCGAGCAGGCGCAGGCGCGCCGCCCCTATCCCCCGCTCGGCTCCCACCGCGGCCAACGATGCCGCCAGTGACCCCGCGCTCTCGACCGTGACCGGCACCGGCCCCCTGGTCAAGCTGGCGGCCAGCGCGGGCAGCCGGACGCCTTTCCGGCACCGAGATGCGCGGCGGGGTACCCGTCAGGTCGGCCAGGAGAACGGCCTTGGTCAACTCGTCGTCGGCGACGTCCCCACCGGCCCGCAGCACCACCCCGGGTGCGAACGGCTCGTAGGACAGCTCGTTCGACTCGCACGCCAAGCCGGCCAATTCTGTCACCCGGGAGAAGTGCGTTCCCCACCAGTGGCGGTAGCTCGCCGCCGCCTGCGCCACGCTGGTGCCTTCGGCGTCGTGCCAGCGCCGCAGGGCGATGAGGTAGTTGGGCCCCCCTGCTTTCGCCGTCGGCCCCAGTGCCGAACGCTTCCAGCCGCCGAAGGGCTGGCGGCCAACGATCGCTCCGATGATGGAGCGGTTGACGTACAGGTTGCCGGCCTGGCAGCCTGCGGCCCAGCGCCGCTGCTCCTCGGGGTCGAGCGAGCAGGGCCCGGCGGTGAGCCCGTAAGGGACGGCGTTCTGCCATGCCAACGCCTGCGCGAAATTCTCCGCTCGCATCACTCCCAGTACGGGGCCGAACCACTCGGTCATGTGCGCCCAGGACCCCGGCCGCACCCCCGTGCGCACCCCGGGCGACCATAAATTGCGCTCCGGGTCGACGCAGTCGGGCTTCACGAGCCAGGACTCGCGAGGTCGCGGTGTTCCTCCATGTCGAGATTGACGAGCTTGGGGGGAACGGAGCATACTTTCCCGCCACTCCCGCCGCTCGGAGCAAAACCCTGTCCGGGACGGAAAAGCCTTGCAACGGCCCCGTGGCGATCATGGCCAGTTCTCCCGCCGCCGTGGCGGCGTCCACCGGGCGCAGCACCCGGTCCGCGATGGCAAACACGAGCCTTGCCCCCGAGGGGCTGGCCAGCAGCGGCCGGAAGCGCCGTTGACGGCGTTTGGCAGCCGCCCCGGCGAGCGACCGCGCCCGGCCTTCCAGCTCGGCCGCCAGCCCGCACGTGCGAGCGATGAGCTCTTCGTCCGACAGTGCCGCGCCCTCGGTTACGTCCATGTTGAGCCCACGTTCGTGCCGACGACGATGAGCAACGCCATCGCACCCCCGACTGTAGGGCCGAGCCGGGCCGACGCGCCTGTCGACGCTCGTTTTCAGCTGCCGGGGCACTCAGCGGGAAGGGCCTGCCAGCCATCGGCGTAGTAGTACCGGTTGGAGAAGCACAATGGCGTCATCGAACCCCAGCTCTCGGCGCCTGTCTCCCATGTCGTGGTGCCGGTTAGGGTGGCCACCTGGACCATGGTCCAGGTGCCCTCTATCAGAGCCTCGTCACCGAACCAGTCCCCCGAGCGGGCGATGTCGACGATGAGCGGTTCTCCGGGCGTTAGGGCGGGGCCGATGGTGAACGTGCCCCCCTGGCCGAGGTTGTCCCCATCGCCCTGGTTGACGGTCGTGTAGGCAAACAGGTGCGGGCAACCGGTGGGTACGGAAAGGCCGTTGACGGTCAACCCGGTGCCGGGGGCGAACCAGACCCATCCAACCTGAGTGAACATCGTTTCAGCGTCGTCGGCCATGACCCATCCGTATTCCGCCGAGTTCGGTGGTTCTGTGATGGGAACGGCTATGGTGGCGCCGAACTGCGTGGAATTACTTGGTGCCGTGTTGCCGCAGCAGGCAAAGCAGTGTGGGCACACCAAGGCCAAAGTCAAAACGAATTTTGTCAACAATGCTATTGCTTTCCAAAGCGCAGCCCAGTACGGTGTGCTATCGCCGGTCCTCGAGTTCAGGCGGTTCCGAGATCTCAAGTCCTTTTCGGGCCTTTCGACTGAGTTTTATAGAGGAAAAAGGCCTATTTCTGCCCATGACCGCAAAAACGGCTTTCGAGCCCCGGCGCGGTGATAAATGTCCGGGGTGCTCGCCCCGGCCACAAGCGACCACGGTGGCTCGGGGCCGGTAGCCGAGCCAGGCCGGCCGAGCCAGGCCGGCCCCGCCCACCCGGGCCCGCGGGCCGGCCACCCGGGGGCGACGTTGGCCGCCACCACACCTGCGACTCGGGCACCGCCGCCCCCTCGGGCTACGGGCCGGGGAGCGTGGGCGACGGGATGGTGACGGCCCTCGGCCCTGCCGCAGCACGAGGTTCACCCGTTTGTTACCTTCGCCCTCCCGCCTGGGTCAGAATGTGGGAAGACCGAAGGAGGGCCGCGCCGTGCCGGCGTTCGTTTTTCCAGGGCAGGGCTCCCAGCGCCCGGGGATGGGCCGGCCTTGGCGCGACCATCCGTCCTGGGACGTGGTCCAGGACGCCTCCGACGTAGCCGGCCGGGACCTCGAGCGGTTGCTCGTCGACGCCGGCGCCGACGAGCTCACCGAGACCCGCAACGCCCAGCTGGCGACATTCGTCATGGGCCTGGTGGTACTCGACGCCGTCGAGCGCCTGGGCGTCGAACCGACGGCCTGCGCCGGCCACAGCCTGGGTGAGTACACGGCCCTGGTGGCTGCCGGCGGAGTCGGTTTCGAGGACGCCATCCGGCTGGTGGCCGAGAGGGGCGAGGCCATGCAGGAAGCGGCTGACGACAACCCGGGGATCATGCTGGCCCTGACGGGCGTGGACGACGAACGGGCCCGGATCGCCTGCCGCCGGGCGGACGGCGACGTGTGGCTGGCCAACTCCAACGCTCCCGATGAGTGCGTCATCGCCGGGCGGCCCGCCGACGTGTACCGGGCGGCCGAGGTGGCCGTCGAGCTGGGCGCCGTCCGGACCACCCCGGTGAAGGTCAGCGGCGCTTTCCACACCCCGCTGATGGTCCCGGCCCAGGCCCGGCTGCGCAAGGCCCTAGAAGTCACGACGTTCTACCCGTTGGCCGTCCCCGTGGTGGCCAACGTCGACTCCCTCCCCCACGACGCCGGCGACGAATGGCCGTCACTGTTGTCCGCCCAGCTGCGCAGCCCCGTGCGCTGGCGCCAGAGCGTCCTGTCCCTGGCCGCCATCATGCGCACGGGCGAATGGGACGGCGACAGCCTGCTGTGCGAGCTGGGCCCGGGCGGCCCTGTCGGCCATGGTCAGGGCCACCGTGCCCGAAGCCATGACGCTGGCTATCGCCGTACCCGACGACCTCGACACCCTGGTGGCGACCTTGACGGGCGAGACGGCGCTGCTCGGGGCGGCCGAGGGCCACCAGGGTGAGCGCCTCTACGTCTCCGAGCGGCTGATCATCAGCCCGTGCGCCGGGATTTTCGAACTGCCGGCCGGCACCTCCGGCCCCGCCGGGCCGTCGATCGAGATCGGGGACCTCCTCGGCCTGGTCTCCGGCACCGAAGTGCGTAGCCCCTTCGCCGGCGAGCTCATGGGCGTCATCGCCCACCCGGGCGAGAGAGTCCAACCGGGCCAACCCATAGCGTGGCTGCGTGCCCGCTGACAAGGAGCGCACCAATGCAACCTGAACACGGCTATGCCATAACCGGTTGGGCCAGCGCGCTCCCGAGCACGGTTGTGACCAACCAGGACATCATGACCCTGTTCGACACGAGCGACGACTGGATAGTCGAGCGCACCGGCATCCGCCAGCGCCGGGCCGCCGACGGGCCGTTCGTCGATCCGAAGCCTTCCCCCTCGCCGCCGGCAGGCATGGGCACGACGGCGCTGCTGGCGGCCGAGGCGGGACGCTCGGCCCTGCGCATGGCCGGCGTCACCGGGGCCGACATCGACCTGCTGGTGTTGTGTACCACCAGCCCGGACCAGCTCGTTCCCGCCACCTCCTCGCCCCTGGCCCACGCTCTGGCCATAAAGGGCGGCGGCATGGACGTAAACGCGGCCTGCGCCGGCTTCACCTACGGACTGGTGACGGCGGCGGGCTTCATCTCCAGTGGGGCGGAGCGGGTCCTGCTCATCGGGGCTGAGACCCTGACCCGGATCACCAACTGGGCCGACCGCTCCAACGCCTTCCTGTTCGGGGACGGCGCCGGCGCCGTCGTCGTGGAGGCGGTCCCCGGCGAACCCGCCCTGCTGGGCTGGGACATCGGTGTGGACGGCTCCCTGCAGCCTCTTTTCTTCTCCGATCATGGCGGCACGGGGATGACCATGAGAGGTCAGGAGGTGTTCCGCAAGGCCGTGCGGGTCACGGTGGAGTCGGCCACCAAGAGCCTCGAGCGGGCCAAGGTGAGCGCGGCCGAGATCGCCCTGTTCGTGCCGCACCAGGCCAATATCCGCATCATGGACGCGGTGAGTGAGCGCCTGGGCATCCCCGGCGACCGGGTGGCGTCGGTCATCGAGTACACCGGCAACACCTCCTCGGCGTCCATCCCCATCGCCCTGACCGATGCCGCCAACGCCGGGCGCCTTTCCGACGGGGACCTGGTCCTGTTTGCCGGCTTCGGCGCCGGCATGACGTGGGCATCTGCCGTTTGGCGCTGGGGCGGCGGCCCCGTGAGATGACAGGGCGGGGCGAACGGAGACCGCCGAGGTGTGAGGAGCGCGCCGTCGCCCCCACTAGATTGTGACCATCCCGGACCGCGAGCAGGAGGAATGATGGCAGCACAGATGGGGCCGAAGAGTCTTTCGACGTCTTCAAGCAATGCGCCGTGGAGGTGCTGCAGGTAGAGCCGTCCAAGATCGTCCCCGAGGCGCGCTTCGCCGACGACCTCGACGCCGACAGCTTGGACCTGGTGGAGCTGGTCATGGCGCTCGAGGAGCGCTTCGGCATCGACGTCCCCGAATCCGAACTGGAAGGCGTGCAGACCATCGGTCAGGCCTACGAGCTGGTGGCATCGAAGATCTGATGCTGGCGGTAACGAGCGCCCCCGATGGCACCGGAGCGGTAAAGGGCCGGCGTGTCGTCATCACCGGCCTGGGCGTCGTATCCTCCTGCGGGATAGGCCCCGAAGCCTTCTGGCGGGGCCTGCTCGGTCCCGCCCCCGTCGGCCGCGTCCGGCCCGTCGAAGGCCTCGACGCCAGCGCCCTGTTCGGGCCGCGTGAGCTGCGCCGGGCCGACCGCTTCGTCCAGTTGGCCGCCGCCGCCGCCGACCAGGCCGTCAACGACGCCGGGGGTACCGAGGAGTTCCGGGGGGACCCGGACCGGGCGGGCACGCTCATCGGGACGGGTGTAGGCGGCCTGGACACCATCTGCGAACAACACCAGGTGCTCCTAGAAAAAGGGGCCAACCGGGTGAGCCCCTTCCTGGTCCCGATGATCATGTGCAACCGGGCCTCGGCGGACATCTCTATGCGCTACGGCCTGCGGGGGCCGTGCGAGACCACCGTGACGGCCTGCGCCGCCGGCACTCAGAGCATCGCCAACGCCGGCCGTCTCATCGCCACCGGCCGTTGCGATGTGATGGTGGCGGGCGGCAGTGAGGCTCCCTTGTCGCCGCTCGGGGTGGCCGGTTTCTCCAACATGACGGCCTTGTCGACCTCGGGCGTGTCCATGCCCTTCGACTCCGACCGGGACGGGTTCGTCATCGGGGAAGGAGCCGGCGTCGTCGTGCTCGAGGAGCGTTCCCGTGCCCTGGCCCGGGGGGCGCACATCTATGCCGAGCTGGCCGGGGCGGCCAGCACGGCGGACGCCTACCACATCACCGCACCGTCACCCGACGGCAACGGCGCCGCCCGCTGCATGGAGCTGGCCATGGCCGACGCCCAGATAAAGCCGTCCGAGGTCACCCACGTCAACACCCACGGCACTTCGACCCCGCCCGGCGATGCCGCCGAGGCCGAGGCGATCTACAAGATCTTCGGCTACCCGGGGCCGGCGGCAACTTCGGTCAAGGGCGTGATCGGCCATACGCTGGCGGCGGCCGGGGCCATCGAGGCCGTGGCGGTGGCCCTGTCCCTGGAGCACCACCAGATCCCCCCACCGCGGGCACGCGCCACGTCGACCCCGCCTTCCAGCTCGACGTCGTCACCGGCGCACCGCGGGACTGGGTGCCGGGGCCCGTCCTGTCCAACTCGTTTGGCTTCGGCGGCCACAACGGTTGCCTGGTGCTCCTCCCCGCCTAGTCAGGCCGGCGGACAAGAAGGCATCCGGCCCGCCGGGGCGCTAAGCACCGAGCGCCTGCAGCAGGTTCTGGGCCGTGGCGGCCGGGGCCACCTTGTACCAGACGTGGGACAGGGCGCCGTGCTCGTCAACCAGGAACGCTGACCGTTCGATGCCCATATAGCTGCGGCCGTACATGCTGCGCGGCACCCACACCCGGTAGGCCTCGGCCACGGCATGGTCGGCGTCGGAAAGCAGCGTGAACCCGAGACCGTACTTGTGGTCGAAGGCAGCCAGCCGCTTGGGCGGGTCGGGGCTTATGCCGAGGATGGCCGTGTCACCGACCGAGCCGGCCACGTCCCTCAACCCGCAGGCCTGGGCTGTGCAACCGGGCGTGTCGGCCTTGGGGTAGAAATAGACCAGGTGCTCAGGGTGGAGCTTTATGGATTCGCGCAGGTGAAATGGGTTCCCCTGCTGGTCAGGAAGAACAAAGTCCGGTGCTTGGTCGCCGGGTCGAAGTCTGTCGGGCACAAGCGAAGCCTACGGCCGCAGCATCGGGAGCGAGGCAACGGGCGGGTTACCCGCCTATAGACCACGCGCTCCCGACCCAAGGCACTGCCACGTCGTGCACCCGCTCTGCACCGGCCGGAGAAAGGCCGGCCCGCGGCTAGGGTCGGCAACGATCAACTGATGACTTCAGCCGAAGAGCCGATGACCTCGGCGGGAAAGCCAGGCCGCCTCCCCGCGCCGCCTACGGACCTTTCGTTGGGCGCCTTCAGCGACGACCCACCATGGGTCCTCACCGACAAGGCCCTGCCGTGGCGGGACGACGTCGACGCCCTCCGCTCGGCCTCGGCCCGCCAGGTCCCCCACCTGCTGCGACGCCGGGCGCTGCCACCGGGCGGGCGCGTCGTGCTCACCGCCCTGGTGCTGGGCTGGGCCATCCTCACCTGGCGCCTGATCGAAAAACGGGTCGCCGTCCGCCTCGGCCGCCCTGAGGTGTCCAGAGCGGGCCTGTCCTACCGCCTGCGCCGGGCGTTCGAGCACCTGGGACCGACGTACATCAAGCTCGGCCAGATCCTTTCCTCCGGGGAAGGCGTGTTCCCGCCCGAACTGGTCAACGAGTTCAGGTTGCTGCGGGACCGGGTGCCGGCCGAGCGCTTCGAAATCGTCCGCCACGTGGTCGAATCCGACCTGGGCCGGCCATTGGACGCTGTCTTCGAGCACTTCGAGACCACACCCATAGCGGCGGCATCGATCGCCCAGGTCCATGCCGCCCGCTTGTGTACCGGCGAAGAAGTCGTAGTCAAGGTACAACGTCCCCAGGTAGCCGGCCTGGTAGAACGGGACATCGCCGCCATGAGCTGGCTGGCGCCCCACCTCATCGGCCGCATCCCGGTGGCGTCACTGGCCAACCCTCCGGCGCTGGTGGAGCTGTTTGCCGAGACCATCGTCGAAGAGCTCGACTTCCGCCTCGAAGCCGACAACATGCTCGACATCGCCGCCGTACTGGCCAGCACGGGCCAGAAGGCGGTGGTCGTCCCCCGGCCCCACCCCGAGCTGGTGACCAGGCGCGTCCTGGTCATGGAGCGCCTGGACGGCTTCGGCTGGGACGACGTCGAGGGCATGCGCCGGGCCGGCATCGATACCAATGCCGTGGTCCGCGCCCTGCTCATCGTCTTCTTGGAGGGTGCCACCCTGTTCGGGGTGTTCCATGGCGACCTCCACGGGGGCAACCTTTTCGTCCGGCCCGACGGGAGAGTGGCGTTGCTCGACTACGGGATTACGGGACGCCTCGACGAGGTGCGTCGCCTCGCCTTCCTGCGTTTGTTGATGGGGGGCAGCATCAACGACCAGCGCCTCCAGCTCGCCGCCCTGCGCGACATGGGCGCCGTCCCGGCCGACACCGACCTGGACGCGCTGGCGGTCGACCTGGGCCTGGACAAGCCCATCGTGGACCCCGTCACCCTGGCCCCCGAAGACCTGCTGGCCGAGGTACGCGACCTCACCAAGCGCCTGCTGGAGTACGGGGCCAAGTTCCCGAAGATCCTCATGCTGTTCGTGAAGGACCTGCTGTTCGTGGACGGCTCGCTGGCCACGCTGGCCCCCGACCTCGACCTGTTCTCCGAGATCCAGGGCATCGCGGCCTATTTCACCAGCCGCTACGGCGAGCGCATAGCCCGCGACATCGGGATCGACCCCCGGCTCCACCCCATCGACATGAACGGGGTCAGGGCCGCCATCGGCGTCGGCGAGGACGTCGAGGCTCTCACCTATCGGGACCTCAAGGCCCGCCGGGAGCTCATACGCCGGCGCATGGAGGAGCACCGTCGCCGGGCCGAGCGCCCCACCCGCCGCCGGCCCGGGGGACGGCCCGCGTAACGCCGGCAGGGCCCGGTCAATGAGCCCGCCCGGGGGCCGTTACCGGGTACCCTGAGAGGTGGCGAGCGTTCGCGAGCCGCCCCCGCGGCCTGTTGGCCGCCCTGCCCCGCCCCTACCGGACCACGAGGAAAATGCAGCGCGCTGACATCCGCAACGTAGCCATAATCGCCCACGTCGACCACGGCAAGACCACCCTGGTCGACGCCATGCTCCGTCAGTCCGGGGCGTTCAGGGCCAACGAGGAGGTTGCGGACCGGGTCATGGACTCGACCGATCTCGAGCGCGAAAAGGGCATCACCATCCTGGCCAAGAACACGGCCGTCCCGTACGGGGACCTCACCGTCAACATCGTCGACACCCCGGGCCATGCCGACTTCGGAGGCGAGGTCGAGCGGGCCCTCACCATGGTGGACGGGGTCCTCCTGCTCGTCGACGCCAGCGAGGGGCCGTTACCCCAGACCCGTTTCGTGCTCCGCAAGTCCCTCGAGTCCCACCTGCCCGTGCTTGTCGTCATCAACAAGGTGGACCGCACCGACGCCCGCCCGGCCGAGGTGCTCGACGCCGTCTACGACCTGTTCATCGACCTTGGCGCCGTCGACCATCAGATCGAGTTCCCCGTCGTGTACTGCAACGCCCGCACGGGACAGGCGGCGCTGTCGCCCGAGGAAGTACCCGACGCCCCCGGCCTCAAGGTGCTGTTCGAGCTGCTGGTGGAGTACATCCCCGCGCCTGAGTACATCGAGGGCCACCCGTTCCAGGCTCTGGTATGCAACCTCGATGCCTCTCCTTACGTGGGCCGCCTCGCCATCTGCCGGGTCCACCAGGGCTGGGTGCACAAGGGGGACACGGTGGCGTGGTGCGCCCCCGGGGGCGAGCCGCAGAGGGTGCGTATAGCCGAGCTCTACCTGACCGAGGCCCTCCAGCGTGTCGACGCCGGCCCCAAGGGCGCCGGTCCGGGCGACATCATGGCCGTGGCCGGGGTACCCGAGATCATGATCGGCGACACCCTGGCCGACGCGTCCGACCCGCGCCCCCTGCCCGGCGTGACCGTGGACGAGCCGGCCATATCCATGACGATCGGTATCAATACGGCTCCCCTGGCCGGCAAGGAAGGTACCAAGGTCACCGCCCGCCTGGTCAAGGGGCGCCTGGACTCCGAGCTCGTCGGCAACGTGTCTATCAGGGTGCTGCCGACGGACCGGCCCGACACCTGGGAGGTCCAGGGCCGGGGCGAGCTGGCCCTGGCCGTACTGGTGGAGCTGATGCGCCGGGAAGGCTTCGAGCTAACCGTGGGCAAGCCCCAGGTCCTCACCAAGCTGATCGACGGCAAGGTCTACGAGCCCGTCGAGCGCGTCTCCTTGGACATCCCCGATGAGCACCTGGGCACCGTCACCCAATTGCTGGCAGGCCGCAAAGGCCGCATGCAGCACGTCGTCGCCCACGGTTCAGGATGGGCGCGCACCGACTGGCTCGTTCCCTCCCGGGCCTTGATCGGGCTGCGCTCCCAACTGTTGACCGAGACCAAGGGGACGGCGCAGCTGCACCACGTGCTGGACGGCTGGGAGCCGTGGTGCGGTGAGATCCGCACCCGCCAAAACGGTTCCCTGGTGGCCGACCGCCGGGGAAAGGTCGCTGCTTACGCCCTGATCAATTTGCAAGAGCGCGGCACCCTTTTCGTCGGCCCCGGCACCGAGGTGTACGAAGGCATGGTGGTCGGCGAGAACGCCCGCCGGGAAGACATGGACATCAACCCGACCAAGGAGCGCAAGCTGACCAACATGCGCTCGTCGACCTCCGAAGAGCTGGTGCGCTTGACGCCCTACCGTGCGCTATCGCTGGAACAGGCTCTCGAGTTCCTACGCGAAGACGAGTGCGCCGAAGTCACGCCCCAGTCGGTGCGGCTGCGCAAAGTCCAGCTGTCCCAGCCCGACCGTGCCCGTGGGCGCGCCCGAGCCCGCGACCAGGAAGCGTCGCTGGCCGGCGACTGACACCCGGCCGGTTGAACGCCTCGGTCGAACGCCGGGTTGAACACCTCGTGGCGCCGCCGGTTGGACGACTAGTTGAGCGACGGGTCGGGCGGGTAGGCGGCCGTGACGGCCAACGCGCCGCCCTGGCGGCGCAGGACCCTCTTCCACAGGAGCGCCGGCTCGTCGCTGAAGACGTCGGCGTCCTCCGCCTCCAGCGCCCACCAGGCTCCGGCGGCCATCTCCTCCTCCAGCTGGCCGGCCCCCCAGCCCGCATAACCGGCGAAAATGCGCAGCTCCTCCAGCCAGGGGGCCATGGACGCAGGGTCACCCTCCAGGTCCACCGTGCCCAGGGTGCCCTGCAATGGGAGGTAGCCGTTATTGGGCACCGAGACCTCCGAGCGGACCCGGGCCAGACAGATGGTCCCCTGCGACACCGGGCCGCCCACGAACACCACGGAAGGCTCAGAAGCCAGCTCGTCCCATTCCGGCAGAGGTGACGCCAGCGGGGTGATGGTCGGCCGGTTGAGCACCAGGCCCAGGGCACCCTGGTCGCCGTGGGCCAACACCAACACCACAGTGCGGTTGAAGTTAGGGTCGACCAGGTCGGTCTTCGCCACCAGCAGTTTGCCTTGAAGGTCAACGGGCAGATCAGACATGGGTCTCACCATTCCTCGGGTACGTTTCTAGACATGCGCGCCGTCACTGTCGTCCCCTTGCAGGCCAACACCGTAGACCTGACCGAGCTTCCCGAACCACCCGGACAAGACGGGCCCGTGCTCGTCAAGACCAGGGCGATAGGGGTGTGCGGGACCGACATGGAAATAATCGCCGGCGATTATGGTTGGGCGCCGCCGGGCACCGACCGCCTTGCGCTCGGCCACGAGTCCCTGGGCGAAGTCCTGGACGCCCCCGAGGGCTCCGGCTTCGCCCCCGGCGACCTCGTGGTGGGCATCGTACGCAGGCCCGACCCGGAGCCGTGCCTGAACTGCGCTGTCGGTGAATGGGACATGTGCCGTAATGGCAATTACACGGAGTGGGGCATTAAACAGCACCATGGTTATGCCCGGGAACGCTACCGCATCACGCCCGATTTCCTGGTAAAGATGACGCCTGCCCTGGGCGACCTCGGCGTCCTGCTGGAGCCGACAACTGTGGTGGCCAAAGCCTGGGACCACATCGGCCGCATCGGCGCCCGGGCCAAATGGGAGCCGCGTACCGTGCTGGTCACCGGTGCGGGGCCCATAGGCCTGCTGGCGGCCTTGCTCGGCGTGCAGCGGGGCCTCGATGTCCACGTTCTCGACCAGGTCACAACCGGTCTCAAGCCCGACCTCGTGGCCGCCCTGGGCGCCACCTACCACCACGGAGACATCGCCGCCACCGGCTGTGCCCCCGATATCGTCCTCGAGTGCACGGGCGTGGGCCAGCTCGTGTTCGACGCCATGGACGCCATGGCCCCCAATGGCGTGCTCTGCCTGACCGGCGTTTCGTCCAAGGGTCGTTCTCTCGGCATCGATGCCGGCGAGCTCAATCGCCACATGGTCCTCGAGAACGACGTCGTCTTCGGCTCCGTCAACGCCAACCGGGCCCATTACGAAGCTGGTGCCCAGGCGCTGGCCCGGGCCGATGCCGCCTGGCTGGGGCGCCTCATCTCCCGGCGCGTCCCCCTGGCGAGCTGGAAGGACGCTTACCAGCGCCAGCCCGGCGACGTCAAGGTCGTTCTCGAGTTCTCCCATTAGCCGCCCCTACGGGACGACGGGGGCTCGTCAGGGGCCAAAGCGGTAGCGGTCGAGAGGCGAGGTGGTGCTCCGCCCCGAGGCCCCGGCGACGACGATGTCGACCGTTCCCGGGGCGTGGGCCGGTGCTTTGACCTTGAGCCGGAGCGGGGACTCGACGACGAAGCTCACGGCCGCGGAGGCGCCGAAGTCGACGGCCGAGACCTCGGCAAAACCACGGCCGTCGACGACCACCCAGTTGCCGCCGCCGGCCGGTCCCCGCGCCGGGTTGACGGCGGTCACGACCGGGGCGTCCACGACCCCAGCCACGGGCCCGGGAACGGCGGCCGGCCGGACCCTCACCTTCGGCCGGTTCGGCGCCAGGCGGGCCGGCCCCGAACGTCGGGGTAGCACGCCGGGCGCGCCCGCGCCTTTCCCATCCGACCGCCCGTTGACCGCGGTCGAGGGCAGCGCGAGGCCGAGGCGTTCCACCGAGGGGACCGCGTCCTTGGCCGCCACGGTGCCGCCGGGCTTATGAGGGCTGTTGACCAACTGGGGGACGACGATCGCGGCCAGGACGGCGATGGCTGCTGCCACCCCAGCGCCGGGCACGATGCGCTTCCAGGGACCGGGTGAGCGGCCGGGGCCGGGCCGGCGGAGCCTGTGCTCCAACCGGTCACGGACCTCGGGTGACAGGGGCCTGGGGGCCGGGGCCGGCGGTCCGGCCGGGAGCGGTGCCAGAGAAGGGGCCGAGGGGCAGGCAGCGGGATCCCCGCTGCCGGGCAGGTTCAGCAACGATCGCTGTAGCCGCTCACGCAGCGCCGGCGATAGGGGCCGGGGCCGATCCGAGCCCGGGAGCAGCTCCTCGGGGTGGTTGTCGAACTGTTCAGGCACCCTGGCCCCCCAACTCCCGGCGTAGGCCGTCGCGTCCCCGCTGAAGCAAGGACTGGACCTGGACCCGGCTGCGGTTGACCTGGACGGCTATGTCCTGCACGGGCATGTCCTCCAGGTATTTCATGACCAGCACCTGGCGCTGCAGGGCGGGAAGGCGGCCGAGCGCCCTCACCACCTCGTCCTGGCGCTCCACGAGCTCGGCCGTCCCGCCCCGCTCATCGGTGCTCCGGGAGTCTTCCACCACGCGCAGCGAGCGCCGGGCCACTTCAGCCCTTCTCTCCGACTCGTAGTACCGGCCCAACCGCCGCCGGGCGATGGCGCACATCCACGTGGAGACGGACGCGTCGCCCCGGAAGTTGGAGGCGCCCTTGACCGCCTCCATCAGCGTTTCCTGCAGGACGTCCTCGGCGGCGGCGTCGTCGCCGCCAACCCGGGCGTAAACGAAGCCGTACACGATGGGGGCCACCTCGTCGAGCAGCCAATGCAGCGCCCCGTGCTCGCCGGTCGCCGCCGCCACCAACATTTCCCGTTCGTGGTCCCCGGCGTCGGCGGCGCAGCCGGTGGCGTCATGCCCCGGGCCATCGGCTCGTCGCCACCTGGTAGCCCACCTGCGGTGGCCAGCCGGTCCGGGTATCACGAGGAGGCGTTCTGGTATCCCAGCCACGCCACTTGAGATAAGGAACTGATGTCGTTGACCATCACGCCCTGTTCCGACAGGGTGTAGAGGTCGCGGCCGACAACGACCGCCCGCTCGATCTCGGGATAGCCGTCCTGCTCGCTCCCGGGCTGGCTCAACGTCCCTACCTGGTCGAGCGTGCCCGCGGAGCTGACGGACCAGACGTCGGCCGCGCTCGTCGGCCCCGAGCCCGAATAGTCGTCGACCGGCAGCACCAGCAGATCGGCCTCCGGCCACCACAGCAGCGCGTGCGGGTCGGACTCGGCCGCCGAACCGGCACCGTCGCCAACCTCCTGCTGTGAGACGAGCGCAGGCTGGGACGGGTCGGCCACGTTGAAGACCTCGACCTGGAGGCCTTGGGCCCGCAACTGCTGGTCCACCGACTGGCCGACCCCCAGTAGCAATCCGTCGCCCAGGGGTTGGAGCAACGACGAGTACCCCGACAGCGAGACCTGACCGGCCAGGACGGGCTGGTCGGGGTGGCTCAGGTCGAGCACGTAAAGCGGGTCCGTCTGGTTGAAGGTGACGACATAACCGAGGTCGTCCATGAAGCGCACGGAGTAGATCTTCTCGCCTTCTCCCAGGCCGTGTAGTGCGCCCACCGTAACCAGGGCGCCACCCTGGGCCTGGAGGACGCTCACCATGTTGTCCGACTGCTGCGCCGGGGCCTCCTCCCCGTCCACCGGCGCCGGCGTGGGCTCGCCCACCGTGGTCGCCACCCGGAGGTAGCCGTTGTACTCCGACATGGCGTACTGGCCGATCAAAGTCCCCGGTACGCTCCCCGACCCCAGGTACTGGGGAGCCCCAGGGTCGGAGATGTCGAACCCGTAGATATCGGTACTGACATTGCCAGCCGGCCACGCTCCGTCGGCGGCAACCAGCGGGCAGGCCTCGCCCGGCACCGGTGGACAGCCCGGGGCCACCTGGTACGGCCAGGCGGTTGTGGCCACGAAGACCTGCGTGGCGCTGGCGTAGACGTTCTCGGCGTTGCCCATCACGGTCACCTCGTGGCCCGGCGCACTGGCGGCCGGGTCGAGGGAAACGACCGACAGGGTCCCCAGGCCCGAGCTGACAACGGTGTGGTACGTGCCCGCGCACGACGCCGTGCGGGCGACGACGGGCGCCGGCGAACCTGCGCCCGAGCGGACGCTCACCGAGGGAAGCCAGTCGGACGCTTCGGAAGACTCGATCGCTGCCCTATTGGCCGCGGTCGCCGCCCTGTCCGCCGCCGGCGTGGCGCTCTGCGGGTAGGACCAGCGCAACCGGGGCTGGTCGGTGAGGGCGAGGACCACTTGGCCATTGATGAGCCGGGCCCCCTGTTGTTGGCCGTCGAAGGAAAACGTCCGCAGGACCGCCGGGTTATAGGGGTCGGCAATGCTCACCGCTACTAGATCGGTCGAAGATCGGGCTCCAAGATAGGGGAAATAGCGAGGAAGAAGCGGCGCCAGGTAAGCGCCGCCGACCACGACCACTTCCTGGCCCACCAGGAACAAGCCGTCGGCGCTCGCCAGCTGGGGCAGGGCCAGGAAGCCGTCCAGTTGCGGGGCCGGCCCGCTCACGTCGATGACCTGGATGCCGATGGGCTGCTGGCGCAGCACCACCATTACCTGGCCGTTGGTTTTGACCATGTCCGGCTCGTCGACGCCCGCCTCCTGGTCGTTGGTGGTCGAGTAGTCGGACGGGGCCGTCGCCGGGCTCGCCCCGGGCGAAGGGCTGCTCGAGGTAGCTGCGTTCGGGGCCGACGGGCCGGCCTCGCGGGCGGCGGCGCCCATGTCGGCCCCCGGGAGCATCCCGGCCCGGGCCACATCTACGCCCCCGAGCCAGAGCGGGTCGGTCCCGACCGGGGTAGGAAGGCCGTAGGGGCCCACCTCTTTCAAGGCCTCGGCCTTCACCTGGCCGAGCATCTGCGCACAACTGGTGAACGAGACCAGGTCCGCCCCCGCCAGCCTGGCCCGCGGCCCGGCTCCGGCGCGGTTGCCGTCAGCCAGCTGCCCTGATGCCTCAAAGCTGAGGCCCACGAGGCAGCCGACGGTAAGGGCGCCCGCCACCGCTGATTTCACCCTGGGACGTCTCATAGAGCCCACCTCCCCTTCGGCCCGTTAGTGCCGCCCCGGGGCGCCGATCAATCGTTCGCCGGCAATCGGCGAACGAGCCGGACGAGCGGAAAAGGGGCCCGCGGGTGTTGACACCCCCGGGCGCATTAGGACTATTGTAGTTCAATATGGACAAATTTCGCGCAGAAACGAACATTCTTGTCGCCGAGGTGAACAGTCAGCCGGATTGTTGGCGCCGCGCCGCAAGGGTGGCCGCCGCCGGTGGCCTGCCCGATCACGGCAGCCGGGTCGCCCTGGTGGGCTGCGGGACGTCGCGCTACATGGCGGAGGCCGTAGCGGCGTGGCGTGAGAGCGCCGGCTTGGGCGAGAGCGATGCCTTCGCGGCGTCGGAGATGCCGCCAGGGCGGGGCTACGACTTCGTCGTGGCCATCTCACGGTCGGGCACGACGACGGAGATCCTTCGCCTCATGGAGGCCCTGTCGTCGCGCACGACCGTGTTGACCATCACCGGGTCGGAGTCGAGCCCGGTGGCCAAGGCGGCGTCCCGCAACATCTCCCTACCCTTCGCCGACGAGCAGGCTGTGGTCCAGACCCGCTTCGCCACCAGCGTGTGCGCCTTGTGGCGCGCCCACCTCGGCCACGACGTCGAGCGCCTGGCGGAGCTGGCCGAACAACGTCTGGCCGCCTCCTTGCCCGATGGGCTCGGGAACTACCGGCAGTTCGTGTTCCTCGGCCAGGGCCCCGCCGTCGGCTTGGCCAACGAGGCCGCCCTCAAGCTGCGCGAAGCGTCGCTGTCCTGGTCGGAGGCTTACCCGTCGATGGAGCTGCGCCACGGGCCGATCAGCCTGCTGGAAACCCACAGCTTGGTTTGGTCGCTCGACGAACTGCCGGTCGGCCTCGACGAAGAAGTGGAGGCCAGTGGGGCCACCCTGGCCCTACCGGCCGCGGGTGGCGACCCACTGGCCGAACTCGTCCGGGCGCAGCGCGCCGCCATCGCCCTGGCGGAGCTCAAGAGCATCGACCCGAGCCAACCGCGCCGGCTGGCCCGGTCGATCGTACTGAAGTGAGCCGACCATGACGGGCGCTCCCTTTCGGCCCCGCTCCGCCCGCCACCCGTGCCCATGAGGTCAGTTCTCGCCCTTGACATCGGCGGGACGAAGCTGGCCGCCGGGCTCGTGGGCGACGACGGCAGCGTCCGCGGGCGGCGGGTCATCGAGACCAGGCCAGAGGACGGCGCCAGCAGCGTCATCGAGCGAGCCCTGGAACTGGCAGCTATCGTCCGCGGCGACGAGGGCGCCTCCTCACCGCTCACCTCCCTCGGCGTGTCGACGAAAGGGATCACCGGCGAAGACGGCGTCCTTATCGCCGGACTGCCGGGTTGGTCGCGCCTGCGGATCCCGTCCCTGCTGCGAAGCCGGTTCCCCGACCTGGCTGTCTCGGTCATCAACGACGTGAAGGCGGGCACCATGGCGGAGATGACGTGGGGAGCGCTGAGAGGGATCTCCCACGGCGTGTACCTCAACCTGGGGACGGGCATCGCCGCCGGGATCGTGGCCGATGGAAAGCTCCTCGAGGGCGCCCATGGGGCGGCGGGCGAGATCGGCTACATCCTCCTCGACCGGGAAGCCTTCCGGGGCGACGGGGCCGGCACGATGTTGCCGGAGGACGTCCCTGCTCCCCTCGAGGAGCTCGTAGGCGGGCGGGCGGTGCCGGTCCGGTCCGCTCAGGCGCTGGGAGTGGCCCTTAGCATGGAGCAGCTCACGGAGCGGAGCAACCACGACACCCGGGCCGCCGCCCTGCTCGAAGACATCTTGAGCGAGCTGGCGCGCTGGACGGTCAACCTGGCCATCGTCGTAGACCCCGAACGCGTCGTCATCGGCGGGGGCTTCCTGCGCTCGCCCTCGGACCTGTGCAGCCGGGCCCGCCAGGCGTTCGTCCGAGCTGCGGTGTTTTGCCCCCAGGTCGTACCGGCCCATTTCGGCGCCGATTCCGCCCTGGTGGGCGCGGGCGCCCTCGCCCTGCGAGCTGAGGACCGCCCGAACGTCCTATCTTGACTACCTAAAGGAGAGACGCACCATATGACAAAGCAAAGGCATAGGTTCCTGCGCACCGCGGCGATATCGGGAGTGGCCGGTTCCCTCCTGGTGACCGGATCGGCCGGGGCCTCCTCGGCGGCGACCCTGTCGTCGACGCAACG
The DNA here is from genome assembly GCA_963735305.1 of uncultured Acidimicrobiaceae bacterium. Classification (GTDB taxonomy): domain Bacteria; phylum Actinomycetota; class Acidimicrobiia; order Acidimicrobiales; family Palsa-688; genus Fen-671. The sequence continues at coordinate 1,516,151 of CAVTKK010000004.1, forward strand.
GCCGGCGGCGCAGGGCGTGACAATAAACGTGGCCATTGCCTACCCGGCACCGCCCAAAGCCGCTCTCGCCGCCTTCACCAAAGCGACTGGCATCACCGTCGATTACTCCTACATCCAGTGGGACAACCTGCAGACGAAGATCGCCGCCGCGGCCGAGGCACATACGTATTTTGCCGATGTCACCGACGTCGACTGGTCCAAGGTGGGCGAGTACTACCAGACGAAATGGTTCATGCCGCTCAACAAGTACTTCAATGTGGCGTCCCTGCCGGCCCAGTACCCTCAGGTCGGCTCGTTCATCCGCAACGGCCAACTGCTCGCCATGCCCAGCGACGCGTCGCTGCTGGTCACCGACGTCAACACCAAGGATTTCACCAGAGCCGGGATCGCCACGATGCCGACCACGTTCGCGCAGTACCAGGCCGACCTGAAGCAGATCCAGAGCAAGGGCGTAGTGGCCCATCCCCTGGACATCCCGTTCGCGGCGGCTGAAGGGTTGTCGACCTATTGGTACGAGATGACGGCGGCCTTCGGGGGCGGGGTGCTCAGCAGCTCCTACAAGCCGGAGTTCACGTCGCCCTCCTCCCCGGGCTACAAGGCGATGACCTGGATGGTGGCAGCCTACAAGGACGGTCTCGTGCCCAAGGGCAACCTGGCCTTGGAGGACTACCAGGGCTTCAGCGACGACCAGGCCGAAAATCTCACGGCCAGCGTGTTCTCGGACTACTCCGGTGACATCGGGACCGTTTACGACGTCCCCAGTTCCTCCAAGGTCGTCGGCGACATCCAGTACATCCCCACCCCGGGGACCACCGGGCCCGCCCCCAACCTGGCCAACCCGGACGGGATCGGCATACCGGTGACGGCAAAGCACGTCAGCGCCGCGGTGGAGTTCATCAAGTGGTACGACGAGTCCACCAACCAGGCCGCATTTGCCGGTGCCAACGGCGTCGCCGGTTCGATCAACGGTTTTCCCCTGCCCGCCAACAACTCGGCCCTGGCCCTTCTCGTCGCCTCCGGCAAGGTACCCGGTGCGGCCGAACTGGCCACTTTGACCAAAGACCACTCAAGGGCCATCTTCCCGGCCGGGGCACCCCCCTGGTACCCCGCGTTCAGCAACGCCGTCTACACCAACCTGCATAGCGCGGCGGCAGGCCAGGAAACCGTCGCCAGCGCCATCAGCGCCATCGCTTCGCAGGTGTCAAGCCTGCAAAGCTGAGATGCCGGCACCCGTCTCGCCCGGGCCCGGTCCTCCGACCGTCGTGAAGCGACGGGCCCGGCGAGACGGTGCTCTGCCCTATGCGTTAGTCGCACCGCTGGTGGTCTTCATAGGCGCGCTCGCCATTTACCCGACGGTCCTGACCGTCATAGAAGCCTTCTTCCATTCCGATCCCCTCACTCCCCCCAACCACTTCGTGGGGCTGGGCAACTTCTCCTCCCTGTTCGAAAACCCTCAGGTCCGGCACAGCATCGAAGACACGGGCTGGTACGCCCTCTTCGGCGTGGTGCTCACCGTCGCCTTGGGGACCGGGATCGCCCTTCTCCTGCAACGCCCGTTCCGGGGCCGGGGCGTCCTGTTGGCCATCGTCATCCTGCCTTGGGCGCTGCCCGGCGTGGTCGAGGGGGTGATCTGGTCCTGGATCTACAACCCCACATTTGGCGTCCTCGATTCGGTCTTGAAAAGCGCACACCTTATCGGCCAGTACCAGCTTTTCATCGGGTCTCATCAGGTCGAGACGATCCTGTTCATCGCCCTGGTCCAGGTGTGGCAGATAACTCCGCTGGCGGCCCTGCTCGTCCTCGCCGCCACCCAGGCCATTCCTGACGAGCTATACGAAAGTGCCCGGGTGGACGGGGCGAACTGGGCCCAGCACGTCACCCGGATCACCCTGCCCCTGGCCCGTCCCGCCATAGCCATTGCCGCGGCCGAGGCACTGGTCATGTCCATCAACATCTTCGACCAGGTCTACGTGCTCAACGCCGCCGCCACCACGGGCTCCTCGCTCATGAGCCAGACCTATTTCATAACGTTCCAGGACCTGAACTTCGGTCAGGGGTATGCCATCTCGTTGTTCGCGACCGTGGCCACGATCCTATTGTCGTTGCTCATCCTGAAGATTGTCTACCGGAAAGTGGAGTACTCGTGAGGCGCCGGGCCGGAAAGGTGGGGCGCATTATCGCCCTCGCGATGGTCGTGGTGTGGTCGCTGTTCCCCATCTACTGGGCCCTCAAAGACAAGCTTGTCGACCAATGTCGCCGCCCAGAGCACCCCTGTCCAATGGTGGCCCCGGCACCTGAACTTCAGCGCATATCAGGCCCTCTTCGGCGCCGGGCCGGAAAGCCAGGACGCCGCCGGAGGGATAGCCCGGTCCCTCATAAACATAACGGTGGAGGCGACCGGGGCCACCATCCTCACACTCATCGTGTCCGTTTTAGGTGCCTACGCTTTCGCCCGTCTCCACTTCCGTATGAAGGGAGTGCTTTTCTATGCGGTAATCGCCACGTTGATGCTCCCCGTGTACGCCACCCTCATCCCTCTTTACCGCATAATGGCCGATCTGAGGCTGGTGGACACCTATACCGGGATCATCCTCGTCTACACCTCGGGTTTCATCCCTCTAGCCATGTGGATCATGTACAACGTGTTTATGGCGCTCCCCCGAGCCATCGAGGAGGCGGCGTTTATCGACGGGGCCTCGACGATGCAGGCTTTCCGCAAAGTCGTGCTGCCCACGGCGCGCCCGGGCATAGCGGCCACCGCCATCGTCACCTTCCTGTTCGGCTGGAGCCAGTTCATTTTCCCGCTGGTGCTCAGCAGCAGCAGTTCCACCCAGCCGTTGACCGTCCTGCTGGCCGCCATCGACAGCCGGGACGTGCCCTACACCATCATCAACGCCGCCGCCATTGTGGCCGTGGCTGTCCCCGCCGTCATCGTGTTCTTCCTCAACCGCTGGATCGTCACCGGCATCACCGCCGGCAGCGTCAAGTAGCTCGGGTACGGACGGGGCTCACACGAGCTCGACCTGCGGACCGACCTCCTCCAGAGCTTTGACCGCCCGAGGGTCGGCATCGGTGTCGGTGATGACGAGGGTGACCGCCTCGAGAGGGCAGATGGTGGCGAAGGCCACATGGCCGATCTTCGAACTATCGGCCACCACGATGACCTGATGGGCGCGATCGATCATGGCGCCGTTGCTGTGGGCCTCCACGGCGTGGTGCGTGGTGCACCCGGCCCGGACCTCTATCCCGTCCACACCCACGAAAACGATGTCGAGGTTGAGCGAGGCCAGGCTGGCTTCCGCCAGCGGGCCCGACAGTTCGTAGGAGTTGCCGCGTACCGTCCCACCGGTGACAACGAGGGTCAGGTTGGGCCGCACGGCCAGCTCCGAGGCTATGTTGAGGGCGTTGGTGACGATGGTCAGACCGTGGCGATCGGCCAGCGCCCGGGCGACCTCGGTGGCCGTGGTGCCCCCCGTCAGCCCGACCGCCATCCCTTCGACCACGTGGGCCACCGCCTCTTGGGCGATGCGACGCTTTTCTTCGGCATGGCGGACGCCTTTGTAGCGCAGGGGCAGCTCGTAGGAGACGGCGTGGACCACGGCGCCGCCGTGGGTGCGGCCCAGGAGCCGCTGCTGCTCCAGGATGGCCAGGTCGCGGCGGATCGTGGCGGAGGCGACACCGAGGTCCTGGGCCAGTTCGGCCACGCCCACGGACCCGCAGTCGGCCAGCCGTCCGAGGATGGCCGAGAAGCGCTCTTCTCTCCGCATCGTTCTAAACGTAGTGCTCTTCGCCGCGTCGTCGGCCTCGACGGCCACGGCGTCCGGGCCGCCTCCCAATGTGACAATTGCCCCTACCCCGAGCGGCGGGACGGCGCGAAGGTGGCGGCATGCCCCGGGGCCGCCGCGAATTCGATGGGTGAGCCCAACGCCTTTCTTTCCCGGGCCGACGCGGCCCCGCCCACCGGCCGGTTGCCAGCCGTGTCCGCGACTGGCAGGAGCTTTACGAACCGTTCTCCCGCCCCGAGGCCTCCGAGCAGGCGTCGCGTTGCATGTCGTGCGGGATCCCCTACTGCCACGCCGCCTGCCCCCTGGGCAACCTGATATCGGACTGGAACGACCTCGCCTACCGGAGCCGGTGGCGCGATGCCTCCGAGCGCCTGCACGCCACCAACAATTTCCCCGAGCTGACGGGGAGGCTGTGCCCCGAACTGTGCGAGGCGGCCTGCACCCTGTCCATAAACGACGAGCCCGTCACCAACTCCGTAGTCGAAAAGCAAATCGCCGAAGTGGCCTGGTCCGAGGGCTGGGTGGTCCCCCGGCGGCCTGACGCCATGACCGGCAAAAAGGTAGGCGTGGTGGGCTCCGGGCCGGCCGGCCTGGCCGCCGCCCAACAGCTGGCCCGGGCCGGCCACCGCGTCACCGTCTTCGAGCGTGCCCGGCGAGCGGGAGGGGTACTGCGCTACGGCATCCCCGACTTCAAACTGGAGAAGTGGGTCCTGGAGCGGCGCCTGACCCAACTTCGCGCCGAGGGGGTGTCGTTCCGCTGTGGCACCGAGGTGGGCACGGATATCACTGCCGGCGAGCTCATAGGCATCGGCGGCGACCTTGACGCCCTGGTCCTGGCCGGGGGGGCTACGGAGGCCCGGGACCTGGACATACCGGGCCGCCAGCTGCAGGGCGTGCACCAGGCCATGGAGTACCTCGTGCAGGCCAACAAGGCCCTGGAAGGTGAGGGGGCGCCGTCGGCCACCCTGACCGCCGCAGGCAAGGACGTCGTCGTCATCGGCGGTGGCGACACCGGGGCGGACTGCCTGGGCACGGCGCTGCGCCAGGGCGCCGTCTCCGTGCACCAGCTCGAGATCATGCCTCAACCCGCCCCGGGCCGCGACCCGGCCATCCCCTGGTTGGCTTGGCCCCGCCCGCTACGGACGTCGGCTGCTCACCACGAAGGCGGCAAGCGGGCCTTTTCGGTCTCCACGCGGCGCTTCCTGGACGACGGCCACGGCCGGGTGGCCGGTCTCGAGCTAGCCGACGTGACCATGACGATGCAGGACGGCCGCCCGTCCTTCGACCTCGTGCCCGGGCGCGAACGGGTGCTGGAGGCCGACCTGGTTCTGCTGGCACTCGGGTTTTCGGGTCCCGAACAGTCCCCCATGCTGGACCAGCTCGGGAGTGAGCCTCGACGCCAGAGGCAACGTGGCCCGCGACGACGAGTGGGCCACCGATGTCCCCGGGGTCTTCGTGTGCGGCGACATGGGCCGGGGCCAGAGCCTGGTGGCGTGGGCTATCGCCGAGGGGCGCAGCGCCGCCGCCGCCGTGGACCGCTGGCTGATGGGCGAGACCCTGCTGCCGTCGTCGTTGGCATCGCCGCCGGCTTGAGAGCTTGGGTAGGACCATCGCCGGGGGCGGCCAACGGGGGCTCTCACCCGCCGGCGGGCAAGCGGGCGGAATAGATCGAGTAGCCGTCCACGGCCCGGGCCACATAGGTCGCCGTAACCGTCGCCGCCACCATGGGGACGACGAGGGCAAAACTCGTGTGCGTCAGCTCCAGGACCAGGACCAGGCCGGCCAGGGGTGCCTGCATGGCGGCCCCGGCCATGGCCGCCGCTCCGACCAGGGCGAAAGCCCCGACGGGGGCGCCCGCCCACAGGTGCGACCACGCCAAGCCCAGGAAAGCACCCATCAGGGCGCCGGTGCTCAACGTCGGGGTGAACAGGCCGCCGGCGGCCCCGCTCTTCAGGCACAGCGCCGTCACCAACGGTTTCAGGCAGAACAGGGCAAGCAACAAGGTCAGACCGCCCTGGCCGAGGAAAGCATCGTGGGCGACGTCCTTGCCGTTCCCGAACAGCTGGGGGTACTGGAAGCCGATCAGCCCGAGGGCGGCGAAGGCCGCCACCATGGCCGGGACCATCCTCACCCCCGTGCTGCGGTGGTAGGAGACCCAACCGATAAGCCGGGTATAGGCGGCCGCCAGCACACCCACGATCGGGCCGACCAGGACCGACCAGGCCACAAGGGTGAGGCTCACGTGGTACGCCGGGATATCGAGGTACGTGGCGTGGGAAGGCAGGTAGACCCACGCCGTTGTCGTGGCGATCAACGAGCACGCCAGGGCCGGGAGCACGGCGGGCAGGACAGTGCTGCCCAACAGGACCTCGACCGTGAACAGAGCCCCACCCAGGGGAACGTTGTACACCGCGGCCAGGCCGGCGCCCGCCCCGCAGGCGACCACCAATTTGCGCTGCCCGTCGCTCAAGCGCAGCCATCCCGACACAACGCTCCCCGACGCCGCCCCCATCAACTTCGGCGCCTGTTCACGTCCTATCGATGCGCCCATGCCGATGACGATCTCGGAAATGACACCTGTACCCAGACAACGCCGGAACGACAGGCGCGCGTCACCCCGCCAGATGGCGTCGTCGACCTCGGACTTCTCGCCCTTGGTGTAGCGCCGCAGGACGTACCACGAAACCCCCCCGGCCGCCCCGGCCAGCAAGAGGGCGACGAGGCGACGAGTGTCGCTGGCCCGCTCCACCGCCTGCTCCAGCGGTCCCGACGAGTAGTTGAAGGTCAGGTGCTGGACGCCGAACAGCAACGCCATCATGGCGTCGCCGAACAGCCCGGCGGCCACGCCGGTCAGGACGATGCCCAACCAGAACGCCGCCTGCAAGGGCGCATCCCCGTCGCCGGTGGCATTGGGCTGCTCCATGGCACCCCGCCCGGAGGGAAGGCGCCACTTCAGCATCGGAAGAGGTCGGCGGCGGCGGCCCACTCTCTGGCCCGGCCGCGATGTCGCGGCACGATTATCGTCGTCGCCCGGGCTCGGCCGCATCAGCGACGGCCCCGGCACGGTGGGGCCGTGCCTACCAGGATCGGGCGCCGCCGGCAGTTCAGCATCTCCCGCCGGCCACACTAGCCACCGCCGCCGTCGGCGCTGCGGCACCCTTTTTTCGCCGCCCGCCGCTACCGAGTCTTCGGACCGGCACCGCTCACCGGTAGGCGTCGAGCCCGAGGTGCACAGCCAGCCCGACCCCGGCGCAGGCGATCAGGATCCGCAGCGGGGCGGCGGGGACATGACGCACGATAACGGGGCCCAGCCGGCCCCCGGCCAGGAACCCGAGACCGAGGGGCACCACGGCCGACCACCGCACCGGCCCCCACACGACAAACGACACCGCGGCCACGGCGTTGGCCGACCCGAGCAGGAGGTTGCGCAGGGCCATGGCCCGAGGCAAAGGCTCGACGGTGCTCACCAGTAGTAGAGCCAGGAGCACGACCCCGGCGGCGGCGCCGAAGTAGCCGCCGTAGATGGCCACGAGGAACACACCCACGCACAGCATCGCCCTCGACCGCCGCGGCCGCCGAGGCGCCGGCCGGGCCACACGCCGCGGTAACACTACGGCGAGCGAGGCCACCCCAATGAGCCAAGGCACGGCGCGGGCGAAAGCGGTGGCCGGTGTGGCCAGGAGGAGCGCGCCCCCGGCTGCGCCCCCAGCCAGGGCGAAGGGGACCAGGCGGCGGATCGCCCGGACCTGTCCCTTGAGCTCGGGCCGGAACCCCCATACCGACCCGAGGCCACTGAACACGAGCGAGACCGTGTTGGTGACATTGGCGCTCACGGGTGACAAGCCCGCGGCCAGCAGCGCCGGGTAACTGACCAGCGATGCCAGCCCGGCCACGCTGCCGCTCAACCCGCCGCCGAACCCGGCCAGAAGCAACCAGAATGGATCGAGGAGTGGCAATGTCTGTCCGGCCTTGACCCCGATCCTAAGCGCGGCCGGCACGCCCACCGCCGGGCGGCCCGGTTGCCAGCGCCTCGGCCGTAGGCTCGCCCTTCGACCGCCCCCACTCCCCTCCTGGCCCCCAAGGAGCACGACGTGCAGGAAACGGGCCCTAACCGCTTCGCCCGCCAGCTGTTCGATGGCCTGCCCGCCCGCTACGACCGCCTGGCCGAGGTCCTTTCGTTCGGCCAGAACGGCCGCTGGCGCAGAGCCATGGTGACGGCCGTGACCACCGGTCCGGGCTCCGGAGGGCCGGGCTCCGGAGGGCGGAGCTCACTTGGGCCGGGCACCCGGGTGCTCGACGTCGCCACCGGCCCGGGCGGGGTGGCCCGGCAGCTGGCGGCGCGGACGGCGGCCCGTGTGACCGGGGTCGATGTCACCCCGGAGATGCTGGAGGCCGCCCGCGCCAACCTGGCTCGTGCCCCGACCAGCCATGGCGTCGACCTGGTACTGGGGCGGGCCGAGGACCTGCCTTTCGCTGATGGCACCTTCGACGCCCTCACCTTTACCTACCTTCTCCGGTACGTGGCTGACCCGGCCGCCACACTCCAGGAACTGGTGCGTGTGGTGAAGCCGGGAGGCGCCATTGCCAGCTTGGAGTTCCATCCGCCCCAAGGCCTGCCCTGGGGCCCCTCGGCCCTCTACACGCGCCTCGTCCTGCCCGGCGTCGGTTGGGCCCTCGGCGGACGGGAGTGGTTCGAGGTCGGCCGTTTCCTGGGCCCGTCGATAACGGGCCACTACCGGCGCTACCCCGTGGCCTGGCACGTCGACGCCTGGCGCCACGCCGGGGTGGAGACGGTCGGCACCCGCATCATGAGCGTCGGTGGGGGCCTGGTGATGTGGGGCCGGAAGTCGCCGGCCGCAGGCATGGCGGCGGCGCCGAGCACGCCGGGCGGCGCCCCTGAGCCGGTTCCGCCGGGCACGACTGGTGCCTGAGAGCTCCGACTGCGGGCCAGAACACCGTTCGCCACCGCGGAGGCCGGCCTGGTACGCCGTGCCGCCCGGGCGATGGCGGGACTGGCTCACGGTGCTCCACCCCCCTTACACCGCCTGGCACCTGAGCTACGTCCTGATCGGAGCCAGCCTTGCCCCCCGCTTTCATCTCCAGCGCCTGGTGGCGACGCTGATCGCCTTTGGATTGGCAGTCGGCATAGGCGCCCACGGCCTGGACGAGCTGCGGGGGCGCCCCCTCGGCACTTCGATCCCCTCGCCGGAGCTCGCCGCCGCCTCCGCTGCCGCCATCGCCGGCGCCGTGGTCCTCGGCGCATTGGGTACGGCCCAGGTCGGATGGGGACTGGGCGTGTTCATCGTGGTGGGCGTGGTGCTGGTGGTCACCTACAACCTCGAGTTATGGGGCGCCAGGTTGCACAACGGGACCATCTTCGCCCTGGGGTGGGGCTCCTTCCCTTTGCTCACCGCCTACTACGCCCAGGCCGCCACCATCCGTCCGGCCGCCGTGGTCGGCGCCGCCTTCGCCTTCGGCCTGTCGAGCGCGCAACGCGAGCTGAGCCTGGAAGCAAGGGAGGTCCGCCGCCGCGTGGTGGCCGTCGAGGGCGAGCGGACCTACTCCGACGGCACCCGCCGGCCCATCTCGCACTCATCGATCTTGCGCCCTCTTCGAGCGCGGCCTGGTGGCCCTTTCCTGGTCGACCTGCCTCCTCGGGGTGAGCCTGGTCCTCGTCCGTACCGGCCATTAGCACCGGGTGGTCGGCGCTGGGCTGTCCCTGTCAGACTGTCCCCGTGGTCGACTGGGTACGTACCCGAGCCCCTGTTCGTGTGCTTGACGCCGGGGGATGGACCGACACCTGGTTCGCCCGTAGCGGGACGGTCTGCCACGTGGCCGCCGGCCCTGGCGCCGAGGTCTTCGCCCGCCGGACCTGCCCGGACCGAGCCGGTGCCGGGGACGGGGCGACGACAGTCCAACTGCGGGTCCCCGACTTCGCCGAGGAGTACCGGTTCAGCACCCAAGCGCCCCCGGGGCGCCATCCTCTGCTCGAGGCCACTCTCTGCCGTTGGGCACCCCGGGACGCCCACCTGGAGGTGAAGCTGGCGTCGGACGTGCCTCCCGGCTCCAGCCTGGGGACCTCGGCCACGGTGGTGGTAGCGCTGCTGACCGCTCTCCACGCTCTGTCGGGCCACAGCACCGGGCAGCCCGACCTGGCCCGGGCCGCCCACGAGATCGAAACAGTGGACCTTCAACTGCAAAGCGGTGTCCAGGACCAGGCTGCCGCCGCCTTCGGCGGCGCCAACGTGGTCGACATCGCCCCCTACCCCCACTTCACCGTGCGCCAGCTCTGCGTCCCGGCCCGGACTTGGGAGGCTCTGGGCCGGCGCGTGGCCACGGTCTACCTGGGCGCCGCCACGACTCGAGCGCCATGCACGAAACGGTCATCCGGCGGCTGGCGGGCGACGACGACTACGCCGAGCGGCTCCTGGCCCCCCTGCGCGTCGCCGCCCAGGACGCGGCGGCGGCTCTGGTGGCGGGCGACATCGATGGCTACGGCGAGGCCATGATCTCCAACACCTTTGCCCAGCGTGGGCTCCACCCGGCCCTGGTCAGCGAGCCGGCCCAGGAGGTAATAGATCTGGGCCGCCACTACGGTGCCGTGGGCTGGAAGGTCAACGGTGCCGGGGGTGACGGCGGCACTGTCACCCTCATAGGCCCCGACGACCCCGACCCCCTGATGGGGGCGCTGAAACGCCTGGCCGGAGTCACGGTCCTGGCCTTGAGGCCCTCGACCGAGGGGGCACGCGTCGTAGACCAGGGCTAAACCCCGGCTCCCTGGCGCTCCTCGAGCCGGCCCGGCCAGTATGAGAGGAGCCACAACTTCGAGCCCGGGCCCGCTATACATTCCATATGCTGTCGTGCCTTCACAACCGGCGCCTTCGGCGCCGCTGAGCGTGAGAGCCCGGCGATGGCGGTAGACGAGGTCAGGGCCAGGGGCAGGCGATGGGCGCGCCCGCTCTCGGCGTCGGTGGCATTGGCCGGCCTCCTACTGACCGCGTTGCTGGTCTGGACCGCCTCCACTGTCAACCACAACACCAACCACCGTCTGCTCCAGCTCCAGGTGCGCCAGGCCGCCGCCGCCGTGGGGGCGGCGCTGCCCTCCGTGCAGTCGCAGCTCACAGACGCCCTCCAAGTGGAGAACGACACCGGCCACCCCGCCTCGTTCAAGCGCTTCTCCTCCAGCAAGGTGGGCACCGAGGGCCCGTTCGCGTCGATCTCGTTATGGCGGGCGAGCCCCACTGGTCCGCGGCTGCTGGCCCTGGTCGGCAGCCAGCCCCAACTCGTTGTCGACGGCCAGGCGAACGCCTTTTTTTCCCACCTCCGGCCCCGCGCCGATCTCCAGGTGACCGGGATCCTGAACGGTCGTCCCTCTCACCTCGGCTACGCCGAGATGCCCCCGGGGGACACGGACCTGGTCGTCTACGCCGAAAGCGTCCTACCGGCCAAGCGCGAAGTCGTCATACCGAAGTCGTCGGCATTCGACGACCTCAACTTCGCCCTGTACCTGGGCCGCACCCAGAGCAGTTCAGAGCTCATCGAGGCGTCCCTGCCGACGCCGGTAAGCGGGCTTCATTCGGTGGCGACGGTGCCTTTCGGGGATACGGCCATGACCCTGGTCGGTGCGCCCACGACCGAGCTGGCCGGGGGCCTGTCGGCCGGCCTGCCCTGGATAGTCCTGGGCGTCGGGGTCCTGGTGTCCCTTTTGAGCGCATCGACCGTCGAGTACGTTGTCCGCCGTCGGCAACTCGCTGAGGAACTGGCCCGGGAAAACGAACGGCTTTACGTCGAGCAGCGAGACATCGCCGGCACTCTTCAGCGCGCCTTGCTGCCCGAGGTGCCCAACCTTCGGGGTGTCGAGGTGGCGGCTCGGTACCTACCGGGGGTAGCCGGGATCGACGTGGGAGGTGATTGGTACGACGTCGTCCGGGCCGACGACGACCGTTTCGTTTTCGTGGTCGGCGACGTTTCCGGTCGGGGCCTGCGCGCCGCCACCACTATGGCCTCGCTGCGTTACGCCACCCGTGCCTACGTAGCCCAAGGCGACAACCCGGCCACCGTGCTGACCAAGCTCGGTCAGTTGCTCGACTTCGACAGCGGCCATCAGTTCGCAACCGTCATGCTGGGGGCCATCGACGGCGCCAGCCGCCGGGTGACGCTGGCCAGTGCCGGGCACTTCTCGCCCCTGTTGGTCACCGGGACCGAAGCCCGCTTCCTGGATGTGCCGGTCAACAGCCCGGTCGGCATCGACAGCAACGAGCCCCTGCAGGAGGTGTGCTTCAGCGTCCCCGACGGCGCCACCCTGATCGGCTTCACCGACGGCCTGGTGGAAAGGAGAGGAGAGCACCTCGACATCGGCCTGGAGCGGCTGCGCCGGGCCGCACTGGGCTCAGTCGGGCCCATCGAAGGAGTACTCGACTATCTGGCCACGCAACTTATCCCTGACGGTGCCACAGACGACCTGGTGATCCTGGGGCTGCGATGGCAGAACTGAACCCCGTCCCGGCCACGATCTCGGTGACAGAGCAGGCCGACGGAATTCTTGTGATCACCATGGGTGGCGAATACGACATAGGGGGTATTGAACCCTTAGGCCCCGAGCTCGATGCCGTCTTGAGCAAGGACGCCAGCTCCGTCATCGTCGAAATGGGCAAGGTTGGCTTCATGGACACATCCGGTGTTGCCTTGCTACTACGCATCGCCAACCGCTTCGGTCCGCTGGAAATACATAACGCCAGCCCCCTAGTGGGCCGCGCCATCGAAGCGCTGGGCCTGGCCGGAAGACTGCGGATAGTTCGTGGCTGACATGCCGGTCCGCTCGTTCCCGCACCGAGCGACGTCGGTGTCCGACGCGCGCCAGTTCGTGGCCAAAGTGCTCAGCCGGCTGCCGCCGGAAATCAACGAGCGGGCCCGGCTATTGGTCTCGGAGCTGGCCACCAATGCCCTTCTCCACTCGGTCGGCACCTTCAAGGTCTCCGCCACCTATCTGGCCGACGAGAAGATGGTGCGTATCGGCGTCACCGATCGGGGCGGCGGCGAGCCCCGCGTCGACCGCCCCGACGATACCGAGGAACATGGCCGTGGCCTGCAATTGGTCGCCGCCTTCTCGGACCGCTGGTGGGTCGAGAAGCTAGCCCGGGTCCCGGGCAAGATGGTCTGGTTCGAACTGCTGTGGGTGGGCCCGGCGCCCCTGAAGGCCCTGTAGGGACAATGGGCCGGAGACATCGATCTGCCCGCCTTCCCCCCCATGCACGGCGGTTCTCCAGCCCCCAGCCGACGTCGTCGGTCAGAACGGCGCTCGGCCCCGCCGGCTGCCTCGTCGCACCGATCACAGGTCATCCTCGGTGACGAAGACCACGGCCGTCGCCGCCATCGTGGGTAGCCGCAGGTAACCGGTTGTGGCCGCGACCGGCGGCACGGGCGCAGGCGGAACTCAGCCCGCTGAGACCGGTTGGCTTAGGACCTTGTCGCGCGGCTGGCCGGCAACCGTCAGGAGCGAGCCGGGCCCAGCGGCCGGGCTGGACGTGCCGGCCTGGGTACCCGCGTAAGCCACGCTGAAGCCGTTGGCGCCGAGGGCCGACGGAGTGGCCACCGTGGCGCCGTTTTGCACCATGTACACCTGCCACCAAGCCGCCTCGGCGCCGTCAACGGACATGTCGCTGAATGGCACCGGCCCGGTGCACGACGCGCCCGAGGTCACGCAGTACGGCGCCAGCTGGCATATGTCCGAGCCCTGAACGACGCTACCGCGGCACGCGCTCGTGCTCGACGCCTCGACCACCCACTCCCCCGACGCCCCCGGCCCGCCGTACGACTGGTCGGTGGTGTAACTCTGGTGGTTGGTGTCGTCGGTCAGGGTTATGGCCCAGGTGGTCGCCTCCGTTTGAGAGATCGACACTGTCACCTGGTCCCCGGCGGTCACGGTAACAGTGTCGATCGGGGTTTCGTCCTGGGGCAGTATCTCCCACCACGGCCACACCCAGAACTTGCCGGGCGTGCAGGTGCCGGTATCGGGGTCGGTCATGCTCCCGTCCACCCCGGCCTGGATGAGCGATCCGTTGTACGCCAGGCCCGGCGCGTTCCAGCCGTCAATACCGACCCACTCGGCGACGTGCTCGGTGCAGGTCGCCGCGCTGGTGATGGTGGGAACCGTGAAGGTCCCCTCTATCTCGTTGTAAGGCCCGCTACTGACGGCATAGCCGGACCAATTCGAGGAATAGACGACGGTCGTTGGCACCGTGGTGGTCGTCGTGGGCGCCGTTGTGGTCGTAACCAGTGTTGTCGTCGTGCTCGACGTACTGGTCGTGGTGCTCGTCGTCGATGAGGTGGTGGCACCTGTGGTGGTGGTCGTCGTAGCCGGTGCCGTGGTCGTCGTAGCCGGTGCCGTGGTCGTCGTCGAGGGCGCTGTCGTGCTGGTCGTCCCGCTCGGAGCGGGCAACTCGGGCAGGATGATGACGGGCGTCGTGGTCGTTACCGGGCCTGAGGTGGTGGTGGTGCCTACCGTCGTCGAAGTGCTCGAGGTCGTCGTTCCCGTCGGGCCCTCCCCCGCTTTGGTGGCCGTGGTCGTGGGTGTCGTCTTCGGCCCGGCGGGCTCAGCCAACGTCAAGACGACCCGCTGTGTGGTCGAGGACGTCTTGTTGCCGGCCACCAGGGCAAAGGCCACAGTGCGGTCTTTGTACCGTGGGTCGCTACCGACGAGGATACGAGCGGAGTACTTCCCGGTGGCGCAGCTCTTGGGGTTGTGCGAGTAGACGACGACCACGGACAGGCGGGAAAGGAGCTTGAGCTGGCACCAGGTGGCGTGCCGCACGGTACCCGTGACCTCGACGTGGCCCCCCGAAACCCCGAGCCGGCTGGGGCTGACGTACGCCTTTACCACGACGGCGCGGGGTGCGGTGGCCGCCGCGCTCGTCGCCACCAGGCCCAAAATGGCACACGCCAGCGTGGCCAGCACGGCCACGACCCTCCTCACGGCCTGCGGTCCCCGGGCCCTGGGCACACCAGAGGAGGGCAGCCGGCCACGAACAACTTTGCCCCCCGCGGCCAGACCGACATTCGCGAACGATTATGCCAGGTTGGCCCCTGGAGGTAAACAGGCCGGCCCGGAACGGGGGCGGCCCCGCACGCTAATTTGGGACCGGATGGCGTCGTCGCAGGGTTTCGGGTCGTGGCGGCACCTGGCGGGACGCTTCTTCGGGGCACTGTCACCGGCCGGTCCTCCGCCCGAGGACGAGGCATGGGCACTTGGTTCGTTGCTCGACGGCGAAAAGGTGCTGTGGCGGCGAATGTCGGGCCCTGACCAGCGTCACGCCGTCGGCGTGGCCCGCGACACCGTCCACCTCCTCGGCCCCGACGAGCCCGCGCCCGAGGTCGTGGCCGCCGCGCTCCTGCACGACGTGGGCAAGGTCGAGTCGTCGCTGGGGACGTTCGCCCGCGTGGGCGTCACCCTGGCCGCCTTGGCTGTGGGCCGCGCCCGGTTGCTGCGTTGGGCGGGCTCCGCCACCCCGTCCGGGGCGCCTACGCCGGGGAGGCCCCACCGGCCGGTGCGCCGGGTGCGGGTCGGCATGTACCTGGCCCACGACCAGTTGGGCGCTCAACTGCTCGAACAAGCCGGCAGCCGGGCGCTCACCGTCTCGTGGGCCCGGGAGCACCACCTCGACCCCGCCCGCTGGACCGTCGACGGCCGCGTGGGTGCGGCCCTTAAGGCCGCCGACGGGGATTGACATCGGGCGCCTCGGCCGTCGCCGCTTTGTAGGCGCGGTAGCGGTGCACGAGGAAAACGGCCAGAGCCAGCACGACCAGGGCGGCGAGGAGGTACCCGGCGTCGCTGAAACCGTGCATGACCGACGTCCAACTGTTCCCGACCTCATAACCGATCAGGGCCATGGCCCCGTCCCAGATCAGGCTTCCAGCCGCGGTGAGCAAACCGAAGCGCACGATGGGGACCTCGGCCACGCCGGCGGGAAGAGCGACGAAGTTGCGGATGACGGGCAGCAAACGGCTGCCGAAGACCCCCCAGCGGTCGTGGCGGTCATACCAGGCCTCGGCCCGGTCGAGATCACGGTGGGTGAGGAGCAGGTAACGCCCGAACCGGTCAACGAAGGCGCGGCCCCAGGTGCGGCCGATGACCCAGGCGATCAAAGCCCCAACCACCTCGCCGGCGGCGCCGGCGGCGATGACGCCGGGCAGGCTCAACTTCCCCTCGGCGGCCAGAAGGCCGGCGAAACCCAGTGTCAGCTCAGACGACGTCGGCACACAGCAGGACTGCAACACCGAGAGCAGGAAGATGGCGACGTACCCCGAGTGCCTGACAAAGCCATCGAAATTGAGCAAGGCGAGCAACATCGGCTCCTCATAGTCCGGCTAACGGGCAAGCCGGGGCGGGGGCACTTTCCCGCTCCGGTGCCGGTGGGCAGCCTCAGCATATCCAGGGGCGGCCCACGCACGACGGAGGCCCCGTCTCGCCCCGAGGAGCACCAGGCCGTCCATTACATTCGCCTCATGGCGATTGGCCCGGCCCTCAGGTCTGCCTGGCTGGCACATGGCCGTCGTAGTCACCTGCGCTCTGGCCATCCTGCTGGCCGGAGGGCTCTTCCTCCTGCGCCTGGAGTGGCGTCGCTACCGCGCCGACCGCGCCCCGGCGCCCCCGCCCAGCCCCGAGGAGGCGGCCCTGGACAGATGGAACGCCGGCGTCGTCATGCTCGTGGCCGGTCTCTCGGTCGTGGGCGCCGTCCTGGCTTTCTGGGCCTCCAGCCAGTTCTCGTCGGCTTCAGGCCTCAGCCAGCAAGCCGTGCAGGAAGTGACGCAGTACCAGACGGTGAAGGCCGAGCAGGACGGCTACGTCGACTTTGGCGCCCGCCTCAACGAGCTTTACCAGGAGCACACTGTGGCCGAGAGCACCCTCTACAGCGAGGCCGCAGCGGCCTGGGCCAAGGGTGAACCGACCCTGGCCCGGGCTCTGGAGGCGACAGCGCGCGTCGAAGGTGCACAGGAACGGGCCGTTATCCCGGGGTTCGTGTGCTATTGGCCCTCCAGCCGGGGTACGGGCGGCTCCGTCCTGTACGACCAGGCCGGCTTGCGGGCCAGCGAGGTGGAATCGCCCTGCGTGCAGCCCGGGCAGGACCCTTCGGCGTTGCGGACCCTGGACAGCGCCCATACCAATGCCCTCGAGGCCGGGGCCGCCAGCGATCGCAGCCGAGCGCAAGAGGTGGTCCTGGCCGGCGCCTTCGTCATCGTGGCGGTCTTTTTCCTCACCCTGTCGTACCTGGGCTGGCGCCACCGGCGGACCCGCTCGTTGGGGATCGGCGTGGCGGCCATGGCGGTGGCCCTGGGCGTGACCATTATGGCGGGACTGTCGTGATGGCGGCGTTGTCGTGACGGCGGCGTTGGCGTGATGGAGGAGCCGCTGGGCGAAGCGGCACTAGAAGCCCTGAGCGAGACGGGCGACGCCGTGGAGATCGCCCACTCGGGCCAGCCCGGGGCTCCGCCGCCGCCGGCGGCCGACGGTCAGAAGACCCGTGAGCCGGGCCACGAACAGGAAGGGGCAGACGTCAAACCGCCAGCCAAGCCCACGGCCCGTTTCCTGACCATAACGATCGTGCTGGCCACCTTCATCGCCGCCCTGGGCGGGTTCTTGCTCAACCGGGCCTCGGCCGACGCCTCCAACACCGCTGACCTGGCCCAGGAACTGAGCCTCCAGGGCAGCGCGGCGGAGACGAGCGCCTACCAGCAAGCTGAATCCGACTACGCGCAGTACTTGTCGCTGCAGTCACTAAGGGCGGAAGCGGCACAGGAGATGCTCGAGGCCACCTATGACCAGGCCGACGCGCCGACTTGGGCAGAGCTGTACCAGGTGGCCAGTGCCCAGGCGGGACAGACCTCAGAGGCGGTACCGGCCGACCTCCGCCCCGACCTCGCCAACGGCGATCCCGATCCCGACTTCCCTTATGACTTCTTTGCCAAAAGGGCCTCGGCCGCCACTGAGCTGGAGGCGAAGTCCAACGCCTATAACGATGTCTCCGATAAATGGTCCCGGCTCGTCGATTCCTACACCGCCATATTGACGATGATCGCGGTAGCGCTTTTCCTCTTCGGTTCGGCCTATGTGCTGTACGGGAGGAACCGAGTGGTCTTCACTGTCCTGGGAGGGCTCCTGGTCGCCACCGGCCTGGTCTGGGGAGCCGGCTTGGCCGTCACCAGGCAGCCCGGTACGCCCTCGGACGCGGCGGCGGCCGACTACGCCAACGGGGTGACGGCCATGGACGAGGCCGCGGCCCCAGCGCAGTACCAGGCGGCCATCGGCGACTTCACGGCGGCCATAAAGCTTCGGCCCGATTATGCGCTGGCATATTCTGAGCGCGCCGCGGCAGAGGCGTTCCGGGGGTCCGAGGCCATCGGCGCTGGGTTTATCTCCAACGTGTCGCCCCACTGGGCACGCCTGTCGGCGCGGGACGAGCTCGAGGCCTACGACCTGGGCGACCACGACGCCAGCCAGGTGCTCAACGTGGGCTGGGGTTACTACACGCTCTGGATCGTGGGGGGAGGCGTCGGCCGGCCGCCCGCCCTGGCCCTGGACTTCTTCCACCAGGCCGCACAACTCGACCCGACAAACCCGGTGGACCTGCTGGACCAGGGCATAGCCGATCTCGCCATGGGCCGTTACCCTGCCGGCGCGCTGTCGTTCTCGGCCGGCGTGAGGCACATGCTTTATGACTGCCCGGCGGGACGCCGCTCGGCCAACTGCACCAGGCCACAGCCGGCGACGAGTTATGGCCTCCAGCAAGCCTGGTTCGCCGGCGGCATGGAGGCCCTCGGGGCCTTGGCCCAATCCCGGGAGGCGATGGGCTCGGCCGCCTTGAGGGCGGCCATCACCAAAACCAAGGACCTGTTGGCCGACTCCATGGCCAGCGGAAAGGTCGTGCCCGGCCCCTACGGGAAATCGTTGGCGGTGCCAGGCCTCGGCGCCTTCCTCGACCCCAACTACCTTGAGCTCGACGTGCCCGTGCCCAAAGTAACGACAGCTTTCCGGATGGCGGCCATGCCCATAACAGTCCTGTGGTATGAGCGCCCCTCGGGCGGGGCCCGGTGGAGCGCCATCTCCGAGACAGCTTGCTGGGGCCACGGCCAGCAGGTCTGCGGCCGCTACGACAGGCAGTACCACATGTTCCAGTTCGTCACCCGGTTCTTGGCCACCGACAACCAGTGCTTCACCAAGGTCGAGTACCGGGCCGAGCTGTATGTCGGCGGCAACCTGGCCGGCTCGCTATCCCTGGGACCGAAGGACGACTACATCACCACCGACCTGGCGCCCGTACTCTCCAAGGCCATGAACGTGGGCATCTGCACCCCTTCGACCTGGCACCTGCAGGCCCTGCCCCGGCTGACCTTTGCCGTCCACGGCAGCTCGGCCACCGTGCGCGGGGCACTCTCCACTTCCGAGTTGTCGTACTCGTCGGCGGACCACAAGCAAGGGGTCTACCTCTTCCGGCTTTACCCGCCACGCACTTCTCCCGCCGGGGCTCCCCTGAGCGTTCAGAAGGTCGTCGAATCCGGCGAAAAATACGCAATCTACATCCTCAAGGGCCGGGGCCTGCCCGCCGACATGGCACCGTTGGGACCGTCGCGCCCTGACGGTGTGTGGGGCGCGGCCGTATCAGACATGATCACGACGGGCTACTCCAGCCGCAGCACGGGCACGGAGGCGTTCGTGGGCGCGGCGATAATTGCTCCTTTCGGCGCCCAGCCCGGCGCCGCGGCGCAGGACAAATCGATAGCCGCCGACGTCCCCGGCGATTACGCCGTGGTCGTCACCATTGTTTACGGACCAGTGGGTGGCCAGCTTTGGGCCGGGCCTCACAACCTCGGGTTGCAGGTCTTCAGCTCCTGGTCCCTTCTCAACTACGGCTAACCCCGAGCACGGCTACGTGGCTCACGGAAGGCCCCCGGGCGCCGGCCGCTCGGCCTGCCTGGTGGGGCTGCGGCGCGGAAGGTGCACCCCGCGGCCCGGGGCAGCACCAGCAGCGAAAGAGCGCCGCCACCACCTCTAGCAGCCGTTTAGCACTCAGGGCCGGGGCTTCGAGGTACCGATACAGAGCCCATGAAGAGCGTCCCGTGACGCAGACGCTGTTCTACGAAAAACCTATCGGATGGGCCACGGCGGCAATAGTCGTCGGAATTGATGGGACAGTCATGAACGCTTCGATCCAGCGACCAGGCTCCTCGGCCCGGGGCGACGGACGGACCTTCAGGCTGAGGGCCGCATCCCCGCCCGACGCGAGCGAAGTTGGCGGGCTGGTCATGACGCTCTCGGACGTGCCCGCCGCTCGCCAACATGGGGGTCAGATGGAACAAGCGGCCCTGATTGACCCCCTGACGGGGCTCACCAACCGCACGGGCCTGACCCCGAAGCTGGACTTCCTGGCTCGCCGGCCTGCGGGCGCCGGTTGCGTCGCCCTGCTCGACCTAGATGATTTCAAACGTATGAACGTTGCATTTGGCCACGAGGTCGGCGACGAAATATTGCGGCGCGTCGGGGACTGCTTACGCGACTTTTTCGTTGACGCCGTCGCTATAGCTCGTATCGGTGGCGACGAGTTCGCCGTTGTGCTCCGCGACGTCAATACCGAGGAAGCTAAAATGCGGTTCCGAGCGCTGCAGGCATCCATTCAGGCTCTGCACCTCCCCGACCCCGCCTCCGCGATATCGGTGACCGTCGGAATTGCCGAGACCGACGGTGCCGCCACCGGGGGAGCCCTCTTACAGCGTGCCGACGTGGCCGTCTATCGGTCCAAGAGCAAGGGCAAAGGCGGGATATGGGCACACCTCGACGACTACGACTGGGAACGTCGTCAGGAGCAAGAGCTCATGTCAATGCAGGCCGAGCGAGATCGCGCCGCCCGCGAGGCGCGCACCGACTCGCTGACCGGCCTCCTCAATGCTCGCGCCTACCACGAACAGCTCTCGGCTATCGACACATTGACCCAAGATGCCGAGCACCGGCGCACGAACCCGTGGGAAGACGGGGAAATGAGCGGCTACCACTACGCCGTGGTCTTCTGCGACGCCGACGACTTCCATGTGCTGAACCGCGAACGAGGCGACGCCGTCGGCGATGACGTGCTCCGCCAGATAGCGGGATTACTCTCCGAGTCGTGCCGCGCCGGAGACTCGGTATTTAGGAAAGGCGGCGAGGAGTTCGTCGCGTTCCTTCCCGACACGACACGCTTCGAGGCCCTCGAAGTTGCCGAACGCGCTCGTCACGCCGTCGAGGACGCGGCGATCCCGAGCGGGACACCCAACAAGGTTGTAACGATCAGCGTCGGCGTGGCCTGGTACTACCCAAAGTGGCACAGCAGCCTGAGCGCGGCAGTCGAAGAGGCGGCCCTGGCCATGAAGCTGGCGAAGGACGCCGGCCGCAACTGCGTGCGCACCTACTCGCCGACGGTCACCGGCCGTCCGCCAGGGCGCGCCCGGGAACGGCGGCGGCTGGCAGTCGCCGGGATATTGGGTGTGGGGCTGTTGGCCGGATCGCTGGTGGCTATCCTGGCGCCCCGTCCCCCTCGTAACTCCGCCGGTGCCTTGTCGACAACCTCCACTCGGGTCTCGCACCGCACCTTCACCTCGGCCCCCGCCCCGAGGTCGGCGCCTGGCATTGCTCCACCGTCGCCGCTTGGTAGCACTGTCCCATCTTCGCCACCCAGCACCGTCCCATCTTCGCCACCCAGCACCGTCCCATCTTCGCCACCCAGCACCGTTACGCCACCCACGGCTACTCCCGCAACCTCGACCGACAACTGGTATGCGACGCACCCGTGGAGCACGCCGGGCAACGGTACTGAGGCCATTATGGGGCTTAATCCTGCCAACAACCTTGTGAGCCTCGACAATGGGGAACAGAACGTCTCTTACCCCATCTGTAACGGTTTCCGTGCCGTGGCACCGGACGGGGCCAATATGAGCCTGGCCCAGTTGCGGCCCGGTGACTTCGTCAAGGTAAGCGTGGCTGCTTCCAGCCCTTGTCTCGTCGCCGTAAGCGTACTGGCGCCCCCGACGGGCACCCAATGCAGCGGAGGGTCGGGGTTCCCCAGCTACGGAGTAGTGGCATGGGAGGGCTTCAACGAGAGGGCGCACTCGGTTATCTCGGAGGGCGTGTCCGGCGGCTCGTGGGACGCCTGGCGCTGGTGCAGCCCGCCGACGGTCGTGGGAGCAAACGGGGTTGCGATCCTCATGTCCCAGATCCCTGTAGGGACGACTGTCCGCCTCTGGCTGTCGGCTACGGACTGGGTTACCGGTGTAAGCGTCGGGCCCGGCACCTGAACAGCGGGCACGAACCGGGGGACTTGCCTTCGCGGTGCGGCCGGCTCTCCTGCTAAGGCCTTTCGGGATCTCCGGGACCGAGGGGGAGACCGGGCCGGTTGGGCGGGGCCGGAGGCTCGCCGTGCACGCGTTGTGAACCTACGTTGACCACGCGCCAGCGGTCGGTGCGGACCGTCTGTACCCGTCGGGCGAGGCGGTGACCGGCCGCCCGGATCACGAGATGTCGTACGGGGCCGATCATGAGCAGCAGACCAAGGGCATCGCCGATGAAGCCGGGAACGCAGATCATCGCCCCGCCGATGAGGATGACGAGCCCGTCGAGCAGCTCTCTGGTGGGCATTTCGCCGCGACCCAGCCTCTCCTGGGTCTGGGCCAGGATCCCGAGACCGACCCGCCGTACGACGAAGGGGCCGAGAGCGCTGGCAACGATCAGGGCCCCCAAGGCCCACAGGAAGCCGATCTGGTGGGCAACGACCACGAAGGCAACGATCTCGGCGGCAATGAACAACAACGCGCCAAAGAAGAGCACACCGCAGAATACCGGGGAAGCTGCCGGGGGCCTCAACCGTCCTCAGGACGACGCGTTACCGGTGAAGTTCCAGGCCGCCAGGTGCAGGCTGGGGGCGTGATGGAGGCTCACGTGAAGCCCGCCGGGAGCCAGGCGGCCGTCGTCGGCTACCCCGAGCACCTTATCCGGCGCCAGGGCGGCCACATAGGACTGGGTGAACCGGAGGTTGGTAACGGCCCGACCGACTTCGCCGTTCTCGATCATGAAGACGCCGTTGCGAGTGAGGCCGGTGGCGACGAGGGTCTTGGGGTCGAGCACCCGGGTATACCAGAAGTCGGAGACGAGGAGGCCGTGCTCCACATCGGAGACGAGCGCGCCGAGCGGGCGGGCGGCGCCCGCCGCCGCCGGCTCGACCAACATGGCCGTGGCGATGGCCCCGAACGCCGCCCCCCCGACGACGCCATGTCCGGTTGTGGCCGTTCCACCGCCGGCCTGGGCCGCGCTACGCCGGTCGTGGGTGACGCCCGTGACCACCCCAGCCTCGACGAGCGGGGCTCGGCGCTTGGGCGTGCCCTCGGCATCGAAAACCGGTCCCACCTGCCGTGGGTCGGTGGCGTCGTCGGTCATGCTCAACGCCGGGTCGAGCTGGCGCTCGCCGACGGTGACGAACGACCGGCCCTCGGTCACCGCTCGCCCGTTGAAGCCGTAGAAGGTGAAGAAATCCATGAGATAGGCCACGCAACGGGCCTCGAGCACCACCTCGTAGTGCCCGGCGGGCAGCTCGACGGGGCGGTCGCCATGGCGAGCCCGACCGGCGGCGTGACGGCCCAGGGCTTCAGGGTCGAGGTCGGCGAAGCGGGAGGAATAGGTCGAGGCGACGCCGTCAGAACACGGCCGATCGTCGGAGCCTCGCATGCGCAGGATGGCGTCGAATGCGGCGCCCGTACCGTGGCTCTCGAGACGCTGCCCGGCCGAATTGGCGAAGTAGTGGTCGTTGAGGCTCGTCTCACAAAACCCGGCCCCCTCCAGGCCCCCTCCGGCGGCCACGAAGGCGGCCACCGCCTCGGCCCGCTCGGCCGGGCCCACCTCCGCCGTGGCCGGGTCATAGTGGACGTCCTTGGCGCACCGGAGCCCAGCCGGCGGCGCCAGGCCCGCCCAACTGGGATCGACCGGCCGAAGGGCCGCCGCCGCCCAGGCCCCGTCGGCCAGGCCGGCCAAGGCCTCGTCGTCGGTGCGATAGGTGGTTGCCGCCGCCGGGCGACCATCGCGGGAGATCTCCAAGTAGACCTCGGTGTGCTCGTCGAGGACATTCTGGTGTATACAGGAATTGGCGAAGCGGGTGAGCCCCTGGCGGGCATGCGTCACCGTCACCGCCGCCTCGGCGCGCCGGCCCACCATTTCGACCAACCTCTCCGCCAGCCGCGCCGGGTCGGAAGCGCTCATCCCCGTACCCCGACCCGAACGTCCCGGAACCGGCACGGCACCGAGGGGTGGCCGGTGTGGCCGATCTGGAGAGGTTGGCCCTTGCCGCAGTTGGGCGTGCCCCAAAATTGCCACTCGGCCCGGCTTCCAACGCGGTCCAACGACCCCCAGAACTGAGGGCTGATACCCGTGTAGGTCGGGTTGCGCAGCATCCGCCCCAGCCGGCCACCCTTGACCTCGAACGCCACTTCGCAGCCGAACTGGAAGTTCAAGCGCCGGTCGTCTATCGACCAGGAACGGTTCGTGTCCATGTAAAGGCCGTCATCGGTCTCGGCGATCATCTGGTCCAGCGAGCTGTCACCGGGTAGGAGCCCGACGTTGGTCATGCGCACCATGGGGATCCGGTTGTGCCCGTCGGCGCGGACCATGCCACCGGGTGGCAGGCCGGCCAGGGCGGCCGAGTCCCGGCCCGAGAGGGCACCGACCCAGATGCCGTCGCGGACGATGTCGACGCTATGGGCCGGGGTGCCCTCGTCGTCGTAGCCGAAGGACCCGAGGGCGCCGGGCAAGGTGGCGTCGGCGGTGATGTTCATCAGCGGGGAGCCGAAACGCAGGGAGCCGAGCTGGCCGAGCTCCAACCACGAAGTGCCGGCGAACGCCGCCTCCCAGCCCAGGATCCGGTCCAGTTCGGTGGCATGGCCCACCGACTCGTGGATCTGCAGGGCCATCTGCTCGGTACCGAGGACCAGGTCGCAGCGCCGCTCGGGGCAGGCGGGCGCCGACAGCAGGGCCACGGCCTCCTCACCGACCCGCCCGGCCTGGCCGGGGAGGTCGAGCTGGCGGACGAGCTCCCACCCCCTGGTCCCGTACTGGCCCCGGATGCCCGGGTAGCTGCGCCGCTGGGTCTCGCCATCGCCGATGGCCGTGGCCGACAGAGCGGCGCCGCACTCACGGATGCGCTGGGAGATCCGGCTCCCCTCGCTCGTCGCCAGCCATTTGGTCGTATCCCAGATCTCATAGCCGGCCTGGGCGATCTGGGCGCCGGCAGCCCGGGCCGTCGCCGTCACCGAGGCCAGGAGCCCGGCTTTCTCGGACAGGGGTACGGACAGGGGGTCTTCGGCACAGGCGCTCTCCCAGTGGTCGTGGACGGTCGGGACCGGAGCCATCTCGAGCGGCGCCCCGGCCAGGCGGGCCGACGCCCGTGCCGTGGCGGCTGATTGTTCTCCCGCCCGGCGCGCCCCCCGGCTGGACAACTCGGCCGTGGCCGCAAACCCCCAGGAGGAACCGATCAGCGCCCGGACACCGACACCGGCCTTCTCGCCCTGACGGAGCCCCTCGATGTCGCCGTTCTGGGCCGACATCGACTCGGTCGCCACGATCATGACGCGGGCATCGGCATAGCGGGCACCGGCGTCGAGGGCGCCGGCCAGAGCTGCTTCCGCGATATCCATCACGGAGCGGAGAGATTAGCCAAGATGCACGGTGAGTAGGCTGCAGCGATCTCCCAGGAGGCTCAACGATGAACCACGCAGTGCCAGGTGTCGTCGCTCTCGGCCGGGGCTGGCCCGTCTCTTTGGAGACCGTGCTCGTCCCTGACCCGGGCCCCGGTGAAGCTCTCGTCCGCGTCATGGCCTGCGGCGTGTGCCACACCGACCTTCATTACCGCGAGGGGAACATTTCCGACGGCTTCCCCTTCCTGCTGGGCCACGAGGCGGCCGGCGAAGTGGTCAGCATCGGCCCGGACGTGCGCGGCCTGAGCCCGGGAGCCTTCGTGGTGCTCAACTGGCGTGCCGTCTGCGGGACGTGCCGGGCGTGCCGAAAGGGTAAGCCGCAGTACTGCTTTGCCACCTTCAACGCCACCCAGCCCATGACGCTTGAAGGACGGGACACCCTTATCCCCGGCGTTGGGGATCGGCGCCTTTGCCGAACTCACCCTGGTGGCGGCGGGCCAGTGCACGGAGGTGCCCCGAACCCGCCCCGAAGCCGCCGGTCTGCTGGGTTGCGGCGTGATGGCCGGGATCGGCGCCGCCATGAACACCGGTGGCGTCGGGCCGGGCGACAGCGTCGCCGTGTTCGGTTGCGGCGGGGTCGGGGCCGCCGCCGTAGCCGGCGCCCGGTTGGCCGGCGCTACCACGATCGTCGCCGTCGACATCGACGACCGCAAACTCGACTGGGCCCGGGCCATGGGGGCAACCCATACCGTCAATAGCAGCCGGGAAGACCCCGTCGAGGCCGTCCGGGCCGCCACCGGGAGCTTCGGGGCCGACGTCGTCATCGAGGCTGTCGGCCGGCCCGAGGTCCTCCAGCAGGCCTTCTACGCCCGGGACCTGGCCGGCACCGTGGTCCAGGTCGGGGTGCCCGACCCGCAGATGATGTTCCCGGCCCTGCCCATGCTCGACTTCTTCGGGCGCGGCGGAGCGCTCAAGCCGTCCTGGTACGGCGACTGCCTGCCCGCCCGTGACTTCCCGATGCTGATCGACCTGTACCGCCAGGGGCGCCTGGACCTCGACCATTTTGTCAGCGAGACCATCGGGACCGGGGATGTAGAAGAGGCGTTCGCCCGCATGGGCCGGGGCGAGGTCCTCCGCAGTGTGGTCGTGTTCCCTTGAACCTACCGGCCCCTTGGACCTGCCGGCCCCTTGGGCCGGGACAGGGCGGTGATCTGCCGGCCCTACCGTTCTGCGGACACTTCCAGTGGTCTTTGGGACACTGATGGTGCGAAAACTGGCCCGATTTGCCACCCGGGTGGTCAGCGGGCACCACGTCATGGTTGCATGGCTCCCCATGGCACTGGTAACTGACGCTGTACCTGAAAAAGTTGAAAGCAACTACGGCTGGTGCGGCCTGTGCCACTCCTTCACCATCTTCCCCCACGAGTGCCCCGGAGAGGACAGGCCGGCCCAGGAGGGCCCGAGCTAACCACCGCGCCGGCTCTCACGGCTCCCCGCGTGTACAGTCTCTTGGTCCGCCTAACGCCCTCGCGCCAACCTCGGCGCCGGTGCGGGGACCGACCTCGTCGTAGTGCTCCACCTGTCCCCATGCCCTAGCTATTAGCCCCCAAAAGCGCTCGTTCCGTAATGGACCGGGCGCCACAGCGGCAACCCCCGGCCGGCAATTCGCGGGTGGGGTTGCGGTGAGTTTGACGGTAGGTTTTACGCCCCCAAAGGGGTGCGTCACGAGCGGTTGATAAACCGCCGTCAACTGGGCTCTGAACGAAGCGAGGGCTGATTTGACCACCAAAACAACGGCCACCGTACGAGACCTGCGCCGGGTCAACCGGGGCCGGGTGTTGCGACGGTTGTTCCTTGCCGACGCCATGGACGGCGCTCGGCCACCCCACCGCCCAGGGGCGGGGCCCACGTCCTCAGCGGCCGGCGACTTTCCCGGTACCACGTCGGCCCTATGGAGCCAGGATCGAGCGTGACCGGGCACGTTCGGACCGAGGACGTGTTGTCTTACAAATTTGGCAACCGGCCCCCCACCAGATTTCCGTCAGGTTGGGCGAGTGTATTGAGAATTGGCGTGCCGCCCTCGACGAGTTCGCTCTCATTATCGCCCGTCGGCATTCCGGCCGTAATGCCTGTTCTGACTTTCCCATTTTAGTGGACGCGCACGCGTTCGCCGAGCCGACCGACGGCGACGGTCCCGGCAGTGGCCTTTATAGGATCTGCGGCATGAAGGCGTCGGCGCAAGCGGTAATCGAGAGGTTGCAACCCTATCACGGCGGTCAAGAAGACGACCCGTTGTGGATGCTCCATGAGTTTGCCCGCGTCGGTAAAGGAGGCTCGGGTGACCCTGTGTGCACGGTGCTCGACGGCTCGACATACAAAGTTGGCGACCTCGACCGCAGGCTCCTGATCAAGGACGTCGAATTCGTCTTCGGGCCCGCGCAAGACAAGGCGACCATCGGCCACATGCTTGTCAATAGATGGGACCGGGCCCTGGAGCGGTCGGTAAAGTTCGACTTCGCCTGCGATCTCGCCTTCCCGCACATGATAAACGATGCCGGGCAACCCCTCCCCACGAACGGCCGCCTCATCAACCTCACGACCAAGCTGAGGAGGGATGCGGTCTGGGATACCTGCTGGCGGCTGTGTTTCTTCACCGGGCGAAAGAGTGTAGGCACCATCGAGTCAGCGCCCCTCCCTCGGCGCCAGCCCGCCTTCGGCCGCCTGTGGGCGCCGTAGTCCGTACAATTTCCTGCGGGCGCCGACCGGTCGGGGTGGTCGTGACCTCGAACGGTCGGCGCCCGAAGCTACGGACGGCGCCGGCGAAGGACAATGTCACCAGAGGATGTCAGGGCCTGGAAGTGCGAACTCAGGTAATTGTGCAGGACGGGAGAGCCCCAGGGGATGCGGCGCTCCTGGAAACCCAGGGCCAGCACCACGTAATTGCTGCGCTCCAGGGCGTCCAACCACGTCGCCACCGTCGGGGCCGAGTGCCCCTGCGGAGTGTCTGCCGGGTAGCCGCCGTCGGAACTGATCGTGGTGCCGAAGGCGTCGGTGACGGCGTTGCAACCAGGAGTGCGGGAGCTGAAGCGGTTGGCCAGGACTAGCGTCGGCGCGTCGTCACCCAAAACGCAGGCACCCGGGGGGACAAGGCGGTCGATGAGGGCCACATTGGGCAAGCCCCCGGGACTGGCCCGCACGGTCTGGACGGCGTGGACGGCACCGACCGCGAGGACCGTCACCGCGCACAACGACAGCACGACAGGGGCGCGCCGGGCGAGGCGGCCGGCGGCCAGCCCGAGCATCAGGGCCAGGAAGGGCCAAAAAAGGCGGCGTAGTGGTAGTAATAGGCGGCCGGGACGCTGAGGGCCGTCCCGGTGACCACGGCGACGAGGACGGCGGTGGCATCCAGGGGTGCGAACCATCCCGGTCCCCCCCTCCGCTTCGAGGGGCGTCCCCGGCCGTGCGCGGGGCGACCAGGGCCAGGGGCGCCCGATCATGTAACTGCTCACGACGAGGACGGCGACGAGTACGGCGATGATCACGGCCAGTTCCCGGTCCTGATGGTCGGAAAGGCCGCCGGGCACCGTGGACGGCGGTGAGCCGACCAGGGAGGCGAGCCGGTCATAGCGGGACGGCTCCGAGACCCCGCTGCGGGAGAACTGCGTGACCACGACATCGTGGAGAAAAGCACCCGGCGCCACCACCAGGAACGGACCGCACAGTACGGCAAAGCTGGCCGCCGTGCCGGCCATGAAGGCGCCGAGGCGCCGACGGCCCGGGCCCACCAGCAGGGCGGCCACGACCACGACAAACGGGAGAAGGGCAAAAGCCTTGCAGGCACCCGCCAGGCCAAAACAGGCGCCGGCCACGGCCAGACGTCCGCTGCGAGCGCTCAGGTGGTCCTGGTGGAACACGGTCGCCAGGCCCAGGAGGCAGAACGTGGCACAGAACGGTTCGAGCATCACGGTGCGCTGGTCGATGAGGCACAGCGGGTACACAGCCATAACCCCGCAGGCGATCGTTGTGGTGAGCACCCCTCGGTGCCGCACCGTCCAGCCCAGGGCCACGACACCGACCGATTCGACCAGGGGGACGGCCAGACGAGCGGCGGCGAAGGCGCTGCGGGTGCCCACCGAGCGTGACCATAAGGCAAAGGGGAGCATAAGGACCGGTACCCCCGGGGGCTGGTCGTCGACGAAGCTCCGGTAAGGGAGGATCCCGTGCGCCAGGCGGACGGCGGTGCCGAACCAGACCCCGTCGTCGTACTCGAGGTACTGGTGCCACTCTCCCATGCCCAACAGCTGGTACCAGCCGACGGCGAGGCTGAAGCCAGCGGCCAGGGCTATGACCAGGACAATCAGCCGGGAGGGCGGGGCAACGATTTCAGTACCCGCTGACGCCGTCCCGCCCGTCTCCCTTAAGCGCACCGGGCGTTATCGTACCGGTCGCTCCTGTGGGGTGGTCCGGTCACCGGGTGAAGGATTGGCCGAACGCCATGACGCCGAGCGCGGGGCACCTGCCGACCGTGCTAGCGCCCTCGCCCAGCTCGCCGCCGCCCGGGCACCGTCGGCCGCCGGTCCCCGACGTCAGATTGCCAGTGCGGAGCCCGGCAAGAGACCCCCGGCACGCGGTCTGCGGCGCTGAAGGAATGAGAAGCACCACTAATTGAGCTTGCCGGGTCACTATGGGTTGTTTTATGGGGAAGCGACGGCGCCGTTCCGGGCCGGCGCCAGCAGGCGGGAAAGAAGAAGTTGCTGAGAGAAATGTGAACGGGGACTAAAGCGGCGCGCCCAGCAGGGGCGGAGGGCGCCCGATCGGCGAGACCGGCGCCGCGGTACCGCAGCCTCGCTGGGCTTCGCCGACCAGTCGCGGCGAGTTCCCGCCCGGACCGGGGAGCACCACCAAGGAATTGCCGCAGCCGAGAAAACTCCAGCAGAACCCGGCACTTCCGCGCCGGCACCGATCGTACCCGTCCGCGCCTCGGTTCGCGCCGCGTCGTCACCCGTCGGCGTGGACGGGCCCTTGGCCCCGGCCCGGCGGCGACGTCTCCGCACATCCATCACAACCTACGCATTCATCACAATTGCACCGCGGCCACAAACTCGCCCCTCTCCTGGTCACGGGCCTGACGCCGCGCCATTGATGATATTCTCAAAACGACGTCCTGCCGCCAGGACGAGGTGCCCAACGGACATTCGAAATGACAGGGAGAACGAGATGTCACTGCGAAGCCGAAGCAATGTCGGGGCCGGGGAGACGTGCATTATCAGGAAATCGGCCCGCCTGGTGCTTTACACCGGCCTCGTGACCGGCCTGGCCGGGTCTCTCTGCTTGGGGACCTCGGCACTAGCGGGCGCGGCTCCTCTGGGGCCGGGCAGCCCTCCCGGCAACGGTGCACCTGGTGGGCCTTTCGCTCCGTGGTGGGGGGGCTCCCATTTCCGTCATGGCTACGGGACATCGGGTGTCGTCGCCTCCGTACCGGCCGGCTCGGCGCCCACGACGTTCACCATCACCACGGGCAACCCGACCACGACCGTCACCGTCGACGTGTCGGTCACCACCACGTTCCGCGAGCCGGGCCAGACCTCGCCGGGCTTGGCCGACATACTTCTGGGTGACCAGGTCGTCATCATGGGGACCGAAGCGGCGACGAACACCATCGACGCCACGTCCGTGGAGATCCCGGCGGCCCGCGACACCGGTACCGTCGCTTCGGTGGCGCCGGAGTTCACCATCAATACCACCAACCCGACGGCGACCGTCATCGTCAACCTCTCCGGCAGTACGACTTACCGTGAGCCGGGCTTCAGCCCTCCCAGCCTGACCGACCTAATGGCGGGCGACCGCGTCGTGGTTTCCGGCGCCCAGGACGGGACCGATATGGTCGATGCCACCTCCGTGTACCTCCCGCCGGCCATTCAAGCCGGTACCGTCGCCTCGACGTCGCCCACCTTCACCATCACCACCGGCGACCCGACAACGGTCACCGTAAATGTTTCGTCCGGCACCACCTATCGCGAGCCCGGGTTCAGCTCCCCCAGCCTCGCCAACATCATCTACGGCGACCACGTGCTGGTCTTCGGTACCCAGGACGGGACCAACAACGTCACCGCCACCTCCGTGGACCTCCCGAGGGCCACCGATTTCGGCACTGTCGCCACGGCGCCGGCCAGCCCGACGGCCACGACCTTCACCATCACCACCGGGGGCCGCACGAGCGCCACCGTCACCGTCAACGTCTTCAAGCACGACGACCTACCGTGACCCGGGGGTGAGCTCACCCGGCCTGGTCAACATAGTCGCCAGTGGCCACGTCCTGGTCGTCGGCACGCAGGCGGGGACGGACGTCGTCGATGCCACCTCGGTGTTCATCCTTCCCGCCGGTCTGGGGCACGGTTTCCCCGGTGGCCACGGCGGGCCCGTCGTTCTGATCAAAAAAACGCCAGTCATCGACCGGACATTTCCAGTAGCCGGTTGCTACCCGCCCGTTGGTGCCGCCCGTCGATGTCCTGAGTAACCGCGCAACCAGGCCGTCGCCGCCCGTCAGGGTGGTCGAGCTGTGCCTTGACGTGCTATAGGGGGCCCGGTATCGTGCGTCCGAACTGACAACCTGAACGGAGCGTCATGGGAAAACTCGCGGTAATGGCCGTCAAGTACCTGGGCCGGCTCCTGACCGCCCCCTCCAGCGGCCAAGCAGGGCTCCGGCCCCCCGCTCGACATCGACGCGCCAGAGCCCTCGTCACCGCGTTGGTCGTCGTGCTGCCGGCGATGACCGCAGTTGCGCCCGCTTCCGCGGCCGGAGCTACGTCCCCCGGCCAGCTCTACGCCTTCGGTGCGAACAACGACGGCCAGCTTGGCAACCCGGCCGGGAATGGGTCCCTCTCGGCTAACTCGACCCCGGCCCAACTGAGCGTGGCGGCCGCGAACGGCACGGTGGTACAGGTCTCCACCTCCAAGGACCACACCCTTTTGCTAACGTCGGCCGGCCAGGTTTTCTCGTTCGGCGACAATTTCTATGGACAGCTCGGCAACAGCACGAACGCCAACAATTCTGCCATCACGGCCAACCCGGCCCCCCTGCCGGTGACGCTGCCCGGGCCGGCGGCACAGGTCGCCGCCGGAGACCAGTTCAGCTTGGTGCTGCTGTCGAGCGGCCAGCTCTACGCCTTCGGTGCGAACGGCGAGGGACAGCTGGGAAACGCTAACAACGACGCTTCGATCGCCAACCCGACGCCGACGCTGGTGAACCTGCCCGGCTCGGTGGCCCAGATCGCTGCCGGCGAGGACTTCAGCCTGGCGCTGACCTCAGGCGGCCAGGTCTACGCCTTCGGCAACAACGAGTACGGGCAACTGGGCGACATCACCAACAACGGAACTACCGCCGCCAACCCGACGCCGGCACTGGTCGGGATGTCGGCCGGCCGCGTGACCCAGATCGCGGCAGGATTTGATTTCAGCCTGGCGCTCACCGCCGGCGGACAAGTATTCGCCTTCGGTGACAACAACTACGGCCAACTCGGCGACGGCAACAACAGCGGGACCACGACGGCCAACCCCAGCCCGGCGCAGGTACCGCTGCCCTCGTCAGCCGGTCCCGCCGTCCAGATTGCCGCCGGCGGCTACCACAGCCTGGTCCTCACCGCCTCCGGCCAGGTCTTCGCCTTTGGTGACAATGACTTCGGCGAGCTCGCCAGCGCCGCCAACAACGGGTCGACCACGGCCAACCCCAGCCCTGCCCTCGTCAAGATGCCCGCGGGGGCGGCGGGCCCGGTCGCACGCGTCGCCGCCGGCTTCGACGACAGCCTCGTGGTCACTGCCTCCGGCCAGCTCCTTGCTTTCGGTAACAACGAGTACGGCCAGCTGGGGACCTCCGTCGGCAGCGGAGCTTCGGGCCCCAACGCCGTTCCTCTCCCGGTCGGCCTCCCGGCCGGGGCCACGGTGGACACGGTCTTCAGTGGGCCGACTTCGTACTCGACGTTCGCCGTCGTCGCCGACCTCGCCATCGCCCCCGGACCGGTCGGCTCAGGCCGGGCCCATTCGACATTCACGGTCCAGCCGCGGGCAACTGGCGGCGAGGCGCCGTACAAGTGGACGGCCACGGGGTTGCCCGCCGGCCTGTCGATCAGTGCGGCAACCGGGAAAATCTCGGGCAAGCCCAAGGCCAAAGGGACCTTCGTCGCCACCGTGACCGTCACCGACCGTTTCGGTATCAGGACGTCGGCGCACCTGAAGCTGACCATAAAGGCTGCTCCGGCCACACACAAGGGTTAGTTCGCCCGTTCAACTGGCGGGCCCGCCCGCCGATACCTTCTCAAGGGCGCGGCCCTGGGGTGCCGCGCCCCGGGGCCGGTAAGCCTCGGGCAGAGGAGAACAGATGGGCAGAACAGGCACCGACAAATGGAACTGACCGGCCCGTCGCCCAGCCAACTCGTCCGTAAGCAGGCCTGGACCGAAGCGCACCTCGTCGAGGGCACCGAGGCCCTGCTGTGGCCGGCGGAGGACGTGAGCGCGGCCGGGCCCACGGAACTGCCCGACGTGAGCGAAGCCGTGCGTGCCATCCTCTCGTGGGTCAGGCCTAAGGTCCTGCGGTTCCAGATGACGGTGCCCCCTCAAGGGTTGCCCGACCTCATACTTGTCAGCACCCGGGCCGTAAGCGGACCGGCCCGGTTCGTAGCCCACAAGTCGTACCAGATCAGCACCTACGTGGTCTGCGACCCGCCCGATGAGGTCCACATCGTCGAGCGCCGGGACCTGTTCCGGGTCCCGGTGGCTACCCGCGTCACGGTGGCCGCCGCTGGCGGCCAGTGGGACTTGTTCTCGATGGACTTCTCCCCCGCTGGCCTCCGTGTCTGCCCCCCCGAACCCCTAGAGGTCGGGACAGAGGTGGACCTCACTATCGAGCTGGGGCCGGGGCAGGTCATCACCGTCCCCGCCGTTGTCCGTCATAGCCAACCCTACGGCGAGCCTGGGGATGCCACGGGGAGGCGCCGGCCAGACGATCACGACGGGTGCCCAAGCCAGGTCGGCTTCCAATTCCTGAACCTGCCCGGCCGGGTCGAAAGGCAACTGGCTCAGTTCGTCGCTCATCACCAGCGCCGTCTGATGCCCAGGGTGAAAACGCTCCTGACGGTCGAGTACCGCTGCCAAAGCCGCCGGCAATTCGTCGAGGCGCTGGGCAACGAAGTATCACCCGGCGACCTCGTCTTCGTCGCCCATGAGGACCATCTGCCGGGCGACCGCCTGGAGCTCAAGGTGCGCCTCGGGCCGCGGAACTACAGCTTCGAGGCTCATGCCGTGTCGTGCAAGACCACCGTGGCCGGAGGCGACAACCGCGTCCGCCGTCTGGTGGTGGCGTCGCTGGACGAATGCGGGGATGGCGCCGAAGTCCAGTTCCGTGCGGCCGTCAGGGACCTGGCCCTCGAGCAGTGGGGCGCCGGGCCCGCCATAGCGCGCTAGCCGGGAAACGGCTCATTCCTTCAAGTGGGCGAGGGCTCGGGCCAGTTGCCGAATGGCCTCCCGGTGGCCTTCTCGCCACGCTCTCTTGGCAGACTGCTTGAGAGCTTCGTAGAGGCGCTTCAGGCGGTACACCAGGACGGAAAAGGCTGCGACCACGATAATGGCCACCGCCAGATCCCAGATCGTGCCTAGCCGCACCTTGCCCGACGACCAGAAAGCGGTCAGCAGCAGGACCCAACCCAGCCGCCACAGAGCCCAGCGCAGGCGTCTGCCCGCATTCCCCGGCCTCCTCGACGCTGTCACTCGTCCGACGCTAGCCGGCTGAGCTCGGGTGCCCGTACGGGCCAGAATGTCGAGGCCCGGCTCCTAGACCAGTTCTAGAAGGGCCGGGTCGTACTGGGGCTTGAAGCCGGCGTTCTCGACCCGCTCGGCCCTGGTCGCCTCGTCGATCGCCTCCCTTATGGGCATCCCACTCGAGATCGCTATAAGCACGCGGTTCTTCCAACGGCCCTGAGGGAACGAACCCGCCGGGATCAGCGGATTTGCTCGGCGGCGGCGTTCGGCCGCTTCGTCAAAGGCAAGAGACATGGTTTCTCGTGCCCCCTTCCCCGTCCAGTGTTGGGGCGGGGACCGACATCTCCGCCAGGAGATCATGTTCCCTGGCGCAAAGCACCTGGTAGTTCTGCTCGATCTCGACGTCGAGAGGCTTGTCGAGCCGCGCCGCGGCCAGGAGGTCGAGTTGCCGCCTCACGACGCGAAGGCGCGCCGCCAGGTTCGCTTGTCGCAGGTCGTCCGCTGGCTCGCTCAACCAGGCTCCCCTTCGTGGCGGGTGGTGCGATGTGGCATGTACTGAGAAAATGACCGTACACCGCCAAGCGATAGATGATCAAGAGCACGGCGTCCGAACGGGCAGCTGAGCGGGCTCCCTAGCCGCTCCGAGCCCGCGAACAAGGTCCCAGTTACCGCCCGGCCACCTAAGTCGCCTGGTCAGGCGACGGGTCGACGGCCGCCAGGCGGCGGTCCGGGGCCATCCGGGGACAGACGGCCTCGATGGCGTGTACCCGCTGCTCCATCAACTGGACCTCGGCCCGCATCCGTGCCTGCTGGCGACGGCTAACACCTTTCGCCAGGCGGCGCCCGATGTCGTCTCGCAATGCCTTAAGGCCATCCTGCACGTCGAGGCAGGTCAGGACGTCGGCGCACTCAGCGCAGAACTCGGGGGCATGTCTACTGCCCGTGATCGACGGCGGGGCAGCGGAGCCCGGACTGGTTGTCACAGTCCTGTAGTCACAAGCCCGCGGCACGAACAAGGCTATGCGGCCCCTTTCCTTGACCACTCGGAGTGTACACCCGCTTACGCGCAGCCTTGGTGATTAGCGGGTAGTCGGGGGCCGTTGCCGCCCTTCGTTCAGGACGACTTGGCGGCTTTCCAGGAACCGCCACCCAAGGACCGACCGCCGGCCTGGATCTTCCAGGTGCCGGACATGGACTTGCCTGAGACGGAGCCCGAGTAGGTGATCGACTCTGAACCGACGGTGCCGAAGCGGATGGAGGCGCCCTGAATGGTCCCATGAATGCTCGTGGGTGCGTTCTTGAACCCAGAGATCATGATCGTCCCGCTCAGGTTGGCCCCCGACTGCTTCCACTTCAGGCTGAAGGTGCCGCTGAAAGCGCCGCTGTAGCTTCCCGACCACTTTCCTGATAGGGAAATGGACAGGGGGGTGGCGTGGTGGACCTTGTTGGTGGTGGGAGCCGAAGCCCAACTAGTGCTGCTCCAACCAGGAGTTATTGCAATGAGCGCGGCTACGCCCGTAGTAAGGGCCAGCCTCGGTGCAATGGGCAAACGCCAGGACATCTCACGAGGGTAGCGTTGGCCTAAGAAGTTGGATAGAGGGAAAACCCTAGCGATCAGCTGGAGAGCACCCGGGTAAAGCGCTCGATCTCCGACCTCTCCACACTCCAGGCCGGCGGCCGGACGTCCGGCTCGGCCGCCGGGCGCCGGCGCTTGGCAGACGTCCGGCGACTGTGCAGCCCGTGAGCGACTTCCCTCATCTTGCCCACTGCTTCGTCGAGGTCGATGAGGGCGCCATCGCTCTCCCACCAGCCGCGCACACATTTACCGCACGAGAACCGTTGCAGGTGCTCACCGCGGGGTCCTTCGAGTTCCACCATTACCGAGACGACGGGGGCGTGCGGGCACCGGGCCGTGGTCGTCACCGGAGGCCGGTTGAATTCGGTCACGTTTACCATATAAGCCACCCTCGTCCTCCGGAGTAGAGCACCTGCACAGACCTTGGTAGTCGTGTTGTAGGGCTTTGGTCCCCTATGTACCATCCTCAGTGGGACGTCAGTCCTTGAGCAGTAGCGCCTGACGTGCCCATGAAAAACTGTCAGGGTAGTCAAGGTCTTGGACAGGTCGGTCTTTTCCCAGGCAGTCGTGAGGAAACTCGGCGAAGGTGTGACAGAGACCGCACCAACCGTAGATGGCTTCCACTTCGACCGAAACCAGGTGCACCATCCGGTCCATCATTTTGGTCCGGTCGGTGAGCCATCATGGTTCGTGCCGTTCTTCACAAAGTCGAAAACAGGCATTGTCATGAGACCCCGTTCCTGTCATTGATCTCTGTCAGGCTCAGCAGCCAGGCCACGAGACCTCTACCCTGCTATCGACCGGACCGACGGCGGCCCGACAGGGCCAAGGACCATACTTGCGCTAATGGACTTTTCCTTACAAGTACGCAATTTTGCGCCACGTATAGCCCCGTGGGGACGAATATGAGCCGTTTCCGAGCGAATGACCAATTTGGGCCCGACGAAGCCTTATAGTCAGTCGAGGTACACAACAAGCAACCGGTAGGGGCTCCATGGGCACTCGTGAGTACCAAGGGTTGGCAGGGCCATGGACGGCCGAACTGCTCCGTAGCCTCTTGGAGGTCGCACCAGAGGCCGTGATCGTGATCGAGGGCAGCGGTCGGGTCGCCCTCGCCAGCGCCGAGGCCGAACGTCTATTTGGCTACTCGCACCAAGAACTGATCGGCCTACCCGTCGAGTTGCTCGTCCCGCCGCGCTTCCGCGCCCATCACCGGGCCGATGTGACCGCTCACTCTCGCGACCCCCATCCGCGGTTATCAGCGGTTGGGCTGGATCTTTTCGCCGTGCGGAAGGACGGCCGCGAGTTCTCCGTCGAGGTTTTGTTCAGCCCGCTGCGCACCCACCAAGGCGGTCCCCTGACCTACTGCGTCGTCCGTGACATCTCGGACCGCAAGCGCACCGAAAACGACGACTCCAGCCTGGCCGCGTTGGTGCACTCCTCCGACGACGCTATTGTCGGCCAGGACCTCGATGGAGACATCGTGAGCTGGAACAGCGGGGCCGAGCGCCTGTACGGGTACTCGGCTGAAGAGGTCCTCGGCAACCCCGTGACGACGTTGTCCCCGCCCGGTCGCCATGAAGACCTGAGCAGGGTGTTGGCGCGGGTCAAGTCGGGGAAGCGAGCCGTCAACCTCGAAACGACCGGATGGCACAAAGACGGCAAGCAGTTGAAGGTGTCGTTGACGGTCTCACCTGTGCGCGACAAAAAGGGCGAGATGATCGGCCTCTCGACCATCGCCCGTGACGTGGGCGTGCTTGTGCGCCGGCGGGACCAGCTCCGCTATCTCGCCGAGCACGACGTGCTTACCGGGACCAGGAACCGTCGTGGGTTTGTGAGCGACCTCAAAGAGCAGCTTGACCGCGCCCGGCGTTATGACGAACACGCCGCGGTCATGGTTATCGACATCGACCATTTCAAGCAGATCAACGACCGCTATGGGCATCAGGCGGGAGACAGGGCCCTGAAGGCCGTCGCCATCGCCATGGTGCATCGGCTGCGAAAGATGGACACCGTTGCTCGTCTGGGCGGCGATGAGTTCGGCGTTTTACTCCCCTACGGCCGCGGCCGACAAGGAGCAGTGGTGGCGGCAGACCTTCGTAGGGTTGTTGCCGAACTCCGGTTCGAACCGGTCACCGGGCAACGGGTGCAACTGACGGTGAGCGTTGGTACCGCCATCCTCGACCGTGACACGGCCAGCGACGAGATCGTGCTCGCCGCCGCCGACCGCGATATGTACCGCGACAAATTACGCTCCCAAGGACGCCAAGCGCGTCGCCAAGCACCCAGGCACGCTGGGGTGCGCCGCGTGGGCTGAGGTGCGCACCTCGGCGAGCACCACCCCCTCAGCGGTTTGAGGGTTCGGCACGGGCCGGGTCGCCGGGTGGTCGACATTAGGTCGCACCCTGGCACAACCCCTCCAAGCCCGTCAGACGCAACACGATGCGGGCCAGCCGGTTGGGTGAGCGAAGCACCATCCTCGAACCCGCGGTGACTAATGCATCGCGGGCCCGTTCCAACACCGCCGCCCCCGAACAGTCGATGAAGTGCAACGCGGCGAGGTCGACGACAAGCCAGTCAGGGCGATTGGTGACGACCTCAACCAGGCACTCGTCGAGCTCCGGCGCGGTGGCGACATCCACCTCGCCCGAGATAGCCACCGTGGCCGTGTTCCTGGTCCAAGCCACGTCGACTGAGAACGGGGGGTCTTCGAGTGTCAACGACATGTCAGCACCTCGCCTTCCACAAATGGTCTGCCCCGTCTTTGTGAGCGGCTGTCGACGTAGCTGTGATGGTTCTGTGAAGGCCCCCTGCCGTCTGTGGCTACCGGCCGAGCCCATTAGCCGCGACTATTCGTCGGGGTCACGGTCGACAGGTGCCATCCGCCAAAGTGCCCGCCTGGTAAGGGAAAATTGACTTAGCGAGTCCAAACCCCCTACCAGGAGGGTCACCTTGAAAGTGAATCGTAGCCGCTGCCGGCCGGCTAGTCGTCGTCGGCCGAGGCTGGAGGTGACCACCGACGGCCAGGGGCTAGTGAGCCACGCCGGGGCCCGGTTGCTGGCCGACCTGGCCGAGCGCTCCGGCATCGCCGCCGACCTGTCCGCCGCGCTGGCGCCGATCGTAAAGGGCCCCCGCCGCCACGCCCCCGGGGAGGTGCTGGTGGACCTGGCCGTCATGCTGGCCGACGGCTACGACTTCGTCTCGGACTTGAGAATCCTTCGTGACCAGCCCCAGCTGTTCGGGGAGGTGGCTTCCCAGCCGACCGCTTGGCGCCTGCTCGACGCCATCGACGAAGGCCTGCTCTCTGACCTGCAGGCTGCTCGTGCGGCTTCGAGGGCGAGGGTCTGGGCCGCGGGCCTGGCTCCTAAGACCAAGAGGGTGACCCTGGACTTCGATGCCACCCTGGTCGACGTGCACACCGACGACAAGGAGGGCGCCGAGCCGAACTACAAGAAGGGCTGCGGCTTCCACCCTTTGCATGTCTACTGCGACGAGACCGCCGAGGCCTTCGCCGGCAAGCTGCGACCGGGCTCAGCGGGGGCTAACACCGCAGCCGACCACGTCGAGCTGCTGGACGACGCGCTCGCCCAACTACCGGTGCCGACGAAGAAGGACGACCCTGAAAACGGCGTGGAGGTGCTGGTACGCGCCGACTCGGCCGGTGCGACCCACGGCTTTGTGAACGCGATCGTGGCGAAAGGCTTCGAGTTCTCGATCGGCTTCGACGTCACCGAGGCCGTCCGCCTCGCCATCACCGACGTGCCCGCCGACGCCTGGCAGGTCCCGATGACCCTGGACATGGAGGAGCGCGATGGCGCCGGGGTGGCAGAGATCACCGAGCACCTGGACCTTTCTGCCTGGCCGGAGGGCACCAGGGCGATCTCCAGGCGCGAGGAGCCCCACGACGGTGCCCAGTTCAACCTCTTCGACCCCGAGGGCTGGCGCCACCAGGTCTTCATCACCAACTCGCCTGAAGCTGACATCGTCTACCTCGAAGCCCGCCACCGCTGTCATGCCCACGTCGAGGACCGCATCAAACAGGCCAAGGCCACCGGGCTGTCGCACTTCCCGGGCCACCGTTTCTCTTCCAACGCCGCCTGGATGCTCGTCGTGCTCATCGCTCAGGACCTCCTGACATGGTCACAACGCCTGTGCTTGGACGGTGAGCTCGCAAAGGCCGAGCCCAAACGGCTGCGCTACTGCATCCTGCACGTCGCCGGGCGCACGGCGCGCACCGGCCGGCGCAGCTACTTGCGTCTCGACGCCACCTGGCCATGGGTAAAGGCGCTGGCCAGGGCCTTCGAGCGGCTACGGGCGCTCGACTTCGCCACCTGAGCGTCGCCAACCTCGCTTCGCGTCCACGGTCGCTCCCGCGGCCTGTCCCGTCGTGCCTCCAAATAGGTCCAGCGTGGCTTCACAGCTCGCAGGCCACCCATGGCGGGCCAAAACCGTTCATCGCGACGCCCAAATCTGAGCCCGGACGCTCCGGCGGGCCCCCGCGACCCCCTTTCCAAGCCTGACTGCGCCGTTTATGAGCCTTGAAAGTCCTCGACGGTTAGGGGTGAATTATCGAGGTTAGGCGGTTTCGTGGCATTATTCGGTATGGCTAACCAGCCACCCGAGGTAACGGGCCCCCGAGACGGCACCCGGAAGAGCGACCGGGCGGCGGGGGCAGCCCGGCGTTGGGGCTGGCGCCGGCCCGCTGCGGGGGCGGCGGCCGGGGTGCTGGTCGGCCTGGTCGCCTGCGACGTCTGGGTGGCCGGCACGCGTGCCTGGTGGGACCGGCATTCCTTCACGAGCTGCGTCGTTTCCAGTCTGCTCGTGCTGGCGGTGACGGTCCTCATCATCGACGAGGTCCTCGCCCGCCGCCGGCGCCAGGAACGGGCCGGGTCCGTGGCCGTCCAGGCCCTCATCGTCTACGGACAGGCGCTACGCTCCTGCGACGCCGTCGTGGCCATGACCGCCACCGCGGCGACCAGGACCGGCGCCACCGGGGCCGGCGCCCCCGAAGACGTTGCCCAGGTCGACGTGGGCGACGAGGTACGCAGTCTCGCCAGCATGATCCTCGTGGCGTCGCCCGCCCTTTTCGACGACCCCGACGCTCGCCGGTTCCTCGAAGAAGTGGAGCGCCTCGCCGGGACGATGTACGGCGCCTTGGCCCTGCACAAACTCTCACCCGCCCCCCCGAAGGCGGGCGCCGACAGCATCGTCGCCTCCTTGAGGGCGGGCCGGTCGAAGGTTGACGCCCGCATAGGCCCGCTGGCAGCCCGGTTAGCGGACAAGGACAGGGCTCCGCTGGACGCGCTCGCCGACCTGGCCCGGCGGCCCCTGCCGACCGCAGCTCCGGCGGGAGGAGGGTGAGCGCACAATGACAGCCCCAGCCAGGACGACAAAAGCCGAGCTCCGAGCCGCGCAGTTCCTAAAGGGCAAGGGGGTGTGGGCGTTGCCCCTGACCGTCGGTTCGGTGCTGGTGATGCTGATGACCCTCGTGTACTTCGGGTCGATCGTCGACCCGACCGAGCACCTGCACGGTCTGCCCGTAGTAGTCGTCGACCAGGACGCCGGGACAACCACGACATCGGGTCGGGTGGACCTGGGCGACGAGGTGGTCGGCGCCCTGACCAAGACGCCCGCCGTCACCGACCGGCTCGCGGTCCGGGTGCTCTCCCTTTCGGACGCCGAAGGGCAAATGGACAACGGTGCCGCCTACGTGGCCGTCGTCGTCCCGTCCGGGTTCACGAGCTCGGTCCTCGCCTTGGCCGGCGGACCGGGGGCGGCCTCGGCGAGCGCGTCGCTGCCCACGATCGAACTGATGACCAATACGCGCGCCGGCACCCTGGGCGTGAGCTTGGCCGAAGGGGTGCTGCAGCCGGCGCTCGCCCACGTCTCCCGCACGATCGGCCAGCACCTGAGGGCCGGAGCGGTCCCGGGGGCGGCCGACACGGCGCTGCTGGCCAGCCCGGTCACGGTGTCCGCCGAGGCCTACCGGCCGCTGCCCGCCCATGCCGGGCTCGGGTTGAGCGCCTTTTACATCGCCCTGCTCATCATGATGTGCGGGTTCCTGGGCGCCACCATCGTCAACAGTTCCGTCGACTCCGCCCTCGGCTACGCCACGAGCGAAGTCGGGCCGCGCTGGAGCCAGAAACTCCCCCGCAGGATCACGAGATGGCAAACCTTGATCGCCAAATGGGTGATCGCGGTGCCGGCGACGTTGTTGTTCACCGGGCCCTAATGGGGGTAGCGGCCGGACTCCTGCGTATGGACGCGCCCCGCTGGCCCGAGCTGTGGATGTTCGGCTGGTTCGCCGCCGCCGTAATCGCCATCGGGACGCTGGCTTTGCTCGCCACGCTGGGCGCCCTCGGGCAGTTGCTCGCCCTCATCGTTTTCGTCTACCTGGCCCTGGCGTCCTCGGGCGGTACGGTGCCCCTCCAGGCCCTCCCTGGCTTCTTCCGCTTCGTGGCCAGCTTCGAGCCCCTGCGCCAGATCGTCGGCGCGGTACGGGCCGTCATCTATTTCAACGGTGCCGGCGACGCCGGCCTGGACAGGGGCCTGCTCCTCACGGCCATAGGCCTCGTGTTCTGGCTCGCCACCGGCGCCGCCGTGACCATCTGGTACGACAAAAAAGGCCTTCACCGCCTCAAGCCCGAGCTTGTCGATCTCATCGAGGCGTCGGCGCAAACCTACCGGGACGGGGCTGCGGCCGCGGCCGGCTCACCACCTGCGGCCGGCCCCGCGGGCCGGGTGCCCCCGTCGAGGCGGTCTGAGCAAATGCGGGGCCACGGGCCCCGCCTCGCCGTCAGTTGCCACCTGGGTGCCAGGGCAGCAGGTAGGCACGGTAGGTGCTCACCCCGGCCGGGAGCTCGGCGTTGAACAGCAGCTTGCCGGACGGGCTGAACTCCGAAATGTAGGGGAGCGCACCCCAGCCGACGAACAGGTTGCCGGCCGACGTCGTCTGCGCGTTCCCCATAACCTGCGCCACCTGGCCCTCCGGCTGGTCATCCGAGCGCACCAGGGTGGCCACCCGGGTGGCGAGGTCC
Source organism: uncultured Acidimicrobiaceae bacterium (assembly GCA_963735305.1). GTDB lineage: Bacteria > Actinomycetota > Acidimicrobiia > Acidimicrobiales > Palsa-688 > Fen-671. The sequence goes on from CAVTKK010000004.1 coordinate 1,559,995, forward strand.
AGCCGGACCGTCACCACCCGGCTGGAGCCGAGCAGGTCGCGGCCCGACTCGTCGTCGAAGAACGTGTACTCGCCACCGCCAATGGCCTCCGGGTCGTGCTGCCAAGCGAAGATCTCCCCGTCGCGGTCAAGGGCCTGCCCGGGAACGGCGCGCAGGGTGAAGGAGCTGTGCCTGCCACCCAGCTGCCACATGATCTGGCCGGTGTGCCGGTTCACCTTGAAGATGGTCCAGGTGTTCCGGGAGCTCACCAGCAGGTTGCCGTCGGTGTCCAGGTGGACGGCGTTGATATGGAACCAGTCCCAAGGCATGCTCGGGGAGGACGGCCGCGCCACGTAACTGTCGGCGTAGGGGACGTGGGCGGCGCTATCCCACTGGAACAGCACCCGTCCGGTCCGGATATCGACCTCCTGGACGCAGCCGTCGATGACCCGCTGGTCGGCCGGGCCGCCGATGGCAGTAAGGTTGGCCGTCGCCACGGTACCGGCCGTGATCAGCGCCGTGTTCCCGGGTGTGATGAGGAACTCGTGGAAGCTGGCCATGTACCCGTTGCCCGCTCGGACGGTGGCGATCTGGTGGTAACGGTCGTTGAAGATGTAGTCGGTGCCGCTGGGGCCGTCCGGACTGACTTGAGGCCCCGGGCCCGCTGGGCCTCCCTGAGCCGCGAGGCCCTGTGGTTGGCGGCTGGGCGCGGGCGGCGGATTTGACTGGAACCAGGTGAGGACCGGCTGGCCCAGGTAGGTCTGGGTGCGAAAGTCGGCAGCAATTTCTCCCGCCGGCAGGCGGTGGGACCAGACCAGCTTCCCGGTGGTGCTGACGATCTCCGGGCCCGCTGGGTACTTGCCTCCGGCCGGGGCAATAAAGATGTCGGCGTTGTGGTCGCCGGTGTCCCGGGTCAGCACGCTGAGAGGCGGCGGCGCCGAGCCGGTGGTCCTGACGGGGCCCCGGAAGCTGGGACCGCCCCCGCAGGCAGCCGGGGCCAGGGCGAGGCCAATGACAGCGGGGACCAGGAACAACAGCCGCCGGTACCCAGGCCCGCCCCGATGCGTTGTCATGGTCCGTTCCTAAGCCCGCCGTCAAGCACGGGCGCTGTCCGCCCTCCGCCACTTCCTCTGCAACTCTTTGCGTGAATGGACCCCGAGCTTGGCGTAGGCCGAACTGAGGTGATGCTCCACGGTCTTGGTCGATATGAACAGGCTGCGGGCGATCTCGACGTTGGTGGCGCCGTCGGCGGCCAGAACGGCGACCCCGTGCTCCCGGGCGCTTAGCTCGATCGGGCTGATGCGCCTTCGTCGACCGCCGCTCGCCTGCAACTTTGCTGAAAAATTTGTCTTCCCCGTGCCCGGGTCAATGCCGCAATCGACTGGCACCGCGGTCAATGGTAACGGGCTGACCGGTCCCGGAGGGGGCACGTTCTCGATTGTCCTTCCCGCCTAGGTTCATCGGTCGGGCCAGAATTACAGGGTCGTTGGTCCCCCCCTCATGGTCTTCCTTGGGCAAGCGCGCCGCCGGGCGGCGACTCAGCGACGCCGGGCGCGCAGGACGATGTCGGCAATGTGCGGGTTTTCGGGCGGCGGGTCGATGCGCGCTTCGACTGCGTGCATCTCGACGGTGAACTCGTCGCCGAGTAGGTGGGCGAGGTCGTCGGCACCGACGTAGTCCGCCGGGTCGACGCCCCGCGATTTCATGTGCTCGCGGTGCTCGTCGTCGAGGTCGTGATAGACGGCGAGCAGCAACCCGCCGGGGCGCACCGTGCCCAGCAACGCCCTCACAGCCTCCTCGCCGGGCGACCTGGGCAGCGCCGGGTACTGCATCGACACCAAATCGAACGAGCTAGCCGGGAACGATGTCCGTAGGGCATCCCCGCAGATCCACTCGACGGCGATGCCAGCCCGTGCGCCTGCCTCCCGCGCCCGGCTTATGGCGACGGCGGAGACGTCGATTGCGGTCACCCTCCAACTACTCAGAGCGAGCCAGATGGCGTCGGCGCCCTCGCCACAACCGACGTCGAGCGCCCGGCCGGGGGCGAGGCCCGCGACCTCGACCAGGAGCCGCCCGTTCGGGCGGCCGCTCCACATCGCGTCCCCGCGCTCGCGGTACCTCGCGTCCCACTCAGCGGTCTGCGCCGCGGCACCGAGACGCTCCCCGCCGTCCTCGTCTTCACCCATGCTCGGCAGCGTACGCCGCCGGGTGGTTCGCTGGTAAAAATCGCGGGCCGGGAAGATTTCGGGAGCACTGCCGACGTAGCCTTGCTCTGTCGAGGCCTGGCACCGTCGACGACCGTCGGCGACCTGCCCGTTAGGCCTTGACCAAAGCAGGAGTTTCAGCCGAGAACCACCAGGCCCAAGGATCGAGGAGAACAATGAAACTCAGGACGCGCTTCATCGTTGGTGTGCTGGCGGTCGCCCTGCCCGGCGCCGGCCTGGCCACCACGGCCGTTGCCCTTGCCACCGCCATACCCGCAAACGCCTCGGGATGGGTGCCAACCGAGTTACTGCCACCAGCGGCGCAGGAAGTCGACTCGGTAGCCTCCGTCTCCTGCCCGTCGGCGGGCAATTGCACCGCCGTGGGGTTCTACGTCGACCTCTCCAGTTACTTCCACGCCCTCGTCTTCAATGAGGCCTCGGGGGTATGGCTCACGGGCACGGCGGCGACCCTGCCCGCGAACGCCTACGCCGGCGACGCGAATTCTTACCTCACCTCGGTCTCCTGCGCCTCGGCGGGCAACTGTTCCGCCGTCGGGTACTACACCGATGGTTCCAGCAATCAGCAGGGGCTCCTGCTCAGTGAGACGGCGGGGCTTTGGGGTACCGGCATGGGGGCGGCGCTCCCGGCCAATGCCGCCGGCAACCCACGGGTTTACCTCGAATCGGTGTCTTGCGCGGCGGTCGGCAACTGTTCCGCCGTCGGGTACTACACCGATATTGCCGGCACCCAACAGGGGCTCATAATCAGAGAGATAGCGGGGGCGTGGCATACCCTGCCGGGGGTGGTCCTCCCGGCCAACGCGGGCGCCAACCAGTCCGCCAACCTCTCCTCCGTCTCTTGCCCCCAGGCCGGCACCTGCGAAGCCGTGGGCTACTACCTGCTGGGCTCGGGCAACGAGGACGGGCTCATCGTCAATGAGACCGGGGCGGTCTGGCGCCGCGGCGTGCAGGCGGCGCTACCGTCGAACGCCGGCAACGTCAATGGAGGCTCCGTCTCCGAGCTCGGCACCGTCTCCTGCCCCCCGACCGGCAACTGCGTCGCCGGCGGTTCGTACCTGGACAACTCCGGCAACGACCAGGGGCTGCTCATCAACGAGTACGCCGGTGTCGAGGTGATGCTCCCGGCGAACGCCGCCGCAGCCGTCCACCAGGACGCAGCAGTCGAATCCGTCTCTTGCCCCTCGGGCGGCTACTGCTCCGCCGTCGGCTACTACCAGGTCGGCTCACCGGGCCAACAGGGGGTCCTTCTCAGGGAGGTGCGGGGGGTCTGGCACATCGGCGTGGAGGCGGCACTCCCAGCCAACGCCTCCGCCGCCCAGCACGAGGTCTTCTACACCGGTTCCGTTTCCTGCCCCTCGGTCGGAAATTGCACCGCCGTCGGCTCCTTCCTCGATAGCTACGGCGCCCAGGCGCTCGTGGTCAGTGAGATCGCGGGAGTCTGGCACGTCGGCGTGGAGGCGGCGCTCCCGCGCGACGCCAGAGCCAACCCGGACGCGGAGCTCGTCTCGGTCTCGTGCGCCCCCACAGGTCGTTGCGAAGCGGTCGGTGAGTACCTAACCACCTCCAACTTCTACGGCGGCGGCCTCGTTCTCAAACAATAAGCGTGGGGCCCGGGGCCGTCTCGGCCATCGCCATCGACATTTGGACGGGGCCCACCCATATCCCGCTGCCCAGGGGTGGTCCGGTAAGTGTCCCGCCCCCAGCCGTTCGTGTTAACGCCGTGTTACCGCGGCAGGCGCAGAATGGCCACATGAGCCACGACACCTTGGAGGGCGTAGGGCCGAGGCATCGGGCATTCCGCAGGTGGCAGCTACTCGTGAGACGTGACAGCCGGCCTGTACCGAGCGGCATCGTCAGCGTCGCCCTGATCGCCATCGCCTTCCTGGTGGCCGCGTGCGGCGGCGCAAGCTCCCCGGCGTCGGTAGCCCACATCGGCAAGGGTGCGCCGACCACGACCGTCCCCCCGGCGGCAGGGTCAGGCGGCTTGCCGAACCTCCAACAGATGTACCAGAGCACCCTCGCCTACGCCGGCTGCATGCACAGCCATGGCGACCCGAGTTTCCCCGACCCCGAGCTGGTGGACAACGCGGACGAGCATGGCATCACCATGGGCCAGGGTGTCGACCAGAGCTCTCCGCAGTACCTGTCTGCGAACAAGACCTGCAAGCACTTGCTCCCCAACAACGGCAACGGCCCCACGCGGGGACAGCTGGAGCAGTCGATGGCCCAAGCCCTGAAGTTCAGCAAGTGCATGCGCTCGCACGGCGTCCCCAGCTTTCCTGACCCGCAGGAAAGCGGCCAGAACATCCAGATAGGGGGGCCGGGCGTCGACCCGAGCTCGCCGCAGTTCCAAGCGGCTCAAAATGACTGCCGGTCCCTGCTTCCGGGGGGTGGGCTATAACTTCATTACCCGGCCGCCCGTGGGCTGGGTTAGCAGGCACGTCGGCCGACGTAACCTTTGGTAGCACCGCTACCGAGTTGGAGTCTCGGCTCCGGCCGAGCGGGTGGGCAACCCTTACCAGGACGGCAGCCGGACCACGTCGGCGAGCCAGGCTTCGGCGGTAGGGCTGCCGAGGCCCGGGTTGATGTGGAAGCGGTCACGAGTGAGCGAGCCCATACGCCAGCCTGACCCAAACGCGCTACGTAATGCGTCCTCGCTAACACGGCGGGGGCCCAGTCCCCGGGCTGGTGGTCGCTGAAGCACATGAGGTAAAGGTGGCCACCCGGGCCGAGGACGCGATGCACAGCCGTTACATAGCGGGCGCGGGAGGCATCGTCGAAAACGTGGAACAGCCCGCTGTCGAGGATGGTTTCAAAAGCCTCGCCGAGGGTGCCGATCCGAAGCACGTCCAAGACCTCGAAGCGGGCATCGACGCCGCGATCGGCGGCTTTGCGACGGGCGATCCCGATGGCTCGCGGGGAGACGTCGACGCCTATCGCTTTGGCGTTGTGACGGGCAGCGAGGATGGTGTGCTCGCCGGTGCCGCAGCCGGCATCGAGCAGTGCGCCAGTGAGCAGGCCCGCCTCGGCGAGGCGGACGAAGGCAGGCTGCGGGCAGCCAATGTCCCACGGCGGAGGCGGTCCGGCATAGGAACCATCCCAATCGTGCGCGGCGTCGGCTGCGGTCATGTCCCCCATTCTCTCCCGAATCGTGAGCAGATCAACCGGCATGGAGTGGGGCGATCGCACGAATGGAAGGGCCCGTACTGGCACGCTCCGAGCGGTCACGCCGCTCCCCCATCTGGCGACACTGCCGGCAATCGCAGGAGGTGTCCCCGCAACTACCGTGTTGTTAGCATAGGCCCAGTTCTCCTCATTTCATAGTCAAGGCTGGCATTGCACGCCAGACCGAAAGGGCTCCAATGGCACCAATGGTGACGAGCCACAATGGTGCACACCAGGCGCGGGTGACCGTACCTGTCGCTGCCCTGGCACTACTGTTTGGCACCCAGCTAGGCCTTGGGCATTCGTCAAACAATGGAGGCGCCCGTCCATACCACAGCCCTCAGCCTTCGGGTTCCCGGCGTCAGCGGTGGGCACGTGTTCGGGTGGAGTTTTGACGATCCCAGAGCTCTAGCGCTGCGTGGCCCCGACCTGTTCGTGGCGAACTACTACGGCAACTCCATCACCGAGGTGAGCGCCTCGACGGGCGCGCTGGTGAGGGTCATCTCGGGGCACAGAGACTATTTCGTTCAATTTCTGGTGAAAGTGTGCCTGGATGTCCGACTCCAACTTCGGGGCGTCGATCTGTCGAGTGCCGTTTTGAGTCGCGCTGGCGATTGAGGGCGCCAGCAAGATGAAGATGATCCGCACCAGCAATAAGACAGGCACAGCTACCCATTGGTCGGCAGTTGAGCGCCGCTCTCTCCTTCGTGCCATCGCCCGGCGTTGGCGAGGCGACTCGAACGACACCCTTGGCGTACCGGTGCCGTATGCCGACTTTCTTGTACGTAATGATGACGTCGCCATCATGGTCACTGGTCTCGTCGTCTTCCCTGCCGGCTTCCTGGTCAACATCGTTGCCCTCTGCAGGCTCGACCCGGCAAGAGAGCCGATGCACTTGTTCGGTCATACTGCAGGGCCGACGTCTCGGGACGCTCAGCGCGGTCTCCGCTTCGGCATCAGCTTCTCGGATGGGACCAAGCTGACCGGTCGCCTGTCCCGACCCGCTGGTGCTCCTGGTCAACCCATGCTTCAACCCCGCGGCGGGGGTGGCGGAGGGCGCCGCTTCGCACAGGGTTACTGGTGCCAACCACTACCTCGCCCGGGGCCAGTTTCGTTTCGTTTGCAGATGGACCGCTCAGGGCATTGAAGAGGTAGCCCTGGAGCTGGACGCCGGGCTCATGCTGGACGCCGGGCTCATGCTGGACGCCGCTGCCCGAGCCACGACCATCTGGCCCGATGACATCCACCTTCCCGAGGAGGACGAGCGGGCAGGTGGGGCTTCAGGACGAGGGCCCTGGGGGGCCTTCGGGGGTGGGGGGGTCGGGAGGTCGGCAGGAATGACTGAGGATTGATCCAGCATGTTGCCTGAAGGATTTCCGGGCCTCTCCCCGCGGGGTTCTACCCAAGGTTGATCGGTATTCCTAATTGAGCCTGATCGTGACGGACTGACCACTAGCGGTAGTCGAATATTACGCTCCCCACCGGAAGGCCTTTGGGCCCTACTGCCACCTAGCTACCCTTCCGGTAACGAGACCGCTTTCGCTTTGGTCCGTGGAAAATAGGTGAAACATGAAACCTGGAAAGCTGTTCAAACGGTGTGCGCGTTCCCCCGTCGTGGCCGCGACTGCGACGTTAGCCTTGGTGCTTGGGCCGATAGGGCCCGTTCAAGCGGCGAGCGTCGTCCAATCAACGGCCTCCGCCGCCAAGATAGTCCAGGCGGTCAACAGTAGAAACCCGGCAGTCCTGTTAGCGGCTAGCTCCCGACAGGGGGCGGCCGAGCACTTGGAGACCGGGCCCCAGATCGTTACAGACACTGTCGCGGTGATGACCCGCGCAGACAACTTCCACGTTACTGGTCACAGCTCTATCCCGGCTCTCGGCATCTCGATCTCGGTCAACCTCAGTGATTCGCCTACCGGCGGGGGAGGCACGATAACGGAGAACGGCGGCACGATGCAAGTGGTGGTCCAGAAATCCAGCGTGTACGTGAAGGCTGACCAGCACAGCTGGGACGTGTTTAGTCACGGCAATACCCTCGTAGGCCAGGAGCTCGGAGGTAAGTGGGTCCGGATACCAGCGTCAGAGCCGGGAATTACCTCCTTCGCGTTGCTGACTGTGTCGTCACGCTTCATACACACCGTACTGCCAGGGGCTTACGTCGCTCTCGCCACGAGGATCGGCATGGGCCATTGGGACGGGCGGCAGGCGGTGGTGGTCGGCGTAGCCACTAGCCAGCTTTACGTCGCTGATAATGGTTCCCCGTACTTATTGCACATACAGAGCACGGCGCTGGGCACGGCCTATTACAATTTCACCGACTTCGGAGACGCACCGATGCCTTCGGTGCCCAAGACGTTCATCTCGGCCTAGCTCAGCTCCTGGCCCTCGCCAGCGTGCGACATCAAATTCTTACGTGGCTGTGTCCTAATACTCAAGCACCACACCCTGAGAGCTGCTCTCTCCTCCGTCTTGAAGCCAGGTGGCGGTGAGAGGAGATGATGACGGAGCCACCTGCCACGCCGCCGAGGTCCCATTGGAGAAGGACCAGTACCCCGAATTGTAGTACGTCCAGGGTGCCGCAGGCCCGGTCTCGTAGGCATCCCCGGTGTCGACTCCTATAACAGCGAGATTTCCAGCCGCTCCGGGTGAGACGGTCCAGCTCTGATCACCGAGGTAGGGCAGATCAGCGACCTGGCCACCACCGTTTACGAAGCCAGCGGCGGGAGTGTTGAACTCCACGGCAAAGGCGTCCCAAGCATTGGTCGGCGTGGTAACCGTGACCGTGTCGGCTGCACCGGTCGTGTCCGTGCAGACCCATATCTCGAAATCGGCACCGTCGTTGTACGAGTTGACGAGCTGGAAGGTGCCCATCCTTGAGGAGACGCTGGTGACAGTATCCGTCTCGGTGCCGGGGTAGGTCAGAGTCTGGATCATGAGAACGACGGAGTGCCCGATCCCGGTGTCGTGAGCGAGCACTTGGTTGGACTGGCCGCTACCGATGCTGGTGGTGTTCCCATTAATGGTGCCTGTGTCGTCGGCCTGAACGAAGGCAACCGATGACGACGGAGAAGTGGTCGTTGTGGTACCCGTGCCGGTCGTGGTCGTAGTACTGGGAGTTGTCGTGGTGGTAGTGCTGGCGGTAGTCGTTGTCGTGGAGGAAGCGGGCTGCGTCGTCGTAGTTGAAGATGTCGTCGTCGTCGGCGGACCGGTCGTAGTAGTGGATCCACCGCCCCTACCCCGATGGTGATGGGAAAACGCCGCGAGCGACATGCTCTTGGACGCTTGGGTCGGCTGACCCGGTCCGTTGACGGCCAGTGCGAGACCGGTGAGCGACAGCACGAGGGCGATGGCCAACAAGGGTCGCGCGTGAAGGGCCCGCCATATCCGAGTGGGCATAGCGACTACGCCTTTCGATTGGGAGGACAAGCTCAGGTTAAATAAGAACGTTGGGAGCCTGTCTCTAATGCAAACGACCTAGACCTCCGCAAAGTTCGCAACGCTTCCTACCCGACACCGGTACGGCCCAAACCGAGGGCGAGGTGCGCTCCAACGCCTGGGCCTCCTTGATCGGGAAGGCTGAGGACAGCGTGGGCCCGCGTGACTAGGCGGTCCCGGTCCAAGTTCATGCCCTTGGTGACCAGGCCAGGCGGATGGCCTGCTTTCCGCTGTCGCCACCAAATGCCCGAGCCGCTAGGGTTCAGCTCCTTGGGCGGCTCGGTCGGCGGCCTTGCTGGGCGGTCCGCGCAGCACCCAGGCGACGGCAACGGCCACCGCGCCACCGGCGACCGGCCCGAGCACGTAGGCCCACCAGTCGCTCCAGTGACCGCCGACAAGTGCCGGGCCCAGGGAGCGGGCCGGGTTCATCGACGCCCCCGAGACCGGCGCCGCCCATAGTCCGGCCAGGATGATGTAGCCGGAAACGGCGAGGGCGGCGTTGGCGCCGATATTACGAGCACCGGAGGCGGTGCCGAGGACCACACTTACGAGCCCGGCGGTGAGGACCAGCTCGACCAGTGTGGTGGTCATGGCACTGGTCCCGATGCCCGGCTCGCTGGCCCCAACATGGCCGAGGTCGCCGAAGCTGGCTCGCAGGAAGCCGGCAGCCAGCACACTGCCGGCGAGCTGGGCGGCCACATAGCCGGGCACCCGTTTCCAGGGGAAGTTCCGGCGCAGGGCAAACGAGATGGTGACGGCCGGGTTGAGATGGGCCCCGCTGACCGTGCCCATGAAGTAGATGACGGCCATGACCATGAGCCCGGGAGCGACCACCTGGGCGTCGAGGGGGACCTGGCCGTGGCTGCGGGCGTTGACCACCGCGCCGCCGGGCTGGTACCTAAACGAGTTCGTGGCGCAGATAGAGGGCGAGGGACCAACGGGCTGGCTCCAGTACCGGGGACAAGGACAAGTCTCCAGCTGACAAGCGATAGCCAGAGCATCGCTCCAGAATGCCCCAAAGCGTCAGCGGCCGGGCTTGTCCTTCCCGCCACCTCTCGCCACCTATAAGGTCAGTAAGCGACTGACCGGGACCGGGGCAACTTGCGCCGCACTTGTGGCCCGTCGTCAGCGCGTCGTTGGCGTTGAGCGTGGGCCGGGATAGCCTTCGCAAGTGGATCAGATCGCGTCAGGCGACAAGGCGGGCCGTCGGCGGCGGCGGATCGTGCACAGGACGGCACAGCTTCCCGTTGCCAGCCGGGCTCTGTACCGGATCGAGCACTACAGCTCCTTGCCTGCATTCGCGCTGGCGATCACTGTGGCCGTGGTCTGCCTGGTCGCTGCCATTGCAGTTCTGGGTTTCCCGGCCCACTGGGTGGCCGTGTTCGAGGTAGCGGCGTCTGGCGTTACGCTCGTGATGGTCTTCGCCATCCAGCACACCCAGGGCAGAGAACAGGCCGCGACGCAACGGAAACTGGACGAGCTGATCCGAGCCCTGCCTGGAGCCGACGAGTCGTTGATGATGTTGGAGGAAGCGTCTCGGGAGGTCATGCTCGACGTAGAGGAGGAACATCGAAACGTCCGATCGGACTCGTCCGGGCCGGCTACGGAGCGAGCGGCGAGCCAGCTCACAACGAACAATCCAACCAAAGGGCCGAGGGACTACTGACACTGGCGGAGAAGAGCCCGAACCGAGCCTTTGAACCGTTTTTCGGGATGACCTTGTCGCCTCCCACACAGCAATTGCCGGCAACCAATGGCATGCCCGCGTCGATCCGAACGATTCGGTCGCCGCTCTTCAGCTTGTTTGGGACCTCTCGATGGGCGCGCTATCTTCCCTTTACGTCCGCTATCGGTTTGCTTCAGGATTGCTACCCGGTGATCTTTAGCGCGGGCTGGCGAAGTACGGGCCTACGGCCCGGGCTTGGAGCGGTTGTGACCTCCTCATAGGTGTCGTGGCACTGGGTACCACTGGCCGGGGCGCCATCGGTTTGCGGCTCTTCGGTAAGTGGGCCCTCGTCTAACTCATAACTGTCGTGGCACTGGCTCATGGTCTCCTCCAGCTGGTTCTCGCGTCCGGTCGGGCCCGCCAGGCCATGATCGGGTTTGGTGACGACTTCGCGGTAGGGCCGAAGGTCTCATCGAAAGGGGACCGCGGGTTCGGGCCGCCGCCGGCGTCGTGCACCCTGGCGTTTGGAGGCACTCGTGGGAATGGGAGGGCTTACCTGATGGTCTTCCAGGCCTCGGTCGTTATCGGTGCCGTGGTCTGGGGCGGCATTGCCGACGCCATCGGGGTCAGGTACACGCTCTTGGTCGCCTCGGCGACGTTCGTGCCCGGCCTGCTCGTTATCCCCTGGTTCGGCCTGCCCATCATCGACCGCCGGGACATGAAGGTCGTGCCCCGGCCCTCTCCCGAGGTGGCCGTCGAGCCCGAAGCGGACGACGGGCCGCTGATGGTCCTGGTCGAGTACCAGGTCGCCGCCGAGGACCATCAGGATTTCATCGAGGTCATGGAGGAGCTGCGGGTGGTTCGCCGGCGCACCGGGGGGTCACGTTGGAGCTTGTTCGAGGACCTGGGCAGACCGCTTGGTCGCAGGCTACGGTTAGCACGGACAACCCATGTAGGGCCGAACGTCCTGGAGATAGCGCGGTACCAGGATGGCGGCTCAAGAACCAGAAAAATGACCCACGAAAAGGGGCCGTGTACTGAATGCCCAAAGAAGAAGCGGATCAAACGAAGCTCCGGTTTGCCTCCAGAACGGCCCCAACAAGGCTGTCCATACCGGCAGTATTTAGCCGGCCTGAGCCGGCCCGTGCGTCACGGTGCACCCTGGTGGCAAACAAAGCCTCGATCCCCTAGCTGCTCGCATCGCGTTTGGTGGCAACCCTCACCCTCGCAGTAGCGCTCAGCGTCAGGATCCCAAAGGTGTCGATGCAGCTTGGCACGACCATCGGCGTTGGCGAGGGTCATGCCTGATCTCCCTCCCTGACCGTGTTCAATGAGCAAGAATGTCCTGGAGGTCCATCGACACTTAGGAGGTCCCCCTTCTGGACAGAGTTCGGGGGAGCTAATGGTCGGCACAGCCTTTGCGGAACTGGACGTGCGCTGCCAAAGGTTCTGGAGGTTCGGGCCTGCGCCCCCGCCCGCTCTATCTCTTTGGCATCATCAAGTCTCCCAAAGAGCTTCGTTTGCCGTGCAGGGACCTGAGCAACTTGTCCAAGACGCGAACCTCCCGACCTTACTTTCTGCTCTAATAGCTTTGGCCTGATGAGGTGGCAGCTGTGATGGAGCGTGAAAACCGATCACCCAATGAGGTGAGCCGTGGCGCCCGCTGGAACAGGCTCGCTCACGTCGTGGTCAGGCGTGTGATCGTGTCTAGCATCGTCGCCGGCGTTGCGCCGGTCATCACTTATGTGGTGGTACGGCCTCACGTCCCCAGCACCGCCGTCGCCCTGGCAATCACCTTCGCTGTGCCCGTCGCTTGGGCCACGTTGACGGCCTCGTGGCTCAGGAGGCTGGACCTTGACGGCGCATTGACGATTGGCGCGTACGGGCTCGGACTTGTGGTGACGGTCCTTTCGGGCGGGAGCGCCCTGCCGCTCAAGCTCCACTCCGCTGCGGAGACGGGGGCGCTCGGCGTGGCCTGCCTCGTCTCGGTTGCCCTTCGACGCCCCCTGTTGCTCCTTGGCCTCCGGATCCAGGCGCGCCGCAAGGGGCGGAGCAGAGGGGCGTGGCGTAAGGTTTTCGCCCAGCCGGCGCTGCCTCGGACCTTCTCGCTGGTCACCATCCTCGTCGGCGTGGGCCTACTGATAGAGGCTACTAGCCAAGCGGCCTTGGCCCTGGTGCTGCCGACGGTTGTCTTTGTGGCTGTGTCACTGCCGGCGCGCTTCGCCATTTACGGCAGTGGTGCCGGGCTGTTCCTTGCATTGAGAGGACGAGGCGAGCCGCCTCTGGGGACTGCCCTTACTGGCTCGCCCGAACGACGGCGTGGCGGTCCCTCCTGAGAGACCTTGGGAGTGGCGACGCCTCTCGCAATGGAGTTGCGTGCAGTCAATCGAGCTCGACTACACGGGCGATCTTGGTGCCGGCCAAGGCTTTGCTCACGCGGCGGCCGTCCTTGGCCCGCCTGACTATCGCCATGAACTCATCGGTCGGGGTCGGCCGCCTAACTCGCTCGACGCGATCTAGGAGGCCAACAAGCAACTCTCAGGGGCGTCCGAGGACGGGCCCCGACCGTCCTCGCCTTGGGTGAAGTGCCAGACCCGTTTCCGGCTCCTCCGCAGCCCTCATGAAGGCTTGCCTCACCGCGCCGTGGACTAACCGCGCCCGGCCCAGGCACTGACACAGGCTGTCGCCCTAGGAACCACGGCCCTTATCTGCCTGGGGGCGGGGGCACGCCTGGTGGGCGCCGAGCTCAGCGCCGTCCGGGGCCCGGACGTGGCCGCCCGATCGGGCGGGGTGGTGGTCGATATCAAAGCCTGCTCGGAGGGGCGAGCTGAACCGCACCCTGGCCCGGGCCGAGGCCGTGCTCGACGCCTCGGGTGTGGCCAAGGTCCTCGAAGCCGGTCTGCCCCACGGCGCCCGCGCCCGGCGATTGTCGGCCCGCACCTTGCTGGTCGGCATGTTGGTGGCCCTGGCCGAGGGACGGGGACTGGCCGAGCTTGTCGACGCCGGCGCCGGGCCCTGAGCCCCGCTCCCGCACGACCCGGGGGTACTTGGGGCCTGTACGGCGGAACGAGCGTGGCGCCATGCAGAGGTCCACTGAAACCAGGCTTGACCTGGTGCGCCTGGTCCTCACCCGCCAGTGGTTACAGCGTTCCCGCCATAACGGTCACCGGCAAATGTTGCTGCGGATTTCCGAAATTCCCCACTGTCGATCACCGAAATTCCCCAGGCAACCTGAGGCGGTGAAGGGCTTGGGCGGAGCTTAGACCATGTTCAGTTGGCCACCTCCTGATCGGTCCCGGGACTGGCCTTAGAGCGGCCAAGGCCCCGTCGTGCGGCTTCGGCCCGGGCGCGGTGGCTGCGCATGCGGTAACTGTCGCCGTCGATGTTCATGACGACGCTGCGGTGCAACAGCCTGTCGAGCATGGCGGCGGCGATCATGGGGTCGTCGTTGAAGACCTTTCCCCACGATGCGATCCCGAGGTTGGTCGTGAGAGCGATGCTGCCCTTCAAGTACCTGCGGCTGACAACCTGGAAGAGTGCGCTGGCGGCCTCACCGGGCAGCGGCAGGTAGCCCACTTCGTCAATGATCAAAAGGCTCGGTCCCATGTAAAAGCGCATCGTGTTGGCCCATCGGCCCTCCAGCGCGGCGCGGTGGCAGCGTGCCGCCAGGTCGGCGGCGGTCGTGTAGTAGGTGCGCATCCCAGCGGCCAGGGCGGCATGGCCGAGGCCGACGGCGAGCATGGTCTTTCCGACACCGGGCGGCCCGATCAGCAGCACATTGGTGGCATCTTCGACAAAGCGCAGCGTGGCCAGCTCGTCGACGAGCTTTTTGTCGACCGAGGGCTGGGCCGAAAAGTCGAAGTCGGCGAGCGTGAACGGCGAGGGCAGGGAGGCAAAGCGGGCCAGGCTGGCGCGCCGTCGTTGCTCGACGGCGCTGACCTCGAGGGCGAGCAGTCGCTCCAAGAAGCTTTGGTGGGTAGCTTTGGCCTTGGCGGCGTGGTCGAGCTCGCCGGGCAAGGCTTCGGCGGCCGCTGTCATGCGCAAGAACGCCATATGAGAGCGCAGCTTTTGGTATTCCGAGCCCTCGCTCATGCGCTCACCTGGACCGAGCCGCCGAAGGCCAAGGCGATGACCTCGGCCAGGCCGTCCAGGTCCACCTGGGGCTCTTGGCCGCCCGGGCCGACCAGGCGTGCCCGCTCGGCCAGTGCCGCTTGGCCGGGGGGCTTGTTGGCCTTGCGGTCACAGGGCCGAGCCGTGGAGAACTGGCTGAGCACGACCGCTTCTAATGCGGCCCGGTGCTCGGCCGTGCGCACCATCTGGCCCGCTCCGGCGCTGGCAAGGTGGTGGGTGACGAGCAGGGCGCCGGCGGGGGTGAACACCTGTAGCGTCCCGGTCCCGAGGCGGTGGCGCAGCGTGAGTGCCATGCCAGTCATCCCCGGGGCAACCGAGTAGCGGTTGCCCCTAAAGGCGACACTGGCTTTGTCGTCGACGCTGCGTTGGACCTCGATGGTGGCCGGGTAAGCAACGGCGGGCAGGGCCATGAGCACCTCGGCGCCGGCCAGCTCAGCGACGTTCGGCCATGCTTGCCCCTGTCCGGGCTCGCCGGCCTCGGCGTAGCGCCCCGGTGGGCGCAGCCGTGCATCGCCGGCCGTTGACCAGAACCGGTCCAGGCTGACCTGGGCTTGCTCGGCTGTGGTCGCCGTCATCGTGCGCCACCAGCGGCCGCAGCAGAACTTCACGCCTGCTTCGACAGCTCCTTTGCGGTTGCCCCGCCGGGGCGGGCAGGGCACGACTATCGCCCCGTAGTACTTGGCCACCGGGGCAAAGCTGGCCTGCACGTCGGCACTGCCGGGCACGATCACGGTGGCCAGGCGGTCGGTGCGCCAATGCCGGGCGCTCCCGCCGAGGCGGCGCATCACGGCGTCCATGGCCTCGATGAGATGGGCCTGGTCCATCGATTCGGCAAGCACGCCCCGGGTGCGGCCCGAGTGCGACAGCGTGCCGAGCAGCACGTACGCCGTCGCTCCCCAGGGTGCTTTGCGCCGCTCGAACCAGTCCCATTGGATCTCCTCTCCGGCGGGGTGGTCGATCTCGATGGTCTCGCGGCCCTTCACTCCTGAGCAGCACTCGCAGTGCGGGCGCAACCCGGCCAAGCGGACCTGGCGGGCGAAGCTCACGTACGAGGATCCATAGCCGAGGGCGACGACCTCGTCGAACAGTGCACTGGCCCACAGGTGCGGGTCGTCGTCGAAGCGCGCAACGACATAGGCGCGGTAGTCGGCCAGGGCATCGGGGCGGGCCGGGCGACGAACGCCGGGAACCCGCTCACCGGACAGATAGGAGCGCACCGTCTTGCGGTCACGCCCGAGGTGGCGAGCGATGGCCGAGATGGTCCACCCCCGCTTGGACAAAGCATTTGCTTCCACGTCTTCTCCCACTGACAACATGGCGGGGGGCTCCTCGTGCTCAACGGCTTGGACACCGCAAGCATCGGGGAGCCCTCCGCGCGATTGGCGGACCCTTCTTTTCAGGCCCCTCCACAACCGCTTAGAACTGGGGAATTTCAGTGATCGAGTCTGGGGAGAATTCCGTGATCCTTAACAATGTTGACCCCGCCATCTACCGTGAGCGCATCTGGCCCAAGCTTGCCACCGTGAAGCTCGCCGAGATCATGGAGGCCACGGGGTACTCGAAGGGCCACTGCTCGACGATCCGGGCCGGCACGTGGACCCCGCACGTCTCGACCTGGCCAGCACTGGCGAACCTGGTTGGCGTCGGAATGCCGAACGCTCTTGCGCAACCCTCCTAAGGTGGAAATGATGTCCGAGGCAAGAGGGCGTGCCAGGGGGATGCCCGCCCGCCTGTCCACGGCCGCGTTTGTAGGGGCGCTTGTGTCCGTCGCTTTCAGCAGCAACGCGGGGGCATTGCCCCCCCCGGTTCCACCGTCACACGCTGCCCGCGAGGAGTGCGCATCTCTCCACGGCACCGTGATCTACGGCGAGGATAAGTGGTACATACTCGGACCCACATTCTTCGACTACTGCCGGGACATGGCATACATCGGCAATGACGGTTCCGGTCCGTATTACGTAAACCAGGATTTCAGTGCGAGCGGTGCACTCGGGATCGTCAATGCTCCGATCGCGGCCACACGGACCGACTGCGTCGCCTTCCGCAAGAGTTTCCCGGCCTCGGAGACCGGAAACGGCCAGTACAACGGCGAGCCCACGCAATGGGTGTGGCAAGCACAGCTTTGCACTTACCCCGGTTCGTTGAGTTCCTTCCTAGCAGCGAAAGCCAGAGCTGGTGGCGCATCATCGTCCGGCGGAACGGTCAGCTCGGCAGGAAGAGAGGAGTGCCTCGCGCTGCACGGCACAATTGAGGCTGGCGATGGGGATAACGGCCAGTGCGTGAACATCCGGTACGTGGGTTATGACAGCGCCATTTATTTCACGACGCAGTCCTTTACTCCGACAGGGGCGCTTGGCGTGGTTCATGCCTTCGGCGCGGCTGGTAAGGCCCTGTGTGGGCGGATCACGCAAGACTCTGTCGGCCAGCCCATCCATGGCCAATGGGTCTACCAGGCCCAGCTCTGCACAGAGGACTACATCGCATAGCGCTCGCCGCGGCGCCGTACTTGGAGCAATGAACGCCAATGTTCAAGCCCAGCTCGGAGCAGCCACCAGTTCTCTCGACGAAGACGCCAGGAAAAGGAGTCAGCAGGTCGAGCTGGTAAGGGGACATTGCCGAACTGCCCTCCTGACGGGGCTGTTTAGGAGGAAGCGAGATCTGAGAACGAGGCTTGGTAGCTCTGAAGCACGGTAGACGCCTGTTCCCAAACACTCTGTGGCGCCTCCACGAGGACGCCCCAGCCGTTGCTGTTCACATCGATGAAGAAGGTGTCAACCTTGTGCAGGCGCACGCCGTCCTCGGTGTCCTCGAACTCCCACCGGATGGCTGGGACCCCACCGAAGGTGGTGTGGACCAAGCTGACGAGGGAATAGGTGGCGTCACGCTCTAGAGCAGCGATGACCGGGTCGCTAGCGGCGTCGAGCGTGCCGCCGGATCCCGGGTCCTCGTCGACACGCAAGATCCATCCATTCGCGCTGCCAGCCGGTCTGAACGTGGTGTCTAGGTTCCCGCCGCCCTCGGGGATGTGGCTAACGACCCAGCCCGTCGGGTACTCGATAGAGAAGGCCGCTCCCTGGTAAACCGAGGCGCCCGAGCTGTTGGGGATTGCAGCCGGCGTCGTCGGCGCGATGGTCGTTGCTCACGACATGGTCGTTGCTGGCCCAATGTTCGTTGTCGCCACAGCCGCAGCCGTCGTTAGCGCGGCGTTCGTCCCAGAGCCCCGGGCCGCTGCCAGGTTGCCGTTGCGGTGGGCGACCAAGATGACCACGGCGACACCGATTAATACCAGCAGCGTCAGGACAATGGCGGCCTTGACCGCCAATCTTGGGCCGCCTCTGTCCGGCGGCTTGACTACTTGGGCGGCGACATATGCCTCGCCGCACTGGGGGCAGAACTGAGCACCGACGCGGACGGGATGGCCGTTCGGGCAGACAGCAGGCATCCGCGGCCTTAGGCGCTCGGGGCTAGGAGTGAGGGCATTTCTAGTACGGCGGCCAGCCCCTCATGGCCTGACCATGTTGGTTTACTAGCCAGGCCTGGTACCGGCTGTGCTTGTTGCTGGCCGCTACTGCGCCCCAGACCATGCACGCCGCCCAAATGAATATATCGCCGACGCCCAATGTGGCTATGCCAACGATCACACCGAGTACGAACAGCACAAAGGCCCCCAACACCGAGGCGTAAAGCAAGCCGATCGGCCCGAAAAAGAAGGTGAGCACGAGCGCAGCCCCCACGGACTTGTCCTTGACCAGAGCCGTTCGCGCCGGCGCCACGGGAGGTAGAGGACGCGACGATGGGGAAACCGACGTTGGGCGAACTGCCGGCAGCCCCTTCGTTGAGAGGACAGGGGCTGGGGCGCTAGGCGCGTCAACCGGGCTGCCCCAGTACACCTGTGGGATGGTGGCTACCTGTACCGGAGGACCGGGACGGGCAGTCGCTACGCCCGGCGCCGACAATGGTCGCCCACAGGTCGGACAAAAAGTGTCACCCGGCTCGTAGGAGTGGCCAGCGGGGCAGCGCAGCACAGTTGCCACGATCGGCATCGTCTGGTCGGGGACGATCCCAGTCGGTGCGCCGCACGTCGGGCAGAACAAATGGGCGTCGTCAACTGCGTGACCGTTGGGGCAGCGAGTGAAAAAGACCTTGTAGCCGCACTTAGGACAGTAAGAGAAACCCTGATCGACGACGTGCCCGTTTGGGCAAGTAGGCCCTTCCATTGGCACCTCCAGGCTCGGCGGGTGAGCCCCGGCATGGTCCTACACACAACGATCGTAGTCACCGGCCGCAGCCCCAAGAGCTACGCCAGTCTCAGGAGCGCTAGGGCTCCCTCCAGACGATGGTGACCCTGGCCGGGTCAAAGACTCGGTAACCGGCGGCACGTCCCGTCCCAGGTTCACAGGGTGCCCTCCTCACCTCGATGCGCTCAATGAGGACCTGCACCAGCTCCCGTTGATAGGCGGGGCCATCGCCCTTGACGAGCGCTTCGCCGAGCTGTGCTGACCAGGTGGTGGCAACACCCTGGCCGCGAGAGCCCAGTCGCTCCATCTCCTAGCGGGTCATGGCCATACGTGCGTCGAGCAGCCGCTTGGCGGCCCGGTACTCCTGTTCTCCTACGGCCAGCTCACCAATCTCGATAAACCGGCGGCGGGTGAGGGTGACCAGTTGGGCCTGGTCGTGGTCAAGGGCGGCTTGTAGGTCCCCACCACCGTCGATATCGCCAGGCCGCGCTTCGGACTGGGCGGCCAGGGCGCCGACCACCTCCCCGATCACGAAGCGGTCCAGGCCAGCGACGGTCACGCAGACGTGACCACAGTTCTTGCGCCCCGGCCCTGCGGTACATCCGTAGGACCTGCCGTGCTTGACCAGCGACAGGGCCATACCACAGGAGCCGCACCTCACCAGCCCGACCAGCAACCGAGGCGCCCCCCGCGAGGGCTTACAGCGCCGGGCGGGGTCGTCGAGGATGGCCAGCACGGCTAGCTGCTCGCCCTCGCTCAACACTGGCTCCCATTGCGGCGCCACGTTCTCTACCACCTGGCCGTGGTAGGCACGGGCACCTCGCAACTTGGGCGCCCGCAGCAGCTCGCGGACCTGGCTTTGCTCCCATGGCCCGCCCCGGAGCGCCCTTACCCCCCGGTCGTTGAGGTCACGGGCGATGGACCTCACCGACGCACATCCCTGCACCCCCGTCAACCGCAACCAGGCCCAAGACGAACCGCAACTAATGCTCGCTGTGTTGTTCGCGGGACTGGCAGTGAGATGGAGCTGCCCCTGGTCCCGAATCCGGCTTTGGGGGCGTCTTTAGGCGCCCCTAGGCGCAGCGGTAGTAAATACCGTCTATCGTCCTCAGGGTCTCCGAACGGGAGACTCAGGGTCTTAGGGGGTAGGCGATGGCGCGAGGCAGGATGTCCAAGGTCTTACAGATTTGTGTAGCCCTGACGATGGTGGCAGCACCCGCCGTCTTGCTTGCCTCGCCGGCGTCGGCAGAGACGACGTTCTCCAACACCACCTCGATCGGGCTCCAAGACCCGACCATCACCGACACGAACCCGGCCGCGGCCACGGTGTACCCCTCGACCATTTCCGTCTCGGGCCAGACCGGCAGCATCAACGACCTCACCGTGACCCTCTCGGGGATCACCTACTCGGACTCTCAGGCCCTGTCGGTGCTCCTTGTCGGGCCGCAGGGCCAGTCGTTGGTCCTCCTGTCGGACGCCGGCGGGGAGAGCGGCGCTTCCGGCGTGAACCTGACTCTCAAGGACAGCGCTGCAAGCCTGCCGTCCGACAGCTCGGCTCTGATTTCCGGCTCCTTCAAGCCCGTTGATTACGACACGGCCACTTTCACTTTCCCGAGCCCCGCCCCGTCCAGTCCTGGGATGCCTGCGACGGCAGGGTCGGCCACGCTTGGCTCGACCTTTGGCGAGAGCGACCCAAACGGGTCCTGGAGCCTCTACGTGACGACCGATGTCCCCGGTGGGGGCACCGGCTCGATCTCTGGGTGGACCCTCGACATCACGACTAATCCCGGCCCCGTGGTCAGCGCTGGGGGGTCGGCGACCTTCACTAAAGGCGGCTCGGCCGTCGCTCTCGACTCCGGGCTCACCGTAACTGACGGCTCGAGCACGACACTCGCCGGTGCCACGGTGGCGATCAGCTCGGGCTTCATCTCTGGCGACTCGTTGAACTTCACGAACCAAAACGGCATCATCGGTTCCTACACCACCGGCGTGCTGACGCTGTCAGGGGCCGCCAGCGTCGCGGATTACCAGACCGCTCTCCAAAGCGTCACCTACGACTTCACTCCCTCGAACGGGGACCCGACGGACGGCGGAACTGACACCAGCCGGACGATCGACTGGAGTGCGACCGACCGCTCGTTCACTTCGAGCACGGCGTCGAGCAGTCTCGTCACGCAGACCAACACCATCGTGGTCGACGCTTGCACCGACACCGGCGCTGGCTCGGACAACGGCGGCGACCTGCTGTACGCGGTGACCGAGGCCAATGCCAACCCGGGCAGCACCATCACCTTCGACCCGTCGCTGTCATGCCTAGACAACACCATCACGCTGTCCCGCACCCTCGACATCACGAGCAACGTCACCATTACCGGCCCTGGGGCGAGTGCCCTGGCGGTGAGCGGAGGAGGTGCTGTTCAGGTCTTCAACATTTCTGCAGGCCCCACAACAATCTCCGGGCTTACGATCACCGATGGTTATACGGCAGGCAGTGGTGCAGGGGTCTCCGACGGGTCAGGGGCCACCCTCACCTTGGACAACGACACCATCTCGGACGACACGTCCTCCACCAACCCCGGCGGCGGGGTCTACTTCTACTACGAGGTGGATACAAACACCCTCACCTTGGACAACGACACCTTCTCGGGCGACACGGCCGTCCAAGGCGGCGGGTTAGACCTGGGTTGTGTCGCACCTTGCGCCACGGCCACCTTGGACAACGACACCTTCTCGGACGACACGGCCGACAACGGTGGTTATTCCCCGGGCGGCGCCATATTAGACGACGGTCCGAATGCCACCCTGGACGACGACACCTTCTCGGACGACACGTCCACCACCGGCGGCGAAGGGATCTATTCAGCAAACGGCACCGTCACCATCTCGAACTCGATCTTGGACAACTCCCCCTGTGGCGGGACCCAACTGACCGACGGCGGCTACAACGTCGAGTCCGACGACACCTGCGGCTTGAGCAGCTCGGGCAGCCCGCCGAGCGTCGTCAACAGCACGACCATCGACCTCGCCACCTCCCTGGCCGCCAATGGCTCCTCCGGTCCCGAGACGCTCGCCATCGGACCGGGCAGCTCCGCGTTCGAGGAGGTGCCAACGACGCCCACCAACTCCTGCACGCTTACGACCGACGAGCGGGGCGAGCCGCGGCCCGGGGTGCCCGGCCAGGCCTGCGACGCCGGCGCCTTTGAGTACGAGGTGGCCACTCTTTACGCCGAGGCTGGCGGCACGGGTGCTGGCTGTACTACAACCGCCGATGACTGCGACCTAACCGAGGCCGTTGCCGCCGCGACCGGTGGTAATTACAACGGCTACAACGTCAGCATTGAGGTCGCCGCCGGCACCTATACCGAGGCCGACTCGATCTCTGCCTCCAGCCTCGCCTCACTGACTATCCAGGGACAGGGCCCTTCGAGCACTACCCTCACCCCGCCGTCCGGGTCGAGTGGTTTCACGGTCGACAGCGGCACGGTCACGATCAGCGGGATGGCCATCTCGAACGCCACGGTCCCGTTCCCCGGGGCCGTCTATATTTACGGCGGTGGCGCCGCGATCAACAACGCGGCCGACCTGACCCTGAGCGGTGACCTTTTCGCCAACGACGACTCCCCGTCTCAGTACGGCGGCGCTATCGACTCGTTCGGCAACTTGGCCGCCGTCGACGACACTTTCGTCAGCGACTCGTCGGGATGGGGAGGTGCCATCTTCAACAGCGGGGCCGCGTCCATCGTCAACGACACGTTCGTGGACAACACTGCTGTTGGTATCTGCAGCGCCGACGGCACAGATCCGTACGCTGGCATGGGCGGCGCGATCTACAACGCTGCCACCCTCGTCGGCACCTTCGACACCTTCCTGGACGACACCGGTTACCTCGGCCCGCCGGCAGGCGGCGGCGGACTCTGTGCGGGCACGGATGGGGGCGGCATCCTCAGTTCACAGTCCGCCAGCACAGTGTTCTCCAACTCGGTCTTCGACGGGACAACCGAGGCCAGCGACATCCCAGACCTCGGGGCGGTGACAAACGGCGGTTACAACGTGGAGACGGCCCCTGACACCTACGGCTTCAGCTCGGCCCACAACGACGTCGTCCTGAGCGGCTCAACCGTCCCTGGCTTGTCCAACACGCTCGCGGCCAACGGCTCCAACGGCCCCGAGACCCTCGCCATTACGCCTGGGAACTCGACGTCGAGCCCCGCTTTCGAGGAGGTGGCCGCGAGCGCGTGCCAGCCGAGCGTCCCGACAGCCAACGGCGGCACCATGACGATCACGAGCGACGAGCGGGACCTACCCCGCCCCGGGGTGCCTGGCCAGGCCTGCGACGCCGGGGCCTACGAGTTCCAGGGCGCCGCCCCGTCGAGCGTCTCGACAACCAAGCGGACAGGGTCGTACTCGGTGGGCACGCTCATCCCGATCACCGTCACTTTCAGCGAGGCGGTGACCGTGACAGGGACGCCGCAGCTCGCTCTGGACAGCGGCGGGACGGCCAGCTACGTGTCC
This sequence comes from uncultured Acidimicrobiaceae bacterium, assembly GCA_963735305.1. Taxonomy (GTDB): domain Bacteria; phylum Actinomycetota; class Acidimicrobiia; order Acidimicrobiales; family Palsa-688; genus Fen-671. The sequence continues at coordinate 1,583,346 of CAVTKK010000004.1, forward strand.
GGTAGCGGGACGAGCGCGCTCACGTTCAGCTACACGGTGGCGGCAGGCCAAAACGCAGACCCGCTTGACTACTCCTCGACCGGCGCCCTGACACTGAACGGGGGCACGATCGACGATACGTCCAGTAACAACGCCAACCTCACGCTGCCGGCTCCAGGGAGCGCCAGCGACCTCCTCTACTCCGCCGACATCACCATCGACACGACCGAGGCCGACCTGTCAGTCGAGGTGACCGACAACCTCACCGGTTCGGCGTTCACTCCGGCTACGAACGACACGACCGGGGGCACGGCCGTCGCCGGCGGCTCGATCGTCTACACGGTCGTGGTGACCAACAACGGGCCCGCTAACGCCAACGGCGTTTCGGCCTCTGACGCGCTGCCGGCCGGGTTGAACTCGGTTACCTGGACCGCCGCCGAGGCCGACGGGGCGACCGGTTACACCGGGTCGGGGTCAGGGAACATCGCCGACCTCTCCCTCGACATGCCAGAGGGCTCGGCGGTCACCTACACCGTGAGCGCCACCGTCTCGTTGTCGGCGTCGGGACCGCTGGTCGACACGGCGACGGTCACCGCTCCGGCGGGGGTGACCGACCCGGACCCCGCCAACAACTCCTCGACCGACACAGAACGGCGTGTCGTCGCTGTCGGTGGCGAAGTCCACGACCTCGACGGGGTACTCGGCCGCCGGCCAGACCATCTCCTACAACTACGTCGTGACCAACATCGGCACGACGACCATCAGCAACGTCGCCGTCACCGACAACAAGGTCACCGCCGTCTCCTGCCCGGACCTGAGCCTCGCCCCGAGCGCCTCGGAGACCTGCACCGGGACCTACACCACCACCCAGCCCGACGTGGACGCAGGCTCGGTGACCAATGTCGCCACTGCCATGGGCACCGACCCGTACTCCAACAACGTCACCTCGGCGCCCTCGACAGTGACGGTAGATGCGGTCGGGGCGACGTATTCACTGTCGCTGGTCAAGTCCACGACCACGAGCGCCTTCTCCAAGGCGGGCCAGAGCATCGACTACGACTACCTGGTGACCAACACCGGCACGACGACTATTTCGTCGATCGCGATCAGCGACAACAAGTTGACCACCGCGACGGTCTGCCCACAGGCCAGCCTCGCTCCGGGGGTATCGGAGACCTGCACCGGGGCCTACACCGCTACCCAGACCGACGTGGACAACGGGTCGGTGACCAATATCGCCACGGCTACCGGCTACCCACCCGTTTACTACGGGACCAGCCCGGTCTCCTCGAAATCCTCGACGGTGACGGTGGAGGCCACCCAGGGCCCGGCCATCGGGATCGTCAAGACGGCCAACGTCAAGAGCTACAAGGCGCCCGGCACCACGGTCACCTACAGCTACCAGGTGACCAACGACGGCAACGTCACGCTCAACAAGGTGGCCGTCACCGACCCGATGAACGGCCTGTCGGCGGTGTCCTGCCCGAACTCGACGCTCGCCCCTTCGGCGAAAGAGACCTGCAAGGCGACCTACACCACCACCCAGGCCGACGTGGACCGGGGCTGGCTGAAGAACACCGGCACCGCCACGGGCACGTCCCAGGTGGGCACGACCGTCACCGCCAAGGCCTCCTGGTTCATCCCCGCCGTCCAGACCCCGGCGATCACCATCGTCAAGACCGCCAACAAGACCAGCTTCAACGCCGCCGGCACCAAGGTCACCTACAGCTACAAGGTCACCAACACCGGCAACGTCACCTTGGGCCCCGTCGTCGTCACCGACGCCATGGACCGGCTCTCGGCCATCTCCTGTCCGGCCTCTACCCTCGCCCCTGCCGCGACCGAGACCTGCACGGCCAGCTATGTGACCACCCAGGCCGACGTGGACAGGGGCTCGATCAAGAACACTGGTACCGCCATCGGCATCTTCGGTCACTGGCCGTGGGCCATCGCCAGTTCCAGCCTCACCATCCCCGCCGTCCAGGCGCCGGCGATCACCGTCGCCCAGAGCGCTAGCCCCACCATCTCCACCAAGGCCGGCACGAAGGTCACCTACAGCTACAAGGTCACCAACACCGGCAACGTCACCTTGAACCCCGTCGTCGTCACCGACCCGTTGACCGGGCTGTCGAAGATCACGTGCCCGGCCACCTGGCTCGCCGTCGGGGCAAATGAGACCTGCACGGCGACCTACATCACCACAAAGACCGACGTGACCAACGGCTCGGTCACCAGCACCGTCACAGCCACGGGCACGGCCCCAAGCGGGACCAAGGTGACCTCCACGTCGCCGCCGCTCGTCATCAAGACCTGACGTTGGGTTCCAGCCGCACGGCGAGCGGACATCCGAACCCCTCGCCGATGGCACTGACCCGGGGAGGGGCCATCATCGTCTCATCGGGCGTAGAACTGCGGGCGGCGGCACTCCGCCCGCAGGACCGTCTCGGGGGGAGCTTCGACTAGCTTCCACGCGGCAATGCCTCGTCAGGGTTGGCTTTGTACGTCACATCGGTCCCCTGGACGGCGGCGCGTGGCCGCTGCCATCGCCTCGTCTACGACCCCGACGGCAAGCCGACCGCCTGTCCCGCCCCTCCTGTGGCCTCAGGCTGGCGCCAGGATTACCGGGGCCGGTGGTACCCGGTGGGCGCCTGCGCCGGCCATGCCCGCCAGCTCCTCGCCTGGCCCGGCCGTCGTGTGCCGGCTGGGTAGGCCAGCCCCGGGGACGGTGCCCGGGCCGGGGGCGTCGCCCCGGCCGTCTCCCCCCGTCCCACGGCCTCAGCGAGGCAGGACGGACCCGCCCTGGTGGTAGGGAGAGCCCACCGGGTGGCTGCCTGGCGGGCGCCGGCACGGGCTGGGTCCAGCTGGCCGACGGTGCCGGTCGGCCTAGGCCCGGACCGGTACTGCCCTAGCCTCCTGGGGCGGGTCCCCTGCCTGTCCTGGCCTGCCCCTTCCCTCGGCGGTCCCCCCTCTTCGTCGTCGCCCTGCCCCCTCGGTCCCTCTCTCCCGGACTTTTGTGGTGGGTCGAGTGGCCGGGGGGAGTCGCACCCCCCGGCTCTCTCGGATCCCGGCGTGAACCTCTCGGTTCACCGGGCTCTTGTCATCCACTTCACGGCAGCGCACCAGCGAGGTGCCAGTGTGCGAACAGGGTCGGGGCACGTCGTGCGACCTGTTCCAACCATGCCCATGTCCGGCGCCTGCTCGTGCGCAGCCGTTTGTACTTCCGTCGGGCCCAACGACGTAGGTAGTCGTTGATGCGCTGGAGCGTCGGGTACAACGCCGATCGGTAGAACCGCCCGTAGTAGGCAACCCATCCTCGGACGACGGGGTTGACCCAGTCGGCGAGGTCCTTGAGCGAGAGGTCACTGCGCAGGTGGAGCCGCCACCGCTTGATCTCAGTACGGGCTGCCTTAGCGGCATCGTTGCTCACGGCCGGGAGGAAGCCGACAAACCAGCCCCGCCTCCCCTTCGACCGTCGAGGTCGGAACGTATAGCCCAAGAACGTGAACTGCTCCTGCTCGTAAGAGCCGGTGCGGTTCGAGTCCTTGCAGTACACGATACGCGTCTTGCCCGGATGTAGCTCCAGGCCGACCTGCGCCATCCGCATCGAGAGGGCGTCCAAGACCGTACGGGCCTCGGCTTCGCTTTTGCAATGGACAACCCCGTCGTCAGCGTATCGTTCAAAAGGGCAACCCGGAAAGTTCCGGTACATCCACATATCGAACGCATAATGCAGGAAGAGGTTAGCCAAGAGGGGTGAGATCGCAGATCCTTGTGGGGTCCCACGGTCCCGTTCTAACAAAGTGCCGTCGCCTCTTTGGAGCGGGGCTTTCAGCCAACGCTCTATATAGAGGAGGACCCACCTCAGGCCCGTGTGCTTCGACACCGCTTTGAGCATCAGGTCCCAGGGGATGCTGTCGAAGAACGCCTTCAGATCAAGATCGATCACCCAGTCGAACTTCCAACAGCGCTCTCGGCATACTGTCAACGCGTCATGTGCAGAACGACCCGGCCGATAGCCATAAGAGTCTGGGTGGAACAGCGGTTCCACTTGAGGCTCCAGATAACTTCTGACCACGGTTTGGGCAATTCTGTCAGCGACGGTGGGCACTCCGAGCGTCCTTTGACCACCCGCTTTCTTCGGTATTTGCACAGCACGGACCGGCGGCGGGAAATAAGTCCCTGAGGATAGCCGGTTCCACAGCTTATAGAGGTTGCCCCGCAGGTTGACCTCGAATGCTGCGATCGACTCCCCATCGACGCCAGCAGCCCCCTGATTGGCCCTGACACGCTCATAGGCGTCCCAGACGGCCCATTTGGAAATATCAAACGGTTTTGCCGTCTTCGGCTTGGCCTTGTTCACTGGCTCGTCCCACGTGAGCGCGGTTGGCCACCGTCAAGACCCGGATGACCCGTCCCCTTCGCTCCAGCCGCATTACCGGCCTTCATCGCTACTACAAGACGGTCCGTCCCCGTGCCTCGTGCCGCTACTCTGCCCCTTGCGGTTCCTGCCGCTTGGGGCCCTCGCTCTCGCCTCCAGGGGGACAAGGCCCATTTAGACTGGAGGACAGTCCCGAGGCGGCGGGTTCCCACGTTCCCTGCCAGCGCCCAAACCAGGCTCACGCCGCCTCCATGCCGGACACCACTCGGGCAGTAAACAGGTAACCCCCGAACTTCGTCCCAGGCGAACCTCACACGCCTGTTTCCGGTGTCTTCCTTGTGATTTCGGCACGTCATCAGCGGTTCGCTCCCGCTCGTCTTCCTGGCCTACACCTGACGGACTGACTGTCCGCCTTTTCCGCAACGCTCAGCACCCCGGCTCTTGACCGACGCACCTTGCGGTGGTTTGCAGCCCCCTCCTGCATGGCGGCCGCGGAGGGTCGGCTCCTCCATCGCTGGCAAAGCATCATCTCCGGGTGTCTCGTTCCTACATCCGAGCTCCTTTCGATGTTCGTGGCGCACTGGTGAGGTGTTCACACTTGGGCCTGAACTGGGCGTTTGAGGGCTGAGTGCGGCCGTGGTCACAGGTTAAGGTGCTGGTGATCACGCGTCGTCCACAGGACGGGCGGGCTTTTCGGGCCAGTTAGCGGCGCTTGGGGGTGCGGGGATCGGCATCTACGACCGCCAGGCCCAGTTCTTCAAGTTCGTGGACCAGCGAGCGCAGGCGCTTTTCGGCCTCGAACCACGACCGGTACTCGTCCACCTGGTCGGGGCTCAGCACCCGGCTCACCGTCTTGGCGTTGACCTTGCGGGTCCAGTACCAGTAGGGCCCGTGCAGCCGGGGTGGGTCGGCGTGGCAGTGGCAGCCCGGGTGGGTGCAGGTCAGGTGGCGCTCGAGCAGGGTGCCGGGCAGCACGAAGCCCACCTTGGAGATGGCCTGGGTGATGCGGCGAGCCTCGGCTCGCTGCCTAGGGGTGGGCGGCACAAGGCCACCTTTGCACCCCGGCATCCACCACTGTCCTCATCTCACACAGTATACATACGGTATGCAGGCAGCCCTGCCGGAGGTGGCCTCGGTCATCGCCCGCTGGCACAGCGACATGGTCCCCGCCGACGCCGCCGTTTTTGCTCGGGAGGTGGTGGCCCGGGCCGCCCCGGCCACCAAGGCCCGGGCCAAGGCACTGCTGTTCGCCGCCAGCCGGGCGGCCAGCTTTGCTTCGGGCGCGGGCCTGGAGCTGCGAGCCGAGGTGGTCTTCTGCCCCCCGGTGATCGAGCGCTTCATCGTGGCCAGTACCCGGGTCTTTTCGGCCCCACGGCCCGCACGTTGCGCACCAACTGCCGGGGCCATCGGCCGGGCGCTGGCCGCCTATCCCGAGCCGGCCCCGGTGCGCCTGCCCCGGGAACGAGCCAAAAAGCCTTACACGGCCGAGGAGATCTCGGCTTACCTGGCCCTGGCCGCCGCCCAGCCCACGCCCGCTCGGGCTATGCGCTCTGCGGCCGTCATCTGCCTGGGGGCAGGGGCCGGCCTGGTCGGCGGCGAGCTCGCTGGGGTGCGGGGCCCCGACGTGGTGGCTCGTTCGGGCGGGGTGGTGGTCGATGTCGGGGGCCGGCGCCCCCGAGCCGTGCCGGTACTTTCCCGCTACCAGTCCCGCCTGATGAGGAGCGCCGCCTTCGCCGGGCCGGGCTACCTGGTCGGGGGGACTGAGGCTTCCCGGCACAACGTAGCCTCGGCCCTGGTGGCCTTGCTGTGCGGGGGCGCCGACCTGGGCCGCCTGGAGCAAGCCCGGTTGCGGGCCACGTGGATGTCCGAGCTGGCCCAGGCGCTGGGCTTGGGCGCGTTCATGGCCGCCACCGGGGTCGACTGCTCCCAGCGCCTGGGCGACATCGTGAGCACTCTGGCGCCCCTGGCCGAGGTCGAGGCTGTGGGGTTGCTCGGGGGCCGGAGCTGAACAGCCCCCTGGCCCGGGCCGAGGCTGTGCTCGACGCCTCGGGGGTGGCCAAGGCCCTGGAAGCTGGCTTGCCCCACGGCGTACGGGCCCGCCAATTGTCGGCCCGCACCCTGCTCGTAGGCATGTTGGTGGCCCTGGCCGAGGGGCGCCCGGCGCAACTGACCCGGGTGCACGCCGCCCTGTCGGCGCTGCCCGAGGCCGACCGGGCCCGCCTCGGGGTGGTGAGAGAATGGAGGGGCGGCCCTCATGCCCTCACCTACCGCCAGGTAGAGCACACCGCCCGGGCCCTGGCCCGCTCTCTGGCCAAGGTGCGTATTCCGGTCATTGCGGACACCCGTTCCGGTTGAAAGCGGACAGGGTTCCGGTTGAAAGCGGACGCGGTTCCGGCCCAAAGCGGACGGGCCAGAGGGCAGTTGGTGCCGATGGTCCGTGTTCGGTTGTCAAGTGGCTCAGCCGGGGAGCCGAGCCACTTGACAGGTTACGACGTTGTCCGCTCAGCCGGCCGCCTCGCCCCCTTGGCCAGCCCTCGGGAGCGGCAGGCAGGGTCGCAGAAGCGCGGCGTGAGCCGACCGGCGGGTAGTGAAAGTAGTTCTTCGATCGCGGTCACGACCGTCGTGGCCCAACAGGCGTACAGGGAGCTGGTGCGACGAGGTTCTTCGTCCGGGCCCTGGTCGCCGCGGGCCGGCGCGACGCGTTACGCATTATCGGTCTCGCTGTTCGGCTGGCGTTTGCGCATCGAGGCACCCTTGAGCGTGATGCGGTGGGCCGCTTGGCAGACACGGTCCAAGACCGCGTCGGCCAGTGTGGGATCGGTCATCGAAGGGTGCCACTTGTCGACTGGCAGTTGGCTGGCGACCACCGTCGAGCGCAGCCCGGAGCGGTCCTCCACGACCTCCAAGAGGTCCCGGCAGGCCTCGAGGGAGGCCGGGGCCAACAAGAAGTCGTCCAGCACGAGGACCGCCACCCGAGCCAGCTGGGACAGCGTGCGGGCGTAACGGCCGTCGGCCCGGCCGAGGGCCAGGTCGTCGAGCAGCCTCGGCGTGCGCAGGTAGAGCGCCGTATGCCCCTGGCGGATGGCGGAGTTAGCGAGCGCACAAGCCAAAAAGCTCTTCCCGGACCCCGTCGGGCCGGTGACGAGCACGTTGTGGTGCTCGCGCACCCAGGTGCCCTGGGCCAAGGCCAGTACCACCGAGCGGTCGAGGCCTCGGGGCGAGCGGAAGTCGATGTCCTCGACCGCCGCCGGGTAACGCAGCTTGGCCGCTTTCAGCCGGGCGGCCAGGCGCCGGCTGTCGCGGGCGTCGACTTCTTTGTCGACCAACAGGCCCAACCGGTCGGCAAACGGGACCTCGTCGTAGGTGCCCGGCGCAGATAATTGTTCGGCCACGCCGGCGGCCATGGCATGTAGGCCCAGCGCCTCCAGTTTCTCGATGGTCGGGTTGGCGAGCACGGCTCAGGCCTCCTTTTCTCCGGTGCTGTCGGCGTAGTAGCTCGCCCCGCGCAGGTTTTCGTGCTCGGGGGGCGCCGGGGCGGGCGAGGCCACCGGCAGCGGGGCCCGGTCGAGGTTCTGGGCCAGGATGGACTTGACCGAGGTGTAGGAAATGGCCCCCGAGGCCAGGGCCCGCTGGCAGGCGGCGCCGAGGCGTTCGTTGCCGTAGCGCTTGGCCAGGGCCATGAGCCCCAGGCAGGCCCGGTAGGAGTGCTCGGGGTGGGGCCGGGAGGCGAGCATCTTTTCGGCCAGGGCAGCGGCGTGCGGGCTCACGGTGTTAAGGATCACGTGAACATGTAGGAGGTCGATCACTGAAAATGTAGGTACCTGAGTGCCTTGGTGGGCTGAGAAGGAGAAGGGTCCACCAACCGGCCAGTGGGCCCCTCCCATGCTTTGGGTGTCTGTCCCTGGAGCAATGGAAGGAGCCCGATGGCCATGATCACACAAGGAGAAGACGTGGAGATCAGTGCACTCAGGAAAAGAGGTTGGTCGTACGTAGCCATCGGCCACCACATCGGAAGAGACTGGCGGACAGTCAAGGTTTACCTGGAAGGCAAGAGGGAGCCCGGTGTTCGCCGGCGGGCCGAGCCGGGTGCCCTCGAGCGGTTCGTGCCCTACCTGGCCGCCCGTTTTGTCGACGACCCGCACGTGTGGGCGAGCACGCTTTTCGACGAGGTGACCGAGCTCGGCTACTCGTGCTCGTACCCCTCCTTCGCCCGCCAGCTCCGACTGGGCGGGCTGCGGCCACACTGCGAGGCGTGCTCGGGGGTGAAGGGCCGCGACACCATCGACATCGACCACCCCGCCGGCGAAGAAATTCAGTGGGACTGGTTCGAGCGGCGCAAGTCCCCCTGGGGCGGGACTGGCTACGTGCTGCTCGGGACGTTGCCCCACTCGGGGCGCAGTCGAGGCGTCATCTGTCCCGCCACCGACCAGGCCCACCTGGTCGAGGCCATGGACGGCGTGCTGCGGCGCCTGGGCGGCACCGCCCGGTACTGGAGAGTCGACCGTATGTCCACCGTCGTGGTGCCCGCCACCGGCGACGTCCAGGCCAGCTTCGCCCCGGTGGCGAAATATTACGGTGCGGCCGTGGCCGTGTGCCCTCCCCGGCGGGGGAACCGAAAAGGCGCCGTCGAGGCAGCGGTGCGCTTTGCCACCGGGCGGTGGTGGCGGGCGCTTTCGGCCGAGAGCCCAGACGCCGCCCAGGTGAGCCTGGACCGGTTCTGGGCCACTAAGGGCGACGCCCGCCTGCGCAGCCCCAGGGACATCGAAGAGCCGTCCGAGGACCGGGCCCGCTGGCCGAGGGTCGGGGAACTGGCCGACGCCGAGCCGCTCCTGGGGCTACCGCCCTTGCCCTACCCAGCCACCATCGAGGTCCAAGCCCCCGTCGACCACCGCGCCAGCGTGGCGTTCAGGGGGAACCGGTACTCGGTCGCCCCCGGCCTGCAAGGTGCCACGATGTCCCTGCGGCACCGGCTGGGCACCAACGCCCTGGAGATCTACAGCCGTTCGGGGGCCCTCCTGGTCACTCATCGCCTGGCCCCGGCCGGCTCCGGTGAAATGGTCCGCACCCCCGAGCACCGCGAGGCCCTCGAAAAGGTGGTGCTCGGCCAGTTCAGTTCCAAAAAGCCCTGTGACCGCAAGGAGAACCGGCCCCCGGGGGCGGACGCGTTGGCTGAGCGGGCACGGCTGGCCGGCCCCGGTGGTGCCGATCCCAAAGTTGACTTGGAGGAGATGGCCCGGGTCATCTACGCCGCCTTCCCCGGGGCAACCGAGGTGACGGCATGACCGAGGCATCTGTCTACCAGTCCCTGCGGGGCCACCTCGCCCACCTGCACCTAGGCGCGGCGGCCGAGGCGCTGCCGGGGCTCTTGGAGCAGGCCAAGGCCGAACGCTGGAGCACCACCGCTCTGTTGGAGCGGCTCTTCGCCCTCGAAGTGGCCGCCGCCGACGCCCGACGGCTCGCCACCTTGTCCCGCCTGGCCTGCCTGCCTGCCCCCTGGAGGATCTCCGACTTCGACTTCGAAGCCCAGCCCTCGGTGGACAAAAAGCTCGTGCTGGAGCTGGAGAGCCTGAGGTTTTTGGACGACGCCACCAACATCTTGTTCATCGGGCCACCCGGAGTGGGCAAGACGATGTTGTCCATCGGCCTCGGCTGGGCCGTCGTCGACGCCGGCTACAAGGTCCACTACACCACCGCCGCCGACCTGGCGGCGCGCTGTCACCGCGCCGCACTGGAGGGGCGCTGGGCGAACATGATGAGGTTCTACTCCTCCCCGAGGCTGCTCATAGTTGACGAGCTCGGCTACTTGCCGTTGCCCGGTGAGGCAGCAGCGGCTCTGTTCCAGGTCGTCACCCAGCGTTACCTGAAAGCCAGCACGGTCATCACGACCAACCTCGGCATCGCCAGCTGGGCCAAGGTGACCGGGGACGCAGTCGCCGCCTCGGCCATGTTGGACCGTTTGTTGCACCGAAGCGTGGTGCTCAACATCGAGGGCCAGTCCTACCGGATGCGGGCCCACCGGGCGCGCGCCGAGGCGACCAGGAAGGCGGTGGCCGGTAATGGCCGATGAACCGGCCGACGTCGAAGCCCCGTCGCGTGACGGTCCTGTGACGACTGTGACGGTCACGTGCCCGGTCTGCCAGAAGGGCTTTGCCCGCCAAGGCAAGCGTCAGTGGTGCTCCCCTGCATGCAAGACCGAAGCCTGGAGACGGCGCCACCAGGCCGACCGCCCCGCCGCCGCCGTCCCGCCCAGCCGTCCTCGCCGGCCCATAACCGTCTACAAGTGCGACGGTTGTGGCGCCCGAGAGGTCGGTCACCAACGGTGCGAAGAATGCGGCATTTTCATGCGCAAGATCGGCCTTGGCGGCCCATGTCCCCACTGCGATACGCCCGTTTCGGTGACAGAACTGCTCGACCAGGAGGTGGTGCCGAGGAACTGACCTATCATCGCGGACGACGCCATCAAGGGCTCAGGCCGAACCTACATTTTCACTGATCGCGAACCTACATTTTCCGTGATCCGCGACAACGGACCGGGCCCAGTCGACCAGGCGGCTGGGTGTCCACTCCAGGTGGGCACGGTGGCTGGGGGGCATGTGGGCGGGGTCGGTCACATAGCGGCGCCGGCCGTACTCGCGGGCGTGGCTCGCCACCCGGCGGCCCGCTTTGTAGGCCTCGACCGTGGCCTTGGTGGCCCGCAGCTTCGAGCTTTTGGTGCACGAGGTATAAGGGACCGAGTAATAATGATGGCCGGAACTGTCGCTGTACTCGACGTGGTAATCGATGTTCACGGTGACTTTTTTCCACTCGGCCAGTTCGTAACGCTGGGCTGGTAACGCCTTGAGAGCCGGGCGCTCCAGTTCCTCGAACAGTTCCCTGCGGGAGGTGGGCTCTCCTCGGAACGCCCGCTCGTTGAGCTCGGCCACCTTCTGCCTGATGGCTTTGTTGAGCTCGGCCAGGCTGAAGAACTGCCACTTGCGCAGCGGCGCCAGCACCCAGCGCTCCACGACCAAGACACCGGCCTCCACGGCTGCTTTATCCCGGGGCCGGTAGGTCCTCGTCGGCAATATTACCGTGCCATAATGGTCGGCCATCTCGGAATAAGACCGGTTTATCTCGGGGTCATAATAACAGGCCTTGGTGACGCCCGACTTCAAATTGTCGGGGGTGGTCGCCACCGTCACGCCGCCGTACGCCTCCCAGGCGTGCACATGGGCCATGAGCCAGCTGTGCAGGGCCTGGTCCGCGGTCGCCTCGACGTAGAGCATCCCCGAGGCCCCGAGCACGGCCACGAAGACCTCGGCGTCGGCGACCTCGCCGGTCGCGGGGTCGGTTATGGGGACCTTGTCGCCGCTGAAGTCGACGAAGGTCCTTTCCCCGGCCGGGTAGCTGAGCCGCATGACGACGTCCTGGCCCCCCAGCCAGCGCTCGTAGTGGGCGCAGAACTGGCTGTAGCCCCAGCCCTCAGGGTGGGCCTCTTTCCACTCCAGCCATAACAGCCGCAGCGTCACGTGCTTGCCGGCCCGGAGCTCGCGGTGGACCTCGCGCCACTCGGGCACCGGCCGGCGCTGGGCCAGCTCGGCGCTGGCCGGTGGGAACAGGCGGGCCTCCAGGGCCTCGTCGTCCATGTCGGCTGGCAACGGCCAGGACAGCCCGGCACCCTCGGCCCGCACCAGGTACTCGTACACGGTGGTGCGCGCCGCCCCGGTGCTCTGGGCGATCTCCCTGATCTTTAGCCCGGCGGCCTGGAGCCGTAGGACCTCGCGGATCTTCCTCATGGTTAGCCTCTTTCTGGGCAAGTGGTCCTCCTCTAGTTACGTGGCTGTAACTAGTCAAGAGGGCCACCTGTCCCTGCTTGGTGGACCAAAGGCGCCGCCCACCCATGAGGCTCAGGTGTCCGCTTTCAGCCGGAACCTTGTCCGGATAACTCCGGAACGGTGTCCGGATAACTCCGGAACGCTGTCCGCCTTGCGCCGGAACTAGTGTCCGTTTTCCGCCGGATTACGCACCAAGGCCAGCCCTGATGGCCAGCCCTCGGCCGCCTTGGCCGGCTTTGGTGCCGCCTTGTTGGAGGCCAGCGTGCCCGAGCAGGCCCGGTCCCGCTCCGTCTGCCTGGCCGTGGACTGGACCGACATGGAGAGCTTCGCCCGTCCGCCGGTGCCCGGCGTCCGCCCGAGCGCGGACCTCGAAGCGTCCTGGGGCCATCGTCGGGGCAACGGTCCGGGGCAAAAAGACGAACTGTTCTTTGGTTATTACCTGTCTGCGGCCACCATGGTCAATGACGAAGCCGGCCTCGCCGTCCCCGAACTGGTGCGCCGGGCCACGCTCAGCTCCTGCCACAAAGACCCCGTGCCCGCCTTCGTGCCTGCGCTGGCCGAACTGGCCAGCTCGGGAGTGGCGCTCGGCGACGTGCTGGCCGACTCCGGCTACGCCCACCGGGTGGCTGAGCACTGGGCGCTGCCGCTGCGGGCGGCCGGCGCCCAACTGGTCACCGACCTGCACCCCGCCGACCGCGGCCCCCGGGGCACCTTTGCCGGCGCCACCTGTGCCAACGGCAACCTGTACTGCCCGGCCACACCGCCCGCCCTGCTCGGCTTGGTGCCGCTGGCCCGGGACGCCAGTGCCGAAGAGACCGCCGCCCATGACCAGAAAACGGCTGAGCTGGCCCATTACAAGCTGTCACCGACCTGCGCCGATGACAAAGACGGTTACCACCGGGTGTCCTGTCCCGCCGTCATAGCCAAGCTGCGCTGCCCCCGGCGCCCGGCATCGATGGCCCTCTCGCACGAACGGCCCACGGTCCTATCGCTGCCCGAAGGACCACCCCGGTGCTGCGCGCAAAAGACCTTGACCGTGCCCCCCAGCGTCAACGCCAAGACGGCCCAAAAACATGATTACCCGTCGGCCGCCTGGAGAGCCTCCTACGCCCGGCGCACCGCCGTCGAGCGCAGCTTTTCGACCATCAAGGACCCGGCCAGCAACGACATCTCCCGGGGCTGGTGCCGGCTCATGGGCCTGAGCGCCGTCACCGTGTTCCTTACCTGCTGCCTCGTGGTGCGCAACTGGCGGGCGCTGGACGCCTTCGAGGCCCGGGAGGCCGACGACGCTCGCCGGGCCGCCGCCGACCTCCACCCCCGCCCGCGCAAGCGCAAGCGACGGGGCTTGGCCGAGCTCGTGAGCGCCGGCGCCGTGCCCTGATCTCCGCTCCCCGGCTGAGCTGGGGCCCCGACGGCGGCACCGGCCAGACGTCAAGAGAGGACCACCACAACCAGGCCCTGGGGCTGGTGCGTCTCGGTTTCTGCCCGCCAATGGCTACAGCACCCCCGCCATAACGGTCACCGGCAAATGTGAAGATGATGACGTCCCAAATGTGAAGACGTCCTGGTGGGCGCTAGAGGACTCGAACCTCCGACCTCAGCCGTGTGAAGGCTGCGCTCTAACCAACTGAGCCAAGCGCCCTACTTGTGCCTTTGACCTGCTCTTTTCTCGCTCTTGGACAACCGGCCACCTGAGCACAAACCTTTGACCGCGTTTAACCCTAGCCCGTGTCTCTGCTCACAGTTTCCTGATGCTTAGGACGAGCCGCAACTGTCCCGTCTCTGCTGGCACCCCGCCAAGGCACGCTTGGACAGCTCCGCGGCAGGACCTGTCCGCTCACGCCGGGCCCGTTACGGCATCGCCCATAAACGCGTCTTACGGCGCCTTGACACAAGCCGGGCCATTTCTCCCAGGTCCCTCGGCACGGGGGTTACCCGTCGCTACACTGGTGCGTGGTTGGGGAGTAGCCCTCCCGCCGGGAGATCGACATGCTGGCGCGATGAGCGCCCGGTCCCCGGGCCTGCCTGAGCAGGTGGGCGAGACCTTCCGTTTGTGCCATGTGGTTGTGGCCGGGCGGCGGTCGCACCCTCGCCCGGCGGAAAGGACCCGTTGAGTGGACCCCCATATCGCCCTCATTTGCTTCCCAGTGATCTTCCTGGCCGAGCTACCGGACAAGACCATGTTCGCCAGTCTGGTCATGGCCACCAAGGGCCGCCCCTTGCAGGTATGGCTGGGCGCGGCCGGAGCCTTCGTGGTGCACGTCGCCATCGCCACCACCGTTGGCGTTGCCCTCTTCGCCGTCCTCCCTCACCGTGCCGTCGATGCCGTGGTGGCGGGAATGTTCGCGTTCGGTGCCGCCTATGCCTGGCGGGAGGGGACGAAAACAGAACAAGAAAGAGCCCTGCGCCAGGTGTCCGATCACGGTGCCGCTCTCACCGCCTTCGTCGTAATATTCCTGGCCGAGTGGGGTGACCTCACTCAGATCGTCACCGCCAACCTCGCCGCTAAGTACCACTCTCCGCTGTCGGTGGGCATCGGGTCCCTGCTCGCACTATGGAGCGTGGCCGCCATCGCCGTGGTCGGCGGACAGACCCTGTTGCGCTTTGTCAACGTGTCCACCGTACGCAAGGTCACCGCCGTGGTCCTTCTCGGCCTGGCCGCCTACAGTACCTACTTGGCGGCGCGTTGAAGCCGTTCCGCACCTTGGCTCGCGCCGGCTACATCATGGCGAACACGCCGACGAAGATCGGCCGCAGCATCCCCGAGGTCACGGCCCGCTCGACCACGAGCGTCACACCGGCACCTCCCTGACCAGGAGCATTGCCTCAGCAACCTGACCAAGCAGCAGGGCGCCTACGGCTACTGGGAACAAGCCGCGCCGGCGCCGGATAAAGCGCGCCACGTGTTCCCGCCGCCGTGCTCGGCGGCCTCGGGAACGGCCCTGAGGCGCTAGCCTGGGATGGTGGCTTTCGTTGACCCCGAAGAAGGTGCGGAGCAGGCTGAGGCGAGCGGGCTCGGCACCGCCAAACATTTGCGGCCGGCGGGCCAGAACGGCCCGGTGACGCCCGGGAGCACCGACGACCGGGCGGGACGCGGGGAAGACCTCCTCGACGACGTCGAGGAGGTCGATTACCTCGAGGACGGCGACGAGGTTGTCGAGTACGTAGATGATCTCGGGCGGCGTCACGTAAGGCGAGCGGCTCCCGAGGGTACCGACGAGATGCTGGAGAACGAGGCTCCCCGCGAGACCGGCCTTCCCGACCGCATCGAAAAATGGCGGCGCAACAGTGCCACCGGAGCCGTTATGACGGCATTTGCCTTCGGGCTCCAGCAGGTCTTCGAACCCGAACGCAAAGAGCCCGCCATCGTCTTGCAGACCTCCGGGGACCCGCCCAAGGACCTGCCGGTAGAGGCACGGCTCGAGCAGCTCGGGCCCCGCCAGAGCTCGGTGACCGTGCGTCGTTGGCTCCTGGGCGGCGAGGGCCAGGCCGAGCGGGCCACAACCGAGACATCACCCGAGGACGAGGCAGACAGCCAATGAGCCTTCTGCGCCGAGGGGCGCCGGGGCCGGCCGGGGCCGACGACGACCTCGACGACGCCGGTGCCGGCGATGACGGACCGGTAGCGTCCTCGTCGGGCGCCAACGGGCGGGGCAAGGTTACGACCACCTCCTCGGCCTCTCAGGGTGGCCGTGGGCCCCAGACGGACCGGGAAACGAAGTCCGCCCAGCGAGCGCGGCGCATGGGCCTCGTGCGCCAGGCCCGCCAGGCCACTTCGGCCATGCAACCCCCCGAGGCGTCCCGGGCGGCCTATGTCAGCGCCTTCCTGGTGGCGATCGGCCTCGTGTCCTATCTCAGCACGGACATCGGCCAGGTGTACGAGAAGGTCGGGGGCAAGACCAAGACCGTCACCGAGAACGTCACTCACCCGGCAACCGCCGTCATCCTCATCGTCCTCGCCCTGGCGGCGGCGGGCACGATCTACTGGCGGAAGCGCTACGTGACCGGCATCGCCTTCATGCTCACGGCGGCCATCGGGATGGGCGTTCCTTTCCCCAATGGGCTGAAGGACTTGGCCTACCTGACCTTCATCGTGCCCGCAGGGTATGTGCTGTGGATGCTCATCCTCCGGATGAACAAGCAGCAAAAGGCATGGCTGGCCGAGCACTCGGCCAGCCGGAGCGGCCCCGGCCGCAGTTCGGGACGTCCTCAGGCCGAACGCAAGCAGGCCACCACGGCCCGGTCCCGGCGCGCCCGGGACGAGCCCGTAGTGACGGCCAGTGGGCGGGCCTTGCCGCCCAACACGGGTCGTTATACCCAGCCCCGCCAAAAGGCGCGCCCCGGCGCCCGCAAGGCCTGACCGGCAACCCAACAGCTCCGACCGAGGCCACCTGAGCAGGGCGGACGGCCACCGGAGAGGGGCCGTAGCTGCTGGCGAGGAGCCGGGCGTGCTAGACACAAAGGATGCTCCGCGAGGCGCTTGCCGGCCGGCGCATCGCCATTACCGGCGCCACAGGGTTCCTCGGCACTGCCCTGGCTGAGCGGGTGCTGCGATGCCTGCCCGATACAGAATTAGTGCTGGTGGTGCGCCCCGGCCGGCGAGGGGCCGGCGACCGCGTCGAGCGTGACGTACTGCGCAACGACTGCTTCCAGCGGCTCCGCCGTGAGCTTGGCGACCGTTTCGACGGCGAGACGGCCCGACGGCTGACGGCCGTGGCCGGGGACGTGACCCTGGACGGCTTGGGCCTGGACGACGCCGGGCGCGAGATCCTCTCGGGGTGCTCCACCGTCATCCACTCGGCCGCCACCGTCAGTTTCGACGCTCCCCTCGACGCCGCCGTCGAGGTCAACCTCCTCGGCCCGTCGCGCGTCGCCGCCGCTCTGCGTCATGGCCCGGGCGCCTCGGGGACGGCGCTCCCCCACCTGATCTCCGTTTCGACCGCCTACGTGGCCGGGATGCGCAGAGGCCCGGCCCCCGAGGCATTGCTGTCCGACACCCCGTTCTCCGCCCGGGTCCCCTGGCGGGGCGAGGTCGAAGCGGCCCGGCGCGCCCGGGGCGATGCCGAGGCGGCCAGCCGGGACCCCAAACAGCTCGCCCGGCTGCGGGCCGCCGCCCGGGCCGAACTGGGCGCTGCCGGCGTGCCCCTCCTGGCCGAGAAGATGGAAAAACTGCGGGCGGAGTGGACCGACGACCGCATGGTCGAGCTCGGCAAGGCCCGCGCCCAGGCCCTGGGGTGGCCCGATGCCTACGCTTACTCCAAGGCGCTGGGCGAGTGGGCCCTGCTCGAGGGGCGCGGCTCGCTACCCGTCACCGTGGTGCGGCCGTCCATCATCGAGGCTGCGCTTTCCCAACCCCACCCGGGATGGATCCGCGGCTTCCGGATGGCGGACCCGGTGATCATCAGCTACGCCCGCGGCCTGCTCAAGGAGTTCCCCGGCATCCCTGAAGGCATTATCGACGTCATCCCCGTAGACCTGGTCGTGGCCGCCATCCTGGCCGTCGCCGCCCGGGGGCCGCTCGAACGGCCCGACGTCGTCCACGCCGCCTCGGGGGCCCGCAACCCGCTGCGCTACGGCCAGCTGGTCAACCTCGTGCGCGAATGGTTCTCCGAGCACCCCTTGGCCGATGACAAGGGCCAGCCCATCGAGGTGCCCGAGTGGTCCTTCCCCGGTCGCCGCCGGGTCCAGAACCAGCTCCGCCAGGCCACCAAGGCCCTGCGGGGCGCCGAGCGGGCCTTGCAGGCGCTGCCCTTGCGGGGCAGCAAGGCCGAGCTCGCCAGCCGCATAGAGGAACGCCGCGAAGAGGCCGAGCGGGCGCTCGGCTACGTCGAGCTCTACGGCGCGTACACCGAGACCGAGGCGGTGTTCGCCGTGGACCACCTCCTCGAGCTCAAGGCCCAGTTGAGCATCGATGAGCAAGAGGAGTTCTGCTTCGACCCGGCCGTGTTCGAGTGGCCACGTTTCTGCCACGACGTCTACCTGCCGGCCGTGGTGGCCCACGCCCGCGTGCGCCAGGCGGGGCCGCGTCGGCACCGCTCCGGTCCCTCGGGCCTGACCCGCCAGCAACGGGCACGCCAGGCGGTGCTCTCGCCCGACCGCCAACTGGCCGTTTTCGACCTGGAGAACACCCTGGTCGCCACCAACGTCGTCGATTCCTACGCCTGGTTCGCCACCCGGCGCATGGACATCCCCGAACGCGCCCGCTTCACATTACGCACCCTGTTGGAGGCGCCCCGGATGCTCTCGCTCGACATGGTCGACCGGGGCGACTTCCTGCGCTGGTTCTATCGCCGCTATGAGGACGCCGACCTGGCCACGCTGCGCACCGACTCGTGGGAGCTGACCAGTGACCTGCTCCTGGCCAAGTCGTTCCCCGCCGGGATCCGCCGCGTCCGGGAGCACCGCGCCCTGGGGCAGCGGACCCTGCTCATCACGGGTGCCCTCGACTTCGTCATCGAGCCCTTCCGCGCCCTGTTCGACGACGTCGTCTGCGCCCATATGGGCGAGGACGGCGGGGAGCTCACGGGGGAAATGGTCGAGGCGCCGCCGACGGGCGAGGCCAGGGCCATCATCATGGCGGACTACGCCCGCGAGCACGGCCTCGACCTGGCCGAGTGCGTGGCCTACGCCGACTCGACCAGTGACCTCCCCATGCTCGAGGCGGCCGGTTACCCCGTCGCCGTCAACCCGGAGACGAAGCTGGCCGCTCTGGCCCGCAAACGGGGCTGGCTCGTCGAGCAATGGCCCCGGACCGCGGGCTACCGCCGTGCCCTGCTCCCGTTCGGGCCCAGGTTGAGCCAAAACCAGCCTTCTCGTGGTCTAAGGGACATATGAAGGCCCTCCAGGTCGAACGCTCGCTGCCCCGCTTCGCCGCCGCTCGCATCGCCTCGGAGTGGAGGGCGGGCGCCGGCGGCCGCTTCGGGCCGCTGCGCCTGGTCGACGTCGAACCACCGCCGCTCCCCGGGCCCGGGTGGCAGCGCCTGCTGCCCCGCCTGACCGGGATCTGCGGCAGCGACCTGGCCACCGTGGACGGGCGTTCCTCCCGGTGGTTCGAGCCCATCGTCAGCTTCCCCTTCGTGCCCGGCC
This sequence comes from uncultured Acidimicrobiaceae bacterium, assembly GCA_963735305.1. Taxonomy (GTDB): domain Bacteria; phylum Actinomycetota; class Acidimicrobiia; order Acidimicrobiales; family Palsa-688; genus Fen-671. The sequence goes on from CAVTKK010000004.1 coordinate 1,602,603, forward strand.
ACGAGGTGGTGGCCGACACGCAGGACGGCCGCCGGGTCGTGATAGAACCGGTGCTCGGCTGCCAGGCCCGGGGCATTGTGCCCATGTGCGCGGCGTGCGCGCAGGGCCGGCGCCGCCACTGCGTCAACCTGACCGGAGGCCACGTGGCGCCGGGGCTGCAGACGGGGTACTGCGCCGACACCGGCGGGGGGTGGTCCCTGGCCTTCGCCGCCCACGAGAGCCAGATCCACTACGTGCCCGGTTCCCTGCCCGACGAGGCCGCCGTGCTCATCGAACCTCAGGCCTGCGCCGTCCACGCCGCCCTCCAGCTCCCCGGCGGCGCCCCGGCCGGCGGCACCGACGAGATGGCGGCGGTGGTCATCGGCGCCGGGACGCTCGGGTTGTGCACGATCGCCGCCCTGGCCCGGTTGCGCGACGACGTCACCCGGGTCATCGCCGTGGCCAAGTACTCGCACCAGAAGGAACTGGCCACCCGCCTCGGGGCGACCTCGGTGGCCGAACCCGGCGACCTGCGCCGGGCCGTGCGCCGGGCCACGGGCTCGTGGATCCTGGACAGCGGGCAGCTCTCCGGAGGCGCTCCCCTCGTGATCGACTGCGTGGGCAGCGCCGCCTCGCTGGCCGACGCCCTGGCCGTCACCGCCCCGGGCGGGTCGCTGGTGCTGGCAGGGATGCCGGCGCCCGCCACCGTCGACCTGACGCCTCTGTGGCAACGCGAGGTCCACCTGGCCGGCTCCTACACCTACGGCCCCGAGCCCGCCGCCGGCGGGCGCCATAGTTTCGACCTAGCATTCGACCTAGCCGAACAGGTCGGGCTGGAGCGGCTGTTGTCAGCCACGTACCCGCTCGAACGTGCCTCCCAAGCCATCGAGCATGCCGCCGCCGCCGGCCGGCGGGGCGCGGTGAAGATTGCCTTCGATATGCGGGCAGAAAAGAAGAGATCGTGGAGTTAGAAGGGAAAATCAGGTAGTTCATGCCCCGCCCCGGGTTCGTCCTCGAAGTAGACAGTTCCACGCCTCCCGTGCTCGTCTGGCACGGCGAGGGCTTCCGCTTGGAGCGCTTGCCCGCCGAACGCAGCCGGGTGGTCTACGCCCCCGAGCCGCTGGCGCCTCTGGCCGATCCCGACGGCGCCATCCGCGACGCCCTGGCCGCGCCGCTGGGCGACAGTGCCCCCCTGACCGAGCTGTTGCGGGCCGGCATGCGCCTCACCATCGCCTTTGACGACCTTTCCCTGCCCCTGCCGCCGATGCGCCGGCCCGACAACCGCCAGCGCGTCATCGAAGCGGTGCTCGACCTGGCCGCCACCGCCGGCGTGGACGACGTCGTCCTCATCGCCGCCCTCGGCCTGCACCGGCGCATGACCGACGCCGAGCTCCGCCACGCCCTCGGCGACCGGGTCTTCGACGCCTTCGCCCCCCAGGGCCGGCTCCTCCAGCACGACGCCGAGGACCCCGGCGGCCTGGTCATGGTGGGCAAGACCGAAAAAGGCGAGGACGTCGAGGTCAACCGCAGAGTGGCCGAGTCCGATCTCCTGGTTTACGTCAACATAAACCTGGTGGCCATGGACGGGGGCCACAAGTCGACTTCGACCGGGCTCATGAGCTACCGCAGCGTGCGCCACCACCACAACGTCCGCACCCTCCAGCACAGTCGCTCGCTCATGGACCGCCCCAATTCCGAGCTGCATTCCTCGGCCTGGAGGATCGGCCGCCTGCTCAACGAGCATGTCAAGATCTTCCAGATCGAGACAACCCTCGACAACGACGCCTTCCCCTCGCAAATGGCCTTCCTACAAAAGCGCGAGTGGGAATGGAACGTGCGCGACCGGGCCAGCTTCTTCGCCGCCAGCCAGGGCCTCAGCGTGCTGAGCCCGGCGGCAAAGCGGACGATATTCCAGTCCATCCTGGCTCCCCATCAGATGACCAGCGTGCAGGCGGGCGAAGTCGAAGCGGTGCACGCCTCCACCATCGCCAACATCCACCGCCAGCAGTTGGTGGACGTAGAGGGCCAGAGCGACGTGGTGATTTTCGGGCTGCCCCACATCGGGCCGTACAACGTGGGCTCCATAATGAACCCTCTGCTCGTCATGTGCATGAGCCTGGGCTATTTTTTCAACTTCTACATCGGCAAGCCCCTCGTGCGCCCGGGCGGGGTGGTTATCGTTTCGCACCCGACGCCCTGGGCTTTTCACCCCGTGCACCACCCCTCTTATATCGATTTCTTCGAAGAGGTCCTTCCCGTCACGACCGACCCGCTGCAGATCGAAAAAGGTTTCGAGGAACGCTTTGCCACCGACGAGTGGTACCGCCACCTGTACCGGACGAGTTATGCCTACCACGGCGTCCACCCCCTGTATATGTGGTACTGGGGAGCCCACGCCCTGGAGCACGCGGGGAGCACCATTATCGTCGGGGGCAACCGCCGGGCGGTCCGCCGCATGGGCTTCAAGCCGGCAACGACGCTGGCCGACGCGCTGGAAATGGCCGAGGACCAGGTCGGTCGGGACCCGACGATCACCTATTTCCGCTGCCCACCGGTCATGCTGGCCAATGTCCACTAAGGAGCCCGACCGGTCCGGTAGATGGCCGGGCTGGGCTCGGAAGGCGCCCGACTGGCGAGCGCAACTGCGGCGCCCGCTCCCCTTCCCCCTGGGCGCGCCCACCTGGCCCACGGCTGTCCCTCGCCCTCGCAAGCATTCGGACCTCGGTGTCAACTACGACACCGAATGGGCGCGGCGCTACCCGGTCCGCCTGGCCCGGGCGGCATGGACCGAGATCGTCACCCGCCCCGTCATGGCCGCCGTGGCCCAACCCTCCGTCGGTGGGCTCGACCGCCTCGAGCACACCGGCGCGCCGGTCATTTTTGCCGCCAACCACTCGAGCCACCTTGACACTCCCCTGGTCCTGTCCGTGCTTCCCGACAAGTGGCGCCACAAGATCGTGACCCTCGCCGCCGCCGACTATTTCTTCGACTCCAGGGTTAAGGCCATATATTTCGCCTTCTCGCTCAACGCCGTACCGATCGATCGCGAGCGGGTGAGCCGGGACTCGGCCGGGCGAGCCGAGGAACTGCTGGCCGAGGGCTGGAACCTGCTCATCTTCCCCGAAGGCGGGCGCAGCCCTGATGGCTGGGGCCAGGCCCACCGGGGCGGGGCGGCGTGGCTGGCGGCCCGCAGTGGCCGCCCCGTCGTGCCCCTGCACATACAGGGCACGGGCCGCCTGTGGCCCCGCGGGGCCAAGCGCATCTACACCGGGCGGACCACGGTGACCTTTGGGGCGCCTATTTTCCCGGACCTGCCAGCCCGCCAGCTCGTGGCCCAACTCGAAGGACGCCATCGCCGCGCTGGCCGACGAGGCCGGCACCGACTGGTGGTCGGCTCGGAGGCGGGCGGCGACGGGGACGACCCCCGCCCTGACCGGGCCCGACGCCGCCCCCTGGCGCCGCACGTGGGCACTCGGGCCGTCACCCAAGGACCACGCCCGTGGGCGGGCGCCGGCCGGCGAGGGAGGGTGGCCTCCGAAGCCTTAGGACTGGCTCTGGTAGACGACGGAACGAGCCGGGTCCGCCCCGGCGCCGACCGCAGCGCCCGCCGGGACCGTGGCCACCGGGGCGGCAGGCACCGGACCCGCGGCCACCGGGGCGGCTACCGCGCCCACGGGCATCATGGTGGCCGGCCCGGCCGGGGCCATCGTGGTGACCGAGGTCCGCTGGAGGTCCAGGTAGGGCTCGTCCACCCGCCGGGGCACGGTGCCCCCGATGATGCCGCCCAGCAGGGCCACGGCGAGCCCGATGAGCACACTCCAAAAGGCGGTCCAGTAGCTCAGGTAATTTATGAAATAGGTATGGCCGGTAACGGTGACGGTATTGGGGACGTGGCCGATGCCGAAGGTGGGCAGGACCACGACGGCCACTCCCAACAGGACCAATGCCCACGTCGTTATGCCGCTCATGCTCCCGGCGCCGGCACCTCGGGCGCCCGAGCCGAGCCCGGCCACGAGACCGGCGAGGAACATGCAAAAGATCGCCGTCCCGGCGATCCACCACGACAGGTTGCCGTACACGACCGAATCATGGGAGCTGAACGAGAGCGCCAGCCACAGTGCCGTAAGCAGTGTGAACACCGCGATCGAGATGATGGTCCCGGAGAAGATGCTGCCCCAACGGATCAGTTGGGGCCCCTGAGCGGGGGTTACCCAGCGTGCCTCTTCGGTTACTGCGTGCCTGCTATTCCGCATCGGGAACCTCCTTCGGGCTCAGCCTGGGCCCCGCCCCGCCCAGGTCGTGCCGATCGGTGTTGTCTTACACGCACCGCACATACCCAGCCCGGCCGGCGGCCAACCATGACCGCCGTCCCGGTCGCTCCGCGGCTATGGGCGGCAATACTGGCCCGGTGGATCTACGCCAGCTGGCCGCCCTGGTGGCCATAGCCGATCACGGGAGCTTTTCGCGGGCGGCGAGCGCCCTGCACACCGTCCAGTCCAATATCTCGGGTCACATCATGCGCTTGGAACGTGAACTGGGGGTCGAGCTCGTGGACCGCCAGACAGGCCAGCTCACCGAGGAGGGACGAGCCGTCGAGGCCCGGGCCCGGGCCGTCCAAGCGGAAATGGACGCCATCTCGGCCGACCTGACGGCGCTGCACCAGCAGGTCCGGGGCAGCGTGCGCCTGGGGATGATCGGCACCACGTCCCGCTGGCTGGTCCCCCTGCTGCTGGACCGGCTGACGGCGGAGCACCCCGACGTGAGGCTCGTCACCACCGAGGCGACGTCCTCGGCCCTGGGCATGCTGCTGGCCAACGGGGCCGTGGACTGCGCCGTCGTCAACTTACCCATGGCTCACCCTGAGCTCAGGACCCGCTCGCTGTTCGACGAGGACATAGTCCTGCTGGTGGCCGACGACCATCCTCTGGCCGGCGCCGCCGAACTGCACGTCAGGTACCTGGAGGGCTTCGAGCTCGCCCTCCCGGCCCCGCACACCGGGTTCCGCGAGGAGCTCGACCTGGCCGCCCGGCACGCCGGCACCTCCCTGTCGTCCAAAGCCGAGATCGACGGCCTGCGCCTGCTCCTGTCCGTCGCCCTCCGGGGCTATGGGCCGGCCCTACTGCCCGCCACCACGCTCTCGGACCCCCCGCCCGGCTTCAAGACTCTCAGCGTGTCCGGCCTACCCCTGCGCCACGTGGGCCTGGCCGTGCGCAAGCGCGGACGGCCCAGTGCCCCTACCAGCGCCCTCATCGAGGTGCTGGAGAGCGTCGTCAACACCTATGTCTCCGAGCATGAGCACCTTCATGCGCCCGGCGCCACCGGCGGGTGAGGCGCTAGGCGGTAACGGCGGGACGCCGCCGGAGCTGGCGCAGGACGTAGGGCAGGATGCCCCCGTGGCGGTAGTAGTCCGCCTCCACCGGGGTGTCGATACGCAGGACCACCTCGAAGGGCACCTCGCCGGCCCGGACGGACAGGCGGTCGGGCAATGGCCCGGCGGCGGCGCCGCCTTCCAGGCCGGTGATGTCGAAGACCTCCGCCCCGGTAAGGCCGAGCGAGGAAGCCGACTCGCCGGGCAGGAACTGGAGAGGCAGGACGCCCATGCCGATGAGGTTGGACCGGTGGATGCGCTCGAAGCTCTCGGCCAGCACGGCGCGCACGCCGAGCAGAGCGGTGCCCTTGGCCGCCCAGTCCCGCGAAGAACCCGAACCGTACTCCTGGCCGGCCAGCACCACCAGGGGCGTGCCCGCCTCGATGTAACGCATGGCGGCGTCGTAGATCGTGGTCTGCTCGCCGGTCGGGAAATGGGTGGTGAACCCGCCCTCGGTACCCGGGGCCAGCTGGTTGCGCAGGCGGACATTGGCGAACGTGCCCCGCACCATGACCTCGTGGTTGCCCCGGCGAGATCCGTAACTGTTGAAATCGCCCGGGGCCACCCCGTGCTCTATCAGCCAGCCCCCGGCCGGCCCGTCCTTGCGGATGTTGCCGGCGGGTGAGATGTGGTCGGTGGTGACCGAATTGGCCAGCCGGGCCAGCGCCCTCGCCCCCCGGATGTCGCGGACGGGCTGCGGTACCTCGGGCATGCCGTCGAAATACGGAGGCCGGCGTACGTAAGTCGAGCCCGCGCCCCACTCGTAACGCTCGCCCGGGGGCACCTTCGAGCCCGGACCAGCGTTCGTCGCCGAGAAAGACCTCGGCATAGCTCTTCTGGAACATGTCGGCGGCCAGCGCCCCGTCTACCACTGCAGCCACCTCGCCGGAGCTGGGCCAGATATCGCGCAGGTACACCGGCTCACCGTCAGTACCCGTCCCCAGCGGCTCGTTGGCGATGTCGAAGTCCATCGAACCGGCCAGGGCGTAGGCCACCACCAGAGGAGGCGACGCCAGGTAGTTGAGGCGTACGTCGGGGTTTATGCGGCCCTCGAAATTGCGGTTACCGGACAGGACCGAAGCCACGGCCAGCCCCCCCTCGGCGATCGCCTCGGAGACGCCCGCCAGCAGCGGCCCGCTGTTGCCGATGCAGGTCGTACAGCCGAACCCGACCAAGCCGAAGCCGAGCTTGTCGAGGTACGGGGTCAGGCCGGCGCGCTCGTAGTAGTCCATGACGACCTTGGACCCGGGGGCCAGCGACGTCTTCACCCAGGGCTTGACCGAAAGCCCGCGCTCGACGGCGCGCTTGGCTACCAGGCCGGCGGCAATCATGACCTCGGGATTGGAGGTGTTGGTGCAACTGGTGATGGCGGCGATGACCACGTCCCCGTGGCCGACGTCGAAGGAGGCGCCGCTCGGCGCGCTCACTGCCACGCGTGCGTTGAGCCGGCCCTTGCCCTCCCCCGCGGCCTTGGCCAACGCGTCGGCGAAGGCTGCCTTCGCTCGGCGCAGCGGCACCCGGTCCTGGGGCCGGGCCGGGCCGGCCAGGCTCGGCTCTACCGTCGAAAGGTCGAGTTCGATGCGCTCGGAGAAGACGGGCTCGACCAACGGGTCGTGCCACAGGCCCTGGTCCTTGGCGTACGCCTCCACCAGCTTCACGTGGTCCTCTGACCGGCCGGTGAACCGCAGGTAGCGCAGCGTCTCGTCGTCAATGGGGAAAATGGCGCAGGTCGAGCCGTACTCGGGCGACATGTTGCCGATGGTGGCCCGGTTGTACAGGGCGACCTTGGCCACCCCCGCCCCGTAGAACTCCACGAACTTGCCCACCACCCCGTGCCCGCGCAGGAGTTCGGTCACGGTGAGGACCAGGTCCGTAGCCGTCGAGCCCTCCGGCAGTTCGCCGGTCAACTTAAACCCGACGACGTCGGGGATGAGCATGGTCACGGGTTCGCCGAGCATGGCCGCCTCCGCCTCGATGCCCCCGACGCCCCAACCGAGCACCCCGAGCCCGTTGACCATGGTCGTGTGCGAATCGGTGCCGAGCAGCGTGTCCGGATAGGCCTCGCCGCCTTCGGCGAAAACGACCCGGGCCAGGTGCTCGAGGTTGACCTGATGGCAGATGCCGGTGTCCGGAGGTACCACTTTCAGGCTGCTGAAGGCCTGCTGGCCCCAGCGCAGGAACCGGTAGCGCTCCTCGTTGCGCTCGAACTCGAGCTCGGAATTGCGCCGGAAAGCATCGGCCCGCCCGCTGAAGTCGGCGATCACCGAGTGGTCTATGACGAGCTCGGCGGGCACCTGGGGCTGCACGGCGAGCGGGTCGCCGCCCAGCGCCACCATGGCGTCGCGCATGGCGGCCAGGTCGGCCACCACAGGCACGCCGGTGAAGTCCTGCATGAGGATCCGGGCCGGCGACAGGGCGATCTGGGCCCTGTCGGTCGTGCCCCCCGGGCGCCGCGTGCCCGCCCACGAGGCCAGCGCCGCGATGCTCGATGGCGTGACGTTGAGGCCGTCCTCATGGCGCAGCAGGTTCTCCAGGAGGATCTTCAGCGAGAACGGGAGGCGTCCCACATCACCGCCCACCTCCCCGGAGAGGTTGTCAAGGCGGTACACCGACATGGTCCGCTCCCCCACCGTCAGGACGGCCCGTGCCCCGAAACTGTTCTTGGACGTTGCCATCGCCTGCCTCTCCCTGTCTGGCCCTCTGCACCCCCAGCCTATGGGAGCGACCGGCGGAGGGTAACCTCGGACCGACATGCGCGACACCCCCGAGGCTCCCGTTCTGGCATCCAACCGGTACCGCAGCACCCGCTGCGGTACCCTGCGCCCGGCCGACATCGGCTCGCTCGTCCGGCTGTCGGGGTGGGTGGCGGCCAAGCGGGACCACGGCGGCCTGCTGTTCTTGGACCTGCGCGACCCCGCCGGGCCCGACGCCGACCTGCCCGCGCCCGGGTACGATTTCTTGCGCGGCGACCACAGCTCGCGCCTGGTCCAGCTTGTCTCCCACCCCGGTCATGCCGCCTTCGAAACCCTGTCGCACCTGCGCCCGGAGAGCGTGATCGCCGTTACCGGGAGGGTGGTGGCCCGGCCGGCCGATGGGCTCAACCCCAAGCTGGCCACCGGTGAGGTCGAGGTCGAGGTAGAAAGCTTGGAGATCCTGTCCACGGCCGAGGTCCTGCCTTTCCCAGTCGAGCGGGACAGCGACGTGGGCGAAGAGGCCCGGCTGACCTACCGGTACCTGGACATGCGCCGGGGGCCTCTGATCGAACGGCTGGCCCGCAGGGCGCGCTTCTGCCAACTGGTGCGGTCCCACCTGTCCGGGCGGGGCTTCCTCGAGGTCCAGACGCCTGTGCTCACCGTTTCTTCTCCCGAAGGCGCCCGCGACTACCTCGTCCCCAGCCGGATCTACCCCGGTGAGTTTTATGCCCTGCCCCAGGCGCCCCAGCAGTTCAAACAGCTGCTCATGGTGGGAGGCGTCGAGCGCTACTTCCAGATCGCCCCGTGCTTTAGGGACGAGGCGTCGAGAGCGGACCGCAGCCCGGGCGAGTTCTACCAGATCGACCTGGAAATGGCCTTCGCCACCCAAGAGGACGTCTTCGGTGAGGTGGAGCTTCTTTTTCACCACCTTGTCTCGTCTCTTTCCACCAAGAAGGCACCGTCGCCGTACCCCCGGCTGTCGTACGCCGACGCCCTCTCCCGCTACGGCACCGATAAGCCCGACCTGCGCTTCGGCCTCGAGATCGCCGACGTCACGGCGGCGCTGGGAGGGCGGACGGAGCTGCCCATGTTCGCCGAGGCACCGGGGCGCGGCAACGTCGTGCGCGCCCTGCTCGCCCCGGGAGCGGCCGAGCGGCCCCGGAGCTGGTTCGACGCCTTCGGGGAGGCGGCCAAGGCGAAGGGGACCATCGGGAGCTGGCTACAGCTGCCGGCCGACGCCGGCGAGTACAAGGGGCCGTTGTCGCGCAAGCTCACGGCGGCCGAAATGGGCACCCTTGTGGCTGCCACCGCCGCCTCCCCGGGCGACGCCATCCTCACCTGCGTCGGGCCTCCTCCGTCGGCCAGCGTCGCCCTGGGCCAGACCCGGTCGCTCCTCGGCCGCGACCTCGGCCTGGCCGACCCCGACATCCTCGCCTTCTGTTGGATCGTCGATTTTCCCATGTACGAGCGCAACGCCGACACGGGCGAGTGGGAGTTCTCGCACAACCCGTTCTCCATGCCCCAGGGAGGCCTGGACGCCCTGGAGAACAGGGGCCCGGCGAGATCCTGGCTTACCAGTACGACGTCGTTTGCAACGGGCTCGAGCTTTCCTCCGGGGCCGTCCGCAACCACCTGCCCGAAGTAATGGAAAAAGCGTTCGCCATCGCCGGTTACTCCCGCGACCGCATCGAGCGCTCGTTCCCGGCGCTATGGAACGCCTTCCATTACGGTCCCCCTCCCCACGCCGGTATCGCCCCGGGCCTGGACCGGCTCCTGATGCTCCTGTCGGACCAGCCCAACATCCGGGAGGTCATCGCCTTCCCGCTCAACCAGATGGCCCGTGACCTCATGATGGGGGCGCCGGCGCCGGTCACCCCGGCCCAGTTGGGGGAACTTCACCTCAGCATCGTGCCCCCCAAGAAGAGCTAGGACCGGCGCTCGCACCCGGCAGTTCCACGCCGCTCGACGGGGGCGGTCCCGGGCGCCGGCCCGGGTGTTGTCACCTGGTAGTGTACAAACATATGTTCCCCTCCCCGGCCTGGGACGAAGGTCTCGATGAGGCTCAGCTGGCTGTGGCCAACCACGACGCCACGCCCCTGGTGGTGGCAGCCGGTGCGGGGACGGGCAAGACGCGGGCGCTGGTGGCGCGGGTGGCTTCGCTCATCCAACGCGGTGCGGCGCCCGAACGGGTCCTGTTGCTCACTTTCACTCGGCGGGCTGCCGACGAGATGCTCACCCGGGCCGCCAACCTCGTGGCCCTGCCGGGTGAGCGCCGCCCTTGGGGCGGCACCTTTCATGCCGTGGCTCACCGCTACGTGGCCGCCTACGCCGAGGCCCTCGGCCTGCCTGCGGGTTTCAGCGTCATAGACCCGGGCGAAGCCGGCGACCTCATGGAGCTCATGCGGGGCGACTACGACCTAAATGGCGCGGAAGTGCGTTGTCCCCGTTCGGCGACCCTCGTCGACATCTATTCGCGTTGTATCAATACGAGCCGGCAGCTCCATGAGGTACTGGAGGTGGATTACCCATGGTGCAAACCGCACTTCGACGCCATCGCCCAATTGTTCGGCGCCTTCACGGCCCGCAAAGCCCAGGCCGCACTGCTGGATTTCGATGACCTGCTCCTGTACTGGCGGGCGCTGCTGAGCGAAGAGAGCCTGGGCCGCCACGTCGCCGAGATGTTCGACTACGTCCTCGTCGACGAGTACCAAGACGTCAACAACCTCCAGGTCGACATCGTCCGCCTGCTGGCCCCGCAGGGACGGGGGCTCACCGTCGTGGGCGACGAGGCCCAAGCCATATACGGTTTCCGGGGCGCCGATTTTCGCCACCTGCGCCAACTCGTCCTGGACTTTCCTGACGCCTGCGTGATCACGCTCCAACGCAATTTCCGGTCGCGCCAGGGGATCCTGGACGTGGCCAATGCCGTCCGTCCCGCCGGGGACGGCCCCGCGGCGCACGCCATCGACCTCCGGCTCTTCTCCCAACGAGGGCGCGGCGTCCAGCCCACCCTGGTGCAGTGCCACGACGCCTCCGCCGAGGCGACGGCCGTGGCCGAGCACATCCTCGAAGCCCATCAACGGGGCACGCCGCTGCATGAGCAGGCGGTCCTGCTTCGGGCCGCTCATCACAGCGACCTGATCGAAGTGGAGCTCACGGCCCGTAAGGTCCCCTACCGCAAGTACGGGGGGCTGCGGTTCCTGGAGGCGGCCCACGTGAAGGACTTCGTCATGGCGGCGCGCCTGCTCGACAACCCTCACGACGAGATCGCCTGGTACCGGCTGCTGCGTTTGCACGAATCCATCGGACCGTCACGAGCAAGGGCACTGGTCGGCGCCGCCCGGGAGGCCCCTGACGTCCTCGGCGAGTGGCCCCAGTTGGTGGCGGCCGCCCCGGCCGAAGCCCGCGTCCCGCTGTCGGCCACCCTGGAGAAGCTGCTGGCCGCCCGCTCGCAGCGGGCGGCGGGCCTCCGGGCCGAAATGGTCCTCGATGCTCTGCGTCCATTGCTCGCCGGCCGGTACCCGGACGCCGCCGTGCGCCTTCAAGACCTCGAGCGCCTAGCGGGTGCGGCGGCGACAGCCTCGGACCTGGCCGCCTGGCTGGCCGAGCTCACTCTCGACCCGCCCGGATCGAGCGGCGACCTGGCCGGTCCGCCCCATCTCGACGAGGACTACCTGGTCATCTCGACCATTCATTCGGCCAAGGGGCTCGAGTGGTCGGCGGTCCATGTCCCCCACGTCGTCGACGGGTTCATCCCCATCGACATGGCCCTGGGCTCCCCCGACGGACTGGAGGAGGAACGCCGCCTCTTCTATGTTGCCGTCACCCGGGCCCGTGACGAGCTTTATCTCTACACGCCGCTGCGGATGCCGTACCACCGTCGGGGCAGCGACGACCGCCACGGTTTCGCCCAGCAAAGTCGCTTCCTCGACCAGGCGGTGATGCGCAGCCTGGCCGTGGTCGAACAACCCGTGCACCGCATCAGCGTGCCCGTGGGGCAGGTGGCGTCCAAGATCGCCGTAGACCTCGGCTCGCTATGGGCCTGATGTCGGGTGGTAATGACGGGCGGTCGCCCAGGGGCCTGCTCCCCGCCCGCACCATGATTGACCACGCGGGCGGGCCTCGGGGCCACTATTCGGTGGTCGGAGCCTCGTCGTCAGCGGGGTCGTCGCTGACCTGGCCATCGGCGTCGTCAACCGACGCGTCGGGGCCCCGTTGGTAGTGGCGTGCTCGTCCAGCGCCGACAATGCGGCGGTAACGGCATCAGCCGGGCCGCCCTGACGTTGCTCGGCGTAGACGGCGGCGCCCAGGTTGCGCAGAAGCCCGTCCCATTGGTGCTTGGCCTGGGCTTGGTCGAGCTTGGCCTTGCCCTGGTTCACTCCCTGCTGAGCCTTGGTCAGAGCCTGCCCCGCGCCCTGCTTCACCTTGTCCATCAGGCCCATCACAGCCTCCTTTTACAGGCTTTTACAGGCGGATCATAGCTCGCCCGTCACCGACCTCTTCAGCGGCTCCGATCGGAGGCCGGCGGGCGGCGAGCGGTAGGGGCTGGTATTTGGGGTTGGAGTAGGGTCCCTATTTGCTCCCTGAGATTCGCGGAACGGAGCCGGAGAGGACGTGCAGTCATGCAAGCGGTGGTGATCGACAAGCCGGGCGACGTCGATGTGGGCGAGGTCGCCGACCCTTCCCCGAGCCCCGACGAGGTGGTCGTGGCCGTGCGGGCCTGCGGCATTTGCGGCACGGACCTCCACCTGGCCGACGGTGAATTTTCTCTGGCGCGCTACCCGCTGGTCCCTGGGCACGAGTTCGCCGGCGAGGTCGTCGCCCTGGGGAGCAACGTCTCGAGCCTGCGGGTCGGGGCCAAGGTCACCGCCGACCCCAACAATTACTGCGGCCGGTGCCGGCCCTGCCGGGAGGGCCACGGCAACCTTTGCCACAACTTCAGGGCCCTGGGCATCACGGACCCGGGGGCGTGCGCCGAGTACCTGGCCGTGCCGGCGTGGAACGTCCATGTGCTCCCCGAGGGCTTCGACATGTCCGTGGCCGCTCTGATCGAACCGCTGTCATGTGTTGTTCACGGTTACGACCTGTTGCCCACCAAGCTGGGCGACCGTTTCCTCATCTACGGTGCCGGCACCATGGGGTTGCTCCTCATCGCCTTGGCCGGACGGGTGGGGGCGGTCTCGGTGAGCGTGGTCGAGCCCAACGAGGCCCGCCGCCAGATGGCCCGTGACTTCGGCGCCACCTCGGTCGTCGGCAACGCTGACGAGTTGGACGATGGAGGCGGTTTCGAGGTCGTCATCGACGCCTCGGGAGTGGTCGGGGCCATCGAGGACGCCGTGAGGCGGATCCGGCCCGGGGGCAACTACCTCCAGTTCGGGGTGGCCGCGGCCGAGGCCAAGGCGCGCTTTTCGCCGTACCGGCTCTTCAACAACGAGATGAGCTTCGTCGGTTCGATGGCCGTCTTGCACAGCTTCGACCGGGCCTGCGACCTCGCCGTCAACGTGGACCTCGGGCTGTCCCGCCTGGTCTCCGACAGCCTCCCGATCTCCTCCTATCTCGAGGCCCTCGGCTACGTGCGGGGCGGCAAGGGGCTCAAGGTGCAGGTGGCTCCCGGGGCATCGCCGCGCCCCTAGCTCGCGGTCACAAAAGGGAAGGCGGCGGCGCGCCCGGGACCGGGGGGGCGAAGCCGGGCTGGCCATGACCGCTACTCGCTGGAAATGGCGGCCAGCACGTCCAACTTGGCCGCTCGGCGGGCCGGCCAGGTCGCCGCCACCAGGCCCAGCAGTGCCGACAGGACCAGGAAAACCAAGAGGCTCGATGTGGGCACGACCGTGTCGCTGAGCTTGAGCGACGACACCAGGGCAACACCCATGCCCGTACCGATCACGATGCCGATGACGGCCCCGAAGACGGCCAGGATCACCGCCTCGGAGCGGACCATGGCCCGGACCTGGCGGCGTTTCATGCCGACGGCCCGCAGGAGACCGATCTCGCGGGTGCGCTCGAACACCGAGAGCATCAGCGTGTTGACGATGCCCACCACGGCGACGACGACGGCCAGGGCGAGCAGGGCGTAGATCAGCCCGAGCAGTTGGTTGACGCTGGCCACCTGCGCCTTCTCGAACTGGCCCAGGGTCTGCACCTGGACCGTCGGGTAGGGCGCCAGCAGCCGGTCCACGGCCCGCTCGGTGCCGGGGTTGCCATCCGTCTTCAACAGCACGGCGCCCGGAAGGGGATCCTGGTAGTGGGACAGATAGAACGCCTGGCTGACGACGTAGCTCCCTATCACGGCGTTGGCCTTGAAGATCCCTCCGATGCGCATCCGGGAGGGGCCGGTGAGGGCGAACTTGACCGGGACGGTGCCCCCGACGGAGAGATGGTCGGACTTGGCCGTAGTGGAGTCGACGAGCAGGTCACCGGCCCCCAGCGCTCGAGGGCTCCCCGCCGTCATATGCAGGATGACGGTTTCGGACAAGCCCCGGGTCGAGACGCCCTTGAGGGTTTCGACCGACTGGCGGACCTCGAACTGGCCACCGTAGGCGATCAGCGACGCCCTGACCCCGGGTACTCGGGTTATGGCCTCGGCCAACGCCCGGCTGAAGGACCCCGAACCGCTGCTGGTGCCGGTGACGATCAAGCTGGCACTGATGGCGTCGTCCACACTGGCCGTAGCCGAACGGGACACAGAAGCTCCGAACACGGCCATGGCCGACACCAGGGCGATGCCGATCATGAGGGCCGAAGCTGTCTGAGCCGTTCGCCGGGGGCTGCGCATGGAGTTCTCCCGACCCAACTTGCCCGGCGCCCCCAGGGCGCGGGCCAACGGCCGCCCGATAACGCTGGACAGGGGACGGGCCACGGCGGGGGCCAGCATGGCGGCACCGATGAAGATAGCGGCCGCCCCGCCGCCCACGAGGGCGACAACCGGCACGGAAAGACCGACGGCGAGCAGGGCCCCGCCCACGAGGGCGACGGCGGCGCCGCGGGCCAGGCGGTGCCGGCCCGACGCCTCGCTGCCTCCCTGGCGGTCGCTGATAGCGGCGATGGGCGGGATGCGCACCGCCCGCCGGGCCGGGCTGATGGCGGAGACGACGGTGACGCCGACGCCGACGACCAAGGCCACCACCACGGTCCGGGCCTCGAACACGAGCGGGCCCGACGGCAGCGTGAAACCGAACGCACTGAGCAGGCCCTCAAGTCCGACGGCCGCCAGCACACCGAGCCCGGTACCGATAAGCGATGAAACCACCCCCACAATGGCGGCCTCGCCCAGCACCGAGCGGGAGACCTGGCGGCGGCTGGCGCCGACGACCCGCAGCAGGGCCAGCTCCCGGGTCCTTTGCCCGACCGTGATGGAGAAGGTGTTGAAGATGGTGAAGGCCCCGACGAACAGTGAGATGAAGGCGAACACCAAGAGCGCGGTGGAGAAAAATGACAGCGCCTGATTGATAGAGCTCGTCTGCTCGTTAACCACCGTCTGGCCGGTGACGACCTCGGCCCCGGGCGGCAGTTCCCGGGCTATTGCCCGCTCGACCGCCGGCTTGTCGGCTCCCGGCTTGGCCACGACGTTGATGTGGTCGAGTTGGCCCACCTCTCCCATGACCTCTTGCGCGGTGGGGAGGGTGAAGGCGGCAACCGTCACCCCCGCCAGATTGTCGACGGTACCGAACTGGACGATCCCGGTGATCGTGAAGACGCGGGTCGGCCCCCCGAAAAGGACACGGACGCGCTGGCCCACGCTGAAGTGGTACTTCTTGGCCGTGCCCGCGTCCATGAGGACGTCATGAAAGGTGGTCGGCGGGCCGCCTTCGACGATGCGCAGCTCCGAGGTCCGGGGGTCGGGGTCGAAGTTCTCGCCCAGCGTGGGCTCCGCCCCGGTCGCTATGGGCTTGCCGGTATGCGAGACGAACTGGGCATAGTTCACGACTTCCCCGTACGCCGCCTCGACCCCGGGGACGCCACGCACGGTCGCCAGGACCGCCTCGGGCAGGGGGTTGCGCACGGCATCAGCGCTATTGCCCGGGAACTGGGCCACGCCGCGCACGTCGAAGTCGATCTTCTGGTAGATATTGCCGACCAGCGAAAAGAACATGTTGTGCAAGGTGTCGGTGAGCACGAACGTCCCGGAGATAAAGGTGACCCCGAGCACGATGGCGAGCGAGGTGAGCGCCAGGCGAAGCTTGTGAGCGAGCAGGCCCTTCAGGGTGACCTTGCGCATTTCAGGCGCCCAGTCCCCGCATCTTGTCCAGCACCAGGCCGGCCGTCGGCTCGTTGAGCTCGTCGACAACCTTCCCATCGGCGAGGAAGAGGACCCGGTCAGCGTAAGCGGCGCTGCGGGGGTCGTGGGTGACCATGACGATGGACTGGCCGAGGTCGTCCACGGAGCGGCGCAGGAAGGCCAGCATGCCGGCCGACGCGTTCGAATCGAGGTTGCCTGTCGGCTCGTCGGCGAAGATGAGGTCGGGCCTGTTTATCAACGCTCGCGCACAGGCGACGCGCTGTTGTTGGCCGCCCGACATTTCGTTCGGGCGGTGGTCCAGCCGGTCACCGATGCCGAGCTGGCCCACTAGGTAATCGAACCATCCCCGGTCGACTTTCCGGCCGGCGAGGTCAGCCGGAAGTGTGATGTTTTCCTCGGCGGTGAGGACGGGGACGAGGTTGAAGGACTGGAAAACGAAGCCGATGTGGTCGCGCCGCAGCTGGGTGAGCCCGGGATCGTCCAGCTTCCCGATGTCGAGGCCACCGATCAACGACTGCCCCGAGGTCGGGCGGTCCAGGCCGGCCATGCAGTGCATGAGCGTCGACTTCCCCGATCCGGACGGTCCCATTACGGCGGTGAAGCGGCCCCGCTCGAAGGTGACGTCGACACCGGCTAGGGCACACACTTCGGCCTGACCGGTGCCATATGTCTTGCTCAGGTCGATGGCCTGCGCCGCCGGTGGGACCGACGGCTCCCCGCTCAATGTCTCAGGTCGTGGGCTTGGCACTTGAGGCTCCTTAGCGTAGACGTCCGTCGCAGACCAAACTTCATTGCTTGAACTTCCCATTTCTCGCTCCGTTCACTGCAGGCCCGGTTGTTTTCTGGGCCGACCGCGCTTGGGAAGGGGGCCGGCGGTGCCGCCGCGGCCGGCGGCCACCAGGGCATGGCGCAACAGGAACTCGATCTGGGCGTTGGTGCTGCGCAGTTCATCGGCGGCCCACCGGGCCAGGGCGTCGTGGACGCCAGGATCGAGGCGCAGCAATATGCTCTTGCGCTCGGGGACTGAGGTGTCAGGCACTGCTCTAGTGGTAGAGAGACCCGGCGTTGACGATCGGTTGCGTGCCCCGGTCGCCGCAAAGTACGACCAAAAGGTTGGAGACCATCGCCGCCTTGCGCTCCTCGTCCAGTTCTACGATGCCCTCCTCCGAAAGCCGGTCCAGAGCCATCTGGACCATCCCGACGGCGCCGTCGACTATCCGGGAGCGGGCGGCGATGACCGCACTGGCCTGCTGACGCTGCAGCATCACCTGGGCGATCTCGGGCGCATAGGACAGGCGGGTGATCCTGGCCTCGAGGACGTCGACACCGGCGGGGACGACACGGGCGGCGATCTCGACCGCCAACTGGCCGGCCACCTCGTCGGTATGGTCGCGCAGCGAGAGGGCCTCGCTCCCGGCATTGTCGTAAGGGTGGCCGTTGGCCACGTGGCGAAGAGCGGTCTCGCTTTGGGTGTCGACAAAGGCGATGAAATCCTCGACACCGTAGAGGGCTCGGGCACTGTCGCGCACCTGCCAAACGACGACGGCGGCGATCTCGATCGGGTTGCCGTCCAAATCGTTGACCTTGACGGTCGGAGTCTCTTTATTGCGGATGCGCACCGAGATACGCCGGCGGGCGGCAAAGGGGTTCACCCACCGCAAGCCCGTCGTGCGGACCGTCCCCCGGTACCCTCCGAAAAGCTGGACCACCCGCACCTGTCCGGGAGAAATGGCGGTCAGGCCGGCCCACCCCAAGGCGCCAACCAAGAATAACGCAGCCGCCGTCCATGCCCGGTCCGTCCCACCGCCTCTGACGACGACTACGCCGGCCACGATGGCGGCAATCGAAAAGACCAGGACCGGGATACCCGGCCAGGAGGGGTACGCCCGTTCCTCGATAGAACTTGCCGGCTGGTCCTTCTGCACGTTGAGATTCTGTTGGTCCTTGCATTTGCACTGCCTCCATGTGGCCCGGCGCCCTCGTGGTCGTCTATCAAAGTGATATCACTTTTCTGAGGGCTCGTCAAGGACCTCACGGCCGGGCCGTAAACCGCCTCAGGGTTCCGGCGAGCGGCAGGGTCGCCCCGGCCCAGCCCGTCGGACACCCCCCGGTAGCTCCTCACCGACGAACCTACCGGGAGCTAGACTGTGGGCCACGCCCGGGCCTTACGAGGAGTTGGCCAACCTTCTGGCTCAGATCCTGCGCACCGGTGACTCCCCTGAGGAGGTCGGCCTCCAGACGGGCCTGGCCCGCGCCGCCGAGCTGTCCAACCGTGCCCGTGGTGGAGTCGAAGCCGTCGCCGTCGAGATGGAGCGCCCAGGCTTCCAGCCCGCACGGCGCCAAACCCGAGCGGGTGTCGAGCTCGTCCTGGGCCGGTGCCCTTTTGAAAGCGTGGCTACCGTCAATGCCCGAGACGTTTGCCGGCTGCATCTGGGGCTGGCCCGAGGCCTGGCCGCAGGTAGCGGGGGCCCGGAAGTGACCGACCTGGTCGTCAAGAACCCTCACAAGGCGGGTTGCCGACTTGTGTTCCGACAGACCTGAGGTTTCATGGAGCTGGTCATCGGTGTCGACGACCCTGGCGCCGAAGACATTCGCGCTTTATTGGCGGCTCATCTGGCGTTCTGTCGGTCGGTCACGCCGGCAGAGTACACGTTCGCCTTGGACGTGACCCAGCTCGCGGCGCCCGGCGTCACCTTCTTCAGTGCTCGCCGGGAGGCAGCCGTGGCCGGAGTCGCGGCGCTGAAACGGCTTGATGGACTTCACGCCGAACTGAAGTCGATGCATACCCGTGAGGCGGAGAGGGGCCGAGGGGTGGGGACGGCTACGGTCAAACACATCCTGGCCTTCGCCGAGCGAGAGGGCTATCGCCGGGTGAGCCTCGAGACCGGGGCGACCGATGAGTTCGTGCCCGCTCGGTCGTTGTACGCCAGGCTGGGGTTCACGCCCTGTGGGCCCTTCGGCGATTACCGGACCAGCCCGTACAACACTTTTATGACGATCGACCTCGGGCTCCGACCAGGAACGGGCCCGGTCGTCAACAGTTCGAGGTGACGACGCGCGCTCAGTGTATACTCTCAGTGTGCGCTGACCCCGTCCGAAGGTGGCACTCGTTCGCTCACGTGGTTATGGTCGCCGATATCCCCAACCGTTGGCCGGCGGCGTCGAGAGCGGAAACCGCCACATATGGCATCCGGGGCCCGACGGTGATGGCGGTCTCGAAACCGCTCTTCGCCGCCACTTTGACGGTGCGCAACGGCGACCGGTCATTGCCCGCCAGCACCGCCCAGTGGCTGACTTCGGTGGCGCCGTTCCAGGCCGCGAAGACGGTCATGCCCTCACCGGAGCGCTCGACGGCCACTCCGGGCGGCGCAGCCGGCCGCCCCGTCCAGGGGGAGCGGAAAGCCCGGTAAGACTGAGTGGCGCTCCCGGCCAGGTGACCGTCCAGGACAGCGGTACCGTCCGGCTCGAACTCGGTGTACCACGCGTGCACGCCCCAGCCTACGAAGATATGGCCGTTCGGGAGCACCTGGACGCTGCCCAAGGCCCCCGCCCGCAGAGCATTGCCGGGGTGGGGGTAGGCGTGGACGAGGCCCACGTTGCCCGCGGCATCGTCGACCGCCAATACCAGGCCCCTCGACTCGGGTTGCGTGACGTACAACCCCGTCCCGTTGTCGAAAACAGTGACTTGGCCGTTGGGTTGTTGGGTGACATCGTGCTGCCAGGCATAGGCCGCCCCCGCCTCGAACTTGAAGTCGCTCCTCTTCCCGCCCATCCTTCAAGAGTACGGCGCCGGTCCGGCGGTTGACCCTGAACACGGTCCATGTGTGGCGAGACGATATGAGCAGGTCGTCCGGGCCTGAGAGGGAAATCGAATTGATGTGGAAATAGTCCCACGGGGTGGTGCCGTCCTTGGGCACAGGGGCGTACGACTCGGCGAAAGCTACATGCTCGTCGCTACGCCACTGGAACAGCACTTTGCCCGTCTTCACGTCGACCTCCTGGGCGACCCCGTAGAAGTAGGGAGCATGTTTCCCACCGCCGAGGGACGACAGGTCGGCGTAACCCGTGCCGTAACAGGTAAAGAAGGCCGTTCCCTGGGAGGTTAGAAAGAACTCGTGCAGGTCGCCCATGTAACCGTTGCCCGCTTCGACCACCGCGACCTGCGAGTACGACGCATCCACGATCTCGTAATGGCCCTGCCCGTGACCGGATACCACCGGGCCCTCGTACCATGTGAGCACGGGTTGACCTAAGTAACTCTCTGCTTTGAGATTGAAGGCACGGAGGGGTTCGCCACTGTTCGAAACGTCCTTGAACCATACGAGGTTACCGTCGCCGTCGATGATGATCGGGCCCTGCTGGCCCGGCCCGAAGTGACTGTCCATCAAGATGAGGCCGGCAGATTGGCCCCCACGGTCGAGCCCTATCTTGGCCGTAGCGGGGTGAAGCCCGGGGTAGGGCTCGAAGTTCTGTATATCGCTCGACGTCGTAGCGGTACGCTCGCCCGGCCGGGCGCTCCCGCAGGCGGCCACGGACACCAGCCCGGCACCCAAAACGAGGCCGCCACCGAGGCGTAGCAAGTCCCGCCTCGATATGGAAGGTCCGAACTGCCTCGGCGCCCGGCTGACCGAGGACGACGACTTGGGGGGGCCAAGCACTGGCAAACCTCCGAACGGCGCTCCGGCGAAAAGCGCCAGAGCCGCAAAATGGGGAGCTAGCTCGCCTGGACCACGTCGGAGCGAGCAAGCTCGCGCCCCGCCGTGTCGAGCGCCGCGACCTGGAAATAAGGGCCCGGGCTGGGCACGGCCACAGCCGTCTCGAAGTCGGCCCAGTCGGCCGTGGCCGCCGCCGACAAGCCACTCGAGCTGGCACCGGCAAAGACCCGCCACGCCGCCACCTCGGTGGCCCCGTTCCAGCTGACGTAGACGATATGGCTGGCGTGGGCCGCGGAGCCGATAGCCACGGCCGGCTTGCCCATCGGTACCGTGGCGAAATCGGCCACAAAGGCACGATACGACGTGACGTCCTTCGGAAAGTGCCCGTCCACCAGGAGCTCCCCCTGGGCCGAGAACCTCGAAGAAATACGGTTCGGCGCCGAAACCGACCAGCATCCCGCCGTCGTTCAGGAGCTGCACGCTCCCCTCGGCCACGGACAGCACCCCGGGGTGGGAAACCGAGCGCTCGAGGGTGCATGTCATCGCCGTCCCGTCGAGCCTCAGGACCAGCCCCCGGGACACGGCCTCTTGGGCCGGGGCAGCCCCGTCGTCGAACACAGTGAGCACTCCGTCGCCGTGGGGGCGGGCGTGGTGCT
This sequence comes from uncultured Acidimicrobiaceae bacterium, assembly GCA_963735305.1. Classification (GTDB taxonomy): domain Bacteria; phylum Actinomycetota; class Acidimicrobiia; order Acidimicrobiales; family Palsa-688; genus Fen-671. Next base: position 1,624,193 of record CAVTKK010000004.1, read on the forward strand.
GCCAGTAAAAATGAGTGCCCTCACCCATGGCGAAATCCGAGTTCTTCCCGTTTAGCTGCCATACCACGTCCCCGCTCGTCCGGGACACCTTGTAGATGCACCAGGTGTTCCGGGACGAGATGAGCACATCCCCGTCGGGTGCAACGGCTATCGAGTTGATGTGGAAGTAATCGAACGGCTGTTGCTTGGTACCGCCGCTGAACTTCTGGTATGTAGCCGAGATGGGGACATGGTCAAGGCTCTCCCACCTCCACAGCAGCTTACCGGTGGCCACGTCCACCTCCACAGCGGCCGAAGCCAGCGCGTAACCGTCCTTCGGGCCGCCGACGGCGGACAGGTTGGCCGCCTGGACGTGGTAGGACGTCATAAGAGCGGTGCCGTCAGTGGTCAAGGTCAGCTCGTGAAGGTCGGGCGTGAGATCGCCGACTTCGGATAGCCGCGCTATTTGGTTGAACGACATGTCGGCGAGGACCGCCGCTCCGGTCCCGGTGCCGTTGGTGACGGCGCCCTGCCACCAGGTGAACACCTGCTTGCCCTGGTAGTACTGGCATTGCAGGTCGAAAGGGGCGTCTTCGGTGGGGAGGAACCAGCGCATCCGGGCGTCGCCGTCCAGGATCATCAGGCCCGACTGCCCGCCGTCGGCCGCCCCCGGCGAACGGTTCGGCGTGATCAGCACGAAGCGCCCGTCGGCGCCACCCACCGTGAAAGAGCTTGCCGCCCTGACGGCGGTGATGCGAGGTGGGTGCAGGTCAGGACGGCTGAGGAACCGGTTGACCTCAGAGGTCGGAGTCGTTGTGGCCGCCGTCAGCGGTGCGTGCGCACCGGACACCAAAGAGCGGCCCCCGGGAGCGAGCCCACCGAGAGCTCGCGTCGCACCCATCCCGACGACCCCTGCAGCCAAGCCCAAGAACTCCCTACGTGTGGTCATCGGTCCCGTCGTCCTTTCTCGTTCGGCCTTCCCGGCCACCGGGACGCTCCCCACTTTTCCTGAGGAACCACTGAAGATCTGGTAGGCCTCGGGTAAGTGTTCGTGACGCCCGGCACCGACCTCGAGCCGGCCCACGGCCCCGAGGTCAAATCAACCCGAGAACACAATGAAGCGGTGACCGGCTAGACAGAACAGTAGTAGCGGGCGGTACCGGGTTTGAAAGGCGGGCGGGATGACAGAAGGTGGGCGGATCGACCGGCGTTCGTTGCTGGCCGGCGGCATCAAGGCCGGTCTCGGCCTCGGGCTCGGAGCCCGGTCCGCCCGTCGCCTCCTGTGGTCCCGCCCCCGCCTGGCGGACGGTGCTCCCGGACCGGCGCCCGGCGTGGTCAACAGGGAGCCGCTCACACCACCCAATTTCTCCCGGTACGTCACTCGCCCGGACCTCACCCCGGTCGGTGTTTCGGTCCGCGCCACTCCGCAGCTTCTCGCCCTCGGGCCAAGCCCGGCTATATCTTCTGCGCCCCCAAGAACCCATTGGCGGCCAACCCGGGACATGAGCAGGGGCACCCGTTCCCGCCGGGGGCGACACCTGGGCTGATGATCCTGGAGACGTCCGGTGACCTGGTGTGGTTCAAGCCGCTACCGGGCGCGAACGAGGTCCCCTTCAACTTTCGGGCCCAGGTGTACAACGGCAAGCCGACCTTGACGTGGTTCCAGGGCTCGGTCATCGACGCCCACGGCGTCGGCCACTACGTCGTCGCCGACGACACATACCAACAGATCGGCCAGGTCGTAAGCACCGGTTACCCCTGCGACCTCCATGAGTTCGTTATCACGCCGGAAGGTACCGCCCTGCACACGGCGTACGACACCACCTCCTTCCGGGACGGTGACATGCCCGTCTTCATCGGCCATGCCCAAGAAGTGGACATTGCCACCAACGACCTTGTCTTCGACTGGTCGTGCTACCCCGAAGTCGGGCTCGAGCTGTCGTACGCCCGGGCCGGCCACAGCTACTTCGACTATTTCCACATCAATTCGATCGACCTGTGGCCCGGGCCCGGACGGGATCTACTCATCTCGTCGAGGAACACTTCTGCCGTCTACCTGGTGGACCGGCAAACCAAGCGCGTGGCCTGGCGGCTCGGCGGCAAACGTAGCGACTTCTCCATGGGCCCCGGCAGTATGTTCTATTACCAGCATGACGCCCGAGCGCTCGCTGACGGTTCAGGCCTCAGCCTGTTCGATGACGCCAGCGCTCCCTGTCCTGAACAGTGGGCTTCGGGCAAGGTCCTCGACTTGGACCCGGTGGCCAAGACGGCGACCTTGAGACACCGCTATTTCCACACCGACGGCGAGATCAACACCCCCAGTCAAGGTAATTGCCAGCTGTTGGACGATGGTAGCCACGTTGTGGGCTGGGGTTACCGGCCATATTTCAGTGCCTACGCGCCATCGCCGGATGGCACCCTCGACGCGCCGCTGATGCTCGATGGCCGCTTCCCCGACGGGGCGGCGAGCTACCGGAGCTTCCTGTTTGATTGGGTGGGCAACCCTCCGCAGAGAGAAATGGCTGTCGTAGTCCGGCCGGCGGACGTCGCCGGGCATTTCACCGCCTGGGTCAGCTGGAACGGAGCCACAGAGGTAGTCGCCTGGAGGGTCAATGGGGGGTCATCGGCCGGCGCGCTCTCACCCCTTGCCACCGCGGCCAAGATCGGGTTTGAGACCGCCATCGATTTCATCGGGGACGGCGCGCTGTACTTCGATGTCGACGCCCTCGATGCCGGCGGGAACGTCCTCGGTCGCACCTCCCAGGTAATGACCAGCTAAGCGATGGGCCAATCTGCTCGGCCCGTTCTCGATCACTTGCGGCGATAGGGCGGCCGGACCTTGGGCCCGGCCGAGTGCCAGGCGCCTTTGCCAATTGCTGCTGGTGAGCCCCTCGTTCCACCTAGGCAGGCAGGCCGCTATGGAGGCGCTTTCCCCCACCTAGCGCCCCCCGCAGCCGGCCGGGAGCTCTCCAAGGCACCGTCAACGGCCCGGGCCGCCCTTTCCAGTCTCGGCATCCAAGGTGCCGGCTTGCTGCAAGCGAACCGCACCCTACGTCCACTATTGGTGAAATGAGCCCCACAAAGGAGCGGCCGCCATTGCTCGTGCCCGCCCTGTAGTGGAGCCCCGGGGCACGCCGGCCCGGCGGCGGACCTTCCACATGAACTTCGCGCTCCAAAAAATCCGCGAGAGCCGTTACCGGGTCGACGAGGAGACCCTTCCCAACATGCGCGCGGCAGTGACGGCGGCACAGGAGGCAGGCGGCGAGCGCGATTTTGCCCTCACGCTATTCGGCGCCGGTTTTTGCTTGCTCTGGAGAGGCGACCTTTCTGGTGCGGAAGAGGCCATAAAGGCATCCCTGGCGAGGACCCGCGCACCCTTTACCGCTCCCTCAGCCACAAAAGTCCTGCTCAGAGCCGGTGGGCGTAGAGGGAGTCGAACCCCCGACCTCATGCGCGTCATGCATGCGCTCTAACCAGCTGAGCTATACGCCCGAGGCTGCATAGGTTACCAGGCGTCCGACAAGGGACGCGTTCTCCTACCGGGTCGGAGCCCGTGCGCTCCTGGCCGCGGGAGTCAGTGCGCCAGTATGGCGACCGAGCGCGGGGGCAACCAGGCTCGGGCCTCCCCGCCGCTGACCTCGACCCCCACCCCTTCCTCCGAGGCCATTACCACCGAGAAGCCGCCCGAAAAGGGTATGGCCTGGCGCTCGTCGGCCAGGTTGGCGGCGATGCTGAACCGGCCCCGCTGGACTACGAGCCAACGGGCGTCCTCATCGAATGCGGTGCTCACGAGTTTGCGGTCGTGGCTCGAGAGGTCAGGCTGGCGGCGGCGGAGCTCGATCAAACGGCGGTGCCAGTGCAGGAGCGAGCGGTGCGGCTCCCGGTCGGGCTCCGACCAGTCCAGTTTGGAACGCAAGAACGTCTCGAGCCGCTGCGGGTCCGGGACCTCGGCCCCGGACGGCATCGGGTGTTCCCGGCGCCGGCCCTCCCGCACGGCGGCGCCAAGCTCGGGGTCCTGATGGTCGGTGAAGTAGAGGAACGGCGTCGACGCCCCCCACTCCTCGCCCTGGAACAGCATGGGCACGAAGGGCGAAAGCAGGACCAGGGCGGCGCCCACCTTGAGCAGGTCCGGGCCCACCAGAGCAGAGATGCGATCGCCGAAGGCCCGGTTGCCGACCTGGTCGTGGTTTTGCAGGCAACAAACGAAGCAAACGCCGGACAACTCCTGCGCCGGCCGCCCGTGGCGGCGTTGGCGGAACTCGGAGAACTCGCCGTCGTACACGTAGGCGTCCGTGAACACCTTGGCCAACTGTGCGACCCGACCGAAATCGAGGTAATACCCGCTGTTCTCCCCGGTCAGGACGGTGTGCAGGGCGTGATGGAAGTCGTCGTCCCAGCAGGCGCTGACACCATAACCGTGGCTCTCCCGGGAACGGCACAACCGGGGGTCGTTGCGGTCGCTCTCGGCAATAACCCACAGGTCGCGGCCCAGTTCGTCGGCCAGCCCGCCCACGGCACCGGCCATCTCCTCGAGGATGTGCAGAGCGCCCTCATCGTAAATGGCGTGCACGGCGTCGAGGCGGAGGCCGTCGAAGTGGTAGTCCCGCAGCCACATGAGTGCATTGGAGATGACAAAGTCCCTCACTCCGTAACTCCGGGCCCCGTCCATGTTGACCGCACTACCCCAGGGCGTCCGGTAGGCGTCGGTGAAGTACGGCCCGAACTCGCTGAGGTAGTTCCCGGCAGGGCCCAGGTGGTTGTAGACGACGTCGAGTACCACGGCGATGCCGCGGGCGTGACAGGCGTCGACAAACCGCTTCAGGCCGGCCGGGCCACCGTAGGCGTGGTGAGGCGCCCACAAGTTGGCACCGTCGTAACCCCAGCCCCGGCTACCGCTGGCTTCGGCCACGGGGAGCAGCTCAATGGCGTTGACGCCCAGCTCGACCAGGTGCCCGAGCCGGGAGGCGGCCCCGTCGAAGGTACCTTCGGGGCTGAAGGTCCCGACGTGGAGCTCGTACATGACGGCACTGGACAGGCTGGTCCCGTGCCAGTCCTGGTCCGTCCAGGTGAACGAGGCATGGTCGACAACGACAGAAGGCCCGTCCACGCCATCGGGCTGCCACGCCGAGCGAGGGTCCGGGCGGCCAGGCCCGCCATCCAGAGAAAACTGGTAGAGGTCTCCCGGGGCGGCAGCGACGTCCAGGTACCACCAGCCGGCGCCGCCCGCCACCATGGCGAGCCGGCGGGGCCCGGCGAGCACGAGCTCGACCCGCTCGCGGTCCGGCGCCCATACCTCGAACATGACCATGTCGGTACCCCTACCCTCTTGGGGTCGATGGGCCCCTCACCCTTTCCAGTAACGCCACGGGCAAGACGGCCATAACCTCTTTGACCAGGACGTTCCCCTCGTGCCGGCGGCCCGAGAGGACGTCGGCCCACACCCCGGGAGGCAACGCCAGCGAGGTGTTGCGCCAGCCTGCGTCCCCCTCGAGGCCCAGGGGGCAACGGGTCACCACCGTCACGACGTCGCTGCCGCGGCTGAACGCCACGCCATGTTCGGCAGCCGCGCCGCTGAACAGGAGCGGCTCGTAGGCGCCCCGCTTGCCCTCGCCGAAGGAGGATGGCTTCCGGCTGCGCAACTCCAGGGCCCGGTGGACCACGGCCAGTTTTACGAGCCCGCGCTCGTCTCCTTCGGCCCACAACGGCCCGAGATCAGCGGCGGCCACATCCTTGAGCAGGGCGGCGCGAGCTTCGTAGTCGACGGGCCGGCGGTTGTCGGGATCGACCAGGGACAGATCCCATAGCTCGGAACCCTGGTAGAGGTCGGGGACGCCGGGAGCCGTCATCGTCAACAGCTTGAGGGCGAGGGAATTGGACCAACCCGGCCGGCGCACCCGCTCGGCCAGGGCCGCCACCTCGCCCATGAACCGCCGCGAGCGCAGCACGGCCGAGGCGAAATGGTTTACCGCGCTTTCGTATATCTGGTTCGGTGCATCCCAGCTGGTGTGCAGTTTGGCTTCCCTGACCGCCTTGTCCAGGAAGGCCAGTACCCGTTCCCCGGTTATGGGCCACGCCCCCACCAGGGTTTGGTAGAGCATCCATTCCGTCTCGGGGTCGGGCAGTTCGGCAACGCGGTGGCGGCGGTTCAACTTCTGCCACCGCTCCACCGCTTCCGACCATTCGTCCGGGATCTCCGACAGCACCGATATGCGGGCCCGGACATCTTCGGAACGCTTGGTGTCGTGGGTCGATGTAGCCAGGAGCCCGTAGGGGTGGCGGACGGCGGCGCGAGCGCACCAGCTATGGAAATCCTCAAGCTTCGTCCCCGGCGACCCCGGGTCACCTCCGACCTCGTTCAAAGCCAGGAGGGGCATAAAACGGTAAAAGGCAGTGTCTTCGACGGCCTTCGCCATTACCGGGCCCGTCAACTGCTGGAACCGGCGAGCCACCTCGGTTTCCGCCGGGCCGTCTATCTCCAGCAGGAGGACCTGGCGCAAAAAAGCCATAAGCTCGCCGTCGATCTCGGGACGCCTGAGGCCGGCCGTCACAACGGCCCGGGCCACCGTGGCCACGTCTCGTACCGAAGCCTTTTCGCCGGGGACCACGTACGTACGGTAAACACCGAAACAGGCGATCACTTCGGCCAGACATTCCCGCAATTCCCGGCGGGTGTGGTCGGAATGGCGCCGGTGGCCCTCGCACGCCTTGGCCATGCCGTCGACGAGGCGGGTCAGGTCGGTGGCCAGCGACGTGGCCAGTACCTGGATCTTGCAGTCGTGGACCAGATCTTCCCAGGGCTGGTCAAAACCACTGAACGACCGGAAAGCTTGGTCCAGAGCATCGGCCCCCTCTTTGTTTATCAAGAGCCCGCCGGCGAGGTTGAGCCAGTCGTAGCCGGTGGTCCCCGCCACGGGCCAGTCGGCGGGTAGCTGCTCCCCCCGTTCCAGTATCTTCTCGACCAGCGCCCACACGCCGGACCCGGCCTCGTCGAGCCGCTCCAGGTAACGACGCGGGTCGCGTAGGCCGTCGATGTGGTCCACCCGCAGGCCGTCGATCACGCCCTCGTGCAACCAGCGCAGGATGAGCCGGTGGCTGTCGGCAAAAACAGCGTCGTCCTCCACGCGGATACCGACTAGGTCGTTTATGTCGAAGAACCGCCGGTACTGACCCTCCTCTGACGCCGTCCGCCAATAGGCCAGACGGTAGTTCTGGCGCTGCAAAAGGGCGTCCAGCGAGTCGGGGTTCGTGCCCACCGCCTCGGTCTCGGCGTTTAGCGCGGCCTCAACCTCAGGGTGTTGGGTGCACAGCACCCTGAGCCGGGCTCGCAAGACCTCCTTGTCGCGGTGGCGTTCCTTCACACTGGCCCGGTCGGTGGCCCACGACGGCGGGAGCCGCCCGAGCGCCGTCCCGATGCTCTCCAGTTCGGCCCGCACGCCCGGTTCAAAACCCCGCGCCAGGCGGCGGGCCGCTTTGGCCACGAGATGGTCCAGGCTCCGGGGCGCGATGGGGACCTGTTGCTCGTAGTAACGAACGGTGAAGGTCCCCTTGGCATGCTCCAATTCAAAGCGGCCCGCCTCGAGCTCGCGGCCGTAATGGTCGCCCAGTATGGGCAGCAGCATGACACTGTTGCCGTGTACGTGGCTTGCTTCCGGGGTGCCCCAGTCCACGTCGAAATAGCCGGCGTACACGCTGGACGGCCCGTTCTCCAACACGTCCCACCACCAGCGGTTGTCCCGGGTGGCGACGGCCATGTGGTTGGGCACTACGTCCAGGATCTGGCCCAGGCCCGCCTCCCCCAGCGCACGCTGCAGACCGAGGTGGCCCTGCTCCCCGCCCAGTTCCTCGTTGACGGCGGCGGGATCCACCACGTCGTAGCCGTGGGTGCTGCCTTTGGCCGCTTGCAGCACGGGCGACAGGTACACGTGGCTGATGCCCAGGTCGGCCAGGTAGCCGGTTATGGCGGCGGCGTCGGAGAACCCGAAACCGGCGTGCAACTGCAGCCGGTAGGTGGCCCGCCGGGGCCCCTCGGGCCGTGACCATCCGCCAACTCTCGTGCGCTCGCCTTGCGCCCAACGCCTCCCTTGTGCTGCATGCAGTGGCCTTTCTAGTCCCCGCGGACCGCGTTCCCGCTTCCCGGGGACCGCGTTGACGTCGAGCGGACGGTCACCGGTCGTTCGTACCCGCTCGGGCGCCGCTACTAGCCTGTCGCGAGACGTGACCGCCTATATCCCCAGCCCTCCGGCTGACGGCATCAGCGTGGGGCCCTTCCAGCTGCACTTCTATGGGCTTCTCATCGCCATAGCGGTATTGGTGGCGGCCTGGTTGGCACAGCGCCGCTGGGCCAAGCTGGGTGGCTACCCGAGCACCATCGTGCCGATCGCCTTCTGGGCCGTGGTGTCCGGCCTGATCGGAGCTCGCCTGTACTCGGTGGTCACCAGCTGGGACATAGACACCAGCGGCGGCCACTTCATCCAGATCTTCGAGATCTGGAACGGGGGCCTGGGCATCTGGGGTGGCATCGCCGGGGGCGTCCTCGGGGGCTGGCTCAAAGCCCGGCGCCTGCGCGTCCCCCTCCCGCCCCTACTCGACATGGTGGCGCCGACCCTGGCTGTGGCTCAGGCCATCGGCCGCTGGGGCAACTACTTCAACCAGGAGCTCTTCGGCCTGCCGTCCAAGCTCCCGTGGGCCGTGCGCATCACCGACCAGTCCGAGCTGGCCGGGATCCCCGCCAAGTACCAGCACCTGACGGCCACGGGGACCATCCTGCCGGGGACGTTCCAGCCCACGTTCCTCTACGAGTCCATTTGGGACCTGGCCACGTTCGGGCTTCTCCTCCTCATAGAGCGCAAGGTCAGTCTGAGGCGGGGCTACCTGTTCGCCGCCTATGCCGGTCTCTACACCTTCGGTCGCTTCTTCACCGAGTACCTGCGCATCGACCCCGCCCACCGCTACCTAGGGCTACGCCTCAACGACTGGACGAGCATCGGTGTCTTCGTCGTTGCTGTTTCGTTGCTATGGCTGAAAGGACGCCCCCAGCCCGGTGACGAACGTGTCGGTGACCGTCTCGCCCCCGACCTGCTCGAGCTCGAACGGGCACGGGCCATTCACAGCCCGGTCTCCAGGGCGGCACCAGAGGCCGAACCGGCGGCGTCCGCCACGGCAGAGCCCGAGCCGGCGGCGTCCGCCACGGCAGAGCCCGAGCCGGCGGCGTCCGCCACGGCAGAGCCCGAGCCGGCGGCGCGGGAAGGCGCCTCGGAGGAGATGGCGGCGGAGCAGCCCGGAGCCGAGCGGCTCTAACCGGCCGGACGGGGCCAGGCCACCAGGATGGTGCGGTCGTCCTGGCAGCCGCGCCGGCTAAAGTCCGCCGCCGCCGCCAGGGCCAGGGGCGACAGCTCTCCGGCGGGCCCGCCTCGCAGGACTGCGGCCAAGGCCGGTGCCACCGTGGTCGGCCCGTCGCGCAGGGGATTGGCGGTCCCATCGGTCACCAGCACGACGGCTGCTCCCCCGGGGAGCTCGATGGATGCGGTCTCGACCGCCCCCGGCCCGAGGTGGCCCGGCGGCCCGGCCAGGGCAGCACGTCGGTGACCATGTGATGGAGGTCGTCGTTCTCACGGGCCACGAAGATCTCCTTCCAGGCTCCCCCGTCCAGTGTGAAGGCCGTGCTGTCCCCCACCCGGGCCAGGACGGCACCGGCCCTTCCTGCCCCGGATGCGACCAGGGCGACCACGAGCGTCGTGGCCAACTCCGTCACCGGGAACGGGGCGGGGCCGGCGGCTTCGACCATCAGCCGGTCGCTGGCCCGCGCCACTGCTTCCGTGCACTCGGCCAAGCCCCAGCCCTCGCAGTGCGACAGGTACCGGCACGCCGCCTCTACGGCGAAGTCGGCGCCGTCGCCTCCCCGACCCGCCGTGCTTACGCCGTCGGCGACTATAAGGCCCAAACGGCCCGGGCCGGGCTTGGCCCAACCGTAGGCGTCTTCGCAACGCCCGCCGGCCAGCCGGTGCGCCGTCCCCGCCACAGACGCCCCGAGCACGATGAAGTCGGCCGATTGCCCACCGTCGGCCCGGTAATTGGCCACCACCGCCGCCGCCGTAGGCCGGACAGGCACGGGTGCGTCCATAGCCGGGGAGGGCTCGCCCCAGACCGGGCCCCCCCACCCGGGGGTCATTCCAGCTCGTCCACCGGGATGGCTTGCATGTTGGGGAGTTGGGGGGGACGAGCTGGGGCGCGCCGGTGTAGGCGCTCGCCGACGAGCTGACTATCGACTGCACCAGCCCGGCCATAAGCTCGGGCACCACCGCCGAAGGAGCAGCGCCCTCGGCCGCCACGTAGGCCCGGTTGGGCTTGTTCTCCGCCACGATGGCCAGGATCTCGGGCACGGCCTCACCGAAACCAAAGGCGAGGATGTTAGGGTGCCGTCGCCACGCCGGGTCGACCAACCGGCGGTGGGCCCCGAGCCAGCGTTCTTCCGGGTCGGTCGGGCGCCCGTCGGAAACGAACAGTACGGCCGGCCGGTACCAACGCTCCCCCGCCGCTCTTCCGGCGTGGTAGTCGGCCTCGATCACCCGGCGCAGGTGCTCGAAGGCCGCGGCGTAGGAAGTCCGGCCCTCCACCTCCACTGTGGGCATTGATGCCACCAGCGCCAGGTCGGCAAGGCCGAGGACGGTGCGAGCCACGTCACTGAAGGTGACGATGCCAAACCGGATCACCTCGGCCACGACCGGGTCCTGCCCGACGATGGCGCGCAGCTGCGGGAGCTCCGCGTTTACCTCTTCTATGGGCTTGCCGGCCATGGACTGGGAGACGTCGAGGCATAGGTAGAAGGGGAAGACGGCGTAGCGTTCTTCGGTACCGAGGTACGGGCTCGCCATCGTCCGTCCGAGGCTACCGGAGGCCCGCGCCGAAGACAACGCTGCTCCCGGCGAGCGCCGTCACAGCCCGATCCACGGGCTCACGGCCATGCCCACCAGGAAAAGGGCCACGCAGGCGGCGGCCAGGTCGAGCACGAGGATCCCGGCCAGCTGGCGCACGCCGTTGAGGCGCCGACCGGGTAGGCGGACCAGGCGCAGGGCCAAGCCGTGAGCGGCAGCCCAGGCGGCGAGGGTGCGGCGCGCCATCTGGCGGGGGTTGAGGCCCGCCGCCCCCGTGAGCACCCAGCCGGACTGTGGTCCGGGCCCCGACATCATGGGGTTGGGCTTTATCAACTGCCACGTGGCTACGGCCCGGTGGCGCAGGACGGGGCGGACGACGACGTCGGGCACGGTCACCGTCGTCGACGTCAACGGGAGGCGAAGTCCACCACCAAGGACGGGCGGGGCTGGGCCGGCCGGCTTCTCGTCGCCCTGGTGGGCGCGGACGGCCGCGGCGGTACCGGCGGCGCCCAGGAAATCGAGCAGCTCCTCCAGCGCCTGGGCCCACTCGGTCGGAGCCGGCCGTTCGGAGGCGTTCACCAGCGACAGCGAACGCTCGCACAGTCCCCAAAGACCGGGCATGTCCGGGAACTTGCGCCAGGAGCGGGGCAGCTCGAGGTCGACGTTGACCTGCGGGTGGGCTCGCTGACGTCCCTGCACGGGGAAGTGAGCAGCTCCCACCAAGCGTAGGAAGGCGAGGCCGAGCACGTAGCGGTCGGACGCGGCCCCGGGCAGCTGGCCGGGAGGCAGGGAGGGGTCGTCCCAGTTGGGCGTGACCGGCCGCAATGGGCGAGGCGCGCCGGAGCCGTCACTCCCGGCGCCCTCGGCACCGGCCTGAGGTTCCCCGATGAGCGCCCCGTCGCAGTCCAGGACGTAAACCGCCGGAGCAGGCCGCAAGGACCACAGCACGTTCTTGGCCGAGAGGTCGCCGTGCACCACTAGGGGGCCGGCGCCGCCTTGCCATGCCTCCAGCACCCGGGCCAGGGCATAGACCAGGGCGACCCGCTCCGGAGCGCCGGGCGGGGGCACGTTGACCCCGTAGGCGACGGCCATCCGGTCAGGGTCGGCGGCCAGGTAGCTGAGGGTGGCCAAACGGGCCGGGCCGTCGCGGTGGCGCAGCCAGAACTGCGCCGGGGCCCGGGGCATGAGCACCCCGAGGGCCACGGTGGCGTCGTGCGCCCCGACGACGGCGGCCGCCGGCCAGGCCGAGGAACTCAGGCCCGCCGGCTCATCGCCTCGTCGGCGGCGGCCAGAACGGCCGGCAAATCGCACAAGCGGCTCAGCTCGGCCAGTGGGCGAGGCTGGCGCAGCTGCTTGTACACCGTGGCCCCCGGCGTCTGCAGGGCACCGCCCCCGGCCCCGGCGACCTCGAAGACCCGGCCCTCGCCCCCTTCGGCCAGCAGCTCCCCCAGCCGGAGCTCGGCCACCAGCACCTGGGTCAATACCCGGCGGCGACGTCCACCGCGCCCACCAGGGGCAGGCCGGCGCCCAGGCGCTCGACATTTTCACGGATCCGCGCCGCCAGTAGAGGCTCGGTCAACTCTTGGGTATTGGCGGTGTGCGGGGTAACCAGGCAGTTGGGCAAGGACCACAACGGGTGCCCGTCAGGGAGCGGCTCAGGGTCGGTCACATCCAAGGCGGCGCCGCCTATGCGGGACGCGGACAAGGCCTCCACCAGGGCGTCGGTGTCGACATGGCGCCCGCGAGCAACGTTTACCAACCACGTGGTGGGCCCCATCAGGTCGAGCTCGCGCTTGGAGATGATGTGGACCGTCTCCGGGCTGAGCGCGAGGGCCACGAAGACCACCTGGGCGCCGGGCAGCACCGAGCTCAGCTCGGCCGTCCTGACCGTGCGTGCGGCTCCGGCCACATCCGCCCCGCTCCGGCGCACCACCGTCGCCGTCACGTTGAAGGGGGCCAAGAGGGCCAGCAGTTGCTCAGTGATCCCTCCGCCCCCGAGCACCGTCACGGGCGCGTCGTAGAGGGAAATGGCGGCCCGAGTGCCCCACGACCGGGCCCGTGCCCTTTCCGGGAGACGGCGCAGGCCGGCCAGGGCCAGCGAGAGGGCGTGCTCGGCCACAGGCCGGGCGTAGCTGCCCTTGGCACAGGTCCACACGAGCCCGGTCGGGCCGGGGTGGTCGAAAATCCCGGCCTCCACCATCCCCTCGATACCCGCCGTGGGCAGCTGCACCCAGCGCAGGCCCGGGTGGGCAGCCAACGTTCCCAGCAGGGCGGTCGGCTCGAACGCGGTCCACACCAGGCCGTCCACGCGCCCATCGGTGACCACGGTGCCGCCGCCCTGGCGCACGGCGTCCACGGCGTATTCTGGGCGCCCGGGGGCGACCAGGATCCGGGGCGACAGGCCGTCTACCAAATCGGCGGGCTGAAGTGCCGGTGCCCCACACGGGCCAGGCTTTCCCAGGCCGAACCTTCGCCGGCCACGGCGGACCTGATGAGATGGCACAGGAAATTGTCGTCGCTGTCCAAGACCGTGCGAGTGGAGGTGGCCCCGACCGGGTGGCGTACGTCCACCCGCCAGAACTGCTCGTCGGTGTGCTGGGAGATAGAGACGGCCAACTGCTGGCGGTCCACCGTCACCCCTCGGCTGGCCACCAACTTCTCACCCACGACAACCTCCGGCCCGAAAGACCTGGACCAGGGCATCAGCGGCCCGGCCCAGCATATTTTCACAGGCGCCGGGGTACCGGTGCAAGGCGCACCGGGCCACCCCTTTCCCCCGGCCGCTCCCCCTCGGTGACTAGGAGGCCGGGCACCGGCGGTAACACGGGCCCGCTCACCGGCCCGCCCCGGTCAGGATCTCGGCGCTGTCGGAGGCATCGCCCGGCCCGGGCTGGGGGCCGGGGGTCATGGTCAAACGGCCCGGCCACCAGTTCCACCTCCCCAACAGGGCCACCGTGGACGGCACCAGCAGCGTGCGAACGAGGAACGTGTCCATCAGGACGCCGATGGCCAGCCCGAAACCCACATCGCGTATCTGGCCGCTGCCCGGGCCGCTGCCCGCCTCGAAGGCCAGGACACCGAAGGTCCCGGCCAGGACCATGCCCGCCGAGGTGACCGTGGGCCCGGTACGGCCGATCGCCCTCACCACGGCGGCGGCCAGGTCCCGGTGGCGCGCTTCCTCCCGGATGCGCGTCATGACCAGGATGTTGTAGTCCTCGCCCAATGCCAGCAGGAAGATGAACATGAGGAAGGGCAGGATGAAGGTGATCCCGCCGCTGCCTCCGATATCGATGAAAAGGAGTGTCGACAGGCCGAGGGCGGCCAAGTAGGAAAGCCCGACGCTCAAGATCAGGTAGAGCGGCGCCACCGCGCTCCGCAGTACCAGCGCCAGCAGCAGGCCGATGGCGAGGATGGCCACCGGGATGATGTCGATGATGTCATGGCCCGACGTGCTGCTCACGTCGTAGAGTGCAGCGGCCTCGCCGCCGACCCCGCTCCGCTGGGCCCCCGACGCCGAAGCCGCCGCCGTCACCGCGTCGCGGACGGTCGGCGTGGCGTGCATGGCCGGAGTGGAGTCCTGGCTGCCCGCCTCGAGGGTGGCGACGAACTGTATGGTCCGCCCGTCGGTCGACACGAACACGACCAGGGACCGGTAAGCGTTGTACACGGCCACCGGAAGCCGGCCGGCCACAGCGGGGGGTTCGGCCAGGGGAAGCCGTCCGGGGGGGCCCAAGCCCTTGTATAGGAGTTCCAGCGTCATCGGGGGGACGGGCACCCCCTCGGGGTCGAGCGGGCCCGCCAGCTGACGGAAAAGACCGGAACGGGCCAGGGCCTGGCCCGCACGCGCCGCCGGCTGGGCGTTGTCCCAGATGGGCTCGGCGTACCGGAACACCAGCTCGGCCGGGTTGGCGCTGGCGGCGGGGAAATGTTGAGCGAACAGGGCGTTGCCGATGGCCTCGTCCGAGCCGGCGGGGGCGTTGAGGGCTCCGGCGAACCCGGAAGAGTAGTAACCGAGCGCCGCCACCGACAGGGCGGCGAAGACGACGAGCCCGACTATCAACGTGCGCGCCGGGCGGGAAACCAGGCGGGCAGCGATCCGGCCCCACCATCCGTCCCTTTCGCCCGCTTCATCGGCGACAAGGCCGGTGGCGTCGGTAGTTCGGGCCGATTTGGCTTTGGACGGCCAGAACGCCGCCCGACCGAAGACTGCCAGTAGCGCCGGCAGCAGGGTCAGCCCCGCCACCAGCATCACGGCCACCCCTATGGCCAGGGGGACGCCCAGGTCGTGGTAGAGGCCGAAGCTCGCCAGCAGCAGGCTGAGCAGGGCGAACACCACGGTGGCCGCCGACGCGCTGATCGACTCGCCCACCCGCGCCAGGGCGTGGGCCACCGCCTCCTTGGGAGGCATCCCGGAGCGGAGCTCCTCTCGGGACCGGTAGACGAGGAACAGGCCGTAGTCGGTCCCGGCCCCGAGCATGAGGACTATTAACAGCAGCTCGGTGATCTCGGAGATTTTGAGCCCGTGCGCCCCGAGCTCGCCGATGAGGCGCATGGACACGACCAGGGCCACCCCCGCCGGCGCCAAGGTGATGAGCGGGGCCAGGACAGAGCGGAAGATCACCAGCAGGAGGACGACGATGAAGATGAGCGACAAGAACTGGACCTTGTTGCCAGTCTTGTTGGAGCTGGCCTGGTTGGCGACGTTGGTGGCCACCGGCCCGGCCAGGTGGAACTGGAGGCCCAGCTCCTTGTCCGTGGCGCTGTGGTTGGCGGTGGCCAGTTTGGCCAGCAGGCCGTTGACCACGGGCTCCTGGCCAACGATGTTGTTGAGCCCGACGCCGGTGGTGACCAGGATGCGGGCCGCCCGGCGGTCGGGCGCAACCCCGACGACCTCAGCCGATAGGACATGGGGCACGGAGCGGGCGGCGACGGCCTCGGCATCGATGGAACTGAGGTCGGCGGCGCCGAGCACGGCCGTACCGGGCGAGGCGGAGGCGGTATGACCGGGAGCCGGCTTCTCGGCCAGGGCGGCCACGATGATGATCTGGCTCTGCTTGCTGACGCTGCCGATGAGCGGCGCCAGCAACGTGGCGGCTTCATTGCTGGGGGCGGTGTTGGGCAGGAACTGCGTGTTGTCGTTGTTCACCTCGCTGCCGAGCGACGGCAGGGCCACGCTGGAGACGATGGCGATGGCGACCCAGGCGGCGATCACCAGCCAGCGGAAGCGCACCGAGAATCTTCCCAGCGCACCGAAAAAGCGGTCAGTTCGGCTCAAGTTGGAATTACTCCTGTGGCGTACCTGCTCTCGGAGGCACGCCGGTTGGAAGGCCCCGCGGTGGCGAAGGCCCGCCCATGAAGCGTAACTCCCCCGGTCGAAGGGCTCTGTCAGCGCCGGCCGGAGGGCTCTGTCAGCCCCAGACAGAGTCGACCAAACCGTAGCGGCACGCTTCGTCCGCACCCAGCCAGCGGCCCATCGACAAGTCGGCCTCCACGTGCTCGGCCGGTCGCCCAGTAGCCTCGGCCAGCCGCTCGACGAACCGCTCCAGCTCGGCGCGGTGGTGTTCGGCCCACACCGCCAGGTGGCTGGCGCGGCCCCGCACCCAAACCTCGGGCTCGGTCAGGTGGAACTGGGCATGGGGCGCGGCGTAGCGCCGGGCGCCGACCGCTACGACCCCGACGGCGGCGCCCTCGGCCCGGCCCAGGCAGGTTACGTGCACAGGCACGCCCAGCAGGTCGATCGTGTCGATGAGGGTGAGGGCCAGGTGCAGCGGGCCGCCGCTCGAACCCACGTAGAGCTGGACGGCGTCGTCCCCGGTGGCGTCCAGGGCCATCATCTCGGCACACGCCCTCCCCACCGAGGCGTCGTCGAGCGGTCCCCATAGCCGCACCACCCGCTGGTCCAGGAGTCGCGCTTCCACCGATGGCCCCGCCGCCCACGGCCCCCCGGGCCCGGGTGGCGTACCCGGCCGGTCGGGCCGGTCGGGGCGCGGGGGCTCCCACGGCCAGGGAAAAGCCGGCGGAAAGGGGCCGGGCACGGCTAGTCCTGGAAAGGCGGCAACGACAGCTTCCAGTCCAGGTGCTGGCCCAAGGCGGCGGCGTAGCGCTCGAGCGTGGACAGGCGCAGGTCGGCCTCGCCCGATTCCAACCGGGCCACGGCCGACTGCGACGTCTTCATGCGGGCGGCCACCTCCGTTTGCGAAAGCCCGAGCTCCACACGCTTGGCCGACAGCGCGGCGGCCAGAGCCCTGCGCTGCTGGGCCATCTCCTTGAACCCCGGGAAGACTGTTCCGTGGCGCCGCTCGCTCATTCCCGACCGCTTTCTATACCACTAAAGATATCGTATATTTGAGATACCACATTCGCCATAAAAGGTTACACGCCACCTGGCCGGCCTGAAGGAGCAGCCCATGTCCGTTATACCCACCGTGCTCGACCAGTCGGCCCGAGGTGAGCGCGCCTTCGACATCTACTCGTTGCTCTTGCGGGAAAGGATCGTCTTCCTGGGCCAGGAGGTCGACGACCAGATCGCCAACCTGCTGGTGGCCGAGATCCTCTATCTCGACAGCACCGACCCAGGCAAGGACATCTTCTTGTACATCAATTCCCCCGGCGGCCTGTCGTACGCCGGCATGGCCATCTACGACGTCATGCAGCATGTGACCTCCGAAGTCTCAACCGTCTGCGTGGGCATGGGCATGTCGGCGGCCGCCATGATCCTGTGCGGGGGCGCACCCGGGAAACGGCTGGCCACCCCCAACGCCAAGATCATGATCCACCAGGGGACGGCCGGCGCCCGGGGTGCCCCCCGGGACATGGAGATCCACCTCCGCGAGGTGATGGCCACGACCAAACGTATGGCCCAGATCATCGCATACCATTCGGGCCGGCCTCTCGAGCAGGTGGAGCGCGACATCGACCGCGATTTCTTCATGACGGCTGAGCAAGCCCGGGATTACGGCCTCATCGACGAGGTCATTTCCCCCCGCCGCGGCATTTCGGCCGAATTGCTGGCCGCGGCAGACCGCGCCGCCGACCAGGCCGTCGAGCGGGCCCCGGGGCCGGCCGCAGACGGGCCGACGACGCCCGTACCGGCCGCAGTATGACCGTATAAGGCCCGTACCGGCCGCAGCATGACCGTATAAGGCCCGTCTCGGCCGCCATCCCTTGCCTTTGGGCCCCCATGGCCCTAGAGTTCGCCGTGCAAACTACTGGCCAGCGAAGTCCGGTGCGAAACCGGCGCTGTCCCGCAACTGTTGTCCCTCTGCCGTTGCTCGGTACGGGGCGAGCCAGGTCGCCTGGCCGGTAGCGAGCGACCGAGCGCGTCGAGGCAACGGGCGGGTCGCAGGGCCCGGCCCTGTGTCTCAGCACCACCCTCGACCATGAGGAGGAGTGCCATGAGGACACGGCGCCGGGGGCGGGGCTGATGCTGGACATCGAGGCGGCGTCGGTGGTCCTGGGCGGCGTGACCGTGCTGGCAGGAGTCTCGGCGCAGGTCGACAGCGGCGGCTGGCTGGGACTGGTCGGTCCCAACGGCGCCGGGAAGTCCACCCTGGCCCGGGCCGTAGCCGGCCTGGTCGCGTACCAGGGCCGCATCCTCATTGGCGGCCGGGACCACGGCGCGTCGGATTGGCGGGACCGGGCGCGTTCGGTGGCTTACGTCCCGCAGCGGCCGGTGCTGCCGCCGTCGATGAGCGTGACGGATTATGTCCTGCTCGGGCGGGCCGCCCACCACTCCTACCTGGGCGCCGAGACCGCCCGCGACCGCCGGGTGGCAGCCACCGTCATCGAGCGTCTGGCCCTCAGCAAGTTCGCCCCGCGGCGCCTGGGCGAACTGTCGGGGGGCGAGGCGCAACGAGCCGTGATGGCCCGGGCACTGGTGCAGGAGGCACCGGTGCTGGTACTGGACGAGCCCACCACTTCGCTCGACCTCGGCCACAGCCAGCTCGTGCTCGAACTGGCCGACGAGCTCCGCCGGGAAAAGGGCATCAGCGTTTTGTGCGCGGTACACGATCTCACGCTGGCGGCTCAGTTCGCCGAAAGCCTCCTTGTCCTCTCGCGCGGCCACGCCGTCGCTCGCGGCGTCCCTTCCGAGGTCCTGACCGAAGCCAATATCAGGAACTTCTTCGGCGCCGAGGTCGAGGTGCTGGCCAGCCGGAGCGGTCCGGCTGTGGTACCGCGGCGGCGCCCGGCCGTGGTCCCGGCGGCGGCCGTGCCCCGTTCGTCGAGCTGAAAGCGTCCCATCCCCACTTCCGAAAGCAGGGTGCCCAATGACCGTACAACCACCCACCGATGCCCCGCCCGAGGCCACCCGGAGAGCACCGTCGATCGTGCTGGTAGCGACCGGGGACGGGAAGGGCAAGACCACGGCGGCGATGGGGACCGTCCTGCGGGCACTGGGAAGGGGCTGGGCCGTGTGTGTCGTCCAGTTCGTCAAATCAGGAAAGTGGAAGTCAGGCGAAGTCCGCTTGCTCAGCGAGCTCGGGGCCGAATGGCACATCATGGGCGACGGCTTCTCCTGGGATGCCGACGATCTCGGGCACTCGGCCGAGATGGCGCGTTCGGCCTGGTCAGTGGCCAAGGATGCCGTCTTGTCGGGACGGTTCGGCCTGGTCGTGCTGGACGAGATCACCTATCCCGTGAATTGGGGCTGGATCGACGGGGCCGACGTCGCCCGGACCATCTCGGACCGGCCCGCCAAGGTGAACGTGTTCCTCACGGGCCGGGACGCGCCCGACTCACTCGTGGCCGTGGCCGACACCGTGACCGAAATGCACAATGTCAAGCACGCGTACCAGTCCGGGGTGCGGGCGGCCAAAGGTATCGATTTCTGATACTGCTTCCTACCGGTTTGCCGTCCAGGCCAGGCGTTAAGACAAGATGGGCCATGCCCCGGACCGACCTGCCCCTTGAAGAGCTCCGTTCCTACGAGCCCGAGGCGACGGAGCCCGCCGACTTCGACGCATTCTGGGCGCAGGCCCTGTCACAGTCGAGAGCCAGCGCGGCTGAGCTCGAAGCTCGGCGCCGAGCAGCCCAAGCTGGCCGGCGTAACGGCTCACCAGGTCTGCTTCCGGGGTCTGGACGACGCCCCCATCGCCGGGTGGCTGGTGCGGCCCGATGGCGCCGGTCTCCACCCCGGGCTCGTCTTCTACCACGGTTACGGAGGTCGGGGCGCCCGCCCGCTCGACCTCTACGCCATTGCCGCCCAAGGCATAGCCGTGCTTTCCATGGACTGCCGGGGCCAGGACGGCGATTCCCCCGACGTTCCCTCCCTCGACGGGGGCCACCATTCCGGTTGGATCACCCGGGGACTGCGGGACCCGCTCGTGCACTACTACCGCTACGTGTACAGCGATGCGGTGCGGGCACTCGACGCCCTGGCCGGCCTGGACGGCGTCGACGACCACCGACTGGCCGTAACCGGTGGCAGTCAGGGCGGAGGCCTGGCCCTGGCGGCGGCGGCTCTGTCCGGCCGGGCCAGCTTCGTCTGGGCCGACATCCCGTTCCTGTGCGACTTTCCGCGCGCCGTCAGCCTCGGTGAAGCTCCTTACACCGAGATCGCCACCTACCTCCGCCGGCACCCGGACCTGGAAGAGGCCGCCCTGAGGACGCTGTCGTACTTCGATGTCGCCAACCTGGCCCGGCTGGTGACCTGCCCGGCGGTGGTGACCGTCGGCCTATGGGACGTCATATGCCCCCCGAGCACCATCTTCGGCATGTACAAACGGCTATCGAGCCTGGACAAGGAGCTGGTCGTGTACCCCTACATGGGGCACGAGCTCACTTACGACATGAGCGAACGCCGGCTGAGGGCGTTGGTGCGGAGGCTGGGGGCACACCACCACGCCGCCGGCTGAACCCGCCGGCGCCGGCGTCCTGTGGCCGGTAGGTGCGCGCTCTACTTGCCGGTAGGTGTGCTCTACTTCACCGTCAGCATCCGGGGGACGCTGGACCAGACATAAGTACCTTGAAAGTCGCTCGGGGGGCGGCCCAGGGCAGCCGTGAAGTACGAGATCACCGGGCTCGTCGGCGCTCCCGACGGGACCACGGTGACGTCGTCGACGTGGTAGCGGGACAGGAACGTCCGGATCGCCTCCGAGGTAGCGGGCCCGAACACCGGCGGCGGGTAGGGCTGTCCGTAGAGGCCCCACACGAGCAAAGCCTCGGTGACCTCGGGTGGGAGCCACAGGCCGGCGTCCACCAACGGCTTGTGGTGCGGCCCGGCCACGGCGCCCCGGAACCCGATCAACTTGAAGCGCATCCCGGCCTCGGCCTGCCATAGCAGGGCCTGGTCGTCGGCGTAGTCCTCGTAGCCCACGGGCAGCGGGTAGGACAGGACGACGGCGCCATTCCTGATCGGCGACCCGCGGGCGGTGAAGACGCTCGGCACCCCGAACAGGGTCGAGGCATAGGGGAGGCTCGGTACCAGCGGCACGAGACCGATGACGGCCACGACGACGCCCAACCCGGCCCGGGCCGGGGGCGTTGCCGTCCGCGGCCCCGCCAGCTTTCGCCGCCATCCCGGCCCGGGGGCGAAGAGGCCGTCGGCCACCAAACGGTCGAGCCCAACGGCCAGCACCGCGGCCACGGCCAGGTACATGATGAGCGAATAGCGCACGTCGATGCCGGCGTTGATGAGCGGTATGTGCTTTATCAGGTCGTAGGGCAGCCGGATTTGCGGGTGCGGCGTTTTGGCCACGTACAGGAACGGGCCCAGGGTCACCACCCATGAGCCCAGCGCCACCAGGGAGAAGAACTGGACTATGCCCAACCGCCGGTAGCGCACGGCGATCAGCACCAGGATGCACAGCAGGGGAACTCCGAGGTACACGGCATGCTCCACCGAGTTCGCCCCGGCCAGGGCGTTGCCCCGGGCGAACATACCGGCGGTGCCGAACCGCTCCAGGCTGTTGGGGAAGATCAGGGACTTCAGAGGGTCGTGTGATAGTCCTCGATGACGTCTATGGGGTGCTGCGGCCCCGAAACGTGGAAGGGCCCGCTCAGGTACACCCACAAGGGGTAGGCGGCCAGGACGACGAAACTTACGACGGCGGCGGAGAGCCCGCGGACAAGCTCCCGGGCATGCTGGCGAGCTGCTGCCGGGTGGCGGGCGACCAGGACGACCAGGCCGCCAGCGGCGGCGATGGCGCACATGCTCAGCACCTCGGGCGAGACCAGCAGCTGAGCCGTGACGACGACCCCGAGGAGGACGCCGTTGCGGACCACATGGCGCCGGCGCACGACCACCTCGTCGAACAGGGCCAGGATGAGCGGGGGGAAGGGAACGAACATCAAGAAGTCGTGAGCCTGGGCCTGGCCCACGATGTAGGGCGAGAACCCGTAGAGGAGCCCGCCCGCGAACGCTGCCGGCCACCACCGCACCCAGCGCCGGAGCACGAAGCACATGGCTATGGCCGAGAGGGAGAAACCGAGGCGCATGACCAGGTTGAGGGCGGCCGCCGGCCCGAAAAGCCAGGTGACAGGGGCGAACACGATCCCGAGCAGCGGTGCCCCGGTGTTGCTCATCAGGTTGACGCCGTGGGGGTAGTTGACGGCCGTGGAGATGAACGGGTTGAGGCCGTGGGCCAGGGCATGGGCCGGCCAAGCCTGGAACCAGGCTTGCAGGGCCAGGTCGTTGCAGGCGCAGGGCGGCAGAGCGGTGTTCGAGATCGGGGACATGACGCCGTAGGCGAAGGCGCCGAGCAGGCAGTAAACGACCACGGCGATGACGGGGGGTAAGAGCCGGCGCCGCCGGTCGGGCCCCGGTACCTCATGACCGTCCCCGGGCCCGACGGCCGGGGTGCCGCCTGCCGAGCTCAGCGCCGGGCCCGGTGAGGGCGTGACCTCCTCCGCCGGGACGAGGGCCCGGCCGGGACGAACGGTTCGACCGGGTTCTCGGTGGTCATCCCCGGCGTCGCGGCACGCTCACGCTCCGGTGCTGGGCACGTCCTCGCCCAGCACCCGCTCGTCGGACCACCCGGTAGAGGATAGCTCGCCGCCGGAGGCCCGAAAGCGCCCCGAACGGCACCGCCGGCTGCGGGCCACCACCATGCGTTGCGCCATTACGCCTACATCGCCATTACGCCTAGATCGCCATTACGCCTACATCGCCGTTACATCGGCCGCTCCATCGACGGCGCTCCGGCCGAAGACACGCCTGTAAACGTCCTCCGCGTAGGCGGTCGGCTCCGGCACGCCCTCGATAAGCCGGAAAGGTGGCGCTCCCGCTTGCCTGGGGGCTCGTAGGAACAAGGTGCTGTCAGTGGCCCCGTCGTCAAAGCCTTCGGCCAGATCGAACAGGTGGGTTACCAGGACGACCCTTACACCGGCGCGGGCCAGAGGCAGGAGGACCTGGCGGCCGATGTCCGATCCTTCCCGCTCGTTGGTGGAGGCAAAGGGCTCGTTGCACAGCAGCAGGCACCCGGGCGAGATGCGAGAGATAGTGACGCCCATACGGGCCAGTTCTTCGTCCAACTTGCCCCCCGTCATGGCTGGGCCCTCGTCCCGCTTGAAGTGAGTGAAGACCGCCGGGCAAACCCCGGCGGCAAAGGCGCGGGCCGGTACGAACATTCCCGCTTGCATCATGAGCTGAGCCAGGCCGGCGCTGCGCAAGAAGGTGGACTTACCTCCCCGGTTGGCCCCGGTCACAACAACTAACGTCTTGCCCTCGGCGCTTACGTCGTTACCGACGGCGCGCCCCTTCAAGCCGAGGCTCAAACAGGGGTCATAGAGCCCTTCGGCACCCAGCCCGGAGCGCTCAGCGGGCCACGGGACTGGGGTGCAGACCGGTTCGCCCTTTGCCTGTAGCGCCGCTTGCAGGTTGAGGCACCCCACATAAAAGGCGATCTCGGTGCGCAGGGTATTGAAAAAGCCAACGATGTGGTCAACGGACTGGGCGAGGGCGTTGGCGGCGATGTCAACGCCCCGGGCTTGGAGCTCGCCGAGCGCACGCCAGTTGTTATCGTCTCGCTCGGGGACGATGAAGCTGAAACTGGCTTGGCCCCGCCGGGACAAACGCTCCCATAACCCGCGCACCGGTGCCTCGTGCAGCACGTAGTCGGTGCCGCGATTGGCCGGGCCGAGCTGGGCGCTCATCACGACCCCTTGGTCGAGCTTGAGCTCGTTGAGGTGGCTATTGAGGTCCTTTACGTACCCTTCCCCTAGTTCGTCCGGCAGCATCGAGCACAACCGGGTGAAGGCGGGGGAAGCCATCTCGTGGCCGTGCGCCTCGGCCAGCCGCCGCAGCCGGACGAGGTAGCCGAAAAGGAGCTCGAGCGACTGCACCGAGTAATAGCGCAAGCTTTCGGGCGTTATGTTCAGGCTCCAGAACGTCACCTTCTGGTGGGCCTCCAGGGCGTCGGTGGCCAGGGCGTAAAGGTCTTTGGCGAACCCGGGGTGAGCGGTGCAGTCGGCCAGAGCGGCTTGACGGTAGAGGACCTCTTCGGGTCGGGCCAACGGGGACAGGACAGCAGCCCTGGCTACCGCCAGGACGAACTTGTCGTCGCCGGCCATGGCGTTGAACATGGTGCCGAGGCCGAGGTCCTCGACCAGGTCCACGCTCTCGGGCAGGAGGGGCCGGTCGGCCTTGAAATCCTCGCTCGGGTGCATGAGCAAGACCTTCACGAGCCAACCTGGTCCTCGACGGCTCGGTACGTTAGCCCGTAGCGTTCAGCCAGCGCCGCCGCGTACGCCCACCCTTCGGGTGGCTTGCGGACCACCTTGTAGGTGCGCAAGACAGGGTCATGAGGGTCGACGGTGGCGACCATGCTGACGGTGGCGTCGCTATCAGTGGCGAGCTCGTCCACAAAAGTCACGAATATGCAGAGGGCGCCCCGTCGGACGAGCTGGGCGAGCACTGCCTTGCCGACGACGGCGGCGTCGGCCAGGGTGGTCGACGAGAAGCTCTCGTTCATCACCACGAAAGTGCGGGGCGAAGCCCGCTCGATGATCTGTCGGAAATGGGCGAGCTCGTCTTCGAGATGGCTCCGCCCCGTGCCGAGGTGCTCGGCCTGCCCGAAGGACGTGGCCACCAGGTCGGCTAAGACCAAGTCGGCTTCCCGGCCCGGGACGGGGAGGCCCAGGCTGGCGAGGTAATGCAATTGGCCGAACGCCCGGGCGAAAGTCGTCTTGCCGCCATCGTTCGGCCCGGTAACCGCCAGGACGCGCTCGGGCGCGGCGAGGTCGAAGTCGTTGGTGACCACCGTTGACCCCGGGGCGCCCAGTAAGGCAATCTTGGTGGCCAGCGCCAGGTCGAATGCATCTTTGGCCGAGACGCGCGCAGGTGCGATGGAAAGGTGTGGGTAACAGAACGCCAAGCCGGCGGCGCGCAGAGGCTCGATGTGCTCCAGGTAGGCCAGGTAAAACTGCGAGTCCCGCTCGAAGGCGGCCACGCCGGCATCGACGAACTCCTGATGGTCGTGAAAGTACCGCTCCAAAGCCCCGAACGGCCCGGGGTTGAGGCGAGCGACGAGGTCGAGCACCCGCCCCTCGACGTGGTTCATGTCCAGGGGGTCCCGGAACGCCGTCCTGTAACCCTTGGCCGCTCCCTCTCGGAGCTTGGCGAACACGGTTTCCACCTCCTTGGTGTAGTCCGCCTCGCCCTGGTAATCGCTCACGGTCACCCGGGTGCCTCGGAGGTGTAGCACGTACCTGACCGTGCCCAGGGCGGTGACGATCTTCTGGGCCTCGCCGACCAGCGCGGCAAAACCCGGGGAAGCCTCGTAATTGCTGACGTACTCGGTGAACCCGCCCATGGCGCGCGACCGCGGGCCTGACTCCGACAGGCCGCTCGCCAGGGCGGTTACCGCACCGCAGTAGGCCTCCACCGCGTCCACAAAAAGGCGCTGCTGTTGCCAGCGGTTATGCAGAGAACGCGCCATAGCAAGGACATCACGGACCTGGTGCATGGCCTGGCCGAACGCTTTGACGGCGACCAAGCAGGGCAGGCGCTCCAGGTCCCTCAGCACCTCATGGCGGTAGGCGACGTCGTCGAGGTCGTCGAGGGGCGAGTAATAGACCGACAAGAGGTCGAGCTGCTCGCGCCCGGCGTTGACGGCGTCGAAGACCTGGTCGAGGTTCAAGTCAACAGCAAAGCGACGGTCCTCGAGCGGACCGGACGGCGCCCTGACGCGCTCGGGGTACAGGATAGAAGGTGCCATTTCGATCAGCTCCGCTCCGGCCGTCAACGCTCGCCGGCGAGAGCTAGCGCGGCCCGGGCGGCCCGACGGGCGGCGTCATTGGCCTGTGTGTGCTCTTGGCGTTCGACCTCGGCCATGGACGAAAGCTCCTCGGCCCGAGCGGTGGCGGCCAGGATAGTTTCCACGGAGCGCTCCAGTTCGGCTGCCATCGCCACCTCGAACCGCCGGCGCACGGCGTCCAGGCGTTGGGCCAGGTCCCAGCGGGCCCGGCCGGCGTGCTTGTCAAACTCGCCGGCCAGGTCGCGCCGGGCCCGCTCAAGGAGCCTCCGGCGCACTATGGCGGGCGGCAACAACCGGCGGACCAGCCGATCAATGCTCTCCGTCGATCTCCCAACGGACAAGAAGAGGTAGGAGTAGCGCTCGCGCTCCTCGGCCACCTGGGGCACCACCAGCGGCCGCAGTTCGACCTGGAAAAGGTCAGCCGCAGCCGCTCTTACCGCGTTGACCCGGTCCTGGGTGCGGTGACGGAAACCCTCGGCCAGGCGCCTCCACGACTCTTCGGCATCATGCGCCTCGGCCTGGCGGAACCCCTCGAAGCTTTGGCGCACGGCCGTCTCGACCGTGCCCCGCAACGCGTCTTCGAGCTTGGGGATCCCAGTGGTGCGGGCCACCTCGAGCAGTCGGCTGTCACATTTGGCCGGCTCCGCAGCGGCGAACTCAGCCAGGGCGCGTTCGATGGTGGTGGCCAGGGCAGCAACGTCACGCTGCAACAGGGTGCGCTCGTCCTCGAAGGCTTGGTGCTGCCGGGACGCCGCCTCCCTCAACCTGGCCACCCGCTCGCCCCGCGAGGCCGCGTCGAGCCCTTCTGACGCGACTTCGATGGCCAGCGAGCCGTCTAGCTCGTGGGCCAGGCGGCCAAGCTCGGCCCGCGCCGTCCCCAGCCGGGCCTGGACCAGGTCGAGCTCGACGAACCGGGCAAACTCCTGGAAGAAGGCGGTGAAATCCCCACCTTCGTCTTCGTCGGGGACTTGTCCATCCAGGCGGGCCCCGAGGGCAGCCCGGGCGCTCAGGCACCAGAGCTTTTCCTTGCGCCCGAGCTCGCCCGCCACGGCGTCGGTCACGAAGCGGGCCACCTCGTCCCGCTCCGCCGGGCCCAGGTGGTCCACCCGGTTGAGGACGAAGAAGGTGGGCGCCTGACGCTCGGACAGGGCGGCCAGGAGCTTGCGTTCTTCCTCCGACAGAGGGGCGTCGGCCGACAGGACCAGGACGGCGCCGTCGGCCTCCAGGAGCGCACGCGCCGCCGCTTCGTCATGGCGGAACACCGAGCCGATACCGGGAGTATCCACCAGCACCAGGCCGGGGCGCAACAGCTCCACGGGCACCCGGGCCTCGACCCGGGCGACATTGTGCACGTTGGCCGGGTTGCGGGCCTCGGTCACGTACTCGGCCAGCTGTCCGAGCTCGATCTCCTCGGCCCCGCCGCCCTGGTGCGCGACCGTGGCCCCGGCCGGCCCGTAGCCAACCTCGGTGGCGACGGCGGTAAGAGGGAGGACGCCCATGGGCATCAGCTCAAGACCGAGCATGGCGTTGATGAGGGTCGACTTACCGCTCTTGAACTCGCCAAGTACCGAAACGTGGAACCGTCGCCGGCCCAGGCGCTCCGCTAACCGGCCGGCGCGGGCGGCGAGCCCCGGCCGGTTAGCGGCCACCGCCGCTAGCTCGCCCGCGGCTTCCGCCAGCTCGTCCAACTCGCTTTCCATCGGGCACCTCCTACCGAGCCGACTCGCCAAGTCATTTCAGTAGGAGCCATCGTCCCTGGTCAGGGCAGGCATAGGCGAGCCCCATCGCCTACTTCAAAGATACCAGCGGCAGGGCATGGCCGCGCCAGGTGTGTGGGCCCGGTGCGCCTCGCACCGTCATTTCGGGGAGGTCTGGTGCGCAACCGGGAGCGGGTGAGGCAGGGAGGAGATCGTGAAAGGAGGGGGAAACGGTGAAGGGAGGGAGGCGGCGAGCGGAATCGAACCGCTGTAGAGGGCTTTGCAGGCCCTTGCCTGAACCACTCGGCCACGCCGCCCACGGCTGTACCGGACGTCTTACTGTACAGCCTGCCGGAGTACCGCTGTAACGTCGGCGCAGGTCGACGACATGCCCCTACCCGTAAACGCCCTCGGTCATCAGGAACGATTGACCATCGCCGCCGCCGCCGCCCTCACCGTGGCGACGGGGGTTATGGCCGGTACCG
Organism: uncultured Acidimicrobiaceae bacterium; assembly: GCA_963735305.1. Lineage (GTDB taxonomy): Bacteria > Actinomycetota > Acidimicrobiia > Acidimicrobiales > Palsa-688 > Fen-671. The sequence goes on from CAVTKK010000004.1 coordinate 1,652,419, forward strand.
GCGCGCCCGATGTGGCCCGGTTCGCCATTGCCGCCGTCGGCCTGGCTGCTCTAGCTGTCCTGGTGGGCGAGGCGATAGAGCAGATCGGCGAGTACCTCGGGCCAGGCCCCACCGGCCTCCTGCAGTCGAGCCTCGGCAACCTGCCCGAGCTCCTGGTAGCCATCTTCGCCCTGCGCGTCGGGCTCACTGCGGTGGTGCAGGCCGCCCTGGTCGGGTCGGTCCTGGGCAACATCTTGCTGGTACTAGGGGCGGCGTTCCTGAGCGGGGGGGCGCGGCACGGGGCGCAGACGTTCCGGCCCGAGGCGCCCCGGATGCTGGTCACGCTCCTGGCCCTGGCCGTGGGGGCCACCCTCATCCCTACCCTGGCCGTGAGGCTCGAGACACCGGCCGTCCACCACGCCACCGCCCTCTCCGACGTCGCCGCCATCGTCCTGCTCGCCGTGTACGTCGCCAGCATCCCCTTCTGGTTGAGCGGCGGGCCCGAGATGAGCCAACCGCCTCGACCAGAGCCGGTGGCCCGGGACCGGGACAGGGCCCGGTACGGGACCGGTTACGGGGGCGACGGGCCGGGCGCGGGCGCAGTCAGCGACGACGGGCCCGGGCCGGCCCCGATGGCCCCTGGGGCTGGCCATAGGCTTACTGGCCGGGGCCGCGGTGGCCTCCGGCCTAGTGTCGGATTGGTTCGTCGCCGCCCTGACGCCCGCCACCCGTTCCCTGGGCATCTCCCCCATGTTCACGGGCCTGGTGATCGTGGCCCTGGCGTCCAACGCCGTCGAGAACGCCGCCGGCATCCGCTTTGCCTGGAAGGCCCGGCCGGACTTTGCCATAAGCACGATCCTCAACAGCCCTCTCCAGATCACCCTTCTCCTGACCCCCGTACTGGTACTGATCAGTCCATTGCTGGGCCCCGCCCATCTCACCCTGGTCTTTCCACCCCTCCTGGTCGTCGCCCTGGCCGTCGCCGTGGTGGTCGTCGCCATCGTGGTATACGACGGTGAGTACTCGTGGCTGGAAGGAGTCGCCCTGATCGCCCTCTACGTGATCGTGGCAGCCGCCCTTTGGTGGGGCTGAGCTCGCCCAATGATCGCGGCCTTTTCCAGTTGGCGTTTCAGGCCGATGACGCGTAATTGGCCATAACCACCGTCTTGCCCTGAGCATTGTGGGGATTGCTTACAGGCGCGCCCGGAGCCTTGGCCATTTCCTATCGTTTTTCGGAATGGATCCCCCAACACGACCACCGCCGGTAACCAGTCCCACAACAATCCGTAATTAATCCCTACAACGCTCGGCTCTACGACGGAGCAACGAGGCAATTACGCGGCAGATCTGGCCCCGCGCCCGTCTACCGCTCACGCGACCGCCGCCAGCACGGCGGCGTCCCGACCGCGGCCGCGGCCGCCGCGGCCGCCGCGGCCGGGCCGAGGCCGAGGCCGGGGCCGGCCCGTCCACAGCGCGCACACCTCGGCGGGCGAACGTACCGGCAGTTGCAGTACCAGATCGTCCCCGGGGACCGAATCGTTCAACCAGATGTGGCCCCCCGACGTCACCCGCACCTGCTCTCCCTCTAATGCCGCTCCGCCCGGGAACCCCTCGAGGCCCCAGGGGCGGGTCAGGTACACGAGCACCAGGCCGCCGGGGCGGCCCAGCGACACCCAAAGGGCGCCGGACCGGGCCAGACGGGCCAGCCCGAACCTCAACGAGGCCGGGAAGGAGCGCACGAGGTATCGCCCCGATGGCCGGACGAACAGGCAGTCGCCCGGGCCGGAGGGCCAACTCGTCACGGTGGCCGCCGGCGGCCTCTCGGAGGGGACAGTGCTGAGCGTCAGCCCGACGGCGCCTAGGAGTAGGAACCGCCCCCCGAACAGGGGCCGGCGCTTCCCCGTCAGGTCCAGCCAGGACTCGTCGTTCAACAGCTCCGAGGTGGTCATGAGCCCCGATCGGGCCCGGGGCAACAGACGCTCACGGTACATGCGGGCCAGCAATGGCGGGGTCAGGTAGCCCGCCGCGAACCCGCTCGCCCATATGGGGTAGGCGTCGATAGCCCGGGCCAGCTGCAGCGGCGACTGGAGCAAAGCTCCGGTGGTGACGATCTCGTTCTCGAGGCCCCGGACATAGACCGTGCGGCTGCGGGCGAAGCTGACACCGGCGACGGCGTTGCTGGCGGTGGCGGCCATCACCAGCGACACCAGTACGACCCGGGCGGCAGCGTCCCGGCGTTGGCCCGAAAATGGCTTGGTTTTCGGGGTTGCGGGCCCGGAAGCCGTGGCTGGTGGGCGGCGCGACCGGCCCGAGAAGGGGCCGGGATCGAGCCCCCGCGCCTCGGCCTGCGCCGGGCGGGGGGCCAGGGCGGCGATGACGGCCGACATGAGCAGGGCAAGGGCCGGCAGTAGCAGGGCGGCCCCGACATAGGCATAACGGGAGGGGGATATGGCGTCTTCGATACGGTCACGTCCCAGGGCGACCAACACGTAAAACACGACGGCGGCGGCGGCGCTGCCCAGGGCACCGGGATGGCGCCGGAAGAGGCTGGGCGCACGCCACAGCAGCCAGGCCGCCAGGACGATCGTCAGCGGGACGCCGACCACTCCCCGACCGGCGATATGGCCCAACGCTTGGGAGAGATTGGACGCCACGAACTTGGGGACCTTCGAGACGACCGACCCCGTTATGTCGTCCCCCGTGTCCTTGAGCCCGACGCGGCCGGCCACCACGAACCAGATGGCGAAGGCCCCCAGCGGAACGGCCAAGGCACGCACGGCCCGCCGCCAGCCGTGGCGCGAGAGCAACACCACGCCCAACGCCAGTGTGGTCGCCAGCCCGACCGTGGAGCACATCAACGAGGCCAGGGCCAGAGCCGCAGTCGTGATGTCCCGGCCCAACGGGCCCGTCAACCTCGGCGCCCGTTCCCGCCGGGGAGCTTCCGCCGCTCCCATGGCCAGTAAGCCGAAAAGCAGCGATGCCACGAAGCCGATCTGGAACGCCCAGGTCAGGTTTTCCGAGCCGTTGCCGAGCAAGGCGAACAGTAGAGCCATCACCGTGGCCACCCATACGTCGGCCCCCTCGCGCAGGCAGCGGCGCCAGAGGAGGTGGACCACGACCACGTGCGCCAACAGCAGCGGGATTAGGTAGGGCCAGTAACTCGAGAGGTGCTCCAGCGAATATATGCCACGCCACAGCAGGATGGGCAGGACCGACCAGTGCTCGTTGTGGGGCGTCCAAATGCTGAAATAAGCGCCGTGAAGGCCTCGGCGGGTGAGGAAGTCCCACTCGTCACCGAAGAACCACAGGTTGCGGTCGAGGTAGGCCCACACTGTGAACGCCGACACCAGGGTTAGGCAATGAGCGATTACGGCCGCGCGTGGCAACGGTCGCCACAGCGGCCCGGACGGCGATAACGGCGATGACGGCGACGACGGCGACGACGGCGATAACGGCGATAACGGCGACGAGGGAGCAGTCGGCTCCGGTACCGGCCCTGAGACGCTTGTTCGGGCGGGCACGGCGCCAAGCTTAACCAGGCCGTGGCGGCGCGGAGGGGCCGGGCACCCGCCCTCGGGAACATAGGACCGGCTTGGTAGCGCCCGGCCGGCGGCATGTAGCCTGCCGCTCATGCCCGAAGCCATCAGTCCCGGCGACCCGTACCCGCTCGGAGCAACGTGGGACGGTTCGGGGACCAACTTCGCCGTGTTCTCCCAAGCCGCCGAGTCCGTCGACCTGTGCCTCTTCGACGCATCGGGTAAAGAGACCCGTTACGAGCTCCCAGAGGTCGACGCCTATGTGTGGCATGGCTACCTGGAAGAGACCGAGCCCGGCCAGCTCTACGGCTACCGGGTGAGGGGGGCCTACAACCCCGAACAGGGCCTGCGAGCCAATTATGCCAAGCTCCTCCTCGACCCCTACGCCCGCGCCATATCGGGCGAGGTCGTTCTGGGGCCAGCCCGTCTACAGCTACGCGCTGACGGCCGGCGACGACCGCGTCTTGGACAAGAGCGACTCAGCCCCTTCCATGCCCAAGTCCATGGTGCTCGACACGGCCTTCGCCTGGGACGACGACCACCGGCCCCGGACGCCCTGGCACGACACCGTCATCTACGAGACCCACGTGCGCGGCCTCACGTGGCGTCATCCCGAGGTACCGACGGCTAAGCGCGGTACCTATGCCGGAGTGGCGCACCCGGAGATGATCGACCACTTCCAGCGCCTGGGCATCACCGCCGTCGAGCTGATGCCCGTCCACCAGTTCATCGACGACCACGAACTGGTCAAAAGGGGCCTGCGCAACTACTGGGGCTACAACTCGATCGGTTTCTTCGCCCCCCACAGCGGCTACGCCTCCCGCCGGGCCCAGAGAGTGGTCAACGAGTTCAAGGCCATGGTGCGCGCCCTGCACACGGCCGGCATCGAGGTGATCCTCGACGTCGTCTACAACCACACCGCCGAAAGCGACCACCTGGGCCCGACCCTGAGCTTCCGCGGTCTCGACAATGCCAGCTATTACCGCCTCGACCCCACCAACCCCCGCCTTTACTCCGATACGACGGGCACGGGCAACACCCTAAACGTGAGCAACCCGCAGACCTTGCAGCTCATGATGGACTCGCTCCGCTACTGGGTGCTGGAAATGCACGTGGACGGCTTCCGCTTCGACCTCGCCGCCAGTCTCGCCCGCCAGTTCCACGAGGTCGACAAGCTGTCGGCTTTCTTCGACCTGATCCATCAGGACCCGGTGATCAGCCAGATCAAGCTCATAGCCGAACCTTGGGACGTGGGCTCGGGTGGGTACCAGGTGGGTAACTTCCCAGTTCTGTGGTCGGAGTGGAACGGCCGTTACCGGGACAGCGTGCGGGACTACTGGCGCCAGCAGAGCACGTCGATCGGAGAACTGGCCCACCGGCTGACGGGCAGCTCGGACCTGTACGAGGCCACGGGCCGGCGCCCATGGGCCAGCGTCAACTTCGTCACCGCCCACGACGGCTTCACCCTCGCCGACCTCGTCAGCTACAACACCAAGCACAACGAGGCCAACGGGGAGGGCAACAAAGACGGCACCGACGACAATCGGTCCTGGAACTGTGGCGTCGAGGGCCCGACCGATGACCCGGCCCTGTTGACCTTGCGCAAGCGCCAGGTCCGTAACTTCCTGACGACCTTGGCCGTCTCGCTCGGGGTCCCCATGCTGCTCGGCGGGGATGAGATGGGCCGGACGCAGCGGGGTAACAATAACGCCTATTGTGAGGACAACGAGATCTCCTGGTACGACTGGGCCAATGTCGACGCCGACCTGCTGGCCTGGTCCCGGTGCCTGATGGAACTGCGTCGAGACCACCCGGTGTTCCGCCGGAGGCGTTTCTTCCAGGGCCGCCTGCTACGCCAACTGGACATCGACCCCGCCTCGGCCGACATCAGCTGGTTCCGTCCGGACGGCCAACTCATGACGGACAAGGACTGGGGGGTGGGTTACGCCAAGTCGCTGGCTGTCCTGTTTAACGGGATGTCCCCCACCGGCGCCGACCGGCATGGCCACCACCTTCCCGACGCCTCTTTTTACCTGGCCCTCAACGCCTGGGAGAAGCCGCTGACGTTCAGGCTCCCTGGGCCGAAGTGGGGGAGTGGGTGGCGGGTGGTCGTCGACACCTCCGATGACAAGCCCGTTTACAAGCCCGCTCTCATCGCCGCCGGCGAGCCATTGCCGCTGCTGGGCCACCATTTTGTGGTGCTGCAGCAGCCCTCCGCGACCTGAGCCGTCCGGCGGAGGGGGCCTCCGCTCTGTCCCGGTCGAGCGCAACTACTTTCCGTAGCGAATTTTGGCTACTCTTAGTGTTGCCGATTCAAACGAGCTGGAGGGCAGGACCGAGCCATGGAGCAACGACGATGAGCGTCACGGAGGAGATGACACCTGTTTACGCCCGCCACGTGGGCGAACGGCTGCGGAACATCCGCCGCCAGCAGGGCTTGTCGCTTCAAGCAGTCGAGGAGCAATCCGAGCGGGAGTTCAAAGCGTCCGTTCTGGGAGCCTATGAGCGGGGCGAGCGGATAATCTCGGTCCTTCGCCTGCAGCGCCTGGCCCGCCTGTACGGGGTCCCCGTGGACCAACTACTTCCCAAGTTGTCCCCCGACCCCGATTTCGGCTCCGAAAGCCGGGCGGCAACCAACCATGGGGGTGGGCCGATAACGATCGACCTCTCCCGGTTGGAGCGCTTGGACGCGCCGGAACGGGAGGTGCTACGCCGCTACATCGGCATGATCCAGATCCAGCGGGGCGACTTCAATGGCCGGCTCATAACCATCCGGGCCGAAGACGTTAGGGCGTTGGCGCGGGTCTTCGAACGGGACGAGCAGGCCATGCGCAGCCGTATCGAGGAGCTGGGGATCAGGACCTAGGGGACCCGTGGCCGCCACCGACCCGGGCGCCGTGGCCGCCACCGACCCGGGCTTGGCCGACCGCCTCCGGGCCAGCTTTGCTACGGGCTTGACCCGACCGGTGGAATGGCGCCGGCAACAGCTTGCCAATCTGGCGCGCATGCTGAGCGAGGACGCCGGCGTGCTCACCGGCGCCATGGCGTCGGACTTGGGAAAGCCCGAACTGGAAGCGTGGCTGACCGACATCGCCGCCGTACGCAGGGACATCGAGGGCATAGTTCGCCACCTCGATGGCTGGGCGGCGCCCCGGCGGGTGCACGTCCCGTGGACGCTGTGGCCCGGAAGGGCCGAGACCGTGCCCGAGCCCCTGGGGGCCGTCCTCGTCATCGGGCCTTGGAACTACCCCGTCCGGTGCGTAGTCCTGCCCCTGGCCTTCGCCCTGGCCGCCGGCAACACGGCGGCGGTGAAACCCTCCGAACTGGCGCCGGCCACATCGGCCGCTCTGGCTAAGTTGCTCCCCTCCCACCTTGGCGATGCCGCCATCAGCGTCGCCGAGGGGGGCCCCGACGTTGCCCGCAGCCTGCTCGAACAGCGTTGGGACCACATCTTCTTCACCGGGAGTGGGCGGGTCGGCCGACTGGTAATGGCCGCCGCCGCCCCCCACCTGACACCGGTGACACTGGAGCTGGGAGGGAAAAACCCGGCCATCATCGACGGCTCGGGCGACGTGGACATCGTGGCCCGACGCCTGGCGTGGGGGAAGTTCCTCAACGCCGGCCAGACGTGCGTGGCCCCGGACTACGCCCTCGTGGCCCGACAAGCGGAAGGCCCCCTGCTGGAGGCGTTGGCGCGCCGGCTGTCGCGGTTCTACGGGGACGGCCCGGACCGAGCCCGGACCTGGCCCGGGTGGTCAACGATGCCCACATGGACAGGCTGGCGGGCTTGCTCCGGGCCACCCGGGGCCGGGTGGTAGTAGGAGGCAGCTGGGACCGTCCGTCGCGCTACTTCGCACCCACGGTGGTGGCCGGCGTGGGCTGGGACGACCCGCTGATGATGGACGAGATCTTCGGTCCCGTCCTCCCCGTTGTGGCCTACGACGACCTGGACCAGGCGCTGGCCGAGCTCAACCGACGGGACAAGCCCCTCGCCCTTTACCTCTATTCGGCCGACGCCGCCCTCGTCGACAGGGTGATAACCAGTACCTCGTCCGGTTCTGTGTGCATCAACCACAACGCCGTCCAGCTGGGGGTCCCCGGCCTGCCCTTCGGCGGCGTGGGCGCCAGCGGCATGGGGGCCTATCACGGCAAGGCCGGCTTCGGCACGTTCAGTCACACGAAGTCGGTCCTGCGCCGGCCCGAGCACGGCGAGGTGCCCCTCGTCTACCCGCCCTACAGCAGGCTCAAGAGCTGGGCCCTGCGAAAAGTGCTCTAGACGGGCCCGGCCGGCCGGCGAGGCCGATGGCGGCGGCCGGCCCGGCGGTGCTTGAATCTGGGTGAAGGCCCAAACTGCGGGGACAGTGCCGATGCGTTCAGGAGCAACCAAGACAGCCCGCCCAGGCGGCCCAGACGGTGGTGAGATGGGTGCCGCCCAGTTCGCCCTCAGCCGTCTCGTCTCCCTGTCGGGTGTACCCCCCAGCACCGTCCATCACTACCGCCGCCTGGGCCTACTGCCCGAGCCCGAGCTGACCCGACCAGGCCGCTTCGTGTACTCGGAGGCCCACCTGCACGCGCTGCAGCTCATCCGTGAGCTCCGAGATGAAAGGGCAATGGGCCTGGACCAGATCAAGGCGGTCCTCCCCGACCTGATGGAGGGTAGGCACCTCCTCCCGGCAGCCGCACCCGAATGTGGGGAGGAACCTCAAAAGCGCTTGGTGGACGCCGCGTTCAAGCTCTTCTCCGAACCGAAAGGCTACGCCTCAGTCACTGTCAGCGAGATCGCTGCCGCCGCTGGTGTCGCCAAGGGGACCGTTTACCGGCACTTCCCCTCCAAGGAAGCTCTCTTCACCGCCGTGGTGGAAAGCCTGTGCCAGGACACCGCCGAGAGCTTCGCCCGAGCCGTGGCCGAGCTCGGCGGCCCGGAGGGCTTGGCCCACGACCCGGGCAAGACCGCCGTCGTCTTCGGTCGGCTTATCACGCGGGCCATGCCCATCCTGCTCGAGCTGGGTGCCCGGGCGGCGCGAGGCGACTTTCCCAGCCAGATCCTCGCCGCCCGGGTCCTGCGCACCCTGGCCGAGGCGGCCGGACGACCCCTGTCCGATGACCCCGTCCCCGCCGGCCTCGAAGTTATCGAGACGGCGTTCGCCACCGTGCTGCAATGGGCTGTCGGGCCCGACTGGGCGCTACGGCCGGCCTCGCCCTGATCCCCGCACGGGGCCGGACGCCGGCCTCGGAGCCGGCTCATGGACTTTCCGGGGGCCGGATTTCCTATTGGCCAACATCAAACTTTGCACCACTATCCGTCACCGTGTCTAAGATGACCAGCGGGTCAGTGAGTTTGCACCACAACTCACGGCGGGCTTTCCCGCCCCAGACGCGCAGAGGGGACTTGACATGACGGCAGCGGCGATGCGTGTACCGTCGCCGGCCTCCCGCGTCAAATCCGACTTGCCCCCCGACTACGTCGTGCTCGGCCGCGCCGGTAGCGAGAACTTCCCCGTCGCTTCCCGGCTGCTGCCGGCTGCGGTGCGCTCGGACCTGATGGCCCTGTACGGGTGGGCCCGGCTTGTGGACCAGATCGGCGACGACTACGCCGGCGACCGGCTGGCCGCGCTTGACGAGGTGGAACGCCAGCTCCGCCACGCCCTCGGCGCCGAGCAGAGCCCGGATGGCTCCTTCCCCGATAGCCCCGACGCTGATGACCTCTTCGCCGGTGACAGGATCCATCCCCTGGTCAGGAGGATGGCTGAGACGGTGCGCCGGCTCGACTTGCCCACCCAGCCCCTCTTCGACCTTGTCCAGGCCAATCGGCAGGACCAGATTGTCTCCCGCTACCAGACCTTCGAGGACCTCGTCGGCTATTGCCGGCTCTCGGCCAACCCGGTGGGGCGGATGGTGCTAGCCATCTTCGGCATGGCTACGCCGCAACGCAATGCCTGGTCCGACAGCACGTGTACGGCCTTGCAACTGGTCGAGCACTGGCAGGACGTGGCTGAAGACGCCCTCGTGGGCCGCGTTTACCTGCCCCTGGAGGACATGAGGCGCTTCGGGGTCAGCGTCGAAGAGCTCGTCCCCCCGCCCACCGGGTATGTCGACCGTCGCCGGCGGGGGGCGCCGGGCGGGGCATCCTCGGCGTGCCGCGCCCTTCTGGCATTTGAAGCCGCCCGAGCCCGGCGGATGCTCGACGACGGCGTTCCCCTGCTGGTCAGCGTCACGGGGCGCCTGCGCCTGGCCCTGGCCGGCTTCACGGCGGGCGGCCACGCCGCTCTGGACGGCCTGGCCGCCGTCGACTTCGACGTCTATGCCGAGCCCTCCCGACCTACCACCACCCGCTTCGGGGCGCACCTGGCCCGTTTGGTCCGCGAGACCTACGGGCCCCCGCACCACCGGCCCGGGGGCAAGGGGGAGGCTCTTGAACGCGGCCGCCGTTGCCCTCGCCTACAAGCAGTGCGAGAGGATAACGCGGTCGCGGGCACGCAACTTCTACTACGGGATCCGTCTGTTGCCACCCCGCCAACGCTCGGCCATGTGCGCCTTGTACGCCATGGCCCGGCGCATCGACGACATCGGCGACGCCGCCGCCGGTGCCAGCGCGTCCGACGACGAGCCTGACCAGGGGAGAGTTTCCGCCCTCGGCGCGGTAAGGACCTCATTGGAGCTTCTGGCCAAGGCAGCCGGAGAGGGTACACCCGCCGCCGCCGCCCCGCCGGGCGACCCCGTCCTCACCGCGCTGGCCGACACCGCCCGCCAGTTCCCGGTGCCCATCGACGCTTTCATCCAACTGGTCGAGGGGTGCGAATGGGACATCGCCGGCCGGAGGTACGACAGCTTCGCCGAGCTCGTCGAGTACTGCCGCCGGGTGGCCGGCACCATCGGGCGCCTTTCCCTGGCCGTGTACGGCAGCAGCAACGGGCCCGCGGCCGAGCCCCTGGCTGACGCCCTGGGCGTAGGGTTGCAGCTCACAAACATACTGCGTGACTTGATAGAGGACCGTGACCTGATGGGCCGGGTGTACCTGCCGAGCGAGGACCTGGCGCGCTTCGACGTAGGCGCCGGCCTCACCGGGCGCCGCGACGACCTCGCGGCCCTCATCTGTTTCGAGACCGGGCGCGCCGTCGAGTGGTACGAACGGGGCATGGCCCTGCTGCCCCTGCTCGACAAGCGCAGCCGGGCCTGCACCGCGGCTATGACCGGTATCTACCGCCGGCTGCTGGACAAAATCCGGCTCGATCCTGAGACCGTGCTGCGCGGCCGGGTCAGCCTGTCCTCGGTCGAGAAACTCAGCGTGGCTGCCCGCGCCCTGGCCACGGGTGCGGCATGAGGGGGCCGGGACAGGCCGGACGCGCCGGCCCCGGGAGCCGGCCTCATGTCGTCGTGATCGGCGGTGGGTTGGCCGGGATCTCGGCCGCCCTGGCCTGCGCGGACGCCGGGGTGAGGGTGACGCTGGTGGAAAAACGGGCGCGGTTAGGCGGGCTTACCTGGTCCTTCACCCACGACGGCGTCCACATCGATAACGGCCAGCACGTCTTCCTGCGCTGCTGCACGGCCTATCTCGATTTCCTGGGCCGCATAGGGTCGGCCGGCGATGTGGAGCTCCAGGACCGCCTCGACGTCACCGTCCTACGCCCGCGGGCGATCCACCCCGGCGGCCACGAGCCCGGCGCCGGGGTTGACCGCGCCCGCCTCAGCCGCGACCGGCCCGAGCCCCCCTCCACCTGGCCCGGTCGCTCCTGCGCTTCGGCCTCATCTCGCCCGCCGACCGGGCCCGCTTCGGCCCCGCCGCCCTGGCCCTGGCCCGGCTCGACCTCGACGACCCCGCCCTGGACGAGCAGACCTTCGGGAACTGGTTGCAGGCCCACCGGCAAAGTCAGGCCGCCATTTCGGCGCTGTGGGACCTTATCTGCCTGCCTACGGTCAACCTGCCGGCTCGAGAGGCGTCGTTGGCCATGGCCGCCAAGGTCTTCCAGACCGGCCTGCTAACCGATAGCGGGGCGGGGGACATCGGCTGGAGCCGAGTGCCCCTCGGTGCCCTCCACGGTGACAAGGCCGCGACCGCTCTGCGCCAGGCCGGTGTCGGGGTGCATCTGGCCGATGCAGTCACGGCCGTGCGGCCGACAGTCGAGGGCCCCGAGGGCGGGACCAGTCCCACCCGGTTCACCGTTCACGCCTCCGGCGGTGAACTGACCGCCGACGGCGTGGTCGTCGCCCTCCCTCATTACCGCACCGAAGACGTACTGCCTCTGGGAGCGCTGCCCGAGCATGTGCGCCCATCTCAGCTGGGCAGCTCGCCCATAGTCAATGTCCACGTCCACTTCGATCGCCGCGTCACCGACCTTCACCTGGCGGCCGCCCTGGGTACGCCGGCTCAGTGGATCTTCGACCGGACCGCCTCCTCCGGCGCCGGTCGGGGGCAGTACCTGGCCGTGTCCATCTCCGGTGCCGACGACTACATCGGCACCCGCCCCGAGGACCTCGGACGGGAGATGGTCGAGGCCCTTACTGCTCTTTTCCCCGCCGCCAGGGAGGCGAAGGTGTTGAAGACCTTCGTCACCCGGGAGCACAATGCCACCTTCCGCGCCTCACCGGGTTCCTCGCAGCACCGGGCCGCGTCCGCGTACGCGGCTGCCGGGACTGGCGGTGGCCGGGGCGTGGACGGCGACGGGCTGGCCGCCCACGATGGAGGGCGCCGTCCGCAGCGGGATGGCGGCCGCTCGCACCGTTCTGGCGGCCACCGGTCAACGCACGTCTTTACCCAGGGCCCATCTTTCGGGCACCCTGTTGCCAAGCACCCGCACGTCAAGCGCTCATCCGCCCAGCACCGACTTGCCCAGCACCGACTTGCCCAGCACCCATTTGCCAAACACGTATCTGGCGGGAGGGCCCCGGCCACAGCCGGAAGAGCTCCAGGAGGTCATGTGACGCCGACGACGTCAGTTATAGAAGTGCTCGAACGGGCACGAGACCTGACCCAGCCTCTGATGCGCGACGCCGTAGGGCGGCTCGCGCCCAGTATTTCGCAGGTGGTGAGCTACCACCTGGGCTGGACAGAGGCCGACGGGACACCGTCCCCGGCCCGCGGCGGGAAGGGCATCCGGCCCGCCCTGGCCATGCTTTCGGCCGAGGCGACATGGGCTGGAGCCGACGTCGGAGCCCCGGGCGGGGTGGCAATCGAGCTCGTGCACAACTTCTCACTGGTGCACGACGACCTGATGGACGGCGACCTCGAACGCCGCCACCGGCCCACGGTGTGGGCGTTGTGGGGCCCGTCCGTCGCCCTCCTGGTTGGGGACGCCTTGGCCACCTTGGCCACCGAAGTCCTGCTCAGCAACCCCAGTCCGGCGGCAGCAGCAGCAGCAGCAGCTCTGGGCCAAGCCACCGCCGAGATGATCGCCGGCCAAGCCGACGACCTGGCCTTCGAGAAGCGGCGTTCGGTCAGTGTCGAGGAGTGTATGGCAATGTCTACGGCCAAGACGGGGGCACTGCTTGGCTGCGCGGCCTCGATCGGAGCCGTCCTGGCCGACGCGCCGCCGGCCACCGTGCACGCCCTCCGGGACTTCGGCCGCCATCTCGGGGTGGCCTTTCAGGCCGTCGACGACCTGCTCGGGATCTGGGGAGATCCGGAGACGACCGGTAAGCCGGCCGGCAATGACATCCGCCAGCGGAAGAAGTCGATGCCCATAGTGGCCGCCCTGGCCGCTGGCGACGATGGCGCCCGGGAGCTGGAAAGCCTGTTGTTCGATGAGGGCCGGCGCGGCTACGACCCCGCCGAGCCGGGTCGGGCCCTGTCCGGCGCCGCTGCCGGTGAAGTGGATGCCGTGCTCCACAACGGCGCCGTGGTGTTGACCGACAAGGTCACCGTGGCGGTCCCCGACTGGTCTCCGGCGCCCCTACGGTACCTGAGCGCCGACGACCTGGCTCGGGCGACGTGGCTGGTGGAGGCGTGCGGGGGCCGGGAATGGACGGCGGCCCGGGCCAAGGCCCACCTCGACGCCGCCCTCGGTTCCCTCGAACGTGCCCGCTTGTCAGCCGTGCCCCGTCGGGCGTTGGCCGACCTGGCTGTGTACGTGGTGGAGCGCGAGTCATGACCCTCCTGGCGCGTGCCCCCGGCCAGGACGAGGGGGCTCACCCCGACATCAGCGTGACCGAGACGGGCCCGGAGGTGCTCGACAAGAGCGTGGCCCAAGCCATCGCCCTGGCCAGTGCCCACCTTATAGAGCGCCAGGAAGCCGACGGCTGGTGGAAGGGCGAGCTCGAGACCAACGTGACCATGGACGCCGAGGATGTCCTCCTGCGCCACTTCCTCGGCATCTCGGACGACGACATCATCGCCGCCGCCGCCGGCCGCATCCGCTCGCAACAACGCCCGGATGGCCCGTGGGCGACCTTCTACGGTGGCCCGGGCGAGCTTTCGGCCACCATCGAGGCGTACGTGGCCCTGCGCTTGGCGGGTGACGACCCGGCCGAGCCGCATATGGCCCGGGCGGCGGCGTGGGCCCGCCAACACGGGGGCGTCGAGGCAGCCCGCGTGTTCACGCACGTCTGGCTGGCCATGGTCGGCCGTTGGGACTGGGACAAGCTGCCCGCCGTCCCGCCCGAGCTGGTGTTCTTGCCCGCCGACTGGCCGCTGTCCATCTGGTCCTTCGCCTGCTGGGCCCGCCGAGACGATCGTGGCCCTGTCCGTCATTTCCGCGCACCGCCCGGCGCGGCCCCTCCCCTTCGAGATCGAAGAGCTGAAGTCCGGCCGACCACCTCGGCCCCGACGCCTGAGCGCGCTCGGCGTGGCCTTGGTGGCCCTCGACAAGGCCCTCCACTACTACGAATCGCTCTCCGACCAGTCGTGGCCCAAGCGCCTGATCAGGGGCGCCGCCTTGCGAGAGGCCGAACGCTGGATCGTGGCCCGTCAGGAGGCGGACGGCTCCTGGGGCGGGATCCAGCCGCCGATGGTCTACTCCACGATCGCCCTGGTCCTGCAGGGCTACCCTCTCGACCACCCGGTCATTGCCGCCGCCCTGCGGGGCCTCGACGCCTTCGCCGTCGACGACGAGTCGGGCCGCCGCATCGAGGCCTGCCAGTCTCCCGTATGGGACACGGCACTGGCCGTCATCGCCCTGCTGGACGCAGGTACGGCCCACGACGACCCCTCGATAAAACTGGCCCGGGACTGGCTCCTACAAAAAGAGGTGACCGTCGTCGGCGACTGGTCGGTCCGCAGACCGGGACTGGCGCCCGGCGGCTGGGCTTTCGAGTTCCAGAACGTCCACTATCCCGACATCGACGACACCGCCGAAGTGGTGATCGCCCTGCGCCGCGCCACGGCCGACCCGGATGGGGACGCCGCCTGCCGCCGGGCGGTGGACTGGCTGGTCGGCATGCAGTGCCAGGACGGGGGCTGGGCCGCCTTCGACGCCGACAACACCTCCGAATTGCCGACCCAGCTGCCGTTCTTCGACTTCGGGGTCGTCACCGACCCTCCTACCGCCGACGTAACCGCCCACGTGGTCGAGATGCTGGCGGCGGAGAGCGGGACGCCGGCGGGGCGGGAAGCCATGCAGCGGGGCCTGGACTGGCTCTCGGGCCACCAGGAGCCCGACGGTTCCTACTGGGGGCGCTGGGGCGTCAACTACATCTACGGCACCGGCGCCGTGCTGCCGGCTCTGATTGCCGCCGGTGTGCCGGCCCAGGATCCCCGCGTGGCCGACGGCGCCCGGTGGCTCCTCGAACACCAGAACACCGACGGGGGCTGGGGCGAGGATCTGCGCTCCTACGTCGAACCCGGCTGGCATGGGCGGGGCGCGTCCACCGCCTCGCAGAACGGCCTGGGCGCTGATAGGCCTCCTGGCCGCCGGGGAACGTGACCACCCTGCCACCACCAAGGGCGTCGACTGGCTCGTGCGCAACCAGAACGGCGGACGGCACCTGGGATGAGCCCTGGTTCACGGGCACCGGGTTCCCATGGGATTTCTCGTTGAACTACCACCTCTACCGCCACGTCTTCCCGCTCACCGCTCTGGGCCGGTACTGGTTCGGTACCGGTCCTCACCCCAACGGCGGAAGGCCATGACAGGGTGAGAACAGTGGGCGTCCCTCGCCTGCTGGTCCTGGCGCCGCTGCGGCTCGAGGCCATGGCCTTGGGACCGAGCGGCAATGTGGGCCCGGCGGAGTTAGCCGTCCAGCGTGCCGGCATGGGCCTGGCCCGGGCGGGTGTATCGGCGCGACGTTTGAGCGCGGCGTCGGGCCCACCCGCCGCCGTGGCGGTGGCCGGCCTCGGGGGTGCGCTGAGACCTGACCTAGTACCCGGCGACGTGGTCGTGGCCGACCGCCTCGTGGACGACCAGGGCCGCCAGGTGGCCCGGTTCGCCTCTGCCCCCCTGCTCGTCGCCGAGTTGCGGCGCGACGGCCTTCACGCCCGCACGGGGACGGTGGTGAGCACCGACCACATGGTCACCGGCCGCGAGCGGGCCACGCTGGCCGGCCTGGGAGCCGACGTCGTCGACATGGAATCGACGGCGGTGGCCAGGGCGAGTTGGGGGGCGCCGCTAGCTGTGCTGAGGGCGGTGTCGGACTCTCCGGGGGTGGAGCTGCTCTCCCCCGCCGGCGCTCTGGGAGCCCTCAAGGGGTTGCACAGCCTGCACCGCACCCGGCGGGCGCTGGCCTACTGGGCTGCGGCTGCCGGTCCCCGGCAGATCCTGTTGGCCGAGCCCCGGTCTTTCTGCGCCGGCGTGGAGCGGGCCATCGACACCGTCGAAAGGGCCCTGGTGCGCTTCGGGCCCCCAATCTACGTGCGTCGCCAGATCGTCCACAACGCACACGTGGTGTCGCGCCTCGAAGTCGGCCGGCGCCGTTTTTGTCGAGGAACTGGGAGAAGTCCCCGACGGCGCCCGCGTCGTCTTCTCCGCCCACGGGGTGGGCAACACCGTCAAGGACGAGGCGAGACGGCGCCAGATGTCCACCATCGATGCCACCTGCCCCTTGGTGAGCAAGGTCCACAATGAGGCCCGCCGTTTCGCCGCCGCCGGCCGCCAACTCATCCTTGTCGGCCATGCTGGCCACGATGAGGTGGAGGGGACCCTGGGCACCGTCCCGGGCACAAGGTTGGTCAGCACCCCCGACGACGTCGCCCGCCTCGATCTCGACGAGACCGGGCCCGCGGCCTTCGTGACCCAGACGACGCTCGCCACCGACGAGGTGACCACGGTGATCGGTGCGCTCGAGCGGCGCTTCACAGACCTGGCCCGGCCGGCGGCGTCGGACATCTGCTACGCCAGCCAGAACCGTCAAGAAGCCGTCCGCGAAATGGCTCCCGACTGCGACGTAGTGATCGTGGTCGGCTCGCACAACTCGTCCAACTCCAACCGCCTGGTGGAGGTGGCCCGGCGCTGCGGGGCCGGCGCTCACCTGGTTGACAGCCAAACCGACCTGCGCCTTTCCTGGCTCGCTGGGGCCCGGCGTGTTGGTGTGACGGCGGGTGCCTCTGCTCCCCCCGAGCTTGTACAAGAAGTCGTCGCTTGCCTGGCCGGCCTGGGCCCGGTCTCTGTCGAAGAGCGCTCGACCGGCCATGAGAACGTGTCTTTTCCCCTTCCACCGGAGGTCAGATAAATGGGTGTACCTTTGCGCCAAAGCGTGAAAGTGGGCAGTTACATCGCCCGTCAGAAGCTGGCCGGCCGGGAAAAGTTCCCCCTGATCGTCGAGCTTGAAGCCATTGTTCGCCTGCAACCTGGAATGCAACGGCTGCGGCAAGATCCAGTACCCGACGGAGGTACTGCGCCAGCGCCTCTCGGTCGAACAAGCCGTTGCCGCTATTGAGGAGTGCGGCGCCCCCATGGTTTCGATCGCCGGTGGCGAACCTCTGCTGCACCCTCAGATCGAGAAGATGACCGAGGCGTTGTTGGAACGGAAGCGCTTCGTCTACCTGTGCACCAACGCCCTGCTCCTTCAAGCGCAAGCTCGACCGCTTCAAGCCCCATCCCGCCTTTTCGTGGGTGGTCCATATCGACGGCCTGAAGGAACGTCACGACGAGTCGGTCAGCCGGGAGGGTGTTTTCGAAAAGGCTGTTTCCGCCATTAGGGCAGCCAAGGCAAAGGGCTTCCGGGTAGCCACCAATACAACTTTTTTCGACACCGACTCGCCCCGGACGGTACAGGACGTGCTCGACTTCCTCAATGACGAGCTCGAAGTGGACACCATGATGATCTCGCCCGGTTACGCTTACGAAAAGGCGCCGGACCAGGTGCACTTCCTCGGCGTCAACCAGTCCACGAAGCTGTTCCGGGAGGCATTCGCCGGCAAGCGAAAAAACTGGCGGCTCAACCACAGCCCGCTCTTTCTTGACTTCCTGGAGGGAAAGGTCGAGTTCGAATGCACGCCCTGGGGCGTGCCCTCCTATTCGGTGTTCGGCTGGCAACGGCCGTGCTACCTACTGGCTGACGGTTATACCGAGACCTACAAAGAGCTCATCGAGACCACGGACTGGACGAAGTACGGGCGCGGCCGCGACCCCCGCTGCCACAACTGCATGGCCCACTGTGGTTTCGAGCCCAGCGCGGTACTTGCCACTGCGGGCAGCCTTCGCCAGTCCCTACGCGCTCTCGTGAACGCGCGCTAGTCACGCGCTCTGGGTAATTGCCCACATCCCGGTCCCTTGACGAGCTCCGCGTGCTCGTTACGGGGGCGTCGAGCGGCATCGGCGCCGCCGTCAGCTCGCTGTTGGCCGAGCGCGGCGCCCGGGTCGTGGGGACGGGAAGGGACGCGGCCGCACTGGCCCGGGCATCCGTGGCCGGCGCCGGGCCCTTCCAGGCCACAGTGGCCTGCGACCTGCTCGAGCCCTCCGCCCCCACCGCGGTGGTAGAGGCGGCGGCGGCGGCCCTTCACGGGCTCGACGTCGTCGTTTCCAATGCCGGCAGCGGATGGCTGGGCTTCTTCGAACAGATGCCGCCAGCCGAGATCGACGCTTTGCTCGACATCAACCTGCGCGTCCCCCTGCACCTGGCCCACGCCGCCTCTCCCTACCTACGCAAAAGCGTCGCCGGCGGCCAGCTCGTGCTCGTCGGCTCGATCGCCGGCCTGGTCGGAGTGGCCGAGGAAGTAGCCTATAGCGCGGCCAAGGCCGGCCTGCAGGGCCTGGCCGACAGCCTGAGGGCGGAGTGGGCGACCGACCGGGTGACGGTGACGCTCGTGAGCCCCGGTCCTGTGGACACGCCTTTCTACCTCCGTCGTAACCGGCCCTATACGCATTCCTGGCCCCGGCCCATACCCGTCGCCGCCGCGGCGAGGGCCATCGTGCGGGCCGTCGAAACGCGACGTGAAGACGTGGTCATCCCCGCCTGGCTGGCCCTGGCGGCGCGACTGCACGGGGGCTGGCCGTCGCTGTACCGGGCGCTCGGAGGCGGCCGTCGGCAAGAAATATAGCGGCGAACAACGAAAACAGTGGACGGCGGCGTTATCACCGACCAGACTGTGTCCCGGCTACGGGCGGTGCCCGCCCGCAGCCGGCCTGTGAAAAAACCCGATCGAGGAGGACTTGGGGTAAATGTTGCTTTTTGGACGTCTTTGCGTAGCCGGCGCCCTGGTCGCGTTACCGACTGTCGGCGTCACCGCCGGTGTCGCCGCCGGCCAGCAACCGGCGGCGGTCATGGCCTGCCCGTCCTGCGGGCACAACCTGGTCCTGAACCCCGGGGCCGAGGCCGGCCCGGGCACGAATAACGACACCGTGGTAAAGGTACCGGACTGGAAGCAGGCAGGCGGTTTCACGGCCGCTCAGTACGCCTGGGGCGGCGGGGACATCACGGCGACGACCCCAGGCCCGAAGAACCGGGGCAAGAACTACTTCTATGGCGGCCCGGACGCCGCCCGTTCGACGGGCACGCAGATGATAAAGGTCGCCGCCGCCGGGATCTCGGCCGGGAAAGCAAGCTACGTGCTGTCGGGTTGGCTCGGTGGCTATTCCTCCCAAGGCGACAACGCCCAGGTGTACATGACCTTCGAGAACGCGGCCGGGTCCTCGCTGGCCCAGACCTCCCTCGGACCGGTTACCGCCGGGCAACGCGCTGACAGTTCTGAGCTGCTTTTCCGCCAGACGACCGGCGCCGTGCCCGCCGCCACCCGAACGGTCGTCGTAAAGCTCGTGATGTCCCGCACCGATGGCAGTGACAACGACGGGATGGCCGACAACCTGTCACTGGTTTTCTCCGGCTCCTAGGGGCCCGCGGCACCCCGCCGGGGCCCGCCCTCGATGTCCTTGAGGGCGTTGGCCAGGCGCAGGGCCGGGGGCCCGACGTTGGGTGCCTCGTTGCGCGTGGGGACCAGGACAGAAACCAGGCAAGCCTCGTCGGGCACGACCCCGGAGCCTACCCATAGGTCCCGGCGCCCAACGTCATCCCGAGGGAGCCCCTTATGGGCCCCACCACCGGTCGGGGGCCGCTCGCCCGTGTCCACCAGGTCCTGGGCCACCTCCCGCAACTTGGTGTTGAGATGTTGTGATGCCCGGCGCAGGACATCGAAGGCCTGCTCGGCGGTGATGCGTTCGCGCTCCATTAGTATCCCCTGGGCCTGGCCGATGAGCTGTCGGGTGACCAGGGCCTGGCGCAGGTTCTCGGCTCGGCGCACCTCCTCGTCGTGAGCTTCGGCCACGGACAGGGCGAGACCGGCCAGACCGGCCAGGACGAGGCCCCGGGCCCGGTCGACGGCCCCGAAGGCCAGCGGGAAGCGGGCGTAAAGGTTGAGCGCTCCGGCCACGGCACCCTCTCGGGTCAAGCACAGGGACAGGACGCTGCGTACGCCCCGGCCCGCCGCCTGCGGCCCGAAGTTTGGCCACCGGGGATCGTCGGCCAGCTCCTCGGCGTAAAGAGCTGTCCCCTGGGCCATGCAGTCCAGGCACGGGCCCTCGTGCCCCTTCGAGCTGGAAGGCGTCCAGTTCGGCCACCAACGGGGCCGTGTTCACGGGCGTGGTGACCCGCCCCGCCTTCAGTACGAACAGCCCAGCGAAGTCACAACCCTCGATGGTGGCGACGGCCAGGTCGACGATGGCCTGGAGAGTGAGCTCGACCCCGCCCGCCTGGAAAAGGCTCTGAGCCGTACGGGCGAAATTGACGATCAGATCCGACGTCGGCCCGGCCGGAGAGGCGGTGACGTCGTCGCTGGCGGCCATCGCTACCAGATCTACTCCTTCCGCTCCCCGCCCGTCCCGACAGGGCCCCGGTGTATATTGGGAGCAACCTTCGACCAAGAGGGCTTCCCTGGCTACGTCGCCAGCTGCGACGGTAAAGGACACCATGTGGTGCGGGAGCCTTCCTAGATCGGTCAAGCGGTGAGTGCCCACGCGTCTTTGGCGCCCCCCTCGGCGTGCCGGAGCGACAACGATGGTTACGTGGTCCTGACCCGGGAGGTCCGGGCCGCCGGCCTGTTCCGCCACTCCCCCTGGCGGGCCGGGGTGAGGGTGGCAGTGGTGGCTGGGCTGTACGGGGCCGGGTGGGCCGCGTTCTTCTTGCTGGGGGACCGGTGGTACCAGTTGGCCGTGGCCGCGTACCTCGCCCTGGTCTTCGCTCAGGTCGGGTTCCTCGGCCACGACATCGGCCACCGCCAGGTCTTCGGTTCGCGCCGGTGGAACAACCTCGTAGGCCTGGCCTGCGCCGACCTGGCCACTGGGATCAGCTATGGGTACTGGGTCGACAAGCACAACCGTCATCACAGCCGTCCCAACGAGGTCGGGGCCGACCCCGACGTCGGGCCGGGCGTCATCTCCTGGACGGCCGACCAGGTTAGGACCAAGACCGGCCTGGGCCGGCTGGTGGCCAGGCACCAAGCCGCACTGTTCTTCCCTCTGGCTTGCCTGGAGGCGGTGAGCCTGCATGTCTCGAGCGCCAGGGCGTTGGGAACCAAGCCGGTGCGCCATACGCCTACCGAAGCCATCCTGCTCGTCGCCCATGCCGCCGTGTACCTGGGAGCGGTCTTCGTGGTCCTGTCGCCATTGCGGGCGGTCGCCTTCATAGCCGTGCAACAGGGCATCTTCGGGCTGTACCTCGGGTGCGCCTTTGCTCCCAACCACAAAGGGATGCCCATGCCGGCGCCCGGCGAGAAGCTTGACTTCGTGCACCGCCAGGTCACCACGGCCCGGAACGTGAGAGGGGGCCGGGCCTCGACGTGGCCATGGGCGGCCTCAACTACCAGATCGAGCACCATTTGTTCCCGACCATGCCTATGGCCAACCTCCGCCGCTGCCAAGGGATGGTCAGGGCGTACTGCTCGGCCCACGGGATCGACTACTGCGAGACGTCCCTGGTGCGCTCCTACGCCGCCTCCCTGCGGCATCTCCGCGATGTCGGGCGGCTGGCCAGCGGCTAATAGATGCGTACCAAGCGCAGGGTGTCGGTCACGGGCTCGGGGTCATGCAGCGAGCCGGCGAGGACCACGACAACATCGCCCGGCTTGACATAGCCCCCCTGGCGCACGGCCTGAACCCCGTAACCGACCGCCTCGTCGGTGGTCTTGGCCTGGGGCACCAGCACGGTGTCCACGCCCCAGCTAATGGTGAGCTGGCGAGCAGTGTCGGCGTGGGGGGTGGCGGCCACGATCGGGGCCGCGGGCCGGAACCGGGCAATGGCCCGGGCCGTGGCGCCGCTGTTGGTGCAGGCGACAATGACGGCCGCCCCCTCGTCGACCGAGGCGCGCCAGGCGGCGGCGCCGATCGCCGCCGTAATGCGGGAGCCTATGGCGCCTTGGGCCCCGAAGTTCTGAGCCGGGAGGTTGCGCCCCCACTGGTAGCTGTCGAACTCGATGTCGGCGCGCCGGGCGATCCGGGCCATGGTGGCGACCGCATTTACCGGGTCGATGCCCACCGCCGTCTCGGCCGAGAGCATGACGGCGCTGGTGCCGTCGAAAACGGCGTTGGCCACGTCGGTCACCTCGGCGCGCGTGGGCACCGGGGAGTTGATCATGGACTCCAGCATTTGCGTTGCCGTTATGACCGGGCGACCCCAGGAAACCGATGAACGGATCAGCTTTTTCTGGATGTGCGGCACTTCCTCGAGGGCGACGCGCACGCCGAGATCCCCGCGGGCGACCATCAGGGTGTCGGCCAGCTGGAGGATATTGTCGATGTCCTCCAATGCCTCGGGCGTCTCCATCTTGGCGCACACCAGAACGCCGTTGCCCGCCAGGGCCTTGACCGCCTCGAGGTCGCCGGCCGAGCGCACGAACGACACGGCCACGTTCTCGATGCCCTCTTCCAACATGACCTCCAGACGTTCGAGGTCCTCGGGCGTGGGCGTTTGGAGCGACAGTCTGGACGCCGGCCCGGTCACGCCGGGCCGGCCCTGGACCTTGCCGCCGGCCAGGACCCTGGCCTTCATGGAATAACCGACCCGTTGCTCGGCCTGCAGGGCCACGCCCCCGTCGCCCAGGGCGATCCGGTCACCCTCCACGAGCGTCTCCACTAGCTCGGGCATGGACACCCCGATCGTGGAGGCGCTGCTGACGGGGGCCAGGCCATGAGGGGCGAGCACGACTTCGCTGCCCGTGGCCAGTACCACTCCCCCTTCGGGGAACGGCGTGGTGCGTATCTTGGGCCCGGGAGGTCAACCAGGATCCCTACCTCGGGTGCGGCCTGGCGGATCCGGCGCAACCTCGACACGGCCTCCTGGATCGAACCGTGGGCCAGGGGCAGGCGGGCCACGTCCATCCCGGCGTCGCACATGGCGGACAGCGTCGAAAGAGCGTCGGAGGCCGGGCCGATGGTGGCAACGACGCGAGTCCGCCGGCCGTGCTCACCGAGGCAGCGTCGAGCCGGGCCGGCCTTGGCGTCACTGTGCACGAGGAAGGGCCCTTCGGGGTGGATGTCCGAGATGCCGGGCGCGGCGTGGGGAGCTGGTTCGTCGTGGGTCACCCCACCAGCATTGCCGACCGGACGGCTCGACAACAGGCACCCGGGGCGAACAGGTGTTCGGGTACCGGGCGGCCAGGTCGCCGCCGGGAGGCCCGGCCTAGGCCACGGGCAACGCCTCGGCCAGGAACCGGCCCAGGTCGGCCCGGGTAGCCTCGTCGAGGGACTCCTCGGACATGAGCCAGCCAGGGAGTTGGTCGGCCGTGCCCAACCACAGCCCGTCCAGCATCAACCAGGGATGAGCCGGGGCCCGGGCCGCCGGGCACCCGCACACCGCCGCCAGCACGGGCACACCGTCCCACGGCCCGCCTCCCAGCCATGACCGCAAGGCATAGCAACGGCGCAGCGTGTCGCGCACCAGCACCGGCCGGCGGTCCCCGGCTGGCGCCACCCCCACGGCCAACCGGGCGTTGACACCCCCCGCCGCCAACCGGGCGTTGCCACCCCGCGCCTCCAACCGGGAGTTGACACCTCCGCCCGCCTGCCTGGCCCGCCAGCCCGGAGCCGGGTGGGAGTAGCCACCGCGGAGCACCTGGCTGAAGCTCGGGCTGACCACCACCAAACCCCGGGGAGCGACTATCAGGTGCTCGAGCACCAGGGGGCGGTTTGGCAACCGGCGCCCATGCATGACCAGCGTCCCGGCCGGGCAGCGCCCATCCAGGAAGCGCCGCAAGGCCGGGCGCCAGTCGGGCGAGCTCGGGGGACGCTCCGCCGACAACTCCCCCAGCGTGGCCAACAGCCGGCTGAGGCGCGCCCTGACGATGTCCTCCCGGCCGGCCACCGGTCCCAGGGCACCGAGCCGGCCATAAGCGCCGACGCCGGTACCGGCTTCGAACAACACGGGCGCAGTGGCCCCCGCCAGCCCCGCCGTTCTCCTTGCCTTTTTTGCCCTTTCCACCCGCATTGCTAGGGACCTCGGCATACCGGCCGGTGAGCCTGAGCAAACAGTCCCCCAACCTCACCGCCCGTAGTCGTGGTTAAGCACCGGGTACCGGGCTTTCGCTATTTTCCATCACCATCGCCGGCATAAGCGGCCACGACAGCCGGATGCACGAGGCGATGGTGGCGGACGTTTATCCCCATGGCAAAGCCGGGATCCTTCTCGCACAGGGCGTCCAGGCCCATCCCGGCCAGGCGGAGGAGGTACGGAAGGGTGGCGTTGGTCAGGGCCCGGGTGGATGTGACCGGGACGGCGCCGGGCATGTTGGCCACGCAATAGTGCAGCACGTCGTCGACCACGTAAGTCGGGGCCTCGTGGGTGGTGGGCCTCGAAGTCTCGAAACAACCCCCCTGGTCTATGGCTACGTCGACGATCACCGCCCGGGCGCGCATATTTGAGAGCATGACCCGGGTGACCAGCCGGGGGGCCACCGCGCCCGGCACCAGGACGGCCCCGATCACCGCATCGCTCAGGGCTAACTGCTCGAGGACGCTATGGGCGTCGGACATCAGGCACCGCACCGACCCCTCGAAGCGGTCGTCGAGGTAACGGAGGCGCTCGTCCGAGCGTTCCAGGACGGTCACGTCGGCCCCCAGGCCCCGGGCCACCCGGGCGGCATAGATACCGACGACGCCGCCCCCCAGTACGAGCACGCGCGCCGGGGCCACCCCGGGGGCGCCTCCGGCCAGCACGCCGCGGCCGCCGACGGGCGCCGTGAGGTAGTGGGCCACGACCTGGCCGGCCAGGCGGCCGGCGATCTCGCTCATGGGGGCTAGCAAAGGCAGGTGGCCGGAGGAGCCCTCGACCGTCTCGTAGCCCACCCCGGTAGTGCCCGCCCGGACCAGGGCCCGGGTCAGCTCCGGCGCCGCCGCCAGGTGCAGGTAGGTGAACAGGATGAGCCCCTCCCGCAGTCGCCCCAGTTCCGGGCCGACGGGCTCTTTGACCTTGACGAGGATGTCCACGTCCTCCCAGACCTTGTCGACGTCGTCGACGATAGTGGCCCCGGCGTTGACATAGGCGTTGTCGGGGAAGCCGGAGCCCTCGCCGGCACTGCGTTCGACCAGTACGGCGTGGCCCGCCGCCACCAGCTCCTCGGTGCCCGCCGGTGTCAGCGCCACCCTCAGCTCGGCCGGCTTGACCTCCTTTACGACGCCTATCCGCATGTCAGTTCGCCCCCGGGGTAATAACCATGAGTAAATCTCCTCCATCGACTGAGGCCACCTTAGGCACGGCCAGGCGCTGGACCGTCCCCGCCTGCGAGGTCGTGATAGGGGCTTCCATCTTCATGGCCTCGATCGTGGCCACGGTCTGGCCGGCGTCGACGTGGTCGCCGGCACCGACGGTCAAGGTCACCGCCCCGGCAAAGGGAGCGGCAACGTGGGCGGGGTTGTCCGGCTGCGCCCGTTCGCCCCGGGCCGCCGTGTCCTTCACGGAGCGGTCCCGCACCGTGACCACGCGGGGCTGGCCGTTCAGCCGGCAGAAAACAGAACGGAAACCGCTCTCGTCCGCCTCGCCTATGGCATCAAGAGCGAGGTACAGGGAAAGCCCGGCGTCCAGCGTGACCTCGACCTCGTCCCCCGGGCTGAGGCCGTAGAAAAAGGCCGAAGTCGGCAGGACGGACAACTCCCCGAACTGGCGGGTGGCTTCTTCGAACTCCTCCGTGGGCCCGGGGAAAAGCAATGAATTGAGCAGGTGCCGCAGTTCCGGTGGAGAAGGCTCCGGGCCGGTCAGGGCGGCCTTGGTCTGCGCCGGCAGGTCGAGGACGCGCGCCGGCTGCTTCTTGCCGGCCAGGGCCTTGGTCCGGAAGGGCTCCGGCCATCCCCCGGCGGGCACGCCGAGCTCACCGGAAAGGAACCCTATGACGCTGTCGGGCAGGTCGAAGCTGGCCGGGTTGCGCTCGAACTCGACGATGTCGGCATTAGCACCGCACAGGTACAACGCCAGGTCGCCCACCACCTTGGAGCTCGGCGTCACTTTCACGATGTTGCCGAGGACCCGGTTGGCCTCGGCGTAGAGGTCCTCCACCATTTCGTACCGGTCGCCCAGGCCGAGGGCGATCGCCTGCTGGCGGAGGTTGGATATCTGGCCCCCCGGCATCTCGTGACGGTAAACCCGGGTTGTGGGCGCACCTAGGTTGATGTCGAAAGGCCGGTACAGGCGCCGGACCGCTTCCCAGTACGGCTCGAACGCCTCGATGGCCTCGAGAGAAAGCCCCGTCGCCTGGGCGGTATTGTCCGTGGCCGCCACGATGGCCCCGAGCGAGGGTTGGCTGGTCGTGCCGGCCATCGGCCCCAGAGCGCCGTCGATGGCGTCCACCCCGGCCTCGATGGCGGCCACGTACGTGGCCAGCTGTCCCCCGGCGGTGTCGTGAGTATGGAGATGGACCGGTTGGTCGAACCTTTCCCTGAGCGCCCCGATGAGGATGCGGGCGGCGGGGGCGCGCAGCAGCCCCGCCATGTCCTTTATGCACAGCACATGTACGCCGGCCCGGACGAGCTGGTCCGCTTTGTCCAAGTAATAGTCGAGCGTATAAAGCCGCTCTGACGGGCTGGCCAGGTCGCCCGTGTAGCAAACGGCGCCCTCGGCCACCTTCCCGGTCTCGAACACGGCGCGTATGGCCGGCAGCATCTGGTCGACATCGTTCAGGGCGTCGAAAACCCTGAATATATCTACGCCGGTCCGGGCCGCCTCTTTGACGAAGGCAGAGGCAACCTCGTCGGGGTATGGGGTGTACCCGACGGTATTGCGGCCCCGGATCAGCATCTGCAGGCAGATATTGGGCACCGCCTCGTGCAGGGCGGCCAGGCGGTCCCACGGGTCTTCTTTCAAAAAGCGCAGGGCCACGTCGAAAGTGGCGCCGCCCCAAGCCTGGAGGGAGAGCAAACCGGGCAGCATGCGGGCGAAGTACGGTGCCGCCTGCAACATGTCCTGGGTGCGCAGCCTGGTGGCCAGGAGCGACTGGTGGGCGTCGCGCAAGGTCGTGTCCGTGACCGCCACCGGGACCAAATGGCGCAGCCAACGGGCGAATCCCTCGGGACCGAGATCCCCGAGGAGCTGGCGGGTGCCGTCAGGTACCGGTCCCGGTGCCCCCGGCTTGCCCCTGCCTTTGGTGGCCGTGAGGACGTAGGCCGGGAGCTTGTCTTTCGGGGCCAGGAGCGACGGGACCGTCCCGTTGGGACGGTTCACGGTGACATCGGCCATGTAATTGAGCAGGCGGGTCCCGCGGTCGGCGCCGCTGCCCCGGTTGAGCAGGCCCGGACGCTCGTCGATGAAGGCGGTGGTGAGCTGACCGGCAATGAAATCGGGCTCGGCCAGCAAGGCCTGCAGGAAGGGGATGTTGGTGGCCACGCCCCGCACCCGGAACTCGGCCACGGCGCGCCGGGCCCGGGCCACGGCCTCGGAGAACGTGCGCCCCCGGCACGTCAACTTGACCAGCAGGGAGTCGAAGTGGGGCGAAACATCGGCTCCCAGATAAGCGCAGCCGTCGAGGCGCACCCCGTGCCCGCCGGGGGAACGGTAGGCCGTGATGCGGCCGGTATCGGGCCGGAAACCTTGCCCCGGATCCTCGGTGGTGATCCGGCACTGCAGGGCGGCGCCGGTGACGACAATGTTGTCTTGCCAGATGCCCAGGTCCGACAGGGTGGCACCCGCCGCCACCTGCAACTGGGCCTGGACGAGGTCGATGGCCGTGACCTCTTCGGTAACGGTGTGCTCGACCTGGATGCGGGGGTTCATCTCGATGAACACGTGGCGTCCGGCCCCGTCCACCAGGAACTCGACGGTGCCGGCGTTGCGGTAGCCGACGGCCCGGGCAAAGCTGACGGCGTCCGCCCATAACTTGGGCCCGAGGCCGGCCGGCAGGTTGGGCGCCGGAGCGATCTCCACTACCTTCTGGTGGCGACGCTGGACCGAGCAGTCCCGTTCGTAGAGGTGGACCACCTCGCCGTTGGCGTCCGCCAGCACCTGGACCTCGATGTGGCGAGGACGGGAAACTGCTTCCTCCAGGAACACCGTCGGGTCCCCGAAGGCCGTCTCGGCCTCCCGCACCGCCGCCTCGACCGCCGCTCTGAGCTCGTCGGCGGCCTCGACGCGGCGCAGGCCGCGACCCCCACCACCCGCCGCCGCCTTCACGAACAGCGGGAACCCGACGTCACCGGCCGAGCGGACCAGGTCGTCCACCCCGGATCGGGGCCCGACGCTACGCAGCACCGGGATCCCGGCGGCGGCGGCCACCTCTTTGGCCTTGACCTTGCTCCCGGTGAGGGCCAGGACCTCGGCCGGGGGGCCGACGAAGGTTATCCCGGCCTCGTCGCAGGCCCGAGCCAGGGCCGGGTTCTCCGACAAGAACCCATAACCCGGGTAGATGGCGTCGGCGTCACAGTCCTCCGCCGCCTCGATAATGCCGGCGATGTCCAGGTAGGCCCGGAGGGGGTGCCCCCGCTCGCCTATCTCGTAGCTCTCGTCCGCCTTCTGGCGATGGAGCGAGTAGCGGTCCTCGTAGGGGAAGACGGCTACGGAGGTAAAACCGAGCTCGTTGATGGCCCGAAAGGCCCTGATCGCGATCTCACCCCGGTTGGCGACCAAAACCTTGCGCACGGGACCGAGCGTAGCTTGACGTCATGCGGGTGCCGATGTGGCCGCCGCCGGGGCGCCACCACCGCCCCTAGCGCGGCGCGGGCACCACCCGGTGCAGGTCTTCCACGTCCCATTCAACGCTCTGTTTGGAGGCCAGCTGCGGCGGCGTCCGGCATTCGGGCTGAGCCACGTGCCGGCCCTCGACAGCCCGCGCCTCCCAGGTGCCGGCCCCATCGGTCTCCAACCTGACCCAACCGTCGTCCAGGGCGGTGGACCGGCGCCACGAGCTCAACAGCGGCCAACCCACCTCGGCCAGGACACTTTTTTCCACCGCCTGGTGGGCCGGGGCCCCAGAGTGGCACAACCCCGGTAGCGGCTCACCACGTCGCTCAGCGGCCCTGCGGGGCGGACGACCTCTTCGAGCAGGGCCACGTCGGCCCAGGCCCATAGGGTGGCCGGAGGCAGCACCAGGGCCGTGGGGGCGAAGCGGTGACCGCCGGTGTGGCTGGTGCGCCACAGGCGCACCCGCGGTCCCGCCCCGCGGCCGAGCGGCCCCGCCGACCCGGCCCCGGCTCCGGCCCCGGCTCCGATCGGGCCATCCTCCGCCAGGGCCCGGACCAGGTCCGTCCCTCGGGCCCCGCAGCACGTGTCGCGCCTGCCGTGCGTGCACACCAGCAGGTCAACGAGCTCGGGCCCCGGTTCCGGGGGTGCGCCGTCCCCCGCCCCGACAAGCTCGGCGACGACTTCGGCCAGGGCCCGTCCCCGGGGACGGTCAACCGCTCCCGGCGCCAAAGCGGGCCCGCCCACCCAGGCCGAGCCGAGCCGTAATAGATGAGCCGGCGGGGCTGGTCGGCAGCGCCCGCGACCGGGCCCGAAGGTGCCGGCGTTATGGCCTGCAGCCTGAGGCCGGCACCGGCGGCTAAGTCGACCACGCCCGCCAGTTCGGCCGCCTCGGAAATGTCGGAGGGCCACGGCAACGCCAGCTCCACCAGCAGGTAGCCCCGGTAATGTCCGGCCGACCCGATGGGGCTCAGGGCCTGGCTGCGGGCCCAGTCGCTGCATGCGGGGCCGCCGCCGAAGGCGTCGCCGCCGAGAGCGCCGCTGGGCGCCTCGGCCCCTCCGCCATAGCCATAGTCATAGGTAGCCAGACTACGAGGCGGCCGGGCCCTGCCCCGCCGACGACCGGGACGATGTCAGGGGACGGCGAAGGCATAGATCGGTATGCCGTTGGCGAAATAGGACTGCGAGGGCAAGAACGGGCCGTTCACCAGGACAGATGTCCAACCGCCCGGACCAGGCCCGGCGTCGCCTTCGACGGTGTCTATCTCACCGTCCGGCCACACCTGGGCCACCACGCCCATGTGGGGCGAAGTCCACACGTCCTGGGGCCCGTGCCATAGAGCACGAGGTCGCCCGGGGCCGGCTTGTGCCTGGCACTTATGACCCGGGTATGACGTGCCGCCCAACGGTAGACGTCCCCGACGAAGGCATAGCGGGGGACGCGGATCCCGGCTTTCTCCCACACCCAGGTGGCGAACAGGGCGCACCACTGCTCGCACGGCCCGTACGGGTTGCAATAGTCGCCGCCGTCGGGGCTGGGGCCGATCTGGCTGGCGGCCAGGCTCACGATCCGGCTGGCTTCGTCGGGGCCGGAGAGGGCGGGGCTGGGATGGTCGAGGCTCACTCTGAAAGCCTCGGCGTCCAGGAGCCAGTAACCGGGCGCGGCGGGGTCAGCGACTATGGCGGCGATGGGCGGGCGGGGCACGGCCCGGTTGTTGCCGCCAAGGTGGGGTGCGTCCCCAAAGGCGTCGACCTCGCCGTTCCCGCACACCAGCCAGTAGCCGCGGCCGTCGGCCGTCACGGCTATCCCGGACACCGGTGGGTGCCCCCGCATCCCTCCCAGCCGGGGCGCGTCCCCGAAAGGGACCACCTCCCCGCCGCCCTGCACCAGCCAGTAGCCGGCGCCGTCCCGGGAGGGGGCGATGGCCACCACGGGAAGGTTGTGCAGGTTGGTGGCGCCCAGGGACCCGAAGTAATGGGCGTCGCCAAACGAGTAGACGGCACCGTGGCTGGACACCATCCAGTAGCCCCGCCCGTCGGGGGTGCGGGCAAGACCGACGATCGGTTCGGGCCACGCCACGGGGCGGTCAGGGCCGTAGAAAACGGCGTCCCCAAAAGCGTAAACGCTGCCGTTGGCACCGGCGAGCCAGTAGCCCCGCCCGTCCGGCGAGGGGGCAATGGCGACAATGGGGGCATCCAACCGCCGGGCGCTGGTCCCGCCGAAATACTTGGCGTCCCCGTAGGTCAACACACCTCCGTCCGCACCGACCAGCCAATAACCGGCGCCGTCGGGCGTAGCCGCCATGGCGACGGCGGGAGCGGCGAGCGACAAATTGGTCGGGCTGCCGAAAAACCGGGCCGCGCCGTGAGCTAACACGCCCCCGTCCTTGAAGGTCCCCCCGTGCTCCTCGGCCGCCCGGGCGACCATCGGGTTCGCGGCGACGGCCGCGGTGGCCGGGACCGAAAAAAAAGTGACGACCGACAAAGCCAACCCCGCCCCGCTCGACCAGCGGCGCCGGGCCCAACAGCCCGCCGCGCCGGTCTGCACCACCATCTGTCTAGTACCGGCGGGTATCGTTTCTGGGGATGGTGGACGGCCGCCGCTGTGGGCACCTCGGACGAGGATGAAGCAGCACGAGGTCCGTTCGTACACCAGCGCCGAACGGCTCCCCCGCCAACAACAACTGGCCTGGAAGCTGGCCGAGCTCGCCACCGACCCGGTGGCGGTCGAGGCCCCGGTGGCGGAAATGGTGGTCAACCGACTGATCGACGATGCCGGCGTGGCCGCCGCCGCCCTGTCCCGGGCGTCCGTGGCCAACGCCCGGGCCCAGGCCGTGCGCCACGAACTGCGGCCGGGAGCCGCGGTTTGGGGGTACCCTTCGGGGTCCCCGGGCCGGCGGGTGGCGCCGGAATGGGCGGCGTGGGCCAACGGCGTAGCCGTGCGCGAACTGGACTTCCATGACACCTTCCTGGCGGCCGAGTACTCCCATCCGGGCGACAACATCCCCGCCCTCCTGGCCGTGGCCCAGCACGCCGGCTGTTCGGGGGGCGATCTGGTGCGGGCCGTGGCCACCGCCTACGAGGTCCAGGTCGACTTGTCGCGGGGGATCTCTCTGCACGCCCACAAGATCGACCACGTGGCCCACCTGGGGCCGTCCGTGGCCGCCGGCCTGGGGACGCTGCTACACCTGCCCACCGAGGTCGTCTACCAGGCCATCGGCCAGGCGCTGCACACCACCACGGCCACCCGCCAGTCACGCAAAGGCGACATCTCGTCCTGGAAGGCGTACGCCCCCGCCTTCGCGGCCAAGGCGGCCATCGAGGCGGTCGACCGGGCCATGCGGGGCGAGACCTCACCGGCGCCCATCTACGAAGGTGAGGACGGGGTCATCGCCTGGCTGCTCGACGGGCCGGACGCCGCCTACCAGGTCCCCCTGCCGGAGCCGGGCGAGCCCAAGCGCGCCATCCTCGCCACCTACACCAAGGAACATTCGGCGGAGTACCAGGCCCAGGCCTTCATCGACCTGGCCCGCCGCCTGCGCCGACAGGTGACGGATCTGGGACGGGTGCGGTCGGTGACCATTTACACCAGTCACCACACCCACTACGTCATCGGGACGGGCTCGGGCGACCCCCAGAAGTTCGACCCCGACGCGTCGCGAGAGACCCTCGACCATTCGCTGCCCTACATCTTCGCCGTGGCCCTGGAGGACGGGACCTGGGACCACGACTCGTCCTACCGGCCCGAGAGGGCTCATCGCCCCCGAACGGTCGCCCTATGGGGCAAGGTCGAAACGGCCGAGGACGCGACATGGACGGAGCGCTACCTGGCCGGCGAGGCTTTCGGGGGCCGGGTCGTGGTCGAATTGCAGGACGGTACCACGGTCGAAGACGAGATCGCCGTGGCCGACGCCCACCCCGGTGGCGCCCGCCCCTTCGGGACGGCGGCGTATGTCGAAAAGTTCCGCCACCTGGCGTCGGGCGTCATAGAGGCGGACGAGCAACTTCGCTTCCTCGACCTGGCCCAGCGCCTTCCTGCGCTGGGGGTTGACGAAGTCCGGGAATGCACCTTCGCCAGCCCGGACCTCGAGGCGAAGACGCCGACAGGAGGCTTGTTCTGATGTTCCACTCGCCGGTAACGGCAGCCGAAAAACGCCGCTCCCTACGGGCCGGCCTGGCTTCTGGCCGGCTCCTTCGCTATCCCGGCGCCTTCAACCCCTTGTCCGCACTGCTGATCGAACGCATGGGTTTCGAAGGCGTCTATGTCTCCGGCGCCGTCGTGGCCGCCTCCCTGGCCCTGCCCGACATCGGCCTGACGACGCTGAGCGAGGTGGCCTCCCGCGGCCACGAGGTCGCTCGCGCCACCGGTCTGCCCACGCTCGTAGACGCCGATACCGGTTTCGGCGAACCTCTGAGCGCCGCCCGCACCGTCCACGTCCTGGAGGACCTGGGCGTCTCCGGCTGTCACATCGAGGACCAGGTCAACCCCAAGCGCTGCGGCCACCTCGACGGCAAGGAGATCGTGGCCGTGGCCGACATGCGCCGGCGGGTCAAGGCGGCCGCCGAGGCCCGGCGGGACCCGGCCTTTGTCATATGCGCTCGCACCGATGCCCGGGCGGTGGAGGGCCTGGACGCCGCCGTCGAACGGGCGAAGGCCTACCTCGACGCCGGGGCGGACATGATATTCGCCGAGGCCCTGGCCGACGCGGCCGAGATCGCACGCTTCCGCAACCGCGTCGACGCCCCGCTCCTGGTCAATATGACCGAGTTCGGCAAGACCGAACTGCTGGACGGGGCCACGCTGGCTGCGCTCGGCGTGAACGTCGTCATATACCCGGTTACGCTGTTACGCCTGGCCATGGGGGCCGCTGAACGCGGGCTGGCCGCGCTTGTTTCCGACGGCACGCAAAAGGAGTTGCTGGAAGATATGCAGTCCCGCGCCCAACTCTACGATTTGCTCGGTTATGACGACTACAGCGCCTTCGACGCTCGCCTGGAGCAGGCATGAGCCCGGGCCCAGCAACGGGCGCGCCGGAAATCAAGCGGGGCCTGGCCGGCGTCGTCGCCGACACGACCGCCGTATCGGTGATAGACGAGAGCACCGGGGTCCTGCTTTACCGTGGCTACCCGGTGCCCGAGCTGGCGGCTTCCCGTCGTTTCGAGGAGGTCGCCTATCTCATTTGGCATGGCGAGCTCCCCACGCCGGCGCAGCTGGAGGTGTTCACGGCTCGGGAAAAGGCCGGCCGCCCGGTGCCCCCCGCCCTCACCGACGCCCTAGCCCGGCTCCCCCTCACCTGCGACCCCATGGACCTGCTGCGCACCGCCGTCAGTTACCTGGGGGCCCTCGAACCGGTGGCCCATCTCGCCGGCGCCGGGCCTGAGAGTAATGTCGACCTCGCACGGGCGACCGATCTCGACGAGTCGATCAGGCTGTGGGCGCAACTGCCCACAATTGTGGCCACCGAACAGCGGCGCCGGCGGGGCCAGGAGCCCATTGCGCCCGATCCCGAGCTTTCTTTTTCGGAGAACTTCTTCCATATGTGCTTCGGCTCGGTGCCCAGCCCCGAGGTCATCCGCGCTTTCGAAATATCCCTCATCCTTTATGCCGAGCACGGGTTCAACGCGTCAACTTTTACGGCCCGTGTCATAACCTCGACCCTGTCCGACCTTTACTCCGCCGTCACCGGCGCCATCGGCGCCCTGAAGGGACCGCTGCACGGAGGAGCCAACGAGGCGGTAATGGCCATCTTTGCCACGCTTTCCGGTCCCGAGGCCGTGCCGGGCTGGCTGGCGGCCACCCTGGCCGAGGGGGGCAAGGTCATGGGCTTCGGTCATCGTGTCTACAAGCATGGCGACAGCCGCGTGCCCACCATGCGGGCGGCACTGGCCGAGCTGGGCGAGGGCAACGACGAGGGCCGGCACCTGATGGCCATTTACAACCGACTGGAGGAGGCCATGTTCGAGTCGAAGGGCCTCTACCCCAACCTCGATTACCCCACCGGACCGGCCTACCACCTGATGGGGTTCGACACGCCCACGTTCACGCCCATCTTCGTTATGAGCCGGGTCACCGGCTGGACCGCGCACATAGTCGAGCAAAAAGCCCACAACGCCCTTATCCGGCCACTGTCGGCATACGTGGGCGTCCCCCGGCGAGCGGTGCCGGAGAGGCTCACCCGAGGCGAGTGAGCCCAAAACTTCCTGTCCCGGCGGGGCCCGCTCCCGGGCCGCGGCACAGCCGGCGGCGCCCTTACCGGCTCTCTCCGCCCCCGCCGGCCCGGGAAGAGGGGCCGGCGACGCCCGGCCCCGACGGGGAAGTCGGCGCCGGGGCCGCTAGCGCGGGAGCCGGTACCCGGGATCCCGATATCGAGGCCGAGGCCTCGGCACCACCATTAGCCCCGGGCTCGGTAAAGACTTCCGTTTCGGCCTCCCTGGTGGTACTGGCACCTCGGCGCGCCCCGGGGCCGGCGCTCACGCCACCCGCCAGCCCGGGACGGGCCAAGGCCGTGGCCGCGCCCGCCCGTCCAAGGAACAGAGTGACGGGATGGGAAGTCCTGGTCGTGTTCGTCATATCCCTCGCCCTGGCCGTCGCCTGGTGGCACAAGGCGTGGGAGGACCCGACCAATACCCAGATCGGTGGCGCCGGGGATGCCGACGAGTACTCCTGGTTCTTTTCCTGGATGCCATTCGCCCTCGGGCACGGGCTCAACCCCCTGGTGAGCAGCTTTGTCAATTTCCCCAACGGCGTAAACCTGATGTGGAACACGTCGGTACTGCTCCCGAGCTTTCTCCTGGCTCCGGTTACGGTGGCGCTCGGGGCCGCCTTTTCTTACAACCTCACCCTCACTCTGGCCCCCGCCCTCGCTTGTGCCTTCTCCTACCTGGCCTTCCGGCGCTGGACGGGACGGCTGCCGGCGGTCGCCGGCGCCCTCGCCGTCGGCTTCTCGCCCTATGTGGCCTCGCAATCAGTCGGCCACCTGGCCCAGGTGCTCATCGCCAGCGCGCCCCTGTTCCTTGTCCTATTCGACCGCCTGCTCGTGGTCCAGTCGGCCAAACCCTGGCGGGAGGGGCTACTCCTGGGCCTCCTGGCCTGGGCCCAGCTTCTCACCGGCGAAGAGGTCCTGGCTATGGAGGCCCTTATCGCCCTCATAGCCGTCGCCGTGCTGTGCGCGGTCAACCGGGAATTGATATCTGCCCACCTCGGCTACGCCTGGAGCGCACTGAGAGTCGCCGGTGGCCTGTTCATCGTGCTGGCGGCACCCTTTCTCGCCTTCCAGTACTTCGGGCCGACCGCGTCCAAGACGTGCACCCGCCCGACACCTACGTGAGCGACCTGTTGAACTTCGTCGTCCCCACCAATATCACCCGCCTGGCCCCTTCCTCGGTCCTTCAGGTGAGCCAGCATTTCACCGGTAACGGCTCCGAGCAGGGTGCCTACATCGGGATCCCCCTGCTGGTCTTTATCGGCGTCACCGTGTTCCTGGCCCGCAGGCGGAGGGTCACCTGGGTGGCACTGACCATCGTCGTGAGCGCCGGCCTGCTGTCGATGGGCTCCACCCTGCACGTTGACGGGCACCGGCGCTTCATGTCGTTCCTGCGCCTGCCCGACTGGTTCCTTCAGAAACTGCCCTTTTTCCACAACCTTCTCCCCGACCGCTTCACCTCGGTCATGTTCCTGGGGGTGGGCTTACTGCTGGCCCTGGGCCTCGAGGAGCTCAACCGGCTCGAAGTTGCCGCTCCGGGTAGCGGGGACGGGCCTGGCCGTAACCGGCCTGGCCTTTGTCTGCCCGATCATCAACTACCCAGCTTCGGCCAGCCCGCTGTTCAGCGCTTTCGACACCGGCTGGGCGTGCCCGGCCCGGCCGCCGGCGGCCGGGGCCAAAGCCGCCCACGCGCCCGTGGTCCTCGTGCTGCCCGCCGTAGACGAGCTGGACCTTCGCTGGCAGGCAGAGTCGAAGTTCTGCTACGTCATGCCCAGTGATACGGGGATGACGGGCACCAACTCCGGCGATATTCGCCAGTTGCACCTGTTGCTGACGGTGGGCCACCCCGGCGCGCCCATGCCCGCCATCACCCCGGCGCTCAGGGCGCAGGCCGCTGCCGACCTCGAGTCACTGGACGTTTCCGAGATCGTGGTGCCGCCGGAGTCCCCGGCCACCCCCTTGTGGACCCCGCAGGGCCAGGCCGAGATGGTCGTGTGGCTCCAGGAGCTGCTGGGCCAGGACCCCGAGCAGAGCCTTGACCCCTACATCACCTACGTCTGGAAGCACCTTCCTCCCGTCAACGACATCGCCTCGGGCCACGTGGCCAATGTCGTCCTGGGCACCAAACCCCCGCCGGGGCGGAAGTAGCCTGTGCGGCTTCAGTTTTTGCCCCCGCAGCCTCAGGCCTTGGCATCGGCCCAACTCCGGCCCCAGGACAGGTTGACTTCCAGAGGGACGCTGAGCTCGGCGGCCCCGCGCATGGCGGCGATGACCGCCTCCGCCGCCGCCTCTTCTTCGTCCGGGGGGACCTCCAAGATGACCTCGTCGTGGACTTGGAGGACCAGCCGGCCGCGTAGCGCCTCCTCGTCGAGTCGGGCGTCCAGGCGGACCAGGGCCACCTTGAAAATGTCGGCCGCCAGCCCCTGGATGCCGGCGTTCATGGCCTGGCGTTCGCCCGCCATGCGCACCTGGTAGCGGTCCGACGACAGCTCGGGTATGAGGCGGCGCCGGCCGAAAAGGGTCTCCGTGTAACCCTTGTGGCGGGCCTCGGCCACGACCTCGTCCATGTAGGCCCGGACCCGGGGGAAGCTATCGAAATAAGCTTTGAGGATCTCCGCCGCCTCGTCCACCCCTATGGCCAGGCGTTGGGCCAGTCCGTAGGCCTCCATCCCGTAGGCCAGCCCATAGGACACCATCTTTGCCCGGGAGCGCATACCGATCGTCACTTCCCCCGGTTCCACGCCGAAAATCCGGGCCGCCGTCATCCGGTGGATGTCCGCGCCGGTCCGGAAGGCTTCGATCAGACCGGGGTCCTGGGCCAGGTGGGCGATAACGCGCAGCTCGATCTGGTTGTAATCGGCCACCAGGAAGCGCATCCCATCGGCGGGCACGAACACCCGTCGCAGCTGACGGCCCTCCTCGGTCCGCACCGGGATGTTGTGCAAATTGGGGGCGTCTGAGGAGAGCCTCCCCGTGCGGGCCACCGTCTGGTTGAAAGTGGCGTGGATCCGGCCGTCCGGCCCAGCGCGGCCAGGAGGGCGTCGGTATAGGTCGAGCGGAGTTTTTCGATTTCCCGGTAACGCAGGATGGCCGGGATTATGGGGTGTTCGTCGCGCAGTTTCTCCAGCGTCTGGTTGTCGGTGGAATACCCCGTCTTGGTCTTCTTCCCCGGGGTCAGGCCCAGCTTGTTGTAGAGGATTTCCCTGAGCTGCTGTACCGAGTTCACCAGGAACTGGGTGCCGGCGAGATCGTGCACCTGGCTCTCCAGGGTGTGGGCCTCGTCGGCCAGCTGGCGTCCCAAGCGGGCCAGCTCGACCGAGTCCACGCGCACACCGACGAGCTCCATGCGGGCCAGCACCCTGACCAACGGCCTCTCCACCTCGTCGTACAGGCGCGACATCCCGCGATGAGCCAGGGCGGCGGACAGGGGCCGGGTCAGGCGGGCGATGGCCACCGCCCGTTCCGCGGCCATCCGGCCCGGCTCGGCCGCGCCCGACAGATCGAGCTGGCCGGTCGGCGTGGTCCCCGCCGGGGCGATCCCCACACCGGCGAAGCGGGCCGCCAGAATCCTCCAGCAGGTACTGGTCGCTCGCCGGGTCGACCAGGTAGGCGGCGATCGAGGTGTCCAGCTCGAGGTTGACGAAGTCGACGCCCAGCATGGCCAGGCTCCTCATGAGGGCCTTGGCATCATGAGCAGAGACCTCGGCCGTCCCGCCCGGACCGAGCAGCTCGCCCAGGGCCCCTCGTAGCTCGGCATCGTCCAGGAGGCGGCTTTCCAGCCACCAGGCCCGGGCCGCCGTTCCGTCCTCGCCGGCCGCGCTGACCAGGGCGAAGGCTAGCCCGTTGAGAGGGGAACGGCCCTCCCGGCCGTCCCACGAACCAGCGACGGCCAGAGCCGCGCCGGTGCCGGCCCAGGCACCGATGCCGTCGAGGGCGGCTGCTGCGTCCATGGCCTCTATGGCCACCACCAGCTGCTCAGCCGGCTCAGGACCGGCGGCGGCGTTGTTGTTGGCGATGCCCGTCGCCTCGACGAAGCGGTCCCAAAGGGTGCGGAACTCGAGGAACTCGAACAGCCGGCGCAGCTCGGTGACGTCCCAGCCCCCCACCTCCGCCTCCCCGGGCACCAGGGACACGTCCAGGTCGCGCACCAGGGGTATGACGCGGGCATTGCTGCGTACGGGCTCCTGGCCGGCCACGAGGGCGTCGCGCAGGCGGGGGGTCAGCTCGTCCAGGTGGGCGTAGATCCCGTCGAGGTCGCCGTAGGTGCTTATGAGCCGGGCGGCCGTTTTTTCGCCCACACCGGGGACGCCGGGCAAATTGTCCGACGGGTCGCCCCGCAGGGAGGCGAAGTCGGCGTACTGCGCCGGCGTGACACCGGTGCGGGCCAGGATACCGGCCTCGTCGTAGAGCACGTAGTCCGAAACGCCTCGCCGGTTGTAGAGCACTTTCAGGTGGGGGTCGGCGACAAGTTGGTAGGTGTCGCGATCGCCCGTGACCACGATCACGTCGTCACCCTCCGCCGCCGCCTTGGTAGCCAGGGTGGCCAGGACGTCGTCGGCCTCGTAGCCCGGGGCCTCGACAACGGGGATGCGCATGGTCTCCACCAGTTGGCGCACGAGGCCCATCTGCTGGCGCAGAATGTCCGGTGCGGCGGAACGGGTCGCCTTGTAGCCGGCGACCAGGTCGTGGCGGAAGGTCGGTTCCGGCCGGTCGAAGGCGACGGCCAGATAGTCGGGCTTGTGGTCCTTGATCAGGTTCACGAGCATCGAGGTAAAGCCGTAGACGGCGTTGGTCACTTGCCCAGAGGCCGTGGCCAGGTCCGTCGGCAGGGCAAAAAATGCCCGGTAGGTGAGGGAATTACCGTCGAGGAGCATCAACAAAGCCATAACCCGTACCTCCCGAGCGTCCCCGCCCCCGTCAGCGGCCTCTCCACTCCTAGAGTCTGCCACTACTCCTGCGGCCATCCGGCGCCCGACCAGGGGGCGCGGCCGTCTGCGCAGAAGTACGCTCGGGCCATGAGCAGCGTTGCCGGCCGTACCGGCGCCCACCCGCCCAATGAGCAGTACCTGGAGGCGATCTTCAACCTGGAGGAAGAGGGCAGCCAGGTCATACAGGCCCGGCTGGCCGAACGTGTCGGCCACTCCGCCCCCACCGTCTCGGAGATGGTCCACCGCCTGCGCGAGGAGGGCTTCATAGAGGTCAGGGGACGATCGCTGACCCTGACCCCGTCCGGTCGCCGGCTAGCAACCAGCGTCATCCGCAAACACCGCCTGGCAGAACGGCTTTTGACCGACATCATCGGCCTGCCCTGGCATAAGGTCCACGCCGAGGCTGACCGCTGGGAGCATGTCATCTCGGACGAGGTGGAAGCCCGGCTGGTGGAAATCCTGGGCAACCCGTCCACCTGTCCCCATGGCAACCCCATCCCGGGTTCGGGCGCCCAACCCGAGCCGGTGACCGTCCTGGCCAAAGCGAAGGTGGGCGAAAGGGTACGACTAAGCCGAATGATGGAGCTCGTCGAGTTCGACCTCCACGCCCTGGTCTACCTCGAACAGCACGGCTTCATCCCCGGGTGCCAGGCCACCGTCGTCGCCCGGGGCCCCGACGGCAGCCTGGTGCTCGAAGTGGGCGACGACAATGTCGTGCTGGGCGCCTCCCTGGCCGCGCTGCTGTTCGTGGCGCCGGCCGAAGCCCCCGTCGCCCCCCACCGGGCCTAAGGCCGCAGCTCCCCCGAAAGCACCTGGACGGCAACCTCCTTCATCGTCGTTCGCCCGTCCATGGCCCGGCGCTGGATCCAGCGGAAGGCATCGCTCTCTTTCATGTCGAGCTCGTCCATGAGCGCCCCCTTGGCCCGCTCGACCAGCGTGCGGGCCTCCATGCGCTCCTCGAGATCCTTGAACGCCTCCTCCAGCGCCTTCATCTCCTCGAAGCGGCCCAGGGCCAGCTCCATGGCCGGGACCAGGTCGTTGCGCTGGAACGGCTTGACCAGGTAGGCGAGAGCACCGGCCTCCCGGGCCCGGTCGACAAGCTCGCGCTGGCTGAAGGCGGTGAGTATGAGGACGGCGGCCAAGCGTTCGGCTGTTATCTCCGCGGCCGCCGTCAGCCCGTCGCCACCCGGCAGGTTTATGTCGAGGATGGCCAGGTCCGGGCGTTGGGCGCGCACGAGGCTCACGATCTCGTCGCCGCGGCTGGTTTCGCCCACGACCTCGTAACCCTCCTCTTCGAGGGTTTCCCGCAGGTCGAGACGGATCAGAGCCTCGTCCTCAGCTATAACGAGCCTTGCGCTCACTCGGCCTTACCTTGCCCTTCTGCTTGTCGGCACAAAATCCCTGCAGGAGAAACTAGTGGTGCTGCGGTACCGGGGTGCTAACCCGCGCTCCCGGGGACGAGCTTGTCCAGGAGCTCGTCGAGCTCGTGCTCCAAACGGCTCACCTGGGAAGCCAGGCTGTCCCGGGCACCGGCCATGGCGTCGGCGTGACGCTGCGCCTCCTGGCTCTCCCGAGCCGCCAACGGCGTTTCCGAAACCAGGGAGCGCAGACGCGCCTCGTCCGCGGCCTCGGCCAGCGCCGTCAACTGCTCGTCGGCGATGGCAAGTTCCTCCCTGGTCTTAAGCAGGCGCCTGGAAACGTCCATGAGGCGTCGCTCCACGAGGTATTGGGCCATCCGGACCAATTTAGCTGCATCCTCCTGGCCGCCAGGACCGGCCCACGGCGCGCAGCAGTCTCCCGGTGCTGGTGACGGGCCCCGCAGCGCGCCCCTCTTGGCGTTTTTGGGGTGGTACCTTCAGCACGCTCTCAGGTCGATCGGCCAAAATGGAGGGAAGGGAGTTGGTGCTGACATGCGAGTCCTGGTCGTAGACGACGAACCGGCGGTGCGCCAGGCCCTGGAACGCGCCCTGCGCTTCGAGGGATATGCGGCCGAGCTGGCCGAGGACGGTGCCGCGGGGTTGGCCGCCCACGCCCAAAGACCGGCTGACGCCATCGTTTTGGATATCGCCATGCCCCGCCTCGACGGTCTGGAGATGTGCCGGCGCCTCCGGGCCGCCGGTGACCGGACGCCTGTGCTCATGCTGACGGCCCGGGCGGCCGTCACCGAACGGGTGGACGGCCTCGACGCCGGCGCCGACGACTACCTGGTCAAGCCGTTCGCCCTCGAAGAACTACTGGCCCGGCTACGCGCCCTGATGCGGCGCAGCGCGCCGAGCGCGGAGAACGAACCGCTGCGCTTCGCCGACCTCACGCTCGATCCCGGGACGCGCGAGGTCCACCGCGGCGACCGGCCGATCGAGCTCACCCGTACCGAGTTCCTACTGCTGGAGCTGTTCCTGCGTAACCCCAAGCAGGTGCTGCCCCGCGAGGTGATCTTCGACCGGGTGTGGGGTTACGACTTCGGCCTCAACTCCAACAGCCTCGAGGTCTATATCGGGTACCTGCGGCGCAAGACCGAGGCAGAGGGAGAGACGAGGCTCATACACACCGTGCGGGGCGTCGGCTACGTCATGCGGCTGCCGGCGGAGATGAGGGGATGAAAAGGGCGCACCCCTGGCCGATATGGAACTGAACTGGGTATCCCGGCA
The DNA here is from genome assembly GCA_963735305.1 of uncultured Acidimicrobiaceae bacterium. Lineage (GTDB taxonomy): Bacteria > Actinomycetota > Acidimicrobiia > Acidimicrobiales > Palsa-688 > Fen-671. The sequence continues at coordinate 1,695,162 of CAVTKK010000004.1, forward strand.
CACGTTGCAGGACAGCGGTCCGGGGCCAGCGGCGCCGTCTCCGGCATGGCCCGTGCCCGTTCCCGGCCAACCTCCTCCCCCGGCGCCGCCGCCGGGCCCGGGCGCTCGGACGGCGCCCCCTCCGGTCCGGCCGGCGAGCCCCTGGGGGCCATCGAGGAGGCGGTCCTCGCCACCGAGGGCACGAGCACCACTGAGGGCGACGATGGCGAGGGTGTCCCTGGGACGGTGCCGGTACCACGAGCGGGCTCGTCGGTGCCCCGCTCACTACCGTTGCTGCGCGAGGTCAATTTCCGGACGCGCATCAGCCTCTTGGTCGGGGTGGCCGTCGGCATCGCCGTGGCCATGGCCGCCCTGGTGTCCTACGTGGCCGTCAGCCGGCAGCTCGAGCAGCAGGCCAACTCCAACCTGCAAAGCGCCGTCAACCTGGTGCCCTCCCTGGTCCGCTTCGTTGGCCCCGGCCAGCTGAACCCCTCGCCGTTCATAAACTTCCAGCTCCGCACGGGTGACCAGGTCCAGGCCCTCATCGCCGAGAACCAGGGCGGGCCGCAGATCTATTCGGTGGACGCCCAACAGGACACCATGCCGGAAAGGACCTTCTTCAAGATCACGCCGGCGGCCGCCCAGACCCTGACGGCCGGCTCGGGCGCCGCGCCCGTCCAGACCGTCCAGGGCGCCGATGGTGCCCCTTACCGGGTGGCCACGGTAAGCGTCATCTCCGGCGAACTGTCAGTGCAGATCGGCTACCCCCTGACCAACGTGGACAACTCCTTGACGTTCCTGCGCTTGATGCTCGTCCTGGTCGTCCTGGGCGGCGGGGCCGTGGCCGCCGGGCTGGGCTGGTTGGTGGGACGCAGGAGCATCAGGCCGGTGGAGCTGCTTTCGAGCGCGGCGCAGCACGTGGCCGAGACGCAGGACTTGTCCGCCACCATCGACGACACCGGCAACGACGAGCTGGGACGCCTGGCCCGGAGCTTCAACGCCATGCTCGGCGCCCTGGACGCCTCTCGCCAGCAGCAGGCGAAGCTGATCTCCGACGCCGGCCACGAGCTGCGGACCCCGCTCACCAGCCTACGCACCAATATCGAGGTCCTCATGAAGATGCGGGACCTCTCGGGCGCCGACCGGGAAGCCCTGCTGGCCGACGTCGATTCCCAGTTGAAGGAGCTGACGACGCTGGTGGGTGACCTGGTCGACCTGGCCCGGGAGGACGAACGGCCCGAAGCCGAGCCGGAGACGGTCCCCTTCGACCAGCTGGTGCAGCGAGCGGTGGACAGGGCCCAGCGCCGGGCACTGTCCTTGCACTTCGACGTGGCCCTGCAGCCGGGCCAGATCCTGGCCCAACCTGCTCTGCTCGAAAGAGCCGTCATGAACGTCCTCGACAATGCGGCCAAATGGAGCCCCACCGGAGGCCGGGTCGGTGTGACCCTGGCGTCCAACAGCTCCTGGCACCTGACCGTGACCGACGAGGGGCCGGGCGTGGCCCCTGAGGACCTGCCCCATATATTCGAACGGTTTTACCGGGCCCAGTCAGCCCGGTCGATGCCCGGGTCGGGCCTAGGACTGGCCATCGTGCAGCGGGTGGTGGCCTCCCATGGCGGGACGGTGGAAATCACCTCGCCCCCCGGTGGGGGGGCCCGGGTGGACATCGATTTACCCCTGGGCAGCGAACCTGGCGGCTGAGCGTTTCCAAGCCGGTGGCGGCCGCACGTGCCCGTGGTCAGCGGGCGAGGTGGCCCAGGCCCAGGGACTGCAGGTCGGCCGGGGTGTCGAAGTCGGCGAAGATCCGCCTGGCTCGGCCTGCCGGCCAGTGCTCTTCGTCGGCGAAGACGATGCCGGGACGGCCGAGCAAAGCCTTCATCGACCGCTCGCCCGCCTGCACCAGCACACTGGCGGCGCCCAGGTCCTCCTGCGACCAGCGGGCGCAAAGCGGCTGGGGACGGCCTCCGGCCATCGGGACCACCGACGCCGGGCCCGGCCAGCCAGCCAGCAAGACGAGGTCCGCAGCACTCACAAAGGCAAGGTCGCACGCCAGCAGCAGGACGGGCCCGAGGTGACCGACGGCCCGCAGGGCCGCCAGCGCGGCGCAGGCCGCCGCCAGCGGGCCTTGCCCGAGAGGGCCCTCATCCACAACGGCCAGGCCGGACCGCCCCGGGCCCACCTCGAAGACCGGGCTGGCCACCTCGGCCAGGACGGCGGCCAGGCGTACGGCGCTGGGCACGCCGTCCACCTCGACCAGCGCCTTGTCGAACCCCATCCGGCGGCTGGCCCCCCCGGTCAGAAGGACGCCGGCCACTTCGAGGCCGTGGGTCACATCGCCTCCGCGGCCGTCGAGAAAGGTTGGCGGGCCCAGCGCCACGAGGCGCTCACCCTCGGCCCGCAGGCGGCGGTCTTCGGTACCGCGTGCTCGAAATGGGCCTGGCAGGCCCCACCCATGACCAGGAGGTCTCCCGACGCGGGCCGAAAATCGACCGAGCGCCCTCCTCCCCGGGGCCGCACGAGAAAAGGCCTCGACACCCCCAGGGTGACAATGGCGACGATCGTATTGCTCAAGTACTCGAGCTCCCGGTCGGCGTGAAAGGCCACGCTGTCGCGGCCGTCACGGTAGTAGTTGAGCCCGGGGCCGGCCAGCGGCACGCCATAGAGCCTCTCGAGCCGGTCCCCCGCCATCTTCAAGGGCCGGATCCGGGAGCTCCCTCCCCCGGTCGTACCAGCAACTGAGGCGAGGCTCGTCGACGAAGCGTTCGTACATCCACCGCCGGTGGTGGCGCCAGGGTACGGACGTGATGAGCCTCTGGCACAGGGTGTCCGCGCCTCGCAACCAGCCCCGACGTACCTCCACCCAGGCCCCGGCCCCGAGGTCGGCCCGCTCGGTCGTGGCCTCGCTGACGACAACCGGCTCGCCCGTCCCGAACAGGCCGAGCTGAAGTGCGCTCATGGCCACATTATACCGCTCTCGAACGAGTGTTCGATGGCGCGGACATTGTCTACGGGAGGAAATCCCCATTAGCCTTCGCCCAATGCCTTCAAACCCGGCCGGCCGGCGGTGGCCCATTGCCCGCCGGGGGCAGGCTCGTCCGGCAAGGCCCATAGCTCGGGGAGGAACGGGCCGGGACGGCCAGGCCGGCCCTGCGGGGGGCGCACGTTGACCCCGTTTTATGTCGCCGGAGCCCTCCTGGTGGTGGCACAGATCCTCGGCATCTACGCCCTGGTCACCCGCAAGGCGGATTTCGTGTTCGCCGTCGTCATGATCGTGCTCGTCGTGGTCGCCCTGGCTTCGGGCGCCGACGGCGTGTACCGTCAGCTGCACTGAAACGGGGACCAGCACCTCCGGGAAGGCAGGACCGGCTTGTCGGCCCTAGGGCCAGATAAGCCGGGTGCCTCGGTACAACGAGCTGGCCAGCGAGGTGTCCTCGTCCATGGCCAGGTCGGGCGGCTTGTTTACCAGCTTGTACTGGGCAACGGCCTTCGCCTCCGGGGCCCACTCGGCCAGCGACTCGACGCCGATGCCGGCGCCGGCGAGATGGTGGTCGAGGGCGAGGGCGCTCTCGATCTTCCACTCCGCCTCGCCGTGAGCCACGTCGAACGTCGGTCCCTGGGCCTGGGCGAGGTAGCCGACGCAGGTGGCGCTGTGCGCCGTGCAATAACTGAAGGCCCGGAACTCGGCGCGCAGGAAGTCAGCGGCCGCCGTGCGATGAGCGGCCACGAACTTCCGGTTGACCACCTGCACATTGAAAGTGCCGGATATGCCGAACTGAGCCGGGGCCCAGGTGGTGAACTCATAGTGGTCAGCGCGCAGTGTGATCGGCTCGTTGGACAAGTAGGCCGCGAGGCCGGCGAAGCTCCCGTGGACCAGGAGCAACGGGTTGTACGTTTGGTCGTCGACCAAACGGACCTTGGAAATGTCGACTCCCGCCCTGACGAGCATCTCGGTCAGCACGACCGGGAGGACTACGTGGTACGCAAGGACCTTGCCCTTGAGCTGGGTGAGCTTGGTTATCCCGGCCCGGGTCAGCAGCGCGTAGTCCGACGTGTCCCCGAAAGTGGAAATGCCGACAAAATTCGACCCGTTGGCTTCCGCCACCATGGCATCGGCGGCGCTGCCCTCGCCGGTTATCTGGGCCGCATCGGCGGAAACGAGCGCGTAAGGCGAAGCACTGGTCGGGACATCGATGAAGTCGACGTCGAGGCACAGGTCGGCGAAGTACCCGAGCTTTTTCGCCGCGTAGACGTCGATGATCCCGGCCGAGGCGTCATAGCCGAAGGGCGAGGCGAAATGGACCGTACCCGCCGCCCTATTGGCCACGCACTCCGGCGAGCTCGGCGCCAGCGCCGCGGGGCTCGAGGCACGGGCCGGCGCCGACGCCCCCGCCGGGCCGACAGCCAGAAAAATCGAACCCAGCGCCACCAGCACGGCCGTCGCCCGCTTCGCTGCGCCGCCAGGCTCCTCGAGTGTCGCCATTGTCCCGATCGTCCCTTCGCCCGCTCGACTTGCGTTCAGCGCGGCCTCGACCGGGCCGGCTGCCACGACAGTACCCTTCGCTCGATGAGGGCCACCAGGAGGGTGAAGGCCAGCCCCAGAAGCGATAGGCAGAAGATGGCGGCGTATATCTGAGGAAGGGAGACCTCCTGAAAACCCAGCTCGATGAGCGACCCGAGCCCGGACGCCGTGCCGGCGGTCGAAAACTCCGACACGACGGCGCCGATGATAGCCAACGGGAAGCAGATGCGCGCCGCCGCGAACAGGAACGGGAGGCTCGAGGGGATGCGCAGGTGCAGGAGGACCTCGAGCCGGGACGCGTGCAGGCTCTGGAAGTACTGAAGCGCCTCGGGATCGATGGACCGGAGGCCGACGAGCGAATTGACGAGCAGCGGAAAAAAGACGATTATCCCCGTCACCAGGTACCGCGGCGTCATCGTGAAGCCGAAGGCGACGGCAAGACCGGGAGCGAGGCTGACCACCGGCGTCACGTTGAGGATCACCGCCAGAGGCATGACGGCTCGCTCGACGACGGGGATGTGGCTCATGGAGACGGCCAGGCTGAAGGCCACCACGAAGCTCGCCCCGAGCCCGACACCGCTCTCCTCCAACGTGACCCCGGCCGCGTTCAGGAACTCCGCCGGGTGGTCGGCGAGCTGGGCCCAGATCGCCCCGAGCCTGGGGACTAGGTACGCATTGTGGACGGCGACAAGCTGCCAGGCCAGGACCAGTAGGCCCAACAACACCGCGGCCGGCGCCCAGCGCACGAACAGACGGGCTCTTTGTCGCCGCCGGGACGCCGGCGTTGGAGATCCCGGCGCCTTCACGGGGCGCGCCCGTCGTCTTTCATAACGCTCCGCAGCGCCAGGCGTACCTGGCGCTCGACGTCGCGGAAAGCATCGGTGACCTCGACGAGATCCCCCCGCGGTCGGTCCAGGGTGACCTCGATGAGACCGGCCACCCTCCCCGGGGCGTGCGTCATGACCACGACCTCGTCGGACAGCAAGACCGCCTCGGAGACCGAATGGCTCACGAACAGCACCGTCGTGCCCGTTACCTGCCAGAGCTGGAGGAGCTCCCGGCGCAGCACCTCACCGGTGAGCTCGTCGAGCGACGAGAACGGCTCGTCCATGAGCAGGAGGGCTGGCTCGTGGGCAAAGGCCCGGGCGATGGCCACCCGCTGACGCATGCCTCCGGACAGCTCGGCCGGCCTCCGGTCGAGGACGTCGCCAAGGCCGAGAGCGCGGAGCACCTCGGCTGGGTCACGCGCCGGTTTGGGCCGGTCGCTGGCCGCGGACCGGTTGACCTCGAGGGGAAGCTTGGCGTTCTTCGAGCACGGTCCTCCACGGCAGGAGGGCCAAGGCCTGAGGTACGAAACCGATGTGCTTCGAGCGACGGGCATACTCGGGGTCCTCACCGAATATCGAAATGCTGCCCTGGTCCGGGCGCGCCAGGCCGGCGATCACCCTGAGCAGCGTCGACTTGCCGCAGCCGCTCGGCCCGATGAGGGTGACGAACCGGCCCCGGGGAACGTTCAGATCGATGGGGCCCAAGGCCGGGACCGGGCCGTCCTCGGTCACGTAGGTCTTCGCCGCACCCGAGACGACGAGTCCCGGCTGGTCCCCCACCTCAGGCCTAAAAACGCGGGCCGGCGAGGCCGAACCGGGCAAGCGCAGGGTCGGGGCCCTGACCGAAGGACATCCAGAAGACGTTACCGATTAGCTAGTTGCCCGGCCACCCGCTAGCCTCCGAACCGTCGTGGCGTGCCACAAGCCCGGTCGGGCCTTTGGGGCGCTGCGAGCGACCAAGCGCCTTACCGCGGTGCTGGTCGGCCTCGCGGCCGCTGTTGGCGGTCTCGGCGCGCCGCTGGCGCCGGCGTTCGCCGGTCAGCTGCAGACGGCCCGGGCACGCGCCGAGGCACTTCTCGTCCAGGCTGACAGGCAAGCCCGCGTGGTCCACAACCTCACGTTGCGCTACGAGCAAAACGTCGCCCAAGCCGGCTATTGGGACGAGCAGGTCGTCAGGGCGGAGGACGCCGCCAGGTCCCTCAAATTGCTCTCGGCCAGGACCGAAGCGCTGCTCCAGGAGGAAGCCGTCCTGTCCTACGCCGACTCCGTCCCTTCCCAGAGCCCGGCGGCCGGTCAATCGGCCGGCAACTTCGTGGAGGAGGCGGACCGGCAGGCTTACATGACCGTTGCCGTCGGCGACCTTTCCGCCACTCTGGCGCAGTTCAACGCCGAGCGGTCAAACCTGGTGGCCACCATCGCCGCGGCCACAAAGGACATGCGAGCCGGCCTGGCCTCGGGGGAGCGGGCGGCCGCAGCCCGCCGCGACGCGCTCGGGGAGGCGGAATCCTTGCAGGCCATGCTGGCCCGGGCCCGTTCGGAGGTCGCCCTTCTCAGCGCCAGTGAACGCCGCGCCACCGGGCCGCCCGTCGGGAACGGGGTCGTTAGAGCTCTGGCCACGCAACTGGGCGCACCGTCCGCCGACCCCGTCGCCGGTACGGCTACGACATCAGAAGTGCGGGACGCCCCCCGCGCCACCACATCGACCACCATGCCGGTCACGACCACCATGCCGGTCACGACCACCACCCTGGCCCCAACGACCGCGGCGGCCCCGACCATCACCACGACCACGCTCGCTCCCCCGTCCACGACGAGCACGACCACGGGCCCCCCTGCCTCCCTCGCCACCGTGGCTACGACGGTGGCTCAATCCTCGCCCGCCGCGGGCCTCTGGCTGGAGCTGCGCGAGTGCGAGTCGGGCGACAACTACCAGGCGGACACCGGCAACGGTTACTACGGTGCCTACCAGTTCTCGGCCTCGACGTGGTCCAACCTCGGCTACCCGGGACGCCCGGACCTGGAGCCTTACTGGATGCAGGACGCCGCCGCCCAACGTCTGGAAACAGCCCAGGGCTGGGCTCAGTGGCCGTCTTGCAGCGCCGCCTTGGGCCTCTGAGGGAGTAGGAAGACGGCTCGACGGGGACAAAGGCGGGCGGCCTGTCGAGCGACCTTCAGCAGTTCGTCCGGTACATCGGTCCCAGTGACGATGGGAAATCCCCACTCGTCCAGGGACAGCAGTTCGGGCAGCATTTCGGCGCAGTAACCGAAGCCATCGCAGGCGGCAGGGTCGACGATGATACGCACGTCCTACCTCCCCTGCCTGGCCGGGGACGGGGCCATGAGGACGGTGGGGACACCGTGGCCGGCGCAGGGGGCACCGTGGACATGGCGGTCGACATCGGCCGAAAAGACTTCCAGCGCGCTCCGCACGAGGCGCACCACGCCGTCGGGATGTCCGCAAGCTCCCCGGCCGGCGACCGCGCCACAACGCACCCGGAGCCGGTCGAGGACGGACGGCGATGCTGTGCCACCGGCGATGGTGCCGAGGTCGGCGGCGATGGCGGCCAACCCGAACAGGCATGGGCCGCACTGCCCGGCGCTTTGCGCCGCCATAAACCGGCCCAAGCGCTCGGTCTCTTTAATGCCGCACGAACCCATGGGCAGGACCACGAGCGCTCCGGCGCCCATCGAAGCGCCCACTCGCCGCAGTTCGGCCGGTGCGAACGGCGTCCCGAGTTCTTCGCTCGATAGCCAGGAACCGCCGTACCCTCCCACCAGTACCGCCTGAGCGGGCGCCGACAGGCGGGCCAGCTCGATGATCTCCGAGATCGGTGCCCCGGTGACGACTTCGGCGACGACGGGCCACTCAACAGCTCCACTGATGGTCACCAGACAGGTGCCGGGAGCCTCGGGGGCACCTACCGTCCTGAACCAATCGGCACCGTAGCGGGCAATGAGGGCGACGTGGGCCAGCGTCTCGGGGTTGTGGACTATGGCGGCGTGGCGGCCGATGGCGAGCGGGACGGCCTTGTCCGGTCGGAACTGAGGGGCACCGGGCCCTCCGGCCAGCGCAGAGGCCAGGGCGGACTCTTCACCGCCCACGTAGCGGCCCGGGAGCCGGCGGACCTCGGCCCTTGGCGCCGGCCGGCGAAGACCGCGGCGCTCCCCTTGCGCCCGGGCCAAGCTCCGGGCCATTCCCCGAGCGTCATCGGCCACACAGACCACGGTCCGGGCCGCGCCCAAGGCGGTGGCGACCAGGTCGGCGCCGTCGAGCACCAGATGAGGGGAGGTTTCCACCAGGAAGTGGTCCTTGGCACTGGCGGGCTCGCCCTCCATGGCGTTGACGACCAGCGTCGGGCGGTGGGTGGAGCGGGCCAGCCGCAATTTCCGGGCCGTGAGGAAGCCCCCTCCGCCCCGACCGGTCAAGCCGGCCCGCTCGACCTCGGCCAGCAGGCGCTCGCTCGCCTCCGCCGGAGAGGCACCCTCCGCCGGCAAGGGCCCGTAGCGGTGAAGGTGAGCCTCCAGTGTCACCGGGCCACGGCCGGCGTCGACCGCCATCAGGCGCGAAATCCTGCTGTTGTTCAGGGTCGCGCTCATGGTCTTCTTCCTATGGCCGGGTCAGGACCGTTAGAACGGGGACGGACCGAGCGACGGGGACGGATCGTGCGACGGGGACGGATGATCGTCTCGGGCCGGGCCGCCCGCACCCCCAGCGCGCCCGCCAGCCGCCAGGTGCCGGCGGCGACGACGCTGGCAGCGCACACCACCAGCAGGCCGAGGGCCAAGTGAGCTTGCGGTCCGTGCCCATCCCCAAGGCGTGGGCGAGGGCGACCGCCCAGCTGAGGTAGGCGAGCCAATGCAGGGCGCGCCAGGTGCGGGCGGGGATGTGGTGGCGCAGAGCGCTCGAGATGGCCACGGCCACCAGGAGGTCAGCCCCGATCGTGCCCAGCGCCAGCCATAAGGTGTGGTAGCTCGAGGTGAACGGGACCACGACGGCCAGCCAGCCGATGCTCACGTACGTATCGAGCACGGCCGTCAGGACGTGAACACAGACAAAGACCACGGCCAGCACCGAGGCACGGCGATGGACCTCGGCCCGGGCAAAGGCAGGCAGCTTCGTGGGGGCGCGCCCGGCGGTCAGGGTACCGAGGCAGACCGTGGCTGTGAGCAGGACCAACGCCACGAGGCCGGTGGCCCTGGTTGTGTACCAAAGATCTATCGATGACATAACTAGGCCACCGCCCGCTGGCCGGCAGTGTCGGTGGCACCGGCCGGGGCCAGGCCCGGAGGCCAACCGTTGAGCGCCAGGACCACGCCGTCGGTACGGACGAGCCGGCAGGGGAACCCCATGGCCGCCAGGCGCGGCGCAGCCGCTTCGCCCCACACGATCGCCGCCGTGCTGGCGGCGTTGGCCATGACGCAGGAAGGCGCCGCCACCGAGACGAGCTGCCAACAAGTCTTGGCGCTGTCACCGGTAGCCGGGTCGATGATGTGGTGTAGCTGGCGCCCGGCGCGCCGCCAGGTGCGTACCGACGTCCCTGAAGTGGCGAGACCGCCCTGACGCAGGGCGACGACCACGTCAGCGGCCACAGGATCCGTGGCGCAGTCGGGCGCTATCCCGACCGCCCAGCCCTCCTCCGGCGCGCCGACGACGGAGATGTCGCCGCCGAGGTTTACCAGCACCGCCGTGCCCGTCAGAGCGGCGATGCGCGTGGCGGCACGGTCGGACGCCAACGCCTTGGCCGTGGCGCCCAGGTCGACGACCACGCCCTCGGGGGCCCGGAGCCGCCGGTCCCGGGCATTGAGCTCGAGGCACCGCCAGCCCGGTACCGGTCGCAACCTCGACGCCGCCGCACTGTCCCGGGGGACCTCGTCGAAGTCGCGGTCGTAGCCGAGGCCGGCCATGGCCGCGCCGACCGTGGGGTCGACAGCCCCATCGGTCATCTCGGCCGCCATGAGGGCGGCGGCGACCGCCTCCGCCAGCAATGGGCTGATGGGGACCGTGCGCCCCTGGGCCTGGTCCAGTCGGGAGATCTCCGAGTCGCCCCGGAACCGGCTGCAGGCCACGTCCATGGCGTCGACCTCGTGGCGCAAGACCTCCTCGGCCAGGTCGATGGCCCCGCCACTGGCCGTCACGACCATGGCCATGGTGCCGAGCGCAGGGAACCGGCGGGCGGAGTAGCCGCTCTGCTCGACGACCACCGGTCCGGGGCCGGCCATCTCAGCTCGCCCCCGAAGTGGTGACGGCGGACGTGGTCGTAGTCGTCGGGGCCACCGTGGTCGTGGTGCTGGTCACCGCCGTCGTGGCCGCAGCCGCCGTCGTGGCCGCAGCCGCCGTCGTGGCCGCAGCCGCCGGCGTGCTCGCAACCCCCCTCGTGGTCGTCCCCGGGATCTCGGTGGCAGCCGCCGTTCCCAGGCCGGCGGTAGCGATGACGGCGCCCAGGACCATGGCGGACGTAGCCAGACGGATGCGGCGGGCGACGAAGGTCCGGCTCAGCTTCCGGTCCGGCGGCCCACCACTTCCCTTTGTCTCCTGTGGTCGGTAGTTCATGACTGCATTCAATGGGCCGGCCCTGGTAGTTCCCTCAGTACCCGCTGAGTGCCGGCTGGGTGAGCGGGCCCGCCCCGGTCTCGGCCCCGCACGGGGCTGCGAGGGGCGCCCGGCCGGTGCCGGCCGGCGGCGGGCACCTTGACAGCGTCAGTAGCTATCTGGCTAACTAGCTATATGGCTGCAAATAAAGAAGATGCCGAGGCCGTCGCCGTCTTCAAGGCGCTGGCCGACCCCACTCGGCGCCGCGTGCTCGAAGACCTGAGCCGGGGTGAACTGGCCGCCGGCGAACTGGCCTCCCGCTTCCCCATCTCGGGCCCTTCGGTCTCCCGCCACCTTGCCGTCTTGAAGGCCGCCGGGCTCGTCGTAGAGCGGCGGAGCGCCAACCGGGTCATCTACTCGCTGGTGAGCGACCGCCTGGCGTTGCACCTCGGCGGGTTCCTGGCGACGGTGTGCCCGGAGCCGGCCCCGGCGCGCCGCCCGGGAAAGAAAAGGGCCAAGTCGTCCCTGAAAAACACGGGCAAAGCCAAGCGCAAGGCCGCAGGGCCGCCCGACGCCTCGCGGCCGCCGGCCGAACCTCCCGCCTACGGTCCGGGCACGGGACCAGCCCCGCTCACCGCCACGGCTTGAGCACGGGGCACTCCTGCTCGCCGACGCCCGGGGCACGACCCGTCAGCCAGGCGAACAGGTCGCTGGTGGTGCCCATGATCTCTACGGCGTCGCCGCTGCCGGCGACCCAACGCTGGCCGGCGTCGCTGGCCGTCAGGACCACGGCCACGTCTCCGGGCAGGCGGGATGGCAGGTCGATCATGACCCGGTCCATTTCCTCGAGTACCCATCCAAAGGGCCAGTCCCGGGGCCCGTAGCCATAGTCGAGGTCGACGTGATGGATCTCGACCTCGCGCAGCCGGCCTACTACCAGGCCCGGGCCGATGCGGACCTCGCCGCTGGGGTGGACGGCCCCCGCCTCCCATGCCGCGTCGGTGGCCTGGGCCAGCGCCGCCGCCAACTGCTCGCAGGCGCGGCGCAGACGCTGCTCGAGCCGGTGGGCGGGGATGGCGCGGCCGGCTTCGATCTCGGCGTTGCGAGCCGGGCGCCCGCCCGGGTACACCTCTCCGACCTCGCCCCGGGCCGCCGCCTCCAGGGCGCGCCGGGTACCGTCGGCGTTGGCGGCCAGGTGGGTCACCACCATGGAGCGGTCCCAGTCAGGCAGGAGGCTGGGCCCGGCGGCGGCGACGTCGTCCAGGCTGGCAACGCTCGCCAACAGCTTGACCGTGGCCGCGTCGATCCGCTCCACGTAGGGGTTGTCCATGACGCCCACGGTAACCGCGCCCTCAGGACGCCCGGGCCGCCTGGGGCGCCACCAGTGCCAGCGCCTCCTCGGCGGCGTCCAGGCTTACCCTCCCGGACAGTTGGGCCCGGGCCGACCAGGCCGCCAGCCCCAGTCGCTGCACCTCCAGGGGCCGCCCGGAGGCAGCGAGACAGAGCAGGCCGAGGGCGCTGTCCTCAAACTCGACACCTCTGTCGGCCGCCGGTACGACCAGCGCCTCCCTGGCCTCGCTGTCGTCGAAGCGGTCCAGAGTGATGGGCCACACCGACCGGCCAAAGTTGCCGGTCCGGGCGAAGCGTTGGCCCAGCTGGGGACCGCCGGTGAGCAGGAACGCCACGGGTAGGCCATGCCTCGAAAGGCTACGGGCGAGATGGCCGGCGCATTCGAGCTCGGCCCCGCCCAAGCGGTCGGCGTCATCGAGAACGAGCATCAGGCCCCTGGAGATGCGCTGAGCGAACGAGCCGGCCAGGACGAAGAACTCCGCCAGCGCCGTCCACGATGGCTCGCTTCCGCTGGGCAACAACCTCTCCAGCTGGCGGAGCGGGCCAGTCCCCGGCCGGCCGGATGGCCAGGCCGTGTCCGGGGCCAGGGCACATCTCCGGTGCGAAGCAGGGCAACGGCCGTCCGGCGCCCCTCCGGCGCCCAAAGGCGCTGCATGCCGGCCAGAGCCTGGTTGGCCACTTCCCGCATGGCCCGCTCTTTGGGACGGCAGCGATGGAACACCACCACCCAGCCCAACCGCCCGGCGACCTGGCGGCCGACGGCGCGGGCGTGGGCCGTCTTGCCCATGGCCGGCGCCGAAACGACCAGTTGATGGAACCGGGGGTCGCCCGGCCCGGCCCGGCAGGCAGCCAGGCTGGCGGCCACGCTGCCCGAGGCACCCATCTCCTCGGGGTTGGCCCTGTCCACGAAGTGGGGCGGCGAGGCGCCCCGGAAGGGTCGGTAGGGAGGGGGGCAGATAGTCATGGGCAGCTGCTTTCTAAGCGGGGGACGGAAGTCCCGGGTAGGTGACACCAGTCCCGGCACCAGGTCCGGTGCCAGTTCGCGTTCGAGGTCCGGTTCCGGGGTCGGCGCAGGCCGCGCCGACGGCGCAGGCCGCGCCGACGGCGCGGGCGCGGGCGCGGTCGTTGGCTCGGCGGATCGTAAGTTCTTCGGCCCTCACCTCGGCCCAGTCGCCGCGCTCGGAAGCCAGGGGCATGCGGACGAGCACAGGGGGTAACCGGCTCCACAAGACCAGGGCGCGCCCGGCTGGCAAGGTCCGGATCTCGTCCGCCCGCAGCACGGTCTCGCTCTCCCAGCTGGTCGTGCGGGAGTAGTCGCGGCCACCTCTCCCGCTCGTACCCCGGTGGGTGGACTCGCGCCGCACTCGGCGCTGGCCGCAGATGCGTTCCAGGTCCGACAGGTCGCTCGGCGAAGTGAGGCCGCCGAGGACAGCCGTGATCGAGGTGGCGTTGCCCATCGTCTCGGCCTTTTGCGCGCCCCATCTGGTCACGGCCTGCGAGAACGACTGCATGGCGTAGACCAGGACGATGCCCCGGCCTCGTCCGTCGGCCAGCAGCTCAGGCAGGGACGGGACCGGAGCGATGCTCGGTGCCTCGTCGAGCAGGCCCAACAGGGGCGGGTCCAGGCGCCGGGTGGGCGCCCGGGCCGCCATCCTCTCGGCACAGTCGAAGACCTCGTCCGCCAGCGCCGTGATGAGCGGGGCGATGGCACCCAAGCGGGAGGCTTTGCCCAACAGGTACAGCGTCCCGTTGGCCCGTAGCAGCTGCTCGATGTCGAGCTCCTGGCCGGGCCGGGGGCAGCAGTCGGAGACGACGGCGTCGTGGCTGAGACAGGCCAGGGCTCTGGCCAGGTAACGAAGGACCCCGGACGTCGTCTCCGCCGCCCCCGTGGTGTGCAAGTCGATGAGGTCGCCCCAACCCGGCGCCGCCACCGGGCTGGAAGCCAGGATCTCAGTGGGCGTGGTGTCGTCGGGCCGCCGTGACCAATCCAGCACGGCGCGGATGTCGAGGTTGGCGATGGCGGCGGCGTGCAGGTGGGCCTTCAGCAAGTCACGCGCCGAGTCACGGAAGAAGGCGCCGTTCTGCACATCGGCGTCGTCCCCGGTCGCCGCCAGCAGGGCGACGGCCCGGCGCTCGGCCGTCTCGCTCCGCTCGCAACCCACCACCGGGGACCAGCGGGCTTGTTTGGCCGCAGGAACGAGCCGGTCAGGGTCGAGGGCAAATACGGGGCCGCGGCGCCTGCGGGCGACGGCCGAAAGCTCGTAAAGGTCGGCCTTGGTGGACGTGGCCAGGGCCGGGCCGGGGTGCTGGCGGAGGATGGGCACCAGGGCCCGGAACGTCTTGCCCTCCCCGGGCGGTGCCACCAGCCTCAGGGAAGCTTCCCAACTGGGCCACAGGGCCATCCCGCCGGGGACGGCGTACCCCAGCGGGTAGCCCACGTCGCTCGGGGACAAGCGTTGCCCGCGGCCGGCCAGGGACGGCCGGGTCTGTGGCGCCCGCCGACGCGCCGCGCCGAGCGACGCCTCCAGGCGCAGCTGGGCCGGGCTGGCAAAGCCGAAACGGCTCCTGCCGTCATTGACGGGCGACCGCCGGGCGGTGCCCGTCCGTGCCCGGGGTGCCCGGGGTGCCCGGCGCCAGCGATGCGGCACCAACCGCCGGCCGACGAGCACGGCCGCGGCTGACTCGATGCCGGCCACGGCGGCGAACACGGCCCAGAAGGGGCCGGCGCCGGGGAGCCGTCCCGCCAGTCCGAGGGGCCAGCCCTGGCGAGGGTCGGCCGGGTGGGCCAACGCGCCCAGGACGGCCTCGGCCAGGTGCGCCGGGGGCGGCCACGCCCAGCCCCTCCCGAAGACTGCGGCCGACAGGGCGCCCGTCGCCACCACGTCGGCACCCAGCATGGCGCCAAGCACCACGACCAACGCGGCCGCCCGGCGCCGGGCCATGGCGCCGGCGCCGGCGCCGGGGTAGCCGGGGCCCGGGGGGCGACCCCCGGGGCCCGGCCCCGACGGGAAAGCCATCGGTCCCGGCCGGGCCACGACCGTCCTCATGGCACCCTCGACAGCAGGACGCTCTCGGCCCGGGCCAGGGCGTAGTAGACGGCCCTGGGCCTCATCCCGTGCCGCCGGCCAACCTCGCTGGCGGGCAGGCCCTTAACCCGGGTGGCGTAGACGAGCCCGGCCTGGGCGGCAGTGAGCGACTGCGAGCGCACGGCCTCGGTGAGGACCACCGCCAGCCACTCCGCCGAGGTGCGCGACCCGGCCATGTCCGTCGATGCCCAGCCGTCGTGGCCGGCGGCCATGGGGACCGTGCGCTCCTGGTAGCGGCGCTGGGCCCGGCGCACCGTGCGCAACCGTCTCGTCGCCTCGCTCAGCAGCAACCGGGACACGTCGGCCCGGTCTTCCCCGGCATGGCGGGTTATGGAGGCGAAACATTCGGCCAGCAGGTCCGTCACGGTGTCGGCGGCTCCCTGCCACCGCTCGCCGACCCCGTGCCCGTACGCCGGTAGCGTCACCCTCTCGGCCTTGAGGCGCGGGAGTAGGGCCTGCAACAGCGCCCGGGCCGCGGTTGGGGAAGTGGCCAGGCGCAGCAGAGCCGACAGGACGTCGGCCCCGGTACCCGCCGGTTCGTACCCGTACCAGGTAACCGGCGACAGGCCCATGGCTCCGTCGACCGTCCAGGCGGCGAGGGCCGGCTCCCGGGCCGACCATCCCCGGGCCTGCTCGCGCAAAGCCGCCGAGCGGGCCAGGGCGCGCCACTCGTTGTCCAAGCTGGCAAAAATGGCGGCGCCGCCCTCGCTCCCGCTTCGGGGCCCGAGCCGGGCGGGGTGGAGGGGGTGGTGGGAGTTCATGAGCCCGACGTTGTCAGGCGACTTCCCCAGCTGCTTCCCCACTGCCTTCCCCTATGAGGCGCTCCGGCGGGGAAGTTGAAGGGGACGGTCTAGGCGGCCCGCCCGTCGTCCAGAGCGGTCCTGATGGCATTGACCCGGGCGCCGACTTGCGCCGGCGTGGCCCCGTCAAGAGCCGCCCGCATCAGGGCGGACCCCACCACGACGCCGTCGGCGTACCGCGTGGCGGCCACGGCCTGGTCGGGGCCTGAGATCCCGAGGCCCATAATGACCGGCTTGCTCGTGACGGCCTTGAGGCGTCGGGCGAGGACGGCCGAACTCGAAGCGAGGTTGTCCCGCGCCCCCGTCACGCCCATCAGGTTGACGCCGTAGACGAAGCCGTGGGAACGCCGGCAGATCAGCTCTAGGCGCGGCGCCGGAGTAACCGGCGCGGCCAGCAGGACCGTGCCGACACCCTCGGCGGCGGCATCGGCCTCCCACTCCTCTGATTCCTCGAGGGGCAGATCGGGCACGATGGCGCCCGTGACCCCGGCGGCCGCCAGTTCGTGGGCGAAACGCTTCGTCCCCGCCCGCAGCACCAGGTTGAAGTAGGTCATGACCACCAGGGGCACGGGCACGTCGATACCTCGAAGTTCGGCCAGCACGGAGTTGGTGGTGGTGCCCCGCTCGAGGGCCAGGCGGGAGGCCTCCTGGACCGTGGGACCGTCCATCATGGGATCGGAGAACGGCAGGCCCACCTCGGCGGCATCGGCGCCGGCGTCCGCCATGGCCAACAGGAGCTGCGTCCAGTCCTCTCGGACACCGCCGGTCACGTACGGGACCAGCAATTTTCGCCCCTCGTCCCGCTTGGCCTGAAGGGCGGCTTGCAGCGGCACTCCGCTCACGGCTGGCGCCGTCCGGCGAGAGCCGTCATCACATGCTCGGCATCTTTGTCCCCGCGCCCCGACATGGTGAGCAGGACCGTGGACCCCAAGGCCACGTCGCCGGTCCTCACCGCTTTCACCAGCCATGCCAACGCGTGGGCCGGCTCCAGGGCGGGGATGATGCCCTCGCTCCGAGCCAGCAGCTGGAGAGCATCCAGGACCTCGTCGTCGGTGGCCGAGACGTAACGGGCGCGGCCGCTGCGGCCCAGGTGGGCGTGTTCGGGGCCGATACCCGGGTAGTCGAGCCCGGCCGAGATCGAATGGGCCTCGACGATCTGGCCGAACTCGTCCTGCAGTAGGTAGGACTTCATGCCGTGCAGGACGCCCGGGATGCCCCTAGGGCCCATGGCCGCCCCCCCGGCCGCCTCGACCCCCACCAATTCGGCCGTCGTGCCCACGAAGCCGGTAAAAGTTCCCGCCGCGTTGCTGCCGCCCCCGACACAGGCGACGACGAGATCGGGGTCACGGCCCAGCAGTACACGGCACTGCTGGCGCGCCTCCTCACCGATCACCCGCTGGAACTCACGTACCATCCACGGGAACGGGTGGGGCCCATTACCGAACCCAGGCAATAGTGGGTCGACTCCACGCTGGCCACCCAGTCACGCAGGGCCTCGTTAACCGCGTCCTTCAAGGTGCGGCTGCCGGAACGGACGGGACGGACCTCGGCCCCGAGCAGGCGCATACGGAACACGTTCAGCTCCTGGCGCACCATGTCGACCTCGCCCATGTAAACGACGCACTGGAGGCCGAAAAGGGCGGCCGCCGTGGCTGTGGCCACCCCGTGCTGGCCCGCACCGGTCTCGGCTACGAGACGCTGTTTACCCATTTCCAAGGTCAGCAGCCCCTGGCCGATGACGTTGTTTATCTTGTGGCTCCCGGTGTGGTTGAGATCCTCGCGTTTGAGCAGCACCCGCACACCGAGCAGCTCCGAGAGGTTCCGGCATTCGCTGACCGGGCTGGGACGGCCGGCATAATCACGCAGAACGGCGTGGTAGCGCTCCTTGAAGGTGGCGTCCGACCAGGCGGTGCGGAACGCCTGCTCCAGCTCCTGGCACGCAGGCACGAGGGCCTCGGGGACGAAGCGGCCACCGAACTCGCCGAAGCGGCCGCGGGGCCCGGCTCGCCCATGAGGTCGGCACCGGGCGGACCAACCGTCCCGTACTCGACCGTCATTCGTCGTCCGCCCAGTCGTAGGGCCCGACACCGGTGCTCTGCGGGCCGGTGGCCTCGGCCGCCGCCAGTTGCGCTTGGGCACGCTTGGCCGCCTCGATGAACTCCTTTACTTTCATGGGATCTTTGACCCCGGGCGACGCTTCGACCCCCGAGGTCACGTCCACCCCCCAGGGCTTGGCCCGGAGGATGGCGGCGGCCACGTTGCCGGGATGGAGCCCGCCGGCGATCACGAGGCGCTGGCCCTCGGGCAGGTCACCGGCCAGCGCCCAGTCGAAGACGTTCCCGGTGCCCGGGCGGGGGGAGTCGAGAAGGATGGCGTCGGCTCCATAATCGTCGGCGTGAGCCACTCTGGGGTCCCCCCCGGGGAAGGCCTTTATCACCATGGGGACCCTCTGGCGGATCCAGCGTGCCTCCTCCGGTGTCTCCCGTCCGTGCAATTGGGCGGCCTGGAGACCGGCGGCATAGACGACCTCGACCACCCGCCTGGGAGCATCGTCACGGAAAACCCCCACGGTCAGGAGATCCTCCCGGGGCAAGCGCTTGACGATGTCGGCTACCCGTTGGGCGGAAACCTGCCGTGGAGAGGGTGCGAAGATGAAACCGAGGGCGTTGGCGCCCATGGCGATGGCCAGGAGGGCATCGTCCTCCGAAGTGGTGCCGCAAATCTTCAGGAGCACCAGGAGGCCTCGACCGCCGTCAACGCGGCCACGGCGGCGCCCGGGTCAGGGGCGGTCACCAAGGCTTCGCCTACCAGGATGGCATGGAAGCCGGCGTCGGCCAGGCGCCTCACGTCGTCCCGGTCGCGTACCCCGGACTCGGCCACCCGGACCACATGCCCGGGCAAACACCGGGCGACCCGGACGGCACGGCGGGTGTCGACCTCGAAGGTCACGAGGTCGCGCTGGTTGACACCGATCACCTCGGCCCCGGCCGCCAGCGCCACCTCGGCCTCGGCCTCGTCGTGCACTTCGACCAGAGCGTCCAGGCCGAGGCTATCGGCCGTCCCGAGCAGTTCCCCGAGCTCGGCCGCGCTCAGGGCGGCGACGATGAGGAGCACGGCGTCGGCACCCATAAGGCGGGCGTCGCCGACATCGGCGGGACCGACGGTGAAGTCCTTGCGCAGGACCGGAAGCTCCATCGCCGAACGGGCTTCGGCCAGGTCGTCGGCAGAACCCCCAAAAAACTCGGGATCGGTCAGTACCGACAGGCAGGCGGCCCCGCCACCGGCATACGCCTTGGCCAGGAGAGCCGGCTCGAGCTGCGGTGCCAGCGGGCCCTTCGAAGGGCTGCGGCGCTTGATCTCGGCGATCACCGCCACGTCCCGGTGGGCTTTGAGCGCGGTGGCAAAGCCTCTGGTCGGAGCGCACCGGGCCGCCTCGCCCAGGAGCCGGCCCAGGTCCCGCCGGTCGGCTCGGGCGCCCTCGCGGTGAAAGGCGAGGATCTTGTCCAGATAAGTGGGCATCTGTCACCAGCGTAGCCCCGCCTTACCCGCGGCCCGACTGAGGGGTGGGCGAAGTACGCCCAGCCCGGGCGAGCGGAACGGTTCACACCTTGGCCTCGACAACCTGGCATGCTGGCTGGGTGGCCGCCGACATGGGCACCATCGTCGTCGTAGAGGACGACACCAATATCGCCGACCTCGTCGACATGTACCTGCGCCGCGAGGGTTTCCGGGTGATCCAGGCGGGCACGGGCGAGACGGGCCTGGCCGCTATCGAGCGGGAACGACCCCGGATGGTGATCCTCGACGTCGGTCTCCCCGGGAGCATTGACGGCCTGGAAGTGTGCCGCCGGGTGCGGGCCAAGCAGTCGCTGCCCGTGCTCATGCTGACGGCTCGGGACGGCGAAGTCGACCGCATCCTGGGCCTGGAACTGGGCGCCGACGACTACGTCACCAAGCCGTTCTCTCCGCGCGAGCTCGTGGCCCGGGTCAAGGCCATCCTGCGCCGCTCCGACGGCACCAGCGAGCCCAACGAGGTGCTCATGGCCGGTCGCGTCGAAGTCGACGCCGTCCGGCGCGAGGCCAGGATCGACGGTGAGCCCATCGCCCTGGCCTCCAAGGAGTTCCAGCTCCTGCAGTTCCTGGCCGAACGGCCGGGCCGCGCCCTGTCACGCCAGCAGCTCCTCGACGGCGTGTGGGGGTCGGGCTGGTACGGCGACGACCGCACCGTAGACGCCCACGTCCGCCAGCTGCGCAAGAAACTCGGGGACGCGCTCCCTCTCAGCACCGTGTGGGGCATGGGCTACCGGCTCGGGTAGGGCGGTAAACGATGCGCCGGCGCATAAGCCTCACCATGTTCGCCATGGTCGTCGGGGCGCTGCTCTTCGCCGGCCTGGCCACTCTGGGCCTCACCTCCCTCAACAGCGTCCGCCAGACCCAGAGCGAGCTGGCGTCGGACGCCAAGAAACTGGCCCAGGGTGTACAGGATGCCGTGTCCACCGGGCGGCACCGCGAGTCGATCGCCGTGTTGCGCCAGTCCCTGGGCGTCCTCAAGTCCCCGTTGCGCCTCCAGGGCGAGGCCATCCTGGCCGCGTCCTCGAACGGGGGTGACCAAGGTTGCCGTGAATCTGATCTAGGTGTGGGTGCCGATGTCCAGGGCTTATGTCTCTACAGCCTGTTGAGCCCGGGCGAGCCCCTGCCCAGCGGTCTGACGGTGGACCAACTGGACATAGGCGACCTCCTCAACGGCCTGCCCGTCACCGGGCACCGTGGGCGCCTGGCCTACGCCGCCTACCTGTTCTCCACGCAGGTGGAGGTGGCCAACGTGGCCAACCTGGTGGTGGTCCTCACCCGGGAGGCGCCGAGCGGGGTCGGCGATGCCGGCGTGTGGTTCGCCATCGCCGCCGCCGCCACGCTGGCCGTGGCCCTGATCGTGGCCGTGCGGCTCGGCCACCGCCTGGCCCGCCCCCTGCAACAAACAGAAACGGTCACCCGCCGCATCGCCGCCGGCGACCTCGAAGCCCGGGTCCCGGTCCCGGCCAACGTGGGCCACGAGCTGGTCTCCTTGGCCACCTCGGTAAACCAGATGGCGGCCAGCCTGGCCCGGGCGCAAGGCACCCAGCGCCAGTTCCTGATGTCGGTGTCCCACGACCTGCGCACCCCGCTCACGTCCATCCGGGGCTTTGCCGAGGCCCTCTACGACGGGGCCACAACCGACGTCCACTACGCCGCCGGCATAATCGTTTCTGAAGCCGGGCGGCTGGAACGCTTGGTGACGGACCTGCTGGAGCTGGCCAAACTGGAGGCGGGGGCGTTCAGCTTGCACTGCCGCCCGCTGGACCTTTCCGAGGTCGTTTCCGATACGGCCCACGCTTTTGCGCCGGCCGCCTCGACACTCGGGTTGTCGGTACAGGTCAGGACCGCCCCGCCGGCCGAGGTCTTCTGCGACGCCGACCGCGACCGTCTGGGGCAGGTGGTGGCCAACCTGGTGGAAAATGCCCTCAAGTACGCCACCTCCGAGGTCTCCGTTTCCACCGGGGTGTCGGCCGGCGGGCCCTGGGTGGCTGTGGCCGACGATGGGCCCGGCATTCCCGAGCGGGACCTGCCCCGCGTCTTCGAACGCCTCTACCAGTCCCGTTCGAGCGAAGGCCGCAAGCTCGGGTCCGGCCTCGGCCTGGCCATAGTCGACGAACTCGTGGTGGCCATGGGGGGCCAGGTGGCCGTGCAGTCCCCTACCGGTGCACAAGGCGGCACCCGGGTGGTTGCTACCTTGAGGCCCGCCGTCGGGCCGGCGGACGGTAACGGCAAGCCGGCGCCGGCCTGATCCTTGGCCGGCCTGATCCTTGGCCGGCCTGATCCTTGGCCGGCCTGGTCCTCGGCGGGCCGGCCTGGTCCCGGGCCGGCCGGCCTAGGCGTTGGCGGGCACCGCCGTCCCCGGTCCCCGGCGGCGCAATGCGGGGGAGACCGGGCCTCCGTCGCCCCGGCGATGGGCCGGCAGCGTCACCTCGTCCGTCCCCTCCACCACGAAACCGGCGTCGGCGATCATGGCCAGGTCGGCGGCGCCGGGGGCACCCTCAGAGGTGAGGTAATCGCCCAGGAAAATGGAATTGGCGATATGCAGGCCCAGAGGCTGCAGGCTGCGCAGGTGCATTTCGCGGCCCCCGGCAATGCGGACCTCGACGTCGGGGAACACAAAACGGAACATGGCCAGCACCCGCAGGCACTTGGCCGGGGTGAGCTCCAGGCGCCCGGCCAGGGGGGTGCCCTCGAAGGGCATCAGGAAATTGACGGGGACGGAGTCAGGTCCCAGTTCGTGAAGCCGAAAAGCGACGTCCACCAATTCCTCGTCGGACTCCCCCATGCCCACGATCACCCCCGAGCAGGGCGAAAGTCCGGCGTCGGCAGCGTGGCGGACCGTGCCGACCCTGTCCTCGAAGGTATGCGTGCTGCAAATCCGCCCGTAATTGGACGCCGCCGTGTTCAGGTTGTGGTTATAGGCGTCTGCCCCCGCCTCTTTCAAGCGAGACGCATGCTCGGCGCCCAGGATGCCGAGACAGACGCAGACTTCAAGTTCGGGGTGAGCCCCCCTGATGGCGCCGATCGTGCGGGCGACGCGGTCGACGTCCCGGTCGCTCGGGCCCCGGCCGCTGGCCACCAGGCACACCCGCTTGGCTCCGGCGGCGGCCGCCCGCTCGGCTTCGTCCGCCACCTGTTGGGGGCTGATCCAGTTGTAGGTGAGCACACCGGCCTGCGAACCCCGGCGCTGGGAGCAGTACGAGCAGTCCTCCCCGCACAACCCGCTCTTCATATTGACGAGGTAATTGAGCTTGACCCGGTTGGCGAAGAAGGCCCGGCGCACACGAGCGGCGGCAGCCACCACGTCGAGGAGGACGTCGTCTCCGCAGCGCAGCACGGCCAGGGCCTGGTCCGGCGACGGCAGCCGCCGCGCCAGTGAGCCTTCGGTTAGCCCGGCCAACCAGGAAAGTGGGCCGACACCCGCGGCCGTGCCGCTGTAGACCGTCATGAGCACGACCTTAGGCGCGGGCCGCAGCCAGGCGGACCTGCAGCCGCGGGCGCGGCGCATATAGCGTGGCGGACATGACTTCGAGCGCGGGCACCGGCCCCTGATGCGCGCCGGCGAGCTTTTCGAGATCAACGACGGCAACCGCCGGGCCGTGGTCACCGAGCAAGGGGCCACATTGTTCCGCGTCCAGTGGGAGGGCCGGGACCTCCTGGACTTCAGCGAGGAGGACGGCTACACCGGCCACGGGGGCTACGGGCAGCATCTAATGCCGTGGCCCGGCCGGGTGCCCAAAGGTCTTTACGAGTACGAAGGTGAGCACTACCAACTGCCCATAACGGACCA
This sequence comes from uncultured Acidimicrobiaceae bacterium, assembly GCA_963735305.1. GTDB lineage: Bacteria > Actinomycetota > Acidimicrobiia > Acidimicrobiales > Palsa-688 > Fen-671. The sequence continues at coordinate 1,718,616 of CAVTKK010000004.1, forward strand.
CGTGACGGGCGCCGCCATTCACGGCTGGACGCGCTGGGCCACCTGGCGGGTAACCGAGCACGGGCGGGACAACATCACCCTCGCGTGCCGGTTGCTGGCCATGCCCGGGTACCCGTTCCCCTTCGAGTACGAGCTCTCGTACCGCTGGCTCGACGACAGCCTCGAGATATCCGCCGTGGCCCGCAACATCGGCCGCAGTTCGGCTCCCTTCGGCTATGGCTCGCACCCCTATTTCACCGTGGGTTCGCCCCGGGTCGACGGCGGCATATTGCAGGTGCCGGCGAGCCAGTACTTCCCGCCCAGCGACGGCCTGGTCCCGACGGGACCACCCGTGCCGGTGGACGGTACTGAGTTCGATTTTCGTCACGGCAAACCTATCGGTGGGTCGGTGCTGGACATCACCCTGACCGGCCTGGCCCGGGACGAAGAGGGCCGGGCCGCCCTGAGTTTTTCCTCCGCCGACGGGAGCACCTCGATCTGGTTGCACTATTACGACGGCTTGGATTACGTCCAGCTGTTCACCGGCGACACACTGGCGGAGCGCCGGCGCCAGGGGCTGGCCATCGAGCCCAACACGTGCCCGCCCAACGCCTTCAACAACGGCATCGGCCTTATCCGGGTGGTCGCCGGTGGCTCGGTGAGGATGTGCTGGACGCTCAGCGCCCGCTAGCGCCGAGCACCACGTCGGCTAACTGGGCAATGCCAACGACGACGAACAGGTCGTCATGCTCGTCCAGCCAGCGCCGGTTGCGCACGTGGAGCTCGTCCTCGGGGTCGAACTGGTTGAGGTAGACCACCAGCGGGTGCCCGGACAGCGCCCGGGCCGCCATACGCACGTCGTTGAGGGCCCCGAGCCCGGCGCCGGCCACGAGCACAACGCTGTCGGCGGCCAGCCGCTCCACCACATCGACGCCGTCGCCATCGTTCGCCTGCGGGGAGCCGACGCCGCCGGCGCATTCGACCAGGCCCATATCGGCCCCGGTCGGCCAGTGCAGTTCGCCCAGGAGGTCGTCGAGGCTGAAGGGGGCCAGGCCCAAGGACTCGGCGGCCATGGGCGGCGCCATCGCCCGGGGGTACCAGCGGGTGGGCGGGCACACATCGGTGGCCGTCTCCCCCGTCGCCGCTGCCAGCCGCTCGGCATCGGTGAGGCCCTCGTCGGGCCCGAACGACTGCGCCAGCTTGCGGGCGCACACCCTCAGGCCCAGCCCTCCCAGGTGACGGGCCACCTCACAACCGGCCCACGTCTTGCCCACCCCGGTGCCCGTGCCCGTGACCACGACGACCCGGGCCGGCCGGGGCCCGCCATCGCTCACGTCGCCGCCGCCAGCTGGGCGGGGGCGGCGCGTTCCAGCACCACCCCGCCCACGAGCACCACGACGGCGATGACCACCAGCGCCGGCCCGAAGTCCCTCAGACCGTAGTGCTGAAAGATGGCACCAAACAGGGCGGAGATGGCCGAACCACCGATGTTGGCCGCGCCGACCTGCCAGCCGATCACGTGACGGGCCATCTCCTCTCCCACCCGGGACGGGGTGAGGGCGACCAGGGCCGGGAAGACGCCAGCGAGGGCGCCCCCGATCACGACCAGGCCCACCAGGGCGGCCACGGTGGAGGGCCGCCACCACACCAGGGCGGCGCCGGCCAGGGCGGCCACACACCCCCAGCGGACGATCCCCGCCTGTGACAGCGGGCGGCGGGGAGCGGCCAGGGCGAACCGGGCGAGGGTGAGAGCACCCCAGTAACCGAAGGTGGCCAGGCCCGTAGCCCCGGTGCCCAGGTGCAGCGGGCCCCGGTCGAAGCTCGGCTCCCATTGGCCGGCCGAGACCTCGAACCCGGTGTAGACCATGAAGACGATCAGGCCCAGGACCACCGTCACGATCATCCGGGACCGGGACAGGACGCGCTCCGCCGGCACCGGGCCAGCGACCACTCCCAGGACCGGCTCCTCCAGGACCGGCACCGCCCCGACCGGCACCGCCCCGACCGGCACCGCCCCGACCGGCGCCCTGCCTGTAGGCTCCCCCTCGGCTGCCCCCGGCGCCGGCTGGGCCGGCGCCACCCGGCGGCCGGCCGCCCACCACCCCGCCACCATGACCAGTTCGACTCCGAGGAGCACCCCGTAGCCAGGCCGCCAGGACCCGGCCAGGAGGGCGCCCGTTATGACCAGAGGCCCGATCGTCGACCCGACGCCATAGCAGCCGTGGAGCAGGTTGAGCAGCCGGTTGCGGTTGGCCAGGGCGACGGCGGTGTTGACAGAACTGTCCAGGAACCCGGCGGCCACACCGATGCCCGTGCCCGACATAACGAACACCCACAAGGCTGGTGACAGGATGATCCCCACCGCGCCTAGAGAGGCGATGGTGCCGGCCAACATTATCATCCACCTGATGCCGAGCCGGCCCAACAAAACGCCGGCCACCGACGAGCTGGCGATGGCCCCGAAGGTGGCCACGAGCAGCACGATGCCCAGGTCCTCGAGCGGGGCGTGGAAGCCGCCCCGGACCGCCGGCCAGGCCGTCCCGATCATCCCGTCCGGGAGCCCGAGGGCCACGAAAGAGTACATGGCCAAGGCATCGAACGCTCTCGCCTGCCCCGCCAGCGTCATAGGCGGGGCGGCCTCGCCCTGGCGGCGGCCCTGGTCCGGGCTCAACGCCCGTCGCTGGACAACGGGAGCGAGTTGACCTCAGCCTGCACCGGCCCCGCCCCTCCCGCCACCATCAGGCTCTCCCCGACGGTGACGGCCCGACCCACGTAACCGAGGGCCACCCAGCCCCGCTCGGGCGAGCGAGCCACGCTGGTCAGGCGACCGACCTCCTTGGCCGCCTCGGTACCGATATCGCCACCTGGGGAGGACCGGTAGAGGAGCTCACCCGGAGCCGCCGGCCCCGACAGCCGCAGGCCACGAAGATGGCGGGGAACGTTGCTGCCCCGGGAATCTATGCGGGCCACCAGCTCCTGGCCGGTGTAGCACCCCTTGGTGAAGCTGACCGAGGCTTCCACCAGGCCCGCCTCGGCCGGGACCGTACGCTCGTCGAGCTCGGCACCGTGACGGGGGAAGCCCGCTTCGATGCGGGCGGCCTCGTAGGCTTCCGAGCTCACCGCCACGGCATCGTGGGGGGCAACCGGGAGGGCACCGAGCAGGTCATAGCCCCTCAGCCCGCCCCACTGGAAGGGGACGGCGACGGCATCGCCACCGGGCGCGGCCCAGGCGGAGGGCGACGCCGCCCCCGGCCCCCGCACGGCCACGGCCCGCCACTCGAGCTGCTCCACATCGGCCTTGGTGCGCAACCGGAACCGCAGCAGCCGGGCCACCAGCGCCGGCCCCATCCCGGCGTCCGTGTCCAGGACGAACTCGTCGGCCGCCGGTCGGCGCACCCGGACGAAAGCGTCCAGCTTCCCCTGGGGCGTCAGGACCAGGGCCCAGGCCCACGCGCCGGGGGCCAGCGCGGCCACGTCCTGGCTGAGCTGGCCCTGCAGGTAGCGTTCGGCATCCGAGCCCTGCACACGGACAACGTCGCGGGGGAACTCGAACGTGCCCAGGCCGTGGGCCAGGGCTTCATAACCCTGGTCATAGCCCGCGTGGCCGGTCACGCCCCTCCCCCCAGGCGCGCGGCGGCGATCCGGCGCGCCCCGGGCACGGCGGCCAGCAGGGCGGCGGCCTTGTTGCGGCACTCCAGGTCCTCCGTCTCGGCGATGCTGTCGGCCACGATGCCGGCGCCCGCCTCGACGCAGGCCCGCCCGTCAGCGCCCACCAGCATGGTCCGGATGGCGATGGCCGTGTCTACGTTGCCGGAAAAGTCGATGTAACCCACCACCCCGGCGTAGGGGCCGCGCCGGGCCGGCTTCGAGGGCGTCGATTATCTCCATGGCCCTCACCTTGGGCGCTCCCGACACCGTCCCCGCCGGCAGTGTGGCCCGGAGCACGTCGACCGGGCCGAGGCCGGGCCGTAGCCGGCCCGAGACCTGGGACGTCAGGTGCATCACGTGGCTGTAGCGCTTGAAGCGTCATCAGCTCGTCGACGGTCTCCGTGCCGAACTCGACGACCCGGCCCACGTCGTTGCGGGCCAGGTCGACCAGCATCACGTGCTCCGCCCTCTCCTTGGGGTGCTCGGCCAGCTCGGCCGCCAGGCGGCGGTCGTCGGCATCGGTACGGCCCCGCCGGCGGGTACCGGCGATGGGCCTCGAGATCACCAGGCCGTCACGGACCCGGACCATCGGTTCGGGGGACGAGCCCACCACGGAGAGCTCGGGGTACTGGAGCAGGTACATGTAAGGGCTCGGGTTGACCTGGCGCAGCGAGCGGTACAGGTCGAGCGGCTTGGCCTGAAGCTCGAGGTCGAAGCGCTGGGCCAGCACGACCTGGAATATGTCCCCGGCATGGATGTGCTCGCGGGCCGCCGCCACCGCGGCGGCGTAGAGCTCGGGGGAAGTGCGCCGCCGGGCCGGGGGCAGTTCATCGTCGGCGTCGGGGGGGACGATGACGGGCTCGTCGATGGGCTTGGCCCCTTCGGCGGCGAACTCCTCCAGCCGCTGCAGGGCCCAGTCGTACAGTTCGTGCAGCTCGGCCGTGCTCGCCCCGGTGGGCACCGGCACGGCCTCTACCAGCGTGACTCGCTGGCGCCAGGCGTCATAGGCGGCGACTTGGCCGACGACCGAAACGATGGCATCGGGATAGCCGAGCTCATCGGGAGGCGGCTCGGGCAGTCGTTCGATCTCCCGGACGACGTCGTAGCCCAGGTAGCCGACCAGGCCACCGTGCAGCGGAGGCAGCCCGGGGAGTGCGGGCGCTTTGTAATGGGAAAGCAATGCCTCGATGGCGGCCAGGATGCCGCGGTCGGTGGGCACGTCGGCCTGCAGGGCGCCGGCCACGGACACCTGGCCCCGCCGCAGCGTCAGGGTGGCGGAAGGCCGGCGGCCGATGAACGACCACCTCCCCCACGTCCCCGCGTGCTCCACCGACTCCAGGACGAAACCGGGCCCGTCGCCGACCAAACGGGCAAAGGCGGCCACAGGCGTGGTCAGGTCGGCCAGCACCTCGCGCCAGACCGGGACGATGCTCCAGTCCCGGGCCAGGGCGATGAACTCGTCCCGGCTCGGGCGTAGCCCGGCGCGCACCGGGATGCTCAACGCCGCGGTCGGGGACCGGGAGCCTTCACTGACCCTCGACGCCAGCGTCCGCCCCGGCGCCGAAGCGGCGGTGGAAGCAGCTGCGGCGGCCGGTGTGGCAGGCCCCCGCCCCTTCCTGCTCCACCACGAACAGCAGCGTGTCGCCGTCACAGTCGTAGTAGGCGGCCCGGACCCACTGGCGCTCGCCTGAGGAGTCACCCTTGCGCCAGCGCTGCTGGCGGCTGCGGGACCAGAACACGGTGCGCCCGGACTCCAGGGTCTCGCGCAGTGTGTCCTCGTTCATCCACGCCATCATCAGTACCTCGCCCGTCCGGTGCTCCTGGACGATGGCGGGGACGAGACCGTCGGCGTTGTAGGTCACGGCGGACAACTGCTCGGCACCGGCGGCGATCGGCGTGGCGACAGGCATCCCCACATGCTAGCGACCGAGGCAAAACGCTTCCGCCGGGCCAGCCACTCTCGGCCGCCGGCCATCGCCCCGATAAAGACCCAGGCCCTCCTGGAACGCCTCGGCCGGGTCGACTGTCAACCTCCCGCCATCGCCCCCACGACGACAAAGGCCTCCTGCCCACCGGTCACCGAGCTCGGGAGGAGGGCGTCCGGCATCTCGTAAGAGTGGTCCTCTTCTCCGACGAAAAACCGGATGAACGCCCGGCGCCGACCTGATGAGCGGTCCCTGATGGTCCCCCGCAACATGGGGTAGGCAGTCTCCAGGGCATCGAGCACGGAGCGTTGCGTCACGAGTCCCGTGACTTCGACGACGGCTTCGCCGGGCACGCCGATCAGGATCCGCAGTTGAGCCGGCAGACGCACTCGGACCGTGACGCTGGTCGCCTGGTCCTGACCTGTCACGGGAGGGTCTGGGCCTCCACTGAAAGCACAGCCGGCAAGTCCCTGACAGCTGGGGACCAGCTGTCCCCTGCGTCTGCCGAGGCGTACACCTGTCCACCAGTCGTCCCGAAGTAGACCCCACAGGGATCGAGCGAGTCCACAGACATGGCATCACGGAGCACGTCGACGTAGCAGTTGGACTGTGGCAGCCCCGCCGTCAGAGGCTCCCACTCATAGCCCCCGGCTCGGCTTCTGTAGACCCGGAGCTTCCCCTCGGGCGGGTAGTGCTCCGAATCGCTCTTGATGGGCACGACGTAGACGGTCTCGGGCTCGTGGGCGTGTACGTCAATGGCGAAACCGAAGTCGCTCGGCAGGTCGCCGCTCACCTCTCGCCAGGTACCTCCCCCGTCGTCACTGCGCATCACGTCCCAATGTTTTTGCATGAAAAGCACATCCGGGAACGCCTTGTGCACGGCCACCTTGTGAACGCAGTGGCCCTCGTAGGCGTCAGGGTCCGGGATCACACCCTCAGATCGCAGGCCGTTGTTGGCCGGGCGCCAGCTCTCGCCGCCATCGTCACTCCGGAACACTCCGGCGGCCGAGATGGCCACGGCCATCCACTCCGGGGCGCCCGGGCGGAGAAGGATGGTATGCAGGCACAGGCCGCCAGCACCCGGTTGCCACGCCGACCCCGTGGCATGGCGCCGCAACCCTGTCATCTCGTCCCAGGTCTCGCCGGCGTCCGTGGACCGGAACAGGGCCGCGTCCTGTGCGCCGGCAAACACCGTGGACGGGTCGTCGGGTGACGGCTCCAAGTGCCAGATCCGGGTGAACTCCCACGGCCGGGACGAACCGTCGTACCACAGGTGGGTACCCACGTCGCCCTGGTAGGCAAAGTCGTTGCCCACGGCCGCCCACGTCTTCCCGCCGTCGTCCGAACGTTGTACGAGCTGGCCGAACCAACCGTTGGACTGCGACGCGTAGATGCGGTCGGGGTCGACCGGTGAGCCCTTGAGGTGGTACATCTCCCACCCGCCGAAATGTGGACCGTCGACCTGCCAGTTCTCTCGCTTGCCGTCGGAGGTGAGGACGAAGGCGCCCTTCCGTGTCCCCACCAGCAACCGAACTCTGCTCATGGCTAACCGCCTCCCGTCATGTCAACGGCCACCCCAACGGCGGCTCAGTGGAGAGACTATGGCACCAGTGCCCCCGGAGCTGTCCGCACAGCACCCTGCTCATCGGGGAGAGGCTACAGGTACAGGCCGGTGCCGTCCGTGACCCGCTCGGCGGCCACGGCGTGGATGTCGCGTTCGCGCAGGATCAGGTAGTTGTCGCCCTGCACCTCGACCTCGAAACGGTCCTCCGGGCTGAACAGGACCTGGTCCCCCGGTTTGATCGACCGCACCTGGGGCCCGGTGGCGACCACCTCGGCCCAGCTCAGGCGGCGGGGGATCTCAGCCGTGGCCGGGATGAGGATGCCCGATTTGGACTTGCGTTCGCCCTCCGAGCGCGGCACCTGGACCAGGACCCTGTCGGTCAGCATCTGGATGGCCTGCTTGGGAGAACCAAGCTCGTTCGGGCTCATTGAACGGCAAGCTATCGCGCCCGGCGACCGCAGGGCCACACGGGGCCTCTAGCCGGCCGCACCCGGTGCCGGTTTCCCCGCCGGTCTCACGGTCACCCCGGCGGCGGCCAGCGCCGCTTTGGCCTGCGCGATCGTCGCCTCCCGGAAGTGGAATATGGATGCCGCCAGCACGGCGTCGGCGTGGCCGAGGACGGCCCCGTCCACCAGGTCCTGGAGCCCGCCGACACCGCCGCTGGCCACGATCGGGATGGTGGTCTCCTCCGCCACCCGGCGGGTCAGCTCGAGGTCGTAGCCCTGCCTGGTCCCGTCCCGGTCCATGGAGTTGAGGACGAGCTCGCCCGCTCCCAGCTGCTCGCAGCGGACCGCCCAGGAGACGGCGTCGACGCCCGTCGCCAGGCGGCCGCCATGGGTGTACACCTGCCACGCCGGCTGCGGTCCGGGGAGGCGACGGATGTCGATCCCGACGACGGCGCACTGGGCCCCGAAGGCGCCCGAGATCTCCTGGACCAGCTCGGGCCGAGCCACCGCCGCCGAGTTGACGCTCACCTTGTCGGCCCCCAGGCGAAGGAGCCGGCGGGCGTCCTCCAGGGAGCGCACCCCTCCGCCCACGGTCAAGGGGATGAACACCTCCTCGGAAGTGCGGGCGACCACGTCGAGCATGGTCTGGCGACCATCGGCCGAAGCCGTGATGTCGTAGAAGACGACCTCGTCCGCCCCTTCGTCGTCGTAGCGGGCGGCCAGCTCCACCGGGTCGCCGGCGTCGCGGAGCCCCTCGAAGCGCACACCTTTGACCACCCGGCCGGCGTCCACGTCCAGGCACGGCACCACCCGGACCGCCCTCATGGCCGGGCCGCGGGCACGCTCACGACCGCGGTGATGGCGCCCCCCATCACGTGGGCATGCCACGGGTGGCGGCCACCGCGTCGGGCACGCTGAAACGCCCCTCGTAGATGGCGCGGCCCACGATGACCCCGGCCAGCTGACGGCCCGACACCTGCAACCAGGCCAGCCGGCGCAGGTGCTCGAGCGAGCCCACGCCACCCGAGGCGACCAGCGGTACCGTGCACACCTCCAGCAGGGCCCGGTAGCCGGCCACGTCGGGGCCCACCATCAGCCCGTCACGCGAGATCTCCGTGACCACGACGGCGGCGGCGCCGGCTTCGGTCAGCTCGGCCACCGCCGCCGTCACGCTATGGCCGGACCCCTCCGCCCAGCCTTTGACCCTCACGTCGCCGTTGAAATGGTCGACGCCGGCGGCCACCCGGCCCGGCCACCGGCCGGCCAGGCCGGCCAGGAAGCCGGGCCGGCACAGCGCCGCCGTACCGACGATCACCCGCTCGACGCCGGCGTTGAACAGCTCCTCGGCGTCGTCCTCGCTACGCACGCCGCCCCCGGCCTGCACGGGGATTTTGACGGCGGCGGCTATGTCCGCCACCACCGACCGGTTGCCGGCCTTGCCCGTCCGGGCGGCATCGAGGTCCACCACATGGAGCCATCGGGCGCCCCCGGCCTCGAAAGCCCGGGCACGCGGCACGGGGTCGTTGCCGTACACCGTCTCCCGGCCGAAGTCGCCCTGAGCCAGCCGCACGCAACGGCCGTCCCTCAGGTCGATGGCGGCGAAAAGGTCCATGGCTATTGGCACGCTTTTACGAAGTTGGCCAATATCCCTAGGCCCACCGACGACGACTTCTCGGGATGGAACTGCGTAGCCCAGATGGTGCCGGCCTCGATGGCGGCGGCCACCGGCCCCCCGTAGTCACAGGTGGCTACGGTCTCGGCCGCTACCGGCGGGGCATAGGAGTGGACGAAATAAGCCCACGCCCCGTGCTCGAAACCGGCCAACAGGAGGCTGTCCCGGGCGACATCGAGCAAGTTCCACTGGATCTGCGGCCGCCTCACGCCATCGGGTAACAGGGCCACGTCGCCGGGAAAAATCCCCAGCCCGGCTGTCCCCGGTGATTCGTCCGAACCCTGGTACAAAAGTTGCATGCCGACACAGATACCGAGGAAGGGCTTGCCCGACAGGGCCGCCGCCCGCGTGGCCGTCCATAGGCCGCTGGCCTCCAGAGCCTCGGCGCAGCGGCCAAAGTTCCCCACGCCGGGCAACACGACCCCATCCGCCGCCTCGATCTCGGCGGGAACGCCGACCAGCCGGGCGTCGGCCCCGACCTTGCCGAACCCCTTTTCCGCCGAACGCAAATTGCCTATGCCGTAGTCGACAACGGCGATGAACGGGCCCACCTCAGCCCAGCGTCCCTTTTGTGGAAGGCACGCCGTCCCCCTCGACCCGCACGGCGTCCCGCAAAGCCCGGGCCACGGCCTTGAAAGACGCCTCCAGGATGTGGTGGGCGTTGCGCCCACGGCGCATGCTCAGGTGCAAGGTTATGGCCGCCGAAATGCAAAAAGCCCGCCAGAACTCCTCAGCTAGTTGGGGGTCGAAAGGCGGGTCGCCGAGAGGGTACGCCTCTCCTGCGGCGCCCGGGTCGACCTCGTAGAAAAGGAACGGCCGGCCCGAGAGGTCGAGCGCCACCTCGATGAGGGCCTCGTCCAGCGGCACGGAGATGGAAGCGAACCGGCGCACGCCCGCCTTGTCGCCGAGCGCCTGGTGCAGGGCCTCGCCCAGCACGATGCCCACGTCCTCCACGGTGTGGTGGGCGTCGACAGCGAGGTCGCCTGCGGCCGTGAGCTCGAAGATCGAACCCGCTGTGGCGGCCGAGCTGAGAGATCATGTGGTCAAAAAACGGCAGTCCTGTCGCCACTGACACCTGGCCCGTCCCATCTAGTGCCAGCCGCAGCGAGACAGACGTCTCCTTGGTGGTGCGCTCTTTGTGGACGGAGCGCCCGGTCACGCCAGCACCTCGGCCAGAGCGCAGAGGAAGCGGTCGTTTTCGTCGGGGGTGCCCACGGTGGTGCGCAGGCAACCTTCCAGCCCCGGCCAGCTTCGAGGCGTCGCGCACCAGCACCGAACGATCGACCAGTCCTTGCCAAACCTCGGGGCCGGCGCGCTCCAGCGGGCGCCAGAGCACGAAATTGGCCTGCGAAGACCAGGTCCGCACGGGCAGGGCGCCAAGCGCCGCCACCAGGCGTTCGCGCTCGGCCACCACGGCCGCCACCCGGTGCTCCATCTGGGCCGAGAACTGCAAGGCCAACCGGCCCGCCGCCTGTTTGAAGGCGTCGAGGTGGTACGGCAGGGCCACCCGGTCGAGCACCTGCACGACCTCGGACGGGCCGATCAGGTAACCGAGGCGCAACCCGGCCATGGACCAGGTCTTGGAATAGGTGCGCACCACAACCAGGGGGACGTCCTCGGCCACTAGGTCCAGCGCCGACCACGAGGCGAACTGGCCGTAGGCCTCGTCCACCACCACCAGCCCACCGGCGGCCGCCACGACCGAGGAAACTGTCGTGGCATCCTCGGCCAAGCCGGTCGGGTTGTTGGGCGAACAAAGCAAAACAATGGACGGCCCGTGCCTTTCCACCAGGTCGACGGCGGCCCCGGCGTCGAGCGTGAAGTCCGGGCGCCGGCCTCCCTGGACGATCGGGGTGCCGGTGAGATGGGCGATATGAGCATGCAGGGCGTAAGTGGGCTCGAACATCGCCGCCTTGCGCCCGGGCCCCCCGTAGGCCAGGCACAGGGCCTGTAGGACCTCGTTGGAGCCGTTGGCGGCGAATACCTGCGCCGCGGGCACTCCGTGCAAATGGCCCAGCGCCTCCCGCAACGCCCGGGCGGACCGGTCCGGGTACCGGTTGAAGGCGATACCACGGGCCTCGGCCAGCACCGCCTCCAGCCATTCGGGTGGGGGTGGATAGGGCGACTCGTTGGTGTTGAGGCGGACTTCGACCGGCACCTGGGCCGAGTGGTAGCCCTCCCGCAGGCCGAGGTCAGCGCGGGGCAGGGGCAGCGGACGGGCCAGGCCGGCGGGCGCCTTCATGGCCGCGTTCCGGCCTGGTCGGTCGCTGCGGCCTGCTCGGTCCCTCGGGCCTGCTCGGTCCCCCCGGCCCGGGCCGGGCCGCGCCCGGGCCAGGCTGCCTGCTCCCGGTAGAGCACCGACCCGGCGTGGGCGGCAAGGCCCTCGGCTGCGGCCAGGTCGGCCACGAACGGGGCCACCCGGTGCAACGCGGCCCGGTCCAGGCCCACGACGTGGACACGCTTGAGGAAGTCCTGGGTGCCCAGGGCGCTGGAAAAACGGGCGCTGCGAGCAGTGGGCAGGACGTGGCTCGGCCCGGCCAGGTAGTCGCCCACGCTGGCGGGCGCCCAGGGGCCGCAAAAAACGGCGCCGGCCGAGCGCACCTCGCTCACCAGGGCTTCAGGGTCGGCCGTTATGAGCTCCAGGTGCTCGGGGGCGACCAGGTTGCAAACCTCCACCGCCCGGGACGGCCCGTCGACGAGGACAGACCATCCTCCCCGCTCGAGGGTGGCGGTCACCTCGCGGCGGCGGGGGGACTCGGCCGCCAGCCGTTCCACCGCCTGCTCGACGGCGTCGGCCACCTCCTCGGACCAGGTGACCAGCCAGGCCAACCCGTCCGGCCCGTGCTCGGCCTGGACGACCAGGTCAAGGGCGGCGAAATCGGCCGGCGCGCTGGCGTCGGCCACCACCACGACCTCGGACGGCCCGGCGAAGGCGGCGGGGACACCCACGGCTCCCTCCTCGGCCACCAGCCGCTGAGCCGTCGCCACGTACAGGTTTCCCGGCCCCACTATGACGTCCACCGGACGGACCGTCTCAGTGCCGAAGGCCAGGGCGGCGATGGCCTGGGCGCCGCCCACGGCGTAAAGCTCGTCCACCCCGGCCACGGCGGCGGCGGCCAGGATGGCAGGCGAGACCCGCCCGTCGGGGCCGGGAGGCGAGCACACCGCCACCTCGCCTACGCCGGCCACTCGGGCCGGTACCACGGTCATCAGCACGGTCGATGCCAGCGGAGCGCGACCTCCGGGAACATAACAGCCGGCCCGGCCCACCGGGACCAGCAGTTCCCGGGTGGTCACCCCGTGGGCGCTCATGTGCTCGAAGCCGCCATGGGCGTCGCGCTCCGCCTCGTGAAAACTCCTTATGGCGCCGGCCGCTTCGACCAGGGCGCGGCGCAGCCCGGCCCCCACATCGCCCAAGGCCGCCGTCACCTCGGCCGGCGGCACCCGCAGCGAGGCCGGCACGACGCCGTCGAAGCGTTCGGTCAGCTCGGCCAGCGTCGCGTCACCGCCCTTTCTCACCGCCGCCAGGATGGCCCGCACGGCGTCGACAGGGCCCTCGCCACCGGCCTGGGGGGCAGGCAGCCGGGGCCCGAGATCTCCGGGCACGCCGCGCAAGTCGAGGCGAGTCAACAAGGACATAGCCATGATGCTAGCCAGGGGTGGTGGACAGGCCCCACGTGGTGGCGGCGAACGCGTTAACAATGGGGCACCGGCCAAGCTGGGGCACCATGAGCGTCGGCGCCGAACTTACCGCTCTGTCGAGCACCCTCGAAGGAGCTGACCCGCCGGGTCACCCGCATCCTGGCCGAGTTGTCCCCGGCCGACGAAGACCGCTACGGGACCGACCTGCTCGAGGTCGAGCGCACCCTGGGCGCCGCCAGCCGGCGCCTGGACCGCGTGGTCGCCGCGCCCCGGTCGTCACCGAGCCTGGGCCGGCCCCGGGGGTCGTAGAGGCAGAGCCGCCGAGGGGCAAAAATCCGCCATCACGCATTCGGTGCACCGGGGCCGGCGGGCGACGCACACACGGCGACCGTGAAGGATCATGCGCAGGCTCAGTGCCCCCCAGTCCCGGCTGGGCAAGGCCGCGCAAAGGTCGGCTTCGACCTTGTCCGGGTCAGTCTGGGTGGTCAGGACCAGCAACCGGCTCAGGCGACCGACATGGGTGTCGACGGGTAGCCCGGGCAAACCGAAAGCCACGCTGCGTACGACATTGGCCGTCTTGCGGCCTACTCCGGGCAAGGTGACGAGATCCTCGAGACGGGTCGGTACCTGGCAGTCGAAGCGCTCGCACAGGGCGCGGGCCAGGCCGATTATGCTCCTGGCCTTCACCCGGAAAAAGCCTGTCGGCCGGACCAGGTCCTCGACGGCCAACGGGTCGGCCAGGGCCAGATCCTCGGGCGCCGGGTATTGCCGGAACAACGCCGGCGTGACCAGATTGACCCGGACGTCCGTCGTTTGGGCCGAGAGCACGGTCGCCACCAACAGCTGCCAGGGAGTGGAGAAGTCCAGTTCGCACAGCTCCTGGGCCGTGCCCGGGTATTCCTGAGCCAGCCGCACTGAGGCCAGCCGGGCCCGGCCCGCGGGTGTGCGGGGCCGGGACGCCGGTCGGGCCCCACCCATGCCCGCGGTTGCCTTCGCCATTGCTAGGGAGGCTAGCCAAGCCGGCCGGTACCGGGCTGCCTAACTGCGGCGGGACGCTAGTAGCTTCGACCGGGTGCACCAGATCGCCGTAAAGCGCGCCCTCGACGACAAGGACCTGGCCGCCGTCACCGAACTGTTGACAGCCGCCAGTGAGGCCGACGCCCATCCCGCCCTCGGCGAGCATGCCTGGCTGGACCTGGTCCAAGGCGGGCGCGACGGCTTTGCCGGCCTGGTGGCTTGGGAGCCGGACCATCCCCACCCCGTGGGTTACGCCCAAGTCAGCCTGGGCGAGAACGGAGGGACCGGCCACCGCAGTTGGGCCCTGGAAGTCGTTGTCGACCCCCACCACCGCACGCCGGGCAACACGGTGGCCGACGACCTGGTCAAAGCGGCCATGGACCTCATAGCCGCCGAAGGCGGCGGTCACCTTCACCTCTGGGTCAGCCAACCCGCTCCGTACCACGAGAGGATGGCAAAGGCCGTCGGGCTGTCCGCGGGCCGGCCTCTACCAGATGCGCCGGGCGCTCCCCATGGACGCGCATGCCACCATCCAGACCCGACCGTTCCGGCCCGGCCAGGACGAACAGGCCTGGCTGGAGGTCAACAACCGGGCCTTCCGCCGCCACCCTGAGCAAGGGGGCTGGACCGAGGAGACCCTGAAGGCCCGGGAGGCCCAGCCCTGGTTCGACCCCGAAGGCTTCCTGCTGCACTTCCGTGGTGAGCGCCTGGCCGGCTTCTGCTGGACCAAGGTCCACGCCGCCGCCGCGCCAGCTCTGGGAGAGATCTATGTCGTGGCGGTGAGCCCTGAATTTTCCGGCCACGGGCTCGGCCGCCAGTTGACGTTGGCCGGGCTGGACCACCTATCGTCGGTCGGGCTGCGCCAGGCGATGCTCTACGTGGACGCCACCAACGTGGCCGCCCTCAAGCTTTATATCGAGCTCGGCTTCACCGTAAACCACATCGACCGGGCGTACACGGGCGACGTGCCCGCCCACGACGAGGCCGCCGGGAACGAGGTCGGTCGACCCGGCGGCTAAGAACCGATGCTCTCGATGTCTCCGGCAACGTCGACGTCAGGGACCTCCACGCTGCCGAGGGGGACGACCTGAAGATCGGGCGACACGGCCATACCCTTGCGCCACACCGAACGGGCCACGATCTTGGACGGGTCGACCCGGTCGGGGTACTTGCTGGCGATGAGGCGGACCTCTTCCAGCAGGCCCTCGGACAATGTGGTGGGATTGAGGCCCAGGGCGAGGAACCGGTCGTTGCGGACGACGAGGTCGTTTTCGGCCGCCTCCTGGCGGGGGTTGGGCAGCATCACGACGGCCGCCCCGGTCAACTTGGACACCAGCGCGGCCAGGTCGCGTACCTTGTGGACCTCGGTCGTCTGGTTGAACACCGACACTCGCTCCCCAGCCGCCGGCGGGTTGTTGACCGCGATCTCGATGCACCTCACGGTGTCGCGGATGTGGATGAACGCCCTGGTCTGACCCCCGGTACCGTGCACCGTCAGGGGGTGGCCGATGGCCGCCTGCATGAGGAACCGGTTGAGGACGGTGCCGTAGTCGCCGTCGTAGTCGAAGCGGTTGACCAGGCGGTCGTCCATCGACGTCTGGTCCGTCTGGGTCCCCCACACGATGCCCTGGTGGAGGTCGGTGATGCGCACCCCGTCGTTCTTGGCGTAGAAGGCAAAAAGCAGCTGGTCCAGCGTCTTGGTCATGTGGTAGACCGAGCCCGGGTTGGCGGGGTGCAGGATCTCCCGCACCAGTTCGCCGTCGGGAGTGGGGACCTTCACGGCCAGGTAGCCCTCGGGAATGGGGGCCGAGCCCGACCAGCCGTAGCCGTAGACGCCCATCGTGCCCAGGTGCACGACGGCGGCGTCGACCCCGGAGTCGACGAGCGCGCACAGCAGGTTGTGGGTGCCCCGGACGTTGTTGTCCACCGTGTAGCGCTTGGCCCGGGGCGAGCGCATCGAGTACGGCGCCGCCCGCTGCTCGGCGAAATGGACAATGGCGTCCGGCTCGAACTCCTGCAAGAGACTGACCAAGCGGCTGTATTGGAGGGCCAGGTCCATGTTGACGAAGCCGATCTCCTGGCCGGAAACGGCTTTCCAGGCCCGCAACCGCTCCCCGATGGGACGGATGGGGGTGAGCGACTCGACTTCGAGCTCGATATCGATGGACCGGCGCGAAAGGTTGTCCACGATCAGGATGTCGTGGCCCTTCGCTGACAAGTGGAGGGATGTCGGCCAACCGCAGAAGCCGTCCCCACCCAGGATCATGATTTTCATCGCTCACCTACCTTAGTTGGCGGGCGGGCACAACCTTAAGTCCTGGTGACTATCTCAACCAGCATTCAGGCGCTCCCCCTACTCTGGACGCTGTGCCCGGAGCGTTCGATGTGAGCCGGGACGAGCTGGCCGGGCTGCTGGCGGGGGAACCAGGCTTTCGCACCGACCAGGTCTGGCGCGGTACCTGGGAGCGGGGCGAGCGGCCCGGGGACATGACCAACCTGCCCAAAAGCCTGCGCCAACGCCTGGGCGCCCTGCTCGTCCCCGCTCTCGAGGAGGTAGCCCGGTCGACCTCGGCCGACCACCGGACCACCAAGTGGCTGTGGCAGCTGGTGGACGGCGCCCGGGTCGAGACGGTCCTGATGCTCTACACCGACCGGGCCACCGTCTGCATCTCCAGCCAGGCGGGCTGCGCCATGGGGTGTACCTTCTGCGCCACCGGTCAAGCCGGTTTTGCCCGCCACCTGTCGGTGGGCGAGATCGTCGAGCAGGTGGCGGTGGCCCGCCGGGAGGCACTCCCCCGGCGGCTTTCCAATGTGGTCTTCATGGGCATGGGCGAGCCCCTGGCCAACTACGACCGGACGTGGGCGGCCGTGGAACGGATCCATTCCCACCTCGGCCTCTCCGCCCGCCACATCACCGTCTCGACCGTCGGCGTCGTCCCCGGCATCCGGCGCCTGGCCCAGGAGGCCCTGCCCGTCAACCTGGCCGTCTCCCTGCACGCGGCGCGCGACGAGCTGCGCAACCGGATCGTCCCCCTCAACCGCCGTTACCCGCTATCGGTCCTGATGGGCGCCTGCGCCGAGTACCAGGCGGCCAAAAACCGGCGGCTGTCGTTCGAGTGGGCACTAATCGCCGGGGTCAACGACACCCCCCGGGACGCCGCCGAGCTGGCCGAGCTGGCGCTGCCCCTGCGGGCGCACGTCAACCTCATCCCTCTCAACCCCACCCCGGGCTATGCGGGGCGGAGCACGCGGGCACCGGGGGCGGCCTCGTTCCGGGACGAGCTGGCGGCCCGGGGGGTCAACGCCACCGTCCGGGCCAACCGGGGCACCGACATCGGCGCTGCCTGCGGCCAGCTCGCCGCCGAGCAGCCGCGGCGGCGGCCGGTGCCCGAAGGCACCCGGCGTCAGCCGGTCCTCTGAGAGTGGCACACTGAACGCGATGGCCAACACCCGATGGATCGACCAGAGCCAGCCCCAAACGCTCTACATGGCCACCATCCTGCTGTACATAAACGCGGCGTTCTGGCTGCTCGACGTGCTGCTGGGCGCCGGTTTCCTGGGCCTGTTCGCCATCGCCGCCATCTTCGCCGGGCTGGGGATCGCCAATGAAAAGAAGGCCGGCTACTGGGGCGGGGTGGTCGTGGCCGGGCTCGACGTCCTCTGGCTGCTGGACCTGTTCCGCAGCTCCCCCTCGTCGATCAGCATCGTCATCAACCTGGTTTTCGCCGCCGTGCTGCTCGCCCTGCTCCTGCACCCCATGAGCCGGAGCTACCAGCGCATCTGGTTTAAGAAGCTCAAGTTACGGAGGTAGTGCGAGCCCAGCCCTTTTGAAGCCCTAGGGCTGGACCATGGTGTTGCCTAGGAGCACGTAGGCAAAGTACACGATGAACATCAACCCGGCGAACACCATCACCAGGCTCTCCCGGGGGCGGCTCTTCATGGTGGCGGCCACTGCTATCAAAACCGGGAAAGCCCACGTCAGCAACCTCGGTTTGAACCCCTCGTTGGTGATGAACAGCAGGACGAACACGGACAGCGAGTAGGCCGTGATGAACCCAGGTAGCTTCGCCCGGCGCAGCGCGACGCAGGCCAGCAGGACGGCGACCAGGCCGGCCCACATTAGCCACCCGTGACCCTGGTACCCGCCCTGCCAAGGGTGCACCAGGAGCCGGATGAAGCTCCGCCCGAAGTCCACGCTGTCACCCCAGGCCTGATGCTGCAGGTGCCAATAAAACAGCAGGTCGTGGTACTCGACCGCCTCCCATATGGCGAACCCGATGAACCCCGCGGGAGCGATGGCCGCCGTCAGCAGGGCGGCCGGGGCCTGACGGCGGCGCACCGCCTGCACGGCCGGGACCAACGCGGCAGGCACCAACATCAACGCCACAGGGCTGGTGGCGGTGGCGAAAGCACCGAGGACGCCGGCGGTGAACCACCGCTTCTTGGTCATCATCAGCAGCGCCCCGGCCACCAACGCCGTCCCCACGCACTCGCAGTAGGTCAGCCCCCACGAGACCGCCATTCCCGGGAAGACCATGAAGAGGATGGCGGAGCCGTACCCGAGCTCCTCTCCCCCGATCGCCGTTCCCAGCCGCCACACGATGATCGTGGCCGTCCACCCCGAGATGGCGGAGACGACGATGCCAGCCCCCAGCGCCGGGATACCAAACCAAGTGACAACCCAGATGCAGAACGGAAAAACGGGGGAAACCCCGGCCGAGCTGTAGGTGAACTGCCCTCCCACCTTCGCCACCACCGCGGGGTACCCGCTCTGAGCGACGCTGAGATAGAAATGGCTGTCCCAAGCCCCCACCGGGCCGCCCAGATGCCCGCCGTAGCTGATGTGCGCGGCCAGTATGTCGGAGACCAGCAGCAGGGCGCGCACGCACAGGTAGACGCCGGTCAGCTGGCCAACTGTGGCGTACTTCCGCCCGAGCGACGGGAGCCGGGAGCTAATGAATGTCACCCGGCTCAGCCCCAGGCGTTGACTTTTCTCGGCATCGACTATTTTTCGGCATCGTCGGGCAACAGGGCGTCTACGAACTCTTGGGCGTCGAAGGGCACCAGGTCCTCGGGCCCCTCGCCCAGGCCCACCAGCTTGATGGGCAGGCCGAGCTCGCTGGAGATGGCTACGGCGATACCACCCTTGGCGGTGCCGTCCAGCTTGGTGAGCACAATGCCCGTGACACCCACGACCTCGGTGAACTGACGGGCCTGGACGAGGCCGTTCTGCCCGGTGGTGGCGTCGATCACCAGCAGGACTTCGGTCACCGAACCGGGCGGGCGGTCGGCGACGCGGCGGACCTTGCGCAGCTCCTCCATCAAGTTGACCTTCGTGTGCAACCGGCCCGCAGTGTCCGCTAAGACGAGCGGGATACCGCGGGCGGCCGCGTGCTGGACGGCGTCGAAGACCACGGCCCCGGGGTCGCCACCCTCGTTGCCCCGCACAAAGCCGGCTCCCACCCGTTCCGCCCACAGCTGTAGCTGGTCGGCCGCCGCCGCCCGGAAGGTGTCTCCGGCGGCCACGACGACCCGCCGGCCCTCTCCGGTTTCGCGCATGGCCACCTTGCCGATCGTGGTCGTCTTGCCCACGCCGTTGACACCGACGAACAACCAAACGGTGGCCAGGCCAGGGCCGGCGCGATGGAGCTGGCGGTCCCCCTCCAACCGGGCCACCAGCTCCTGCCTCAGAGCTGAGACGACCTGGTCAGGCCCGCTCAGGCCATCGGTCCGGGCTCTTCGCTTGAGGCCCTGGAGAAGGGCCTCGGTGGTGACGATCCCGACATCGGCCAGGACGAGCGCCTCTTCCAGCTCGTCCCAGGCTTCCTGGTCGAGCTTGCTGCGCCCCCGCAGCCCCGCCAGCTGGCTGGCCAGCAACGAGCGGGCCTGGCCCAACCGGTCCCGGAAGCGCGGCTTTTCCAGCACCTCGGGCTCCGCCGCCGGCGGCGCCGCCGCGGTGCCGACCTCTCCTGCGTCCGGTCCCGGCCGCTCCCCCGAAGGGGCCTCGGTCCCGGCGGCGCCCGAGGGCTCAGGGCCACCGACGGGCGGGGCCGGGGGGGCCGGGGGGGCCGGGGCGGTAGGCGGGGCCGGGGGGGCAGGGGCGGTAGGCGGGGCCGGGGCGGTGGGTCCCGGGGCGGCCGGGGTGGTGGACGAGCCCGGTCGCAAGGCCGGCGAGCCCCGGCGTCGTCCTTCCGGTAGCGCCCGGCGGTCCCGCCGATGGGACACAGCCACATAACCGCCCAAGCCGGCGAGCACGACGAGCGCCGCACAAGCGACGGCGATCAGGGTGATCAACATGACCGGTCGAGACTACCGGGGCGTCCCCGACCGAGCACACTCCCAGGCGTGGCGCCGGTCCCGGGCTCGGGCGAGCTGCACCCGGGGTCCCGGGCTCGGGCGAGCTGCACCCGGGGTCCCGGGCTCGGGCGAGCTGTACCCGTGGTCCCGGGCACGCCCGCTGTGACCGCTACGTTCTGTCAGGTGGAGTTCGGCTGTCAGGTGAGATCGGCGCGTAGGTGAGATTGACGGCCGTGGTGCGCTCGGTCAAGGGCTCCCGGCGTGGGGACGTCGTGGGCTTGGCCTGGGTCGTCCTGTGCCTGTGCTGCTACCTGGCGCCGGCGCTGAAGGACGGGCCGTCCTTCGGCCCCGCGGATATAGGCCGCCAGCTCTCCTACCTCACCCACCTACCCGACCTGGTGTTCCACAATCACCTAAACGGCGACATCATCACCCAGTCGGTGGCCTGGTACCGCCTCGACTGGCTGGCCGTGCACCACGGCCAGTGGCCGTTGTGGGACAACTTCTCCGGGGACGGCATGCCCCTGATGCTCAACTTCGAGTCGGCGCCGTTCTCGCTCCCGGCGCTGGTGGGCTACCTTTTCCCCTTGTCGGGCGCCTACCTCGTGGTCGTCGCCATGAAGCTCCTGATCGCCGGGACCGGGGCCTACGTGGCCACCAGGGTGGCGGGGGGGCGGGCGCTGGGGGCGGCCATGGCGGCCACTACGTTCATGCTCTCCGGTTCGCTCAGCGGCTGGGCCGGCTGGGCCGTCACCGGGCCGCTCATCTGGGCCGGATGGCTGGTGACCGGCGTGCTCCTGTGCTGGCGACCGCGGCGCCGGCGGATGACCGGCGTAGCCATCCTGGCCCTGTCCAGCGCCTTTGCCGTGTACGGCGGCTTCCCCGAAACCCTCGTGCTCCTGTCCATCGCCCTGGGCGCCCTGGTGCTCATCGGCGGAGCCGCGGCTGGCCGGCGGCACCAGCTCGGCCCGGGCGCCATCGTTCGGGGCGTCGGCGGCCTCGCCGGCGGGGCGGCTTTATCGGCCCCGTTGTGGCTCCCCGGTCTGGCCGTACTGCGGCAGTCCTCCCGCTTCAGCGAAAACGCCACCGGTGGGATCGCCCTTCGTGGTCTGGCCTTGCTGTTCGCCCAGGGGTACGACGGCCTGCCCACCGCCGGCAGCACCTGGACCGGGCCGGCCAATTACTACGAAGCCACGGCTTATGTGGGGATCGTCGCCCTCGTCCTCGCCTTGTTCGCCGTGCTGGTCTCCTGGCGCCGGCCCCTGGTGGTGACGCTGGCCGGCACGGCTGCCCTGTGCCTGGTCATCATCTACGGGGGCCCCACGCAACGATTGTTCACCGACCTGGGCGGAG
Organism: uncultured Acidimicrobiaceae bacterium; assembly: GCA_963735305.1. Classification (GTDB taxonomy): domain Bacteria; phylum Actinomycetota; class Acidimicrobiia; order Acidimicrobiales; family Palsa-688; genus Fen-671. The sequence continues at coordinate 1,740,159 of CAVTKK010000004.1, forward strand.
GCGACATAGCCACGCAACGCATGCTGCCGATGCTGGCCTTTTGTATTGCCCTGCTGGCCGGGCTGGGCACCGAGGCCCTGCGCCGGCGCTGGCCGGACACCGGCACGCGGCGGAGACTACTGGCCAGCCTGGTGGTCTGCGGAGGCGTACTGGTCTACCTCCTGCTGATCTCGCACGGCCCGGGTACCACGCCGGCCGAGGTGTCCGCCCGCCGCCTGGCCTTGTTGTGGCCCCTGCTCACGGTGCTCGGCATGGCCGGCATCCTCGCCTTTGCCGTCAAGGCCCAGTTCCGGTCCGGGCGCCGGGACGGCAACACCCGGGGAGCGTGGATCCCCGCCGCCTGCCTGGTCCTGCTGGTCGCCCAGTCCGTCTACCTGGTATTGGCCGGGGTGGGCTTGAACAGCTACTCGTCGCGGCCCTACCCCGTCGATAGCAACGTGGCCACCCTCCAGCGCCTCGTCGGCGGGGGGTTGGTGGCCCTGGACGGGCCCAATACGAAGGACGTGACACAATGGACGGGTACCGGGATCTACCCTGAGGTCAACCTCGGCTACGGCATCCGGGAGCTGGCGATCCACGACCCCGTCCTGCCTCCTTCTTATCTCAGGACCTGGCCCGTGGCCTCGGCCACGGTCAACGACCGCCTGGGCGACAACGTCTTCGTACCCTCGGTCGGTTCGGCCACCAGGGCCCGTTTCTACGGTGCGCAGTTCATCCTGGCCTCACCCGGGCGCCGGCCTCGGGGCGCCGTCTTCGTGACCAAGATCCCCGCCGCTCTGGTCAAGTACGTCTTCTTGTACCGGGTGCCGGGCGCCGCGCAGTTCAGCTTCGACCCGATGCCCTCCGGACGGGGCGGGGGCGCCGAGGTCCTGGCCCAGTCCCAGCCGCAGAACGGCGCGTGGCGGCTCGGCGTGCGGGTACCGAGGACGTCGGCCTTGACGGCGCGGGTGACGTACCTGCCCGGTTGGCACGTCCTGGCCAATGGCCATCCCCTGCCCGTGCACGAGGTCGAGGGCCTCTTTGTCGGCGCTACTGTCCCCGCCGGCACCCGGAGCATCGTCGTGCGCTACTGGCCCAGCGGCCTCAGCACGGGCTTCGCCCTGGCCGTGGCGGCCATGATGGTGCTCGTGGTGGCCTCGTCCGTCGAAGAGGTGCGGCGCCGGGCGGGCAGGCGCCGCCGGGCGGGCGGTCCCGGCCCGGAGCCGATGGTGGGGACGTAGACGGCTACGGCGCCGTGGTGGCCGCCGGCTCCCTTGTGCCCGGGCCGCTCGACCCAGGCCCGTCGGCGCCCCGTTCGAGCCTTTCACTGACCACGAACGAGGAGCCCCCGGGGGGCATGCTCACCCCGTAAAGACAGTCGGCCGCCTCCATGGTCCGCTTTTGATGGCTCACAACCAGTAGCTGCGATTCGTTACGGAACTCGTTCAACAGGTCCAGGAACCGGTGCAGGTTGACGTCGTCGAGAGCAGGCTCGACTTCGTCCATCATGTAAAACGGCGACGGGCGGCTACGGAACACGGCAAACAGGAAGGCCAGGGCCACGAGGCTCCGTTCCCCACCTGAAAGCAAGGAAAGTTGCCGAATATTTTTCCCCGCCGGGCGGACCTTCAAGCTCAACTCCCGAGTCCAGGATATTGGCCGGGTCGGTCAGGGAAAGGGAGCCATGCCCACCGGGGAAAAGCGTGCTGGCGAGATTGGCAAAATTTTCGGCCACGTCGTCGTAGGCGGCTTTGAAGACGGTGATTATCTCGGCGTCCACCGCTTTTATGACCTTGCCCAGTTCACGCCGGGCGGCGGAGACGTCGTGGAGCTGGCCCTCGAGGAACTTGTGACGCTCCTTCGAGGGCGGCGTACTCCTCCAGGGCGAGAGGGTTGACCGGGCCCATGAGCCGCAGCTCCCGCTCCAGCTCGCGGGCCCGGCTCGGAGCGCTACTGCCCGCCGCGAGCGGGGGCACTCCGGGGCCCCCAGGGACTCCGGCTCGCAGTCGAGTTCCCGGCGCACCGTCTCGGTCAGCGCCTCCAGCCGCCCCCGCACCTGTGACTCCTCGAGGTCGACGCGGGAGATCTGCTCCCGTACGGCCAGCAGCTCGCGTTCGACCCCCGAGCGTTCCCGGCGCAGGCCTTCCAGCTCCTCGGAGGAGGCCCGGAGGGCCTCGGTCTCGGCCCGGCGTTGCTCCCTCAAGTTCGTCAAAGCCCGCTCCAGGGTGCCCAACCGCTGCTCGGTGAAGGAACGGAGCCGGGCCACGGCCTCGGCCTTGGCCAGCAGGTGAGCGCGCCGCTGCTCGGCCCCTTCCCGTTCGGCCGCGTTGCCCTCCAAGCGGTGCTCCACCTCGGCCAGGCGCCGGCTCAACAGGGCCCGGCGTTCCTCGATCCCGCTGGCCCGCACCTCCAGGTCACGGCGCAGAGTGGCGATGGCAGCACCTCGTTCAGCCAGCCGTTGGCGCTCGACCCGCTCCCACGAAGCTCGCCTGGACTCCGCGGCGGCGGCCTCCTCCAGTCCGGGCAGAAGTGCCTCGAGCTCGGCCGCTCGGGCCAGGTCCAGGTCCAGACGGGCGACGAGCTCCAGGTGCTGGGGCCCCAGGGCCGCCAGTTCGTCGTCGAGCTCGGCCAGGTCACTCCGGGCCCGCCTCAAGGCTTCCCCGGCCGCCTGCCACTGAGCGGCATTGGCCGCCTCGGACCGGCGGGCGTCAGAGGCTGCTGACCTCGCCTGTTCGACCGCAGCCCGGGCCTGCTGTTCGGCTGCGGCCGCCCGGGCGGCCTCGAGCGTGGCCCGCTGCACCGCGCCGCGAGCCTCTTCCAGAGCGGCGCCCGTCGCTCCCGTACCGTGGGACCCGGTGCGCCAGATGCCCCCCGAGCAGCGGTCCCCGGCCTCCGTCACGACGACCAGCTCGGGTCGGCCCACGGCCAGGTCCACGGCCCGGGACCAGTCGCCGGCCACGACCACGGCCCGAGCCAGCAGCCGGTCTAGCAGCCCGCTGACGGCGACCTGCTGGGAACGCACATGCCGGCGCAGCCACACCGTCCCTGCCGGCAGCTCCTCCCCGGGTGGCCCGTCGGGCGGTGCGTCCCGATGACCAGGCTGGGCTGGCTCGCCCCCCGCCTCGGCATCGGCCACAGCGATGACGGCGCCGGCGGCGCGGTGCTCGGCCAGGTGGGCCAGGGCCCGGCGGGCGGACGGCTCGTCCCGCATGAGGACGGCCGAGAGCGCCTCACCAGCGGCGGCGTCGAACGCCGCCTCGTAACCGGGGCCCACGTCGACCAGCTCGACCAGGGCGCCGAGCATGCCCTCCACACCGGCCAAGCGGCGGGCACCGGCCCGGGCGCGGGCCTCGTCCAGGGCTTGGGAGAGCGCTTCGGCTCGCGCCGCCCAGCGATGGCGCCCGGCATCAACGGTGCGCCGGGCGTCCTGCTCAGCCGCCAGTGCCTGCTCCGCCTCCACCAGGGCGCCGGCCGTCGTGCCCGACGCCGACGCCAGCATCGCGGACCGGCCGGCAGCCTCTCGGGCCAAGTCCTCAGCGCTCAACACCTCCTCTTCGAGGCGGGCCCGGCGCACGGCCAGAGCGTCGGCCCGTCCCCGGGCGCGATGCAGTTCGGCGTCCAGTTGCTCGACGGCCCGGCGACGGGCCGCCAGCTCAGCGCGGACCTCGCCGGCGCGTTCGCCGGCCCCGGCTTCCCCGTGGCCCTCGGCCAAGGCGGTCTCGAACTCGCCGATCTGGAACTCCAGGTCGTCCTCCGCCGCTCCCAGCTCAGCCTCGAGCGGGAGCAAGGCCCGCGCTTCGCTCTCCGTACCGGCCAGTTGCTCGTAAAGCGACGCCGCCTCGGCCTCCAGGCTGGCCACGACGTCCCGGTCCACGGTGGCGGCACGGTCTCTTTCGATACCCCGGGCCCGTTCGGTCATCAACGCCACCAGCCCGGAGGCGCGCGCCCGGAGCCCTTCGGCAGCAGAAACGAGCTCGGCCAGGTCCGTGGCCTCCGAGCTCCTGCGGGCCGCGTCCAGGCCGGCCTCGGCGGCACTGACCCGGGCGTCGAGCCGGGCCAAACCAGCCAGGGCCACCTCTTGCGAGCGCCGGGCCTCGGCCCCGGCCGCGCCCAGCGCGCTCAGGCGCGGCCCGAGCAGGTTGAGCTCCCGGCCGTGGAGGTAGCGTCGCAAAGCCATCAGCTCCGAGGTCACCCCGGCGTGGCGCCGGGCCGCCTCAGCCTGGCGTTCGAGTGGGCGCAATTGGCGCCGTACCTCCTTCAGGAGGTCCTGCGCTCGCAACATGGCGCTCTCCGTCGCCTCCAGACGGCGCTCAGCCTTTTCCTTGCGCCGGCGGTACTTGGAAATCCCCGCCGCTTCTTCGATGACGCCACGACGGTCCTCGGGCCTCGCCGAGAGGATGGCGTCCAGCTGGGACTGGGAAACGATCGTGTGCTGCTGACGCCCGACACCGCTGTCTGACAGCAGTTCCTGGATATCGAGCAGGCGACAGGGGGCGCCGTTGATGGCGTACTCCGACTCGCCGCTGCGCCACAGCGACCTGGTGATGCACACTTCGGAGAAGTCGATAGGCAACAAGCCGGCCGAGTTGTCAATGACCAGGGATACCTCGGCTCGCCCTAGGCCGGCGCGCTTTGACGTCCCGGCGAAGATGACATCCTCCATCTTCGAGGACCGCAATGCCCGCGGCCCCTGCGCTCCGAGCACCCACGCCACGGCGTCGACGATGTTGGACTTGCCCGAACCATTGGCGCCGACCACGACCGTGACCCCTGGCTCGAACTCCAGGGTGGCCGTGTCGGCAAAGGACTTGAAGCCCTTGAGAGTCAGCGACTTCAGGAACACGTCCCGCCCAACCTAGCGGTCCGGGCGCGGGGACCGAAGGGCCCTCCTGGGTTCACGGGAGCCTCCTCAATCCCCGACCGACAGCCGCGACGACATCGTCGACCAGGGGTACTCGAGCCCCTCGGCAATGACCCCGGCCACGCTTTCGCCGAAGTAGCGGCCGGTAAGGAACAGGGCCAGGTCGATGCCGCTGGTGACACCCCCCGAAGTCACGACCGTCCCTTCGTCGACGACGCGCTGGGCCACAACGGTCGCCCCCAGGGCAGCCAAGTCGGCTCGGGCGTCGTGATGAGTAGTGGCCCGCCTGGCCCCGATGATCCCGGCGTGGGCTAGGAGCAGGACACCGGTGCAGACACCAGCCATGACCGATCCCGACCCTGCCGCCTCGGACAACAGAGGCAGCCAGTAGCCTCGTCGCACCTCGGCCCAGGCGCCGACGTCGGACCGGGCCACCCAGCCACCACCGGGGACGATGACGACCTCGGCATCGCCGGGCTTGAACTCGCTGTCGGGCTGGAACCGCATGCCGAAGGAGCCGCTCACCAGCGAAAGAGCCGTCCGGCTGCACAGCCTTACCTGGACGTCGGCGCCAATAGCCGCCGCCCGCCGCAGGACCTCCACGGGCCCGACGACGTCGAGCTCGTCGACCCCGTCGAAGACGACGACGTCCACGAGAACGGGCATCAAAAAGACGGTAGCAGGCCGCCTCCCGTCCGCGGGTGTTGCGACGTCAAACGCCCGCCGCTTGCCGGCGCCGCAACGGCGGGACCGACGGCGGCGGTTGGCGGCGGGCGGGAAGGCCCGCCAAAAGCGACGAGGTGGCGGCGGTGACGGCTCGGACGGCCTGTTCGAAGGCGGGCGCGGCGGGGTCTGAAGGCTCTCGGATCCCGCTCACCTTGCGAACGTACTGGCGCGCCGCGGCCTCGATCTCGGTCTCGGTGGCGGCGGGCTCGAGGCCCCTTAGCACTGTTATGTTCCGGCACATGGCACCGACGTTACCGGCCGGCTTAGCGCTGGCAGGCGGGGCACAAAAAGGCCCGGCGCGCTCCCATTTCGACGCGTTGGACAGCTTGACCGCACGCCGGGCAGGGCATCCCCGACCGGCCGTAGACCTTGTGCTCGAGTTGGTAGCGGCCAAGATTTCCGAAGAGGTCGCGGTACTGCTCGTCTCGCAGCGAAGAGCCCCGGGCCGCGATCGCCGCCTCCAGGACCGCGCCCACCGAGATAGCCAGCCGTCCCCGCTCCTCGGACGTCACCGAGCCGGCTATGCGGTCAGGCCGCAAAGCCGCCTGGTAGCAGACTTCGTCGGCGTAGATGTTGCCCAGTCCGGCGAGGGCGCGCTGGTCGACCAGGACGCTCTTGAGCGGGCCGCGCCGCCCGGCCAGCGCCGCCGTCAGGTCGGCAGTGTCGACGGCCAGCGCGTCGGCCCGAGGTGCCCGAGCTCCGCCGGCAGTGGCTTGGCCCCAGGGCGCTTGGCGACCGGCGCCGGGCCGGCCAGGAACAGCTCTCCGAAGGTGCGCGGGTCGACGAAGCGCAGCGCGCCGGCGTGGCGGAAAGCCAGGACGGCGTGTGTGTGCAGTGGTCGGGGGTCGCCGTCGGCGGCGGCCAAGAGCTGCCCGCTCATGCGCAGGTGCACCACCAGCACGCGCCCGTTCTCCCACTCCAGGAGCAGGTACTTGCCGTGACGGCCGACTCCCGCCAGCGTCTGTCCGACCAGGCTCGTCAATGCCGCCGGTGGGTGCCGGCGCACTGTGCGCCGGCCGGTAACAGTGACTTCGACGAGTTCATGGCCGGCGTAACGGAGCGAAACGTCCCTCTTTACCGTCTCAACCTCGGGCAGCTCCGGCACCGCTACTGCGTGGCAGGCCGGCCGGGCTCGGCTGCGGGCGGGCCGGCCTCCGCCTTCAGGGCGAACCACGCGTACCGGGCTGCCACTTGTTCCGCCTGTTTCTTCGACCGTCCCGCGCCTCGCCCCAGGCACCGCCCTTTGACCATCACCTCGGCCTGAAAGACCTTGGCGTGATCGGGGCCGCTGTCGGCTATGCGGTACACGGGGAGCTCGTCGTAGGTCTGGGCGCAGAGTTCCTGGAGCCGGGTCTTGTAGTCCTCTTCTCCGGGGCCCGGGCCGCTTCACGCAGACGCTCGCTCAGTAGCTCGAGCACGATGTCGTTGACGGTGCTGTACCCGGCGTCGAGATAGATCGCCCCGATCAGGGCTTCCATGGCATCGGCCAGGATCGAGAGCTTCGACCTTCCACCCGAAGAGTCCTCGCCCTTGCCCAGGAACAGGGCGTTGCCCAGCTGCAACTCGCGGGCCGTGCCGGCCAGCGAGGCGGAATTGACCACCGCGGCCCGGGCCTTGGCGAGCTCACCCTCGGGCAGGTCCGGGTAGGTGCGGTACAGGTAGTCGGTCACGACCAGGCCCAGGACAGCGTCGCCCAGGAACTCCAGGCGCTCGTTCGGTTCGCGACCCGGGTGCTCGGCACACCAGGACCGGTGCGCCAGGGCTTGAGAGAACAACTGCTGGTTGCCTACGTCCCAACCGAGGCGGGCGGCAAGACCGGCCCGCTCGTCGGTCGCCTGGTCCCCCGTCGTCGGACCGGCGGCTGACGGGCCCCGGGCGCCTGCTCGCCGGCCACCGCAGGGCCGGTCAGCACCGGCGCCTCAGGAACTGGTCCCGATCTTGGAGACCACGTAGTCGACAGCGTCGCGCACCGTCTTCAGGTCTTCCAGGTCCTCGTCGTCGATCCGGAAACCCACGAACCGGCGCCCCAGGTCCTTCTCTAGCGCTTCGACCAATTCTATGAGAGCCAGCGAGTCCGCGCCCAGGTCACCGAAGGAGGCGCCCTCCGCAATATCGTCCGGACTTGTCTCCAGGATGTCCGCCAACGAGCCGCGCACCAGCTCGAGTACCTGCGTACGCCCGAAGCTGTTGTCCTGTATGCCAATTTCGGCAGCCACAAAGTTCCAGGTTAGCAGCCGTTTGACCGATGCCGGGAGAGGGGGGCTAACCACGGCCCGACGCGATGACGGCCTCGATCCGGCCCACCAGCTTGTCGGCGGCGGCGTGATGGGCCACCTTTACGGCGTTGAGGATGGCCCGGGCGCCCGACGAGCCGTGGCTAATGACGCATACGCCCTCGACGCCGAGGAGGACGGCCCCGCCGTAGGTGTCAGGGTCGAGATCGTTGGCCAGGGGAGCCAGCGCGGGTAGCACCGCCTTGGCTGCCTCCTTGACCACCGCCTCACCCGTAAGGGCGCTGAGTACCCCCCCAACGACGGCCTTGACGCCCCCTTCCAGGGTCTTCAGCACGACATTGCCGGTAAAGCCGTCGGTCACGACCACGTCCACCCGGTCGCTCATCACGTCCCGTCCCTCAACATTTCCGATGAAGTGCACGTCCGGCCCGGCGGCGCCTCCTTCGAGCAGTGCGTGAGCCTCCTTCACGAGGGCGTTGCCCTTGGTCGCCTCCTCGCCGATCGACAGGACGCCGACTTCGAGGGTCGCGTACCCCGAACCGCTCCGTGGCCAGGGCCCAGCCCATCTGGGCGAACTGGACGAGCATGGACGGCGTGCAGTCGACGTTGGCACCCGAGTCGATCAGGACCGTAGGCGTGGATCCCGGCACCGGGATAACTGTGGCGATGGCCGGTCGGGAGACACCAGGCAGGCGGCCCATGCGCAGCAGGGCGCTGGCCATGGCCGCCCCGGTGTTGCCAGCGCTCACCATGGCACAGGCGCGGCCCTCGCGGACGGCTTCGGCACAGCGCACGAGCGAAGAGTCGCGCTTCATCCGGACGGCTCGACCCGGATCCTCGTCCATGCCGATGACCTCGCTGGCGGCCAGGATCCCGACCCCAACCTGCGGCTCCAAGGTGCTGAGGTAGACGGGATCCCCGACCAGCAGCACCGGTATGCCGAGCTCTTGCGCCGCTTGCCGCGCCCCGGCCACTACTTCAGCCGGCGCCCGGTCGCCCCCCATGGCGTCGACGGCTACTGGCAAACCGTCAACGATCTCGGCCATCAGGGGGCCACACCGGCCACTAGCTTACGTCGATGGCCTGGCGGCCCTTGTACCAGCCACAGTTGGAACACACTGTGTGCGGCACCTTGGCTTGGCGGCACTGGGGGCAGACACTGCGCCCCGGGAGGGACAACGTCCACGCGCTCGCCCGCCGGCTGCGTGACTTGGACTTTGAGGTCTTCTTCTTGGGGACGGCCACGAATTGCCGATCCTACACGCTCTCCGTCCACCTCCGCCGCCCTGGCGCTGCCTAGCCTGCGCTCCCTACCCTGCGCTCGCCTCGCCGGGGGCGCCCTCGTTCAGGCGCCACCGGCCTCCGGGGCGAAGCCGACCTCGTCCCCGGTCATCCGCAGGACCTCGAGGCCCGACCAGCGGGGGTCGACGTCCACCTGCCGGCACTGGCAGGCAGCGACGTTGAGGTCGGCCCCGCACACGGCACAGATGCCGCGGCAGTCCTCCCGGCACAGGGGAAGCAGCGGGAGGGACACGAACAGGGCGTCGAGCACCAGCTCGCGTAGGTTGACATGGTCCTCGGCCATGGCATATGTGCCCTCCTGCTCGCCGCCGCCGCGCCGGAAAATCTCCCGCACATCGGCCACCAGCTGGCCGTCGAGACTGCACAGGCAGCGCCGGCACTCCCCCTCCCAGGTCCCCGACACCTTCCCGGTGACGGCCACACCCCCGTCGAACGCATCCAGGGTCACATCAGCCACGGCCTCGCTCCCGGCCGGGACGCGGCTGTCCACGTCGGCCACGAGGGCCTCGGCCAGCAGGCCACGACGGACCAGCGAGCGGGCACCCCGGAGATCCCGGAAATCCCCCAGCGCTACCTCAAAAGGGTCGACAACCACATCTGCCATTTTGCCACGTTTGCCGTTTTTTGCTTGCCCCGCCGGTAGTACGGGCGGCGTCGCCTCAGGTCCTCCCCAGGGCCTGCAGTGAGTTGGGCAGCACGGTCAGTTCGGCGATACAGGCCCGTTCGGGGAGGCTGAGGGCGAAGACGATGGTGGCCGCCACATCCTCCGGCTGCAGAGACCCGGCCCGCACCTCGGCCGTGGGAGGCACCGGGCGCTTGTCCAGAAGCTCGGTTTCCACCATCCCGGGCAGGACGGACGTGAAGCGGACGGCATGTTGGTGCTCCTCCAGGGCCGCCGCCCGCACGAAGGCGAGGACACCGGCCTTGGATGCCTGATAGGCAGGGCCCGAGGCGTCGGGCCACAATGCCGACACGCTGGAGACGACGACGACATGCCCACGAGCCCGCCGTAGCTGGGGCAACGCCGCCCGCACGCAGGAGAACACACCGGTGAGGTTTGTCTCCAGGATCTCCCGCCACCCCCCGTCGGTGAGCTGCTCCATCCTTCGGTTGGGGATGTTGGTGCCGGCGCAGCAGACCAGGGCATCGAGCGGGGCCTGCCGGCCGAGCCGGTCCACCAGCTCCTCGACGGCCGCAGGGTCGGTGACGTCGAGCGGGTGCACGGCCAACAGCCCACTGGCCCGGCGCTGAGCGCCCAGGCGTTGCTCCGCCAGCTGAGCCCTACGGGCCACGGCGTAGACCCGGGCGCCGGCATCGACCAATGCCCCCGCGGTGGCCAGGCCGATCCCGCTGGCGGCGCCGGTGACCAGCACGGCTCGGCCGGCAAAGGGCCGCAATCCCACGAGGCCGGGGGTCATTGCGCCCCCCCCGGGCCCGGCTGCAGCACCACCTTCATCAGGCCCGAAGCCCCCGAGTACAGGCGCTCGAACCACCCCGCCCCTTCGCTGAGAGGGGCCACGGCGCTGATCAGCGGACCGACGTCGACCCGGCCCGAGGCGAGCAACTCGATGCACTCTGGGTATTCGCCCGACGAGGCGCACGAACCGTACAGGGTCAGCTGGCGGGTGACGACGGCCTGCAAGGGGAGGTCCACCATGGCCGCAAGATTGCCCACGAGACCGACGCGGCCTCCCTTGCGGACCGACGCCACGGCCGTGCGCACCGCCGCCGTCACACCTACGACCTCGATGGCAACGTCGGCCCCGGCACCCGCGGTGCGGCGCCCGACGGCGGCGGCGACAGTCTCGGCGTCGCCGCCAATGGGCTCGGCACCGAACCGCTCGGCCATCGCCAGGCGGCCGGCGTCAAGGTCCACGCCGATCACGCGGTCGCACCCATAGGCCCGCAGGGCCTGGACGACTAGGAGGCCGACCATCCCCGTGCCCACGACGACGGCGGTCTCGCCGGGCAGGACACCGACGCGCCGCACCGCGTGCACGGCGACCGAAAGAGTCTTCGAGCAGAGCGGCGCGCTCGAAGCTCAAAGCGTCGGGGAGCCGGTAGAGGATGCGAGCGGGGACGGCGACGTAATCGGCAAAGGCACCGTCGCGGCGGTACTCCTCGCAGGACACCCCGAGCACGCGCCGCTCGTCGCACAGGTTGAGCTGACCTTGGCGGCAGAAATGGCACCGGCCGCACGACACGGTCGAGTCGAAGGTGACCCGATCGCCTTCAGCCCAGCCTTCGACCTCGGCGCCGACCATGGCCACGACACCGGCCGCTTCATGGCCCATGACGACGGGCGGGCGGCGGCGCCCGGTGCTCCCGTCCATCCCATGGACGTCACTGCCGCAAATACCGCACGCCCGCACGGCGACGAGGACCTCGTCGTCGGCCAGCTCAGCAATGGGGACGTCCGAGTAGTCGAAGTGGCCGGGGCCGGTGAGGACCAGGGCTTTCATCTCTGACAAGGTGCCCATGCGGATAGAGGCTAATCGTCACGCCCGGCTACAGGTTCACGGCAGCGGCGGTTCGGCCCAGGGGCCCGGCCGGGCCTCAAAGCGGTGTTCCCCCGCCTCCATGACCACGGTTAGCCGCGTCCCGTCCGCCGTGGGCTCCACCTGGACAGTGCGGATGCCCTCAGTGGTACAGCGCCGGCGGGCCGGCGGGCACGAAGGTGACCTCGGGCCTAGACCCGGGCGCGCCGTTAGTATCAAGTCGGTCCCGACGAGGTGCTCGTAGTAGCGGGCGCCGGGGACGGCAACGAAAGGGGACTATCACATGACCATGACGTACCGCCGGCTGGGGCGTTCCGGCCTCAAAGTAAGTGCCCTGTCCTTCGGCTCATGGGTGACCTTCGGCCCCCAGGTGCGTGACCACCTGGCCGTGGAGTGCATGGGCGCGGCCTACGACGCGGGCGTCAATTTCTTCGACAACGCCGAGGTATATTCGGCCGGCGAGTCGGAAGAGATCATGGGTAAGGCCATCGCCACGCTGGGCTGGCCGCGCTACAGCTATGTCGTGTCGACCAAGCTCTTCTGGGGTACCCACGACATCCCGAACATGAAGAACACCCTCAATCGCAAGTACCTGCTCCAGGCCATCGACGGTTCGCTCGAAGCGCCTCGGTCTCGACTTCGTGGACCTGCTGTACTGTCATCGTCCCGACCCCGAGACCCCTATCGAGGAGACGGCATGGGCCATGTCCGACATTGTCAGCTCGGGTAAGGCGCTCTACTGGGGCACCTCGGAATGGTCGGCCGAAGAGATCCGGGCCGCCTGGGAGATCGCCGAGCGCCACCATCTGCACAAGCCCGTGGTGGAGCAGCCCCAGTACAACCTTTTTGCTCGAGAGCGCGTGGAGAAAGAATATTCCCGCCTTTATGAAGACATCGGCCTCGGCCTCACCGTGTGGAGCCCCCTGGCGTCCGGCCTACTCACCGGGAAGTACTTGGATGGGGTCCCCCGAGGGAGCCGGGCGGCGCTGCCCGGTTATGAATGGCTGCAACAGGAGGTGACCGACAAGGCCCGTAACGCCAAGGTGCTGCAGCTGAAAACCGTGGCCGACGAGCTTGGCGCCTCCCTGGCCCAGCTCTGCCTGGCCTGGTGCGCGGCCAACCCCCACGTCTCCTCGGTCATCACCGGTGCCAGCCGCGTCGAGCAGGTGCGGGAAAATCTGGGCGCCCTCGAGGTGATCGAACGCCTCACCAGCGACGTGCTGGGGAGGATCGACCAGATAATGGCCGGCTGAGGGCCCCTTCGGCTGAGCCGGCTCAGCCGAGAAGGTCCTGGTCGAAGAAACTCTCTTCGGGGGCGTCCGTCGGCTCATCACGCCCGGTGCCGGAACTGGCGGCATTGGGCATGGCGTTGGCGGCGTTGCCGGCGGCGGCATGGGTGGCGGCGCCCGGGCCGGTGCCGGCGAAGCGCGGGCCTCCGGTGGCATTGCCCGAGGAGACCCGGACCGGGGGCCTACCACCAGCCGGGGCGCCACCAGCCAGGTTGGGGCCGGTAAAGCCGGCGCCGGCACCGGGGGCGCCGGGGGCTCCGGCCGGACGAGGCGCATGGCGGCTGGCCGCCCGGCGCTTGTCGGCTCCCGCAGGGACTGCTTTGGCTCGACCGGACGTGGGTTCGAGGGCGGCTACGGCTCCCGACGGGTCGTCGTCCTTGTCGGTTATGCCGGACAGCTTCTGGCGGCCGGACGCCACCGTCTTCAGTGTCCGCTCCAGCACGATCTCGAAATGGGCCAGTTTCTGGTCGGCGTAATCCTCGGCTTCGAGACGCAAGCGGCGAGCCTCGTCGCGCGCCTCCTCGATCACCCGGCGCGCCTGCGCTTGGGCCTCCTTCAGGATTTCCGTGCGCTGCACGAGACGCTGAGCTTCGGACCGGGCCGACTCCACCAGCTCCTCGGCTTGGCGTTTGGTGGCCGCCAGGAACTCCTCCCGTTCTTTCAGCATCCATCGGCCCTGGCGCACTTCCTCGGGCAGGCGCTCGCTGGCCTCCCTCAGCAGCTCGAGGATTTCTTCCTTGTTGTCGAGCTTCACCGACGACGACAACGGCAGCGCCCTGGCCCCCGAGATCATCCCCGCCACCCGGTTTAGGAGCGCCTCCGTCTCGGGGAGGGGAGCGCCGGTTCCGGCGGCGTTACTCGTAGAGCTCATAGACCGAACTTCTCCTTCATTACGGTGAATACCGGTGCCGGGACCATAGCACCCACGCGGTCGGCGCCCCCGTAGCTCATGAAATCACGAAGCCATTTGGAGGCGATGAACGAATAAGCGGACGAGCACGGTACGAGTATGGTCTCCATGCCGGAAACCAATTTGTTGATCTGCGCTTGCTGCAGTTCGGACTCGGCGTCGGAAGCGACGCGGAGGCCCTTCACGATGACCTCGGCCCCCACGGCTCGGGCCACGTCGACCACCAGGACAGGGCTGTCCCGCTCGGTCACTTCGACGTTTCCCAGATGGGCCACGGAGGCGGCGATCATGGCCCGGCGCTCCTCGATGCCGAACACGGCCGGCGCTTTCTGGCGGTTAGGACCGGGCGCTATAACTATGCGCTCGAACAGGCGGCTCGCAGTTTCGACTATCTCCAGGTGCCCGTTATGGAAGGGGTCGAACGAACCCGGGAACAACGCTGTCCTCATACCTCGCCTCTATCGCGCAAACGGGCCAATGTAACGAGGGTACCGCCGTAGCGCTTGGACCGCAGAGCTTGCCACGACGGCGGGAGCTGAGGCTCGGCGCCCGTCTCCATCAACACCAGAGGTGAATAGCGGGCCAGCTCGTTGAGCAGGGCCGACCAGTCCAGCCAGGCGTAAGGGGGGTCGGCCAGTACAAGGTCCACCTCCTGCAGCGCCTCCCCGGCGTCGGCCTCGCCCCACGAGTGCTCCAGGCCCCGGGCCTGCGCCCAGCTGAGGGCGTCCCCGCAGACCACCCTGGCCCGGTCGGGACCGTAGCCCAGCTTGGCCAGGTTGGCCCGGGCGGCGGACACAGCCGTGCGGGCCTGGTCGACGAAGGTGGCCCGGGCCGCGCCCCGCGACAGGGCCTCGATCCCGAGCGCACCGCTGCCGGCGAAGAGGTCCCACACCCGGGCACCGGCCAGGGCACCGGTGCTCTCCAGCATGGAGAAGGCCGCTTCCCGCACCCGGTCGCTCGTGGGCCTCGTTCCCCGTCCGGCCGGGGCCACGAGGCGCCGGCCTCCTTTTTCGCCCGCGATCACCCGCACGGCAGGCCTAGCGCCCGGCCGGCTCGGCGACGGGCAACTCGCGGAGGATCAGCTTTTGAATAGGTACTCACGGTCCTCGTCGTCCACTAACGCCCGCAGCTCCCGGGCCAGAGCCGGGTACTCGGCCAGGTCGGTCCCCTGCCCTACGATCTCGAAGGCGACCTCCCGGGCCAGGGCCACGTACTTTCGGTGCCGGCGCAGAGAAGCCAGCTTCAGGTCGTTGACACCCTTTTGCCGCGTGCCCAGGATCGTGCCCTCGCCCCGCAGGTCGAGGTCGACCTCGGCCAGTTCGAAGCCGTCGTTGGTGCGCTCGAGGGCCGCCAGGCGCTCGCCTCCCTCGGGCGTGCTCGCCTCCCCCAACAAGAAGCACCAGGAAAGAGCGGCGCCCCGACCCACGCGCCCCCGCAGCTGGTGCAGCTGGGCGATGCCGAAGCGGTCGGCGTCCTCGATGACCATCACGGTGGCGTTGGGCACGTCGATGCCGACCTCGATCACGGTCGTGGCCACCAGGACCTGGAGGTGACCGGAACGGAAATCACCCATGACGGCCTGCTTCTCGGACGACGGGAGCTGGCCGTGCAGAAGCCCCAGACGGAGGCCGGCCAGAGGTCCGGCGGCGAGCCGGGTGAGCTCCTCGCTGGCCGAGGCGGCCTGCACGCGCTCGGACTCCTCGACCAGAGGGCATACCACGTACACCTGGTGGCCGGAGGCGACCTCTTCCCTCACCGTGGCCCACGCCCCTTCGACGTCGAGAGGGCGGCGCGCCCACACGGTCCTCACCGGCGTGCGCCCGGGGGGCAACTCGTCCAGGACGGTGGTGTCCAGGTCCCCGTAGACCGTCATGGCCGCCGTGCGCGGTATGGGCGTTGCCGTCATGACCAGTACATCAGGCACGAAGCCCTCGGACTTCTCCCGCAGCGCCGAACGCTGTTCGACCCCGAAACGGTGCTGTTCGTCGATGACCACCATGCCGAGCCGGGAAAAACGCACGGCCTCGGTCAGCAGGGCGTGAGTCCCCACGACCAGGTCGACGTCGCCGCCGGCCAGGCCGCTCAGCAGCTTGGCCCGCTCGCCGGCCGCCGTCCGGTGCGTGAGCAGTTCGGTGCGGACCGCCCGGTCGCCCCATAGGGACGCCGGGCTCGGCACGCTCAGGCCGGACAGCATGGCCGACAGCGACATGTGGTGCTGTTCGGCCAGCACCTCGGTCGGCGCCATCAGCGCCCCCTGGTAACCGCCGGCCACCGCCGTCAGCATCGACCATAACGCCACCAGGGTCTTGCCGGCGCCGACATCGCCCTGCAGGAGCCGGTGCATGGGCACGGTTTTCGCCATGTCCGCCTCGATATCGGCGATGGCGCGTTCCTGCGCCCCTGTCAATGGGAACGGGAGACTGGCCCTGAAGCGCGCCATCAGTTCCGAACCGGTCCGGTGGGAAATGCCCTTTGCCTCCCGCTCCACTGCCCTTTTGCGCATCACCAGCACGAGTTGCAAGCGAAGAAGCTCGTCGAAACCCAGGCGCCGCCGGGCCGCGTTCTTGGCCCCCACCGACTCGGGTTGGTGCACCTGCCACATTGACCAGTCCCGGTCGGCAAAACCGTACTGTTGCAGGGGCTCGGCCGGGACCGGGTCCTCGAGCCCGCCCGCCCACTGCAGAGCTTCGAGGACGCAGGAGGCGATCTCCATGGAGGAAATCCCGGCCTTTTCCGACTGCGGGTAGATGGGGATGACCCGACCTTTCCATTCCCCCTCGACCACGTCCACCGAGGGGTTGGACATCTGCCGCCGGCCCCGGAACGTGGTGACTTTTCCCGAGACGGCGACTTCCATCCCCTCGCTCAACGATTGCGCCCGCCACGGTTGGTTGAAGAATGACAGGCTCAGGTAGCTACGGTCGTCGGAAACGTCGACGATCACAACGGGCTTCGCCCCCCGGCGAGAGGGAAGGCGGTGCACGCGGCGCACCACCGCCACCACCGTCGCCTCATCCCCCTCGGCGAGCTCAGAAATGGGGACCTGGGTGGTGCGGTCCAAATAGCGGCGAGGATAATGGGTTATAAGGTCCAGGACCGAAAGGACACCCATCTCTTCGAGGGCCTCGGCCCGCGTCTTTTTTTGGCCGCGGTGCGGTCCCCGCACCGGGCGCTGAGAGGACCGCAAGACACCTACGGGTGCATCGCCCAGTTCGGCCAGGCTCTTCAACGGGCCGCTCACTCTATGCTGAAAAGATAAGGATAAAGCGGCTGGCCGCCGTGGTGGACCTCGGAGGTGAGCCCGGGCCGGTTCGCCGACACCCACTCGACGACGCGGCGGGTATCGGCCGGGTGAGAGCCCTCGCCCTCGATTATCGTGACTATTTCGTAATCCTTGTCCTGCGCCACGAGCAGGTCGAGCAGGGCAATGGCGGCGTCTGCGGGCCCGCCGGAGGCCGGGGTCACGACCTTTATCCCCTGGCGCGACAAGCCGAGCCAGTCGCCTTCGACGACCGGCCCGGCACCGGTGACCGCCGGTCGCGACGCTTGGGCCACTTCGCCGGCCACGACCCGCAAGGCTGCCGCCGTCATGTTGTCGACGTTGGTGTCGACGTCGGCTTCGGGGTCGTAAGCCAGCAAGGCGGCAAAGCCCTCGGGTATGCCGGGAGTGGGGACCACCCGCACCTTTTTTTGCGAATGGGCCGCCGCCTGCTCGGCCACGGGCACGACGTTGACGTTGTTGGGCAGGACGATCACCTGCTCGGCCGGCACGGCGCCGATGGCCTCAAGTATCTCCGCCGTCGACGGGTTGGCCGACTGGCCACCCGAGACCAGCCGGCGGGCGCCGAGGGAGCGCAGTATCCGTTTGACCCCCTCGCCGGCACAAACCGCCACCACGGCACAGTTGACCGGCTCATCCGGGGCCTCGAGCTGCCCGCCGGATTCCTCCGCCTCACGCACCCAGCGCTCCTCTTCGACCTGCTCGCGCAGGTCCGTAACCCTGATCTGCCGGGGCCGGCCGATCTCGATGGCCGCCTCTATGGCCTCGCCCACGTCGTCGGTGTGGATATGGCAGTTGTACAGGCCGTCGCCCCCCACGATGACGATGGAGCCCCCGCAGCTCTCCCACACGGAGCGGAAGGCGGGCACCGATTCGTCCGGCGCCTCCAGGAAAAACATCACCTCGAAGCGCAGTTCGGCCGTGCTCCCGTCCCCGGGGGCACCATGGCCGGCGAGGGCGGCGGACCTCCCGGCGTCGTCGGCCGGCCCCGGCCGGGCCAGCCCCAGGACGGCCGTCCCCGCCGGGAGCGGGGGCGCCTGCACCTCACGTCCGCTCAGGACGTGAAGGAAACTGTCGAAGAGCAGCAACAAGCCGGCTCCGCCCGCGTCCACCACTCCGGCGGCCCGCAGCGCCGGCAGTTGCGCGGTGGTCCCCTCCAGGGCCCGGGCCGCCGCCTGGCGAGCACCCTCGAGCACATCGAGCAGAAGAGGAGCACCGCCCTCGGCGGCCCGTCCGGCACCCCCGGAGGCGGCCCGGGCGACCGTGAGGATGGTGCCTTCCACGGGATTGCTGACGGCGGCGTAGGCACTGTCACTGGCCCGGGAGAGCGCCTCGACCACGTCCGCCGGCCCGATGCTGTCACCCGTCCCCAGGGCGCCGGCCAGGCCTCGTAGGACCTGGGACAGGATGACACCCGAGTTGCCGCGTGCCCCCATGAGCGAGCCATGGCTGAGGGCGCGGCCCAGCGTCGCCATATCGAGAGGGCCGGGGGCGGAGTCGATCTCCTTCTGGACCGCCTCCAACGTCAGGGCCATGTTCGTGCCGGTGTCACCGTCAGGTACCGGGTAGACGTTGAGACGGTTGAGGGCAGCCCGGTGGGTGACCAAGGCGTCGCGGTAGGCACGTACTACACAGGCAAGGTCAGCGGCCGTGAGGCGGTCAGGTGCCGTGAGGCTATGTGCTGCTCCCATGCGGCGGCCCTCGTCCGTGTGCGGTACTTCCCGGTCGTCAGGGTACCCGCTCGGCCCTGCCGGGACCACTATCCATCAACCGGCAGGGCGGGTAACCGTAAACGGCAGGGGGGAGCCCAACCGGTACAGGCGGGCTGAGGATGGTATCCTTGCCCTCCCATGGCAGCGGTTTGTGAAGTTTGTGGTAAGCACTCGTCCGTCGGCATGAGCGTCAGCCACTCGCACCGGCGTACCAAGAGGCGCTGGTACCCCAACATCCAGCGAGTGCGGGCCATTGTGGGCGGGAGCCCGCGCCGCCTGAGCGTTTGCACCTCGTGCATCCGGGCGGGCAAGGTGACCAAACCGGCCCGGTAGCCTCAGGCTGAGGGCCAAAGGCCGGCGGTCAGGGCTGGGCGGGCGCCCCGGACGTCGGGGCGGGTCGGTCCACGGACGTCGGGGCCCGTACGTCTACGGACGTCTGAGGGAGTTTGCCTCGAGCAGGGACATGACGTCCTCGCTGCGGAAGCGGAGGTGGCCCCCCACCGTTCGCAGGCAGGCCAACTTCCCCGAGGCGGCCCAGTTGATGACCGTGCGCTCGGTGACGTCAAACAGCGCCGCTACCTCGTGGCTGCGCAACAGAGAGTGCCCGTCGGCCGTCTGCTTGGTGGTCGGAGCGTGCTCGGCCGCACCCGGAGGGCCGGGAAGGTTGTCCGTAGCCCGGTGCGCAGACAGCGCACCGCTTACGAGGCGCCCGATGGCCACCATGGCCGCACGTTCCCTGCGGGAGAGCTCCCGGGGCTCGGTGTCCAGCACGGAGAAGATGGCGTTGACGTCCCCGCTGGGCCCCAGCAAGGGGATGGCTAGCAGCCACCGGATGCCCAGGCTGGACCGGGCCAGCCGGCTGTGGGCCAGCGCCGGGTTGCTGCCGGGGTCGGTCACCTCGACCGGCTCGCGCCGTCCGGCGATTATGGAGAAAAGCTCGGGGTCCTCAAGGGCGTCCCGTTCAGCCCCGAACGAAAGCGTGCTCCAGCCTTCTCCCCGCATCACGGTTAGCAGGGCAAGCGGGCATCGCGAGGCCGTTGACCCGACCAGGAGTAGATCTGCGAAGGCTTGACCGGCCTGGCTGACACCGTTACCGTCTTCACGACGGCCCGCAGGGCGAGCCGCCACTGTCTGCGCTGCGGGACCACCCAGGTTGAGTACACCTGGTAGAGGCCGGCGGGCCACCGGGACCGGAGAGCGCGTGAGCGTCGTCTCGGCCCCCCGCGCCAAACGCGAGTTGGCCTGCAACACGGTTGGGGTTGCTTCACTCACGTTCCCGGTCTCCTCCTTGTTCCCGGGCAGTTCCCGAAAGACTGCTCACAGCAAAACGTCGGTCAGTCGATGGGGCCTCTTGAGGTAAGGACGGAGAAACCGGAAGAACGTTACGCATTCTTGGGCACTTGGGCCTAGTTCGCAAGCCATAGCATAGCCGCCCCGCCCAGTTCAGGCGCCCACTTCGGGTCGTCGGGCGCTGAGCGCTATAAACGGTGCTCCCAGCCCCTGAGCTGCACCGTTGCCCCGGCCAGGAGGTGACGGGACGGATCGGGCAGGCACTCGCCGATCAGGCACGGCGCGGGCAGGCCGGCGGCGGCAAAGGCCTGGCCGGCAAGTTCGGAGCCCGCCTGGCCTATCGTGAACACCAGCACATAGTCGTCTCCTCCACTGAGCGCTTCATCCCTGGTGGCACCGGCGGCGGCGGGCACCTCCACCAGGTCGAAACCGACTCCTGACTGGCTCGCCAGCCGCCCCAGGTCGGCGAGCAGGCCATCGGAGACGTCTATCATGGCGGTCGCCCCGGCCCGACGGGCCAGGGCTCCGGCTCTCAGCGCCGGTCGCGGCCGGGCGTGGGCCGCCACCAGGGCCTCCTCTTCGACGGGCCATGGCGGCCGGGCCTCAAGCAGGCTACGCCCCCTCAGCACCCTCAGGCCGGCGGCGGACGCCCCCAGCGCCCCGGTGACCCAGATGGTGTCCCCGGGGCGCGCCCCGCGCCGCAGCACCGGCGGGCCGTCCACTGAACCCGTCACGGCCACGCTCACCACCACCTGCCGGCCGGCGCTCAGGTCCCCCCCGACCACCGGGCAGTGGTACTCGCCCGCCGCCGCCAGCACACCCTCGTAGAGGCTCTCGAGGTCAGGGGGGCCGAGCCCGACGACGCTCACCACGGCTTGGCCGGGAGTGCCCCCCATGGCGGCGATGTCGCTCAGGTTGACGGCCATGGCCTTCCAACCGAGGTCGCTCAAGCTGGTAAGCGACAGGTCGGCGTCCACGCCGGCGACCACCGTGTCCGCCGCCAGCAGGAGCAACGGCGCCCCGGGACCGGGTCTTACGACGGCCGCGTCGTCGCCGAACCAGACCTCGCCCTCGGGCGCCGCCGGCAAGAGCCGCCCCAGGCGGGCCAGTGCCTCCTGCTCTCCTCCGTACAGGACGGCCGCCCTACATCCTCTCGAGCAGCTCGGCCTTCTTGGCCGAGAACTCGCGCCGGCTGATAACACCCCGGCGGCGCAGGTCGTCGAGCTGGCTGATCTGGTCGGCCACCGTTGGCTCGGGAGCAGCCACCGCCGCGCCCCCGGGGCCCGACGAGCCCGCCGCCGGGACAGGCGCCCCGCCCCCGGACGGGTCGGCGGCCTGCCAAACGCCACCAACGCCGGCGACCGACCCCCGGCGTTGGTTGAGCAGACGGTAGATCTCGTTCTGGATGGCGACCGGGCGGGGGAGGTCGGGGAAGACCTCCTGGCTGTCGCGGCCCGGCGACTCGAGCAGGATGTCCCCGCAACGCAGCACGCGGTCCGAGAGCGACTGGCTGCAGGAGATGTCGGTCAGGCTGTCGAGGCGGATCTCCCGCCCAGTGCGGCGCAGGATGCCCTTGCGCAGTACCAGCCGCTCGCTGGTCACGGCGAACGAGGTCGTCACCCAGCGCAGATAACGGACCGCCAGCCAGGCCATGCACACCACGAGCAGGCCGGCCAGTGCCAGCTCGGCCCACTGGGGGACGTGTTCCACCAGGGCGGCAATCGCGCCGGCGAGGGCAATTATCAAGGCCGAGGCCGGGCCGGCCAGGTACTTCCAGTGCGGCCGTACGTCGACGGCCAGTTGTTCACCGGGGTTCAGGAGCTTGGTGGGGTAGCCCATGAGCTGGTCTCCTTCTTGGCAGCGGCCCTATCCGAGCTTGTTGGCTATCGAGGACGCCGAGCGCAGGGCGGACCCGTCCGCCCCCATCGACCCCCATTGGGCACTCGGGGAGCACCGCGCCTCCTCGATCATGCCGGCCAGCAGCGTAGGGAAAGCAACGTCGGCTTCACCCGACCAAAGGTATTTCGCCAGGGATCCGGGGATGGTGTTGACCTCGTTCACCCACCACTGCCCGCCCTCTTCGACCAGGAAATCTATGCGCCACACCCCGCGCACGCCGGTCAGGGCGCCCACGGTGGTGGCGGCGTGGCGAAGCTCCTTCTCCACCCCGGGGGCGAGTTGCGCCGGGAGCTGACGCGGTGCGCTCACCATCCCCTCGCCGCCCAGGTACTTGTCCGAGTAGGACAGGATCGGGCCGGCACTGGTGGGGCGGAGGGGCCGGTCGAAGAGCGACAGCGCCATCGCCGGATAGGCCCGCACCGACACGTTGACGTCGTAGGCATCGCCCCGGAAGGGTTCGGCCACCACCCCCCGGACGGTGTGCAGGCCCCCCAGCTCGGCGTAGCGCAAGACGTCGGCCCAGTCCTCGATGACCTCGATGCCGATGGAAGAGCCGCCGAAGCGGGGCTTGACGATATAGGTGCCGGTGCCGGTGCCGGTGCCAGGGCCGGTGCCGGTGCCGGTGCCAGGGCCGGTGCCAGGGCCGGTGCCGGTGCCAGGGCCGGTGCCGGTGGGGCTGTCCCACCGGGGCGCCTCGCTCCCCGGGAGCACCAGCTTGCGAGGCAGCGCCGGCAGCCCGGCGGCCTGCACGACGGCCCCGAAAGCGAGCTTGTCCATGCACAGCGTCGCCGCCGCCGCCGCCGGGCCCGTATAGGCGATGCCCGCCAGGTCCAGGGCCGCCTGCAGGGTGCCGTCCTCGCCCGGGCCTCCGTGGCAGCAGTTGACCAGGACACCGAAGTCCATCCGCCGTTCCTTGGCCCCCAGGACCCCGGGTTTGGTGGCGAAGAACCCTCCACCGGGCTGGGCGACGAACCGCAGCTCCCGAGCCCCTTTGGGGGCACCCTCCAGGAACGCCGACGCCTCCAGGGTGGGCTCGACGGCCACGAACCTCTCACCTTTTGTCCAGTAGACGGCCTCCACATTGGCCCCGCCCGTTCCGACCAGGGCACGAGCGGCCTGAAGGCCGGTGAGGATGCTGACGTCGTGCTCGGGCGAGGGCCCTCCGAAGATAACCGCTACCGCACCGGCCGCCGCAGGGACGTCCCCCGCGCTCATTGGTCCCTGGCCTGCGCTCACTGGTCCAAGGGTAGTGGGCGGGAGGGTAACGCTCGGGCCTATGGGCTGTGCCTATGGGCTGTGCCTATGGGCTGTGCCTATGGGCTGTGCCTATGGGTAATGATCGGGCAGGTCGTTCTCGTACAGCACGGCGTCGAGGGCACCGAGATGGGCGGACACCCACGCCACCGCCGATTTGCGGTCCCGGGCCCGCCGCACGGGCACCGCGGCGGCCTTCGCCCCCGCCATCAGGGAGCGGGCATTGGTACGGCCCACTACGACCAATTCGGTGGCCACCGCCCCGGCACTGGCGGCAAAGTTGGCGTTCTCCCTGTCCTGGAGGCGGCCGAGCTCGACCATGCCCGGGGTGACGACGACCTTTTTTCCGCCCGGGCCCCCGATCACGCCCAGAAGAGCCAGTGCCGCCCGGGCCCCGTCCGGGTTGGAATTGTAGGTGTCGTCTATTATCCGGGCCCCGTTCGCGCCCTGCTGAGGGCTGCGCCGGTGCGGGGCCCCGGGCAAAGACGCCAGGCGAGACGCCACCGTCGCCGCCGGCACCCCGAGGGCGATGGCGGCCGCCACGGCGCAAGCCACGTTGCCGGGCTCCACCTCCGGTCCGGCCGGCACCAGGAGGTCGATCTGGCCCACGACATGGGCCGCTCGTACCCGCAGGCCACCGGCCTCGGCCGTGACCGTGACGTCGGCCCGCGGCCCCTGTGACGAGCAGCGCCATACCGTCTTTCCTTCTTCCTCCACCTTCTGGGCCAGCTGGGCCAAGAGGGGGTGGTCGACGTTCAATACGGCCACGGACGCCTTGTCCAGGATCTCGGCCTTGGCTTCGGCGATGCGCTCGAGGCTGCCCATGCGCTCCAGGTGCACGGGCCCGATGGCGGTGATCATCGCCACCTCCGGACTTGTCCAGGCGCACATGGCGGCGATCTCACCGGCGCCGTAGGTCCCCATCTCGGCCACGAACACCTGCGTCCCGGTGGCCAGGTGTTCGTTTACGGCCCGGGCCAGGCCGGCGGTGTTGTTGAAGCTGGCCGGGGTGGCTACCACGGAAAAGCTCCCGGCCACCAGGTGGGCCACGTAGCCCTTCGTCGTCGTCTTACCGTACGAGCCGGTGATTGCCACCACCCGGGGAGCGACAGCCTGCAGGCGCTGGCGCGCTCTGTCGACGTAGGGCGCCAGGAGCCGGGCCTCCACCGGCCTGACCAGGCCCAGAGCCGCGTCCACCAGCACGGGGGCGCCTACGGCACACACGGCGATGGCGCTGAAGGCGGCGTGCAGCCCGGCGATGCCGGCGCCGCCCACGACGATGACGGCCAGCACGGCGACGGTCCCGGTCAGCCGGCGCAGCCTCGGCGTCCAGGCCAAGGGTGACGTCGTACCCTTCAGCCGGAGACCGACGGGCGCCGCCCCGGCCACCACCACGGCGGCGAAGCCGGCCGGCGGGTACCAAAACGACACCACCGCCCCCGTGGCCCCGGCCACGGCCAGGGCCCGGTTGACCCCCGTCGCCAGCCACCAGCGCCGGGCGAAGCGAGCCGTTGTCCGGGCCAGGTAGTGCTCGCGCTGGGCCACCCGGAGCCAGCGCAGGCAACCGAGGGCCAGCGCCACCGTACCGAGGCAGAGCCCCAGGGCGTCCACGAGGGTCGTGCTCACGGTCCCGACCGCCGCTGGTGGCGGAAAAGCGCCGCCCGTACCTCCTCCACCAGCGGCGCGGTGAGCAGATGACCGGCCCCGGGGACCACGGTGATGCGGACCGGCGCCGTGGCCGGCAGCCCTTCCAGGGCGGCCCGGCACCCGGCCATGGACGTGACCTTGTCGTGCTCGCCCCATACCAGGTCCAGGGGGCGTCCGCCGCCGGCCCAGGACCGCGCCGCGGGCACGTACGCGGCCCGGGCCGTTTCGGCCACGGCTTTGACCAGGACGCCCCTCATCATTCGGCTCGCGTTGCGGTAGTCCTGCGAACCGTACTTCTGGCGCAGGCGCTCCATCCTGTCCTCGGGGACGAGCCCGGCCCGGTGCAGGGCGCGCCCGGCCCGGTAGACCAGCGGGGGTCGGCTGGCTCCCCCGCCTGGTGGAGGCGCCAATGGCGCCCCCACCAGGACCAGAGCGCCGACGCGCCCTACCTCCGGGTAGGCCGCAGCCTGCTCGACCAGGCGGACGGCGACCCGGGCCCCGAAGCTGTGCCCGACCACGACGACAGGGCCGGCGCTCAGGTCGTCGAGAGCCGGCGCCACCCACCGCGCGTACTCGGAGCTCGACCACGGATCCGGAGGTTCGGGGGCGACGCCGTGACCGGGCAGGTCGAGCGCCACGGCATCCAGGCCGGCCAGCACCGGGTCGAAATCGTGGTGGTCGCGGCGCCATCCGTGCAGCGCCAGCACCCAGGGCTCACCAGTGCCATAACGGGTGCCCCACAGGCGCCCGTGGCCGAACGTGCTGAGCGCCATAAGTCAGGCGCAAAGACTACTCGCCCCGTACGGCGGCATCGGTGAAGCCATCCCCGGTTCCGGTCACCGACCCCTTGTAGGGTGAACTACATGATTGTGACTCTGGACGGCCAGGCCCAGGACGGCCAGGCCCAGGACGGCCAGGCCCAGGACGGCCCAGCACCGCTCCTGGCCGACCTGACGGCTTCGCAACAGCGCGCCGTCACCACCCCGGCAGCCACGGTGTGCGTGCTGGCTTCGGCCGGGGCAGGCAAGACGCGCGTCCTGACCCGGCGGGTCGGCTATCGCGTCGCCACTGGCACCGCCGCCCCCGAGCACACCCTGGCCATCACCTTCACCCGCAAGGCGTCGGGTGAGCTGCACCAGCGCCTGGCCGGGCTGGGCCTGGCCGCACCGGTCATGGGAGGCACCTTCCACTCTCTGGCCTGGGGCCAACTGCGGCGCTGGTGGGCCGACCGGGGCGCCCCCGAGCCGGCGTTGCTGGCCCGCAAGGGCCGCTTGATAGGCGAGCTGGTCAGCGGTCGGCCCGGCCTGGAGGACGTGAGCATCGCCGACCTGGCCGGCCAGGTGGAGTGGGCCAAGGCCCGCCTGGTGGCGCCGGCATCGTTCAGCGCCGCCGCCCGGCAGGCGGGCCGGGACCTCCCGGCCGACGCCGAGGCCATCGGCGCCCTGTACGCCCGTTACGAAGACGAAAAGCGCCGGCGCCGGATGGTGGACTTCGACGACCTCCTGGTCCGCTATGCCGACGCCCTGGAGACCGACGGGCGCTTCGCCGCGGCCCAGAGGTGGCGCTGGCAGCACGTCTTCGTGGACGAACTTCAAGATGTAAACCCGCTCCAGTGCCGGTTGCTGCTGGCGTTGCTCGGGGAAAACGAGGACCTGTTCGTGGTGGGCGACCCCAACCAGGCCATCTACGGTTGGAACGGCGCCGACCCGGGTTTCCTGGCCGACTTCCCGCTACGTTGGCCGCAGGCGGAGGTGGTCCGCCTGGACGACAACCATCGTTCCAGCCCGCAGGTGGTGGCGGCCGCGGCAGCCGTGCTCGGTCGCCAGGGCGGCGCCACCCCGGTGCGCTCCAGCCGGCCGGACGGTCCTCTGCCAAACCTGCGCTCTTACCCGTCCGAGGACGCCGAGGCGGCCGGCATCGCCTCTCAACTGGGACAAGCCCGCGCCCGAGGCCTGCCCTGGGAGACCATGGCCGTACTGGCCAGGACCAACGCCCAGTTGAGCATCATCTCGGGTGTTCTGAGCCGGGCCGGCATCCCCTACCGGGCCATGGCACCTGCGGAACAAGACGAGTGCCGCACCGACGAGGACGCTCATCCCGGCTCGGCGGGCAGCGCCGTCACCATCTCCAGCTTCCACCGGGCCAAGGGCCTCCAGTGGGGCGCGGTGTGGGTGTGCGGGCTCGAATCCGGCCTCGTACCCATCGCCTATGCCACCACTCCCGCCGCTCTGGCCGAAGAGCGACGCCTCGTCTACGTGGCCTTGACCCGGGCCGAGCGGGAGCTGCACTGCTCGTGGGCGAGGCAACGACGGGCGGGCAACGGTGCGACCCTGCACCGGGCCCGAGCCCGTGGTTGGCCGGGCTGGCACCTTATTGCGCCGGCACCCAGGCCACCGGCCCCCCGAACGAAGCCGGATCGCACCGGCCCGCCGGCGCCGTGGTCGACTTCATCTCCTCCGCGCGGCGGCGTCTGTCCGATGTCGCCGGCGGTCGGGGATCACCCGACGCGGCGACGGCGGACCCGGCGAGCGCGGCCGTAGCCGAGCGCCTGCGGGAATGGCGGCGCCGCTTGGCCCGCGCCTCGGGCGTCCCGCCTCACGTCCTGCTTCACGATGCCACCGTCCAGGCCATCGCCACGCGCCGTCCGGCCACCGCCGAGGAGCTTTTGGCTGTGCCCGGGCTCGGGCCGGTCAAGGTGGCCCGTTACGGCCCGGCCATCCTCGAGGTCGTGGCCGCCGCCTGACGGCGCCCTCCGCTCCCCGCGACCGGGAAAATAGCGACCGTCGCCGGGTTGGGCACGTCCTGGTCGGGGCCGTGTTCGTTGCCGCCGACGGGGCGACCGTAGACGAGGTCGCCCTGAGGCGGGTACACTTAATCGCACATGTCTGAGTGGTACTCGATCGAGGTGTTCGACGGCGCCTCGTCGGCGGGTCTGTGGGCCGACTTGCACGGTGACCCCCTGTTGGAATCCGCCCTGTCGTCGGGAGCCAAGGACTGGTCGTGGCACGGCCACAGCTGGGGTGTCGTACTCGAAGTTGGAGTTCGCCGACGTTAGAGCCTGGGAGGCGTGGCGGGCGCTGCCCCATGTGCAAGCGGCCTTGGACGGCGTGCCCGACCCCGTCAGCGGGCTCATCGTCTACCGCGGACGCGGTGGCAGCAGCGGCTCCTCCCGGCCCCGGCGTCCTCGGCCGATGCTCGGTAGTGGGGCGGCCGCACTTCCTTTGCCGTGGCAATGGGACCACGAGGGCTTCTCCGTCCTGCCGTCACTGCCACGAGGCCTGTTGACCGCATCAGGCAGCCTGGGCGGGGGCAACGGCTTTCGGACGCTGTCGCGCTTCTAGCGGCAGCGGCGCTAGTTTTCGACGTCCACCAGTAGGGGGGCGTGGTCAGAAGGCAGTTTGCCCTTCCGGGCATTGCGGTCGACCAGCGACCACTTGACCTGGCCGGCCAGGGGCCGGCTTACCAGGATGAGGTCGATCCTCATACCGCGGTGCTCGTGGAAATCGCCGGCCCGGTAGTCCCAGTAGGTGTAGAGCCGGTCCTCCTGCCATCGGGACCTGAAGGCGTCCGTCAGCCCCCAGTCCTTCGAGAGAAGCCAGCGCGGCGCGCTCCTCAGGGGTCACGTGGGTCGACCCGACGAACGCCGCTGGGTCCCAGATATCTTTGTCCTCCGGCGCGATGTTGAAGTCACCGCAGACGGCCACCCGGTCCTCGGGGGACGAAAGCAGGCCCAGGTGCTGGCGCAGTCGGGCCAGCCAACCAAGCTTGTAAATGTAATGGTCCGAGCCCACGCTGCGCCCGTTGGGGACGTACACACTGGAGACGTGTACCCCACCACAGCGGGCCGAGACCAATCGGGTGTCGGGGTCGGGGTCGGCTCCGTCGGAAAAGCCCATGACAGCATCGTCGAGGCCCACACGGGAGAGGATGGCCACGCCGTTCCACTGGCCTGACCCATGGTGCACCGATTCGTAACCCAGAGCGGCAAAGGCCATATGGGGGAAGGCGGCATCGCCCAACTTGGTCTCCTGCAGGCACAGGACATCGGGCGCGGCGTAAGACACCCACTCCAACGCCCGGTCCATGCGGACCTTGAGGGAATTGACGTTCCAGGTGGCGATACGCACCGTCAGCTCCGGTGGGGCGCCCTAGGCGCCGCTTTCACGACGTTCCCGAAGGCGGCATGACGACGACCCGGAAAAGCTCGGCCAAACGCCCGTCCGCCATGCCGGCGGCCCCGGCACTGCTCGTCGCCCAGGTCCGCAGGCGCTCCTCCAGGCCCGGATCGTGGGCGACCTGGCTCTCGTGCTGACGCAGGGCGCTGACTTTGCGGTCGAACACGTCGGTGATGTCCACGGCCCGATTAGGTTGGGGGGCGGCCATCAGCCACATTTCCGTGACGGCGTGGGGCTCCAGTCCCTCCGCCAAAAGTTCCGGATGAGCAAAGGGATTTCGGGCGTCGGGGTAGGCGGCGCACGCCGCTGCCTCTCCCGCGGCCAGATGATCGGGATGGCTGGCGCCGATACGCTCCCAATTGCGGTCCGGGCTCTGGCACACCAACCGGTCCGGCCGGAAGGTGCGCACCGCTCGGCTCACGTCCCTCCTCAGGTCCAAGGACGGCGCCAGACGACCGTCGGGGTAACCGAGAAAGGTGATATTGGTCACCCCGAGCTCGGCCCCGGCCGCCCGTTGCTCGCGTTGGCGGATGCGGGCCATGTCCGGACGAGAGACAGATCGGTCGGAGCCGCCCGCGTCGCCGTCGGTGGCAATGCAGTACGCCACCTCGATCCCGGCTTTGACCCAGGTGGCCACCGATCCCCCGGCGCCGAAGTCCACGTCGTCGGGATGAGCGGTCACGACCAAGATCCGCTTGACGGTACCGTGCTCGTCAAGGGCAAGAACAGGGTTGCTATTAGTATTGGCTATCTCACAACACTATCCAACGGGACTAACCAACAGGCTGGGCCAAACCGGAGCCCGGATAGAGCCGTCAGCGGCTCACGATGCACCAGCCGGGTGAGCCAGGCGAAGGCTGACCCGGTGCTGGCTCTTCTTGCCGCCCAAGAGCGCGACCGTCAAATTGCCGGCCAGCTGCGGTCCCTTCCCGGCGGCCGAGCGCAGTAACTGGCGTGCCGCCCCCGAGATCGGTAGCGAAAGAGCTCCTGCCCGTCCCGCGCTCAGGGTGAAGTGGCCCGCTGCGAACAGCACATTTCGCTTGGCCCCGGCCTTTCCGACGGCCACCTCGAGACTCGCCAGGCCCGAACACCGGGTGCCTGCGGCGCAGGCCACGGCGAGCTGGACACGGGAGCCTTTGAGCGCCCCCTCGTGGGCAACGGTGCCCAGCCTGGGGACGGCGGCCACCACAAAGGCGGGGTCGTTCGTGAAGGTCACGGTGGCGTAACCGTTGGTGGTGGCCGTCCCGACGGCCCTTATGCCGGTCGAGGTGAGGATATAGATCGTGTCGCCCGCTCTGATGGCGGGGTCGGCGATCGTCATGGTGATCGGTCGCGAAGCCGTGGGGGAAGTGCCGTCGACGGCGGCCCAGGAGACGGCGAAAGAGGTGAGGTACGTCTGGCCCGCGGGTACCTCGCTCATGAGGGCGGCGACGTTCTTCACGGCGGCGATGCTCAACGTGGTCCCGACCGGGAGGGCGCCCGCCGGCACCGAGAGGTCCGCACTGGCGTCCCCGGCTTCATCGGACAGTGCCGTCGGCCCCGACGTCACCGTGGCGGTTACCGGTGAAGCGTAGGTGCCGTGCGGAGCCCCCGGCGGCAGGACGGGGAGGGGACGAGCGGTAGTCGTCGTCTGCGGCCCCGTCGTGGTGCTGGTGGCCGTAGTCGTGCTGGTAGTGGCGGCCGGGACGACCGGGATCACCGGGGCCATCGGTAGCACCGGGCCTCCTCCACCGCCGGAGCACCCGGCCACGGTGGTCGAGGTGGTGGACGACGATGTCGTGCTCGACGATGTCGTGCTCGAGGTTGTCGTGTTCGAGGTTGTCGTGCTCGAGGTTGTCGTGGTGGTCGCTGAGGTCGTCGTGGTGGTGGCCGGCGTGATCGACAGTCCCAGCTGCCGGGGCGCGCTGGCCAGCGGCTGCTCGGAGGAATCAGTGGCGGTGACCGTCACGCTCGAACTGAAGGCAGCCGACGGAGTGCCGCTGATGACTCCGGTCGCCGCGTCCAGCGTCAGCCCGGAAGGCAACCCAACGGCCGCCCAAGTGTAGGGGCCGGTCCCGCCGGAAGCCTGCAGGGTGGCCGAGTACGGGGACGAGACCGAGCCCGTGGGCAGCGACGTCGACGTAACATCCGGAGCCGCCAGGCAGGCCGCCAGGCCCAGAGTCCCGTTGACGTCGGCGATGGTCTGGCCAACCTGCGGGTCAACCAGACCGTACGTCTCGGTGGCGAAATCGCTCGGCTGGCCCCCATTACAGGTCGGGTCGAAAATCACCGTGTAAGCCTGGGACGCCAGTGCCGTGAGCTGGTAGCTGCCACTGGCATCGGTGACCACGCCGCCGATCTGGGCATCTCCGGCGTCATAGGCAAACACGCATGTTCCCGCGCTACTGGTGGCGCCGCTGGCGACGACCGACCCCTCGACTGTGCTGCCCGGCTGCAGTATGGCGTCGATGGTCTGAGTGGACCCTGCGGCCAGGTCGACCACGTTGGCAGAGCTGCGGGTGGCGGCGTAGGCGTCGGGGGCGTCGTTGTAGTACTGGGGCGCATAAGTATTTACGGCCCGGCAGCTTGGGTCGAACTTCAACAGGTACCCGTCCGGGGCCAGCGACAACGAGTAGGCGCCGTTTGCCGCCGTCGTGGCCGCCCCTACTTCACCACCGCTGACGGAGGAGTAGGCGATCACGCAGACACCCTCCAGGGCGCCACCAGAGCCGCTGACGACACCGGAGATCGTGCCCGCCAGCTGCAGGTCGGCATCGATTGTGCTCGCGCTCCCTCCCGCCGGCACGGTCACCCACGTCACGGAGGCCAAGTCGGGGACGTCGTCGTAGTACTGGGCGGCGTAGGTGCTGGCCTGGCTACCTTTGCACGTCGGGTCGAAAAAAACCTCGTACTGCCCGGCTTCGACGGTGGCGAAGTCATAGCTGCCGGCGACGTCCGTCGTGGCGTCGTACGCCAGGGGAGCGTCTTTGGCCGAGGCATAGACACACACGTTGGCGGCCGCCGTGGCGCCCTCGGTGACCGAACCCGACAACGAGCCGCTACTAGGCGCAGCGCTCGCCACCGCCTCGGGACCGCCCGTGGCGTTGTTGGCCACCAGGACCACCGCCACCAGGCCCATCACACCCAACGCGGCCAGCGCTCCTCGAACCCCCAAAACCGTCATGCGCCCGGTCAACCTAGAGGACCTCATTCCTTCCGGGCACCTTTCTGCCAGCTTGGCCCCCGGCCGGGACCCGTCCAAGTCCCACCACGCCGTCGCTGCTCAAATCGCTTATTGTCCAGGGCTTTCTCACTCTAAAACGCCAAGCTAGTGGTTGGCCTCGTGGGTTGCGCGGATGGGGGAGGTTCGCCACTCCGCGCACTTCCCTCGCCGCTAACAGAGTTGAGGTTGGCCGGTGTTTCTCGGGCCGGGACGGAGAGGAAGACGGTGCTGCTTATTAGGCTATTCGACGGTCCAGGTGGTGCCGGAGCGCAACAAGCCGGCCAGGTCCCCGGGGCCTTTGCGGGCGGCGGCGGCGACCAATTGGTCCTGGGCCAACGACCCGTAGTCGGGCCGTTCGACGGACCTGAACACCCCGATGGGCGTCGGCGAATAGGGCCCGGTGGCCAGTCGGGAGAGCGAAAAAGCCAGGCTGGGGTCCGAACGCGACTCATCGTGGACCAGGATGCGCTCCTCGCCCACATCGGCGACGTCGACGATGACGGCGCTCCCGTTGTCTTCGATAAGGATGCCCTTTTCGCCCTCCGGGCCGAAGCGGACGGGCTTGCCGTGCTCGAGGGGGACCAGCATCGACGGGCGGCTGTCCTTGGCCGTTATGGCCTCGAAGGCACCATCGTTGAAAACGTTGCAGTTCTGGTAGACCTCGACCAGGGCCGCGCCTTTGTGCTCGTACGCCCGGCGAAAGATCTCCGTCATGTGCTTGCGGTCCATGTCGTGGGTCCGGGCCACGAACGACGCCTCCGCCCCCAGCGCCAGCGACACCGGGTTGTAGGGGTAGTCGAGCGACCCGAACGGTGTGGACTTGGTGACCTTGCCCGCCTCCGACGTCGGCGAGTACTGGCCTTTGGTCAGCCCGTAAATCTGGTTATTGAACAGGATTATCGTGATGTTCACGTTGCGCCGCAAAGCGTGCAGGAGGTGGTTACCCCCAATCGACAGGGCGTCGCCGTCGCCGGTGATCACCCAGACGTGCAAGTCCGGCCTTACCACAGCCACGCCGGTGGCCAGGGCGGGCGCCCGACCGTGTATCGAATGGATCCCGTAGGTGTTCATGTAATAGGGGAACCGGCTAGAGCAGCCGATACCGGAAACGAAGACCGTGTCCTCTCGTTTGGCCCCGAGTTCGGGCATCAGCAACTGCACGGCCGTCAGGATGGAGTAGTCCCCGCAGCCCGGGCACCAGCGCACCTCCTGGTCGCTGGACCAATCCTTTCGGGTGGTGACAGGAACGGCCAGATCAGTCATTTTCGCTCCTCGGAGTGGCCATTGCCACCTTCGCTATTACCACCATTATCGCCACCGTAAGCATTACCGCCACCGTTGGCTTTGCCGGCGCCCTTGGCTTTGCCGCCGGCGGCTCGGTGGCGCAATGCGTCCAATTGGGAAATTACGGCGAGCTCGATATCGACGCGCCGGAAAGGCAGCCCGTTCACCTTGTTTAGGCCCTGGGCGTCGACCAGGAAATCGGAACGCACGATCTTGCGCAGCTGGCCCAGGTTGACCTCGGGCACCAGTACGCTCTCGTAGGCCTTGACAATTTCGCCCAGGTTGGCAGGGAACGGGTTGAGGTGGCGCAACTGGGCGTGCGCCACCGGCCGCCCCGACGCCCGCACAGCCCTCACCGCGGCCTGGATGGCCCCGTAGGTCGATCCCCATCCGAGCACGAGAAGTTGGGCACCGCCCAGGCCGTCCGGGTCGTCCAGCTCGACGGGCGGGATATCTCGAGCAATGCCGGCCACTTTTTGCGCCCGCAACCGGACCATGAGCTCGTGGTTGACCGGGTCGTAGGAGACATTGCCGCTACCATCGGCCTTTTCCAGGCCGCCGATGCGGTGCATGAGCCCGGGAGTGCCGGGCAGTGCCCATGGCCGCGCCAGTGTCTCGGGGTCGCGCAGGTAGGGCCAGAAGACGTCCGACCCGTCCGCCATGACCTTATTGGGCGCGGTGGCGAAGTTGAGCTCAGCCGACAGGTCCGGCAGTTGCTCGACGTCGGGGATCGGCCACGGTTCGGCGCCATTGGCCAGGTAACCGTCGGAGAGCAGTATGACCGGGGTCCGGTACTTGAGAGCGATGCGGACAGCCTCGATGGCCATGTAGAAACAGTCACCCGGCGTGATGGCGGCCAGGACCGGCAGCGGCGCTTCCCCATGACGGCCATAGACCGCTTGCAACAGGTCGCCCTGCTCGGTCTTGGTGGGCAGGCCCGTCGACGGACCGCCCCGTTGCACGTCGATGACGAGCAGCGGCAACTCGAGGGAGATGGCCAGACCGAGAGCCTCGGTCTTCAAATCGAGGCCCGGGCCACTGGTGGTGGTGACGCCGAGGGACCCGGCGTAGGAGGCGCCCAGGGCGGCGCTGATGCCGGCGATCTCGTCCTCGGCCTGGAAGGTGCGGATGCCAAAGTTTTTGTGCTTGGACAGCTCGTGCAAGATGTCCGAAGCCGGCGTGATCGGGTAGCTGCCCAGGAAGACGGGCAGCTTGGCCAGGTGGCCGGCGGCCACGATCCCCCACGCCAGAGCCGTGTTGCCCGAAATGTTGGTATAGGTGCCGGCCGGCAATTTGGCCGGCTTCACCTCGTACTGGGACGAAAAAATCTCCGCCGTCTCGCCGAAGTTCCAGCCCGCCCTGAAGGCCAGGGTGTTGGCCTCCCGGACCATGGCCCTGTCGGCACCGGAGAAGCGTTTGCCGATCCAGTCCAAGGTGGGTTCGGGCGGGCGGCTGTACATCCAGCTGACCAGGCCCAGGGCGAAGAAGTTTTTGGAGCGTTCGGCGTCTCTGGCCTTGGTGCCGCTCGGCTTGACGGCCTCCATGGTGAGCGAGGTCATGGGCACTTCGTAGACGTTGAACGCGTCCATGCTGTGGTCGTGGCGCGGGTCGCCAGGGTAACCGGCCTTTTGCAGGGCACGCTCGTCGAAGGCGTCGCTGTTGAGCAGGACCAGTGCGCCCGGCTCCAGGTCCACCACATGGGCCCTAAGGGCGGCAGGGTTCATGGCGACGAGTACGTCGGGGTGGTCCCCGGGGGTGAAGATGTCGTGGTCGGAAATGTGGATCTGGAACGCCGATACCCCGGCCACGGTCCCAGCCGGTGCCCGTATTTCCGCCGGGAAATCGGGCAGCGTAGCCAGGTCGTTGCCGAAAAGACCAGAACTGGCGGTGAAACGATCGCCCACGAGCTGCATCCCGTCACCGGAGTCACCGGCGAACCGGATGACGACGCGGTCCAAGGTCGTCAGCGGGTGCCCTTTTGTTACTACGTCAGCCAAGGCTGTGCCCCCCTCGTCGTCCGTGCGGGTAACAGTTTACCCGGGCCTGCCCGGACCGACAGGCCTTGACGACTGAGCCCGGGCCGGCCCCGCCCGGGCCGGCCCTTCAAGTGGCACTGCTGTTGATGCCGCCGCTAGACGCTGCGGCTGGACGCTGAGGCTGGACGCCGCCTCCAGGCCGCCGCCGCTAGGCGATGGTGATGGCGTGGTCGGCGTAGACGTCCTGGACGGCGTTGATCATGGCCACACCCTCGCTCATGGGGCGCTGGAACGCCTTGCGGCCCATGATGAGCCCGGCTCCCCCGGCCCGCTTGTTGATCACCGCCGTGCGCACGGCCTGGGCCATGTCGCCGGCACCCGACGACGCCCCGCCGCTGTTGATGAGCGGTATGCGGCCCATGTAGTTGTTGACGACCTGCCAGCGGGTGAGGTCGATCGGGTTGTCGGTCGTGTAGTCGCTGTAGACGAGCTTGGAGGTGGCACCGAAGCCGATGGTCGGGAACCCGCCGTTGTTTTCGGGCAGCTTCTGCTTGATGATGTCGGCGTGAATGGTGACTCCGAGGTGGTTGGCCTGGCCCGTCAGGTCGGCCGAGACCTCGTAATTGACACCGTCCTTCTTGAAGGCACTGTTGCGGACGTAGCACCACAGGACGGTGAACATGCCGAGCTGATGCGCCTCTTCGAAGGCCTCGGCGACTTCCTGCATCTCGCGCCGCGATTCCTGGGCACCCCAGTAGACGGTGGCGCCTACGCCGACGGCGCCGAGCTCGAAGGCCTGCTGCACCGAGCCGAACATGACCTGGTCGTACTCGGTGGGATAGGTGAGCAGCTCGTTGTGGTTGACCTTGGCGATAAACGGGATCTTGTGGGCATAGCGCCGGGCTACGGCACCGAGGACGCCCAGGGTGGTGGCCACGGCGTTGCAGCCGGCGTCGACGGCCAGTTCGATGATGTTCTTGGGGTCGAAATAGATCGGGTTGGGCGAGAAGCTGGCTGCCGCCGTGTGCTCGATGCCCTGGTCGACGGGAAGGATCGAGATGTAGCCGGTGCCGCCCAGACGGCCCGTATTGAGGAGCACGCCGAGGTTGCGGAGCACGGGCACGGGCCTGTCCGACAGGGAGTAGACCCTGTCGATGAAGTCGGGCCCGGGCAGGACCAGGTCTTCGCGGGGTACACCCTTGCACTCATAAGAAAGCAGAGGCTCAGTTTCGTCACCGAGTAGCTTATGAAGATCCATTGAAGATCGCTCCTAACTTGCTAGTACTGGCGAGACCAGAAGGGCGGCGCCCTGCCAAGCGCGCGAACCGGCGAGGCTCGACGGCAACGGGCTCGTACCCGCCAGTCTAGCGGTAACCGGCTCGGGCCGATCAGGGCCAAAGGTCACTGCCGGGCTGGTCCGAGGTCTGCTGCGCCCACACAGCCCGGCCCTGCGCCGGGTCGTTGGCTAGCCTCGGTCGGGTGGGCGCAACCTCAACCTCGCCATTGTCCTCGGCGCGTCCGCGTCCGGCGGTGCGGTTGGTGGCCACCGACCTGGACGGGACCCTGCTGCGCCCCGACGGCACTGTCAGCCAGCGCACCGTCGACGCCGTGGGAGCGGCGCAGAGGGCCGGCCTGCACGTCATCCCCGTCACCGGCCGCCCGCCCCGTGTCACCTGGGACATCGCCCAACAGGCCGGCCTGGGACCACTGGGGGTCTGCTCCAACGGCGCCGTAGTCGTCGACGTGGAGGCGATGGAGGTGCTCGAGCTCGAGACGGTCGCCGCCGAGGTGGCGACCCGTCTGGTCGAGCTGCTGCGCCAAAGGGTGCCCGGGGTCAGGTTCGCCGTTGAGGAAATGGAGGCCTTCACCCACGAAACGGGGTTCATGGAGCCCGATTGGTACTGGGACGAGGTGACGAAGGTGGTCGACGACATAGCCCAGGCCGTCAGCCCCATGTGCATCAAATTGATCGTGCGCCGGCCCGGTTGGCCCGCCAGCCAGCTGCTCGGAGAACTGCGCCGGGAGGTGGCCGAGAAAGGCCACGTGACCTCGTCGGGCCTGGACTGGGTGGAGATAGGTGCGCCGGGGATATCCAAGGCCTACGCCTTGGAGCGCATATGCGCCCGGCTGGGGATCGGCGTGGGCGAGGTCCTGGCCATCGGCGACAACCACAACGACCTCACCGTCCTGGCCTGGGCCGGCCATGCCGCCGCCCCGGCCAACGCCATCCCCGAGGTGCTCGCCCTCGTCGACCAGGTGGTCCCCTCGAACCAGGACGACGGGGTGGCGGTACTGCTGGAGCGCCTGGCCGCCGAGGCGGTGGCGCGCCAGGCATAGCTGGCGGCGCGGCAGGCATAGGTGGCGGCGCGACACGGAGCCCGCGGCGCGGCCGGCAGGTTCGGTGGTCAGCCCAGGGCGACCAGGCGCTGCTTCACGTCGTAGGCGTCGGGGTCCACGGAGGCGATCTGGATGAAAATGTCGCGTGCCCGGGGCAGTTCGCCCGCTCTTTCGTACAGGTCGGCCAGCGCGTACCACTGGCGCAAGTGGAGGGGCTTGGGCCGGGTGCGTCGCAGGGAGGCTTCCAGCAACTTGACCGCACCCCGCAGGTCGCCCTGGTCGGCGAGGCACCCGGCGGCGACCAGCCGGCCTTCGGCCACCACCTCAGGGCTCGGGGAGGCCTGGCGGAGCTCGGACCAGGTGGCCTCGGCCTCCACGTAGCGGTGCATGGCCCGGTAGCAGTCGGCGATGACGGGGAACTGGTCGTAGCTCCCGGACATCTCGTGGTGCTCTTGTAGCTCCCGCAAGGCCAATGGCCATCGGGCCAGACGGTAAAGGGTGAGGCCGAGGAGTTCCTTCACCGCCGCCGACCCATGGGCCTGCGTCGACAATTTGCGCAGCATCCTCAAGGAATCCTGGTAGCGGTCGGCCGAGTAGGCCCGCGCCGCGTCGGCCAACTTGGCGGTGACCCGTCCCGCCTCGGCT
Organism: uncultured Acidimicrobiaceae bacterium; assembly: GCA_963735305.1. GTDB lineage: Bacteria > Actinomycetota > Acidimicrobiia > Acidimicrobiales > Palsa-688 > Fen-671. The sequence goes on from CAVTKK010000004.1 coordinate 1,778,659, forward strand.
GCGTCTTCGGGGGCGGAACGGACGCCGGCCATGCGGCCGGTCACGGGCCGGCGGGCGGGCCCGACCTTCCTGCCGGCCTTGGTGACGCCGGCGCCGGCTTGGCCGGGTGCACGACCGGCGCCGCTCGCCCCAGCCTCGGTACTGGCGGCCGCCGGCATTACCCCCGGCCGTGGCCCGGCCCGGGCGGTGAGAAAGGCGTTGCCGGCGCTGACGGCGCGCGCCCGCGCCTGCTCGCCGGCCCAGGGCGTCCGTTCAGGGCGAAGATCCTTCGGGAACGCGGGCCGGCCCGGGCGACCGGCCGGCTGTCGCTGGCCCGCCTCGGTCCAGATCTCCGATGCCGATGGTCCGTCCTGTTCGAGGTCCCAGGCTCCGTGGCGGGTGACGCTGCCCCATCCGGTGGGCAAGGCCCGGCGGGGCCGGGGCGACCACGGCCGCTGCTCCCGGCCCGGCCACCCGCTGTTGCGGACAGGTCCCGGGGAGCGCTGGCCGCCCGGACCGCCGTAGCTCTGGCCCCGGACGCCTCCCAACGCCGTGTCCCCGCTGTCCCGTGCCCGAGGGTTGCGGTCTGTCGGGCGGGGGCTGCGGTCGGTGGGGCGGGGGCTGCGGTCATAGGCCCGGGGACTGCGGTCATAGGCACGGGGGTTGCGGTCAGTGGATCCGGCGCTGCGGTCATAGGGCCGAGGGCTGCGGTCAGTGGCCCGGAAGCGGTCACCGCTGCTCGGGCGACCGCCGGCGGCACCAAACGTCCCCTCCCGGGAGCGCCCATAGGCCGCTCCGGCGGGCCGGGGGCGGTCCCAGTCACGACCCCGGGCGTCGTCGGCCCGAGGGGGGCGCGGCCTGGGGCCGGCGCCGCCTCGTTCGTCACCGCCGCCGGGGGAACGGTAACCGCTCCCACGCGGGGCCGAGCCACGACCTTCGGCGCCGCGGGCACGTCCGCCGTCCCTCCCGTCGTACCTGCTGGCCTCGTACCGGCTGGTGCCCCTGCTGCCAACGCCTGGTCGCGGCGGTCCTGCCCTCCAGGTCTGCTCCGACCCGGACGGTCTTGGCCGCGGTCTCGCCGAGCCGGCCGCGGGCAAGCCGCCCGAGCTCCGGTCTACAGAGCGTCCCCACCGTGGTCCGGGGGACGCCTCGGGCCGGGCAAAACCGCCATCGTCCGGTCGCCGCGGCCCCCTCCCCGAGCCGGTCCACGGTCGGTCTCCCTGGCTCGCCGCCGGTCGTCCACGCCGCTCCCCCGCCGGAGGTAAGCCGCCAGAAGGCCCGGGCCCACCTTTGTCGTAACGGTCACGCCCTCCCGACTGGTAGGTGCCCCGCTCGGTCGCCCCCGCACCCGGCCCGCCGGACCGCCCGGCCGAGGAGCCCGCCGAGCCCCGGCCGCGGTCCGAACTACCTGCACGTCCGGCGGCACCGGCCCACCCGCCCCCGGCGGCGCCCGCGCCCCTTCCGGCTGTGAAATCGCGGCTAGATGGGGACGTTCCACCAAGGCCCGCCCGGGCCGGGCTGGCACTGCGGCGCGTACTCCCCCTACCGTCGGCCCTGTCATTGTCCGCCCACGGCGCCCTGGTGGTGGCCGACCTAGTGTAGTGTTTCACTACACTAGGTGCGCCAGTGCGACCCGAACCCGCAAAGGGCCGGCCTGTCCCTGCCTGGCGGCTTCCCGTTGCTCGTGGGTCCCGGGACGCGCCACCGCCGGACCTCGCCGGGGCGCCCGCCCGCTTCTTATCCCCGCCGGCCCGGTTCCCTCGCGGTTCGCCCGACCGACCGCTACCAGAGGCCATATCTGCCAGCATAACCACCACTACTCCTCGTCTGAGAACCCGAACGCGCAAAGGTCCGTGCCGCCGCCACGGCACGGACCTCTTAACAATTAACCCGGCGACGTCCTACTCTCCCAGGGAGCTACCCCCCAAGTACCATCGGCGCTGGTGGTCTTAACTTCCGTGTTCGGGATGGGAACGGGTGTGGCCCCACCGCTATGGTCACCGGGAACCTTGCTCTATTTTGGGGTCGCCCTCGCGGGCTACCTCTCCTTGAGCGTTCCATAGCGAGCACGAGCTGTTTGATCCCCAAGCCCTCGGCCGATTAGTACCGGTCGGCTGAACGCATTGCTGCGCTTACACCTCCGGCCTATCAACCTGGTGATCTACCAGGGGCCTTACCAGATCAAGTCTGTGGGAAACCTCATCTTGGAACGAGCTTCGCGCTTATATGCTTTCAGCGCTTATCCCTTCCGCAGGTCGCAAACCAGCGGTGCCCTTGGCAGGACAACTGGCACACGAGAGCTGCGTCCGTCCCGGTCCTCTCGTACTAGGGACAGCCTTCCTCAGGTTTCCAACGGCTGCACCAGATAGGGACCGAACTGTCTCGCGACGTTCTAAACCCAGCTCGCGTACCGCTTTAATGGGCGAACAGCCCAACCCTTGGGACCTACTTCAGCCCCAGGATGCGACGAGCCGACATCGAGGTGCCAAACCTTCCCGTCGATATGGACTCTTGGGGAAGATGAGCCTGTTATCCCCGGGGTACCTTTTATCCGTTGAGCGACGGCGCTTCCACACGCGACCGCCGGATCACTATGCCCTGCTTTCGCACCTGCTCCACTTGTAGGTGTCGCAGTCAAGCTCCCTTGTGCCATTGCACTCGACGGCTGATTGCCAACCAGCCTGAGGGAACCTTTGGGCGCCTCCGTTACTCTTTAGGAGGCGACCGCCCCAGTCAAACTACCCACCTGACGCTGTTCCTCATCCGGATAACGGACGTAGGTTAGGTTCCCGTCGCATGAAGGGTGGTATTTCAACGTTGACTCCACCCCGGCTAGCGCCGAAGCTTCAAAGTCTCCCACCTATCCTACACAACACGCAACAAAAACCAACATCAAGCTATAGTAAAGGTCCACGGGGTCTTTCCGTCTTGGTGCAGCTAACGAGCATCTTTACTCGTACTTCAATTTCGCCGGGTCTGTGGTTGAGACAGTAGGGAAGTCGTTACGCCATTCGTGCAGGTCGGAACTTACCCGACAAGGAATTTCGCTCTAGGGCTCCTCATGTCGCCATGAGGCTAGGACCATATCTTCACCTGGCACTGACGTGACAGGTGGCTGGCGTATGGCCTCTGAGGATTCCACCGGTTTCAACGTTCTCGCTCTGGATGAGCAAAACCCGTTTAACCGTTAGCCTTTCCTGCTGATTGTCCGCACCGGACGGATTTTCACTGCCTCAAGAGAATTACTCCTCATGAGACGAGTACCGCCGGATACTCGGAGTTCCCAGCATATAGCCAGCTGCACTTACCAGGATCACTCCTGGAAGGGGCAGTGCCCGGGCACGAACCGGGACTTCTACCTTAGGACCGTTATAGTTCCCGTGATCCCCATATCGCTATGAGGCGTGGACCATATCTTCATCCCTCAGCTTCATTGAGGGAGCTCTGCGTATGGCCTCTGAGGATTCCAAGTTGACAACACACCAAATGAGTTCTTCATCGGTGCGCCGGCGCTTGCCACCTCTGTTCCTGGGCGCCCTCAATTCGAGGACCTCCAAGAAACCTGAAGTATGACAAGTGCCGCCCTGCCTGGATCAGCGCAGTCACACATCTGAATATCTCCAGGTCACGCCGTTTCGCTCCTCGGAGCGGGAAGCGCTCGAAGAACGGGAAAACCCGCTCCACCAGGCCACCTACGGTCGTGACTTCGAAATACCAGACACCATCGCCCCGTGGCCTCACCGTCCCAGCGCCAAAGAAAGCCCGGAGGAAACGAGGCTCCTCGGGCCGACTTGTGACACATTGAACGACAGTGAAACCCGAAAGGGCAACCGCCAGGAACCTGCGTAGTATGTGCCTGAACAACGTACATAGCTGTGACATAAACGAGTAGTGCAGGATATGGACGTCCAGCATATAGCAAGTTACAACAGCAGGTGACGTTATAGTCCCGTGACCCCCATATCGCTATGAGGCGTGGACCATATCTTCATCTCAGTCAGAGGGAGCGCGAGGGAGGAACGCCACTACGCAGCCGACGGATCGGGACGTTGAAGCTCCCTTCTCCATCGACGAACCCCGCAACCCAGTTGCCCGGGTCGGCGGGGATAGCATCCAGCCAAGGTATACAACTCGGCCTTTCCTGCTGATTGTCCGCACCGGACGGATTGTCACTGCTCATAGCTTCCACCCTACGAATGCGGTGTGACCATGAACGAGTACCGCCGGATACTCGGAGTTTCCAGCATATAGCAGAGTTTCGTCCAGTCAGTTACCTGTCTGGAGCCGCAACTTTTAACTTACGGCCGCCGTTTACCGGGGCTTAGGTTCAGAGCTTCGCCCTTGCGGGCTAACCCCTCCCCGTAACCTTCCGGCACCGGGCAGGCGTCACAGCGTATACATCGTCTTAGGACTTCGCACGCTGCTGTGTTTTTAGTAAACAGTCGCTTCCCCCTGGTCTCTGCGACCTCCTCGGGCTCCAGGCGCGAAGCCTTTTACCCTACCGAGGTCCTCCTTCTCCCGAAGTTACGGAGGTATTTTGCCGAGTTCCTTAACCACAGTTCTCCCGATCGCCTTGGTATTCTCTACCCGCCCACCTGTGTCGGTTTGGGGTACGGGCGCCGTGCCAACTCGCTAGACGCTTTTCTAGGCAGCATGGGATCAGTGACTTCGCCTTTACGGTTCGGTATCACGTCTCAGGCTTAATGAGGCCCGGATTTGCCTGGACCTCGCCCTACGCGTTTACCCCTGGACAACCAACGCCAGGGATCACCTACCCTCCTGCGTCCCGCCTTCGCTGCCCGCCCCAAGGTTTGTCGGTTCGCCCGAAGGCAGCCCCTTAGTACCCCTGGCTTGGGATTGACGTCTGCACGACGGTACCGGAATATCAACCGGTTGTGCATCGACTACGCCTTTCGGCCTCGCCTTAGCTCCCGACTTACCCTGGGTGGATTAGCCTTCCCCAGGAAACCTTGGGCTTACGGCGGAGGGGTTTCTCACCCCTCTCTCGCTACTCATGCCAGCATTCTCACTCGAACGGGCTCCACGACGGTTCACACCCCCGCTTCTCTGCCCGTTCGACGCTCCCCTACCACCCCAGCTTGCGCTGAGGTCCGCGGCTTCGGCTCGGTGCTTGAGCCCCGTTACATTGTCCGCGCCGGACCACTCGACCAGTGAACTATTACGCACTCTTTTAAGGGTGGCTGTTTCCAAGCCAACCTCCTGGCTGTCTGTGCAGTCCGACATCGTTTCCCACTTAGCACCGAATTAGGGGCCTTAGCCGGCGATCTGGGTTGTTTCCCTCTCGACCACGAAGCTCATCCCTCGTAGTCTCACCGCCGGGCTCTGGAGCATCGGCATTCGGAGTTTGATTGGGGTCGGTAAGCTTGTAGGCCCCCTAACCCATTCAGTGCTCTACCTCCGATGCTGAACGCCCAACGCTGCACCTAAATGCATTTCGGGGAGAACCAGCTATCACCGAGTTTGTTTGGCCTTTCACCCCTACCCACAGGTCATCCCCCATGTTTTCAACCATGGTGGGTTCGGCCCTCCACGGGGTCTTACCCCCGCTTCAGCCTGCCCATGGGTAGATCACTCGGCTTCGGGTCTACCACACGCGACTGGACGCCCTATTAAGACTCGCTTTCGCTCCGGCTTCCCCTCACGGGTTAACCTTGCCACGTACGGTAACTCGCTGGCTCATTCTTCAAAAGGCACGCCATCACGGCCGACCACCGAAGTGGCCGACGACGCTCTGACTGTTTGTAAGCCAACGGTTTCAGGTACTATTTCACTCCCCTCCCGGGGTGCTTTTCACCTTTCCCTCACGGTACTAGTTCGCTATCGGTCGCCTGTTAGTACTTAGCCTTACGAAGTGGTCTTCGCAGATTCACACCAGATTTCACGGGCCCGGTGCTACTCGGGTGCCAGATCGGAGGCTGCGTGCGTTTAATGTACGGGGCTATTACCCTCTGTGGCGGGACTTTCCAAAACCCTTCTACTACGCAGCAACTTTGTAACTCCGTGGAGAGGCTGGTGACTCTCCAATCTGGTCCCACGACCCCGTACCGGCAACGCCACCAGGCTTGACACCGGCACGGTTTAGGCTCTTCCCGTTTCGCTCGCCGCTACTCAGGGAGTCGCTGTTGCTTTCTTTTCCTCAGGGTACTGAGATGTTTCAATTCCCCTGGTTCCCTCTACCGGCCCTATGTATTCAGACCGGAGTACCGCCGTTTTTCGCGGCGGTGGGTTTCCCCATTCGGACATCCACGGATCAATGCTCGGTAGGCAGCTCCCCGTGGCTTTTCGCAGCCACCCACGTCCTTCATCGGCTTCAGGCGCCAAGGCATCCACCGTTGGCTTTTGTAGCTTGGAGAACAAGATGCTCGTGCTCGCTATGCAATTCTCAAGGAGCCTCGAGAGAGCCCCGACCGCAATTTCCGGTGCCGGGCTCCTCACAAGAAAGGCGCTGATCGGCCTGAAACGACCGTGAACGCGCCATTAGCTGGGCACGAACTGTGTACCCAGAAAACGGAACAGAGGTTGCGTGGCTCCCACCGGCACCGTCCTGGAGGTGTAAACACCTACGACAGGTCGGTCCCTAAATAGGCACCAAAGCTAATGATCAACTTCGGAGATGGACCGGGAATTTCCCGGCCGTCGCTCCTTAGAAAGGAGGTGATCCAGCCGCACCTTCCGGTACGGCTACCTTGTTACGACTTCACCCCAATCACCGACCCCACCTTCGACGGCTCCCTCCTTGCGGTTGGGCCACCGGCTTCGGGTGTTGCCGACTTTCGTGGTGTGACGGGCGGTGTGTACAAGGCCCGGGAACGTATTCACCCCGGCGTTGCTGATCCGGGATTACTAGCGACTCCGACTTCACGCAGTCGAGTTGCAGACTGCGATCCGAACTGAGACCGGTTTTTTGGGATTCGCTCATCCTCGCGGAATAGCAGCCCTTTGTACCGGCCATTGTAGCATGTGTGCAGCCCTGGACGTAAGGGGCATGATGACTTGACTTCGTCCCCACCTTCCTCCGAGTTGACCCCGGCAGTCTCCTGCGAGTCCCCGGCATTATCCGCTGGCAACACAGGACAAGGGTTGCGCTCGTTGCGGGACTTAACCCAACATCTCACGACACGAGCTGACGACAGCCATGCACCACCTATCGCAGGCCCTTTCGGACACCGTATCTCTACGGCTTTTCCTGCGTAGTTCAACCCAGGTAAGGTTCTTCGCGTCGCCTCGAATTAAGCCACATGCTCCGCCGCTTGTGCGGGCCCCCGTCAATTCCTTTGAGTTTTAGCCTTGCGGCCGTACTCCCCAGGCGGGGCACTTAATGCGTTAGCTACGGCACGGAACCCGTTGACAAGGTCCCACACCTAGTGCCCAACGTTTACGGCGTGGACTACCAGGGTATCTAATCCTGTTCGCTCCCCACGCTTTCGCTCCTCAGCGTCAGCTCCGGCCCAGCCCACCGCCTTCGCCACCGGTGTTCCTCCTGATATCTGCGCATTTCACCGCTACACCAGGAATTCCGTGCGCCCCTACCGGGCTCTAGCCACAGCAGTATCAGATGGCAGCCCCAGGTTGAGCCTGAGGATTTCACACCTGACTTACTGAGCCGCCTACGAGCTCTTTACGCCCAATAAATCCGGACAACGCTCGCTCCCTACGTATCACCGCGGCTGCTGGCACGTAGTTGGCCGGAGCTTCTTCTGCAGGTACCGTCACTATCGTCCCTGCTCGAAAGAGGTTTACAACCCGAAGACCTTCATCCCTCACGCGGCGTTGCTGCGTCAGGCTTTCGCCCATTGCGCAAGATTCCCCACTGCTGCCTCCCGTAGGAGTCTGGGCCGTGTCTCAGTCCCAGTGTGGCTGGTCGTCCTCTCAGACCAGCTACCCGTCGTAGCCTTGGTAGGCCGTTACCCCACCAACAAGCTGATAGGCCGCGAGGCCCTCCCGAAGCGGTAGGCCCATTTCCTCACCTGGCCATGCGGCCTGATGGGGTCATCCGGTATTAGCAGCGGTTTCCCGCTGTTATCCCGGTCTTCGGGGCAGGTTCCTCACGTGTTACGCACCCGTTCGCCACTAGGCCTTCTCCGGTGTTGCCACCGAATGAGCCTCGTTCGACTTGCATGTGTGAAGCACGCCGCCAGCGTTCGTCCTGAGCCAGGATCAAACTCTCCATCGAGACCTCCGGCACGCCGAAGCGCACCATCGAATCCGTTTGTTGAAGAGCGCCAGCCCTGAGCCTTCAGGGCTGGATGGCACAAAACGGAAGTTGTTGTCCGTCTAATGCTTGACAAGATTGGTGTTCCGGCTCTCGCCGGCGCACCCGCACTAGCTTTTTTGCTTCCTCTGTTCCGTTTTCAAGGTCCACTGCTCGCGGCGGCACACGTCTGCTTGGTAGCAGGCGGCGGTGCCAACCGCTTAGCGCCACACTGCGGAGCGCGAACCCCGCCTTGCGGCGTCGCTCGGCGAGCACTTGCTCACCTGAGCGGCTTTCTAGCTTAACCCACCCGGCGGGGCTTGTCAAACGCTGGACCACCCAGGGCAAGCCCTGAGGGGAGCCACGCTGACGGCACCGCTTCGGCCCGCCGGAAGGGCGGGCATGAGCCATAGTAGCCGACAAGCGGGGTGGTGCGGGAACAGCAATCGTGCGGTGTCCTGAGGGGACACCCGCCGGCGCCGGCCCGGCCTATCCGGAGGCCCACGGGCTACCGGCCACGACGTAACGGGAGAGCAGGTCTGCGCCCCTGGTCAAGCCCACCCGCGGGGTGACGACGATCGCGCCCCCGGGCCCCGAGCCGTCATCGGCCAGCCAAAGTTCTCCCCCTGGCGCCGTGAGGTCCAGGCCGTTGTCCTCCCCGGTGATCCCGAAGGCCTGGCACAGCCGCCCCGGGCCCCGGCACAGGTCCCGGTCGCGCCGCTGGCGCTGGTCATGCCATCGGGCCTGTCTCATGGCCGGCACGGCGCCGACCGGCTGGGCGGCGCGGAACAAGACGGCCGAAGCCACCCCCTCGGGACCGCAAACCACGTTGGCACACCAATGCACCCCGTACGAAAAATAAACGTAGAGGCGCCCGCCGGGCCCGAACATGACCTGGGCGCGGGGCGTCGGGCCTCTATAGGCATGGCTCCCGGGGTCGTCCGCACCGAGGTAGGCCTCGACCTCGACGAGGCGAGCCTTGCGCCCGTCCGCCCGGACGAGCAGCTTGCCGATCAGGGCGGGCGCCACGTGGCGGGCGTCTCGCACAAAGAACTCGCTGGTCAGGACCACCTCAGCCCCGCTCGCCAGGCCCACGACGACGCCGGCGGGCTAGTCCGGCGCCCCGGGGCCCGAACGGTGCCCCTGGCCTGCCCCGTCCTTGGCCCGCGGCTGTGGCCCCGGCGGGGAAGGGCCCTCGTGCACAGGCTCATCGCCTGTCTCGCCGTACCGGAGTTTCCCGGCGACCCCCGCCCCCGGGCCCCACGGGCCGGTCCGGCCGCGGCATTCGACGTCCCTGTCCCCGCCGCGCCGCTCCCATGGCGGCCCCCCACTGTCCCCCGGGGCCCATGACTGCCGGCCGGGGCGGGACGGGACATCCCGAAGCGCTCGGCGTCGGTGCGCAGGACCGAGGCGAAACGCACGAGCTCGGCCGCCACGGGCACGGGGCCGGCCCCCCCGGGCGTCGTACGACGCGAGACCGGCACACCGGGCTCAAGGAGCGCGGTCGCCTCGCTCCCCAGGGCGGGGTGAGCGGCCACCAGCTCGACCAGAGGCACGCGGCGCTGGAGCGAATCACGCACGACCGCCCCGACCAGCTCGTGGGCGTTGCGGAAGGGCATGCCCTTCAGCACGAGCCACTCGGCCAGGTCCGTGGCCGCCAGGGTGGGCTCGTCCGCCGCCCGGGCCATGGCCTGGGTGTCGAACGTCGCCGTCGCCATCAGGCCCCTCAGGGCCTCGAGCGACCTCTCCACCTGGTCCACAGCATCGAAGAGCGGTTCTTTGTCCTCTTGTAGATCCCGGTTGTAGGCCAACGGCAAGCCCTTCAGCGTGGCCAACAGCGCCGTCAGGTGACCGATGAGACGCCCCGTCTTGCCTCGGGCCAGCTCGGCGATGTCAGGGTTCTTCTTCTGCGGCATCATCGAACTGCCGGTGGCATAGGCGTCGTCGAGGTGCAGGAAACCAAACTCCTCGGTCGACCACAGCACGATCTCCTCGCCCAGGCGGGAGAGGTGGGTACCGGCCAGAGCCAGGTCGAAGAGGGTTTCGGCCACGAAGTCGCGGTCGCCCACGGCATCCAGGGAGTTGTCGAACCGGGCTGAAAAACCGAGCTCGCGCGCCACCCAGTCCGGGTCCAGGGGCAGTGAGGAGCCGGCCAGGGCACCCGCTCCCAGGGGAGACACGTCCAGGCGCCGGCGGGTGGCGGCGATGCGGTCCACGTCCCGGGCCAGCGCCCAGCCATGGGCCAGCAGGTGATGGGCCAGAAGCACCGGTTGGGCTCTCTGTAGGTGGGTGTAACCGGGTAGGTAGGCATCGCCGGCTTCGCGCGCCCGGGCCAGCAAGACCTCCTGCAGGGCGATGATGGCCTTGGCTACCTGGCCCAGGGCCCGTTTGGTGAACAGGCGGAGGTCGGTGGCCACCTGGTCGTTGCGGCTGCGCCCGGTGTGGAGGCGCGTGCCGACCTCGGGGGCGAGCTCAGTGACCCGTCGCTCTATGGCGGTATGGACATCCTCGTCACCGGGCTTGAAGACGAAGTTACCTTCGGCCAGCTCGCCCTCCACCTGACCCAGGGCCGCCAGCAGGGCGCCGCTGTCGTCGTGGGACAGCAGGCCGGCCCGCTCCAGGCCCAGGACGTGGGCACGGCTGCAGGTGATGTCGTCCGGCGCCAGCCGACGGTCGAAGGACAGGCTCTCGGTAAAGGCGAACAGTTCCCGTGACTGCCTGCTCTCGCCGAAGCGGCCCTGCCAGAGCGTCACCGCGGTCACACTACCCCCTATGCCCGGTCCGGCCGCTACTCGGCCACTCCCGGTTCGGGCGCGGCCATGGCCGCCAGCCGCCGGGCCAATGTCGAACCCTTCACGCCTTGAGCCGCTATAACGAGCACGGTGTCGTCACCGGCCACCGTGCCGGCTATATCGGCCAACCCGGCCCGGTCCAGGGCCGAGGCGACGACGTGGGCACACCCGGGAGGGGTGCGCACGATGACGAGGTTGGACGAACTGGTGACATCGGCCATCCACTCCCCCAGGACCCGGCGCAGGTGCAGCTCGGGCGCCGGCCTGTCACCGGGACCATTGGGGATGGCGTAGACCAGGGCACCTCCGGCCCCTCGCACCCGCACGGCGCCCAGTTCTTCCAGGTCCCGGGACACGGTCACCTGGGTGGCGTCCACGCCTTGGTCGGCCAGCAGCCGCACCAGCTCGGCCTGGCCGGTCACCGTGCCTTTCTTCAGGATCTGGACCAGCCGGTGCTGACGTTGGGTCTTTGTGGCCCTCATGACTGGGCCCCGAACATCCAGCTCAAGAGCCCGCGCATGGCCCGGAGCCGGTTGCCGGCCTGGGGCCAGACAAGACTGGCGGGCCCGTCGATGACCTCGGCCGTGACCTCTTCCCCTCGATGGGCGGGCAAGCAGTGGAGAAAGACGGCCCCCGGTGCCGCCCCGGCCATCAGCGGGACGCCCACCTGGTAGGGGGCGAAGGCCCCTAGCCGTTCCATTGGTTCCCCCTCTTGGCCCATGGACACCCAGACGTCGGTGCACACGGCCTCCGCCCCCGCCACCGCGTCGGCCGGCGAGAGCGCTTCTCTAACCGTGCCTCCCAAGGCCACCACGACATCGAGGGTGGCATCGTCAAGGCCGTGCCCGGGCGGCGTGGCCAGGGCGACCTCGACCCCGGTGAGAGCACAGGCCAGGGCGAAGCTGCGGGCGACGTTGTTGCCGTCCCCGACCCAGGCCACGCGGTGGCCGGGCAGGTGCCCTCCCCAATGGTTACGCAGCGTCAGCACGTCGGCGATGGCCTGGAGCGGGTGAGACCTGTCGGACAGAAGGTTGATCACGGGCACGCTCGATACCGCCGCCATGCGCTCGAGGACGCCATGGTCAAGGACCCGGGCCCCGATGGCGGCGTGGTACTGCGCCAGCGTCCGGGCCACGTCCTCGGCACTCTCCCTGGTGTCTATGCCCACCTCGTCGCTCCGGATGGTCACCGGGTGCCCCCCGAGCTGGAACACGGCCACCTCCGACGAGTTGCGGGTACGGGCCGAAGGCTTTTGGAACACGAGGGCGACCCCCCGCCCGGCCAGGACGCGGGGAGGGTTCTCGTCCATGGCCAGGTCGAGAACACTGGCCAGTTCGGACGGGGACAGGTCGTCGACGTCGAGAAGGTGACGGGTCATGTCGCTACCTCCAGGCTATGGCCGAGGATGTCGACCGCTTCGTCGACCTCGGCTTCGCTGACCAGAAGCGATGGGGCCAGGCGCAGGGCGCTGTCGGTAACGGCGTTTATGACCAGGCCCTGCTCGAGGCACGTAGCCACCACCGGTCGGGCTCCGGCGCCGGCCACCTCCACCCCCAACAGCAGGCCCAGGCCCCGCACGGTGCCTACCGAGGGCAGCGCCGCCAACCTATTGGTCAGGTAGGCGCCGCGCTGCTCGGCCAGGCGGGGCACGTCCTGCTCCTCCATTACCGCCAACGTGGCCCGAGCGGCCGACGCCGCCAACGGCTGGCCTCCGAACGTCGACGCGTGGTCACCGGGCACAAACGCCGATGCCACTTCGCTGCGGGCCCAGCACGCCCCGATGGGGACGCCGTTGCCCAGCGCCTTGGCCACGGTGACGACGTCCGGCCGTACCCCGTAATGCTGGAAACCCCACCAGCGGCCGGTGCGGCCGAGCCCGGTCTGGACCTCGTCGACCATGAACAGCAGGTCCCGTTCATCGCACAGCCGGCGCACGGCCTGGAAGTACTCGGCCCCGGCCGGCCATACACCACCTTCGCCCTGGACCGGCTCGAGCAGGATGGCCGCCACCTCGGGGGTGACCGCCTTCTCCAGGGACTCGATGTCCTGCCAGGCCACATGACGGAAACCGTCCGGGAGGGGCTGAAAGGCCTCGTGCTTGGCGGGCTGGCCGGTGGCGTGGAGGGTGGCCAATGTCCGCCCGTGGAACGAGCCGTAGGCGCTCAGCACCACATAGCGCCCATGGCCCGCCCATTTGCGGGCCAGTTTGATGGCGCATTCGTTGGCCTCCGCTCCACTGTTGCCAAAAAAGACCATCCCGCCGCCCCCGATCAGCCGGTCCAAAGTGGCGGCGACGTCCTGGCCCGGTCGGGTGCCGAAGAGATTGGAAGTGTGCAGCAGCGTGCGAGCGGCGTCGCACACCGCCTCGGCCACCGCCGGGTGGGCGTGGCCGAGCGAAGTTACCGCCAGCCCGGACAGAAAATCGAGGTAGCGCTTCCCGTCTTCGTCCCAGAGGTACGAGCCTTGGCCGCGCACGAACGTCACACTGGGGGGGGCGTACGTCGGCATCAGGTAACTCATGCCGTCACCATGGTGCCGATCCCGCTCCGGGTGAAAAACTCGAGCACCAGCGCATGGGCCGCCCGGCCGTCCAGGATATGGGCCTGGGCCACGCCCCCGCCGACGGCGTCGATGGCGGCGCGTGCCTTGGGCACCATCCCTCCGGCCACCGCCCCGGTCTCGATCAGGGCCTCGAGGCCCGAGGTGCTCAGTTGGCTCTGGAGGCTGGCGGGGTCGTCCTTACGGGCCCGGATGCCCTCGACGTCGGTAAGGAAAACGAGCTTCTCCGCCCCCAGGGCTTTGGCGATGGCGCCGGCAGCGGTGTCGGCGTTGATGTTGTAAGCCTGCCCGGCGCCGTCGGTCCCGATGGTGGCCACCACGGGGACGAGATCCTCGGCCAGCAGCCGCAACAACAACTCGGGGGCAACCCGGGAGATGTGGCCGACAAAACCGAGGTCGGGGTCGAGAACGGTGGCCTGGATGAGACCGCCGTCTTCGCCGGAAACGCCCACCGCCAGCGGCCCATGGACGTTGATGGCGGACACGATGTCCCGGTTGACCTTGCCCACGAGCACCATGCGGGCGATGTCGAGGGTCTCGGCGTCGGTTACCCGCAAGCCGTCCCGGAACTCTGGTTTCTTACCCAGGCGGGCCATGAGCTCGCCGATCTGGGGACCTCCGCCGTGGACGACCACGGTTTTCATGCCCACCGACGCGCATGAGGACGATGTCGGTGGCGAAGTCGGCCAGGTCCGACCCGCCGCCGAGCGCATTGCCCCCGTACTTGACGACCACCGTCCGACCCCAGAACCGGCGGATGTACGGGAGGGCCTCGACGAGGATCCCGGCCTTGGCGCCCGCGCTCAGGTCGGCCCCGCTCGAGTTGGCGGTGCTCGTCCCCGTCCTGCTACCCGGCTCCGCCGTCGGCCTGACCTCATCCCCCATCTCGTCCCCCACGACGACTAAGCATACACCCTCTTGAATGGACATTCAGCGGCGATTTCCTACGCGGCCAGGCCTGCCATCGGCAAGCCGGCCGTCTCCGGCCACCCCATGACGGCGTTGGCGCACTGCAGGGCCTGGCCGGAGGCGCCTTTCACCAGGTTGTCGAGGGCGCATATGGCGATCACCCACCCGGTGCGGGGGTCGCGCCGGGCGGTGACGTGGGCGGTGTTAGCCCCGAGGGTGGCCTTGGTGGAAGGGCTGCGGCCGGACACGACCACGAACGGCTCGGCCCTGTAGGCCTCGGCCAGCACCTCGAGGGGGCCTTCGTCCCGACCGGGCACGGGCCGGGCGTAGCACGTGGCCAATATCCCCCGGTTCATCGGGGCGAGGTGGGGTGTGAAGATCAGCTCGGCCCCGATAGCCTGCTCCATCTCCGGGGTGTGCCGGTGGGTGAGCAGGCCGTAGGCCGTGAAGTCCTCGTCGACGGTACAAAACTGGGTGCCCTCGGCCAGCTTGCGGCCCGCCCCCGAGACCCCGCTGGCTGCGTCCACCACGATGCCCGTGGCCGCCACCAGCCCGCGGCGGACCAGGGGCGCCAGGGCCAGGGTGGCGGCGGTCACGTAGCAACCAGCGGCGGCCACCAGCCGGGCGCCGGCCAGGTCCGTGCGGTCAAGCTCGGGCAGCCCGAACACGGCTTCGGCCAGCAGTTCCGGGCAAGTGTGCTCGGCACCGTACCAGGTCGGGTATAGGCCGGGGTCCTTCAGGCGAAAGTCGGCGGCCAGGTCCACGACATGGCCGACCTCGGCCAACAGCTCGGGGACCAGCCTCTGGGACGCGCCATGGGGCAGAGCGCAGAAGGCTAGGTCCGCCCCTTTGGCCGCGGCGGCCTGGGTGGGCCCGAAGCGCATACCCGGGTACGCGGCGGCCAGGGCGGGGTACATGTCGGCCACGGCGGCGCCCTCGTTGGAGCTGGCGGTCACCGCCACCACTTCGAAGTAGGGGTGGGCAGCCAGCAGGCGCAGCAGCTCGGCGCCCGTGTAGCCCGAGGCACCCAGGACGGCAACCGACCTCTTTTCCGACATAACGATCATTATACAGGTCTATGCATAATGATTCAGAACTACGACGGGGCCGGTAATTAGGCGCCGCCTCAGGCCCGGCGCAGCACGGCTCCGTGACGCTGCAGTGCGGCGGCTGCCGCCCTCTCCCGGACTTCGGCCACTTCCTGGTCGGTGAGGGTACGGTCAGGAGCCCGGAGCCGGGCACGATAGGCCAAGCTGCGCTGGCCCGGGCCCAGGGAAGCGTCCCGCCAGACATCGAAAAGGGCCAACGCCTCGGCCAGTTCGCCGGCTGCGTGACGCAGTGTGGCCTCCAGCGCCGCCGCCGTTACAGCGTCGGCGGCGACGAAAGCCATGTCGAGGTCGGACGCTGGGTACCGGCTGACCGGGCGGATCTCCCAACCCTCACGCACCGCGCCCAGCAGGCCGGCCAGGTCGACCAGCAGGAGTGCCACCCGGCCCCTGAGGTCGTGGCGTTCGGCGATGTCAGGGGCGACTTCGCCCGCCACCCCTATGATCTGCCCGCCCCCGACCAGGCCGGCCCGCCGACCGGGATGCAGCGACCCGGCCACAGCCCGGGCGCCGGTCACAGCCCGGGCGCCGGTCACAGCCCGGGCGCCGGCCACGGCCCGGGCACCGGCGTCGGCCGTAACGCCGGAGTCAGGCCCGGTCATTTCCGGCCACGGCACCACCGCCGGGCCCACCACCCTGGTGCCCTCGGCCAGGACTTGCCAGGCGCGCACAGCGTAGGTGGCATCGACGTCGTCGCCCACCGCCACCAGGCCTAGCTGTTCCCACTCCACGACTCCCTCGACCAACCCCTTCGGATCCGCCGCTGCCGCCACACGGAACACGTTGCCCACCTCGAACAGGCTGAGGGCGCCGGCCTGGCGCTCGCGGTTGAAACGGAGGGCGTGGAGCAGGCCAGGCAGCAGCGAGGTGCGCAGGAGGCCCTGGGACTGGTCAAGCGGGTTCTCCAACCGTATGGCCACCGAGCTGGCCAATCCAGCCCGGTCCAGGTCGGCCTCGGATAGGAATGTGCTCGTCCACGCCTCGTCGGCCCCGCTCCCCGCCATCAGCCGGCGCGCCAGGCGGCGGCCTCGCTGGTACTTCGTCAGCCCCGCCCCTCCTAACGGGCGCGGGGGCAAGGAGCGGACGATGTTGTCGTACCCGTGCATGCGGGCGATCTCCTCGATCAGGTCCACCTCACGGTCGCAGTCGCGCCTCCAGCTGGGGACCTTGACCTCGAAGCTGCCCCCTTCGGGCCGGCTCGGTCCGGGAGGCGGTGCCGTCACCTCGAAGCCGAGAGGCCTGATCAGTTCGGCGCATTCGGCCGGGCTGAGCGAGGTCCCCAAAACGCGGTTGGCCCGCTCGGGGCGCAGGGTCACCTTCGGGCGCGGCCCGCTGGCGGCGCGCACGTCCGCCGTCGGCCCCCGGCGCACCCGTGGCCCCAGTAGCTCGACGAAGCGGTCCACCGCCCGGGGGGCGAGCTCGATGTCCACGCCCCGTTCGAAACGGGCGCGGGCCTCGCTGGCGAGGCCGAGGCGCTGACCCGTAGCTGCTATCGCCTCGGGGCTGAAATTGGCCGCTTCCAGTAGCACCGTCGTCGTGCCGGTGGCGATCTCCGCCGCCTCTCCACCCATTATCCCGCCGACGCCGACCCCGGCACCGGTGCCGTCGGCGATCACGCAGTCTTCGGGCACCAGCCGCCGGGCCGTCCCGTCCAGGGTGACGATCTCTTCCCCCGGTCGGCCCGGCGCACCTGAAGGGCCCGGCTTCCCAGGCGGTCAAGGTCGTAGGGGTGGTTGGGCTGGCCGAGCTCGAGCATCACGTAATTGGAGACGTCGACCACGGGGCTTATAGGTCGCATACCGGCTAGGGACAGCCTCCACTGCACCAGGGGGGCGACCATCGCCTGGTCCACGCCCTCGATCACGGTGCCGGTGAAGCGGGGGCACAGATCGACCGTGTCGCCGTCCACGGCGACACGAGCTCTTTCGACGCCCTCGGTCACGGTGCGGGGGGGCTCGGGGATGGCAAAGGGGGTGCGTAGGCCGGCGGCGAGGTCGCGGGCCACGCCGGCTATGGACAGGCAGTCGCCCCGGTTGGGGCTCACCTCGAGGTCGAACACAACGTCCTCGCCGAAGCCGAGCAACTCCGCCACCGGCTGGCCCGGAGCCGCGGCACCGGGCGGCAGGAGGAATATGGCCGGGGCCGGGCCTTCGGGGCCGAGGCCGAGCTCGACAGCGGAGCAGAGCATCCCGTTGGACCACTCCCCCCTGAGTTTGCGCCGGCCGATCTCGAGGCCGCTGGGCATGACCGTGCCCAGTGTGGCCAGGGGGACAAGGTCGCCCGCCTTCATGTTGAAGGCGCCGCAACAGATCTGCAGGGCCTCGCCGTCGCCGGCGTCCACGTCGACCAGCTGGATGCGGTCGGCGGCGGGGTGCGGACGGGTGGCCAGCACCCGGGCCACAACCACACCGGCCAGCGCCGGGCCGACTTCTTCCATCCCCTCGACCACCAGCCCGAGGAACGAAAGCGTGCGCGCTATTTCCTCCGGCGTCCCCGCCACGGGCGTGAAGTCACGGATCCAGGAAAGTGGTGCGCGCATGCGGTCCTCAGAATTGGCTCAGGAAGCGGATGTCGTTATCGAGCAAGTCGCGAAGATCAGCCAGTCCCGTCCGGGCCGCGGCCAGCCGGTCTATGCCGAAACCCCAAGCAAAACCGGTGTACCTTTCGGCGTCTATGCCCACGGCCTCGAAAACGGCCGGGTCCACCATCCCGCAGCCGCCCAGTTCGACCCAGCCCGATCCCGAGCAGGTCCGGCAGCCGGTGCCCCCGCACACCCAGCACGTCACGTCGAATTCGGCCGACGGCTCGGTAAAAGGGAAGAAACTGGGCCGGAGCCGGGCATGCCGCCCGGGCCCGAAAAAGGCGCCCGCAAAACTCTCCAGGACACCGGCCAGATCTCCCATGTTGATGTCCTCGTCCACCACCAGCGCCTCGATCTGGTGGAAGACGGGAAGATGGCGGGCATCGGGGGTATCCCGCCGGTAGCAGCGGCCGGGGACGACGGCATAAATCGGGGGCGGGCGCGACTCCATGAGGCGCACCTGCACCGGCGAAGTGTGGGTGCGCAACAACACGCTCTCGGGCTCGCCCGCCTTCAGGTAAAAAGTGTCGAACATGCCCCGCGCCGGGTGGTGCGGAGGCATATTGAGAGCCTCGAAATTGTGCCAGTCGTCTTCCACTTCGGGGCCTTCGGCGACCTCGAACCCCATGGAGACGAATATGTCTTCCAGTTCGTCGCGCACCTGGGTGACGAGATGGGCATGCCCCCAGGCCATGGGGGGGCTCATGCGCTCAGCCAGCGGCCCGTGGCTGGCCGCCAGGAGGCCGACGGCCTCGCTCAGGTCAAGCCGCTCAGAGCCCGCCTGCCGAGCCGCCTCGGCGGCGGCCAGCTCGGCGCGCCGCCGGGCGGACAGCTGCTCGAGCTCGGCCCGGGCGTGCTGGAGGGACTGGCCCAAACGCCGCCTGTCCTGCGGCCTCGAGGTCCCGCAAGGTGGCGGTAATGGCCGAAAGACGGCTTTTTTTCCCAAAGGCCTCTGCTTCGGCGGCCCGCAGCTCGGCCAGGGAACGACGCCTCGGCGATCAGCACTTTGCCGCGTTCAAGGGCCGGTCCGACGCCGTTCATATCTCCGACAGCTTGCCAGTTCCGCCGTCTTCGTGCCCGGAGATACCGTGGCGCCTCTGGCGGGCGGCCTCGAAGCACAGCACGCCGGCCACCATGCCCACGTTCAGCGATTCGGCTCCCGCCGCCATGGGGATGCTCACCACCCCGTCCAGGTGCGGTCGTAACTCGGCCAATTCCAGGCCGGCGGCCTCGTTGCCGAGCACGAGCGCCGTGGGACGGGTGAGGTCCCAGGTGGCATAGTCGGTCCCCCCCTCGACGGCCGTGCCCAACCGGGCCAGGTCCCACCCGCCCAGCTCGGAGAGGACCTCGGCCGCGGGGCCGGCGGGGACGACGGGCACATGCAGGACGGCGCCGGCCGAGGAACGGACGGCCTTGGGGTTCCAGACGTCGACCGTGCCCTCGCAGCACACCACGGCGTCTACACCGGCGGCCCAGGCCGAGCGGACCACGGTGCCGGCGTTGCCGGGGTCCCGGACGTCGACGCACACCACCACCAGGCGGGGGCTGGTAGCACGGATGTCCGCCATCGTGAACACCGGCATACCCACTATGGCGATCACGGGCTGGGGCGTAACGGTACCTGCCACCCGGGCCAGCACGCCGGCCTCCAGCTCGAAGACCCGGGCCCCTTGCTCGTAACACTGCGCCACCAGGCCGGCCAGTCGCGCCCGGCGGGTACGGGGCTCCCCGGCCTGCCCCGGCGGGAAGAAGGCTCCCGCCCCCTCGTCCTCCGGGCCGGCGGGAGCCTCGGGAGCACGCTCTAGATTCCACCCGGCGTCGAGGTATACAGCTTCAATGGGTGCGTTCGCCTTCAACGCCTCTTCCAGAAGGTTGGCACCCTCGATGACGAAACGCCCTTCGTCGGCCCGCGCGCTACGGCGCCCAACCAGGCGACGCAACCGCTGGACCCGCTGATGGCGGTAGGCGAGGCTGCTCAACAGCGACCGGGCACCTAGGCCTCGGCGGCGGCTACCTTTACGCCTGTCGTCTCGCCCGTTACGCCAGCACCGGCTGCTACGCCTGCACCAGGCGACGACGGGAGCGCCTCTCGGGCGAATTCGACCAAGCGAGCAAAGGCTGCCTCGTCTCGGACGGCGATGTCCGCCAGCACTTTGCGGTCCAGCACTATCCCGGCCGCGTTGAGACCGGCGATGAAACGGCTATAGGACGAGCCGTTGGCCCGGCAGGCGGCGTTGACGCGCTGGACCCAGAGCCGTCGAAAGTCGCCTTTACGCGCCCTGCGGTCTCGGAAGGCGTACACCCCCGAGTGCATGACCTGCTCATTGGCCGCCCGAAAACTGCGGCTCTTGTTGCCGTAATAGCCCTTCGCCGCCTCGAGTACGGACCTATGGTGCTTCTTGGCATGTACGGCGCGCTTTACCCGTGCCACCTGGATCTCCTTTCAGCCATGGTCGGGCTCAGATGCCGAGCAGGCGCTTCATCGACTTGACGTCGGCGGCGGACACGTCCTGCTCGCGACCGAGCCGCCGCGCCCGGCTGGAAGATTTCTTCTCGAGCAGGTGGGACCGCATGGCCTGGCGCCGCCGTAGCTTGCCCGTACCCGTCACCTTGAAACGCTTGGCCGCGCCCCGGTCTGTCTTCTGCTTCGGCATCTGTTACCTCTCCAGTCTCCACGTGGCGCACCCTGGCAGTCCGCATAACTGCGCGTCGACATCGCCCTGTGGGGTACCGAAGGACAAAGGTAGCAGAACGCTAGCTGCTCGCACCCACCACGTCGTCAGGGACGGGGCTGCCGTGGCTGGACACCGCCGTGGCCAGGCCGGCGGGTTGCTCGGCCGGGGCGGGCTCCGCTGGGGCGCTGACGGTGGGAACAACGGGCGCCGGTCCCCCGGGCCCGTCGACGGCCACTACCTCGGGCGCCGGCGGGGCACCGGGCGCCACCTTGCGCACCGGGGGCTTGGCCCGCCGGTCAGGGGCCAGGACCATCACCATGTTGCGCCCGTCCAGCTTGGGAGCAGCCTCCACCTTGGCGACAGCCGAGACCTCCTCCGCCAGATCTTCGAGGATTTTCATCCCGAGCTCGGGATGGCTGACTTCCCTACCCCTGAACATGATGGTGACCTTCACCTTGTGGCCCTCCTCGAGGAAGCGGCTCACCTGGCGGGTCTTGGTGAGGAAATCGCCCGTACCGATCTTGGGGC
The DNA here is from genome assembly GCA_963735305.1 of uncultured Acidimicrobiaceae bacterium. Classification (GTDB taxonomy): domain Bacteria; phylum Actinomycetota; class Acidimicrobiia; order Acidimicrobiales; family Palsa-688; genus Fen-671. The sequence goes on from CAVTKK010000004.1 coordinate 1,800,000, forward strand.
GGTACTTCATCTCCTTGATGCTTGTGTTGGTCGCCTTCTTCCGAGACTCTTTCGCCTTCTGGGCCGTCTCGTACTTGAACCGGTTGTAATCCATGATCCGGCAGACCGGTGGGTTGGCGTCGGGCGCCACCTCGACAAGGTCAAGGTCAAGCTGACGGGCAAAAGTCAACGCGTCGGGAAGGGCCTTGACCCCGAGTTGCTTCCCATCAGGGTCGATCAGGCGTACCTCCCGGGCGCGGATGCGCTCATTTACCCGGTGCTCGCTCAAGTCTGCTGCAGTGGCTATTCGCTGTTCTCCTTGCTAAGGCCCCGCGCTCGGCTCCACGAGCCAGCATCGTCCGGGGCGGTAACCAAATGAAAGGGCGGCACCGGACGAGAGCTCTCGTCGGCGCCGGATGTGGCCGGGAAGGACCTCACCATGCAACGGGCACCGCCGTGGGTGCCCGTCAAGGCTGGGACAGGCCGTACCGAGGGGTGGCGGGACCGAGCGGTGAGCCAGGCGCCGCGGACGCTACCGACCTGAAGCGTCAATACGAGCCCTTAGCCGCTCGACCAGCTGAAACGCCCGGCGCCTGGTCAGCTGAGTGCCATCTAATAGTCGGCACACTAATAACCGTATGTGACCATCACGCGTCTACCAAGGCTCCTAACGCCACCGCACTTAGTCGGTTCATCATAGAGTAGCGCGGTGAGCACGCTTTGGACACCGAGCGGGGAACACCCCATCCCGCGCCCTGGCAGCGATGGCCCGGGCGCCGACAACGCGACGGGCTCCCGGACGAGCGGCGCCGGCCCGGAGACCAGGCCACAGGCACCGCGCCAGGGCCTGCCGGAGGGCGTCCGGGCGACGCCATGCCCACTGAGGGCGACCGCCGGCCCAGCCCCGAGGAGATCCGCCAGGCTCAGGAGGAGATGGAAGCCGTGCGCCAGGATCTGCTCCGGGCACCGGTCGAGCTGGTCATTTCCAACACCGCCATGAGCCTGTGGGAACTCGCCGCCCTCCACCTCTCCGAGCGCCCGCCGCACCTGCTCGAGGCTCAGCTCGCCATCGACGCACTGAGCGCCCTGGTCGAAGGCCTCACCGGACGCCTGGGTGCTTCGGAACGGACCTTACGCGACGGCCTGGCCGAGATTCGCATGGCGTTCGTGCAAATCCACAAAGCCGAGCGCGCCCGCCTGGCCGGTGAGGACGGCTGATGGCGCCGTCCCCGTAGGGCATTCCACCGTTGGGGCATGTACGCCCGGACTCCCGTCTCAAGCGCCGGCGGCGAGCAACGGGACGAACATCTCATCGCCCGTAAGGCCCCCGTGCCGGCACACCAGCCTGGCGTCGCCACCGTCGGTGGGGTCCAGGTAAGCGCCGTCACCGAGGGGGACAAGAGCGACGTCTCCCAGCCGGCCCAGGAACTGCTCCGCCACCGGGCCGCCCAGCAGGCCGGTGGCCACCACCTCGGCCCGACTGGCCACCCAAGCCTCACCCGTGTAGTGGGCCCGGGTGCGCTCGAGCAGGTCCGCAGCCTCGCCGGGGCGGCTGTGCAGCCACCGGAACCGGGCTTCACCGCTGATCAGAACGGTGTGCGCCGCCACCTCGGGGGCCAGCGGGCGAGCCCGGGCGCCCACGTCGACCTGCCCGTGGTCCGAGGTGACGGCCAGCGCCGCCCCCGGGGGTAGCACGGCGATCATGTCGGCGACCAACCGGTCCACGAACGCCAGCTCGCCGTCGTAGAGCCGTCCGAGCCCCGAGGCGTGGGCGATCTTGTCGATGCCTTCGTAATAGGCATAGACCAGGGCCTCCCCCCGGGCCAGTAGGCCGCCGACCAAGATCGGCAGGCTGGAGGGGACCACCCAGCTCACCTCCTTCGCCCCCCGCTGATGAGCGTCGCTGAAACCGCTGCCGGAGAAGTCCGACCTGCTGACGACGGGCACCGGGCGGCCCCCGAAGGCGTCACACGGTTGGGCCTGCCGGGGTGGGACGAAGGACCGGGCGTCGCCCGAGCGCGTGCTCCAACGCAGCACATTGAGCACCTCCGTACCGCTCGGGCCGGCCACGGCGAACTTGTAGCCCATGATCCCGTGCGCAGCTGGGGGCATACCGGTGGTGAGCGAGGTCAACGCCGCCGCCGTGGTCGTGGGAGCCACCGAACTGATCGGTCCCCCCTCCAACCCGGCCAGGACCGGGGCGATGGACCGCCGGTCCTGTAGCTGAGCCCAACCGAGGCCGTCCAGGGCCAAGAGCACGACCCGGGAGGCGCCGCCCAGAGGGGCGGGCAACCACGCCGGACGCTGCCCCGGGGGCTCCAGCAGGGCAGGGACGAGCGCATCGAGAGAGGAGGCGCCGTACGACGGCATGACCAGGGGCGAAGGCAGAGCGGCCCGCCCGCCCACCTCCGATATCGGGACCGTTGTCACGGGAGCGACCCTACCGTCGTCACGCTCCGGTCCCTAATGGGCGCCGGTCACCGCGTGACGCCCCTGCCCCGGCGTAGATCCGGCTCCGGGCCTTCCGCGGGCGGCCCTCGTCCCCCCTGTAGCATGACCTTGTGAGGGTTTCGACGCGAGGTGACTACGCCTGCCGAGCGTTGCTGTCCCTGGCGCTGCACGGCGGCGACCTGCCCACGTCAGTGCGGGACATAGCCGAGCGCACCGGGCTTCCCCAGCCCTATCTGGAGCAGATACTCCTGGCCCTCAAGGGTGCCGGCCTCGTGCGTTCCAAGCGAGGCGTGGGCGGGGGCTACGTCCTGGCCCGGTTGCCCGAGAAGCTGACACTGGGCCAGGTGGTGGCGGCGGTGGACGGGCCCATCGTGGTCGGCGACTTCGGGGAGCCCCACGCCGGTGGGGCCTGCAACCACGAAGGCCAGTGCGCCCTGCTCTCGGTGTGGGCGGAGGTCGGCGAGCACATGCGGGCGCACCTCGACTCCTTCACCATCGCCGACATGGTGCGGCGGGTCGCCGGGCCGGCTCTGGCCCCCGTGGCCAGCGCCGTCCCCGGCTGACCGGTGCATCCGGCCCGGTGATGCGCCGGATGGCGCCAGGAAGCAGGCCAGCGGCAAGAAGGGCCTTAGGGGCCCGGCGGGACCGTGTTCGGGTAGCCCGAGGGGGGCCAAGGTCGCCCGCAGGTCGGCCGGCAAGGCCGAGCTGAAGCTCATCGCCTCCCCCGTCACCGGGTGCACGAAACCCAGGTGCGCGGCGTGAAGCCAGGGCCGGGCCAGCGCCGGCAGGATCTGCCGGGTCGCCGCCAACTGGTCGGCCTTGGCATAGCGCTGGTCGGCCACGACGGGGTGGCCGATGGCGGCTAAATGGGCGCGTACCTGGTGGGTCCGGCCTGTCTCCAGCCGGCACGTCACCAGCGACACGGGTAGGGGCGAAGGCGAACGGGCCTCGGCCCGGTAGTGGGTGCGGGCGTGGCGGCCGCCCTCGACCACCGCCATCTTGAGCCGGCTGCGGGGGGAACGCCCGAGCGGGGCCTCGACCACGCCCTCGTCCGCTTCGAGCTGGCCGTAGAGCACGGCCAGGTAGCGCCGCTCAACGGACCGGGCCGCCAGCTGCGCCACCAGCCCCTGGCGCGCCGCCGGGTGGCGGGCAACTACGAGCAGGCCCGAGGTCCCCTTGTCCAGCCGCTGCACGATCCCGGGGCGCTCGTCGTCCGGGCCCGCCGTGGCGATGTCGGCAAAGCGCACCAGGAGCTGCTGGACCAGCGTCCCCTGCCGGTTGCCGGCGCCCGGGTGGACCACCAGGCCGGCTGGCTTGTCCACGACGACGAGGTGCTCGTCGGCGAAGACGACGGTGGCGACCGGGGCGCCGTCGGGAGCGCCGGCCCCGTCCATGACCTCTAGGTCTCCAGGCCCCGCCGGGGGGCCGGACAGGGTCAGGTCCACCTCGAGCACCTCTCCGGCCCGCAGCCTCCGGCTACCGGCCCGCACAGCCGCCCCGCCCACCCGAGCGCCGCCGGCGGCGACGAGCCGGGATGCCTCGGCCCGGCTGAGACCGACCAGCAGGGCCAGGCCCCGGTCCACCCGCTCGCCCTCCAGGGCGGTGGGGATGGACAGCTCGATCGTGCGACCCGGGCCTCCGGGCTCAGTGGTCAGGGTTGCCCCCGGGAGCGGCGCTCGTCCCCTGCGGGGCCCGGCCGGCCATCGCCCGCCCCACCGGCGGCGTCCCCGCTGCGGACGGGGGCCGGGCGCCGGCGCGCTGCCGGCCGGGCGCAACACCAGGCTTGCCGCCAGCGCCAAGGCACCGACGGTGATGGCGGCGTCGGCGACGTTGAAAATAGCCCACCAGCTGACGAGTGAGATGAAGTCCACCACCGCGCCATGGTGGTGCCGGAAGAACCTATCGGCCAGATTGGAAACGGCGCCCCCGGCGAGCAGGCCCAGCGCCATCATGACGGGCCACGGCGCCCCGCCCTTGGCCAGACGCCGGGAGTAGAACACCACGGTCATGACCAGGCCCACAGCCACAACCGCGATCACCGGCGAAGCCCCGGTCCCGAAGGAGAAGGCGGCGCCCTTGTTGTAGGTGAGCACCAGGTAAACCGGCCCGAGCACGTGCCGGGGGCCGCCTACCAGATGCTCCTGCGCCCAGGACTTTGTCCATTGGTCCAGAGCCACCACAGCGGCGGTAACGCCCACCAGAAGGGCGCTTCGCCGCCTCGCCGGGTTCATTGGCGACGGGCCGAAAGCCCCCCGCTCTTGCACGACACGCACAGCCTGGCATGCGGGAGCGCCTCCAACCGGGCCTTGGGGACAGGCGAACCGCAGCTCTCGCAAAAGCCGTACGTACCGGCCGTTATCTTGTCCAAGGCGGCATCGATTTCCTCGATGGCGGCGTGAGCCTGAGCCGACAGGTGGAGGTCCAGCTCACGGTCCACGTTGGCCGTGCCGCCTTCGCCGCCCTCCTCGTCGAACTGCACGTCGCCCGGCTCGTGCTCCAGGGCCAGGGCCTCGGCCTGGGCTCGCAGTTCGTCGGCCTGGCGGGTGTAGTTGCGCCGCTCCGCCATCAAGAGCACCCGCTGGTGCTCCAGAAAGTGCTCACGGGGCTCACCGTGATCGGTGCCGACAACGGCGCCATCGGTGCCCCCGCCGGTGCCATCGGTGCCGTCCACCTTCTTGGCTGCCACCGGCCGGGCGCGCTTGGGCTTGTGAGCCTCGGCGGCCGCCTCATCGCCCGGGCCGTCAGAGACGCCGGAAGGGCCATCCTTGGCCGCGTGCTTCACCGCCGCCTTGGCCTGCCTCGGCTCTTTGGCTTTGGCCTCGGTGTCTTTGGCTTCGATCCCTTTGGCCTCGATCTCTTTGACGATGGTGTCTTTGACGACGGTCTCCCTGGCTATGCTCTCTTTGACCACCGGCCCTTTGGCCACCGGCCCTTTGGCCACCGGCTCCTTGGCTACGGTCTCTTTCGCTTTGGTCGCGGTCTCGCCCGTGGCGGGTTTTTTGGTTGCCGTCGGTTTGGCCATGCTCATCTTGGTCTCGCCCTCCTTGGCGGGGCCCGGCCTGGTCGAGCGAGCAGACGGCGGTACCTTCCGGGTACTGCCGTTGCTTGACCCCGGGCCGCCTACAGGGGCTTCCGCCCCTTGGACGGCGACTTCTTGCTTTGCTCTAGGCATTTCGTGGCACCTTACACTCACATGGAGGGCGGGAAGCCTACCATGCCGCGCCTACCGCGGCGCACCACACAACACGACAGCGCCCCCCGCCATTCCAGCCGGAATTCCCGCCCTGTCCACCCGGAGCGGGAAAGGGAAGCCCGCGCGCTTACTGACGACGCCGGAACCGGCTCGGGCCCGGTCATCACCGAGGTCCCGCTCGCTGAAAAAGCTGTCCAGAGCACGCTCGTCAAGAGCGATGGTTGCCGACTCCGGTGAGGCCGGGGAGGGGCCGCTGTCCGCCTCGCCGGGCACCACGCCCTTGGCCTCGCCAATGCGTTCGCCGGCCAGCGCCAGCGCCTCCTGGTTGGCCCCGGGCCGGACCGGGGCCGGGGGCCTCGAGTCGGAGGACGCGCCACCACCCCTGTCCTCGAGATAGCGGGGGTCCCAATCACTTGTCGGGCTCCCGTTGTCCTCCGCCGGGGTCGGCGGGACGATCAGAGCGTGTTCACCGGTGGGCTCGCCGCCCGTCGTCACCACCGGGCCAGAGGAATGCGCCGGAGGCACGGTGACCTCCTCGCCCGGTCCTGCCACCCACCCTGACTTGTCTCCCGACCACGTGACCGGGGGCGGCTCGCTCAGGAGCCCGGCGCTCTCGACCAGCGCCTGGGCCTCGCCCAGGATCCCGAGGAGATGGCTCTTGTGAAGATCCACCCAGCCGCGCAGAGCTTCAACATCCTTGCGGACCTGGTCCAGAGAGGCCTCGGCCTGTTCCATGGCGGTGCGGCTCTCGGCCACGGCGCCCTCGTACGCTCGCCGGGCCCGGTCCTCGGCCTCCGCCACCAGGGTGCGGGCCTTGGTCTTGGCCTCGGCCAGTGTCCGGTCGGCCTCATCGCGAGCCTGGCGGATGGCGGTCTCGGCCTCCGCCTCGGCCTCGCGAACTGCCTGGTCAGCAGTGCGTTGAGCCATGAGCAGGACGCGCTTTAGGGAATCGTCGGTGGTGCTTGCCTCGGAGGCCGACTGCTCGGCCCGCTGTGCCCGCTCCATCGCCTGACGAAGACGCTCCGTTAGTTCCTCGACGCCGACGGCCGCCTGCTCGAGAAACTCGTCGACATCCTCGGGGTGGTAACCGCCGCGCAGTTTTTCACGGAACTGCACGTCGCGAAAGACCTTCGGGGTCAATTCCATGCCCGCTAATGGTACCAGCCGCGTCCCCCAAGCAGGAAGACTGTCACGAGCCGGAAGAGGCCGGGCGCCTAGACCGAGACGAGGTTGAAAACGTACACGGTGAGCAGGTACACGACAAGACAGGCGACCATGTAGGAAATGTCAAAAATGCCTACCGGGGGTATTACCTTGCGGAAGGGGCCCACCACCGGTTCGGTGAGGACGTAGAGCCAATGGTTGACCGAACGCATCCCCGAGCTCCCAACCGGGAACCAGGACAGGACGGCCCGGGCCACCAGCACGAGCAGGTAGAGCACACCCAGCGTGTAGAGCGGGTGGGTCAAGTAATGGGACATGAGCCCCTCCCCGGGCGCTCCAGCCCGTGGTGGAGGGATTTCACGAGCGGTAAAGCCCCCGTTCCTGGAGACGTCTCTTTTCCTCGGCCGAGACCTCCACGTTGCTCGGCGTCATGAGGAAGACCTTGTCGGCGACCTTGTCCATCGTCCCGCCCAAGGCGTAGGCGACGCCGCTGCAAAAATCGATCATCCGGTGAGCAAGCTCGCGGTAGGCGTTGCCCAGGTTGACGATCACGGGCTGCCCCGTGCGGAAGCGGTCGGCTATCTCCTGGGCGTCGGCGAACTCGGACGGCGACGCCACGTGCACCTTGGCTGTCGGTGCCGGAGTGGGCAACGGCCGCAGCGGCGTCGGGGCTGGGCGCAGGTTGATCGGCCCGGCATCCTGCCCGTCGCGAGGTAGCGTCCTCACCGCGGGAGAAGTCTGAGGCGCAGCCTCGAGGACCTCGCCACCCCGGCGGGCGGCTACCTGAGGCGCCGGCATTTCCTCGTAGGGCTCGTACTCGTCGTACTCCTCGGCATCGGCCAAGCCCAGCCACATGAGTACCTTCTTGCCTGTTCCCGGCATAACTCCTCCTTAGTAGCAGCCTAGCTTCGCTTCGTCCGTCACCACGCCAACCGGTAAAGGCCGGGGACCGAACAGGGCAGTCCCCAAGCGGACGATCGTCGCACCCTCAGCCACGGCCAGGTCAAAATCAGCGCTCATGCCCATGGACAGCTCTGTCAAACCCAGGGTGGCGGCCAGCCTGGCCACCTCGCCGAAACAGCGGCGAACCTCGGTCGGCGTGGCCGGGCGGGGGCCCACCGCCATCAGGCCTCTCACGTCAAGACCGGCGGCGCCGGCCGATTCCACCAGGGCAGGCACGTGGGCGGGGCTGACGCCATGGCGGCCCGGCGGCCCCGGGGTCCTCACCTGGACGAGCACCGAGGCCGACGGCCGACGTTGGGCCAGGGCCAGAGCGTGCTCCTCGCTGTCCAGGCCGTGCCAGAGCCGCACGTGAGGGGCCAGCCGGACCAGCTTGTTCCGCTGTGGTTGCCCCAGAAAATGCCACCGGGCCTCGGGCGGCGCCAAGCTCAGCTTGGCCAGCATCTCCTGGGCGTAGTTCTCGCCGATGTCCACCAAACCGGCGCCCACCGCAGCGGCGACGGCGTCCGGTCCGAGGCCCTTGGTCACGGCCACGACGGTCACCGAACCGGGCCGGCCCCGGCCCGCTCGATCCGTGCCCGCACGGCGGCGAGCCGGTCGGCCACCGTGGCCACCGTCACCGCGTCAAGCTGCCACCGCGCTCAAGCTGCCACCCGGGGTCACCGTCACCGCGCTCAAGCTGCCACCGCGCTCAACCTGGCCCTCCGGCGGCGGCCCTCCACACCACGGTGGCCTGGCGTCCCTCGTCCCGTCTCGCCCGCCACGACCAGTGGTCGCCCGAGCAGTGGGTGCAGATCCCGGCCTTCGCCTCGAGCGTGGCCCCGGCGCGCTCGGAGGGCAACTGCGACCCCCGCCGGGAGATCCAGCGCCGGGTAGCCCCCGGCGTCGACGGACCGTACGGTCGGGCCGAAGACAGACACGAGGCCGGCGAGGTCGCCCTCAGAGAAACGATAGGCATGGGGCCAGATGCACGGGCCCAGGCCGGCCACGACGCCGGTGGCGCCCAGCGCCCGCATTGCCGCCACCGTGGCGCCGACCACGCCGGCCATCAGGCCCCGCCAACCGGCGTGGAGGACACCCGTGACCCCCTCTGGGCTCGACAGGCCCACCGGCGCACAGTCGGCGGTCAGCACGACCAGACCGGCCCCCGCACAGCAGGTCACGGCGGCATCCGCCTCGTCCCCGCGATTGGCCCCGGGCCGCTCGACCACGACCACCGTCGAACCGTGCACCTGGCGCAACCATGTCCAGGGCACATCGACCAGGGCCCGGGAGGCGCCACCGGCCCAGGCGGACGCGGGGTCGGCAAAATTACCGTCGGCGCGGCTCCCACAGACCATGGTCGCCCCCCCCGGCAAGGCCATCGACCATGGCCCCGGCCGACCGGCGGTGCTGCTGGGGCCCAGCGACTGCACCCCCAGCCCCGAGAGTGCTCTGCGGCCGGGGCGGGCTCAAGTCGCGGACCGTCCTGCACCTCGCGCTAGACCATGCATCGACCGGTACCTTTTCTTGTCGAACCTGCCTTGCGGCCTTCTCGTCAAAGTTGCCTGACGGGCTTCCGGTCGAAAGCTTCCTTTTGGCTTCCCGTCGAGACTGCCCCGCGGCGGTCGTAACTTGGCGCTACTTGAGGAACGGGGGCACGTCGAAATCGTCCTCGTCCCCGAAACTGAGGCCCGCCGCCGCCATCTCCGCGTCGGTGTCGACGAGGCCGATGGTCCGGCGGAGAGGGGCAGCGACTTGATCTTCGCCCGGCCCCGCCTCCGGCGGGCCGTCAAAGCTGTCAAAACCGGCGGCGATGACGGTGACCCGCACCTCGTCGCCCATGCCCTCGTCGACGACCTGGCCGAAAATAATGTTGGCGTCGGGGTGAGCGGCCGAATGGATGATCTCCGCCGCCTCGTTGACCTCGAAGAGCCCGAGGTCGGGGCCGCCGGCGATGTTGAGCAGGATGCCGCGGGCGCCTTCGATGGACGCCTCGAGCAGAGGTGAGGTCACGGCCATCTTCGCCGCCGCCGTGGCCCGGCCGTCGCCGGACGCCGAACCGATGCCCATGATGGCGGTGCCGGCGTTGCTCATGATCATCTTCACGTCGGCAAAATCGGTGTTGATGAGCCCGGGCGTCGTAATCAGCTCGGTGATCCCCTGGACCCCATGGAGCAGGACCTCGTCGGCCATCTTGAACGCACCGACCATCGTCGTCTTGTTGCTCGACACGGCCAGGAGGCGGTCGTTGGGGATGACGATGAGCGTGTCGACCTTCTCCTTGAGCTTTTGGATCCCCAGGTCGGCCTGGACGGCCCGGCGCCGGCCTTCGAAGGCGAACGGCCTGGTCACTACTCCAATGGTCAGCGCACCAACGGCCTTGGCGATCTCGGCCACGACCGGGGCGCCCCCCGTCCCCGTGCCTCCACCCTTGCCCGCCGTGATGAACACCATGTCGGCACCCTTGAGCACCTCTTCGATCTCGTCCCGGTGCTCTTCGGCCGCCAAGCGCCCGATCTCGGGGTCACTGCCGGCGCCGAGACCCCGCGTCAGCTGACGCCCGATGTCCAGTTTGACGTCTGCGTCACTCATCAGCAGCGCCTGGGCGTCGGTGTTGATGGCGATGAACTCGACTCCCTTCAAGCCGGCGTCGATCATCCGGTTGACGGCGTTGACCCCCCCGCCTCCGATACCCACGACCTTGATAACGGCTATGTAGTTCTGGGTTGGCCCGGCCATCGCACCTTTCCTCGCACCTCGTCGCACAAAGGGTCCCGCAGCCTTGTGATATTCGCGCCCTCGATCTAAACTAAAGGGTTAGAGTTACTCAAGCTCTACAAGTAGTTGAAGCCACGTTAGCCCGGCCGTCACTTCTCCATCAAGTGGCCTGCTTAGCCGTTGCCCTAATTCGGTAAGGGTGTCAGCGCCGGCCGTTGCGGCACGGTGAGGTCCACTTCGGAGTAGCCGCCGAGACCAACCGTGGCCGCGAGTTCTTCCAGCACCGCCAATTTGGTGGGCATGGAGGAGCTGTCCCCCAGCAAAACCAATGCTTTTGCCGAGCCGACGTGGGCGACCAGGCCGACGCCGGCCGAATATGCGAGCTGGAGATGGCGCTGGGAAAGGTCGTTGGGAACGGCGGCGGCCGTCGCCAGCAATTCCTCCAGCTGCGTGCCGTCGACCGGTGGGGCCGGCAAAATGCGATTACCGGGCAGCGCCGGTTGCGCACCTACAACCACTGGGAGCGCTGGCGTCCCTTCAAGCACCTTGGTCACGGCCAGTACCCGGCCGGTACGGTCGACGACCTCAGCTCCCCCGTCCGCACCCACGACGGCGGCGGGGACGCGCTCTTTGACGTTGATGACGATGGTCCAGGGCCAACGGGTGCTGAACGAAACGGAAGCCACCCAGGGCAGAGCATCGACGGCGAGCCGTTCCCGCCGACTGCCGGCGTCGATCATGAGCGTGGCCGGCCGGCCCATGAGATCGGCGGCGGCCAGCACGCTGGCGCGCGGGGTATGCGCGTTACCTTCTACCACTACGTGGCGCACCCGCATCAACGGCGAGTGCAGGAGCCCGATGACGCCGCCCACAAGAGCCATAACGAAGACCAGGGCGAGCAGCACCCGCAGGCGACGCCGGCCTTCAGCTCTCCTGGCTTCGGCCCACCGCCGGCGGAAACGGGGGTCGACTGGTGGTCCGCCGGTGTAGCGGTGCCGCGGCGCGGGGGCCATCTCCCTCATGCCCCCTCCATCATGACCTGGCCGTCATGACCCGGCCTTCATGACCCGGCCTCATGACCAGCCCTCACGACCCGGCACTCACGACCACCCGGCGGTCACGACCCGGCCTCCTGAGCCGGTTTCGTGACTCGGGCTCATGGCTCGGGCTCATGGCTCGGCCTCATGACCTTGACCTTTCGGCCCGTCCTGGCTCGCCGGTGCCGCCGCCAACAGGTCGTCCGCCAGGGTGGTGAGGTCGCCGGCCCCCATGGTCAGGCATAGGTCCCCGGGCCGGAGGAGGGACCGGACCATGCCCACGACGTCGGAACGGGTCTCGGCGTACTCGACCCGCCGTGACGGCTGCGAGGCTTGCGCCGCGTCTGCCACTACACGGCCGCTGACACCAGGCATGGGTTCTTCGCCGGCGGCGTAGATGGCCGTCACGACCACCACGTCGGCGCCCTCGAAAGCGGGGCCGAAGTCGCGGCCCAAGGCCGCTGTCCGGCTGAAACGATGGGGTTGGAAGACGGCCACCACTCTCTCCCAGTTACCCTGGCGCGCCGCGGCCAGGGTGGCCCGCACCTCAGAGGGCAGGTGGGCGTAATCGTCGACGTACGTCACACCGTCCCTGACGCCGCGCCGCTCGAAACGGCGCCCGACGCCGGCATAAGCCGCCAGCGCCTCGCGGGCTACGTCCGGGCCCACTCCGATCTCGGCAGCCGTGGCCAGAGCCGCCACGGCGTTGCGAATGTTATGCAAGCCGGGCACGGCGATCTCGAAAGTACCCAGGGCCCGGCCCCGGACCGAAACATCGAAGCTGGTGACCCCGGGCGCCAGCTCGGCCCTGTCGATCCGGTAGTCCGCCCGGGCAGACGTCCCGTACGTGATCACCCCGGGCACAGCGGCGGCCAGGACGGCCGCCCCAGGGTCATCGAGGCAAGCAACCCTGGGGCCCGGCGCCTGTCCCAAAAAGGTCCGGAAGGCGGCGGCGAGCGCCTCTTCGCTCCCGTAGTGGTCGAGATGGTCGGCTTCTACGTTGGTCACCACGGCACCTTCCGCCCCTAGGCGTAGAAAGGTGCCGTCGGACTCGTCCGCCTCCACCACCAGCCACGGGCCCAGGCCCCAGATGGCGCCGCCCTCGCTCCCCTGCACCTCGCCGCCCACCATGTAGCCGGGGTTCAAGCCTGCGTGCACCAGGACCTGGGCCAGCATCGCCGTGGTCGTGGTCTTGCCGTGGGTCCCGCTGACAGCCAGGGCGCGCCGGGTACGGCAAATGGCGCCCAGGATCGCGGCCCGGCTTATACAAGCAACGCCGCGCCGCCTGGCTTCGGCCAGTTCGACGTTGTCTGGCCTCACCGCGCTGGAGAAGGCGACGATCTCGGCCCCGTCGACGTGGTTGGCGTCATGGCCCACGAAGGTGCGCACGCCCAAGCGCCCCAGGCGTTCCAGTACGGGCGAGGCCTGCAGGTCGCTGCCTGAGACTTCATGCCCCATGGCGTGCAGGACGGTCGCAATAGCGTTCATCCCGGCACCGCCGATCCCGACGATGTGGAAATGACGGGCCGTACCGGAGAGGCTGGGCAGCGCCGGAGGCGGCTCAGGCAGCACCGGCGACTTCCTTTCCGCCCCCGGGGGATCTGTCGTCGCCTCGCCTGCCGCTGCCGGGGCCGCCCACCGGTGCCCGCCGTTGCCTGGCGCTGTTCACGACCAGGCGGGCCACGGCGGCGGCGGCGTCAGGACGGGCGAGGGACCCCGCCGCCTCAGCCATGGCCGCCAGGCGTCCGGGCGAGCCGAACAGAGCCTCCAGTTCCTGCGCCAACCGGGCACCGTCGAGATCGCCGTCGGCCACCACCACGGCCCCGCCGGCGCCGGCCATGGCTCGGGCGTTGGCGCCCTGGTGATCGCCCGGCGACCCGGGCAACGGCACCAGGACCGAGGGCACGCCGGCCAGGGCCAGTTCGGCGACCGTGTTGGCACCGGCCCGTTGTACGGCGACGTCGGCCGCCGAGTACAACGAGGCCATGTCTTCCTCGTACGGCACCCGCTGGTAGACCAGCGAACCGCCAGGACCACCGGCGGAGCGGAACTCCTCCCAGTCACGGCGTCCCACGATGTGGCGAATGGCCACGTCCTGGCGCCCCGCCCACAGCCGGGCCAGTTCAAGGGTGGCCTGGTTGATGCGCCGGGAGCCGAGCGAGCCTCCCGATACGGCCACCACCAGTGCCTGGGCGGGGAGACCGAGACGCTCCCGGGCCTTGCGGCGTTCGACCGGGCTGCGGCAAGCACGGGCCATGTCCGCCCGGACCGGCACCCCGGTGACAACGGTCCGGGGCAGGGCTACGCCGGGGGCGCCCACGGCGCAAGCCACCGCCACCCTAGACGCCCACCGGTTGACAGCTCCGGGCACGGCATCGACGTTTACCACAATCAGGGGGGCTCGCCATAGCCACGCGGCCACGACGCATGGGACGCTGGCATAACCGCCGAACGAAACGACAACGGCGGGGCGCCAGCGGGCAAAACGGCGGACGGCTGTGGTTACGGCGACCAGTAAGCCGGCGACCGCCCCGGCATTGTCCGCCAAGCTGCGGACAGACAGGCGCCGGGACAGCCCCCGGCCCGGCAAGAGGGTGACCGGGAAACCCTCGAGGGCCCGCGTGTTGGCCTCGACACCGCGCCGGGACCCGACAAAGTGCAGGGCAGCCTGAGGTTGCCCGACGTCCATCAGCGCCCGGGCAACGGCTATCCCGGGGTACAGGTGCCCTCCCGTGCCACCTCCGGCTATGACGGCCCACGTGAGGCCTTCGGGTCCGCCCGGACTTGCGGGCCCCGGCGCCCTCGCCGCTGACCCGGTGCTCGCCGGTGACCCGGTGATCGACGGTAGCCCGGAGATTTCCGGTGGCCCGGTGCTCGCCGGTGGCCCGGTGCTCGCCGGTGGCCCGGTGCTTGCCGGTGGCCCGGTGCTCGCCCGCTCCGGCACGTTCATGCGGCCGTCGGGGCTCACCGGGTGGTCGTCGGGGCACCGGCGCGCCGGGCCACATTGGCGAGCAGGCCGGCGGCGAACAGGACGATGATCAGTGACGTCCCGCCGTAGGAAACAAAGGGAAGCGGGACCCCGGTCACGGGGAGGACGCCCGCCACCGCTCCGATATTGATGATGGCCTGCGACACCAACCACGCCGTGATGCCGGCAGCCAGCAGGCTCTCGAAAGTGGTCTGCGCGCTCCAGGCCACCCGGGTGCCGATGACCCCGATGGCGGCGAAAAGCCCGAGGACGACGACGCTGCCGGCAAAGCCCGTTTCCTGGCCGATAATGGCGAAAATGAAGTCGGTGTACTGGTTGGGCAAGTAGCCCCAACTGGCCAGGCTCTGGCCGATCCCGGAACCCAGCCAGTGGCCGCCCCCCAGAGCGATGATCCCCTGGACGGACTGGTACCCGGTGGTGCTGGCGCTGGCGAAGGGGTGCCAGAACGAGGTGATGCGGGCGGCTCGGTAGCTCACCGAAGTGGCCATCAAGAACCCGACGAGGCCGCCGCCCATCCCCAGTAACGCCATCGTCTGCACCGGCATGCCGGCGGCAAAGAGCACGGCGGCACCGGCACAACAGACGACGACGGCGGTGCCCATGTCTGGCTGGCGCATTATGAGCAGGACGAAGGCGGTCATGACGACAAGGACGGGCACCGTCCGGTAGAGCCAGGTGCCCTTCCCCTCCCGGCGGGCCAGTACATCGGCGGCGAAGAGCACCAACGCCAGTTTGGCCAGCTCCGAGGGCTGGAACTGGAACGAGCCGCTCCCCAACCATCGCGAGGCGCCGCCGGCGCTGCGACCGGCGATCAACACGGCCAGCAGAGCAGCGCCGGCAACGAACATCATGGGCCGGGCCATTCGCTGCCAGAACGAGATCTTCAGGCCCTGGGCGGCGAAAAAGGCCACCGCTCCCGCCACCAGGTACATGCCCTGGCGTTCGAAAAACCGCCATGGCGTGCCGTAGCTACGCAAGCTCGCCACCGACGACGCCGACAGGACCATGACGAGACCGACAAGGCACAGCGTCGCCACCACGGCAACCATCAGCAGGTAGCCCGACCGGTGAGCCGGGGGGGCGTCCGCCATGGCGGAGGAACGGCCAAATGTCGTCGTCGTTGTCGTCATGCGTCGCCAACCTCCCCTGTCCCGCCGATGGCGGCTGTCCCGCCGATGGCGGCTGTCCTGTCGTCGACCGGCGCGCTATCGACGCCGGCGGTCAATTTCGCTCGCACCAAGGCGCCGAAATGCTCGCCCCGCTGGGCATAGGAGGAGTACCAGTCGAAACTGGCGCACCCGGGCGAGAGCACCACAGCATCCCCAGGTCCAGCTAGTTCCCCGGCTATTTCCACGGCTTCGCCCATCGAGGTGGCCCGCGTGACGGGCACGAGGTCGGCGAAGGCGGCGACCACCTCTGGCGCCGCCTCCCCTATCGCCACCACCGCCCGCACGGGAGGCACCGCCGCGGCCAGGGCGGAAAGATCCAGTCCTTTGTTGCGTCCCCCGGCGATGAGCACGACGGACGAAAAGGCGGACACGCCCGCCAGAACGGCGGCCGGGGTGGTGGCCTTCGAGTCGTCGTACCAGCGGACGCCAGCCTCTTCCGCCACCAATTGCACCCGGTGGGGAGGCGCCGGGGTGGTGCGGGCAGCCAAGCGGCACGCCTGCTCGTCGGCGCCCGCGGCCATGGCCACCGCGAAGGCAGCAGCGGTATTGGCCAGATCATGAGGGAAGGCGCGAGGCAGGTCCGCCGCCTTTATCTCCACGCCTCCCGGGCCCTCGACGGCTTCTGGGCCCACTACCCATGTCCCGCTCGCGCCGAAGGTCACGACCTGTACGCCGGCCGGGACGGTGGCCGAGCGGCTGAGCACCACGGGGTCGTCGGCGTTGACAACGGCGACGCTGCCCGCGGCCTGGTGGGCCCAGATCTTGGTCTTGGCCCGGAGATAGTGCTCGACGTTGGGGTGCCAGTCCAGGTGATCGGGAGCGAAGTTGAGCCAGCAGCTCACATCGGGGCTGAACCGCCGGGTGTACTCGAGTTGGAACGATGACACCTCCGCCACCACCACGACAGCACCGGTATGGCCGCCGTCGTCGCCGTCGGGCTGGGAACCCCGGCCGGAGGCGGGCGAGCACGTCAGAGCGACCACTGCGTCGAGGAGCGAGTAGCCCACGTTGCCGGCCGCGACCGCAGTCAGACCCGAAGCGGCCAGCATGGCCGTTACCAAACCGGTGACCGTCGTCTTCCCGTTGGTGCCGGTTATAGCAACCAGTCGGTAGAACGGCCCGGTCCCGGCCTGCTCCCGGCGTCGAGTGTCGAGCACCTGCCAGGCCAGCTCGACTTCGCTCACGATCTCGGTCCCCGCCGAGAGAGCAGCCACCAGCGCCGGGTGGCCCACGGGCACCCCGGGGCTAGGGACAACCAAGGACGCGGCGCGGGCCAGGTCCGCGGCGCGGGATGGCCCCGGGGCAACCTCCACCATGACGCTCCCACTGCCGGGAGCGCCCTCCCCCTCTAGCAAGGCGATGGCAGCGAGGCCGGCGGGGCGGCTGTCCTCGAGCACAACGACCTCATAGCCCTGCCCGGCCAACCAGGAGACGGCGGCGCGCCCGCTGAGCCCGTAACCGATGACCAGTGCCATTTTCGGGCTCGGCCCGCCGGTCAGGCCGTCCGCCCCGGTCATGCTGTCCCGCCATGGGCGAGGAAGTCGGCATAGAAAACACCGAGAGACAACGCCGTGAACAGCCCGGCCAGGATCCAGAAGCGGACGATAACCGTGGTCTCCGGCCAGCCCAGGAGTTCGAAATGATGGTGGACGGGGGCCATGCGGAAAACTCTGCGCCCAAACATCCGGTAACTGGTCACCTGGACTATCACCGAAAGCGTCTCCAGGACGTACAGACCGCCGATTATGGGGAGCAGCAGGTCGACGTTCTCCAGCAGGGCCAGGACGGCCACGGCCGCGCCGATGCCGAGCGAACCGGTATCGCCCATGAATATCCGGGCCGGCGCCGCGTTCCACCACAAAAAGCCGGTGCAGGCGCCGATCATCGCCGCCGCCATCACCGCCTCGTCCAAGGAGGCGGGGTTCCGGTACATCACCTCGTGTTTTAGCTGGTAGAAGCCGATGACGGTGAAGGCGACGAACGTGAAGGCCGAGGACCCCGCGGCCAGCCCGTCCAGGCCGTCGGTCAGGTTGACCGCGTTCGGTGAAGCCCACGAAGATCAGCACCGCCATCAGGACCCACCCGACGCTGCCCAGTTGCCAACCCAGCGAATTGAAACGGGTGAACGAGAGATGGGTGTCGACCTTCAGCCAGACGACGGCAACCAGGGCGAAGGCCAGCGCCACAGCCAGCTGGCCGATGATCTTCGCCCGTTTGTTGAGGCCCAGGCTGCGCTGGCGGGTAACTTTCAGCCAGTCGTCGATAAACCCCACCAGGGCGGCGGCGCAGATCGTGAGCATGCCGGCCAGGCCCCGGGTGGTGAACGTGGCGAAGACGTGGGCCACGATCCACCCCACGACCGCCGCCGCCATTATGGCGAGCCCACCCATGGTGGGCGTGCCCGCCTTGGAGAAGTGCCCGGCCGGGCCGTCTTCACGGATCTGCTGGCCGATCCCCCGGGCGCGCAGGTCACCTATCAGGAGAGGGGTACCGAGCATGGCCACCAGCAGGGCGACTCCTCCTGCCAGCAACAGGGCCTTCATCGAGCCCTGTCCTGGCCCACCCCGGGGCGCCAACGGGACAAGGCCAGGCGGGCGACCTCGACGTCGTCAAAGGGCTCGACGTAGTCCCCGAAGTCCTGGCCTGTCTCATGGCCCTTGCCGGCGATGAGGACAGCGTCGCCCTCTCTCGCCATGGCCAGGGCGGTCCTTATCGCCTCGCCGCGGTCCGGCTCTATGACCGGCGGCGTGCCCCCGGTCCCTCTGGCCACTTCTTCGATGATGGTCAGCGGTTTCTCGCCGCGGGGGTTATCGGACGTGATGATCACCACGTCGGCCAGCGTGCTGGCCACCTCCCCCATCACCGGGCGCTTGGCCCGGTCCCTATCGCCGCCCGCACCGAAAACGATGAGCACGCGCCCGCGACCATGGGCCAGCGACCGGCCGGCGAGCTCCCGAGCGGCCTTCAAGGCCTCCTCCAACGCCGCCGGGGTGTGGGCGAAGTCGACCAGCACACGGAAGGGCTGGCCTTCGTCGACGACCTGGAAACGGCCCCGCACGGGCTCGACGCCGGCCAGGCCGCGGGTGATGGCATCCCATCCGACGCCCAGCTCCCGTGCCGTCGTCGCCGCGGCCACGGCGTTGCCGATGTTGAAGCGGCCGCCCATCCTGATCTCCATCCGTCGCCCGCACCAGGTGAACGATGCCCCTCCCTGGTCCAGTACGACGTCCCCCGCGTCCTCCAGGGCGAAGGTCACCACCCTCACGGCCGAGCGCGCCAGCTCGCTCACGAGGCGGTCTCCCCACGGACCAGCCCGGTTGACCACCGCCAGTGAGACTTGGTCGGCGGTGAACAGCTTGAGCTTGGCGGCGAAGTAGGCCTCCATGGTGATGTGGTAGTCGAGATGGTCCTGGCTCAGATTGGTGAAAATACCGGCGGCGAAGGCGGTCCCCTTTACGCGGTGCTGCTCCAGGGCGTGCGACGAGACTTCCATGGCTACGGCCGCCACGCCCTCCCGGCAGAACTCGGCCAAACGGCGCTGGAGCACGGTCGCCTCGGGCGTCGTGCGCTCGCCGGTCAGGGTGCCGATAACCCCGGCCGGCCATCCCTGAGCGTTGAAGATGCCCGCCAACATGGCGCACGTCGTCGTCTTGCCGTTGGTCCCGGTCACGCCAACCAGCTTCAAGGCCCGGGACGGGAAACCCCAAAAAGCGGCGGCCACGGGGCCTAGGACCTGGCGGACCGATGGCACCACCACCTGAGCCACGGGAAGTTCGAGTACCTGTTCGCAAAGAAGAGCCACCGCTCCCCGTCCCAGCGCGTCGGCGGCAAAGTCGTGGCCGTCGGAACGGCTCCCCTTGATGCATGCGAACAGCGTGCCGGCCTGCGCCCGGCCGGAGACGATCTCGACGTCGCTCACCACCGGGCCGGCGTCTTCGTGGTCCAGCAGCTCGCCCGGCCCGGACAGGACCACGGCACCAGCGCCACCCAGCCCGGCCGCGGCCAAAAGATCTCGGAGATGCACGCCCGGTCTGCTCAAGCTTCCCCGACCTTGATGGCCCGAGCCTAGGGGACTGAGCTCGCCGGCGGGGTCGTGGTCGCCGGCGTGCTCGTCGTGGTGGCGGCCGGGGCCGTGGTAGATGCGACGACGGGGGCCGTTGTAGCCGAGGAGTCGGGTCGCGGTCGTGGTCGCCGCGGGGGCGGTCGTGGCCGTGGCCGCGACGGAAGTGCTGGTGGCGATAGAGGTGGCCGTCGTAGTAGCCAGGGCGGCGGGAACCGACGAGGTGATGACGGCCGTCCCGGATAGCCCGGC
Source organism: uncultured Acidimicrobiaceae bacterium (assembly GCA_963735305.1). Taxonomy (GTDB): domain Bacteria; phylum Actinomycetota; class Acidimicrobiia; order Acidimicrobiales; family Palsa-688; genus Fen-671. The sequence continues at coordinate 1,819,954 of CAVTKK010000004.1, forward strand.
GGTCGTTGCTCCGGCGGGCGGGGCCGTAGTCGAAGTGGTGGGGACAGTGGTGGTGGGGACAGTGGTGGTTGCGCCGGCGCCGCTGGGGGTCGTGGTGCTGAGCGAGCCTGCGGTGGTGCTGCCCGCGGCCGGGATTGTGCTCGTGGTGGCCGCGGCCGGGATTGTGCTCGTGGTGGCCGCGGCCGGGATTGTGCTCGTGGTGGCCGCGGCCGGGATTGTGCTCGTGGTGGCCGCGGCCGGGATTGTGCTCGTGGTGGCCGGGACCGTGGTCGTGCCGGCGCCCGGCACCGTGGTGGCGGCGGTGGGAACTGTGGTCGTGCCGGCGGGCGGGACCGTGGTCGTGGAGGCGGGAGCCGTGGTCGTGGTCGTCGCATGGCCCCCGGTGCCAGTCGCCGGCGTACCCGGTCCGGAGGCGACAAGTACGTTAGGCGCCCCCGCCAAGCCGGGCAGCGCCCCTCCGGCCGCCTCACCCTCTCCCCCATAGACGGTGGCCAGCGGGACCCCGGGCATGGGCGGCAAGGGCTTGTGCGGCGGCACCCCGAGTTCCTGAAGGGCGTCGCGGGCGATCATGGCGAAGACGGGCGCCGACGCCTCCGCTCCGTACTGGTGCGTGCCTTCGACCACCACCATGGCCGTTATGGCCGGGTCCTCGGCAGGCACGAAACCCGCAAAGCTCGAGACAAAATCGTTGGCGATATAACCACCTTGGGGCGAAGGGACAAGGGCCGTGCCCGTCTTTCCGGCGACCGTATAGGGCTCGAGGCTGGCGGCCGTGCCCGTCCCCACCCGTACGACTCCTTCGAGCATGGAGGTCATTTCCCTAGCGACCAGCGAACTGACAACCCGGTGGCCGGCACCCGAGGGAAACAGGTGCTCGGTCCCTTGCGCATCGATAAACCCGTCAACCAGTTTGGGCGGAATATAGGTGCCACCCTCCGCGATCGTGTTGTAAGCGGCCAGCATCTGCACGGCGGTAACGGCCAGGCCTTGGCCGATAGGAACGGTAGCTATTGACGTGCCGGACCATTGCGACGGTCCGGGCACGAGGCCGGCGGACTCGCCCGGAAAATTCACGTCTGTTTTTTCGCCTATGCCGAAAGACTCTATGTATGGGAGCAGGCTGGCCATGCCCATCCGCTGAGCTATTTCGATAGAGCCGATGTCAGACGAGTGGGCCAGGATGTCCGAGGCGGTCCATTCCAAGGTCGGATGGGCCCAGGCATCACTGAAAGTGCTCCCGTCCACCGAATAAGTGTTGGGGACCGAGAAATACTCGGTGGGTGCAATGGCCCCACTGGCCAGTGCCGCCGAAATGGTGACAAGTTTCTCGACCGACCCTGGCTCGTACACGTCGGTGAACGCCGATGCCGTCGGAGATTCGACCGGTTGCAAGGCGGCCACTTGTTTTTTGGCCCGGACCGGTCCCGAACTACTCACGTCGGGCGGGACGAACCACACTGGCAGCGCCGGCTGCTCTTGCATCGTCCCTGGTTCGCTGGGCGTCGGCATGGTCAACTGGGCCACGGCCAACAGGTCACCGGTACGGGAATCCATTATGAGTGCCATACCACTTTGCGCCTGAGCGGCCACGATGGCCCGGGCCAGGGCCTGCTCGGTGTCGTATTGGAGGGGCTCGTCGATGGAAAGAACGAGGTCGTCGCCGCGGACTGGAGCCTGGTACTCTTGGAGGCCTCCGGGTATCTGGCCCCCGGCGGGGTCCATGTCCTCGATCAGCCTCCCCGGTTTGCCCTCTAGCAAGGCGTTGTACTTGTACTCGAGGCCGGACAGTCCCTGCCCGTCGGTCCCCACGATGCCGACAAGAGGTGCGGCCAATTGCCCGGCTGGGTCAAAGCGCTTCGGCTCCTGCATGGTGTAAATCCCAGCCATGGCGCCACCCTGGATCAACTTCTCAACCTTGGCCGCGATGGCATCGGGCACGGTCCGGGCCAGGTAGACGAAGCCGCTGGCCTCGCTTAGCTGCTGGCGCAGCACCGCCACCGTCGTCCCCAGCACCGGGGCGATGGCCTCCGCTTCGGTCAGGGGGTTGCTGACCTGATAGGGGTCGGCATAGACGGTGGTCATGGGCACGGACATGGCAAGCTCGTCACCGTCGCGGTCGAGGATCGACCCCCGCTCGCCCAGGAACGAGATCTCATGCACGTACTCCGAGCGCCCGTCAGCTTGGTACTTGGCCGCGTCGACGCCCTGCACGAGCAGAAGCCTCGCCGTTATCCCGCCGAGGGAGGCGACCATGACGAGCATGGCCAGCAGGTGGCGGGCGCGGCTTCTCCCACCGCCGGCGCCACCGCCACCGCCGCTCCCGCCGTCTCTGCTGCTGTTGACTTTGCGCCGCGACGAACGGTCACCCGTTCTGGCGCGGCGCGTGCCGGCGCCAGCGTCCCGGGCCCCGGACGCTGGCCCCGACCGGCCCTGTCCGCCGTTCGGACTGGGGGTCATGGGCTGCCACTCAGGTACTGCTTGATCAGAGGCCAGTCGGCGTCACCCTGCGGAGCGGCGACGGCGCCGCCCGAGGCCGGGCCAACCGCTGCCTGGTGCCCAGTGCCGGTGCCGGTGCCAGTGCCGGTGCCGGTGCCGGTGCCGGCTCCCGGCGGGACCGTAGTGGAAACGGGAATGGGGGTGTCCTCGGCCTCCGCGCCCGCGGCGGCGGAAGTGGGAGTAGCAGGGAGGTAAGTCACCGACCCGGGCTGACGCATGCCCAGCTTGCCTTCGGCTACTGAAACGATACGAGCCGGGGCCTCCAACTGTGCCACCTCGAGCCGCAGCTTTTCGTAGCGTTCCTGCTGGAGGCTGGCCTGCTGTTGCAGATTGTCGAGGCGGAACTGGTTCTCGGCAATCAGGACGTGGAGGGCCACCAGAGCCAGGAACACCACTGCGATGCCGGCCATGGCTGTGGAGACGATGAGATGGCGCCGGTTGGTTTTCCGCCGGGCCTCGCGGTCCACCAGGCGCAGGTGCCGGCGGCTTTCGCCGGGCTCGTCGAGCTCTGGTGATGGATCGCTTACGGAGCCTTCACCGACCCGGGAAAGGAGCCGTTCGCGCTCCGCCTCGGCCGGGCTCATCGCCGCGTCGCTTTCGTCTCGTCGCCTAGGGCGTCCGTGTTCCGTGTACGGGTTTCGCCCGGCCCGGCAAGAGCCTCGACGGCGCGCAGGCGGGCACTCTCCGACCGGGGGTTTCTTGCCACCTCGGCCGTTGACGGCTTTCGGGCGCCCCGGTTGAGCAGGCGCACGCGTGGCTGTGCCCCGCACACACAGGGCAACCCCGGAGGGCACGTGCACCCGCCCGTGGCCGCCTCTACAAATCTTTCCTTGGTAGCTCGGTCCTCGCCCGAATGGTACGAGATCACGACGATGCGACCGCCGGCTGAGAGCCGGCTCATGGCGGCGTCAATGGCGACCGGCAGCACCTCGAGCTCGGCGTTGACCGCCGCTCGCAGAGCTTGGAAGACGCGCTTGGCCGGGTGGCCTCGCCGGCGCACGGCAGCAGGGACGGCCGAGCTCACCACGTCCGCCAGTGCCACGGTCGTGCGCACCGGCCGTGCGGAGACAATGGCAGCGGCGATTCGCCGGGCGAAACGGGTCTCCCCGTGCAGCGCGAACAAGCGGGCCAGCTCCTCCTCGCTGCTTTCGTCCAGGAGCTGGGCGGCCGTGCGCGCCTCAGACCGGTCCATACGCATGTCCAGGGGAGCGTCGGAACGGTAGCTGAAGCCCCGCTCGGGCCGGTCCAGCTGGGGCGAGCTGACGCCGAGGTCGAATAATGCGCCCGAGACCGTCGGAATGCCGAGCTCGTCCAGGACCACGCCCAGACGGTCAAACCGCTGGTGGGCTACTCGCACCCGGTCCCCGAAAGGGGCCAGGGCGGAGGAGGCAGCCGCTACCGCGTCGGCGTCCCTGTCCAGGCCCACGACACGGAGATGAGGGTAAGCCTCGAGGAGCGCCCGAGCATGGCCGCCGGCGCCGATGGTGGCGTCGAGAGCCCACCCCGGAGGTGTCGGGCCGAACAGTTCGACGACCTCGTCCACCATGACGGGCCGGTGCCGGAAGCCGTCCTCATCCTCGTGCTCGACCACGTGCTCGACCTCGCGCTCTTCCCTGGCCTCGACCTCGACCTCGGCCTCGTGCTCGTCCTTGGCCTTGGCCCGATTTGCGCCCGGGTCCCTGCTGGAGCTCACGCTCGCCGGGCCGGGGTACTCAGTTCGCCCAGCGGGCTGCGGTTTCAGGCTCATAAGCAGCCCCTCGGCCGGCGTTGTCCCGGGTTTTCTCCCCGGGTACAAAGGACTGGGCGGGTGGAGAAGGGGACTCCCGTCCTGCCGGTCAAGGGGCTGCCTATAAGCCCGGAGCGGGCTGGTGATGCTCATTGTGCGCCTACGGTGGCGGCGAGGGCCGGTGACCCCGAGGGCTGAGATCGAGCGGAGAAGAGGTCGCTGGTCCCGTCGGCCAGGCTCTCGAGACTGGGCGCCATGCGCTGGCGCCACAGGGTTACCTTCCAGAGCTCGATGCGGTTGAACGCGCCGGCCACCATCACCGGCTGGTCCGGCTCCAAGCCGGCGTACTCCCGCAGGTTGGCGGGTATCGTCAGGCGCCACTGACCGTCGATCTCGACCTCGGCCGACATGGCGCTCAGGAGGCGGGCCAGGTTGCGGCCCTCCGCACCGAGGGCCTCCATGGCTTCGGCCCGCGCCAGGTGCTGTTCGAACTGCTCGTGGGTCCACACCGCTAGGCACCTGTCCATGTAGCAACTGACCAGCGCCCGCTTGGTGTCAAACTGGGACCGTAACCGAGCCGGAAGGATGAGGCGGCCCTTGGCGTCAAGTGAGTACTCGAAGCTCCCATAGAAGCGCTCCACCTGCCGGCCCCATCCGCTGTACTTGAAGCCGGGGTCTCTCCCCGGACCTCCACTTTGCTCCACTATAAACCACAAGGCTCCACCGGGCAAGCGCGGCGGCTTGCTTTCGGCTTGGGCGGGGCCGAGTGTCGGTCAATTTGGTCCCCGTGACGGACTTGGCTGTCAGGTATGGACGAAGAGGCACGGGCGGCGCTCTGGCGGATAGCCGAGAGGCAACGCGGTTTGTTCTCGGCCGCACAGGCGGCTCAACTGGGCATCGACTATCGCCAGCTCTTCCGGGAAGCCCGGCACGAGCACCTGAGGCGGGTCCGGTCAGGGGTTTACGCGGTCCGAGGCGTGCCCCCATCGGTCTGGGAGGATCTCCTCGCCGCCGCTCTGGCCGCCGGCCCGGGGGCCGCGATATCGCACGGGAGCGCGGCCACGGTTCACCGCTTGTATTGCGCCGCCCCGGGGCCGCCTGAGCTGACCCTGGCGTCCGGGTCCCAACGGCGTCTGACCGCGGTGGTGACGCACAGGAGGCTTGAATTACCGCCAGAGGACGTGGCCTGCGCCTACGGGACGCTGGTGACGTCGCCGGCCCGGACGCTACTGGACATGGCTGGTCGCCTGACGCCCGTAGTGCTCGAGCGGACGCTGGACGAGGGGCTGATCGGGCGGCGATGGCGGGTTAGCCAGCTGGTGGCGTGCTTGGGGCGATCGTCACCTAATGCCCCCGGCCGCGCCCACCTGGCGCGCCTGCTGGAACTGCGCCGCGAGGCTCCGTCCGCCGACAGTGCTCTGGAGGCGGCGGTCTTCGAGGCCCTCAGGCCGCTGGCGCCGTTCCGCACCCACTACGTCACCGATGAACGGGGTGCGGTATATGTCCTCGACGTTGCTTGGCCCCACCTGCGGGTCGGGGCCGAGATCGTCGGGCGGGCGCACCGCATCGTCTCTCGGTCCGCCTTCGACCGGGAGAGGCGCAAGCTCAACGTGCTCGGCGCTGCGGGCTGGCGGATCGCTCACCTCACGGCGGCGATGAGCGCCGTCCGAGATGATCGCCAGCGTGGAGGCGATGCTGATCACGAGGCACCCGTCAATTAGCCGGTTGCGAACCGACTCGTGACATTCATAGCCAAAAATGGCAATAAACATCACAAAACGACGGCGGCCCGCGTAAGGAACTGGACAAAGCGAGCTCATTGCAGACAGCAAAGCGTGCCTTAATAACGCTCGGCGGGTCGGGTCGGTGCGGGCCGGGCCAGGGCGGGGCGGGGCGGGGATAGGCCCGACAGGCACGGGCGGGGCCGGGCCGTGCCGGGCGGGGCCGGGCGGGGCCGGGCCGGGCCGGGCGAACCGGGGAACTAGCCGCCTTCGGCGCGGGCGGCGTCGATGGCCCGCGAGACCCTTTCCTCGCTCACCGGCACTTTGGTACCCAGGGACTGCGCGAACATGCTGACCCGCAGCTCTTCGATCATCCAGCGCACCTCCTCGAGTGCGACCACACAGGCCATGGGCATCCCCTCCTGTTGTGCCGCGATCATGGCGTCGTCGAGGCGTCGCTGCAAGGCTTGCACGTTCTGGGCCAACCCGAGATCCCGGCGAGGGGCGAGGGGGAGCTTGTCGAGGCGGCGGTCGATCCCGTTGAGGTAGCGCTCTAGGTCGGCCAGGCGCTCGAGGCCTGCCCGGCTCACGAAGCGTGCCCCGCCCAAGCGGGCCAGGTGCCGGATGGCATCCTCCAGCGCCGTCCGTAGAGCCGGTGCCGACGTCGGCGAGGCGGTCATGGCCCACATGGCCTCGGTCCGGCGGCCGAGCTCCTGGAGCTTGGAAATGATGCGCCCGGCGGCGACCACGCCTTTTCGCGCCGCCGGCTCGACGTCGGCGCGCACGGCCGCCACCAGGGCCTCGAAACTCGCCTGGCCCCAGGCCGGCCCTCCGTTGGCAGCGATGGCTTGGTCGAGCGCGGCGGCCAGGACGTCTTCGGCCACCTCGCGCCCCGAACGATAGGGGCGGTTGCGCAGCGCCCCCAGAGCCAATTTCGTGTGGTTGTCGATGAGGCGCTCGAAGCCCGTCCACCAGCGGGCGGCGGGCGGGCAGGTTGAGCAGCACGAGGCGGCGGGTCGCCGCGCTCATGGCCAGGCGCTGGGACGCCTCGTCGGAAAAGACCCGGGCCTGTACCGCGTCTCCCTCGTCGACCAGAGCCGGGTAGCCCCTGAGGCGGTAACCGTGCCACTCGGGCTCGAATAGCTGTGGCAGGTCTCCGAAATCCCAGGTCGTCGAGCGGTGGCCGACAGGCAAGGAGCTCGAGGCGGCCGCCGACTGAAGCACGTGGTCCAATTGGGGGCGAAGCTGGGAGACGAGGTCGGCGACCTCCTTGCCGTAGGCAAGGACGGTCCCGTCCTCCCCGACAACCCGGAACGTCGGGCGAAGGTACCGGGGCACCTTTTGCCAGTCGAAGTCCCGAGGGGAAATCCTCATGCCGGCAACGGCGCTCATAGCCCGGGCCAGCACGCCCAGGAGCGGGCCCTCCGCCGGGCCAGCCTTCGCCACGAACTCGCGGGCGTGTTCAGGTATCGGTAGGAGTTGCCGCCGGAGATCCTTGGTGAGCGAGCGTAGGAGGGCCACGACGAGTTCCTCACGCAGCCCCGGGACCTGCCATTCCAGGCCCTCTTCGGCCAGGCGGTCCAGCTGCGCCAAGGGGATGTCGGCCCAGACGCCGTCGTCGTCCGCACCTGGCTCCCAGGTGTAGTGCAGCGGCAGGGCGAGGTCGTCCACCGCCGGCCAAACGTCGGGAAACCCGGTGGCGTCGACGTCGGCCGCGGCCGGGCCGGTAAGGTCCTCGGGCGCGGCGTCGAACAGACCGGGACTGTCAACCCGTCGCCGTCGCCACCAAGCTGTGAACGCCCGGCCCGAAGTCAGCTCGAGCGGGAGACGCTCGTCGTAAAACTCGAACAGCGCCTCGTCACCGACCATCAGGTCGAGGCGGCGAGCCCGAGCGAGTGCTGCCCGCACGCTGACCAGGACCTCCCGGTTCCGCTCTACGAAGCTCGGGGCACCGTCCCAGTCTCCCTCGACCAAGGCATTGCGGATGAACGCCTGGCGCGAGCCTTCGGGATCGAGGAGGGCGAACTCTGCACGCCTCGCTACCACCACAGTCAGGCCGTAAAGGGTGGCACGGGAGAAGACAACGGCTTCACCGCGAGCGGGATCCCATTCCGGACCGCTGTAGGTCCATTTCAGCAAGTGGGCGGCGGCCGCTTCCACCCATTGCGGACGCACGGGAGCAACAAAGCGCGCCCAGAGCCGGCCCGTTTCCACCAGCTCGGCGGCCATGACCCAGCGGGGTGGCGCCTTGGCCAGCACCGACCCGGGCCAGATGGCGAAGCGAGCGCTACGGGGGCCGGCAAAGTCGGCGTGGTCGCCCTCGCGCGCCCCGACCTGGGTGGCCAGCCCGGAAAGCAATGCCTGGTGCACACGGGCCCGTTCGGCTTCCGACAGCAGGCGTTGGTGCCCGGAGCCGGAGCGCCGGGGGTGGTCGAGCACGGCCGGCGCCCGGCGTGACTGGCGACCGCCAACTCGCGGCGGCTCCAGGCGCAATTGGCGGCAAATCTCGAGGAGCTGCCCGTGGACGTCCTGCCACTCCCGCGCTCGCTGGTAGGAGATGAGCTCCTTGCGTAACCGCCGTCGGAACTGCCCCGAGCTGAGCTCTTCCTGGCGCCCGTCCAGGTAGTCCCACAGCGCTAGGTAGGACAGGAAATCCGAGCGTTCATCGTCAAAACGCGCGTGGAGCGCAGCGGCCGCCTCCCTTTTTTCTGCGGGGCGTTCGCGGGGATCCTGGACCGAAAGCCCGGCGGCGATGACCAAGACCTCGTCCAGGCACCCGAGCCGGGCCGCCTCCAGCACCATACGGCCGAGGCGGGGGTCCAGCGGTAGCTGGGCCAGTTGCCGCCCGACCTGGGTGAGGCGCCAGCCGGCCGGGCCCGTCGCCGCCGTTTGCTGCGCTCGAGCGCCCGGAGCTGGTGGCTCCCATTTGGAGAGCGCCCCCAGCTCCTCCAAAAGGGCGATGCCGTCCTTCACATTGCGCTGGTCCGGTGGGTCGACGAAGGGGAAATCCTCTATTTCGCCCAGTCCTATGGCCGCCATTTGCAGGACGACCGAAGCCAGGTTGGTGCGCAAGACCTCCGGCTCGGTGAAAGGGCGCCGGGCGTTGAAGTCCTCTTCCGAATACAGACGGATGCAGATGCCGGGCCCGAGGCGCCCGCAGCGCCCGGCTCGCTGGTTGGCCGACGCCTGCGAGATGGCTTCGATGGGGAGCCGCTGCACCTTTGTGCGCCGGCTGTAACGGGAAATGCGAGCCGTGCCGGTGTCGACGACATAACGGACGCCGGGAACGGTCAGCGACGTCTCTGCGACGTTCGTCGCCAGGACGGCGCGGCGCCGGGTATGGGCCTCGAAGATCCGGTGTTGCTCGGCGGACGACAACCGGCCGTAGAGGGGCAGGATCTCCAGGCCGTGCCGGTCCGCCTTGGAAAGGGCCTCCGCGGTGTCCCTCACCTCGCGCTCACCGGGGAGGAATACGAGGATGTCCCCTGGTCCCTCGTCGCACAGCTCGGATACGGCGTGGCAGACCGCCTCGACCTCGTCGACCGGGCTGGCATCGTCACGGCCCGGGCTGGCATCGTCACGGCCCGGGCTGGCATCGTCACGGCCCGGGCTGGCATCGTCACGGCCCGGGCTGGCATCGTCACGGCCCGGGCTGGCATCGTCACGGCCCGGGCCCGAGTCAGACTGGGTGGGGCCGAGGTCGTAATCGGCGTCCCCGCCCTCGAGGACCGGCCGGTAACGGATCTCGACGGGGTAGGCGCGGCCCGAGACCTCGATCACCGGCGCGTCCCCAAAATGTTCAGAGAAGCGCCTGGTGTCAATGGTGGCGGAGGTGATGATGACCTTGAGGTCGGGACGGGAGGGCAGGAGCCGCTTGAGGTAACCGAGGATGAAGTCAATGTTGAGGCTGCGCTCGTGCGCCTCGTCGATTATGAGCGTGTCGTACTGGCGGAGATCGGGCCCTCCGTGCAGTTCGGCCAGCAGCACACCGTCGGTCATCAGTTTGACGAGCGTCCCGTCGCTGACGCGATCGGTAAAGCGGACCTTGTAGCCGACGGGGCCCCCGAAAGTCACACCGAGCTCGTCCGCCACGCGCTCGGCCAAGCTCCGGGCCGCGATCCGCCGGGGCTGAGTGTGGCCGATCAGGCCGGCCGCGCCTCTCCCCGCCTCCAGGCACACCTTCGGCAACTGGGTGCTCTTCCCCGAACCCGTCTCGCCGGCCACCACGATCACCTGGTTGGCAATCAGGGCGGAAAGGATCTCGTCCTTCTGGGCGGTGATAGGCAGGTCGTCGGGGTACGGGAGCGGGCTCGGCAGCATCTGCCGGGCTTCCCGGCGCGCCACCCGGCGCGCCTCGAAGCCTGCTAGGCACTCCGGACCGCATGAAGCCAGCATGGCCGCCACAAGCCCTTAATACCGTTCAGGCCTCCGGCCGGCAGCTAGATCCCCAGGCGCGCCCGGCGCATCAGCTCGCCCGTCGTCCGGTTGGTGGTGGGCTCGTAACCGGGCAGGGGCAGGATTTCTTCGTGGACCGAGTCGAGCAACCAGGAGGGCTGAGGGAAGAACATCGCCTCCTGTTCGGGGGCGGGCGTGATCCAGTTCCTCGAGCCCACGACCACGGGAGGGCCGTCCAAGTCGTCGAAGCAGATCCGGGTGAGGTTGGACGCCACGGTCTGCATGACATTGCCGCGCTCCACCGCCTCTGAAACCAGCAATACCTTCCCCGTCTTGCGGACCGAACCCACGAGCAGGTCGTAGTTCAACGGGTTGGCCGAGCGTAGGTCGACGACCTCGGCGGAAACGCCGAAGCGCTCCGCCAGCTCGTCGGCCGCCTTGACCGCCGTGTACAGCGCCGGCCCTAAGGTCACGATGGTCAGGTCAACCCCTACCCGTTTGACCGAGGGCTCGGACAGGTCGATCTCGTAGTAACCCTCCGGTACGCCGCCGGCCTCGAACATCTCGCCGATGTCGTACAGCTTCTGGCTCTCGAAGAATATTACGGGATCGGTGCCCACCAGGGCCGAGTTCATCATGCCCTTGGCGTCGTACGGGGTCACCGGGTAGACCACCTTGAGGCCCGGGACATGGGCGACCAGGGCGCTGAAATCCTGGGAGTGTTGGGCGCCGTACTTGGCCCCGACCGAGATGCGCACCACCACGGGCATGGTGAGCATGCCGGCCGACATGGCCTGCCATTTCGACAACTGGTTGAACAGCTCGTCGCCGGCGCGGCCCATGAAGTCGGCGTACATCAGCTCGGCCACGGCCCGGCCCCCCTCCATCCCGTAACCGACAGCTGCGCCCACGATCCCGGCCTCGGAAATGGGGGCGTTGAAAAGCCGGTTATAAGGAAGGAGCTCGGTCAGGCCCCGGTACACGGCGAAGGCACCGCCCCAGTCACGGTTTTCCTCCCCGAAGGCGATCATCGTGGGGTCTATGGCAAAACGGTGCAGCATAGCCTCGAATATGGCATCACGGATGTTGTACACCTTCATCTTGGGCACGGGCTTGCCGTCGGCGAACGCCGTTCGCACCTTGCCGGCGATCTGGGCCACCCGGGCATTGTCTGCGGGGGCCTGGAGCAGTTCGGGGACGCGCTCATCAAGGCGCTCGGCCCGCCGGCCCGAGAACATGACCGACCCCACCAGCTCGGAGGTCACCTCCAACCGGGGGCTGACCTCGGTGTCCGACGCCAGCTTGAACATCTCGAACACAAGCTCGACTACTTCGCCGCGGGCCTGGTCGAGCACGTCGGCGGCGACCACGCCGGCATCGACCAGGTGCTCCCGATAGGCCTGTATGGCGTCAGCCGCCTGCCAGTGCTGGACCTCCTCGGCCGAACGGTAGCTGGAGGCATCGGACGGCGAGTGCCCCGAGAACCGGTAGGTGATGGTGTCGAGCAGGACGGGCCCCGGCCCTCGGCCAGGATCTGCTTCTTACGCTCGAAAGCGTCGATAACGGCGAGAGGGTTATAGCCGTTGACGCGTTCGGTGTGCATCTGCTCGGGGTTGACCCCGGCACCGACCCGGGCGATCAGTTGCTGGCTCATCGTCTCGCCGTTGGGTTGGCCGCCCATCCCGTAGAAGTTGTCCATGCAGTTGAAGATGATGGGGAGCCCGCCCCCCAGCGCCTGGTCCCACAGCGTGCGGTACTGGTCCATGCTGGCAAAGGTGATGCCCTCCCACACCGGCCCGCAGCCGAAGGAGGCGTCGCCGATATTGGCCACGACGATGCCGGGACGACGGTTGGCCCGCTTGTAGAGCGCCGCCCCCGGAGCTACGGAGCCCGACCCGCCGACGATGGCGTTGTTGGGGTAGATGCCGAAGGGGGCGAAAAAGGCGTGCATGGACCCGCCCAGGCCCCGGTTGAAACCCGTCTCCCGGGCGAAGATCTCGCTGTAGGCACCGTAGATGAAAAACCGTTGCGCCAGGCCGGCGACCGGCCCGTCGTAACCCTTTTCCACCGGCGCCAGCACGGCCCCGTCGCGGTAGTCGTGCATTATCACCGAAAGTTCGTCGTCGCCCAGCGCCCGGATGGCCGAAAAGGCCTTGGCCAGGATCTCGCCGTGGCTGCGGTGCGAACCAAAGATGTGGTCCTCGGCCCCAGGGCGAAGGCCATGCCCACTGCCGCCGCCTCTTGGCCCATGGACAGGTGCGCCGGCCCGGCGTGGTCGTAGCTGACGCCCCGGTACGTGCCCTTGAGCTTGATCTCATTGAGGATGTTCTCGAACTCTCGGATGGCGCACATGTCCGCCCAGATGGCGACGAAGTCCTCCGTGCGGTAGCGGGCCGCCTCCTCGGAAATGGTCTTCTTATAGGCGTTGACCGGTATGTCGGAGGGATGGACGACCTCCCGGGCGAAGACCTGTTCCGGTTCGATAGCAAGTGCTTTGGTCATGATGTCTTGGCTCCTACCTGCAAGATGGCTTCGCGTAACGCTTCGGACACCGTCGGGTGCGGGAAGACGATCTCACCGGCACGGGACGCGGATAATTCCATTTCTATGAGGGCGGCGGCGGCCACGATAAATTCGCTGGCCGAATCGCCCACGGCGTGGACGCCCAGGATCTCGCCGTACTTGGCGCCCGCCAGCACCTTCACGAAGCCGGTACCCTTCTCGTTCTCGATCAGGAACCTACCGGCCACGCCCATCGGCACCATGGCTTTTCGATAGGCGGTGCCAGCCGCCTGCAGCTGCTCCTCGGTCCGGCCCGCGCTGGCCACCTCGGGGTGGGTGTAGATGACGGCGGGGATGGCGTCATAGCGGGCCCGGTCGGGACGGCCGAACATCGAGTTGACGGCCACGATCCCTTCGCGCGTCGCCACGTGGGCCAGCATGTACTGTCCGGTGACGTCGCCACAGGCCCAGATACCGGGAACATTGGTCTTGCCTTGGTCGTCTGTGCGTACCCCTCGGGCACTGAAATCGACCCCGGCTTCCGCCAGGCCCAGATCCTCGACCACCGGCGCCCGGCCGGTCGCATTGAGGACACAATCGGCGGCGTACGTCTTGGTTTCGCCCGAAGTGCCCGTGTAGCGGAGCGTGTTCCCCTCTATGCCCACCACCCGGCACGAGAGGTTGAACGTCACTCCGGACCGCTTGAGACTTTGTAAGAGCCGGTCCGAAACATCCCCGTCGCAGCCGCTGGCCACCTGGGCCAGCATCTCGAACACGACGACCTCGGCACCGATCTCGCTGAAGAAGGTGGCGAACTCGAGGCCGATATAGCCACCACCGATGATGGCCACCCGCGCCGGGACCGAGCCCAACTCGAATACCGAAGTCGAGTCCAGGACCGAGCCCGAGGCGATCCCCGGGATCGGGGGCACCACCGGGCGGGACCCCGTGGCCAGCAAGATGTTGGTGGCCTCGAGGACATCGTCGCCCACCTGGGCCCGGTTACGGCCCACCAGGCGGCCATGTCCATTGAACACTTCGACGCCCGAGCGCTTGAGCAGTCCCTCCACGCCTCTTACCAGCGTCCCGACAACACGGTTTTTACGCTCGACCACGGCCGGCATATTGAAGTGGAAGGCGTCGATCTCGACGCCGAAGGACTTGGCCTCGGCGCACTCCCGGTACAGGCGCGACGACCGCAAAAAGGCCTTGGCCGGTATGCAGCCGACGTTGAGGCAGGTGCCACCCACCCGTTGTTGTTCGACGACGGCCACTTTTTTGCCCATCTGCCCGGCGTGAGCAGCAGCGTCATAGCCGCCGGGACCGGCACCGATAACGATCAGATCGTACACAGCGCCTCCGCGTCTTCGACCGTGCCCGCCAGTGCCCGCAGGAACCTGGCCCCCGGGGCGCCGTCGACCACCTGGTGGTCGAGGGTGAGCGACAATCCGATCGAGTCTATGAACTCGATGTTCCCGTCGGCCTTGCGCACGGGCTTGAGCCCGATGGCGTTGACACCGAGGATGGCCACCTGGGGCGGGTTGAGGACTGGGGTGAACGACTCCACCCCGAGGCTGCCCAGGTTGGAGATCGTGAACGTGCCGCCCTGGAGGTCGTCGACCCCGATGGTCCCGGCGATGGCTCGGGCCGCCAGTTCTTTCAAGCGCCGGGCCAGGCCGACTAGTGACAGGTCCTGGGCGTCGCGTATGACGGGTACGACCAGGCCCCGGTCGGTGTCGCAGGCGAAACCGATGTGGACGCCATTGTGGCGGTAGAGGGCGCCGTCGACGAACGTGGCGTTGACGTCGGGCGCCTCCAGCAGGGCCCGGACGGTGCAGAAGACCATCAGGTCGTTGATATTTATATCGGCGGTGGACGGCGAGGCCTTCAACCTCTTTCGGACGGCCAGGAGGCCGCCGGCATTGGCCGAACCGTGCAGTGTGTACTGAGCCGTGGAGCTCAAAGACTCCCGCAGGCGTTTGGCGATGCGCTGGCGGACCGAGGACACCGGCGCGCCGGCGACCGCCTGGCCGATGGCGCCGCCCTGGACGGAGAGTGCGGTCGCGCCGGTGGGTGCGGTCGAGCCGGTGGGTGCGGTCGAGCCGGTGGGTGCGGTCGGGACGGCGGGGCCCGACGGTGCCGCACCTGGCCCCGCCGGCTGACCTCCCGAAGGTGCCCCGGCGGTGGCGGGCGGACGGGCCCCGGTATGCAGGGCCCTGCGCAGGTCGTCCTCCAGGGCCCGGCCGTGCGGCCCTGTCCCCTCGACAGAGGATGGGTCGATGTCGTGCTCGCGGGCGAAGCGCCGGGCGCGAGGGCTGAGACGGGCCTGGCCCGACGGCGCCGCGCCATTGCTCCCGGCCGCAGCATCAAAGCTGGCGAGGGTCGTCGGCCCTGGTGCCGCCATGACGAGGGGCGCCGCTCCTTCGGCCACCGTGGCCATGCCGGCCGGGGTCGGGGCCGGGCTGTGCCCCCATGGCCGAGGGAGGCGACGATACTTCGACCTTTTCCCCGGCGGCGCCGATGGCGCAGATGGCGGTGAAGACGGGGACGAGCGCGCCTTCTTCGAAGAAGGTCTCCAGCAGGACGCCGTCAACCGGCGCCGTGAGGTCGAAGTTGGTCTTATCGGTCTCGATCTCGGCGATGACGTCCCCGGCGGCGACGGTGTCGCCCTTGTGCTTACGCCACGCCGCGATCAGGCAATCTTCGACAGTATTGCCCAGTTTCGGCATCTCAACTGTGGTCACCATTTATTACCGTCCTCCTCCGTTCCCCGTGGCCGTTGGCCCCGTGGCCGTTGGCCCCGTCGCCGTTGGCCCCTCCGCTCCCGCACCTGAGCCCGGGCCAGCACCGGCTCGCAGCAACTCCTGCTCAGCCTCATTGGACCACTGGCCATCGACGAGCTTGGACGCAACGCTGGGGAAACGGTCGGCCAGCTCGGACAGCCGGGTCAGGCCGAGGTCGTGGAGCATGGGGTAGATCACGATCTTGCCGGCCATCGTCTGCTTTTCCAGGGCCGCCACGCCATCTATGGCGCCGGCCATACCCGATACGGCGTCGACCGAACAGTTGGTGTCCAACTGGCCGGACGACACCTTGTCCAGCAACACCTTCATGTCGCTGATGACCGAACCACTGGTGCCGAACATGTAACAGCGACGGCTTATGTAAGTGTCGAGGTCGATCTCTTGGCGCGTGTGGGCGGGGATCCCGGCAAATATGTCCACCAGGCCGCCCGTCTCGCTATTGTCCACGGCGGCGGCGACCAACGGCCCAGCCGGGACGAGGACAACCTGATAGCTGAAGCGCTCGGCGAGGGGCTCTTTGGCTGTGTTCACCAACCGCAGGGGCACGCCGTTACGCCTCGAATAGGGCTCGGCTTTCCGCCTCAGTGCCTCCAGCCGGGCATCGTCTACGTCGGCGCCCACGACACTTATCCCCGGCACCGGCGTGCACAAGCTACGGATCACGTGCATCTGGCCCATGGGGCCGGCCGCGCCGACAATGAGGACCTTTTCGTTTGGCCGCAACTCGCCTGACACCGGCACGACGGAGTACGAGTCGACCGCCGACGGCCCCGGAGTGCCGATCCAGCGGGTGAGGCCGTAGTGGATGCGCCCCACCCCGACCGCCACCCGGCGCCCGATGCGGGCACCCCCGAGGACGAGGTTGATAACCCCCGAAGCCGCCAACTTGTCGTTGAGCACCTCGATCGTCTCCGCCGAGGCCCCGAAGTAGACGATGTCGTCAAAGCTCTCGTCGGGGAGTTGGCGCACACCGCCGGCACGCGTGAAGGCGGTGCCGCTCGAGGCCAGCTTCTCGCTCTGAGCAGCATCTGAGGTGACGACCACTACCGACCCCGGCTCGCCGCGAATGTCGAAGGCCTCGGTCAGGCCCAGCATTTCGTGGCCGGCATCGGCGACCACCAGGAGCCGTCCCCCGGCCATGATCGTCCGGCGGTCGGCGCTGGCGTAGGCGTTTTCGACACATGACCATGGCTCCACCAGGGCGATGGCCGAAGCGCTCAGGAACTCGGGCACCGGGATCAGGTAACGCTCCCCGGTACCGGGCTCGATGACGATCCGTTCGTCCAGCAGCACGTACTCCTGCAGCCCTCCTTCGAACGTGTAGCCGAAGGCGGCGTTAGCCCCCCGGGTGACCAGGGTGCGGTAGTCCGTCTGGACCAGGCAACGCTCGCCGACACGATGGCGCTCGACCTCGGGCCCGATGGCCACTATGCGGCAGGCGACTTCGTGCCCAGGAACGGCGGGTTTGGTGCCAGGAACATAGCTGCGGAACTTCTGGAGGATCTCGGGGTTTATCCCGGCCTGGATATCGTCCTTGCGGGGGTGGTCGGAGAACTGCTTGAGGAGCTTCACGTCGGAGAAGCAGAGGCCCACGGACTCGACCTTGACGAGTACCTCGTGCGGCCCCGGCTGGGGGACTTCTTTTTGGGTGTTGAGGACCAACTGCCCCGGTCCGACCAGCTGCACGGCGAACTGCGTCGCCGGTACTACGTAGCCTGGGGTCATATGGTTAGGCCAGCCATCACAATTGGGCCTTTCACAGTTGGGCCTTTCACACTCGGACAGCTCCCACGGTCAGTGCAGCATCACTTGGCCACCGGTCACAGGTAGCGCCTGGCCGGTCTCGTACTCCTGGTCGACGAGGTAATAGATTGCCTTCATGACATCGGCGGTGGTGCACCCCCGGGCCATCGGCACCTTGCTCTCGTAGAAGCGCTTCACGTCCGCCACCGTGGTCGCCCCCGGCACCTTCCCTGTGCGCAGGTACTGCGCGAACAAGCCCATACCGGGGTCGGACCACAGCGGCCCGTCGAAGAAATTGCCCGGACATATGGAGTTCACCTTGATGCCGTCGGTCACCAGTTCCAGAGCGAACGACTGGGTCAGGCCGATACCCCCGAACTTGCTGCCGGCATAGGCGAAGTTTTTGTTGGACCCCTCGAGCCCCGACTTCGAGTTGATCTGGATTATGTCGCTCCAGTAGTCGGGCCGGACTTCGTGCTGTGTCGCCAGGACGGCCACGACCTTCTGGGCGCACAGGAAATAACCCTTGTAATTGACGGCGGTGGAGAGGTCGAAGTCCTCTTCTGTCTGTACCTTCACGCTGGCCGCCCGCAGCACGCCGGCGTTGGAGACAAGCAGGTCGAGCCCACCGTACGCCCGCACGACCTGGTGGACAGCTTCGGCCACGGACTCCGGGGCGGTGACGTCGATGGCCAACCCTATGGCTCGGCCCGCGCCCAGGGCGGAGCTGAGTGCGGCGGCCGCCTTCTGGCCCCGGCCGCGTTTACGTCCGAGAGCACCACGTGGGCGCCCTGAGCCGCCAGGTCCTGGGCGATCTCCAGGCCGAAGCCCTGGGCTGCCCCGGTCACCAGGGCGACCTTGCCCGCCACTCTTCCGGCACCGGCGGCGGCGGTCTTCACGGCCCGGCGGTAGGACTCCACTTCCCATTGCTCGATGAAGGTACGGAAATCGTCCGGCAGGTACTGGACGCCACCCATACGCTGCGCCCCGGCCATCACCTTGATGGCATCGAGGTACACGAGGCGGGCGATGTTGGCGTCGGCCCAGGTGTCAGCGCACGCGAACAAGCCCAGGCCCTGCACCAGGACTACGGTCGGAGGCACCTGATACGTGAGCGAGTGCTCCCGCACCGCGCCGGTGAGGCGAGCCTTCAGGTCCGCAGCCGGCTCGCCGAGGGGGGCTTCGAGCCAGAGTGGGAATGACCGGCAGTACACGATCTGGTCCGGCGTAAGAGGCCCTCCCATGGCAAGGGCACGACCGCCTTCCCCCGCCACGAGGTCGAGGACCGGGGCGGAACAGTCAAATGTAACCACCTTCAGCGGCTCGCCGGAACGGCCGAGCAGACCCCGCAAGGCCGGTCCTATCACATTGACCAGAGCACGTACCTCAGTCTCTCCGGGAGCGCGCTGGCCAGTGGCGGGGGCGCCCGCCAACGGGTGCTCCGGACTGGCAAAGCCCGAGCCCGCATGCTCCACTGCGGCATATTCGCGGCTGGCCTTATCCTTGATGGCCCGCAACGAGGCGGACAGCCAATCAATATGGCCGGACGTCTCCTCGGGTGTAGCCCCGCTCACTACGAGCCCGTGGTTCTGCATGATCACAGCCCGAGGGCACTGCTTGCCGGTGCGCCGGGTAAAGGCTCGCAGTTCCTCTTGCAGGGCTTGGGCGAGCGCGAAACCGGGGTCCACCAAGTCGACCCAGATCACGTCCTCACCAAGGTTGTCCTCGACCAGGCGCCGCCCCTCCCGGCCGCAACTGAACTGGTTGACGATGGTGGCGTGGAGATGGACCACGAACCGGCCCGGCATCAGATGGTGCAGTACGGCCTCCACCGACGGGCGCTGCATCTGGTCGGGGTGGAGGCGCGCCGCCAGCACCGCCTGCTTGAAGGCCGCCTCCCGCTCGTCGCGCCGGGTACCGAGGTCGCGCTCGAGCAGCACCTGGAGAGCCGCCCGGTCCAGGTCTACGAAATCCTGGGGCCGATGTCGGCCAGGGCCGTCCCGCTGCCCTTGACCAGCAGGTGGTCGTCGAACTTCACCGAGGTGTTGCCGCCGCCGGCCAGGACCAGCTCGGGATCGGCGCCGTAGGCGTGGGACATCTCGACCAGGGCGTCGAGAAGCGAACGAGCGTCAGCTGACAGCGGCGATGACGAAGTTGGGACCATGCGCTAAACCTCCACCGCGTGCTCAGTCTTCGGGGCCATCTCCGCATATTTCTCTATAACGGCGGCGCCCAGTTGGGCGAACGCCCTGATACGGGAGTCGGCGTCCGGATAGGAGGGGGCAGGCTCTCCGTACGCGTCCACATAACCGGGCTCGCCGTTGGCGGTCAGGAACTGGTGAGCGGCTATTACACACGCTCCCTCCCAGAAAGTACCCTTCAGGTCGTCGGGTATGGGTTCGCCTCCGGCGCAATGGGGCTCCATCGGGACCATTTCGAGCGTATTGTGCTCGGTGCCCGCCAGCACTGGTATACCGGCCTGGCGCAGGGCCTGCACGTAAGCCCGGACGACGGGGACGGTGTTGCGGTTGGGTATCAGCTCGGCGCAATGGACCCGGTGCTGGCGCAGCGATCCCACCAGGTGCTCGACGGGCCGCTCGAACTCGCACACCGGCCGTGCCCCATCGGCCAGGACCGGGTAACAGGGCACCCCCCCGAGGGCCAGGACCAGCTGGTAGGCGTGGTCGAGGCCCACAAAGGTCTCCTCGACGTAACCAGGCTGGCCGGCCTTCATCAGATGGCCGCGGATGGCGTTCTGGACGCTCACGGCGTCCAAGGCCGGGCCCGGGTCGGTACCGAGCACGCGGGCCAGCGCGCCGGCCCGCTCCCCGGGCTCGACAGCGGCGAACAGCGCCTCTTGAAACCCTTGAGCTACGTGGCGTTCTTGGAGGTACACGGCGTCGGCGGGGACACCGTAACGCCTTACGACGGCGGCCTTGAGAGAGCCTTCGGTCAGTGACGTCTCGACGCCGGCGGCGGCGAAAATACGGCTGAGCCGCCCGGTCATAGCCGCGATGCGATCGGAGTCGATCGAGCGCACCGTGCCCATCAGTCCGGCGGCGGCGGCGTTCATGGGCGCGAACTGCGTGATGCCTTTACCGCACAGGTACGTCTTCCCCGGGTTTCCCGGGTCATTGACCCTGTCGCCGGCGTGGCGGAGATCTTCCTGGAGGCAGACCACCTCCAAGCCGAACAGAGGGAAAACCCCGAGCGATGTCGATCGCTGGGCAAACGCCTCGTACACACCGAAGTCGTAGTAGTTGCTGGCACCGATGACCCCGACTCCCTGGGCCGAGGCCAGTTCGCTGGCCTCGACGACAGTTTGAAAGGCCGAAAAATTCGGAGGCAGGTGCACATGCGAGTTGACCTTTACGCCACCTACCCGTCGGGACCGGCCGGGCGGCGCGGATAGGGAGGCGGCGACCAGATCCGGCTCCCCGCGCCCGCCCAACGCCCGCAAAGGTGCCAGCGGCCCGCCCACCGGTCTGGGGCCCGGCCCGGAAATGCCAGAGGCGTGGCCCTCGGTCATGCCCGCGAACAGCCGTTTGTCATCGTGGCACCCGGACAATCGTCTGCAACCGAGCACACCACTGTTATGAGCCTAGCCCGGCCGACCCGGAACATTGCGCCTCCTTTGAAACGATTTTATAACCATACGCTCAGGGGCACAAAAACCGCGGCAGCCGCCGCCGTCTCAGGCCGACCGGCCCCCGTCGGCCGCCACCTCGCCCAGTACGTGGCGCACTCCCCGGGCGATCTTCAGATCTTCGCGGGCGGCGACCACGAACGACCTCACGGCGGAACCGGCCGCGCTCAGCTCGGCGTCGGCCTGGGCCGCGGTGTTTGTCCCTTCGTCCACGGCCAGGCCCAGGTACCCGAGCCCTTCGGTGGCCCTCCACCGCACCGGTGCCGATCGCTCGCCCACGCCTCCGGTGAACACGAGGGCGTCCAGACCTCCCAGGGCCGACACCATGGCCGCGATGCCGGCCCGCAGGCGGTGGAGGTAGACACCGATGGCCAGGGCGGCGTCGGGGTCACCTCGGCTTTCCCCCTCCAGTACAACGCGCATGTCCGCCGTGCCGCTGAGCCCGAGCAGGCCGGACCGGTGCTCGAGCGTCGAGGCAAGCTCCGACGAAGGCATGCCGACGTGTTCTTCCAACCACAGGAGCAGCCCCGGGTCGACCGACCCCGACCGTGTGGCCATGACCAGCCCCTCGTTGGGAGTGAAACCCATGGTTGTGTCCACGGAAATGCCGTCTCGCACCGCGGCCAGGGAAGCGCCGGCGCCGAGGTGACAGGTGACAATTCGGAGCGGCCCGTTGCGGAGGGGCCCGAAATGCCGGCGCCCATCATCTCGGCACCACGGCGGGACGCGTAGGAGTGCGAGAGACCATGGAACCCGAACCGGCGCAGGTCCCAGCGCCTACGCCACTGGACGGGTAGTGCGTACGTCATGGCCGCGGCCGGGAGGGTGGCGTGGAAAGCGGTGTCGAAGCAGGCCACGGTGGCTACTTTCGGGAGCATCCGGGTCACCGCCTCCAGGCCCCGCAAGGATTTCGGTTGGTGCAGAGGGGCCAGGTCGGACAGGGCCTCCAGGCGGCGCACGACGCCGGCGTCGACCAGGACCGGTGTGGTGAACTCGGTCCCGCCGTGCACGATGCGGTGGCCCACGGCGTCGATCGGGCTGTAACGGCCCACTACTTCCTTGAGGGCGGCCTGGTCGACCTGGCCTCCGGGAGCGGGCAGGACCTCGGAGGCAACCAGTTCATCACGCTCATCGAGCACGGACAACTTGAGGCTGCTCGACCCGGCGTTGACGACAAGAAGGCGCATCGGTGGTTTGCGGCGGTGTCAGTAGGGCCAGACCCAATCGCGGATTTCCGGGTCGTCGTCACCGTCTAGGCGCGTGTAGGCCCGCGCCCGGCCCGTTCGTCGGCCATCGCCTGACGCAGAGATGCGGCGCGCGAGCCGAGGAAGGGCACTCTGGCGATCACGTCCATGACGAGGTGGAAACGGTCGAGGTCGTTCATCATAACCATGTCGAAGGGGGTCGTCGTTGTGCCTTCCTCCTTGTAACCCCGCACGTGCATGTTGGCGTGATTGGTACGCCTGTAGGTGAGGCGGTGGATGAGCCACGGATAGCCATGATAGGCGAATATCACTGGCTTGTCCTTGGTGAAGAGCATGTCGAACTCGGCGTCCGACAGCCCGTGGGGGTGTTCGGACTCGGGCTGCAGGCGCATCAGGTCGACGACGTTGACGACTCGGACCTTGAGGTCCGGCAGGTGCACGCGCAAGAGGTCCACCGCGGCCAGGGTTTCCAGCGTCGGGACGTCCCCGCAGCAGCCCATGACCACGTCAGGGTCACCGTCGTCGTTGGACGCCCAGTCCCAAATGCCGATTCCCCGGGTGCAGTGCAGGATGGCCTGGTCCATCGTCAGGTAGTTCAGTGCCGGCTGCTTGCCGGCCACGATCACGTTGACGTAATGGCGGCTACGCAGGCAGTGGTCGGCCACCGACAGCAGGCAATTGCTGTCGGGCGGAAGGTAAACCCGGATGACCTCGGCCTTTTTGTTGACGACGTGGTCGATGAAACCAGGGTCCTGGTGCGAGAAGCCGTTGTGGTCCTGACGCCACACGTGCGAGGAGAGCAGGTAATTGAGCGAGGCTATGGGCCGGCGCCAAGGTATCCCGCTCGTGCTCTTCAGCCATTTGGCGTGCTGGTTGAACATCGAGTCGACGATGTGGATGAAAGCCTCATAGCTGGTGAACATCCCGTGCCTGCCCGTTAGCAGGTAGCCCTCCAGCCAGCCCTGGCACTGGTGCTCCGAAAGGACTTCCATGACCCTGCCTTCGGGCGCCAGATGGTCGTCGGTGTCCCGGATCTCGGCTTCCCACTGGCGATTGGTGACCTCGAAAACCGAACCCAGGCGATTGGAGGCGACCTCGTCGGGACCGAAGAGGCGGAATTGCGTGGGGTTGGCGGTCATCACGTCCCGCAAGAACGAACCCAGTACCCGGGTGGCTTCGCTGAAGGTGGTCCCGGGGTGTGCCACCGGCACCCCGTACTGGCGAAAATCGGGCAGTTCCATGTCGACCAGGAGCAGGCCGCCGTTGCTGTGGGGGTTGGCGCTCATACGCCGGTGGCTCTTGGGCGGCAGGGCGGCCAGGTCGGGCACCAGGGCCCCGTTGTCATCGAAGAGCTCCTCGGGCCGGTAGCTGTGGAGCCACGATTCGAGCGCGGCAAGGTGTTCGGGGTTGGTGCGCACCTCGGCCAGCGGCACCTGGTGCGAGCGCCAGGTGCCCTCCGTGGGGAGCCCATCGACGAACTTGGGGCCGGTCCAGCCTTTGGGCGAACGTAACACGATCATGGGCCAGCGGGGCCTTGCCGTCACCCCCTGCTCCCGGGCGGCGCGCTGGATGGAAGTGACCCGCTCGATCACCGTGTCGAGGGTGGCCGCCATGAGCTGGTGCATCGCCGCCGGGTCGTCGCCTGACACCCAGTGAACCTCGTGGCCGTAGCCTTCTAACAAAGAGGTCAGCTCGTCGTCGCCTATGCGGGCCAGCACGGTCGGGTTGGCGATCTTGTAGCCGTTGAGGTGCAGGATGGGCACAACGGCGCCGTCGCTGACGGGGTCCAGGAACTTGTTGCCGTGCCAACCCGTCGCCAGGGGGCCCGTTTCAGCCTCGCCGTCACCGATTACACAGCAGACGAGCAGGTCCGGGTTGTCGAAAGCGGCGCCGTAGGCGTGCGAGAGGGCATAACCAAGCTCCCCACCCTCGTGGATCGAGCCCGGCGTCTCCGGGGCGACGTGTGAGGGTATGCCACCCGGGAAGCTGAACTGGCGGAACAGCTTGCGTAGACCCTCCCGGTCCCGGGTTATGTGGGGGTAGGTCTCGGTGTACGTCCCCTCGAGATAGGCGTTGGCAACGGCCGCCGGGCCGCCGTGCCCCGGGCCCATCACGTAGATGGCATTGAGGTCCCAATTGCGGATGACCCGGTTCATGTGGGCGTAGACGAAGTTGAGGCCCGGTGTCGTGCCCCAGTGCCCAAGCAGACGGGCCTTCACGTCGGCGGGTTTGAGGGGCTGGCGCACCAAGGGGTTGTCCAGGAGATAGATCTGACCGACCGAGACGTAGTTGGCAGCCCGCCAGTAGGCGTCGATCTGCTGAGCCTCTGGCTCGGAAAGGGGCCCGGGGGGCAGCACCGGGACGGCGGTGGCGGTGGCTTGGGTCATGGTCCGCGCTCTCCTTCGTCAACGGCGGCTCGTGCGGTGACGGCCGGGCGTTCAACGGCACGCTAGCTTCCCCAGGTGGGTTAGCCGAGCGGGCGGCGCCTTTGGAGACGGGGAAATCACCCCGTTCACGTCCCGTTCTTCGCAGGATCATCACAATTTGGTGGCAACATGCATAACAAGTCGGACAGACACTGATGGCAAGGGCCACGAGCGGCCCGTCTGACTAGGAGGCAAAGTTCCGTGCGACCCGCTAGATCCGCTGCTAGTGCCGGCAGGCTCCTGCTCGGGGCTGGCATGGTCCTGGCCTCCATGGGCGTAGCCGCCAGTCCGGCCTGGGCTCGGTCCCGCCTGCCCGTCCCTACGACTTCGGCCGCCGGCAGCACCACCACGACCACCGGGAGCCAGTCGCTGGTCCCGTCGCCGCCTCCCGCCGCCGCTCCGGACACCTGTGTACCCGGCTCGTGGCCGGCGGTGAGCGAAGGTCGGCCGGCCACTTTGCTGGCGGGCAGCGACGGCGCTTACCTCTGGCACGATCCCGACGGCGGTTGGGCGCTCCGGGTCACGCATTCGGGCCCTGGGGACCGGGTCATCTTCTCGGGGTCTCTGACCACGAGCGGGAAGTTCGTCGACGTCCAGCTGATCGGGGGCGGTGGCAACGACATCGTCGCGGTGGGCGCGGCCAAGCGCACCATCCTGTTCCGCTTCGTCAACTATGGCATCGTCGACGGCCTTGATTTCGCCACGCACTGCTCCCGGGACTTCACGGTCAAGCTCTATATCGAGGGCCAACTGGCCTCGCCCGGGTCGGTCCACCTCGGCCAGGGCCTGGGCAACCCGACCAGCAACCCGTTCAAGATCGAACGAGGGCGGGTAACCAGCGGTGCCGACCTCCAGGTCCTGCCGACGACGACGGTGCCGGCACCTCAAACGACCACTTCCACCAGCTAGCGGCGGGTACCCGGCGAGCCCCAGCACCACGCATCCCCCGTGCGGGTGCTGGGGCTCGTTCCCACTTTGTAATGCTCCGGCCCCGGCGGGCCAAGGTGCGGGCCCGGCGGGCTGAGCGCGTTCAGGTCCGGGAAGGCAGGCCCTCCAACCATCGCTGGTAACGCCCGGCCGCCGCATCGGCCCAGTCGGCACGGGGCTCGACCGGCTCGGACCAGCGCGCCCAACGTTTCCCGTCACCGATCGAGGTCTCCAGGCCGGCGGCCATCCGGGCCAACCAGGCGGCACCGAGGGCGGCCCCTTCAGGCACGGCCATAGGAAGGACGGGCTGGCCCAGGACCTCCGCCAGGGCCTGCAACCAGGCCCGGTTGACCGTGCCCCCACCGCTGGCCACGAAACGGGCCGGCTGCGTGCCTCGCACCGACGCCCGCTCCACTATGTGCCGGGCGACGAAACCCGTAGCCTCGTACGCACCGCGCCGCAAGGCTTGCGGGCCATGAGAGATGTCGGCCCCGGCCAAACCGACGCGCAGGGCCCGGTCGTGCCAGGGGACCCTCTCCCCCTTGGCCCACGGCCACCAGATGGGCACATCTCCCGGGTCGCGCCGCGGCATCCTCGGGACCGGGCCTCAGGACGCGGTCGACCCAATCGGCCCACATGCCCCCGGCATTGCTGGCCCCGCCCAGCATGGCCATCCCGGCGGCCACGTGCGGCGCCCTCCACAGGCCGGGGACCTCGTCCGGCCAGCCGGCCACGGTCAGCCACACGACCAACGTCGAACCCAGGGCGACGAGGACGTCACCCTCTTCGACCGTGCCCGCAACGAGCTGCTCGCACATCCCGTCCACGGACCCGGCGCCCAGCACGGCATCGCCGCCCCCGGCGTCCCCTTCGCCGAGCACGCCGGGCGCCAGACGGCCGATGGCCTCGCCGAAAACGGCCACTCTGGGCAGGCGAGAGGCAGGGAAACCGGCCGCTTCGCAGTTGGCATCGTCCCAGCCCGACCCGCCGAAGAGCGGCCCGGCCGCGAAGGCCGACGCCAGGTCCGTTACGCCCTCACCCCCCAACGAGGCATTGGCAACGGCCTGGGCGGGCCAGTACCCCGCCGCGGCCGGGTGGCGGGCCGCCACCCAACGGCATAGACGCGTCATCTCGTCGCTGGCTGTCGGGTCGCCGGAGACGCCCGCGGGCGACGCTTCGATGCGCCCGTCACCGTAGAGGAGCCCCGGGCCGAGCGGCCGCCCGGTCCCGTCGACGGCCGTTACCGAGGGCATCATGGCCGAAACGGCCACGGCGCGGGGGCGGCCGGCACCAAGGACCTGACGCAGCGCCGACCGGGGCGCCTCCCACCAGGATGCGGCCGCCTCGTGCTCGAACGTCCCGCCGCGGCCTATGGCCAGCCGGCTGGCCACCCGGGCTCGGCCGAAGATTTTGCCGTTATCGTCGACGGTCACCGCCTTGACCGCGGTGGTACCGATGTCCACCCCGGCCACCAGGCCGCCGTGGACGGTACACCCGGCATCAGCGGCGCCCCCTCCTGCCGTCCCGGTGCCTCGCGGATTGGGATTTGGCCGGCATGAGGGGACAGTATTGCACCCGTGCCGGTTACCAAGGATGTGCTCGGCGGCGGTCACCGGGCCTTCGTGACGGCACCCATGAGGGGCGCCGGCTTCGACAAGCTGAAGGGCTTGGCCGACGTCGTATATGAACCCTGGATCGACCAGCAACCGCTGAAGATTTATGATGGGCCCGGTCTGGCCCAGCGTCTCGGAGGCGCTGGGCGCCGATATTGCCGTCGTCGAGGCCGACTTCGTGAGCGGGCCCGTGTTCCAACTACCCCTCCGGGCTGTCGCCGCCACCCGCGGCGATCCCAATAACATCGACGTCGGAGCGGCCACGGCGGCCGGCATACCCGTCCTGCGCACCCCCGGCCGCAACGCCGACGCCGTCGCTGAGCTCGCCGTCGGGGTGCTGCTGGCCGTTGTCAGGCACCTCCTGCCGGCCGACCGGGACGTTCGTGAGCTTGAGGTGTTCCGTGACGGCACCATCCCTTACCAGCGGTTCCGCGGGTGGGAACTGGCCGGGCGGAGAGCGGCCATCATCGGCTACGGCGCCGTCGGCCGGGCCCTGCATTGGCGCCTGACCGGCTTGGGGATGGACGTGGCGGTCTACGACCCATACGCGGAGGGCGCCGGCCGCGACCTCCGGGTTGCCGTGCACGACGCCGATGTCGTGACACTCCATGCCGCCGTGACCCCGGAGACGGTCGGCTTCTTCGGACCGGAGCAGTTCTCCTGGATGCGGCCTGGCTCCGTCTTCCTCAACACGGCCAGAGCCAAGCTCCACGACATGGCCGCCCTGGTGGAGGCGCTTGAGTCCGGCCGCCTGGCCGGAGCCGGCCTCGACCACTTCGAGGGCGAGGTGCTCCCGGCCGGCCACCCCCTCCTGTCCATGCCACACGTCGTGCTCAGCCCTCATATCGGTGGAGCCACAACCGATACCGAGGCCAGAGGAGCCCAGATTGTCGCCGACGACCTCGAAGCGCTCCTGGCCGGCCGGGTGCCGGCGAACGTTGTCAACCCCGAAGTGCTAGGCCGGGAAGCATGAGAACTGTAGAACGACCGCATGAAGCGGTGCTGGCCACCGCCAAGGAGCTTCTGCGCCGAGGGCTCGTCGAGGGTACCTCCGGGAATATCTCCGCCCGCCAGGCCGATGGGACCATCGTGTGTACGCCTTCGTCGGTCGACTACCAGGCCATGGTCCTCGAGGACTTGGTGGTCGTCGATCTCGAGGGCAACGTCGTGTCCTGCGCCCAGGGCCGTAGCCCGACATCGGAGCTTCTCTTGCACTTGGCTTGCTACCGCTCCTTCGAGGACGTCGGGTCGGTCATCCACGCCCATCCCGTGTGGGCGACCATGTTCGCCTGCAGCCACGAGCCGCTGGTGGCATGCGTGGACGAGTTCACCATGTACGTCGGCGGGGACGTGCGCTGCGCCGAGTACGCCATGTCCGGCTCGGCCGAGGTGGGCACCAATGCCGTCATCGCCCTAAAGGACCGGGGAGCCGCCCTCCTGGCCAACCACGGGATGGTGGCCGTCGGGCCGACCCCGGCCAAGGTGCTCCACATAGTGGCGCTCGTCGAGCGCACGGCCCAAATAGCCTGGGGCGCCCGCACCCTGGGCGGAGTGGTCCCTATCCCGGCCAAGGCGTCCGACGATTTCACCGGCGTCTACCAGTTGATGCGTTCCCTATAGGCCCCGGGGCTCACCAGCCGGGGCTCACCAGCCGGGCCTACAACGCGGGGGCCGGCCCGGGCAACGGCCGTCCACCGACGCCTGACACCGAGCGGGCCCGTTTCACCCGCTGGACGGCTTGGGCACCCGGCCCTCCCGATGTGGCGGGCTCGGGACGGAACCCCTCCCCGAGGAGAGCGGCCGCCACCGCCCCCGCGCTGGCGCTGATGGCATTGAGGTCATAGCCGCCCTCGAGAACGACCACGACCCGGCCCGGCCTCTGGACCATAGCCCTGGCCCGGGCGGCCATATCGGCGAAATCACCCGCGGTTAAGGCCAGGTTCGCCAGGGGGTCGTCCCGGTGGGCGTCGAAACCGGACGAAATGAGCACCCAGGTGGGCCCGAAGGCCTCGGCGGCCGGCGTCACCACCTCGTCGAACGCACAAAGAAGGACATCGCCCGTCGCTCCCGGGGGGAGTGGGATGTTGACCGTAAGGCCGGGGGCACCAGGCCCCCCGCTGGCACTTACGTCCCCCGTGCCGGGATAGAGGGGCCACTGGTGGGTGGACACGTAAAGGACCTGCGGCTCGTCCCAGAAGATCGCCTGCGTGCCATTGCCGTGGTGCACGTCCCAGTCCAGGACCAGTACCCGCTCACCCTGGTCAGCCAGGCAGGCGGCGGCGACGGCCACGTTATTGATCAGGCAGAAGCCCATGGCCTGGTCAGCCGTGGCATGGTGGCCGGGCGGACGGTGAGCGACAAAGCCCACCCCGTCGCCCGCATCCCTGAGGGCGTCCACCGCCGCCAGGGCACCGCCGGCGGCCAGAAGGGCGGTGTCCCAGGATCCGGGGCTGGCTATGGTGTCGACGTCCAGGTGCCCCCCGCCCGCATGACAGAAGTCCTCCAGCGCCTGGAGGTACTCGACGGTGTGTACCCGTTGCAGCTCGTGCACGCCGGCTCGGCGCGGCGCCAGGGGGACGACGGCGTCGGAGAGGTCGGCGCGGTTGATGCCTTCCAGGACAGCCTCGACCCGGCCGGGGCGTTCGGGGTGCGAAGGGCCGGTCTCATGATTGTCCAACTCCGGCGACGAACTGAGGAGAAGCATCCCTAAAGGCTAAGTCACTGCACCCGCGGGCCGGGGCGGGGGCCAGGTCCGGGCCACGTGCGCACCTACCCGGGCCGACGCGGCTCAGGCGGCCCTGCCTTCTCAGCAAGGGTGGGCCTAAGACGGTGGCCCGGCCAACCCTGGAGACGGGTTCCCATTCTTCCTAAAAGAGAGGGGCCGCCTGTCCTAAAGCGGTGACCTTGGTGGGCCTGGGCTGGGACGTTGGGCCCTACTAAGGCGTCGGGGCCGAGGTCCATCCTGGTACCAAGCCCAGTGGGGCCAAACGTGAAAGGAGCGCAACAATGCGCAGGAAGTCGTTTGATGCGATCGTGAGCGCCGGCGGCGTTTTGCTGGCCATAGTGCTGGTGGCGGCCGGGGCGCTCCTGCTGTGGGGCTACAGCTACGCCAACGGCACGGTCACGAGCCAACTTGCTTCGCAGAAGATCACCTTCCCGCCCAGGGCTGCCTTTGCTCAGGCGAAGGTCGGGACCGAGATCGAGCCTGTGATGATCCCATACCTCGAGAAGTACGCAGGCGAGCCCCTGACCACCGGGGCCCAGGCCGAAGCGTACGCCGACCATTTCATCGCCTACCACTTGCAGGAGATCGGCGGCGGCAAGACCTACGCCCAGCTCAGCGCGGCGGCCATGGCGCTCCCTCCCGGCACCCCGGCCTATACCGCCGCCGAGGCCAGGGTGACGACCGTCTTCCAGGGCACGACCCTGCGAGGCATGCTCCTCAATGCCTACGGCTGGTGGAAGATGGGCCAGATCGCCCTTATCAGTGCCATCGCCAGCTTCATCGCTGCCGCCGTAGCCTCGGCGCTCTCAGTCCTCGGCCTGCGCCACTTCCGCAAGGTCCCGCTGAGCGAGGAGATACCACGGCTGGTGCCGGCCGAGCAGGTCATCACCACCAAGACGCCGGTAGGGGCGGCCTTCCCCTCCTAAGGGAACCCACGTCCGCCAGGGCCACGCACACAGATGGCCCCGGCTCGGGAACGCCAAATCCCGGGCCGGGGCCTTGGCGCGCCGCTCGGCACCGCTAACGTGAAAGTCCAGGAGGCCCCACCATCCCTCCGGGAGGTCCCAAGATGACGGTCCGTATTTTTCTGCTCGACGACCACGAGATCGTGCGCCGGGGGCTGCGCGAGTTGTTCGAGACCCAGGACGACCTCGAGGTGGTAGGGGAGGCGTCCAACGCCGACGAGGCGATGACCCGGGTGCCGCCCACCCGTCCCGACGTCGCCGTGCTCGACGTGCGCCTGCCCGGCACCAGCGGGATCGAGGTGTG
This sequence comes from uncultured Acidimicrobiaceae bacterium, assembly GCA_963735305.1. Classification (GTDB taxonomy): domain Bacteria; phylum Actinomycetota; class Acidimicrobiia; order Acidimicrobiales; family Palsa-688; genus Fen-671. The sequence goes on from CAVTKK010000004.1 coordinate 1,851,152, forward strand.
CCGGGACTTGCGAGCCGAACTGCCCGAACTGCGGTGCCTGATGCTCACGTCCTTCGCCGATGACGACGCCCTTTTCGCCGCCATCCTGGCGGGTGCCAGCGGTTACCTGCTCAAGCAGATACGGGCCCCGAACTGGTCTCAGCCGTCCGCCGCGTCGCCGCCGGGCAGTCCCTCATAGACCCGGCGCTCACCGCCAGCGTCATGGAGCGCCTGCGGGGCAAGCAGGAGGACGAGCGGATCGCCCGGCTCTCACCCCAGGAGCGTCGCATCCTGGACCTGATAGCGGAGGGCAAGACCAACAGGCAGATCGGCTCGGAAATGTTCCTGGCCGAAAAGACGGTCAAAAACTATGTTTCCAACCTGCTAGCCAAGATGGGTTTCTCCCGCCGGACCGAGGCGGCCGTGTACGCGGCAAGATCGAAGTCGGCCCAAAGGAGTGACCAGGGCGACGGGTCCTAGGCCAGGGCAACTCGCGCCTAGGCCAGAGCGAAGCCGCTTTTGGCCTAGGCAGGGCGCCTAGGCCGGGCGAGGGCGTACTTGGTGGCGGGTTCAGCGTTCGACGTAGATGCACGCGCCGGCGCATTGGGCCTGGGCGTCCAGCACGGCGTCCTCCAAGGGCTCGGGGACGCTCACTCCCGGTTTGCCGGCGTTAGGGGTCTCCTCCCCCTTGACATGGGCCAACCCGTCGTCCCTCATCTCGAACACGTCCGGGCACAGGTCCTCACAAAGCCCGTCACCGGTGCAAAACTCCTGCTCGATCCAGACTTTCACTTTTTGTACCTCCTGTTTAGGCCGCCTCCCGGCTGATTGCTCGGGAAGTGGGGTTCGGGCCGGGACGTTCCGGCCCGGCATGTTCCGGCTCAGAGTGCTCCGGTTCGGTCACGAGGGTGGTGCCCAGCCCGACGTCGCCGCCGTGCGCGGCGCCTTTGCCGTACCCATTGGCATCCTCAGGTAGTACTCCGTCTCGCCGTGCGCCCCTACACGGGCCCTCACGCCGGCCGGCAACTGGTTAGGGAGCCTCAAGCGGGCCAGCCCGGCCAAGGCGGGACCGATGGCCCCGAAGTTGCGCTCGACGACACCTCGGCCCTGGCCGTCGTAGGTCTCGGATACCGCCGCCTTTATCTCGCCGAGGGCGACCTCTGCGGGGACGAGGTGGGAAAGGGCGAAAAAGCAGGCTTGCATGACGGCGCTGACCCGCTGGCCCCGGTTGACGGCGGCACCGGCCTTGGCCGCGTCCACCAGCCAAACGTCGAGCTTCTTGGTCAGCACCTGGCGTTGGGCCTTTGGGCTCAGGTGGGCCCACGCCTCGTCCGGGCCCCACGGACAGTTCAGTAGCAGCGTCCCACCCACCTTGAGCACCCCGAGGACGTCGCCTCGCTCGAGCAGGCCGAACTGATGACAGGCCACGAAATCGGCCTGGGCCACGAGATAGGTGGAGCGGATGGGGCCGGGACTGAAACGAAGGTGGGACACGGTCACGGCCCCCGATTTCTTGGAGCCGTGAACGAAGTACCCCTGAACGTACTGGCCGGAGGCGGAGGCGACGATCTCGACACTGTGCCTGTTGGCGCCGACCGTGGCGTCCGAGCCCAACCCGAAGAACACCGCCTGGAACTCGCCGGACAGGCGGGGCAGGTCCATCGGAGGGCCCCCGTCCAGGCTGAGCGGCCTCATACGCTCCTTGATGCCCACCGTGAAATGCTGCGTCGGATGGGGCCGGACCAGCTCGTCGAAGACGGCTTTGGCCATGGCCGGGCTGAGCTCTGGGGACGAAAGGCCATAACGGCCGCCGATAACGATGGGGGTTCCGGCGAAGGGGGCCGGGCCGCGAGGGCCGCTCATGGCCTCGTCCACCGCCGCCCTCACGTCGAGGTAGAGGGGCTCTCCGACGCTACCGGCCTCCTCGCTGCGGTCGAGCACGGCGATGGCGCGGGTGGTGGGGGGCAGGGAGCCGACGAGCAGGGCGGCCGGGAAGGGGCGGTAAAGCCGCAGTTTAAGCAGGCCAACCCTCTGGCCGTCTGCCACCATGGCCTCTACCAGCTCCTCCAGCGCACCACAGGCCGAGCCCATCGCCACCACGACCCTGTCGGCATCGGGGGCACCGACGTATTCCACCACCTCGTAGCGCCGGCCCGTCCTCCTGGCCAGGGCGTCCATCTGTTGTCCCACGATCCCGGGCACGGCGGCGTAATAGGTGTCAGCCGCCGCAGGGCCGGGAAAGGAGCCTTCAGGGTCTGGCGTCGTGCCCCGGACGTCCGGGTGGTCTGGGCTCATGCCCCCGCCCCTCAACTCGACCTCGGCGCCTTCGTCGACCAACGACGCGATGTCGTCGTCGCTCAGGGGCTCTATGGTCGAGACTTCGTGCGAGGTGCGGGGCCCATCGAAGAAGTGCACGAAGGGCACGCCCGACCGCCGCGTCGCCAGGTGCGCCACCAGGGCGAAGTCCTGCGCCTCCTGGACCGAGTTGGCGCACAGGATGGCCCACCCAGTGGGTCGTGCCGCCATTACGTCGGAGTGGTCCCCGAGAATAGAAAGGGGGTGGGCGGCGACGTCGCCGGCGGTCACGTGGACAACCGTGGGAAATAGTTCACCGGCAATCTTCAACATAGTGGGCCGCATGAGGCGCAGCTCCGGCGACGCCGTGAAGGTCGTCGCCATGGCGCCCTTTTGCAGCGCACCGTACAGGGCTCCCGCCACGTCCGCCTCAGATTGCATTTTCACGATCTCGGGAATTTGTCCCCACAGGTTGGGACGCCCACTGGCGGCCCAGCCGTCTACATACTCGCCCATCGACGAAGCCGGGGTGACGGCGGGGAGAGAGATCACTTCTGACAGCAAATAGGCCAGGCGCGCGGCGGCCTCGTTGCCATCCACGCACATCCTGTTCGTCGCGTCCACTCGACCTCCCGAAGGCCGGACCAGCCGGTTGACCTGCACGCGTCAACCTGCCGTCCAATAACACATCTAGCGGGAGGTCCCCAAGCGGGGTTAGGGCACTTGGTCCCTCAGGCCGCGCCGAAGGGCTCGATGTCGGCGTAGCTCATGGCTACCAGCTCCAGTGCCGCGTCCAGTTCTGCCACCCGGTCACAGTCAGGGCAAATCCCGATATGGCCGGCGAACTCGCCCGCCCCCAGTTCGCCTTCGAAACCGCATGGGCACTGCATGAACAATGGTGTCGTCACCAGCCTGAGCTCCGCACGGCGCAGTGAAGCGTCCTCCTCGGGCCCTTCGGGTTGCGAGGTCAGAAAGGCAAAGTTGTCCGAAAGCTCGCCAGAGTCGACGCTCACCGGGCAACGGGCCCACACCTCGAGCACGGTTCGCCCGTTGGCACGCCTGCGGACTTCGGTGACCAGGTCTTCGACTAGCGACAGTTCATGCATTGCGTCCTCTTCCTCTTCCGCTCTCGGCCCGGGGCCGGTGCGCTGGACGCGCACAGGTCCCCGCGGCTATAGCCAACCGGACGGCGGCCGCGGCCCGGGGCACGGCCAGTCTCACTACGGGCGAAAGGGCGCTTCCGAGCTCGGTGGCCGAGACACCCACGGTGACCAGGGCGGCCGGTGGGGCGTTCCCGTACAACTCGAGCGCCATCGCCATCAAGGCGTCCGGGCTGAGGTCCTCCCAGCAGCTAGCCGACGTACCACCGGGGCGCCCGGTCCCAGGAGATGGGGGCGACAGCCGGCGCAACGTGACCGTGCCGGCCGGGCGTCGGTCGCAAGCCGCGTCGACGAACACGGCGAAGCTGGCCCGGGCCAAGTCAAGAGCCATCTCGGGCGCCAACTGGTGCGCGCACGTCACGTCGGTGCCGGACAGCGCAGGCAAATGGCTCTTCTGCCTCGACAGGACGCGAGCCACCTCCTGACCAACCCCGTCGTCACCCCGCAACGGGTTGCCGTAGCCGACGACAAAAACCTTGGCTGTCCCCATTCTTTCGGCTTGTTCAGTCACCGGTCCGGCCGATGCGGCGGACTACCTGTCCCTCGGAGTCGACGACCTCGACCTGCAAAGGCATTTGACCCACGGCGTGGGTAGAGCACGACAGGCACGGGTCGAATGCCCGGATGACACCCTCCAGGCGGTTCAGAAGACCTTCTTCGACATGCTCGCCCTTTATGTAGTGACGTGCGACCTGCAGTACGCCCTGGTTCATGGCCAGGTTGTTGTGGCCGGTGGCAATGAGAAGATTGGCCCACTCCACGATCCCGTCCTTGTCCACCCGGTAATGGTGGAACAAAGTCCCCCGGGGTGCCTCCGACACACCGACCCCTTCGCGCCGGTTTATGGCGGCCCGCGCCCGGACGTCCTCACCCAGGATGTCGGGGTCGGAGAGGATTTCGCCTACGACATCGATGCAGTGAAGGATCTCGATCAACCGGGCCCAGTGGTAATGGAAGGAGCTGCTGGGGTAGCGGCCGAGCCGGGACCGGAACTCGGAAAGCTCAATGTCAGCGGCCGGCGTGCCCATCTGGTCGACCACATTTATGCGGGCCAGCGGGCCCACGCGGTACATACCCTGGGGGTAGCCCTGAGGCTTGTAGTAGGGGAACTTGAGATAAGTCCAGGGCTCCACCGCCTCGCCGAAGTACTCCCAGTAGGGGCGGGGGTCGACCCGGTCGAGGACCATCTCACCATCGCTGCCCACCATCCTGAGCCCGCCGTCCGAGTAGGCGGCATTACCGCTCTCGTGGACCAGGCCCATGTACATGCTCGGGAAGTTGGCAAAAACGGCCGCTTCTTCAGCCCAGGAGGCCATGTTCTCGCGGTACCAATCGAGCGCCCGGGCGGCCCGGGCGTGGGCGTCGGGCACCATTGCCAGGATGGCGTCCCGCTGCTCGGCTTGGAGCGGCGCGCTCACCCCTCCAGGGACGACCCAGGCCGGGTGGACCCGCTTTCCCCCAAGCTTCTCGATTATCTCCTGGCCGAAACGCCGTAGGGCGATGCCGTCCCGGGCCATGTCCGGGGCCTTGGCCACCACGCCCAGGATGTTGCGATTGGCCGGGTCCGAGTCGAACCCGAGAAGGAGGTCGGGCGAGCACAAGTGGAAGAAGCTGAGAGCATGGGACTGCACGATCTGGGCCAGGTTCATGACCCGGCGAAGCTTTACGGCCACGGGGGGAACGGCCACCCCCAGGATCTCGTCGCACGCCTTGGCCGATGCGATCAGGTGGCTGACCGGGCAAATTCCACAGATCCGTGCCATCAGACGACGGCATCTCGTACACCGGACGGCCTTGTGCGATGCGCTCGAAACCCCTGACCTGGGTGACGTGGAAATGGGCGTTGGTGACTTGTCCCCCATCGTCCAAAAAGACGCTGATCTTGGCGTGGCCCTCGATCCGGGTAACCGGTTCAATAATGATCTCGCTCATTTTTCCTCCAGCTCAGCCGAAGCGGGCCGGCGGCACGCCATCGGGGATGTGCCCGTCAAGCAGGCCCAGGACCACCTCGAATATCCGGTCGGCCGACGGCGGGCACCCAGGTACGAAAACGTCCACGGGCACGTAGGCGTGCACGGGAAGAGACTCGGCCAGAAGGGTCGGCACGTCGGTGGGTATTTGCTGGCCCAGGGTGGCGTTTTCCAGATAAGCCCTGGTCAGGATGGCCTTTGGCCCAAATGGGTTGCGCATGCCGGGCACATTGCTGGTAACGGCGCAGTCACCCAGGGAAACGACCACGCGGCTCCGCTCCCGCACCTCACGGATCTTGCGCAGATCCTCGGACGAACTTACGGCTCCCTCGACCAGCGTCACGTCGACGCCCTCGGGGAACTCCTTGGCGTCGACCAGGCAGCCGTAAACCAGGTCGGCTCGCTCGGCTAACAAGAGCAGGCGTTCGTCGATGTCGAGGAACGACATGTGACACCCAGAACAACCGTCCAACCAGATCGTCGCCAGTTTGGCCTTCGCCACGGTCTCTCCTCCATCATCTGTCATGGCATCATCCGTCATGGCATTGTCTGCCCGGGCATCGTCGCCATGAGCTCGCCGCTCATGTGTTCCGCCCGTGGGTAGCCACGAGATAGGGCAGGTAAGGTCGGTGCGCCTTGGCCTCGGCCACGGACCGGCCCTTCTCCGACAATGCCCCCGTCGGGCACACCTGTACGCACTTACCGCAGCTCGTGCACGTGGTGGAACTGCCCCAGGGCGTCCCCCCGTCGCTCACCAGCCGGGCACTGATGCCGCGCCCGGCAATGTCCCAGGTGTGGGCTCCTTCGACCTCGTCACAGACCCGTACGCAGCGGGTGCACAATATGCAGCGGTTGTGGTCCAGGATGAACCGCTCGTGGGTGGCGTCGACCGGCAGCTCGGGGTGTAGCGGGGCGAAGTCGAAGTGGGTCAGGCCCAGCCCCTGGGCCTGGTTCTGGAGCTCGCAATGCTTATTGGCGACGCACACCGCACAGATGTGGTTGCGCTCCAGGAAGAAGAGCTCGATTATCTTGCTGCGATAGGCGATGAGCCGCTCGGAGTTGGTGGTGACCTTCATTCCCTCCTCCGCCGCGGTGGCGCAGGCGGGAAAAAGCTTCGGAGAGCCTTCGATCTCGACCATGCACAGGCGGCAAGCACCTATGTCGGATAGGCCCTCGAGGTGACAGAGGGTGGGGATGCGGATGCCATTTTCCCGGGCCGCAGACAGCAGAGACTCATTGGAGCTCGCGGCCACATCCTTGCCGTCTATGACAAGAGTCTTTACTTCGCTCATTCGCCACCTCCAGCGACGCTCGTCGGGCCCGTGCTCACCAGGTCGGCCGCCTCAGTGCCATCGGCACTACCGGCACCGTCCATGGGGCACGTCCCTGCCGCGCACGCGCGGTCGTCTATGTGGGCCAGGTACTCGTCCCGGAAGTAGCGCAAGGTGGAGAACACCGGGTTGGGTGAACCTTGGCCCAGGCCACAGAGGCTGGTCGCCCTAACCATCTCCGCCAGTCCTTCGAGCCGGGCCAGGTCGGCGCGGCCGGCTCGGCCGCGACTGATCTTGTCGAGCAGCCGGTACATCTCTTCGGTCCCCACCCGGCACGGCAGGCATTTCCCGCACGATTCTTCCCGGCAGAAGTCCATGAAGAACTTGGCCACGTCGACCATGCACGTCGTGTCGTCCATTACGATCATCCCGCCCGAGCCCATTATCGACCCCGCCGCCTGCAGCGTTTCGTAGTCAACGGGCATGTCCAGGAGCTGCTCGGGTATGCAGCCTCCCGAAGGCCCACCGGTTTGGACCGCCTTGAACCTCCTGCCCTCGGCCAGGCCTCCGCCAATCTCGAAAACGATCTGGCGCAGGGTCAGGCCCATCGGCACCTCGATCAGGCCGGTGTTGGTAACCGCTCCGGCCAGGGCGAAGACTTTCGTCCCCTTCGACTTCTCGGTGCCTATCGAGCTCAGCCAGCCGCCCCCCCGGGCCACGATCGACGGGATATTGGCGAACGTCTCGACGTTGTTGATGAGGGTGGGCGCGCCCCAAAGCCCTGATGCCGCCGGGTAAGGCGGCCTGGGCCTCGGCGTCCCCCGGCCCCCGAGGATAGAGGCGATGAGCGCCGTCTCCTCGCCGCACACGAAGGCGCCGGCACCGATACGTATCTCGACCTGGAAGTCGAACCTGGTCCCGGCTATGTCGCGGCCAAGGTACCCGGCGTGCTCGGCCAGGCGGATGGCGCTGGTCAGGCGCTTGACCGCCAGCGGGTACTCGGCCCGGACGTAGACGAAGCCGCGGCTGGCCCCGACGGCGTAGCCGGCTATGGCCATACCCTCGAGCACCTGCTGGGGACAACTCTCCAGGACGCTACGGTCCATGAAGGCCCCAGGGTCGCCCTCGTCGGCGTTGCACACAACGAACTTGCCCTCGGTCCCCGCCGCCTTGGCCACGGTGCGCCATTTGAGCCCGGTGGGGTAACCGGCACCGCCCCGGCCCCGCAACCCGCTGCGGACCACTTCGCCGACGACGTCGTCGGGCGTCATGGTGGTAACGGCCTTGCTCAAGGCTTCGTAACCACCGGCGGCCACGTAATCCTCGAGGCTCTCGGGGTCGACGGTCCCGCAGTTTTCCAGCACCACCTTGACCTGGTGGGCAAAGAAGGGGTCGTCCACCAGTTCCCGCCCGCCCCGGGCGCGGCCGGACAGACCGGCCAGGAGGCCCTCCACGGACGCCGGGTCGTCGGCCTGGCAGCGCTCGTACAGGCGCCCCTGCTCGGGCACAGCGACCAGTGGCCCGGCGGCGCACAGTCCCAGGCACCCGACCCTACGAACGGCTACATCCTCGAGGCCGGCGGCCACGACCCCGTCCCGCACGGCATCGAAGAGCAGGTCCGAGCCCATCGACAGGCACCCGGCAGCCTGGCAGACATTGGCCGAGGCCCGTACCGGGCCCGTCGGGACCAATGGTTCCTGTTGACGCCGACGCCGGGGAGCTGTCGCCGCCTCGCCTGGCGCCCGGGCAGTGGGGCCCGTCTCGCCGGCGGCGCTCACAATGCCTCCAGTATGGTCTTCAGCCCCGCCGGCGTCGCCTTGCCATGGACTTCGCCGTCGATCACGACAGCGGGCGCCAAGCTGCACGCACCCAGGCAACGGGCTTTGAGCACCGACACCTTGCCGTCGAGGGTGGTTTCGCCGGCCTCGACACCAAGCGTCCGGCCGATCTGGGCCAGGAGCCCCGAGGCCCCGTTTATGTAACAGGCGGTGCCCGTGCACACCACGCATGTGTGCTCACCCTGCGGCTTCAGGGTGAAGTGCGAATAGAACGTGGCCACCCCGTAGACCTTGCTCGGTGGTACCCCGAGGGACTCCCCCACGTAGGCGAGGGCATCATCGTCCAGGTAGCCAAAGACTTCCTGAGTGGTGTGCAACACCTCGATAAGGCCATCGGGCCGGTACCCGAGGCGCCGCATCCGGACGTCAACCTGCCGCCAGCGTTTGTCGTCGCTGGGGGCGGACGCGGGCGCAAGTGTGCTTTGAGCCATTCGTAGGCCTCCTGTGACCCAAGCGGGTCGCTACGGCTTGTAGTCCAAAGCTAACTTAGCCACCCCCGGGCCGGCGGGGGCCAAAAGTCCCATCGAATCGAGCAGTTGGGCACCATGACATTCGAATAGGAAGCCCTTAAATTTTGACTTAGGTATTTCCAATATGCGCGACCAGAGCGTTCTGCCCCTCACCGCGAACAGGCAAGACTGCGGGGCCAACCCCCTCGCCGGGGCCGGCGCGCCCTGCGCCACCGTCGCCACCCCACCGCGCCCGGTTGACGTCGGCCGGCGGACGGGCACGGCGCGGCGCCGTCACGCCCTAGCCCTGGCCATGTTCCTCGCCGTGCTCGGTCCCGGCCTCATGGTGATGCTGGCCGACACCGACGCCGGCAGCGTGGTCACCGCGGCCCAATCCGGCGCTCGCTGGGGCTACTCCCTGCTGCCCCTGGAGGTGGGGCTCGTCCCTGTCCTGTACCTGGTCATGGAGCTGACGTTGCGTCTGGGCATTGCCACCGGCAAGGGCCACGCCGAGCTCGTGAAGGACTGCTTCGGCCAAAAATGGGCGACACTATCTGTGGTCTTGCTGCTCGTGAGCACAACCGGGGCCCTGGTCACAGAGCTGGCCGGCCTGGCCGGCGTGGGGCTCATGGAGGGCATCCCGCCCCGGGTCACCGTTCCCGCCGCCGCCATCTTCCTGGCCCTGGTGGTGATGTCGGGAAGCTACCGGCGGGTCGAGCGGATCGGGCTGGCCCTGGGGCTGTTCGAGCTGGCCTTCCTCTTCGCCGCCCTGCGCGCCCACCCGAGCGTGCACGCCGCCGTCGCCAGTTTCTCTTCCCTGGGGCCGTTGGGCAGGGACGGCTACCTACCCCTAGTAGCCGCCAACGTAGGCGCCGTCATCATGCCCTGGATGATCTTCTACCAGCAGGCGGCCGTGGTCGACAAGGGGCTGAAGCGGGAGGACCTCAGAGCCGGGCGGGTGGACACGGCCGTCGGCGCTGTGATCACCCAGGTGGTGATGATCGCGGTACTGGTCGCCACCGCCGCCACCCTCGGCGGCCACCACCCCGGCGTCAAAGCGGGCGGGCACGCCCTGAGCGCCGGCGGGACGTTGACGAGCGTGCAAGCCATCTCGGCCGCCCTCGTGCCCTATCTCGGCACCGCCGCCGGCAAGCTGGCGTTTGGCCTGGGCATGGCCGGGGCCGCCCTGGTGGCGGCCATCGTGGTCAGCCTGGCGGCAGCATGGGGTTTCGCCGAATTGACCGGGGCGCGCCGTAGCCTCAATTGCCGGGCTACCCAAGCTCCCCAGTTTTACGGGGTGTACATCGCCTCGCTGGCGCTGGCGGCCGGTCTCACCCTGTTATGTGGTTCGCCCGTCAGCCTGTCGGTGGCCGTCGAGGTGGGCAACTCCCTGCTCCTGCCCGTCGTCCTCGGGTTCCTCCTGGCCCTGGCGCACAAGGCGCTCCCCGCTCCGTACCGTTTGCACAAGGTGCAGAGCACCGTCACCTTCCTGGTCGTGGTGGCCGTGCTCGCCCTCAACGTCCAGCTCGGTGCCCACCTGCTCGGCTGGTGAGGGATTTTGGGCTGGGCGCCTAAAAGCCGGTGACCTATGACCCTGATGTTGAAGCTACGGGCCCCCTACTGTGGCCGTTGATGTGCCTCGGCATACCTGGACAGGTAACTGAACTGCTCGACGACGGCTCCCAGCTCGCCTGGGCCAACGTGGGCGGCGCCCGCCGGCGGGTCAACGTCGCCCTCTTGGAGGACGAGGGTCTCGAGGCCGGCGAGTGGGTGCTTATCCACGTCGGTTTCGCCCTGGCCAAACTGGACGAGGAAGAGGCCGCCCAGACCCTTGGGCTGCTCGAGGGCATGGCCAAGGCTTACACCGACGAGCTCGAAGTCATGGCCCGGTCCGGCACCGCCGCCCCGGCCCCGGCTGGGGACTAGCCGGTGCGCTTCGTCGACGAGTTCCGGGACCGGGACAAGGCCGTCGCCCTGGCCGTGCGCATCGCCGAGCTGTCCCCGCCCGGCGGCCATTACAAGATCATGGAGATCTGCGGGGGCCACACCCACACGATCTATAAGCACGGCCTGGAGCACCACCTACCGCCCAGCGTCGAACTTGTGCATGGGCCGGGCTGCCCGGTGTGCGTGATACCCATGGGCCGGGTGGACGACGCCATCGCCATCACCCGCACGCCCGGCGTGACCATGGCCTGCTTCGGCGACATGCTGCGTGTGCCCGGCAGCAAGGGTTCCTTTCTCGACGCCAAGGCCTCGGGATCCGACGTGCGCGTCGTTTACTCGCCCATGGACGCCTTGAAATTGGCCATCGACGAGCCCGACCGCCAGGTTGTGTTCATGGCCATCGGCTTTGAGACGACGGCACCGTCCACCGCTTTGACCCTGCTCCGGGCCCAGGCCATGGCCGTGCCGAATTTTTCCGTTTTCTGCAACCACGTGACGATAATCCCTCCCCTGCGGGCCATCCTCGACGCCGACGAGGTCGACATCGACGGCTTCATCGGGCCCGGCCATGTGTCCGCCGTGATCGGCTGCCGGCCCTACGAGCCCATCGCCCGCGATTACGCCAAGCCCGTGGCCGTAGCCGGCTTCGAACCTCTGGACGTGCTGCAGGCTGTTTACCTGGTGGTGCGCCAACTGGCCGAGGGTCGCGCCGAGGTGGAAAACCAGTACAGCCGCGTTGTCACCTGGGACGGCAACCCCAGGGCGGTCGAAGTCATCGCCGCCACCATGGAGCCCCGGCCTCATTTCGAGTGGCGCGGCCTGGGTTCCATACCGTGGTCGGCGCTGCGCCTGAGGGACGAGTTCGGCGCCTTCGACGCCGAGCGGCGCTTTGAGGTCCCCGGCATCCGGGTCGCCGACCCCAAGGCGTGCCAGTGCGGAGAGGTGCTGAAGGGCCGTCTACGCCCGTGGGAATGCCGCGTCTTCGGCACCGCGTGCACGCCGGAGAAGCCGATCGGGACGTGCATGGTCTCCAGCGAAGGAGCCTGCGCCGCCTATTACAACTTCGGTCGCGTCAACCTGGAACGGCCCCGGGCCAAGGCCCGGTCGTGACCACCCCACCAGGGACAGGCCAGCCAGGCCGGGCCGAGATAGACGAGCTACAGGCCGGGGAGACCAAGACCGGAGGCAGAAAAAGGGCTTTCGGTCACACGATGGTCAACCTTTCTCACGGCGCCGGCGGAAAGGCGACTCACGCCCTTGTCGAGGCGGTATTCCTGGAGGCTTTCGCCAACCCCGTTCTGGCCCCGCTCAACGACGGGGCCGTGGTGAACGTGGCCGGCCGGCCCGTGGCCTTTACCACCGACTCTTTCGTGGTCTCCCCGATCTTTTTCCCCGGGGGGTGCCTGGGGGACCTGGCTGTCAACGGGACCGTCAATGACCTGGCGGCCTGCGGCGCCCAGCCCCTGGCCCTCTCGGCCGGCTTCGTGATCGAGGAGGGCTTCCCGGTGGCGGACCTGCAGCGGGTCGTGGGAGCCATGGCGGCCGCCGCCAACGCCGCCGGGGTGCCCATCGTCACCGGCGACACCAAGGTGGTCGAACGGGGCAAGGGTGACGGGTGCTACATCAATACCTCCGGCATCGGCCTGGTCGACGCCCGGGCCACGGCGCTTTCCGCCGGTGCCGCCCGGCCGGGGGACCAGGTGCTGGTGTCCGGGCCGATCGGCGACCACGGCACCGCCGTGATGCTCGCCCGGGGGACGCTCGGGATCTCGGCCGACATCGTCTCTGACACCGCCGCCCTCAACGGGCTCGTCAGCGTCCTGCTCGATGCGGCCGGCGCCGCCGTGCACGTCCTGCGTGACGCCACCCGGGGCGGCGTTGCCACCGTGCTCAACGAGGTGGCGGCGGCGAGCGGCGTGGCCGTGGTCTTGGAGGAGACGGCACTACCTGTCCGCCCCGAAGTCGCTGGCGTCTGCGAGCTCCTGGGCCTGGACCCGCTTTACGTGGCCTGTGAGGGGCGCATGGTGGTCGTGGTGGCCAAAGACGCGGCCGCTGGTGCTCTGGCCGCCATGCAGGCCCACCCCTTGGGCGCCGGCAGCGTGATGATCGGAGAAGTGGTCGCCGAGCCCGCCGGCTTGGTGCTGGAGAACACCGGCTTCGGCGGGGCCCGTGTCGTCGACATGCTGGTGGGCGACCCACTGCCACGGATCTGCTGAGCTCGCGGGCACAGCCGGCAAAAGTGACGCCTGACCAGGACCGGACCGGGCTGGGAGCGCGGCGGGTCGCAGTGAGGGTGGAGGGGATCGTCCAGGGGGTCGGGTTCCGACCGTTCGTGCGCAACCTGGCCACCGAGCTGGCCCTAACAGGGTCGGTGCGCAACGACACCGCCGGGGCCCTAATCGAGATGGAGGGCGCGCCCGGGGCTGTCGGGGAGTTCCTGCGGCGACTGGAAAGCGATGCTCCCCCCTGTGCGTCATCGAACGGCTGGTAGCCGTCAAGATGGCCGCCACCGGAGGGCACGGCTTCGCCATCTTGCGCAGCGACCCCACCGGCGAGCGCCGCGCCCTGGTGTCGGCCGACATGGCCACCTGTGCCGACTGTGTACGGGAGCTCTTCGACCCGGCTGACCGGCGTTACCGGTACCCGTTCATCAACTGCACCAATTGCGGGCCGCGCTTTACCATCGTGGTCGACATCCCCTACGACAGGCCCATGACCACCATGGCCGGCTTCGCTATGTGCGCCGACTGCGAGCACGAGTACACCGACCCCGACAACCGCCGCTATCACGCCCAGCCCATTTGCTGCCCGGCCTGCGGTCCCCGGCTCAGCCTGCTCGACGCCACCGGGGCGCGCTTGTACAGCGGGACCATCTCCGGAAAAGGGGCGCTCGAGCAGGCCGCGGACCTGCTCCGCCAAGACAAGGTCGTGGCCGTAAAGGGACTGGGCGGCTTTCACCTGGCCGTCCGGGCGTCGTCCGAAATCGCCGCCGCCGCCCTCCGCTCCCGCAAGCACCGGGAAGACAAGCCATTTGCGGTCATGGTCCCCGACACGGCCACGGCCCGGCAGCTGTGCGAGCTGGACGACGTCGGCCGCCACCTGCTGGAGAGCCCCCGCCGCCCCATCGTGCTCCTCCGACGCCGGCTCGGCGGCCCGGGCAGCACGGGCCCCAGCGCCGGCCCCGGCGCCAGCAATGGGTCTGCCGGCCCGCACATTGCCACTTCCGTCGCCCCCGGGAACCGGCACCTCGGCCTCATGCTCCCCTACACGCCCGTGCACCACCTGCTCGCCCTGGCCCTCGGTGAACCCTTCGTCCTCACCAGCGGCAATATCTCTGACGAACCCATCGCCTTCCTCGACGACGACGCTGGCGCCCGCCTGGGCGGCATCGCCGATGCCTTCCTCACCCATGACCGGCCTATCCACATGCGCACGGACGACTCGGTCGCCCGTTCGCTGCGAGGCAAAGCCACGCTCCTGCGCCGGTCCCGGGGGTACGTGCCCCAGCCCTTGCTCCTCCCCGAGGAGCTGCCCCGGCCCGTGCTGGCCTGCGGTGCCGAGCTGAAGAACACCTTCTGCCTCGGCCAAGGGCCGGCGCGCCTTCATATCGCACCACATCGGGGACCTGGAAAACTTCGAGACACTGAGGTCGTTCACCGAGGGCATCAAGCACTTCTGCCGCCTCTTTGACGTGCGTCCCGAGGTGGTCGCTCACGACCTGCACCCCGAGTACCTCTCCACCAAGTACGCCATGGACCTGGGTCGGGACGGCATCGACCTCGTGGGCGTCCAGCACCACCACGCCCATATCGCCTCCTGCCTGGTCGACTACGGTGAAACCGGTCCGGCCATCGGGGTCGCCTTCGACGGCCTGGGGATGGGGACGGACGGAACCCTGTGGGGAGGCGAAATCCTGCTCGCCACCCTGTCCGGTTTCGAACGGCTCGGCCACCTCGAACCGGTCGCCATGCCCGGAGGCACCGCCGCCATCAAGCAGCCCTGGCGCATGGCGGCCGCATACTTGGACCGCGCCTACGAAGGAAGCCTGCCCGCGGAGCTGGCCCTGGCTCGCCGTCACGATGCCACGTGGCAGCCGGTCCTGACCATGGCTCGGACCGGGACAGCCAGTCCGATGACCTCGAGCGCCGGCCGCCTCTTCGACGCCGTCTCCGCCCTGGTCTGCGGACGGGACACGGTCAACTATGAGGGCCAGGCGGCCATCGAGCTGGAGCAGCTCGCCCACCCCGGTGAAGACGGCGCCTATGCCGTTCCCATAATCGGCTCGGTCCCCTTTCAGCTCGAGGGAAAGGCCCTGGTGCGAGCCGTTTTCGAGGATCTAGCGGCAGGCACCGACGCCGACGTGGTGGCCGCCCGTTTTCACAATGGCCTGGCCGGAGCCGTCGTGGCCGCTTGCCGCCGGGCGCGGGAAATGTGCGCTGGGCTCAGCACCGTCGCGCTGTCCGGAGGTGTGTTCCAGAACGTCCTGTTGACCGAGCGCGCCGCTGCCGGCCTCGAAGGGGACGGGTTCAGGTTGCTGCTGCCCCGGAACGTACCCACCAATGACGGAGGGATCAGCCTCGGCCAAGCGGCCGTGGCCGGTGCCCAGGACGCCACCGGCCGCTAGCCACACCCTGCGAAGGCACCTCCCCGAGGCACTGCCTTAGTGCAGGTGCCGGGTGTCCTCCACCAACGGGCGGGCCGCCTCGGTGTCGACCCGGATCCGGGCGTCAACGACCACCGCGCCGTGCTCGGTGACGATGACGGGGTTGCAGTCGAGCTCGGCCACCTCGGGCATGTCCTCCACCAGGCGGCTCACCCGGTGCAACACCTGGACCAGCCCCTCAATGTCCACGGCCGGCATGCCCCGATAACCCGTCAGCAGTTTCGACCCCCGCAACCCGGTCACCATTTCCCTGGCGTCCAGGTCGGTGAGGGGAGCCAAACGGCTTACGTGGTCGCCGAGGATTTCCACCGTGATGCCCCCGAGGCCGAAAAGGACGAGGGGACCGAACGAGGGGTCCTCGACGGCGCCCACGATGGTCTCGACGCCGCCCGCCGGGGCCATCGGCTGGAGCAGGACGCCAGTCATGGCGTCTCCAAAAGCCTGGCGCATCGACTCGTAGGCGGCGACGACGGCGTCATGGCCGACCAAGCCCAACCGCACCCCGCCGCCCTCGCTCTTATGGATCGGGCCGAGGACTTTGAGAGCCACCGGGGAGGCGATGTCTTCGGCCCACTTCCCGGCCTCTTCTGCGGAATATGCCTCGACTGTGCGCAGGACGGGTATGCCGAAGGCGGCGAGCACGTCCATGGCCGCCCCACCCCCGACCCAACCCGAGACCATGGCGCCCGTCCCCCCCGGGCCGCCGTCATGGGGCAGGCGCCGGCGAGCTTCGTTGACGTCCACGTCCGCCAGGACAGGGATGGCGCCCTTGGGCCGACGCCGCCACTCGCCGTAGCGCAAGGCGTGGGCCAGTGCCCTGACCGCCGTCTCGGGATAGATATAGCTGGGCACGGGGAAATGCGCCGTCTGCAGGACCGCCTGGCCGCTGGCGTCGGCACCCAAAAGGCTGGTGACGACCGGCTTGGCTTTGGGCGCCGGGGTGGCCACAGGCTCCTGGCCCGCTCCGGCGCCCGTGCTCTGGGAGGCGTCGCCGGTGGCCTGCTCGGCCAGGGCGGCCCGGTCCACGGCGGCAACGATGGCGGCGGCAATGTCATCGGTCTTCCTGGTGACCAACGGGGGTGTGAAATTGACGACGACGGCGTCCACTTCGTCACTGGTCAAGAGCAGCTCGAGCACACTTTCGTACATGGGCGCGCTGGCTTCGGCGCCAAGGTCGATAGGGTTGCTGACCCCGCCGTTACGAGGGCAGAGCTCGGCGATATGGTGCTGGAGGTCAGCCGAGAACTCGGGGACCTGCAGCCCGTTGCTGATGCAGGCATCGACGGCGAGCACACCGGGGCCGCCGACGTTGCTGAGCACGGCGACGCGCAAGCCGTGGCCTAGGGGCTGGGAGCCGACCACCTGGGCGACGTCGAAGAGCTCCTCGATGGTGTCGACCCGGATCACGCCGGTCTGGCGGAACAGTGCCGCCACGGCCTCGTCCGAGCTGGCCATCGCCGCCGTGTGCGACGAAGCGGCGCGGCTGCCCACGGCGGTGCGGCCGCCCTTGACGGCCACGATGGGCTTGGACTGGCTGAACTGGCGGGCCAGGCGGGCGAACTTGCGGGGATTGCCGAACGACTCGAGGTATAACAGAGCGACGGCGGTGTCATCGTCCTCGCCCCACCAGGACAGCAGGTCGTTGCCGCTCACGTCCGCCTTGTTGCCCATGGAAACGAAGCTCGACAGGCCTATACCGCGCTTGCGGGCCTCGGCCAGGATGGCGATGCCGAGGCCGCCGGACTGGGAGGCAAAACCTAGGCGCCCGGCTGTGGGCGTGTCCCGGGCAAAAGTGGCGTTCATGGAGATCTGGGGGTCGGTATTGAGCACTCCGAAGCAGTTAGGCCCGACCATGCGCATGCCGTAGGCGTGAGCCAGGCGGGCGACCTCCCTTTCCAACTGAGCACCGGCGGCGCCGTCCTCGGCGAAGTGGGAGGAAACCACGACCAAAGCGCCCACCCCTTTGCGCCCGCACGCTTCGACGACGTCGGCCACCGACTTGGCCGGCACGGCCACGATGGCCAGGTCGACCTCGCCCGGCACGGCTTCGATGCTGGCAAAGCACGGCAGGCTGGCAATATGGCTGGCGGTGGGGTTGACGGGGTAGACCGGTCCTTGGAAATCTCCGCTCATGAGGTTGCGCACCAGTTCGTGGCCCACCGTCCCCCGGGTCCGGGACGCACCTATGACAGCAACCGAACGGGGCCGCAGCAGGTGCTGCATGCTACGAGCCGCGGCCTTGCGGTCCCGCTCGTACAAGGCCGCCAAGGCCTCCTCGGTGGGAGCGATGTCCATAACCACGCGGATCACGCCGGACTCGAGCCGGGACCGCTGAGTGAAACCGGCGTCGCGAAATACCTGCACCATTTGGCTGTTTTCGAGGAAGGTGTCAGCCGCGAACCGCTTGAGACCATTCCGACGGCCCTCGCTGGCCAGGTACTCCAGCAACAGGGTGCCCAGGCCGAGGCCCTGGTGAGCGTCGTCGACCACGAAAGCAACTTCGCCGACGTCGCTGCCCGGCACCCGGTCGTACTGGGCGCAGGCGATGAGCCGGTTGCCCCTTTCCACCACGAGCACACATTGGTCGGCGTCGGAGCTCACCAGGCGGGCCAACTCTTCCTCCGACAGCCGTGGGTGCGCGCCCAGGTAACGCAGCCGCACCGTTTCCTGAGAAAGGCGAGAGTGCAGGTCGGCCAACGACGGGCCGTCGCCGGCCCTAACCGTCCGTATGCAAGCGGTCGAGCCGTCGACCAGGACCACATCTCGGGCCCAAGCGCCATTGCTCACTAGGTCAACGCTCATTCCACAGTCTCCTTTAGTTGCCCGGCGGTACTGCCGTACTGCCGTCCCGTAAACAGTTCCATACTTATGCGCAGGGCCGCCGTCATGCCCTGGTCGACCATCGGGAGCGCGGGCGGGACCTTGCCCCCGGGGCCGGACTGGCGTTCGTCCAGCACTTCGGCGCGACCCTGGACCATGATCTCCCACCTCGAGGTCCCGTCGGCGCTGCTGCCCTCGGTCTGGAAGGCGACTACCCCGGGCTGCGCAGGCACCTTGCCGATCAGGCCGAGCCCGGCCCGCACCAGAAGGTCCTCCCCATCCACGGTACAGGTAACCGGGACGACGAGGGGCAACGCGCCCTGGGACAGGGCCAGGTGGCCCTCCAGGGCAGCGGAGAGAAGCGAGCGGCAACGCTCGGCGGTAAGCCGTGGCGGCCCCGCGCTGTCGCTGACCGTAGAAGGCTCAACCGTCGGGTTTGTGACCATCAGGCTTTATGTTGGGCGCGCCGCAGGTCTCGCAGGCAGGGCCGAATGACCCAAAATGCCTAGGCGCATGGGCCTTCCGCTACAATAGAAGTTCGCATGGAGCTCGAAGCGGAGGTGGCGGAACACGCTTTCGGGCCCGCGACCACCCCCCAGGGCGTCGCTTTGCCCCAAGGTTCGGACATGCTGACGACCTTCCTGTCGCTCATGCCCGACGCCGCCGTGGCCATCAACGGCAAGGGGTTGATCGTCGCCGTCAACGAGCGCACTGAGGCGTTCTTCGGCTACTCGTCCGGGGAGGTGCAGGGCAAGTCCATAGAGCTCCTGGTGCCCGAGAGGTTCCGCCACTCTCATCGCAAGCGTCGAGCCGAGTACTCGGCTGACCCCCACACCCGGCCCATGGGCGCCGGTCTCGACCTTTACGCCCGGCGCAAGGACGGCAGCGAGTTCCCCGTTGACATCAGCCTGGCCCCTATAGGCGGTGAGGATGGGGAGCTAATCGTGGCCGCCATCCGCGACATAACCGAACGCAAGGCCGCTCAGTCGGCTCAGGCCCAGCTCGCCGCCATAGTCCAGTCGTCAGCCGACGGGATCTTCTCCATGTCGCACCGGGGGGTGATCACGAGCTGGAACCCTGGTGCCGAAGCCATGTTCGGCTTCAGCCCCGAGGAGGTGGTGGGACGCCACATCGGCCTCTTTTTCCCCGACGACCCCGTCCTCGAGGAGCTGCTCGACGACACCCGCTCCGGCCAGATCCCCCGGTCGAAGGACACCCGCTGGCAGCGGCGGGAGGGCAAGTCCCTCGACGTCGCCATCTCGGTCTCACCTCTGGCCCTCGGTGACGAACCGGGCTTTTCGGTCCTGGTACGCGACATCACCGTCCACAAGGAGGCCGAAGCCCAGCTCCGCCGCCAGGCCCGTTGGCAGGCGGCGACCGCCGAGATCCGACTTAGCCTGCTATCCGAGGCCTCCCTCAAGAGCTCGCTCAACTTGGTTTGCAAATGGACGGCCGAGCTCGCCAATGCCAGCGCCGCCGCCCTGGTAGTCGTCGAGGACGGTCGTTCGCGTACCGCCGCCAGTTACGGCGACCGTGACGCGCTGACCGCGGTGGGCCATCCCGACCAGGTGGCCACCCCGGTGGCCCAGGCCATAGCCTCGGGCAAGCCGGCGACGGCGGCCACCAACCGGGGCGCCGGTGTGCACGCCCGCGCCTTCCCCTTGACCCTGCCCGGCAAGGACGGCCCCCTGTCAGCAGCGCTTGTCATCGTGGGCGAGGAAGCGACCAACTTGGGCCTTGACGCCGACGAGTCGATCGGTTCACTGGCCACCCAGGCCATCCTGGCCTTCGAGCTGGCCAATGTCCGTTCCGAGCGGGACCGGCTGCTCATCTCTGCCGACCGGGAACGCATTGCCCGTGACCTGCATGACCTGGTTATCCAGCGCCTGTTCGGGGCCGGCCTGCGCCTACAGGGCGCCCTGGCCCTTATCGACAACCAGCAGGCGTCGGCCCGTGTCGCCTCGACGGTCGACGACCTCGATGTGACTATCAAGGAAATAAGAGAGGCCATCTTCGCGCTGGAATCCGCCCCGGGCACGGGCCTGCGGGCCAAGGCACTCGAAGCCCTGGCGTACGCAGCGGAGGCCCTGGGGTTCCGCCCCACGGTGTCTTTCCATGGTGCCACCGATTGGGAGATGGCCTTGCCCGTACAGCTGGAAGCGATAGCCGTTCTGAGAGAGGCCCTTTCCAACGCCGCCCGCCATGCTCACGCCACCCGGGTCGAAGTGGACATCACCCTGGAAGACGAGCTCAGCGTGCTGGTCACTGACAATGGGGTGGGCGTGGGCAACCCTGGGCACCTGAGCGGCATCGCCAACGCCAGAGCACGAGCCGAACTGCTGGGCGGGAGCCTGGAGCTGTTGCCTGCCGAGGGTGGAGGGACGAGCTTCGAATGGCGGGTACCGTTGCCGGTCTCCCCCGCCGTCAACGATTGAGCGCCACGATAGGCTTAGCCTCGAAGGAGGCTGACATGTCAGACGCGGCCCTGGAGAGCCTTACCGAAGACGAATGCCTAGCCATGCTGAAGCGGACCAAGTACGGGCGTGTCGCAGTGGTGAACGACGAAGGGCGTCCCGAGATCTTTCCCGTCAACTTCGTGTTGCACGGCCGCACGGTAACCTTCGCCACTGCGTCGGAGGTGTTGGAGGCCCGGGCCCCTTGGGCCACGTGGCCTTCGAGGCCGACGTCATCGACGCCACGACCAGGGAGGGCTGGGACGTTGTCGTCTCCGGCGAGGGCGCCGACATAACCGATGCCGTTGACCTGGCGTCACTGCAAACGCGTGCCGAGCCCTTCGAGCACTGGGCCCCGGGGCCTAAGGACCGGTGGATATCGATCGTGAACCCCCGCTTCACGGGGCGCAGGCTGTACAAGCCCGTTCCCACGTCGACCTTCTACTAGGCGTGGCAGGCCCACTAGGCGTAGCGGGCCCGGTCGGCCTTCCGCTACTCGGACCAGCCGCCGTTTTGGTACATTTATGGCCATTTTTGGCTATAAATGTCACACCGCGACCGGCGCCGAGCCCGTTTCCTACGTGACCGTGCCCGGTCCGGCCTAACCGGCCTAACCGGCCTAACCGGTCAACCCGGCCCGGACGCGTCCCGTACGGCGTGAAGGGTTCCGGGTGAACGCCGTCGGGGCGGCGACCTCGATGTTGTCCCGGGTTGCTCGGCCACGACCTCTGCCCGCCCGGGCCGGGAGGCCGGCACCGTCGGGCCCGTCAGGCACTGGCTCCGGGACAACGACCGGCATAACGCTGGCCACCGGCGCCGGAGAAGCCTTCGGGGCGACAGCTGCTCCCCTCCTCGGCACTGAAGATGTCTGAGCCGACGCCCTCGGAGCTAGGGACGTCTGGGCCGACGACCGAGCCGGCGACCGTTGGGCAGCACCGTTGGAATGAGCGGGGGCGCCCATCCTCTGGCGCACGGCCTCGGTGGCCACCTCCGCCGCGTGGGCAAGGTCAGCAGCCTCACGGGAGGCGGCCTGCTTGGCGTCGACAGTCGGCCTTTTCGCCGGAGCCGCCTTCCGGGCCGACGTGGGCACCCTGGGCGCCGCGTGCGTCTCGGCTGTCTTGCGGGTCCTGGCCACCGCCCTGGTCCTGACCGGGCCAACGCCTGGGGCGGAGGGGGGCATTTCAGCCTCAGACGGCGTTTTCACCGGGAGCGCCTGGCGGGGCGCAGATGAACCTCGGGGGCCAGCCGCCTTCTCGGGCGCGGCAGGCCTTCCCAGTGCCGCGCCGGCTCTGGCTGTGCTCGCCCTTCTGCCCGCTCCGGCCTTCCTCGAAGGAGCCGCGATCCGAACCGGGGACGGCTCCGGAGCCGTTAGCCGAGCTGGCCGAGCAGGGGCCGGCTCCGCGGTGGGCGCCGGAATAGTCGCCGAGGCGGCCTTCCGGGGCCCAGCCGTCTTGGCCCGGGTTGCCCTGGTCACAGAGGCGCCCATCTTGGCCGGGGTGACCCTCGGGACCGGAGTGGCGGCTCTGGAGGACGACGCCTTGCGCGCCGCATCTGGTGTGCTTCGTTGAGCCGTCGTTTGCGCACCGGGCACCTTCTCGGGCGCAGCCGCCTTCTGGCTCGCAGCCGCCTTCTGGCTCGCAGCCGCCTTCTGGCTCGCAACTGCCTTCTGGCTCGCAACTGCCTTCTGGCTCGCAACTGCCTTCTGGCTCGCAACTGCCTTCTGGCTCGCAACTGCCGTTTGGCTCGCAGCCGCCTTCTGGCTCGCAGCCGCCTTCTGCCCCGGCACCGCGTTGTTGACGGGAGCGGTCTTCTTGGCGACGGCTGCTTTCTTGACCGGCACCGTCTTTGCTGCCACGGCCCTCGTTGACACGGCCTTTGTGGCCCGCGCTCTCTGGGCTGGTGTCTTCTGGGCGGGCGCCTTCTGGGCCGGTGCGGCCTTGGCCGAGGGCGCCTTCTGGGCCGGTGCGGCCTTGGCCGAGGGCGCCTTCTGGGCCGGTGCGGCCTTGGCCGAGGGCGGCTTCTTGGCCGGTGCGGCCTTGGCCGAGGGCGCCTTCTTGGCCACTGCGGCCTTGGCCGGTGCTGCCTTGACCGAGGCGGCCTTCTTGGTCGATGCAGCCGCATGGTGAGAAACGGCCTTCGTCCCCACCACCTTTCTGACGGCCGCGCCCTTCTTGGCGGCGACGGGCGAGCCCTCTAACCGGTGGATCTCGGCGTCGATCGTCTCCGGCGTAGGAACCCCGGCCGGCCGCGGCATATCCGGGGAGGGCCAGCTCTATGCCACGCCTGACGGCGTCAAAGGCCTGGACGACAAAACTACGTTTCTCACCTTTGCGTAGGACCTCGCGCGCCGAACGAGGAGGCTCGTCACCCATGGCCGACAGCGGCAGGTAGCACCGCGCTCCGTCCACGGAGACGAATGCCCCGTGAGAGGAGAACTCGTCGACCGTGCCGTCGACCTCGCCACCGAGCTGGTTCTTGGCGATGAACGTAATGAAGGTGAGGGGCTCGTTGAGCGGCTCGGACGGCACCTCGGCCCCCCGCCGGCGGCGGCGGCGCTTGTGCCCGACCTTCTCGGGCTCGACGGCTTCCTCAACGGCTACGGCGATGGCCCGTTGCAACTTGCGTTCGCCACCCCGGCCCCGCGAACGGTCGGCCGCCAGTTCGAGGCCGCTCTCGTCCGACGCCCCGGGCTGTTCCGTACGCTTTTTGCGTTTCGCTTCCTTCACGGACTCCCGGCTCCGAGGGCCTCGCACCGGGGTCCGCGGGGTGAAAATCCATCCCACGCCGGGCACCGGTTTGCCCCCGATCAGCCTGTCCTTGTCGAAAAGCCACTCGTACTCACCGTGGAACTCCTGGAAGGAGTCATTGGACAATACGACCGCTCCGACCTTGTCGGCGATCCTGAGCAGGAAGGCGTCGCCCCTGCCGATCGCTCCCGCGGGCGGCGACACAATGTCGCCGTCGGTCTCGGCCTCTTCGTAGACCGGACGCTCTTCAGGGGGGATACGGTGACCGAATGTGGCGTCCACGACTACGGTGACGACGTCATCGGGGTTCTCGACCAGAAATTCGCGCACTGCCTCGTCGAGCCGCTTGAGGCTGGGCAACGAACTACCTTCGGTGGCGATATTTGAGCCGTCCACGACTACGTGACGTGCTGGCATGTTTCTCCTGTTTCATTATCCGGAGGCCCTGCCCGAGGCCGACGCGCATCACCTGCTCGCCGGCCCGGAGCTGACAGGCCCCAGGCACAACGCCACTGTGAGCTCACCGCCACCGCACCGCGGACAACGCCGCACGTACCCGGAGCAGGTCGGACCCTCAGTGGACTTGCACCACTGCCCCACATCTTGCCACTTCAGGAGGCCGAGGTGGTGCATGCCCGGGGTTGGGCGGCCGTTTGCCGGCACCTACGATGCCGCGTGGCGCCTTCGGGAGGCCGGGACGGTCCGGCGCCACCGCGGGCCACGACGGGGGTCCCCGCGCCCGAATGTCAGCGCCCGAATGTCAGCGCCCGAATGTCAGCGCCCGGGTGTCAGCGCCCGCTGCAGAATGTCCGCCTGCTCCAGGTCGTGCAGGGTGTGGCTACCCGTGGCGGGCGAACCCGAAGCCGCCCGGGCGACCCGCTCCAAGCTTTGCCGCCCATCGACGATTTCACCCAGACGGTCGCGCACGAATTCCCAGGCGCCCATATTGACCGGCTCCTCTTGTGCCCACACGACCTCGGTGGCGGACGGGTAAGCCGAAATAGCGGCATCAATTTGTGGCCGGGGCCACGGATAAAGCTGCTCGACACGCACTATCGCCACATCGGTGCGGCGAGCCGCGTCGCGGGCTACCAGTAGGTCCAGGCCGACCTTTCCCGAAGCGAGCACCACGCGCCGCACGTCTTCGGGCGTGGTCAGGGCGTCGCCGATGACCGGGTGGAAAGAGCCGCCGCTGAGCTCTTCCACGGGGCTGTACGCCTCCCGTCCCCGCAGGTACCGCTTGGGCGTGAACAGGACGAGGGGCTTGCTCGAAGCCTGGTAGACCTGCCGGCGCAGTACGTGGAAAAGTTGCGCCGCCGTGGTGACGTTGGCCACGCAGATGTTGTCCTCCGCGCAAAGGGCCAAGAACCTTTCGATCCGGGCCGAGGAATGCTCCGGGCCCTGGCCCTCGTAGCCGTGAGGCAGCAATAGAGCCAGGCGCGAGCGCTGCTCCCACTTCACCTCCGACGCCGCCAGGAACTGGTCGATGACGATCTGGGCGCCGTTCACGAAGTCGCCGAACTGGGCTTCCCATGCCACCAGAGCCTCAGGGGCGAACAAGGAGTACCCGTACTCGAACCCGAGGGCGGCGTACTCCGAGAGCAGCGAGTCGTAGACGAAGAAGCGGCCCGACGTGACGCCCTGCTGGCGCGCCATCTCGGCCAGCGGCACGTGCTCGGCACCCGTCCGGTAGTCAACGTAGACGGCGTTGCGGTGGCCGAAGGTGCCCCGCCGGGTGTCTTGGCCACACAGGCGCACGTCATGGCCGTCCAGGACGACCGTGCCGTAGGCCAGGGCCTCGCCCAGGGCCCAGTCCACCTGGCCCGAAGCCCACAGCTTGGCCCTGGTCTCGAGGACCCGGACGATCTTGGGGTGCAGCGTGCAACCCTCGGGCGCAGTGGTCAGGGCGTCAACCACGGCCGCCAACTGTTCGGCGGGCGCCGCTGTCGTCGCCTCGGCGGCCAGCGGCGTCGGGGACGGGGGCGGAGGCAGCCGCGTGAGGTGCGGAGGGGCCGATGCCCGGGTCTGGTCCAGAGCGGTCTGGAGCCGCCGGGCGAAGTCGGCCAGGGCCGCCTCCGCCTCCTCCAGCGTGATATCACCCCGGCGCACCAGCGCCTCGGTGTACAGCTTTCGGACGCTGCGGTGCTCCTTGATGAGCTGGTACAGCAAGGGTTGGGTGAGCGACGGGTCGTCCTGCTCGTTGTGGCCGTACCGTCGGTAGCACACCATGTCGATGACCACGTCCTTGTGGAACTCCTGGCGGAAGGCCAGGGCGGTACGGGCCACCCGGACGCACGCCTCGGGGTCGTCGCCGTTTACGTGGAATATCGGTGCCTGCACCATCTTGGCAACGTCGGTGGCATAAACCGACGAGCGCGCCGACTCCGGGTTGGTCGTGAAGCCGAGCTGGTTGTTGATCACGAGGTGGACGGTGCCACCGGTCTCGTAGGCAGCCAGCGTCGACATGTTGAGCGTCTCCGCCACCACGCCCTGGCCGGCAAAAGCGGCGTCGCCGTGCACGAGGACGGGCAGGACGAGCTCGGTCGGTGGGAGCAATGACCCCCCTGGCCCCGCCGGCTCCTCGTGCGTGGCCAGCTGGGCCAGGGTGTCCTGTACGGCCCGGGCCATCCCTTCGACAACGGGCCGACCGCCTCGAGGTGCGACGGGTTGGAGGCCAGCGCCACGTCCAGTGAGTTGCCGGCCCGGGAAACGAAATTACCCCGGAAACCCTTGTGGTACTTGACGTCCCCCGATCCCTGCACGCTGGTGGGATCCAAGTTGCCCTCGAACTCACCGAAGAGCTCCCCGTAGCTCTTGCCCACGATGTTTATGAGCACGTTGAGACGGCCGCGGTGGGCCATGCCCATGACGGCGTGGCGATGCCCGAGATCGGCGGCATCGCCCAACAGGGCGTCGAGCAACGGTATGGCCGACTCTGCTCCTTCGAGCCCGAAGCGCTTTTGCCCTATGTATTTGGTCTCGAGAAAACGCTCCAGGGCTTCGGCCGCGTTGAGACGGGAAAGAATATGGCGGTGCTCGTCGGGGCCTAGGTCCGTGGTCGCCCCCTCGACGTGCTCCTGGATCCACCGCTTCTGCGCCGGCTCCATGATGTGCATGTACTCGACGCCTACGGTCCGGCAATAGGCGTCCCGGAGCAAGGAAAGGACGTCGCCCAAGCGCATCCGGTCCCTGGCCCCTAGGCCCTGCACCAGGAACTCCCGGTCGAGGTCCCAGACTGTGAGCCCATAAGTGAGCGGGTCGAGCTCGGCGTGCATGCGGGGCTCGGACCAGTCGAGGGGGTCGAGGTGGGCAATGAGGTGGCCCCTCACCCGGTAGGCATTTACGAGACGGTCGACCTTCTGCTGTTTCTCTACGAAATTACCGACCGGTTCGAAGGGGTCGCTCACGTCGCGGTGGTACTTCACCGGTTCGTAGGGGATCCCCATCGAACGGAACACGTCTTGGTAGAAACCGTCTTCGCCCAACAGCAGTCCGTGCACGCGCTGGAGGAACAAGCCCGATTCCGCCCCCTGCACCACCCGGTGGTCGTAGGTGGAAGTGATCGTCACAACTTTGGAAATCCCGAGCCCGGCCAACTGGCGCGGGTCGGCGCCCTGCCACTCGGCCGGGTAGTCGATCGCCCCCACGCCGATAATCGCTCCCTGCCCCACCATCAACCTCGGCACCGATTGCACGGTGCCGAGCGTGCCCGGGTTGGTGAGGGTCAACGTCGGGCCTACAAAATCGGTGACCTGAGCCTTGCCCGTGCGGACTTTGCGGACCATCTCCTCGTAAGCCGACCAAAAACCACGAAAGTCGAGGGTTTCGGCCTGTCTTATCACGGGCACCATCAGGGTGCGGGTGCCGTCGGGACGCTGCAGGTCCACGGCTATGCCCAGGTTGACGTGGTCAGGACGGAACACGGCCGGGCTGGCGACCGGGCCCGCCATGGCGGCACCATTACCCGCTCCGGGAACGACCGGGCCGGCGCCGGTGGCGAGGCCATCGGCGTTGACTTGACCATTAGCCGGAACTTGGCCACTTACCGGGCCCTGACCGTTGACATCGTCCCGGAAGCTCGAATTGAGGGCGGGGACGCTGCCGACGGCCTGGACGACGGCCCACCCGATCAGGTGGGTGAAACTGACCTTGCCGGCGGCGCCCGACCGGGCCAGCTGGTTGTTGAGGATGAGCCGGTTGACCTCGAGCAGCTTGGCCGGGACGGCCCGGAAGCTCGTCGCCGTGGGCACGGTCAGGCTCGACGTCATGTTGGCCACTACCCGGGCCGGGCTGCCCCGGAGGGGCACGGTCGTGCCGTCGACCGGGCTCCCGGGCCCGGGGGTGGGACCGGGCGGCGACGTCGGGTGCCCGGCCATGTCGGCGACGCCGGGGGCAGGCTGGTGAGGCCCCCCGACCTGGGTCGGGGCCGGTGCCGTAGTGCTCGTCCGGGCCATGTCTGTCGGCGAGGCGGTCGTGGCCGGCCGCGCCTCGGGCATGGTGCCGGGCCCGGCACCGTTGCCAGTTTGCCGGTCCTCCCCGACGCCGGCGCCGGCGGTGCCGGCCCCGGTTGGGCCGGCCGCGGTTGTGCCCGCCCCGGGCTCCACATCCTCATCGGCCCCGGAGGTGCCCACCAGTGCCGGACGAGCCAGGTTGGCGCCACCCGGCTTGTAACCCTGGAAGAAATCGCGCCAGCTCTCGCTTACCGAGCCCGGGTCGCGCCGGAACTCCTCGAACATCTCATCGACCAGCCAGGCATTGGGACCAAAGCTGTCAGACCGGGGTTGTGGGGCCTCAGGCACAGCATCGACAGCCTAGGGCCTCGCCGGGCACGTTCCTCAGGTTGTCCGGCCAACAGGCCGATAAAACCTATGTGACCCCTATCGCGCCTGTCCTGCCTGTGAGCAGGGCTGTCGTTCGCTTCATAGAGGCGGGCAACGACGCCGTCTGTGAGCACTGCCAGTTACCGGTCAAGTTCGTGGCCCGCATACGGGGCCGCCAGGTGATCGCCAACGTCTACGTCGACGGGAGATGGGCCAGGGTGGAGCACTACCACGAAGGGTGCTACGACCAGGCCGGCGAGCCGTTCGGGAGCCCGAGGGCCTGAGCCCGGGGCCTCGGACGGGGCACGGTCGAGCCTGTCCGCAGCGCCGAACAGGACGACCTCTAGCCCCGGAACAAGACCTGGTAGACCACGGTCCAATCGGCGCCATCGCCCACCATGACGTCCACTTGGCTTGCCCGGCAACGCAGCGGCAGCTTCAAGGCCAGGTCTTCGGCCGCTTCGGCCAGCGAGCTGTCGCCGACCTCGCCGGCCAGGCCAACGGTCAAGTGAGGCACCACCTCGGGGAACGCTCCCTGCCAGGGGGGGGTCTCGAAGTGGTCGGCCAGCAGTACTGTCAGGCGCTTGAACGGTGCGGCCGGCGACGGCGCCAGCCATAGCACCCGTTGACCGAACCAGCGCACCGCCTCAAGGGTGTAATCGAACGGCTCCTGGTGGGCCAGCAGCTCTTCCAGCTCCTCGAAATGCTCCTGCTTTATCTGCTCGGGAGGGACCCAGGGGACGACCAGGGTGATGTGGGCCGGTACGCCCGCCCGCGCCGTCGGGTCGTGTGCCGCCCGCCACGCCCCGACCAGGGATTCGGCCTCGGGGACGGGTACGAGCAGGGCGCTCTGCGGCGACAAGCTGGACGGTCCTGAGGCCCGCCTGAAGCCTTCCGCGACCTGAGCGGCTGTCACGTTGCCAAACCCTACCCGGGGAGGGGCCCGGGGTGCGGGCGGACCGGCGGCGCGGGGTGGCCGGGCCGGCCCCGGATCCCGTCCGGTCCGATCACGCCGGCCCCGAAGACCTCGGCCAGCAACATGGGCACCGCCGCCTCCAGCTGATCATAAGTGCAGCTCCGGGGGTCCCGGTCCGGCCGCCAGCGCCGGAACTGGGCCGTGTGCCGCAGGCGGCTGCCCTGCAGGTGCTCGTAGGCGGCCTCGACGACGAGCTCAGGTCGCACGGGCTCGAAGGACAGGTCCTTGGCCCCGTTCCAGCGGCTGCGGGCACCGGGCATCCGGGGACCGGTGGTAGCGGGGGCCGACGCCCAGGCCGCCCACGGGTGCCCGCTCCCGCCCTCGGTGCCGTTATCGGTGCCACCGGCCGCGGCGTCCACCGGGGACCGGAAGGGCGTCAGGACCTCCGCCAGCTGGCGGCGCTGCTCGGCGGGGAAGGCGCCGATCACGCCGACGTGACAGAGCCGGCCCTCGACGTCATAGAGACCGAGCATCAAAGAGCCGACCTCGGTGCCGGAGGAGGTGCCGGACGAGGCCCGGTACCAGCGGAAGCCGCCTACGACGAACTCGGCCGTGCGTTCGTGCTTGACCTTGACCATCACCCGCTTGGCCGGTGCATAGACGAGGTCGCTGGCCTTGGCCACCACGCCGTCCAGTCCGGCACCTTCGAAACGTTGGAACCAGTCCTCAGCCACGGCACGCCGGCGCGTCGCCGGCGTCAGGTGCACCCGGGCCGGCCCGCCGGGCGGGGCGCCCGGGCCCAGCAGCTCTTCCAAAAGGCGCCGGCGCTCATGGAAAGGCTCGCCCCGCAGATCGCGCTCGTCCAATGCCAGCAGGTCGAAGGCGACGAAGGAAGCGGGCGTCTTTTCCGCCAGCATCCGGACGCGGCTGAGGGCCGGGTGCACCCGCTGGCTCAGGGCGTCGAAGTCCAGGCCCCCTGGGCCGGCCACGACCACCTCTCCGTCCACCACGGCGGCATCGGGCAACGCGGCGCGCAGGTCGGTCACGAGCTCGGGGAAGTAGCGGGTCAGGGGCAGCTCGTTGCGGCTGCCGATTGCGAGGTCATCGCCATGGCGAAAGACGATGCCCCGGAACCCGTCCCACTTCGGCTCGTAGAAATAGTCGCCGTCGGGGAGGCTGCGCTCCAGCTTGGCCAGCATGGGGGCGACCGGCGGCGGGACGGGCAGGTCGGCGACGCTCACGCCGGGCCCCCGGGGGGGCGCCCGGGACGGGCCGGAGCTGAGCTCAATGCCCACCCAGGCGGGAGGCGATGGCGGCGGCCAGCGCGCTCTGCTCGATCTGTTCCAACGAACCAGGCAGGGCCAGGCACCAGTTGGGCCACTGGTCGATCGTACCCGGCATGTTCGGCCGTTCCTCGACGGCCAGGGCGTCGTCCAGGGCCGTCGCCAGCAGGGCACAGGGGGCCTCGCCCAGGGCGGCGTAAGTGGCTTCGATCACCTCGGAGACGGGACGGCCGTCGTCCGAACCGGTCCACTCGGCCAGACGCCGGCGCAGGTACGCGGCGCCCTCCTCGTTCAGCGGGATCCCGGCCCGGCGCTGCGCCTCGGCATCGGCGCCCGTCCATACCCCGGCCACCGTAGGCAGGTCGTGGGTCGTGACCGCGGCCAAGGCCTGGACCGGCCAGTGGGCCGGGCGGTGCGGCTCGAACCAGAAAAGCTTGTAGGAGAGCACACCGCTCTGGCCCAGGACATGGCGCACGTGGTCCTCCACCGTCCCCAGGTCCTCCCCCACGACGAAGGCCCCCGCCCGGGACGCTTCGAGACGGAGCAGCCCGACCATGTCCTGCCAAACGTAGCGCACGTAGGCGCCTTGCCACGGCTCGGACCCCAGTGGCACCCAGAAGAGGCGGAAGAGGCCCATCACGTGGTCGACTCGGAGGCCCTGAGCCGGCCTCAGCACGGCCCGGAGCATCTCGATATAGGGGTCGTAGGCGGCAGCTCGCAATTTCCAGGGGTCCCAGGGCGGCAGGGCCCAATCCTGGCCCTTGGTGTTGAAGTCGTCGGGAGGGGCACCCACGCGCATGCCCAGGGCAAAGGTGTCCTGCCACAACCAGGCGTCGGCGCCACCACCGTCCACCCCGACGGCCAGGTCGCAGATGAGGCCGGCGCCGTTTACCCGGGCGGCGCCAGCCAGCTGGACCTCGCACAGCCACTGCAACCAGGCGTGGTACCGCTTGCGCAGGCGCCCGGCGCCGGTGGCGAACTCCCCCACCTCGGGACGCGACGGGTGGCGGAACTCTTCGGGCCAGCCCTGCCAGGGCAGGCCGTACCTCTCGCCCAGAGCACAGAACGACGTGTAGCCGTCGAGGACGCGGCCCCGTTCGCGTACGTACGCCTCGAACCGTTCGTCGGTGACGGCCTCCTCGGACCGGGCGAACAGCGTTTCCAACGCGTGCGACTTGAGCGCCCACACCCGGGTGCGGTCGATGAGCCTCTGCCCGTTGAGTGCCCTGGCCTGCTCGGCCAGGATGGCTCCATCGGGCAGGTCGGCGGCTCCCGGGACGTCTTCGATGCGGATGTAGAGCGGGTTGAGGAAGCAACGTGAGCTGGGGAAATAGGGGCTCGGTTCCGGTACCGGCCCCGCTGCCGGGGCATGCAGGGGGTTGAGCAGGACGAAGCCCGCTCCATGTTCGCCGGCCCAGCCCACCAGGCGGCGCAGGTCGGCGAAGTCGCCGATCCCCCAGCTTGTCTCCGAACGGCTGGCATAGAGCTGCGACGACCACCCCCAGGTGCGCCCATCGGGCGGTGGGGGGCAGCGGGGCGGGCACACGGCCACGGTCAGGGAGCCGCCGCCCGCCTCGGGTTCCAGCCGGTGATAACCGGCCGGGACCTCAGGCGGTTGCCGACCTCCGGGCCAGACCGGGACCGTCCCTCCCCTTTCCAGGAACAGGGTGCCGGCGGGCAGCCAGTCCGGCCACGTTCGGCCCCCACCCTCCTCCTGGTCCCGCGCCGCCTGGGCGGCGGTGACTTGGTCGACCGTGACGAGGGGGGCGGTCCCGCCCGGATGGCGCGCCCCGGCCCCCATCGCCTCCAGCACGGCCTGGGCCGTGGCCTCGGGGATGTCCCTCCAATGGCCGGCCACGTCCCAGTAGCCGGGCTCGACTCCCCAGGCCTCGAGCTCCGAGGCGTTCACCTGCCGTCCCTCACCCCGGTCTCGCTCCTCATAGGGGCAGTTTTCCACGTACGGCGCCGACAACAGACCGATACCGACAACAGACCGATACCGGCAACAGGCGGGTGCCGACAACAGGCGGGTGCCGCCGGGCCCTCCGGCCATCCCGGCGCCAAACCGGCGGCTCGCCTACGCTGGCTCCGGTGACCGGAGCACCGGCGGCGGTGACCCCTGCCGTCCCCAGCGGGCCCTGCCTCCCCCAGGGCGTCCTCATCGGGGAGTGCCGGGCCCTGGCCGGGAGCAGCTCATGGGCCGACCGCTCGCTCGTCCGGGACGGTACCTTCTATCCTTCACGCTCGCTCAGCGCCGCTCAGCGCCTGGCCCACTACGCCAGCCGGCTCCCCTTGGCCGAGGTGGCGACCACGTACCGCTTCCCGCCCACCCCCGAAGTTGCCCAACGCTGGGCCAGCGCCGCTCCCGCCGGCTTCACCATCGACGTTCGGGCCTGGTCCCTTCTCTGCGGCGCCCCCGCATGGCCAGAGTCGTTGTGGGCCGACCTCCAGGGCTACGTGCGGCCATCGCGGCGCGACACGGCCAAGCTCTACCGTCAGCGCTTACCGGCCGCCGTTGTGGACGAATGCTGGGAGCGCTTCAACCACGCCCTCCGCCCTCTGGTCGAGGCGGGCAAGCTGGGAGTGGTCATCGTCCGCTTCCCTTCGTGGTTCAGCCCCCGGCCGGCGGCCTGGGCGGAGCTGGCCGAACTGACCACCAGGCTGCCCGGGCTGCGCACCGCCGTGGAGCTGACCAACCCGCGCTGGTACGAGGGTGACACCTGCGAGCACACGCTCGGCGTCCTGGAGGCGCTCGGGCTGTGCTTCGTCTGCCGGGACACCCCCGGCCCCGGGAGGGTGGTGGCGGCCACGGCCGACATCGCCGTGGTGCGCCTACCTGGCCGGGCCGTGCGGACTTGGCCGGTCGCCCCGGCGCCGCCCCCACAGGGCGGCGCTCCGGCGCGGGACGACCCCGGCGACGACCCGAACTGGGAGCCCTCCGACGCCTACCGCTACAGCGATGCCGAGCTGGCGGAGTGGGCGCCGGCCGTACGTGACCTGGCATCGGGCACCTCTCAGGTACACATCATCATGGACAACTGCTGGCGGGCCAACGCCGTGGACAACGCCGTCACGATGCTGTCCCTGCTTAGCCGCTGACGCGCCTAACGGGACGGCCTACCTGCCGTCGATCTGAGGCACCCGTTACGACCAGCACGGCGACCGGCGGCGGCCGGGGGTCCCTGTCGCCGTCACAGGGGCTGGTTAGCCTGATGGCAATGGCGTTGCAGTTGCCGGCCTCGCTCACTCCTTCGAAGGTCTCCACGTTCAAGGAATGCGCCTTGGCCTTCCGCCTCTCCGCCATTGACAAGCTCCCCGAGCCGACCAACGTGCAGGCTTTTAAGGGAACCGTGGTGCACCGGGCCCTGGAACTGCTCATGTGGGAGGAGCAACCCGGCGACCGTACTCCGGGCGCCGCCCTGGACAAGCTGGACCGGGCCCTGGAAGAGCTCCTGGTCGGCTCAGAGGGATCGTCGTTGGCCCTGGCGGGCGCCGACCTCGACGGGTTCGTCACCGACGCCCGCCAGCTTGTGGCCAACTACTTCGTCCTCGAGGACCCCAACCGGGTCCGGGTGATGGGCACCGAGCTGCGCATGCAGGTTGACATCGGCTCCGCACCGGACGAAGCCCAGGGGCAAACCACCGGTCGTTTGCGCCTCCGGGGCATCATCGACCGTCTGGAGCTGGACGACAACGACGACCTGGTCGTGACCGACTACAAAACAGGCCGGGCGCCGGGGCAGAGCCACGAGCAGTCCCGCCTGGGCGGTGTCCATTTCTACGCCTTCCTGTGCGAGCAGGTGTTGGGCCGGCGGCCGGCGCGGGTGCAGCTGTTCCACTTGCGTGAGCCGCTGGCCATCTGCACGACTCCCTCCGACCAGTCCATAACCGGCCTGGAGCGCCAAGCCACCGCCATCTGGACGGCCGTCAAGCGCGCCTGCCTCATGGAGGACTTCCGGCCCAAGCCCGGCCCGCTGTGCGACTGGTGCGGTTACCACGCCTATTGCCCAGCCAAAGGGGGCAACCTGGCATTGCTCAGCGGGCCGCCGGGTGACACCCCGGCGGGAGGAGCCCTCATTGCGGACCTCGGCTACAGCGGCAGTACGGTGACGCCATCCCAAATGTTCCCCCTCCCTGCCGCCGGGTGAGGCCGGGCCCACCGGCGGCGGCTGCAGGCAACGGCCTCGGCGCGCCTGCGCACCCACGAGTGCTGTCCGGCGCCGACATCGCCGTGGACGACTACTTCCAAACCCACCTGAGGGGTAGGCGCGCCCTCGACATCGTCATGTACGCAGCCAGCGCCGCCGGTGACCACAGCATGGTCTGGCTCGCCCTGGCCGGGTGGGAAGGGTGGTGGGCCGGGCAGGCAGGGCGCACCCTGCTGAGGGCCGGCGCCGCCCTGGGGGCGGAGTCGGTCCTGGTCAACGGGCTGGTCAAACTGGCGTTCCGGCGGCAACGACCGGACAGTAGCGGGCCACGCCCGCTGCCGCTGCGCATTCCCCGGACGAGCAGCTTCCCGAGTGGCCATGCCAGTGCCGCTTTTTTTGCCGCCGCCCTGCTGCGCGACGGCGCCCCGACGCCCCTGGTCTACCTGGCCGCGGTGACGGTGGCCTCCAGCCGCATCCACGTGGGCATGCACCACGCCTCGGATGTCATCGCCGGGGCTGCTCTCGGCGCCGCCCTGGGCGAGCTCACACGCCACCTCCTCCCCGTCCTTCCCCGAGCCTCCGGCAGTGGCGCCACCGTGGCTCGTCCTGCGGATCAGGAACAAAGCGCCCCGGCGCGCCGGTTGTAGCTTTTATGCCATCGTTTTCCGTCACCTGGGACTACCTGTGCCCATTCGCCCGCAACGCTCACGAACACCTGGCCACCGCCCTGCGCTCCGGCGCTGACTGGGACGTTCACTTCCGGTTTTTCTCTCTGGCCCAGGCTCACGTCCCCCAGGGCGGGCCGGCCGTGTGGGACGACCCGTACTCCAAGCCTGGGGTCCTGGCCGGCCTGGCGGGCCTCGTCGTTCGTGATCGCGACCCCGAGCACTTCCTCGATGCCCATATGGCACTGTTCGCGGCGCGCCACGACCAGGCCCTCGACCTGCGCGAGCGCGACGTGGTCGCCGGCACCCTCGCTTCCGCCGGGTTGGACGGCACCGGGATAGTGGACGAGGCCACCCGCGGGTGGGTGGTCGACCAGGCCCGGACCGAACATGAGGAGTCGGTCGAGAGATGGGATGTCTTCGGCGTCCCCACGTTCATCAGCGACGACAGGGCCGTCTTCGTGAGGCTCATGAACAGGCCCGAAGGGGATGCCAAACTGGCGGAAACTAGCATTGAGAAGGTCCTTGACCTCCTCGACAACTTCGCCAACCTAAACGAGTACAAGTTCACCAGGATCCCGCGCTGAGCCAGGGCTCCCCACCAAGACGGTCCGGGCCGGACCGGAAAGGCAGCAAAGCCAGATCATGAGCACAGGCGCAACGGGGCCGGCGAGCCCCGCCGTGGTCGGTCCTCCCGCGGGGGGCTATTCGCACCGTCAGATATTGGTGATCATGTCGGGCCTCATGCTCGGCATGTTCCTCGCCGCCCTCGACCAAACGATCGTAACCACGGCCCTCACCCGGATAAGTGAGGATTTTCACCACCTAAACCTTTACAACTGGGTGGTCACCTCGTACTTGCTCACCTCGACCGTCACGACCCCGCTGTACGGCAAGATCTCCGACCTTTTCGGTCGCAAAGCGATATTCCAGTTCGCCATAGTCCTGTTCCTGGCCGGCAGCGCCCTGTCCGGCCTGTCGGGCAGCATGGTGCAGCTCATCTTGTTCCGGGGCGTCCAGGGCCTGGGCGCCGGCGGGTTGTTCTCACTCGCCCTGTCGATCGTCGGCGACGTGATACCGCCCCGTGACCGCGGGCGTTACCAGGGTTATTTCGGTGGCGTCTTCGGGATCGCCAGCATCGTCGGTCCCTTGGCCGGCGGCTTCCTGGTCGACGAGGCGTCGTGGCGCTGGGTCTTCTACGTGAACCTGCCCATAGGCGTGGTGGCCCTGTTCGTTATCAACCGGGTGCTCAAGGCTGACCACCGGCGCCGGGCGGCCCGGATCGACTGGGGCGGGGCGCTGTTGTCCGTGGGTGGGGTGGCCCTGGTCCTTATCGCCGTGCAAAGTGCCGGACAGGTGGCCCACCTGACCACCACGGCCAAATGGGCAGGTCCCCTCGGGATCGTGCTCATCGCCGCCTTCGTGTGGTGGGAGGGCCGAGCGGCGGAGCCCATCGTCCCCTTGCGCCTCTTTCGCAACAATGCTTTCTCGGTCTCCTCCGTGCTCGGCCTCATAACCGGCGCGGTGATGTTCGGGGCCATTCTTTTCCTGCCCCTCTACCTGCAAACCGTTCGCCACATAAGCCCGACGCTCTCCGGCCTGCGCCTGCTTCCCCTGCTTGTCGGCCTGCTTTTTACCTCGATCAGCTCGGGCCTGCTCATATCCAAGTGGGGGCGCTACAAGATCTTCGTGGTCGCCGGCACCGCCGTCATGTCCGTGGGGATGTTCTTGATGTCGCTTATCGAAGTCAATACCGGCGCCCTGGTGCTGGCGGCCATGATGTTCGTCGTCGGGGCCGGGCTCGGCCTTTTTATGCAGACATTGATAATCGCTGTGCAAAACGCCATTTCCATGCAGGACATGGGGGTGGGGACCTCGGCCATAACCTTCTTCCGGACCCTGGGCGGGGCCATCGGTGCCGCCGTTCTCGGTGCCGTGCTCTTGGACCGGGAGCGGGTGGGGTTACGAGCCGATATCGCTAAGTACGGCAAGGTGCTGGGGTCTGCTCACGATTTCACCTCGGCCATGGACCGGGCTTTCTTGTGGTCCGTGCCCGTCGCCGTCGTCGCCTTTGGCCTCTCGTTCCTGCTGAAAGAGGTTAAGTTGCGCACGTCCCTCGGTCACGCCGCGCCGCCCACGCAAGTCGGCACCCCAGCCGGCACCCCAGCCGGCACCGAGGTAGCGGGTGACGTGGCCGGCGGCCAAGTCCTGGCCTGACTCGGCTGCCGGGAGAGACCGGCCACCGCCCTCAGGTGGAGGCGACCGCATCGGAGGTGGGTAACAACCTGGCCGCGCCCGGGAACGGCGCCCGGAGAGGGCCAGGGATAATGGTCACACCCTCTGGGCATGATGAAGTACATGGAGCCAGACCGCACCTTCCAACAAACCCAGTTGCTTCCCGCTCCCGAGCGCCCCCGCGTCCGTACCGGCGCTCCGGCCAACCGCAGTCGCCAAATCGGTCTCATCGGCATCGCCCAGGCCCGGGCGGCCCTGGCCCAGGCGGCCCGGCGGGCCGAGGAGCGGTCGGGCGACAAAGCGGCCTGAGGCCCATTGCCAAGAGCCTGAGGCCACCGCAAGACCTCCTGAGGCCCACCCGGCCCCAGGGCCTCTAGTACCGTGCGGTGAGTGACATCGCTCGCTGAGGCCCTGGGGCACGGGCCGGACGCCAAGCTATTGATAGTCACCTGCGACGACCTCGGTGTGAGCTACGCGGCAAACTCGGCCATCTACGACGCCCTCCGCACGGGGCTGGCTACGTCGGCGGGTCTGGTCCTCCCCGGCCCATGGGCGCGAGAGGCGGCGGCCAGCTACCGGGGCGAGGACGTCGGTGCGCACCTGACGCTTAACGCCGAGTACGACCTCTACCGGTGGGCGCCGGTCACCCATGCCCCATCCCTGCTCGACGGTGATGGCGGCTTCCCCCGGACGCTGGTCGACCTGTGGGACCACGCCGATATCGACGAGGTGCACCGGGAGTGCCGGGCCCAGATCGAGCGGGCTATCTACTGGGGGTTCGACGTCAGTCATATCTCGGCGCACTTGGCCGCCCTCGAACTGCGTCCGGAGTTCTTCGACGTGGCCCTCGAACTGGCCACAGATTTCCGGCTCCCGTTGCGCCTCGCCGGAGCTGACCAGCAGTACCAGACGGGGTTCCCGTTCCGTCAACTGGCGGCCGAGGCCGGCGTGATCAGCCCCGACCGGTTGGTCCGCTCCCCCCGGGGCCAAAGCGGCCGGGCCGGCCTCGACCAGCTCCTCAACGACATGCCTCCGGGCGTCACCGAGCTGGTGCTACGCCCGGCCACAGATACGGCCGCACTGCGTGCGGTCATGCCCGACTGGCCCGCGCGGGTGCAGGACCACGACATCGCTACGGCCTCCCAGCAATTGCGAGCCCTGGCCACTAGGGCCGGTGTGGCCCTGGCCAGCTACCGGTCCCTGCGCGATCTGCAGAGAGGTCCGTCGGCGAGCTCGCTCTGAGCCGGAAGGCGCGGGACGACCCCGGGTTAGACCGGGCCCGGGCGGAGAAGGGTCTCGAGCCGGCGGCAGGCCGTCCGCGGCGCGGGCCGGGAAGAGCTCAAGCCAGGCGGCGAGCCGTCCAGGCGTCTGGGTCGGCGACGAGTTGGGCCACCTGGGGCGACATCTCACCTTTGGCCACTTGTTCGATCGTCATGTGTTCGAGCACCGCCCGCAGGCTGGCGCGCACGGCGATCCAGGCGTCCTGAAGGTGCACGGCCGCCCCCTGGTAGGTCGCCGTCTCTGGTCGCAGCCCTCTTACCTGGGCCAGCGGGCCCTCCAGGGCCCGGATGACGTCGGCCAGGGTGATCTCGGACGCCGGCCGAGCCAGGTTGTAACCGGCCTCGCGGCCCCGGTGGCTGACCACAATGCCGGCGCGACGCAAGTCGTTCAAAATGACCCCCAGGAACTTGGCCGGGAGGCCCTGGTCGGTGGCCAGCGCATCGGCCGTCATCGGCTCATGGGCCGTGGCCATCACCAGGAGCGCTCGCACGCCGTAATCGACCTTCGCGGAGATTTGCACACCCGCAGTGTAGAACCCGCCGGCAAAGGGCCCGCCGCAGGCGGTGGCCCCTAACCGACCTTGCCGCTGACGTACTCAAGCGTACGGGGGTTGTGGGGCGAGTGCAGGACCTGATCGGCCGGGCCCGACTCCACCAGCTCCCCGACCCGGTCCTCCCCCATCAGCAGCACGGCAACGTTGTCCGAGACCCGGGCCGCCTGGAACATATTGTGAGTCACCAGCACGATGGTCACCTGGCGGGACAGGCTGGTTATCAGGTGTTCCACCTTGGCGGTGGCGATGGGGTCCAAAGCCGAGCAAGGCTCGTCCATGAGCAGCATCTCGGGCCTCACGGCCAGCGCCCGAGCGATGCACAACCGCTGTTGCTGGCCCCCCGAGAGGGACAGCGCTGAGTCGCCCATACGGAACTTGACCAGATCCCACAGTGCGGCCTGGCGCAGGGCGACCTCGGCCGCCTCGTGCAGGAAGGCCCGCTTCCTTATGCCGGCGAAACGTAGCCCGGCGACGACGTTGTCGAAAATACTCATGGTCGGGAAGGGGTTCGGCCGCTGGAAGACCATCCCCACCCGGCTGCGGACAAGCTCAGCCGGAGTCGACGGGCCGTACACGTCAAGGGCGCCCAGGCGGATGGTGCCCTCGACGCGCCCGCCGGCGTGGTCGTGCAAGCGGTTGACCGCCCGCAGCAGGGTGGTCTTCCCGCACCCCGAAGGGCCTACAAGCGTGGTCACCTGGCGCGCCTGCACGTCGAGGGTCACGCCCCGCACGGCGACGTGGGCGCCAAAGCTGATGGTGACGTCCCCGAAGCTGAGAGCCGGCTTGTCCTCGAGCTCGGGAGCTCCGGCCGGCGCCAAGGCGCCCATCGTCGGCACAGCAGTCATCTCGCCCTCCTTGTAAGCGACCAGGCAATTACCCGCGCCAGCACGCTCAATGCCAGTACGGCGGCCAACAGCACCAGGGCGGTGGCCCACGCCACCCCCTGGACCGAAGAGTACGGCTGTTCGCCGTCGGTGTAGATGAGCAGGGTCATGGCAAAGGTCGGTGATGCCAGGGTGAACAACAGCGGCGCCGTCTCGCCTATGGACCGGGCCAGGGCCAACAGGTTGCCAGCCACGAGCCCGGGGAGGGAACCTCGCAGGACGACCCTGCGCACCACGCGCCAGCGTGGGGCACCCAGGGCCGCGCCGGCCTCCTGCAGGTCGACGGGGACTGACCTGATGGCCTCCTCGTCGGCCCGCACCATGATCGGCAGCATCAAAATAGCCAGGGCAATGCTGGCGGCCAGGCCCGACGCATGGTGCATCGGACGCACGACTACCTCGTAGGCGAAGATCCCGATCACGATGGACGGGACCCCGCTCAGCACGTCGGCGCTGAAGCGCAACGTGCCCGAGAAGCGTCCCGCCTTTTCGTACAGGTAGAGGGCACACAGCAACCCAACGGGGGCGGCCATGACCAGCGCCAACCCGACCGTCTTGGCGGACCCGGCGATGGCGGTCGATATGCCCCCCCCAGGCACGAACGGCGGGGTGATCGGGTGCACCAGCAGGCCGAACGAAAGCACGGGCGCAGCACGGGCCACCGTGTAAACGATCAGAGCGATCAGAGGCGAAGCCGCTAGTACCAAGGCCGCCAGGCACAACGACTGAGCCGACCGGCCCCACCGGCGCCGACGCGCCAGGGTGTGCTCGGGAGAAGTGAACTGGTCCTCGGACGTGGGGCCATGGGCCGGGCCAGACCGACCTGGCCCCACAGGCCCGGGGGCACGCAGACCGGGCCCATGCAGGCCGGGCCAAGCGGCTCGGGGCCAATCAGGCCGGAGCCAAGCGGACCGGGGTCAAGCGGCTCGGGGCCAAGCAGACCGGCGGCGGCCGGATAGGCGGCGGCGAGGGGCGGACGGGGGGCGGCGGCGACCGGAGCGGCGGCGACGAGGACCGGGCCGGCAGCGGTCCCGGCGTTGCCGGAATCGGCACCGGGAGCCGGCACCGCTCCAGCCGGCGGGCCAGCGGGCGCCAGATAGGACGCCGACGACGTCGATGTCCGCCCGGCCCGGCGCAACGCCTGGCCGCCGATGTTCACGGCCACGGTGAGGACGAAAAGTACCGCTCCCAAGGCGATGATCGAGCTCGTCCCGAGCCCCGGCTGCGCCTCGGAGAACTGGTTCACGATGCTTGACCCCAGGGTGGCACCGGGCGCCGCCAGCGAGTGCGGCCACGAGGGCGAGTTCCCGATCACCATGGCCACGGCTATGGCCTCTCCCAGGGCCCGCCCCACCGCCAGGGTCGTGGCCGCGGCTACCCCGGGGCGTGCAGCCGGCCAGACGACCTTCCGGACGACCTGCCAGCGGGTGGCGCCCAGGGCCATGGCCGCCTCGCGGTCGGCCACCGGTACCGCCCGCAGGGCGGTGCGTGACAGCGAGACCAGAGTGGGCAGGGTCATTACAGCAAGCACGACGGCGGCCAGGATGATGCTCGGGCCCAGGTCTTCCCCGCCGAACAGTAGGCCCAGCACCGGTACCGAGTGCAGGAAGGGCTCGACGTCCCGGGCGAACAGGGGTGACAGTACGAGCAGTGCCCACAGGCCGACCACGATGCTCGGGACGGCGGCCAGTAACTCGACCAGGGTGGAGGCAACGCCGGCGACCCTGGACGGCACCAGTTCGGACAGAGCCACCGCCGCTCCTAGTCCGATGGGCGCGGCGATGATGATGGCGACCCCGGTCGTCACCACGGTGCCGACGATGAGGATGCCGGCGGCGTACTGCCCGGCGGTGGGCGAATACGTGCTCGACCAGACAAAGCCGGGCCCGTAATGGGCAAAAGCCTGAGCCGAGCCGGTGGCAATGCTTACGACGATGGCGAGCACCACGGCGGCAAAGACACCCGCACCCAGCCATCGGGCCGGCCCGTACCCACGGCCCGCTCGCCACGCTTGCCGGCTGGACAGCAACGACCGGGTGAGGGCGATGCTCTTGTCGCTCGCGCTGAACGAGCCGTCCGGGGCCAGGCCCGAGCCCTCGATGATCAACGGGAGCTGGGCCTCTGGCCCCGGACGGTCGGGCGGGGGTTCGTGAGTCCTTAGTTGTTCCCCCGTGACGGGGGGAATTTCCACCATCTCGCTCAGAAGCTTATTCCTCCGGCTGAACCGCGCTCCGCCTCCCTCTTCGAGGAGGAAAGAGAGCTGGTTACGGCAGCGGTTTCCCGTTGGCCGTCTTCGAGCTGCTTCAAGGTCGACTGCGCCAGGGCGACCACATTGGCCGGCAGAGGAGCATATCCGAGCTCGGCCGCTTCGGACTGGCCGCTAGTGACCACGTAATTGAAAAGTGTTTGCAGGGCTTCGCCCTTGGCCGTACTGGCCTGCTTCTGGTAGAGCAACGTCCAGCTGAAGTTGGCCAGGGGGTAGACACCATAACCGGGCTGGTTGATTATGGAGAAATTCGTCGCGCTCAACTTGGTGGCCGTCTTGCCCGCTTGGGCGATGGTGGCCTGCGAAGGCGCCTGGTAGATCCCCTCATTGTTGAGAACGGCGGCGTTGGTGAAATTGGCCTTGAGAGCATACCCGTACTCGACGTAGCCGATCGCCCCCGGCGTCTGGGAGATGTAAGTGGCCACACCACTGTTCAATTGCTCGCCCACACCGATGAAGGTGATGGGCCAGGCCTTGGACGGCTTGGTCGTAGCTATGGAGGCCACCCACTTGGGCGCCGTTTCGATCAGGTAGTCGTCCAGGTCCCAGCCCGGGCCCGACGTGTCGGCCCGGTGGACGGGCACGATCTTCAGGTTGGGCAGCTTGGCGTCGCCGGTCTCGCTGGCCAGGGCCGGGTCGTCCCAGTTGGTGATGGCACCGTCGTAGATGGCAGCCAACGTCGGGCCGTCGAGCCTGAGGCCGGTGGCCACCCCCGGGATGTTGTAGCTGATGGCGACCCCGCCCAGGTCAACCGGCACCTGGAGCACGGTCCCCTTCGCCTTGGCCAGGTCTTTGGCCGCCATCGGTATCTCGGTATCGCCGAAGTCGACAGTATTTTCCTGGATGTCGGTGACACCGACGCTGCTGCCGGCCGGGTCGTAATTGATCGTCACCTTGGGATTGGCCTGGTGATAGGTGTAGAAGACGCTCTCGAAGAACGGGTCGATCGAGTTGGCACCGGCCCCGTCCAACGTGATGGCGGCGGCGGGCTTGGGCTTGGACTTCTTGGTCGCCTTGAACTGGTGCTGGGCCGCCGCTGTCTTCGGCGCCTGGGCGCTGGCGAAAGCCCCGCCGGCCAGCGGTACGAGGACCACAAGTGCGGCGGCGGTGGCACGTTTCAACATTGACTTCCTCCTGTACGGGGCATGGCGGCTAAGGCTAAGACTAAGAGATCTATCGTGTCGATGGATTCTATGCTACCTGTCATCACCATAGCAAGACGCGCAAAAATGTCAGGCGGTGGCCGGTCGGCACCGGGTGGTCAAGTTGGTCGTCGTCGCCAACCCTCGACTGGGTCGACGTCAGGCCGGCCGGCGTCGGGGCCCCTAACTCGGGTCTCGCCGATCAAGTCGGACGGACAGGGCGGCCCGCCTTGGGCTCGGGGCGGCCTGGTCGCTCTCCGCCCTGTTCAGCGTGCCACGAAACCGTCGAGAACCTCGCCCGGTAGTTCGTACTGGACCTCGACGCGCGTCACCCGCGCCGTCGGCGGCCCGTGGCGGCACCATTCCACCATCCGGTCCACCGCCTCCTTGTCGCCCTGAGCCACGACCTCGACCCGGCCGTCGGGAAGGTTTTCGGCCCACCCGGACACGCCGAGAACCCGGGCCTGCTCGGCGCACGACCCCCGGAACCAGACCCCTTGCACCCTGCCCGTGACCCAGAGGTGGCAGCGGACCATTTGGGCCAAGCTAGTTCGAGTTCGGCTCCCGAGCCTTCAAGGCGCGGCGCGAGCCAGGGGGTACACGACCTGAACAGCTGGCCCCCCG
This sequence comes from uncultured Acidimicrobiaceae bacterium, assembly GCA_963735305.1. GTDB lineage: Bacteria > Actinomycetota > Acidimicrobiia > Acidimicrobiales > Palsa-688 > Fen-671. The sequence goes on from CAVTKK010000004.1 coordinate 1,895,561, forward strand.
GACCAGCTCGCTTGGCGCATCACTTTGTGCGGAACAATCGCCCGGACCGTTGGACCGGGAGGCTCGCATTATGGGCAGCAAATAGGTCGCACGGAGGCGGCTTATTATGGCCGCACAACGTCGTGGGCACTTGGTAATGTGCCTGCGGTGCTGGTACGCCCCGTACAGCCGGGCGAGTACGAGCTCGCCGGTCGAGTCGTCGTTTCCGCCTACGAGTCTCTTCCCGGTAACCACATGACTGGCGGGTACGCCGACGTGCTGGCCGACGTGGGCCGCCGGGCCGGTGAGACCGAGGTTTTAGTCGCCGTAGGCCCGGAGCTCCTCGGCTGCGTAACGTTCGTACCCGACGGCTCTTCGCCCTGGGCCGAGCTTCTGGGGCCCGACGAGGCCGGCGTGCGCATGTTGGCCGTTGACCCGTCCGCCCAGGGCCAGGGGGTGGGTCGAGCCCTCCTCAGCGCCTGCGTCGAGCGGGCGCGCCAACTGGGCCGAGCCGGTCTGTTCCTCCACTCGACGCCGTGGATGGAGGCCGCCCATCATCTCTACAGTTCGGCCGGCTTCGTCCGCCTGCCCGAACGCGACCGGCTCCCTGTACCCGAGGTGCCGTTGTTGGCTTTCCGTCTCGCCCTCGCTCCGGACTGACCAAAGCACGTGGAAATATCGGCATAGTGGGAGGCCTTTCTCACGCGCCGGCGCAGGGCCGGGCTCCCTGATGACCTTGGTCACGGTGCCCGGCCCGTAGCGGCTCCGGCCGTCCAGAAATGCCCGGAACGTCCGGCACCGGGCCTAGGCTGGACGCTGGAGCGCGTGGCCCCTCAACACGGAGGGGTGGACGGGCTGGCCGGAGGCTGCTCCATGGTGACTTTCGTGAGCTGTGACGCCTACCTGGACCTCGGTGGGTACCACGGGAGCTGCATTCTCACCGCTCGCCACGGTGGTTCTCACTACGACGGTCTGTACTACTGGGAGGCCGGGAAACCTTCCGCTGTCCAAATGGCCGGGGAGCGGGCCGCCAAGGTGCTCGGTCTGGTCAGGCGTCGCCGGTCTCGCCGGGCAGAGGTTGTCGTCGAGTTCTCTGAGCCCTGGCGATCGAGGGGAGGTGGGCACTGACGCTGTCTCGGCGGCCGGCAAGACGTTCCCGTCGGCGATCCGTCAGAACAGGGACTCATGAGATAGCATGAAAGTGTGCCGGTTGTGTGTGGGCGCTGCCACTGCGTCGGGGCCGTTCAGGCGGGGGACGAGACCGGTTGACCTCGGGGCCCGGCGCCTGGGTGCCTGGTATTGGCCTGGCCCAGATGCGGGCCAACCTGGCCGGCAACGGCCCGCAACTCTACGTCGGCACCGACGGCCGCCGGCTGATCTGGGCGGGCAGCCAACAGGCCCTGCTCGTGCTCGGTCCTCCCCGCTCGGGCAAGACTTCCTGCCTGGTGGTGCCCAATGTGCTCGCCGCACCGGGGCCGTTACTGGTTACTTCGACCAAGCCCGACGTTATGCAGGCCACGCTGGCCAGCCGGGCGCAGCTCGGCCGGTGCTGGCTTTTGGACCCGACGGGGGCGGTACCGGTACCGCCGGGGGCCAACCTGATCAAGTGGTCACCGGTACAACCCTCCATTTCCTGGGAGGAGGCTCTGGTAACGGCGCGGGTGATGACCGCCGCCGCCCGGCCCCGCGGCGCTTACGGCGAGAGCGCCCATTGGACCGAGCGGGCCGAGGCGCTACTTGCCCCCATGCTGCACGCCGCCGCCCTCTCCGGCCAGGGCATGCGCCAGGTCCTGGCCTGGGCCTTGCGCCACGACCTGCATACACCTATGGCGCTGTTGGCACACGCCGGCGATGACACCACTGTCGCTATCGATGTCCTCGTCGCCGGCATCGCCGCCACCGAGGACAGGGAGAGGAGCGGGATTTTTTCGACGACGGCCGGGACCTTAGCGGCCTACCGTTCGGGTCGAGCGCTGGGGCTGACCGATGGGGCCGACTTCGACCCGGCCCAGTTCCCCCACGGCGGCGACACGATCTACGTATGCGCCCCCGCCCGTTACCAGGCACTGGCCGCGCCCGTCCTGGTCGCCTTCCTCGAACAGCTACGTGCCGCCACCTACCAGGCCGCCGCCGCCGGCACTCTGCGCCTGCCCGTCACGCTGGTGCTCGACGAAGTGGCCAACATCGCCCCTCTCCCCGACCTGCCGGCCATGGTCAGCGAAGGCGGCAGCCAGGGCCTGCTTACCCTGGCGTGCCTCCAGGACCTGTCCCAGGCCCGCGCCCGATGGGGGGCGGCGGCCGATGGTTTCTTTTCCCTGTTCGGGACCAAAGTCGTCCTCCCTGGGATCGGTGACCTGCGCACGCTGGAGGCCATCTCCCGCCTGGCGGGCCAGGCCGATGTCGGCGTCCGCTCGGTCAGCACTTCCGCCTTGTGGTCCGGACGCCCATCGTCCACCACGACCTACTCGACCCGGCGCCAGGACGTCCTGCCCGTCGACCGGGCCCACAGCCTCGCCCCTGGCGCCGCCCTGTACGTGACCAGCGGCCGCCCTCCCGGAGTCGCCCACTTGACGCCGTGGTGGGGTTACCCGCCGTTCCGAGAGGCCACGGTCGCTCATCGCCACGCTCTGCCCGTGGATGCAGACGTGGCTACACCGAGAGCGGCGCCGGCCCCGCCCTCGGCCACTCACTTGGCCCTGACACCACCCCCACCGCCGGCGGCTCCGAGTCCCTCCCCGCCCGCCGGCCTGTCGGTCACTTGGCGCCGGGTCCCGGGGCGTCGCCGGTCGCCGCCGGCTCCGCCCCGCGCCTAGGGCTTCTATTGAGGTGGGTCGACCACCTGCAGGCTGTCCCACGGCAGAGAGGCCACGACCTGGTAATCCGCCAGACCCTCCATGCTGGCCGTGATGGGGTCGGTGCCGCTGTTGCCCTCGGCGGCCCAGTCACTGGTCTGCTCGGAGTTCAGGGCGACCGCCCCGCCCTGGTCGACGACAACCGCCCCGTAGGTCTTGATGGCGTTGAACACCATCTGCGCGAACGGTGTCAGACCAGAGGGCATGGCCAGGTCGGAGGGGAAACGGAACCACTGGCCCTCGCCCGGCTGACCAGGGTTGCTCGGGCAGTCACCGCGATCGGCAGGGTACACATAACTGTTGCAGTTAGGCATGATCATGGCGATGGCGTGGTCTATCGACCCCGACGCCACGTCGGCTTCGGTGATCGTCGTGGCCAGGTACGAGATACCGGTGGCGGACATGCCGTAAGGCGCAGGGAACACGCCATCGGAGGTGGACATGTCCAACTTGCCCCCCCAGCACGCCGAGTAGCTGCCGTTGGACTCGGGGATGGCCCTCCATAGTTCCCATTCCGTGCCCGTTGATGGCTGCCATATGACAAGCGGGTTATCGGAGGTGCCGTTGAGGCTGATGAACGGCGGTATTGGGATCTGGCTCCCCGTATCCGACAGGAAGTTGTTGCACCCGGAACTGACCGAGATGTCGACTTCGGCCTGGTCGGCGGGGACGCTGTAAATGGGCATCGAATTGACGCCCACCTCCCCATAGTCCTGCTGGTAGTCAGTGACCAGATCGCTGGTGAACTCGGCAGAGTCGCTGTCAATGGGCCAGTTCTGCACATCGCTGTCGAAGAGGCTCGACGCCCACTGCGATGCCGGCGTGGAAGCCCCGGCTACCGGGGTGCCCGTCGTCGTGGTCGTTGTCGGCGGCGTGGTGGTCGTGGTGGTGGTCCTGGGCGGCCGTGACGTCGTGGTTGTGGGCGCCGTTGTGGTCGTGGTCGTGGCCGGCGTAGTGGTCGTGGTCGTGGGCGGCGTAGTGGTCGTGGTGGTGGTCCTGGGCGGCCGTGACGTCGTCGTGGTGGGCGCCGTCGTGGTGGTTGGCATGGGCGCCGCCGTGGTCGTGGTGGTGGGCGCCGTGGTGGTGGTGGGTGCCGTCGTGGTGGTGGGCGCCGTGGTGGTGGTGGTGGGTGCCGTCGTGGTGGTGGGTGCCGTGGTGGTGGTGGGCGCCGTGGTGGGCGGGGGCGGCTGGAGGGTCGTGCTCGTCGCCGCCGTGGTGGGCGGGGGCGGCTGGAGGGTCGTGCTCGTCGCCGCCGTGGTGGGCGGGGGCGGCTGGAGGGTCGTGCTCGTCGCCGCCGTGGTCGTTGTGCTCGTCGCCGCCGTGGTCGTTGTGCTCGTCGCCGCCGCCGAGGTGGGCGTGAGCGTCGTGCTCGTCGCCCCTGCCGCCCCTGGCCCCGCTGCCGCTGCCGCCGCTGCCGCCGTTGTCGACGTGGTCGTAGTTGTGGGCGGCGTGGTCGTGGTCGTCGTGGTTTCCGGCACGGTCGCGCCAGCCGTGGCATCGAACAAGGCGCCCACCGAACCTGCACCCGTCGCCGAGGGGCCTTCGACCGTGCCGGTGGCCACGGCGAAGACAAAGTCGTCGTTGGGAACGGTGTACACCACCCCGGGATCGGAGCCGGGGGCGGCATCGCCCCAGGCTAGGGCGGCGCCCACGTACGCCTCGTCGGCGGACGGCCCGCTTAGAGCGGGGAACGGCTGGTTCGCAAAGCCCACGTCCTCCAAGGACCATGTCGGGCCCGTCCCGGCATTGAACTCCTGGACGGCAAGATCCGCTTTTCCAACCGAGGCGCTCCAGGCGACGTTCACCTGAGACGGGCCCGCCCCGCTTACGACGCCATACCAAACTTGAAGGACCTGCCCGTCGGCGGCATCGAGGAAGGGGGAGGAGGCCTGCGTCCATTGGCTCACGCCACCCCCCGAAACGCTGGTCACCGCGGTGGGCGAACTGTCGTTGACGACCGTGAGCACCAATAGGTCGCCCGTGCTCTGGGGGGAAATGGCCAACCCGTACGATGTCGCACCGCCAAGGTCACCGGAGAAGATAACCGGCGTGCCAACGGGCGCGATCGACGGACCGGCAGGAGCCTGGCCCGTCGTCGGTGCCTCCAACCCGGACGCCGGCACCCCTACCCCGGATTCCGGCACCCCCACCCCCGACGCCGGCACCCCGACCCCGGATTCCGGCAGCGCGGTCGCCGCCACCGGCGCGGCGCTAGGCCAGGCGTGGCCCTGCGCCCCGTAGGATCCAGCGCTGCGGGCCCCGTGCCAGCGGTGCCACCCCTGGCCGTCAGGGCGGGGGTCTGAGCCCGACCACGCCTCCTCCTCGGTTTCCATGGGAGCGGCCAGCATGGTCGCCGGCTGCGTCATGGTCGCCGGCTGCGTCATGGTCGCCGGCTGCGCCATGGTCGTGGTGGGCTGGGCGGGCGCCGTAGGAGGCGGTGCCAGCTCCCTCCGGGCGGAGACGCCGACGTCGGCGGACGGTGCGCTTGTCAGGAACCTGGGCGCCGCCGTCGTAGAGGTCGACTTCGCCGCGTCTGTCTGGGCCAATGTGGCCGACGGGGGCCCCACTGTGGTGGGGACCTGCGCTGAGCGGGCGGGGTCGGGAGTACCCCCGGCGGCCAGCAGCTGGGTGTGGCTCGTCGCCGTCGCCGTCGCCGTCGCCCCCCTACTGCCTTCCCGGCGAGCCAACGAAGACGCCGTCGAGCCTGGGGGCAAGGTAAAGGTGGACGCCGTTGTCTGGGCCGGGCTAGCCTGTTCTGGAACCCCAGAGGTAGTAATTCGTTCCCGATGGAGCGCGAAGCCCAAAGCGGGCTTCGTCACACTAGACGACGCGCTCACAGCGCGTGAAGCCTGAAGAAGTTGTCGCACGGCGCTGTTGGTGGCGGGCCTTTGCTGCAGCGTGCTCTGATTAGGCTTTATGTTCCCCTGAAACTGTCCAGTCGTCGCGCCCACCAGAGTGACGGCAACGCCAGTGCCGGCAATAACCGTGGCCCAAGCAGGTGTTTTCGACAAATCTGGGGCTTTCAGGTGCTTGGGTGCCTCGTGTTCCTTTAGGTGTTTAGCTGGCGCGTGCGCTTTTAGGTGTTTAGCTTCGTACGCTTTCGGGAACTTCATTCGCGTAAATATAGTTGCCGAAATGTCCGCGGTAAAGAACCATCTTCTGTGGTAGTTTGGACGCTTTCAGCGTGGAAGTGGTTTCGTGTTCGTTATCATGAACTACAGCCAATTGCTGCGCCGGCCCGCTGCTGCTAGCCTTCCGCCCCGCCGTCGCCCGTTGGGACTTGGCCCGCCCTGCCCTCACCTCTGAGTTGCTCTTGCGGGACAACCTCTGAGTTGCTCTTGCGGGACCGAACGTATGTTCGTACACTGACAGGGTGGGTGAAGGGGCCCCGTACGCCGAGCTGCATTGCCACTCCAATTTCAGCTTCCTCGATGGTGCTTCGCACCCCGACGAGCTGGTGGAAGAGGCAGTGCGCCTGGGCCTCGAGGCGCTGGCCATCACCGACCACGACGGCATGTACGGGGCCGTCCGGCTCGCCGAAGCCGCCGCCCCCGTCGGCCTGCCCACCGTCTTCGGGGCCGAAGTCACCTTGGGCCTCACGCGGGCACAGACAGGGATGGCCGACCCGGAGGGCACTCATCTCGTAGTACTGGCCCGGAGCCCGACAGGTTACGCACGTCTGTGCAAAGCCATTTCAGCCGCCCATCTATTGGGCCGGGAAAAGGGGCGCCCCCTCTTGGACCTGGCCCTCCTAGCCGCCATCGGGGCCGGTGCCGACCTGGATCTGTCCACCATCTCCATGTCGGACGAGCCCGCGCTGCCCTCGCTCCCGACGTCGGCCCTGACCGGTCCCGGTGGTACCGAGCACTGGGCCGTGCTGACGGGCTGCCGCAAGGGCGCGCTGACCAGGGCCCTGGTCAGCGCCGGCCCCGCCGCCGCCCGCCACGAGCTGGCCCGCCTGCAACGCCATTTCGGTCGGGCCAATGTGGCCGTCGAGATTCTGGGACCACGGCGAGCCCCTGGCCGGTGCCCGCAACGACGCTCTGGCCGAGCTCGCTTGCCAATTGGGAGCCGACGTGGTGGCGACCAACAACGTCCATTACCACCATCCCAGCCGGAGCCGTTTGGCCACGGCCATGGCGGCCGTGCGCGGCCGGCGCAGCCTGGACGACATGGACGGCTGGCTGCCGGCCGCCGCCAGCGCTCATTTGCGCAGCGGCGCCGAGCAGGCCCGCCGGTTCGCCCGGTACCCCGGTGCCGTGCCCGCGGCCGCCCGGCTCGGCCGTGACTGTGCCTTCGACCTGAAGCTGGTAGCGCCCAATTTGCCCCCTTTCCCCACCCCGGCGGGCCACACCGAAATGACATGGTTGACGCACCTCGCCCAACAAGGTGCCCGGCACCGCTACGGGCCCCGGCACTCCCCCAGTCATCCCCGCGCTTATGCCCAGATCGATTACGAACTCGACATGATACAGCAACTCGGTTTTCCCGGTTATTTTCTCGTCGTCTGGGACATCGTCCGCTTTTGCAATGAGGCCGGCATTTATTGCCAGGGCCGGGGTTCGGCTGCTAATTCTGCCGTTTGCTATGCGCTGGGGATCACCAAAGCGGACGCCGTGGGGCTCGGTCTTTTATTCGAGCGGTTCCTGTCACCCGAGCGCGACGGTCCGCCGGACATCGATGTCGATATCGAAAGCGGGAGGCGGGAGGAGGTGATCCAGTACGTCTACCACCGCTACGGCCGCTCTCGGGCGGCCCAGGTGGCAAATGTCATCACGTACCGGCCACGCTCGGCGGTGCGCGACACCGGCAAGGCATTGGGGGCGTCGCCGGGCCAGGTGGACGCCTGGGCCAAATGCATAGACGCCTGGGCCACCCTGCCCACGCCCACGAGCAGCGCGGCCGGCACCGGCGGGGCGAACGGCAAAGCCGGCGGTATACCCGAGCCGGTACTGGCATTGGCCCGAGAAATCCAGGATTTTCCTCGCCATCTCGGTATCCATTCCGGAGGCATGGTCATATGCGACCGTCCCGTGTCCGAGGTGTGCCCCGTCGAGTGGGCGCGCATGGCCGACCGCAGCGTCCTGCAGTGGGACAAAGACGATTGTGCCCGGGCGGGCCTGGTGAAGTTCGACCTGTTGGGCCTGGGCATGCTTTCCGCCCTGCACTCCACCGTCGACCATGTGGGGACCTTTTACGGGACGGTAACCGACCTGGCTGCCCTACCCCAGGACCCGGCGGTGTACGAGATGCTGTGCCGGGCCGATTCGGTCGGCGTTTTCCAGGTCGAGAGCCGGGCGCAGATGGCGACACTCCCCCGTTTGCGCCCGCGCACGTTTTACGACCTCGTGATAGAAGTGGCCCTTATCCGCCCGGGGCCGATCCAGGGCCGGTCGGTTCACCCCTACCTACGGCGGCGCAAGGGCACTGAGCCCGTGACCTATTTGCACCCTCTACTCGAACGCAGCCTCGAAAAGACTTTGGGCGTCCCGCTTTTCCAGGAGCAGCTCATGCAGATGGCCATCGACGTCGCCGGTTTCAGCGCCGCCGAAGCGGACCAGTTGCGCCAGGCCATGGGCTCCAAGCGCAGCGCTCAGCGCATGGAACGCCTTCGGGCCCGCTTTTACACCGGCATGGCCGAGCGGGGCGCGGTCGGCGAAGTGGCCGACCGGATCTGGGAGCAAATGGCCGCCTTTGCCAATTTTGGTTTCCCGGAGAGCCATTCGGTAAGTTTCGCCTACCTGGTTTACGCTTCGGCGTGGCTGAAACTGCACTACCCGGCGGCCTTTCTGGCTGGGCTGCTCGACAACCAGCCCATGGGTTTTTGGTCTCCCCAGACTCTCGTCCTGGACGCCCGTCGTCACGGTGTGGAGGTGCGCCGGCCCGATGTCAACGCCAGCGGGGCGGCCTCCGTGCTGGAACCTACGGGCGACGGGCTCCCCGGCCCCGCCGTGCGCCTGGGGATCTCCTATGTGCGGACCATCGGCACCGAGCTGGCCGAGCGCATCGCCGCCGGGCGTCCTTATACCGGGATGGAGGACGTCGTCCGCCGCGCCAGCTTGAGCGCGGCCCAGGCCGAGGCGCTCGCCACGGCCGGCGCTTTCGAGTGTTTCGGGCTGGCCCGGCGCCAAGCCCTGTGGGCCGCGGGCGCCATGGCCCAGGCGGGACCGGGCCATGCCGGTACCGGCCAGCCCGTCCAGCGCGCAGGCGGCCAGCCCGTCCAGCGCGGCAGGCGGCCAGCCCGTCCAGCCTGAAGGTGGGCGAGCCGGGAGCACGGCCAATAGGGCGGGCGGCGGACGTACCGCGGGTGGGCGTCACCAGACCGCCCGCTTGGCCGGGCTCGTCACGGGCACCGAAGCACCCCCTCTCCCGGGTATGAGCCCCACCGAGCTCAACCGAGCGGATCTGTGGGCCACCGGGCTGTCCCCGGACAGCTACCCGACCGAACTGTTGCGCCCCCAGCTGGAGGCTCTTGGTGTGGTACTTGCCGCCGACCTGGACCGCCTGGCAAACGGGGCGGCCGTGACCATTGGCGGGCTGGTCACCCACCGCCAACGGCCGATGACGGCCAAGGGGGTGGTCTTTGTCAACCTGGAGGACGAGACCGGCCTTGTCAACGTCATCTGCCCGTTCCCGGTGTGGGAGCGTTTCGGACCGGTGGCGCGGTCGTCCCCCGGCCTTTTGGTACGGGGAAAGTTGGAAAGAGCCGATGGGGCCATAAACGTCCTGGCCTCCCGGATCGAAGCCCTCCCTATGCTGGCCGGGACCACGAACCTGCGCTCCCGGGACTTCCACTAGCCCTGGGGACGGCGGCGTCCCGCCCCCGGTGCCGTACATCCGTGTGCCATTTAGCGCCGGCCACCTCCGCCTAGGTACCGTCGGACCCGTGCCAGCGCTGCCGGAGACTCGCCAGGAGGCCTTGGAGGCTGACCGCCTCGACCCTCTGGCGCCCTACCGGGACGAGTTCGTCCTCAGCCCCGCGGCACCCATCTACCTAGACGGCAACTCGCTCGGCCGCCGGCCCCGGGCGACCGCCGCCGCCCTCAACGCGCTCCTCGACGAGTGGGGCACCGACCTCGTGGGGGGCTGGGACCGGTGGGCCGACCTGCCCAGCGCCGTGGGCGACCGGATCGGCCGGCTCATCGGAGCTGCACCCGGCCAGGTCGTGGTGAGCGATTCGACGACAGTCAACCTCTACAAGTTGGCCATGGCGGCCGTCGATGCCCGGGCCGACAGTGCCGTGATCGTGGGCGACCGCGAAGATTTCCCCACTGTCCGCTACGTCCTCCAGGGCATCGCCGCCGGGCGCGGCCGCCGCCTCCAGCTCGTGGCCACCAACCCGGTCGAAGGCATAGCCGGGCCGTTCGACGGTGAGGACTTCTTCGAGGCCCTAGCCGACAGTGCCGGCGACGGCATTGCCCTGGTGTGCCTGTCCGCCGTCAACTATCGCTCCGGAGCCGTGGTGGACCTGGCCTCGGTCACCGCCGCGGCACACCGCGCCGGGCCCTCACCCTCTGGGACCTGAGCCACGCCGCCGGCGCCGTACCGCTCGACCTCGACGGGGCCGGCGTCGACCTGGCCGTCGGCTGTAGCTACAAGTACCTCAACGGCGGCCCCGGCGCGCCGGCCTGGGCCTACGTGCGGACCGGGCTGCAGGGTGTCCTGCGCCAGCCGGTGTGGGGCTGGTGGGGCCAACGGGACCAGTTCGCCATGGGCGTCGACTACGACCCCGTGCCCAACATCGACCGCTTCCTGGCGGGCACGCCCGACGTCCTCGGCACCGTCGCCGTCAACTGCGGGATCGCGCCTCTGCTGGCGGCGGGCATGCCCGCGCTGTGGGCCAAGACCCGCCGCCTGGTCGCCCTGCTAGCCCGGCGGGCCGAAGAACTGCTCCTGCCCCTGGGCGCCCGGACGGCCAGCCCGTCGGCCCCGGACCGCCGTGGCGGCCACCTGGCCCTGTCCCACCCCGACGCCTACAACGCCGCCCGCCTGCTCATCGAGCGGGGACTGGTCGTCCCTGACTTCCGTGCCCCGGACGTGCTCCGCCTGGCCCCGGTGGCTCTTTACACCCGGTTCGTCGATGTTTGGGACGCCGTCGAGTACATCGCCTCGGTGTTGGCCGACCCGGCTGTTCATGTCGCCGTACCCCCCAAGCGCGTCACCTAGGGGTTCCACCATCCGGCCACGTCGCACTGGCAGGCTGGTCCCGTCATGACCGACGGCCGCGAACCCCTTGCCCATCCGGCACCTGCCCATACGGCACCTGCCCAACCGGCACCTGCCGCCAGTCCCGTCCCGGACCTCCATCTGGACATGCTCAGGACGGGGACGGAGTTCGGGACCGTCCTGGCCGACCCGCCGTGGAGGTTCTCCAACCGGACCGGGAAGGTGGCCCCCGAACACCGGCGCCTGGCCCGCTACCACACGCTGACGGCCAAGGAGATAGCCGGCCTCCCGGTGGCGCAGCTGATGGCGCCCCGGTCCCACTGCTACCTCTGGGTGCCCAATGCCCTGCTGGCCGACGGCCTCATGGTGATGGAGAACTGGGGCTTCACCTACAAGGCGAACCTGGTGTGGCACAAGGTCCGCAAAGACGGGGGCAGCGACGGGCGCGGTGTCGGCTTCTACTTCCGCAATGTGACCGAACTGGTCCTGTTCGGGTCCCGCGGGCAATTACGCACGCTGGCACCGGGGCGACGCCAGGTCAACCTGCTGGCCACCCGCAAGCGCGAACACTCCCGCAAGCCCGACGAAATGTACGAGCTGATAGAACGCTGTTCACCGGGGCCGCACCTCGAGCTGTTCGCTCGCCACCGCCGGCCCGGTTGGACCGCCTGGGGCGACGAAGCGCCCGGCGCCGGGGCCTGAAGCCGCCTGGCGGGGGACAGTCCCGAAGGCGCCTGTCCTAAGGTGACCATCGTGAACGCGCCGGACATGAGCACAGGTGACCGGGGTGAGGCCCGCCACCTGGTCGTCGCGGTGGATTTCGCCCTCACCCGCCCGGAGTTCGAGGCCGCTCAACGCCAGATGATGATGCGGTCCCTGCTCATCGGCGGGCTTACCGGCCTGATGATGGTCATCGTCATCGCCGGGCTGGTGACAGGCAATGCCTCGGCCGCCGTCATCGGGCTCTTCTGGTTCGTCCTCATCGGCCTCGTGTTCGCTTTCGCACCGGGTTCGTCGTGGCGGCGCAACCCGGTGGTACGTGGCGCGCAGAGGCACAGCTTCGACGACGGCGGCGCCGACCTGTCCTTCGCCGGCCGCACGACACGGGTCGATTGGGGCTACTTCACCCGGATGGTCAGAGGAGCGGCGGCATACCAGCTCCTGCGGGGCAAGAACTCCGGCCTCGTCGTCCCCCGGCGCGCCTTCAAGTCCGGCGACGACGAGCAGATCTTCCTCGAACTGGTCCGCCGCCACCTGCCTGCCCGGCAGGGCTCGTCCGCACGGCGCCCACCGCTGGCCTGAGGGCCCGCCGCCAGGACCGGGACCGGGACCAGTCCTATCGTTCGCCCCGGCCCGTCCACCTGAAGGTCCGCGCCGACACCAAAAGCCCCACGCCGCACCAGATCACGAGCACGAGCGCCATTTCTGCGTCGTCCCAAACGTGCCCTGGCTCTAATTGGGCGAAATAGGACGGGAGCAGTGCAGACCGGTAGCCGGCGGCTATCCAGCGCAGCGGGAAGAAGCCGGCGAAATCGTAGATGCCTTTGGACAGAGACGTGAACGGGACGAACACGCCGGATATGAACTCCAGCACCAGGAACGGGAGGTTCACCACGGGGGCGGCCGACCGGGCGTTACGGGGCAGGCTGCTGATGGCCACGCCCACCAGCGCCAGCGAGGTGGCGCCCAGGAACGTGACCCAGATGAACGTCCACCACCGGCCGAGCGAGCTTGGGAAAGCCACGTTGTAGAGGATGTGGCCGAAGACCAGCAGGACCGCCACTTCCAGAGTGCAGGTCACCAGCACGACGATGGCCTTGCCGATGAAATAACAGCTGCGCGGCATGGGCGTGCCCGCCAGGCGCTTCAAGGCCCCGTTCTCCCGTTCGCCGGCAATGGCTACGGCCAGGTTCAAAAAGCTCGTCGATGCCAGGCCGCCGGCCAGTAGCCCGGTGGTGTAGAGCTGGCTGTAACGCACGCCCGTGTGCTCGACGCGGCCGGAGAAGATCGAGGCCAGCATGGCCAGCAGCACGACCGGCAGGGCCAGGGTGAACACCACGGCGTCGCGGCTGCGGAAGAACTGCAGGATCTCGACCTGGCCCCGGGCCAAGCAGCCGGTGACGAACGCCCGCACCGGCGACCGGCGCGGACGGGACGGGGCCGCCCCCTGCGAGGCCCGGGGCGGCCGGGCACCGGCCGCGGACGTGCTCATTGCGGGCCTTCGGGGGCGGGAGGGGCGCCGATCAGCTGGAGGTAAACGTCCTCCAGGCTGGGCCGGGTGACCCTGAGCTGGGGCACCTCACCGCCAAAGTCGGCCGCCAGCCGGGTAACCAAAGCCGTTGGTTGGAGCGTTTCCTCATGCTGAGCGCCCTGCGGCCCCAACCATGACACCCGGGCCGCGCCCTGCTGGCGCCCGCCCAGCTCGGCCGGCGGCCCACTGGCCACCACCTTTCCGGCGTTGATGATGGCCACCCGGTCGGCCAGGGCTTCGGCCTCCTCCAGGTAATGGGTGGTGAGCAGCACGCTGGTGCCGGCATTGGCCAGGTTGCGCACCACCTCCCAAAACTGCCGGCGCGCCTCGGGGTCGAAGCCGGTGGTGGGCTCGTCGAGGAAGACGAGCTCGGGTTGGCCGATGATCCCGAGGGCGACGTCCACCCGCCGGCGCTGGCCGCCCGACAGCGCCCGGATCCGCGACCCGCTTTTCGGCGCAACCCCACGAGGTCGATGACCTCGTCGACGTCCGCCGGGGCCGGGTAGAAGTGGGAGAAATGACGGACGCATTCGGCCACGGTGAGGTCGGCGACGTCATCACTGGACTGCAGCACGATCCCCCGCCGGGCCCTCCATGCCGCCCCGGCGCGCTCGGGGTCCTCACCCAGGACCCGCGCCTCGCCCGCGTCGCGCCGGCGGTAGCCCTCCAATATCTCGACGGTGGTCGTCTTGCCGGCACCGTTGGCGCCGAGCAGCGACAGCACTTCGCCCCGGGCCATCTCCAGGTCGAGACCGTCCAGGGCGACGGTGTCCTTGTAGGATTTGCGCAAGGCCCGGGCCTCGATCACGAGTTCTGTGGCCACCCACTTAGCATGGCCGCAACATCGGCGGGCGGCGAATCAGGCGGGCGGCGGACCGGGCGGGCGGCGGACCAGGCGGGCGGCGGACCAGGCGGGCGGCGGATCAGGAGTACCGGCGCAACCAGACGTCCCGGTCCAGGCGGGCGAGCACGGGGTTGGTGCGTTTCAGCCCCTCCAAGGGGGCCGACGGCTCGAGCGAGTAGTGGTGCCCGGGCCAGACCGTGAAGCGGCCAGGCAGGCTGGCCAGCCTCTGCAGGCTCGTGTACATGGCGTCGGGGTCGGCGCCGGGGAGGTCGGTGCGCCCGCAACCATCCAGGAACAGCGTGTCCCCCGAGACCAGGTTGTCGCCGACGACCAAGCACTGGCTGCCGGGCGTGTGGCCCGGCGTGTGCAGGAGGCGCACCGCCACCGAGCCGACCTGAACGACATCACCGTCCTTGTGGGCCACGAGCGAGGACACAGGAGCGCCCGTCATTTCCACCACCCACGGCACCTCGTCCTTTTGCACGTGTACCGGTACGTCGGCCAGCTCGAGCAGGTCGGCCAGCCCCTCGATGTGCTCCCCGAAGATCTCCCCGCCGACGTGGTCGGCGTGGTAATGGGTGGCCAGGACGCCGGACAGGCGCAGCTCGCTACGGTCCAGCCAGGCGACCAGGGCGCCCACGTCGTAGGCCGGGTCGACGAGGACGGCCTCGCCGGCGCCGGGGTCGCCGATAACGTAGACGTGGTTGCGCATCGTGGTGGCGAACTGGTCACCGACGGCGAACTCCTGGCCGGCGAGCAGCTGACGGAAGAGGATCCCCTCGAGCACCGGCTCATCGTAGGGGGCGCGGTGAGCGGGGAGCATCGGAGATGGCGGTGGCGCCCGTTATCCTGGTCGGATGAACGACAGGCTCTGCATGCTCTGCGTGCACGCCCACCCAGACGATGAATCCTCCAAGGGCGCCCCGTCGGTGGCGAAGTACCACGCCGAGGGCGTCCACTGTGTGCTCGTCTGCTGCACCGGCGGAGAAGAGGGAGAGATCCTCAACCCGGCTATGGACAAGCCCGAGATCCTGGCCCGTCTCCCCGAGGTAAGGGCGCAGGAACTGGCCCGGGCCGCCGAGGTCATCGGCTACGACGAGGTCGTCATGCTGGGCTACCGGGACTCGGGGATGCCGGGCACAGAGGCCAACGAACGGCCCGAATCCTTCTTCCAGACCCCCATCGAGCAGGCCACCGCCCGCCTGGTGGCCGTCATCCGCCGCACCAAACCTCAAGTGATGGCCATTTATCCGGCACACCAGTCGATGTACCCCCATCCCGATCACATCCGCGCCCACGAGGTCGGCCTCGCCGCCTTCCATGCCGCCGGCGACCCCGACTCGTTCCCGGCCCAAGGTCCGCCCTGGCAACCTCTGAAGCTTTATTACACCCTGTGGTCAAAGAGGCGCATGATGGCCATGGTCGAGAAGTTCGCCGAACTGGGGCTCCCCGTCCCATGGGGGGAGGAGCGCCTGGCCATGATGGCCGAGGTGCCCCAAGAGGAGATCACCACCGAGGTCGACGTGTCCGAATGGCAAACCGTGCGCAAGGAAGCTCTGCGAGCGCACGCCACCCAGGTGGACCCCGACTCGCCGTTCTGGTTCGGCTTGCCCCCAGAGGTGGAAGAAGAGCTCGGATATGTGGACGAGTACCATCTCGCCCACAACCTCACCGGCTCGCAGGTACCCGAGGACGACCTTTTCGCCGGCATCAGCTTCGCCGGGATCAGGCACGGGAGCCAAAGCTGAGCGCCGTCCCGGCCCCCGCCCCCGGCCCGGTGCGCCCGGGCACCGGCCTAGTGACCCTCATCGTGGCCGACACGAGCCGGCCCCGGGCAGGCGGCGCCGCCCGGCGAGCTTCGGCCGAGCCAGGAGCTACGGGCGCCGGGCCAAGCAGTGGAGCTGCTCCTGGTCGGGGACGGGCCTCGGCCCGGTTTCCGAGGGCTGCCCGGGTGAGCCCGACCTGACGTTGACACTGAGCCCCGCAGACGCCGAACTGATAAGACAAGCCCGGCTCTCGCCCAGTGTCGCTTTCATGCAGGGCAGGCTCAAGACCTCCGGGGACAACGCCCTTTTATTGGCCCTCCTGGCTTGGAGCGCCACGGACGCATTCGCGGCGTCCTTGGCGGCGTGGTCGGCCCCGCTCGCCGCCCCTTGAGGCGGGCTGGCCCTCTAGTCACCCTCGACGGGCGAAGGCCGCCGGCCTAGCGGAAAGAGCCGCCGGCCGCCATGCGCTCGAACGGACCGTGTTCGCCGGCACCGGAAAAGACGTCTTCCAGACCGTACGCCACCCTGCCCGCCGGCCCGAAAAAGGCCACGTCGATCTCTCGCTCAGCCATCAGCCGGCGGGCCCGCAGGAGGATGGCGAGGTACGCGCACAGCACCGGGAGGAGGGCCACCACGACCCACCATGCCGGCGACAAACCGGTGACCAACGCAACCACCAGGGGCACGGCCAGGGTCGACAGCATGACGCTGAGGACACGACGTTGGCGGGCGATGGTCCCCGCCCGTGCCCTAGAGCGGGCCGTAGGCTCCCCGGCGCGGTTGGGTGTGCGCCCGGGTCGCGTCGGCTGGAACGAAACTGGCGAAGACAGAAGTACTGCGTACCCGTCCACCCCTGCTCGGGCACGGCCAGGCCACACTCGGTACTTACGCACAGCACAAACTCCCCTGTCAAAGGCAGCTGCGCAACGGCGCAGTGCGTGTCAACGAGGACTGCCGGACTATCCTGCCGGCTGCCGTTGGATGGTGGAAACCTAGCCTGCCGTCGCCGACGCCGTCAAGAGCTCGGGCACCAATCGGGCATCAGCCCTCGCCCCCGGGCCTACCCGCTTGGTGGTCCAAGCCGGGGCCGTTGCCCGTCAGGTGGTCCCGGTCCGCTCCCCGGCCTCGGGCTACGCGCCGCTTCAGATTTCCAGCATGACCGTCACCGGGCCCTCGTTGACCAGCCTGACCTGCATCATGGCACCGAACCGGCCTGTGCCCACGGTGGCCCCGGCGCCTTGCAGCTGGCTCACGACCCGTTCGACCAGGGCCCGGGCCACCTCCGGAGGGGCAGCCTGGACGAACGACGGCCGCCGGCCCCTGGTGGAGTCGGCATAGAGGGTGAACTGGCTCACGACCAGCACCTCCAGGCCCAGTTCGGCCGCAGAGCGGTTCATGCTGCCGGCCTCGTCGGGGAAAAGGCGGATCTGCCAGATCTTGTGGGCCATGCGGTCGGCGACGGCCTGGTCGTCGTGGCCGCCCACTCCGATGAGGACGCACAGGCCCGGGCCTATCTGGCCGACGACGTGGCCCTCCACGCTGACCGACGCTTCCGAAACTCGCTGCAGGAGGGCTCGCACCGCGCCGAGCATATGGCGCCCGGCACCTAAACTGCCTGGCCATGGCCGTCGTCGAGGACGAGTACGGCGGCGGCCCTTTACCGGCCCCGACCGGGGCCACCTCCGTCCCCACCGTCCCGCTGGACCGGCCTCCGGGGGCAGGCGGGCGCGGGGCCGCGGCCAAGCGCAGCCCTCTTGTCCTGGAGCTGGCCGTGATCGCCTTCCTGGGGTGGATCTACGACTGGCTGCAAAACCTGGCGCCGCTGCGCGTGGCGCTGGCGCTGCGCCACGCCCGGGCCTTACTTTCCTTCGAGCAACGCCTGGGCCTAGCCCCCGAGCACTACCTCGACCACTGGCTAGCCCACCAGCACCTGCTGGCCTACATCGCCTCCGACTTCTACGACAACGCCATTTTCGCCGTGACGCTGGGCCTGGCCGCCTGGACCTGGTGGCGCCGGCCGGACCTCTACCGGTCCCTGCGCAACGACCTCGTGCTGGCCAACCTGATCGGTTTCGCCGTTTTCTGGCTGTACCCGCTGGCGCCGCCGCGGATGCTCCCTGGTTTCGTCGACGTCGTGGAAAAAGTGGGCGGGTTGGGCTCCTGGCACAACCTCCTTGTTTCCAACGCCGACCAGCTGGCGGCCATGCCTTCCATGCACTTGGCCTGGGCTGTGTGGTGCTCACTGGTGGTTTGGCGATTGGCCCCGGCGCGCCGCCTCTGGCGCGTGGCCGCGGCAACCTTCGGCGTCCTCTACCCGTTGAGCACGGCGCTGGTGGTCCTGGCCACGGCCAACCACTACACCCTCGACGTGCTCGCGGGCACGGCCGTCACCGCCCTCTCCGTCGTGGTCGTCGAGGTCGGGCCGCGGGCGGTCAGGCGCGCCCGCGCCTACCAGCGGTCATAGACGTAGTCGCGTACCTCCTCGTCGTAGGTGGCCCGCACCCGGGCCGCCGAACCGTCGGGGAGGCGGGGCCGGCTGCCCACCGAAGCGTTAGCCCGAGCCTGCTCGGGGCTACGGGCCCCCGGTATGACGCTGGACACGCCGGGCGCGTCGGCGCAATAACGTAACGCCACCTCGGGGAGCGTCCAGCCCCCGGGCACGGCCGAGCCGGCCAGCCGGCGGGCGGCCCGCACCCCGACCTCGAAGGGTACGCCCGAAAAGGTCTCGCCGATGTCGAAAGCCTCGCCCCCGCGGTTGTAGGTCCGGTGGTCGCCCGGCGGGAAGGTCGTGCTTTCGGTGTACTTGCCCGACAACAGGCCCGAGGCCAGAGGGACGCGGACGATCACACCGACGTCGGCCTTTTCGCAGGCGGGCAGCAGCCATTCCAGGGGTTTCAGCCGGAAAGCGTTGAATATCACCTGCACCGTGGCGACACCGGGACGCTCGATGGCGCGCCGGCCCTGGGCCACGGTCTCGATGGAAACGCCATAGGCGCCGAGGATGCCGTCATCCACCATCCCGTCGAGGGCATCGAAAACGGCGTCGGTTTCGTACACGGCGTCCGGCGGGCAGTGCAACTGGGTGAGCGGGATAGTGGAAAGGCCCAGGTTTTCCCGGCTCCTCTCCGCCCATTGGCGCAAGGCGTCAGGCGTATAATTAGCCGGGTCCTGCGCCACCCGGCGACCGCACTTGGTGGCCACCACCACGCCCGAGCCGGGACGCTCGCTCAGGAACCGCCCCACCAGGCGCTCACTGCGCCCGTCGCCATAAACGTCGGCCGTATCGAAGAAGTTGACCCCGGCGTCGGCGGCGGCGTGCAGGGTGGCCATGGCCTGGTCCTCGCTCACGTCGCCCCAGTCACCGCCAAACTGCCAGCATCCCAGCCCGATAATGCCTACGCGGTGGCCGGTCTTACCCAAACGACGCGTTTCCATCACTCTTGTCCTCCCTCGCGCCGGCACAGGTTGCGGCACTCGCCCAGGCCGGCGATCCTGGATACGAGCACGTTGCCGTCCTGAAGATAGCGGGGAGGCTTGCGAAAATGCCCCACCCCTCCGGGAGTGCCGGTGGCGATGACGTCCCCGGGCCGCAGCGTCATTGCACCCGAGAGGTAAGAAACGATGGCCGCCACACCAAAAACAAGATCGTCGGTATTTCCGTGCTGGACCATTTCACCGTCGAGCTCGCAGTAAAGGTCCATCCCATTTTCATTCACCGACGGGTCGTCACGGGTGACGAGCCAGGGCCCGAACGGTGTAGCCCGGTCGAACGTCTTGCCCTGCAGGAACTGGGATGTGCGGTACTGCCAGTCCCTCATGCTCACATCGTTGAGCACGGCGTAGCCGGCCACGGCGTGCAGCGCCTGGCTCTCGTCCAGCCGATAGGCCGGCGCGCCGACGACGACCGCCATCTCCACTTCCCAGTCGACGGCATCAGAAGTCAGGGGCAGTGGGATCTCGTCGTGGGCGCCGGTCAGCGCCGAGGAGAACTTGGCGAATACGCTCGGGTAGGCCGGCGCCTGGAGGTTTTGCTCGGCCAGATGGGCACGATAGTTGTGGCCCACGCAGATGATCTTGCCCGGCTTGGGCACCAGCGGCGCATAGTCCACCTCGGCCAGGACGTGCCTGGTGCCGGCCGCGCCGGCGGCGATCTGAGCCCAGTCCGGCTGGGCCAGCAGAGCACCCACGTCGGCCGCTCTCACCTCCACGGCCAGGCCGGCGTCCTCCTCTATGCGGGCGGCCGTGGTCGTCTTGCCGAGCCGTATGGTGGCCAGCTTCACCGCGCTCACGCTACCCCCCTGCGGTCGGCACTGTGGCCGCCGCCCCTGCGGTCGGCGCTCGTCCGTCGGGGCCACGCCGGCGGTCGATGCTCAGTCATAGGTGGCCTCGACCCACCAGCGCTGCCTTTCACAGGCCAGGAGGTACGCCGCTCCGTTTGCGGTGCACGCTTGTAGACGCGCTCGACGGCGCCCCCCGCCGTCCCACCAGCGCTCTTCAAGCGGCCATGGCCCAGCCCAGGCTTCTATAGCCAATGGCTTGCCCTGGCCGATAGCCAGCCAGGCCGGCGCGGCACTAGCCCCGCCTCGGCGCCCGACAGTTATCTGGTCACGTTCCCGGTCCATCAACTGCGCCGGTAATGGCGGATGGTGGACGATGGCGGGCGCCACTCCCGGGAGCCGTCCCGGCCAGGGGGGGCTGTCACCAGGGCGCGACGCCGTCCTCGGCTCCCCCCAGGGCACTAGTACGACCTGCTCGAAGTAATCACGACCACCCTGGAGAACGGCGGTCACGGCCGCCTCCGGGCCAAGCAAGCCCTGCACCCGGGCCAGCGCCCGGGCGGCCCGGGCGGCCGTACCGGCGTCATTTCCCCAAAAACCGAGCTGGCGGCCATCGTCCGGGCGCACTTCTTCAGGGACAAGGGCGAGGCGGGTGATCCGGCCCGCTTGCCCCGCCTCCACCGCCGACGCAGCCCTCGCCCCTAGATCCTCCGGCACTCCCACCCGGCATCCCGGCTCCTCCGGCACTCCCAGGGGCTCGGGCACTCCGGGCACTCCGGGCATCCCGGGCACTCCGGGCACTCCGGGCATCCCGGGCTGGCCGGACTGTGCCCAGCCTTCCAGCTGCCAGCGCACTCGTTCACCTATGGCAGCCGCGCTGAGAGCACCGTCATGGCGCCAACTACGACGCAAGGAGGTCCCGTACTCGGTCTGCGCTTCGATGGCCAGGCGCGTGCAGACCAGGCCCGATCCCACGAGACGGTCATGGAGCTGTTCGGCTAGTGCCCTTCCCACGAACACGGCGGCTTGCAACTGGTCCGCCGGGGGGTAGAGATCTGCCGCCACCGCCCAGTCGGGGGGAGGTAGACGGCCCTGTAATTTTCGGCCCCCCGGCCCCCGGCCAGGCGATGTGCCAAAAGGCCTTCGGTGCCGAACCGACCGAGCACCGAAGCGGCGGGCAGGGCGGCAAAGTCCCCTAACGTCTTGATACCCAGGCGCACCAGCAGGTCGACCAGAGCGGCCATGTCAGCCGTGCTCGGGAGCTCACCCAGGGTGCTGAGCTCGGCACCGGCAATCACCCTGACCGGGAGGGGGGCCAGGAATTTGGCGCTGCCTCCTCGGGGCACCACGAGAGGTTGGCCCGCCGGCGCCAACTCGGCCGCCAGAGCAGCGGCAAAAAGCCCGTCGGCGACACCCACCCGGCAGCAACCGTCCCAGCTCCCCGCGCCCCCGCCCTGGAGCCGGGACATCTCGGCCACTACGGCTCCGACGGCGACGGCCACCTTGACCGCCAAGGCCGCATCCCCTCCGAAATAGCGAGAAGGCCCACGTGCACCGAGGGCGAGCCGCCCCGGTCCGAGCACCTCTACGCCAGGGGCGAACGCTTCCACGGCGGCTACTGCCGGTTCCCAGCTGCGGGCTTCGACCGCCATGTCGCGCCGCACCACCTCGATGTCCGGGCAACGGCCCTGCGCCTCACGCCGGCGCATGCCCACCCGGGCACCGGCAGCCCGGGCGGCCGGCGAAACGGCCACCACCCGGTTACCGGCTATTACAGCCACCTCAGCTGACGGCGAACAGCCGGCGCATATGACTCCCCAGTCGGCACAGGAAGCCACCAGGGCTCGAGATCCCACTCCGAGGCGGCCCTTCAACCAGCCCGGTCGCCCGCCCTCACCTGCGGGCGTGACCGGCCGAGCGCCTCGGCACCGGCAATGGACCGAAAGGTAGGGCCGCCCGGCACGGGCGGACTGGCCCCGACAGGACTGGCCCCGACAGGACTGGCCCCGACAGGACTGGCCCCGACACGACTGGCCCCGACACGACTGGCCCCGACAGGACTGGCCCCGACAGAACTGGCCCCGCCCGGTGCAGGCGGGCCGTCGACGGCCATCCGGAAAGGGCCGCCCAGCCAGAACCGGGCCCGGCGAGGTCGACAAGCCGCGCCCTTGCCGGCTGCTTCCACCTCCACCTCGCGGCCCCACAAATAACCATGACCATCTTCCAGGCCTTTCCAGCAACCGGACACGATGCCCAGGCGCATGTCGGCCGAGCCCGGCCAGCCCTCCCCCATGACGGCCAGCACCGATCCCCGCTCGCGGCCCCGGGCTTCGAGCTGGCGGGCAACCGAGCGGTCGACACGGGCGGGGGGGAAGACCAGGACCACGTCGAAACCTTCGAGGAGGGCGGCCGTGACCACGGGCCACCTGGGCCCGGGTGTGGGAACAAGGGCCAGGCGCTCCAGGTCCAGGCCATGCTGTGCCGCCGCCACCAGCCCCAGCTCGGCCGCCCCCACCACCGCGCACCAGGAGCCGCCGGCGCACGGCCCGCTCAGCAAGGCCAGGGCCAGAGAAGTGGCTCCGGGAAAGGTGCCCCGGCTCACCACCACCGTGCTTCCCCTGCGTAAGCCTCTGCCGGGGAAAAGGTCCGCCAGTACCGTTACGAGCGGGAGCGTGCGCTCTCCGGCCAGGACGGCACTACCGGCACTGCCCTCCAGGTCCCCCAGCGCTTCGCGGACGGAAAGAGCCACCTCCTCAGCATAGCGGTCCGGCGAACGTACGTTCGAGGCCGGTGTCCGCAGGGGCGGACGTCCACAGAGCCCGACGACCGCCCGGTAGGCTCCTCACTGACCATGTGGCGCCGCGCCCACGGCGAAGAGGGGGGCATGTCTTCACCAACGCCCGATAATGAGGGACCGCCCGCCGCAGGACCGCTGATCTCGGACGCCGCCATCAGCCCGGAATCCCCCCCCGACGCCAAGGACGCATTCAAGCTGCTGGTAGAGGGGGCGGGCGAGTACGCGGTGTTCACGCTCAGCCCCACGGGGATCGTTTCGACCTGGAACCGGGGGGCGGAACGGATCAAGGGGTACTCACACGACGAGATCGTCGGCCAGCACTTCTCGGTCTTCTATCCCGCCGGTCAACGCCAGGACGGCGTCCCCGAAAAAGAACTCCGTGACGCCATCACCGAAGGGCGCGTAAGCGCCGATGGCTGGCGGGTGCGGCGAGACGGTAGCCAGTTTTGGGCCAACGTGATCATCACCCCGCTTTGGGACGGCGCCGGGAGGTTGCGGGGGTTTGCCAAACTGACCCGGGACGGGACCGACCGGCGCGCCGCCGCCGAGGCAAGCGAGCAGCTGGCCCGCATCGCCGAGCAGGACCGGATCGCCTCCGCCCTGGCCGACACCATGGCCCGCCGGCTGTTCACGATCGGCCTCCAGCTGAGCGGTGTCCTGAAGCTGACGACGGCCCCGGAGGTCCGCCAACGCATCGAGGCGGCCATCAATGAGGCCGACAGCGCCATAACCGAACTGCGCCGAGCCGTTTTCAGCTCCAGCCAGGAGCCTCGCCAGGTTTAGGCCGGGAGCCTCGCCAGGTTTAGGCCGGGAGCCTCGCCAGGTTTAGGCCGGGAGCCGGAAACTGGCCTCGGGGCGGGCCTTGGCGTCGCGCTGGCCCCCATTTGCCTCGGGCCAGTGAGCGCGGGTGCCGTTCATTTGTGTGAGGGGGAGCCGCACGAAGCAGTCGCGCTCGGGAGCCTCGCTGCATGAGCGCAGCGGGAGCGCCCGCAGCGAAATCGCCAGAGCCTCATCGCCCACTTCCTCGCCCACGCCGCGGACCAAGACGCTCCAGCTATCCTCCTGGCTCTCGTCGAAGTGGTCGGCGCTGAAGGCCACCACGGAGCCGGCCAGGGCTCGGCGCAGGGCTGAGCGCTGGGCAACCCGGATCAAGAGGGTTTCGCCGTTGAGGACAAAAGGCACCGTATAGATGGCCGGCAGGGCATCGACGGTTACCGCCACCCTGCCAATCCCGACCTGGGCCAGGTAACCCCGGCACTCGCGGGCGCTGAGCATCTCGACCACGGGGCGGCTACTCATGACATCAGTCTGGCCACGCCGACCGCCGGCGATCAGGGACGTTAGTCACTGGTCGCGGCGCGAAAGACGGTATGTGGGCAGGACCAGGCGCCCTCGGGTTACATGCCTGTGCGAGTGGCCTGAACGGAGCCTGGCCTAAACGCTGGGCAGCCCCCATCCGCCGCCCGGAACCTCCGGGAAGGCACCGACACCTTCCAGCTGGCCCGGGGCATGCGCCCAACCGTTGCCGGCGACCAACGCCGGGACCTCGAACAGCTCCGGCGCCCAGTCCTCAGGCTTGGGCAGCGGAGCGGCCATCTTGACCCGGTTCACATGGGCGTTGAGAAGCCTCTCGTGGTACAGGCCGTAGACCTCCATGAAGGCGCTGACCTTGTAGGCACGACCGTCGATGCCGCGGCCCTTCTTGCCTTCGATCACCGCTTCGACGTCCTCGCCACTCAGGGTCTTGTGGCTTTCCAGGGCGTGGGCGACGGCAAAGACCTCTGCTTTGTTTTCCTCCAGGAGGTCGCCGGAACGCTGCAAGAGCTCGTGGAGCCGCTCCTCGACTTTCTTCCCCGTGTCGCCGCGCATCATCTCGCCGTCGCCCTGGCCGGGAGGCCATGCACCCCCAGGACGGCGGGCGGCCTGGGAGGCGATGGTGTTGCCCATCCCCCAGTAACCCTCCATCAGGCTGGCGATCATCGTGGCCGACTCAAGGTCCCCCGATACTCCCGAGGACGAATCACCGGCAAAGAAGCTCCGTTCCCCCGCCAGCGAAGCCAAGCTCACCATCACGTCGGCCTCGTACTCGCTACGCCAGCTGGTGAAGCGGTCCTCCGGCTTGATGGACGAGACCATGCCCAGGTAAGTGCCGCCCTTTTCGATCGTGGCCAGGTCGATCTCGAGGTGCTTGCGCACCCGGTAGGCGACCACGGCGTGGCAGGCCTCGTGGATGGCGACGGCGTGGCGCTCACGCTCCACGTACTCGACGTCCTCGGGCGGCCCGAGGTCCTTCAGCCTCTTGGCCTCGAGCACGTCGGCCCACGTGATCGAAGGATGGTCGCGCCGCAGGGCCACGATCAGGGACTCGTTGACGAGGTCCTTTATGGTAGCGCCGGTGGCGTAGGGGGTGATGGTGGCCAGCTTGTCGATATCAGCCGGCGTGAGCTGGTGGTCCACCTTGTCGAAATAGCCCTGATAAGTGCGGACGCGGCCCGCCTTGGACGGGTAGCCGACCTTGTAAATACGGTCGATGCGGCCCGGGCGCAATAGCGCGTCGTCCAGGGTATTGGGCATGTTGGTGGCCATCATTATCATTATCCGGTACTTGGGAGGCGGCTTGGGCCGGAACCCGAGAGCCCGGCGCACGACCCGGTTCATAAACCCGCGCGGCTTGGACAGGCCGGAAATCTCGCTCAGCAGAGCCTGCAGGGTGCCCATGCCACCGCCGCCACCCATGCCCCCCATGACCATCCCCCGGTCGCGGGCGCCTCGACGGCCCTCGGGCCCGGACGAGCCGTCCGGACGGGGAGAGTTGGCGGTCCAATTGGTCAATAGAGCGCTCATGCTGCTCTCCGAGAGGTACGAACCCCCATGGCAATCGCCGCTCGTCCAGGGCCATCCCTGCATCCCCTGCACGCCGCCGGGCCCGAACACACCGCCCCCCGACAGTGCCCCGCGACTGCCCAGGGAGTCGGCCTCGTCGAAGAACACGATGACCCCGCCGTAACGCATGGCCAATTTGCGTAGCTTACGGAACAGCGATTTGACTTTCAGTACCCCAACGCCCATGAACATCTGGATGAAAGCTCCGGGGTCGACGAAGACAAACGGCTTGCCCGTCTCACCCGCCACGGCCTCGGCCATCAGCGTTTTGCCCGTCCCCGGCGGGCCCACAGGAGGATGCCGCCAGGCACGTAGCCGCCCCGGGCCTCGATCGATTGGGGGTCTTCCAGAAAAACGATGCTCTCTTTCACCCGGGCCAGCACGGCGTCCTGGCCCCAAACGTGCGTGAACCGGGTTTTGACGTCGTCGGGGAAGTAGACATCGACCCCACCCTTGGACAAGAACCAGAAAATGGCGGCAAACTGCCCAACGGCGATCACCAGGATGAACACCACGTAAGCCAGGTAGCCAAGGACGCTCACCAGTTTCCCGGGCAGGGAGAACAGTGCCGTGATCGGGCTCTCGTCCAACGCCGCGCCGGCGATCACGGCCACGGCGGCAATCAGGAGCACAACCGTGAAGATCCTCTTGGCCCGGTAACGCGCCCAATCACTGAAGCGCAGCGTGCGCCTCGACAAGCCGCCGAACACCTTGTCGGCCCAGAAATGGTTCCAGAGGCCCCAGTGCTCGCTGACCAGGTAATGGACCTGGCGGACCAGCTCGGCGGCAAAAAGGACCGTCAACCACCATTTGCCGTTCCAGGTCTGGATGAGCCCGTCATGGACGCTCAGCAGCGGGTCCGAGGAAAGCGCATACCAGAAGAGCACGCCCCACAGAGCGGCCATGAATATCAGCAGCCGCGAGCGCAACCAGAACGGTCGCCGTTTCTTCTTCTCCCAGCGCGGCCCCACCACGACGGCGGGTTCGGGCGGCGGCGTCGCCGGCAGCCCCCCGTCGCCCCGAGCCGGGCCCGGCCCGGTGGCGCCACCGCCGCTACCACCCGCCGCCCCGGTCCCACCATGGCCCCAGGCCATGCCTCCAGGTCCGGCACTGCCCCAGCCCGTACCTCCGTTGCCACCGTGGCCGCCGGCAGCGACACCCCCACCGCCGGGCGCGCCCGTACCGGCCCCGCCGCCGTTTGCGGCACCGCCCCAGACTGTGCCCCCGTTGCTACTCGTGCCCCCGTGGCCGGCACTTCCCCAGGGCGTGCCCTCGTTACCGCCGTTGCCTCCGTTGGCGCCCGTGGCACCGGCGGCGGCGGCGGGCGCGCCCCAACCCATAGGCGGCGCGCCCGGCGTGCCCCAACCCGGGGCGGCAACCGGGGTGCCCGCCAACGGCGGCGGGACCGGCTGGCCGTGGTCGGCCGCGGCCGGCTGCGCCCCGGCACCGGCGGGCGCCGCCAACGGGCCCGACGTCGTTCCCACCCAGGCGCCGGGGGCCGGTTGGCCCTGGTGGGGGTGGGCAGTGGACGGCCCGGGGTGGGCAGTGGAGGGGCGCCACTCGGACGGCCCCCAGGCCTGGGCCGGAGGAAAGGCGTTCCCCGGTTGACCTCCGGCCGCGCCGGCAGACCCCAGGGCGGCCCCGTAGCCGACGTTTAAGCCCCCTGGTGGAGTGTCGTCGCTGGTGCCGGGGCCGGCGTCGGCTACCGGCTGGCCCGGGACGTCTTCTTGAGGCTCACCGGGGGTCGGCTGGCCCTCGCTCTCGGACGGTTTGGCTGTCATGACTTTCCCCTGTCTGTTACGAGAAAGCTCTGCATGATCCGGGTAATGACCGGCTGCTGAACTTGAAAGCAAGTCGGCGAGCAGCCCGCCATCAGGACCCACACCTTGTTCGTGGCGCTGTTGACCCAGGTCTCCTGTTCATAGGCCAGGGCGGAGTTGGCCTGAGAGCCCTGTATCTCGTACGCCACCAACGTGCCGTGAAGGCCGCCGTTCACCAGCAGCGCCGGCGAGGTCAGCGATTGCACGTTCGCACCTTCGGTTTGCAGGGTATCGACGTTGAACAGGACATCCCTCAGGCCGTTCAACGACATCTGCGATTGCTCGGAACCGCTGAGAGGACGGACCACCACGATGGCCCACGGGTAGCCGCTCGGCGTGAAGGCGTCGCCGGGGCGGGCGTGACGGGCCCCGAAGGCGATGGCGGCAAAAATCGGTGTGCTGGTGAACAGCGAGCTGAAAGCGCCGTCCTTGGCCAGGTCGTGCTGGTCGAAAACGGTCCAACTGGACGGCACCTTCAGGTAGAGCTGCTGGGAGTCGCTGGCCACCACGTGACCGTCGGAGCAGGCGGTCAGTGCCGTGCCCAGCACCAGGGTGGACACCGCCCCGAACAGGCGCGAACGACGACTGGCCATGGCTCTGCCCCGAAGCCTCACTTCAGGACCCCCGGGCCGTGACGGTAAAGCTCTGCACGATGCCGTCGATCATCCGCTTGTGAGCATGGAAGCAGGTCAGAGAGCAGCCCACGGCCAGGTCCCAGGCCTTGTCGGTGGGACTGTTGATGTATGCCACCTGTTCGAAGGCGAGCACACCGCTCGGGGTCT
The DNA here is from genome assembly GCA_963735305.1 of uncultured Acidimicrobiaceae bacterium. Taxonomy (GTDB): domain Bacteria; phylum Actinomycetota; class Acidimicrobiia; order Acidimicrobiales; family Palsa-688; genus Fen-671. Next base: position 1,923,978 of record CAVTKK010000004.1, read on the forward strand.
GGGCTTCGAAGGCCACGCGGCTGCCCCGCAGAGCGCCCTTCAGCAACAGCCGGGTGGAGCCGATCTGCTGGACGGCGAGCCCATCCTGTGTCCAGGTGTCGAGAGGAAAGAGGAGGTCGTTGAGGCCGGCCAATGACATGCTGGCCTGGTCGGAAGGGCCGAAGGACACCACATTGGCCAGCGCCCACGGGTTGGCCCCGAACAGGTTGAGATTGTCCTTGACGATCACGCGCCGGCTGGAGGCGGCCAGGCTCGTGTACACCGTGTAGCTCGTCCCCGAGGCCGCCGCTTGGGTGTTGGCGGTGGCGTTCACGGCCAGGCCCAGCCGCTTCAAGGCCGACGCGTCGAAGACGTCCCAGTTTTTTGGCACCTTGAAGAACAGGCCCTGAGAAGCTGTCCCCACGTAGTTGACGGAGGTCGAACATCCGGCCAGCAACGACGTCAGGACAACGCCCAGACCAGCGACGGCTAGGGTTCCCCGCCCGCGCCCACCAGTGCGGACCTCCCGAGCTCTCCCGGGCACGCAGGCGGGCCGATGGCCCCCATGTGGTTCCACTGGTACTTAAGGTACGACTAAGGCTCTCGTGATGGATGACCTCCAACATAAGTTTTACCTGAGCGTTCACAATCGAGCAATGCAACTGCCTACTTATCACCTCCGGCACCTCCCGTCGTCCGGGCGCGCCTCGGCCCGTATGCCCTCTCAACAGGGCACTCGTGCCCCAGGTATTGTCGCCCGGGGACACTCGCGGGGAACTGGGCCGGTCCCGGCGCCGGGCCGGCATGAGCTCTCGCCCGGCCGGTACCGCTGCCCGCCAACCCTCACCGCGTGCCCGCCCGCGCTCCCCGCGGGCCTACCCGGTGGCCTGGCTGCCGGCGGCCGCCTGGGCCTACCTCGTCCTCGGTCGGGGCCGGTCCTGGTCGACATCAGCTCGCCTCCCGACGCCCACCCCGGGCGGCTCCGCCAGCATGGCGCCCGCCCGCCCCCGGGCCAAGACGGAGCCGGCGCTCTCCCCCGGAGGTCGCTGGCCGGCCGTGGCCATCGTGGTCCCTGCCCGCGACGAGGCCGGGGTGCTCCCCGCCACCCTGCCGACGCTGCTGGCCCAGGACTACCCGGGGAGGGCGTGGGTAGTGCTGGTGGACGACCTGAGCACCGACGGCACCGCCCGTCTGGCCCAGCTGCTGGCCGAGGCGGCACCGGGCCCGAAGCTCGAGCTCCGGGTCGTCACCGGCCAGCCCCGGCCGACCGGCTGGGCCGGCAAGCCCTGGGCCATGGCCCAAGGAGTGAAGGCCGCCATAGGGGCCACGCCCGGCCCGGACTGGTTCCTGTTCACCGATGCCGACATCGCCCACCCTCCTTCCTCGCTGCGCCAGCTCGTGGAGGCCGCCACCACCGATGCGCGCCGCGCCGTGTCGCTCATGGCCCGGCTTTCTACGGCCGGAGGGTGGGAACGCTTGCTGATGCCCGCCTTCGTGTACTTCTTCGCCCAGATCTACCCTTTCGGCTGGGTCAACGACCGGCAACGGCGGACGGCGGCGGCGGCTGGCGGCTGCCTGCTGGTGGAGGCCGGCGCGTTGGCGGACGCCGGTGGCATCGAAGCCATCGCCGCCAGCACGATCGACGATGTGGCCCTGGCCCGGGCGCTGAAGGGGGCCGGGTTCGACATCTGGTTGGGACTGGCCGGCCAGGGCGGGCCCGACGACGCTCCTCGTGTCGAGAGCCTGCGCCGCTACCCCCGTCTGGCCGACATCTGGGAAATGGTGGCCCGGAACGCCTACACCCAACTTCGCCACAACCCGGTCTTGCTGGCCGGCACCGTGGTCGGACTGGGCGTCCTGTACCTTTGCCCACCTCTGCTCGCCGGCGCCGGGCTCGCCACCCGCCGACCGGCACTGGCCGCCGCCGGCATGGCGGCATGGACGGCGATGAGCATGACCTACCTGCCGATGGTGAGGTACTACAACGCTCCGCCGGCCTGCGCCCTGGCCCTGCCTTTCACCGCCTCCCTGTACGCCGCCATGACCCTGAGCTCCGCCCGGCGGCACGGGCAGGGCGGCTGGGCCTGGAAAGGCAGGCCCACCCGTTAGCCGCCGGCCGCTCCGACACGGGCCCCGTGGTGGCGGGCGGACCTCGAGCGGGGCGAGGTATTCGCAGCTCTCTGGCGCCGCCGCAGGACCACGCCCAGGATGGCGGCGGCGACCACGGCGGGCACGGCCCCGACCACAAAGCCCCAGCGCGCCCCCAGCTCCTGGTCGACCAGGCCTATGAGCAACGCCCCCACCGGGGTGGAACCGGTGAAAATAACCGAATAAACGCCCATGACCCGGCCCCTCATCTCCGGTGCGCTGGCCAGCTGGCAGGTCGAATTGGTGGTTGACAGGTACAGCAGCGAGAAGAAGCCCACCAGCACCAGGGCGGCCACCTCGAGGGCCAGGCTGCGGGCCGCCGCCGCCGCCAGCATGACCGCGCCCATGGCCATGGCCGCGCCGACCACCACCCGCAACCGCGGAGCACGGTTGCGGGCCGCCGTGAGCGCCCCCGCCACCGAACCCACTCCCAGGGCGACAAGCAGGAGAGCGTAGGTGGAGGCGTCGCCCCTGAAGTCGGTCTTGGCCAGCACGGGGAGCACGGTGTTGAAGTTGAAGGCGAGAGCGCCCACCACGGCCAGCAGCACCAGTGCCTGCTTGAGGCGGGGCGTCTGGCTGATGTACCTCAGGCCCTCGCGTACCTGCCCCCGGGCATGGGCCACACGCCGGCCGGCAAAGAGCTCGTTCGGGCGCATGGCCAGCAGCGCGGTGATGACCGCCAGGTAGGAAAGCGCGTTCAACGCGAAACAGTCCCCCACGTTGGCCACTTCGATAACCAGTGCACCGAGCGCCGGGCCCCCGATGCGGGTCAGGTTGAAGGTGGCGCTGTTGAGCCCCACGGCGTTGGGCAGGTCGTCCAGGCCCACCATCTCGGACACAAAGGCCTGGCGGGTGGGCATGTCGATGGACCCGAAGGTCCCCGACACGAACGTGGCGCCATAGATCGCCCATAGCGAGCGGACGCCCGTCAGGTCCAGCGTGGCCGCCGCCAACGCCAGGCCGCTCTGGGTAAATACAAGGAGGTTGCGCTTGCGGAAACGGTCCGCCACCACCCCGCCGTACGCTCCGAACACCAGCGACGGCACGAACTGGACGGCGCTCACCACCCCGACGTCGAGGGGGCTGTGGGTGATCTGCAGCACCAACCAGGCCAGGGCCACGTTCTGCATCCAGGTCCCGAGGTTGGAAACGAGCTGGCCGCCCAGGAACAGGCGGAAATTGCGCCGCCGTAGCGAGCGGAACATGACCGGAGCCTTCACAGCGCCTCTCCCGCCAGCCGGGTCATCAGCTCGGCCGCCCGGTCCAGTACCGCCACGTCTTCGGGAGCCATGGCCTCGAGACGCTCGCGCAGGTACAGCTCGCGCCGGGTCCTGGCCTCACGCAACAATTCGGCCCCCTGGGGGGAGAGGGCGACCAGCGCCACCCGCCGGTCCAGGGGGTCGGGGCGCCGGTGCACGAGGCCAGCCTGTTCGAGGTGGGCGGCGATGCGGGTCATGGACGGGGGAGCGACCCCCTCCGCCCCCGCCAGCTCGCCCAGCGTCAGCTCCCCCCTTTTGGAAATGGTGACCAGGGCGGCATATTGCGACGCGGTGACGCCTCCCGTCGAGCGCTGCCGCAGGCGCCGCTCCAGTCTCATCACGCTCATGGCCAACCGGCTGGCCGCGCTCACCTGCGCACCTGTCCCGGCCGTCGTCATCCTCCCATGGTATCAGTTAGCCATGCTAACTAATCCCCCCCCGTACCAGTGCCCTGAACAGAAGTGCCACACTGGACGAATGGCCATGCGGGAAGACTGCCGGCACTTCCAGAGCCGGACCTATGCGACCGGGGAATCAGCGCGCTTCTGCGTCCTCAACCTTGCCCCTGAAGAACCTTGGCGCTGCCCGGCCAACTGCTCCCGCTACGAAAAAGACATCATTGACGGCACCTTCGTGGTCGGCTCGATGGTCCGGCCGAGCGTCGAGGCCGAGCCCGAGATGCCCGAGGGCGATGTGGCCGAACTGCTGGACGCCGCTGACCTGATCGTCACCGCCGCCGGGCCGGAGATCGTGGCTGAAATCGAGAAGCAGAGGGGAACAAGGCCCTGGTGGAAGGTCTGGAAGCGTAGGGAGGACGGCGGGTTTAACTTGAGCGCACGCTGAGATCCCCGCACGCCGTGCCCACTGACCACCGCTCGAAAACGTCTCGGAGCCCGAGCGCGGCAAGAGTACGGGCGGCGCTCATAGTCCCCGCGGTATTGGCCGCTGTCCTGGCCGGGTGCGGGGGTGGAGGTGGTAGCGCTCAAAAGTCGCAGACGAGGCTCCCGACCAGTGCCATGCCGACAAGGGCGAATGGCGGTTCGACGACATCTGCCCCGCCGACGACGGCGACGGGCGCTACGACCACACCTGCCCCGCCGACGACGGCGACGGGCGCTACGACCACACCTGCCCCGCCGACGACGGCGACGGGCGCTACGACCACATCTGCCCCGGCGACGACGGCGACGGGCGCACCGACCACGTCCACGTTGCGGTCGGGCTCGACGGGCACGTTGGGCACGGCGGGCACGTCGGGTGTGTCGGGTGTGTCGTCGGGCTCGACGGGCACGTCGGGCACGGCGGGCACGTCGGCACCGGGCTCTACAGCCCGCCTCGGCGCCACCACCACCACTGGCCGCCCGGCCTCGGCCACGACCAGCCCGGCCACGACCGGCCCGGCCCCGGCCACAACGAGCCAGACGACACTCCCTTCCTCGTCCGCCTTGCCCTACAGCTGGCAAAGAGACCCGAGCATCAACCTCCAGCTCGGAGGGGGTATGAGCAGCACCCTGGCCGCGCTGGTCCAGCCCGGCGAACGGGGCCAATGGTTGATCGCCGGCACTCAGTTCAGCACGGGTGGGCTGGCACAGGCGACGATCTGGAGCTCGCCCGACGCCCTGAACTGGTCGAAAGCAGTGTTGCCCGACCCGAACGGCGGCAGTCCCGACGAGGCTGACGCCGTGACCGACTGGGGCCAACGCGAGGTCGTGGTCGGGTCGGCCGGCAGCGGGGCGGACCAACGAGCGGCGGTATGGATGAGCCGGGCTCCGGGCCAGCCCTTTGTGGCCATCGCCGACAGCCCGGTGTTCGGTCCCTCCAGTTCGGCCACGTCCTCCGCTTCGGCGACGTCGCCGGCCCAACCCGGTGCCGTCATGGACACCGTGGCCGCCGGCGCTCTCGGCCTTTTTGCCGCCGGTACCGCGGACGGCGTGGCCTCCGTCTGGTACTCGACCAATGGGCTGCAATGGGACGCCTTGACAGGGGCCGACAAGGTCATCGACGGCGAACCCGGCGCGGTTGTCAACGACATCCTGTCCACTCCCGGAGGAGTGTTCGCGGCCGGCTCAACGGTCAACGGCAACCGGCTGGCAGCCGCCCTGTGGTACTCCTCTGACGGGATCCACTGGGGAACGGTGCGGTCGCCGGGGCCTATCTTCTTCGGGGCGGGCGACCATGTGATCACCTCGCTCGTCAACATCGGTGCCATCGGGAGCCCGGTCGGCGGAGGGCCAGCCACTTCGGGGCTGTTGGCCGTCGGGGGCATCCGGGTCGGGCCCACCTGGCAACCGGCCTCTTGGATATCGCCGGACGGCTTTTCATGGAGCCAGACGTCGGAAAGCTTTCCCCTTGACAACGAACCGGCTCAGAGCGCGGGGGCGCTTGCCTATGCGGCCACCGGGGCGGACGGCCTCCTGTTCGCAGCGGGCGGCAGCCCCGGTCGCCAGCGGCTCTGGCAATCCACCGACGGCCTGGCTTGGTCGGCGGTGGCGCTCCCGGCCGCAGCCACCAGCGACGCCAGCTGGCACCTGGGGCTGGCGGCGGCCGAGGGCCGCACGACAGTGCTGGCCGACAACCTCCCGGGCCAGCCCTACGTCCTTGTCCGCCAGGACGGCTCCTGGCACGAGCCGAGCGGCACCGGCATCTTCGGTAGCCCCCTCCCGACGGCTTGGCCGACCAGCCTCGTCCCCGACAACGGCCAGCTGGTGATGAGCGTCGACCTGTTCAACCCCGGTCAGGTCCTCGGCGACGACGAGAGCTCGGTGGCCCTGCTCACTTCCACGGACGGCGTTTCCTGGCAGATGTCCAATGTCGACGCCTTCCAGAGCAGCTCCGTCAACCAACTGCTGCCTGTTCCTGCTGGCCTCCTAGCCGTAGGGTCGCGCAACGGCACGGTCGGACAACCCCACCAACCGGCGTACCCCTGGACTGACGCGTTTGCCAGCTTGTCCGCCGACGGAGGGATCACGTGGCCGGACGAGCCCATCAACCCCGCCACTCTCGGCGACCCGCCGCCGACAGGTCCGACCACGACCACGACGACCACGACTACGACAACCGCGCCCACGACAACCACGCCCACGACAACCACGCCCACGACAACCACGCCCACGACAACCACGCCCACGACAACCACGCCCACGACAACCACGACCATCGACACGACGGCTAGAGCGAACACGGCGACCACCACGAGCATGGCGACGGCCCGGCGGGGCGGCTTCCCCACTGGCACCACAGGCGGCACCGACAGGAGCAGGGGCGCAACGCCCGGCGACTCAAACACGACCGGCGACTCAAACACGGCCGGCGGCTCAACCACGGCCGGCGCCTCAGGCACGGCCGGCGCCTCAGGCACGGCCGGCGCCTCAGGCACGGCCGTTAGCGACAGCAGCAGCCCTAGCACGACCGCCACCGCCAGCGTCACGTTCGGTAGCTCCGGCGCCACCACGGCTGACACCGGTCCGGCGGCCACGACCACCACCACCGGTGTACCGCGTGTCGAGGCTCCACTTGCCGGGCCCTTTGCCGCCACCGCTGCCGGACGGCTGGGCAACAGCCTTTACGTTGTCGGGCATGCCGGGCCTCAAGCCGTGGGCTGGTTCAGCCCGGACGGCGTCGCCTGGCAACGGCCGCAGGCCCTCGACGCCACGCCCCAACTCGCTACCGAGCAAGCGCTCGCCACCTGCGGCTCTGGGAACAGCGCCGTCGTGGTCGGCTCGGCGACGACAACGGGTCAGGGCGCTCTCCCCGCCGCTTGGGCCAGCACCGACGGTTCGACCTGGACCAGCGCCACCTTTCTTCCGGGAGCAGCGGCGGGAAGCTATACGCAGGTCGATGGCTGCCTCTACGCCGGCAACGGTTTCATCGCCTACGGCGGGTCGACAGGGACCGGCCAAGCCGAACAGCCCGTCCTGTGGAGCTCTGCCGACGGGACCTCCTGGCAGGAACTATCGACCACGTTCACTGGGACCTCAGGGGGCTCGGCCGTAGGCCTCGAAACGGCCCCCCTCGACGGCGTGGCCGTAGGGACTACGACGTGGCTCGGCGTCAGCGGCGACGGTGACGCTCCGGGCCAGATCTGGCCGGCGCCGGTCGGCGGTGAAGCCGGGGCCGTTTTCACACCGGCCGGGCTATGGTCCTCGATCGACGCGGGCAACACATGGCAACAGTTGGCGACGAATACAACCGCCTTCGCCGGTACTTTCTTCGCCCAAGCCGACGCCGCCGCCTACGTGGGCCAGCAGCCCATCATCGCCGGCACCGTCGACGGCCAGTTGGCTGTGTGGACCGGCACCCCCGCCAGCACGTCCAGCACGTCCAGCACGTCCAGCACGTCCAGCACGTCCAGCACCGGCTAACACGGCCCGGCCCCTCTTTTCCCGTTCGCGCCCAGTTTGCGCCCAGATCCGCGCCTAACTTCCTAATAGCCCTCCTTTACGCCCGCGTCTTGTCCAGTTGCACACAACAGGGGAATCGTTATGGGGGATTACGATCGTTTTTCGGCATGAGAACCCCAAGGCGCGGCACAATCGACCCATATAAGCCATGGAGACGGGTGTAATCCCCACTAAGCCTCGGCGGCGCCCTTCGTTTTGGGGACTTTCTTACGCGGAGGCCTAGTTTTTCGCCCGGCGCTTCTTATTATGCTTACTTCGGCACGAGGCGCGGACGCCACGGACGCCTGCATGAGTTGCACGGCGGCTAGCATTTCGGCCGGTGGCATCACGGCCGTCAAGTGGGCGATCCTCCAGCCGGCGACGTTTAGCGCAGTGAACTTCCGACGCTCGCGGTCAAATACCGACCGGGACACGACACGATGCGCCCGTCCTGCGATCTCGGCACCCACTTTCTGCTCGGGCCAAGCCACATCTATAACGTAAAGACGACCGCCGGTGGCGATGGAAAAGTGGACCTCGAACGGCACGAGGGGGGCCAGTGCCCGGAAGACCTGGGCCTCGAGCATGCTGTCTGCTGTCGGGCTCTCGTCCCGGAGAGATAGGAGCCGTTGGAGGTACGCCCGACCGGGGATGTTGAGGCGAGCCCGAGTCAGGCACTCCTGGACCTCTGCCACGGTCCAGCGACGCTGCACGAGTCCTTCGTCCAATGCCTTTTCGGTCAGTTCCGGCCCCCAACGCCCAGCCATGTCGACCAGCGTCCGGCACGGGGAGGTCACTAGTACGCCACGCCTCATGACGAGATCCGGCGCCTTCAAGTCGGAATGGCGGTGAACAACCGCGCCGGGCGGCCTGGCATGCACATGCGGGGGGACGGTGAGTTCGACGGCAGTGAAATCCGCAAAGTCAAATCGATGAACGGCGGCGGCGCTGTCGTACGAGACCGCGGCTTCTGGCCCCGCGGCCAGGGCGGCGCCGAGGATCTCCTCCCACGACGACGGGGCCACCCCGGCTACGGCGTACACCCCGCGGCGGACCCGCCGCAGGTGCCCCGAAGCTTCTCCCCGCACCAGTTGCGCATAGTTGATACCCACCGCTTTGGCCTGGGCGGCAGAGAACAACCCTCGCTGGTCGCCTGCAAGTTGGCTGAGCGCGGCTCGGGTCAGCGTGTCCATGGCCACAAGTAAACCCATCACCGGTGACGACAACGTTCTCTGTGCATCGTCCGGCTCGGTGGCCGGAGGGCCAAAGTGCCTGGAACCAGGGGGCGAGCGCTGTGAGTTACTCGGGCATGCACCGCCACGAAATCCCGTCCGGTGGCGTCCGCCGTCACCATCGGCGAGTGGTGGTCGTAGCACTGATGTTCGCGTCATCGCTAGCCGCGCCGGGATTACCGGCCGCGCTGGCCGCACCAGCCGCGCCGGCAGCTCCGCCGGCGCTGGCCTCCCGCCCGGCCGCTCTCGCCAGTACCGCCGCCACCACAGCCGCGGTCTTGCCGGGCCCAGAGCGGGCCCGGGCACGGGTGCCGTACCGACACTGAGCTGGCCCGGAGCGGAATGTCCCTACTCGGCCCGCACCCCTGCTCTTCAGGGGGACCTCACCCAATCGATGAACGGGAGCGTCACCGGCTGTTTGCGCGTCCCCGTCGTCCCCCCCGGCGATTACTACGTGTCTCTACAGGACATCCTGGAGGGCGCGGCCTTCCCGCCCGGCCCGACGACCTCCCCGGCACCCGCAGGGCCCCCGGTGATCCTTTCCGTATCGCCCGCTATGGCGGAGCCGGGCGAGAGGGTGCGCCTGTCCGGAAGGTTGGCATCGCCTCTGGTGCCGCGCCCTAGCTACGGCAACTTTTGCTGGGACGGTTGCGAGGGTGGCCTCGTGTACGCCGGAGTGCAACTGACGTGGCCCTCCCCCACCACCTTCTCGGCCCAATTGACGTTGCCCGACGCCCCGTGGGTGAGGCAGGGCGCAGCCGGCGGGCCCACGGTCGCCTCCCCTGTGGCGGGGGTCTACCCCCTGGCGGTGGAGTGCCTCCCGAGCGCCAAAGGGTGTGCGTTTGACGGCCCCGAAGGCCAGACCACGGTGCGGCTGCACAGTTCGGCCCGCTACACGTGCAAGAGCATTCCCGGGTGCGCCCGGTTGAGTGCTCCGGTTGCCGTCGTCCACCCCGGCCAGCTGGTGCAGTTCAGTGGCTACTCGCCATTGGAGAGCATCATCGCTTCGCACTACCCGTTTGCCTATCAACTGACCGCGGCCACCTCCCGACCGCGTGGCACAGGTGTGGTATTTGTCCATCTCGACAAGGGGGGCGTGGAGATGGACTCCGGCGCTGCCCGGGTGAGCGTGGCGGCGGCCCTGTCCTTCCCCAGCCTGAAGAAGGCCCGCCCGCTGGGCGAAATCGCCGCCGGTCCCGTCCCCATGTCCGCCAACCCGGGGGACACGGCTTACGTCGGGTGGTGCGCGCCCGGCCACATCGAGGTCCAGGGGCCCGGTGGCCGGTCACAGGTGCCTCTCGCCGGCGCCCTCCGACTACTGGCCGCCACTGACGCCTACCAGGGGCCGGCCCAGGCCCAATGCGACGACCTGGCCCTCGCCGGTACCGGTTCGGGACCGGACGTCGCCGCCTTCGCCGCGTTCGCAGTCTCCCCTATCGACCAGGCCCCGATGGTGGCCGAGGTCGCCCTCTTCACCACCGACACCGGTCGGACATGGTCGTTCGTCCCCACGCCGCTAGGCGCAGAACGGACGTCATTCGGGGGTTTCCGTTACGCGGGCCGCGACATAGACGCCCTGTTCTCCAACCCTGCGACGGTCTCCGAGGGCCAAAACGCACCACCCCTGGTGGAGCACACCTCCGACGGCGGGAAATCCTGGGCACGCGCCCCGTTCTCCTGCCCCTCCATCGGTCCCTGCGTGACCTTTGCTGCCCATATGCCCGGGAACTGCGCCCAAGGCCTGGACAGCCAGTCCGTCGTCACCTCCGCCGATAACGGTCGGGTGTGGTCAGGACCTCCCTGGCCGGGTGCGCTGGTCACGTGCTGGCTGGCGACCCTCGAGGCGACTTCTCGAGACCGGGCGATATTGGTCACGTCGAACACCGTCCTGGCCTCCGATAGCCCGTTCGATGCCCTAGCGACCGACGACGGTGGCAAGAGCTGGCAGGTGGTCTACCTGCCCCCGCTCCCGTCCTCACAGGCGGGGCCGCCGCCTCAAGGGCCGGGGGACGTCGTCGTGCTCCCCGACGGTGGTCTGCTGTCCATAGACGCGTCGCCCTGGCAGTTGCTGGCCCCGGGCTCGGGACGGTGGTGCTCCGTACCATCGCCGGGCCTGGGAATTGGGCAGACCGAGGTTCCCATGAGTTTCACCGTCATCGGGGACAGGCTCTGGTGGCTTTCGGGCACGTCCTCGGGGACGGCAGTCACCGCCCACGATGTGGCGTCGACCTCACTGACCTGCACTCGGTAGCCGGGGAACATCGCCACCGGTAGCGGTACCGTGGCGGGCCCGGGTCTGGCGCGCCGGCCGCTAGAGCAAGGTCGCCCGGTAGCGTTGCACGGCGGTGGGTTTGAGCGTTCACGGTTGCAGGTACAAGAAATGAGACGAGGGAGACAGCGCCCATGGCATTGGATAAATTCTTCTTGAGAACCTTCGTCGGCGGCCTGATGATGGGCCACGGGCTACAAAAGTTGAACGGCAGCTTCGGGGGCCCGGGCCTGGAAGGCATGGAGAAGGCGATGGAGGGGCTCGGGCTGCACCCCGCTGAGTACCAGGCCCGAGCGGTCGCTATGAGCGAGACAATAGGCGGTGGGCTTACCGCTCTCGGATTTCTGAGCCCTCTGGGCCCCGCCATGGTCATGGGGACGATGGCAGTGGCCATCAAAAAGGTACACCTAAAAAACGGCTTTTGGGCATCCAATAAGGGTTACGAGTTCAACCTTACGCTCATCGCCGCCGCGTTTGCCCTGGCCGCCGACGGGCCCGGGCTCCTGTCGGTCGACTGGCTACTGGGCAAGCAGCGTAAGGGGCTCAAGTGGGCCTTAGCGGCTGCCGCCCTCGGGGCCGGTGCTGCCGCCGCCGCCATCGAGGTAGGAAACAAGCTGGCACCTGTTGGTTCATCAGCCGCCGAGGCCGGCGACAGCCTGACCGAGGAACCGCCCACGGTGGCTTCTGCACGGTACCAGGCGGACCGCCCTGCCCCGGACCTCTCCGAGGCTCATCTCACCGACCGTCGCCACCCGGATGAGCACGGATCGGCGAGGGACCACTCACACCTTTGAGGCCCCGGGGCGCACCTCGGAGGCCCGGGGCGCACCTCGGAGGCCCGGGGCGCACCTCGGAGGCCCGGGGCGCACCTCGGAGCGAAGGGCTCACTTCGGAGCGAAGGGCTCACTTCGGAGCGAAGGGCTCACTTCGGATCGAAGGGCACCTCGGAGCCGGGCGTCGGCAGCGGCGAAGGTCATGGCGCTGGGCCTGTGTGTGGGCGGGCCCGGCGCCATGACCTTCGCCTTTCTAGGCGGGTGCGTCCGCTGGGGCGCCAGGTCCGTGACGCAGGCCGGCGAGGAACGCCTCCACCTCGGACCGGGACCGCGTGCGCCGCATCGGCGGCAGAGCGTTGACGAGCTCCCAGCGATAGCGGGCTTTACCTAGCCGGCGATCGAGCACGGCGACGACTCCCCGGTCCTGCTTCGACCGCACCAGCCGGCCCACCCCCTGGGCCAGCAGGGTGGCGGCCCGGGGCACGTCGATGAGCTCGAACGCCCGGGGGCCGAGAGCAGCGCGCCGGGCTCGCAAGAGGGGGTCGTCCGGCCGGGGGAAAGGAAGCCGGTCGATGGTCACCAGCGACAGCGAAGGTCCCGGGACGTCGACGCCCTGCCAGAAACCCATGGTGGCGAACAAGCAGGAGTGCTCGTCAGAACTGAACTCGGCCACCAGCTTCGGCTTGGGCAGGTCCGACTGGGTGAACACCGTCCACGGCACCCGGCCGCGCACCACCTCCGCCGCTGCCTGCATAGCTCGCCAGCTGGTGAACAGAGCCAGCGCCCGGCCCTGGGAGGCGTCGATCAAGGCCACCAGCTCGTCGTGCATGGCCGGCTCGAAGCGGACGTCCCGAGGGTCGGGCAGGTGCACCGGGCAATAAAGCAACGCCTGGTCCGGGTAAGAAAACGGGCTGCCGACGTTGAGTTCGTCATAGGACCCGGCGGGGAGCCCGAGCCTTTCGCCCAAGTGCGGCGGGATGGTAGCGCTGGTCATAACCGCCGTAGGTGTGTCCTCGCGCCCCCAGAGCCGTTCGAGCAGGGCGTCACCGACGTCGATGGGCGCCACCCGCAATACGGGCCCGTGCTCCGGGCCTTCCACCCAGGCGATCTGGCTGGCCGGCAGCTCCAGGATTTCGCTCACGTCCTCGAGCAAGTGGGCCGCCGCCTTTTGCGCCCGCGACCGGCGGGCTTGAGGGCCGGCGTCGGCGGCGCCGCCCTCCGCCCCCGGAGCGCCCCCGGCCACGCGCCCCGCCCGGCGCAGCTCCTCCAGGGCGCGGTTGACGCGCTCGCGCACCAGGACCAGGGCACCGGAGACGTCGTCGGGGAGGGGCCGTGCCAGGGCCTGGTCCCGGTGCGGGCGCAGAGCGGCGGCCAGGATTACGGCGCCGTCCTCGAGGGCGCCCACGGCCGACTGATCCCCGACCAGGGGGCGGGCCAGCCGGGCCAGGGCCACCAGGCGGGCCTGGTTGAGGTCGAAGCCAAGAGCGGCCGAGGCGATGTCCTCGAGCTCGTGGGCCTCGTCGAAGACGACCAGGTCGTGGGCGGGCAGAAGATCGGCCTCTTTGATGGCAAGGGACGTGGCATAAAGATGGGTATTCACCACCACGACATCGGCTTCGGATGCCCGCCGCCGGGCCACCTCGGCAAAGCATTCGCCTCCCGAGGGGCACTGGGTGGCGCCCGGGCACTCCCGCCAGCCGGTGCTCACCTGCGCCCACGCCGCCTCGCTGGGTTCGAACGAAAGTTCAGCCCTGTCGCCACTCACGGCGGGGGCGTCACGTCCACGCCCGCGGCGACCGGCGCTCGCCGCGGGCTTGCCTTCCACCGTGATGACGCCATCGCCGCTCACGCCGATCTCCGGACCGCCCGCCCACGCCACCAGCCGGCGCACCTCCCGGCCCAACCGGCCCAACGACGGCGTCCCCTCCGCACCCTCCCTCTCCCCCAGCGCCAATTGCTGACCTCCGCCGGTGATCTCGTTGACCCGCTGGCGGCAGATGTAGTTGGAGCGACCTTTGAGCACAGCGAACTCGAAACGCACCCCCAAGGACCGCGACAGCTGCGGTAGGTCGCGGTGAGCCAACTGGTCTTGGAGCGCCTTGGTGGCCGTGGAGACGACGACCCTGGCGCCGAGGGCCAACGCCGGCACCAGGTAAGCGAGGCTCTTGCCCGTGCCCGTTCCCGCCTGCACGACGAGGTGCCGCTGCGACCTGATGGCGGCGCCCACGGCCTCGGCCATGGCCCGTTGCTCAGGCCTGTCCTCGTGCGCCGGCAGGGCGCCTGCCGCCCGGGCCAGGGCGCTGTCGACCAATGGGTCTGTCATAAGGGCCTCCCGCGGTCCCAAACCTTTACCAGGACGGCCCCCGAGCGGGCCGACGAGAACAAAGCGAGAGACCGACCTACTTACGCCCGCCGGTAGGCGCGCGTAGCCAGGGGGACGAAAATGATGATGGTAGCCGCGATCCAGGCCAGACTTTGCCACACCGCCGAGCTCAGGCTCTGGCCCACCACCGGCTGCACTTTCTGGCCCAAGGCCAGGATGCGAAGGGCGTTGATCACCTCGGTGAAGGGTTGATGGCGGGCGAAGCCCTGCAGCCAGGACGGCATGCTCTGGATGCGGACGAAGGCGGAGGAGACGAAAGTCAGCGGGAACACCCAGATGAGCCCGAAGGCCTGCACGGCCTCCTCGTCCTTCACGGCCAAGCCGATGAAGGCGGAGACGCAGCAGACGGCCAGAGCCAACAACGTGGCCAGGGCGATCATGGCGATGGCGTACCCGGCCCCGCCGCTGAAGCGGAAGCCGACGGCATAGCCCACCCCCACCATCACCAGTACCGTCAGCAGCAGCCGCAGCGTGTCAGCCGTCAGCCGGCCCACCAGGAAGGCCGCCCGGGCGGTGGGCATGCTCCGTATGCGGTCGATGCCGCCCCGCGAGATCTCCCGCGATAAGCCAATGGCCGTGCTGAACGATGCGAAACCTGCCGTCTGGCCGATGATCCCGGGGATCAGGTAGTTGACGTACCCGCCGGGCACCGGCACATTGATGGCCCCGCCGAAGACGTAACGGAAGAGCAGGACGAACATGAGGGGCTGCACGACCGTGAAGACGATGTAGGCGGGGACTCGCCACCAGACGATCAGGTTGCGTTTGGTCATCACCCAGGAGTCCTCGAAGACCCAGCGCGCCCGGTGGGCCAGAGTGGGCGCCGTCAGGTGCTCGGTCGAGGCCGGCTGAGGGGCCACCACGTCCAGGCTCAGGCCCGGGTCGCTCATAACGGAGTCCTTACCCGACATCAGTGCCGACCCCCTGACCCGTCGTCGCCCCGTCCGCTCCCCTTGTTGGCGCGCCGGCCCCGGGCGCCGCCCGCCGCCACCGCGTCCTCAGCCACGTGCCCCGTGAGCGACATGAACACGTCGTCCAGCGAGGGCCGGCGCAGCGCCAGGCCCGTCGTGTGCACGCCGGCGGAGTCGAGGCGCCGGACCGCTTCGACCAACACCTGAGAACCCCGGCCCCCAGCCCGGATCTGGACCCTCCCCTCCTCGGGGTCCGCCACCGGAGCACCGTCGCCGAGGCTGGCCACGGTGCCCACGGCGGCCTGGAGGTGGGACCGGTCCGTCACGGAAAACTCCACCACGTCACCGCCGATGCGGTCCTTCAACACTTCTGACGTGCCCGAGGCGATGACGAGGCCCCGGTCGATAACCACGATGTCGTCGGCCAGTTCGTCCGCCTCGTCCATGTACTGGGTCGTGAGCAGGAGCGTCGTGCCCGCCGCCACCAGCTCCCGGATAATGGCCCACATCCCCAGCCGGCTGCGGGGGTCGAGACCGGTGGTGGGCTCATCGAGGAAAAGGACCCTCGGCCTGCCGATCAGGCTGGCGGCCAGGTCCAGGCGGCGCAGCATGCCGCCCGAATAGGTCTTGGCCTGGCGTCCACCCGCTTCGGCCAGGTCGAAACGAACCAGCAGTTCCTCGGCCCGCTGGCGAGATGTTTGGCGACCGAGGTGGTACAAACGGCCGGCCATCTCCAGGTTCTCGAACCCGGTGAGGTCGGGCGTTATGGCCGTCGCCTGGCCGGCCAGCCCGATGACCCGCCGTACCGCTCCGGGGTGGCGAGCGACGTCGATGCCGGCCACCCGCGCCCGGCCCCCCGTTGGTACCAGCAACGTCGTCAGGATGCGGACGGCGGTCGTCTTGCCGGCGCCGTTGGGGCCGAGCAGGCCCAGCACTTTGCCCTCGGGCACGGTGAAATCGATGCCCCTCAGGGCCTCGACGGTGCCGAAGGACTTGCGCAGCCCTTCAACTTCAATGATCACGCTCCGGGGCCCTCCACGGTATGACCGTACCCCGAGCCGTAACCATCCTCCCCGGAATATTCCCCGTCGGGCCGGGCATCGGGGTAATTGCGGGGCTCGCTCACCGCCGACCCCGGGGCGGACAAGCCCGGCCGCCGGGCCCGCATGTCCCAACTGAGCGAGTCCATGAACACCCACGTCCGCCGGTGGATGGCACACGGCCCGTAGGCCTGGAGCGCCATTTTGTGGCGCCAGCACGGGTAACCCTTGTTGGCCTGGAACTCGTAATGGGGATAATTGGGCGCCAACGCCCTCATCTGCCGGTCGCGGGTCACTTTGGCCAGCATGGAGGCGGCGGCGATGGAAAGGCAGCGGGCGTCGCCGCCAATGATCCGCACCGTGTTGCCCGTACCGGCAAAGTCCCAGTTGCCATCGATCAGGACAATGTCCGGGACCAAGCCGAGGCTCTGCAGTGCCCGGCGGGTCGCCAGGCGCTGAGCGTCGGCCATGCCCAGATTGTCGCACTCGACCTGGGTGGCCGCCCCGACCGCCCACGCCCCGCACCAACTGGCGACCCGGTCGAACATCGCCTCCCGGCGTACCTCGGGCAACGCCTTGGAGTCCCTGACGCCGTACAGGCGCCGGCCCCGGGGCAACACTGCCGCCCCTACCATCAACGGCCCCGCCCAGGCGCCCCTGCCCACCTCGTCTATGCCGACGACTACCTCGTGGCCGGCGGCCCAGGCGTGGCGCTCGAAGGCCAGGGTCGGAGCGGCCCCATAGCGGGCACCGGTGGTCACCTGGGTCCGCCCGCCCCTAAGCCAGGAGGGCTATCTGGTCGGCTTCGGAACCGTCGGGGGCGCTGGCCAGAAAGGCCTCGATCAGTTCCCGGCCGAGTTCGGCCGTCGTGAGCCGCAGGCTCAAGGCCAAGACGTTGGCATCGTTCCATTGGCGGGCGCCGCGGGCCGTTTCGACATCGCCGCACAACGCCGCCCGCACGCCGGGGACCTTGTTGGCCGCCATGCTCACCCCGGTACCGGTGTAGCAGAAGGCAACGCCCACGTCGGCTTGGCCGGAGGCCACCGCTTCGCCGACGGCCCGGCCCACGTCGGCCCACCTGAGCGGGTCGGCGACCACCAAAACGGCGTGGCCCAGGCGCACGAGCTCCTCCTTGAGCTCATCGGTCACCGGCGTCGTCTCGTCCGTGCCGAAAGCCACTCTCATGGATCTCACGCTAGCAATAGGTCGGGCACCGGAAGGCTAGGTGAGAGGTTGGGCAAGAGATTGGGCGTCCCAGCTCCATATCATGGGCGGGTGAGCCCAGCCCAAGACCGGCCCGCACCGGAACGGGCTACGGCTCCGGGTGACCCTGAGGCTCCGACCGGGGCCGGATCCCACCAGACTGCCACCTCACGGGGCAACAGGGCCGTGGTCGTGGTGCCCGTAAAAGCTTTCTCCCACGCCAAGATGCGCCTGGCGCCGGTGCTGGGACCGGAGCAGCGAGCCGTCCTGGCCCGCAAAATGGCCGAACATGTCCTGGCCGCAGCCGCGCCTCTACCGGTGGTGGTCGTTTGCGACGACGAAGAAGTAGCGGCCTGGGCACGAAGTCGGGGAGCACGTCCGTTACCCGAACCAGGGCTCGGGCTGAACGGCGCCGTGAACACCGCCGTTGCCCAGCTAAGCGAAGAAGGTTACGGTCGCCTGGTCGTCGCCCACGCCGACCTGCCCCTGGCCAGCGACCTAAAACGACTGGCCGAAGTACAAGGCATCGCCTTGGTCCCGGACCGGCGCCAGGAAGGCACCAACGTGATCAGCGTCCCCGCCGGGAGCGGGTTCTGTTTCGCTTACGGTCCCGGGTCGTTCTCACGGCACCAGGAAGAGGCCGCCCGTACTGGCCTACCGTGGCGGGTAATCCACGACCCAGGCTTGGCCTGGGACGTGGATTTCCCTTCAGACTTGGCAGCCGTCACGCCCTAGTCGCTAGGCCGTGGGCTGGCCACCTTTCGATCGACTTACCCGTCGACCTTGGTTACTTCTTGGCGGCCCGACCTGACTTTGCTGGAGCCTTGACCGCTTTGGCGGCCTTGGCCGGAGCTTTTTTGGCCGAAGCCTTGGCGGGGGCGGCTTTGGCCGTCACAGCCTTCTTGACCGTTGCCGTTTTGGCCGCGGCCTTGGCGGCGACGGCTTTCTTGGCCGGTGCCTTGGCGACGATGACGGCGGCCTTCTTGGGCCGGCCTACGGGACGGGGCGCAGTGGCCTTGGCGGCGGCCGCGGTTTTGCGACCGTTCGCCTTGGCAGGAGCGGCTTTGCCGGCCCTGGTCGCCTTGACTACCCGGCTCGATGTGGCGCGGCTGGTAACGCTGCCGTTGGCTTTGGACGCCGGCGCCTTGGCGGCAGCGGCCTTGACAGCTGTCGCTCGGGACGTCGTGGCCCGGACGGCGGGTGCCTTAGCCGCAGACTTGGCCGCGGCCACCTTGGCCGGGGCCGCCTTGCGGGCAGCCGCCTTTTTCATATTTAGGTCAGCCTTAAAGCCGGTGGCGGGGCTGAAACGGATCCCCTTCGAAGCGGCGATCTTGACGGGCTGACCTGTCCGCGGGTTACGACCGGTGCGGGCCTTGCGTGACGTCGGGTTGAAGCTCCCGAAACCGTAAATCGTCACCTTCGTGCCGGACCGTACTTGGTCGCCGATAGTACCTACGAACGCGTCGACGGCTTGCTCGGCCTGACGCCTGGTTAGGCCTGTCGTGTTAGCTATCTCGTCTACTAACTGAGATCTGTTCAACGCCACCTCCTGGGGACGTGCGGGGAAGTTGAGTGTTTCGCACTTTCTAAACACATCATCAAAGACGCTGGGAGCCGCAAAGTCAAGTATTCGCCCTGCTTGTTCCTACCTTCGACACTATGAAGGGCCCACTGGAGCGTCCCGGAGGCACAAGATCCGGGCGTTTCGAGCCGGATCTGCGATGATGGCCAGCATGGACAGTGCCTCCTCAAAGCCGGGCCGCCCTGGTCTGAACGCACAAGTTGCAGAGTGGCAACGCTTACAAGACGCCGACGTCCACGGGGTCCCGTGGCGAAGGTGGGGGCCCTACTTGGCCGAGCGAGCCTGGGGCACGGTGAGGGAGGACTACTCGCCCGATGGGTCAGCCTGGTCGTACTTCCCTTGGGAGCAGGCCATTTCTCGGGCGTACCGCTGGAACGAGGACGGCATGGGCGGCATCTGCGACCAAGACCAGGTCGTGTGCCTGGCCCTGTCGTTGTGGAACGGCCAGGACGCCATCCTGAAGGAAAGGATGTACGGCCTCACCAACTCTCAGGGCAACCACGGCGAAGACGTGAAGGAATGCTGGTGGTACCTGGACGCCACACCGACGTCGAGCTGGCTCCGGTGGCGCTACCACTATCCTCAGGCGAAGTTCCCGTACGACGAGCTGCGAGCCGAAAACGCCCGGCGCGGCCGCGACCAGCCCGAGTACGAGCTCATCGACACCGGGATCTTCGACTCTGACCGCTACTTCGCCGTCACCGTCACGTGGGCCAAGGCGGGGCCGGAGGAAATCTTGTGGCAGATCGAGGTCCAAAACGCGGGGCCAGAGGCGGCGGTGCTCGATGTGCTCCCCACGATCTGGTTCCGCAATCGCTGGAGCTGGGATCTCGGTGCGGTACGCCCTCAACTCAGCCTCGAGGGGGACGCCCAGCAAAACGTGGCCGTTCAGTGCGACAAGCTCGGCCGGCGCGTCCTGGCCGCGGGCGCCGGTCCCGCCGGCAAACAGCCCGAAGCCTTGTTCTGTGACAACGACTCCAACATCCGGAAGCTTTGGGGAGCCCCCGGGCCGGCCTTCCCCAAGGACGCCATCTCCGACTACGTGGTCCACGGCCTGGCGTCCGTAAACCCCGCCCACACCGGCACCAAGGCCGCCTTGCGCTACCACCTGGAGCTGGCACCGGGCGCCACCGTGCAAATCCGTTTGCGTTTCGGGGCCGAGGCCGGGGACCTGGGCGCCGACTTCACGTCGGTCATGACCAGACGACGTCAGGAGGCGGACCAGTACTTCGCCAGCCTGGCCCCGGCCGACGTCACCGCCGACGAAGCGTTGGTCTTACGCCAGGCGGCGGCGGGCATGCTCTGGTGCAAGCAGTTCTACCACTACGACGTACAACGTTGGCTCGACGGTGACCCGGCCCAACCGCCCCCGCCGCCGCAGAGGCGGGAAGGACGCAATTGCGGGTGGGCCCACGTGTCCAATCACGACGTGATCTCCATGCCGGACGCGTGGGAGTACCCGTGGTACGCATCGTGGGACCTGGCCTTTCACGCCGTAGCCCTGGCCCACCTTGACCCCAACTTCGCCAAGGAGCAACTGATCCTCCTGGGTCGCGAATGGTACATGCACCCAAACGGTCAGCTCCCGGCGTACGAATGGGACTTCGGCGACGTCAACCCGCCCGTCCAGGCCTGGGCGGCGATGGCCGTTTGGCGTATCGACAGAAGACTACGGGCAGCTCAGGGCCTTGAGCCGGACAACGGTTTCCTGGAGCGGATGTTCCACAAGCTGATCATCAACTTCACGTGGTGGGTCAACCGCAAGGACCTGGAGGGCAACAACATCTTCGAGGGTGGCTTCCTCGGCCTCGACAACATCGGCCTTTTCGACCGGTCCCGGCCACCCCCCTCCGGCGGCGTACTCGAGCAATCGGACGGCACCGCCTGGATGGCCTTGTACTGCGTCACCCTGCTCGAAATGGCGCTGCGGCTGGCCGATTCGGACCCCAACTACGAAGATGTGGCCATCAAGTTCTACGAGCATTTCTCCTACATCGCCGCCGCCATGCACGGCCTGTGGAACACGGAAGACGGCTTCTTCTACGATGTGATCCGCTTTGCCGACGGCAGCTCGACCCCGGTCAAAGTTCGTTCCATGGTGGGCGTGGTCCCGCTGCTCGCCGTGACCACCATCCACCCGGCTCTCGCCGCCAAACTCCCCGAGTTCATGGAACGGGCCCGGTGGTTCGAAGAAAATCGGCCCACCTTGGCAGCCTCGACAGCACACACACGCGTCCCGGGCATGGGCGACCGCCGCCTGCTGTCGATCGTGGGCGAGGAGGGTTTGCAACGGGCGCTGCGCCGCGTTCTCGACCCCGGGGAGATGCTTTCGCCTTACGGCGTGCGCAGCCTGTCCCGCTATCACCTGGAACACCCTTTCAGCCTGGACATCGGCGGGCACTCGTGGTCCATTGACTACGAGCCGGCCGAGTCGACGAGCGACCTCTTCGGCGGGAACTCCAACTGGCGGGGACCCGTCTGGTTCCCTCTCAACTTCATGCTCATAGGAGCCCTCCGCCGCTACAGCCGCTACTTCGACAACCGGCTCAAGGTCGAGCACCCCGTCGGCGGGGGCCACATGGCCTCCCTGGGGGAAGTGGCCGACGACCTCTCCCGGCGCCTTGTCTCTCTTTTCCTTATCGGCCCGGACGGGCACCGGCCCGCGCACGGTGGGAACCGGTTGCTTCAGGAAGGCGCCCCCTGGAGGGATCTCATATGGTTCAACGAGTACTTCCACGGCGACACCGGCGCCGGGTTGGGAGCGTCACACCAGACGGGGTGGACAGGCCTGGTGGTGCACCTGATCGCCGGGCGCGGTCTCGACGCCTAGCAAACAGGGTTTGTTCGGACATTCAGGCGACACCTTTCCGCGTGACCGGGCAGTCCGGGGTGGCGCCGACCAGCGCGCCCGTGTTGACCGGGGGGGCGCCGACCAACGTGGCTATGTTGCGCGGCGGGGCGCCGACCAACGTGGCTATGTTGCGTGGGGGGGCGTCGGTGCACGCGCTTGCGGCGCACGTGGCCCCGTCGTCGGCCCACCCGACGAGATCAGTGACGACGTCCCAATGCTCGGGCCGTGCTGTCGCCGCCAGCACCCAGTGCGCCAACCACTGGGCGAAGTGCACCGCGCACTTGGGTCGGCTCACAGCGTACCCCTGGGCCACTTCGACTCCAAGATGGCGGACCTGCTCCCAGTCCGAACGGGTCTCGACGCCCTCGGCCACCAGGCGAAGGCCGAGGGAGCCGGCCAGGGAGACGGTGGCCCTGACGATGGCTTGATCGCTAGGGCTGTCGGCCATGCCGGTCACGAAGCTCCGGTCCAATTTCAGCTCACGGACGGGGAAGTCCCGCAGATAGCTCAGACTGCTGTACCCCGTCCCGTAGTCGTCCACCGAGAACCCCACCCCGAAGTCCTGCAATTGAGCCACCACGGAGCCGACTCGTTCCGGGTCGACCATGATGGCGTTCTCGGTGATCTCGAGCACCAGAGCCCGGGCCGCAAGCCCATGCGCATCGAGCAGCCCGGCGACCGTCCCGGGCAGCGTCGTGTCGAGCAGGTCGCTGACGGCGAGGTTAACGGCCACGCTGAACTGATGGCCGGCGTCGTGCCACTTGCGGCATTCGGCCAGGGCATAGTCAAGCACGGCCCGGCTCAGCAGGCTGATAAGCCCGGCCTGCTCGGCCAGGGGCACGAACTCCGCCGGCGCCAGCAGGCCCCGGGTCGGGTGGTGCCAACGGACCAAGGCCTCGGCGCCGACCACACGGCCAGACCCGGTGGCGACCTGGGGCTGGAAGTGGCACACCAGCTGGCCGGCGCCGATAGCCTCGCGGAGCTGCTCGATCGTCACCAGCCGGCTCTTCTGGTTGACATCGGAGCCGCGGTCATAAACCGCAAACCCCATACGGGACCGCTTGGCCCGGTACATGGCCACGTCGGCGCAGCGCATCAGTTCGGACAGTGAGGTGGCGTGGTCGGGGTATAAGGCGACGCCGATGCTGACGCTGGCGTGGATGGATACGTCGGCCAGCTCGAAAGGACGGCCGAAGGAGTTGAGGACGCGGTCGGCGGCGGCCAACGCCGAACTTTCGCCCGAGCCTGAGGCGAGGATGAGGGCGAACTCGTCGCCACCCAGACGGGCTATCAGTTCTGTCCCCGCTAATGCCTCCAGCCGGGCGCCCACCTGGTCCAAGAGGAGGTCACCGGCGGTGTGGCCGAGAGCGTCGTTGACCTCCTTGAAGCGGTCGAGGTCGGCTAACAGCAAGGCGAACGGCGTCCTGGCCGAGCTCTCGCCCATGAGCCTGTCAAGGTGCTCGTAGAGACTGCGCCGGTTGGCCAGGCCCGTCAGGTCGTCGGTGTAGGCCTGGCGCCGGGTGTCGGCCAACGCCTGCACCTCCAAGCGCTGGCGCTCGCGCTGAGCATTGACCCGGGCCGTGATGTCAAAAGCCACCGACGTCACCCCGCTGACCGTCCCCGTTGGCGTCGTAGAGGGGCTTGTAGTGCACGTCGAGGAACTGGTCCAGGACCTGGACCTCGGAAGTGAACTCTTCGCCCCCCATGGCCCGCCGGATGCGTTCCAGGCGGACCAGAGTTATCCCGGAGGACGTCGAAGACCGACCGACCCACGGCCGAACCGCCGCTGCGGTCCTCGGGTGGCGCCTGCCAGGGGTACAGGGCCACGCCGACGATCGAAGGGCTGGTCTGATGGAAGGTGATGGTGCCCTCCCGGTCGCAGGCGAACAGGGCGATGGGCGCCCCCTCCAGGATCGTCGAAAGCCGGTCCTCGGCTGCCCTCCGGGCCAGCTCGGAGGCTGTCTTGCGGGCGATGGACACGCCCACGAGCACGGCTACGGGGATGACGAGGACCACGGCGGTAACCGCCCCTCCGGTCTGCGACGCCCCCAGCGCAAACGGCACGAGGTATGCCGCCAGGGCCAGTGGGCTGAAAGCGAGCACAGTGCGCGGGCTGTTCCACATCCCGGTCCAGACGAGGACGAGGACGTACCAGACCCCGATGGTGGCGATAGGGAGGGTGCCGGTGGCAGCGTTGGCGGCCACGCTGATGAAGGCGAGCACGGGCAGTAGGAGGCGGCTGCGGCGAGGCAGGCGCGACCAGGGCAGCACCAGCGCGATCAGACCGATGGTGAGGTTGGAGGCATCCAGCAGGACGGGGAGAAGATCGCCCCGGTCGACGGTCCCAGGCAGGAAGTCGGTCAGTAGCCCCAGGACGCCCACGAGGGCGAACAGCACACCGCCCTGGCGCGCACCACCATCGCCGGTGCCCTGGCGCGCACCACCATCGCCGGCGCCCCGCGGGCGCGACCGGCCCGGGGCGGGGACTGCGGGCATGCCCGGCACCCGCGCCGCAGCCGACGTCCCCGACCGGGCGCCCGCCGCCGTGTGCATTAAGTCCTTATCGACCCACCGGTCGCCCGGGTTGACGCCTCCGACGCCCCGTGGCCCTGTCAGGTGACCTGAGCAGGTGACCTGAGCAGGTGACCTGAGGGTGGCGGCCTGACGGTGGCCACCGGATGGGCGCGAACTGGACGTACTCTCGAAGAGGCGGCTTTCACCGCCAGGGCGAAAGGACCTTCGTGACCGACATGATGGGCGGGACGGCCGTGATGGACGAGACCGGCGTGATGGACGAGACCGGCGTGATGGACGAGACCGGCGTGATGGACGAGACCGGCGTGATGGACGAGACCGGCGTGATGGACGAGACCGGCGTGATGGACGAGACCGGCGTGATGGACGAGACCGGCGTGATGGATATAACCGACGACGAGCTCACCGCGCTAGCCCTGGCTGCCGACCCCAATGCTCCTCTGAGCGACGACGCCGTAGCCCTGCCCCTCTATCCCGATGAGCCCTTCGGAGCCCTGCCGGCGTGGTACATGCCTCCGGCGATGGCGCGGGTGGCGGGGGGATGGAGAAGAGTGGCGGTCTTCGCCATCATCGCCGGGTTCCTAGTCATCGATGCCTTCGGCCTGTGCATCACGTACGGTCAGCTAGTGGCGGCCTGAGCTCTTGGCCGACCCCGGCGGCCCGCCGGCGCTAACCATGGCGGCGAGGACGGCGGCGACCGAGCGGTCGACGTCTTCCTCGGTCGTGCGCCAGCTTGACACCGAGATCCGCATCAGGCGGCGACCATGCCAGGTCGTGGAGCCCATCCAACATTCGCCTGAGCGTTGGACACGTTCGACCACCCGGTCGGTGCGTTGGGCATCGCCGAAGTCGACCAGGACCTGGTTGAGCACCACGTCGTTGGCTATGGTCACCCCTTCGAGGGCACCGAGCTGGTCAGCAAAGCGGCGCGACAGGGCACAGCAGCGTTCGACGAGCCCGGCCACCCCCGAGCGGCCGAGCTGGCGCAGGGCGGCCCAGGTGGCAAAGCCCCGGGCCCGACGCGAAGACTCGGGCACGTAGTCGCTCGGCGCCCGCAGACCGCTCTGGCCATGCCCGGTCAGGTAGGCCGCCGTAAACGACATGGAGGCGGCGTGAGGCGCCGGGTGGGCACAAAAGACGTAGCCGCAGTCGTAGGGCACGTTGAGCCACTTGTGCCCGTCCGTCGCCCACGAATCGGCGTTCTCGGCCCCGTCCATCAGATGGCGGGTCGATGGGTTGGCCGCCGCCCACAACCCGAAAGCGCCGTCGATGTGGGCCCAGGCCCCGTGGCGGTGAGCGGCCTCCGTCGCCGCCGTGAAGTCGTCGAAGGCGCCAGTGTTGACGTTGCCGGCCTGGAGGCACACGATGGTGGGGGTGACGGGGCCGCGCTCCAGAACTCGCTTCGAGTTCGCTGACGTCTATGGCCCCCTGGTCGCCCGTGGCCACCGGTTCGAGCACGCCGGAGCCCAGTCCCAGCAGCCGCAGGGCCCGGTCGATGGTGGCATGGCGCTCGCCGTTGGCCACCACCCGCACCGGCGGGGCGCCCTGCAGGCCCTGCTGTTCGACGTCCCAACCGACCTGCGCCAGTACATGGTTACGGGCGGCCGCCAAGGCCACCGTGTTGGCCCCCTGACCACCAGTCACGAAGCCGAACGACGCCCCCGCAGGCAAGCCCAAGATCTCCTTCAGCCAGGTCCCGGCCACGTCTTCGACCACCGCCGCCGCCGGCGAGGTCACGGCGTTGAAGGCGGGCTGGTCCCAACCGCTGGTCAGAACATCCGCGGCCGTAGCCGCCTCGAGGGCACCACCGACCACGAACCCGAAGTAACGAGGCCCGGTCGTGCCGACCAAGGCGGGCTCGACCGCGTCGGCCAGCTGTTCGATGGCCTGGTCAGCCGGAGTTGGCCCCGCCGCCAACGGGCCCAAGGCGGCGCGCATGGCTTCGAGATCCACCTCGCTCGGGAACACTGGGCTGCCCACCACCCTTTCGTGGTGGTCAGCGGCGCGCTCGGCGGCAAAGACGAGCAGGTCGCGGAAAGAGGCCATGTCCGAGTATCCCACGGCGATCTCAGGCCGCCGCCACGGCCACGACCCGGGCCCCGGTGATGCGCAGGAGGTCGGCCGGCCCGATGGAAAACACAGCCCTGGGGGTGCCGGCCGCCGCCCACACCACGCCGTAGCCCAGTAGGTGCTCGTCGAGGTAGGTGACGAGCGGCTGGGTGTGGGCCACCGGGGGGACACCACCGATGGCATAGCCGGTGCGCTCCCGGACAAACTTGCCGGTCGCCTGCTCCACCTCCTCACCCACGACCTCCGCCAAACGGGCCAGGTCCACTCGGTCCGCTCCCGACACCAGGACGAGCACCGGCTGGTCGCCGGTAACGGAGCGAAAAACCAACGACTTGACGATCTGAGCGACGCTGCAACCGAGGGCGGCAGCAGCTTCGGCCGCCGTCCTGGTGCTCTCGGGCATCTCCTTTACCTCGGCCGGGGCCCCGAGGCGGCGGAGCTCCTCGGCCACTCGGGAGGGGGCGCGGCTCAGTTCTTCCACGGCGACCTCGCAGGCGGTCCGGAGCGGCGGCCCGTCACCCTCCGGTCTCCCAAATATCCCGGCCCGTCGTGCTGTCGACATGATCGGGGATCTCCCCTTGGTGGCGGTCGCCCGTCGACGAGGTCCCCCGGGGCTCGAACATGAGGACGGCGCCCCCGGGCGAGGAGGGCTTGTGCTCGGTCCCCTTCGGCACCACCAACATCTCTCCCTGATGCAGGGCGACAGTTCGTTCCCGCCCGTCCGGCTCCCGCAGGGCAACGTCCAGCCGGCCCTCGAGCACGAGGAAGAACTCGTCGGTGTGATCGTGGACGTGCCAGACGTGCTCGCCCTCGGTGTGGGCGATACGGACGTCGTAGTCGTTGACGCGCCCCACGATCCGAGGGCTGTAGGTTTCGACGAACGAGGCCAGAGCGGCGCCGAGGTTGACAGGGCTGGGACCGACCGGTTGGGGACCGACCGGCTGGGGACCGACCGGCTGGGGACCGACCGGCTGGTCAACCACCAGGTCAGCCTGCCCGGAAAGGTCGTCGGCGGGGGGCACGGGCCATGTCTACACTGGCGCCGGCGGTACCGTCCAGGCGATTTCCGGCCGGGCCGGGACAGGGCATTTCCGCCGGCCCGAGCGGGCCCGGTAATGCCTAGCCTGGCCCCATGGGCACGGGGATGGAGGAGATCCGCCACGACGGCACTGTCTGGCGCTTCGACCGGGACTTCCTGGGGTCGAGGTGGGCCTGCCTATGGGGTCGGGGGTGCCTGGGCATCGGCACCGAACCGGCCCCGCAGCTCAGCCTCGGATGCTGCTCCGTCGGCGCCGAACTAGGCGACCTGGACGAGGCCCGGATGATCGCCGCGCTCGCCGCCACACTCGGACCGGACCTTTTCCAACATCGCGCCGAGGCCATCGAAAACGGGATCTTCAGCGATGAGACGCGGACCAATACCCGGGTCGTCGACGGCGCCTGCATCTTTCTCAACCGCCCCGGGTTCAGCGGCGGCGCTGGCTGCGCCCTGCACCTCGCCGCTCTCGAGGCCGGCGAAGCGCCGCGGGACTGGAAACCGTCGGTGTGCTGGCAGCTGCCCATCAAGGTGGACTGGGAGCAGGCCAACGACGGGGGCGAGGTGGCTACGGTCCGGCGCTGGTCACGCCAGGACTGGGGCCCGGAGGGCGAAACGATGGCGTGGTGCTGTACCGAGGGCGACCTGGCTTATGTGGGTGACCGGCCGGTGATCGAGTCGCTCGGCGCAGAACTGGAGGAGATCGTCGGCCGCCAGGTTTTCGTCGAGCTGCGCCGGCGGATGGCACCGCCATAGCGCGACCGGGCTACTCTCTGCCTCCAGCCTCGAGTGGCTCGAGGCGCTCGCTTTCCGGGACGGGGACGGCGCGCCGGGCGTCATCGGAGCGGGCGAGCGCAAACCCGGCCAGGTCGGCCAGCACCAACGCGCTCAGCAGCCGGTGGTCGTCGATAGGTACGGGCAATGCCGGGCCCTCGAGCATGAAGCGCCCGAGGAGGCGCTCCCCGGACCGCACCGGCAGGGTGACCGGACTGGGCGGCAATCCCTGGTCGGAGGCGTCCCATCGGTACACCGAGTAGCTCACGTACCCCGGCCGTTCGATGAAAGGCACGGTCACAGCGGCAGTACTGGGGTCGAAGCGGCATGACTCCAGGTGCAGGAGGGGGACGAGAGCCTGGCGCACGGCGTCGATGACCGGTTTGCCCGCCGTACCCGCGGCCACCAGGTGGGATACCGACTCCACGGCCGCCAGGCCTTCACTGCCACTGGTGGAGTCGGTGCGGTGCTGGCGATCGCGGGCGGCCAGCTCGCCGACGGCTATGGCCACGACGAACAGCAGGACGGTGGTCTGGATGTCGGCGCTGCGACTGATGTCGAACGACTCGTAGGGCCGGGTGAGAAAGAAATCGAACCACAACCCGGCGGAGATACCGGCTACCAGCGCCGCCACCCGCCGCCCGGGGGCAACGACGACCACCACGACGGCGACCATGACGAGCGCCAGCGCCGTATTGGTTATGTCGGAGCGGAAGGGAACGAGCACGCCCGCGGCGGCCGGCGGTGCCGCCACGGCCAGCCCGGCGGACGCCTTGCCCACCCGACCGGGGACCACGAAGATTTTGTGCCAAGCGGCTCTGACTTTCGAAGGATGACCGGTCATGTCACGTCCTCCGGTCGCCCTGGGACGGTCGGCGACCTTCTCGTCCCATAGTGCGACCGTCTCGTCCCATAGTGCCACCTCCGGGCCCGGCGGGCCACGGCCAGGCCCTTTCGCCGCTCGACTCGGCCTTACCCGTGAGAGGTCCGGGCCCATGTCCTCTCCGCCGCCGCCGTGTCGGCGACGAGGTTGCCGAGGGCAAGATTGATGTCGTAATCGTGGTAACCCCAAGCCGGACCGGCCGGTTCGGTCACGACTGGCCGCCGGTCCGAAGCGGCCGAGATCTTTGTTACCTGGAGCCAGGTCGCTCCGCCACCGCTCTCACAGCGCGCCCGGTAAAGCTGGGGGTACTCGACCCACGGCGTCGCTATGAGCCCCTCGGTCGGGAAAAAAGGGTCGAGCACCGCGCTCCCGCCCCCGAGAGCGGCCGGGTTCACGCACACGACGTGCACCCCCTTGGAGGCAAACTGCCCCGAAAGGACTGACACTCCCTGGCCCGGGCGCCCGAACAACGATCCCGTCGGGGGCTCGGCCGGGAAGCTCGAATAGGCGATCACGCAGCCGGCCTCACCCATTGAGCTGCACACGGGTATATGGGAAAAGCTGCCCCCCTGCAAGGAACCCTCGGGCACGACGACGTTGGCCCCGGGCAGGATGGCAAGGACTAGGCGGCTTCGCAGCGCGGGGTCGTTGTCGAAGACCTGACCCAGCAGTGAGACCAGCAGCGAGGCGCCTTGTGAATGACCGATGAACACGATCGGGCGGCCATCGTTGTAATGGGCCAGATAGTCCTCGAAACCGGCCTTCAAGCTCTGGTACGCCGTCTCAAGAACGGTCAAATCGCTGGCACTCACGCCATGCGCCAGGATCTGCTCCAAAGCGAACAGTGTGAACTGGTGGTACATGGGCGCCCAGACACGGCAAACAGTCGAAAAACGAGAGGCCTGAGCTATAGCCGTCGCCAGCTCGGTCTTCTGGATGCGCAGGTCGGCATTGAGGGTGGTCTCCAGGCTCACGGTTGGGTACACATAAAAACAGTCGAACTTCGACGCCGGATCGACCGAGGAATTGACCACCGACTTCGCCCCTGTCGCCTGGACCACCCTGGTTTGAAGGCTGGACGTGCACGGGTCGGCGACCTTCCCGGGCCGGCACAGCCAGACGGTCCCGCTCGACGCGGTGGACAAAGCCGGGCCGGCCGTCAGGTCGCTGGACAACCGCCCGGTGCCGGCCAGGGCCGGGGCCGGAGTGGCAAGGCTCACCGCAGCCAGGGAGCCCACCACGACCGCCACCAGCGCGCTTACTGCCCGATAACGGCCCCCGACGGTAACTATGCCACGCACTGGGTTCCTCCTTGGCTGGCGAGACCGGGCCACGCGGCGACGGAGCCCCGGCTCCCAAACCTAATTGGCCCCGGCGTCCGGCACCTAGTCGCGGGAAGGATAGATGCCCTGCAAGGCGATGCAGAAGTTCAACGCCAGGTAGGGCTGAACGACGCTGGCGGGCTGCCCGCCGCCGGCCGAGGCGACAGCAGCAGTGTTCAGGGTGGTCGTGCCGTCCGGGGCATCGGCAAACGTCTTGTCGCGGGCGCGCCCGAGCACCTTTCCGAGGGGCTTGGTGGCTGTTGCCAAGGCGTCGCTGGCTTGTAGTGCGTGGGTGTGGGCCGGCATCTGGGCCTCGGTGATGGTCACGTTCTCGGCCCCCCCGGCTTGCCCCAGTTCGTAGGCCGACAAACCGCTGGCGTCGCCCATTGCGAGCGGCACTCGCCCCCTCAGGTCCGGCAACTGGAAAGTGCTCGTGCCGTTCCCGCCGTAAGTGGTCCCGAGCAGGGAGAACAAAGCAGTGTTCTGGCTAATCGGGAGAGTCTGTCCCTGGCACATGGCCCACCCGATGGGAGCAAAGTTGAAGGGAAAGATCCTTATCTCACCGAGAAATGGCTCGGACACTGTGCTCTCCTTGGCATGGGTCGGGTTACAAACGGTTGAAGACGGCCTCGTAGGTGACCCCGTCGACGGGGCGGCCTACAGGAGCCACGAATATGCCGGTGCCGCCTATGAGCTCATGGCGGAAGGTGCGGATGCCCTGCGCCAGAGGCCGCCCCGCGGGGGCACGAAAAATTAGGGCGAACCGGTCCTCCTCGCCCTGAGCGGACGGGCTTAGGTCGTTGACCTGCCTGAGCACCACGTCAAAATCGTCTCCCCCACCCGACATCCTCAGGGTGGCACCCAGCAGCGGCGTGAACATCGACCGGGTCAGCAAGACGGGCCCCCCATCGGCTACGTCGGCCCCATCGGCCACTTCCGACCCATCCGGGGCCGAGCCAGCACGGGCGGGCGGGCCCGGGCTGGCCTCACCTGTCCCCGCGCCGGACGGACCAACGGCGGCGCCAACGGTGCCCTGCGCCTCCGTCCTGCAGGCGACGGACCAGGCCGCCAGCAACGATGCCGCGGCTCCGCCTCCGATGAAAGCCCGACGCGAGATCAAGCCCACCCTGGCACTTTCGCCGCTCCCCTCTGGCACAGCCTGACAGAACGCTAGCCCATGACCTGGCGGTGGGGACGCAATGTCCCGCTGGCCGGCAAAAAACGAAACCGACGTATGTTCCGCAAGGGGGACCTCGTTAGGCTCGGGGTCGCTCATGAACGACGATGTCAGCACGCGGCCCATCCTCGCCACTGACGCCGCCTTTCTCCTGTCGGTCTTCGCCTCCGCTCGGTCCCTCGAATTGGACGCCCTGGAATCCCGGGGAGCCGATGTGGACGCGTTCGTCCGCATGCAGTTCGCCGCCCAGGCCCGCTACTACGAGGCCTCGTACCCGGGTGCCCAACATTCGGTCGTGTTGGTGAACGGCAGGCCCGTCGGCCGGGCCATCATCCAGCGGTCGGGCCGGGAAATCGTCATCGTCGACATCGCTCTTTTGGCCGCCTCCCGCAATGTCGGCGTGGGTTCGGCGGTGGTCCAAGACCTACTAGACGAGGCCGATGCCGGCGGGCTCCCCGTCAGGTGCCGCGTCCTGCAGGTCAACGACGCCGCCAGGCGGTTCTGGGCGCGTCACGGCTTTGTCCCTAAGGGCGTCGACGGGGCTCATGTGGCCATGGTCCGGCCATGCCAACCGACGAAGGCGCTCTAGACGGGACGAGGTACGAACCCGTTCTGAGACCAGCGCATTGACCTATAGGTGCCCTGATGAGAGCCCAGGGGAAGTCGCCGGGCTCAGGCCGCGGGCAGGCGCGCCCCGCTCAAGACGGCTCCAGCCGCCACTTCCCAACCGTCACCGAGCACAGAGAGCTCGTCCACCACGGCGCCCAGGCCGACGACCACGTTGGGCCCGAGGACGGAACGGCGAACGGTAGCGCCGGCACGCACATACCCACCCTCGAGCACGACGGCGTCGCGGACGCTCGCGCCCTCTTCCACCCGCACGTCCGGGTGCAAGAAGCTGTTGGAAATGGTGGCGTCCGGGTGGGCGCCGGCCAACCCCTCGTACGGTCCCGGCCGGCCGCGGGCGGTGCGTACGGCCATCGCCGCCAGCCCATCGGGCCCGGGACCGAGGGGTGCTCCAGTCAGGCACCGCTCCCGCAGCGCCCAGGCCAGGTTGGCCTCCAGGTACTTCTCGGGGGTGCCCATATCGGTCCATAAGGCGTCAGAACCGAGGGCATAAAGCAGGCGCGCCTCGACCAGGGCGGGGAAAATCTCCCGCTCCACCGATACGCGCCGGCCACCCGGCACGCGGTCGAGGAACTCCGGTTCCAGCACATAAATCCCGGCGTTGATCATGTTGCTGGGAGCTTCGGCGGCGGGTGGTTTCTCGACAAACGCCTCGACGCGGCCGCGGGCGTCCACGGCCACCACACCAAACCGCGACGGGTCCTCGACCGGGGTAAGGGCGATGGAGGCCATGCCGTCCCGTTGCCGGTGGAACTCCAGCAACGCCGACACGTCTATTTCGGTCAAGACGTCCCCGTTTACCACTACGAACGTCTCGTCGCCGACGCCAGCCTCCCGGGCCGCGAAGGCGATGGCTCCCGCCGTGTCCAGGGGAGTGCTCTCGATGGCGTAGTGGAGCTTGACGGGCCCGCAGCGACCGTCGGGGTAGGCGGCCAGCAAGGCGTCGGGCTTGTACCCCAGAGAAAGCACGACCTCGTCGACTCCATGCTCAGCCAGGTGTTCCACAACCCGCTCGATGACCGGCCGCCCCGCCACCGGCAACAGCGTCTTCGGGGTGGACAATGTGAGCGGACGGAGCCGCGTACCCTCGCCTCCTACCAGCACGACCGCCTTCATGCAGTGACGCGCGCCACGCGCGCCGCACCACCTTGGTTGCTGAAAGTCATCTCGTCAGGCTACCCGACGGGTTCCCCCGGCCCCCACTTCGGCGAGGTGCATATGTTCCGGATTTTCGTTCCCCGGCCGGACGAAGCCCTCAGATACACAGGATCCCGAGGATGCATATCCTCACCGTGGTCGTGGTGGTGGGAGGCGGCGCAACGGTCGTCGTGGGCGCCGGCGTGGTCGTCGTGGTTGGCGGCGGCTGAGCTGTAGTCGTCGTGGGCGCCACCGTGGTCGTCGTGGTGAGCGCCTCGGTTGTCGTCGTGGTGAGCGCCTCGGTTGTCGTCGTCGCTCCGGTCGTGGTCGTCGACGGCTCCGCGGTCGTGGTGGTAGCCGGCCCGGTCGTCGTCGTCGTGCCCGCCTTGCTGGTTGTGGTGGTCGCCGGCCGGGTCGTGGTGGTCGCCGGCCGGGTCGTTGTGGTCGCCGGCCGGGTCGTTGTGGTCGCCGGCCGGGTCGTTGTGGTCGCCGGCCGGGTCGTTGTGGTCGCCGGCCGGGTCGTTGTGGTCGCCGGCCGGGTCGTTGTGGTCGCCGGCCGGGTCGTTGTGGTCGCCGGCCGCGTTGTGGTCGTGGTCGCCGGCCGCGTCGTTGTGGTCGCCGGCCGGGTCGTTGTGGTCGTCGGCCGCGTTGTGGTCGTGGTCGCCGGCCGGGCGGTGGTCGTTGTGGGCGGCCTGGTGGTGGCGGTCGCCGGCCTGGTGGTGGCCGTTGAGGGCCTGGTCGCTGTCGTCGACGACGGAGGAGCAGCGCTTGTAGTGGCGGGCGCCTTCGTGGTCGTGACCGCTACCGGTTCGGCCGCTGTCGTCGAGGTGGCCGGCGGCCGGGTCGTCGTGGCCGGCGGCCGGGTCGTCGTGGCCGGCGGCCGGGTCGTTGTGGCCGGCGGCCGGGTCGTTGTGGCCGGCGGCCGGGTCGCCGCCGCCGGCGGGACCGTGACGACGGCCGAAGACGGGCGCGTCATCGTCGCCGCCGGCGAGGCGCTGGTGACGCTAAGAAGGGGCGCTGGGCCAGCCGTCGTAGTCGCTGGCTTGGTGGTCGGACCGCCCGAGGGCCGGGTGGTCGAGCACGCCGTGCCACCGGTCCCGGTCGAGCAAAGGAGAGCGGCCGAGGGCTGGCTGGTGGGAGGACCTGTCTTGGGCGCACGGGTGGTCAGGGGACGCGTGGCCGGGAGACGGGTGATCGGGGGCGGGGGGGTAAGGTCCGTCGCCACTGTCACCCGGGAGGACGGACGGGCCCTGGTCGCCCGCGGCCCCGGTCTCGTACCTGTCCCGTGCCGGGCTGGAGTGGTGGTGCGCGCCGCCGAACTCGAGGCCGTGAAAGTCGTGGCGGTGGCGCCCATCGCCGTCGACGCCGGCGAGAGCGTGCCGGTGACGCCGGGCGCGGCGGCGGTGCTCGGGGCCGGGGCCAACCGGCCGTGGACGGCGATGGGCCCGGGGGCGGGGAGAGCGGCGGCGGCGTGAGCGGCCAGGGCGCCGCCCACCGTCAAGGCGGTAGCGCCGAGAGCCACCTGGGCGCTGGCCGCCACCGCGTGGCCGGCCATGCCCAGCCGGGTGAGGACGGGGACGTCGGCCAACCAGGACACCGGGCCGATCGTCCACCGGAGCCGCCCGATGGAGACGTTGAGGAAAGCCCTCACGATGGCCGGGTCGAACTGTGACCCTGCACAACGGGTCAGCTCCTGGCGGGCGGCGACGGCGCTCATCGGCTTTTTGTAAGAACGAGCCGCCGTCATGACCTCGAAGGCGTCCGCTACCGAGACGATGCGGCCGCCGAGAGAGAGCTGTTCGCCCGATAAGCCGAAGGGGTACCCCGAGCCGTCGTAGCTTTCGTGGTGCTGCTCGATCGTGAGGCTCCATGGACCAAGCCAGGACGCCAGGGGGGCGATGAGCCGCCGGCCTTCCAGAGGATGAGCGCGGATCGCCTCCCATTCCTCATCGTTCAGCTTGCCCTCTTTGTTGAGGACCTGAGGGTGCACCGACAGCTTGCCGACGTCGTGGAGGAGGGCCGACCAGCGCAGCCGGTCCCGGTCGGCTTGAGGCAGGTGGAGCTCGTCGGCGATCATGTCGGTGAAGGCCCGGACCCGTTCGGAGTGACCTCGCGTCTTGCGGTCGTGACGGCTGAGCGAGGCGGCCAGGGCCAGGATCTCCTCGGCTACCGACGAAGGCACCGCGGGCGTGGCCCCTGAGGTGGCCGGGTCGGCCTGGGCCCGGCGTTCGAGGTCCCGGGTCAGCCCCGCCCTCCAGGCCACCTTCATGCGCTTGGGGGCGCGGTCGGGGAAGAGCATGGTCATCTTCAGCAAAGCGGCCAGGGGGAGAAGTCGCCGGCACAGACGCTCGGAGCCGACAAAGGTGATCGTCGACGAGGCCAACACGGCGGCCCACCACAGGGCCTGGTCGGCCAGGCCGTGCCGGTGGGGCACGGCGCGACCGGCCCCCACCGAGGCGGCGATGGACACCGCAAAGGGCACGGCCACGGCCCCGACCGACAGGACGGCACCGAGCACGGGGTGGGACCGCCACCGGTCAGGCCGGGCCACCTAGGCCTCCGGTGGTCCGGCCCACGCAGTCGCAGCCGCCGACCCCGACACCCCGAAGCCCTGGCTGCCCTGGCTGCCCTGGCTGTAGTGGCCACCCCGGCGGCGCGCCGAACAGGGACGGTCCCCCATGATGGCGTGCACCGAGTGTGGGGCCGGTCGACCGCTCATATGACCTGAAGTCCCCTCCCGTCAGGTGGCCTTGGTCCCTTGATTAACGGCCGGCCCGGTCCCGGACTTGAAGGGGCGTCCGGCCTCAGGTGGGGTTACGCGTTGGCGTACCGCCGATGGTGTAGGCATGAGGTTTTAGAGGACGGTCAGGTGTCAGTTAGTGTTCAGAACGTGAAGTGGCAGTCTCAGCCGCTACGCGTACTCATCGTTTCGGCCACGGTGGGGGCAGGCGACGCAGGCAACGCCCGGGAACTGGCGCGCCGCCTGCGAGCATCCGGCCACGAGGTGACGGTCCAGGACTTTTTGGAGGCCGCTCCGCTTGGCATCGGCAAAGCACTGAGCAAGGGCTACGAGGCCGAGTTGCGCCACGCTCCGTGGGCATACGAACTGGCCTTCCAAATCTGGTTCTGGGTACCCCTGCTGCTCGTTCCCCTGGCTCGGTTCCTCAGCCTCTTCACCCGGCGCAAGGTCCTGCGCTGGGCCCGGGAGTCCGGCGCCGACGTGGTGGTCTCCACTTTCCCGATTGCCACCCAGGTACTCGGCGACCTGCGCCGGCGGGCACAGCGACGCCGGCCCTGGCACCGGCGCGCCGGCCTGCGGGCCCCGGCGGTCAATTTCATAACCGACTTCGGCTACCACCCCTTCTGGGCGCACCGGGGCGTCGACCTCAACCTGGCCGTACACCCCTGGACGGTGGCCTCCGTAGCCCGGCACACGGGCCGGCCCAGCGCACCGTGCGCACCGCTGGTGGGCCCCCAGTTCTTCACCGCCCGGCCCCGGCGGGCGTCGCAGAGGGCCAAGCTCGGCCTGCGCCAGCGGGAACTGGCCGTCCTGGTCTCTTCGGGCTCCTGGGGCGTCGGCGCCGTGCGGGAGACCTTCGAGCTGGTGGCCACCCGGCCCGGATTGGTCCCCGTGGTGGCGTGCGGGCGCAACGACGCCCTGCGCCATAACCTCGAAGACCTGGCCCGGGCCAAGGGTTACCGGGCCGTCGTACTGGGCTGGACCGACGACATGGCCGGGCTCATGGCCGCCTGCGACGTGCTGGTCGAGAACGCCGGCGGCCTCACCTCACTGGAAGCCATGGCTGCCGGGCTCCCCCTCGTCAGTTTCCACCCCATCCCCGGGCACGGCCGCAACAGCGCCGCCACCATGTCCGCCGCCGGTGTCACCTGCCTGGCCCATGACAGCCACGCCCTGGTTGACAACCTGGTCCGACTGGGACGGCCCGGCCCCGCCCGGGAGGCACAGCTGGCCGCCGCGGCCCGGCTGTTTTCGGCCGACGCCGCTATGGCCGTGGCCGACCTGGGCACCCGGGGGGCGTGGCCCCGGCCCCGGGCGCGGCCCGTCGTCCGGCTGGCCCGCAGCGGGTCCAGTGTCGTCTTCGCCGGTGCCCTGGCCTGGCTCGGGCTCACCACGGGTGTCGGCGTGGCCGCCGCGGCCGGCGCCGGGGTGGCCCACCCCGCCCCCGGCCTGGCCAACTCCGTCTACCTCGGCGTGCGTTTAGGGCCGGCCGAACTGGTCAACCCGGTGGTGCGCCAGGACCTGGTGGCGCTGGACGCCAGCGCCATCGTGGACGAGAACAGCGCCATGAGCGCGCCCGGGGCAGTGCGCGCCCTGCTGGGTAAAGACATCGACGTCGAAAGTGGCGGCGTGGCCG
This sequence comes from uncultured Acidimicrobiaceae bacterium, assembly GCA_963735305.1. Taxonomy (GTDB): domain Bacteria; phylum Actinomycetota; class Acidimicrobiia; order Acidimicrobiales; family Palsa-688; genus Fen-671. The sequence continues at coordinate 1,961,924 of CAVTKK010000004.1, forward strand.
CGGGGCCGGCCGCGCCGGGCGAGCCCCGCGCCCCCTGGAGCCAGGCCCTCTCCGATTCACGCTCGGCCCAGGTGCTTTCGGACCTGGTCCACCAGCCCGTCGGTGCTCTTTGCCCCGATCGCAGCATCAGCGCCTTCGACCTGGTGGACGCCAGCTCCGCCCACCTCATGATGGTCGTCCCCAACGTCAACCTGCCCTTGGCGCCGAGCGGGCCGTTCCCTCGCCAGGAGCTGGGTGTGCCGCTCATGCAGTCCGGCCACATCTACGTCCTGAACGGCCTCGTGGTCACCCCGCCCCAGCTCACCACCCTGCTCGGCAATGTGCGTGCCCAGCTGTCCAGCCAGCACCTGGCTAGCGTCTCCTTCAGCTGGCTCCAATGAACGGCGCCGCGGCCGTCGCCGCCGGCGTCGCCGGGTCGATGGCACTGGGGGCGATGGCGCAGCTGCTCCCCGCCGTCTCCAGCGTTCGGCCGGCGCGCATCCGCTGGGCGCCCGCTCTGGCCGGCGTCGGTACCCCAGGGCACCTGGCGCTCACCTTCGACGACGGGCCCGACCCGGGTTCCACGCCGGCGTTCCTCGATGCTCTCGACGACCTGGGCTGGCGGGCGACGTTCTTCATGCTCGGGCACATGGCGGCGGCGCACCCCGACCTGGCCGCCGAGGTCGTCCGGCGAGGCCATGAGGTGGCCGTGCACGGCTATTTACATTCCAACCACCTGTTCCGGGGCCGCGCTGGCCCGGCGCGACGTCCTCGCCGCGCGCGACCTCCTGGCCCAGGTCACGGGCGAGCCGGCGCGCTGGCTGCGACCTCCCTATGGCGCCCTGGCGGGCTCCACCCTCTGCGCCGCCCGCGCCGCCGGGTTACGACCGGTGTTGTGGACCACCTGGGGCCGCGATTGGCGGGAAGGGGCCACGCCCGAGTCGGTCGTCGAAGACGTCACCGCCACGTTGGTGCCGGGCGCCACCGTGCTGCTCCACGATTCCGACTGCACCTCCGCCCGCGGTAGCTGGAAGAACACGCTGGCGGCGCTGCCGGTGCTGGCCGAGCAGTGGCACGCCGACGGCCTGAACGTCGGGCCGCTGCGGGAGCACGGGCTGGTGGCGAGGCGCCGCTATGACGTCGCTCCGGCCGGGTTGGTGCCGCCGCCCAAGTAGGTGCCGTGGCCCCAGCGCACTAGCGGGCCCTCGAAGACGAGCACCTCGTTGACGAGGTTGCCCCTCTGGTTCTGGTAGTTGATCACGAGGACGTCGACCCCCAGGTACACCCCGACGACCTCGAAATGCAGGTCAGGGACGCGCCTGAGCCCTTCGCTCCAATAATGGCGCAACGCCGCCTTGCCCCGGACAACGCCCCGACTGCCGTCCACGAGCTGGGCGGCGACGGGCGAGGTGAAGACGACGTCGTCCGTGAAATGGTCGAGGAGCCGGTCGATGTCGTGGTCGTTCCAGCCCCGCAGCCAGGCGTCGGCAAACTCGTTCGCTTGTTCAAGATCCATCCGCACATGCTGGCCGATGACCGTGGACGGGTTCCGCGAGAACCGCGGGCTACACACCGGTCTCGAAGTTGAGCGGCGGTGCCAGCTCTGGCGAACCCGCGATGGGGCCACCGCTCAGAGTGACCAAAGCCCCTACTGTACGTGGTGTCGGGCACCGACTTACCGGAAGTGGAGCCCAACGACATCCTGAGCCGGCCAGGAGGCAACCCGGCCCGGCGAGCATGAACCGGGCCGCACCTCTGGGCCCCCGACCCCACCGGGTGCCACCCGGACCTGACCGGGCGGCACCTCTGGGCCCCCGACCGGACCGGGCGCGGCGTCCATGACCACGACCGCCCCCCCGGCCATGAGGTCACGGCCTGGGAGGCCGGACGGGCACCGGGGCGAGACCAGCCCGCGCCGCGACGAACAGGGGCCCTGTCCCCGGTCGCCGTGGGGCCCGGGGCCGAGGACCGACCAGCGGCCGGCGCCAACAGGAGGTTCGTCCACGTTGCCGGCCTGCTCGGGGCCCTCAGCCTGGTGTTCGTGATCTTCATGGTCGTCCTCAGCGGAGCTCGCACGACCTACGTCGCCGACAACATCGCTCAACTGGTGGCAGGGCTGGTGGCCACGGCCATGTGCGCCGCCGCGGCGCGGCAGTGCCGGCACCGCTGGACGGGGTGGGCCCTTCTGGCTGCCTCCTCGTTTGTCGCCGTATGTGGGAACGCCATCTGGTCCTACTACAACGTCATTTCCGGCGCCGGCGTGACCAAATCGTCCGTGATGGGTGATTGCTGCACCGTCCTCGCCCTTCCCCTGGCGATCGGTGGGGTGTTGACCTTCCCGGGCGCTCTAGGCACGGTGGCCTCCCGCATGCGCGGCGCCCTCGATGCTTTGATGATCGCCACGGGGATGTTCTTCATCACTTGGACACTGGCGCTCAGCCCCGTGTACCGGCACATTTCGGGCGGGTTAGCCGTCCAGACGTTCAGCCTCGGCTTGCCGGTGAGCGACATGGTGGTGGCGTCGCTGGTCATCATCTTGGCCACGCAAACCTCGAGGCACAACCGGACGAGCCTGGGCCTGATCTCGGCTGGCATCTTGTGCCGAGCCGCAGCAGACAGCTCGTTCTCCTATCTGACGGCCCTGCACCGCTATGGCATCGGCAACACGACCGACGTCGGCTGGGTGATCGGGTACCTCCTGGTCGCCCTGGGCGCCCTGTGGGCCTACAACCACCCGACGCCCCCACCGGCCAATTCTGAGCGCCCCACCCTGCAGTTCCTGGTCGGGCCCCATATACCCCTGCTCGGTGTCTTGGTAGTGGCCATCTGGCAGGTCTCTACCCATCACACGCTGGACCGGATGTCCCAGATCAGCTTTATGGCCGTGGTCCTGACCATGTCCGCCCGTCAGTTCCTCGTCCTTCTCGACCATTTCAACCTCAGCCACCAGCTCGAGGCCAAGGTCGAGGAGCGGACCTTAGAGCTAGAGCACCAGGCCTATCACGACGGCCTCACCGGCCTCGCTAACCGGGCGCTGTTCAACCGCCACCTGGCCGACGCCATAGACAAACGCGGCGGCAGCTGCACGGGGCTGGTCGTGTTGTTGATCGACCTCCACAACTTCAAACACGTCAACGACCTTTACGGCCATCGGACGGGGGACGAGCTCTTACGCTTGGTGGGGACCAGGCTCCAGTCGGTCGTAGACGACGCCGACTTTGTCGCCCGCGTCGGCGGCGACGAGTTCGGGGTGCTGGTGCCGGGCCGCGGCACTCAAGCCGAAAGCGAACACGTGGCCCGCCTGGTGACCGGCATGTTCGGGCCGCCGTTCGCCATAGGTTCGACCAGGCTGGCCGTCGAAGCGGCCTCGGGGCTGGTCGCCGGCGGAGAACAGACCTGCGGGGACGACCTGTTGCGCGACGCCGGCTTGGCCCTAAGTGTGGCCAAGGCCAAGGACGGGAGCTGTTGTGAGGTCTTTTCACCCTTGATGCACTCGTCGATCCTCGAGGCTTTGCGGACCGAGGAGGACATGCACCGCGCCCTGGAACGTGAGGAGTTCGTCGTCTACTACCAACCGGTCGTCGACCTGGAGACGGTCACGGTCCAGGGGTTCGAGGCCCTCGTGCGCTGGCACCACCCCGAGCGTGGCTTCATCGGTCCCGACAAGTTCATCCCGGTGGCCGAAGCAACGGGGATCATCGTCGCTATCGGCGCGTGGGTCCTCGGCCAAGCCTGTCGGGACGTCTCCGCCATGAGCAGCCGCTACCCGCCGCTCTGGATAAGCGTGAACGTCTCGGCCGTCCAGCTCGAGGACGAAAACCTGGTGGCCACGGTTTCCCACGCCCTGGAGGCGTCGGGGCTGGATGCCTCCCGACTGACCCTCGAAGTCACCGAGACGGTGCTCATGAACGACGTCCCCCGAGCGGTCCAAGTCCTTACGGCATTGCGCAGGTTAGGCATCAAGATCGCCATCGATGACTTCGGCACTGGCTACTCCTCGCTGGGTGCCTTGCGTCACCTACCCGTCGACACCCTGAAGATCGACCGCTCGTTCGTGACCGACCTGGCCCGCGACCGCGCCTCTTCGGACCTGACCCGCCGCACCCTGCAGCTGGCCGCCGACTTCCATCTCCATACCGTGGCCGAGGGCGTCGAGGAAGTCGAGCAGCTCGAGATCCTGCGCGACTTCGGTTGTGACTCCGTACAGGGCTTTCTGTTCGCCCGGCCTCAGCCCCTGGCCGACATCGTCAAGCTGCTCGCCACCGACATGAAGCGGCCGGAAAAGGCTGCGCTGCCGTCGGCTCCCGACACCAGGGCCCTGGTCTCGACATACATCGAAGGCCCCTAGGTGCGGCGCCGGGAGCAGCTTTGGTCAGCCTTTACCGGGCCCTGCCGCGCCATACCCGGTAAAGGCCCTCAGTTTGGATACGGTCATGACAGCAAAGCTCGATAAGCCGGCAAGGGTCGCCTGGCGGCGAGGCGCTCGAGCCGGTGTGAGCCGCCATCGGGCGTGGCTGGCGGCCACTGCTTTCGTCGTCGCCCTCGGCCTCATCGGCGCGGTATTTGCGGCAACGTCAGTGGCCACCAGCAATGCTTCCCAGTCACGCCAGAGCTTCGTCTCGTCATCCAGGGCCATTGCCGCCGCGCTCCAGCTGTCGATCCTGCACGAGCAGGACCTGATGAACAGCGCCGCCGGCTTCATCGCCGACGACCCGTACGACACCAACCTCGAGTTCGCCCAATGGGCGGTTTCCGTCGATGCGTTCGCCCGGTACCCGGAGGTGATGGGTTTCGCTTTCTCGGTCATCGTCACCCGGGCAGAGCTTCCTGCCTTCGCCTCCGAGGCCCAGGCTGAGCCCATCGGGAGCTTGTCGCGGAACGGCACTTTAGAGATCATCCCGCCGGGAAAGCGTTCGTACTACTGCCTGATGCAGGTGGGGGTGCCGAACACGGCAGCCGGGTCGAGCCCGGCTGGCGATGAATCGATCCCGTCGGGCGACGATTTCTGCCCTCCCGGCCCCGAGCGGACCGCCATGATGAGCGCACGCGACTCGGGTGTGAGCACATACATGCCGTTGCGGATCGACGGGCTGACGTTCTTGAATTTCCAGTACCCCATCTATCAGGGCGGCATCGTACCGACGACGGTGCAGGGACGCCGCGCCGCCTTCCTCGGATGGGTGGGGGCGGGCGTCAGGCCCCAGGTGGTGCTGAACAGCGCCCTGCTCGGCCATCTCAACACGGCCGTGATCCTTCAGTTCCACGCCGGCGCATCGAACGTAACGTTCAAAAGCGGCGTATCTCCGGTCGGCGCTCAGACCTACAGAGCCAATCTGCACAACGGCTGGACGGTCACAACTTTCGGTGCTGCCTCTCCCGGCGGGGTGCTCGAAGAATGGCGATGCCCGTGCGCTCCTGGCGTCCGGGATCGCCCTCAGCCTTCTCGTCGGGATGCTCATGTTCGTGCTGGGCACAGGGCGGGCGCGGGCGCGGCGAGTGGTGCACGACCAGACACGCGAGCTGCGTCATCAAGCCTTGCACGATGCCTTGACCGGGCTGCCGAACCGGGCCTTGATCATGGACCGCATCGAGCAGCTCCTGGCCCGCAGCCGCAGACAGGGGACCAGCGGTGCCGCCCTGTACGTCGACCTCGACGAGTTCAAGAACGTGAACGACACCCTCGGTCACGGGATGGGCGACCGCCTTTTAGTGGCCGTCTCGAACCGGCTCCAAACCACCCTTCGGGATGCGGACACGATCGGCCGGATGGGTGGCGACGAGTTCGTGGTGCTGGTCGACGGCGCCTCGCTGAACCCTTCCCCGCAACTGGTGGCCGACCGGCTCCTGGATGTCATGCGCCGACCATTCGTGCTCGACGGAGCGACGATGCCGTTGATAGTAAATACGAGCATCGGTATCGCCATCGGCGACCGGTCAAATCCCGAGGAGCTGCTGCGCGACGCCGACGTGGCTCTCTACCAAGCAAAAGCCGCGGGCAAGAACCGCTATGAGATCTTCGACCCGGATATGCGCACCGAGATACAGCAGCGGATCGAGATTGAGTTCGATCTGCGCTCCGCTCTCGCTGACCAGCAATTCCGTCTCGTCTACCAGCCTATTTACAACCTCGAGGACCTCAGCATCGTCGGAGTGGAGGCCCTGCTGCGCTGGCAGCACCCCGTGCGGGGGCTCATCCAACCCGACGAATTCATCCCGGTACTCGAGCGCACCGGGCAGATCCGGGAGGTGGGCCGATGGGTGATAGGCCAGGCTTGCGCCCAGATGGCCACTTGGCATGGCCGAGGTGGCTCTCTCGCCGTCTCGGTCAACCTCTCCGGCCGCCAGCTCGATGACGACGACGTCGTCAGGTGCATCGGCGAGGCCCTCGAAACCAGTGGCCTAGACGCCAGCTCGTTGATAATCGAGATCCCTGAGACTGCCCTCATGGGCGACGCGGACGCGACCGTCCGCCGGCTCCAGGCCATCAAGGACCTCGGCGTCGGGATCGCGGTCGACAACTTCGGCACCGCCTACTCCTCTCTCGCCTACCTTCATCGGCTCCCCGTGGACTGCCTCAAGATCGATCGAAGGTTCACGAGCGGCATCACCACCTCACCCGAGTCCAAGTCGCTGGTAGCGACCCTCGTCCAACTCGGCCGGGACCTCGGCCTCAAGACGCTGGCCGAGGGCATGGAAACCATGGGCCAAATGGACCACTTCCGGGCCGCGCGCGTGAACGAGGCGCAGGGCTTCCTCCTGGCCCGGCCCCTCGAGCCGGAACTACTGGAAGGGCAGCTTCTTGTCCCCACCAGATCGCCCAGAGCGAAGAGCGGTCAGGTGTCGCGCTGATTATCGAGTGGGATCTGCACAAACCCGGCCCCCCGGCCCCCTGGGATTTGCCAATCGGGTAGCCAAAGTTAGTTCCGGTTGTGGGTGGGCACGGGCGCCCTGGTCGCCGGCATCGCCGCCATCGCCGGCATCGCCGGCATCGACGGCATTCCTGGCATCGACGGCCGAGGTGGCGCCTCGAGCGAACAGCTCGCTCCGCCCGGGCTCCAATTGACCGGATGAGGCTGCTCACGGGGCTATCCTGCCCAGTACGGTACCTGGACGGCCTTACGTTTCGACTTGCTGGCGGGCCCGGCACCCCTTAGCGACCGTCGACAGAGAAAAGAGCTCAGCATGAACCACTGCCAGCCCACCAAGGGGAGAGCCCCGGCCCTGCCCGTTTTCGCGCCCAGGCGGCCCGAGCCAGGCGCCGCGGCGTTGTCGCCGGCTCGCTGACCCTGCTGTTCGTGGGCTGGACGCTCAGCTTGGTCGGAAGTGCCTCGGAGGCCTCGGCTGCCGGCGTCAAGATGTTTTACGCCTACGCCGCCGGGGGCGCCACCTCGCCGAGCAGCTGTCCCAAGACAACGGTCCCGACAAAGACCTGCACACTGGCCGAGGCGCTGTCCTTGGCTGTCGCCGACAGCACCGTTGCCCTGGCCACTCCAGGCGTCAGAGGGTCCTACGTCGGCAATTGGACGATCGACACCAGAGCCTTCTCATCGGCGGCCCCACTCACGATCGCGGCAGCCCCGGGTGTCGCCAACCCTGTCCTCTACGGCAACCACGGTCAGGCCGCCCACTGCCCGACCAAGATCTGCGATGGACCGGTGCTCACCATCGCTTCGGGGGTACACGTCGACCTTGACGGCATAAGCGTCCAGGGCGCTGACAGCATCGGGCACGGCGGCGCCATCGACAATGCCGGCGGCGGCACAGTCTTGGTTTCGGCCTGCAACTTCTCGCACAACAAGGCAGCTGACGGCGGTGCCATCGACAACGGGGACAAGGGTGCCGGCATCCTCACGGTGTCGCGTTCGACCTTCTCAGGCAACACGGCCACCAACGACGGCGGTGCCATCGACAACGGGGACAATGGCAGCGGCGATCTAACGGTGTCGGGTTCGACCTTCTCAGACAACACGGCCGGCGGTCGGGGTGGCGCCATCGACAATGCCGACAAGGGCAGCGGCGGGGTCAGCCTCACGACCTCCAAGTTCTCGGGCAACAAGGCTGCCGCCGGCGGTGCCATCGACAACGGTGACGGTGGCAGCGGCGGTGTCACGGTGTCGGGCGCGACCTTCTCCGCCAACAAGGCCACCGGGGACGGCGGGGCCATCGACAACGGCGACAGGGGCAGCGGCACTCTCAGCATCTCGGCCTCGACCTTCTCCGCCAACACGGCTGTCGACGGGGGTGCCGTCGACAGCGCCAGCAACCAGGGCAAAGGCTCTCTGACCGTGTCCATCTCGACATTCTCGGGAAACGTGGCTACGCGCAACGGCGGTGCCATCGACAACGGCGACAACGGCAGCAGCTCCCTCAGCTTGTGGGCGTCCACCTTGTCGGGCAACGTCGCCGACCACGACGGGGGCGCCATCGACAACGGCGACGACGGGGGCACTAGCGTCATCTGGCTCGCCGCGGACATCCTCAACGGCAGCTGCGACCGGCCCGGTGGGTCCTGGAACGACGGGGGGTACAACGTGGGCGCCAACCAGAGCTGTCTCAACTCGGGTGCCGGCGACGTGGCCCAAGGGGCGGGCGCCCTCGGCCCGTTGGCCGATAACGGTGGGCCGACCAAGACCATCAAGGCCGGGACCGGCAACCCGGCTATCGGCCTCATCCCCTACGAGGCGACGACCTCCCTCAACGGCACGACGGTCAAGCTGTGCCCGACCACCGACCAGCGAGGGGTGCACAGCGTGACCGGGCAGAAATGCGACGCCGGGGCCGTCCAAGCTGCGCCGTGAGGCTCATCGGCCTCAGCACTGCTACCACCGGCGTGCTCGCCGGCATAGGCCCAACAACCACACGGGGAAGTGAAGTTATCGCCCTGTGCGCTTTTCGCCCGCCTTTACCACCAGGGCAAATTCCGCTCTTTCGCCGGCACCGGAGTTTGCGATAGATTACAGCGATGCCAGCCATCCACTGGTTCCGTCTTTGCTGGTGCATTGCCGCGTATTTGTCGTGGTCGTCCACACTGGGCATGCTTATCGGCAAGCGTTTGGCGCGCGCCAGCGCCTACTACCCGCCCCCAAATTAAGCCCTCCTGACCAGCGGTCCCGGCCTTGAGATGCCCGTTGGGGCTGGTCAGACGACTCATTTTCGTTACCAGGATCGCGGTCCGGTTATTGTCGGCAATCTCGAGCGTTGCCCTTGTCGTCGGCCTGACCGGATCTCCAGCGGGAGCGGCGGTGCTCATTGGGCCCGACGACACGCCCGGCTGCATGGTCCCGCATGGCGCCGGCCCCGGCTATAACGCCTCCATCGGCAACGGCCAGAACGGCGAGACTATCTGTGCCCGCGTAGGAGAGAAACTGCTGGTAGTCCTCAGTTCGGGTAGCCCTAACGGCTCGCCCTGGGGCGCCGTGCGCGTGTCGAGGGCGGGCATCTTGAAGATCGCCCCCCTGACCCTCATGCTTTCCCGAGGACTGACGGCCACCAACTTCGAGGCCGTACGGGCCGGCACCGTGCGGCTGACATCCGAGCGCTCCCCCTGCTCACCCCCGCACTCTCCTGTTCGCGGCAACGTGGTCGAGCATTGGCGGGCCACGGTGACGGTCCGCCCCTGAGCAAAACCGCAGCTCACGAGGCGCCCCCCGTTCGGCGGGCGGCAAGCTGGGCGCGGCTCAGGCCGGCTCGGTGCATCTCGGGGGCCGGCTCGGTGCATCTCGGGGGCCGGCTCGGCGCCGCTCAGGCCGGCTCGGCGCCGCTCAGGCCGGCTCGGTGCTGGTCAGGGCCCGCCCAGCGGTTGGACGACACTGCGGCGGATGTGTTCGTAAACGACCGACGTGTTGACATTGGCGACCTCTCGGCGCTCGGTGAGCCGGTCGATGACGAAGGCGTACAACGCATCGGTGTCCGGGACGGCCAGGTGGAGCAGGAAATCGCTCGTGCCGGACACGACGAAGACGCCGATCACCTCGGGCAGCTCGCTGACCCAGTTGCGGAAGCCCTCGATGTTCTGGCGGGTGGGCGGGCGCACGGTGACGGCAGAGAGAGCCTGGACGTGGCGACCGAGGCTGTGCAGGTCAACGTCGGCGTGGTAGCCGCGGACTACGCCCGCCCGGCGCAAGGCACGCAGACGCTCCGACGAGGTGGAAGCCGAGACATGGACAGCCGCCGCCAGCTCCCGGTTGGTCTGGCGCGCATCGTGCTGCAGGGCCGCCACCAGAGCCCAGTCCACCGCATCAATTTCGGGCATGGGCGCCCTCCTTAGCTGTTCATGCAGACTTTATCCTCTTCCGCCGTCGCTGTGCTTGGATAAGGTCGTGATGGCCGCACGAACTAACTCGCCGTCGTGGCGTCGGGTTCCAACCTGACCATCCTGAGCGGCTCGCAAGGCGCGAGCGAGATGGCTGTCGGGCTGGCCGCTCAAGGCCTTTCCGTCTTCGAGCTTCGAGGCGCTCCGCCAGAGCGTCGGTCGAACCCATGTTGTCGCCGATGGCGGCGCCGAGGTCGGGTAGGACAACGGGCGGCTGATTGCTACCGGGTAGATAAATCTCGCACCAGGGGCCGACGGCGGCGGCGGCCCGGAAAGCCCGGTTTTCTGTTGTTAGCCGGGGAGTATTAAGCTCTGGTCGCTGACGTGGACGTCAATGGGGCCCCCATTTGACCGCAGCGGGAGGTTGCTGGTGCGCATCGGCGTGGTTTTCCCTCAGACCGAGATAGGCGCGAGCCCGCTGGTGGTGCGCGACTTCGCTCAGGCCGCGGAAGAGCTGGGCTACGCCCACCTGCAGGCCTACGACCATGTCGTAGGGGCGGACACGAGGGTGCGCCCGGGTTGGAACGGGCCCTACGACCTGCACAGCCTGTTCCACGAACCGATGGTCCTTTTCGGCTACCTGGCCGGCCTAACGAAGCGCATCGAGCTCGTCACCGGCGTCATCATTCTCCCCCAGCGCCAAACCGTGCTTGTCGCCAAGCAGGCGGCCGAGGTGGACATCCTGTCCGGAGGGCGCTTCCGCCTCGGTGTCGGGATCGGCTGGAACACCGTCGAGTACGAGGCCCTCGGCGCCAACTTTCATGACCGGGGCAAGCGCAGCGAGGAGCAGGTCGCACTCCTTCGGGCCCTATTCGTCCAGGAGAGCGTGAATTTTGCCGGCCGCTGGGAACACGTACACGCGGCCGGGATAAACCCGTTGCCCGTCCAGCGCCCCATCCCCATCTGGGTCGGCGGCAGCTCGGACGCCGCCGAGCACCGGGCGGCGCGGATAGGCGACGGGTGGTTCCCTCAGGTGCCGGCGGGGGGGCGAGCCGTGGCGGCCGTCGACCGTGTCCGCTCGTACGCGGCCGCGGCGGGGCGCGACCCCGCCGCCTTCGGTATCGAGGGCGCGGTCGAGCTGGCGGACGGAGGTCCGGACGAATGGGCACGCCAGCTCGAGTTCTGGCGCAGCATCAACGCCAGCCACGTCCGCGTCGAGACGATGAAAGCGGGTTTTGCCACGCCGGCGGCTCACATCGACGCCATCAGGCGTTTCCGCGAGGCTGTGCCGTTCGACTGACGGCCACCGCTAGGCACGAGGCTGGGGCTACGAGCAGGCGCGGGCCCGGGCGGCGATGGCAGCGATGCGCGTTCCGTCGGGCACAAACGCGCCGCTCACCTTGCTGGAGACGACGGCCAGCCAGCATCGCCAGGAAGCCAGCCACAGGGCGCGGACCCACAGGACACCCTCCAAACGTTCCATTTCCTCCGGGGTGAGGTCCGTGTGGGCCCGGTAGCCGGCAAGGACGTCGTCGACATCAGCGGGAGCCAAGCTCCCGAGCAGGGCGGCGAGCGAGGCTAGCCGGGGGCCTCGCCCGGCACCGGTCCAGTCCACAAGTTCGGGCCCGCCCGGGGTGGCGATCACATTGGTGCGGACGGGGTCGGGGTGGATGAACGACTCTGGCAGGCCGTGGCCATCGTCGCCCTTGGGCAGTAGGTCCCTGATGGCCTGATAGGTGCGCTCGTACTCGGCCGGGACGCGCCCCTCAAGGTCGGCCAGGAGCGCGGTGGCCGCGGCCAGATCTTGGCTCGGGTAGCCCTCATAGTCAGGGAGGTGGTGCAATGAGCCGGCCGGGCGTTCGGTCGGGCCGGGCTCGGTTGGCAACGCCTGGAGCCGGCCCAGCAGGTCCCCCAAGGCCCACCGGGCCGCCGAGGTCTGCGGCAACGGGCCCCCATCCACATGTTCGGTGACCATGACTGCCCGGTCGTCGAGCCAGGACACCGGCTCGGGGTGGGCGCAACGCTCGGCGGGTACGTCACGACGCTGGAGAAAGCGCAGCACTTCGGCGTCCTGCGCGACGCGCTCCACCGGCCGGCCGATAAGGAACAGGCGTGCCACCCAGGTCGGCCCACCTCGCTGCTCCACCCTGTACACACCGGCAGCGAGCTTGGTCGCGCCGACAACGTGGATGCCGTAGTGATGTTCCAGGTGGGCGGGTAGAGCTTCACCGCCCGGCCGGCGGTAGACGTCCCTGATGACGGTTCCGATCCTGGCCATGAGTCAGCTGACCAATGCTTCTGTCCGGATTTGCATCAGAACATTATTAGGGTCGGCCGGAGGGCGGTTCCAGGCCAGACGGCCACCCGGGTCACGGGGCTCTCGTCGAGCAGTTCCAACACACGGTCCCATATGGGCGGTGGCGCACCGTCGGCGGTTCTGAGAGTCACCTAAGACCGCTGGCAAACGGGTCGCTTGGCGACGGTCGAGCCATAGGCTTTTGGTGTGGGCGGTAGGCCGGCCCGGCGGTTACATGTAGCGCGACGCGGGCAGACGGCAAGGAAAACCATGGTGCTGCTGAGCAGCGCTTTGGTGGTGATCGGCGCGCTAGTGGCGATCGTGTTCACCACCGGCGCCTTCTCAACAAAAGGCGCACCTCGCGGCAAGCAGGCGGCACCGGCAACCACCACAACTTCTGCAGCCGAGGCCGTGAGGCAGTTGATCTCGGACGTCACCATGGTGCCGCTCAACGGATCGATCGGTCAGAGCCCGGCGTCGCTAGTGGCGGTGCACGCGACGAGCGCACAGCTGGAAAGCGTCAAGGTGGAAGCACGACACGGTGAGCTGACGCTGGCCGGCAGGCTGAACGCGGCAGGCGACGAATGGCTGTCGACCGGCAGCCTGCGGCCCGACACCACCTACACGGTTGTCTACAGGGTCGAGGGCAACGGGTTGACCGCTACGGGTTCAGCTCACTTCGCTACGGCGACCCCACAGCCACTGGTGCTGGCCGAACCCTCGATCCCGGTCGCCGCGGCCAGCGGGAGTGCGACGGGCGGGAGTGCGACGGGCGGGAGTGGTACGGGGACCGGGACCGGCACTGGCGGAAGCGGTACCAGCGGAAGCGGTACCACTGGAAGCGGCACGGGGACCGGCTCTGCTTCGCCTTCGGCGGCCAGTTCCGGCGGGCTCTCGCCGAGTAGCACGCCGTCGTCGTTCAGCACGCCCACCACCAGTTCGAGCGGGCTTTCGCCCAATGGCGGGGGTTCCTCGTTCAGCACGCCCACCACGAGCGGCTCGAGTGGCGGCCTCACGCCGACCACGGCACGGACGTCGTTTACCACGCCCACCACCAGTTCGAGCGGGCTTTCGCCCAGTGGCGGGGGTTCCTCGTTCAGCACGCCCACCACCAGTTCGAGCGGGCTTTCGCCCAATGGCGGGGGTTCCTCGTTCAGCACGCCCACCACCAGCGGCTCGAGTGGCGGCCTCACGCCGACCACGGCACGGACGTCGTTTACCACGCCCACCACCAGTTCGAGCGGGCTTTCGCCCAGTGGCGGGGGTTCCTCGTTCAGCACGCCCACCACCAGCTTGAGGGGGCTCACAACGAGCGGCGGAGGGTCATCGTTCAGCGCGCCCACCACCACCGGCGCGAGTGGCTTCGCGCCCACGACCACCGCGTCGTCATTTATTAGCCCGACGACCAACTCGTCGAGTGGCGGTACGCCAACCACCCATTCGTCTTCGTCGTTCAGTACGCCCACAACAAGCTCGTCGACTGGCAATATTCCGAGCAGCGGGCCTTTGTCGCTCAGCACACCGACGACTGGCTCGAGCGAGACACCCACCACGGGCTCAAGTGGGACACCCACCACCGGCTCAAATGAGATCACCCCCACCAGCTCGAACGTGGTCACCCCGACCACGGCCTCGTTCAGTTCACCCACCAGTGGCCTGAGTGGCACAATCCCGAGCACCACTCCGTCGAGCGCAGTGCCCAATAATCAGCTGTCGACAAGCACGTCGACAAGCACGCCGGCCACTGTGACGACGACCACGGCGCTGGGCAACGTTGCCGGGTTTTCGGGCGGCGCGTCGACCACAACGACAGCGCCCAATGGCTCCCTATTTGCGAGCACCACGACCCCTGCGGCACCCACCACGGTGGCGCCGACAACCGGCGGAGCGGTCACGACCACAACCAACTGATGCCGCGGCCGCGATGGGCCCCATTACCACTAGTGCGCCGAAGGCAGCCACCACGACCGCCTACCGCGCCATCGAGGCAACCGATTCGGCAACGTGAACCCTCGCTCGAGCTCCGCAACCTCGTAGTGGTCATCCAGCCCCGCCCTCTTGGCTGACCGCCCCCAGGCCCTGGGACTGGGCCAGGGCCACCAGTTCCATTTCGCTACCGGGCCGGTCGGCCTCGCCCCGGGCCACCTCGGCCGCCTCTTTCAGCGACAGCTCGCCCTTAGCGACGGCGCCGGCCGTGGCGGGCATGTCCTCTAAGCACTGGGCCGTCTCCAGCTCAGCGCGGGCCTGGGAACGGTGGGTGCCGGCGTGGTGGGCCAGCCAGTCGGCGCCGTCGGCGAAACCGTGCTGTTTGTGCGCACCACAGGCCACGGCCCGGGCCGCGGCCCGGGCCGGCCCCGGCGCAGGCCTTCTCCGCCCGGGACAAGACCTCTGCCAGCACGGCGCAATCGGCGCCGCTGTACAGGGCGGGGTCGAAGGCCGAGATTTCTTGGCACAGCTCTGCGGCGGCGGCGAGGACGCGCAGGGCCACGGCACCTCCTTCCCGGGTCCCAACGAGAAGGGCGCGCCAAGAGCGGCACCGCTACAGCGGTCACTTAGAGGAGGCCGTCACGCCCGGCCCCGAAGGCTCCTGCTACCTCAACATCTTACTCGAACGCATGTTCGGCTGTCAAGGGATCGCGAGCCTAAACTGATCACTGGGTACCGACCCCGGCTACGGCCGAGAACTTAGGGTCCCGTCAGGAACGGCTCAGCCCTCCGTCAGTTAGAGATGCGAGAGTAACTCTTGTCGGGGCGGACAAGAAAAGGGAGCAGAAGTGCTTATTAAATGTGACGAGACCCAAGACGGCGTTGTGTACCACCTGATGGGCGACCTCGAACACCTCGCCGTCGGCCAGTTCCACGAGACCGTTGCCCAGTTCAGCCGCAAAAAGCGCGTGGTCTTCGAGCTTTCGGGAGTGCCGTTCGTGGACTCGGTGGGCCTGGGCGCCCTCATACGTTCGGTCCGGCGCACACACGCCATGGGGGGTGAGGCCGTTGTCTGTGGTGCCGGCCCGGCAGTCAAGAGGTGGGTCCAGATAATCGCTATCCCCGGAGGTGTGAATATGTTCGACAGCCTGACCGCAGCTCAGGCGCACTTCAAGGAGGTCTCCGGCGCCCGGGTGGCCGAGAGGCGCGCCGCCTGAGGGACGTGCTCCCGAGCCAGGTGGCCGAGACGCGCGCCGCCTGAGGGACGTGCTCCCGGGCCGGGCACCTGAACCGACCTGACCGAGGGGCTAGCAGAGCCCCTCACCGGCGGAAGGTCCGGGACGCCACCACGGACCGCACTACGGTGGGCCCGATGGAGGGTCGTGAGACAGTAGTCGCGGCCGGGGACGAAGTCGGCGAGGCACCCGCCTTGGCAGGGTTCGACTTCACGTTCCTGCCCGGGGATCCCCCCGCTCGGGTTGTTTCGCCGCCTTCCGACTGCCCACCGAGCACAGTGGCAAGCACCCCGGCAACAAGGTTGGCGACCGAGTTGGCGACCTCGGGCATCGGACCACGATCGAGCTCGTTCTGCCTGCCGAAAAATCCGTCCGGCGCCGCCAAGTTCCGGCTGTACTCCTCCCCATTGGCGCCGCGCTCCCTCTGCTGCTCGACGTTGAAGGTCCGTCAAGCACTACCGAGACGGGGCGCGCCTGGGCGGGAGTAATCACCGCCGGTCTCGGCCTGATAGCCCGTGGTCGGCTCCATCCGGCTGTCTCCCCCGGAGGTGTGGACACCTGGCGGGCCGGCCCATTGGGCCCCGATGACCGCATGGTCCTCAAGCAGCTGGCGGAGGTTATGCCGCCTCTCGGGCACGCCGTCGTCCTTGAAGGGGTAAAGACGCCGCTTCGGATCCACTCCCCGGCGTTCCTCATCGCCGCGGCGTGGGATGCGCTGGCCGACACCCTCCCGAGGACGGCGGCGGCGGAAACGGCCAACGGCAACCCATTGTTCGCGGCCACCAAGCCAACGCCGGCGGCGCAATTGCGGGGATGGCTGGCAGAAGCGTCCCGTGGTCTTGACGGAGGGGCGAGCTTTGCCCTCCGCGTCCAGCTCGGTGACGCGACTTCCCCGGAGCCAAAGGGAGTGCTGCAAATCTCCAGCATTTCCGACCCCAGCCTGGTGGTGGATGCCGCCGACCTCTTCGCCATGCCGGCCGGACTGCTAGCCCGCTTCGGCGAGGCGGCCGAGCGGGACCTTCTCCTGGCCCTTCGGCGCGGCGCCCGCGTCTGGGAACCCATAAGCACCCTCCTCGGCCAGCGCATCCCGGACGCGTTGGGGCTCGACGACGACCTCCTCGCCGACCTGCTGCTCGATGGCGCCCGCGAACTGCTCGAGCGCGGGGATCAGCGTGCTCTGGCCCAGTGAACTCCTTATGGGCGGCCTGGCCGTGCGCGCCGCCCTGACGCCGGCACCGGCGGCGGTTGCCGACGGACGCTTCGACCTCGGGTCGCTGGTCGATTTCCACTACGAGCTCACCCTCGACGGCGAAGCGCTCAGCCCCGAAGAAATCAACCTCTTGGCCGAGGCAAAACGCGGCCTCGTGCGCATCCGGGGCCGTTTCGTTGCCGTCGACGTGACGCTCATTACCAAGGCCCAGGAACGACGGTCTCGACGGCTAACGGCGGCGGCGGCGCTCGGCGCCCTGCTCGGTGGCAAGCTCGAGGTCGACGGCGAACTCGTCGACATTGTCACCGAGGGGGCTATCGCCGACATGGCAGAGCGCCTCGGCCGTCTTTCTTCGGGAACGCTCCCCTTACTCCCCCCGCCGTATGGGCTGGTGGCCGAACTGCGGCCTTACCAGCTCCGGGGTTTGGCATGGCTGGCCGGCATGTGCGAGCTGGGGTTGGGCGGCTGCCTGGCCGACGACATGGGTTTGGGAAAGACAGTGCAAGTCATCGCCCTCCACTTGCACCGCTGGGAGGCCCGCCAGGCGACGCCGCTCGAGCCGGCGACGCCCAAGGCGATCGGCCGCCGGGCTCAGCATCCCGAGGGCCTAGCCCCAGGCGGGCGAGGTCCGGAGCCGCCGCCCCCGCCGCCCCCGTCGCCCCCGTCGCCGGCGCCCCCCGCGCCCACCCTCGTGGTGTGCCCGACCTCGCTGCTCGGGAACTGGGAAAGAGAGCTCCACCGCTTTGCCCCGTCGGTCCCGGTGCGCCGCTTCCACGGTGGCGACCGGGACCTCGGCGACCTAGGCGACGGCGAGGTCGTGCTCACCACCTACGGCGTCCTGCGCCGGGAGAAAGAGGCGTTGGCGCAGGTGGGCTTTTCCATGGTCGTGGCCGACGAAGCCCAGCATGCCAAAAATCCCTTGTCGGACACGGCTAAATCGCTGCGCTCCGTGCCGGCGCAGGTCAGGATCGCCCTCACCGGCACCCCGGTCGAGAACCGCCTCACCGAGCTGTGGTCTGTCCTCGACTGGACGACGCCCGGGCTGCTCGGGCCCCTTGAGCGCTTTCGTCGCACCGTCGCCGTCGCCGTTGAACGCAACCACGACGAGGAGGCAACCGAACGCCTGGCCAACGCCGTGCGCCCGTTCCTCTTGCGTCGCAAGAAGACCGACCCTACCATCGCCCCCGACCTTCCCGCCCGGACCGTCACCGACCTGGCTGTGCCGCTAACGACCGAGCAGGTGTCGCTGTACGAGGCCGAGGTGCGCGAGGCGCTGCATGCCATAGCCGCGAAGTCGGGCATCGAGCGCCAGGGCCTGGTGCTTCGGCTGCTCACGGTGCTGAAGCAGATCTGCAACCACCCGGCGCAGTACCTGCACCAGGCCGGACCGGTACCGGGCCGGTCCGGGAAGCTGGCGGCGCTCGACGAGCTCCTCGACGTCATCGTGGGCGCCGGCGACTCCGTGCTCGTGTTCAGCCAGTTCGTCGACATGTGCTCCCTGATCGAAACCCACCTGGCCACCCTGCAAATACCCACCCTCTTTCTCCACGGCGGCGTACCGGCCCGCAAACGTGAAGAAATGGTGGCCCGTTTTCAGGCCGGCGAGGTGCCCGTTTTCCTGCTGTCGCTGAAGGCGGGCGGCGTCGGCCTCAACCTCACCCAAGCCACTCACGTCATCCACTACGACCGCTGGTGGAACCCGGCTGTGGAGGACCAGGCGAGCGACCGGGCGCACCGCATCGGCCAACCGCGAGCGGTCCAGATCCACCGCCTCGTGTGCGAGGGCACCCTCGAGGACAGGATCGCCGAACTCCTGGACAATAAACGCATCCTGGCCGAGTCCGTCGTGGGCCAAGGCGAGGCGTGGATCGGTGACCTGAGCGATCCCGAGCTCGCCGCCCTGGTTGGCCTCGGGCCTGCCGGGGGTGAGAAATGAGCTGGTACCCTCCGGCGCCCAAGCGCCGTCCGGGCCCCGGCCCGCGTCGCGCCGCCGGCAAGCGGCCTTTCGGGGCCACGTGGTGGGGGAAGGCGTGGGTGGACGCCCTCGAGCAGCGGGCGCGGCTCGACCCCAACCGGCTGCCTCGGGGCCGGACCTACGCCCGCACGGGTGCGGTGGGCGAACTGGAGGTGCGAGCGGGCGAGATCGTCGCGTCCGTGCAAGGATCACGGGCTACGCCCTACAAGGTGACGGTCCGCGTCCGAAGGTACTCGGGCAAGGAATGGGAGCACACGCTGGCGACCCTGGCCAGCCGGGTGGGCCACATGGCAGCTTTGCTGGACGGCGAGATGCCGCCCGAAGTGGCTGACGATTTGGCCACCGCCGGGATCGACCTGTTGCCGGTGGCGGGCGAGCTACAACCGCGCTGCTCGTGCCCGGACTGGGCCGACCCCTGCAAGCACTCCGCGGCCGTGTGTTACCTGGTGGCGGACACGCTGGACGCGGACCCGTTCCTTCTGTTCCTGATGCGGGGGCGCGACCGTGACACCTTGTTGGCCGGCCTGCGGGCGAGGAGGGCGGAGACAGGGCGTCCGGCGGCAGGCGCCGCCGACCGGAGGGGACGGGCCCGGCTCGGCCCGGGCGGCGCCGGCCGCCCCGGGAAGGAGCCGGCCACGTCCTCGGGTGCTGACACCGGTCTCGTCGCTCGGGAGGCGTGGGCGCGGTGGGTGACCGTGTCGGCCCGCGGTGCTCCCCCGCTGCCGGCCGTCCCTCTACCACCGGCCAAGCCCGGGAGGCCGACCGTTCTGGCCTTAGACCCGCCGGCCGGGTCGGGCCTCACGGCCGCAGCCCTACAACGCCTGGCGGCCGATGCCGTGCAGCGGGCGTGGGAGCTGGCCCACGGTGAGCCGAGCACGGGCCTCGAACTCCCCTTCGGGGCTGATCTGGCCCGTCGCGCCGCAGCGATGCTCGGGCCGGGCAGCAGCCAGGGAGAGCTTGTCGAGCTGGCTGCGGCGGCCGGCCTCCCGGCCCGAGACCTCCTGGACCAAGCCCTGGCCTGGCGCCACGGCGGGAGCGCGGGCGACGGGCCCCCACCGAGGCGGTGGTACCAGGGGGAGCATGACGGCTCGGGCATCGTGGCGCGCACGCAAATCTCACTCACCGGCGAAAGGCCGGGGAGCGCGCACGCAGGGGGACGCGCCCGACAAATATCAAGCCTGTGCGGGCGCGGGTGGTTCCTGGAGGCCGAAGGCAGAGGCTTGTAGCGTGAACAGCTCGGCGTAGAGCGCCTTGTTCGCCATCAACTGTTCGTGGTCACCGTGCTCGATGACCCGGCCCTGGTCCAAGACGTAGATGTGGTCAGCCAGACGGACGGTAGCGAAGCGATGGGAGATGAGCACCACCGACCGGTCCGCAAACAGCTCCCTTACGGCGACGAACAGCGCCGCTTCGGCGCGCGGATCCAGCGCCGCGGTGGGCTCGTCGAGGATGACGAGTTCGGCGTCCCTGAACAACGCCCGGGCCAGGGCCACGCGCTGCCACTGACCGCCCGAGAGGTCGCTGCCCCCGAAGAACTGCGGGCCCAGGAGCGTGTCATAGCCGTTAGGGAGAGCCTCGAGCAACTGGTCGGCACCGGACCGGACAGCCGCCAATTGCAAGGCGGCGTCGTCGGCCGCCCGCTCCCAGCGGCCCATGGTGATGTTCTCACGCGCCGAGAGGTAGTAGCGGACGAAGTCTTGGAACAGCACGGCCACCCGTCCCCGGACCTGGGCAATGTCCATGGCCGTCACATCGTGCCCATCCCAGGTGATGCGGCCGTCCTGGGGTGGGTAGAGCCCGGCCAGGAGCTTCGCCAGGGTCGTCTTACCTGAGCCGTTCTCCCCCACCAGGGCCACCACCTGGCCGGGGCCGATGTCGAGATCCACTCCGGTGAGGCTCGGCCCCGCCGGCTGGGGTAGGTGAAGGTGAGGTCGCGCACGCTCACGTTGCCGATGACGGCCGGCGGACGGGCCGAGCCGGCGAACTGGCTGGACCCCGGGGCGAGGTCAACGAAGTTGTTGAAGTCCTGGATGAACAGGGCGCTCTCGTAGAGCTGGCCCAGCCCCGTGGCCAAGCCCTGCATCTGAGTACCGAGCAGTATCAGGGCGGCGCCGGCCGCGCCCGCGCCCGCCAGGGACACGCGGCCGTCGGACACGAAGAGGACAAGCAGACCGAGAACGCCCCCGGAGACGACGGCGGTGAGCGCCCCTCCGGCCACGCCCTGGGCGCTGCGCTTGCGCACCAGCCGGCGCAGGGCCTGTATCCGCCCCGCGTACAGGGCAGAGAAGCGCGCCCGCAGGAACCCGCCCAGTTCGTAGGCACGGATCTCCTTGGCCGGGTCCTTGTCCACCAGCAGGAGTTGGATGTAGGTGCGTTGGCGATCGGTGGGGGTTTGCTCGACGGCGAAGCGGTACAACGCACGCCCCACTCGGAGGCTGGTCAGTATGAGAGGCACCGCCGCCACCACCCCGAGAGCGAAGAACAGGGGCTCGATGGTCAGCAAGGCCAGGCCTACGGCCACCACACCCAGGCCGGAGCTGCCCACCGACAACAAACCATTGGTCATCTGCAGTGGGCGGATGGTGGCGTTGACGATGGCCCGTTGGAGGCGGTCATGGAACGCCGGGTCCTCGAAGCGGGCCAGGTCAGCGCGGCAGGAGGCGTCGATGACCTGCTGGGTGGCAGTACGGGCGACCATTTCCGACAAAAGCCGCTGCACCTCGTTGCGCAAGATCGTCGTAACCGACACCACGGCCAAAACGACGGCCAGCAAGGTGATCGAGGGGACCGTCGAGGAGAAGTCTTTCGTGCTGTTGTCGGCGAGCAGCCTGGTCAGCAACTGCTTACCGATGAGCACTTGCGCGGCCATGCCGGCGCTGCCGATGACCTGGAGGCCCACGCTGAGCACGAGCTGGCGACGAGCCGCCGACCACACCAGCCGCACCGCCCCGATAAGCAGGCGAGGCAGGTGCCTAAGGCTCCGCTCAGTGCTCGGATGGTAGAGCTCGTCGACGTCGAACCCGGCACCACCCGTCCTTTCTTCGTCGGCCATGGGCACAAGCTACCGACAGCTCCCGGGAGGCTGCCGGCCCTCAGCGGCTAGGTTTGGGGCCATGGACGGCGCTACGGCGGCGTGCTCGACACTTCCCGGTGGTCCTGCGCCCAATTACTGGGGCCGACAGGCAACGTGAGGGCCATGCTCGTCGTCCAGGAACGTTTCCGTTTTTACCGCCAGGCCATGGCTGCCTGCCTGCGAGAACAGTTGGACGGTACCGAGGTGATAGCCGCCGCCGATGCCGCCGAGCTCATCGAGGTGGCCGAGGGCCACGCCGTCGACCACGCCGTTATCGAGGCGGACGGAGTGCCGTGGGACGTCCCCGCCGTCGTCGCCGCCGTGCGGGGCCGCCGACCGGACGTGAAGCTGATCGGGCTGTTCACGTCGGCACGACCGGCCGCCTGTGCCGGGGTCACGCTTTTGCCGCGTACCGCCCCGCCCGAACAGATCGCCCAACTGGTGCGCCCCGGCGCTGAGCGGCAAGCACCCTTCCTCCTGACAGCTACGACAAACAGCGAGGGGGGGCCGCTAACGGCGCAGCAGCTCAAAGTGCTCTGTCTGCTCAGCCTGGGCCTGACAACGGCCGAGGTGGCCTCCCGGCTGGGCCTAAGCGAGCGGGGTGTGGCCAAGTCCAAAACTGCCGTCTATGCCAAGCTGGGCGCTCAGAGCCAGGCTCAGGCGGTCGCCACCGCCCTGGCTGCGGGGCTCCTCGGGCCGCGCCAGGATCTCGGCTGAAGTTGAACACGGCGCCGTACCTTCGGCCCCTGCTGCGGGCCCACCTGTACCGCAAAGACCTGCCCAAGGTGGTGACGGTCCACGAAAACCGCTTCGTGGCACCTGGCCTTCAGGAGTCCCTGGCCGGTCGGGCCGACGTTGTCGGTGACACCGCTTACGGCGCCGCCGCCCTCCAGCTGGCGGAAATGCTCACCCCCAGCGTCGTGGTGGCCGGTGACCTCCTCGGGGACGGCGTCATCGACCACTTCCTGCCCGATCTCGTCCGCGCCGGTACGAGGGTGCTCCTGCTGGCGGACGCCGTTCCCGGTGAGCGCGTGCTGACCCTGGTGGGGCGCGGCCTCTCGGGCGCCTGTTCCGCCGACGATGCCCTGGTCGATGTGGCCGACGCTGTACTTGCGGTTGCGGCCGGCGGCGCCGTCCTGCCCGCGGCACTGGTGGCAAGCATCGTCACCCAGTGGCGCTCGGGCTGGCGGGGGGGGCGAGCAGGGCCCGATCAGAAGTTGACGCTGCGGGAGATGGAGGTGCTCAACGCCATGGCCGACGGGCTGTCCACCAAGGCGGCGGCGCGCCTGCTTGGAGTTACGGTTAAGACGGTAGAAAACCATAAGACCAGGGTCTTCGCCAAGCTTGGCCTGCACAACCAGGCCCAGGTGGTGTCTGAATGGTCTCGGGAGAGATGAGGTGGCCACGAACCCCCCCCCCCCCCCAATGTCCTTCGCCTCTTTACCGCATTTCGAGCGGCACGAGGCCTAGGCCGAATATGGCCGCAATGGGATTATCCTTAGGAACATGGCGCACAAGGAGCAGACCCTAGTGATCGCACCCGACCAGGTCCTATCGGTCGATAGCGAGCGCGCCGTCTGGCGCGAGATCGGCGACGAGGTGGTGATCCTCGACGTGCCCACAACTACGTACCTGAACCTCAATAAATCCGCCCGGGTGCTGTGGAAACGGCTCGACGGGGGCGCCACTGCCCTTGAGTTGGCAGCGGAACTGGTGACCACATACGGGATACCCGAGGCGCAGGCCGCCGGTGACGTCCAGACCTTCCTGGACGCACTCCGAGAGAGGTCCCTCCTGTCGTTCCTCAGCTGACCAGCGGTCTCCCCCGAGGTCGGAACCCGGTACTTCCACGTCTTCGCATATTTCCGCTTCCGGCCCACCGGCCGTCAAAGCTGCTCCGCCGAAGATCCAAGTTGGCGGGCGACAAGACAGCCGCCCGCCAACCTAAAACCCACCGAAAACTTGCCTACTAGAGACAGTTCTACGACGTGAGTAACTCCCCGCCGAGCGAGAAGCCATCGGGAGTATTCGTCTTATGCTTCGGGATAATCTGCGTCAGCTCCTCAACAGAGCCAATCACCCCGATGGTGGGGGCTTCATAAGTTTCGTCGCTCATCTTGTCTCCTTTGTTAGGGGATATAGAAAGGTTACGGCCTCTGAGTCGTGCATTCGTAGGGGGATGACACCCCCAGGGGTCGCACGGGAACGGGGACACAAAGATCACCTCGAGGACTGCCTTGTATTTCCCGTACCATCGATGGGTGCGAGCGCACCGCAGCTCGGCCATGTCCAGACCGAGATCGTCCCGGCGCGAAGGGCCCGCTGGCCGACGTCCTGATCGCGGCGCGCCCGGCGGGAGCGTCGCCCTGTGCCTGAGCAAAGGGGTGTACCTCGACCTCGACAGGTCGGCTACCGAGATCGTCCAACTGCTCCAGCACGAGGGCGTCGACGGCGCCGTGGCTAGATTGGTCGAGCGGCACGGCATAACCCCCGACACCGGCCGCCGCCACGTAGACCAGGTCCTGACGGCGTTCGCCGCCGCCGCCACCTCCACCTCCCGACATGCCCGGGTGCCGTCGGTCGCCGGTTCGGCCGCAGTGCTGCGCCAATGGCTCAGCTTTTCCGCCCCGCTCAAGGTTGCGACCGCATACGTCACAGGTCTGGTGGTGGTCGTCGAGGCACTGGTGCGCCTACGGCCCGTTGACCAAGCCGCTCGATGGCTGAGATCCCCTCTCGTCACGACCGACCCCGGCGTGCTCCCCCCCCTCGAGCCGGACCTACTCACGGACCAGGAGCTGAGGCTGCTCGGCTCGCTGAGATGGGTGCAACGTCTTTGGCTGTGGGACGAGACGTGCCTGCGCCGCGCCCTGGCCGCCGGTTGGCTCCTCCGCCGGCGCCGCCCCGGGCTGTGCCTGGGCTTACCCGGCTCGGGAGGCGTACTGGCCCACGCTTGGCTTGTCATCGAGGGGCAGGCTCTCGACGCCCTACCGGACACGGTGGCACTGCTGCCCCTTGACGCCGCCACACTCGGCCGTGGGTAAGGCGTCGTACAACTGCGCCGGGATTCGAATCGAGTCGCCGGTACCCCTGGCGGCCATTCTCGACGACGGCGAGCCCGACATCGTCTTCGCCGAGGGTGAGCCCTGGACCGCCGGACATGGCCGTCCGCCGGGCGAGGTCATTGCCGAGCGGGTCATCGGCGGAGTGCCCACCTACAGCTTCGCACGGTGCGGGGACCGTGTCCTAGCCAGCTTCTACACCCTGGCGGACTTCGAGATAGATCTCGGGCAGCGCCGCGTGGTGAGCCATCCGCGGCCGGGGACGGACCCGGCCATAATCCCCATCCTGCTCACGGGTACGGTCGTCGCCTTCCTGCTTTCCATGCAGGGGGCGTTGGTGCTCCATGCCAGTGCTGTCGAGGTCGACGGCGGTGCCTTGGCCTTCGTCGGTTCCAGCGGTCAGGGCAAGACGACGCTGGCCACGCTCTTCTGCGCCGCCGGCTACCCACTGGTGACCGACGACGTCCTGCCCGTCGCCGTCAGCGACCGGGGCGACGTGAGCTGTGTCCCCGGGGGCATACTGCTGAGGGTCAGGGCAAAGGCTGAAGCCGTCATCGACCACTTCGATGCGGACGTGCCCAAGGCTATGACGGCGGACGGGCGGCACGGCGTCAGCCCTGCGCTGACTGGCGCCGCCCGCCTCCAACTGCGGGCCGTTGTGGTCCCTCTTCCCGACCGGGACCACACGCAGTGCGGCGCCCGCCTTCTGGCCCCTGTGGAGGCCATGATGACGCTGACGCGGTTCCAGAGGATCGAAGGTTGGAAGTCGGGCCACGAGCTGCGGGCGCAGTTCTCTACGATCTCCCGGGTGGCCGGCTCGGTCCCGGTGCTGGCCATGCGGGTGCCCTGGGGCCCTCCGTTCCGCCCCCACCTCGTTGCCGAGATGCTTGACGCCATGAGCCCCGCCCCGGTCGGCAGCCCGTGAGCCCGATGGCCCGGGGACGAGCCGGTCGGCCGCCAACCTGGGCCGACGGCGGAGCCCCGGAACGACTTCCTCACGCCGTCTGGCGGTCAGCGCTGGTGGAAGTCGAGCGTCGGCAAGCCTTATTCCGCGTGCCGACCATCGGTCGGTTCCTCGTACCTATCGAGGGCCCGCCCACCGTTGAGCGCCGCGCCGGCGCCGATGTCTTAGACGTCGAATGCGTCGTGGAGGGGCCGGTTCGAGCGTTGCAAGGGCTCATGGGCGGCCATTTCGCCCTCCGAGGGTCAGCCGTGCTGGCCAATGACGAGGCGCTCGTCATCACGGGCAACAGCGGCGTGGGCAAGTCGGCCCTGGCCGCGGCGCTCATGCGGTCGGGGGCCAGCGTCCTGGCCGACGGCTACGTGTTCATCGATGCGGGTACCCCTCCAACGCTTCGGGTGACACGGGGGCGGCTCGACCTCTGGCCGGACACCGTCACGGCCCTGGGCCTGGACGCGGCCGACGGCGAGATCGTCCGAGCCGGCCTGGGCAAGCGGGCATTCGCCGGCGGGCCGCCCTGCCCCCGGGACCACGTTCGCGTCCGCAGCCTGGTAATCCTGTCCGCCGTACCCTCGTCCACATCCACCGGCCCCACCCCGCCCGCCGAGGCCCGTCACCTCGAGCTCCCTAAGGCCATGCGGGCCCTGGCCTCTCTCGGGTACCTGCGCCAGGCGATCGCTCCTCTCGGCGTCGGTGATGACCATTTCCGATGGCTGGCGTCCCTGGTCTCGTTGCGCCCCATCGAGCTCTGCCGGCGAGGGGGGGCCATGGCCGAGAGCCTGGAAGGGCTCGCCCGGGGGGTACAGGCGGGATGAGGGAGCGGCCCATGACGGTCTGGCTGGCGTCCTACCCGAAGTCCGGCAATACCTGGCTCCGGGCCATGTACTCGGCCTGGAGCACCCGGGAACCCCCACGCCTCGATGACCTGCAAGGGCTCCCAATGGCCGCATCGCGGCAAGCTTTCGACGATGCCCTTGGCCTTCCCAGTGCCGACCTCACGGCCGACGAAGT
The DNA here is from genome assembly GCA_963735305.1 of uncultured Acidimicrobiaceae bacterium. GTDB lineage: Bacteria > Actinomycetota > Acidimicrobiia > Acidimicrobiales > Palsa-688 > Fen-671. The sequence goes on from CAVTKK010000004.1 coordinate 1,988,901, forward strand.
CGACCTCCTCCGCCCCCGGGCGGACGAGGCGATCGAGGCCGAGGACAGGCGAGCCGGCACCCTTCGCCTGCGCAAGGTGCACGATGCTCTGTTCACCGGGCCGGCGGGCGAGCCGATCGTCTCGGTCGCCGCCACCCGGTGTGCCATCTACGTGGTCAGGGACCCTCGAGACGTAGCTGTATCTCTGGCGCACCATACCGACCGCCCGTTGGGCTTTGTTGTCGAATACATGTCCTCGGCGACGGCCACGGTGGCGGCTGCCGTCGACCGGTTGGAGCTCCAACTGCGCCAGCGGCTGGGCACCTGGTCCGAGCACGTCCAAAGCTGGGTCGACCAGGACGCCATCCCGACGCTCGTCATCCGTTACGAGGACTGCCTGGCGGACCCGGGCGCAACTTGGTCGGCCGTGCTGGGCTTCGTCGGTCTGGGCGTCGAACCTGATCGCGTCTCGGCGGCCGTTTCCGCCTGCTCCTTCGCCCGCCTTCAGGACCAGGAAAAACGGGAAGGTTTCTTCGAGCGTACTTCCTCGAACAGCCTGTTTTTCCGGCAGGGCCGATCGGGCGCCTGGCGCACGAACTTCCCGGCCCGGCTGGCCGCCCGGATCGAGGCCGATCATAAAGAGGTCATGCAGCGGTTCGGCTACCTGGCGCCAAGCCAGTGACATCTCCGTACCGTCTGGCCGGGCTCGAGCTGGCCTCCGGGATCGTGGCGGGCCACGACCCGACGACGATGCCGCTCGAGGTGGCCAGTGAGCCGACCGCTCCGCGACAGGCGCTCGAGGGCGTGGTCATGGAAGCGCTCCAGAAAACCCCCTGCGTGATCGGCTTCTCCGGCGGCAGGGACTCCTCCGGGCTCTTCGCCCTCGCGGTTCACCTGGCCCGCACCCAAGGCCTGGGCCTCCCGGTCGCAGCCACCAACGTCTTTCCCACCGACGCCGGTTCGAGCGAGTCGGAGTGGCAGGAGATGGTCATCCGCCATATAGGGGCCCCCGACTGGGAACGCTTCGAGTTCACCGACGAAATGGACCTCATAGGTCCCATCTCTCAGCCCGCGCTCCGCCGATGGGGCCCCTGTTTCCCCTTCAACGCCCACTTTGGCCTGCCGACGTTCTCGTTGGCCCGTCACGGCTGCTACCTGACCGGCATCGGGGGCGACGAGATCTTCCAGTTGAGCGAGCGCAATCATCTCGGCGCTCTGCTGGCCGGTCACGAACGTCCCCGTCGCCGCCATCTTCGCACCGCCGCCCTGGCCGTCCTCCCTCCCGGCGCTCGCGGCCGTTACTACCGAAGGGACATGCCCGACCTGCCCTGGCTCAAGCCCGACACCAGCAAAGAGCTCAAGCGCCTCTTGGCTCGTGACCATGCATGCCAACCGATCTGGAACTCCGCCGACCTGCTCGACGACTTCTGGCGGAGCCGGGGTCGGCTGGCCTTGACCTCGACCCTGGCCAGTTACGCCGCCTCCTGCGGGACCGAGCTGGTGCACCCCTTCGAGGACCATCGGTTCCTGAGGGCCGTGGCTCGGGCCCACCCCCGCACCGGCTGGCTGAAGCGGGAGGACGCCATGAGGGACCTGTTCGGGGACCTGCTTCCTGATCCTCTGATTTTTCGCCGATCGAAGGCCCGTTTCTCCCAGCCCTTCTTCAGTGCCTCGAGCCGCGACTTTGTGGCGTCCTGGTCCGGGCAGGGTCTCGACACCTCCGTGGTCGACGTCGACCGGCTCATGCAGGCATGGAGCCAACCGGTCGTGGATGCCCGGAGCTACAGCCTGGTCCAGGCGGCGTGGTGCGCCTCCATCAGCGCCGGTTAGAGGCGTCCCTATTATGCCGGCTCGAAAACTCTCACGCGGCCAAATGCGCTTTGATGTGCGCAAATGGTCTCTGATGCACACAAACGCCGTCTCCCCGCGGGCTAAGCGCCCTGACCTGCTCAAATAGCCCTGCACTCCCACAAACAGGCCATGTGTACGACGCTGTGACCTGGGTAAACAAACGAGGTCTGAATACCCGGGGAAATCGAACGCATCCGGGTAGGGTGCGTAATGGAGAAAGGATCACCGACCTAGTGCACCAGGAAGACCGAGGAAGCGACATGACTGCCCCAGCCTCCCAACTATCAGATCCGTTCCCGCTTAACTCGCGGCCCGAGGCGTGGGTGGGCCGCGGCTCCCGGTGGCGAGGTCGAAGAACCGGCGACCACCAGGGGGTAGAGAGGAGATTATTTTCTCTCTCAGTGGTGGCTTAGCCGCTGTACGTGAGCTACAAAATTTGGCGAGCGCAATGAGTGTTGCAGCGACCACGAATTACGGGTTATGATAACGGTCGACCCAAACCAAGCAGCAGAGGTGACTCCAATGCTCAAGCGCAATGAACGTCCCCGCACTCCATCCGGTGGGTTTAACGGAGGCACAGACATTCGCCCCGAGCTGTACGTTGAGCGGCCCGAGCGAAAACAACAGCACTGAAATTAGCAACGGCGTCTACTTCCAGCCCGACAACTAGTTGCTCTTTACCGGCGACGGCGGTCCCCAGTACCCGCGGCGTGATTTAAGCGGGGACTTGCCGTTTACTAACTGAAGCTACGTAACCTCACCAGCTCTCGGTGGGCAAGCGTCAGTCCAGTCAAGTAATAGTCTTCTCGGCACCTTTGGCCTATTCTTCGTGGGCCTTGTAGCGTTTCGCGCTTCGGAGGACCGGAAAGACCGGCGACGTACCTTAGCTCGTTGCGGCCTCTCATGACCGACATATTAATTACGTGTAACACGGCCGTTGACATCTAATAAACAGCCCATATACCACTCAGTTTTGCGTATCCTGTCCCCTATGCTTTTGAACGGAGGTACGGCTCGCCTCGGTAACCACACCGTCCCCTCTTATTTCTTCTCAACTGACTAGACAATTCGCGAGGAGCCAAACCGTGAGCCAACCTGGGCAAGTACTTCGGGTGCGCCAGCTTTCCGATGGCAAGCACCCTTCCGTGCTCGAGAACTCTGTAGACGTAACCGCTGACCACACCGACGCTGCTCGTCGTCCCCGAGAGCAACTGCGGCTCGATAGCAACGTCGATCTCCGGCCCGATGCCCGCGAAGAGCTCCGGCTCGTCGCCGACCCGATCATGTCGGCCGTCCGCGTCAGCGTCGTCATCCCCACTCTCAACGAAGCCGACAACCTTCCTCATGTCTTCGAGCGCATGCCCGCCGAGGTATCCGAGGTCATCCTGGTCGACGGCAACTCCACGGACGGTACGGTGCAGGTCGCCCGGCAGCTCTGGCCCCACTTGATCGCCATCAAACAGACAGGCCAAGGCAAGGGCAACGCCCTGGCTTGCGGCTTTTGGGCCGCAACCGGCGACATCATCGTGATGCTCGACGCCGACGGTTCGACCGACCCGGCGGAGATACCTCGCTTTGTGGGCGCGTTGCTGGCCGGTGCGGACTTCGCCAAGGGTAGCCGCTTCATCGCCGGAGGCGGGAGCGCCGACATCACTACCATCCGCCGCATCGGCAACTGGAGCCTGGCCAAGGTGGTCAACTCGATGTGGGGTGGCCAGTACAGCGACCTGTGCTACGGCTACAACGCCTTTTGGCGGCGTTGTCTGCCGTTCGTAACACCCGATTGCGAGGGCTTCGAGGTGGAAACCCTTATGAACATCCGTGCCGCCCGCGCCCGCCTCCGCATACACGAGGTGCCTAGTTTCGAGTACGACAGGCGTCACGGCACCAGCAACCTCCATGTTCGCCGGGACGGTATGCGGGTGCTGCGGACGATCGTGTCCGAGCGAGTGCGGCCGTGACGGCGCCGGGCACCCAAGCGACCGCCGTGCCGTGGAGGCTCCGCTAAGGAGCTCACAGTGCGAGTGCTTATGGTCACAGAGTTCTACCCGCCACAGCGCGGCGGTCTCAAGTTCCACGTCGAGCACCTGGCCCTCGAAGCTCACGCGCCGCGGCCACGAGGTGCAGGTCGCCGCTCTCGGCCAAGACAACACCACCGGGACGCAAGACGGGATCGTCGTGCACCGCATCCGCAGCGGCGCAGCGCGGCTCAAGTTCCTCCACGCCGATCCCTCCCGGCCATTCCACCTGCCCGTGAGCGACGTCGAAGTGCGACGCCATCTGACACGGCTGGTCCGCACTTTCCGGCCCGATGTCGTACACGCTCACAACTGGATGGTCGCGTCTCTGCCCCGAGGCATTGCTCCCCTGGTGCTGACGTCGCACGACTACGCCTGGGCGTGCCCAAAGCGCACGCTGCTACGACCCGGCGGCTCAGTTTGTAGCGGCCCTCGTTGGTCAAAATGCACCCCGTGCAGTTCGCAACAATATGGAGCCGTCAGGGCCGTCCTGGTGGACGGCGGCACCCGCCTCGGCCGGTCTACGGTCCGCCCCGACATCCACGTGGCGGTCAGCCAGGCCGTCGCCGCCTCCATCGCGCCCCTTAGTCGACGAGAGCCTCTGGTTGTGCCCAACTTCGTACCAACCGACCTGGCCGAGCGGGCGGCGGTGCGTGTCGACGGTCTCCCGGACGAGCCCTTCGCCCTTTACGCCGGCGCCCTCGGCGCCCACAAGGGCATACAGGCGCTGGCCGGGGCTTGGGCTCAAACCTCAGCGCCGTGCCCGCTGGTGATCGCCGCCCTCGACCTCGCCGGTCACCATTGGCCGGACGGCATCACGGTCCTCAGCCTCGACAGGGCGCAGCTGCTTTCCGCTCTGCGGCGAGCGGCGGTAGTGGTCGTGCCTTCCGTATGGCCTGACCCCTGTCCGACCATCGTCCTAGAAGCCATGACTCTCGCCGTGCCCGTGGTCGCCAGCGCCGTCGGGGGTATACCCGAAATGGTCACGGACGGGGTGGAGGGCCGGCTCGTAGCACCAGACAACCCCCAACTACTGATCGGTGCCGTCCGAGATCTGCTCGCCAATGGCCCCTTGCGTGAGGCCATGAGCGTCGCCGCTCAGGCCAGAGCCAAGTCCTACTCGCTGAGCGTGGTGGCCGGGCGTCTGGAAGACGTCTACCGGGAAGCAATTACCCGGCACGGGTTGCGAGCTGCCCGTGACTGACGGCCCTTTGCGCATCGCCCTCGTAAGCTCCGGGTTCCCGCCTCAGCTCGGTGGCACAGAGCTGTACTTGGCCAGGCTGGCCGACGGCCTGGCCTCGCTCGGCTGCGAAGTCGACGTGCTGGTGCAAAGACGCCACACCGATGCCCCGGTACCACGACTGCAGAACCTCGGCTCGGGTGCCAGGGTTCATTGGTTCCCGAGCCGGACGCGAAGTCGCAGGTTCCCCGTCGCTCCCTCCTTGATCCGGTTCCTTCGCCACAACCGGCGCCGCTATGACGTCATCCATGGCCACAACTTTCACGCCCTCCCCGGCCCCATGGCCGTCCTTTTGGCGCAGGGCCCGGCGGTCTTCAATGCCCACTACCACGGAGGTGGCCACACTCCGGCGGCACGCGCTCTTCACCGGGTTTACCGACCGATCGGGGCGCGGGCGACGCGTACGGCGACGGCCCTCATCGCCAATTCCGACTTTGAAGCCGAACTGGTAAGCGCGCATTTCTGCGTGCCCAGGGACAGCATCACCGTTTTGTACCCTGGTGTCGATCTCGACAACATCCTGGCCGCGGCGCCTTATGACACGAGTTCACCGGTCATTTTGACGGGCGGGCGCCTCGAAAACTACAAACAGGTAAACCTGGCCATCTCCGCACTTCCGTTTCTGCCGACGCAAGCCCAGCTATGCGTTCTGGGCGAAGGGCCACGTCTTTCCGATCTTCGAGCAGCTGGCCACCACGTTGGGGGTAGCGGGGCGAGTTACGTTCCTCGGAAGGCTGGACACCACCAGCGTTCACCGCTGGCAACGCACAGCTTCGGTCTACCTGACGCTCTCACGCCACGAATCGTTCGGGCTGGGCCCGCTGGAAAGCCTCGTCGCCGGTGCCCGAGTCGTGGCCACGGACATACCGGCCTTTCGGGAGATAAGCCGGATAGTCCCTCACCGTACGGTCTTTCTCCCGGCCCGGCCGGCCCCGGAGCAGGTCGCCGGGGCCATCCTCGGTCAGCTTGATGCGCCCCGCACTCCTCCGTGCCTCGACCAGGTGCCGACCTGGCCCAAGTTGACCGACAGCTGCCTCAACATCTACCACAACCTCCTTCGGGCGCCTCTCCCTGCGCACCTGGTCGCCCGATGACCTACCCCGTGAAGACCTTGTCCCGTCCCCAACCGCGGCGCACGGCGGCGCCCGCGGTCTCCTGCGCGCCCATGAAGCCCGCCTGCTCCTTGCTGCCTCGCCTCAGTCCGGCCGTCGCCGCTGTCGTGTTCGACGACTTCCTCCCGCCCACCCCGAAGCCTCCCTTGGCTTGCACCGACGCCGACATCGCCGTCCTGCGCCAGCAGCGTCTTTCCGCCGTTGCCCTGCGCCTGGCGGCGACGGGGCGTTTGCAACTCAGCCCCTCACAAGCAGCCGCACTCCGTTCCGCCAGCTTTGCCGCCGCCGAACGCGCGGCTGGGTTGCTAGCCAGGTCCCGCTCGGGCCTGGACGCTCTCAACGCCGCCCACATCCCCTTTGCCATAAGCAAAGGGCCCGGAATTGCGCTGGCCGGCCGCCACCCGAACGAACGCTACTTCAGCGACCTCGATCTTCTCGTCTCGCCCTCGCATTTCCGGGAGGCCCTTTCGATCCTCGCCTCGCTGGGGTACGAGGAGACGGTCCCCAATCGCCCGCCGTGGCCTTGGTTCAACTCAACCTGCAGAGAAGCGGTCAACCTACAGTCGACCCAGGGCGGCAGCCTGGACCTGCACCACCATGTCCCGCCCTGGCTTTGGACGCGCTCCTTCGACCTGCCGTCCATTGTCGCCACCGCCGGGCTAACGCCTTTTCGCGGGTACTCCCTACCACTGGTTGCACCCGCCTACAACCTCCTCATTGTAAGCCTGCATATCGTCAGTGATCACAATAGGCCCGGTGCCACGTTGATGGTCTGGCGGGATCTGCTGACAATGGCTGCCGTCTGCGACCCCGATCTCGTTGTCGCTCTGGCTGGGCAGCATGGCCTGACCGGCTGGTTACGTTGGATAGTCGATCAGGTCCCCGCACCGGTCCGTCCCGGCCCTCTCTCCCGTTCCCTAAACTCTTCGTCTCCGTTGCCTCCCCACCGCTTCCGCCTCTCACTCCTTATCCCGCCCGCGCTCGGCTCACGCCACATGATCGGTCAGGCTTTTCGCCTCCCGCTGTCCAACTCCGCACGGTACCTCGTCGGAATGGCCGTCCCCTCCCGGAGCTTCCTGGCGGCACACTTTCCCAACAAATCGCGTCCCTACGTCCACTGGTGGACCGAGTCTCTCGGGAATATGAGACGGCCCAAGGAGACGGTAACGACATGACGTACGACGACCGCGACGCCGGTTCTCCCCGGCTCGCCGCTACTCGCTCGACTTCCGCGTCCATTGTGGTGTGCACCTACACTCAGGAGAGGTCCCCCCGGCTCCTCGGCTGCGTACGGGCTATACAGGCCCAGCGCGCCCCCGGAGACGAGGTCATCGTCGTGGTAGACCGAAATCCCCGCCTGGCCGAAACCCTCCGCCCCCTCCTGCCGCCGGGCACCGTTGTCACAAACAGCGACGCCGGCGGCCTGTCGGCGGCGCGCAATGTTGGTGTCCGTGCCGCCACCGGCGACGTCGTCGTCTTTGTGGACGACGATGCCGTCCCCGAGCCGGGGTGGCTCGACGAGCTTCTCGGTCCCTTCACCGATCCCGACGTCGCCGGCGTCGGCGGGTGGGTAGAGCCGTTATGGCAGCATTCGCCGCCCACGTGGTGGCCCGATACCTTCAACTGGGTCGTCGGGTGCTCCTACTCCGGCCTGCCCCCGGACAAGGGCCGCCTGCGAAACCCCATCGGCGCCTCCATGGCCATCCGCCGCCGCCTGATTGTCGCCGCCGGCTACTTCAGGACCGACATCGGCCGCGTCGGCACGCTGCCCCTGGGCTGCGAAGAAACGGAGTTAGCGATCCGCATCGCCGTCCTCAACCCCGATGTCTTCTTCTTCCACGCAAAAGGCGCGGTGGTGCGCCATTACGTACCCAGTTCGCGCGCCACTCCTCGTTACTTCTTTCGCCGCTGCTGGGCCGAGGGTGTGTCCAAGTCCAGGCTCGCCCGGTCCGTCCCCCGCTCCCAGTCCCTGTCCACCGAGAGGTCCTACTTGCGCCATACCCTCTCGCGCTCGGTCCTCGGCCGGAAGAGCGGCCCGGGGCTCCACCATTTTCTCCAGTCAGCCGCCACTATGGCGGGCCTCCTGGCGTTTGCCATCGGCTATACCATCTCCCTCGCTGGCAGACCCGCCGCTCTGCCTCATCTAGCGCTACGAGCCCGATGTCCCTGACTCATAGCTCCACGAGAACACCGGTCCTCGTCTTTGGCCCGTCCACCGCGCCCGGCATGGTCCTGCCTCCGCGCCCGACTTTCGCCCGGGACGACCCCCGGGAGGGGCGCCGCCCCGGTGCGCGGCAACGACGGTCACTTCGTCGGGAGTACCTGGTCCTGCTCGCCGCCATCACCCTGGTCGGAGCCGGGTTGCTGACCGACGTTTACCATCATGCGTACACGGCCCCGCCCAACTATGACCTTTTTTGGGTGGGCATGGCCTGTCTCTTCGCCCCCCTTTGGCTGACCGCCATGTCATCTTCGTCCACCCGGACGACCGTTTGCACCAGCATCGTGGCCATCGGCCTGGCGTCTTATCTTCCTGCCTTCTTGCGTGCTCCCACCCGCCCCGTATTCGGCGACGCCCTGGCCCATTACCTGTCGGTGGCCAACACCTTGCGCACCGGCAACCTCTTTGCCACCAACCCGGTCGTGCCCATTGCCGCCTCCTTCCCGGGTCTTCATGCTCTGACGGCGGCCCTCGTCTCGCTTTCGGGCGCACCTATTTGGGACGTGGCCGTCGTACTCCTGGCGCTGATGCATGTGACCACCCTGCTCGGGATCTACGCCTTAGCTTTAGCACTCAGCAGGAACTACCGCGCCGCCGCGGTGGCGGCCGTCATTTACGGACTGAGCCCTCAGTACCAGTTCTTTGACAGCCAGTTCGCCTACGAGTCCCTGGCCGTACCCCTGCTGGTCTGGACTGTCACCCTGGTACTCCACGCGCAGAACAGTCGCGATTGGCGCGTCCGCTGGCCCCTGCAGTCCCTGGCCGCCGCCCTAGGTCTGTGTTGTGTGATAACGCACCACCTGACGAGTTATCTTTTGGCCGCCCTCCTCCTCCTGATCGGCCTCTGCCAGCTCGTTACCGGCGAACGCCGGAGCGCCCGTTCCGCCTTGGGCACGGGCACCCTGGTGGCCTCGGCTTCCATCGGCTGGGTTGTGCTGACCGGAGTACCGGTCCTTCCCTACCTTTCCTACTTCCCCAAGACTGCTCTGGCGTCGATAGGGCCCATCGCTCGCCAGCTCCTGGGTGAACGCCCCGACGTGACGGCGGGGGTGACAGCCGCCACCCAGACCAGGGCCCTGTTCACCGGTTCGACGCTTCCCCTGTATGAGCACTATGCCGCCTACGCCGTACAGGTGATCGCGGCCGTCGCCATGGTGCTCGCCGCATGGCGGCTTCGACGCTCGCGCTCGGGGGCTCTACTGGCCCTTTCGCTCCTCGCCGCCGGGTACTTTGTCCTGCTCCCTCTCCGGCTAAACGCGGCGGGCGAGGCGGGTGCAGGACGGATTTCGACTTTCCAATGGATCGGGATCGCCGTTGTGGTGGCCACTGGCTTGGTGGCGCGGCCCTGGCGCAATCCCGCCGGGTGCCACAGTCTGGCGGGCTGGGACCGGTTCGTCTGGTCATCAAAACGGGTATGGCAAGCCACTACCGCCTGCGCCACCATCGCCGTACTATTCGTCAGCCTGGTCGGCAGCTACGGGTCGGCCGTCGACCCCGCGTTGAGATTTCCCGGAGCCTTTGAGCTCAACTCGTCAGACGGCCGCGATACGACAAGCGAGGCTGTGGGACTAGCCCAACGGTTCCTGGCCGCGGAAGGACCGGGACAGAGGGTGGTGGTGTCAGACGATGCCACCGAGCGAGTATTCGAGACGTACGCCTTCGTCCCCGACCTGGGCCCTTTCCCTCAGTGGGCGTTCTTTCTCCCCACCTACACGTCCCAACAACTTCGCCACCTCGCTTCGGCTGGCCACATTTCGGCCATAGTCATCGATACGCGGATCACCGAAGATGGCGGAACGGCGGCGGCGTTGCCGGGTTACCCACCCGCCGTGCTGCCACCCATCACGGCGGCGGGCCTCAGCCGGCTGTCGTCGTTCAGTTGGCTCAAAGTCGCGTTCAGGACGGCCCACTATGTGGTCCTTCGGGTGGTGGGGAACAGCTATGTTCCTTGAGGGAGCCAGGCGGCCGGAAGCACCTATCGAAACCCGCGGTGCCCCTCCCGCCGCTCCGGCCGTAGGCGCGGCGCGGACGCGGAAAGCTGTCGTGGTACAGCGAAGTGATATGTATGCTAATGCCGTAAAACCCAGCGTTCTGGCCTCGCACCTTCACAGCCTCGGGTTCCAGGTCAGGAGAATTGAATCGGCAGCCATTGGTCGCAACGGGAACAGTGGGGCGCGGCGATGGCTGCCCGAGCTCAGGGCCCGGTCGTTGCTCGTTTACGCGGCCGACGCCGCCCAGGCCGTGGCGCGGACGATGGTCAGGTGGTGGGACACCCGTCTCACCCGGTACGTGAACGGCACCACCCTGGTGTGGACGATGCGCCGCCGCGGCCAGTTCTTGGCCGACGAGCTCAGCGGTTGCGGCTATGACCTCTTGATATGCGAAAGCAACCTTGACCAGGCGGTGATGCTGCACCGCGTCGCCGCCAAGCAGGTACTGGACCTTCCCAGTCCCTTCGGCGACGAACTTCTCTTTGCCAATCAGCTCTCGTCTCGCAGCCATCGCCGGATGCGAGAGCTTCAGACGCAGTGCCTCTCTAGCGGGGACAGGGTATCGTTCCACTGGCACACCTACGAACAATACGTTCGGCAGTCCTATCATCCGCCCGCTCGGTGGCTGGAGTGCTGGTACGGTGTGAGCCCGAAGGCCGTGCGGGCACGGTTCTCGTCCGAGCCGCGAGTGGTCTTCCTCGGCAGCCTCCGCGGCGCGTGGGTCAATCTTCCGTTATTGCAGCGCCTTAGTGAGCTTTACAACATCGACGTTCTGGGGAGGCCCTCCCCCTCCCAGGAACGTCGCCATCCGCTACCTCGGGTATGCCCCAAGCCTGGACGTCTTGGCTGAATACCAAATTGGGCTGGTCACGATCAGCGACGACCCTCTCCGACGTCTCAGCTTCTCGTCCAAACAGCTCGAGTACTATTCCTACGGCCTGCCCGTCCTGGTGCCGGCCTGGCGTACCGACCCCGTCCTCGCACCGGGCACGGTGGCCTACACCGAGGAGACGTTCCTGGACCAGGTGGCGTCTCTGCGCGACCCGGCCGTTCTGGGAGGCCACGAGTGCCCGGGCTCTCACCCTCGCCTCCGAGCTCTCGTGGGACTCAGCCCTGCGGCCCTTGACGGAGTTCCTGTGCTAGCGAGCAGTCCAGTGTCGCCCGGGCACCTCACTCCCCTGCCGGGCCCGAGACGGCTGCGTGCGGTCAAGCCGGCCCCGCGGCACGCCCGGCGGGGCCTGTCAGGCTTCTGGCTACAGCTCGGAATGGCCCTGGTCGGGCTCACTATCGGTGCCCTGGCCCTGTCGACGCCGAGCATGGTGCGGATCCCGGCCGAACTAGCTGCCTGTTTGCTCGGACCGGCCGCCATCTTCTTTCGTACCTTCCGGCGCCTCCCCGACCTCGGGTCCCGTCTCGGGGCAACCTTGATCGCCGTTCTCGCGTCATGGACCGCGGCCGGTACGGGCGTCCTGGCCCTGGGCGTCGGGCTGTCACGCGTCCCGGCGGTCGCCATCCTGGCCAGTGTCTACCTGCTCGGGATCCTCACCTTCGTAGCCTTCCGCGCCGGCCGGATGAGGCGTTTTTGACCGCCCCCGCACCGCCTGGGGCGCGCCGCCGGCCCTCGCTGCACCCGCGTCGCCTCGGGAACGCCGCCATTCTGTCCGTTGTCAGCCCGCTGGAGCGCGGGCTCGCTCGCTCCACCACACCCGCTCACCAAAGCCGCCGGGGGGCGACGGCTCCGGCTCTCGGGATCGTTCTGGCGGCCTACGACGCTCACCGCACCCTTCGGGCCGTACGTGAGCTGGTCGAGCCGGCCACCGCCGTCCTCTCCCGAACGCGCGTTGTCATCGTCGCCAATAGCGATAGTGCCCTCGACGCGCTGGCGGGGTCTAGGTTCCACGTCCTGCGCGGCACCAACGCCGTCGGTGAGTTCTCCGCCTACCAGGAGGGTGTGAGCCACCTGGCCGACCTCGGCCAGCTCCCCGACGCCGTGCTGCTCGCCAACGACCGCGCCGTTAGCTATGGCGACCGTTACCGAGGCGTGCTCGACGGCTCCTCACTGGAGGCGCTCTGCGCCTACAAGGTGATCGTAGGCAGCGTGGAGTCGTACCATCGCTCGGTCGCCCTGCGCGCCGACGTGCTTTCGACCTGGTGCCGAACAAATTTCTTGCTCACCTCGGCGGCCACCTTGGCCGGGATAGGGCCCATCGTCTCGTTGAGCCCCCACGAGTTCGATAAACACGTGCCGTTGCCCTTCCCGGGCCCCACCTGGACTCCGGCGCCGTGGCTGGGTGCCGAGTACTCTCTGAACGTGCTGGCGTGGTTGACACGCACGGGCAACTGGTACCGCGCCGAGCCACTCAACGAGGCGAACTGGCCGGCGATGCGTTTCAAGCTTCTGGCTGTCATTAACGAACACCTTCTCAGCCTGCGGGCACTGCAGGTGGGCGTGGCCCTGGTGGGTTATAAGCAATTCGCGCAACTGAAGAGGATCGGCGTTTCGCCCACGCTCGAATGGTCGATCCGGCAGTACTTGAGCCATCCGTTCCTGGGCGACGACCGAGACCGCACTCCGCCCTTCCGCCTGCTCCAACTCGGTGCGGTCCTCGCCGCCAGCCTCGGCTCTGAGGTACCGGCCTCCTCGCTTATCCGGCGTTCGATCGCCCAGCATGGGCGCGACCTGGCCCGCTCGGAAAGGGACCGACGTGCCCCCTGACCCAAAAGAGCGGCTCCTCGTGGTTGCCGTCGGAGACGCCGGCGGTGGTCTGGCACGGTTCGCCACGAAGACCGCTACGGCCATGGGGGCTTACGCACCAGTGGGCTTGTACCACGCCGACCTCGGCGCCCACGGGCTCCGGAACCTCGTACGCCAACTCCTAGCCCTAAGAAGGGCCTCGAGCGGGTATGGCACCGTCCTCCTGCAAGCCAGTCCCTATCACTGGTGCCAAGGCCCACCGGTTTACGGAGTCCTCCAAGTCGTGCTGGTCCATCTCGCCCTCTTCCGTCGAGCCGTGCTGGTCATGCACGACACGCGCCGGCGTTCCGAGCCCGGAGGGTCCCTGTACGCGCGTTTGATTGCCACCCTCCACTGGGCACTGGCAAGGAAACTGGTCTTCCTGAGTGAAACGGAGCGGGCGCTGGCGGGCTGGGCCGGGAGCGGGCGCCACGTTACCGTGGTGCCTCTTTACATCGAAGGGCGGCCTGCCCCCCGGGCCGAACAGCCCATGAGCCCCACCCGGCTACGCCTCGGTGTGGTCGGCTTCATCGACCTGAGGAAGGACCCGCTCTTCACCCTCCAGGTCCTCCACCGGCTCCCCGGCGCCCACTTGGCGTTCCTCGGGGACAGCCTCCCGGGCCAAAACGACTTGAGCGACCGCCTGAAAACAGAGATCCAGCGGCTCCAGCTCGATGAGCGCGTCAAGGTCCACGGTTACCTCAGCGACGCCGACCTGGACCGCGAGCTCAACCATATCGATATCGGCCTCTGCCTGTACAGGAGCTCGGCCACGTCCGCCTCCCTCACGACTCTCCTGGCGGCAAAACGACCCGTCGTGGCCAGCAACCTGCCGATCTTCGAGGAATACGCCAAGTTCGTCCCGAGCGCGGTGGTAACCGTCGAGATGGACGCCGACCGGGTGGCACGGGCGGTCCTGCAGATGGCTAACCGCGCTCCCGACTGGCACGGCGAGCTCGAGCAGTTTGCTGAGGCCAGGTCGCTACCAAACTTCGGGCGCCACATGTGCGAAGCCGCCGGCCTTCGACCGTCATCCCCGCCCGTCGGGCGCTCGACGCCTTCGGCGAACGTCGTCGCCCACCAACCCCAACCCTGACCACGGCCGGCGCCAACCCCTCGCTAGGCTTCGGGGGAAGGGCGCACCAGCTACCGCTCTCGTAGCAGGAACTTACGCGCCCGCTCACTACCCTTCCAGCTGGACGCGCCGATACTCAAGAGCCAGGCCTCCGCCTCGGCCGCATGGTCCCGCTCGTTCTCGGCGATGCAGAACTCGCGCCACGAGGCCCTCTCCGCCTTAATTTGCTCGGGATAACCTTCGTCCACGCTATGGAAACGGAACTTCACCAGGTACCTCGGCGACGTACACCATGAGATGCCGCCGCGTATGCAGAAGTCCAAATAACTGGCCTTGAGGTACTTCCGTCGAGCATATTCGCTGTGAGCAAAGGACGTAGCCTTCTTCTTGATCTGCTCCAAAAGCTCGTTACGCCGATAGAAGTACGAGAGATGCCAGGCCGGCTCGCGAATAACTATATCTGGCGGGCAGGACCGCAACTCCTGCGCCGAGACGTGCCTGAGGGCATCGGCGCGCACCGCTCTGCCACGATCCCATCTCGCCGGGAACTCCCAGTTGAGGCCGTAGTAGAAAAAACGCATGTTGAAGGCGCCGACCTGACCTCTCTCGATCAGGTGGGCCCGCTCGACGGCCTTACGGCTGGGTATTTCGTCCACGTCGCTAAACAGGAGCAGGTCGTCTGGGCTGGCCTGTTCCCTGGCCGCTTCGCCCAGCCGGTTGCGTTGCGCGTACTCCGCAAACCACGGCGTGGTCCCTCTCGGGAGGTCGTCCACCACAACATGGCGGATTTTGGGGGCGAACGGCTTGAGGCGGTCGTCATCCTCCAAGGACACCACCGTCCTCTCCGCACCTTGGAACGTGGTCGTGCCCTGCACGATAAGGAACTGATCGACCACCGCGTCCAGCTCACTCAACCTCAGGTAAAGGAGGTCAATCTCGTTGGAGAACAGTATGCAATCATGGACTTTCATTTGGGCACCGGCCGACAGCTTACCCGCACTCGGCCCGCCAACCCGGCACTAAGCCCGCATCGCGGGATGGCTACTCATCCGGCCCGCAAGCTGCTCGAGCCTCTTGTACACCGGCCGTCGCACCCTGTCCACCACCCTCTCGGGAGGGTACGTAGTACGGCCGTGGTCGGGATGAAAGTAGGTGACGGGTAAAAATGTTGTCCGCAGGCGGCCCGTCCGGCGCATCCAGGCATCCACCCTCTGCTCGAAAACGGGCTCGATATGAGCCATGGGATAGCGCCAGGAAGCAGGCGCGACGTTGCGGTAGATGGGACGCCCTAGTTCTGACCGCCGGGCGAGGAACACCTGGTCGGAAAAGCCGTACCCGATGCCAAAGTCTCCTCGCCGCCACAGGGCCTCCCGCTCCGACGACCCGTCGCCGGCCCAGTTCGGGTTACCCACAACCAACCTCGCATCCGCCTCGATTGCCTTCAGCGTAGGGTCGACCCAGTCACCCGGGTGTACCAGCCTGACGTCCGCGTCCCAGTAGACCAGCCAGTCCGGCCCATCGAGGGTGACGGCGACGAGGGCACAATCGCTGAAGTGCGGAGCTCGCCGCAGGTCCTGGTGGCGGAGCCCCGTGGTGCGGAGCGCCCGGCCCAAATGATCAGAAACAAACAATACACGGCCGACAGAAGAGTCTTCCGCCAGCAGTCGCTTCGCTCTTACTTCGGCGTCGGCCCGTTCAGCCACGTTGTTGACGAGCACGGTGATCGAACCGAAGCGGTAACCCTGACTGCCGGCGACCTCGCTGACGTAGCCCGGGCGCAACACATCCCGATATGTCCTCTCATAGCAGTTCATCACAAAGTCCACGGCCGTCATGGTCGGTTCTCCTCGGGAGGACTTCCGGCGCGTCCACAGGTCCCGCTCATCATCAACACTACCCGGCCATGAGGGTTTCCCGGTGCGGCAGCGCCACGCCCCACCCCGGCCCGGGCGGCCCGGCGCCAGCCTTGGCCTACCCTTCTCCGAATTCCTGGCCGGAGAGGCCAGAGGGCCCGCTTCAGCCACCGGCGCCGGTACCATCGATCGTCGTGGCGCCGAACGCAGTCGGGAGAGCGCCGCGAAGATGACCTCGCCGTTGAGGCTGATTGCCAAAGGGTCGACGTGGGTGATGGCCTCGCAGCTGATAATGGGTGTCGGAAGCCTCATCCTGACGCCCTTCCTCATCCATGGCCTGGGCGTGGAACGGTACGGCCTATTTGTGCTTGTCGGCTCCATGACGGCCTTCCTGGCCAACCTCAATGGAGGCCTGACCGCCACCGCAAATAGGTACTTCCCTATTTATGCCGGCCGCAACGACCGTGTCGCCACCACGAGGTTCTTGGTGACCTGCCTGCTCTTCGTACTGGGACTAGGGGTTGTCGCTGGTGTGGCCGACTGGTTTGTCTCACCCCTCGTGGTCAGGGTTCTGGCCATGAACCGCGCCCTCCGCGGGGAGTCGCTCTTCCTATTCCGCACCCTCGGTACCGTGTTGACCTTCGGTCTGGTCCATCAGTTGGTCGCCGCCGTTGTCATGGCCCGGCAACGCTTCGACCGTGTCATCCAGTCTTCTCTGCTCAGCTACGGGATCTGGGTGGCCGGTCTGATCTGGGTGGTCGATCATCACGAGGGGCTGCGGGGGATGGCTATCGCTTATGTGGTCCAGCAGGTCGCCATGGTGGTCACCATAGTCCCCACGGCTTCTCGTTACCTCACCAGGAAAGGCCTGTCGGTCCTCCCCGGGGGCGAGGTGCGCCAAGTGCTCTCCTTTTCGGCCAAGATGCAGGTGGGAGGACTGGCCTGGTTCTTCAACAACCAGTTGGACACTCTGATCGTAGGCGGCGCCCTGTCCGTGCGCACCGTGGGCATCTACAACACCGGTAACAGCGTCGCCACACAACTGAATAGCCTGGTTGGCAATGTGCTGGGCCCGACCGCCGTCCAGCTCGGCAATACCTACGGCAAGGAAGGGGAGGAACGCGTTTTCGAGCAGTTCCGCACCATCCAACGGATCTGGGTTGCCGCCGTCACCGGGTGCTCGGCCGTAGGCATGGCCGCCGCCTACTTCGCGGTAGTCGCCTGGCTCGGCCCACAGTTCCACCTCGGGGGATGGGTGGCACTTGTGATCATCGCCGGGAACATCCCGGTGCAGTGCGCCTCGATGCTCTCCGTTTATGTCAATGTGCTTCTTCAGGCGGGCATTGAGATGCGCTACGGACTGGCTATGTTGGGCATTAACGTTGTCCTCATGGTCCCGTTGTCTTTTCTCGGCGCCGTAGCCGTCGCCGCCGCCGCCGGCATCGCCCAGCTGCTGAGCGCGGCCTACTTCGTCCACATGGCGCGCCACAGGATCCGAGCCGATGTCCCGAACTTCTTCAAGCAGATGCCCGTGCTGCCGGCCGCCGCCGGTGCCGGGGTGACCCTGGTGCTGGAACTGGTCCTCCGCTCCCACCTGAGTGCCGGGCCCTTAGGTCTGCTTCGAGTGCGTCCCGGCCGCGATCGCCGGCCTCGCCGTTTTCGTTTCGCTCTTTGCCGGGCCCCGCCGCTCACTGAGCTTCGCCGTCAAGGCGTTGCGGTCGAGGAAACTACCCCCGCTGGGATCGTGGAGTAGTCCGGACTGACGCGTGGCCCGTGGTACTGGCCCAGTGGTCCTGTTCGCGCCCGCCACTATCGGGCGGACCGGCCCGAGGGGAAGAGCCCCGAGGGGAAGAGTTACGTGCACGCTTGCGGGATGCCGTCTCCGCCGTAATTGCCACCGCCTCCCAGTCCACATTCGGCGCCAACTGGCCGACCTCCTGATGAGAGGCCTGGCTGGGCACAACGCCGTAGAGCCGGCGTCGGGCGCGCGAGACGGCGCGGCGATTGGAGCGCTCTCCACAGGCGCCTATCATTTGTGTTCGGCAGTTTGTCGACGTGGTGCCGGTGCAACTCCGCGTCGGCACTGAGTGCCTCGATGCGACCGCCGAACGTCATACAAGTCGACTCCACGAGCCGCCAATGGGCCGATGCCGTGACCGCTATCGGCCGGCGGGATATTGTGAGGCGGTCATCGTTCCGCCGATAGCGATCAGGGTGGTCGTACAGCGTCAAGTAGTCGGCTTCCGGCAGGTCGACGACAGCTTCTTCGAACTGCCTGAAGGCGGAAGGTCTGTACAGGTAGTCGTCTTCCGAAAGGTAAAAGTGGTCCGCGCCCCTATGTTCTTTCAGGATGGCCACGGCTCGCATGTGAGTACCGGGGAGCCCAAGCATGGGCGAGTGCTCGACCCTTGGCCTCAAATGGCCGTACAGCTGGACCAGGGCGTCGCAGCCGTCGGGCAATTCTGGGGAGTCGCATATGATCAGGAGAGAAGCGGGGGGCGCCTGCATTACGCTGAGCGCCTCGAGGAAGCTGGCGAGGCATCTTTCTTTGCTGTACCAGGGAGGGCGCCCCTTCCTGTTCTCGCCCGAATGAGTTCGATAGATAAAATGGATCATTCTGAAATCGCCCTTCTAGGCCCGGTGAGGTGGCGCCCGTACCCGCCCGCTCCGCATCCATCGAGAACTCCGCTCCGGACCGGCCGAGGCCAACCCTTAGACTGAAGTATATCGGGCAGAGTGGCGGTAGGACGCCTGAGGGTGAGGTTCGCCCCCGGGGGCCAGCAGCACACTCGACGAGGCGTTGCGTGCACTATGAGACCGTGGCGGTGGCGTCGTCGAACCACACGCTGCCGGAGTTATTAGATGACTGCAGGTAAAGCACGGCATAAGCGGCGCCGGCGGGGGCGGTGGCGTTGACCCCGAGCTCGGTCCAGTTGGAGCTGCCGGCGGGCAGAGGCGACGAGGTGTTATTGGAAAGGTAGGTGCCGGCGGCGTTGAACCAAGCCACCGCGGCCATGTTGGCGCCGGTCGATCCCGAGCCCTCGGCCCACACGGTGGCCTGGAGTTTCTCGCCCGTGCTCAGCGCCCCGGTATTGATGACCTGGGTCCACGCCGCTTGGGTCTGCGAGCCGGAAATCTCGACCGAGTAGTTCCCCGAGTGGGCGGTGCCCGCGGCCCAACTCAGCGCCCCTTGCCCCTCGGGGGCCCAGCCCGTGGGCACGCCGTTGGCCCCCGTCTCGAAGCCGGCGTTGGCCACCCCGGCCCCGACGCCCGAGGTCACCGGGACGGCGGGTAGCGCGGGGAAGGCACTGGCGGTGATGACCGTGGCGGTGGCGTCGTCGAACCACACGCTGCCGGAGTTATTAGATGACTGCAGGTAAAGCACGGCATAAGCGGCGCCGGCGGGGGCGGTGGCGTTGACCCCGAGCTCGGTCCAGTTGGAGCTGCCGGCGGGCAGAGGCGACGAGGTGTTATTGGAAAGGTAGGTGCCGGCGGCGTTGAACCAAGCCACCGCGGCCATGTTGGCGCCGGTCGATCCCGAGCCCTCGGCCCACACGGTGGCCTGGAGTTTCTCGCCCGTGCTCAGCGCCCCGGTATTGATGACCTGGGTCCACGCCGCTTGGGTCTGCGAGCCGGAAATCTCGACCGAGTAGTTCCCCGAGTGGGCGGTGCCCGCGGCCCAACTCAGCGCCCCTTGCCCCTCGGGGGCCCAGCCCGTGGGCACGCCGTTGGCCCCCGTCTCGAAGCCGGCGTTGGCCACCCCGGCCCCGACGCCCGAGGTCACCGGGACGGCGGGTAGCGCGGGGAAGGCACTGGCGGTGATGACCGTGGCGGTGGCGTCGTCGAACCACACGCTGCCGGAGTTATTAGATGACTGCAGGTAAAGCACGGCATAAGCGGCGCCGGCGGGGGCGGTGGCGTTGACCCCGAGCTCGGTCCAGTTGGAGCTGCCGGCGGGCAGAGGCGACGAGGTGTTATTGGAAAGGTAGGTGCCGGCGGCGTTGAACCAAGCCA
The DNA here is from genome assembly GCA_963735305.1 of uncultured Acidimicrobiaceae bacterium. Taxonomy (GTDB): domain Bacteria; phylum Actinomycetota; class Acidimicrobiia; order Acidimicrobiales; family Palsa-688; genus Fen-671. The sequence goes on from CAVTKK010000004.1 coordinate 2,008,989, forward strand.
CCGCGGCCATGTTGGCGCCGGTCGATCCCGAGCCCTCGGCCCACACGGTGGCCTGGAGTTTCTCGCCCGTGCTCAGCGCCCCGGTATTGATGACCTGGGTCCACGCCGCTTGGGTCTGCGAGCCGGAAATCTCGACCGAGTAGTTCCCCGAGTGGGCGGTGCCCGCGGCCCAACTCAGCGCCCCTTGCCCCTCGGGGGCCCAGCCCGTGGGCACGCCGTTGGCCCCCGTCTCGAAGCCGGCGTTGGCCACCCCGGCCCCGACGCCCGAGGTCACCGGGACGGCGGGTAGCGCGGGGAAGGCACTGGCGGTGATGACCGTGGCGGTGGCGTCGTCGAACCACACGCTGCCGGAGTTATTAGATGACTGCAGGTAAAGCACGGCATAAGCGGCGCCGGCGGGGGCGGTGGCGTTGACCCCGAGCTCGGTCCAGTTGGAGCTGCCGGCGGGCAGAGGCGACGAGGTGTTATTGGAAAGGTAGGTGCCGGCGGCGTTGAACCAAGCCACCGCGGCCATGTTGGCGCCGGTCGATCCCGAGCCCTCGGCCCACACGGTGGCCTGGAGTTTCTCGCCCGTGCTCAGCGCCCCGGTATTGATGACCTGGGTCCACGCCGCTTGGGTCTGCGAGCCGGAAATCTCGACCGAGTAGTTCCCCGAGTGGGCGGTGCCCGCGGCCCAACTCAGCGCCCCTTGCCCCTCGGGGCCCAGCCCGTGGGCACGCCGTTGGCCCCCGTCTCGAAGCCGGCGTTGGCCACCCCGGCCCCGACGCCCGAGGTCACCGGGACGGCGGGTAGCGCGGGGAAGGCACTGGCGGTGATGACCGTGGCGGTGGCGTCGTCGAACCACACGCTGCCGGAGTTATTAGATGACTGCAGGTAAAGCACGGCATAAGCGGCGCCGGCGGGGGCGGTGGCGTTGACCCCGAGCTCGGTCCAGTTGGAGCTGCCGGCGGGCAGAGGCGACGAGGTGTTATTGGAAAGGTAGGTGCCGGCGGCGTTGAACCAAGCCACCGCGGCCATGTTGGCGCCGGTCGATCCCGAGCCCTCGGCCCACACGGTGGCCTGGAGTTTCTCGCCCGTGCTCAGCGCCCCGGTATTGATGACCTGGGTCCACGCCGCTTGGGTCTGCGAGCCGGAAATCTCGACCGAGTAGTTCCCCGAGTGGGCGGTGCCCGCGGCCCAACTCAGCGCCCCTTGCCCCTCGGGGCCCAGCCCGTGGGCACGCCGTTGGCCCCCGTCTCGAAGCCGGCGTCCAACAGGATCGGTACCGTCCCGTCGGAGAAGAACTGTTCCACAACCGCGGCCGCCGGCTTGGGGCTCCCGTCCGTGTTATATATGCCAAAGTCCCAGTCCGCGGGCGAAACGCTCTCGGGGTAAGGCACGTCGGCGCCGTCCAAGTCGGAAAGCATATACACACCGGCCGCTGGAAGCCCGAGCGACGCGGTGGCCTCTTCCACCGTGGCGAAGTAGCTCGCCTGGTCCGAAGCCAGCATCGTCTCTTCGCTTTCGCCGCTCGCCGAGTACGTTGACATGCCGGCCTCGCCTACGAACAGGGTGGCGGGGGCGACCGCCGCCTTTATCGAACCCAGGACTGCCGCGGCCTCACCGGCCGGGTCATAATAGTGAAAATCGTAGAAGCTCGGCGGGTCGCCGGCCAGCGCCGCCTTCAGCGCCAACACGCCGGTCAACCCCTCGGTGCCCATGGTAGAGATGGTGACGGGAATGTTGCCCGCCAGCTGCTGGGCCACTGGCATCAGGGCCCGAGCCCACGTCATCGCCTGTGTGTTCGTCGGGTCTATCTCGTTCTGCAACTCGACGAAGGCGATCTCGGGGTCGTTGGAGTAGGGGGTGAGCAACGATCCCAGCCAGGCTTCGCTTTCGGCAATCTGACCGTACTGCGTCCACCAATTGAACAGCGTGAGCTCAACATGAAGACCGTTGCTCTGTGCCAGGCTTATCACCTGCTGAAGCTCGTTCGCCATCGTGGGCGTCACCGCCGGCCAGCCAAAGGTGTCCGGGTCAATGGTAATGCGCACAGTGTTCGCCCCGAGCTGCTCCACCCTGGCAAAATCAGAACCTATTTGCGCGGGCTCGAACTCTGTCCACATGTTGGTCCACGACGCGTCCGCCGGCTCGTAACTTACGAGCTTGACATTTTGTAACGCAATCGTTGCCGCTGTACTGGTCGAAGCGTCCGAGGCCATAGGGAGCCCAAACACGACGACCAGTGCCATCGCCAGTGGGGCCAGGAGCCGCCCGCAACGCCGCCCCCTAGTCCGACCTCCGGCCCGCCCACCACCGCTCGATAGTACAGACATCAAGTACTTTGTCGTACCGCAGGGCTCGGGCGTTGAGCGTCGCCGCCGGAGCTTTCCCCCTTTTCCAGGCCCTGAGCACGTCCGTCGCCGTGCACCTATACAGCCACTTTCATGCGGTTCTGCACCATAAGAGCCGTTTTGGTGGGACCTGGCCGACATGGGCCGCCGTGGCCGAGGGCGCCGGCCCCGAGCGCACCTCATTTTCCTGCCACACCGACTAACCTGGGCCCGTGCGCCGGGACCAAGGTGCCGCGTTTTCGCGGGGGCTCATGCCAAGCGTCCCGAGGGCTAAACAGGAGCGTCCTTCCACATAATGGCTGCTCATCACCGGCACCGGCCCCGGCCCCGGCGAGGTCGGAGGCTCAAATTGCTCGCCGGCATCCTGGTGGCGTTAGTGTCAGCAACGCTGGTAGTATCTTGCTTTTCAAAAACTCGACGGCCTCCGATCGACTTACGAAACCTTAAGCTGGTCAGCTACGACCCGGCAAACGCGCCATGGACCGCTATGTGGGCAGACTTTGAGCCGACCCAGATAGGCGACGATTTTGCCCGAATAAAGGCGCTGGATGCCAATGGCGTCCGCCTCCTGATCGACCCGACGCAGTTCGGGTGGCCCGACTTGCGACGACACATGGAGGATGAGTTGGCGCAGGTGGTTAGGCTGGCGCAGGATGACGGCTTGTACGTTCAACTAACTCTCTTCGACTGGTGGTCGGATTATACAGACGTCAGAGATAGCAAGGCTTGGGTGTCAGCCTTGCTCGCTCCCTACCGCGATGACCCCGAAATAGCCTTTGTTGAGCTCAAGAACGAGATTGACCCTGGTGATCCATCGGCTCTGATTTGGGCGCGCGCCGTTTTGCCTGTGGCCAGGTCCGCCGCCGGCTCGGTCCCGTTGACCCTTTCCATCTCAAGCACCGCAGGCGTTGCCGGCCTCATCCAGCTAAAGGAGTCGCTTGGCCCCCCTGCTCTGAATTTCTACGACTTTCACTACTACGGTCTTCCTGGCGACGCCGCCGTTACCCTGGCGGCGGCGGAGCGTGCCGTCTCGCCTTCACCGCTTTATGTGGGGGAAACGGGTCTGTCCACATACAGCCCCGTCGGAAGCGCCCAGCAGCAGGCAGAACTTGCGTCTCAACAAGCTAACTACTTCGCCGCCGTAGAAGTCGCCACCAAGACACTGCGTCTTCCCCCGGCCGCGCCCTGGATGCTTAATGACCTTGTCGGTGCGGACGTGCCCCTCACGGCCAAGAACGACCCCACGTTATGGTACTTCGGCTTATTCAGTGCTGATGGATCGGCGAAGCCCGCCGCCGCCGTGGTACGCCAATTCTTCTCACGGGGCACCGAGCCCCCCTTGCTGAACGGAACTTTCGCGCAGAGCGCGGGGGGATCCCCGTCGGCTGGAGCTCCTCGGGAGGGTCGACGGCACGGTTGCAGTGGGGAGCCGCCGGCGTTCACAAGGGATCCCGCTCGGTCGAGATCTCGGGTTCACGGTCTCAGGCCTCCTGGTCGCAGGTGGTGAACTCCGGCGTGTTGGCACCGGCAGAAACCATCCGCACGACGGTCTGGGCCAGAGGCGCAGGCTCCACCGGCGCTAACGAACTTGGCCTGGCATGGTTCGGCTCGAACGGCAACTACATGTCCAACGACCTATCGTCACCCGTACCCCCGGGCACTTCGAATTGGACGAAGCTGGCGGTGACGGCCGCGGCACCCGTGGGGGCGGCATACGCCATGATTTATCTTCAGTCGACAACCAACCGCGGGCATGTTTGGTTCAGCGATGCCACCGTCGCCTTGGGCGCGTCCACGGGCCCTGAGCGGGGCCCTTCAGGCATCGAGCGTTACGAGTAGAGGGTGGTGGTCACTGCCGAGACCCTGGCCGAGCCTGTAACTTTCCAGCTGGAGGCCCTTGGACAGCAGGACGTGGTCGATGCGCAGGTAAGGCACCACCGGCTGCTGGTCTCGAGGCCAGGTCATGCGCCATCCCTGCCCGGCGATTACGGCGGCGTCCCTCAGCCCGAGAGCCAGCAACGCCTGAAAATGCCAGTCGTACCAGGTGGCGTTGAGGTCGCCGACGGCCACCAGAGGTCTCGGCTCATGGGACAGTTCGGTACGGATCGCCTCGATCTGCATGGCCCACACTGCGGGCTCCGCGTTCCCGTACGGAGCATCAGTATGCAGCACGTCAAGGCGGACGCGCCTCCCCCCGGGCAGCAGCACCCACGCCCGTAGCTCCGGGTGCAGGTATGCGTACCACTCGATGGCACCACTAAGCGGGTACACGGACCACAAGGCCATCCCCGAGGCGCCCACCGCCGGGCGGACAAGCTGGTAACGGTAATGCTGCATGACATGGGTGGACAATAAGGAGCGGTACGAAACGGGAGTCAGCTCTTCCATCGTCACGATGGCGGGATTGTCCTTCCGTACCTCGTCGGCTATTTCGCCCAGGTTGCGGTTGGACTGGCTGACGTTGGCATCGAAGAGGCGCAGGGACAGCGAACCAGGCCCCGGCCGGACGAGGTGCGAAATGGGGTCGAAGTCGGGTACCACCCACCAGAGTTGCAGCAATACGAGCACGGCCGAGACCACGGTAAGAGCCCGCCGCCGGAAGAACAGTCCGAGCGAAGCGGTCACCCACGCCATCATGTAGATCCAGGGCGTCACCGCTATCAGGTCCAATACGGGTGTCCAGGGCTCACTGTGCACAAGGTGGAAAGCGCTAACGGTCGCCAAAGCCGCTACGACGGCCCAGGACAGGCAGAGCAGCGCCAAGCGCAGGGCTCTCGCCGTCAGGTGGGCGGTCTTGCGCACCGTGCCCAGCTTGGTCCAAAAGGTCCGAGGCCAGGCGCGCCATCGGGTACCGGAGGCTGACGCGGCCCTCCGGCGCGCCTGCGTTCGACGAGGGGTGGGGCGGGTGAGGGCTCTGTGCTACAACGTTCGGGTGCTTCAGTCCAGAGTTCCCGCCGCTTGGACCACGGCCAGCTATGGCGTGGCCCTGGCCTTGAGCGGTGCGGCGGTGGTGCGGTGGTGGCGTCCCGAACGCTCGACGGTGGACATCGCCGTCACCGCCGCAGCCCCGTGGTTGCTCGCCCCGTCTTGGGTGGTAATGGGCGGGGCCGTGGTCGCTCGCCGGCGTGGGCTGGCTGGCCTGGCGGCGGCATTGGCCGGTTTTCACGCTGCGTGCGTCCGGCCCCGGCCCCGGCCCGCCCTGAGCGCGGCACAAGGGCCCTACGGCCCCGAGCTGCGGGTGGCCTTTGCCAACCTGTGGTGCTCCAATCGGGACGCAAGCGGCGTCCTGAGCGACCTGGCGGACGGCGACCACGACGTTCTGGCCCTGGCCGAGGTCACCGACGACCACGTCCCGGTCCTAGACGACCTGTTCCCCCCGTCGAAGTATCCCTGGCGTCGTATCGAGCCGGAAGCGAGGCCGGGCTCCAAGGGGATGGCGCTGGTCAGCCGGGTGCCCCTGAGCCAGGTCGAGACCTGGTGGAGCCAGGGCCACCCCCAGTTCGACAGTGTGGTGACCGCCGAGGGCGCCCGTCCCTTTCGGCTTCTAGTGGTCCACACGTGGGGGCCTCTGGGCCACCACCACGTGCAGGCGTGGCGTGCGCAGCTGGCCGAGGTCGGCGCCCGGGCACAGAGGCGGACAAGCGCGACGGCACCGCCGTCGTCGGAGGCCCTGCCTACCGTCATGCTCGGCGACTTCAACGCCACCCGCCAGCACCGCAGCTTCGAACGCTTAGTCGGGCCGGGGTGGAGCGACGCTGGGGCTCTTGCCTTCGGCGGCTGGCGGGCCACGTGGCCCGCGAACCGGCCTTGGTGCCCGGCATTGTTCCGGATCGACCACGTCCTGGCGGGCCCGGGCGTCTCGGTCCTCTCGGGCCGGGCCGGCCGCGCTCGGGGGAGCGACCACCGCCCGGTGAGCGCCGTCCTGCGGCTTCCGCCGGCCCCCGGCGGCGTGATGGGCCCGGCCTGAGCCCAGCACGCCGGGCAGCCGACGCCGGCTGACCGTAGCCTCATGCGATGGGCGCTTTGCTGGTCATCGGCACCTCATCGGGCGTAGGCAAAAGCGTGGTGGTGGCGGGCCTGTGCCGGTGGCTGGCCCGGGAGGGCGTAAGCGTGGCGCCGTTCAAAGCGCAGAACATGTCGCTCAACTCCTACGTGACCCGGGCCGGCGAGGAGATCGGCCGGGCCCAGGCGGCCCAGGCCCGGGCCTGCTACATCGAGCCCGAGGCCGTGATGGGCCCGGTGCTGCTCAAACCGGGCAGTAGGGGCACCGCCCAGCTGATCGTGCTGGGGCGGCCCGTGGGCGAGCACGAGGCGGGCCGGTACCAGGACCAGGTGCCGGGCGGCCTCCTGAGCGTGGTCACAGACGCCTTCGCCGACCTGGCCGGCCGCTTCGAAGTCGTGATCTGCGAAGGCGCCGGCAGCCCGGCCGAGCTCAACCTGCGGAGCTCCGACATCGTCAACCTCGGCTTCGCCCGCGCTACCGGCCTTCCCGCCCTCCTGGTCGGTGACATCGACCCCGGTGGGGTCTTCGCTTCTCTGGTCGGGACGCTGGCCGTGCTCAGCCCGGCCGACCAGGAGCTCGTCGCCGGTTTTTTGGTGAACAAGTTCCGGGGCGACCGCGCCCTTCTCGAGCCCGGCCTGGCCCGGCTGACGGAGCTAACGGGCCGTCCCACTCTGGGAGTGCTGCCCTTTGTCAGGGACATCGGCCTGGACGCCGAGGACTCGGTCGACCGGGCCCTGGTCCTGTCCGGAGGCCCTCCCATCGGCGATGACATCCTGCGGGTGCACGTGGTGGCGCTACCCCGGATGAGCAACCACACCGACGTCGACGCGCTGGCTGTCGAACCCGGCGTGGTCGTCCGCTTCATCACCGGGCCGGCCGAGATGGCCGACGCCGACCTGGTGGTACTGCCCGGGACCCGCTCCACCGTGGCCGACCTGGGCTGGCTGGCTGAACGGGGCCTCGACGTGGCCCTCCGACATCATGCTGCCGCCGGCCGGGCCGTTCTCGGCATCTGCGGTGGCTATCAGATGCTCGGGACTGTCATCGACGACCCGGTCGAGAGCGGGGTGGGACCGACGGGCGGTATCGGGCTGCTCCCCGTGCGGACACGCTTCGGGCCGGACAAGGTGCTGGCGCGCCGGCACCAGGCCCTGGCCGACGGCACCGTCGTCGAGGGCTACGAGATCCATCACGGCGTGGTGACCAGAGACGCCGGCCAACCCCTGGTGGCCGACGAGGGCTGTCGCGCCGGCGCCGTGGCCGGAACGGTATGGCACGGGCTCCTGGAAAACGACGCCTTCCGGCGCAGCTACCTCAACGGAGTGGCCCGTACCTGTGGGCGCCGCTTCGTGGTGGCACCGGCCACGTCGTTCGCCGCCATCCGGGAGGCGCAACTGGACCGGCTGGGCGACCTGGTCGCCCAGCACATCGACCGGGGCGCCATCAAGAAGCTCCTGGATGGCGGCCACCGCCCCGCTCCCCCGCTCCGCCTCGTACTCGGGCCAACCCCTGCCCGTAGCGGGCGGCTCAGGACGCGGCAGCAACGGGCTGGTAAGAGCGACCCGAGGCGAGCGGCTCGATGCCGGGCAGGACGCTGAAGTAGCGCAGCTCACCGGCCCAGCTGAACACCAGCCTGGCGCCCGGGGCCGGCCCGGCCAGGCCGAAGGTGTAGGAGCTGCCGGACGGGCGGCTGGCGTCGAAGCCACCCCCCGCCACCAGGGGCCCGTCGACGTTGTGCATCAGTATGACCTCCCGGTGGCCCCAGCATCCCGCCTCGCCGGGTGTAGTGCAGTCGACGTTGACACCGGCGTACCCGTCGTCGTACATCCAGCCGTAGTCGGCCTCCGCCGTGGATGTCGGGCCACCCTCCCAGATGTCACCGAAGCCGATGTCCGGGTCGGTGCCGGCGATGGCCGCTTTTTGGGCCATGCGGTCCAGAACGGGCGGTCAGGCCGGCTACGGGGACCTCACCCCGGTTGACCCGCTCCAGGTCGATGAGTACGAGCATCTGCTCGGGCACGGTCAACTGGGCGAAGTTGGACGGCAGGTGAAGAGGGCCGACACCTTGTTGGGCTCGGCAGTAATCGACAACGGCGAGGGCGCCCGCCGGCGTGTAAATCTGCGCCCAGGCCGGGGCGCAGTTGGTGGCCGGCTCGGCCGGCGGCACGGTGCCCAGAGTCCCCGGCGGCGGGGGCAGGGTGGTAGCCGGCACGGAAGCTGAGGTGGTCGTCGGTCCGGCGGCAGGCTGGCCGGGGCCCCGAGGGCACTGGCTCCCGCCGTTGGACCGGGCCAGGCCAGAGCCATGATGACGACGGCGAGGGTTACCCCCGCCGCCGCTCTCCGGAACCGCGCCGCCACGATTTTTGTTTCGTCAGGCAGAGCGAACGACTTTAGGGGGGCGCCATCAGCCGGTACAAAATCGGAAACGGCGGCGCCGTCCCCGCCGGCAGGGCCCCGTACCCTGGTAAACGGACGCTCTCCTCGAAAGGCGGCTGACCATGACTGATGCCAAGAGCCAGCCCCGGACCTCCTTTGACGAGGCAGAAACGGTACTGGACGTCGGCGGGCTGCGCTTCGGTGCCATGTTCCGGCCGTCCGGGGCCACGCTGCGCGTTTACGGGCGGGCGGGGGGCAGGCAGAGGGAACTGCTCCGTTTCGACGACTTCGTCGACGGGCCCCATTACCATGTCCCCGCCGACGGCCCCCAGATCAGCTTCGACGAGGCCACGCTGGGCGAGCCACTGGCCTGGTTCGTGTCTCAGATCAGCGACAACCTGGAAGAACTGCTGAGCGCGGCCGGCTTCGGCGAGCTGGTGGCCGTCGTCGACACCAAAGCCGTGGCCGACAAGGCGGGGACGATCAGGAAGATGATGGTGGACTGCGTCCCCCCCGGCTACGTCCGCACGCCGGGCATGGGCCTGCGGCGCGCCCCGAGCGGACGTCTCGCCGGCGACGTATAGGCTACGCCCCATCTTTCGTTCGCCCCCATGCGCATCGCCATAATCACCCCGTTCGCCCCCTACGACGGCGTGCCTCACGCGGGCGGGGCATTTCTATACGCCTACGTGTCCCACCTGGCCCGGGACCACACGGTCGACTTGGTTTGTGTACAGCCGGCCGACGATCGTGTGCCCGCGGCTTTCGGCGCTTCCGCTTCCGTTTCCGTACACTTCTGCCCGCCCATACCGGGGGGCACCACCAGCCGGCTACGCCTGCAAGGCCGCACCTTGAGCGGTTTCAACATCGGGGTGGCAGAAGTGGACGCCCTCCTGGCTGACCGCACCACGGGTCACCTGGTGGCCGCCGCAGATATCGTGAACGTGCACTGGTCGGAACTATTGCGGGCAGTGCCAAATCTGCGCCGGGCCCGGCGCCATCGGCCTATCGTGGCCACGGCCTACGACATATATTCCCAAGGGATGATGCGCGCCGTACGGGCCCAGCACCAGGGGCAACCCGACATCGAGCGGATCCCCTTCAGGCGTGCCCTCTTTGCCCCGGTGGGCATCTATACGGAGGCTTATTTTTTCGGCAAATGCGACCTTGTACAGGTCTTCAAGGCCGAAGATGTGGGTGCGCTCCGGCACTCGGGCCTAAGACGGCCGATAATGGTGGTGGACCCCCTGATCGACCACTCGCCACGGGCCCTCGGCTCGCCTGACGCCAAGAGGGCCATATTTGTTGCCGCCTTCGATCGCGGTCCCAACGCCGAGGGAGCCCGTTGGTTCATAAGGACCGTTTGGCCCCACGTATATGGCTCGGTGGCGGGCGCCAACCTCGTCTTGGCCGGCAAAGGGTCCGATGAGGTGTTGTCGGAATGCCCAGCACCCGGCGTCAGCGCCACCGGCTACGTTGACGACCTAACGCCCCATTACGACGCCTCCACCATCGTCGTGGCCCCTTTATTGCGGGGCGCCGGCCTGAAGTTCAAGGTCCCCCAAGCATTGGCCTATGGGTTGCCTGTCGTTACCACCACCGTTGGCGGCGAGGGAATGCCGGGGTATTGCCCGGCGGTCATAACCGATGACCCGGCCGAGATGGCGCGCTCGATCGTCGAACTCTTGAACGCACCGGACAAGGCCCGGGACCTGGGAGAAAAAGGGAGGCTGTGGGCACAGGACGTGTTCAACTTCGCCCGGTCTATGGACGAGGTGGAAAGGCGCTTCCAGCAACTCGTGGAGGCTACCCCCTGACGGGGCGAAGGACCTTGGTTTCACCGCAGTCCCGAGCGCACGTCACTTTCTCTCGGCGATGACGGTGGCGGGGTTGCCACCCACGACGGAGAACGGCTGTACGTCTTTGGTCACCACCGACCCCGCGCCCACTATGGCGCCGCGTCCAATCCTGCGCCCGGGCAAAATTATGGAGCCAGCTCCGATCCGAACGTCGTCCTCGACGATAATGGGCCCCGCATCCCGTGTCCCTTGCTGGATCATGGGAACCTCGGTACTGGAAGTAACGTGTGTGATGGCGAAGAACATCACTTCAAGGGCCCATCATGACGTTGGCCCCGATAGTTACCGGGCCTATGACCAGGCAGTCCACCCCCAGCCCCGAGTTGTCACCGAGCGAGACACCGTAGCCGGCGCCGAAGTCGGCGCCCCGCTCCACATTTACGTTGCGGCCGCATCCCGCCAACAGGTGCCTGGCCAAGGCGGCACGCAATTGGGAATAATAACGACCATATGGCATTGCCGATCTCGGCAAGTGCCGAGCCAGGCCATAATACGCAATGCTGGCGCCTGCCCTCTTTAGCTGGTTTGCCGTCACCCAGGCACCACGCGCACGACCACCTCGCAACCCCGTTCTACCGCCAGCCCTGCCACCACATTAGCGAAGGACGGTCCAGGTGAAGCTCGTCGACCCGTTGAAGCCGGCGGAGTCGATGGCCTTGGCCGTCACGGTATATCTCCCGGAAGTGGTGGGTGTGCCCGTGATCGTGCCCGTTGTGGCACTGATGGAGAGGCCGGCGGGCAGGCCCGTGGCCGACCAGGAGCTGATGGTGGCCGTCTTGGACGAGTCGGTGGCCGTCGGGGTGAGCGGGGTTACTGCCTTGCCCTCCGTCGAGATTCTGCGATGCCGGCTTGGTCACCGTGACCGTGTTGGTGACCGTCCAGGTGAAGCTGGCCGAACCCTTGTAACCGGCCGAGTCGGTGGCCGTGAGGGTCACGGTGCCGGTCGACGCCGTCGTGGGCGTGCCCGTTATCTGGCCCGTGGTGGTGTTGATGGCCAGGCCGGCGGGCAGGCCCGTGGCCGACCAGGAGCTGATGGTGGCCGTCTTGGACGAGTCGGTGGCCGTCGGGGTGAGCGGGGTCACTGCCTTGCCGCTGGTCGACGTCTGGGTACCCGGGTTGGTCACCGTGACCGTGTTGGCCGAGCTGGCGTTGACTGTCCAGGTGAAGCTGGCCGAACCCTTGTAACCGGCCGAGTCGGTGGCCGTGAGGGTCACGGTGCCGGTCGACGCCGTCGTGGGCGTGCCCGTTATCTGGCCCGTGGTGGTGTTGATGGCCAGGCCGGCGGGCAGGCCCGTGGCCGACCAGGAGCTGATGGTGGCCGTCTTGGACGAGTCGGTGGCCGTCGGGGTGAGCGCGGTTATGGCCGTGCCCACCGTCGAGGTCTGCGTACCCGGGTTGGTCACCGTGACCGTGTTGCCCGAGCTGGCGTTGACTGTCCAGGTGAAGCTGGCCGAACCCTTGTAACCGGCCGAGTCGGTGGCCGTGAGGGTCACGGTGCCGGTCGACGCCGTGGTGGGCGTGCCCGTTATCTGGCCCGTGGTGGTGTTGATGGCCAGGCCGGCGGGCAGGCCGGTGGCCGACCAGGAGCTGATGGTGGCCGTCTTGGACGAGTCGGTGGCCGTCGGGGTGAGCGCGGTTATGGCCGTGCCCACCGTCGAGGTCTGCGTACCCGGGTTGGTCACCGTGACCGTGTTGCCCGAGCTTCCACTTGTGGCTGCCAACAGCACCGCCACCGAGTCGGAACCCGTCGAGGACTGTGGCGCGGTGGGACCGGCCGTGGCCGTCACGTCGCCGTCATAAGCGACGACGTTGGCGTTGGCGGTGGGAGCGTCGTAGCTGAAGCCAGGCGTGGGACCGGCAGAGGCCCCGCCCGAAACGGCGCCGTAGCCGAAGTAGAGCTCACCCGACGAACTGGAGGGCGTCAGCGAGGCGAAGGTTACGGTTCCGGTGGTCGATGCCGAGCCCCCCGTCTTGTCGACCGACCAGGCGGCGCCGGTGCCGGCGCCGAACTCCTGGGCTGCCAGCTCCCGGTACTCGGGAGTGCTGCCCGTCCAGGTAACGGTGACCGTTGAGGCGCCCGGCGTGGAGACCACGCCCCACCACAACTCGACATCGGAGCCCTCGGCGCTACCCGGGTAGGCGATGGCTTTGGACCACGTGGCGACCCCGCCCCCGCTGAGACCCCCTACCTGGGCCGAAGTGGCCGGCTGGGCCTGCACAGCCATGACCAGGACATCCCCCGCCGTCTTGGGCGAGACCGAAAGCGTCGAGGACCCGCTGTCGTTGGCGAACGACCCGACGGCGGAAATGCCGCCCCCAGAGGTGCCGGACGAGACGGCCCAGGTGAAGCTGGCCGACCCACTGAAACCGGCCGAGTCGGTGGCCGTGAGGGTGACGCTGTAGGTGCCCGCCGCCGTCGGTGTGCCCGTGACCTGGCCCGTGGTGGTGTTGATGCCCAGGCCCGGAGGTAGCCCAGTGGCCGACCAGGAGCTGATGGTGGCCGTGGTCGACGAGTCGGTGGCCGTGGGGCTGAGGGCGGTTATGGCCGTGCCCACCGTCGAGGTCTGGGTGCCCGGGTTGGCCACGGTGATGGTGTCGGTGCCGGCCGCGCCGGTGCCCCACGCCTGGATCTCGGCCAGACCGATGTTCTGGGTGGTGGCGCTGACCCCGGTCACCGTCATCAGCAAAGTGGTGGTGCTCACGGCCGGGAACGAGACGGTCAACCCGCTCGGCGAGCTGGGGGCGCCGGTGTCCAGGGGCAGGGTGCCGAAGCTGGCGCCGGTCCCGTTGGCGAAGGTCAGTGTCCCCGAGGTGATCTGGTCCTGCCCGTTGGGCCGGTTGTAGAGCACGACATGGTCGAGGGTGACGGCGGACGGCCACGTCAGCTCGAGCCAGCTGCCCACGCCGCCGCCCATCGTGGCCCACTCGGCGGTGGTGTTGCTCGGGTACCCGCTGATGACGCCGTCGATGGCCTTAGCCGCCGTCTGGCCGGTGGCCGTGTCCTGCGACGAGGCCGTGGCGGTGGCGAGCGGGGCCAGGTTGGTGTCCGCCGCGTTGGTCACAGCCCAGGTGAAGCTGGCCGACCCACTGAAACCGGCCGAGTCGGTGGCCGTGAGGGTGACGCTGTAGGTGCCCGCCGCCGTCGGTGTGCCCGTGACCTGGCCCGTGGTGGTGTTGATGCCCAGGCCCGGAGGTAGCCCAGTGGCCGACCAGGAGCTGATGGTGGCCGTGGTCGACGAGTCGGTGGCCGTGGGGCTGAGGGCGGTTATGGCCGTGCCCACCGTCGAGGTCTGGGTGCCCGGGTTGGCCACGGTGATGGTGTCGGTGCCGGCCGCGCCGGTGCCCCACGCCTGGATCTCGGCCAGACCGATGTTCTGGGTGGTGGCGCTGACCCCGGTCACCGTCATCAGCAAAGTGGTGGTGCTCACGGCCGGGAACGAGACGGTCAACCCGCTCGGCGAGCTGGGGGCGCCGGTGTCCAGGGGCAGGGTGCCGAAGCTGGCGCCGGTCCCGTTGGCGAAGGTCAGTGTCCCCGAGGTGATCTGGTCCTGCCCGTTGGGCCGGTTGTAGAGCACGACATGGTCGAGGGTGACGGCGGACGGCCACGTCAGCTCGAGCCAGCTGCCCACGCCGCCGCCCATCGTGGCCCACTCGGCGGTGGTGTTGCTCGGGTACCCGCTGATGACGCCGTCGATGGCCTTAGCCGCCGTCTGGCCGGTGGCCGTGTCCTGCGACGAGGCCGTGGCGGTGGCGAGCGGGGCCAGGTTGGTGTCCGCCGCGTTGGTCACAGCCCAGGTGAAGCTGGCCGACCCACTGAAACCGGCCGAGTCGGTGGCCGTGAGGGTGACGCTGTAGGTGCCCGCCGCCGTCGGTGTGCCCGTGACCTGGCCCGTGGTGGTGTTGATGCCCAGGCCCGGAGGTAGCCCAGTGGCCGACCAGGAGCTGATGGTGGCCGTGGTCGACGAGTCGGTGGCCGTGGGGCTGAGGGCGGTTATGGCCGTGCCCACCGTCGAGGTCTGGGTGCCCGGGTTGGCCACGGTGATGGTGTCGGAGGGGTTGGAGCCCGCCATCACGTTCACCGTCACATAGGCCGTGCCGCTCGACGTCGAGCCGTCCTTGACTATTAGGGAGAATGTCAATGTGGTAGGCCCGGCGGGGGCCACGAAAGTGGGACTGACGGTGTTCGCCCCGGTGAGCTGGACCGCCGGCCCGGCCGTCTGGGCCCAGGTGTACCCGAGGGGGTCGCCGCTCTGGTCCGAGCTCAAGGAACCGTCCAGCAAGGTATTCTGGCCCGAGTAGACCGACTGCGTGTACCCGGCGTCGGCGACGACGCCTACCGTTTCGGAGCCCACCGTGTACTGGCGCTCCAACCAGGCCGCGTACGACGACGTGGTCGCGCATGTGCTCTCGCTGTCACATGTGTTGACGTCATAGGCGCCGTATGTGTAAAAAACCGACTGCTTGGTGGCCAGGGCCTGCCCGAACACATTCTGGGGCAACGAGCTCGTGCCGTAGTCCTCGTACCCGAGCAGGACGTGAGGAGACGTGTACTGCTCCTGGGCCAGCTGCGAAAAGTCTGCCGTCGCATAGTGGTCGGGGTGGTCTCCCTGACCGAACGTGCCCACGTAGTCCTGCACGGCGATCAGCTGGGGCTGGAACGAGGTCATGAGCGCCGCCAGCGTGTTGACCAGGTCCTGCTGGGTGTACGAGGTCGAGTCGTCGTCGGCCGTAATGGTGGTGATGGAACCCTCCCACAGCAGCATCAGGCTCTCGAAGCCGTACATGGAAGTGCCGGTGCCGTTGGGCCACCCGCCGTCGGGCAGGCGCATGAACACGATGGAGACGGTGGGCTCGTCGGTGAGCGTTTCGAGCAGGATTGGGTGGCCGTTGGCGGTGATCGTGGAGGCCGTCCAGTCGTCGGCGACGCCCGCCATCTGGGCATAGGACGCTTCGGCCCCGAGCTCGCGCTGGCCCCAGTACCCCTCCCCCTGGCCGTCGTCGCCGGCGGTGACGAAGACGGTGCGGACGCACCAGCCGCTGCTGATGTCCTGCTGGATCGTGGGGCTCTGGAAGAGGAGGGTGTCGTCCTGGTGGGCGACGATGTACATGGCGCTGTACGGGCAGGTCGTGCCCTGGCCATAGTTGGCGGCCAGGGCCGCCACCGCCCGGTGCCCGGGCCCGGCGGCTGTCGTCAGTTCGATGGCGGAGCGCCCGCCATTGGCCGCTGGATGTGCCGGGGCCACCCAGTTCAATATGGGGACGAGCATGAACAGGACGGCCAGCGCCGCCATCTTCGCCTTCGTGCCCGTCGTAACCTGAGCTCTGATGGCGGCGCCGAGAAGTCTGGCCCGCAGGGAGCGGCGGGCGTGGGCCGGTGGCGGTGTGTGGGCGAGACGGTTCACGTCATCTCCATGAGGGTCTGGTCGTGGAGGTTGCGCAGGCTGGCGTAATTCCCTGCAGCAGCACACTTCGAGGACAAGGCACATGAAACTGCTGCCAGCTGCACGCTTTGCGTGGTGGCCGGGTCGGGTGTAGGCACGGTCGCCCAACTGCGGCCGTTCCAGGAGTCGACCAGCGTGCGTCCCGTGCTCCCGTTGGCTACCAACCCGACCGCGGTGCAGGCCACGGGCGAGGAGCACGACACGCTGGCCAACTGGTTGTCTTCGGCCGACCCGGAACCGGGCAGGAGCCGGACCGACCAGGTCCGGCCGTTCCAGGACTCGACGAGCGAGCGGGCCGTGGGGCCGTTGCCGACGAAACCGACGGCGGTGCAGGACCGGGGCGACGGGCAGGACACGCCGGCCAGGTCATTTTGCTCGGAGATATTGACGTCGGGACTGGGGACGACCGACCAGATCCGACCGTTCCACGACTCGACCAGCGTGCGGGTGGTGCGACCGGAGCCGGCGAAACCCACCGCCGTGCAGGCCCGAGCAGAGGTGCACGACACGCCGGTGAGCTGATTGTTCCCGGACGGGATGGCATTGCGGCTGGGAAGGACGTACCAGGTCCGGCCGTCCCACGCCTCGATCAGGGTATGTGCGGCATAGCCGTCGCCGACGGAGCCGACGGCGGCGCAGAACTGGGGCGTGGGGCAGGACACGCTGGCCAGCTCACTTTGCGCCGCCGACGTGACCTGTGGGCCGGGGGTGACCGACCAGGCCCGGCCGTCCCAGGACTCGACCAGCGGACGCGCCGTGACGCCATTGCTCACGAAGCCGACGGCGGTGCAGGACCGGGCCGAGGGACAGGCCACGCTGGCCAGCTCGTTTTCCCGCCCGGCGCCGACGTTCGGGCTCGGCATGATCTTCCAGGCACCGCCGTCCCAGGACTCGACCAGGGTACGTGCCGTGTTGCCGTTGCCGACGAAGCCGACCGCGGTGCATGCCCGGGGCGAGGGGCATGACACACCGGCCAGGTCGTTTTCCTCGGAGGCGTTCGCGTTGGGGCTGGGGACGATCGACCACGGGCCGGGCGCGGCATGGGCCGGCGCCGCCACCGCCTCGATGAGGGGCTGCACAAAAGTGTCGATGTTCTCGTCCGAGTTCCCGACGCTGGTACAACGGCCGGGGGCGGGGCAGGCCACGGCGAACAGGATGTCGAACTCCGTTGCCCCCAAGCTCGGGCTGGGGACGACTGACCACGCCCCTGCGTGCAAGGACTCGATCAGGATCTGAGCGCCCGTGCCGACGTTGTAAGACCCGACAGCGGTGCACTCGGTGGCCGACGTGCAGGCGACCCCGCCCAGCTGGACGTTGAGGGTCGTGGCCGGATTGGCGCTGGGGGTTGTCGACCAGCTGCGACCGTTCCACGACTCGACCAGGGCTTCCCCGGCGTTGCCGTTACCTATGGACCCGACGGCCACGCACGCCGTGGGACTGGCGCACGAAACTCCGTACAGTTGGTCGATCCGGGTGCCGCTCGGTCCCGAGCCGACCTCGGTCGACCACGCTCGGCCGTCCCAGGTTTCGATGAGTGAGGTCCCCGGGTAATCGTCGAAACCGACCGCCACGCACCACGTGGCCGAAGAGCACGAGACGCCGTTCAGCTGGTCCGCCTGGGAGCCGGTCGGATCCGGGCTCGGGTCGAGGGACCAGGCACGGCCGTCCCAGCGCTCGATGAGCATACGAGAGCTGGGGCCGGCGCCACTGGAACCGACGGCGACGCACGTAGCGGGCGAGGGGCAGGAAACCCCGACAAGTGTGCTCTGCTCGGCCGAGCCGGCGTTGGGGCTCGGCACCACGCTCCAGGTACGTCCGTTCCAAGACTCGACGAGAGTCTCGACGGCGACGATCGGGTTACCGTTGACGTCCCGGGTGGCGGCATAGTCGCCGACGGCGACGCAAGAAGAGGCCGAAACACAGGCTATGGCATCAAGTTGAGCGTTGCCCGTGCCTGCCAGCGCGGGCGCGGGCACCACCGACCACCTGTTGCCGTCCCAGGCCTCGATAAGGGTTTTGTTATACGAGTTCTTACCTGCCAGCGCATAGGCGCCGACGGCGATGCACTCGTCCGGCGCCGGGCAGGCGACGCCGTACAGGCTCCCGCCTCGGGCTCCCTGCAGCACCGGGGCCTGCACGTCGGACCAACGGGTCGGCGCGGGGGCCGCAGCGGCGCTCCCGGCAAACGGCCCCACCCAGGGGACGGTTGCAGCCAGGAGCAAGCCGGCGACGCTGACGAACAATCTGCCACGCCCCGGGGTGTTCGTCGACCTAGGCCCGTCTCCGGAGAAGCTCCTTACATGGCCCCTAGGAAGCACTTAAATCAAGTTACGTGACCATATGGCAGGCAGGGGCGTGGTCGCGCTTTCGTTCCTACTTATTGCCTAGGGTCCGGGTTAATCGCGCTTAGTGTGGTCGCAGCCTTGCCGGCCGTAGGACAGTACCTTCGGTTACGCCGCTCCTGAGCCCGCTTTGCCAGCTACGGTCTGCAGTTCTCGTTCAAGATTGGCGGCCTGACGGTCGACCGTGAACGTGGCCGCGGTCAGAAGCCCGCCGGCGACGAGGGTACGACGCAACTCGGCATCTTCCGCCAAACGGGTCAGTGCCCGGGCCAGGGCATCGGCGTCCCCGGGCCCGAAGGCCAGGCAATTATTTTCAACCTCGAGGTACTCGGCTGACCCGCCGTCGCGCGTGGCCACCACCGGCGTGGCACACGCCATCGCCTCGATGGGTACCAACCCGAAACCTTCGCCGCAGGTTGAGGAGAAAACGACGACGTCCACCTCCCGGTAAACCGACGCCACCTCGTCCCTCGAAGAGGCTGTGAACACAACCCTCTCTTTCAGTCCCAGGTTGGTGGCCAGGGCCTCCAACTCGGACAGGTAGACGTCATCGCCCCGGCCGTGAACGACCAGGCTCGCCTCGGGCGGGCACTGGGACATGGCCCGGATGGCCGTGTCAATGGCCTTACAGCGGTCGATGCGCCCCACGTACGCCAATCTCCACCGCCAGGGCCGGTCGACGTGGGCGACAGTGGGAAAATCGTTCGGGTCAATTCCGGGGTGGACCACTTTGGCGCCCGGGAACGCCCACAAGGAACGTTTGCGCACACCATCGAGAAGGAAATTGCTGGCAAAACAGGCACTGCCGGACGAGCCCAGCGGGGGCCACGCCGTCGGCAGCCCGGTGACCAGACGGGCCCCCCGGGCGATGACGGGGTGCGCGGTCAAGGGACGTAACCAAGCGTCCAACGTGGGGGCGTAGACGGGCCATTCGTCGCATATGGCCAGCACAGACGGGACGTCGTGCTCGTACAGCCAGCTGAGCAGCCCGAGCGACATGCCCCCCATGTTCCAGACCGATACCGCATCGGGGCCAAAACGATCGACTATGCCGGCCAGAGCCCGGTTATTGTGCCATTCCATAGCCAGCCGGCGCCAGTGGGGGGGCGAAAAGGACTGGTGGTGGTCCGAGTAACCCTGCAGCGCGCGGTGCACGCCGGGCTCGGTGCCCGCGTCGGGCACTCCCCCAACCCGCAGGGTACTGGTGAGTACCTCGACGAGATGGCCCCCCGCCCGCCATCGTTGGACGATGTCCGCACACGAGTACTCGTAGCCCCCGTAGGCATGAGGGGGGTACATATTGGTGAGCACCAGGATCCTTATGCCAGCGACTCTAACCCGTGACTGGTACCGTCGCTGGGGTGCCGGGCGCTGCCGAAGAGATGGGAAGGCCGGTGGGCCCGCTCGTGAGCATCGTGGTCCCGACCCACATCAGCCGGCCGCCCTTCCTGGCCGAGGCCCTGGCTTCTGTGGTCGGCCAAGAATGGGCCAACTGGGAAGTCATCGTCGTCGACGACGGTTCGCCCGAACCGGAGGCGCTGGCGGCCCTGGCGGCCGTAGACCGCCGTGCCCGTGTCGTCCGCCAGCACCGAGGGGGGATCGCCCGCGCCCGCAACCTCGGCCTGGAGAACTCCCGGGGCGAGCTGGTGGCGTTCCTCGACTACGACGACGTGTGGTACCCCGCTCACCTGTCCCGGACGGTCGCCGCCCTCGCCGCCGACGCCGGCGCCGTCGGCGCCTTCACCGCCTTTGACGTAGTCACCGGGCCGGAAAAAAAGAACCCTCGGGTGATGCGGGCGGTAGGGCCCACCACTCGTCGTTCCATCTATTCCGGTGGGAACCGGCCCTGGATCAATACGCTGGTGGCCCGCCGGGAAGCCGTGGCCGAGGTCGGGGGGCTCGATCCCGTCTTCGACGGGGCCGACGACCTCGACCTGGTGCACAAGCTGGCCGAGCGGGGAGGGTTCGTCTATATCGACGAGGTCACGGCCGCGTACCGGCTCCACGACCACAACTGGAGCCGTAACACGCGCCGTTTGGCGTCGGCCGGAGACCGTGTCCTCGCTGCCCACCTCGACCGGGTCAGGACGGCGGGCGACGCCGACGCCGCCGCCGCTCTGGCCGCGTCGCGCCGCGGGGCTCGGCGTCACTACTCCCAGCAGGCGTTGCGGGACGCCTGGCGGGCATTGAAGTCCGGGCATATCGGCCCGAGCGCGGCCCTGCTGTGGTGGGCCGTACGGTTCTCGCCGGGCGGAGCGGCCGGTGTGGTAGTGCACGGCACGGTCCGCCGGCTGGCCCGCCGTCGACCGGACGGGGCATAGACGGCCCCGGCGGTCGCCCTGCGGGTACGCGGCCGGGGCGGTCGCCCTGCGGGCACGCAGCCGGACCGGGCCTCGGAGATATCTCAGCTCTCGAGGGCCTGGTCGATGTCCTCGATGATGTCGTCGATGTGCTCGAGACCTATGGAGAGCCTGATCATTTCCGGCGGGATGCCCACCTTGTCCAGCGCGTCCTGGTCGAGCTGGCGGTGAGTCGTCGACGCCGGGTGCGCCACCAGCGATTTGGAGTCGCCCATGTTCACCAGGCGTTTGAACAGTTTTACGTGGTCGAAGAAGCGGATGCTGGCCTCGTACCCGCCGGCGGCGCCGAAGGTCACGATCGACGGGAAGTTGTCCCCCAGGTACTTCTTGGCCAGCAAATGGTAGGGGTTGTCTTCGAACCCGAGGTAACCGACCCAGGAAACCCGCGGGTGCGAAACCAGGTGCTCGGCCACCAGCCGGGCGTTTTCTTGCTGACGACCGAGCCGGACGGCCAAGGTCTCCAGTCCCTGCAACAGTAAAAAGGCGTTGAAGGGCGCCAGGGACGCCCCCTCGTTGCGCAGCCCCACGGTGCGGCAACGTACGATGTAGGGCCGGTCCGGGAAATCCCGGGCATAAACCACACCATGGAAGGCCGGCTCGGGCCGGCTGAACATGGGGAACCGTCTGGCGTTATCGGCCCAGGGGAACTTGCCGCCGTCTATGACAATGCCGCCCAGGGTCGTCCCGTGGCCGCCCACGAACTTGGTGAGGGAGTGAATGACGATGTCTGCGCCATGGAGGAACGGCTTCAGGCCGAGCGGGGTGGCCACGGTGTTGTCGACGATGAGCGGTACCCCGTGGCGGTGGGCCGCATCGGCAACCGCTTCGATGTCCACCACGTTGCCGGCCGGGTTGCCGATGCTCTCGCAAAATACCGCCCGGGTCTCGTCGTCGATCAGGGCCTCGATGGCTTCGGCGCTGTCGTCGGGGGCGAAGCGGCCTTCCACGCCTTCGCCCGGTAGGACATGGGCGAAGTAGGTGTAGGTGGCGCCGTAAAGCTGGGGCGTGGCCACGATGTTGGCGCCCACTTCGGTGATGTTGCGAACCGAATAGCGCACGGCCGCCGCCCCCGAGCTCAGTGCTACCGCGCCCACACCTTGTTCGAGGCTCGTCATGCGCCGTTCGAGGACGTCGACGGTGGGGTTGTTGATGCGGTTGTAGTGGAAGCCCGGCGTCTCCAGGTCGAACACGGCCCCGGCATGAGCGGCGTCCACGAAATCGTGGGCCACCGTCTGGTAAATGGGTACCGCTACCGCCCTGGTGCCGTCGGCCACGTAGCCACCGTGGACCGCTATGGTCTCGTCACGCACCACTATCAATGTAGAGGCGCTCGTCCGCTCTCTGGCGGACCGCCTTCAACCAGTTGCCCATCAGAGCGCCCGATGCCGCGTCCCACCGGGCCGTGACGTGCCGGATGGCGAAGTCGAACGGGAAATCCTGCATCAGCGACGGGTCTCGGCCCTTGAAGGCCAGCCTCATCTCGAACTCGACCAGAGCTTCGGCCCCGTCGCCGTCCAGGAGGTCAGTGGGGATGCGAGGGTAGGAGCCTTGAGCTCCGGTGAGGTACCGGCGAACGTCGCGGCGGTACTCCCGCAGCAGCGTGTACGGCCCGTACTCCGGGTGGCCCTGGAGCAGCAAAAGCTGGCACCGGCCCTGCTCGCCCAGGGCAACGGTCCAACCCCCGGAGCGGGACTCGGCCACCACGTCGTAACCGCACTCCAAAAGGTCCGGCGCGGGGATGTCGTTGAAGCGGGAGTGCGGCCACGCCGTCTCGCCCACCCCGGCCATGAGCGGGTGGGAGCGGTCGACGTGCTGCTCGAAGACGCCACTGCACTTGTCCAGGAGCATGCGCCGGGGCACTCGGTGGAAGGCCCACATGGCGGCATGGGCGCTCAGACAGGAGACGACGGCGCTGGGGACGGTTTCGGTGAGCCAGCGTAAGAGCTGCTCCATCGCCGGCCAGAAGAGCTCCTCGGTCAGCTCGGGCTGCTTGGGCTCGGCACCCGTGACTATGACGGCGTCGGGGGGGTCGGCGTAAAGGTGCTCGACGGCCTTGTAACCCGCGGCGATGAGGGACTGGACACCGGGCCCCGTACGATCCCGGGGAGGACGAAACGCTCGAAGGAGACAGTCTCGCCCACCGAGGCGGCGGCGAACAGCCCTTCGAATTGACGTTCGGTTTCCTCGAAGGCACCATCGGGCATGCTGTTGACGAAGGCGACCCGGAGCACGCGCCGGGGGGCGGCCGGCCGGGCTGACCGGTCGCCAACCGGACCGGACCGCCTCCGGGAGGCGGCGGCGCCCGGGGCCGGTGCGGAGCGACCGGTCAGCTCGATGACCCGGTCGCGCCCGATCACTTCGTTGGCGCAGAGATCCGCATCCAGGAAGGCCCGAACCCGGCTCTTCGGGGACGGTATGTAGAGGGTGAAATAACGCACGCCTTCGCTCAGGACACCGAAAACCCAGAGGCGCTCGGCCGACTTGCCCATCACGTCGATGGGGTGGAAGTCCTCGGTTAGGTCGATACTGCCGACCGGGGTACCGTCGAAGTCGAGAGGACGTGCCCGGCCCCGCCGCACCAGGCTGGCAAACAGAGGGTTGGTCGAGCGGGAAATGGAAGGCAGGTCGAGGTGGGCCCGTATGAGGCGGTCGACCTCGAGCTCGTAGGGCTGCTCGAGGCGGGTAGAGCGGACCCGGATCCGCCCCCCGTCCCCCGGCGCCACCTCCGGGGAGGGACCGAAGGGCAGGCTGAGGACACCGGCATCGATGAGGGCCAGCAGCTGCTGGGAGCGAAAAGCGGGGGGCCGGCGACGAGCCGGGCGAAGCGGCTGTGCATGTTGAGCTGAAAATCGACGTGGGAGTCGAGGCTCAAGCCCTTGAACTCGACGGCCAGGCGCAGCGTGTCACGCAGGGCCCGCAGGGTCTCGAGGGCGGCCTTCACCGGGCTCGACCCGCCGGCCACCAGAGCCTCGGTCACGTCGGTGCGGACTGTCGAATAGACCTTCGCCTCGTAGTCGGCGGCGCCCGCGTAGTGGGCGTCGTGGCCGGCAAAAAGATGGTCCTCGGCGCTGAACTCCCCGTACTCGGCCGCCAACCGGCCCCGCACGTCGCCGAACGTGCCTGACGCCCACGCTTCCACCAAGGCCCGGCGCACGGCTTGCGCGGCCTCGGCGCCGCCCGTCTGACGGGACGCCGTTGTGTAATAGCACAGCTCCATCTCGGCGAACACCAGGGGGAGCAGCTCGCCGCGTGCGTCGATGGCGCGCTTGGCTCCGCCGGCGTCCTGCTTCAGGGCGGCCACGGCGTCGAGGGTGCAGATGGCCGGCTCGTAGTCGCCCATGGGATCGGCCGCACCGAACGACTTGGCGCAATAAGGAAAGCCGCTGCGAGAGAAAAGGCAGATGGAGGGTTCCCGGCCGCTGCGGTGGTAGACCAGCTGGCCGTCATCGCCCGTGGTGTAGTGGCCACCGAGCCCGATGGTAAGTGCGGTGATTATGTCGAGGGCCACCAAGCCCATGCCCTCGATGGCGACCTTCTCCCCGGGCCCGTCGCACCGAGGTAGCCGTCAATGGGGTAAGGGCTCGTGGCCAGTGGTCCGGCGGCCCCCATGTTGCGGAGATCCTGGACGTGCCCGGTGGTCAGGATGACGTCGTCGACCACGAGCTTCTCACCATTCTCCAGGGAAACCCGCTCGCGCCCGTCGTCGGTCGCTTCGATATCGACGGCGGACGTCCGGTGGTGGCGGATCGTGATGTTGGCCGGCGCCTCGACGCACAGGACCTGGTAAAACCACTGGAGGTACTCGCCCATCAGCCGCCGGGGGAGGAAGTCGTGGGGGCCTATCGGCGTCCCTGCCGTCGAAACCCGGCACTCGGTGCCCTGCCAGCGGTAGCCCCTGTCCTTCACCCACTCGTAAAAGCCCCGGCCGAGCCGGGCATCGTCGACCGTCTCGGGGAAGGGGTACATGGAGTGCTGGCCACAGGGGGTGTTGAGGACCAGGTAATCAGGGTGGTCCAGGGCGTACATCCCCCCGCCCGGGCGACCGGGCTCGACGACATGGACCACGACGTCGCTCTCGGGCGTCCGCCGGGCCGCGTCCACGAAGCGCTCGAGGACGCACAGGCCCCACGGCCCCAGGCCGACGATGCTTATCTCAACCACGAGTTCTCACGCATAAAGTTCTTACCACCCGCCCTAGGGTAGAGGCCCCGGCCTTCGGTCCGGGAAGAAAATTCGGTCCGGCGTTTTGCACGTGTCGCGTCAGGCTACGCGCCAGCAGTAGTGAGGTCAGGCTAACGTACGCAATTAGGTCCCACGATCCCAGGCTAGCTCGCCGGGTGCGCCGGAAGGGCTAGCCCCCTTTGGCATGATTGAGACCTGACAACAAACGCACTGTGGTTCGGGCCGCCGGGGCGGCCGATTTTCGGCCGGTCCTTTATGCCCGGGGACGGCCGGGCGCGAGCCGGGGTTGTGCTGTGCCCCCCGTTCGGGCTCGAGGCCCAGGGCGCAGGACGCGCCTACCAGACCCTCGGCGAGCAACTCGCGGCGGCCGGGTTCGCCGTGCTCCAGGTCGACTACGACGGCACCGGCGACTCGGCCGGCGCCGACGGCGACCCGGGCCGGGTGCCCGCATGGCAGGGGTCGGTGCGGGCCGCCGTGGACCTGCTGCGCACCGGCGGGGCCGACAAGGTCTGCATCGTGGGGATGCGCATGGGTGCCACCGTGGCCGCCCATGCCTCGGAGGGCTGCGGGCTGGACGCCCTGGTCCTCTGGGACCCATGCGAGAGCGGCCGCAGCTACTTGCGGGAGGAGTCGCTGCTGCGCTCGGTGTACCTGGCCGACCAGGGGTTGGACATCCCCCCGGACGCGGCGGTCTCCGGGTCCGGTGGTACGGAGATCCTGGGCACCGTATACGACGCGGTAACGGTAAAGGCCATGACGGCGCTGACCCTCGAAGTCGGCCCGGGGGCCGTTGGCCCGTCACGTCCTTGCCCTCTTCCGGCCCGAGCGACCGCCCCGGCGGGCCACGCTCGAGCGACTTTCCGGGCCCGGACCGAGACGGCGGAGGCGGCGGGCCAGGAGGAGCTCATAAGCGTGTGGCCGCTCAAGTCCGTGGTGCCCCAAGCAACGCTCGACACCATTGTGAGCTGGCTGTCGGGCGTCATAGGGACGGAAGACTCGCCCATCGTCTTGCCCGAGAGGTCGGAAGCCGTCCTCGCCGGTCCCGACGGCGACGACGTCGTCGAGGAGATCCTGTCCCTGGGCCCCAACCGCCTCTTCGGCATCCTGACCCGGCCCGCTGGCCTCCGGCCGGACGCCGCCGTCGTAATGCTCAATTCCGGCCGGCTCGACCACGTCGGACCGGGCCGGCTCTGGGTGGAGCTAGCCCGCTCCTGGGCCGGGAAGGCATCAGTGTCTGGCGCGTGGACCTGAGTGGGCTCGGCAGCAGCCCGGCGCGGGCGGGCCGCAAAACGGATGTCGTCTATTCACCCGACGCCCTCGACGACATCGCCGACATCACCTCCGAGCTCTCGGAGCAGGGCTCCTCGGGCGTGGTCCTGATGGGCCTGTGCTCCGGTGCCTACCATGCCGTCCAATCGGCTCGGACGGCCGGCGCCCTCGGCGTTCTCGCCATAAACCTAATCCTCCCCAATGAAGATGCCGAAGCCCAGGGCGCCGTCCCGGCCGGGAGCCCGTCCCGCCCCGGCATCCTGGCACGGGCCAAAGCGGCGGTCAGGCGCGGGGCTCGGCGTCTGCCCGGTCATCATCTCCTCGGGGCCACGGCCAGAAGGCTTTCCGATGTGAAATCGTGGGTCGTCCACCGGACCACGAGCGCCATGCCCCCGGCTTTCATCCTGAGAGAGGTGGCCAGGCGGGGCGCCCGCGTTTTCGTCCTGTGCGGCGGCTACGAAGGCCGGCTCGTCCGCCAGGGAGAGGCTCATCTATTACGGCAGTTACAAAAAACAGCCGAGTTCAAGGTGGTGGTTTACCCCGGTACCGACCACTCGCTTTACACCCGGGCCACTCGTAATAAGGTCCTTCCTTTGTTGACCGACGAGGTGAGGTTATTGACCGCGCCACCCCGCCCCCGACCGGCGCGGAGCGGGCCCGTACGCCCCGGCCGGGACCAAGCGAGATGGACAGACGACGTCGGACGCCGGTCGGTGCCACCTGAGCCACCGTCTGCGATGGGCATGGCCGAGGTAGCCCCGCCGGCGACGGCGGCGCCCGACATCCTGGGACTTGTGCTGCGCCACGTCGAGCAAAGGCCGGACAGCCTGGCCCTGCGGGACGACGTTTCGTCGTTCACCTACCACGAGCTGGGCGAACGTATCAGGGCCGTGGCCTCGGGGCTCAGTGCTTTGGGCGTAGCCCCCGGCGACCGGGTGGCGCTGCAGCTCGGCAACTCGGCCGACTTCGTGCTCCTCGCCCTCGGCTGCCTGTGGTTGGGGGCGCCGTTCGTGCCTCTGGAGCCGGATGGTCCCGCCACCCGGCTGGAAGGCATCATCGCCGACTGCGACCCCGCCGTGGTGGTCGTCAGGGCCGAGGACGGCTTTGCCTCGGCCCGACTGGGGGCGCCCACGGCCACGGCCGCCGAGGTCGTCGCCGCCTCGTCGTCGCCCGTCCCCCGAGCCGTCGACCCCGGCCGAGACGCTTACCTCGTGTACACCTCGGGTACGACGGGGCGCCCCAAAGGCGTCCGCGTGGAGGAGCAGGCCTTGCGCTGGGCCGTCTGCCGGTGCGTGGAGGCGGTCGGCCTGGATGAGACGGCGCGGGGGCTGGCCGTCTCGTCGTTCCATTTCGACGGGTCGTACGGCCTGCTCTTCCCGGTCCTGGTGGCCGGGGGATCGCTGTTCGTCCCCCGGCGAGAGGACATCCTGTTCCTGAAGCGGTTTTTCCAGATGGTCCTCGACGATGAAATAACGTTCACCAGCTTCTCGCCCAGTTACCTGCGGCTGGCCGTGTCGTCCCGCCAGCTGGCCCGGTTGGCCGGGTGCCACCTGCGGGCCGTGGCCCTCGGAGGCGAGCAGGTCGTCGCCGCCGACGTCGAGAAGTTGTGGTCGGTCCTGCCGGAAGTGCAGATCTTCAACCGTTACGGCCCGACCGAGACCGTCGTCGCCGTGACGACCTACCGGGTCACCGCGCAGGACGCGGCATCGGGCCGGATCCCCATAGGGGCGCCCCACCGGGGCGTGGATTTTTACCTTCTCGACGAGGAGGACCGGGTCATCACGGGCGCCGGCGAGCCCGGAGAGCTCTACGTCGGCGGCAGACAGTTGATGCGAGGGTACTGGGGCGACGAAGAGCTCAGCGCGAGCGTGCTGCGGGACGATGTCGTGGCCGGACGGACGGTCTACAAGACCGGCGACCTGGTCCAGCGGGACGGGCGGGGGTTGTACATCTACCGCGGTCGCCTCGACGACGTCGTCAAGCGCAACGGCGTCCGCATTTCGCTGGACGAAGTGGCGGGCGCGTTGCGTTCCGCCCCGGGGGTGACAGGAGCGTGGTGCGCCCTGGTGGACCTTGACGGCTCGCCCGGGATCGCCGCATTCGTCGAGGCAGGTCCAGAAGTTGCCGTGGAGACCCTGTATGAGGCAGCTGAAAAGCAGTTACCCGCCACCATGCTGCCGGACGAAGTCCACGTCGTCGGCACACTGCCCATGACGCACCAGGGAAAGATCGACCGCCGCCGTCTCCTGGCCCGGGCCGGCCGCACCGTCTGGTCATCGGCGGCCCCCACTGGACCAACTTGAGGCCGCCCGCCCCCGGCCAGCTCAACCAGGGTCTGGTGGTTGTACCGCTTGGAGGCCCGACCACGGGAGGTCGGCGATAACCCTGTACTCGGGCAGGTGGTCCCAGCTGGCGGTTATGGGGTCCACGCCGGCGTGGCCCTCGGCCGCCCAATCACTGGTTTGTTCCGCCTCGATGACCACGGCGCCGGCGTAGTCCACCACTACCGCCCCGTAGTCCTGGATGGCCTTGAAAACCATCTGGGCGAAGGGGGTCAAGCCGCTGGGCATGGGCAGGGCGGCCGGGAAGCGGAACCATTGGCCCTCGAACGGCTGGCCCGGCTTCGAGCCGCAGTCACCCCGGTTGGCGGGGTAGACAAACCAATTACAATTGGGGACAAGCATGGCGATGGCATGGTCGATGGACCCCGAGGCCACGTCCTCCTCGGTCACCGTTGTGGCCAGGTAACTGATGCCCGTAGCCGACAAGCCGTAAAAACGGCGGAAAACGCCGTCTGAGGTGGCCAGCTTGATCCTGCCCCCCCAGCACGCCGAGTAAGTCCCGTTGCCATTGTTCTTGGCCCGCCACAACTCCCAGTCGAGGCCGGCCGCAGGCTGGTAAATGACCAACGGGTTGTCCGATGTGCCCGGTAGGGACACATAGTTCGGTATCGGGATCTCCGAGCCGGTTGATTTCAAGAAGTCCTGGCAGCCCGGTGCAACCGTCACCCGCACCTCACGTTGATGAGCCGGGACGGTGTAAATCGGCATCGAGTCGACGCCTACCGACCCATAGGCCCACTTGTAATCGGCGACGATGTCGGCGGCGAAAGTGGCTGAAGAGGCCAGCAGGGGCCAGGACTGTACCGTGCCCTGAGAGAACAGGTCGTGGGGCCAAAGTCGGAGCGACGTCGGCAGCAAGGTTGACAGCGCCGGCGCCGTCGTGGTCGTCGTCGACGCCACCGTCGTCGTCGTGGCCAGCGTCGTCGTCGGAGCCAGCGTCGTGGCCGGCGCCGTGGCGTCGGCGGTGGAAACGCGCCCGCTGCTGCCGCCGGCTAGGCCAACGCCGGCGGCCGCCGCCAAGGCGACCAGCAACAACGCCTGCCGGGTTATCCTCATGCGTAATTCAAGCGCAAACGGGCGCTAGCGGGGTGGCGGCCATGGGACACCACCCATGTTACAGGTGCTCGGTCAAGACCTATTCCCAACTTCGTCTTTTCTCAGGCTCGCTCCTTGCCTCCGATCAGGTCGCAGGCACCTTGATATCCTCGGTCCATGACCGTCGCCTACTGCGTCGTGGCCCACCAACGGCCGGCCCAAACGCGGCGCTTGATTGGCCGGCTCCTGGCCGACGACCCGGCCTGCCTGGTGGTCCTGCACTACGACCAAAGGTACGAGCCACTCGACCTGTCCCGGGTGGCACTGCCCCGGGTGCGGCTCATGCGGGAAAGACCGGTCTACTGGGGCGGCCCCCAGATGGTGGACCTCCTGGTCGAGATGCTGGAGCTGGCATTGGCGGAAAGGTGTACCTACGGCTCGGTCCTCTCCGGTCAGGACTACCCCGTGCGCAGCTTGGGCGGACTCGAGGCCGTGCTGTCGCAGTACGACGTTTGGGCGGAAATGCAGCGTATTTTCGCCGAGGACAGCTCGTCCACGGCGGTTGAGGCGCGCGGCCGCTACAGCTACAGATGGTGGCACCTGGACACGCCGCCGAGGTGGCTGCGGGGTGTCGACCGCGGCGTGGCCAAGATGTTGGGCGACCCGTCCTACCTCGCCCAGCCGCCGCCCCGCCTGGTGCGGCTCCGACAACGTCAGCAGATTTGGTGGGGTTTGAAAACAAAAGGCCCCGGGGTCCCCATATACAAAGGCAGTGTATGGATGGACCTGTCGGCGCGGGCCATGGAGGCTGTTTGCTCGGGAAGTGACAAGCTTAGGTCCTTCTTCCGCCATGTACCCTGCGCCGATGAGGCGTGCTTACAAACGGTGCTGGGCAACACCACCGGGCTGACATTCGCACCGGACAACGGCAGGTACATCCGTTGGATGCCGGGAGCGGAAAGCCCCGACATCCTTACCCTGGGCGACCTAAATGACATCCGGTCGTCGGGTGCTCATTTCGCCCGCAAGTTTGACGAACGGGTCGACGCCTCCGTCCTCGACCACCTGGACCCGGGCGACGAAGCCCCCTAGGGGAACCACACGATTGCTCCCTGGTGCCCGACCGGACGGACGTGAGCCCTATGCCTGCCCTTTGCCGCCCAGCTCCACCAAGGCCGCCCGGATGGCGGCGACGGAGCTGAACGTGGCCTTGTTCAGCAGGTGGTCCGGGAACTCCAGGTCGAAGGCCTGCTCCAGGGCGATCATGACGTTGACCGAGGCATGGGAGCTCATCCCCGCCCGGTACAGGTCGGCGGAGTCATCCAGAGTTGTCATATCGGCACGGAGGCGGCCGTACTCAGCCAGTACCCGCCTTATCTGCTCGTCCATCTCTTGTACTTGTCCGTCCATCGGTCTCAGAGGCCCTCCGTCCGCTCTGCCCGCCGGGCGATGTCTGCCCCGCGGGAGCCGCCGGGCCAGCCCAGAGCGACCGCCATGGCCAGACCGCCGGCGTGGGACACGCTCAACGATACGTGACCAATGCCAGCCTGTCGAGCGAGGTCGGCCGCCGTCCCGGAGAGGCTAAGTTCCCAACCGCCGGCGGCGGTCCGCCGTACCTCGATCGAGCGCCAGTCGAACCCGCGCCCTCCGGGCGCCAGGATTTTCACGACCGCTTCCTTGGCGGCGAAGCGTTCGGCCAGGTCGACCGGCCCTGTGGCCGCCGCTCCGGCCGCCGACGGCGGGCCCAACTCGGCCGGCGTAAAGACACGATTTATATAGGAGTGTCCCAATCGGGCCACCGCAGCCACCATCTCATCTACGTCCACAACGTCGGCCCCGACGCGAAGCATGGCCCCAGGGTACCCGGCTACTAGGAAAGGGGCCCGGTGCCGCCAACCACCCGGCCGGCAAAGCCGGGCCGGTCGAGCCCCCGGCGCAAGTAGGTGGCGACCTGGCGGTATTCGCCATCGCGGTCGCTGCCCGCCCTCCACACCAGCCCTATCTGACGTCCGGGGGCGGGCGCCTTGAACTGCGCCACCGCCACCCGGCCCTTGCGGGTCTCGACCGGCAGAGCCGTGGCTGGCAGCAGGGTGGCCCCGAGGCCGGCCGCCACCAGCTGGGCGATGGTGGTGAGGGAGGCCGCCCGGGCGGGGTGGTTGGTCGCCGCGCCAGCTTGCCGGCACACCTCGAGGGCCTGGCTGGACAGGCAATGGCCCTCCTCCAGGAGCAGCAGCCGGAGGTCCTTGAGCACCTCGGGGCCGAGGCCCCGCTCCCCGGCCAGCCGATGTTGGGGCGGCACCAGGAGCACGAAGTCCTCCCGGTAGAGCGGGATCTCGGATACGTCCATACGACCTACCGGCAGGGCCAGGACCAAGACGTCCAGACGTCCCGAGACGAGCTCGTCGAGCAGCCGGGCCGTCTGGTCCTCGGTTATCTCGGGGCGAAGGTGTGGCAGCCAACGGGCCAGGGTGCGAAGGACGGGCGCCAATATGTACGGGGCCACGGTGGGGATGACCCCGAGGCGGAGCAACCCCTCGTTAGCGGCCATGTGGGGGCCGGCGGCGGCCTCGGCCATGCTCTCGACCTCGTCCAGCACCTGGCGGGCCCGCGCCACCGTCTCCACGCCGGCCGCCGTCAGCACGACTTTGCGGCTGGAGCGCTCGGCCAACTTCACTCCCAGGGCCGCCTCCAGGCCCCGGACGGCCCCGGACACGCTGGGCTGGCTGACCCCCAACCGGGAGGCGGCGGCGCCGAAATGCAGGGTATCGGCCACCGCCACCAGAGCCCGCAACTGTACCAGCGTGGGGCCACTCATCAGTACATCCTATCGACGAGCCAATGTTCCTGCGGGCTTGCCTATCGTTTTAGCGTTGCGGCGGCCCTCGTGGTAAACCGGGTAGCAGCTTGTGCGCAGCACAAGACGCCGCGTCTTGACTAAGGAAAAGGAGCTTTGACGTGCTCTCTATCGGTGACCGACTCCCTGATTTCTCATTGACCGCCCTCATCCCGGGCCGGCTTGGCGACGTGAAGGCGACCAAGCCCGAGGACTACTTCACGACCATTGCCTCGGGTTCCTACCCCGGTAAGTGGCAGGTGGTGTTCTTCTGGCCCAAGGACTTCACCTTCGTTTGCCCCACCGAGATCGCCGAGTTCGGGCGACTGAACAGCGAGTTCGCCGATCGCGATGCCCAGGTCCTGGGCGCCTCGGTCGACAACGAGTTCGTTCACTACGCCTGGCGCATCCAGCACGAGGAGCTCTTGGCCCTGCCTTTCCCCATGCTCTCGGACGTAAAGCGGGAACTGGTCAGCGCCCTGGGCGTGTTGGGAGACGACGGGGTCGCCCAGCGTGCGACTTTCATCGTCGATCCGGACGGGGTCATCCAGTTCGCCATGGCCACGGCCGGGTCGGTGGGCCGCAACGTCGCCGAGGTGCTCCGGGTACTTGACGCCCTACAGACTGAGGAGCTCTGCGCCTGCAACTGGCAAAAGGGCCAGCCCAGCATCGATGCGGCCGCGCTCATGACTCAGGCCGCCTGAGCATGGGCCTGGATGCGCTGAAGGACATGGTCCCGGACTATGCCCGGGACTTGAAGCTCAACCTGGGCGGGCTGGCCAATGCCTCGCCTCTCAGCGACCAGCAGCTCTGGGGCGTCGTGGTCGCCGTCGCCGCCGCGTCGGCGCCCTCCCCGGCCGTCCCCGAGCTCGACGCCGAGAGCAAGTTGCACCTCTCCTCCGAGGCGTACACGGGCGCCCGCTCGGCCGCCGCCATCATGGCCATGAACAACGTGTACTACCGCTCCAAACACCTGCTTTCGGAGATGGGCGTCACCAGTTACGACAACGTCCCGGCCCGCCTGCGCATGCAGGTGATAGGCACTCACGGCGGCGTGGCCAAGGAGGACTTCGAGTTGTGGTGTTTCGCCGTTTCGGCCGTCAATGGTTGCGGTTCATGCCTGGTCGCTCACGAGCAAGAGCTGCGCAAAGCCAACATGACGACCGAGCAGATCCACGAGGCCCTGCGGGTCGCCTCCGTGGTGAAGGCGGTGTGCGCCACGCTAAATGCCTCCTTGTAACCTTGCCGTGTGCAATCGCCGCCTGAGCACGCCGCCCCGACCGGCCCGGGGCAACCGTGCCCTCCCCCGCCCGGGCCGGTCGGGGTGGTCTCGCCTCACATGGACGACGCCGCCCTCAGTTGCGGGCGATTGCTGAGCGGCGCCCCCGGGAGCCACGTCGTCACCGTATTTTCCGGAGGTCCCGCCCGCGTGCGCCCGCTGCCGTCGTGGGACAAGATGTCCGGTTTCTTCCGGGCCGGGGACGACGTGATGGCGCTGCGGGCAGCCGAGGACGACGAGGCCTGGGCCGTGGCCGGCGTGCAGGGGCACCGGCTCGGGTTCTGGGACGAGCAGTACCGCCAGGGACGTCCCCTGGCACTGGCCCGGGTACGGCCCCGGGCGGCGCGGGCGCTGCAGGCGAGGGTCGATGACCGCAGCGTGGAGGAGGCCGTCTACAAGGTGCTCCGCCACGTGATAGCAGACCTCGGCTTGGGGACCTGGCTCATCCCTTTGGGCTTGTGGCACGGCGACCACAAGAAAACGGCCCGCGCCTGCCTGCGGCTGGCCCGGAGCATGCCCGACCGCCGTTGGCTCGTCTATGAGGAGCTCCCTTACCGCCTCGAGGTGCCGGCAGAAGTGGCGGACGCCAAGGCACGGCTGCGGGCCGATGGCTTTTCCCTCGAGCCCGCCGTTCTCCCATCGGCCCCTGACGGGTCCCAAAAGCAGGCCATGGTCGGCTGTTACCGTTCGCAGTTGCCCTGCCTGGGGGGGCGCGCCGATGCCGCCGTAACGGCGGCCGAGGTGTTCCACTGCCTATTGGGCCAGCAGGCCCCGAAGGGCCGGCGGGCCGCCCGACGGGTGTCGAGTACCTTCGTTAACGTGGCAGCAGGACCAGGGCTTTAACATGGCAGCAGGACCAGGGGTGACTGTCGTCATACCCACCTACAACCGGTGCGTACTGCTGGTCCAGGCCGTGCGGTCCGCCCTGGCCCAGAGCTATCGGGACATCTGCTGCCTGGTGGTCGACAACGGCTCGACCGATGGCACGGTGGAGGCGCTGGCCCAGGTCCGGGATCCCCGGCTCAGGCTGCTGCGGTCTGAGCGCCCCCTGGGCGGCCCGGCGGCGCGCAACCTGGGGATCGCCGAGGCCGAGGGGGCGGAATGGGTGGCGTTCCTCGACAGCGATGACATCTGGGCACCGACCAAGCTCGAGCGCCAGCTGGAGGCCCTCGCCGCCAACCCGGGGACCGGATGGTCGGCCACCGCTTGCGTCAACATCGACAAGGACGTGAGGGTACGCCAAGCCGGGCGCCTCGTCCTGGGCCCGCCGCAACATCCCGAGGCCAGGCTCATAAACCGTGATGACCTGCGCGCCCTGCTGTTGGAGGAGAACATGATGCCGGCGGGCAACTCTACGGTCCTGGCGTCGCGAGAACTCCTGCAGAGCGCAAGAGGTTACGACACGAGCCTGTCGACCTGTGACGACTGGGATCTGTGGCTGCGCCTCGCTTCCATGTCCGCTTTGGCTTACGTGGACACCCCGCTCGCCGGCTACCGGATCTGGGACGGCCAGCAGTCCTTCAGTAACGAGAGCGCCTTCATCCGCGACGCGGCCACAGTCCGGTCTCGCAACTTCCCTGGTGCCGGCCCCGTGCCCCGCGATTACAGTGCCCGCTGGGAGAGGGAGGCGGCCCGGCGCAACGTCAGCTCGGGCCGGAGGTTGGCGGCGGCGCGTAATTACCTACGGGCCGCCCGTTTCGGCGCCGCCCCGGGCCAGCTGGCATATGCGGTGGCGGCGGCCACGGCACCTCATCTGACAGAGCGGAGGCTGCGCCGCCTGGACTCGGTTCACCGCCTCCCGGAGGGTTGGGTCGACCAAGTCGAGCCCTGGTTGGCTCCTTACCGAGAAGCGCCAACTCCTGGGCCTTGCGCCGGTTAGGGCGAGCTTGGTAGACAGAGGACGGTCGAGATGAACGACTAAACCGTCCTCCGCCAATCCCTGGGAGAGCCAATGCCGGTGCCCGAAATGGCACATCTACGCCCTAAAAGGGTGCACTTGCGACGCAAAAAGGCACATGCCCGGCCGAGGACCACGATGGTTGTGCGGGTCGGGGGCAAGTCGGTCCGGGTGCTCAAAATGCGGGGCGTGCGCCCCCGGGCCAGGACCGGCGTCCGGGCCGGCGCCGCTGCCCTCCTGGTCTCGGGCCTGCTCAGCTTGCAGACCGTCCCCCAACTGTCGGTAAGGCTCAACGCCCCCATCGTGGACGCAGTGCACGACCCGGCGGGGGGGTACTGGGAGGTGGCGGCCGATGGCGGGGTCTTCGCCCGCGCCGGGGCCGGGTTCTTCGGCTCACTGCCGGGCCGAAAAATGAGGATCGGTACCCCGATAGTCGGGATCGCGCCCACCACCAACGGCCGGGGCTACTGGCTGCTGGAGGAGAACGGCCGGGTGTTCGCCTTCGGGGACGCCCGGGCTCTGGGGAACGCACAAAACCACGCCGTGGCCATAGTCCCCTTTGCCAAGGGCTACCAAGTGATCTCCAGTCTGGGAACGTCCGTTGCCTTCCTGCCTGCAGCCAAAAAACGGACGAAGTCGCAAGCCGCCAAGTCGCACACGCCGAAGTTGCCTCCCACCAGCCCGCCTCCCACCAGTTCGCCGCCGACGATCCCGCCGCCCACGAGCTCGGGTGCCGCCCTCACCCCGCCGGCCACGACACCTACCCTGGCGCCCCCCGCCACCAGCTCGGCCGGTACCTCGGGCGCCACCGGGGCCACAGCTCCTCCCTCCACTTCTGGACAAGTCGACGCGGCTACGGGGTCAGGGGTCGACAACCTCGTGCCGCCCGCCTCCCTCATGCCGGACAGCCTGTTCAACCAGGGCGTCCAGTCATGGCCGGTGGACAGCCGCTCAGCCGCCTTCGCCTCCGACATTGTGGCTGACTACCAATCGGCGTACGGGGCCGTGGCCACGAACACCGATCGGCCCGTCTACTGGGTGCCCGCCAACCAGCCCCTCGTGCCGGTGACAGTGGCGTTCTGGCTGCAACAACTTCACCCCATCGACGGGCGACGAGGTCCCGATCCCCCCGGACGCCGTTCCCGGCGCCGATGGCGACTCCGTCCTCACCGTCTATCAGCCGTCGAGCGAGACCGCCTGGGAGTTCTGGCTGGCCAGCAACAGGAACGGCGCTTGGTCGGCATGTTGGGGCGGCAAGCTTGACATGGCGACCACCGACGGGGTGTTCCCGACGCCCTACGGCGAGACGGCGACCGGCATCTCCAACCTGGCCACCGAGATCACCGAGGCCGATGTCGCTTCGGGCTCGATCGACCATGCCATTGGCATGGTGCTCCTGGGCGATGCCTGCAACGGCGACGTTTACCCAGCCGACCGGGGTGATTGCGGGTCCTACCCGGGGCAGCCGGGCGAGGGGCAGTGGTTCCGGTTCCCGGCCGGCTTGGCCATGCCCGCCGGCCTCACTCCCTTTGCGCAAATGGTGTTCCGGGCCATCCAGGTCTACGGCGCCGTCGTCGTTGACCAAAGTGGCGCCGTAGGTTTAGAAGTAGACCAACCGAGCGCATGGTCCCTCGAGGGCCACTCGGGGACCGACCCCGTCACGACGAGCATGAACGGCGTGCCGACGTACCAGGTCGTAGCCACCTTGCCCTGGGGCGACCTGCAGACCGTCGACCCACCTCAGGGCTGAGCACTGCGTTTGGCGGAGAGCGGCCGGCCCCCTTCTCGACTTCGCCAAATTGGCGAACTAGCCTGAGGGGAAAAATGGACGTGTTTGTAGTGCACCCGAAGGACTTGTCCTCCGCTGACGTGTCCTCGTGGAGGCAGCTGCAAGCTGGCGAACCCGCTCTGGACAACGCCTTCCTGTCGCCGGAGTTCTCCGCCATGGTCGGTCGCTGCCGGCCCCAGACGCGGGTTGCCGTGGTCCTCGATAGAGGAGAGAGTGTCGCCTTCCTGCCTTTCGAGCTCGGGGCCCTCGGCATCGGCAGGGCCATCGGGTCCGGGGTTTCGGACGCTCAGGGCCCTATATGCCGGCCCGGTCAGACAATGGACCCGGTCCGCCTGATCGGCGCCTGCGGGCTCGGCGTCTGGGAGTTCGACCACCTCGTGTACCGCCTGGACGTGCTGGCGCCGTGGACGTACGACGTAGGCCAAGGGCCGGTGATAGATGTGCGGGAGGGCTACAAGGCCTACCTCCACCAGGACGGCCGGTACCAGAGCCGGAGCATGTGCTCCCTCTTGCAGAAGCGGCGCAAACTGGAACGCGAACAGGGCGACATCGAGTTCACCTTTGCATCGACCGATATGTCCGCTCTTTCGGCCCTGATCGACTGGAAATCCGATCAATACGTCCGCACGGGACATTTCGACCGGTTCTCGCGCCGATGGATCCGCGACCTGGTGGGGTTGCTCGCCGCCTGTGACGAGCCGGCGTGCCGAGGCACCCTGTCCACCTTGGCCGTGGGCGGGCGCCTCATCGCCGCACATTTCGGTATCCGGACCGCCACCAGGTTCTCGCTTTGGTTCCCGTCCTACGACTTGGAGTTCGCCCGCTACTCCCCGGGCTTGCAACTCTTCCTGGCCATGGCCGAGGCTGCTCCTGAGCACGGGGTCGAGCTCCTCGACCTGGGAAAGGGGACCGAGCCCTACAAATTATCGCTTGCGTCATGGTCGTACCCGGTGGCCGCTGGTCGGGTGGAAGCAAAGCCGCTGGCGAGCCTGGCCCGCCGGCTGGAGACGGGGGCCCAGCGCCGGGCCGATTCGTTCGTCGTCGACCACCCTCGCCTCCGGGCCGTCCTGCCTCCGGCGCTCTCCAAGGTCGGCCGTCTCCGCTGAAGACAAGCCCCTCGGCGAGTCGCTCCCGGCGCCGTCACGAGCCGGCGTGGCCTCCCCTCAGCAGCCCCTCTGCAGGACAAGGGCTTTGAGGAGCGCCCCCCATTCGTACAGGACCTGGTAGGACCACTCGGATAAGCCCGGTCTGGCCGTCACCACCTCGATCGAGCCGCTGAAGCAACGTCTTAGCCGCAGACGAGCACGTGTGTCCTGGGGCACCGAGGAGACCACGATCAAGCTCCGCCACCCGTTGGCCCGGGCCTGGGCGGCGGCGAACCGGGCCTCTCCTTGGGTGGTCGCCGGTATCGGTGTAAAACACACCAGCTTTACGCCCGGAACGCGCCAATGCGGGCAGTCCCATTGGACGGACGACACCGAGAGAAGAACGACGGGTGCGGCCCGCTCCCGAGCGAGGCGGATGGCGACCTGAAAACGGGGGTCAGGGCCGTTGAAAACGACCACCGCGTCCCCGTGCGCTCCGCTAAGGGCGTCTTGCGCCGGCCATACGAAGAGCCGGGCGGTGAACGATGCGAACAGCCCGACCACCAGGACGACCGCCAAGCCCGCCATCCGGCGAGCGCGCCGACCCGGCCCGAACTTCACGACGCATGCTAACCTGCGGGCGTCGGGAGCACGGCGACACCCGGGCGTGGTGGGTCGCGCCCGCCTCGGTCCGAGCGGAGGTGCAGCCCCGGAAAAGCCGACAGCCCGGCATCACTGTGACAGCTCCCCCGGCGACTGGGAGTGGTCTACGGGAGACTGATAACAGAACCTTCACCGTTTCGCCGGGAAGGCCACATGGTGTCGGGGTAGAGTTCCGACGTGGCCACCCCGCACAGAAAGGTCTCAGTCGCAGGCGCCATAAGTGCCCAGCCCCGAGAGGGAGCCGCTGAGCCGTTGCCCGTACGTCCGCCCACCCCATTGGATGATTTGAGACGGTGAGGTCCTGGGCTCCCGGGACGTGCTCCTCCTAGACGGCAAGCCGCACAGCACTTACTGACGTTTGAAAGGTCCAGAGTTTTATGGCACTAAGGATTGGTAGCAGGATGACAGGCATACACGTTGCCGAGGGAGGTGCCCGGCTCGACTTCGGGAGCCCGGCCACACTGGGGGCCTTCCACGAGGACGTGACCATCGTACCGGGCCCTGCTGTCGGCGTCTTGCCCGCCAAGCGACCCTGGCCATTGATCCTCGTCATCTGTGATGCCGTCAGCCTCATGGCCTCGTTCGTCCTCGGTGCCCTGGTGCGCGTGCCTCTCGGGAGCCGGGAGGGGCCCACGTCCTTGGTGTCCAGCCTCCTTCACGAGGCCCCTTATGCCCCCCTTTACATCCTGGCGCTGGTCGGTTACGGGCTTTATCACCGCCAAAGGCGCCGGCTCTACGCCACCTCCTTCCCCGACCTGGGCGAGCTGGTACATGCCATAGTGCTCGGCAGCATCCTGGCCCTAGCCACCTCGGCGCTGGTCCACCGCCTGACCGGGGTACAGGATCTGGGGTGGGTCGAGGTACTGTTCATGGGCCTTCCGGCGCTTGTGCTGGTGCCTTCCGTGCGCGGCCTGACCGGTCTCTCCCTGCGCAGTAGAAAGATCGTCCGGTCGCGGCTGGTAGTGGTCGGGTCGGGCACGGTTGCCAACAGCCTCGCTCGCCGCCTGCAGAGTTGCCCGGACATCGAAGTCGTGGGTTTC
The DNA here is from genome assembly GCA_963735305.1 of uncultured Acidimicrobiaceae bacterium. GTDB lineage: Bacteria > Actinomycetota > Acidimicrobiia > Acidimicrobiales > Palsa-688 > Fen-671. The sequence continues at coordinate 2,049,117 of CAVTKK010000004.1, forward strand.
GTGGACGACGGCCCGGTCGTCCTCCCGCCGTGCCGTTACCTGGGTGGGATCGCCGACCTGCCGGCGGTGTGCGACCAAGTCGGCGCCGACCGCGTCCTGGTGGCCTTCTCCAGCACGGCGCCGACCCGTCTCATAGAAGTCCTTCGCCAGCTACCGGCCAAGGTCAGCATCAGTGTCGTGCCTCGCCTGTTCGAGCTCGTCACATGGCGGTCCCAGGTCGAAGAGCTCCACGGGCTCACGGTGATGGACGTGGCCCCGCCCCGACATGGCCTGGTCAGCCTGGCTGCCAAGCGGGCCGTGGACATCGTCATCAGTTTCAGCCTCCTCCTGGTGCTCACACCATTGATGGCTCTGATAGCGGTCGCCGTAAAGCTGACATCGCCGGGGCCGGTGTTTTTCCGCCAACCTCGGGTCGGCTACAAGGGCCGCGTCTTCAGTATCTTCAAGTTCCGTACCATGGCCGTCGGCTCGGACGATATAAAGATCGACCTTCGCGAACACAACGACGTCGATGGTCCCTTGTTCAAGCTCCGGGTCGACCCCCGGGTGACCCGGGTGGGCCGGTTCCTGCGCTCGACGAGCATCGACGAGATCCCCCAGCTGATAAATGTGCTCTTCGGTCGCATGGCCCTGGTTGGGCCCCGCCCCTTCGTCCCCGACGAGTCAGCGGAGATCAATGGGTGGGCCGCTCGTCGTTTCGAGGTGCGGCCGGGTATGACGGGACTTTGGCAGATCTCCGGCCGTAACGACCTCCCCTTCGAAGAATTGCGCCAGCTGGATTATGCCTACGTGGCGTCTTGGTCCCTGTGGTGGGACCTCAAGAATCCTTTGGCTCACTCCGGGCAGCGTCATCCGCCGGCGTGGGGCGTACTGACCGGCGGCACGGTCCGCGATTAGACCACTGGCGGGGCTGGTGGCCCGGTGGTACCTAATGGTCCGGCGGGACCTGGGGGCCACGCCAGGGTGCCAGCCATCCCTCGGCGAATAGCTGCCAGTCAGGGCTGGGCCGGACCGAGCGCTCCAGAGCATCCAACCGGCGCTTGACCAGATCCGGCGTCACCAGGGCGCCGGCGGCGTACAAGAGCTGTCCCGGCGCCCGCCCCGCCCGGGCGGCGTTGACAAAACAACGGGAGGACCCGCTCCTGTCCCCGGCCAGGACAAGACGCCGGGCCGCCCTTTGCCACCACTGGGCAACGTACTCAGGATCGAGCCCGCCGAGTTCGGGAAAGTAATTGGAGCGCAGCCGGCCGGCGCTGGCCAACATCATGCCCACGTCGGTAGAGCCTTGGCCGCCCCACATCCGCCAGGCGGCCAGCGGGCGGTCCAGATAGACCAGCGGCGAAAGCTTGGCCAGTCTCACCCACAGATCCCAGTCCTCACATCCGGGCACGTCGTCATGGAACCCGCCGGCGGCGCGCAACAGCTCTCGGGACACGAGCACCGCCGACCCGCCACCGGGAAGGACATTGTCGCGCTTCAAGAGGTCCAGGAGCTCGTTGCTCTCGACCACAAGTTCGGCCTTCCCGTTGCCGCTGCGTGGGCGCTCGGGGAAAAGACGCCCTCCGGGCAGCACTTCCAGGGTTTCGCTGACATGGGCGGACCCCGTCGTAGACCACGCCGCGCCGGGGTGGGCGGCCAGGGCGTCCATTTGCGCTTGGACCTTCGTCGGCGCCCACAAGTCGTCGTTGTCCAAGAATGCCACCCATGGGGTCTCGGTGGCGGCAATCCCTACGTTGCGCGCTCCCGCGGCGCCCAGGGGCTGGTCCTCGATAAGGACGCTCACCCGTTTATCACCGATCGCCCGCAAGGCCTCGGCCGTGCCGTCGGAAGAGCCGTTGTCCACGACAAGACAGTGGATTTGCTCGTACGTTTGGCGGAGGACGGAAAGCACCGATTGAGTTACCAGCTCGCGCCGGTTATACGTCGGGATAATGGTCGTGACCGCGCCCGGGACTTCCGTGCCCGTCTCCCCGTTTATGCCTGATGCCGCCGTCTGCGCCATGGACCAACACTAGGGCCCGGGACGGCTGCCGGCGGGCTATGCCGGGGCGTCGTTCACGCCAAGCCGGTGCCGGCTTCCTGCGCACCCAAAAGACGGCCGGGTGACATCGACTGGCGAAGTCGGGCCACGGCTTCTCGGGGTCGGGCCAGGTTCCGGGCCGTACGGCCGGCCGGCCACCAGGACGGCGTACAGCACCAGACCGGCGAGAGCCGGCACTCCCATGGCCAGCAGCCCCACCGGGCCAATGGGGACGTGAGACCGCAGGGCCAGTTCTAAAGCGGCCGTCGTCACCCCGGCCACTGCGGCACGGAACAGGGGGACGTCGCGCAACGGGTTGGGTAAGTCGGGGCGGACGACGCGCCTAACCGAGTGGAGCAGGTAGGCGGCGGTAACGATTTCCCCCGCGGCCGTCGCCGCCACCACGCCCATAGAACCCAGGAGGACCAATGGCACGGTCAGGCCGAGGTTGACGACCATGCCCACGACGCCGTAGCGGGCCACCACCCCGGCCTTGCCTACGACGGTGGCGAAAGAGGCGATGAGAGCGGTCACCAGGAGCACCCCGTTACCGAAGGTCAGCACCACGCATATCCAGCCGGCGAGGTGAAAGCGCGCCCCCAGCCAGACCGAGATCCCGAAGTACGCCGCACCCATGGCCACCGCCGACCAGCCCGTGACGGCGGCAACCCAAATCTTCTGCAGCCGCACGAACTCCTTGAAGGCACCTTCCTCGCCGTCCCGGCCGAAGATGTTGGCCAAGTACACACCGGCCGGACCGAGCGCGTTGAGCGCCACCGAGAACAGCTGAAAGGCGAAGTTGGCACCGGGAGAGTAGATGCCCATGGCCCGCACGGATAGGCCTCCGCCGATCACCAGCGGGTCGACCTCCATGTTTACCAGGGCGGCCACATTGCCCACTTGCACCTTGCCGGAAAAACTCGCCACCGCCCGCAGTTCCGCCCATGACACCAGGCCGACACTGTGCCAGTCGAGGTAACGCATGGCCACGGGGACGATGAGCGCCGAAGCCAGGATCTGCTGGCCGACAAAAATCAGCGCCACCCCTCGCAAACCGGCTCCGGTGTGGACGACGATGATGAAGCCGACGATGTAGAGGGCGTAGACGGCCAGGCTGGACTGGCTCGACCAGGCGTACCGCTGCCTGGCGTTGAGCACTTGCTGAAAAAGGCTGTGCAGGAAACTCGTGAGCGCCAGGATCCCAAAGGTGCGGAGCAGGAACACGGCCTCGCCCCGCAGCGAGCTCGACATGGACAGTACCCCGACCACTAGGGGCGACAAGAACCACGTGAGCAGGCTGAGCAGGAGACCCAGGGCACAGATCATCAGGCCGAAGGTGAACAGGAGCCGGGTCGTCGACCTGCGGTCGTCGGTGGCGGCGTAGATGGCGAAATAGCGGCCGGCGGTGCCCATGACCCCGCCGTCGAGGTTGCTCAGCACGGTGACGAAACTCAGTGCCAGCATGAACAACCCGTAGCGGGCGATCCCGAGCCCATGGATGATGAAGGGAGTGAGGACCAGGTTCCCGCACACGTTTATGAGCTGCGTCATGGTGCCCCACCCGAAACCTTTGGCGACCGCCCCTAGGCCCGGGATCCGGTGAGGTGCCCGACCGCTCTTGGCCGATGGTTGGGGCGCGTCGTCGCCCTCCGGCGGCGCACTGGGCACCGGAGCACCTAAGGGGGGCGGTCGCACCAATAGGTCGGGTGAACCAGCTTCGTCATTCCCGGGTACGTACGCCAAACCAGCGCCAGGCCTTTCGGTCAAAGTTAGTTACGGCCGAGGCGAGACGGCGCTGGGTCCGGCGGCCCAGGACTCCACCGACAAAGTGTGGGCGCCCCGGCGCCTCGCGCCTCTGCGGTCCCCGATGTAGCCCCCCAGCAGCTCCGCCGTACGCCAAGGGCTCAGCCGCCGCTGCCACGGCGGTCGCGGGCTGCTGTAGGGGAAGTCGGACCACCACTTCTCCACCATCTTCGCCGGACCGTTGCGCTCGTAATCGAGTAGCTCGGCCAGTACCAGGTGTTCCCGGTAGACCCTCTTGTACAGGGCGCGAACCCCGGCTTGCCGACGGTGCCGGCTGGCCACAAAAAGCCTGGGATCGGCCACGACACACAGGCCCGCCGCCAGCACCCGCCACATCCACTCCTTGTCCTCGCAAGAAACAAGGCCCTCGTTGAACGGGAAGCGCTCCCACGTCCGTTTCCGCCAGGACGACGCGTGGTTGGAAAACCCCCAGGTGGGGTCGGCCCGCAGAGCGGGAAATGGAAGCGTGTACCGGGTGGGGCCGGAAAGCGCCGTGCCGTCCGGTGTCCTCTCCTCCCCCATGGTGCCCACCACGTCGTCGTCGGCGTACGCCTCCAGCGACCATTCGACCCAGTGAGGGCTCGTCGGGACGCAGTGGGCCGACAGGGCGAAGACGACCTCACCACTGGCGTGCCGGGCACCGAGGTTGAGCGCGCCACCGTAACTGAACTCCGCCGCCGGGACGGTCAAGACCTGGTCGCAGTAGGGGCGGGCGATCTCCACGGTCGCGTCCGTCGAGCCGGAGTCCACCAGGATCACCTCCGTCTCGACCGTCTGTTCCCGCAGGCCCCTCAGAGCCTGCTCGATGGTCCCCGCCTTGTCCTTGGCACGTACCACCACACTCGGCCGGTCGAGCGTCAATGGACCTCCACTGTTTGGAATAGCGCAACGCCGTGCATCTGTCCAAGGGTAACCACAATTGCCAGCCTCAACAGGTATGCACTGCCGCCTGTTCGGGACCGGCCAGGCCCGGCGGCGACCCAACGTCACGGTCGAGCCACACAGAGGGCGGGTGGCGAGGCAAACTGGGAAGCTGTAGCTTAGCGCGCCCAGGACCGGTACGCTGGGGACCATTAACGTTGCCTAGTTCGATCGTGCCCGCACCGCACCCGCAGCCCGACGGCTATACACCCATCCCCCGAGCCCAGCAGGAGTCCTTTTGGAACACGCGTCCCGCCTCAAGATGACGTCGATGCCCGAGACCAGCGTAGAGGTACACCGCCCCCGAGGCTTTGGTGTCCCCCGGCCCACGCCCATCGTGCCTAGCCAGGACGCGCCCATCGTGCCCAACCATGAAGCGCCCCTCGTTCCTAGCCTTGACGCCCCCAGCCCGTCCAGCGAGGACTCGTTTGTTGCCCCCGAGCAGGGCCTGGGATATGAGTCGATCGGCCGCTCGGCTCTCCGCCACCCGGCCCTGATCGGGACCGTCGCCGCCCTGGGGCTCCTGGCGGGCGTGGCCATCGGCTACGAACACCCGGCCGCTTACAGCGCTCAGGCGCAATTGATGGTGGGGCGGTCCTCGAGCATGCAGGAGGACCAGGTACCGGGCCTGGCCGCCGGTATACAGGCACTGGCCAGCAACTACGCCCGGCTGATCACGTCGCAGGACGTCACCGCGGCCACGGAGCGAGCCCTGCACCGTTCGTCCCTGCCCGGGACCTTGAGCGCAACGCCGGTCCCCCAATCGTCGGTCATCAACGTGATCGCCACCTCTCCCAACGAGTCCCAAGCGCTGGCCCTGGCCAACGCCGGCGCCGCCGCCCTCACCCAGGTCGTGACCACGGACACCAATGACACTCAGGCTCAGCTCCAGCCGCTGCTGGGCTCCTACACCAAGGCCGAAAACGCTTTCCAGAGCGCGACAGCCGAGGCCAACCTGCTCCAACACCGCCTGAACGTCCTGTTCAACCAGATAGGCAACAACACCCCGACGCCGTTGCAGACGGCAGAGGAGAGCGCCCTCAACTCCGAGATCGTCGCCGAGCAGACCAAGGCCAGCTTTGCCCAGCTCCAGGCAGGCGCCTACAGCAACCAGTACGTCAACGCCCTCCCGCCCCTCACCGAGCAGGAGGAGATGGTGCAACAGACCGGTGGGGCCACCTACACGGGCGACAACCGAAAGTCGTTCACCGAAGCTGCAGGGCTGCTGGGGCTGGTGGGAGGGGTCGTCGTCGGCCTCGCCGGGGCGGTGTGGGCCGACACCCGTCGAGGGCGCCGGGCGCGCGGCCTTGCCCTTTAGGCCCCGGGCCGGCAGCGACCAGTGAGCCGCCTCCACTTCCTGACCCAGTTCTTTCAGCATCCGACCGCCGCCAACATGGCGACGCTGGTCTTGCTGGGCGTGGTGGTCCTGGCTGTTTGCTACCTCGTGAGCCGTATCGACCTGGCCGTCATCGTGGTGGTAGGGCTGTTCCTGGACATGTTTTCGGGCTCGTGGTCCCTTATGGGGGTGCCGCTCCCCCTGGACCGGCTCGCCCTCTTGCTGGCGTTGGTGGTCCTGGTCCTAAAGGGCGCCCGCTGGACCAGTTCCAGGCGCCTCGTGCTGCGCCCCTTGCACGTGGCACTCCTACTGGCGTTGACCTGGGCGACCGCTTCCGCCCTGGTCGCCGGGACCTTGTTCAACTCGCTCGGTTTTTATGCATTACTGGACCGCTTCGGCTTAGTCCCTTTCGCCTTGTTCTGCCTGGCCCCGCTGGCCTTCGGATCGGACAAGCAGCGCAACGTCCTTTTAGTCGGGCTGGTGGCCATCGGCCTCTACTTGAGCGCCACGGCCATCCTGGAGGGACTGCACGCTTACCGGTTCATTTTCCCCCACTACATCGCCGACCCTAACGTCGGGATCCAGTTCGGCCGGGCGCGGGGGCCGCTCCTGGAGACCACCGGCGACGGGTTTTGCATCTTTACCGGTGCCGTGGGCGCCGCCACCGCGCTGGGCTCGTGGCGCTCATGGTGGGCGCGGTCCGCCTGCATTCTCACCCTGATGTTTGCCGGTCCGGCATTACTTCTCACCCTCACCCGCGGTGTCTGGATCGGGGCCACCGTGGGGACATTGGTGGCGATGTTCGTGCACAAACGGACGCGCCCGTTCGTCATGCCGCTGATCGTCGCCGGACTGTTGGCCGTCGTCGTGGCCCTTACCGTTTCGCCTGCGTTGCGCTCGGAAGTGCAGGCTTCGGCGGACCGGCAGGCCTCGGTGTGGGACCGTCAAAACACCGACCTCGCCGCGCTCCGGATTATCGAGGAATACCCCTTGACCGGCGTCGGCTGGGAAAACTTCATCAATGTCTCCTCCGAGTACATGCGCCAGCAACCGAACTATCCGATAACGGGGCTCGGCCTCGAGGTCCATAATGTCTTCCTCTCGCACGCGGCGGAACTCGGGGTCCCCGGTCTACTGCTATGGGCGCTCGGCCTGGGTGGCGCCATGCGGCGCGCCCTGTTCCGCCCGCGGTCCCGTCCGCCGGCCACGACGGGGGAGGGCGTGAAGGAAGCCGGTGGCATGCCGGCGTGGTGGGAGCGATGGCGCCCCGGGGGCCTGGCCATCGTGTTGTGCTTCGTGGTCGAGGCCAATCTGGCCCCCTTCAGCGAACCCCTGCCCAACGCGTTGCTGTGGATTTGGCTTGGCATCCTGGCCATCCCCTACACAAGCACGCGGCGCCTTCCGGTGAGGCAGAGCGCGCCGGCCAAACACCTGGCCGCCCGCGAACAGGTACCCGTTTTCGCCTGATCCCGCACACCCCAGCCTCGACCGAAACGCCGGCGCCGCCGGCGCCGCTCACCGCCGACGACGAGCGCCAGTCATGCCTCCGAAAGGCTGTCGCCCAAGCGACCGCCCAGCTTGAGCGGCGAGGCGCCGGTCATCCTTACGTCCCGGTTGGCGGCGAGCTCCAGGTCGGCGAAGCAGAGGTCTTCCACGGTCCGCACCACGGCCAGACCGGCCTGGTGAAGCTGGGCGCCGACCAGGCTCTGGTGATTGTCGACGTGCTCGCCGTACTGGGTCTGGCGCGGGACCAGTACCGGGCATTTGCCGAGCTGCAGCACGGTAAGCGCCGAGCCGACCCCGGCGTGGGCCACGACGACGTCGGCTCTGCGGATCTCCTCAACTAGCTCGGTCGTGGGCACGAACGGATGGGCGGCGATACCCACCTCGGCGGCATCCGCCTCTCTGACCTGCCAGAACACCTCTGTCGAGGGGGGCACGATATCGAGCAGCTTCCTGATGAGCCTCGTGAAACCGTAGTTCTGCTGGGTACCCAGCGTGACCACGAGACGGCGCACCGCCCCCTCGTTCGGCCGCGGCTCGGCCCGCAGGCCGTCGAAGACCGAGCCGGCGTAGCGCCAAACTCGGTTGGCCCACGGCCGCCACTGGGTGTAGCAGTAGATGCCGGGCCACGGTCGCACCAGGCGCCCGGTGACGGAGGGGCCCTCCGTGCGGGCCGCGCTCTCGATGTAGTGCGCTTCGACGCCCAGGGCGCGGGCTACGGGTAGTACGGCCAGCGCAATGGCGGCCCCGGTACTCACCACGGCCGTTGGCCGGTAGCGCACCAGCGTCCGCACGGCGGCTGGAACGTCCAGGAGAACGTTGCCAATATCGCGTTGAGCGGCATGGCGGACGAACACTACGTCGTCGTCCCCCGCCAGCCACCTCGCCTGAGGAGACGCTGAGGTCAGCCACACCGCCGTGGCGCCCTCGGGGACGACCCTTGAAGCGCAGCGTGGCCAACTCCTGGAGGTGCCCGCCCTGGGAAGCAGCCAGGAGCACCCTGCGGGAGCGAAGCCGGCGGGGAGCGGGACCGGCGACAGTCAGAGCCCCTTCACTCCGACCGGCTTGCATCCCGGCAACCTTAGTGGACCTGCCCCGGACGCAGTTGGTGCAACCGAACTAGTGCGAAGGCGGTCATCTTTGAAATTGCCGAAACGGGAAACCATAGCCTCAAGAGGGCCAGCGGCCGCGTCGACACCAAAAGAATGCACAACTCCTTATCAGGAGTGCAGGTCGCGGGAACTCGCTGCAACGCAGTAGCCCGCCGTGGCGGCGCCCTCCGGAAAGTTCTAACCATCCTGGTCGCGGGCACGATGGCGGCCACTGCGTACGGCGTAAGCGTAATGACCGCAGGAGCCTCGATCGAACGGGTGCCGGCTGGCTCGTCCACCCTCTTGGCCCCGAGCACCGGTCCGAGTGTCGTCGGGCGCGCGGCGCGACCGGGCTACACCAGCGGTTGGGTGCTTTACGCCTCGGGTACGGTGTCGGCCTATGGCGGAGCGCCCCGTTTTGGCTCACCTCCGAAAGCCTTCGGACACGTCACCGGTATCGCCGCCACGCCCTCGGGCCACGGCTACTGGGTCGTGAACGCGCGCGGTCGCGTCCTGGGTTTTGGCCACGCCGCCACGCACACCGGCCGGGTGCCATCGGCGCCCGTAACCGGCATCGCCTCCAGCACCGGGGGGCGCGGGTACTGGCTCGTCGACCGCGCCGGCCGCACCTACGCCTACGGCAAGGCCCGCTCCTACGGGCACGGTCCGAAGTCGAAAGGCCCGTACGTGGCCATCGTGGCCACCACCAACGGCCGCGGCTACTGGCTCCTCAGCCGCAGCGGCCGTGTCTTCAACTTCGGCGACGCCCACAACTACGGTTATGCCCGTCCGGGCGCCCTAACCCATTTCCTGGCCCTGGGGGCCACCCGCGACGGCAAGGGTTACTGGGAAGCGGCCGCCGGCGGGCGGGTATGGGCGTTCGGTGACGCTCGGCACGGAGGCTCCGGGGTCAGCAATGCCGTGTCCATAGTCCCCGCTTCGAGCGGCACCGGTTTCACGGAACTCAGCCGTAACGCTGTCCTCAAGCCCATGGGAATGATCGTGGCCACCAAGAACCGCAGGTCGCATGGTAGGTCAACGACAACCACGACCATCCCGGTAGCCCAGACGACGACGACGATCGACCCGCCGCCCACAACGGCGGCGCCCACCACGACCGCACCCCCGGTACCCGTGCCCACGACCACCGCCACGACCACCACGACGGTGGCGCCCACCACGACGACGAGGGCCACGACCACCACCACGGTGGCGCCCACCACGACGACGAGGGCCACGACCACCACCACGGTGGCGCCCACCACGACGACGAGGGCCACGACCACCACCACGGTGGCGCCCACCACGACGACGAGGGCCACGACCACCACGACGGTGGCGCCCACCACGACGACGAGGGCCACGACCACCACCACGGTGGCGCCCACCACGACGACGAGGGCCACGACCACCACGACGGTGGCGCCCACCACGACGACGAGGGCCACGACCACCACGACAGTGGCGCCCACCACGACGACGAGGGCCACGACCACCACGACGGTGGCGCCCACCACGACCACGACGGTGGCGCCCACTACCACCACTACGGCGGTGGGACAGAGCAACCTCGTGCCCCCGGCCGAGCTGATGCCGAACAGCCTCTTCAACCAGAACGTCCAGAGCTGGCCGGTGGACTCGAACTCGGCCGAGTTCGCCTCCGACATCGTGGCCCAGTACACGAGCGCTTACGGCGCCGTCGCCGTGAACACCAACCGGCCCGTCTACTGGGTTCCCGCCAACCAGCCCTTGGTGCCGATATCGGTGTCGTCAGGATGTAACGCCTTCACCGCCAACACCGGCACCGAGGTGCCCATACCGTCCTACGCCGTGGCCGGCAGCAGCACGGACCAAATCCTCACCGTCTACCAGCCGTCTTCGGAGACCGAGTGGGAGTTTTGGCTTGCCACCGATACCACCGGCGGCTGGCAGGCGTGTTGGGGCGGCAAGCTCAACCTGGCCACCGGCGACGGGGTATTCCCCAATCCCTACGGCGAGACCGCTACCGGCATCGCCAACCTGGCTACCGAGATCACCGAGGCCGACGTGCAATCGGGGTCCATCAACCATGCCATCGCCATGGAAATCCTGGGCGACGCCTGCAACGGGAACATCTACCCCGCCAACCGTGGCGACTGCGGTTCCTATCCGGGCCAGCCGCCTGAGGGTACCTGGTTCCGGTTCCCCGCCGGCGAGAGCATGCCGTCCGGTCTGACGCCTTTCGGGCAGATGGTCTTCAAGGCCATCCAAACCTACGGAGCCGTGGTCGTCGACCAGGGTGGCGCGGTGGCCCTGGAGGCGGACCAGACGAGCACCTGGGCCGCTGAAGGCCATAGCGGGACCGACCCCATAACCGCCTCGTGGGACGGCCTACCGGAGTACCAGGTCGTCGCCAGCTTGCCTTGGAACGACCTGCAGACCATCGACCCACCCCAGGGTTGAGCCCCCACCTCGAGGGCGCCTAGGGGCGGGGAGCAGGCCGGGCTAGTACCCGCAGCACATCGGCCATCTGGGCCGCGCAACGCTGGGCGTCGAAGTCGGCCTCAACCTTCCGGCGGCCGGCCACGCCCATCTCGGCCCGGAGGTCGGGCGAGGCGGCCAGTCTTTCGAGGGCGGCACTGAGCTCGTCCAGGTTGCCCGGGGCGACCAGCAAGCCGGACACCCCGTCCTCCACCAGCTCGGCGATGCCGGCAATGCGGGTGGCGACGACCGGGCGGCCTGTCGCCATAGCCTCCATCAGCACCACCGGCACCCCCTCGGCAAAGCTCGGGAGGCAGAACACGTCGGCCTCTGCGTAATAGCGCGCCATCGTGTCCTGGCCCACCGCCCCCGCGAAGCGGACAAAGCCACCGGCTCCGAGCGTCTCGGCCCGCGCCTTCAGCGCTTCTTCCCGGGCTCTCACCACTATCACCGCCTCGACGGCCAGGCCTTGGCGCCGCAGACCGCCGATGGCATCGACCAAGAGCTCCAAGCCTTTGGCCGGCACGAGGCGGGCCACGCACAAAACCGAGAGCGAGCGGCCTTGGGCGGCGGGCACGAAGGGGTAACGGTCGAGGTCCACTCCCATGTGCACCACGCTTAGCTTGCCCCAGTAGGAGGGGTCGCTCAGGTACATGAGCTGCGACCGGGCGAACTCGCTGATGCAGATCACCCCGTGGGCATTAGCCACTTTCCGGCTCAGGTTGTAGCGGTCGGCGGCGTACAGCTCTGTGGGGCCGTGCATGCTGAAGCTCCAGGTCCACCGCTCCGACGACCGGGCCCGGTTAGCATAATCGGTTGCCCGCCAGCACAGGTCGGCGCCTACGTTGGCAAAGTGGGCGTGGAGGTGACGGGCCCCGTCTCCCGGGCATGGTCCCACAGCGCTATCGCTTCTCCGAAGTAAAACAGCTGCCAGACGCCAGCCCGCAGGCCGGGCGGAGCGGCGGCCAGGGACGCCCCGAGGGCTGAGACGTAGGCGCCGGGAGACCTTGAAGGCGGCGCGCCCATGCGCTCTCACGAAGCGCCACACGTCGAGAGGGAAAAGGTCCCACGTGTTGGCCGCCTCGACCCTGTCGACCTCGGCCAACAGATGGCTGGGGTCGGCACGATGGACCGATACCGTATCGACGGTCAAACCTGCCGCCCGCACACCAAGGACCTCTCGCATCACAAACGTGTGCGACAGGGCCGGGTACTGGCTCGTGACGTAGCAGATATGCGGTGCGACGTCGCCGCGCTCGGCACCGGCTGCCCCCGGACGGCGGCCCCGGCCGGCGTGCGCCCTGGCACTGTCGTCGCGTTCCCATTTGCCCTGGGGCCGAGCGCGGGCCCGTAGGCGCGCCACCAGGTTGAGCGACAGGTAGGCGCCCACGGCCGGGGCGAAACTCGGCCTCAGAGCCTGCCGGAGGGCGGTGCCGGCGCCCGACCGGGGCGGCTCGTACGACGCCAGCCCGGAGCTGGCCAGTTCTATATTGCCCCGGTAGGCACGGGTCCTCATGGCCAGCAGCCCGGCCAGCCTCAGAGGCGGGTGGACTACGAAGTTCGCGTCGGGCACCGAGACGCGCTCCGACGGCCCGAACAACTGCGAAACAAACTGGTCGTCGTTGGTGAGCGGCGGGAAGGAGCCAAAACGACGCCGCCCCTCCTCCGAGAGCGCATAGACACCGCTGCCAACCAGGCCTTCGGTGATGTAAGGGATTTTCTGCCACACGTCGTAAAAGGCCCGCACCGCCCACGGGCGGTTGTCGAGCTCGAATACGGGCCGGGGGGCGGCGCACAGCACGCCCGGCTGGGCCAGCACTTCTGCCGTGCGCCGGAGCGAGCGCAGCGGCAGCTCCACGTCGGCGTCCACATAAAACCGGGGGAAATGGTGAGCGCACTCGTCCCCGGCGTTGAGGGCCGCCGTCTTTGACGCCTGCGTCAGTTCGAGCACCGTCACCCCCGGGGCCGCCTGTCTGGCCACCTCCGCCGTGTGGTCGCGGCAACCGTTGCAGACCACGACTACCTCCAGCTCCCCGGGGCCGGCGCCGGCCAGTAGGGCCTGGAGGCACCGGCCGATGACGGCTTCCTCGTTGTGGGCTGGTATGACAACCGAAATGGGGCCGTCGGGCGAGATGGGGCCGTCGGACGCCACGGACATGGTCAAGACGCTAGTGGGGGGCGAAGGCGGGGCACCCCGGCGTTAGCGGGGGTGCCCCCTCCCATAGGGCTCGCCCTGCCGGGGGGCGCCGCACCTCGGCTGGGCCACGCACTCGTCCTCAGGCGACCGGACGGCGTCTGTAGCTGAGGGCAATGACGGCCAGGCCCCCGAGCACCAGGGCCAGGCCCAGAGCCATAGTCCCGCCGCTGTCGAAACCGGTGAAGGCCAGTTTCTTGGACGGCGCCGTCGTGGTCGTGGCCGCCGGCGAGGTGGTGGGAGTGACTGCCGTCGTCGTGCTCACCTGGGGCGCCGTCGTGGTAGTGGCGTGGGCCGCGTGCGTGTGCACCGTGGTCGTCGTCTCCGCCGGGACCGTGGTCGTCGTGGCTGCCGCCGCCGTGGTGGTGGTGGCCGCCGGTGCCGTGGTGGTGGTCGCCGCCGGGGCCGTGGTCGTCGTGGCTGCCGCCGCCGTGGTGGTGGTGGCCGCCGGTGCCGTGGTGGTGGTGGCCGCCGGGGCCGTTGTCGTCGTGGCTGCCGCCGCCGTGGTGGTGGTGGCCGCCGGTGCCGTGGTGGTGGTCGCCGCCGGGGCCGTGGTCGTCGTCGAGTGATGCGCACGCGTCGCCAATGTGGTCGTGGTCGTCGCCAGCGCTGTCGTCGTGGTTACCGCGGCCGTGGTGGTGGTCGACTTGGGCTTTGTGGTGGTCGTCGTCGGCTTAGTGGTGGTCGTCGGGGCCGTGGTGGTGGTGGTGGCCGCCGTCGTCGTCGTGGTCGGGGCCACGGTGGTGGTCGGGGCCACGGTGGTGGTCGGGAGCGTGGTGATGGTCGGGAGCGTGGTGGTCGTGCCCACCGTGTTCGGGGGGATGGTAGACGGGGTCGTAACCGGGACCGTGGTGCTGCTGGTCGTCGTGCTACTGGTCGTCGTGCTGCTGGTCGTGGTGCTGCTCGTCGTCGTGGTACTGGAAGTAGTGGGTGGGACCACGGCCCCGCCGGGCAGGTCGTTCTCGAAATCACCATTGACCGAGCCGGCGTAGACGAAGCCGTCCATCTGACCACTGTTGAACGTGAAGTCGGCTTGCGGGGCCAGGATGTTGATGGCCGGCCCAGCGGCGGCCAAGGATATCGAGGTCGCATTGTAGAAATTGAGCAGCGTGGCCGAGCGCACGTCCTCGACATAACTACTGTTGAACTGGCCCCCGGGCTCATAGCCGGTCCCGTTCCAGTAATAGACGTTGTTCAGGCACGAGGTGACCGTGCAGTCGATGCTCGTGTCCGGCACGTTTATCAGCACATTAGAGCCGTCGGGGACGTTCACATAGAGGTCGACGGTGGCGGCCAATTGGCCGGCAGTAAGATTGAAAACGTTAAGGTCAGTGGCGGTGCCGGTCAGGTAGAGCGTGCCCGGGACAGTCGTGGTTATGCCACCCGTTGTCGGGTAGGTGGTGGCGTCGCCCCAACTCGCGCTGAGGGCAGAAAGCTCACCGTTGATAGTCGAAAAATCGGGCAGCGGATAAGAGCTCGACGCGGCATAGAGGTTGGGTATAGGCGTGGCGCCGCCGGGCAGGGCGGCGGTGGCATCGCTGGCCCCGTACACTCCATAATCACCTGAATAGTTACCTGACGATAGTTGCCCGATCTGAACCGTGCCGGTCACGTTGCCGTTTACCGCCAGAGCCATGCTGTTAGATATCTGGTCACCAACGTAAATGTCAGTACCGTTGAAATTGCCATCGACGCCCACGGCGCTGCCGATATCGTCCCCACCCACTAATCCTCGGCTACTGCACGTGGCCGCGGCCGAAATGCCCGCGCACGTGCTGTACTCCGCATAACCACCGACGTAGCTGGCCAGTCCGGCCGCGCTCGGTGTCGCGGGCACAGACCCGTCGGCGAATGCGGACGGACCGGCAGGTACGAATGCCGTCCCGAGCAGACCAGCTCCCGATAATACGGTAATACTGGCCGCCGTTACGACGAGCCTCCTGGCTCGCGTCATTCTTGTCCTCGTCCTCACCGTCGCTCCCTTCTGGCCGGGGCCCCGCCTACTCGAAAGGCTCCTGAGCCCCCACAAAACGTGAAGTGATCATATCCCTGCGCCTCACGAGACTCACCTCGTGCCCGCCCAATTGCGTGGAGCCGCGGACGTCCCTCTCGGAGAGTAGCCGCCCGCCCGCGGGTTGCGCCAAAGTAAGCCGGCTCTTCGCCGGCACTCCCCTAACACCGCCAACAGCGCAGCCCTAAAGTTCAGCAACGCGAGGCCGTCGCAGCGTGGCCCCAGCAACACTATAAGCGCGATATCTGGGGGCGGTCAAGCGAAATTAGCCCCCCATCGGGGCTAAATCACGGCACCAACCATCAGCTGCCCTTCCGGCCGTCGGGTTCCCAAACCGAAGTTGTAAGCTCTCCCGAACTATAACTCGGTCGCAGTGGAAGGAGCAGGTCAAGTGCAGTTTCGGTGGTCATCCAGAGTGGGTAGTCATTTCCGGCCCCCGGAGTGGGGGGCCCCCAGATGGGCGAGGAGCGCGGCGGCGGGCGCGGGGCTCGCCTTACTGCCGTTCATGGTGCTGAGCCTGGTCACCGAGGCCCCCGCCCTGGCGGCCACGACCTTGTACGCCTTCGCCGCCGGCGGCGCCCCCGCCTCCCCGACGTCCTGCCCGGCCACGGGCGCCTCGGACACCGAGTGCAGCCTGGCCCAGGCCCTGGCCCTGGCCGCTTCCGGCGACACCGTCGCCCTGGCCACCCCGGGGGCCAGCGCCCACTACAAAGGCAACTGGACCATCGCCGCCTCCTTGACCCTGGAGCCGGAGGCGGGCGTTTCCAACCCCATCCTCGACGGCAATAACGGCAGCCCGATGGGCTGCCCGCCCGACCTTACCTGCGACGGCCCCGTCCTCACCATCGCCGGGGTGACGGCCACGGTCGACGACATCACCATTGAGAACGGTAATGACGCAACCATCTCGAACAGTGGTTTGGGCGGGGGGATCGTCGCCTACGACGGCTCCGTCACCGTGTCCGGCTCTAGCTTTATTGACAACACGTCCAATTACGGCGGCGCCATAAACAACGCCGACGCTGACAACGGCGGCACCGGCACCCTCACGGTGTCGGGCTCGACCTTCACCGGCAACGTGGCCACCTCGGGGGACGGCGGGGCCATCGACAATGGCGGCGGCGGCGGCACCGGTACCCTCACGGTGTCGGGCTCGACCTTCACTGACAACAGCGCCACCGGCAGCGTAGCCGTTGATGACCAGGGCGACGGTGGTGCCATCGACAACTCCGACTTGGCCGGCAGCCAAGCGATGGGGCAGGTCGCCACCTCCGACGTATCGACCTCGACGTTTACGCAAAACACCGCCGCCCTCGACGGGGGGGCCATCGACAACGCCGACCTCGGGGGCGACGGCGCTCTCACCGTGACGGCCTCGACGTTCGGCCCCAACACCGCCACCGATGGCGCCGCCATCGAAAGCGGGGGCGGGGTCGGCGGAGCCACGGTGACGGTGGCAGCCGACATTTTCGACAGCTCCTGCGACCAAGCCAGTGGCACCTGGACGGACACGGGCTACAACGTCGGCACCGACGCCACGTGCGAGAACAGCGGCACGGACGATAACGACAGCGCCTCCCTTTCCCTCGGGGCCCTGGCCAACAACGGTGGGCCGACGCAAACGATGAGCCTGCCGGCGGGAAGCCCGGCCATAGGTGTCATCCCCGACCCCACCCCGTCGCTCTGCCCGGCCACCGACCAGCGCGGTTACACCTCGGCCGCCAGCACCAGCTGTGACGCCGGCGCGTACCAGACGAGTGCCAGCACCCCGGGACAGACCATCACCTTCACCTCGAGCCCGCCGAGCCCGGCCTACGTCGGAGGGTCGTACACTCCCTCCGCCACCGCCCCGGGCGGTACCGTGACCTTCAGTCTCGGCGCCGGCGTTACCAACGGAGCGTGCACGTTCAACTCGGGGACGTTCGATTTCGCCGCCGACGGCACCTGTGACGTCGCCGCCAACCAGTCGGGCGGTAACGGCTACCCGGCGGCGCCGCCGGCCGACCAGAACGTTCTCGGTCACCACCCAGGCCAGCGGAGGCGGCGGGGGCGGAGGCGGAGGCGGGGGCGGGGGCGGGGGCGGCATATTCGTTACCCCCACACTTACGGTCACCGCACCGAGCCCGACCATCTTTGCCGGCTCGGTCATACCGACCTTCACGCCGACCTATACCGGGGGCGCCCCGTCGACCCTGGCCACGTGCACCACCACCGCCACCTCGGCCAGCCCGCCCGGCACCTACCCGATCACCTGCGCAGGAGCGGTGGAGGCCGGCTTCAACATCGTCTACGTGGCCGGCACGCTCACTCTCGTGGCCCAGCCGTCGGCCCCCGCGCCTCCTCCGCCGCCCCCCACCCTTTACTACAGCCATGCCGCCGGGGCGCGGCTGGCCAGCACCCCCGACGGCAAGGGGTGGTGGGTGCTCGAAGGGAACGGGAGCGTCAAGGCCTACGGCACGGCCAAGGGGTACGGCGGCTACACCGCCGGAAAAGGCAAAAAGGTGCCGGTGGCCATCGCCGCCACCGCAAACGGCCTGGGCTACTGGCTCGTGGCCGCCAACGGCGCCGTCCACACCTTCGGTGATGCCAAGCCGTACGGCTCGGCGTCAACCCTGCACCTGGCCTCGCCCATTGTGGGCATAGCCTCCACCCCCGACGGCAAGGGCTACTGGCTGGTGTCGTCCGGCGGGAACGTGTTCACCTTCGGAGACGGCAACTTCTACGGCCCGACCGCCAAGCTCCACCCGGCCAAGCCCATCGTGGGCATAGCTCCCACCCCCGACGGCCTGGGCTACTGGCTCGTCGAGTCCGACGGTACCGTCCACATCTATGGGGACGCCCACCAGTACGGCCCGACCACCAAGCTGCACCTGGCGAAGCCGATCGTGGGCATAGCGTCCACCCCGGACGGCAAGGGTTACTGGCTCGTGGCCGTCGACGGGGGCGTGTTCACCTTCGGCGACGGCAACCCGTACGGCTCGGACGGGGGCAAGAAGCAAGCCAAGCCGATCGTGGGCTTGATCGCCAGCTCCTCCGGCACCTCCTATGCCATCGTCAACTCCAGCGGGGCGGCGAACACCTTCCCGGGCGCCTAGCGACCCACCCGGCCGTCCCAATCAGGTCCTGGGCCCAAACAGCGCCGGCCCCGGCAGTCGCGATGACTGCCGGGGCCGGCGCTGGTGACGAACTTGGCTGGGCCGGGCCTAGCGAAAGACGCGTTGGCGGCTGTAGATGAGCTCCCAGCCCGACGCTTCCCGGGTACCGCGCGCCTTGGCCAGGACTGCGTCCGTAGCCGCGTCCTCGGCCGGTGCCGGGGGGGGAGCCGGCGCTCGCAACGTCTTGGCCTCCGGGTCCTTTTCCCCCAGCGGGCCCTGGGCCTGGGCGGCATTGCTGATGGCGTCGGCTAGGGAGCCCAGGAAATGGCGGGTGGCGATCTCGGCCTCCTCGAAGCGTGGGCCGCTTTTCCAGGGCCCACCGCTGCCGGCCGTCACTCAACTCGATGAAGGGGTGCCAGCTGCCCTGGACCGGGACTACGAAGGCGTCGGAGACGCCCAGCACGGCCAGGCACCGCCATACCTCGGCGGGGGCCAGGTTTTGCCCGGCCCGGCGCGCCCGGTAAATAGCTATATTGCCGGCGTCGAGGGAAAAGCGGTAGAGCCAATGGCCCCTGTCAATATGTACCGAGCTTTCACCGTTCACCCCTGGGCTCCCTGCGTTGGAGCTAGCCACTTCGGTCTAGCCAATTGCGGACATTTAGCGGAAGTTCCTCACTTACTCCTGGTCAAGCATGCTAGCCAGCTGAGCTGCAAGGCCCGTGTAGGTCGCCGGCGTTAATGCCAAAAGCCGCTGGCGCGCCTCCCCAGGGAGGTCGAGCCCGCGCACAAAGTGCTGCAGATCCTCCTGGGTCAGAACTCGGCCCTGGGCCAAAGCCTTCAGCCGCTCATAGGGTTCTTCGACTCCGTAGCGGCGCATAACCGTTTGCACCGCCTCTGCCAGCACCTCCCAGGCCCCATCGAGATCGGCGGCCAGGGCGGCGGGGTCGGGAGCCGTCCGGGCCACGCCCCGGCGAGCCGAAACGACGGCCAGGCCGGAATATCCGAACGCGCTCCCGATATTTCGCAAGGCGGAAGAATCAGAAAGGTCCCGCTGCAGACGTGATACGGGCAACTTCTCAGAGAGGTGGGCCAACAATGCGCCGGCGAGGCCGGCGTTCGCCTCTGCGTTCTCAAAATCGATCGGGTTCACCTTGTGGGGCATAACCGAGCTGCCCACCTCTCCCTCGACCAGTCGCTGGCGCAGGTACCCCAGGCTCACGTAGGACCACATGTCCCGGCAGAAATCGATCAGGACGGTGCCGAACCGGCTCAGCGCCCCGAACAGCTCGGCCATCCAGTCGTGCGGCTCGACCTGGGTCGTGAGCGGGGCCCATGCGAAACCCATGCCTTCCACGAACTGGCGCGTCACCGCCAGCCAATCGACCTCGGGGTAGGCCAGGACATGAGCGGCCAGGGTGCCGGTGGCCCCGCCCCACTTGCCGGGAACGGCCACGGCCCGTACCGAGCGTAACTGGCGCTCCCAGCGGGCCACGAAGACGGCCAGTTCCTTGCCGAGCGTGGTGGGCGTGGCGGGTTGGCCGTGAGTACGGCCCAGCATGGGCAGGGCGGCGTAGGCGCGGGCCATGCCGCGTACGTCGCCGACCAGGGCGACCGCCGCCGGGAGCCAGACCTCGCTCAGCGCCCCCCGGACCATGCGGGCGTAGGCCAGGTTGTTGACGTCCTCCGAGGTCGCCCCGAAATGGGCGAACTCGGCCCGGCTCGCCGGCCAGCCCAGGTTGGCGATGAGGCGGCGCTTCAGGTAGTACTCGACCGCCTTGACGTCATGATTGGTCCGGGCCTCTATGTCCTTGACGGCGGCGGCGTCGTCGGCCCCGAAGCGCCGGGCCCAGCCCTGCACGGTGGCGCGCGCCGCGGCCGACAGCGGGCCCAGCTCGGCCAGTTGGGGGCAATCCGACAGGTGCACGAGCCAGGCCACCTCCACGGCGAAGCGCTCCTTGATGAGCGCCTCCTCGGAAAAGGCGGCGGCGTAGGGCTCCATCAGGCGCCCATAGCGGCCATCGAGGGGCGACAGCGCCCGCAACCGCCATTCGGCCGCCGTGTACGCCCTCCCCGCTGCCTCGTCGGCCCCCCCGCCGTGTTGCCCGCGACCCGTCATGAGACCTCCCCGCGCCTGACCTTACCGCCGCCGCCGGGCCGGCCCGGGGAACCCCGGGGGTGGTCGTTTTGGTAACCATGTAGCGATGGGCCCTAACCGAGGCACGGCCCTGGCCGCGGCCAGCGCCCTGGCGGCATTGGCGCTTCCGGCGCTGGCGTGCGGAACGGCGCCCGCCCTTCCGGCCGGCGCCGCCGGCACCGCCGGCACCCGCGGGTCCCGGGCCGTGGAGCACGGGGGGCGGCGCCCCCGCCCTCCGACCACCAGCGCCCCTTCTGCCCTCGGCTCGGACCCGGCTGTCGTGGGCCTGGCCCTGTCGGGCCGCGGGGCCAGCCTCTACCCGCCTCTGAGCCCGACGGACAAGGCGTACAAAGCCGCGTGCCATCACCTGATCGACCCCGGCTTCACGGGGAAGTGCGCCGTGGCCACGAGTGCCCAGGGCACCGTGGCCGGCGTGGTGGAGCAGGAAACGGCGGCCCTCGACGGCGGGCCCGTAAGCGGGCGGCCCATCGCCAAGGTGCGGGAGGTGCAGGAACGCGACCTCGTCTGGAAGCGCCGGGGAAGTTCCTGGGCGCTGGCCCTGCGCCGGGTTTTCAACCGCGCCGGGGCACCGAGCGGGCTGTGGACGGGTGACGTCCAGGCGGCCGGGACCGCTGACCTCGTGTTGGTCACCCCATCGGACGCAGGGGGCTTCGGCAACGAGCTCGATGTGGTCGGCGGGGCGGGGACGGTCGTCCTCTACCGCTTCCTCGGCGAGGGCTTCGTCGTCGCCCCCCGCCCGGGCGAGCTCGTCGCCTACGTGCCCGGCTGGACCGAGCAGCGTCCCGTCGAAGGGGCCTACGACCAGACCCTGATCGGGTACTCGTCGGGGTCGTGGCGGGTCGTCTCCCAGCAGTACGTGCCCGACGCCGCCGCCCTGGCCCAGCACGAAGGCCCCTTCCGGGACGCCTCGGCCGTGCCCGCCTCCTGAGCCGTCCCATGAGGCGCGGCGGCCGCCCGGGACGCCGCTACCTTCGCCCGCCGCCCCGGGCCAACCCGCCCGGGGCACGTCGGCCGGCCCGAGGTCAACGCCGGTCGGCGGATCCCAGCCTTCGCCACCCTGCTGAGACGTCGCCGCGGCCACGGCCAGGCGGTCCACCAGGTCGTTGAAAGGATCGCTCCCGTGGCCCTTCACCCATCGGAAGCGCAGGCGCCCCGGTGAGCTCCGGTACAGCTCCACCAGGGGCTCCCACAGGTCCCGGTTGGCCACCTTCTGCTTGGCCGAGCCGACCCAACCCCGGGCCAACCACCTCTCCCACCAGCCGTCCCGGAAGCAGTTGACCACGTACGTGCTGTCGCTCACGACCTCCAGCGGGCCCTCCAGGGTGCGCGCCGCGTCCAGGGCGGCGGCTATTTCCATGCGCTGGTTGGTGGTGGCGGCGGCGGCACCACGGCGCCAGCGCCCCCCGGGCACCGCCCAGGCCCAACCGCCCGGGCCGGGGTTGCCCAGGCACGCCCCATCGGTGTAGACGGTGGTGCCGGCGCCAGTCCCGGCCATCTGGGCCCCGGCCCGGGTGCGGCGCACGCCCGTCTCGCTCATGTCGGCTCATCCATCGCCCCAGCATGCCCGGCCTCGAGACGGCGCCCCTACCTTGAGACAAATGTCACAATTCACTTCGCCGTCCTACTACCTGTCCGGCCCCCACCGGCGCGACGATGGGAGGCGTGATCTTCGACGGAATCTCCCACCAGCTGCCCGACATCGACCCGACCGAGACCGAGGAGTGGGTCGGGTCCTTCGACGCCGTGCTCGAGGTGCACGGCAAGCAGCGGGCAAGTTTCCTGCTGATGAAGCTCCTGGAACGGGCGCAGGAGAGCCAGGTCGGCTTCCCCGCCACCGTGTCTTCGCCCTACGTCAACACCATCCCCGCTAGCCGCGAGCCGTGGTTCCCCGGCGACACCCAGATGGAGAAATTGATCCGCAGGTACACCCGCTGGAACGCGGCGGCGATGGTGGTACGGGCCAACCACCGGGCCGAGGGCATAGGCGGCCACCTGGCCACCTTCGCCTCGTCGGCGGCGCTGTACGACGTGGGTTTCAACCATTTCTTCCGGGGCAAGGCGGACGGGGCCGCCGGCGACCAGGTCTTCTTCCAGGGCCACGCCGCCCCCGGGATCTACTCCCGGGCCTTCATCGAGGGGCGCCTGAGCGAGGAGCAGCTCGACCATTTCCGTATGGAACTGGCCGGCGCCGCCGCCGGCTGTGGCGGCCTGTCGTCCTACCCCCACCCCCGCCTCATGCCCGACTTCTGGGAGTTCCCCACGGTGTCCATGGGCATCGGCCCCCTCAACGCCATCTACCAGGCGCACTTCAACAAGTACCTGCACAACCGGGGCATAACCGACACCAGCGCCTCCCGGGTGTGGTGCTTCGTGGGCGACGGGGAGTGCGACGAGCCGGAGACCCTGGGCGCCCTGTCCCTGGCCGGGCGGGAGCAGCTTGACAACCTCATCTTCGTGGTCAACGCCAACCTCCAGCGCCTCGACGGCCCCGTGCGCGGCAACGGCAAGATCATCCAGGAGCTGGAGGCCGTCTTCCGCGGTGCGGGCTGGAACGTCGTCAAGGTCATCTGGGGCACCCGCTGGGACGAGCTGCTGGCCCGGGACGTGGACGGCGTGCTGCTCAACAAGATGAACACCGCCGTCGACGGCGAGTTCCAAAAGCTGGCCACCGAGGACGGGGCCTACATCCGCGAGCACTTCTTCGGCCCGACCCCCGGCTGCGCAAGCTTGTCGAGCACCTGAGCGACGAGGAACTGCGCCGTCTGCCCCGCGGCGGCCACGACGACCGCAAGCTCTATGCCGCCTACAAGGCGGCGACCGAGACGACCGGCCAGCCCACCGCCATCCTGGCCAAGACCATCAAGGGCTGGACGCTGGGGCCGACCATCGAGTCGCGCAACGCCACCCACCAGATAAAGAAGATGAACGAAGCCGAGCTGAAGCGGCTCCGCGACCGCCTGCACCTCCAGGCCCATATCCCCGACGAGGCCCTCGACGGCGGGGAGCCGCCCTTCTACCGGCCCCCGCAGGACAGCCCCGAGTACCAGTACATGATGCAGCGGCGGCGTGAACTGGGCGGGCCGCTCCCCCACCGCGTCGTACGCTACGAGCCCCTGCCCGCTCCCGCGGAGGCCACTTTCGCCGAGTTCGACAGCGGCTCGGGCGGCCGGGAGGTCTCCACCACCATGGCCTTCGCCGTCCTGCTGCGCCACCTGCTCCGGGACAAATCGATAGGCAAGCGGGTGGTGCCGATAATCCCCGACGAGGCCCGCACTTTCGGGATGGACGCGCTCTTCAAGGACTTCAAGATCTATTCGCCCCTGGGCCAGCTTTACGAGCCCGTCGACTCCAAGCTCATGCTGTCTTATTCGGAGGCAAAGGACGGGCAGATACTGGAGGAGGGCATTGCCGAGGCCGGCGGCCTGGCCGACTTCACCGCCGCGGGGACGGCCTATGCGACGTTCGGCCAGCCGATGGTGCCGTTTTACACCTTCTATTCCATGTTCGGCTACCAGCGGGTCGGCGACATGATCTGGGCGGCGGCGGACATGCGCGCCCGAGGTTTTCTGATGGGGGCCACGGCCGGGCGGACGACCCTTCTGGGAGAAGGGCTCCAGCACGACGACGGCCAATCACACCTGCTGTTCTCGGTGGTGCCCAACGTGCGGGCTTACGACCCCGCCTTCGCCTACGAGACGGCCACCATCGTGCGCGACGGCATCGCCCGCATGTACGGCGAAAACGGTGGCGAGGACATTTTCTATTACATAACCCTCTACAACGAGAACTATGTGATGCCGCCCAAACCCGAAGGGGCGGACGACGGCATATTGCGGGGCCTCTACCGCTTTGCGCCGGCGCCGCAGGGCGCCAGCCGGCGGGCGACCGTCCTGTTTTCCGGCTCGGCCAGTCAGGCCGCCCTGCAAGCTCGGGAACTACTGGCCCAGCACCACGACGTCGCCGCCGAGCTGTGGAGCGTGACCAGCTACAAAGCCCTGCGGGAAGAAGCCCTGGAGGTAGAGCGGTACAACCGCCTCCACCCCTCCGAGCCGCCCCGCACCCCTTTCGTGAGCGAGGCCCTGGCCAACGCCGAAGGGCCGGTGGTGGCGGTCACCGACTACATGAAGGCCGTGCCGGACCAGGTGGCCCGTTGGGCGCCGGGGCCCTTTGTCACCCTCGGCACCGACGGCTTCGGGCGCAGCGACACCCGCCAGGCTCTGCGCCGGCACTTCGAGACCGACGCCGCCCACGTTGTCGTGGCCGTGCTCGACGGCCTGCGCCAGGCCGGCGAGGGCAAGGCCGAGGAAGTGGACGACGCCATCCGCCGCTACGGGATCGACCCCGACCACCCCAGCCCGGCCCGATCGTGAGCCGAGCCGTGGCCCTGCACATATCTCAGGACGAGGCTGCCGACGAACTGGTGTCCAACGATCCCCTGGCCCTCCTGATCGCCATGGTGCTGGACCAGCAGATCCCGCTCGAGCGGGCCTTCAGTTCGCCCCGCGACCTGCGCGACCGCCTGGGAGGCCGGCTCGACGCCGCCCTCATCGCCTCCATGCCCCCCGACCAGCTCGCCTCGGTCTTCGCCGCACGACCGGCCCTGCACCGCTTCCCGGCCGCCAACGCGGCGAGAGTGCAGCAGCTGGGCCAGGTGTTGGTGCAGGAGTACGACGGCAAAGCGGCCCTGGTCTGGGAGGGTGCGCCGACCGGGGCCGAATTGCTGCGGCGGGTGCGTGCCCTGCCCGGCTTCGGCGAACAAAAGGCCAAGATCTTCGTCGCCCTGCTCGGCAAACAGCTCGGGGTGCGCCCGCCGGGCTGGGAGGAAGTGAGCCGGCCCTTCAGTGAGCCCGGATCGTACCTTTCCGTGGCCGACATCACCGGGCCCGAGTCCCTGGCCCGGGTGCGGGCGCACAAGGCGCAGGTCAAGGCGGCGGCCAAGGCGACCGCCGGTGAGGTGGCCGCCACCGGCCGCTGAGGCTCAGGCGACCGAGCCGAGGTGCCGGTCGAACCAGCCCAGCAGCAAGGCGATGGCCCGGGGGTCGTGGACCAGGCCGTGCCCGGCGCCGGCCAGGACGCGCAGCTCGGACGAGGCGTCGGCGGCGTCGGCCAGTTCCCGGGCGTCGGTGAGGGGCACAACGTCGTCACTGGCACCGTGCACGATCAACAGGGGCCGGGGCGGGATGTGGGCCACGAGCAGCGAGGGGCGGACCTCCCTGACGGCCCTCGCCCACGCCTCCGGCTCGGGCGGGTAGCCCCGGGTGCGAGCGGCCTCGGCGGCCGCCTTGGCCTGCGCCGAGGACCGCCTCGTCTCCCCCGCCCGCTCGGCGAAATCAGCCAACGGGGAAAAAGCAGCCACGCCGGCGATCGAGACGTCTTCGCCGGCGGCGCAGATGGACAGCGTCCCACCGGCGGCGAAGCCGACCAGCCACGTCCTCTCGATGCCGGGGACGGCCCGGAGGGTCTCAATGCCGGCGGTCAGGTCGGCCTGCCAGCCACCCAGGGAGAACTCGCCGTCGGATAGGCCCGTGCCTCTGAAGTCGAACGTCAGGACCGCGGCGCCGGTCTCGGCCGCCAACCGGACGGCCAGCTCGGGGAACCCCGAGCTGGGCGAGCCGGCCTTCTGGCTGGCACCGGGGAAACCGTGGGACAGCACCACGCCGTTGCGGCCGGCGCCCGAGGCGGCGGAGAAGTTGGGCCGGGCCAGGAACCCCTTGAGCTCCGGGCCCCCCTCCCCGCTGAAACCGACCTCTTCGCTGGTAGCCCGGCCGTTACCCCAACCGTTGGCGTTGCCGGTGGCCTTGGCGGCGCCGGCACGTTTGTCTACGGCCATCGATCAAGGCTAACGGCAGAAGTCCCTGGGGACAAAACAACAAGGGGACGCGCCTGAGCACGTCCCCTTGTTACGAATTGCTGGAAAGGCGCGGGTAAACCGTTTGGTGTGCCAGGCGGGACCAACTCCCGGCCGGGTCACCCGGGTGTCTGGCTGGGATTTGACCAGGCGGTCCAGCGGGCCGTTAGCGGCCAGCCACCTCCGAGGTCCCAGGTTGACTACTACTGCTCAGCTGGACCACCTCCTTTCTTCGGTAAGCCAATATTACCGCGCGTCTTCCGTCCCGGGGGGATATTCGGACGGCGCCCGGGCGGCGCCGGTCGGCCTGCGCCGGGCTCCGCCCCCCATTTCTCCTACGGCCGTAGTGTTAATAGGCGGGATGGCATAGCATGGTCGGCGATGCCCGACCCCCTTGTTGCCGACGCGCACGGCGGCCCCCCCGGACCGGCCCTGTTCGAGATTCGCGACCTCCACGTTTCCGTGCAGGGCACCGAGATCCTGCGGGGGGTGGACCTGGTCGTACCCGCCGGCGAGCTGCACGCCCTTATGGGGCCCAACGGGAGCGGCAAGTCGACCCTGGCCAAGTCGCTCCTGGGCGCCCCGGGCTACGATGTCACCCAGGGGCGGCTCATCTACAAGGGCGAGGACATAACCGCCTGGCCGACCGAGACCCGGGGTAAGGCCGGGATTTTCCTGGCTTTCCAGTACCCCGAGGAGATCGCCGGGGTACCGCTGGCCCAGTTCCTGCGCCAGGCCCTTTCGGTGCGTAAGGGCCTCGACCTTTCGGTCCTCGAGCTGCGCCTGACGATAATGGAGTGGATGCGCAAGCTCGATATAGACGCGTCGCTCGGTGACCGCTATTTGAACGACGGGTTCTCGGGCGGGGAAAAAAAACGGAACGAAGTCCTGCAAATGGCCGTGCTCGAGCCAGATTTCGCCGTGCTGGACGAAACCGACTCCGGCCTCGATATCGATGCCCTGCGGGTCGTCGCCTCCGGTGTGCGCGAGGTGCGCGCCGCCCGACCTCAGCTCGGCGTGCTCTTGATAACCCATTACCAGCGCATCCTGGAATACCTCGAGCCTGACCGGGTCCACCTGCTGGTGAACGGGCGCGTGGTCGAAAGCGGCGGTCCCGACCTGGCCCGGCGCCTCGAAAACGAAGGTTACGAGGCATGGCGGTGAGCGACTTCGGCCCCGCCCTGGACGTAGCCCGGGTAAAGAAGGATTTCCCTATCCTGGAGCGCACCGTCCACGGCAAGCGCCTCGTTTACCTGGACTCGGCTTCATCGGCCCAAAAGCCGCTGGCGGTGCTGGAGGCGATGCAGCGTTATTACGAGACGACCCACGCCAATGTGCACCGGGGGGTTTACCAGATCGCTCAGGAGGCAACCAACCTCTATGAGGGGGCCCGGGCGAAGGTGGCCGCCTTCATCGGCGCCGGCTCGGCCGACGAGGTCGTATTCACCAAGAACGCCACCGAGGCGATCAACCTCGTCGCCTACAGCTGGGGGCGGTCCAACCTGGGCCCCGCCGATGCCATGGTGACGAGCGAAATGGAGCACCACGCCAATTTCGTGCCCTGGCTCCAATTGCGGGCCGAGAAACACAACGAGCTCCGGTTCCTGCCCCTGGGCCGGGACGGCGCCCTCGACCTGGCCGACCTGGACCGGCTCCTCGACGGGGCCAAGTTGCTGACCGTCAGCGCCGCTTCCAATGTGCTCGGCACCCTGCCCCCGGTGCGCCTGCTGGCCGATGCCGCCCACGCCGCCGGGGCACTGGTGCTGGTGGACGGGGCCCAGTACGTCCCTCACCTGGCCACCGACGTCCAGGCCATGGGCGCCGACTTCGTGGCCTTCACCGGGCACAAGATGCTCGGCCCCACGGGCATCGGCGCCCTCTGGGCGCGCCGGGAGCTGCTCGACGCCATGCCCGCCTTCCTGACCGGAGGCGAGATGATCCGGGACGTGCGCCTGGACGGCTTCAGCACCAACGACGTGCCCTGGAAGTTCGAGGCCGGCACGCCGCCCATAGCCGAGGCCATCGGGCTGGGCGCCGCCGTCGATTACCTGTGCGGGCTGGGCATGGACGCGGTGCGGGCCCATGAGCAGGCGCTCACGTCCTATGCCATGGGAGCGCTGAACGAGCGCTACGGTGACGACATCACCATTTACGGCCCTTCCCCCTCGACGGCGCGGGCGGGCATCATCAGCTTCGCCTACAAAGACATCCACGCCCACGACCTCTCGCAGGTGCTCGACCAGGCCGGCGTGTGCGTACGCGCCGGCCACCACTGCGCCAAACCGTTGATGCGCGGCCTCGGGGTGAGCGCGACGGCGCGGGCTTCTTTTTCCGTGTACAACGACGAAGCCGATGTGGACGTCCTGGTGGACGCCATCGGCGAAGCCGACACTCTGTTCGGCTGACCCCCTCGGAGCTGCCATGCCAGGCCTAGAAGACCTTTACCGGGAAATCATCCTCGACCACTACCGCAACCCCCGTAACCGGGGGGAGCTCGAGGCGCCTCCGGCCCTGCGGGCCGAGGGCTTCAACCCCCTGTGCGGCGACGAAGTGGTGCTCTACCTGGCCCTGGAGGGCGACGTCATCACCGACCTCAAAGTTTCGGGCCAAGGCTGTTCGATCTCCCAGTCGTCCGCCTCCATGATGTCGACGGCGGTGAAGGGCAAGACCCTGGCCCAGGCCCGCTCGACCATCAGGGCCTTCCGGGCCATGATGTCGCTTCACGGCCAGGCCCTCGACGGGCACGGGGACGGGGCCGCCAGCGGGGGCGGGACCGGGCCGGCGAGCACCGACGTGGACGAGCGCAGCGGGGCCGAGGTGGCGGCGGCCGAAGGGGTGGCCCTGGGCGACCTCGAGGCCCTGCAGGGCGTGGTCAAGTTCCCGGTGCGTATAAAGTGCGCCACCCTGTCCTGGCACACCCTGGCCCAGGCCCTGGACGAGGCCGACAAGGCCGCCCGGCCCCCCGAGGGACAGCTCTAACAGGCCAGCAGGCCTTACGAGGAGGGTACGGCCCAGCCCATCTGCTCGGCCACTTCCTTGCACGTCGGGCACAGGGGGTACTTCTTGGGGTCGCGCCCGGGCACCCACACCTTCCCGCACAGCGCTCGGACCGGCGTGCCGTTGACGATGCCCTCCACAACGCTGGGCCCGGCGCTAATGAACTCGCCGTCTTCGGCCGAAACACCTTCAAGGACTATGTGGGCCATACGTTCGTGGTCGCCGTCGAGCGTCGGTTTAGGAGGGGCTACGGAGACCTCAGGGGTCACGCTCACAATTAAAGGCTAGCGCGCACATCCGGAAAGCAAAGCCACTGCCCGCAGTCAGTGGCCCGCACGTTGCGTGAAATGCTCACCGCTTTCCGCTTCGGCAATCCGAAGCGGGTGATGAGTTATGGCTGGTCGATGGGCACAAGTAACCTTGGACCAGCACCTTTCCTAACTCGGAAGAAGAAATGGCTCAGCGACAACAGAGGCTAAGTAACCCCGCCCTCCCCGGGCACCAGGGCAGCCACGAGGGCTGGCGCCGGTGGGGTTCACTGATCGCCATCAGCCTGGCCACGCTCATGATGCTGATGGACTTCATGGGCGTCAGTGTGGCCCTGCCCGAGGTCCGGCGCAGCCTCGACGGGTCCCTCTCCGAGATGCAGTGGGTACTGGAAGCGTTCGTCCTCACCTTGGCCGCCTTTGTCCTCACCGCCGGCTATGTGGCCGACCTGGCCGGCCGGCGCACCGTCTTCCTGCTCGGCCTGGCCGTCCTCGCCCTCGGTTCCCTCCTCGGGGGGTTGGCGCCCAACCCCTACGTCCTGATAGGCGGCCGGGTGCTGCAGGGCCTGGGCGGGGCGCTGCTATTCGCCACCGGTTCGATCCTGATCGGTGAGACGTTCGGCTCGGGGCGCTGGCGAGCGGCCCTGGCCGTATGGGGGACCGTGACCGGCCTGGCCGTGGCCTTTTCGCCCCTGGTGGGCGGGGTCATAACCAACTACCTGGGCTGGCGGTGGATCTTCCTGATCGACGTGCCCACCTCGGCGGTGGCGCTGCTCGTCGGCGCTCTCGCCATCAGGGACAAGGATCCCGTCGGCGCCGAGCCCGGTACCGTCCTCGGCCCCGTGCACGGGCCCGACTGGAAGGGCCTGGCCCTGTTCAGCGCGGCCATCGCCATCCTGGTAATCGGGCTGGTACGCACGACGACCACCCTGTCGGGCTGGGCCACCAACGGCGTACTGGCCTGCTTCGGCTGCACCGCCCTGTTGCTGGTGGCGTTCATCGCCGTCGAGGCCGTGTCGCCGGCGCCCATGCTCGACATCTCGCTCTTTCGCCAGCGCACCTTCACAGGCAGTTCGATCGCCGCCTTCGGGCTGTCGGCCGCCGTGCTCGGGCCCTTCCTGTTCCTGGTCCTCTATCTTTCCTATGACCTGGGCTACTCCGTCCTGGGCGTCGCCGTCCGGCTGCTGCTGTTGACGGCCATGACCCTTCCGTTCCTGCCGCTGACCGGGTTGCTGGACCGGTTGGTGCCGATCAAATTGCTCATTTGCGGGGGCCTGGTCCTGGTGGCCGTCGGTTTCTGGCTCATGAGCCGCCTGAGCGCTACCAGTACCGCGTCGCAACTGGTCCCCGGACTGCTGGTCGCCGGCGTCGGCCTGGAGCTGGTCAACCCCCGTCTGGCCTCGGCCGCCGTCGCCGCCGTCGAGCCCCGCCTGGCGGCGGTGGCGTCGCGGACGAGTTCGACTTTCCGTCAGATCGGCACGGCCACGGGCGTGGCCGTGTTCGGCGCCGTGCTCGCCACCCGCCTCACCGACGACCTCAACGCCGCCCTGTCCGCCTCGTCCCCGCTGGCCGGACAGGGACCTCAGCTCACCAGCCTCGTCCTCGACGGGCAGATCGGCCAGGCGGCGTCGACCCCGGGGGCGCCGGCGCGAATGCTCGCCATCATCCACCGCAGCTTCGCCGACTCCATGCACGAGTTGTTCCTGGTTGCCGCCGCCGTAGCCCTGGCATCGGCCGTCCTGGCCCTGGCCGTGCGGTCGCGTGACGTCCCCCGGGTACCGGTCCGCGGCGCCCGGGCCACCGAGCGCACGCCCGTCCCCCGGGACGACAGCGGCCGGGAGGCGCCGCTCGGACCATCCCCTGCCGGTCCTCCCCAGCTGGTCCCGGCAGCCCTGGGCCCGGCCGAGCCGGAGCCAACCGAGCTGGTGCCGGCCGGGGCCGAGCCAACCGAGCTGGTGCCGGCCGGGGCCGGGCCCTCGGAGGGCGAGCACGTCGACCGCGGGCCGGCCGACAACGGGCTGGCCGATGACGGCCTGGTCGACAACGGCCTGGTCGTGACCGGCTCGGCCGACGACGGGCCGGCGGCCGTCGCCGTCGAGGACGACGTCTGGGAGAGCGAGGAGGCCCCCGTGGGTGACGCCCCGGGCCCCGTCTTCACGACCATCAGCGCCGCCGTCGCCGGCTCCGGCCCCATAACGCGGGTCGACCTTACCCGCCGCCCTCTCCACGTGTGGGGCCAGATTACGGCGGCAAGTGGCGAACCCCTGGTCGGGGCGTCGGTGACGCTCGTGCACCCCAACGGAGACGAGGCAGGCCACACGGTCGCCGGCGAAGACGGCTCTTTCGACCTCGACGACATCGAGGAAGGGACCTACACCCTGGTGGCCGCTGCCCCCCACTACCGGCCGGCGGCCCGCGTACTGGCCGTGAGCCATGGTGAGACCCGGGCCATGGTCAGCCTCCTCGGGGTCGGTTCCCTGGTCGTAAGGGTCGCCCGGGCCCGGGACGCACTGGCCGTGGCCGCCGAGATCGAGCTGTTCAACGCCGACGGAGGCCTGGCGGCCCAGTGCGAGACGGCGCCCGACGGCGTCTCCATCCTCCCTGACCTGCTCGAAGGCAGCTACGAGCTGGTCGTGCGGCGCGATAACTACTCGCCCGCCCGAGGGCCGGTGGTGATCCGGCGAGGCCGGACCGGCACGGCCGAAGTCCAGCTGGTCGGGCAAGGCCACCTGTACGGGGCCGTGCGGGACCCGGACGGGGGATGGTTGCCCGGGGCCAAGGTCACCCTGGCCGAGACGTCGGGGGAAGTTTTGGCCGTGACCAGGACCGATAGCGCCGGCAGTTACCTTTTCCCCGCCGTCTCCGAGGGTTTTTACACAATCTCGGCGGGCGCCGGTGAGGCCTCCGTCACGGTGGAGATCGGTGCCGGTACCGCGGCCCAGGTCGACCTCACGGTGGCGGCCCCGGTCCCCCTCGATGCAGCTCCGGCGCCGGTCAACCCGGCTGTCGAAAACCACTCGGGAGCACTTTCGGCAAAAAAGGACGGGTAGCGGTCAGCGCGCTGCGAAAAGCAAGTTTGGCGTGATATTCACCGGCGAGTTCTGCGAATGCGGCAGCGTCCTTGACCCGGCCATTACTTTTCACATAACGTTCAACCCGTTGTGACACCGCTCACATTGCATTTTCGGCACCACGCCGGAAAGATGGCTTTGGCCTTAGCAGCCACCTTTGCCATCATCGCATCGGCGGTGCTGCCTGCGGGCGCCGGCCAACTGGCCGACGAACGAGCCGAAGCCCAGGCCCTGGCGGACAAGATCGCGGCGTTGGGCCAGCAAGAGGCGGCTCTCGGCGAGCGCTACGACGCCGGTGTGGTCAACCTTCAGCTCGCCGACGCCCGCGTCGCGGCCGCGGCCCGGGCCCTGGCCCAGGCCCAAGCGGGCCAGGCCAAGACGATGACGCTGCTCCAGCAGGACGCCGTCGACGCCTATGTAGGCGGTGGGCCGCAGCTGACCCTGGACGCCTCTCTTCCTCTCGACAACCTCAACGACGCCCTGTTGCGCCAGGAGCTGGAACAGACGTTCGCGTCCGACGAGGCCGACGCCCAGGACGGCTACCGCCTGGCCGCCGCCGACGCCAGCACGGCTCGGTCCCAGCTGGTTGCCGCCCGTAACGTCGATGCCGCCCAGGTAGCCCAGCTCCAGCAGGACCGCAACCAGGTCCAGGCGGCCCAGGACCAGCTCGTTGCCCTCCAGGCCCAGGTGAAGGGCCGCATCGCCACTCTGGTGGCGGAGATCCAACACGAAGAGCTGATAGCCGAGCAGCGTGCCGAAGCGGCCCGCCTGGCCCAGGAACGCGCCGCCGAGGAGGCCCAGGCCCAAGAGGCGGCGGCGGCCGCGGCTCAGGCGGCGGCCCAGGCCCGCGCCAACGCCGACGCCGCGGCACAAGCGCTCGCTCAGCAACGGACAGCCGCCCTGGCCCAAATTGCCACCGAAAACGCCGCCCGCGCCGCCGCCGACCAGTCCCCCGCCGCCACCACCACGCTCCCGGCCTCGAGCGCCACCCCATCGGCCGAAGGGACGGGCACGGTCGTCCCGGGGGTTTCCTCCGCCGCCTCCGGCGCCGTCGCCGCCGCTGAGGGCAGGGTGGGCGACCCGTACGTCTGGGGCGCCGCCGGCCCCCAGGCCTTCGACTGCTCGGGCCTGGTCGAGTGGGCCTACGCCCAGGCCGGGGTATATCTACCTCACTACAGCGGTGCCCAGTACGACGATACGATCCATATCCCGATGTCCGACCTCGAACCGGGAGACCTCGTCTTCCCCGCCGACCCCGGTGAGCACGTGGCCATTTACATCGGTAACGGCGAGATCGTGCAAGCCCCTTACACCGGGGCCAACGTCCAGATCGTCCCCCTCACCGGCTTCTTCGTGCTGGCCAGCCGAGTCGGCTGAACGTCCCGGGCGCCCCCCCGGACCTCGACTGACCGGCACCGGAGACCTCCGTTGAGCGGCGTGGGCGAACCGTTGGTGTGGGCTCGGGACCTGGAGAAGCACTTCGGCGGGTTCGCCGCCGTGGCCGGGGTCGACTTCGAGGTCCGTCCGGGAGAGGCCTTCGGGTTCCTGGGGCCCAACGGCGCCGGCAAGAGCTCCACCATGCGCATGATCGGGGCCACCTCCGCCCGCACCCGGGGCGAACTGCGGGTGCTCGGCCAGGACCCCGACCGTCACGGGCCGGAGATCAGGGCCCGCCTCGGGGTCGTGCCCCAGGAGGACAACCTCGACCTGGAGCTGTCCGTGGCCGACAACCTCTTCGTATACGGGCGTTACTTCGGCATCCCCCGCCCGCTGCTGCGCCCGCGTATCGCCGAACTGCTCGACTTCGCCCGCCTGTCCGAGCGGGGCGGTGACAAGGTCGACAACCTCTCGGGGGGCATGAAGCGCCGCCTCACCATCGCCCGGTCGCTGGTCAACGAGCCTGAGCTCCTCTTGCTGGACGAGCCCACCACCGGCCTCGACCCCCAGGCCCGCCACGTGCTCTGGGACCGCCTGCACACCCTCAAGCACCAGGGCGTGACCCTGGTGCTGACGACGCATTACATGGACGAGGCGGAGCAGCTGTGCGACCGCCTGGTCGTCATGGACAAGGGCCGGATCGTGGCCGAGGGCTCACCCCGGGAGCTGATCGAGGCCCACGTCACCCGGGAGGTGGTGGAACTGCGGGTGGCGCCCGGGGAGGCGCCGGCCATGGCCGGCGCCGTCGACGGCCTGGCCCGGCGCCTGGAGACCCTGGCCGGTCGCCTCCTTCTCTACACCGATGACGGGGACGCCACCGCCGAGCGCGTCCTGGCCAAAGGCCTCCGGCCCTTGAGCGTGCTGGTGCGCCGGACGAGCCTCGAAGACGTCTTCCTGCGCCTGACCGGGCGCCACCTGACGGACTGAGACTTGCCGGCGACCCCCATGGCCCTACGGCCGCTCAGCTACTTCTGGACCCAGTTCATGCGTACCTGGAAGGCGGACATCGGCACCACCTTCCTGGCCCCGGTGCTCTATCTCGCCTCGCTCGGCCTCGGTCTCGGTGCCCTGGTCGGCCACGGCCACGCCGTGGCCAGCCTGGGAGGAGAAAGCTACCTGTCGTTCGTAGCCCCCGCCCTGCTCGCCGCCACCGCCATGCAGGTGGCGATAGCCCGGTCCACCTATGAGATCTTCGGCTACCTGAACAGATGGAACGGCACGTACCGTTCCATGCAGGCCTCTCCCCTGTCCATCGACCAGATAATGATCGGCCAGCTCACCTGGATCGGGGCGCGCGTCCTGCTGGCCACGGCGTTCTACCTGGCCGCCAGTGCCGCCTTCGGTGCGGTGCACTCGCCCGCGGCGGCCGCCGACCTCGTCGTCGGCCCTCTGGTGGGCCTGGCGTTTGCCGCCCCGGTGTGCGCCTATTCGGTGCGCGTGCGCCACGACCAGCCCTTTGCCGTCATCTTCCGGCTCGTGATGATGCCCCTGTTCCTTTTTTCCGGCACCTTCTTCCCCGTCTCCCAGCTCCCGGTGGCCTTGCGCTATCTCACCTACGCCCTGCCCCTGTGGCACGGGGTGGAGCTGTCACGCAGCCTGTATGCCGGCCACATCGACGCCCTGGCCGACCTCGGGCACCTGGCCTACCTCATGGCCGTGATCGCCGCCGGCGCCATCCTGGCCCGGTACAGCTACCGCCGCCGGCTTGCCCGCTGATGTCGGCCCCCTCGTCGCCGCGGTCGCCGCGGTCGCCGCTGTCGCCGCCTCCGCCGCCGTCACCGCTGTCGCAGCTGGCGGCGCGGGCCCGGCGGCCCGGCGCCCTGGTGGCCCGAAATTTTTCCGTCCAGGTCCGGGCCGCGCCCTACGTGTGGGCCACCGGGGTCATCGAGCCATTGCTGTACCTGCTCTCGATCGGCGTCGGCCTCGGGCACCTCGTCGGCCGGGTGCCCGGCACCAGCGGCCGGCTCGTGCCCTATGCCGAGTTCGTCGCCCCCGGGCTGCTGGCCACCTCGGCCATGAACGGCGCCATCTATGAGTGCACCGGCAACATCTTCGCCAAGCTGCACTGGACCAAGCTGTACGACGCCGTCATGGCCACCCCGCTGGCCCCGGGCGACGTCGCCGTGGCCGAGATCGGCTTCGCCACCTTCCGCTGCGCCCTGTACGCCGGGGTCTTCCTGGCCCTCATGGGCGCCCTCGGCGACACCACGTCGTGGTGGGCGCTGCTGGCGCTCCCGGGCGCCACGCTGCTCGGCGGCGCCTTTTCGGCCACAGCTTTCGCCGCCACCTGCTTCATGCGGTCGTGGACCGACTTCGACAAGATCACCATCGTGAGCATGCCGCTGTTCCTGTTCTCCGCCACCTTCTACCCCTTGGCAGAACTGCCTCGGTGGCTGCAGGTAACGGTCGAGGCGCTCCCCCTGTACTCGGGGGTCGACCTATGCCGGCAGCTCTGTCTCGGGCACCCCTCGGCCGGGGTCGCCGGCGACGTCGTCTACCTGCTCGCCCTCAGCGTCGTCGCCCTCGAAATCGGCCGGCGTCGGGTCACCCATCTCCTGGCCCCCTGACCCCGGGGCCAGGCCGCCGGGCCCAGTGGTCTCGTAGCTCGGGCCCTTTGGTTCGTAGACCGGGCCCTTGACCAGGTAGGCCGGGCTCTTGGTGGGGAAGAAGGGGGGCTTGGCGTTCTTGGGCGCCCGGTTGGCCGGCCGGCGCACGGCGATGGTCTCGGCCGGCCAGCGCCGAGGCCCGGACCAGGGGGCGGGGACGGCGTCGGTATGCCGGGCCAAAGCGTAAGCCAGGGTCTCGTAGTTGACCCGCCAGCCCCGGAAGTGCGGCCACGCCTCGGCCGCATCGCGCTCCATGGGGAAATCGACCTGGCGCAACAGTTCGACGGCGGCGGCGAACTCCTCGAAAGAGAGCTGAATGTCGGCGTCAGGGTCGGGGTCGGGGTCGGAGGCCATGCCCAGCCCGACGCCGATCTGGCGGAGCGCCGTGAACCCCATGCGCAGGGCCCGCCGGGGCTCGATGCGGTCTCGGCTCGGGCACAGGGACAGCAACATGGCGGCCGAGTCCATCACCGCCAGCAGCCCCACCAGCCAGGAGGACAGAGCCTGGGGCGAACGGAACCGGACCAGGACGGGGTAATTGGAGTGGCTTTCGGCCACGTCCGCCGCCCAGCGCTCCCAGCGGTTGTAGAAGGCGGGGAGGTCGTCGCTGCGGACGGCTACCCCGTAGCGCGTGCGCGCCAGCAGCTCCGGGCCCCACGGCGGGGTGCCGGCCCGGGCCGTGAGCAAGGTGACCTCTGTCTCCCGGCGGTTGAAGGCGCCGTAGAGCGTGGGCAGGTAGGCGATCTGAAGGGCCACTACGACCAGGCCGGTGGCCGCGGCCAACACGTCGACGACGGTGGGGGCGGTGCCGTTGGTGGAGGCGAACCCGAGGGTGAACATCGAGCTCCCCGTCTCCCTCAGGGCGGTGGGCAGACCGTGCACGAAGGGCCACAGGACCAGGGCATAGCCGAGCTCGAAGGCGACCAGCCAGGTGAGCAGCTGGACGAGCAGGACGACCGCGCCCTGGCCGGCCAGGACCTGGTCCTTGCGCTCGTAGTCCCGCAGGGGCTTGGTGGCCAGGCGGTAAACGCCGTCCACGCCGGCGTCGACCACGTGGGTGAGCATGGTGGGGCGCGCCCGCGGCACTACCAGCGTCCTCACGATGTGGGCGGTGACGGCCAGCACTGTGAGAGCGCCGACGACGAACGCCACTACGTGCAGGAACGTCACGGCCCGGGCGCCGCCTGGTTCATCTCGCTCATATCACGATGCTGCCCGTCACGCAGGTGACCGTGCCACCCCCGACCCAGATCCCGCCGTCGCCGTCCTGGTCTATGTGGACGCGTCCGGCCCGGCCCAGGACGGTCCCCTGGCTCACCACATAGGGTGCCCGCACCTGGCCCGTCCCCACCAACCACTGGGCCACTGAGGCGTTGACGCTGCCCGTGACCGGGTCCTCGACCGTGCCACCGTTGCCGGGGCAAAAGGCACGTACCTCGTAGGCGTAGGGCGACCCCGGGGGATAGGGACCGACAATGCCGACCTTGTAGTCGACGTCCCCGAAAGGACGGGGGCGGACGCCGAGGACACGGGCAGCGTCCCTCAGCCGCAGGACCAACCAGCCCGGCCCGTTGTCCGCCCAGCGCGCCTCTTCCATCTCGCTGCGCTCGAGGCCCAGCACGGCTAGCACCTCGGCCACCAGGTCCTCGTCCACGGGGCCGGACCGGACCACCGGGGGGGCCCGAAAGCCAGGCCCGCCTCGGTCCGGCGCAACGGCACCAGGCCGGCGGCGCATTCCTGGACCAGGCTGTCCCGGGCCAGCCCGGAATTGGCCATGAAAGCATGGGCCGTGCCGAGCGTGGGATGGCCGGCAAAAGGGAGCTCGGAGGTGGGTGTGAAAATCCGCACCCGGTAATCCGCGCCCGGGGCCGCGGGCGGGAGAACAAAAGTGGTCTCGGACAGGTTTGTCCACGAAGCCACCGTCTGCATCTGCTCATCGGTCAAGTCGGCCCCGTCCAGTACCACAGCCACCGGGTTGCCCCGGTAGGCGGTGGTGGTGAACACGTCCACCTGCATGAAGTCCCGCGATCGGCTCATCGCCTCATGCCCCCGGGCCCAACCGCCCCCTCATCCGCGGCCGCTGTCATGCCCAGCAAAACCCCGGCGCGGCCGGCCGCATTCCGGGCTCGGCCGGCCCGGGAGCCGAACTTCGGTGGCGGCGGTATAAAGGACGGATGGACCACGGCGAAGTCGACCTGCCCGCTACTGGCAACGATGTGGCTGACGGCGCGCCCCCGCTCACCCCGGCCTCGCCGGCACCCGCTCCACCGCCGTCGGCCCTGCTCCCCCAGGCGGTGACGAGAGGGGACCCCGGCGCCGGGACCGGACCGGGGTCGGACAAGGTCGGCCCGACTCGGCTGAGCGGGGCGTGGACGGCCGCCGTCGTCGCTCTCGTCCTGGTGGTGGCCATGCTCATCTTCATCCTCCAAAACGGGCGTGAGGTCCCCATCAGCTTTGTCTCCGCCCACGGGCACCTGCCGCTCGGCGTAGCCATGCTCTTCTCCGCCGTTGTCGGCGCCGCCATTGTGGTCGGCTGCGGGACGGCCCGTATCCTTCAGTTGCGGAGGATGGCCAGGCGCCGCGCCCGAGCGGTCCCTCGCCCGGTCGCGACCCCCGCCCCGCCGCGCCAGTAACGCCGCCGATCGAAGGGCCTACCGGTAAGCGGCTCTCAAGCGTCCGGCGGCGGCGTCCGTCGCTCCACCTTGCGGGCGGACCGCACCTGCTTAGCTCGTAACCGGCGCTCTCGTGAGGCCTTGGTGGGCACGGTCGGCCGGCGAGCCCGTTCGACCCGCAAAGCCTCGGCCAACCTGTCGGCCAGGCGCTCCCGGGCGATCTGACGGTTACGGACCTGAGAGCGCTCGTCGACCACCACGACGCGGGCACTGGGCCCGAGGCGTTCCAGCAGGCGTGCCCGCTGGCGGGGGCCAGCGCGGCCGACCCGGCCACGTCGAATATCAATTCCACCCTGGTGTTGGCGGTATTAGCGTGCTGGCCCCCCGGTCCCCCGCTGGCACTGAAGCGCCACTCGAGCTCGGCCGCCGGGATGACCAGGTGACGCCCGACTTTGAGCGGGCTTTCGATGTCCATCCCGGCCCTAGTTCGCTCTCGCCGGCACGGGACCAAGCTATTCGGTCTCGGCCGGGCGGTCTCGGCCGGGCGGTCTCGGCCGGGCGGTCTCGGCCGGGCGGTCTCGGCCGGGCGGTCTCGGCCGGGCGCCTAACCGACCGGGTCGGCCGACCTCGGGCTACGCCCCGGTCAGCGCCACTGACCGTCGCCTATCGACGTTGACGGGTCGGTGACCGCGGCGCCCCGGACGGCCGGGCCGGCCGCCAGCTGGGCGGCCAATTTGGACAGGAACGCCCGGACCGTGGCGTCCGCCAACCGGTGCAACAGCAACTCGTCGACACGGCGCCCGAACACCCCGCCCGGTGGTTGATAGCGGCCCCTCAAAGTCAGTTCGGTGCGGGCCTCATCCAAAGGGCTCAGCTCGAGGTCGCCGTCGAGCGCTGGGAACAGCGAGCCCGAGCCTGTCGCCTGCCATGCAAACGCAAACAACGTGACGTCGCCGTGACGTCGTACCGGCCCGAACCGCACCTCGACGGTCTTGGCCACGAGCACGGGCCAGTGTCGGGGCCCCACCTTGACCCGCAACCGGTCAAGGTCCGCCTCGGCCTCACCCAGGGACTGGCGGAAAAGCACGCCGGCGCCACCTTCGAGCTCGGGGACGAGCTCATGACAGGGTCGTTCAACGATCATGAAGTCTTGGACGAACAATTCTTTTCCACCTCCGCCGACCATGGTCGCCGGACGGGAGGTTTGTCCGGTAGGGCCGAAGGTCCTGGCCGCGAAGGTCAGATGTTTGGGCCACCGAAACCGATCAGGACGGGAGCCCGAAATGGCGATGCCGCCGCGCCGCCCTGCTCAACTCGGGTGGTCAGCCGGTCGACCTAAAGGATTGTGGCCGGCGCGGACAGCTATCGAGGGACCGAGCGGTAGGTGCTGGCCCGCTTGGGGAGGTTCGGACGCCGCCTGAAAGGAGGCTCAGTGCGCCGGCTGCTGGTGGCGCTGGTGTCACTGCCCCTGGTTGCCGTGGGGGTCTACAGCGGCGCCAACGACGTA
Organism: uncultured Acidimicrobiaceae bacterium; assembly: GCA_963735305.1. Lineage (GTDB taxonomy): Bacteria > Actinomycetota > Acidimicrobiia > Acidimicrobiales > Palsa-688 > Fen-671. Next base: position 2,090,050 of record CAVTKK010000004.1, read on the forward strand.
GGCAGCGTCCACGACGCCAATGCCGCCGCCAGTACCGTATCGGCTATCCGTCTCGTGGCCCAGGTCGACGCAGCCCGCACGGCGGTGGAGGACGAGGTGCTCCCGTCCCTGGCCGCCGTCGTCGGCGACCACCCGGCTCTGGCCCAGGAGTACGGGATCGGCCCGTCGATCCAGTCGCTGGTCCGGGACGCCTACCCGGCCAAGGCGGTCGAGGCCAAGCAGGCGGCGGTGTTGCAGGCCTTGAACGAGATCGATCTGCGGCATGCGCCCCTGGGACTGGCCCAAGCGGTCAGAGCGCTGCGGGAAGAGGCGGGCAAAGCCCACAATGCCGCCGTTACGGGCGAGGCCAGCGTGGTGGCCGACTACACCGATCAGTTGGCCCTATTGGACAAGCTCGGGACGGCCGAGCGCAGCGAAGCGGACCGCATCCTGACCAGCAACCTCGACCCCGACGCGCTCCAAGCCGTGCAGCAACTCGAAGATCGTGGTGACGGCGGCGGCCGCCGCCGGGAACGAAACTCCTGCCTATCTCGGCTCGGTGTTCAACCCGAGCCATTCGAGCACGGCCGGTCGAGCGTGGTTGCAAGCCTGGGCGACTTACGAAGGCGCCTCGGCCGACATGGACACCCAGCTGCGCGGCACCCTGGCTGCCCAGTGGGACCGGATCCAGGAGCTCCCGCAAGCGGTCCAGTACGACGCCTTCGTCGACCCCGCCGCCGCCCATGGAGCGGGCAAACCGCTGACGGCAATGTTCGTCGTGGCCGACTACGGCACCACCAGACAGGTCGCCCTCAGTGGCCTGCTGAGCCATGCCATCGCCATGGCGACAACGGCGGCGACGTCCAGTAGGGCAACCATCAACTCGCACCTGGCCGTCTCCATGGTCTTGACGATCGGTTTGATACTGGCGTGCCTCTTCGTCGCCTTCGTGGCCAGCTCGGCCATTTCCCGGCCCGTCAGACGCCTGGCCGACGAGGCCGAGCAGATCAGTCGCGGCAACCTGATCGAGGTGCGCCCGGGCGGGCCTTTCGAGGTCCGCACGGCCGGAGAAGCCCTGGCGGCCACGTCGGCGAGCCTGCGGCGGATCGAGGCGCAAGCGGCTGACCTGGCCGCCGGCCGTCTCGACAGCGCCTCGCTACGCGATGCCCTACCCGGGCCGCTCGGCAAGGTCGTGCACGCCTCCATCAGCCGGATCATAGAGACTATCCATGAGCGCGAGGCGCTCCAATCGGAGCTGGCCCACCAAGCGGCGCACGACCCGCTCACCAATCTTCCCAACCGCGCCGCCGCTCTGAGGCAGATCGAGGGTGCCCTGGCCCGGGCGGCCCGTTCCGGTCACATGGTCGGCCTACTGTTCGTCGATCTGGACGGCTTCAAGACTGTGAACGACACCTTCGGGCACGCCGCCGGCGACGAAGCCCTCAGGACCGTCGCCGACCGGATGCGGGGCGCGGTGCGCGCCGGCGACGTCGTCTGCCGCCTGGGCGGTGACGAGTTCGTCGTGGTGGTGGAGGACGCCGGTTCCGAACTCTCCATCCTCACCACCGCCCAACACGTCCTGACCGCCCTCAGCCATCCCGTTCCGTTCGGCGACGTCGAGGTACCCGTCGGGGCCAGCATCGGCGTGGGGATCAGCGCTGACGGCACCAGTGACGCCGATACCCTGCTCGGCGAGGCGGACGCCGCCGTCTACCGAGCCAAGTCCGCCGGGCGCGGTCAGGTCGAAGTCTTCGACCAGGAGCTCCGGGAGACGTTCCGCCAACGCGCCGGGTTGGAGGCCGCCATCCGCGAGGGCATTACCGAGGACCAGTTCGCTCTTTACTATCAACCGGTTATAAGGATCGCCACCGGCGCCGTCCAAGGCTACGAAGCCCTCATCCGCTGGCACCGGCCCGGCCTCGGGCTAATTATGCCCGACACCTTTATACCGGTCGCCGAACAGTCAAGCCTTATCAACGAACTCGGGCGATGGGTGCTGCTCGAGGCCATCGCCCAACTTCGTCGCTGGACCGACCAGACCCCCCCGGGGGCAGTGTCCCCTTACGTGGCCATCAATGTTTCCGGTCGCCAACTTGCATCACCCGAGCTCGTCGACGACGTCGCCGACGCCATCGCCGCATATGGTGTAGATCCGTCCAAGATCATTCTGGAACTGACCGAAACGGTGCTTGTCGCCGACGCCTCGGCCATCGACCGCCTCAACAGCCTGAAACGCCTCGGTGTACGCATCGCCCTCGACGACTTTGGGACCGGCTACACGTCCGTGGCCCAACTCGGCTTGTTCCCCATAGATATCCTGAAAATTGACCGCAGTTACATTGCCGCCATGGCCACGTCCGAGCACCTGGTGCAGATGATGGTGCAAGTCGGCCACACTTACTCCCTTCAGGTCGTCGCCGAAGGCGTAGAGGCTTCCGCCCAGCTCGACGTGCTTAGGCACATGAACTGCGACGACGCCCAAGGGTTCCTTTTTGCCCGGCCGCAACCGGCCGACCAACTCGACGAAGCCCATGTTCTCTATGGCTTCGCCTCCGTGGGTACGACGTCAGGCTCATAGCGCCACGGTCGCACCGTGCACGCCAACCGCGCCGGGTGCAACTAATACTTGTGCGACTAATAGAGGTGCGTCCTCATTGAGCTTTCACGGAGGAACCTCTTGTACTCAGGCTCAACAGGGTGTACACCTGTAGCAGCAAGGTCGGGACGTCGCAGAAAGCGTCGAGCGTTCCTCGACTTAGGTCTGCTGAAGGTGTTCGCCGGTCGGGGGGTCGGCAGGAAGCGTATCGACCGCACCCTCGACGGTATAAACGTCGTCGCCTCGGGCCGAGGGGCGCGGTGCCCGCCGGGCAGGACCGGTGCCGACCCCCTCACACAAAAGGCAACGAGCATGACTAGTCCATTCCCCCGTTTTCGACCTGCCGGCGTAACCGCCGTTGTGGTCCTGCCCTCCGGTGCGGGCACGGGACCGGCGATAGGTCCGCTGATTGGCCCACCCGGGCTACAGACCGGGCCCGGGTTGGCCCCGTTGCTTCTTTCCGACCATACGGTTTCAGACCTGTTGGATGTGATCGTCAACGTGGCCATTTCGGCCGTGAGTGGGGTCAAGGGAGCGAGCGTCTCGGCGCTCACCGGGGACCGTCCGTGGTTCGAGACCACCAAGGCCAGTTCAGCCCGGGTGCGGGTCATCGACGAAACACAGTACGAAGGCGCCGAGGGGCCCAGCGTAGAGGCCATACTTATGAGCCAAGAGGTGGGCATTGGCCTCCCCACCGACCGCTGGCCGAAGTTCAGCGAGCAAGCCGTTTTGGCCGGAGTGTGCTCCGTGTGGTCACTGCCCCTCACCTTCGCGGCGCGGACCACCGGTGCGCTCAACTTGTACTCGACTGTCGGTCAACCCTGGGGTACCGCCACCGCCACCGCCGCCCGGGCCCTGAGTAGGCAAGCCGCATTGGTTTTCAACGCTTTGCGCCTGTCCAGTTCTGAAATGGCCCGCCCCAACCGCCTGAGCCCTCCGGGGGACGGCGACGTGGTCGGGCAGGCAAAAGGCATGCTGACAGCTCGCCAACTGCTAACCGGCGACGAGGCGTTGGACATCCTGCGGCGCGTGTCCCAGCACGGCGGCCGCAAACTGCGGGTAGTGGCGGCCGACGTCTTGAGCGCGCTGGGGCCGCAGCGAGACGAAGGCTGAACGGTACCCGTCTTTGGTTGCCCTGCTCTGACCAACGGCACCGGCGGCGCTATAGTGGGGTTTGGCCATCTGGACCCTGTGGCTGTCGTGGTGGGAAGCGGCAGGGGGGTTGTTCATTGCCCAGCGAGAGCCAATTGTCCGAGGTGCTCACTGAGTTCGCTCACACAATGGTCACCGACTTTCCCATCCAGGCCATCCTCGAGCATCTCGTCGGCCGCATCGTTGACATCATGCCGGTCAGTGCGGCCGGGGTGACACTGATTTCATCGAGCCTCGAGCCCCACTACATAGCGGCCTCGGACGACGCCGCCGTGCGCTTCGAGGAACTGCAAATCGAGCTCACCGAGGGACCGTGCCTGGCCGCCTACAACAGCGGGGTGGCCGTTTCGGTACCCGATCTGGGCTCCGAACTCAGGTTCCCGAATTTTGTCTCCCGGGCCATGGAAGCCGGCCTGGCCGCGGTGTTCGCCTTCCCGCTCCGTCGCGGTGACAGTCGCATAGGGGCACTGGACCTTTACCACGGCTCGCCCTGTGAGCTCGGCGCCGACGTGATGACTGCGGCCCAGACGTTGGCGGACGTCACGACCTCGTACATCATAAACGCAGAAGGACGGGCCGAGCTCAAGGAGGCCTCTGTCCGGTCGCGCCAGACCGCCCTACACGACGCCCTCACCGGGCTGCCGAACCGGGCCTTGCTGATGGAGCGCCTGGACCACTCGTTGTCCCGGGCTCGCCGTTCGGGGTTGACTTCGGCGGTGTTCTTCGTCGACCTCGACCGGTTCAAGACCATCAACGACACTTTCGGCCACCGGGTCGGCGACGAGGTGCTGGTGGCCGTGGCGGCGCGGCTGACCGAGGTGCTGAGGCCGGGCGACACGCTGGCGCGCATCTCAGGTGACGAGTTCGTCGTCCTGTGCGAGGATCTGACCGGCCTGTCCGATACCGCCGCCATCGTCGCCCGCCTCGATGCCGCTCTGGCCCGGCCGTTCGTTACCTCGGTCACCGACGTCAACATCAGCGCCAGCATCGGGACCGCCTTCGCCGGGCATGGCGGTGACGCACCCGAGGACGTCCTCCACACGGCCGATATGTCCATGTACCGGGCCAAACGGGCGGGCGGCGGCCATCACGAGCTCCTCGACCTTCCTAACCAGTACCTTCCCAGCTATCAAGCGGACCTGGCCCGCGACATGCACGGCTTATTGGGGCGCCAGGAGCTGCTGCTCCATTACCAGCCGATGGTGGCGACCTCAGGCGGCCGCATTGGTGGTGTCGAGGCCCTGTTGCGCTGGGCCCACCCGAGCCGGGGATTTGTCCCGCCCAGCGTGCTCGTACCGCTGGCCGAGAGAGCGGGGCTGATCCCGGCCCTCGGGAAATGGGTGCTCCAAACGGCGACGGCCGAGCAGGGCCACTGGCAAGACGTTTACGGTGTCACCGACGTGGATATGTCCGTGAACGTTTCCGCCCTCCAGCTCATGGCGGCCGGTTTCGCGACGTCCGTCGCCGACGTACTTCAAGTGCAGCCCGTGCGCCCCGGGCCAGCTCACGTTGGAAATGACCGAAAGCGTCTTCGCCAGGGACAGCGAGCGCGCTCTGGTCGTACTGAACGACCTAAAAACCCTCGGATTGAAACTCGCCCTCGACGACTTCGGCACGGGCTACTCGTCGCTCAGCTACCTGCTCCAGTTCCCCGTCGACATCGTCAAAATCGACCGCGTCTTCGTCGGCCGTCTCGGCCACGACGACGCCAACGAGGTGATCGTGTCCTCCATCATCGAACTGGCCCACAAGCTGGGCATGACCGTCGTGGCCGAAGGCGTCGAGACCCAGCTGCAGCACCAGGCGCTGCTGCAGCTGGGTGCCGACTCCTGCCAGGGCTTCTATTTTGCCCGACCCATGGCCGCGTCACAGTTCAACGCCCTGATCGCACGCCGCGTTGACGGATCTGACCAGTCCCTCCCGCCGCGGAGGGCCACATAAACCTCAAACGGGCGCAAAAGACGCCGGAAGGTGTTCGGATCGACAAGATCGACGAGCTCGTCGCCCGGCCCAGGTAGCCCCGTCACGGTTGCCTAGAGTGTGAAGCCTCTAACCCTTCGGCAAAGGTGACAGTGGGAGGATGAAATGGCAGCCAAGGAGGTACCCGTGAAGCAGGGGCGCCGCGTCGTGCACGCGGCGGTGGCGGGTGGCGTCGCCGGGATCGCCGGGACCATGGCGATGGACATCATCGAGTACGCGCGGTACCGCCAGGGGGGCGGCACTCAACAGCCCGTCGCCTGGGAGACTGCCGAGGGCGTCGACAAGTGGGACAACGCGTCAAGTCCCGGTCAATTCGGGAAGTGGCTGGTCGCCAGGCTCACCGGGCACGAACTGCCCGATGGGTGGGCGCGCTCGACATCCAACGTCGTGCACTGGGCCACAGGGATCGGCTGGGGAGCCCAGTTGGGGCTCGTCAACGGCCCACTCCGGCGGCACCGCGTGCGCCTGGCACTGCTATTCGGGCCGACCGTCTGGCTGTCCAGCTATGTCATCCTCCCCATGGCCAAGGTGTACAAGCCGATCTGGGAATACGATGCCCGCACCCTGGCACGCGACTTGAGCGTCCACATGGCCTATGGCTTGGTGACGGCAACGGCACTTGCCGTCCTCACGCCTTCATGAGCGCGACCCCATGGTCCCGCCCACTCTCGTGGTCGAGCCGGGCCCGGCCGTCTCAGTGCCCTGCGGTCTGGCCCCCGTCGATGTGCAGGATCTCGCCGGTGACGAAGGTGGCCCGTTCCAGGTAAAGGATCCCTTCGACAACATCGTAAACGTCACCGACACGTCCGAGGGGGTGGAGGGCGGCCATGGAGCCGTAGGATCCCGGGTCCTGCTCCGGCGCCCGGATGACTCCCAGGGAGACCGCATTTACCCGCACGCCGCGTGAGGCGTACTCCACGGCGAGCGATCGGGTCACGGCTGCCAAACCCCCTTTGGTCAGCACCGCCAGTGCCGAAGGTCGTCGGCTGTCGGCACGCTCGACAAGGCTGGTGCTGATGTTGACTATGTGACCGCCACCTTGGGTGACCATGTGCCCGATCACCGCTTGGCTCATAAGAAAGAAGCCCTTCAGGTTCACCCCAGTTATGGCCGCGTAGTCGTCGAGGGTGTATTCGGTGAAGGGTTTTTCGATGTAAATTCCGGCGTCATTGACCAAGGTGTCGATGCGTGCGTAGCGCCCGAGGGCCAGTTCGACGACACGCCGGGACGTCTCCGGGTCGGTGATGTCGCCTTCCACGCCCAGAAGGTCCGGCGACGACGTGGGGGGCATTTTTCGCGCTGTGCCTATCACGGCGTACCCAGCACGAAGGTACCCGGCTACCAACGCGGCACCAATACCCTGCGATGCACCGGTGATGACGGCGACTTTCCCTGGTTCAACCACTTCAGTACCTCTCTTGATGGAGTTCGTGGCCGAGCGCCCGCCGAGGCTGGAGAGCAGGGTGCCCGGGTCAGACCGGTCCCGCCGCGTTGCTGGGCGGCTCGCAGCATGAGCAGGAGGTGCTCATCGAGAGCGCGCGGCACCAGCGGTGGTTGTGGTGGTGGTGGCGGCCATCACGGTCCCTCAGCTTGCCGGGTCGGTCCGCTGGGCGAGTCGCGCCCTGGCCGCCGGCGCCTCGAACGGGCTGGCGAAGTACTGGGTCTCGTGCGTCACGAGTTTGTCGCCGAACTCCATGATGCTTACCGATATCGTGGGTACACCGTCATATGTGATCACGCACTCGCTGACCCAGACCAAACCGGTGCCGAGCACCCTCCGCAATCGGAAATGGCGTTTTGCGGGGTTGCCGCTTCGCTGTTCGGCGATGGTCGAGCGACCAACAAAGCGCTCGCCCGACTGCGGGTAGTCGAGGATGGCATCCTCGGCGTACAGACGGTGCTCGACCTCGACGTCTCCGGATTCGGAGGCGGCCCAGTGCTGCTCGATGGCGGCGCGCCTTTCAGGGTCGGTGATCACGCCGGCTCCTTTCTGTGGGGATAGCGTCGAGTTTCACCTGGAACTGGCTCACTTCTTCCGCGGGTCGTCTGCCGGGTCCACGTACTCGAGGCTTATCGGCCCGATCGCCGTCACCTGGGTGACGTACTCCCCGGATTTGGCCCAATGGAAATGAGGTGTGCCACCGGGAAGGACGATGACGGCACCCGGCGGGTACGCCTCGAGTTCCCCGCTGTCGAACTGTTCGCCCACCCCGATGTAGAACACGCCGGACAGGACGGTGTAGACGCGGTCCTCGTGGTGCCTGTGGGGCATCAGCTTGACCCCGGTCGGGACCTTGACCCGGACGACGTACGGAGCGGGCTCTGATGGATGGCCCACGACGACGGCGAGACGGGCCGACGGCGGGAAGGCCGGGAACGGCTCCCAGTCGACGTCCTCGGGTAGCGTTGGCCTGAAGACGGCCTGATCTGGTTGATGGGTGCTCATCGTCGTCAACCTCCCGGGCTCGGCCAGGGGCTCGCCTAGCGCCGTCCGGATCCATTCTCCCGTTCCATGTGGCGCGTCGCACCCGTGGAAATCCCTGGTCCCCGGCATACCGCCAGCCAATGGCTCGCACCCCGTCAGCCCAGCTCGGCCTCGACCACGAGCGTTGTGCGTCCGAGCTGCCTGGCGTTGAAGCAGGTCGGGCACGCGCCTAACGCCACCTCCGTGGCCAAGCCCTGGGTCGTTGTACCAACGCCAACCAGCGTCGGGTGGGTCGCACCGAGCTGAGGGAGCCTGGGCAGCGGCAATTTTCGTGTACGGTCAGCCACGTGGTGACCTGCTTGGGTGCGCATTGCTTTCTGCCTGACAATCGGCCTGTCAGTTATGTCATGCCTACCAGCGATGTTGGCGAGAACTGGGTGAAACAGCGAGTGAGGCGCTGTCTGTCTCAGGCAACCAGAACTCGAACCGACAACCCCTGCCATAGGACGAAGTTTGGGGTAGCCCCGTAGTGGCAGAAGGACCACCTATTCGATGTCGTGCCTACGGGCCCTCCCGTTGGAGAGGTGGGGTGTAAAGTTCCCGCGCAGACCTGGTGCCCCCGGGCGGACTCGAACCGCCGACGCACGGTTTAGGAAACCGACGCTCTATCCCCTGAGCTACGGGGGCTCGTGGCTCTGACCTGCTAGTTGACCTCCTTGCCGCCATAGGCTAGCGGCCTCGCGCCCGCGCCGGATAAGAGGCTGGTCATGCCCGCTGGGCGACCGCGGAGCTTCGAGAGGTGCCAAGCGCGGTCAGTGCTCGGCGGTGGGCGCGAGCCGCTCCCGCCCTCAGACGGTCAGACGGCGCATGGTGGCAGGCCCGCCGACGACCAGGACGGCGGCCAGGGCCGCCATCAGGCCCGTTAGTCCCGCGGCGCCGAGGGTGGTAAAAGTGTGGCCGATGTAGTGCCAGGCATGGGCCCAGGTGGCGGCGACGGCCCCGGCGAGGAGCGCGGTGACCTGACCGGCAATGAAGACCACCAGGCCAACCAGGTTCCAGCGGCGGTAGACGAGCCCGAACCACATCCCATAGACGAACAGCAGGACCAGCGCCACGAACGACGTCAGCCAGGTGAGGTACCACGGCCCTTGGAGGATGTAAGGCACCCGGAAGAAGCCCATTTTTAGGCCCCAGCCACCGGTGGCGCGCTCGATGACCTGCCCGACAGCCAGGGCCAGCCCGTAGAGGGCGGAGAGGGCGACAGCCAAGCCGATCGTCCCCAAATAGTAGGAGCGCCGGCTGGCACCGAGGGCGAGCCCGAACGGCAGAGAACGGGCGACGCTCTGCAGGCCGAGCACGAACAGCACGATGAAGATGGCGGCTAGACCGCCCACATAGCGATGTGAGGTCTTCCCGACCGGGGTAAGCGCCAAGATAGCCACGTCCACGGCAAAAGCGAAGGCCAATATCGCCCACGGCAACGCCAGGTAGTTGACCCGTTGGACCAGGTGGTAGCGACAAACATTGACCAGCGTGCTCATGCGCTCGTACTCTCCTTCAGGTCGTGGGTGGCCCGGCCGGCGGCCTGGACCATTATCTGCTGCAGGGACAGGGGTTCCAGGCTGAGGTTCAGCTCCCGCGCCCGCGCCCAGTCCCGGTCGTCGAGCACGCCGTCGACCACCACCGACTCCAGAGAGGCCATTTGGCGGCGGTCCCAGGTTCGGCGGCCGGCGACGAACTCCTCCACCTCGACGGCGTGGCCACTAACGGTCGTGGCGCTCCCCCGGACATCGTCAGCGTCGAGCACAATCTGCCCGTGGTCAAGGACCACCACTCGCTCCAACAGGTCGGCGACCTCGTCGATCAGATGGGTGGACAGCACCACCGTTCGAGGGTGCTCGGCATAGTCGGCGAGCAGACGGTCATAAAAGACCTGACGGGCCACCGCGTCCAGGCCCGCGTACGGCTCGTCGAACAGCGTCACCTCCACCCGGGCCGCCAGCCCCACGACGATCCCCAGGGCCGAGCGCATCCCCCGGGACAGCCTCTTGATGGCCCGGTCAGCAGGGAGCTCGAACTCGGCCCGCAGGGCCTCAGCGAGCATGCTGTCCCAGTTGGGATAGAACCACGATGCCACTCGAAGGACCTGGCGGACTTTGAGGTCCGGAAAGACCTGGTCCTCGCGCACGAGCACCATGCGCCGCAAGACGTCGTCGTTTTCGGCCGGACGGGCGCCGAGCACCTGGACGGTGCCTGTCGATGGGAACTCCTGGGCGGCGATGATGCGCATCAGGGTGCTCTTGCCGGCGGCGTTGCGGCCGAGTAGCCCGGTTATTGAAGGGCCTTCGAAGGCGAGAGTGACGTCGTCGAGGGCGAGCTGGGCGCGGTAACGGCGGGTGAGGCCGGTCACTGAAATCGTCGGTGTCATACCTTCATGCCTTCCTGTGCCTGGCTGGCCTCTCGGACGAGGGCGACGAGCGCATCGGCCTCGATCCCGAGCCGCCCTGCCTCGGCGAGCATCGGGCCCACATAGCGTTCCACGAAGCGTTTGCGGCGCGCGTCCAGCAGACGTTCACGGGCACCGGCGGCCACGAACATGCCTATACCACGGCGCTTCTCCACCAACCCGTCGTCGGTCAGCACGTTTATCCCCTTTGCCGCCGTAGCCGGGTTGATCCCGTAGTAGGCCGCCAGCTCGTTGGTCGACGGCACTCGATCGCCGTCGGTGAGCGCACCCACGGCGATCTCTTCGGCCAGGCGCTCGGCGACCTGGGAGAAGATCGGCACGCCGTCATCCAGCACGGGCCGCTCCCCGGACGTTGTCTACCCTGGCTGTTCGTTGGTTCATTACTGGACTAATATACCCGTTAGGCAAGATCGGCGTCAAGGCACGATCAATGACGCGTCCCCTCGCCGGTGCCTGCCCCGCCCCTCATCTTAGGTAAGCCTAAGGTTCCGGCTAATCTTAGGTAAGCCTAATATTGCCCGGCTACGTCGGGACCCGAGACGCCAGGCCGAACCCAGGAGGAGCTGTAGACCGGTGAGAGGCAAGATGTGGGGCCGGCCGAGGCGCCCGGGTGAGGGCGGGTCGAGAGCGGCCCTGCGGCTGCTGGGCGGCGTCGCCGCCGCCGTGGGCGCCACGAGCCTGCTCCTCGTACCGGGCGGGCCCACCAGCGCGTGGGCGGCAGCACGAACGCCCGCCGGCGCTGTCACCATAACGCTCTACAACGGCCAGCATCAGCAAACGACCGATTCCCTCGTCCAGGGCTTCGAGGCGGAGTACCCGGGTGTCAAGGTGCAGGTGCGCAGTGACGACGAGGACACCTTTGATGCCGAGATCGTCGCCGAGGGCTCGCGCTCGCCGGCCGACGTCTTGTACACCGAGAACTCGCCCGCCCTCGAGTACCTCCAGCACAAGGGGCTGCTGGCCAAGGTTGACCCGTCGACCCTGGCGGCGACGCCCCGCGAGTACAACTCGCCCGAGGGTGACTGGGTGGGTGTCTCCGCCCGCGTCAGCGTGCTCATCTACAACCCGGGCCTCATCAAGAAAAGCGCGCTCCCCACCACGGTGCTCAAATTGGCCAGTCCGCAGTACCGGGGCAAGCTCGCCTTCGCCGCCGGCGAGACCGACTTCCAACCGATCGTGACGGCCGTGCTGCGGGCCTACGGCCAGGCCGCTGCGCTCAAGTGGCTGAACGGGATTAAAGCGAACGCCGGGAGCCATGTCTACCCCGACAACGAAACGATCGCCGCCGAGGTGAACCGGGGCCAAGTGGCGTTCGGTGTCATCAACCAGTACTACTGGTACCGCATGCGGGCCGAGGTGGGCGCGTCCAATATGCACTCCGAGATCACCTACTTCGCTCCCCGGGACCCCGGCTACGTGGTTGACGTTTCCGGGGCGGGCATCTTGAGGTCTTCGCGCCACAACGTCGCCGCCCAGGAGTTCCTCGCCTTCTTGGTGTCCAAGAAAGGCCAGCAGATCATCGCCCGGTCGATCAGCTTCGAGTACCCCATCGCCTCGGGCGTGACGACGCTGGAGCCCGAGACGCCGTTTAGGGATCTCAGGCCCTACCCGATCAGCATCGCCGAGCTCGGCACCGGTGCCCAGGCAATTGCCCTTCTCCGCCAGGCGCAACTGTTGTGAAGGGCGATGGGCGCCTTATGCGGCTTGTTTTGATTGCATTATCCAGGTGAGCGCGGTCGGCACGGCCCTCCACCCACCACTTGGCTCGCCCGGTTCCCCCGCCGGCCAAGTGGCCAAGCGCCGGCGCCGGCGCCGGCCGCGCCTCCTTCTGGCGTTGAACCTCCTTGTCGTCGCCGCCCTCGCCCTCCCGTTCGCCTTTTTGCTGACCGAGGCGGCCGGTGCCGGCGCCCGCAGCGTTGCCGATCTCATCTGGCGGTCGCTGACCGCCACCCTGTTGTGGAACACGGTCCGCCTCACCGTCGCCGTCACCGTCCTGTGCGCGGTGATCGGCACCCTGGCCGCCTACGGCGTCGAACGGACCGATCTGCCCGGACGCCACGCCTGGGCCGTGTTGGTCGTCGTCCCCTTCGCCATCCCCGATTTCGTCGTCAGCTTCGGCTGGTCCTCCCTGTTCAGCGGGGTACAGGGCTTTCGCGGGGCGGTGCTGGTGATGACCCTGGCCGTCTACCCGCTCGTCTACCTCCCGGTCGCCGCCAGCCTCAGGGGTGCCGACCCGGGCCAGGAAGAGATCGCCCGCAGCCTGGGCGTAGGGCGACTGGCGACCTTCTGGCGGGTCACGATCGGCCAAGCGCGCCGCGCCGTCCTGGGCGGCTGCCTGCTGGTGGCGCTGGTCGTCCTGGCCGAGTACGGAGCGTTCGAGATCCTCGGCTACCGGACCTTCACGACGGAAATCTTCAGCGAGTTCACGATCGGCTTCGACACCGGCTCCGCATGCGCCCTGTCGCTCGTGCTCGTCGCCCTCTCCCTCGTCGTCCTGGTCAGCGACCATGCCGCTCGCGGCCCCGAGCGGGTAGCCAGGACCGGTGCCGGAGCCCAGCGCGCCCTGCGCCGGGTGAAGCTGGGGCGGGCCAAACTTCCCGTGCTCCTGGCCTACGGCGTACTTGTCCTTGCCGCTCTTGGCATGCCGGTAGGGTCGTCCGTCTACTGGATCTTCGAAGGCGGCGCCCACGCCCTGAGTGGCGTCTCGCTCGGGGCCGCCGCCCTTTACACCGCGCTCTACAGCGTGGCCGCCGCCCTCCTGGCCACGCTGGCGGCCTTGCCCGTCGCCCTGTTGGCCGTCCGCCACCCGGGACGCGGGCACTGGCTGCTCGAGCGCTCGACGTTCATGGTCCTGGCCATGCCGGGACTTGTCGTCGCTCTGGCCCTCAGCTATTTCTCCGAACAGTACGCAAACGGGTTTTTGTACCAGAGCGCGCCGATGCTGATATTCGCCTACGCCCTGTTGTTCTTCCCCCTGGCCCTGGTCGGCGTGCGCGCCTCGGTGGCTCAGGCGCCTGTCGCCCTGGAGGAGGTGGCCGGCTCTCTCGGCGCCCGCCGCCTCGACGTGTTCCGCCGGGTCACCTTGCGCCTCATCGCACCAGGCTTAGGAGCGGCGTTCTGCCTCGTGTTCCTCTCCGCCGTGACCGAGCTCACGGCTACGCTCATCCTCGTCCCGACCGGCGTCGAGACCCTGGCCACACAGTTTTGGAACTACCAACAAAACCTCTCCTACGGCCAGGCCGCCCCGTTTGCCCTTGCCATCATCGCCATCGCCGCCGTGCCCTCGTACGTGTTGGCACGTTTCTTCGACCGCTTGCCGGCCCGCCGCCAGCTCGGGCCCAGTCCCCCGCGCCCCTATATGACCAATCTCGAAATCGCTGACCTTTCCAAGTCTTTTGGCTCCCAGGCCGTGCTGCGCGGGCTCTGCCTTACCGTCGACGCGGGCTCGTTCACCTCGGTCCTCGGGCCCTCGGGGAGCGGGAAGACGACAATCCTGAGGGTCGTTGCCGGTTTTGAGCAGGCGGATGGCGGCAGCGTCCGCCTGGGCGGCGAGGTCGTCGACGACGGGGAAAACCATGTGCCGCCCCACCGGCGACGGATAGGTTACGTGCCCCAGGATGGCAGCCTGTTCCCGCACCTGCCGGTGCAGGACAACGTCGGCTTCGGGCTCCCCCGACGTGACCGTAGGGGTCGGTCTATCGCCGACCTGCTGGCCATGGTCGGCCTCGAGGGGCTGGAGCGACGCTACCCGCACCAGCTCTCGGGCGGCCAGCAGCAGCGGGTGGCCCTGGCCCGCGCTCTGGCCATCAGGCCGGCGCTGGTGTTGCTGGACGAGCCGTTCGCCTCCCTGGACGCCACCTTGCGCGCCGCGGTGCGCCAGGATGTGCGTCGTGTGCTGACAGAAGCAGGTACGACCGCCCTGCTGGTCACGCACGACCAGGACGAGGCGCTCTCGCTCTCGGACAAGGTGGCGGTCATCGAGGACGGGCACATCGCTCAGTACGACACGCCCGTGGGCCTGTACGCCCGGCCGGCCTCGGCCGAGCTCGCCCGAGCGCTCGGGGAGGCAAACCTCCTGTCCGGCACGGTGCGGGGCACGGAGGTCGAGACTTCCCTCGGCATGTTGGGCCTAGACGTGCAGCGGCGGCGCTACGAGGACGGTACCGCCCTGCTCGTCCTCGTCCGTCCCGAGCAGATCAAACTCGTGCCCGTCCTGACCAGCGGGGTGATGGCCCGGGTCCTGCAGCGCGAGTACTACGGCCACGACGCCGTAGTCCGGGCCCGCGCCGAGCGGGCACCGGAGCTGACTTTCAGCGTGCGCCTGGCCGACGTCGCCAACCTCCCTGAGGTCGGTGCACTTGTCGGTGCCTCGGTACACGGCAACGTCGTCGGCTGGCCGGCGACGTAAGCCGCTAGCGTCGCTCCGCGGGATGGGTTGGCACCGGACGAGCCTGATCGGAAGGGGCGCCGCGCTATTGCTCGTGCCGGCCCTGATGCTCGGCCTTGGTGGCTGTGGGGCGCACCTCGCCACACCATCGGCCGACTTTGGCACCGTTTTCCGCCAGGCCCGTCAGGTCCCAACGACGCCGCTGGTCAACCAAGACGGCCAGCACGTGTCCCTGGCCTCGTTCCGGGGCAAGTACGTCGTGCTCGCTCCGTTCCTCACCCTGTGCCAGGAAGAGTGCCCACTAACGACCGGTGTCTTCCAGGAGCTGCAAGCCTCGGTCAACAGGGCCGGCCTTGGGGACAAGGTGGCCTTCGTCGAGGTGACGGTCGACCCCGACCGGGACACGCCGGCCCGGCTGGGGGCCTATGAGCGCCGTTTCGGTGTCCACTGGGCCCTGCTCACGGGGACGAGTACCGCCATAAGCGACTTTTGGAAGCCGTTCGGAGTTTGGTACCAAAAAGTACCGGAAGGAAAGCCGGCTCAAATCGATTGGTGGACGGGCCGGCCGCTCAGCTACGACGTCGACCACGACGACGGGTTCATCCTCATAAGCCCGTCAGGCGATCAGCGCTTCATAACCCTCGAAATCCCCGACCTACATGGGAAATTGGGCGCCCGGCTACGCGCCCTGCTGGACAGTCAAGGCTTGCGGTACCTGGACCATGGTGCCCCCGGAGAGGATTACACCATCCCCCAGGCATTGGGCGCGCTCTCGTGGCTGATAGGCCGCACGATCCCGCTCTCGTGACCCTCCCGGCACGCTCGAAGGGTCAGGGCCCGGTGGCGGGACAGCCAGGACGTCGCCGCCACCCTCCTGGCCACGCGTTACCGCTGGTTTTGCCGGGGGAATACCACCTCCTGGAGGAGCAGCTCGATGGTGGCCGCCGCCGGGATGGCCACCAGAGCTCCGATTAGACCGAGGAGGGTGCCACCTACGAGGGTGGCGATAATGGTCAAGCCCGGGCTCACCTTTACCGTGTGTTTCATGACCCTCGGGTTCAGGATGTAATCCTTCGAGGAGGCGGTACACGATGTAGAAGGCTCCGGTGGCGATGGCCACCGGGAAGCCCTTGGTCAGCGCCACGGCGGCGACCACCAGGCCGGCGATGGTCGAGCCGACCATTGGGATCAGGTCGAACAGTGCCACGAACAGGGCCAGGAGCAGCGCATAGGGGACGCCGAAGACACTCAGCCAGATGTAGGTACCGATCCCCGCTACCAGGGACGTGAGCAGGTTGCCGAGCATGAACCCGCCCACCCGGTCGAAAACCTCTTCGGTCAGCAACTCGACCCGCTGGCGACGGCTTATTGGCACCAGAGAGAGCCACAGCCGCTTAACGCCGGGCAGAGCTATGAGGAAGTACAACGTGAGCACCACGACGCTGACGCTCGCCACCCCGAGCGAGAGCACCAACTTGCCGGCGCCGAGGACGCCGCCGGTCATGGATGTCACGTCCAGTTTGGACTTTCCCTTGAAATAGCCGGTCAAGTGGAGCTTGGCCACCACGCTGCCGGCCCAGCCCCGGCCCGAGGCCAGATCGGCCTTGTAGCGGGGATAGTTCGTGACCAGCGTTTGCACCTCGTGGGAGACGGGCGGGACGGCGGCAAAAACAAAGGCGCCGACGGCAATGGCGAAACTGCCGGTGACCACCGCTACGGCCAGGCCACACGATAGGCCCCGGTGGACCAGGAAGACCAGGACCGGGTTCAGTCCCACGGCGATGAACAGGCCCAGCCCGATCAGTACCAGCACGCTGGTAATGTCGCCGATGGCGCGGCCGATGACATAGGCCGCCCCTAGGCCGAGCCCACCGGTCAGGCCCACGTAGAAGGGCGCCCGGCGGTCCAAAGGACGGCCGATCACCCCCAGGCCCTTGTCCGTCCTTCCCGTCCGGTTGTCCTCGTCCGGTACGCCGGGAGGAAGGACCAGGCCGGTGGCCGGGGCTAATGCGTCTGCGGCCAGCACCGCAGCCGGGGCGGCGATGCCGTTGGGGGAGGTATGGGTCTCCACGCCGTCGCTACTTAGCCAGCTCGGAACGGGCCTGCTTGGCGCGGGCCGCACCGATAGCGGTTTTGACGTCTTTTCGTTCCTCGGGGGGCGGCAGGACCGCCTTCATGCCCAGCGACTCGATCCACAGCTCGCGCCCCCAGCCCGTGCTGTGGTAGAGGTGCTCGTCCTCGTCTCCCTCCACCTCCTCGTAGGCGGTGGCTAGGACCTTGGCCCGGTCACCTTTCATGTTTTCGGCCAGTTGGCCGACCAGCTCCCAGTTCATGTGGTCCTTGGTCTCCGCCAAGGTCACGCACTCGGCTGCGACCAGCTGGGCCGCCTCGGTGCGCCCGCTGGCCAGGGCCTTGTTCATGGCGGCGACGAGCGCGGCGCCGATGTCATGGACGACCTGGCGCCCCGGGGAGCTGGCCTGCGGGTCGAGACCGAGGTCCTCGAAGACCCCCTTCACCACCTCGACGTGGTGGGTCGTCTGCTGGAGGTACTTCTCCAGTTCCTCCCGTAGGTCAGAGTTCACCGCGCACTTGATGGCGGTCTTGTACACCTCGACCCCGCCCAGCTCGGTTTCCAGTGCCTGCAGGAGCAGTTCTGTGACCTGGTTATCGTTCATGCGCCATCGTCCCTTTCCCTAATCGTTGCCCGACGGCTACGTGCTGTGGCCCAATACCCTCCGAGGGAGGAGCCGAAACAGCCCCTCAGGTCGGCCGCGCGGGTATCGTCCCGCTCATCCACGGGTATGTCCTTCGGTGGCTGACGTCGCCATGACGAGTCGAGCCGAAGGAGGGTTCGTTATGGGTGCGATCGACAAGATCAAGGACAAGGCCCAAGTGGCCAAGGGTCATGTCAAGAGCGGTACCGGGCGGGCCACCGATAACCCGGGCCTCGAACTCGAAGGAAAGGGCGACCAAGTGGCCGGGGACCTGAAGCAGGCAGGCGAGAAGGTTAAGGACGCTCTGAAGCGCTGATACGGCGGCTCCCCGGGCGCCTTGTCACCTAGCATCCGGTCATGGGTGACGCCGACCAATCCTATGAGCAGCGCCTGAGCGCCCTGCTCGCCACCACGGACTCCTGGCTGGCCCACCTCAGCCTTGACGACCTTTTGCACCAGGTGCTGGAGCGGACGTGCGCTATCCTGCAAGCTGACACGGCCACCGTACTGCTGGTCGACGAGAGCTCCCAAGACCTGGTCGCCCGCGCCGCCCGGGGTATCGAGGAAGAGGTCCGCCAGGGCGTCCGAATCCCTTTGGGCCGTGGGTTCGCGGGGCGGATCGCGGTTATCAAGCAGCCCGTGACTTTAGAGCGCATTGATACCACCACCGTGGCTAATCCCTTGTTGTGGCAAAAAGGTATCCAGGTCATGCTCGGCGTCCCTCTGCTCAGCGCCGGAGAGACGATCGGCGTGATCCACGTCGGCCGGCTGAGGCGCCTGCCCTTCCGGTCCGAAGATGTTGAACTGCTCCAGGTCATAGCGGAACGGTTGGCCCACGCCATCCAGGCCCGCCAGTTCGCCGATGAACACGCCGCCGCCGCCTTGCTGGAGCGCAGCCTGATGCCTTCAGCGTTGCCTCGCCACTCCCAGTTCGCTCTCGCGGCTCGTTATGTGCCCACCCAAGGCCGGGCCGTGGGGGGCGACTGGTACGACGCCTTCAGGCTCCCATCCGGCGAGCTGTGGCTGGTGACCGGGGACGTGGCTGGCCACGGCCTAGGGGCGGCCGTCGTGATGGGCAGGCTGAGGAGCGCCCTGCGCGCCTACGCCTTGGAAGGCAGACCGGTCGAGGACGTCATTACCTGGCTCGACCGCAAGGCCCAACACTTCGAGCTGGGGGCCATGGCCACCGTCATCTGTGCCAGCGCCGAACCGCCCTTCTCGGAATTTCGCGTCTCCGCCGCCGGGCACCCGCCGCCTGTCATCTGCTCACCCGAACAGGAGGCCAGGGTGGTCGAAATGGTCACAGACCTGCCCTTGGGTGTGAGCACGCACTACCAGCGCTCGGCCGTGCGGATAGAGGTCCCCCCGGGCGCCGTCCTCGTCTTTTATACCGATGGGCTTATCGAGCGGCGCGGCGAGCCACTCGATGCCGGCATCAGACGGCTCACCGACGCGGTGCAAGCCGACGGGCCGGAAACCGTGTGCCAAGAGGTTATGAGATGCCTTGTTGGCGAGACGGTACCGCGTGACGACATCGCTCTCGTGGTTTTTCGCCGGTCGGTGGCCGTGACGGAGCTGGGGTAGCGACCGGCTGGACAGCAAACGGCCGGCGTCACGGTGGTGGCGCCGGCCGTTTTGTTATGTGATGGGACGAGTTAGCCGATTAGCTCGATTACGGGCCTGATCGTGGTCCCGTTGGCAACGGTGATCGTCTCCGTGGCTTTTAGGGTGTGGTGCTTGGCTTTCGCCAGCAGCCGCATGGCCTTGGTGCACAAGCGAGCCGGGAAGGTGGCCGTCTTGCCCGCCCCCAGGCTGTAGTTCCTGGTGCTGAGGAGGAGGTGGCGGTACCACAGCGTCATGGTGCCCCGGCAGACGGACCCTTCACAGCGCAGCTTCAGGTGGGTGGTCGCCTTGGACACGCCGGCCTTGGCCGTTAGGGCCCCGATGGCGGGACGAGCCGGGCGTGGCGGCGTGGTGGTCGGTGTCGGCGTGGTGGTGGGCGTCGGCGTCGTGGTCGGCGTCGTGGTCGGCGTTGGCGTGACGGGGAACGTAATGCCACCACCCCCGCCGCTCGAGGACGGGGAGACGACTGCTATGGCCGTACCGGAAAGAGCCGAGATCAGCGGGGTGCTGGTCGAATTGTCCAGCGTGACGGTGGCACACCCGGTCGTTGCGTCGAAGCTCTGAGGAGCCATCGTCACCCAGGCGGACCCGTCGTAGTATTCGAGGAGCTGGCCCGAGCTCAAATTGCAGACGGTAATGGCGAGCGACGTGAACGCGTTACCGGAGGATACGGCGACATCAACGTAGGTGCCGCTCGCGTCCGACGGCGCGCTGGCCTCCGGGTCGGCCCCGTAGGTTGCCACCGTGACGCCTCCTACGCCGGTGGCCGTTGCCGTCACCGGTCCCGTGTCCGCCGACGCAGTACCCGTTGGGGTACCCGAGACGGCGCTGTCGGACGAAGTTGCGCCGGCCGGCGGGGCGGGAGCCGTGGGCTCAATCGGGGGGTCGACGGTCAACAGGTCGTCAGTCGACGTGGACGACGTGCCATTGGGGGTAGTAACGGCGATGTGATCGGCCCCGACCGGTGTGGTGACGGGCAGGCTGACGTACATGTCGTCGTCATTGTTGATGGTCAGGGCGGTCGCGGTGAGATCGAGAGAGGCGTTGGTCCCGGTCACGGTCACATCGGTCGCTCCGGTGAAGCCGCTCCCGTACAGCGCTATTTCCGTCCCGGCATAAACCTCGCTGGAGCCTATCCCGGTCACCACAGGTGTTTGGCCGGCGCCCGATGGGCCGTAGTACCAATAGTCTCCAGGCAGCATCGGCGACGGCGTCGAGCCGGCGACCAGCCCTACCGGCACTGGCCCCGGCGGAGTCGACGGGTCGGCGGGGACGGTGCCGGTAAAGCATTGGCCCGAGAAGTCCGCTGGCGTAGTTACTGCCGTCGGTCCAAAATAAACAGCCGTCAGTGCCTGCAGCGAGGAGTACGAGCAGACGACGGTGCTGTCGCCACCCGGCGGCGCGCCCACACCCACGCCACTTCCGTACCCGTCGAACAGCGGGACGGACGACACGCCGTAACCGAAGACGTCGCCGGGGTTAACCGGGGAAGTGCCATTGGGCGTGATGACGGTCACGTCCCCGCTGCTGATGCCCACTGGGACCTGGGCGGTGACAAAGCCGTCGTTTTCCACGTCGACGGAACTCCCGGCCTGGCCATTGAAGTCAACGACGGTCGCGCCCGTGAGCCCGCTCCCGTAGATGAACGCGGTCCCTGTGCTGGACTCGACAAAGCCATCCCGGACGTTGGGGGCGGTAGTCGGCGTCCACCCCAAATAGACAGTGGCTACCGAAGTGCCGGCCGCGTTAGTGAGGAAAATCCCTTGCGTCCCGGTTAGGCCGGCCGGCACGGTCACAGTAATATCGCTCTGGTTCCCGTCGGGAACGGGCGCCGTGAATGTGGCCGACGTGGTGCCGAAGTCGACGGCGGTGAGGCCGGAGAAATTATTGCCGGTAAGGGTGAACGTTTGCCCGCCCGACGCCGAGCCGGACTGGTACCCGCTCCAGTCGAGCGGATCCCCGTTGACCGCGGTCACGGCCGGGGCCCCGGGGGTGCCCTCGCCGGTCCCGATGGTGCCGCCGCCGGGCTCGTAAAACCAGACATCCCCGGCATTCATCGCCGAGGTGCCGCCCGGCCCGACGACCCTGACGTCAACCGGCCCGGCGGTGGTGGCCGCCGGGACGGTGCCGTAGAGATAGTCGTCGCTACCGACATAGATGTCCGTCGCGGGCACCGAACCGAAGAGGACCTCAGTAGCCCCGACGAGACCGCTCCCGTTGATGCCGAAGCTCTGGCCGCCGGCCAAGGAGCCTTCGGGCGTGGACGTACAGTCGTCGCAGGATAGGTACACGTCGTTGACCTGAGGGACGTAGTCATACGTGATGGGCACGGTGTAGGACGACGAAGAGCTCGTGCCCGCGGGAGTGGTGACCGTGACGGGGTACGTCCCGACCCCTAAAGTGGGGGGGACGACGTAGACATCTTGGTCGTCCATACTGATGATGCCGGTCGCGGCGCCCTGGGCGCCAAACTCAATGCCGGTCGTGCCAGTCAGGCCAAAACCGTAAAGGCCCACATCGTACCCGGCGGGGTCGTTGACGCTTACGCTGCCGCTCTCTGAGGTCAATGTGGGCCCAGCAACGTACGTGAAGACATCGCCCGGGTTGAGGGTCGAGGTGCCAGCCGGTGTCGTCACGGTGATCTCGACCGGGCCCGTAGCTGTCACCGGCGGTGCCATCACGGAAATGTCCTGGTCGTCCTCGACCGTAAAGGAGGGAGCGTTCACGGTGCCGAAGTGCACGCTCGTGGCACCGGTAAAGCCATGCCCTTCCACGTACACGGGTGCCCCTCCGGCGATGGGCGAAGAATTGTCGTCCACGTAGGTTACGTGGGGGCCGTCGATAGTCGCGGCGCTGGCGGGCGACGCCGCCATCGTCAGTGCAGACGCGACCATCGCCAGCGAGGCGGTGAGGGCCGGAAAAAGCCGCTTAGGTATGCCTATCCGTTTCGTCCTATAGGCCTGTTGTTGTCTCAACATTACAGCTCCTCTCTGGACGTGGCTGCTGCGAGCATGCTTTGAGGCCGTTCCGGTGGCACCCCGAGTTCAGGCGATCCGCTGGGGAACGACCGAAATTTCAACCCATAAAAGCCACCCCTTGAACGGGTCGGACTGTAGACCTCGACCCCAATACGACAAACTGCCGAAGGACCTTAGGCCTAGAGGACTAGGTCCCGAACGGGACAATCACGAGAGGGTCGGCCGAGCGCCACCGCGTGCCGTGGGCGAGCCCTCACGGCATGGGCGGGAATTGCGTCAAAAAGGGCGCAGAACAGGCAAGATAAGGGATCGGGGCGCCACGGCCGTGTGAACATCGTTTGATGTCATTTTCGAACAGCCCACATCCGTGGCTCGTCCGAAAGACGGGGTAGACAAAGACGAGGCCCCGGGATAGCTAGCCGAAAGGAAGGTGGCGCATAAGGCGCGCCAACTGCGTACATAGGCCGCCGAAGGACCTGTGATCGGCGGACCGGGCCCGGACCAAGGGGGCCGTAGCCCGTAACTCGTCCGCCAGCTCGAGGAGGAAGAGCCGGCCTGGTCCTCAAGCTAGGCCTCGGACAACCGACTCAGATAGAAGTGGACTACAACGCGCTCGCGAGCACCGAATACGAGGCTCTGTTCGAGCGCGCCACGCTGGCCGCGACGCCTGAGGCACGCGAGCAGAGCTTGGCCGAGATCAATCAGGCGCTCGAAGAATGTTGCTAATTCCCGCGGACGAGCGCGGTTACTGATGTGCCGGGCGCGCGTGCGCTCGAACCAGTGGCGCACCGAGGACGTCTTCGACGATGCCCGGGAGGCCATGTCGCTATTCGAAACCGCCGGCGAGGTCGACCTGGCCATCGATGCAGCCAGCCTGGGAGCCGCTTTCGCCTCCCGCCTGGGCGAGCTGGCGCTCGCCGCCGAGCTGGCGACAAGGGCCATCATTGGCCAGGACGCCGTAACCGACGACCGCCTCCGAGCGGAGATCGCCAACCGGCTGGGCATCTTCTGTTACTCGTTCCTGGACTACGAGCGCGCCGTCGAGCAGTTCGAAGCGTCGCTGGCCGCCGCTGAGCGGGTACCCAGCCCCGACAAGGTATGCCGCCAGCTCCACAACATCGCTGACGCCCTGCTGCTGGCGTGGCGCCAAAGGCGGACGGCACATCTGGAGCCGCCCCCCGAGTGGTTAGACCGAGCCGAGGAGGCGGTGCGCAGACTGTTGGCCGAGGGGACGGCTGAGATTCACCGGCGCACCGGCTGTCACCGCCTGACAGCCGAGATCCTTTGTGAACGTGGCCGCCATGAGGAAGCACTGGGCCTGCTCGAGGAGTTCCGGAGCCAGACGGCCGCCATCAGCCAGGAGGCTCAGCGCGCCGCCCTGGCCCTGGTGGAGGGCCGGTGCCTGCGCCTGGCGGGCCGGGCGGACGAAGCGGTCGCCCTAGTCAGGAGGGCGGTCCAATTTGCCGAGGCCAGCGGCGATGACCATGAGTTGATGCTGGCGCTCGAGGAACTGGCGGCGTGCGAGGCGGCGGCCGGTGACTTCCCGGCCGCGCTGGAGACGGCAATGGAGGTCAAGGCGCGCATGTGGGCGATTCATCAGCGCCAGACCCGGCACCTCGTACAAGAGGTGTGGGACCGGGCCGAAATCGAGCGGGACCGGGACGATTTCCAGGCCCAGGCGGCCAAGTCGGCGCGGTCGGCCGAACAGGACGAGCTCACCGGTGCCGGCAATCGGCGCCTGCTCGAGCGCTTCCTGGACGAGAGCTCGGCGCACCAAACAAACGTGATCATAATCATGGTCGATGTCGACCATTTCAAGGAAATCAACGACACCCAGGGCCACCATACCGGCGACGCCGTCCTGCGCCGCCTGAGCCAGCTCCTCGTAGGCGAGTTGCGGGCGGGGCAAGCCGCAGTGCGCTATGGCGGCGACGAGTTCGTACTGGCCCTGCCTGGTATCGGGTTGAAAGCGGCCATTGGTTTTGCCGAACGACTGCGCCTCGCTGTCCTTGGCCACGACTGGGCTGCCTTAGCGCCCGACTTGCACGTGAGCGTCAGCATTGGGGTAGCCGAAGGCCTGATCAGCAACAGTCAACGGGTCATAGCCGCTGCCGACGCACAGCTCTACACGGCCAAGCACCTGGGCCGGAACCGGGTTGCGGGGGCGTCCACCGAAAACCTCCACGGCTTGGTGGAGGCCCTCTAGTACGTACGCGGGCAAGCCGATCGGCCTCTTGTTCGTGTACTGGCAGGTGTCCCACTGCCCAGAATTCCCGGGGTCCCGCATGTCTAGCGGTGTAAAGGCCCGCCGGGTAGCCCGATGGGTGATGAACTCGTACTGAGCGACAGCGTCTCCCGGAAACGACATAACAACTTAGATCCGCCGGTGCCGCCTCTGCCAGGGAAAGGCGAGGCACCGGAGCTGCATCGGACCAGGTCGCCATCCCGTGCCTCACTTGGACCGGAGGAACTCACGGTGACCACGGCGAAGGTGACGCATCGCCACGGGCACCTCTCCGGCCTCATTGATATCCGCGATGACCGCTACGGGCCTTATGGCCCCTCGTCCGCCGAGAAGCCGAGACGCGGACAGCTCGTCAGGCAAGACCAACCAGAAATACTCCGCGAAGCGGCGCGAACGCCAATGAGTGAAGGTTTGTTGGAATCGGTGGCCGCGTCGCCACGGTCAGCGCTTAACCGCCCAAACTTTATCTTTCCTAACTGTCCACTCTGGGACCTGTGGCACTACCCGCTCTGGGTCGACGAGCCCTATGGTTGCGGCAGGGGAAACGATACTCTTCGGGCTCGCTCAACTTGGTCGCCTGAGCCTAGGGAAGTAATGGCGAAACCGGCCCTGAGCAGTGGATCGCGGTCGTCCACGGAAGGGCCGCGTCTGGAGGTTGGAAGCATGGCTGCACGTGGCATCCTGTGCCTGGCCGTGCTGCGCCGGGGCTCCACGCCGCTGCGCCCCAAGGAGGCAGCAACGCCCCTTTGGGTTTTGTCTGCCGCGGGCGAAAAGGAAGCAAAACTCGGACATCGTATTTCGCTTGGGAAGTGACCAACGATCCCGACGCCCATGACGGAACTACCCAACTACAACCCAATAGGAGCACCAAAGACATGAATATCCGTACAATTGCATTTTCAGGTGTAGCAGCTTTGGCAGGCTTGGGCCTCGTCGGTGCAGGCGCTCACGCGGCTTTCACCACTTCCACCGCTAGCACACAGACGATCGGTGCCGGAAGCCCGGCCGTGGCGCTGTGGGCGGCCGGTGCCACAAACACATGCACCACCGAGGCAATCGCGCTAGCAAACCCCGTAACCTGTAACACCATAACCTTGCCCGCGGGAGGACCGGTCGGGTCAACGTTCGACGTCCCCAGCGCTGTCGGTGTCGTCAACACCGGCAATATCTCGGTGAGCCTGACTTCACTCTTGGTGTCCGACAGCAACTCCACCGGGTTAGGGTCCGAGCTGGGCTTCTGCATCACCGGGCTTGGCATGTCCTATAACGGCCAACTGAACGCGTTCCCGGACTTCAACGCGCCCTATCCGGGCGACAGCTTCTCGGGTGGTTCGACTTTGGCCCCAGCTGCCAGCGGTGCGTACCAAGTAGACTTCTACGCGGGACAAGCCTCGACGGTATGCGGAGGAAACCCGAACGCGGCTCTGGACGAGTCCGTTGTAGGTCAGAGTGACACCGTGACGCTCACGGTGGGCTACAGCGGCTAAGCGCTTGGCACCGGTGCGGACTTCATGGCCGCACCGGTGCTGCGCTTTTATCGGTACGTACAACTCATATGAGTTCCCATTCTTCATCCTCGCTCTCAGTGCGAGCTTCTCAAGGGCTGACCACCTTCGCCGTCGTATTGGGCGCTCCGTCGCGGTCACCCCATTGCTACGGTGCTATTTGGCAATCAAACTGCTGTGGATGTAGGGACCTCGCTTGGGCCATTAGGAACGAAGGGTCAGCTGCGGGGAGGGCCTCCGCTTGTGCAACTGGCTCGGGGTTGAGTTACCCAGTTAGAGCGACAGGAGCAGGGAAGGAATGAAGCTTCGCACAATTGCACTTATAGGTGTGGCGTGCGTCGCAGGCCTGGGCCTGGTTGCTACGGGCGTTCATGCCACCTTCACTCAGTCCACGTCGGTCGGCGCGACAATACGTGTTGGCACGGTGGACGTGCAACTGTTGACATCGGTCGCCGGTGCCGACCTAAGCGACAATGTCCAAAGCCTGTCTCATAATACCCAGAGCCTGACGTTCCCCCCCTTGGTGCCCACAGGCTCGTCGACTGGTCCGATCTCAACTACGGGCTTACTGCCCACCTCCGTTACGGGCACCACGGGCGCTAACGCCGATGACCCCACGACCGTGGTCACAACACCAGCCAGCGACCCTGGAACCAGTTCGGTCACGGCCACCACGGCCACCACGGCCACCACGGCCACCACGGCCACCACGGCCACCACGACCACCACGACCACCGCCAGCGCCGACGACGCCACGACTTTGGTCACAACACCAGCCCGCGACCCTGTGACCAGTTCGGGCACACTTACAACAAGTATTCCGACCAGTAACCCACCGGCCGGAGAGGGCAGCACGGCAACAACCGCTTCGCCCACCACCACTGCGGTTTCGCCCCGCGCCGCCCCCACTCCGTTCACCACTGGCGATGAACTGGTCGTTATCACCAATGAGGGCACCCTCGCCGTGACGGGCGTCACGGTCACACCCGGGGACAGCTACGACAGCAGTGGTGGCCCGGTCAGTGCCGACTCGGTACTGGCGGGCGGGATCTACCTGTGCGAGGTCAGCGCGGGCAGCGTGGTCTATAACGGCCCCCTGTCCACCGCACCCGCTCAGGTCGTCCCAGGGTCGCTGGCCCCTGGCGCTAGCGACAGTTATACGGTCGACTTCTACGCCGGTAGCGCGCCGACGGCGTGCGGCGCCGTGTCCAGCCCAGGCGCCACAGCTCCCGCCGTAGATGGGACCAGCACCGCCCCCGTCCTCGGCGCAAATGCCATGGGTGGGGTCATCAAACCCACCTTCACGGTGACCTACACGGGCTGAACAACCTTGCCGTGGTGGCTGGCAGGCTCAACCTTCCACCCGCTGCGGCCGATCGGACTATAGAGACATGAACCTTTCCGGCCTGGTGGCAACAAGTTTGGCAAGCCTGGCGGGCTTAGGCCTGATCGGCACGGGGCCCAGGCCATTTGCGCTCATCCCGGCCGAGGCGGCCAGACCACTTCTCCAGGCGCACCGAGCGTCGTGCTGTCTTCGCCTGCTACGCCCGGTTGTACCCGCGTGGCGGACCACTGCAGCTCGCTCGCCTTACCTTCAGGGGGACCGGTTGGGTCGCGTTTCGACACGGCCCCCATCCCGGTGACAATCACCAACACCGGGAACCTGGCGGTCACCGAAGCCTCGGTCCAACTGACGGCTACCAGCCCCTCGGGCGAGCCCGCTTCTAACTATTTGCGGGACGAGATGAACGTATGCATCTCGAACGGCTCGGCGGTCGTGGCGAACGGTCCCCTGGATCGAGGACTGGCTCTGTCGCCGAGCGTGGCGCTGGCCGGTCCGGCAATGTCGGCGAACGGTGGCACCTACGAGTACGCCGTGGACTTCTACGCCGGGGAGAACTCGTTGCTCTGCCGAGCCGACTGGAGCGACAACCCGCGCACCGCTTCTGCGTGGTCCGGAGCGGCGTACCCCGGGATCAACCCATGGTCCACTCCGGCCAGCCTCACCAGGGCGGCTGAGGGTGGCGCCGTCACCATTACCGTCACCATCTCCTACACATCCACGGGGAACCCGCCTCCGACCTCGTGGGGGCCCGGGCACAAGCCCAGAGGGCCCCGCTTCCAGCAGCCCAGTTCTCCTGCACCTTCACGACCGCATGCACCGGTGGTGGGCAGCAAGGGCACGTCGAACGGCCCAACACCAGTGCCGGTCCACGAGCCCCTACGAGCCCCCGCCACCTGCGGAAGACCTTCAACGGGCGCTGCACCTGGCGCCAAGCAGGTGGCGTGTTGACCGGTAGGGCCGGACCTTCTCGCCCGGCGCCTGAGAGGGTAGGCCAGTTGGCGCCGCCTGGTGGCGAGGCCGTTGTCATGGTGGATGTTCGAGAGCCTCGCTCTCGTCTTGGCGCTGACCGCGGTGCCTCGGCCACAGACGGGCCCACCGACGGCCCCGGCCACCCCGGCAAATGGCATGCTCGCAGTGTGAAGCACCTGGCTGACCGAGCAAATGGGACGGGGATGACGAGCCCAAACCCTGATGACGGTAGCCCGAGACCGTCGTCACATCGACGCCCGACCGGTCGGGTGACGGCAGCCAAGCGCCTTGTCACGTTGGTGGAGGCCGTCGTGCTGGTGGTTGTCCTGGCTTTGGCGGGAGTGGCTGGACTCGCCCTCGCCCGAGGGACCTGGATGCTGACGCCGGTCCTGTCAGGCAGCATGCGACCGGGGCTCTCTGTCGGAGGCGTCGCCATCTCCGAACGGGTACCCGTGGACCACCTCGTCCTACGCGATGTCATCGTGTTCAGAGAGCCGAACAAGCCCATCGAGCAGGTCGTGCACCGCATCGTCCATCTTGCCAAAAACAGTTCGGGGCAAGTCCTGATAAATACCCAGGGCGATGCGAACAACGTCCGTGACCCCTGGACCATAACGATACGTGGGGACTACGCCTACCGAGTGCGGTGGTCTGTCCCTCTGGTCGGCTACGTGGCCATTGCTTATCAGAACTACCGAGGTCTCTACCTACTCGGAGCTGGTGTCGTCATGATCGGGATCGCCGTCAGCCTGGTCTACAGCGCAAGCCGACGTGGCAAACACCTCCGGGCGAAGGCGGGGTCGAAGAAACCTAAGCCGCGTCCCACCTTGTCGGCTCCGGCACACGAGGAAGCCGCTCAAGTCCGGTCGATGTAACGACCAGAAAGGCAACCAGGCCGGTTGGTCGCACCAGGAGCTCTCCGCCAGCACAAAATCACATCGGAGCCGGGCGCTCTCCGGCCATCATGAGGGCGCTGTATGGCCGGGCCCGCCAGCCCGTGGCGATAGGCGTACTGGACGGCCTGGGCCCGGTCGTTGACAGCGGTTTTGCTAAAGACGTTGTTGATGTGGGTCTTCACTGTCGACCCGCTTACGACCAGGATCTGGGCGATCTGGGCGTTGGTGCGGCCCGAGGCGATGAGGGCCAGGATCTCCGCTTCCCGCGGGGTCAGGCCGTCGGGCAGGGCTCGCGAGGGGCGGGCGTCGTCGATCGTGGGGCCGGCGGCGCTGACGAGACGGGCCTGGACGGTAGGGTCGAGTACGGCCTGGCCGGCCGCGGCGGCGTGCAGGGCGCGGGCGATCTCTTCCCTGCCGGCGTCCTTGGTGAGATAGCCGATAGCGCCGGCCCGGAGCGCGGCCAGGATGGACTCGTCATCGGCGTAAGTGGTCAGCACCACCACTGCGGTCGAGGGATAGGCCTCCCGGATGCGGCGGGTGGCCTCGACGCCGTCGACCCGGGGCATGCGCAGGTCCATGAGCACGACGTGGGGACGAAGGCTCTCCACGAGGGCCACCGCCGCCTCCCCGTTGGCCGCGGCCCCGACCACCTCGACGTCGGGCAGGATGCCCAGGACGGTCACCAGCCCTTCGCGCACGACCCGCTGGTCGTCGGCGACCACGACGCGCACGGCCCGGCTTGTGTCGCTCATCCCGGCACCGACATCTCGACGGGGCAACCACCTCGGTCCGGCCCGGCGGAGCGGTGCCGAGCGAGGCTGTCAGCGGCAGGAAGGCCCCGGGGAGCCCGCTCGAGCTTGTTGGTCACGTGCCCATCCTCGCCCTTTTCTGCGCCGGAGCGGCACCATCTCAGTCAGGTCCACGGGGTCGGCACGCGGCGCCAGGATGGCTCGCCGTCCTCCTCTCCGGGCCATCCACGGACCGTCGTCTGGCGGTGACCACCGACCTCGAGGACCGGGGCCGGGCCGTGCTCAGTGGCCCCTTGGGCCTCGTCCAGGATGGTCGACCTGCTCTCGCACCCAGTCGAGGCCGTCACGCCAGCTCGGCGAGCGCCACTGGGCGGCGTCGCTCCCCTCGTCTTGCCGGCGAGACCAGGCCGGCCGGGACGGGGCGGGCATGCTCTCTCCATTGTCCCACCCCGAGCCTGACGATGTCGTCCCCGGTGAGCCCGCACCGGTGGACCAGTCGGGTCGGGCCCTGGGCCCGGCTCGGACGGGAGCGATTGGGAGCGGGGGCGAAGGGCACTCCGGTGGACAGGGCGCGAGGAGCGACAACGGCGGCCTCGCCGGCCAGGCTGAGCCCGAGGCAGAGCATTAGCCCGGTGCCGCCCGAGGCGCCGGTGACATGGGCGACGAGGGCCAGTACCAGCTTCGAGGCGATGAGGGCACCCCACAGGACGACCGTGGCCAGGCGGTAGCGCTGCCCGAGGAAGCCGCCCTGGGAGAACAGCTCGATGGTCGCCCCTCGGGCCGCGCCCAGCACTAACGACACCGACGCCCCGGCGACCAGGAAAGCGATCGCTTCGGGGCTGAGATGGGGAACGCGGGGCCCGGTGAGGTCGACGATGCCGAGCGCGCTGAACACCGCGGGCAGGACAACTAGGCGTTTGGCTTGCAACGGTTCGCCCCGCAGCCGCCGCCACATGACATATATGACACCGGCGATGACCAGTAGCACGGTGAGACTTGTAGGCATGACGACTCCTTCGAGGTAGACGGACCAGATATCTCCATGGTCCTCCCAGAAGGGCCCAGGTACATCGGAGCACGGGTCGATTATCGGGTGGACCGGGGTGGAGAGGCAGCGTCGGCCGTCCACCCTCTCCACCCCCTTGGCCGGGAGATCGAGCCCCGAGTTGCCGACTCGTTGTCGGCCGTCGGCCCGGGCAACGACCCCTCGGGCCCCGCTCGGCAACTGGTACAGTGCCCGCCCATGCGCGTGAGGCGGCCCTTCCATCTCGCCCCTTGGCTACGGCCCCTCCTGGCCACTGTGGTCATGGCCGCTGGTTTCACGGCCACCCTGGTCACGGTGCCTACCGCTATATCCGTGGCGGCCACGCCGGATTGCGCCGGGGTGACCGCCTGGTCTATCGACCTTCCTGAGACGACCTCCTACTACTTTGTGAAGACCGGCGGCGGCTGGGTGTCGAGCTTCAACAGCCAGGGTACAGACCCCTTCGGGACGGTCGACCTCTCAGTCAGTGGGGCGTCGTTCCACGTCTATAACCTCTACCTTGCCAGCTACTCGACCGACTACAACGCCACCTTCAACGGCACGCTGGCCGCCAACTGCACGATCGGGCAATCCACCCCGCCCGGCAAGTGGAGCTCGAACCACGGGTCTGTCGGCATATTCTTGGCCTCCCCGTTGGATCAATCGATCACCAAACACAACATCTCCGGCACCGTGACCGGATCTGACGGGGCACCGGTGGCCGGCGTTCTGGGTCGATGTGCGCAATGCCAACGGCTTGGTCGTGACGGCGGCGAAGACACAGGCCGACGGGCACTACCAGACGATCGACCTCGAGGCCGGGCAATATTCCGTTGAACTGGCCACAAATAGGCAGGATTTCGCTCCCAGTGTGGCCCCGGTGAGCCTGGTCGACGCGTCGGCCACCGTCGACTTCGTCGCCCAGCCGAACGCCCTCGCCATCCAGTTCAGCGCCGGCCCCGTGCCGGCGTCGGGAACGGCAACGGTCAAGGTCACCATCACCGACACCGCTCATGACGGCACACCGGTGGTGGGGGCCAAGATCGTCGTCGAACCACCGGTCGAGGTGGGCACCGACGGCGTGGCCAACGGCCTGGTGTGCGACAACGCCGACAACCTGGTCTCGCCCGTCCGCCTCCACGACGGCTCCTTGCTGGGACAGCATTTCTCGGCCGTCACCGACGGTTCGGGGCAGGTAAGCCTGACGCTTTACGTGGGGACGCTGGGCGGTAGTTGGGCGGTCGACGCCTACCAGCCCGGGCCCAATGCCGCGCCTCTCGTCTCGAAGACGTTGGACGTCGACCAGGTGCCGGGCCGCAGCGTCCTCGATCCTCAGGGCGACCTCCTGGGCCAGCTGATCGCGGCCGGGGACAGCACCTTGCTCCGCAGGGGCCAGAGCCTCCAGCGCAACGTCCTGGAATGGCTCGGCGAGATCGCCCCCGAGCTGCGGTCGGTCAACCTGGCCCTCGACTATGCCCCGATCGCCGCCGTAGACAGCACCGGCGCCACCAACGCCGGGGTCGTCGTGTTCGCCACCAGCCCGGCTGTTCGCCGGGACGTCCTTGACTACTTGGACGGCCTCAGCACGGCCCCGCCTGCGGCCGACGAGGCCGAGGTGATCGATATAGGCAACCTCTCCAAGCTCTTGGCCACCGGTGAGTTCACCCACAACCTCATCAGCCATGTCCAGTACCGCCTCCCCTCCCTTGGGGTGTGGGACGAGGGCGAGAGGATCATGCTGGCCCGGGGCGAGGACCAGGCCATGAAGGGCGACGCCTTTGTGCCTGTCGCCGGCCGGGGCCGTCCCCACTTCGGCCTGGTGAGGCCGAAAGGCAACGAAGACATGCTCTATGGCTACGGTCCCTACCTGCCCGCGCCGAGCAGCTCACCTGCGGCCGTTGCCCTCGAGCACTGTCTGGGCGCCTGACCGGCGCCGTCCCGGCCGACCGCCGGCCGGGGTCACCACTTCGAGCGCCCACCGCCCGTCCGGGTCGGCGTTCGAGCACCCCGATCGCCGGGATTTATAGCCAGCCAGCCCGGTCCGGAGGCCAAATGCGGACGAAGGCCCGGCCGACTATGTAGCCCGCCGGCACCGGCCCCCAGTACCGGGAATCGTCCGAGTCCTGCCTGTTGTCCCCCATCACGAAGTA
Organism: uncultured Acidimicrobiaceae bacterium; assembly: GCA_963735305.1. Classification (GTDB taxonomy): domain Bacteria; phylum Actinomycetota; class Acidimicrobiia; order Acidimicrobiales; family Palsa-688; genus Fen-671. Next base: position 2,123,234 of record CAVTKK010000004.1, read on the forward strand.
ACCGCCAGCGGGGACCCGGTAAGGGTCGGGCAGGTCGAGCATGCCCGGGGCGTCCCACACCGTGCAGTACTCAGAGCTCGGGTCCTGCCATCCCCTGGGTAGATAGGCCTGTTCGAGCTCCTTCCCGTTGACGTAGATACGGCAGTTCGCCACGTAGATCTGCTGGCCCGGGCCAGCGATCACCCTTTTGATGAGGTCGTTCACGGTGGAGGTGTCCCTCGGTGGTCGGCGGAAAACGATGACGTCGCCGGAGCGGACCGGGTGGAAATCGTAGGCCAGCTTGTTGACCAATACCCGGTCGCCCGGGTACAAGGTCGGCTCCATCGACTGGCTCGGTATGGAAAAGGCCTGGAAAGCAAATGTCTTTATGACAAGGGCGGCGACAAGAGCCACCACCACGACAACAACCCACTCCAGCGCGGCCCGTCTACGGCCTTTGCCCGCCGCGCCGTCTTTTGCCGGCGATGGCCCCTCGCCGCCCGGGGCGGGGGGGCCAGGGGCCGGTTGGCCCGGGCTTGGCTGGCCCTCGGCCGTCGTGGCCGCGTAGGTTGTGCCCGCGTCCTCAGCAGTGCCGGCCACGGGGCCCCTCCGGCCGAGTAGCAGAGCGGCCTGGCGGCGCCACGTCTAGCGAGATAACCGTTGCCGACAGCGCTCGGGCCCCGATAACCCGGTACCAACCCGGCGGTTCGGTGCCAGAACGCGCTCTGGCGCCATAAACGTCGTCCCAGACCAGCCTTACCCCGGGGTGGTCAAGGGCGGCGAGCGCATCTTCGACGCTCTGGCCCACAACGTTGCCACACCCGATCAGGTCCCCGGGCCGGAAGGTGCCGGCCGACGCCCCGTACCCAGCCGCGGCCTCGGCGCGCTCAGTGACCTCGGCGCGCACGCTCGTGGCCCCCGCCGTGGGTGGGGCGAACGAGAGGGCCACGGATAGGCCGGCCAGCGATATAACCGCCAACAGCGCCGTCTCCCGGGCCGGAAGCCGGCCGTGGCTGGCTGGCGCCAGCCGCTCCCGAGCGGCGCCTTTGAAGTAGCTCCAGGCCACCCAGCCTGGTGCCATGCCGTCTTCAACGAGGCTGGCGGCGAGATTCTGCAGCCTCGGCGCCGTGGCGGGCGCGCCAACAGCCGGGGTAGCAGCGCAGCGCCAACCTCACGTCCCAGCCCGGTGGACGGCCCGTCATGACGCCCCCCCAAAGCCGAGCCGGAGGCGGCCAACGGTGCTGATGCGTTCGAGCGAGTCGAGGTGGGCGCTGAGCGCGGCCGCCCCGGCCGGCGTCATCCGATAGGGCTGGCGGCGCTCGTCCACGGGAAGAGCTTCGATCAGGCCCAGAGCTTCGAGGCGGTCCAGCGCCCCGTACAGCGTCCCCGGGCCGAGCCCTACCCCCGAGAACCTCTTCACGTCCTGTACCAGGGCATAGCCGTGTTTAGGGCCCTCGGCCAGGCTGGTCAGGATCAGGACCGACGCATCCCCGGCCCGTCGTAAGACGTCGCTGGCCCCACCGTTCCGGTCGTCATGAGCTCGCACTCGGGCACCTCCTGTTACGTCGACCAGTATATCACTCGACGTAGTACCGAGAGGCTCCTTCCGTGACCCCCTTCGCTGCGCACGGGTGCACCTGCCTACGATATGTTCTGCCGGCCGAGCCGGACCGCAACCGAGGCAATTACCCAGCTCTTAGCCTGTGTCGCGCCTGCCCTCACAGTGAACGAGCACGATAGCGGTGGACCATTGGGACCATTGGACAAGCTGGACGAAAGGAACTTGCCGTGAAGGCTGACACCGGCGATCTTCGAGTACCGAGGCCGGGGCGTCGGCACGGTCATGGCATGTGGGTGGCGGCCGCCGTCGCCCTGACCACGGGCGCCGTGTGCGCCGGGCTGCTGGCCAGCGCGGTGCCGGCCTACGCCGACGTGACCAGCAATTACTACGCTATCGGCACGTCGACGGGCAGCGTGAGTGGCGTCGTGGCCACGCCGACCTCGGTGGGCGCCGACGCTTCCACCAGCTTCGAGGTCACGTTCACCGCCCTCTCAGGGCTGTCGGCGGCCGACGCCAACTTCATCATCGTCCAGCCGACCGAGAGCCTGGCCTCGACACCCACCAACATCTTTATCGTTGGGGGTTCGTGCCTCCAGAGCGGTACCGCCGGCACCGGCGGCGCCGGTTCGGATCTCGCCCAGGGCCTCACCATCGAGTTGGCCAGCTCCTGCTCCATCCCGGCCGGGGACACCGTCCAGGTGTACTTCACGGCCGACGCCCCGTCGAACACGGGCAGCTTCTATTTCACCGTCACCACGTCCAGCTCGGCGCTGGTCACTTCCAACGTGGTCACAGTGGGCACGGCCGCCGGTAACCTAACGGCGGCCACGTACGCCTACGGCGCCAGCACGACCTACACGATCACCGCCATACCCGTGGGCGACGTGACCTCGTCCAACAACACCCTCCTGCTCACCGCCGTCACCGTCGGAGGCAACGAGGCCATCAGCTTTTACAACGGCGCCTCCGGCTACACCGTGAGCTTCACGCCCTCGGGGGGCAGCGCCCTGGCCGACCCGGTCGAGGTGGCGACCTCCAGCGGCAATACCGTGAGCCTGAGCCTGGCCAACCCGCTGGTCGACGGGGACACGCTCAACATAACGGCCCTGGGGACGAATCCCCTCGCCAGCACCATCGCCCAAGCCAACGCCATCGACGTAGACGCCGGCAACGCCCCCCCTCAGCTGACGAGCACGATCACCTTCGGCAGCTCGGCCAGCGATGTCACCGTGTCGCCGTCGACAACGGCGGCGGGAACAGCGGCCAGCTACACCGTCGGGTTCCGCGCCTCGTCGGCGGTGAGCGCCGGCGGCGACATACTCCTCAGCGAGACGGCAGGCCCCACCAACTTCAGCACCGCCAACGGTGTCCAGGTGAACGACACCACGCAGGGATGGACTTACGCCGCCACCACGGAGACGCTTACGGACGGGACCGCAGTCATTATCCTCAACGACACCATAAATGCCGGGGATTACCTGACCGTCACCCTGGCCAACGTCATCAACCCCCCCGCCGCCACTATCACCGATTTCAAGGTGTCGACCACAGGCGACGGGGTGCCGGCTCAGGCCGCGGCCTATTCGATCGGCACCAACGTCAGCACCGGCTCGGGCGTAACCGTCAACGTGACCCCGGCCACCGCCAGCGCCGTGGCCAGCTACAGCATCTCCAATATCCGTGCCAGCGCGGCGATGACCGGAGGCGCCAGCACCATCGCCATCGACGCGCCGGCCGGGACCCTATTCCCGAGCACCCCCGGTTTCTATGACATCCAGGACTCCACCACTGCCTCGGGGTCGGGCGTGGTGGGCGCGACGGTGAGCGGCGGAGGGACGAATTACGTCGTCCTCACTGTCCCCGACAACATCAGCTCCGGGGATGTGCTGACGCTTAATATCGAGGACGCCATAAACCCGAGCCTGGCCTCGACCACGTACTCCTTGGCCCTGCTGGGCAATGTGACAGGACTGGCGTCGGTACCCACCACCACCACGACCACCCCCCCACCGACCAAGCCCCAACCGGCGGTGAGCGCCCTCACGGGCTCAGCCAGGGTGGCCAAGCAGGCCGTCGAATTGGAACTGCGCTGCACCACGGTCAAATGCGCTGGGGTCATAACCCTGGTCGATGTGCGGACAGAATTGGGCCACGGCAAGTACGCTTTCGCCGCCGGCCAGACGGGTTACGCCTCGGTAGGGCTTTTCGCACAGTCGCTCCCCCTGCTGGCGGCGGCAAAGGACCACACCATAAACGCCACCGAGACGGTCACGGTGACGGGCGGCAGGACGGTAACCAGGAAAGTGGCGATCACGACCAACGCCCCTGTCCCTGAGCCGGTTATCTCGCCTTTCACCCGGCTCACCGTCACCAACAAGACGGTGACGCTGCAACTGCGCTGCAGCGCTTCCACGTGCGCGGGCACGGTGTCACTTGTCGATGTGAAGACCCAACTGGGCCATTCCCAATACGACCTCGGCGCGGGCCAGACAGGCCACGTGCGGGTAGGGCTTTTCCAGCCCGCTTTGGCGCTTTTGGCCGGGGCCAAGGACCACACCATAAACGCCACCGAGACGGTCACGGTCACCGGCGGTAAGACGGTGAGGACCACCGTTACCCTGGTGGGCTAGCGCCACCGGGCGGGCCGGGGCGACAACGCGGCCCTATGTCAACCTGGGTGCGCGATTGAGCGCCCGAGGACGGCACCGGCGCCATCGAGTGCCTCGACCGCTAGATAGGCGGGCGGCCGGGGCACGGTTATGGCCGTCTCGAAACCGGCCCGGGGCGCCACGCCCAGAGGCGAGAGCTCCTGCGCCCCGGGCCCGCCCAGGACGGACCATCGTGCGATCTCGGTGGCGCCGTTCCAGCTGGCATAGAGGACGTCCGCCCCGGGTCCCCGGATAATGGCCAGGTCGGGCGAGCCGACCGGCCGCCCTTGCCATGTTTGTTTGAAGGCACGGTAAGAGGTGCTCCCCGTCGGCAGGTGGCCGTCGAAAACGACGCCACCCGACGAGTCGTACTCGGTGAAATAGCTGGATTCGCCCCAACCGATGAACCGGTGGCCCTGGCCCAGCTGTTGGACGCTGCCGAGGGCCGGGGTCAGCACCGGCGGGGAATGGTGGTACTGCTGGCGGACCGTGGCCCGGCGCCCCGCCTCGTCCAGGTCCAGCACCAGGCCCCGGGACTGGGCCGCCTGGTTGGGCGGCCCCGCTTCATCGTCGAAAATGGTTAAGGTACCGTCCGGGTGGCGCCGCACGTCGTGCTGGAAGGCGAAGTGCGAGCCCGCCCCCATGGCGAAGTCGGAATTCTTCCCGTTGAGGCGCCACAGGACTTGACCGCTGCTCCGCTCGAGCTTGTAGGCGGCCCAGGTGTGGCGGCTGGAAACGATGAGGTTGCCGTCGGTGGGGTCGATGTCGATCGAGTTGATATGGAAGTAGTCCCACGGTGTCTGCGGGTCGGCCGGGCGAGGCACGTAGGACTCGTCGAAGCCGATGTGCTCATCGCTGCGCCATTGAAAGAGCAGCCGTCCCGAGGCGACGTCGACTTCCTGGACGACCCCGTAGTAGTAGGCGGCGGACTTGGCTCCCCCGGCGCCGGACAGGTCGCCCACCGCTCGGCCGTAGCAGGTGAACAAGGCGCTGCCCGTGCCCGTGAGCAGGAACTCGTGGAGGTCGCCCTGGTAGGCGCCGGCGGCGTGGACCTGCGCCACCTGCTGGTACGCCGTGTCGTAGAGCTCATAGTGGCCCTCCCCGTGGCCGGCCACGATCACCCCCTCGAACCAGCTCACAACGGGTTCGCCCTTATAGGTCTGGGCGCGGAGGTTGCTGGCCCCCGAGGACGGGAAGAACCAGATGAGGTCGCCGCGGCCGTCGATCACAAGCGCCCCCTGCTGGCTTGGACCGCCGAGCACATTGGTAAGGACCAGCCCCGGTAGCGCCGACGACTCCTCGGGGACGTCGATGGTGATGACCGGAGGGTGCAGGTCGGGCCGGGACCGGAAAACCTGGGTGCCGGCCCGGGTCGCCGTCGTCGCCACCGCCGCCAATCGGGGCCTCGCATCTCCGCCCATCCCCGCCCCTTCGCCAGGCCCGTCTGGCCCCCCCGGGCGCCGGGGGACGCCACCCCCGCGGGGTAGGCCGAGGGCGGCGGCCCACGGTTGCTCGCCGCCGAACACGGTACCGGCGCCCGCTCCCACCGCACCGCCGGCCATCCAGCCGAGCAGCGTCCGCCGGCTGAACGTCCCACCGCCTGCCGGCGCCTCGGGCGCTCCACCGCCTGCCGCCGCCTCAGGCAGTTCATCGAAGACGGGGACAACGAGGCGACGACGAGCGCGCACGGCAACCGGCCTCTCTGTTAGTAGGGCAGCGGCGCCCGTGCCCATGTTCTTGGTCCCGGACCTGAGCGGCCCATTAAGGACCGATGAAAGTGTGCTGAGCAGTTCGGGCCCCGGCCCGGCCACCCCCCTGGCCCGCTGGCGCCACTCCGGCGGTCACATGGGCCAGAATGGGACCGTGCCGTCGAGTAACGGGCGCCCCGGGCAGGCGGTCGAAGGCCGGTGGTCGCTCGCCCGCCATTCCGTCCGGCCCCATCCCACCGTCCTGGCCCTGCCGGGAGGGTTGGCCCCGATGAAGGGGCCGAGATCGAGGCCATGTTCGCCGCCGTGGACAGCGACGGGCGCTCCCTGGCGCTTCGCCTTTCCCGCAAATTGGGCCCTCTCGTGCAACGCGGCGTACCCCCGCGTGCCATCGAGGCCGCTCCGGTGCCCCGCGCCGCCCGGCTCCGCTTTGCCGACGGGACCACCGTCGTCGTGAAGGGCACCGCCTCCGGCGACCTGGCCGTCCTGGCCATGGCCATGCTGCGGGGCTCGGTGCGACCGGCCGCGTGGCGCACCGACCTCGAGGGCGGGACACTGCTCCAGTTGAGCTGGACGCACGGCCAGCGCCGGTTGTCGCTGCGGGTCGTCGGCCTCGACCAACCGGACTGACTCGGCCGACCAAGATGGTGGAACTGCTGGAGGTACCGGTCGATAATCCCCAGGGCCTGAACGTCGTCCTCGGGCAGAGCCATTTCATCAAGACTGTCGAGGACCTCCACGAGGCGCTGGTCGGGACCTCGCCCCATACCCGTTTCGGGTTGGCCTTCTGCGAGGCCTCCGGACCGTGCCTGGTACGCCGCTCGGGCAACGACGACGGCCTGGTCCAACTGGCGACCGACAATGCCCTGAGGATCGGGGCCGGCCACTGCTTCATCGTGTTCCTGCGCGATGCCTACCCCCTCAACGTGCTCAACGCCGTCAAACAGGTCCCCGAGGTGTGCCACATCTTCTGCGCCACGGCCAACCCCGTTTCCGTCGTGGTCGCCGTGACCGTTAGCGGCCGGGGCATCCTGGGCGTAGTGGACGGGAGGTCGCCCCTCGGAGTGGAGTCGGACGAGGACGTGGCCGGGCGCAAGAGCCTTCTGCGGGCGATCGGCTACAAGCTGTAGCCGGACCTGGGCACGACCATCAGCCGCGCGTGACCAGCGGCGCTCGGCGCCGGGAGACGCCCCCGAAAACCAGGCGTACCCGGCGGGCGCGTCGCGTCATTGTCGCCATCGTGGTGTTGGCGGCCGCCGCCGTGCTGGCGTTCCGGGCCGTCAGCGCCCGGGCCTTCCTCGAGGTGTGGACGCAGACGCTGCCCGACACCGGGGGCCCATCGCCCTGTCCTCGCCCGATATCGCCACTCTGGGGGGCGGGCCGGCGGTCGTCGTCGGGGACCGCGCCGGTTACGTCTATGCCTTTTCGCTGGGCGATGGGAAGCCCGTGCCCGGTTGGCCGGCCCGGACCGGGGGCGTGCCCGTCGACTCGACGCCATCGGTGGCCGCCCTGGGCCCCGCCCCGCCCGGTGGCGCCCACCCGCCCGGTGGCGCCCACCCGCCCGGTGGCGCCCACCCGCCCGGTGGCGCCCACCCGCCCGGTGGCGGCGCTGCGAACCGGGCGCTCGATGACACCGTGTTCGTCGGCGTCGGCAACGCGGCCACGCCGCACGCCGGCGGGTACGAGGCCTTCAACCCCAATGGCACCGAGCGCTGGTTCGTAGCGGTCAAGAACCCGGCCTCGGACCCCCAGGCCGGCCATACCTCGGGCGTGAGGGCCTCGCTGGCCCTCGGCGACCTCCAGGGCGCCACCCTCGATGCCGTGGCCCCGTCGTTGGGCCAGGAGGAGTACGCCGTCGACGCCTCCAGCGGGGCCACCTTGCCCGGGTTCCCGTGGTTCACATCGGACAGCGGGTTCTCCACCCCGGCGCTCGCCGACCTCTACGGCAACGGCCAGACCGACATCGTCGAGGGTGGCGACCAGACGGCGGGGGTCGCCTACGGCGTGCACTACGCCCGGGGCGGCCACCTGCGGGTGCTGGCCCCGACGGGCAACGCCGGCACCGGGGCCCCGGCCGGAGGGCTTAGCTGTGAGTACGACACGGACCAGGTGGTCCAGTCCTCCCCCGCCGTGGGGCCCTTCCTGGCCGGCGGTGCCGTCGGTGTGGTCGTCGGCACCGGCACTTATTGGCCGGGGGCGTCGGACACCGACAAGTTGCTCGCCTTCGGTGCCCACTGCCAGCTCGTTTGGGAGGCGAGCCTGGACGGCGCCACCCTGTCGAGCCCGGCTCTGGCCGATGTGGAAGGACACGGTGCCCTCGATGTGGTCGAGGGGACCGACAACGGGCGCGGTGGTGGCTCGGTGTACGCCCTGGCCGGGGACAGCGGGCGGGTGCTGTGGTCCGAGCCGGTGTACGGCGAGGTGATCGGTGGCGTCGTCACTGTCGACCTGGGCCAGGGCTACCAGGACGTGGTCGTGCCTACCACCGAGGGGGCCATGGTCCTCGACGGGCGCACCGGCCAGGTGGTGACCACCGTCGAGCTCAGCATCGGGCTGCAGAGCTCGCCCCTGGTAACCGACGATCCCAACGGGACCATCGGGGTGACGCTGGCGGGCTACAACGGCTATAACCAAGGCGAGGTCGAGCACTTCGAGATGCCCGGCTCGCACGGCGCCGGGGTCGACGCGCCCGGAACGTGGCCCATGTTCCACCACGACCCCCGCCTGACCGGCGACGCCGGCGCCGCTGCTCCATAAGCGGCGGCCCCGGCCGGGGGCCGGCCCGGTCAGTCCGCCAGTTGGCCGTGCAGGTAGGCGTCGTAGGCGGACAGATCGAGCAGGCCGTGCCCCGAGTAATTGAAAAGGATCACCTTTTCGGTCCCCTGCGCCTTGGCCGCCAGGGCTTCGTCGATGACGGCCCGGATGGCGTGGCCGGTCTCGGGGGCGGGCACCGTGCCCTGGGTGCGCGCCCAGGTGACAGCCGCCTCGAACGTCTTGGACTGCGGGTAGGCCACCGCCTGCATCCTCCCCGAGCGCACCAGGGCGGAAATAATGGGCGAGTCGCCGTGGTAGCGCAGCCCTCCGGCGTGGATGGAGGGGGGGACGAAGTCGTGGCCGAGGGTGTACATGAGCAGCAGCGGGGCAAAGCCGGCGCTGTCGCCGAAGTCGTACTCGTACCGGCCGGCCGTCAGCGTCGGGCAGGAGGCGGGCTCCACCGCCAGCAGCCGCACTTTGTCGTCGGCGACGAAGGGGAGGCTGATCCCTCCCAGGTTGGAACCGCCGCCGCAACAACCGATGACCACGTCGGGCCGCTCCTCGCCGGCCAAAGCCAGCTGCTGCTTGGCTTCCTGGCCGATGACGGTCTGGTGCAAAAGGACGTGGTTGAGCACGGACCCGAGCGAATAGTGACTGTCGGGCCGGCCGACGGCGTCGCGCACGGCATCGCTGATGGCGGCGCCGAGCGAACCGGGATGGTCGGGCTCGTCCACCGGGCTCGGGACCACGGTGCCGCCCCACGTCTCCATCAGGACGCGCCGGTAGGGCTTCTGCTCGTAAGAGGCCCGGACCATGTAGACCTTGCATTCGAGGCCGTAGAAGGCGCAGGCGAAAGACAGGGCGCTGCCCCATTGCCCGGCCCCGGTCTCGGTCGTGAGCCGGGACACGCCCTCGGACTTGTTGTAAAACGCTTGCGGCACAGCCGTGTTCGGCTTGTGGGAGCCGGCGGGCGAGACCGATTCGTCCTTGTAGTAGATCCGCGCCGGCGTGCCCAACGCCTTTTCCAGCCGGGTGGCGCGGAAAAGCGGGGTCGGCCGCCACAGGCGCAGGACGTCGAGGACCTCGCCCGGGATGTCCACGTAAGGCGCGGCGCTGACCTCCTGGGCGATCAGGGCCATGGGGAAAAGTGGGGCCAGGTCGTCCGGTCCCAGCGGCTGGCGGGTGGCCGGGTGCAAGGGCGGCTTCGAGCGGCGTCGGCAGGGACGGCACGACGTTGAACCAGGTCGTCGGTAGGTCCGCAACAGGCAGGTCCCAGCGCATTATCTCCCCCTTCACGGTGCCCGGCCGCAGGCGGCCGGCGAGCTATTGGCGGCTAGAGCATCCCATATCCGGAGCCGGGTTTTCAGGTGCTGGGCCGGCCCGTCGGTACCCCCCGCAAGGCAGCGGCGACCACATCCCTCGCCTCGTCCTGGACGCGGGCCAGGTGCTCGGGCCCGGCGAAGGACTCCGCGTAGATCTTGTACACGTCCTCGGTCCCCGAAGGCCGGGCCGCGAACCAGCTGGACGGCGTCACCACCTTCAGGCCGCCGATGGGGGCGCCGTTGCCCGGCGCCGTGGTCAGCTTGGCCATGATCGGTTCGCCGGCCAGCTCGGTGGCGGTGACATCCTCGGGGCGCAGGGCGCCGAGCACGGCTTTTTCCTCTCGGGTGGCGGGCGCGTCGACCCGGGCATAGGCGGGGTGACCGAAACGCTCGGTGAGGGCCCGGTAATGCTCGCTCGGCGATTTCCCCGTCACGGCCAGGATCTCGGAGGCGAGCAGGCACAACAGGATCCCGTCTTTGTCGGTCGTCCACACCGACCCGTCCCGGCGCAGGAACGAGGCTCCCGCGCTCTCCTCCCCACCAAAGCCCACCGTGCCATCGAGCAAGCCGGCCACGAACCACTTGAACCCCACGGGAACTTCCACCAGACGGCGTCCGAGGCCGGCGGCCACCCGGTCGATCATGCTCGACGAGACCAGGGTCTTGCCCACGGCGGCACCCGCCGGCCACCCCGGTCGGTGGGCGAACAGGTACTCGATGGCGACGGCCAGGAAGTGGTTGGGGTTCATCAGACCACCGTCGGGGGTGACGATACCGTGGCGGTCGGCGTCGGCGTCGTTGCCCGTGGCCAGCGCGAACTCGTCCCGCCGGCGGACAAGCGAGGCCATGGCGTAGGGCGACGAACAGTCCATGCGGATCTTCCCGTCCCAGTCCAGGGTCATGAACCGCCATGTCGGGTCGACTTCGGGGTTCACGACCGTCAGGTCCAGGCCATAGCGCTCCCCGATGACACCCCAGTAGGCCACGCTGGCTCCCCCGAGAGGGTCGGCGCCGATGCGGGCGCCGCAGGCGGCGATGGCGGGCAGGTCGATGGCGGAGGAGAGGTCCGAGACGTAGGCGTCCAGGAAGTCGTACGTGCCCGTCGTGGCCGCCGTCCGCGCCCGGGCCATGCTCACCCGCCGGACGCCCTGCAGACCGGCCACCAGCAGAGCGTTGGCCCGGTCCTGGACGGCTCGGGTCACCTCCGTCCCGGCCGGCCCACCGTCCGGGGCGTTGTACTTGAATCCCCCGTCGCCGGGCGGGTTGTGGGAGGGAGTGACGACGATCCCGTCCGCCGTCCCCCGCCCGCGCCCGCCCCGGGCCCGGTTGTGGGCCAGCACGGCGTGCGAAAGCGCCGGCGTCGGCGTGTACCCGTCCCGGGCGTCGACCAGGACCGTCACGTCGTTGGCCGCCAGGACCTCCACCGCCGTCACCCACGCCGGCTCCGAAAGGGCGTGGGTGTCCCGGGCCAGGAACAGGGGCCCGTCGATGCCCTCAGCGCGGCGGTAGTCGCAGATGGCCTGAGTAGTGGCGGCAATGTGGTCGTCGTTGAAACTGGCCTGCAGGCTCGACCCCCGGTGCCCGGACGTGCCGAACGAGACGAGCTGTTCGGCGACGGTCGGGTCCGGGTGCTCGCTGTAGTAGGCGGTGACCAGGCGAGGCACGTCGACCAGGTCCGAGGGCGCCGCGGGCTGGCCGGCGCGGGGATTTGTAGGCACGGCAGGGCCTCCCTTTCCCTCCATACTCACGCATGCCGGTACCGGAGTACGGCGATCGGGGTGAAAATGGCCACCAGCACCACCGACCACACCAGGGCCAGGCCCACATCACTGCCGGAGCCGACCAGGGCCGAGCGCACGGCGTCGACCATCGGCGTCACCGGCTGGTAGCGGGCGAAGGCCTGGAGCCAGCCGGGCATGCTGTCCACGGGGACGTACGTGCTCGAAGAGGAAGGCGAAAACAAAGGCGATCATGGACATCCCCTGCGCCGCCTGGGCATTGGGAGCCATGAGGCCCATGACGATGAAGACCATGGTGAACACGACGCCGTAGGCCAGGCACAGGCCCAGGGCGGCCAGGGCCTGTTCGGCGCTGCCCGGCAACCGGAACCCGAAGAGGAAACCGAAGGCGGCGGTGGCGCATATCGACCAGGCGTTGGTGCTCGAATCGGCGACGGCGCGGCCGATCACGAGGGCGCGCCGGGGCACCGGTAACGACAGCACCCGGTCGGTGAAGCCCTGCGCCCGGTCCTCGGCTACGGCCACGGCAATCCCGCCCCCGGTGAAGAGCACGATCGTGGCCACGTAGCCGGGCACAAGGTAATAAACGTAGCTACGCGCCCCGGTGGTGACGGCACCACCGAAAACGAACCGGAAACTAAACAGGAACAGCGCCGACTGGACCAAGCCCATGGCGAAGAGCCCGGGGGTGCGGAAGTACTTGCGCAGGGCACGGCGGGCGATCTCGGCGCTGGCCCGCCACGCCCGGGGGCCCGGCCGGGGGCGCCATCGTCACCGCCGTCATTGCCCGGCCCCCGTCAGGGTGAGGAAGACATCGTCCAGCGTCGGCCGCCGCAGCCCGATCTCGTCCACGGCTATGCCCGCATCGCCCAAGTACCGGATAACCGCCGCCAGCTGGCCGGTACCGTCGGTGGCCGAGACCCGGGCGCGGCGCCCGGAGCCGTCCATTCGCGCCACCTCCGAGGTCACCAGGTGCAGGATCCGCCCGACTTCGCCGAGGCGTGCCCCATCAGCCGGGGCCACCTCGATGACATCGCGCCCGATGCTGGCCTTGAGGTCGCCCAAGGTGCCCGAGGCTATGACCTTGCCGTGGTCGATCACGACCACGTGATCGGCCAGCTCGTCCGCTTCGTCGAGGTAGTGGGTGGTCAGCACGACATCGGTGCCGCCCACCACGAGCCGTTCTGACGGCGTCCCACACCTCGTTGCGCCCGGCCGGGTCGAGGCCCGTGGTCGGCTCGTCCAGCAGCAGCAAACGAGGGGCGCCGACCAGGCTGGCGCCGAGATCCAGCCGGCGGCGCTGGCCTCCCGAGTAGGTGCCGCAGCGCCGGTCCGCCACCTCCCCCAGGCCGAGTTGGTCGATAACGGCGCCGGCGGCCTGGTCGGCCGCCCTTTTGGGGTGCCCGAAGAGCCGGGCCGTCATGACCAGGTTCTCCCGGCCCGTCATGGTGGGTTCAACGGCGGCGTACTGCCCGGCCAGGCCGATGTGGCGGCGCACGGCCAGGGGGTTGCGGACGACATCGTCCCCTCTTACCCGCAGCACCCCGCTGGTCGGGGCCACCAGGGTGGCGATGGTCCGCACGAACGTGGTCTTGCCGGCACCGTTCGGCCCCAGGACGGCGAGCACTTGGCCGGGCGGGGCCATCAGGTCCAGGCTGTCCAGGGCCGTGACCTTACCGAAGCGGACGGTCAGGCCCCGGGCTTCGAGCAGCGGGGCACTCGGGGCCGGGTGCCCCCGGGCCTGGCCCGGCGGGCCGTCTCCCGGGACAGCCGTGATAGCGGTCATTGTGCCTTCCTCCTCGTTTCGCCGTGGTCCCGTCATAGTAGCTTAGCAACTAGCTACGTAGCAACTAGATCAAGGTGCTCTAGTCGACCCGTTACTAGGGATGGTGCGTCCTGGGAGTACGATGGGTGCTGTGGCCCCCACGCTCCGCCCGTCGCCGCTGGGCCTGGCCGTGCTGGGCCTCTTGGAGGTCGGGCCTCTGCACCCCTACGGGATCCAGCGGCTCATCAAGCTGTGGGGCAAGGACCAGGTCGTCAACGTCGGCCAGCGGGCCAACCTGTACCGGGTGATCAACCGGCTCCGCCAGGCCGGTCTCATCGCCGTCCGCCAAACGGAGCGGGACCAGCAGTTCCCCGAGCGCACCGTGTACGAGCTCACCGACGCCGGACGGCAGGCATCACGGGAATGGCTGACCGAGATGCTCTCCCACTACCGCAACGAGTTCCCCGAGTTCCTGGCCGCTCTATCCTTCGTCATGCTTATGACGCCCGAAGGGTCCCTGTCCCTGTTGGAGCGGCGGGCGGGAAGCCTGCGCCGGGAGCTCTCCAAACTGGAGGGCGAGCTCGCCCGGTTCTCCGCCACCCTGCCCCGCGTCACCCTGCTGGAGACGGAGTACGGGCGCGACATCGTCCGGGCCGAGCTGGCTTGGGTCGAGCGGGTGGCAGACGACCTGCGGTCGGGCGCCTTGACCTGGACCTACGAGGACTTCGAAGCCATCATCGCCGCCGACGAGCCGTCGCAGGCCGCCATCGACACCGGCCTCATCTGAACCACAGCGCCGGGTAACGCCCGTGTCCGGGTTGGGGGGCGGGGTGAGACAGGGGCCCGGTGATGATTACTGTGCAAAGGGGCGACCGGGAGGAAAAGATGGCATTGAGACAGAGAGGCGTCAGTGGCGCCCGCAGGTCGGGGGCCGGACGGCCGCCCCGGCGTGCCCGCAGCGCCATGGCCGCGGGGGCGGTGGCCGGGGCATTGTCCATCGGTCTGTCCGGGTGCGGGTCCCCCCCCGTCGCCACCGTCAAGCTGTCAGTGTCGTCGGGCCCGGCGGGTACGGTGGTCGACGTCAGCGGGACGGCCGGCAAGAGCTGCGCCCTGGACAAGAACTGGTTCGGCTTCGACTTCGAACGCTACGGCCAGGCCAACCGGGGACCGTTCACCGAGATGACGACGCCCCCGGCCACCAACGGCTCCTGGTCGGCCATCTTCGAAGTGCCTTCCTACCTCGGGGGGTCGTCGACGCGGGGACCGGGTGCCCTGGTCACGCCCGGCCGTTACCAGGTGTTCGCCCCCACCTGCGAAAAAGGCAAGGCGGCCACGGCCTCTTTCACGGTGACGGCGGCGACCTCCGCCCCCGGCACCAATTACGTGGCCATGGCCGTCACCCCCGACGGCCAGGGGTACTGGCTGGTACAGGCGGACGGCGGCGTGAACGCCTACGGTGACGCCCACTCGTTCGGGTCGCTGCCGGCCCAGAAGGTCACCCCGAGCGCCCCCATCGTCGGCGTCAGCCGCACCTACGACGACAAGGGCATCTGGCTGGTGGGCCGGGACGGGCACGTGTACGAGCTGGGTGACGCCGCCTCGTACGGTTCGTTGCCGGCGGCCGCAGCCGCTCGGGCCCCGGTCGTGGGCATGGCCGTGACCCCCGACGGGAAGGGCTACTGGTTGGTAAGCGCCGGCGGGCACGTCTACCCCTTCGGCAATGCCGCCAACGACGGCTCCCCCACCACCGACAATGCCCCTTACGACGCCATCGGGACCCGTAACGCCGGTGGTTACGTAGTCACGTCGGCCAGCAACGGCGCCATCTACCTGTACCCGGGCGGCAGTCTCGCCTCCTACGGGCCGGGCTCGGCCCTGTCGGGCTGGCTCGTCGGCACCGCCGTGAGCCCCAGCGGCAACGGCGCGTGGGAGGCAGGCGCCGACGGCGGGGTGGAAACGTACGGCGATGCCAAGTTCTTCGGGTCCGTGCCCGGCTCCAACGTGACGCTGAAAGGCCCCGTCACGGCCATAGCCGCCACTCCTGACGGGCTCGGCTACTGGCTGCTCGGCACCGACGGGACCTTGTTCAGCTACGGTGACGCCCACTTCCTCGGGTCTCCGGCGCCGGCCACCAGCACCCCGACGACCTGAGCAGTGTGACCTGAACCACCGCCGGGCTGACCAACTCGAGACCGCCCTCCTCGACGAGGTGCAGGACCGGCTGGACCGGTGGCGCACCCGGTACGCCGGCCGGCCCGGCCTCGAGCGCCGGCACCTGCTCCTCCTCGCCCTCGAGCGCGAGCAGATCGTCGCCGTCGCCTACCGGGAAGAGGCGGTGGCCGGACGGGTGGCGGCGCTCGATATCGACGACGACGCCCGGGCCTGCATCCGCCAGACCCTGGTATGGCTATGGAAGGACGAGCAACTTCACGCCGAGTTCATACGCGGCGCGCTCCTGCGGGCGGGCGGCGTGGCCTCGGCCGTCGTCGTCTACGGGCGCCAGATCCAGGGAGCACTGTCGGGGTGGACGTCGGCCACTTCCAACCACCGCGACGCCCGGACGGCGCCGTTCCGAGCGGGTGCGGCCGGCGCGCTGGTGGCGGTGGCATCGGCCACCGGGCAGGTGCCCCCGGTGCTCCGCCGGGAGCTGCGCTACCAGACCTTCCGCCACTACTGCCGGCTCAACGTAGCCCTCGAGGCCAGCGCCGAACTGGCCTACCGCCGCCTGGTGGAACTGTCCGAGGGTTCAGCCGAGCGCACGAACTTCGAACGCATACGTGACGACGAGGCCCGCCATGCGGCCGCCTTCCGGCTCCTCGTCGCCGCCCTCGGCGAAGACGACCGCCTCCGCAGTCCCCACGCCGGGGCCGACCTGGTGGCCGGGCTCGGTGCCATCAGCGCCTGGTTCGTGCCCGCCCATCTCCGGGCCGCCGCGCCCCGGCGTTTCGGCTCGCGCCGAACCGTTGTCGTGCGCGCCGGGCGCCACGACCGGGAACGGGCGGCCGTGCTGGAGGACTGCCTGGACCGGGGGGGACTAGGAGCGATCGCCGCCGGCGCCAGATTCTGCGGCCGTCCGGGTTTGTTTCATGCTCGGTTACGACCGCCGGGACCGCTCCAACGTTTCCAGCCCGGAAATGGTCGAGATCCTGGCCCGCTACCTCCGCCGTCACGGCGTGGCCGACGTCGCCGTCCTGGAAGCGCCAACCGTCTACGGCAACTACTACGCCCGCCGTTCGGTGGCCGAGGTCGCCTCCTACTTCGGCTTCGTCTCGCCCACCTACCGGGTGGTCGACATCAGCCAGGACCTGGAGCCCTTTACCTACGAGCGAGGCTTTGTGGAGCACGCCATCGCCAAGACGTGGCACCGGGCCGACCTCCGGGTCGTGATGCCCAAGCTCCGCACCGCCCCGACGGACTTCGCCCACCTCAGCCTGTGCAGTTTGGAGGGCACCACCGGGCGTATCGACGACACCGTGTACGCCGGGCGCCAGGTCGACTACCGCTCGGCCACCATGATGGCCCTCGATGTGGCACCACCCGATTTCGCCGTCGTCGATGCGTGGGCACCCGTGGCCGACGGGCCCTTCGGCGTCATGGGCTGCCACCGCCCGGCCCTGGTCGAATACGTCTATGCCGGTGCCGACGCCCTGTCGGTGGACGAGGTGGTACTAGGCGACCTCGGCGTCGCCGACCCGCGCCGCGCTCCCACGCTGGCCCGGGCGTACCACTGGTTCGGCCTGGCCCCGGAGGCGGTGGCGGTGGACGGCGAGCGGCCCGACCTTCACCACCAACTGCGCGGCGCCCACGGCTCCCGTTTGTGGCGCGCCGTCGGGCTGGTTTCGGATCCCGTGTACGTGTACCTGAGCCAAGGGGGCAGGGTCTTCGTCCCCGCCTTCGACAGCGCCGCCTTTCCCCCGCTACGCCCGGCCGGCGCCGCCGTCCGAGCCGTGCAGTGGGCCACCCAGCGGGCCTTCGGCCTGCGACCCCCCGGCCCGTCCCTGCGGCCCGTCCCTGCGGCCCGTCCCCCCGGCCCGTCCCCCCGGCCGTGAGGGCGCCCCGACGTCGGGGAGGCTAGGCCCCGAGCCCGTCGATGACCTCGGCGTGGGGGAACCGGGCCAGCAACTCTCCCGGCAACAGGATTTTGGACCGGCGCACACCGGACCCGATGAGGACCACGGCGGCCTCAGCCACCCGGCGGTCGACGAGCACCGGCCATCCGGCCGGGAGGCCGATGGGCGTTATGCCGCCCTACTCCATAGCGGTGAGGGCCACGGCGCGTTCCATGGGCAGGAAGGACGCCTTGCGGACGTCGAGGTGGCGCCGGACGGCCCCATTGACGTCGGCCCGGGTACTGGCCAGCACCACGCACGCCGCCAATCGCTCGGTCCCCTCCCGTTTGCCGCCGACCACGACGCAGTTGGCCAGGGCCTCGCTGTCGACCCCGAACTCCCGTTGCGTGGCCGCCGTGTCCGAGACGGCGGGGTCGATCTCGACTACTCCCACGGCCTCGAGCAAGCCCGCCTGGACCAGGGCGGCCCGCGTCGTCTCCGCCAGCAGGTCGGGCCGGAGCGCGGCGGGACCGCTCACCAGCGCACCCAGCGTGAAGATGCCTGTCATAGTCGTACCGCAAAAGCCAGCCGGGAATGCCGCTCTGCGGGTGGCCCATCAATCTGGGGCCACCCGCCGCGGCAAAGGAACGGCCTAACCGACCAGGGTCACTTTTGACGTGACGGTCTTGCCGCCCGTCACGGTAATGGTCTCGGTGACCTTGATGGTGTGCTTCTTGGCCCGGGCCAGCAAGGTCTTGCCGTCGGTGAGCAGGCCCACCGATATGGTGCCGGTCTTGCCCGCCGCCACCTTGAACTTGCTGTGACCGACCTCGGTCCTCACATCGACCAGAGTTATGACTCCCGTGCACGCCACGACCTTGCACACCAGCTTCACTTTGACCGCTCCTTTGGACACGGCCGCCGAGGCGGTGCCGGAGCTAGCGGCGGGCTTGGGCTTGGGCACCGTGGTGGTCGTCGGCGGCACCGTCGTGGTGGTGGGTGTGGGGGTGAGCCCGGCCACGCTGCCCTGGAGCGTCAGCACGTAGGTGCTGGAGGCGATGCTGGGGTTGATGACGTCCTGGACCGACAGGCCGATGAGATCTCCGGAGTTGATGCTATTGGCCACCCTGATGACGACATCGTTGGTGCCCCCGCCGCTCACCACGGCGGAGGCCGCGGCTGAGCCCGCGGGGGTCGTGGAGTCCTGGACGGCGTACAGGGAGGCGGTATTGGGGAAGACCGTGCCCGTCGGGCCGACCAGGGCGATCGTGCTCGAACCGCCGGCCAGCGTGGCCGTGGCCCGGACGTTGGAGATGGTGTAGGTGGCCAGCGCGCTCAGCCCGTTGGGGCTGACATTGACGCTCACGCCCGGGCTGGCGCTGGCGCCGATGGTGTAGGCGGCGGCCGCCGTGGGTAGCACGTCCTCGCTGGTCGACACCTTGAAGTCGCTTATGGTGACCGCGGCCGGGTTGGTGACACTGGCCAGCGTGAGGGTGACGTAGTCAGCGGCGTTGATGGGGTTGGCCACGGGGATGGTGGCCGAGCCGTCGGTCAGCACCGCCCCGGTCACCACGAAGTGCGTGTTCTGGGTGGTGTCGGACACCTCGATACCCGAGACGGTGCTGAAGTTGGTCGGCCCCGCCGTCTCGCTGAGGAATATGTCGGCGCTCGCCGGCACCGCCGTGGATACCTTGAAGCTGACGCTGTAGGTGGTCGTCGCTCCCGCCAATGTGGAGGCGGGCGAAACGGTTACGGCCGACACGGAATTGCCGAAGGTGATCGGGCTCGTCGTCACCGCCGTCCCGTTACCGGGCACGACGACCATGTCCACGGCTGTGTTGCCCGCCGTCGCCGGCGGGTTGGTCCCCGTGGCCGTGATCGTGAGCGTGTCCCCCTCGGTCAGGGCATTGGCCAGGGTCAGGGTGACGCCGTTGCCCACCACCGAGGCCCCCGTCACCGTGTCCGCCGTGGCTGACCCACCTGGGGGCGTGAGGGTGACGGTGTACCCCGCCCCCCCCGTCCCGTTGTACCAGGTGATGTCCCCAATGCCGACGGTGACGTTGGCGTCGATGAGAATGGAGTTTTCGTTGGTGGTCAGGGCGGAGACGGTCACGCCGGCGATCGTGTACTGGGCGTTGCTCCCGAAGCCGTACCCCGAGGCGGTCAGGTTGCCGGCCGCGGTGCCCACGCTGATGGTGTTGGACGTGGCCAGTGTGCCGTTGCTCGAAGTGGACACCGAGAAATAGAAGGTGCCCGTGGACGAGGGGGCGTCGGCGGTGAAGTAAACGGCGACGGCCGTACCGGCGTCGATGGTGCAACTGGTCCCCAGTTCAATGGTGATCCCGGAGGTGAGGTCGGTGCCGGTGCCGCCGGCGCCCGCCGTCCCGCCCTGGATGCACGACCCACCGACCATGTCGATGTTGGCCGGGGTCGACACCAGGGACTCGGAGGAAGTCACCGTGATGAAGCTGTCGCTACTGCCCGCCAGGGCGGAGGCGGCGGTGAAGCTGATCTCGAAGTTGGTGGAGCCCGATGCGCTCACGCTGGCGGGCGTGGCCACCACGGTGCTGACGGCTCCGGTGGACGAGCCGATGGTGTACTCATTGCTGGTCACGTCGGCGTAGGCCGGGAGCGCGCTGACGGCCAGCCCGGCGCACAGGGCGCCGGTGGTGAGGACGACGGCCACGGCCATGGCCCGGGGGCGGCGCCGCCCTCGCCTCGTCACGGGCCCTGAAAGATCTTGTTTTTGCATTTGGCTCCGCTTTCTCCTAGTAGTGCAGGTCCGCCCCCCGAAACGGCGACCGCGCGGGTCCCTCTTCCAACGGGCAGGCTACCTTCCCCGCTGTCCAACTACGTGGACGGTCCCAGCAGGTAGCCTCGTCGCCATGCCAACGCGGCCTGAGCGCGCCCACCCCGTCGACAGGACCGTCCTCGACAACGGCCTGAAGGTAGTGGCCGTCCCCGACCCGACGGTCCCCCTGGTCGGGATGGCCGTCGTCTACAACGTGGGCTTCCGTTCCGAGCCGGAGGGCCGGACGGGGTTTGCCCACCTCTTCGAGCACATGATGTTCCAGGGATCGGCCCATGTGGGCAAGATGGAGCACGGCCGCCTCATCGAGTCTGCCGGCGGCCGCATGAACGGGCACACTTTGCCCGACCTGACCGCCTATTACGAGGCCTTGCCCGCCTCGGCCCTGGAGCTGGCCATGTTCTTGGAGTCCGACCGCATGGCGTCGCTGTCGATCTCCGAGGAAAACCTCCGCAACCAGGTCGATGTGGTAAAAGAGGAGATCAGGGTCAACGTGCTCAACCGGCCTTACGGGGGCTTCCCCTGGATCCCCCTGCCAGCGCTCGCCTTCAGCTCCTACCCCAACGCCCATAACGGCTACGGCGACTTCACCCACCTCGAGGAGGCGACCGTCGGGGACAGCGAGGACTTCTACAACACCTTCTACAGCCCCGCCAACGCCGTGCTGGCCGTGGTCGGCGACTGCGGCGCCGACGAGGTCTTCGCATTGGCGGAGCGCTACTTCGGCTCGATCCGGCGCCGGCGCGTGCCCAAGCTCGGGCCGTGGCCCGAGCCCCGCCCCGGCACCGACCGCCATCGTGTCATCCTCGACCAGCTGGCTCCCCAGCCTGCGTTCGCCGTCGGCTACCGCACGACCGATCCCGTCGGCGACCTCGACCGCTACCTCGTCTACGACGTCCTGGCCAGCATCCTGGCGGGTGGGGAATCGAGCCGGCTGCGGGCGCGGCTCATATACCGGGACAACAACGTCACCGACGTCTCGTGCCAGCTGGGGACCTTCGGCCAGGACGCATTTTTCGTGCGTGACCCGACCCTGCTCCAGGTCATCGTCTTCCATCCCGGGACGGCGACCACCCAGGCCCTTCTCCAGGCCATCGACGAGGAGATCGTACGCCTGGCCCACGACGGGCCGGACCGCAAAGAGCTCGCCCGCGTCGTTGCCACCTCGTCCGCCGACCTGTGGAGGAGCCTCGACTCGCTCATGGACCGGGCCCATATCGTCGCCTCGGTCGAAACGATCCACGGCCGCGCCGAACTGGTCGAGGAGCTTGCTCCCCGCCTCGCCCGGGTGAAGGTGGCCGACGTGGCCGAGGTCGCCGCCGACCTGCTCTCCCAGCACCGGGCCGTCCTCAAGCTCCAGCCGGCGGCCAACTGATATGGCACCCACCAAGCCCACCACCACCAAACCCACCACCACCAAACCCACCACCACCAAACCCACCACCACCAAACCCACGACCAAGCCCGCCACCCGCCCCACCAGCCGGCCGCCGATCGGGCGCCTGACGGCCCCGACGGCGCCCAAGCTCCTCGAGGCGTCCCTGCCCGGCGGCGCCCACGGCCTGTTCGTGCGGCGTCCGTCCCTGCCCCTGGTCGAGCTGCGCCTGGCCGTTCCCCTGGGCGCCGACCACATCCGCAAGCCCGCCCCCGTCAGTATCCTCTCCCGGTCCCTGTTCGCCGGGACGGAGCACTATGACCGGGTATCACTGGCCGGGGCCATCGAGGACCTGGGTGGCAGCCTCGACGCCCACGTGGGCGAGGACCGGGTCATCGTCAGTGGGGCTGTCCTGGCCGAGCACTTAAAGGAGCTCCTCGGGCTTCTGGTCGAGATCCTCACCGCCGCCACGTACCCGCCGGACGAGGTCAAAGCGGACCGCAACCGGGCGGCCGACGAGACGCTGATCGCGCTCAGCCAGCCCGACGTGGTCGCCAGTCAGGCGCTGCGGCGGCGGCTGTTCGGCAGCCACCCCTACGCCACGCCGATACCGCCGCCCACCGCTTTGCGCCGGGTCGACGCCGCCGTCCTGCGCACCCTCCACCCCGTCGTGCTCAACCCGGCCGGCGCCCACCTGGTCCTGGTGGGCGACCTCCAGCCCAACCGGGCCCTGCACCTAGCCGAGGAGGCCATGGCCGGCTGGCGAGCCCCGGCGGCGACAGCTGTGGCCGACCTGCCACCCGTGGTGCCGCCCCGGCCCGGACCGCTCGACCTGGTGGCCCGGCCAGGCGGCGTCCAGAGCAACCTCCGCCTCGGGGGCAGCTTCGCCCGCCTGGGCGAGCCCGACTGGCCCGCCGCCTCGCTGGCCGAGCAGATCTTGAGCGGGATGTTCAGCTCGCGCATCGTCGCCAACATCCGGGAGCGCAACGGCTACAGCTACTCGCCGCGCAGCTTCGTGCGCCACGGCCGGGCCGGCTCCTCGTTTACCATGGCCTGCGACGTGGCCACCGGGGTCACCGGCCCCGCCCTGGTCGAGATCTTCTACGAGTTGGGGCGGATGGCGATGCTGGGGATCAACGAGGAGGAGCTGGAGCTGGCCCGGCGCCATTCCGTCGGGCGCTTCAGTTTCGACACCGCCTCCCTGCCCGGCCTGGCCACGACCCTGGCCAACCTGGCCATCAGAGGCGTCGACCTCGGCTACCTCACCTCCTACCCCAAGGCGGTCATCGCCACCACCAAGGGCGAAGTCGACGAGGCGGCGAGGCGCTATCTCTCCCCGAGCCGGCTCGTGACCGTAGTGGTGGGCGACCCCGAGGCCGTCACCGGGCCTCTGTCGGCGATCGGCGAAGTGGCCCTGCGCTCCTGAGCCCTGCGCTCCTGAGCCCTGCGCTCCTGAGCCCTGCGCTACTGAGCCCTGCGCTCCTGAGCGGTGCTTCCCCGATGTTGGGCCAAGCACTGGCCGTGGCCGGCTCCCGGGGTGGCGCGCCGGGCCAGTAGCGTTCCGGCCATGCACTTAACCGCACGACGGACCGCGCCCTACGCTCCCCGCCGGGCCGGGCGGGCGGCGACGACGCTGCTCCTGTCGGCGCTGGCGACCACGCTCGCGACCGGCGCCCTGGTACTGGCGGCCGGCGCCGGGGAGGCGGCGGCGTCAGGGGCGCCGACGCCGAGCTCGGTCCTGGCCGCGGCCAAGGCGGCCATCGCCAAACAGGGGGCCGTCCACCTGGAGGTCGACTCGAAGTCCACCACGGCGGCGGACAACGAGCGGGTGGTCGCCGACCTCGGCCGCAAAAGCGGCATGGAGTCCATCTCGACGGGCGCCGACGCGGTGACGATCGTGGTCACCCCCGCCGCCGGCTACGTCTCGGGTAACCCGGGGGGCCTGACCAAGATCGTCGGGCTGACCTCGGCCGAGGTCAAGAAGGTCGGCAGCAAATGGATAACGCTCAAGGCCGGCTCCAGCCAGTACACCAGTCTCGCCACCGACATCCGGGTCACCTCGATCCAAACCATCCTCCCCCAGCTCAAGGGCACGACGCTGTCCGTGGACAACAGTCCCGGGGCCGGTCGGCTGTACGTGCTCAAGTGGACGACGGCGGCCTCGAGCTCGAACCCGGCGCTGTCCAGCACCCTCACGTTCCCGGTGGTCGGCGCCACCCTGCCCATCCAGGAGGTCACCACGGCCAAGGGATCCAAAGAGACGGTGACGCTGTCCAAATGGGGCGAGCACGTCAGCGTCGTCGGCCCACCGCTCAGCCAGACCATCCCCTACTCGAAGGTCTCGGGCTGAGCATCCCCGCCCAACGCCGTCCGGCCCCGGCCCATGCCAGCACGGGCACGGGCACGGGTGCTGCCGCTGGTGCGGCCGCTGGCTCTGGCTCTGGCTCTGGCGCCAGTTAACCATGCCGCCGACAACCAGCCACCGGTCGGCGGCGCAGGAGTTGGCTCGGCGCGACCCCGTCCTGGCCCAGCTCGTCCAGCTCGTGGGGCCGCCCACGGTACCAAAGTCGCAGCTGACGAACTTCGGCGCCCTGGTGC
Organism: uncultured Acidimicrobiaceae bacterium; assembly: GCA_963735305.1. GTDB lineage: Bacteria > Actinomycetota > Acidimicrobiia > Acidimicrobiales > Palsa-688 > Fen-671. The sequence continues at coordinate 2,147,539 of CAVTKK010000004.1, forward strand.
GTTCGGTGGTCCACCAGCAACTCGCCGGGGCCGCCGCCGTGGCCATCCACGGGCGGTTGGTGCTCGCCCTGGAGGGTGACGTCTCCCCCGCCGCCCTGCTGGCCCTGACGCCGGAAACGCTGCGGACTGCGGGGTTGTCGGCCAACAAGGCGGCTTCACTCCGCGACCTGGCCACCAAAGTGCTCGACGGCACCGTGGTCCTGGACCCACGGGGCCTCCGCACGGAGGATGACGAAGAGGTGGTCGCCCGGCTCTCGACGGTGCGGGGCATCGGGCGCTGGACGGCGCAGATGTTCCTGCTCTTCCAGCTGCGCCGCCTGGACGTGTGGCCCGCCGGCGACCTCGGTGTGCGCCGGGGCTACGGCCTGGCCTGGAAGGTGCCGATGCCCAGCGAACGCCAGCTCAGCGTGCTGGGAGAGCCGCTGCGGCCGTACCGGTCGGTCGCCGCCTGGTACTGCTGGCGCGCTTGTGAGGTATATAGCTAAGGCTTGTGAGCTAAATAGCTAAAAAGCTGGCGCCGATACCGGCCGCCCGGTGGCGGGGCGGCACTGGCGTTCAGCCGTGACCGGCCGCCTGCGCCGACCGCTTGGTCAGCTCCTCGACGGAGACGTCCTCGATATGGGTGGCCACGAACCAGCGATGGCCGAAGGGATCCTCGAAACCCCCCGAGCGGTCGCCATAAAACTGGTCCTGGACGGGCCGCAGCTCCTTGGCCCCGGCCTCGAGAGCCGCGCTGGAAAACGGTGTCGACGTCTTCGACGTAGACCAGGAGCGTCACGGGCGTGCCCCCCACCGACTCCGGGCTCAAGTTGCCCACCTCGGGGAACTCGTCGGCCAGCATCAGCAGGGAGTCTCCGAACCGCAGCTCGGCGTGGCCGATGCGCCCACCCGGAGCCTGTATGCGCACCCGCTCGACGGCACCGAAAACCTGGCGGTAAAAGTCGATGGCGGCGCTGGCGTCACTGACGGCGAGCGACGGTACGAGGCGCGGGTAATTGTCGGGTACCGGTTTGACCACGGCTATCTTGCCTCCCTTGTCGTGCCGATGCCACCTACGGTACGGGGCCCGTTCGTAAAGTTGCGCGCCTCATGTATTTCATCTATCGTTGAATTATGGACGATGTCGTGGTGCGGGCCACCGACTTGGTGGTGGACCGGGGCGGCAAGGCGGTGCTCCAGGGCATCAGCACGGCTGTCCCCCGGGGCAGCGTCACTGGCCTCATCGGGCCCAGCGGCGGCGGTAAGACGACACTGTTGCGGACCATAGTGGGCGTCCAATCCCTGCGTTCGGGCCACCTGGAGGTGCTCGGCGAACCGGCGGGCTCGCCCGGGTTGCGCCGGCGCATCGGCTATGTCACCCAGGCGCCCAGCGTCTACCCCGACCTCACGGTCAGGGAAAACGTCCGTTACTTCGCCTCTCTCTACCCCGGCACCGACGACGACGTCTCCCGGGTCATAGCCGACGTCGGCCTCAGTGCCGCCGCCGACCAGCTCGTCGGCTCGCTGTCGGGTGGCCAGCACAGCCGGGCCTCGCTGGCCTGCGCCCTGCTCGGCCGGCCGGAGCTCCTGGTCCTCGACGAACCGACGGTGGGCCAGGACCCATTACTGCGCGAAGAGCTCTGGCAGCGCTTCCACGAGCTGGCCCGGGCCGGCACGACCCTGCTGGTGTCCAGCCACGTGATGGACGAGGCCGCTCATTGCGACCGCCTGGTCTTGCTGCGAGAGGGCCGGGTGGTGGCCGACGGCACGGTGGCCGCGGTGCGCCAGATGGCGGGCACCGAAGACCTGGAGCAGGCGTTCCTCAGGCTCATAAAGGGCCGAGCGGCGCAGGCGGCGTGATGTCACCATCCATCCTTTTGAGCACCGCCCGCCGGGTGTTGACCCAACTCCGTCACGACCGCCGGACGGTGGCCATGATCCTGGTCGTGCCCCTGGTGCTGCTGAGCCTGCTCTATTTCCTGTTCGAGGACCAGCCCGGGACGTTCGACCACATCGGCCTGATAATGCTCGGGCTCTTTCCCTTTGTCCTGATGTTCATCGTCACCAGCGTGGCCATGCTGCGGGAACGTACCTCGGGCACCCTGGAACGGCTCCTGACCACGCCCCTGCACAAGGCCGACCTCCTCTTCGGCTACGGGCTGGCCTTCGGTCTGGCCGCCGCCGTCCAGGCCGTGCTCGCCGCCGGCCTCGCCTACTGGGCGCTCGACCTGCGCACCCAGGGGAGCATTGCCCTGGTGGTGGTGATCGCCGTCGGCGACGCCGTCCTCGGCATGGCCCTGGGGTTGTTCTTCAGCGCCTTCGCCCGCAGCGAGTTCCAGGCCGTCCAGTTCATGCCCGCCCTCGTGCTGCCCCAGATCCTGCTGTGCGGGCTGTTCGTGCCGCGACCGCAAATGACCGGCTGGTTGCGCGGCATTTCCGACGTCATGCCCCTCACCTACGCCGTGCAGGGCTTGCAACAGGTGGGCATGTTCTCCAGTCCCACGGCGCTGATGTGGCGGGATCTCGGCATCGTGGTCGGAGCGGCGCTGGTGGCCCTGGCCCTGGCCTCGGTGACGCTGCGGCGGCGCACGGCCTGATGCTGCCGCACGCGGGAACGGCGGCGCACGGTCCTGATGCGGCGGCGCACGGCCTGATGCTGAGGCGAGCGGGAACGGCAGCCGGGGCCTGAATGGCACGGACGGGGCGGCGCCCGGGCCACCCGGGCACCCGGGACGCCGTGCTCGAGGCGGCACGGCGGCTTTTCGCTGAGCGCGGTTATGAGGGTGCATCGGTGCGCGACATAGCCGGGGCCGCCGGAGTGGACGCCGCCCTCGTCCACCATTACTTCGGCACCAAGCAGGCCCTCTTCCTCACGGTCCTCGGCGCCCCCTTCAACCCGGCCGCGATGGTCCCCGCCGTCACCGCCGGCGGTCTGGCCGAGGTCCCGGAGCGGCTGGTGCGCACGTTCCTGTCCGTCTGGGACGACCCCGTCTCCGGACCGGCGGCCGTCGCCCTGTTGCGCAGCAGCCACCACAACGAGTGGACGGCACGGTTGCTGAGGGAGTTCCTGACCACCCAGGTGCTGCGCCGGGCCCTGGCCCAGGTCGAACTGGGTCCCCCGGGAGCGCCCTGGCGTTCGGCGCTCGTCGTCTCCCAGATGCTCGGCCTCGCCGTCGCCCGCTACGTCCTGGCCCTCGAGCCGCTGGCCACGGCGCCGGTGGACACGGTCGTCGCCGCTATGGCCCCCACCATCCGTCGCTACTTGACCGAGCCTCTGGTGGGCGTCCCCACCGGCTGACGTCCCACCGGCTGACGTCCCACCGGCTGACGTCCCACGGGCTGACGCCCCACCGGTCTGACGGGGGCGCGATGGTAGTGTCCGGCCAAGCTCTCCTCCATGCCCGATCCCACGCGCCCGAACACGACCTCCGCCCTGGACCGACCCTGGGTGGTCGAGACCCGCGGGCTAGGCCCCGTCCCCGACGGGGACCGCCATGGCCGCCCGGCCGAGCTGTTCTGGGTCTGGCTGGCAGCCAACCTCGGGATCATCGGCATCGTCTACGGCGCCATAATCGCCTCCCTCGGGCTCGACCTATGGCAGGGGACGGTGGTGGCCGTGGCCGGCTCGACGCTTTCGTTCCTTCTCGTCGGGGTGCTCGGGGTGGCCGGGAAGCAAGCCGGCTTGCCGATGCTCGTACTTTCCCGGCTCCCCTTCGGGCGGTCGGGCAACATCGGGCCGGCCCTGGTCAGCTGGGTCAGCCTGGTCGGCTGGGAAACGGTGACCGCCGTCGTCGCCGCCGACGCCCTGGCCGCATTGGCCGAAAGGACGTTGCGCCTGTCGGCGTCGGACACCCTGGAGTTCGCCGCCCTGGTGGCGGTGGCCTCGATCTCGCTCGTGCTCGGGCGCTTGGGCCACGCCACCATCGTCGCCGTGCAACGCCTCGTGGCCTGGACGTTTGGATTGCTCACGGTCGGGATCTGTCCGCTGCTGGCCCGACGGGCGCACTGGTCGGCCCTATTAAACGCCCACCCCGGTTCGCACCTGGCCGTGTTGAGCGGGCTGAGCATAGTAGTGGCCAGCGGGGGCATCAGCTGGGTGAACCTCAGCGCCGACTACTCGCGGTACCTGCCCCGGCGGGAGTCCAGCGCCAAGGTCGTGTGGTGGACGACCCTCGGTGCCGTGCTCCCTCTCAGCCTCCTCATCGTGGTGGGCGTGCTCCTCTCCAGTGCCATCCCCGGCCTGGCCGGGGCGGCCAACCCGGTGGCCGCCGTGGGCGCCGTCCTGCCCTCATGGATGGCGACGCCGTACCTGCTGGCTGCGCTCGGAGGCCTCCTGTCCCAGATGGTGATGGGACTGTACTCGTCGGGCCTCGGGCTCCTCGTGCTCGGGGTACGCGTGCGCCGCTCGCGCACGGTCCTGATCGACACCGCCGTCGTCGTGCTCGTGGGCTCCCTTTTCACCATTGTCCGCCAGGGTTTTCTGGCCCCGTTCGTCAGCTTCGTCGAGTTACTGGCCTGTCCCATCGCCACCTGGGCGGCCGTGTTCGTGGTGGACATGGCCCTGCGCCGGCACCGCCGGGGCCGCCGGGGCCGGTCGGTGGTGGCCGCCGCGGGCGAGGACAGCCCCGCGCCCGAGAGGGGCCTGAGGCCTTCGGCCGTGCTGGCCTGGCTGGCGGGGACGGCGTTGGGCCTGGCCTGCACGGCTTCGCCCCTATTTACCGGGCCCCTGGCCGTGGGGATCTTCGCCGGCAGCAGTCTCGGTTATTTTCTCGGCTTTTTCGCGAGCGGTACCCTCTACCTGCTGGCCGAGTCCACCGCCTCCCGGCGGCCCGGGCTAGGCGCGCCCCTCCCCGGTCAGGCCCCGAGCCCGGTACGTTGACGCCGCGCCCGCCCGGGGCCTAGTGTCGTTCCAGCAACCTACCGGTCAGCGAAGTCCGGTGAGAACCCGGCGCTGTCCCGCAACTGTCGTCCCTTTTTCCTGAAGGAAAGGGCGAGCCAGGTCGCCTGGCCGGTGGGGAGTGACCAAGCACGTCGAGGCAACGAGCTGGTCGCAGGGGAACCCTGTCTCCGGGCATAACCCCTCCGACCCGAGGAGGAATGCCATGCGCAGACATCGGACCGTAATTTCTCTAGCTATTTCCGTTGTTCTATCGGCCGCGGTGGCGCTGGCGGCCACGCCGGTGCCGGCGGCGGCGGCCGCAGCAGGCCGAGCCGGCCCAGCCGGGGCCGCGGCCACGCCCGGGTTCCCGGTCTCGGTGGCCAGCGGGGACGGCACCGTCGCCATCCCGTCACGCCCGGACCGCATCCTGTCGCTTTCCGCCAGCGCCACCCAGATGCTTTACGCCATCGGCGCCGGGGACCAGGTGGTCGGGGTCGACAAGTACTCCACTTACCCGCCCAGGGCGCCCCGCACCAAGTTCACCGGCTACGAGTCCAGCGCCGAGGACTACCTCTACCTCCACCCCGACCTCGTCATCCTCGCCTTCAGCACCGGGACGCTGGTAAAACAGCTGCAACTGCTGCATATCCCGGCCCTTCTCCTGGGCCCGGCCACGGGCTTTCCCGACGTGTACCGCCAGCTGAGCGAACTGGCCACGGCCACCGGTCACCTCGCCGGGGCCCGTCAGGCCCGGTCGTCGCTCCAGGGCCAGCTGAGCGCCGACGTCCGTGCCGCCGGCGGCGCCGGGCAAGGAGGTTCCTATTACGTCGAGGTGGACCCCACCCTGTACACGGCCACCTCGCACACCTTTATCGGCGCCGAGTTCTCCCTCTTCGGCATGAAAAACATCGCCGATGCCGCCGGCCACGGGGTCGCCTACCCGCAAATCTCCGCCGAGTACCTGGTAAAAGAAAACCCGGACTACGTGTTCCTGGCCGACACCGTCTGCTGCGAGCAAAACGCCGTGACATTTGCCCACCGGCCCGGGTTCGGCCAGCTGCGCGCCGTCCGCCTCCACCATGTGATCGGGGTGAACGACTCCGTGGCCTCGCAGTGGGGCCCACACACCATCGAGACCTTTGTCCGCCTCCTGGCCCGGACGCTGAGGCCATGACCCTGGCGCCCGAGCGAGCTGCCGGCCGGGAGCTCGGACCGCCCCCGACGCCCCGGCTTTTCGATATCGGGCCCGCCGGGGCGCCCGGACCGCCCGTCCTTTTCCCGACGCGGCTGCGTACCGTCCACGTCCTCATCGGGGTCGCCTTCCTGCTGGCCGCGGCGACCGCCAGCGTCCTGGTCGGGCCGGCCGACCTATCGCCGGGCGGCGTCCTGCAGGAGATCGCCAGCAAGCTCCCGTTGGTCCACATCCACCCGGACCTGAGCACGACCGGGGCCATCGTCGTCTGGCAGCTCCGGGTCCCCCGTCTCGTCCTGGGCGGCCTGGTGGGGGCCATGCTGGCCGTGGCCGGGGCCTCCTACCAGGGGGTGTTCTGCAACCCGCTGGCCGACCCCTACCTTCTCGGGGTGGCCTCGGGCGCCGGCCTGGGGGCCACCGTCGCCGTCATCGAAGGTCCCGCCCTGGCCCATCTGCCCGTCGACGCCCTGCCGCTCGCCGCCTTCGTGGGCGCGGTGGTGGCGGTGGCAGCCACTTTCGCTCTGGGGCGCTCCCGGGGGGCGGAGCGTGCCCCCGCCTCGCTGGTCTTGTCGGGCGTGGCCGTGGCCGCCTTTTTCACCGCCGTCCAGACCTATCTCCAGCAGCAGAACACTCAGGACATCGCCGTGGTCTACACCTGGATCCTGGGTGGCCTGTCCACCGCCGGGTGGGGACAGGTCGGGATGATATGGCCCTACATCGTGGCCGCCATCGTCGTACTGCTTGCCTGCCGGCGCCTGCTCGACGTGCTGAGCGTGGGTGACGAGGAGGCGACGAGCCTGGGGGTACGCGCCGGGCGGGTACGCCTCGTGGTCGTCGTCGCCGCCACCCTGGGCACGGCTGCCGCCGTTTCGGTCAGCGGCCTCATCGGTTTCGTCGGCATCATCGTGCCTCACACCATCAGGCTCCTGGCCGGGCCGAGCTACCGGCGCATCCTCCCCCTAGCCGTGCTGTTCGGCGCCGGCTTCCTCATCTTCGCCGACCTCCTGGCCCGGACCGTCCTGTCACCTCAGGAGATCCCGCTAGGCGTCGTGACCGCCTTCGTGGGCGCCCCGTTCTTCCTGGTCGTGCTGCGCCAGGCCCGGCGGCTGAGCTGAATGCTCACCGTCTTGATCGGGGGGGCCAGGAGCGGCAAATCGGCCCTGGCGTTGCAACTGGCCGGCGGCGGTACAGCGCCCGTGACCTTTATCGCCACCGCCGAGGCCCGGGACGCCGAGATGAACGCCCGGATCTCGGTCCACCGCTCGGAACGGCCGGGCGCCTGGTCGACCATCGAAGCCCCCGTGCACCTGGGCCGAGCCCTTGAGGACGTGCCCGCCGATGCCACCGTGGTCATCGACTGCCTGACGCTTTGGGTGGCCAACCTCATCGAGGCCGGCTACGACGACGGGGCCGTGACCGCAGCCGCCGAAGACGTGGCGCCCGCCGGTTCGCGCCGGTCGGGCCGCGTCATCGTGGTCTCCAACGAGGTCGGTTCGGGCATCGTGCCCCTGGAAGCCCTGTCCCGGCGCTACCGGGACCTGCTTGGTCGGGTCAACACCACGTTCTGCCACCACGCCGGCGAGGCTTTCCTCGTCGTGGCCGGACGGGTGGTGCCTCTCCTAACCGCACCAGCCCTATGAGCGCCCTTTCTGACCTCCGGGCCGCGGTGACCTTCCTCACCCCGCTGAGGCTGGGGCCGGCGGGGGCCGGGGCGGCGGCCCCATCACCGGCGGCCCCATCACCGGCGGCCCCATCACCGGCGGCCCCATCACCGGCGGCCATGGCCTATTTCCCCGCCGTCGGGGCCGCCTTGGGCTGTGCCGTGGGCTGGAGCTGGCGCCTCGCCGGCCGGCGCTGGGCGCCGCTGCCGGCGGCCGCCCTGGCCGTGGCGGCGGACGCCGTGCTCACCGGTGCCCTGCACCTCGACGGCCTGGCCGACGCCGCCGACGGCCTTCTCGCCCACGTACCCGCACAAAGTCGCCTGGACATAATGGCCGAGCCCCAGGTGGGCACTTTCGGCACCGTCGCCCTCGGCCTGAGCCTTGTCGCCCGGACGGCGGCGCTCGCCTCCCTGAAGCCGTCGCCGGTCCTGTTGAGCGCCATTTACGGCACGTCGCGCGCCGTGATGGTGGTCGGCAGCCGCGCCCTACCCTACGCCCGGGACGGCGGCCTGGCCACTGTTTTCCTACCGAGCGGGCCCGGGTGGGACGCCGCGCTCGTCGCCAACCTGGCCGGGGCCGGGGCGGCGTTGGCCCTGGCGTCGGTCGGGCGCCGGGGCCGGGGAGCGGCGGCCGTGCTCGCCGGGTGGGCCGCCGGCGCCCTCGTACTCGGGCTCGCCCGGCGCCGCCTGGGCGGCTTCACCGGTGACGTGCTCGGGGCGGCCGGCACCCTGTGCGAGACAGCGGCCCTGGTCATGGCGGCCAGGGGCCCGGACCGACAAGGTCACAGCGGCCAGCAAGGCCAAAGGAGATGTGCCTCATGAACGATCGGCTCTTTTTCACCCTGGCCGCCGGCGTCGAGCCCCCCGACGACGCCACCGCCCGGGCGGCCACCGAGCTCCAGGACCACCTGACCAAGCCCCGCGGCTCGCTCGGGCGCCTTGAAGCCCTCGGGTCCCAATTGGCGGGGATCGCCCGGGCCTGCCCGCCCCCGGTACCGGCGCCGGTTACCATCGCCGTCTTCGCCGGGGACCACGGCGTAGTCGAGGCCGGGGTGACGCCCTGGCCGTCAGAGGTCACGGCCCAGATGGTGGCCAACTTCTGCGCCGGAGGGGCGGCCATCAACGTGTTGGCCCGCCATGTGGGGGCGTCGGTGGTGGTGGTCGACGTCGGCGTGGCCCATCCCATCCCCACCGGGTCGCCGGCGCTGGTGCGGCGCAACGTCGCCCGGGGGACGGCCAACTTGGCCACCGGACCGGCGATGACCGAGCACCAGGTCGAAGCCGCTCTCGACGTGGGCGCCGCCATCGGCACGGACGCCGTGGGCAAGGGGGCGCGCCTGCTCGTCACCGGCGAAATGGGGATAGGCAACACCACCCCGTCGGCCGCCCTGATCGCCGCCCTTACCTCCACCCAACCCGGTACGGTGACCGGGCGGGGCACCGGCATCGACGACGACATGCTGGCCACCAAGACGAAGGTGGTCGAGACGGCACTGGCCCGGCTGCCTCCGGGCGCCGGGCCCCTCCGCATTGCCGCCGAAGTGGGCGGCCTCGAGATCGCCGCCCTGGCCGGGTTCATAGTTGCCGGTGCCGCCGCCCACGTACCGGTCGTCATCGACGGGGTGATCTCGGTGGCCGCCGCTCTCCTGGCCACCGCCTTCGCCCCGGACGTGCCCCAGTACCTGGTGGCCGGGCACCGCTCCAGCGAGCCCGGGGCCAGCGTCGGCCTGGCCTTCCTCCGCCTTTCGCCTGTCCTCGACCTCGAGATGCGGCTCGGGGAAGGCAGCGGGGCGGCGCTGGCCGTGCCGACGGTCCAGGCCGCGGCCAAGATCCTCAGGGAAATGGCCACGTTCGAGTCGGCCGGCGTTGCTGGCAGTGAGGAGACCGGCAGCCGGGCGACCGGCGACCAGGCGAGCGGCGACCAGGCGAGCGGCGACCAGGCGACCGGCAGCCGGGGGACCGGCGAGCACGAGGAGCGCCGGCCCTGACCTGGTGAGCCGCCCGTTACCGGCTTGCGCCTGCCCGCTCGGGCGGCGACGCTGGGCGTATGGCCCAGCGAGCTCAACCTGTCAGGGGGATGCGGGACATCGTCCCGCCCGAAGCCGAACTACGCCGGCAGGTGGCCAACCGCATCCTCGACGTCTACGGCGGCTACGGGTACGAGGTGATCGAGACCCCCGCCCTTGAGGAACTCGACGTCCTCATCGGCAGCGACGGGGGGGACAACGAAAAACTCATATTCAAGGTGCTAAAACGCGGTTCCCGGTTGGAGGAAGCCCGAGGCGGGGACGGGACCGAAGACAAGCCCCCGGGCGCGGGCGCCCTGGCGGACAGCGGGCTGCGTTTCGACCTCACCGTGCCCCTGGCCCGGTTCGTGGCCAACCATCTCAACGATTTGCCCATGCCCTTCAAAGTCGCCCACGTTGCCCCTGTCTGGCGGGCGGAGCGGCCTCAGCGCGGCCGGTTCCGGGAGTTCACGCAGTGCGACATCGACATCGTGGGCGAACCCAGCATCGCCGCCGAAGTCGAACTTTGCAGCGCCACCCTGGACGCGCTGGAAAGCATCGGCATCCGCGGCTGCACGGTCAGGCTCAATGACCGCCGCCTCCTGCGCGCCGCCGTCGAGGCCTACCTGGGCCCGACAGCAAATGCCGCCGCCGTTTACATAACCCTCGACAAGCTGGACAAGATCGGCGCCGACGCCGTGGCGGCCGAGCTCGCCGCCTACGACCAGGTCGGCGTGGGCGCTCTTTTGAAGTGGTTGGAAGAAGGCGACATTTCGCTCGGCCCCGGTGAGGTCAGCCAGGATCTGGCACAAACGCTGGCATCTTTGGCCCGCCTCGGGCACTCAGCCCGTTTCGACCCCTCCTTGGTCCGGGGGATGGGTTACTACACGGGCCAGATATTCGAGGTGTCACATCCTGATGTCCCCTACTCGCTGGCCGGCGGCGGCCGCTATGACGGCATGACCGCCCGCTTCGGCGCTCCCAGCCTGCCCATGTGCGGCTTCTCGATCGGCTTCGAGCGGGTGTGCCCACTGGTGGACGGCAACTTTTTCGGGACCGGGCGCCACAAGGTGGCCATCGTGTGCGGTGATGAGGGGGAGATGTTGCGCGGCCTGGAACTGGCCCGGGACCGCAGGACGGCGGCGCCGGGCGCCGTTTTCAACGTGCTGCGCCGGGCGCGCAATGGGCGCAAACAGCGGGACGACCTACAGCGCCTTGGCTACACCGAAGTCCTCGACGGCCGCGCCTTCGCCGACGGCACGGACATCCCCCGCCGCCAGGAGCCCGGGCGGGACGACCGCTGAGCGTTCAGGCCGGCGCCGCCCTCCCGGCGGTGCCGGTGGTGCCGATACGGCGGAAACCGGCCCGGCCGTAAATGCGCCCGACGTCGTCGTTCTCGGCGCTCAGCACCAGCGAGCGCACACCCCGCTGGCGGGCGTGCCCGGCCAGCGCCGCCGTTACCGCACCGGCCAGGCCGCGCCGGCGGGCGGCGGGCAGCGTGCCCACGCCCACTATCTCGGCCACCGCCCCGACCGGCTGGTAGCTGCCGGTGGCCAGGGCGCCCTCCGTCGGCGACTCGGCCACGGCCGTGACCGTGAGGCCAGCCCGGGCGCGGGCTCGCAGGTGGGCGACGAGATCGGCGCCGAGCCGGGCCACGGCCTCGTCACGCTGACGGGCCCCGGGGCCGCCCCTCTGGTTACCGCCGAAGTCGAAGGCCACGTTGGCCACGGCCCGGGCGTCGAGCAGCGTGGCCTCGCCGGCCTCGACGACCCGCAGCGTCACCCCGGGAACGGCGGGCACGATGAGCTCGCCCGCTACCTCGTCGGGCGCCGCCGCCATCAACGGGTGAGCGCGGACGGCGAGCCCGGCGGCGACGGCGGCCGCCGCCAGTTCCGGATGGACCTCCTCCACCCACTCGATGGCCAAGTCGACGCCATAGCGCCGGCACGCCTGCTCCAGGCGGCCGACGTCGGCGGCGGTGATCCGGCCGGGATGACCGAGGGCGGGCCGGGCGTAGTAATACCACGGTGTCCGGCTGACGAACAGTGTGAACGGGCCCACCTCGACGGCGTCGGCGTCAGGGCGAGGGACGGCGTCGAAGTAGGTGTCAGCCCGGCGCACGGTGAGCGGCGCTGACCGGCGGGTGAGGAACCGGGTGCCGGTCAAAGCTAGTAGTACTTCTGCCAGTTGGCGACGGAGGGATGGTATTTGCCCGCCTGGCCCTGCCCGAAGAGGCGCAGGATGTTGCCGGTGACCGCTCGCACCACGGCGGACGGGCAGCTGGGCAGCGTCCCCGCGCACGCCGACAGGGCTGGGATCCACCCGATAGTGCCCGTGGCCAGCACCCCGCCTCCGCCTTCGCCCCAGGTGTAATAGGTCATGTCGGCGTCCATGATGTGGCCCACAGCGGGGTTTACAGGCGAATGGGACAGGACCTCGACGTTGGCCGGGTCGGGCTCGGTCGTGTCGTAAGCGTCGTAGTCCCCAGCCTCCACGCCCTTTAACCGCGTACCGTCCGTGACCCCCGTCCCGGCAAAGGGCCAGGCGCCGGCGTCGGTCACCACCATGGGGTCGTCGAGCCCGTAGCCCTGATAGGTGTCGCCCACCACTTCGCTGGGCGGGGCGTCGGCGGGGGGTACGGCCCAGGTGTTGCCGGTGGCGTCGGCCGGGTCGGTGGCGTAGATGGGGTCGGCGGTGGGGTCACGGTAGTCGACCTCCTCCCGGTCCGGGCCCATGGGACTGGCTTGAAGGCGGGCGTGGCGCAGCACCGGGGACGCGCCGAAATAGATGACGTTGACCCCTTCGGCGTGGGCGGCCACCACCCCGTTGCGTTCGGGCCCCGTCCAGGTCTCGTCGTGGCCCAGGGTGAGAAGGGCCTTGTGGTACCTCAACAAATCGGGGTGCTGGGAAAAGGTGACATCGGTCCAGTAGGTGACGTCGAGGCCGTGCTCTTCGGCCCAGTAAACCAGCGGGTACTCCAGGGCCATGAAGTCGGCGGCCCCGCTGCCGTTGGCGTAGGGCCGGTCGAAGGACTCCACCAAGGCCCGGTCGGCGTACTGAGGCGTACCCGGGGGCGGCGCCCCCCCGTACATGTCGTAGCCGCCCCAGTTGTTCCAGCCCTGCCACGTGAGCACGCTGTTCTGGACCAGGTAGGTGGCGCGGCTGGAGGGGTCCCAGATCGTGAGCGGGATATAGCTCTGACGGCCCGGGTCGGCGACCAGCTTGAACAGGTAGTCGCCCTGGACGAACTGCGGACCGATGACGAGGCTTACGGACGGGGCCCAATTGTCGCAGGCCACCATGTTGGTGCCCGAGGCCAGGGTGCACGCCGGCTGCACGGTCCCCTTGAGCTCGCCCGACCTCCATACCAGGCGGCCACCCTGGCCCCGGTAATAACCGGTCCGGTAGGCGCTTATGTGGTAATTCGCCGCCCCCGTGGTCACATAAAGGGTGACCTTCTGGCCTTCCCGGGCGGCTGTCAGGTCGGCAAAACCATTTATGCCCGGCCCGGGGCGCCCCGAGAGATGCCACGCCGTGGTCCCGGGCTTGCGGTTCTCGTCGATAACCCAGCGGGCCTCGACCCCGTCCGGTCCGGCGAAGGTCGCCGGTCCCGCCGGGCGCGTGGTGGGGGCCACGGACAGAGCGGGGCGCCCGTGGGCGGCCTTGGTGGCAACGGTCGTCGTCGGTGCCCCGGCCCGCTCGCTCACTGCCCGCCCCTTCACCGCCTGGCGTCCCGTAGCCGAACAGGCCGAAACCAGGATCCCCGCGGCCACGACGGCACTCAACGCACGGGCGGGCGCAGCGTTCATTTGAGCTTGGAGTGTATATAACCGCGCATTTCGTCGGACAAGCAATCGCCGGCGGCGAACAGGCCGGCAAGCAAGGCCGGTTTTGTCGTGAAGGCGAACAGGGCCACGCTCACCGTCACTTCGTGGGCCGGCCGGCGCCAGACCTCGACCCCGTCGCCGGCCCGCACCGTCCCCGGGTGGACCACCCTCAGGTAGGCCCCGGGCCGGCCGTCCGTGGCGAACCGCTTGGCCCACCCCCGCACCCCCATACGGGCGGCAAAGGTCCGGCACGGAAGGCGAGGGCCGCTTACCTGCAACACCAGGTCGTCGCCGATACGCCACTGCTCGCCGATCAGGGCCCGGTTGGGGTCGACCCCCCACGTGGTCAGGTTCTCGCCAAAAGAACCGTCGGGCAGCACCCGGCCCAGCTTGGCCTCCCAACGGTCCAGGTCCTCCCGGGCGAAGGCGTAAACCGCCTGGTCGTCGCCGCCGTGGTTCTCGCTGTCGCCGATGGCGTCGCCGTCCAGGCCACTGTGGCCTTTCGAGGCGCCCGGCGCGCTCGATCGCCACGGCACCGGTCACCGGCCGCTTGCCAAAACCGGTGCTCCCCCCTTTGGCCGGGTTGGGCTCGAGCCTGCCGACGTTGACCGAGCGCACATGAGCACCGGGACCGGCGGCAGGGAGCACGACGTCAAGTCTGCTCCCCGAGCGGGCTGGGGCGCGGATAATTGGCCAGACTGGGCTCGTGGAAGTGAGCACGGAAGATTTCGAGAGGCTGGTCGGCGACGCCCTGGACCAGATCCCCGAAGCCCTGGGCCGGCTGATGGACAACGTCGCCGTCTTCGTCGAGGACTGGGCCACGCCGGCGCAGCTGGGCGGGCAGGGAGGCACCCTCCTCGGGCTGTACAGCGGCGTCGACCTCACCCGGCGTTCCTCCTACGGAGGGGCCATGCCGGACCGGATAACCATTTTCCGCGGGCCGATCTGCCGGCTGGCCGGCAACGAGGCCGAGCTGGTCCGGCTGGTCCGGCACACCGTGGTCCACGAGGTGGCCCACCATTTCGGCATATCCGACCGGCGCTTGCAGGAGCTCGGCTTCGAGCCCGGCCACCACCGTTGATGGGGAGCTGCAGATGTTCGTGCGGCCATCGGCCGTCCACATCGTGAGCCCGGTCGGCGCCCCGGTGGTGGCGGAGGTCCGGGACGTGGCCTTTGCCGGGCGCGGCTACGAGCACGCCCTGTCGGCCGAGGGGCCGCTTCTCTTCACCCGGGCGTTCTCCGAGCATCGCTGGGAGCGGGGCGCCACCGTGGGCGTAAAGCTGAGCCCGGAAGGTTGTCTGGTCCTGGCCGTCGAGGGTAGTTTCAATGAAAGCCAAGACGCTTCGGAGGCGCCCGCGGCCGGCGGGACCGAAGAGGATGTCGACCTCACGTCCGGCCTGTCGGCGCCGGTGACCCGCCCGGCCGGCTGAAAGGGGCCCGCTCGTCAATGCACCCGTCCAGTGACATCACTCTCGCCGTGGCCGTCTTCCTGGCCAGCGCGGTCGAGAGCGTCGAAGCCCTCACCATCATCGTCGCCGCCGGCGTGTCCCGGGGCTGGCGCTCCGCGCTGGAAGGCACCGCCGCCGCCCTCGGCGTGCTCATCGTGCTGGTAGGGGCGCTGGGGCCGGCCCTGGTCCACCTGGTCCCCATCGATGTGCTGAGGGCCGTCGTGGGGACGCTACTCCTCGTGTTCGGCCTGCAGTGGCTACGCAAGGCCGTCCTGCGGACGGTGGGCTTCAAGGCCAAGCACGACGAGGACGCCATCTTCCGCCAGCACGTCGAGCAACTCTCGGCCGGCCCCGCCGACGACCACCGCGACAAGGCCACGATGCCGCGCCCTCGCCCCCGGCGCGACGCCACCGGGTTCGTAGTCGCCTTCAAAGGGGCTTTCCTGGAAGGCCTCGAGGTGGCCATCATCGTCCTCGGCCTGGGCGGGGGCGACCATCAGCTGGGGCTGGCCAGCGCCGCCGCCGGGGCCGCCATCCTGGTCGTGGCGGGCGTGGGTGCCGTCGTGGCCCGCCAGCTGGCCGGGGTGCCGGAAAATGCCATGAAGATCGTGGTCGGCCTGATGCTGGTGTCCTTCGGCACCTTCTGGGCCGGCGAGGGCCTCGGTGTGCGCTGGCCTGGTTCGGACCTGGCCATACCGGTGCTGGTGGGCGGCTATGCCGTCGTCACCTGGGCGCTCGTGCAAATGTCGCGGCCCCGCCGGGCCCCGGTCAGCCCGGGACAGGCGCATGCCGCCTCCTGAGGACGCCGCCCGCCCACCCCTGATGGTGCGGGGGCTGGTGGCCTTCGGCCGGTTCTGGTGGGACTTCCTGGTGGGGGACACGCCCGAGCTGCTCATCGGCGTGCTCCTCGCCCTGGGCGTGGTGGCGCTGCTGGTCAAGGGCCCCTCGGTCAATGCCGCCGGCGTCGCCGCCTTCCCCGTCATGGTGACCGTCCTGCTCAGCCTGTCGGTCTACCGCGCCCGGCCCAAGGGCTGAGCGCCTGGTCCGGCCGGGGCTCTTGCCACGGGGCCGGTACGGTGGTCGGGTGCCGAGCTCGCCCACCGTCCTCGTCTCTCGCCAAAACGACGGTGCCTATGCCGTCAAGGTGCGAGGGCTGAAGCTAGAGACAAGCCACGTGGTGTCGGTGCCGGCCGCCCTGGCCCAGAGCCTGGGCCTGGCCGACCTTCCCGGCGAAGAACTGGTGCGCGCCTCCTTCGCCTTCCTGCTCGACCGCGAACCGGCCGGCTCCATCCTGCCCCGGTTCAGCCTCGACACGATTTCTCGCTACTTCCCCGAGTACTCCACCGAGCTACGGCACTATTTGGCATAATCCCGTCCCCCCGGTGCGAGGTTTCTACCACCTCAGAACGCGGCCGGGTTGTCGTTGTCGAAGGTCCAACAGTAGGTCGGTTGCCGCCGCGCCTCACCGGCATCGGACGTCCAGCAAAACTTCATGGTCGTCCGGTCGACCTGGCCCGGTAGGGAGAACACGACGCAGGTTTCCGCCGCCGAACGCCGGGTGAGCTTCAAAGCGCCAAAGGTGCGGACATCGCTTATACCCTCGTAAAGGTTCGGGTAGAGAGATGTGGGCGTTGGGCACCCCACCAACCCGGCGGCACCGACGCGGATCGAATCCAAGAACCCGGTGCCGGTGTTGGACAGGTAATCGGTTGTCAATTGCCATACCGGCCAGGGCCAGCCCGATTGACGGAACTCGACTATCGGCGAAGTCGGATAATCATGACCAAGCAATTTGATACTCGAGTCCTGCTGGGGATCCTGGTCGAGCGATGTCGCGCCCGTGTCGCTGAGCCGTACCCGGACAATAACGGGGTGGGTACCGCGGGGACCGCCGCCGTACAGCTCGGTCGTGTAGACCTGCAGCAAAGTGACCGTATACGGGCCACTAACGTGGGCGACAGCCTGGACGGTGACAGTTGAGCCGACCGTCGGTGTGCGCTTGGGGGTGACGGCACCGGCCGGCGGCGCCGTCAGCGCAAGCGCCGCCGTCAGCGTTGCTATCAGCGTGGCCGCTTGAAATAGGTAGCGAGGGTGCCCGCCCCGAGTGTCTCGCATGATGACTCCGGCAGACTATCTTGAGCGCGGGCAATAGTGAACCAGCTCCCCCTCCTACCCCCTCTGACCTGGATCTCTATGGACCAGCACCCTGTGGATAGACGGAGCTGTACGCACTTGGCATACTGGCGGGATGCCCCCTAACCGACCGTGGTGGCGAAGTGCCACTATTTACCAGATATATGTGCGCAGCTGGCGGGACTCCAATGGTGACGGGGTCGGGGACCTGGCCGGGATCTGCGACAACCTGGATTATCTGCAGTGGCTAGGCATCGACGGCCTGTGGCTCTCGCCTACCATGCCCTCGCCCAACGCCGACTGGGGCTACGACGTTTCCGACTATTACGACGTGGACGTCGCCCTGGGCACGCGGGCCGACTTGGACCGCCTGGTGGCGGAGGCGGCGGCGCGGGAGATCGGGGTCATGCTGGACCTCGTCCCCAACCACACCTCCAGTGCCCACCCCTGGTTCGTGGACGCCCTTTCCGGCCCGGAGAACGCCCACCGCAACTATTACGTGTGGGCGCCTCCCGGGCCCGACGGCGGCCCGCCCAACAACTGGCTTTGCGCCACCGGGGCCCCAGCGTGGACGCTCGACGCCAAAAGTGGCCAGTATTACCTGCACAATTTCCTGCCCGGCCAGCCTGACCTCAACTGGTGGGACCCGGCCGTCCACCAAGAGTTCGAAGCCATCCTGCGCTACTGGTTCGACCGAGGGGTGGCGGGCGTGCGCATCGATGTGGCCCACGGGCTTTACAAAGACGCCTTGCTACGGGACAACCCGCCGGCCGGACCTACCGACCATCCCGTTGTACAACGGGGTAAGTTCCGACCCGTTTACAACTCGCACCGCCCCGAGGTCCACGCCGTCTACCGGCGCTGGCGCCAGATAGCCGATAGTTACCCACAGCACCCAGCCCTGCTCGGCGAGACCTGGGAATTCGACTATCAGCGCTTCGGGGATTATTACGGCCGCGACGAGCCCGAACTGCATATGGGGTTCAATTTTGGTTTTGTGGAGTCACAGTTCAGCGCCCCGGGTCTGGCGGAAGTGGTCGAGAGCACCCTGGCCGCCCTACCCCCGGGGGCCATGCCGGTATGGACGGCGTCCAACCACGACGTAGGCCGGTTCCCGACGCGCTGGTGCGGCGATGACCCCGAGGCGGTCAAAGCGGCGCTGACCGTGCTGTCCACCCTGCCCGGGACGCTCGTCCTCTACTACGGTGACGAACTCGGGATGGCCGACGTCGACGTGCCCGTCTCCCAGCGCCTGGACGACATGACGGCGGGACGGACCCAGGGCCGCGACCGGTGCCGCACCCCGATGCTGTGGTCGGCGGACAAGAACGCCGGCTTCACCGCCCCGGCGGCCCGGCCGTGGTTACCGCTGGGCGCCACGGCGACCAACGTGGCCGATGAGAAGGCCGATGCCGGGTCCGTCCTCAACTACTGGCGCGCCCTGTCGTCGCTGCGCCGGGAGGGCGTCATCGGGGGCGTGGACAAGCTGGAGCGGGTGCTGGTCGACGACCAGGTCTGGACCTACCGCGTCGGGGAGGTGACCACGGTGGCCAATCTTTCCGACCAGGTCGTCACCCGGCCGCGGGCGGGCCACGAGCCCCTCACCGTTCTGTTGTCCACCGCCACACTGGCCCCCGGAGCGGTCGTGGGCCACGAGTTCCACCTGGCGCCGTGGGAGGTGCTGGTACTCTCCGCCCGTCCCTGAAACGGGGGCCGGCCCGGCTCAGGCGGTCTCGTCCAGCCCCGGCGCCTCGGGCTCGGCCGGCACGGCCAGCGCCGAGCCCAGGATGAGCACGATAAACAGGGCGAAGGTCAGGATGTGGACCAACGTGCAGTACTCGCAGATGTGGCGCAGCTTGATGAGTTCGGCCCACAACAGCCACAACACGGCGACCACCCCGGCCGCCGAGCCGGCCAGCCGGGCCCGGGCCACCCACGGCGACGCTGCCCGCCACGCCCACGGGCTGCACAGGCCCAGCATGGCCACGGCCCAGATCAACCCGGCCAGGGCCACCGGGATCCCGA
Organism: uncultured Acidimicrobiaceae bacterium; assembly: GCA_963735305.1. Taxonomy (GTDB): domain Bacteria; phylum Actinomycetota; class Acidimicrobiia; order Acidimicrobiales; family Palsa-688; genus Fen-671. The sequence continues at coordinate 2,166,688 of CAVTKK010000004.1, forward strand.
GGGGGTGCGAGTAACTGCTGGTGGTCACCAGCCCGCAGTTGACGAGCGAGCCGGGCTTGGCCAGAAAGCACGCTATGCCCTTGGGGTTCACGAAATGCGTGTAAGTCAGGTAGGCCGAGTCGGCCACCGCCAGGAGGCAGATTATGGCGCTGGTGGTGGGCACCCACCGCGGCGGGACCAGGCGCTCGTCGGCGACCGGTGCCTCGTCGAAGGGCGGTTTGGGGCTGCCCCCGGTCCGCCCCGGGCCGGTGGCCGTCGATGGCACGCGGCGGGTGTCCGCTCCCAGCACCCTGGCCACGGCTAACTCGATGCCTTCTTGGTGGTGGGCGTCACTTTGACCTTGGTCGTGATGGTGGGAGATTTGACCGTGATGTTGGGGGATTTGACCGCCGTCGTGGGCACCGAACTGCCCTGGTTCCTCGGTGACGACGTGGTGATGCCCTTCAGCACGGACGGCACCTGCGAGCAGACACTGGCGGGCTGGTCGTGGGTGAGCACGCACAGGTCACCGACCAGGTAACCGGCGGCCGCCTCCGCCCCTTTCGAGGTGGCGTTGGTGCCCGAGACCATGTAGGAGGCGGCTTGGCGTCCATTGCTTCCCGGAGATGGGACCGGCGTCGTACTGGTTGCCGGTGAGGACGTACTTGCCCCCCAGGTACACGAAGGGGATCGGGTTCTCGCCCGCGTCGGCGGCGGGGATGTACGGGGTGGTGTCGTACTTGGTCACCAGCGCCTGCTCCGTGGCCGTCGGGCTCTGCAGGGGGGCATCGGTGTTGGTCTCTTCCTCGTCGGAGAGGAACGTGAGGTACTTGCTGGTGTACGTCGAGCCGTAGAAGGAGAACGTCGGGGAGCTGGGGTTGGTGTCGGTGGCCGACGAGGTCGTCCCCCGCAGGTTGGTGAAGGTCCCGAACTTCGACAGGGCCATGACCAGGGGCCAGCGTTCGGCGGCACAGTACGGGCAAAATTCGGCCCCAACGTACACGATCGCCGGCTTGCCGCCCTGGGTGAAGAGCGGGTTCTTGGCCGGCAGGGCCTGGGGCGGGGCGGAGTTGTCCGGGAGCCCCTTGGCCTGGGCGACCAACTGGTCCACGGGCACGTTCTCGACCGCGGCTGACGAGGTTGGCGGGCACATTGAACGCCCCGGAAACGGCGTTGGTCTTCGTCGGGGTCGTGGTCCCGCCCCCGGTGAGGCTGACGGCGATTATCACGGCGACCACCACCACGACGACACCGATGACCCCGATGCCCATGTAGATGTTGCGCTGGCGGCGCTGCTGCAGGCTCTGGCGGGCCGACGCCCGGGGTACGGGCCGCCCGCCCCGGGGGGTGGAGTAGGTCGTCGGCCGGGCCGGGGCCGGCCGCTTGGGTACCGGCGGCCGCGAACCACCTGGCCGGGGCGGGACGTTGCCCGCCTTGCCGCCGCGCCCCTGCGATGTACCTGCCATTTGTGCCTTTCTCCCTAACCGGGGACCGTCCGCAACCAAGGGCCAGCGTAATGCCTAAACGCGAGGCAAGGGTTCAAGGGGACGGGCACGGCCCTGACTAGGGCAAACTTTCAGCCTGCCCTCATCGCCGTTTCAGGTCCGGGGCCGCCCTCGAGCAGTGAACGGCGATGGTGGTGGCACAGTCCCAGGGGGTCGTCCGCCGCCACCTCGGCACCGCAATGGGCCGACCATGTCGGGACCGGTCTGGGCCCAGCAGCGCCAGTCCCGGGACCGCGCCGGGTCCCAGTGCGCCTGGTTGGCGAAACCTCCCGACCATCCGCCCGGACCGGGGTCGTCGCCCGGGCCGGCCTCGATCTGGGCGACCAGCCTCCGGCCGTCGGCGCCGCGCCTCGAGCGGCGGGGCCGGCGGGTGGGGGCCGGGGCGAAGGCGGTGGTGGCGAGCATGTTCATCTAATGCGAGGATTCGGCACAACGCTCCTAGAGTTGAGGGCCGAATAGCAGAGCACCATGGCTCACATCACAGTCGACCTCACTGACGTTGTCGTGCATTTGACCGCGGCGGAGGCCGTCGCGGCCTGGCGGCGGTCGGTAACGGTGCCCATCAGTGCCCTGCGCATGGTCCACGTGGAGGAATCACCGCTGGTGGGCTTGGCCCGGTGGCGCCTGCCCGGCCTGGCCTGCCCCGGCCTGTTCGTGATCGGGAGCCGGCGCCGCCACGGGCTGCGGGAGTTCGCCGCCGTGCGCGCCGGGCGCCCGGCCGTCGTCCTCGACGTCGAAGGCGCCGCCGTGGGACCGGGTCGTGGTGAGCGACGCCCGGGCCGTGCAGACCGCCGCCGAGTTGGCGGCACTGTTATGGGGACGTGCCCCGGGCCGCCAGTAGGCCCGAGCCGCTACTAGGCCCGGCGGGCACCCGCCAGTCTCCGCCGGCCGGCCCGACAGGTCGGCCACAGGATGGCGGGGGCGGGCGTGGTGGGGGCCCTCGGCCGAGCCCACCACGGCGTAGCCATTGCGCCCCGAACGCTTGACGGCGTACATGGCGGCGTCGGCCGCCTTGAGCGCCTCACGGGCGCCTGTCCCCGCGAGGCCGCCCTCCTCGGGGCCCCGTCCCCGGGAGGCGCTCGCAGGGAGCCACACCCACCGACACGGTGACCCCCCGATCACCGCCCACATCCGTGGTGACCTCGTCCCTGACCGCCAGAACGAGCTTGCGGGCCACGGCTTCGGCCGCCCGAGCATCGCCGTCCTGCAGGATGACGGCGAACTCGTCCCCCCCAGCCGGGCCACGAGGTCCCCGTCCCGCAGGTGGCGGCGCAGGGTGACGGCCACTTCGATCACGAGCCGGTCGCCGGCCTGGTGACCGAGCGTGTCGTTCACGGTTTTGAAATTGTCCAGGTCCATGACGAGCAGGGCGCCGCGCCGCCCTTCCTCGGCGCACGCCCTCATGTGGTGCGCCAGTTGCACCTCGAACCAGCGGCGGTTGGCCAGGCCGGACAGGGGGTCCCGGGTGGCCAGGTCACGCAGCGCGGCCTGGGAGCGTTTGTGCCGGGTGATGTCGACCACGTTGACGAGGACGTTCTCAGCCTGGCCATGGGCGTCGCGCAGCACCGAGGCCGCCAGCTCGCACCAGCGCAACCGCCCCCCGGCACAGACCAGGCGCACTTCGCCCCTGGCCGCCTCCCTCGTCCGGGGGACGCCGGCCTGCTCCAGGGCGTCCAGGGCGTGGAGGTCGTCGGGGTACACCAGGGCGGTGAGGCGCCGGCCCAGAAGCGCCCTCTCCGGCTCGCCCAAGAGGGCGCAAAAAGCCGGGTTCACTTCCTCCAGGCGCCCGTCCAGGCTGACCTTGGCCATCCCCAGGGGAGCCGCCTCGAACGCCGCCCCCACGCGATCGGCCGCCCGCGCCCGCCGGGCCGCTGCCAGGCGGGAGGAGGCCCGCAAAGCCCCCAGTTCCTGGCCCCAGCCTTCGAACAGCCCGGTCAGAGCCGTCGTCGATGCCAACCCGACCCGCACCACAAGTAGCGCGGTGGCCAGGACGGCCGCGACCAGCGCCGCCGCGCCGCGGCTCGCCCAGGGTCGAATTACAAGCATGAAACTCGCCATGAAACCCTTATCGGCCGGGGGCGCCCCGGGCTTTAGGCCTTTGTCCCTTAACGCAGGACGATCTTTTAGAGGACTCGGAGCCGGGTCGTCGCCGGCATGTCCGCCAGGGCGCGCGAGCACGTCCGGGGGGAAATCGCTGGGCGTGTCGGTGATGACGTAACCCACATCGCCCCGGGTACCCAGGTACTGGCCCTCGATGTTCATGTCGTGGGTGGCGAACAGGCTGTTCACCATGGCCAGGACCCCGGGCACGTTGGCGTGGATGTGGGTCAGACGGAACTCCCGGGCATCGGGCGGCAGGACCAGGTTGGGCAGGTTGACCGATAGCGAGGTGGACCCGAGCGCCAGGTAGTCGTGCAGCTTGCCGGCCACGAACCGGCCGATGTCCTGCTGGGCCTCCTCGGTGCTCCCGCCGACATGAGGCGTGAGGATGACGTTGGGCAGGCCCCGCAGCTCGGACACAAAGGGCTCACCCTTGCGTTTGGGCTCGTTGGGGAACACGTCCACCGCCGCTCCGGCGATGTGCCCGCTCTCGATGTGCGCCCGAAGGGCGCCATGGTCGACCACGAAGCCCCGCGACAGGTTGAGGAACAGGCTCGCTTGCCCCATGCGGGCGAACTCCGGCTCCCCAAAAAGTCCCCGGTTGCCGTCCCGGCCGTCCACGTGCAAGGTGACGATGTCGACGGCCTCGAGCAGTTCGTCGAGCGAGGAACACCGTCGGGCGTTGCCCAGGGCCAATTTGTCGTCGGTGTCGTAGAACCACACCGCCATACCGAGCGACTCGGCCAGGACGGACAGTTGCGAGCCGATGTTCCCGTAACCGACGATGCCCAGGCGCCGGCCCCGGACCTCGTGGCTCCCCTGGGCCGACTTGTCCCAGATCCCCTCGTGCATCAGGCGCGATTTGTCTGTGAGCCCGCGCTGCAGGGCGATTATCTCGGCGATCACCAGCTCGACGACGCTGCGGGTGTTGGAGAAGGGGGCGTTGAACACGGCCACCCCGTGGGCGCTGGCCGCGCCCAGGTCGACCTGGTTGGTCCCGATACAGAAGGCGCCCACGGCCAGCAGGTGCGGCGCCGAGGCGAGCACGCCGGCGGTCAGGTGGGTGGTGCTCCTGAGGCCGAGCACATCGACCTGGCCCAGGTGCTCGGTCAGCTCGGCCTCCCCCAGCGCACGGTCCAGGGTTTCGACCTGGTAGCCCGCCTTGGACAGGAAGGTGGTGGCGTCGGGGTGGATGTTCTCCACCAGAAGGACGCGGAGGTCCTGGGGTGGGCGGCGCGTGACTGGCATTAGGCCAGCCTAGGGGTTAGGACAAAAGGCCAGCCTTCGGTTCGACGAAAATATCAGCCTGCGGGTTACTGAAAATGGACGGGGACACCAAACGAGCGCCCCCCGGAAGCGACCACCACGGTGCCGACACTGAACGAGGCCGGGACCAGGAAGCCGACAACGATGGCCTGTCGGTCGGCATCGGCCAGGGCCTGGGCCTGGGCCACCTCGCCGCCTGGCAGGTCAAGGGTGAAGTCCGAGGGGGGCAGGAAAGAGGCGTCCGCCGGGAATGCCGTGGCCAAGACCTGGAGGTAGGCCTCGTCGGGCTGCGGCGGCGCCGTACCGCCGTCGCTGCCGGCGAACCAGACCAGGGAGGCGTCGCTCACATGCACAGTCACACCGGCGAGCGTGCCGCTGACCGAAAGAGGCTCGTCGGTCCCGGCCCGGGCCAGGACACTGGGACCGGGCTCCAGCGTCCCCGTCGAAAGCATCACCCTCTGGTCCAGGCCCTTGTCCGCTATGACCAGGACCGGCGGGGCGCCGGCGGGGACCGAAGCCACGACGGTCACGTCAGCCGACCGGGCCGTAAAACCGGGCAGGACGGCCGTCTCCGTACCGGCCAGCACCTGCAGGACCGGCTGGTCGGCACCGGCGCCGGCGGCACCGGCGGCATTGGCCCCCGCCGGCACCGCCCCGGCCTCCTCCCCCGGGCTCACCGCCAGTTCCGCCACCACGAACACCTGACCTTTGGGCGGCAGGAGGAGCTTGGCCAGAGGCCGCCCGGAGCTGTCCGTCCCGCTCGAGCCCACCCTCGTCGAGTAGGCGCTGCCGGGCGGGTCGGAGGCCACCCGTAGGGCGGCCGGGTCGAGTCTGGAGCTGACCCGGTCCAGCTCTCCGAACGCCACCAGCCGGTACGACTGGCCCCAGTCCCCTATGAGGTCGGCCACCGGGGCCGGGCGCAGTTCGGGCGGCGGGTTGTCGAGGGCCGCGGCCCAGCCCGCGGGCTGGCGAGGAACGGCCGGCACGGCCAGGCCGGCGTTGCCCGAAGGCGGGGCCACCCCGTCCGGCCGTCGCAGCACCTCGCTCTTGGACAGCGCCACCGTGCTGCCGGGCGAAGGGGTGGGCCTCACCGCCAGCTCGACCCCGGTGCTGGTCGGGCGCGAAGCCGAGAGCCTATAGGTGAGCCAGGGGCCGGACGGTGAGGACCACGGGAGCAGGACCGGACCGCAGCGCAGGTACGGGGCTACGTCGTGGGCGGCCGTGGTGGGCAGGCTGAAGTAGCAACGGCTCTGGGTCGAGAGCACCCCTTCGTCGGCACTGGCAAAGGACTGCATCGACTGTTGGGCCTGGCCCAAGACCGTCGAGCCGTCGCTAAACGGTTCTCCTTGCCAGTAAAGAGCGGGCGGATGGCTTCGCAGGACCACGACCAGGATGATCACCACCAAGGCGGCCGCCGCCACCAGCACGGCCCAGCGCCGGGCGAACACGGCGGGGCCGCCTTCGTGCCCGGCCGCCGCCGCACCCCGCGGTCCAGGTGCCGCCGCCGCACCCCGCGGCCCGGGGACCGTCGCCGCACCCCGCGGCCCGGGTGCGGTCGCCGCATTGCGGGGCCCGGGTGCCCGGACGGACGTGTCGAGCTGCCGGGCGTCGGCAGAGGGCCCGGCACCCTCAACGGTGCCCGCCCCCCCCAGAATGGCGGTGTCATCGTGAGCGGTGGCGCCACCGAGAGCGAGGTCGTCATCGTGAGCGGTGGCGTCATCGGGAACGGGGGCGACATCGAGAGCGGGGGCGAAATCGAGAGCGGGGATGACATCGAGAGCGGTGGCGTCATCGGGAATGGTGGCGTGATCGCGAGCCGCGCCGGGCCCGGCACTGGCACCGCTCACTTCCGCCGTCCCGACCTCCTGGTCGGCACCTACGGCGTGCTCGGTCCAGGACCGCCCGTCCCACCACCGCCAGCGCCCGGGCGTGTCGGGGTCGCCGTACCATCCCGGGGCACGTTGGTTGGCCACGGGACTACGGTAGGCCCTATGGCAACTGCTCCGGTGTCCGTTATGGTGCGTCCCGGCCAGATAGAGCTCGAGGAACGTCCGATGCCGGTCCCCGGTCCGGGCCAGGTCCTCGTAGAGGTCAGCTCCGTGGGTGTTTGCGGCTCGGACGTGCACTGGTACACCGAGGGGCGCATAGGCGAGCGGGTCGTCGACGGTCCCTTGGTCCTCGGCCACGAGGCGTCGGGGGTGGTGCGCGAGCTCGGCCGGGGCGGTGCGGCTCAAGGTCGGCGACCGCATCGCCATGGAGCCGGGCGTGCCCTGCCGGCGCTGCCGGGCCTGCCGCAGCGGTCAGTACAACCTGTGCCCGGACATCCGCTTCTTCGCCACGCCGCCGGTGGACGGGGCCTTCGCCCGCTACGTCGTACACGAAGAAGATTTCTGCTACGTGCTGCCCGACCACGTCTCCGACGACGCCGGGGCGCTGCTTGAGCCGCTATCCGTAGGCATCTGGTCAACTTGGAAGGCCCACATCGCCGTGGGGGACCGGGTATTGGTAACCGGCGCCGGGCCCATCGGCCTCGTCGTGGCCGCCGTGGCCCGAGCCGCCGGGGCACAGGAGGTAGTGGTCACCGATACCCAGGCGGTGCGCCTGCCGTCGGCGACAAAAATGGGGGCGACGACCGTAGTCGACGCTCTCAAGGACGGCGACGCCCTGGCCGACATGGGCGCCGACGTGCTCATCGAGTGCTCAGGGTCTACGGCAGCTCTCGACACGGGCCTGCGGGCCTGCGAGGCGGCGCCCGCGCCGTGGTCGTGGGAATGTCCCCCGAGAGCCATCCGCGCCTGCCCCTGGCCCTGGTGCAGTGGCGCGAGATCGAACTGACCGGGACTTTCCGTTACGCCAACACCTACCCGACGGCCGTCGCCATGGCCGCCGCGGGCGCGGTCCCCCTCGACGACCTGGTGACCGGCCACTACAGCCTGGCCCAGGTGGAAGAGGCGCTGACCGCCGGTCGGCGCGACCCCCTGGCCGTCAAGCCGGTGGTGCGGCCCGGGAGCTAGCCAGTCCGGCGGTGCCGCCCGGGGCCGCGAGCCAGTCCGGCGGTGCCGCCCGGGGCCGCGAGCCAGTCCGGCGGTGCCGCCCGGGGCCGCGAGCCAGTCCGGCGGTGCCGCCCGGGCGCTAGGCCCCAGGGCCGATGGCAGCCACGTCGGCCACCTCGGCGGTTCCCGAGGTGCGCGCCGATACCCGCAAGGCCAGAGCACGCTGTCCCGAGGGCATGCGGACCAGAAGGTAAGGGACCTGGCCACCATCGCCGACCCCACCCGGGGTGGAGGCGATCGTTTCCCACTCGCCCCCGGGCCGCTCGATGGCCACGGCGACCGCCCTGAGCTGCTCGCTGCCGGTGACCAGCCCCACGCTCACCTGGCTCAAGGTGACGGGCGGGGCCCACGTCCATTGGAAGCTGGCCTCGCCGTCCCGAGCCGGGGCCCTATAGGCGACGTTGCCGGCATCGCCATTACCGTCGGGCGCCAGCCTCACGCCCCGGGAAGGCGTCGTCGGAGCAGTACCGGTGTGGTCGACCAAGCCCGGCTGGGACGTTCCCGGGCCCACGAACTCGAAAACCGACGTCTGGTCGAGAGTTATGGATAGCAGGCGCACGGCGCCCAACGCCGCCGTCGTCCCCGGCCTGGTGGCCAGGCGGAGAAGGCAGGGGCTGTCCATGAGCCACGGGAAGTTGAAGTCCCCGACGGTGAGGAACTTGGCGTCGTCATCGCCCAGAGCGCTTCTCACCGCCGGGACCAGGCACCGGTTGGCCGACCCGAAGGGGCCGTACGGCGTGGTGGCCGTGAACGCCGTCCATGCCGTGCGATGACCCGTGAAGTAGGCCACGCTGCCCCGGTAGTCCGTCTCCACCACCGAGCTCGGGGGCCCCAGAGCCTTCAACAACGACATCGCCGGTGAATGGACAAACTCGGAGCTCTGCCGGCCCGCCCCGTAGAGATAGTCCTCGGTGAACCCGGATGCCGTGGGCACCCCGGCAGCCAGCACGGCCACCACTACCGAGAGGGCCACCGCCGCCCGGCTCACGCTGCGACCGCCCAGAGCCACCACCGCCCGGCCGACCTCGCACGCCCCGACGACGTACCAAAGGGTCACCACCGGGAGCACCAGAATGACCCGGCGCTGGTTGGTGAAGGGGTAGGCCAGCGTCTCGCCGAAGTAGGCCCAGATCATCCAGGAATCCCCCTGAGGGTGGCGCCGGTACCAGGCCACGGCGCCGACCAGGCAGAAAACGGGCACCGTCACGCCCACCACCACCAGCAGCGTGTGGACCGGGCCGCTGGCTGGCAATGGGCTCCCGGCGGGCAGGACGGACTGGCGCAGGACACTTTTCAGGTAAGCCCAGATGTCCGAGACCATCTGGTGCGGAAGGTGGCCCAGGCCACCATTGGCCGAGTTGGTGATCTCGCCCTGGTAGCGGTCGCCGACGGCCGCCCCGCCGGTGACGAGCCGGGCGATTAAGCCCGGCAACAGCAGCGCCCCCACCCCGGCGCCCACCGTCACCGCCCGGCGCCAGCGCCGACGCCACAGCTCGTACAACACCAGCCCGACGGCGAGGCCGATACCGGCCTCCTTCAACCAGACCAGGAAGGCCAGCAAGACGATCTCCACCCCCGCCCAAGGCCAGCCCGGGTGCAGCTCCCAACGGTCCAGGACGACCAGGGCCAGCACGAGCACGAGGAGGAAAGGCGCTTCGGCCATCACCATGGTCGAGTAAGTGGCGAGGACGGTGTTGATGGCCAGGATGAACAGAAGGGCGGCCCGCGGGCCCGGCTTTACTCCCCGGCCGCCGAGCCAGGCCCACAACAACGGGTACAGGGCGCAGGTACACAGCGTCGAAAAGAGCCGCAGCGGACCGAGCGCCGACCCCCAGGTCCATATCAGGGGGACAAGCAACAGCGGGTACCCGGGCAGGTAGTTGGCCACGACGGAGGCTCCGCTCGGCATCAGGGCCGTGAGGCCTCCGCCCGAGGCCAGGACGTGCGCGGCCATCAGGTAGTTGCCATCGTCGTCGAAGGATCCCACGTGGTAGGTGGGGGCTACGGCAACGGTGTGGACGATCTGGACGACCAGGGGCACCAGCCAACCGAGCGCCCACCAGGTGGCCCGGTGGTCGTTCATGCGCGAAGCCAACGAGCGCGACTAACCTTTCCCTATCGCTCGAGTCAGTCCTTTCATGACGCCCGCCCCGTCCATGTCCGAAGAGCCTCCCTCTATAGACATCGACCAGTCAGGCACGCCGACGGATCCTAGCCACGCTCTTGTCCAAGAGCGGAGCGCTCGCCCCCACGGTGAGCCTCCCCGCACCGTGCTGCATTGGCTGGTCGACGGGCACTGGTTGGGCCGCTGGCGTACCCCCTTCCTACTGAAAATATGGCGGTACGGCGCCGGGTCGATAGTTGCCTTCGTGACCAGCGGCGTGGCCTTTTACGTCTGCATCGACTGGTTTGGCCTGGGTGCCATCACCTGCTCGGTCATCGCCTTCTTCGCCGGGGCCATACCCAACTGGGTCCTCAACCGGCGCTGGGCCTGGCAAAAGCGGGGCCGGGAGGGCGTGGGCCGGGAAACGACGTTGTACGTGGTCGTGTCCCTGATCAGCCTGGTGGCTTCGGCCGCCGTGACCAAGCTGACGGCGATGGCCTCAACCGGCGCCAGTCATATGACAAAGGACGTCCTGGTGACGCTCAGCTACCTGTTCTCCGTGGTCGTGCTGTCCGGCCTCAAGTACGTGGCCTACGACCGCTTCGTCTTCGTCGACCGGGGCCGTTCCCGCAGCCAGGTACCGACGACGACGGAGCAAAACCTCGCCCCGTAGAGCAGGTTGCCGCCCTTCTTTGTCTTGCCGGACCGGCGCGCCTTCATGGCTATAGGTACCTCTTTGTAGCGGTAACCGGCCATGACGGTACCGATGAGCAGCTCAGATGCCTGGTACTGAGGCTGGTTGAGTAGGACGTCGGCGGTCACCCCGGCCTTCATGGCCCGGATCCCGCACGAGGGGTCGGTGACCTTTTGGCGGACCAGGGCGGTGATCAACCCGGCGAAGAGCACGACACCCAGATTGCGAACGGCATCATTGCTGGTAGTGGAACCGAGCCGCCTTGAGCCGGACACAAAGTCCGCCTCGTCGTTGACCAGCGGCAGGAGCACCCGCTCCATGTCGTCGCTCTGGTACTGGCCGTCGGCATCGGTGGTGATGATGAAACGCGCCCCGCGCTCGCGGGCCAACAGGTACCCGAGGCGCAAAGCGGCTCCCTGGCCCCGGTTGGTGGGGACGTCGCACACCAGCGCCCCGGCCTGGGACGCCATCTGCGCCGTCTTGTCGGACGACCCGTCGACGACCACGATGACTTCGGTGCCCAGGCCGCATAGCTGCGCCGGCACCGCCGCCACCACCGTGCCCACGCTGGCTTCCTCGTTGTAGGCGGCGATGACGACAGCGAGGGGCGCCGGGGGACGTTCGGCGTACAGACTGGCGAAGGCGGCCGCCTGGTCGCGGTCCAGCCGGCTCAGGGAGGCGGTGCCCCGCCGCTCGGGGCCGGACAGCTCGGGGCCGACGGGCTCAGGCATCCCGGCCACGACCGCTCCCCCACTCGTCCGCCACCTCGGCAATACCGCGCTCCAGGCCGACCGAAGGAGCCCACCCCCAGGCGCGGGCCACCGAGTTGTCGACGATCACGGCGGGCATCTCTCCCGGCTTGGCCGGCACGTGGTTGACCCGCAGCGGCATGCCCAGCGCCTTTTCGACCACGTCGATCAGGTCCAGCACCGAGACCGAAGAACCCGAGCCGATCACCACCGGCCCGCTCAGGCCGGGGGTGCGCACGGCCATCATGATGGCCGCCACGACATCGGCCACGTTTACGTAGTCACGGACCTGGAGGCCATCGCCGTAGACGTCGAGGGCGCCCTCGCTCGCCGCCACCCGCATCAACCGGGGCACGACGCTGTCCTTTTCCGACATGCCGGGGCCGTAGACGTTGGTGAAGCGCAGGGCTACCCCGCGCACCCCGTAGGCTGCGTTGTAGCAGGACAGGAACATCTCGCCCGCCGCCTTGGTGGCGCCGTAGGGCGTCAACGGGCCCAGGGGCGCCGACTCGTTCAGTACCCCCGAAGCCCCGCCCCCAACGACGGCGTTGGTCGAGGCCAGCACGAAAGCAGGCACCCCGGTGTGCCGGGCCCGCTCGAGGAGGGCCTCGGTCACTAGCACGTTGTTCTCGAAAGTGCCTCTGGGATCCTCAATCGACCGCAGGACCTGGGTCTGCGCCGCCAAGTGCACGATGGCCGCCGTCCCCGGGGCCACGGCGGCATCGACGACGGAGACGTCCCGCAGGTCGCCAACGACATCGGTCACGGCGTGGTCGCCGCCCGGGTGGCAACGGAACGGCGGCGCCGGCCGCCGGTCCACCGTGACCACATCGGCCCCGGCACGGCACATGGCGGCGACCACGTGAGCGCCGATGAAGCCGGAGCCACCGGTCACGACGATGCGCTGGCCCTTCAGGTCGGTGGGCGGCGCGCCGGTACTTACTTCAGGTCCCGTAGGCATCGCACCAAACTATACGTTGGGGCGCCGGGGCGCCCCCTTGGCCGGCCCCCACCCGGGAGCGCCGACTATCGTGACCGCCATGCCCACCCCTTTGGCCCGTGGCGGCGCCCGGGCCGGCAGTCCCGTCTCCAAGAGCCCCCGGTCGGCCCTGGCCGCCGTTGTCCCGACCGCCCGGCCTCGGGGCCGGGGGCTGCCGAGGACGCTCTCTTTCGACATCGGGGGGACCGGCCTCAAGGCGTCCGTGCTGTCCAGGCACGGCGAACTGCTCCACGAGCCCGTGCGCACGCCGACTTCCTACCCGATGCGGCCCGAACAGCTCGTCGCCGCCCTGGCCGGCCTGGCGACGGGGCTACCGGCGTTCCAACGGGTCTCGGCCGGGTTCCCGGGGATGATGCGGTCCGGCCGCATCCTCTCGGCACCCCACTACATCTCCACGACCGGTCCCGAAGGCAAGCCCTCGCCCGACCTGGTGAAGGCGTGGACCGGCTTCGACCTGCAGTCCGCTCTGGCCGCGGCCCTGGGTAAGCCGTGCCGGGCGGCCAACGACGCCGATGTCCAGGGCGCCGCCCTAGTAAAGGGCGAGGGCCTCGAGCTCGTCATCACCCTGGGCACGGGCGTGGGTACGGCGCTGTTCTGGGAAGGCAAGCTGGCACCGCACCTGGAACTGGCCCATCACCCCCTGGGCAAAGGCGGCCGCACCTACAACGAGGTGCTGGGCGAGGCGGTACGCGAGAAGGTGGGCAACAAGAAATGGAACGCCCGGGTCGGCGTCACCCTGGGCATCTTGAAAGCCCTGGTCTTTTACGACCATTGCTACATCGGTGGGGGGAACTCCAAGCACGTCACCATCGACCTCCCTGCCGACGTCAGCCTGGCCGACAACACGGCTGGGATACTGGGCGGCATCAAGCTCTGGGAACGGACCTGACGCTTCAGGCGGTCACGTCCCGGGATGTCATCCGCGCCCAGGCTGCAGCACCGAAGACAAGCACGTAACCGGCCTGCACCACCAGGTCCTTCCAGATCTGGTGCCATCTGACGGGGGCCCGGGCCAGGTCCGTGAACGCCGTCCAGTAGTTGGTGAGCATCCACGGGTGCAGGAACGAGACCTCGGAAATCCCGTCCACGATGGCCGAAACGATCACCACGGCCACGGTGACGGCCATGGCGGCGATGGGGGCGTCGGTCAGGGTCGAAACGAACAGCCCTACCGACGCCAGCCCGAACATGGACGCCCCGACCACGACGGCAGCCAGCAGGCTGCGGCCCACGCCGTCCACGAACGGCACCGTCGTCCCCGAAAGGGTGACCACCGGTCCATGAGCGAAAAGGACGGAACCCGCCACCAGGCCCGCCACCACCACCACGAAGGCCGCCACCAGGCAGAACAGGGCCACCACGGCCCCTTTGGCCAGCAGCAACCGGGAGCGCCCGGCGGGCCGGACCAGCAGGTAGCGCAGGGTGCCGAGACTGGACTCCCCGGCTATGGCGTCCCCGGCCACCACGGCAATGGACAGGGGGATGAAAAAAGGCATGGTCACCACCAACCCGGCCAGGGCGGTGAACACGGCGTTGTGCGAGGCCCGGTCCACAAAAGCCGGCCCGTTGCCGGCCGACGGCCCACCCGACAGGTCCACGGCCACCGCCAGCATGATGGGGACGGCGGCCAGCCCGACCAGCAATGTCCGCACCCGGGCACGGCCAAAGACGGTGCGCGCCTCAACTAGCCACATTGAAGCACCAGGCTATTGCCGCCGGCACAGTCGTTCGCACCAGGCTTTTGAGTTGCTCTCCTCCTATCAGCCCGTCGGCGCCCCCCACCGCCGGTCGGGGCCCAACAACACCTCCTGCCCTTCTCGCCGTCAAATGACCTAGCCGATCACGCCAGCGCATTGGCCGAGACACCGGCGCGTCGACCTCGCGGCCCGGGCCGGCGAACCAAGCGTCCCACCGGGCGGCGGCAAGGTTGTCGGCATTCGCGAACAGGTGCCCGTACCCTTCCCCGGTCGTGCCGACCCCTGGTGTGCCCGGGCGCGGCTGCAGACCTCGGGAGATTAGGAAAACGTCGTGCCCCAAGCCGAGTCGCCGCTCAGAGCCTCTGTCAGTTGTGGGTAACCGTGTGGCGACCGCCTGCTCCAAAGAGCAAGCCGTTCGGGAAGGAACAGTTCGTCTACAACCATTGCGGCAGCTCCGATTAGACCGGACCGCATCGCCAGAGGTGACCACACGATACGCAAATCGCGGGTGGCGAGCGGGAGCGATCGGGCGTAAACAGCGCGCCTCACCGGAGCATGGAACACCTCTCCCGCCTCGGCGACTCCACCACCTATAACGATCATCGAGGGATTGAAGGTGTTGACCAGCTGCGCAAGTACGCGTCCAACGTGCGTAGCCGCGGCATTAAGCAATGCGAGGCAAGTATCATCCCCGTGGAGAGCTCCATCGGAAACGTCTCGCGCCGTCGGGGGCTTTCCAGAAGCATGTACACGCTCGAGCAAGAAGGGTGAGGTGCCGGCCTCTACCGCGGCGGCGGCTTGCAGGCCCAATGCTCGCCCCCCGGCCACGGCGGCGAGGCAGCCCGTATTGCCGCAACGGCAGATAACGTCATCCGCGTAGCTAACGGCAATGTGCCCGATATCGCCCGCACAGCCTTGAGCACCTCGGTGCAGTTTCCCCCCCGACACCAGCCCGGCGCCGATACTGCTACCCACCTTCAGGTAGACCAGGTCGCGGGTCTCCTGGGTACCCCGGCTTCGCAACTCACCGAGGGCCATCAGATTGACCTCATTATCCACCCAAACTGGAGCGTCATATCGAGCTGCGAAGCGGCCCCGGATATCGTAGCCGTCCCAGCCCGGCATGATCGGCGGGGAAACCGGGCGCCCAGTGGCAAACTCTACGGGGCCGGGGACACCGATACCCACGCCCCAGATCGCCTCGAGCCCACCGGGATGGTGGGCGATAAGGTCGTCAAACAGTTCCTCTAATTGCTTCGAGATAATCTCCGGGCCATCTGTTATATCACTGACCTCGTCCCTGTGTTCGATTATGGTCCCATTCAGGTCTGCAATTCCGGCCGTAATACCGGTGGCCCCAAGCTCAGCCACAAGAAGGGCCCCGCCATCTGAACAAAACTGTAACTCGCGCGGAGCCCGTCCCCCCGTCGAACGCCCCAGCCGTCCCTCTGATACTAAACCAAGACTGATTAGCTCCTTTACGCGCTCTGTTACCACAGAGCGTGTAAACCCGGTCTGCTGACCTAGTTGACGCCTGGTTCGGGCAGACTCGGAGCGAACCAGGCTGAGTAGGCGCACCATGTCCTGCACTTGGTCGACGTTGACAGACCTCCCAGCTGACCTTGGTGCCGAAACGGGTGTGCCGTCGTTCGGGCGCATCCTATTAACGTACCGTGCGTGTGTATTAACATGCAACGCCTCCCGAGGCATTGCGATGCTCCACCGGCCGAAGGCGCGTGGGCCGGCTAAATGTCGGAGGAGGCGTACCTGCAACCTTTTCGGGACGGCCGGCCACCCCTCGGGCCCTTGGCCGCATCGCACAACGCCGTCGCACAAGGCGAAAGTGACCAACGCCACAACCATGTCCACGGGTCAACCGTGCCACACGGCCGGCCGACGCCCTTGACGGGGCTGACCGACGCCGAGACCCGTTCGGGCGAGATCGACGCCACTAGCCGCGACTATTCGTCGGGGTCACGGTCGACAGGTGCCATCCGCCAAAGTGCCCGCCTGGTAAGGGAAAATTGACTTAGCGAGTCCAAACCCCCTACCAGGAGGGTCACCTTGAAAGTGAATCGTAGCCGCTGCCGGCCGGCTAGTCGTCGTCGGCCGAGGCTGGAGGTGACCACCGACGGCCAGGGGCTAGTGAGCCACGCCGGGGCCCGGTTGCTGGCCGACCTGGCCGAGCGCTCCGGCATCGCCGCCGACCTGTCCGCCGCGCTGGCGCCGATCGTAAAGGGCCCCCGCCGCCACGCCCCCGGGGAGGTGCTGGTGGACCTGGCCGTCATGCTGGCCGACGGCTACGACTTCGTCTCGGACTTGAGAATCCTTCGTGACCAGCCCCAGCTGTTCGGGGAGGTGGCTTCCCAGCCGACCGCTTGGCGCCTGCTCGACGCCATCGACGAAGGCCTGCTCTCTGACCTGCAGGCTGCTCGTGCGGCTTCGAGGGCGAGGGTCTGGGCCGCGGGCCTGGCTCCTAAGACCAAGAGGGTGACCCTGGACTTCGATGCCACCCTGGTCGACGTGCACACCGACGACAAGGAGGGCGCCGAGCCGAACTACAAGAAGGGCTGCGGCTTCCACCCTTTGCATGTCTACTGCGACGAGACCGCCGAGGCCTTCGCCGGCAAGCTGCGACCGGGCTCAGCGGGGGCTAACACCGCAGCCGACCACGTCGAGCTGCTGGACGACGCGCTCGCCCAACTACCGGTGCCGACGAAGAAGGACGACCCTGAAAACGGCGTGGAGGTGCTGGTACGCGCCGACTCGGCCGGTGCGACCCACGGCTTTGTGAACGCGATCGTGGCGAAAGGCTTCGAGTTCTCGATCGGCTTCGACGTCACCGAGGCCGTCCGCCTCGCCATCACCGACGTGCCCGCCGACGCCTGGCAGGTCCCGATGACCCTGGACATGGAGGAGCGCGATGGCGCCGGGGTGGCAGAGATCACCGAGCACCTGGACCTTTCTGCCTGGCCGGAGGGCACCAGGGCGATCTCCAGGCGCGAGGAGCCCCACGACGGTGCCCAGTTCAACCTCTTCGACCCCGAGGGCTGGCGCCACCAGGTCTTCATCACCAACTCGCCTGAAGCTGACATCGTCTACCTCGAAGCCCGCCACCGCTGTCATGCCCACGTCGAGGACCGCATCAAACAGGCCAAGGCCACCGGGCTGTCGCACTTCCCGGGCCACCGTTTCTCTTCCAACGCCGCCTGGATGCTCGTCGTGCTCATCGCTCAGGACCTCCTGACATGGTCACAACGCCTGTGCTTGGACGGTGAGCTCGCAAAGGCCGAGCCCAAACGGCTGCGCTACTGCATCCTGCACGTCGCCGGGCGCACGGCGCGCACCGGCCGGCGCAGCTACTTGCGTCTCGACGCCACCTGGCCATGGGTAAAGGCGCTGGCCAGGGCCTTCGAGCGGCTACGGGCGCTCGACTTCGCCACCTGAGCGTCGCCAACCTCGCTTCGCGTCCACGGTCGCTCCCGCGGCCTGTCCCGTCGTGCCTCCAAATAGGTCCAGCGTGGCTTCACAGCTCGCAGGCCACCCATGGCGGGCCAAAACCGTTCATCGCGACGCCCAAATCTGAGCCCGGACGCTCCGGCGGGCCCCCGCGACCCCCTTTCCAAGCCTGACTGCGCCGTTTATGAGCCTTGAAAGTCCTCGACGGTTAGGGGTGAATTATCGAGGCTAGGCCCCCGCCCCGAGCCTGCAGTCAGCAGCCACCGCCCCGAGGGCGCAGGCGCCACGGTACGTATGCCGCGCCGCCTTGCCGGCCCACACCCGGGACGAACTCCTCCCCGTGCCCCCGCTTCCCCCCCAACACTTCCCCGGTTCCGTGCTGCCGAGGGCTAACCCCTGGCTATAGCTGTTCCGGACGTTCCCCCGCCGACCTGGGCACCGGCGAGCCTTTGCGACCTCCTCCGGCAAGACTGGCACGGCGGCGCCCGGGGCGGGACCACGCTCCCGTCCAGGGCGACGCTCCCTCCCGGGTCGATCACGGGGCTCCCTGCGGTCCCACGTGAACCACGTACAGTCGCCCTCAGGACCTAACTCGGGCCAGCTTCTGTAGGCTGCGAAGCCGACTTGGTACGGGAGTTCCCGGAAACCGAACGGGCCAAGACGTGGACGAGACTTCACCCACGTATATGTCGCCGAACGAGTCGACGGCGATCCCATGAGGCGAGAGAAATTGGCCCGCCTCGGTACCAGCTGACGGCTCCGTCTCCAATCGAGCCAGGAGAGCGCCACGCCTCGTCCAGATGCTCACCCGAGGCCCCAGGTTTGGTGCCTGCCGGTTGAAGTCGTATATGGGACCGGCCTCGCCAACGTAACAGATAGCCGTATCGTCCGGGGTCGTGTAGAGGGCGCTCGGGCGATGGACGCCGTGCCACAAGGTCTCGAAATTGCCGTCGCCGTCGAACACCTGCACCCGTAGGTTCTCCCGATCCGCTACGTAGACCCAACCGTCGACATCACAGGTGATGTTGTGAGGAAGATTAAACTCGCCCGGTTCGGTGCCCGATCGGCCCCACGACCGGATCAGCCGTCCCTTGGGTGAATACTGATGGACGCGAGCGTTCCAATACCCGTCCGACACGTAAATGTCACCACTCGGGGACAACGCGGTGTGTGTACAACGACAGAACGGCTTACCGCTCATGTACGGGCTCGGAGCGCCTGGTACGCCAATCTCCAAAAGTACTTTTCCTTCCAGCGTGCAGACGCGGACCGTGTGGTCACCATCGTCAGTGCAATACAGGGCCCCGTCGTGCCCGAAGTGGACTCCGTGCGGATGAGGGAACACGCCTTCTCCCCATGAGCCCAGAAAGGTCCCGTCACGGTCAAACACAATCATTGGGTGGTCGCTCCGGTTGAACACGTAGACGCGGTCCTCCCGATCGACGGCGACTCCGCCCACATCGGTCATGGCCCAGCCAGCCGGTAGCTGTCCCCAGTCCTCGACAACCTTATAGACGTACTCTCCACTACCAAGCAGCACGCTCACAGCCCCTCCCCCGGTCTCCGTTTGACCTCTGGCCATGGTCTACGACATCTAACTGCACTCGCTCGGTGACGCCGAGCCGACAGGAGGGCAGCGGCGAGACCCTGGCCTTCGCAATCGTCGCCTTTCCGGCTACAACGCGGCACCCGGGGCCCACGCCAAAGGGGACCTGCCGGCTCCGCCTCACTCTCCCCCGAAGCTCTTCTCACATCAACGTGCGACCAGGCAGGCCGGGGCTAATGCCCTTCAACCTGGAGCGCACCGAAAGCTGACCCTGGTCCATGCGGACCTGGATCACCGACGTTGAACCCGATTCGAGAGCAGCCGTGAGCGCCGACCCGAACTCAGAGGCATCGGTTACAACGCAACCGGCCGCCCCAAGGCCCCGTGCCACGAGCGAGAAATCAGTGCGCCCGAGGTCAGTGCCTATCACGCGGCCCGGGTAGCGCGCCTCCTGGTGCATGCGTATGGTCCCGTGCCGCTCATTATCGAGGACGATCGCCACCACAGGAACCTTGTACCGGACCGCCGTCTCGATCTCGCCAACGGTCATCATGAAGCCGCCGTCGCCCGATAGGCACACGACCGGCGAACCTGGCCGGGCGATCTTCGCACCGATCGCAGCCGGCAGACCGTAACCCATTGCGCCGGAGGCAGGGCCGACGTAGGTGTATGGGCGGCGGAACCGGTGATAGGTCGCCAGCCATCCATAGAAGTTGCCCGCGTCGGAAACGATCACGACATCCGGGCCGAGCACCTCGGCAAGCACCCGCATCACGTCCTCATATGCCACACCGGCCCGATTACCCTCCGTGGCTGGGATCCGTGTGGCGAGCTCGAAGCGCCGACGGTCCGCTTCGTTCCTGCCTCGCCGGGCACTCACGCCGGGGACGGGCTGCACCAGCCGGCTCAGCATGGACCGCAGCGTCGCCCCCGCGTCCGCCTGTAGCGCCAACTCGGGAGCCCGATGGCTCACCAGGGCGGCAGGGTCGATGTCCACTTGGAACAGCCGTGTCTCGGCCAGTGGGAACCGATAACCGTCGGTGGTCAACTCCTGCAGGCGGTTCCCAATGACGAGGACAACGTCTGCTTCGCCGAGCCGCTCCCACACCGCGCCCGAGGTCCCTAGACTGGCCGAGCCCAAGAAGAGAGCGTGGTCGTTCGGGAACTCGTCGTGGTGACGCCAGCCTGTAATCACAGGTACCTGCGCGGCCTCCGCAAACTCCACCAGCGCCGCCAGTCCGTGCGGCGAATTGTAAACCCCGCCCCCGGCGAAGATGAGCGGGTGGGAAGCATTGAGCAGCGCGTCGAGGATGACGCCGACGGCCTCGGGGTCCGGGTGCGGCAGTCCGACGCGGGTCGGCCTCCACGCCGAACCCTGGCACAGTTCGTCACAGACGTCCTGGGGGATTGAGATGAACACCGGGCCAGGCCGGCCCGTTGTTGCGATGTTGACCGCCCGGGCGATCGCCTCGGCGGCGCGGTCGGCGGACGCGATGTGAATTGCCCATTTTGCCAACGGGCGCATTACCGCGACGAGATCAGCTTCCTGGAAGGCTTCGCGTCCAGCAAACGGACGCGACACCTGACCCGCGAAGGCGATCATCGGGGTGGAGTCCTGCCGGGCGGTGTGAACTCCGATCGCCAGGTTTGTGGCACCAACTGCGCGCGTCCCGAAGCAGACTGCGATCTGACCGGAGATCTTGGCAAACCCGGAGGCCATGAAGGAGCCGCCTCCTTCGTGCCGAGTCGAAATCACCTGGACCGACGAGCCATAGAACGCGTCGAGGAGGCCCAAGAAGCTCTCTCCCGGGACACCGAAGCAGTGAGTCACGCCCGCGCCCTTCGAGCGTCTCCACTATGACCTGGCCGGCGGTCTGGTCCCCCAATGACATGGTGCCACCCTCCACATCGACGAAGTATGTTCACGAACCACAGGGCTCTTGCGCCCCTAGGGTCGCAAGTACATCAACCCCACGCGACGGCACGCCAACGAGCCCATCCCGTCAGTGACCGACGACGGCAAACTTTTGCAGAGTATGACACCCATCTGGCACCAGCCCCCTCTTCCCGGCGAAGGACTGGGTGACCTCCGACACGTACAAATCTCCGTGTGAGTCGACACTTATACCATGTGGAGCAATGAAGTTCCCCGGCGCGCACCGGTCTGGCTCGCCGAGGCGAACGAGCAGCTTCCCCGTTAGATCATAGACGCTTACCCGTCCGTGTTGGTCTTCCTTTATCCACCCCAACCTAAACGAGTAGTCCTCCGTCCGGCGCCACAGCTCCGAAATGTAGACGCGTCCCTCCGGGTCAATAGCAATGTGAGTCGGCCGTTGGACATCCGTCCATTCCTTCGAGGTAATCGCCCTCGGGACTGAACACCTGCACGCGGTCATTCTCACGATCAGCGACAAACACCTTCCCATCGGGACTGACAGCGATCCCGTGCGGGAGGTTGAACTGTCCGGGACCGGTGCCCGGCTCACCCCACGACTGCAGGAGGCGGCCACCAGAGTCAAACCGGTGCACCCGGGCGTTGCCATAACCGTCGCTGACGTAAAGATCACCATTTCCAGCTACGGCCAGGTTGGTCGGACGATTGAACGGTGGCCCTCCGTGGGTAATGGTCTTGAGCTGTGAGGCCGTATCCACACCGGCAGATTCACCCCGGTACCCAGAATCGGATGCGACGTTGGGCGTGCCCAACGTGTTGAGCAACCTGCCGGTCGCGTCAAAATGGAACACGACGTGCCGACCGTCGTCCACGCAGTACACAGTATCGTCGGAAGCAATAGTGATACCGTGCGCCCTCGGCGTGAACACGCCTTCGCCCCAGGCGGATCTAAAGGTACCGTTTGGATTATAAACGATAACACGAGCATCGCCGCGCGTCAGGATGAACACGCGATCCTCGGAATCGACCGCCACACCAGCTACGTCCACATGTTTCAGTCCAGCGGGGAGTTGCTCCCAGCCGTCAATCAGTTCGTACCTCAGCCCGTTCTCCGCTGATGACATCCCTAGCCTCCTATGCTTGATCATTGCGACACTACACATTTCGCTGTCCTAGCCGTTCTCCCGCCACCTAGTACCAAGCCGCTTCCCCCTCTCCGCCATCAACCCGCACATCAGGCCGCTCCCCGCACCGACGCCGACCTGAAGAACCGCGGATCACCACCGTATAGCCACCTTTATCCCACCCCGACGAGGCGTCATCGCCCGTTCGTACGCCTCCTGTACGGCGTCCCGTCCAAACACGTCGGTGACGTATTGCTCTGCCAGCCCCGGGTGGCCCTTGAGGTACGACTCCGCCTTCGCCAACGCCGCCCTCCGGTGGGGGAACGGTGTGTTTCCCGAGATCAGCGTAAGGTTCTTCCGCTGCAGCGCCTTCATCTCGACCGGGTATACCGCATCATCGGCTATCCCGAAGTACAAGACTTGTCCCTCAGGGGCAACGGCCTCGATCGAATGGTTCAACGATCCCACCTGGTGGCCCACGGCCTCTACAATGACTGTCGGGCGCTCCCGATCCGGTAGCCAACGAACCCAACGGTCACTCGGCATGGCGCACACCTCATCAATCCCGAACCGCCCGGCGACATCGGCCCGATCGATGGGATCTATGCCCATCACATGGGCCGCACCCAGGGAGCGCAACACATGAGTAAACAACAGGCCCATCGGCCCGAGCCCTATTACCGCGGCGCGTGCGCCGGCCACGTCTGCCATGCGCCCAACGGCGTGCAGGACACACGCGAGCGGCTGCATGATCGTCTCGTGGTGGGCGAGCAACCCGCTATCTGGGCCCAACGGGTGCAACGAACGTGACTCGGCCACTACCAGTTCCTTCAGACCGTCCTGCACTCGCGCCCACCCCACGACCCGTTGCCCCACCTCCAAATCTGAATTCGAGCTGACAACAACCCCGACAAGCTCATGAAGGGGACTTCCTTCCGGCCCATAGTCCGGCCCCACAACGTACTCCCGGTTGGCCGGGATACGTCCGGCAAACACGGGCAAGTCACTTCCACAAATCCCACCTGCCGACATCTGCAGCACTACCTCACCCGCTCCCAACTCCGATTCCTTCGGAGCTGGAACATTGATCGCCTCGAAGCGGTACGGCGCCACAACTCGTACTGCCCACATCCGCTGACGCTCCCATTCCTTCCGTCCCCGCACACAAGTCTTCTCAAGATGGTCGAGCGGTGCCACCGACTGCCGACGACACCGCTCGCTCACAAGCTCTCTAGTTTCGAGAACTTTCTTCTGAAGCTAGTACCCTCTCTGACCCAACCTGGTCAGAACTTATATTCATTGACGTTAGCCTTAGTAATGAGGGTCAGTAGCGGGAAATACGCAATGCCATTAGCGCCGATCGTTATCGTTCCCAGCGGAGACTGCCCGTTCAAACCGCCGCACGTCGGTACGTCATAGGTTTGCCCGGTCTTGCCCGTTATCACTCCGGCCAGCAGCTCGTGCAGCGTATAGACCGCTAGACACCCATAGTCAAGTTCGTTCCAGGACGGGAACCCCCTCATGCACCCATTGTCTAGGGCTGCTTTTTCTGCCAGCGGGTCACCGGTACCGGTAACTGCTACCTGGCCACACTTCCCCTCCTTTTGGATGGCTTCCGCAACCACGTTCGTGTCCCCACCGTTAGTCGAGATGATCGCCTTTAGGTGTGGGTACGCCAGCAACAGTCCCTCGGCGTCTGCTGTCACGGTCGCGTCGACGCCATTGCCGTATTCTATCTTTACCAGCTTCAAGCCCGAGTACTTCGGCTCGCTAAGTACCCCCTCTATGCCCTTGTTCCATCCCGCGGCCGTGGGATCCTCCGTACTGGACCCGATAATGGCTACCTGGCCCTTATCACCAACCTGGCTCACGATATCCTGGACCATGAGGGTAGCGACCTTCGTGTCACTCGGAGCGGACACGAAGATCGACCTCAACGAGGGGTTCGCGACGTCGCTGTCATAGGTGATGATCTTGACGCCGGCACGAGCCACGTTCTGCAGCTCTGGCACCAGGGCTGAGGGGTCATCAGCGTCGAATATTAGGCCTTGATAGCCCTCACTCGTCACGTCGGTCAGCAACGGCGCCTGCAAGCTGGACTCCCCTGTGGCCGGGCCGTCAAAAGTAAGCTTGTCGCCCAGTCCTTTGGCCGCGAGCTGGCCCCCCTCTTGATTTGCCGTAAACACAAGGATACCCACATACTTTGGCATCATATAGAGCTTGTAATGCGCCGACGCGGCGGAAGTACGCGTAAGCGCGGGAGCACGTACCTTTGTGTTTTGGGCCCCGCTCACACTTATCCCCGTTGTGGAAAGTGCCCCCGCGGCGATAACAGCGGCCCCGATTCTGACTAGGTTATGTTTGCGCATGATAGTTCTCCTTCCCCTCCCTACTGTGAGGTCGTCTCGGTGGAACACTGGTGTACAGCTACTCCGCAACATGTGCGCCGTTGCCAAACGCGCGCAACCTCCCCTCTTTCCTTGACATCCCCTTTCGCATATTCGCACCCGTTCGTCCCCACGGACGGTTAGCCGGGCACACGCTCGGAGGTCCGTAACCCTGATAGATCTCCTTTGAAGCCTCTTGTCTGCTGCTTCATCCCGTGTACTGCAGGATGTCGAGGCCTGACGCTCGGTCGGTGACGTAGATGATCGCTTCTGAATCGACAAAGACATCCAACGAATGCGCGCCGTGGGGCACATTCGGGACAAAGCCGCCCACCTCGACAGGACGATAAGGATCTCTTAGGTCCCAAGCCCGCACGCCCGCACTTTGGTACGTCCCGAAGACCAGCTCTGAGCTTTGGAAAGTGCCGGGCCGGTTTTCATGAAAATTATGTGGACCGAAGTCGCCTACTTCGGCAAAATAATCTCTTTCGGACGGCTCTGGGAACACGGCGACGCTGACTGGGTTGGACTTATCGCGTACGTCTACAATCCAGTTCCGTCGCTGACCCGGCCCCTCGGGGTTCGTTGGTAGCTCGTCTCCCCTCGATTCGCCCCTTTGGCGAGCAACCAGGACGTCATCGCGGCCTTCGTCTGCCACGACGAGGTACGGTCGCGGCGAGGGCACTCGGGCCGTCAACGGAAGCGTGGTGTGCGTGCCACCGGCGAACGGCGGGTGCCAGTTGCAATGGGCGAGCAACCGGGGGCGAGACACGTCCCGCACGTCGATCAGCGAGTAGCCCCCGTCGCGCCACCCGCAATAGCCGATCTCGTCAGCGACGATGCAGTGATGGAGGGCGACGCGGTCTCCGGGAGGCCACGTGCGCTCCTCGCCCTTTTCGACCCACATCCCTGGTAGCCAATACCTCCCCGCCTCCGTGGGTTTGGTCGGCTCGGACACATCGATTATCATCAAAATGTCGCCGTCGAAACCGTCTACCAGCGCCGAGGCATAGGCGTACTTCCCTCCCACATACCACAACCGGTGCAACCCCTGGCCTCTCACCGCCATTTCGCCAATCAGTCGGGGCTCGGTCGGCTTCTCCACGTCATAGATCCGCAAGCCGCCAAAGTAGTCCACACCCTGCACCGGTTCGACCGCCTCTCCATGCCAACGCGAAGGCACGGCCGCGCCGCGGGACTTGTCGACAACCAGAAGCAACTGGTCGTGCAACTGCAGGTGCCCACTCCACGACGTCCCTACGCCCGGAACGTAGCCAACCACAGTTGGCTCCCTTGGGTCACGCACATCAATGATCGAGTACCCCCCACTTGTCATGTGGCCGTAATAGGCGAACCCGGCCCCCACCATCACCTGCGCCCCGTCGGGCCGTCCGGCCACGTCCGAGTGGCTCAGGCCTACGATCCCATGTCCACTGCGTTCATCCTTTGTCACTCCCTGGTCTCCTCCGGTCGGTCGGGTCAGAAAAGCGCCCTTGTCCATGTACAGGTAATGAGTCCGATGCAAAATCGCCTAATCGTTGACGGGTACTCCTTGGGGCTTGCCCTCAAGCGGAGGCGGCGCGTCCTCCACGGCCATGGCAGCCTCAACGCCCGAACCTCTATAACGAGACAACAACCTCGACCGGTAGAACTTGCCAAACGCGAGACGCGACCTCCCAACGAGCAAGGCACCTACGAGGATGCAGCCGATCACGACCTCTTCCAGTGGGGCCTGCAGGTTGGCCAGGTCCATGCCGTTATCCACCTCTGCAACCAGCACAAAGGCCAGGACTAGACCCACAATCGCTCCGGAGCCACCATATACGTCGATGCCACCGAGCACGACCATCGTGATCGCCGTTATAAGGTCCGTACTGGCAACGTCCGAACGTGCCTCAGAGAAGTAGCCCATGTACGCCACACTCGCCAACCCCGCCATCAATCCGGACAGGGCGAAGGCAAGTACCCGTGTCCGACGTACGGGCACGGCTGTGAACCGCGCCACCTCCGGGCTCGCCCCCTGCATGTAAAGGTACCTTCCGAACGGGGTTTTGTGCAACAGAACACCGATAGCTGCACAACAGCCGATGAAGAACAAGAGCCCAACGGGCACCTTATTCGCGATGTAAGCGTCTACGACGTTCGTGAAGTTGGTCGGCAGTCCAATGGCACCATTCGGAAGGATTGCATAAGCAATGCCAGAATAGGCGCCCATCGTACCCAAGGTGATCGCAAGCGACGTAACACCAAAGAAAGAGCATAGGACGCCATTGACTGTGCCCAGCGCGGTGGCGACCACGAGAGATATCAGCGTAGCAATCCATATATTCAGGCCCAAGTGCCACAGCTGGGCGCAAGTCACGGCCGTGACCGCTAGCGTCGAGGTAACCGAGATATCAATATCGCCGGCGACGATCACGGGCGTCAGGCCGAGTGCCATCAGGCCCACATATATTACCGGGAGCGGTAACGTCAGGAGGTTGAACAGTCGAAAAAACACTGGGGACAGTGTGGCGCACCAGACGGTGGTAGCCGCAATTAAGATTACCAGTAGCAATTCCCATCGAAGCCATAGCCGCCGGAGCACGCCCGGAGGAGGGGTGGGTTGTCTCATCGCCCACCCGACCCGTCGTCGATAAGGCGCTCGGCGTACATCCCGGCGCCGCCACTACCGGGGGCCAGTGTCGCCATTTCAGGTCCCCCGCCACGCCTTCGGGCTCGCATGAGGGAATCCTGGAGCTTCCTTGTCACTACTGCATCGAATGTTACGGCGGCGACGATAGCGGACCCGTCCAAAAAGAGTACCCAGAATTCCGACACCTTCAGGAGAATAAACCCATCCTGAACGATGACAACAAGTAATGCTCCCAATGCAGCCGCGAACGTCGTCCCCGAGCCGCCCATGAATTTCACACCACCCACCACAACGGCCGTTATTACGGTGAACTCAAAGCCAAGGCCCGCTGTCGCATCGACCGAGTCATATTGAGCTACATAGATAAACCCGCCGAGGCCGGCGAGCATCCCCGATAGCGCCAGTGACCAAAAGACGCGCCGCCCCACGGGGATGCCGATCGTTCTGGCAGCCGCAGGGTTGTCTCCGATGGCGTAGAGGTCTCGCCCAGAGCGAAGGAAGCGGAGGCCTAACGTGCTAAGCAAGACGATAACGATCGCCAACCACCCCAGGAATGGTATCCCGAGGATGTTCCGAGAGGTGAATGCGGTCGCGCTCGTAAAGCTCTTCGGCAATTGGTAGGTTTGGATACCCTGGCCACCTGTGATAACGGTGTCCAACCCGCGGCCGATCCCTAACATGGCAAGGGTGGCGATGATGGCCGGGATCCCGAATACTGCCACCAGGATCCCATTGATTATTCCAATGCACAAGCCGACCCCCATGGCCACAAGCACGGCGACGATCAGTGGAACAGAGGGGTCATGGGCAATGATATAGGCACATGCATAGCCGGACAGCCCCACGGTCGAACCGACACTTATGTCGACCCTGCGTGTCAGCACAACAAGGGTTTCCCCGGCCCCGACAACTGCGACTATCGAAACATTGGTAAGTATGTTCCGCCAATTAGTTATGCTTAGGAAATTTGCGGCCGAGAACGAAAACGTGGTGATCATGACGACCAGGAAGAGGATCACGACGAACTCGCGGAACACGACGAGGCTCTTGACCACGCCGATCACGGCACTTCGGGACGAGGCCGCACGGTTCATTGCCGCACCGTCTCGTCCTCACCTATTCCGGCAGCCGCCCGCACGAGCCGTTCCTCCGACGCGTCCGTGTGTGGCAGGTCGGCCGTGATCCGACCCTCCCGGATGACAAGGATCCGGTCAGATACCGCGAGCAGTTCCGACATCTCAGAGGAGATAAGTAGGACGCCCAGGCCATGGTCAGCAAGGTCCAGGACCATGTCATGCACCTCGGACCTCGTACCTACGTCCACGCCATGCGTGGGCTCGTCCAGGATCAGGAGGACCGGTTCGGTAGCTAACCACTTCGCCAGGACGACCTTTTGTTGGTTGCCTCCGGATAGCCCCTGGGCCAGGTAATCCCGGTTCGGGGGCCGCACCGCGAGCCTCTCTATGAACCGGTCCGCAAGCTCGCGCTCCATGCTGGCCTGGACCATCCCGTGCCTGGTGACGCGAGGCAATATCGCCGAAGACATGTTTGTGACGACCTTGTGGGTTGAAACCAGGCCCTGGGCCACCCGGTCCTCGGGTAGGTAGGCTAAACCCTTGTTCACTGCCGCTCGGGGTGACTTAGGCCTAAAGGGCTCGCCGCGGATCCAGAGCCTCCCTCCATCGAGAGGGTCTAGCCCAAATATGGCACGCGCAATTTCGCTGCGCCCCGCGCCCACAAACCCGGCCAGGCCGACGATCTCGCCCTTTCGTACACGAAACGATATATCGCTGAAGAACCCGAGCCTCGTCAATCCCTCGACCCTCAGGACGTCTTCGCTCCATGCAAGATGGTCTCTGGGCGTCCGTTCGACAATGGCCCGGCCGACCATCAGCTGAGCCATCTCTTGGCGCGGGAACTTGTCGTTGGCCCTAGTGACGATAAGATGGCCGTCCCTCATAATGGAGATGGTGTCTGCGATGGCAGACACCTCCTCTAGGCGGTGACTTATAAAGATGATCGCTTGGCCATCCGCGCGGAGCCTGCGTACAATATTTAGCAGCCTCTCGACCTCGCGTGGTGAAAGGGCTGCGGTTGGCTCGTCCATGATCAGGAGCCGAGCGTTGGTCGACAACGCCTTAGCGATCTCGACAAGCTGCCGGTCAGCTATACCCAACGATTGGAGCGAAGCATGAGTGGAAAAATTGACGTTTATCGAGTCCAGGAGCGCCTGCGACTCACGGTACAACCTTGGCCAGTCGATCGTGCCCAGGCGCGTGCGGGGAAGGCGTCCGGCAAATATATTCTCTGCCACCGTGAGTTGCGGGAAGACCGTCGGGTCTTGGAACATGGCAGCGATCCGGAGCCGTCTAGCCTCGGTGGGTTCGGATATGCGTTGCGGTACCCCGTCGATTACTATCGACCCCGAGTCAGGAGTAATAACTCCCGTTAGTAGCTTGACGATGGTGGACTTTCCCGCTCCGTTCTCGCCAACGATCGCGTGTACCGTTCCCGGCTCGAACACGAGGCTGACGTCCGAAACAGCGTAGACCCCGCCGTAACTTTTGCTCACACTACGCAGCTCAATGCGCGAGGTTGCGGGGGCTGGCGCTTGAACACCCAACGCGGCGGTTGCCCCGGTCATGAGGGTGCCACCAGCGAGTTCAAAGGGCCGGTCTCAGACATCACACCGCATTGGTACTGGGCGCGCACCGGTCCTCGGTCCGGGATCGGGGACATGACCGCACTGGCGACCACTTCGCCGCCACTCCCGTCGCCCTCGGGGCACGTTTGGTTCAGGCATGGCTGAACGCAGTCGTCGGCCTGGCCGGTACCCGGCACGTTTACTGGGGCCCCGGACCAGCGACAGTCACGGTGTAGACACCATCCATCCTTCCTGCTCCCCCCTTCGTCCGCTGGTGACCTTTCGGCCGAAGCACAACGGCCCGTTCAGCCCTACCGGTCGTGCCACGGCAGCCCTCTAAAAGCTCGCAGGCCGCATCTTACAACGGCAAGCGTCAAAAGTCAAGCAGCGTAGCTGCTTAAGTGTGTGCTGCTTTCAGCTGAAGCGCGAGGACTGGGTGCCCCCGGCCTCCCGGGGCCGGGCGGCCGGCCTCCCGGGGCCGGGCGGCCGCGGCCACGCCGTCCCTTCCCTTGCCGCGCAGGACTCGCCCCTCCTCCGGGAGGCCTCTTGATTACCCCTGCTGCGCCGCCGGCCAAGGTTCGGCTGAGTCGGGCGGTGCCGGACGCGGCCTGGCAGGCACGGTGGCCGAGCAACACAACCAGTGGCGGCCCGTGGCAGAGGTATGGGCCAGGCCACGTGCCCGTCTAGCCTCGAACCGGCGGCCGCGGTCAGGGTGCGAATACTAGGCACACCGGACTTGGCACCTCGGCAACGGAGACTTTATTCAGGTTAGCCCCGTCCTCATCTACGGCCAAGGTGACGATCGAGTCCGTGTTCTGGTTGGCCACCAGCAAGTACTGTCCGTCGGACGATAGACAGAAGTCGCGTGGCTCTTGCCCGGCAACGGGCACCAAGCGACGAAGTCGCAAAGTCCCTGCAGTCTCTTCGAACTCAAATATAGCAATGCTGTCGTGGCCCCTGTTTGAAGTGAACACATAGCGGCCAGAGAGTGACACACGGATAGCCGCACTCTGGTTTCGGTCCTGGAAATCGGGGGGAAGCGTTGACTGGAGGTCGGTCACTTCGAACCCGTCGGCGCCGCGATGTAGCGCCACCAACGTGTTGTCCAGCTCGTTCAAAATGAACAGGCTCGATTGGTTGGGGTGGAAGGCGATGTGGCGCGGGCCGGCTCCCGCCTTGGTGTTGATACGTTCGGAGGTCCTCTCGGCCAACTGGCCCATGTCGTCAAGTTCATACACAACAATGGCGTCAAGTCCCAAGTCAGGAACCAGGACATTACCGGTGACGGGGTCAAGGGCGATCATATGGGGATGCGGCCCGGCCTGTCGAATGGGATGGGCACTAGAGCCAGTGTGTTGACACCGGCCAACCAGGTCTCCCAGGCTCCCATCGTCGTTCCGGGCAAATACGGCCATGGAACCCGACCTAAAATTTGCCACCAGAACAAACCGCTCACTCGTGTCAAGCGCAATGTATGCAGGTTCAACGCCATCGGAGGGTCTACTATTCAGTGGAGTGAGGGCGCCCGTCGAAGGGTCACGGGCGTAAGCGGTAACACCTCCACCGACGCCGCCCTCATATTGTTTCGTTTCGTTCACCGAGTATAGGTATTTGCCGGACGAAGTGACGGTAACCCACGACGGATTACGGCAGGGTGCCACGACAGTTGGAGAGCCGACAACCCCCTCCTTGAAGAGGCAGGCAAGGATCCCTGTCGCCTTACCCTTAACGTGTGGAAGTTCCTCGGTGTAGGTGCCGATGATCAATTGCGTTGAGTCTGGTGGTATATTGTCAAGCACTGTGGCTTTCCTCCTCGCGTACGCCCTCGCTCTGGGACTTTCCCCAGGCCGGAGGCATCCATCCAAAGCTGTCCACCGATCTCGCGAGCGGCTCGTACTCAAGTCCTACATAACCTCGATAGCATCCGCTAACCAAGGCCCTGAATACTTCTAAAAAGTCCAGGTCACCCGTTCCCGGCTCATGCCGGCCCGGAAGATCCGCCACTTGCACGTGCCCGACACGCTTCAGATGCTGCCGAAACACTGTGATCGGGTCGTCTCCGTTGCCCGCGAGGTGGTATACGTCAGCAAGCAACCGCACATTGTCACAACCGTTGTCGATGACGCGGTCCATCACGGCGAAAACATCGTCGGCCGTCCTCAGCGGGTACGTCCCGTTTTCTCCCCACGTCAACGGTTCGATCAGCACGCTGCCTCCCAAAGATTTTACGGTCTGGGCAACGAAGGTCAAGTTGCGGACCGCCGTCTCATCTTGAACGCCGCCCGCGTACCCATTTAAGCGGTTCCCATATGGGGCGTTGAATTTCTTGCATCCCGTTCGTTCCGCGATCCGGGCGAGTACAGCGACGCTGCCCCGGAACTCCTCTTCTCGACCGGGGAGCGAAACGACGCCTCGATCACCACTAGCCCTATCTCCAGCAAAACGGTTAAGGGCCACGAGGTCGATGTTTGCCTGGCGCACCGCCGACACGAAGGCGTCCACCTCGTCATTACCTGGCACGGCTTCGGCAAATGGCCACCAGCACTCGATAGCGTCAAAACCACACGTGGCGACTGCCGCCGGCCGATCGAGGAATGGGAGCTCTGAAAAGAGCATGGAGATATTCACGCAAAAGCTTAGGCCTTCCGCCATCGCCCCGGGCTCCAGCCCTCTCGCCGAGGGCTCGGTCGTCGTCAGAAGCTCCGTCGTTCCTTCGCCCCATGGCGCTGTCAGACCCACTGGTACATCACCCTACCCCCGTCCGATATAGGGCATCTTTGTGGCCATAATCGTGAGGAATTGCACGTTCGCCTCAAGTGGCAAGCTTGCCATATAGACGACGGCGCGTGCCACCTCAGCTGAGTCGATCGTGGGCTCCGGCCGGACCGTTCCATCGGCCTGCTTGACGCCATTAGCCATCTTTTTCGTCAGCTCCGTCTCTGCGTTCCCAACATCGATCTGCCCGCACACGATCCCGTATTTCCGGCCGTCCAAAGCCGTCGACCTTGTAAGGCCGGTGATTGCGTGCTTCGACGCAGTGTACGCCACTGAATCGGGTCTCGGGACGTAGGCAGAGAGCGAGCCACTATTGATGATCCTCCCGCCCGGAGGGACCTGGGCCTTCATCAACCGGAACGCTTCACGGGTGCACAGGAAGGCGCCCGTGACGTTGATCGAGAAGACCTCGGTCCAAGCCTCACAGCTCATATCCTCTAACGGACCAGCAGGGGAAGGAATGCCTGCATTGTTGAACAGAAGGTCGACACGCCCGAAGAGAGCACACGTCTGCTCAAATAAACGGCATACGTCCGCCTCGACGGAGACGTCGCACGTTACCGCGCACGCCGCCGCGCCGCGATCCGTAGCTTCGGCGGCAACAGCACTTAGTGCGGCCGCATCGCGCCCAACTAAGACCACGGTGAAGCCACCCTCTGCCAACGCGAGAGCAGTCGACCTCCCAATGCCCCGACTGGCGCCGGTGATTATCGCGACCGGCCCTTGATTGCCTGGAACACCAGTAGCACTACTCTCGATCATCTCTGGCTCACCTTCTACGTCTGACTCCGCGCACTTTCCCGGGCTCCGCGGCCGGGCCGCTCGCTCAGGACGTGAGGGGTTTCGCTGCTACGGATAACTGGCGACATAGGCCGAGTCAGCCTCGCCCCGATCACGCCGGGCGGGCCGTGGTTCCGGGACCGGGCCCAAGGTGGCTATGCGCCACTGACAGTACTTGGTATCGCGACAGCTAGCCGCAAAGAACGTCTGCGTCAGTCGCTATAACCGTGCCCGGACGCTCATCAACCAGGCGTGCCGGCGCTCGGCTATTGGAAGACACCGCTGGCCCGCAGTCATTGGCTACTCCCCTTCTGGGTCTTGTCCGTCATGGGACGGGTCACGCCGACGATCGTCTTCCTCGGCTCCCTTTGTTCTTCGTTGTGTGGAGCTTAGGCTGATTGACAGCGGAAGTCAAGACCCCGGCGGTACAAGGGTCGCCTTAACGCTGGGCCCGGCGTCTTCCACATGCTGGCGATGACGGTGACCGCCAGCAGAGCGCTGCTCTGAGGAGCGTTGGACACGGCCGGGAACACCAGCGGGGACGATAATGCCCGGGTCAAGACCAGAACGGTACCCTGGTCCAGGAGCGCCAGTGGCTCTCCCGAGCCTTGGCCGCGCTCACCCGGCCACTGGCGGCGACCGCCAACGCTCCCTGTCACTGCCGGGCACGTGGCGCCGAGAGCTGCTCCTCTCGGCCGTGGGAGCCACAGCGAACGGAAGTCGATCCCCGCGAAGGCTACCGACGCCATCCACGTGGCGCGCCTCATGGCGGGCACCGGCTCCGAACGTCACAGCCCGCTACGAGGTCAGGCTCTGGACGGGCGGCAGACCGGGTGACCAGCCCCGAGGCCGGGACACGTCGCCTCGGGCCTAGGCGCGCCACCAACAGCGTGTCGTGCGCCAGCCCTCGCCAGGTCTACCCAGCCGTGGAGTGGACCGACAAAGCCGCGGGACAACCCGCCGGCCCACTACTTCCGCGGAGAAGTTGTCTGCTGGTGCCCGAGAGTACTGCTTTCGGTGCACCTGCTCACCACGCCGTATAACCACCATCGACTATGAGGTCGTGACCGGTGACGAAAGACGCCGCACCCGAAGCAAGAAACACAACCGGTCCGGCAATCTCTTCCGGGTTGGCGAAGCGACCGAGAGGGATTAGCTCCAACCATCCTTTCACCCGTTCCACGTTCTTACGGCTCTGCGCTGTCATCGCCGTTTCTACGTACCCAGGTGACACCGCGTTGACCCGGATCCCCGAAGCCGCCCACTCCGTGGCGAGGGATTTCGTGATCATGATCACCGCAGCCTTCGACGCGTTGTAGGCAGCCTGGCGTTGCGGGCGGTTGACAACCGACCCCGACATTGACGCGATGTTCACGATCGACCCGCCCGCGCCTTGGGCGATCATCACGGAGCCCTCGAGCGCGACAACACCGAAACAATCCGTCGGCGTTCACCGAAAACACCTCCGACCACTCATCGTCTGACATCTCCTCGCCCCGGCCGCCGCGACAAATGCCGGCGCAGTTCACCGCGATGTCGAGCCGTCCCGTCACTTCCACAGCCGTCCCCACGGCGTTGTCGACCGACCTGGTCGATCTTACGTCCAGCTCCACAAACCTAACGCCTATCGCCTCAGCGGCTGCCATCCCCTCCTCGATAAGAATGTCTCCGATGACAACTTCAGCTCCTGATCTTCGCAGCGCGCTAGCTACGGCGGAACCGATCCCACACGCCCCTCCCGTTACGAGCGCAACGTTCCCATTAAGGCCAAAATCAACGTTGTTCGACAGCATCTCTGGCATTAATGCTCCACTAGAACCACTCTCGCCACCCGACGACCACTCCTCCAGCCGACCTCTGCGTGGACCACGGCCACCGGGTGCCTCCAATTCTGGAAACGCACATCCCCATCTCTATCGGCCCCCGGACGCGGAGCCCGCATGCCTACAATCGCGTCTCAGGCCTATCGCAAGTCGGCCAGCGATTGCTCCTCGATCCCCGGCATTATCGCCGAGTGGAACCCTGTCCCGGGCTCGAACTTGAACCCCGGCATATCCGGCCTCGCGTTCACAAGCGTAAAAGAAAACCGTTCTACATATTCGACCTTATTGGCGCCATCAATCCGAAAGGCCTGGTCATGGCCGGGATAAATAATGTCAGCGATCGTCACCAGCTTCTCGATCGTCTGCGTGGCCAAGGCATCGTTCCAAAACACCAGCGAGTTGCGCCGTTCTCTTGCCACCGCGCTGCTCTGTATCGCGTCTCCCGCCATCACTGCCAGGCCCTGAGCCGTCTTCGCCGCAATCGCCATGGTTCCGGCCGAGTGCCCGGGAGCATCTACGATCTCAACGCCAGGAAGGATCCGCACACCCTCCTCGACCTCCCAGATCTTGTCACCAAGCCGTTCAAAGATACTGTCAATCCACGGCGGGCAAGCGCTATCGTTCCTGTGAGGGCGCTTGATGTAGCGCCGCTCGTTCTTGTGTAGCACAATCCTCGCCCGCGGGAATATATGTAAGCTCTCAACATGGTCCCAGTGCGCGTGAGTGCACACCACTAGGTCAATGTCCGAGCAGCTCAGCCCACGCCGCGCGAGCTCGCCCTCCAAAGCCGGCCGACGTCCCGAATGTCCTGTGTCGACGATCATTCGCCGCATCACCCCCAGCTCGTCCGGGGCCGTGACCAACATCACCGAGCAAAAGCCGATGGTACCGGTATCCGTCTCCAACATGTAGCCCTGCAACACGGTCTCCACCGTCACTCCCACCGTTCCCGTCTTAACCCCTCCGTTCCCTTCCGCTCTGCTCATATCACAATGGACCTTTCACTAGGTACTCCAAAACTCAGAATTTCCCTTACACTCCTGCCATATCTACCGCGTTCCCCACGAGCTTCCCCTCCCCTCCAGCCCTCATCGCTGAAGGGTTGCCTCTCGGGCACCCTATCCAAGAATGCCCTCCCCACGCGTCCTTCGCAATCCACAACGCCGTCCGCAGCTTTATCGTGACGCGTCGGCCAGGCTCACCCGTGGACACGCGTCGATTTCCATTGCGGGCAACGCAAGACCCTGGTTCTGTCAGCCTCGAATGCGATGTGCCTCTCACTAGGCTCGCTAACTTCTAGCCCTTAAAAACCCACTCAACATTCCGACAGCCGCCTAACGGCTCCCTCTGGCCCTTCAGCGGCGGCTGCCCGCGCCTACGACGTGCCGCGAACCTGCGGTTTCCCGCAGGTCGTCGCGGTACACCTTTCCATCCTTCATGACGAACCGCACCTTGTTCAATGTAGATATGTCAACGAGAGGATCTCCTTCAACGGCCACAATGTCAGCACGAGCCCCCGGTACCAGATGCCCCGTGAGGTCATCTAGCCCGAGTGTGGCGGCACCGCGCACCAAGCCGGCCCGCAGGGCGTCTATCGTAGACATGCCATACTTCACTGCGAATTCATATTCCGCGACGTTCTCATAATGCGGCCTCAGTGGGGGCCCAATAGCATCGCTTCCGAGCGCAAACTTAACGCCAAACTCAAGGGACCGCTGAAACGACACCACTTGCTCCTCGAAATGTCGCCGGCCCGCGGCAATCACCAGGGGCGATATGCCAAGAGCTTCCCCGCGGTCCATAATGCCCCGAAACGCCGTCAGCGTGCAGACAACCGTAGTACCCGTGTCCACCAACCGCCGACGCGTCTCATCGGTGATCGCGTGGCCATGCTCGACTGTGTCCACCCCAGCGTCGAGGGCCAGCCGCACGGCATCCTCTCCAATTGCGTGAGCGCTGACCTTAAGCTTCGCCCTGTGAGCTTCCTCAACGATGGTCTGCGCCTCGATCAAGGAGTACGTGCCCCTTTGTTCGAAGGGATCGTCGGCCCATGGCCCGACAACATCGTTGGGGAACGGGCCTGACAGGCCGATTTTGATGAGTTGCGATCCAGCCCGGACCCGGGTGCGAACGATCTTTCTACATTCATCAACCCCATCCGCAGCCAGACCTGCCTTCTGTATAACCTCACGCGGCAACACAGTTTCGTCCCATGTACCGTAACTACTTGAAATAAATGGGCCCGAGGGGATAATGCGGGGGCCGATAATCAACCCCTCTTCGACTGCCTTGGCCAGGGCTACGTCCACGAACGATCCACAGCATCGAACTGATGTAAACCCAGCCAGTAGAAGATCGGCGGCATCCCGCACGGACCACAGGGCGCGCTCCGCATTATCGGCCGAGTAAAAGCGGTCAATACGTGTGGCGTCCACTCCGTAGAAATGCATATGCGAGTCGATCAATCCAGGGAGCATGGTGAGGTCGCCGAGGTCAATGAGCTCGGAACCTGACGGCATACCAGTCGCAACTGGCTCCACAGCCTGAATCTTGTCATCTGCGACAACCACCTGCTGATCGGGCCGTGCCTCTCCCCGGTCGACGTCCAGGCACCACTTTGCGCGAAGTACATACTGTCGGGCAACCATTGCTATACCAGTACCTTTCACTAGTGCGAAGCGGTCGACCCCACATGCCCGAAGCGGGCCGGTACGACCTACCGTTCCCTTTCTGAATAAATCAACCTATTGTAGCACTGCGGCACCGAAACGTACCTTGGGGGGCACGGCCCCACAAACAGTTCCCGTCGTCCGACGGCCGAAGTTCACTCCTTAGGCTCGCTGAAGCTTACATCGCGAGCCTAAAACCAACCCAATGCCCCATTAGGCGTACCTCCAGTTCGGCTAGGTAACGACGCCGTCAACTTATTGGCTCTCGTTTGAACCTAATCGTAAAACCCGGAACCTGCTAATCCTCGGGGTCTATCCAAGGGCCATGGCTCGGGTCCTCTATCCAGTCGCGGACAGCGGCGAGGAACTTCGGTGTAGCCTTCCGAACTGAAAGGATGCTGTACCAAAGGTTTGCACGAGCTATTACGTCATCGATCTTGTCGAAAGCGTGCTCGACGTCATCCCAGGTAATGCCCATGCTGGCGGGCCGGTATTCAATCCCAATGGTGTCCAGCACACCCTTGATGAAATTCGGGTCATTACGCTGTAGCGCTGACGCAATGAGGATGCCGAGCCCGACCACCTGCCCGTGCAAGAAGGGCCGTTGGGTAACGTACTCAAGGCCGTAGAAGATGAAGTGGTCGCTGCCCTCCAGATGACAGGGCAACCAGCCGTCGAACGCGAACGCTTCCCCACCCCACGTCAGCGAGGCGGTCAGTGCCTCTATTCCGGCGTCCGTCACGTCTCGTATTTCCTCCGCCGCCTTGACGACCCGGTCGAACGCGGCGCGGGCCTTCGCGGCCTGGCGATCGTCGTAGGGCCACCTGGCTCGGCCGTGGCCCGTCTCCCAGCCCATACGCCAGTCCCACAAGGCCGTGTGGTAGCAAAGGACGTCTCCAGCCCCGGACCGGTTTAGCCGTACTGGAGCGGCCTTGATGACGTCGTAGTCGACGAAGACCGCCTCCGGGACCGCCCAGCCTACATACCGGACGACGTGGCCTTCCCTGACCCCGCTGCGGTGCGCGAAGGCGGCATTGACCGTCAGCGCCGTCGGGACTTGGAACAGCGGGAGCCGGCGACGCCACGAGAGGTACTTGGCGGTGTCCAGGGCTTGCCCTCCCCCCAACCCGATCAGACCCTCAACCCCGTCGAGGCTCCGGGCGAGCTTGTCCAAGTAGTCGACCTCCATGCTCTCCACCGTTATGAGCCGATCGGGCGGTTCACCGAGCTGGTCCGATAGCTTCGGCCATAGATCCGCCATCGTAACGACGGCATAAGGCCGTGGCACTATTGCCTGCAGTTCGCCAAGCAGGCCTCTGCCGAATATTACTGTGAAGTCCTCCATTATGCTCTCCTTTGTGTGTACGAGCCCCGCTCGCTTTGGCCCTTCATGTGCCCCACCGTCGTGCCGCCCTCTTAGCTCCCCCAGGAGTCACCCTCTACCGCCCCCCTCCAACGTCGAGGTTCAGTACTGCCGACAGTCGCCGCCGTACAAGGAGCAGGCCCACCAACGGTGGGATCACGAACACCGTCGCCCCCGCGAAGATCTCGCCGTACTGCGGCCCGTCGGGAAGGATGTAGTGGGTCAGGAAGGGCAAAAACGTTATTGCGTTCTGAGTCGTCAAGAGGAGCGAAAACAAGAACTCGTTCCAACAAAAGACGAATACCAGGACGGCCATGCTGAGGATGTTCCCGCCGACGGCAGGTAGGACTACGCTGGCGAGGGTCCTGATCCGCGATGCGCCATCGACAGCGGCGGCCTCGTCCAATTCCAGTGGCACCGCCAGGAACGCTGCTCGCGCTAACCACACCGCTAATGGCAGCGAGAACGTTTGGTAGACCAACACCAGGGCCACGATGGTGTCGAGGAGGTGCAGATCGCGCAACAGTAGGTAATAAGGGATCACGAGCACTACGCCGGGGATCATCCGGAATGCCAGTATGCTAAGGCCCAGTACGCCGCTGCGCCTCCCTCCCCGCGCCAACCCGTACCCAGCCGGTACGGCGATCGCAACCGTTACGACTGTGCCTCCAAGGGAGGAAAGGCAGGAATGTAACAGGTTGGTCCAAAACGCGCTTTGCCCCATCACTGTCGAGTAGTTCTGCAAAGTCCACGTCTGCGGCAGTACGCCCGTCAGCGCCTCGCCGTTTGGCGCGAAGGACATCACGGCGCCCCACACGATGGGGAACACCAGGATTATAACTGCCAGCCAGCCAGCTATGTAGAGGGCCGTCGCCTGAGCCCTGGCGTGCCTCATCTTCTATTCCGCTCCCCTCGTCGACCCTCTCATCCCGCCGAGGATCGCCACCGTCGCCAGCATTATGATGACAAACACCACGAACGCGATTGCAGCGGCCTGCCCCAGAAGGTACTCGCTGAAACCTACATTGAAGCCGAAAAAGTTAAGGGTGTTCGTCGCCGTCCCCGGACCGCCACCGGTTAGGACGTACACGATATCGAGGTACTTCAGCGAATCGATGACCCGAATAAGCAGCGCTACCAGGATGACGGGCCGGAGTAGCGGGAGCTCCACGTACACCAGCCTCCGGACCCAGGACGCACCATCCAACATCGCAGCCTCGCGCACGCTATCTGGGAGGGACAGTAGGCCTCCGAGGATTATCGTGAACATAAATGGCGTCCACTGCCACACGTCCACGACTACGAGTGATGCGAGGGCTAGGTGTGGGTTGTTCACCCAGGCGATGTCCGGGCCATGGACGAGCTTGAGAAGCTGGTCAAAGGTCCCGAAGCTTGGGTCCATCAGTTGCGTAAAGTAGAACCCCCAGATCAGCGGGGCGATAGCAAAGGGCAAGAGGAGGAGGACCCTGATGGCTTGAAAACCCCGCAGGGCCCGCCTAATGCCCTCGCGAACGATTAGAGCCAGCGCGAGCCCGAGGACGAGTTCGAGGGCAACGGAGGCCCCGGTGTAGATGGCCGTTAGCTTGAGAGACTCGTAGAATGCCCCGCTCTGAAAGAGCCCCGTGTAGTTACCCAGGCCAATCCATTGGTGCAAGCCCGATAGAAGGTTCCAGTTCTCAAGACTGACGATCAGGGCGTACACCAACGGATAGGCGATTACAACTATGAGGATGACCAGAGCGGGGAGTACGTACCACAGCATCCGACGCTGGAAAATTGTCCCATCGCGACCGCGAGAGGGCCGCGGGTGGCGGCCGGAGCCTCCACCCACGGTCGCTCGCGGCGCCGCGGGTTGCCGTGTGCGCACCCCGGTCGACATTACTTGAGCAGGCCCGCGCCCTTGAGGGTGGTTACGGTCGAGCTCTGCGCGCTCTCCAAAGCGGCTTTCGCGCTAACTTCTCCGGTAAACGCCTGAGATAGCGCCGTCCCGACGGTGGATTGTATAACTGCCCATTGCGGTATGGCCGGGCGTGCCATCGCGTGCAGCAGGTTGGCGGCAACCGTGGGGAACCACGGGTGAAGGCCCTTGACCTTCGCCCACGCCGAGTTACGCACGGGCTGACCGCCGGCCTGGGCAATATAGTCGCTTTGGATCCTGGACGAGTTGTACCACTGGAGGTACTCAGCCGCGAGCGTCTTCTTCTTCGAGTAGGCGGAAATACCAAGGCCGAGGCCTCCCAGTACGCTGGCACGACGCACTGTCCCGGAGGGCATTACCAGCCCCTTCGAGTTCGGCCGTGACAGGGGGGCTGGAGGTCGTGAACGGGTCAGGTATCCAGCCGTCCGGGTTGTAGACGGTGAGCCCCGCCGCCATTGCCTTGGTTGCCTGTGCCTCGATGTAGGACGCACCGCCTGGTGGCATGGTCTTGACAAGGTCGAGTAGGAGCTCAAGGGCATCGAGTGCTGCAGGGCTCGTGAGCTGAGGTTCGTACGACTCGTCCCACAACTCCCCTCCGTTGCCCCAGAAAATGGGGAGCCAGGTCGGCACGGCATACAAGGTACGCTCCATGTTGCCGTCAAAGCCGTAGATGCCCTTTTTTGCGGCAACGGCCTTTTGTGCGCCGCTAAGGAGTTGGTCCCATGTCTGTGGCACAGGGAGGCCCAACTCGGCCAGGTACTTCTTGTTTACCTGTCCTTGCTCGCAGTTCCCCTCGGTCGGCAATCCCATCAGGGCACCGTTGACAGTCCACTCCTTGATGATGCCGGGCGCTACGTCCGCCACCACTTCAGTTACAAAGCTGCTCGGAAGGGCGTCGTTCATCGGTACGAGGTTGTGCCCGGCGGCGAAGCCAGCGAGCAGGGACGGGTCGATCTGTAGCACGTCATATTCACTGTTCCTGGCGGCCAGGATCGCTCCGACCTGATCATCCTCTTCGGATGCTCCCATTTGAACCAGATTTACGCTTATGCCCGTTTCCTTCTCGAATTGAGATTTCAGGTTTAGGTAGGGTAAGCCGAAAATCCCTCCTCCGAGCGTCATGACGGTGATGGAGCCTTCCTTGCCAGGGCTGGCGGCGGGACGGCGAAGCGGAGATGCCAGGGCGGTCCCGACGCCCTTAGGGGAAGCGACAACTCCAGCTATAGCCAGCGCGCCCGCGCCCATCAGGAATGTCCTGCGGGTAACGGGCCCATTGGCCTTTGTCGTCTCACTATTTGACGGCGGCGCTATAGACCTCTGTTTCTTCATGTCAGCTTATCTCCTATTGTTTGTCTTCATGTTGGTGTATCGGTAAGTCTGTCTGCGCGGGCTTCACGGATGTGCCCGTCGTAGGGTGCGCATGATTTGCGAACTATTAGAGTTGGAGGTAGCACGACGGTCCGTGACCCGTCGTGGATCCGTTGAGTGATGCGGTCCAGGAGCAATTGCGTCGCCACCGTGCCGAAGGTCTCGGCCGGTTGAGCCATTACTGTCAGGAAAGGGTACACTCGCTCTACGTGCTCAATGTCGTCGAAACATGCGACAGAGAGGTTCTCGGGTACGCGCAGACGAAGCGATCGGGCCGCCTCGAGAACGCCCATCACAATGATATTGTTTACGGTAAAAATTGCGCTGGGTCGTTCAGCCCTCGCTAGTAGGTTTTCTGCGCTTTTTCGAGCCACGTTTAGGTCGATTGCGCTGGCCACGACGACGAGCTCATCTCGGAACGGGATACCCGCAGCCTCGAGAGCCAGTCGATAGCCTTGCTTACGCTCCCGGGCGGTGGAGACATCGTCAGATTCGGTAACCATGGCGATGCGTGTGTGGCCTAGGTCGATAAGGTGCTGCACGAGTATGGCGGCTCCGCCGACGCTGTC
Source organism: uncultured Acidimicrobiaceae bacterium (assembly GCA_963735305.1). GTDB lineage: Bacteria > Actinomycetota > Acidimicrobiia > Acidimicrobiales > Palsa-688 > Fen-671. Next base: position 2,209,789 of record CAVTKK010000004.1, read on the forward strand.
GCCTCGGACGACGTCGGCCGTAAATCCCGGTATTTCACGATCAATGAGGACTACGGGCGTGCGGGCACGAGACAACTCGCGGAGATGGGTCTTAGAGCGGTCGCCGACGGGTGCGATCAGGGCACCATCGACTCCGGAGGACAGCAGCTCCCGTACACAACTGCTTTCGCGTTCAAGGTCACCGCGAGTATTGAATAATATGACGTTGTAACCGGAGTGCCAGGCAACATCCTCGATGCCGCGCAGAATGTCCGTAAAGAAGGGGTTAGCGAGATCCGGTACCACGACTGCGAAGGCTCCCGTCTTGGTGCGGGCGAGCCCTCGCGCTAGCTTGTTGGGAAGGAAGTGAAGTGCTTCAATGGATTGTTGGACGCGAGCGCGCGTTTCCTTGGTCACCTGCTGGTCCTCATTAACGACCCGAGACACGGTCATCGGTGAAACCCCTGCGCGTGCAGCAACGTCTCGCATCGTTATCCGCCGAACTGAGTCGCGCTTTACGACGCCTTTCACCGGCAGGCTCCTTTGAAATAGCAAGGTCAGCAGGAGCTGCGGAACAAGTCTGAGGGGAGCCCACGGAACTCAGCAAGTTCCCTGGGGGCTCAGCGATGTCTTTCCTAGCCCCAGTGGCCTGACTATGTTTTTTCTTGGTACCGATACCAAGACGTAACTGTTCTAGGTCATGCTGGTGGGGCCGGCTAGGGTCGAAAGTCCCTCATCACAAATTGTCGGCTACCACGACTAGGGTCAAAAGTCCCATTGCCAGCCTAGGGCTGGCGCCAACTTCCGGAATTTTGCGCACCTATACGGCCTCTGACAGCTGTCGGGCCCGGGACGCGCGGCGCGCTTGGTGCTCAGCCCCTCCGCATGCCGATCCCGCTATCGAGCCCCCTTGGGCGGAGGCTGGGCTGAAATGTGGAGTAGCCGGGTCGCCCCGGCCCGCTCCGAGGCTGCTATCGACCTACGGGAGCCCATCGAGCGGGCGCGACCCCTCCCGCTCGAAGGGCCCGCTAACTAACCAGCCACGTTGAACCCCTCACCGGTCAACGCCACGAAGGCGTCCTCCAGGGACCGTTGCTCTTTGACCAGCATGCGCACTCCGACGCCGGCCTCGACGAGGTGCCGGCAACAATCTTCCGGACGCAGGTCGTTCAGCGCGCCCACCACCTGGCTGCCTTCGCGGGACACGTCGGCCATGCCCAGGGCGGCAAGCAGCTGGGCGGCGCGGGCGGGGTCGTCCGTCTCCACTCTCAGCTTGGGGACGGCGCTGGCCCGTAGGTCCTCGAGCATCCCTTGCATGAGCAGTTTGCCTCGGTGCATGACGCCGACGTGGCTGCAGACCTGCTCGATCTCGGACAGGAGGTGAGAGGACACGAAGACAGTCGAGCCTTCCGCTCCCAGCTGGCGAATGAGGTGACGGATCTCACGGGTGCCCTGCGGGTCCATACCGTTGGTGGGCTCGTCCAGGACCAATAGCTGGCGGGGCCGCAGCAGCGCCGACGCCAGTCCCAGCCGCTGGCGCATCCCTAGCGAGTAGGCCTTGTACTTCTTCCTGGCCGCGGCGCTGAGGCCCACCCGGACCAGCGCCTCACCGATGCGCTGCTCCCGGGTGGAGGACCGGCCGTCGGGGCCCATGGCGTCGATGCGGGCCAGGTTGTCGTACCCCGACAGCCACGGGTAAAAGGCGGGTCCCTCGACCAGGGCGCCTACGTGGGGGAGAGTGGCCATGGCCCGTTCCGGCATGGGCTCGCCCAAAAGCGCGCAGCTCCCGGACGTGGGGCTCAGCAAGCCCAGAAGGACCCGGATGGTCGTCGTCTTGCCCGAACCATTGGGGCCCAGGAAGCCATAGGTGGACCCCACCGGTACGGCCAGGTCGATGGCATCGACGGCGGGCACGCCACCGAAGAGCTTGGACAGGCTCTGGGTCTGTATGGCCAGCGCGGGGGCTTGGGGGACCACTTTGCCCGGTGTGGTGGCGCGGCTCAGGAGTTGGCGGGTGCGGGGGCCGAGGAGGCATCCGCCTCCAGCACGCTGGGAGCCACCAAACCGGCATAGAACTGGCCGTCCGCCAGGATGAGGACGTTCAGCAGGTCGGTGCTGAACAACCGCCCCTGCTGGCCGTCGACGTTAACGACAGTCGTCGCCTCCGAGAGGGCTCCCTGCTGAGCCTGGCTGCCGAGCTGGCTCGAAGACCCGGTGATGACAGTGGTCCACCCCGTGCCCGTCCGGTGGACGCGGCCAACCGCACCGGTGGCGGGGCCAGCGCCCCCGGCGCCCGTGGCCGAGCCCGCCTTGTGGGTTACCAGGGTGTGGGTCACCACCCGTGCCCCGGGCGGCGGGATGAAGCTGAGCTCGGCGGCGGGTGGCATGCCTAAGCTAAGCGTGCCCGTGAAGCCCAGCTGGAGAGCGGCCGCCGTCTGGCCCCGGGCGTAGACGGCCACCTGCAACGGAAGGCCGAACAGCGGGCCCGATGCCCCGATGTCGATCTCGATGTGGTCGATGGTGCTACCGGGAGCGGACGTGGGTGCCACGATTAACTGGTAGGCCGCTTGGCCGGCGACATAGAGCGGGCCCCCCACCGTGACCGAGGTCGTGCCGTCCAGGTGGCTGAGCAGCCGGGAGGCCATCTGTTGCGGTGTCAACCCCGGGCCCGCCGTCGCCGGCGACGGGTTGGTGGGCGCCGAGGCGGCCGATTGCCCTCCGACCAGGTGCGTCGCCGTATTGGTCGAACTGTCCCACAGCCAGGCCTGGTCACCGTTGCGCACCAGGTCCATCTCCTCGGCGGGGGCCGTGAGCAAGGCCAGGTGCTCGGCCTGGGCGCCGTCGAGCCACACGTCGATCTCGTGGCTACCCGAGAGCATCGTCAAGGGGTCGAACCCGCTGCCCCCGCTGCCCCCGCTGCCGGCGGCCGACTGGCCGCCGGCACCGCTCTCCAGCGCCGATAGGTCGGATAGCCCCAGGTTGGCCGTCCACGTAAGGCTGCCACTCAACTCGGGCGGCTGCGCCTTGGCTATGTCCGCCAACAACTGCGTCACCGACTGGGACGGCAACCCAGGGGGCACGGACGCCCCGCTCAAGGTCGGGACCCATGCGGCCAGTCCCACCGCCAGGACGGCCCCTACCGGCACGCCATAGCGGGCACGCCTTCCCAAGTACATCACTACCCCCACGGTACTGCGGTTGCGTGAAGCATCGACCTCGGGCTCCCACAATCATCAATTGCCCGCGGGCGGTGACGGGTGCTTGGCTACTGTCCTCCTCGGACCGGCCCCCGTTGCGCGGGCCCCTTGGAGGCGCCGACCAAAAATGGCCATAAATGTCACAAGACGACGCGGCCCGGGCTCGGTCACGGCCTGGAGCCGCCAATGCGCGTCCGGAAGGTTCGAGCCTGGATAGGTCCGATGACTCAATGACAAGGCGTGCGCCGTCGCCCACCCTAGGTGAGGGCCCCTCGTCGAAAACTAACGCCGGTCCAGGACCAGAGGGCCCGTCGGCCCGATGGCGTCCCTGACCTGCGCATGGAACGCCCGCACCTCGGCCAGGGTGGGCCGGTGCACGATCTCACCATTTTCGATGGCTCTCACCTGCAAGGGACGTGCACCTTTGTTTGGGCGCTGAGGGGAGGTCGTGACGATGTCGGCCCAGACGGGGCCGTCCGCCGAGGGCGCGCCCGGCTCGACCCAGCGCGCCCCTTGCTCGAGAGGGCCCTCCAGGCCCACTTCCGCCCGCCGAAGGACGCCTTCCCCGCCGACCGTTTGGCCACGGGGCGCTGGGGCCGGCCGGCCTTGTCCCCGGGGTCGCCAATGGCCACCAGTTTGTAAACGAACCCGGCCGTGGGCGCCCCCATGCCGGTCACCACGTTGGCACCCACCCCGTAACCGTCGACCGGGGCCTCGCCCAGGGCGGCGATGGTGTGGGCGTCAAGGTCGCCGGTGACGACCAGCCTCGTCCGGGTGGCACCGAGCTGGTCGAGCAGGGCGCGGGCGCGGGCCGCTTCCCGCCCCAGGTCCCCGGAATCGATGCGGATGCCGCCCAGCCCGGGGCCGGCGACCTCGATGGCATTGCGGATCCCCTGGATAATGTCGAAGGTGTCGACCAGCAGCGTCGTGCCGGGACCGAAGGCGGCGACCTGGGCCGCAAACGCCTCCTTTTCGCTCGGGTAGGCGAGCACGAAGGCATGGGAGGCGGTACCGGCCGTGGGTACGCCGTACCGCCGCCCCGCCTCCAGGTTGGAGGTGCTCGAGAACCCGGCCAGGTAGGCGGCGCGGGCGGCGGCCACGGCGGCCCCCGGTTCGGCCCGGCGACTGCCCATCTCGATCACCGGGCGGTCCCCCGCCGCGCAGGTGATGAGGCTGGCCGCGGCAGCCACGGCCGAGTCGAAATTCAAGACGCTGAGGGCGATCGTCTCCAGCAGGACGGACTCACCGAAGGTGCCCTCGACGGTGAGCACGGGCGACCCGGCGGCGTAGAGCTCCCCCTCCCGGTAGGCGTCCACCCGGCCCCCGAACCGGTAGGTGGAGAGCCGGTCCAGTGTCGGCTCGCTGACAACGTCGTTATCGCCGAGCCAAGCCAGCTCGGCCGGGCCGAAGCGGAAGTCCTGCAGCGCCTCGAGCAGACGGCCCAAGCCGGCGAAGACGCCCCACGGCCGGCGGTCGGGGAGCCGGCGGGTGAACAGCTCGAAGGTGGCGGGGCACGATGCCCTCCCACTGAGCAGGGCGGCCTCCAGCATGGTCAGCTCGTAGCGGTCGGTCAGGAGCGCCGTAACCATCTGGCTGCGCCCTTCCCATTGCGCTCACCGAAAGCCCGCGCCGCCCGCTGGGCATGGAGGTGGTCCGGTTCGGAGTCGTCGAGGGAGCCGAGCGGGCCGACCACCCAGGACAGGAGAAGGTCGGCCAAGCGGGGGTTACGGGCCAACACCGGCCCGTGCAGGTAAGTGGCCCAGATGCGGCCCGCCACCGCCCCCTCCACGGTGCCGTCCTTGTTGCCGGTCCCCAGCCTTACCTCGCCCACGGGGCGGGCGTCGGGGCCGAGCTCGGTCACGGCACCGTGGTTTTCGAAACCGGTGAGCACGCCCAAGCCCTTCCCCTGCCATTCCGGGGACGGCTCGACGAGCACCTCGCCGATGGCCCGGGGGGCGGCCGACGAGACGGTCACGCAGTCCAGTAGCCCGAGCCCCGCGCTCGCCCGGCCGTCCGGGCTCACGAAGCTCTCCCCCATGATCTGGAACCCGGCACACACGGCCAGGACCACGGCACCACCGTCCACGGCTGTGTGCAGGGCCCGGCTGGTGTTCAGCTTCGGAAGCCGCCAGGCTCTGCGGCAGATCCTCGCCACCGCCGATCACGTAGAGGTCACAACTGGTAGGGACGCTGTCGGCGGCCGAGACGGTGACGACCTCGGTGTCGTGGCCCCGCCAGCGCAGGCGCTGAGCCAGGATGGTGGCGTTGCCGCTATCGCCGTAAGTGCCCAGCAGCTCCGGGTAGACGAGGGCGATCAGGACGCTCAAGTTGCGCCCACCTGGCCGGCTGCGCCCGCCCTACCCGTTCCCGTTCCCGCTCCCGGTCGGAGCCGGGCCAGGAGCTGATGGAACGCCGTGTAGTTGGCCACCACATCGACCGGGACGGCGCCGTTGCCGCCGCCGCGCCGGCCCCCGGCCCCGACGGCATCGACCACGTCGGGGACCAGTTCGTGGTCGACCTGTGCATAGTGCAGCCTCACCGCCAGGTCGAGCCCGCGCTCGCCGGTGGCAACGACAGCGCGTCCCCGCAGGACCTCGAAGGGCACGTCCCACAGCCACGAAGGGTCATGGCCGTCAGCCGTGCGGGCGTTGATGGCGATGACCACCGGTGCCGGGGCGGGCGCCAGCATGTCGAAGACCTCGGCCCAACCGGCCGGGTTCTTGGCCAGTAGCAGCCGGGCCCGCACACCCTCGAGAGAAAAGGTGGCGTACCGGCCCGCCACCTCTTCCACTCCGGCCATGGCCCGTACGGCAGCGCCTGCCGTGCCCCCGGCGCCCACGAAGCCGGCCATGGCCATGACGGCGTTGGCCTGGTTGCACCGCCCGGGCAGGCGGAGCTGCAGGGGATAGCTGTCCCCGCTGGCGAACACCGCCCGGCCCCCGGCCAGGCTGGCTTCCAGCCAGACCTCGGGCTCGGGCCGTGAGAAGCCGCATTTCTGGCAGCGCCAACCGCCATCAGCGGCCTGCGCCCGGGCCCGGTGTCACACCAGGAGCGGAGCCACCGGCAAAAACGATCGTGCCGCCGCACTCGGGGCAACCGGTGGCGTCGTTGCGCCAGCGCAGGCCGGCCCCGACCCAGGTGACCTTCGCCACCCCCGTCGCCGCCCACGCCACCAGAGGATCGTCGGCGTTCGCCACCACCACGGCGCCGCGGGCTTCCCGGCAGGCCAGTCGCCAGCGTTGGGCGACGTGGCGGACCTCGTTATTACGGTCGAGCTGGTCGCGGCTCAGGTTGAGCAGGACGACCACCGACGGGCGGACCTGCGCCGCCACCGAGCCCAGCCACACCTCGTCCACCTCCAGCACGGCGGGGGCACCGAACGGCCCGGCGGCCAGGGCGGCGGCCAGGCCCGTGGGCATGTTGGCCCCCAACAGGTTGGTGAGCACCGGGCGCGGCCCGGCTGGCGTAGGTGACGCCAGCGCGGCGGCCAGGAGCTTGGTCGTCGTCGTCTTGCCATTGGTGCCCGAGACCAGGACGACATGGCGGCCCTCGGCCAGCACGCTGAGGGCGGAGGGATGGATGGCGAGGATGGCATGGCCGCCGATCACCGAACCCGATCCTCGCCCGGCGGCCCGGGAAAGCGCGCCCAGCCCGCGCCCCACTGCCACCGCCAGGCGGGCCCGGAGGGGTAGCGACAAAGAGGCTTGCTCAGGCGGGGCCGATGAGGGCAACGGTTGGTCTACGCACCCGAACCTACCGCAGGCGCCAGAACCCTCCGCACAGCGGCGTCCATGCCCGCCAGGGCCAGCTCCTCTTCGCCGAGATGGAGATCGACGAGGAACGGGCTCTCGCCCCCCACCACCAGGCCACGCCCCGGGAAGCTGGCTGAACAGGACCTGCTCCGTGCGGGTCAGGCGAGGAGGTCGCCCGCCCCCTCAGCCTCGGCCGCGATCGGGCCGGAGCCGGGGCCGGGCCGGAGCCGGAGCCGGGGCCGGAGCCGGGCCGGAGCCGGGGCCGGGGGCCGGGGCCGGGGCCGGGGCCGGGGCCGGAGCCGGGGGCCGGGGCCGGAGCCGGGGGCCGGGGCCGGGGCCGGGGCCGGGGCCGGGGGCCGGGGGCCGGGCCGAACAGTACCCGGGTCTCGGCATCGGCCAGGGCCCTCGGCCAGGCGCCGCTGCCCAGCGAGGAGCTGGCGCCCGCCCGGGACCAGCACACGGCGTGCCTCGGCCAGCCCACGAACGCCGTCACCCCAGTGGCGCACAGAGCTCATCGACCAGACAACCTTGCTGAAGCCTCGGGCAACGGCACGGGATCGGCGCTACCGGCCACGAACGTGACCCTGGGCATGCGTCGGACGGAAATGCTGACCGGGCGGTTCACAGCTTCCAGTGGCCCTCTTCCTTCTGCTGTTCCCGTGGGTTTATTATGCGGGCGCGTTATGCGCTTACTGCGCAAGAGTCCCGGGAGCACCGTCACAAGGGTTGTGAGCCCATCCGCCCTCATCGGCCAAGACTTCCTCGTCGCTCCGGTACTCCCAAGAAAGTAGGGCAGGCTGGCCTATTGCCTGTAATTACGTTATCCAGAAGGAGTTCTTCACCGGCCCCAATCACAGCGTCACCGCAAACGCTTTCGGCTCGACCCGTGACGGTCAGCCGCGGTACCTGACTTTACGCCGATAGCCCCGTCCCTAACGGTTGCTAACCGCGCCCGGTGCCGGACCAGCCGCTGGAGGTGCAACACAACCCACCCGTTGGTTCCGAAGAGGCACCGCCCTGAGTTGCGCAGTAAAGCGGTGCTAGCGTCCCTTCCGAATTTCGTCTTCGAAAAGAAACAGGACAAAATGTGACGTTAGGGAGACCGAATGTGCAGCCGCCAGGGCCTCCGCCTAACAGGGCTAAGGAAGGATAGGTGAGATGCATCTACCCACGAGAATGCTTGCTATCGTTACCGTCCTAGCGCTGTTCGGGTTCGGGACCGTGGAGCTGGCTAATGGCCAAGGCGCTTCGAGCGGCCCGGTCCATGTTGTCCAGGGGGTGCTGGGGCAGACAGAGCTCACGACCGTGAGCACCGGGGCGACGGCACAGTCACCAGCAGAACTGCAGGGGCTCTACCAGCAAATGTCGACGCTGGCAACCCGGTCATCGGGCATTGTCCCGTCGCGCCGTGACGCTGCCATTTACAACAGCACGATGCAAGGAAGAAGGGCAACCACGGAGCAGTTCAGCCCGTACTGCTCCAACCCCGGCGATGCTTGTAGCACGAACTGGGCTGGCGAAGAGGTGACGCCGGGTATGAACGCCGCCGCATTTGTAGGTGTGTCAGGGACATGGGTTGTCCCGACCATAAATCCTACGAGCTTGTCCCCCGAGGACACTAGTACCTGGGTGGGTATCGACGGGGATCCAAACTATACCGGCACCCAAACCCTTATCCAAATAGGCACCGACTCGCCGTCCGGTTATGGCAACGGGTGCCCGGGTGAACCAGGGACCACGTCCAACCTTTACTACGAAATGTGGTTCGAGGCTCTCCCTGCGTCGGCGCAACCAAGTTATTGTGTGTCACCTGGCGACACGATCGAAGCGGTAATAATGATGGACCCGACTGCGCTGGACTACTGGGAAGTAGCCATCGAGGACGTCACCCAGGGTTTCGCCTGGGACAACAGCGGTAGTGAGGTCTACTACGCCACTCCAGGGGCCACGGCGGAGTGGATCGAGGAACTTCCCACTCTGTGTAATCAAAGCGGTAGCGACTGCGCTCTCAGTCAGATGCAGGACTTCGGGTCGGTCGACTTCAACGAGCCCGGGCCACAAATCCTGTCTGGCTTCCCCAAAATTGCCGGCGGTATGACTTACAGCGAAGCTTCGAGTAAAGCGGCCGGCTCGCAGTCTGACTACCTGACCACTTCGGACTACGAGACCATCCTTGCGTACCCGGGGTTGACAGACACCAGTTGGCCCGGTGGTTTTGATGGCAACGTTTACCAGGGGGCCCCTAGCGGGCCACCACCGACCACCACCACCACCAGCTCGACCACGACAACTGTTCCAGTTCCCCCCGACGAGACCGCCGCCTCGACCGCATTCCAGGTGAACAGCACCCACACAGGCGAACAGAACGACTCGCTCGGGACACCTCTGACGAAGTTGTGGTCGAGGCCCTTCGTGGCGCAGTCTTACCCGCTTATAGCCGACGGCATGGTGTTCGTCGTCGAGGGAAACGACCTCGTTGCTCTCAACGACGCCAACGGCGACACGGTTTGGGGACCAGTCGACGTCGGAGGGCTACCGGTCGGGATGACCGAGGACGGTGGGACGATATTCGTACAGGTCGGCGGTGAGATCACAGCCTACGCCGACGGGACCGGCGCGCAAGAATGGAGCTCGCTGCTGCCCTACCAGTACATGTTTTCGTCCTACCCAACCGCGTCCGGGGGCTATGTGTACTCGGGCGGCGCCGGGGAAGGTGGGACCCTGTACGCACTGGACGAGGCCAACGGTGCGCTGGCATGGACGGGCTCGGTCGAAAATGGCGACTCAAGCTCGCCTACGGTGAGCGCCTCAGGCGTTTACGTCGACTACGCCTGTAACCAGACCTACGACTTCAACCCCACCAGCGGCACTTTGATCTGGCACTACTCGGGCCCTTGTGAAGGTGGAGGCGGGAGCAACACGGCGTTGGACGGTGGCGATTTGTACGCCCCCGGGTTCCCTTACAGCTCCGGCATCATCTTCGATGGTGCCAACGGCGCGATCGTTGGTCCCCTGGCCTCCGATAATGTCGTGCCGGCCTTCGCCGGCGCGACCGAGATCCTGAACGAATCTGGAACGCTATATGGGGAGAACACGGCCAGCCGTACAGTCCTGTGGACTTTTGCTGGTGACGCCGGGCTGGCGTCGTCGCTCCCCGTCACGGACGCTGGCACTGTGTACGTGGCCAGCGCTAATAGCCACCTCTACGCGTTGGACGCTACGACGGGCGCCGCTCTGGGCACCTACGCCCTCGCCGCACCAGTTAGCGAGCCGCTCGCCGTCGGGGACAACGTCCTAGTCGTGCCGACCAACTCCGACATCGAGGTGTTCGGCGGTACTGCGCCCCCAAGCCCAACGACGACCAGTACCTCGACAACGACTACGAGCTCGACAACGACTACGAGCTCGACAACGACTACGAGCTCGACAACGACTACGAGCTCGACAACGACTACGAGCTCGACAACGACTACGAGCTCGACAACGACTACGAGCTCGACAACGACGACGACGGTGGGTAACGGGATAGGTACGCCGGTCGCCCCCTATTTCCCATTGCCGGCGTCGCCGTCCTCGGACACCACGACCACTACTGCCACGACGGTCTTGGCCGGGACCACGACCACCCGTCCACGGTCGGCGCCCACCTCGGCGCCCGTGCCTGAGCTCTACATCGTCTCGTCTAAGGCCAAGGTGGCGAAAGGTCACCTCCCGGTCATGCTGGCCTGCCGTGTCGCTACCTGCTCGGGTACTGTCCAAGTGTCGATGGTCAAGAAGCACAAAACAGTCGTGCTGGCCAAAGCGACGTACAAGTTCCTAGGCGCGGGTCACAGCGATGTGCTCCAGCTCCAGCTTACGGCTGCAGGTGGACATCGGTTTGCCACGACCTCGGTCAAGGAGGCGTGCACCGCAACGGTCGAGAGAGGGCTCTCGGTGACCAAGGTGATATGGATTTCCTGAGCCAAGCGGGTAGCGGTGACGTGATCTCGGTGAAAAGACGAGCAGGCAGGCTAGGGCCGGGCTGCCCGACATTCCGCGTCGCCTCGCACTCAACCTGTACCTCATGCGGGACTACGCAGGCACCGCGACAGGTCGCATAGCGGCATCGGTGTCCGCCAGGGCCAGCTCTTCGGGCCCCAGATGGTGCTCGACGAGGAACGAGCTCTGGCCCACCCGCCACAACGCCACGCCCCGGGGGAGCTGGCTCAGCAGGACCTGCTCCGTGCGGGTCAGGCCGAGGAGTTCGCCCGCTCGCTCGGCCTCGGCCGGGGCCTGGCCGAACAGTACCCGGGTCTCGGCGTCGGCCAGGAGGCCCTCGGCCAGGCGCTGCTGCTCGGAGCCTTCGAACCCGGCTGCGCTCAAGTCGGACAGGCGGTGTACGACAGCGATGTTGGCCACGCCGAAGGACCGCGACAGCTTGAACGTCGCCTGCAGCCAGCGGGCGGTGGCCAGATGGCTGAGCACGGCCCAGGCCTCGTCCAGGACCACGAGCCGCTTGGTGCCTTCGCCGGCGGCGAGGGCACCCTGGAGCCACGACAGCGCGCACACCATGAGCAGGCCCAGGGCGGGAGAGGCGTAGAGGCGGGAGAGGTCCAGGACCACCATGCCACCGGCCATGTCCAGACCGGGGGACGTGTCCCCGTCAAACATGCCGGCCAGGTCGCCCACCACGAGGCGCCGCAACTCGAGCGCCACCTGCCGGCCGTCATGGCGCAGCCCTTCGGTGTCCGTGCCCAAGGCGGCAGCATGGCCTGGCTCCGGGTCCAGCAGAGCCTCGGCCACCGCGGCCAGAGTGGGCACCGCCATGCGTGCTTCCACAGCCCTCAAGGAGATGTCGGCGGCCGCCCTCTCCTCGGGCTGCAGAGACCGCCCCAGGGAACTCGACAGCAACGTGCCCAGAAGTTCGGACCGGCGTTGATGGGCCGGCGCCAGGCCCGGGGTCGGCGCCAGGCCCGGGGACGACGCCAGACCGGGAGGCGACGCCGGGTCCGAGGGCCCAACGTCGAGGGGGTTCAGGCGAAGGCCGAGGCCGGGGCCCAGCCGGAAGGGCGTCACCCCGCAGGCCCGGGCCAAACCGCCGTACTCGCCCTTAGGGTCGAGCACCCAGCACTGGCGGCCGAAGCAGAGCTGGCGCCACACGAACGACTTCACAAAAGCGGATTTTCCCCGCCCGATCTGACCGAACACGACGATGTTCGGGCTGGTCAGCTTCCCCTTGGCATAGCACTCCCACGGGTCGAAGCAGAACAGGCCACCTGAGGCTTCGCGACCGATATAACAGCCGTCGACCCCGAGGTCGTCAGGCACCACGAAGGGGTAAAGCGTGCGGAGCTCGACGGTGGTGGCCCGGTGCGCCGGTGGCAGCCCTCTCTGTCTCAAATGTCCTCATCTCATCTCAAGCCCGCCGACCTTAGCTCTTTTACTGCTATTTCATGCTAGACCAGACATTCGATTGGCGTTGACCATTTGATGTACTTTCATACTATCCGATGGCCGTGAGCAACCATCTGGTGCCCAATGCCTCCACGCAACAACTGGCTAGGACCGGCCCACGGAGAAGGGCGCCGGGATGCACTCCATGCGGGATAGCCCGCCTTTGCGGCCTTGGCTTCCAGGGGCGGCGAGCCCGTGACCGCGCCGACCAAGAGGGGCGGCCGGAGTAGCCTGGCCTTGATGAAGCGGTCCAACGGCGGGCACCGCGTCGTTGCTGCTGTGGCCACATCAGTTCTGGTCTTGCTGGCGGCGGCGTGCGGCGGACATGCCACTCCCAACGCCACCAGGTCGGGGACCAACACATCCACCGGCCCGGGCACCTCCACGGTTTCAGGCACCGGCGGTGGGAAGGGGTCGGCCCGGCTGACCAAAGAGCGACGTTCTCACTCGAAAAAACAGTCGGCGGACGTGAGGCACACTCGGCGCCGCCTGCAGCCCGGTCACCTGAGGAACGCCACGAAAAGCCCGCGCCACAAGGCGGCCCTGGTGGCCCAGGGCCCCCTCGCTGCCCGCTGACGGGCACCCTGGCTCCGCACGGCAAGGTGCCCGATCGCCCCGCGGTGGCCGTCAAGGTCGAAAACCTGCCTGAGGCGCGACCTCAGTGGGGCCTCGATAAAGCCGACATCGTCTTCGAGGAGCCCGTGGAGGGCGGGATCACCCGGTTCATCGCCGTCTACCAGTGCCAGACGGCGGACCGCATCGAACCGGTAAGGTCCGGGCGCCTGGTCGACCCCCAAATCCTCGAGCCCTTGGGACGGATCCTCTTCGCCTATTCAGGTGCCATTCAACCGGCTATAAACGAGATCGATTCGAAGAGGTCGCTCCTCTTCGACGTGGGCGCCGACAGGGCCGGGAGCTCTTACTGGCGCGACCCGTCACGCTATGCGCCCCACAACCTGGTGACCTCCACCTCGGCCCTGTACGCCGCCGCCTCCGCCCTGGGCGACCGGAAAGAGAAGGGGCCGACGCCCATCTTCGCCTACGGGCCACCGGCCCCGGGAGGCACGCCGGCTGCCGCCATCGACATATACGACCCGCTCGACGTCACGACCTGGACCTGGCACCGCGACACGGGGGTCTATTACCGGTCGTACTCAGACACCGGTCCGGCCGTACAGGGCGACGGCGTCCAGATCACTGCGTCCAATGTCGTCGTTATGCTCGTCCACGAAGTCCCCACCCCGTGGCCCGAGGACGCCACCGGTGCGCTCGAAGAACGAGCTCATACTGAAGGGGAGCGGCCCGGCCTGGGTGTTCCGGGACGGTCTCCAGTTTTACGGCCACTGGGAACGCCCCTTGCTTGACCACCCGACTGTCTTTGTCGAGACGGACGGCACCCGGGTCACCCTCACGCCCGGCGGCACCTGGGTGGAACTGGTGCCCGACGGCCTGCGCATCTCCGTCAAGCCCTGACCGCCGGCATCGGCCCAGGCGTCCTCGTCGACGTCAACCAGATGCTCCGCCACCATCGAGATATATACGGCTGTGTAACCGAATATCCAGCCGTGCAGCCGAGGCCGGTCGCCCCGGCGTGGGCTCACAGTCCCCGCCCGAAGGGCAACGCCCAGGTCAGGGCCTCCTTCTGCTGGCCAAAAAGAGCGCGCAGGCACAGCTTGGCCCCGCCCGCGGCCCGCTCCAGTTCGGCGCACGCCTCCTCCAGCCCCGGTTTGTCGTCGGCGGAGACGCTGACGTAACCGGCCAGCTGGAACGATCCCCGGCCGTCGGCCAGTTCGGTCTCCCGGCCTTCGACGGCCTCGGCCTGGCGACGCTGCTGCGCCGTTTCCAAGAAGCCTCCCTGAGCCCGCAGCTGCGCGTCGGCGAGCTGGGCGGTGCGGGAAGACTCGGCGTCGCGCAGGGCACGCTCGGGAGGGACGGGGGCCATGAGCACCGAGAACGACCGCCGCCCCATCCCTACCAGGAGCGGGCTGAGGAAATCGGCCCCCACGCGACTTCGGGGCCACTCCGCCACCCAGTAGGTCCGGTGCCAGGAAAGATCGGCGTGTACGTCGGCCCAGTGTTCCTCGACGGCCAGGGGCCACGGGTGGGCACCGGGGTGGCGCACCAGGTCCGGCAGCAGGAAGCCGCCCAGGGCGGCGGCCGCGCCCCGCTCGTCGAGGACACCCTCGCAGACGAGGCCAACGTTGCGCATCTGGGCCCGTAAGGCTCGCACCTCGTTGCGCAGCGCCGCGGCACCTTCAGGGGTGGGGCGCCGGTGGCGGCAACGAGCGCGCACGGCGACCACGAGAAGGGTCTCGTGACGCCGCGACCGGGGACCGGCGCTCTCCAGCAACGCCATGTGCCCGGCGTACCCGGGGCTGGTCGGGTCGCCGGCCCGACGGAGATGGGAAATGAGGGCGTGACCGTCGCCGGACAGGGCACGCTGGCACCACTGGAGGCGCACGAGCGTGCTGCGCTGGTTGGAAAGGGACTCCAACACTGCCGCCCACGCCGCCAATCGGCGCTCCTTGCCGTTGTCATCCAAGAGGCAGAAGGAACTGCCCTGTGCCCGCACGATGGCCGCCGCCGTCCCTTCCCGTTCGTCCACTAACACGCCCATGGCCCCCCCTCCGTCTTCGGCCGAGATCTCGCTCAGGTAAAGGCCGGGTACGAAGCACCTGGGCGGGGGCCGCCGCGCTGGGGTGGGGGCGCGGTGGGGCCAGGCGCGGTAGGGCCGGGCGGGGTCGGGCCGGGCGGGGTCGGGCCGGGCGGGGTCGGGCCGGGCGGAGCCCGCCGCCCCCGGTCCGACGGTACCAGGGACGGCTCTCCCCACCCCCGGGGCCGGCGCCACTCCCGGGAGCAGGAACGGGCCCGGGACCGGGGCGAACCCGGGGACTTGGCCCGGGACTGGTGCCGTAGTCGACGATCGCCGGGCCGCGAACGAAGCGGCGATGTTGGCCCAACGCAACGGGGTGCGTCCGGCCACCGGCCGGCACAAGAGCCCTCCGACGCCCAGGGCGGCGAGGGCGCCGGCACCGCCGGCCAGGCCGGGCCACGTCTTGACTAAGGCCAGGGCGACAACAAGGGCGGCGGCGAGGACGGTCAGCTGGCCGAACCCGAGGCCGAGCAGGATGCCGCGACGCTGGAGGGGCTCGAAGCGGTAGTGGGCGCCCTCAGCCATCGGCGTTGCTCGCCCGGCTGGCCGCCACGAAAACGGGGTTGCCCGCAGGCCCGAGGCCGGGGTCGGAGCCGGGGTCGGAGCCCGAATAGGCACTCCCAGTGGAGCCCCCGCCCGGACCGCCGCCCCCGGTCTTGGCGCCGTCGGTGTTGCTTACCTGGTAGAGCAGCTGCCCCGCTCCCCCGTCCACAGCGCCGGAATGTTTGGCCGCCTCCTGAATGATGCCGGCGCGAGTGGCCATGTTCATGGCGCTGTGCGCCGCCCGTTCGGCGGCCCGAAACGGCTGGCGCGAGGCCTCTTGCAAGTGACCGATGGTCGACGCTTCGGCTATGGGCACCAATCTCAGTAGTGCCACAGGCGCAAAAGCGGCCAGGAGGAGGATGGCTGACCCGGTAACTACTGAGCCGGGCCCGGCCTTGGCGCTCGTCAGCGCGTTGGCGCCCAGGCACAGCGCGCCCACTACCACCGGCTTCGCCAGCAGCAGGGCGGCGAGCACCTCGGCCAGGCGTTTGGCCCAGTGGGCGGTGGCCGGCCAAACCAGTCCGGCCAGGGCCAGCGGCATGAAGAAAACGGCCAGCTCGATGGCGGCCGAGCGCAAGGCCAGCTCGACCCAGATGAGCAGTCCGCCGACAATGACGAGCAGGCTCACGATCGCCCCGATGGGCCCGGCCCTTACCGAGCCCGTTATCCCCAGGACTATGACGTCCAGAAAGTCCTTCTGGAGGTTGGGCTCGACCTGGCTTTGGACGAGCTGGGACAGGGCGTCGGTCACCGCTAGGCCTCGCTGGGCAACCCAAACTATGGCGTAGCCGGCGAGCAAAGACGCCGGCAGGCACACACCCCAGGCCCGGCCCAAGCGACGCATATCCTGGCGCAGTACGGCGCCGATGGTGGCAGCAAAGAGCAACGGGGCCACAACCAGTTCTTCGATCGGGAAAAGCATGTGCGAAACGGAGGCGAACCAGTCACCGCGGTTGAAGCCGATGGCCGTAGTGGCGGGCACCACGGCATCTATCAGGTCGCCGAGCAACGCCTTGGCCGCATCGGCTTCGAGATTTTCCAGGCCCGTGAAAAACAACGTGCTCAGAGTGCTGGCACCGATGGAGATGGGGAACGGTATGAGGTTCATCAGTGCAGGCTCACGCCCTGGTTGAAGAAGAAGCCGATGATCTGCGAAGAAGCCCCGATCAGTAGCGCCGCCACCCCGGAGACGATCACACCCCGCCGGCCGCTGTAGGACTGTTGGTAGTTATGAGAAAAATGCCCGAAGGCCCACATCACGCCGCCCACAATGACCCCGACTATGGACGCCAGCAGGGCCCAGTGGCCCACGCCACTGGCCAACGTGGTCAATGTGTTGTCCCCAGGCAGGTTCCCGGCCTGGCCCGGCTGGAGGTCGATATTTGTGCTCGTGGCGGCTAAAAAACGAACGAGGACCGAGTGCATGATGGCTCCCTGGGGGCGTTGGTGGTCGTGGGGGCGCTTGTCGCCGAAGGAGGCCAGTGGGCCGGCGCAAGCCAGTCCGCCGTGTGCCGGACCGCTGCCTACCGTCCGTTGACTCCTTTCATAGTATTTCATAGGTCTTGTAGTATTTCAAGCCATGTTGATCCTCAACCCGGCGTCGGCCCCGAGCATCTCGTACTGGCAGCGTTCGGCTGCGCACAGCGCCTGGCTGGGCCAGGGCGCCCGGGCGCTCGGCCTCGCCGGGGAGGTGGGCGCCCCCGATCTGCGGGCTGTGCTCCTGGGGCGGGCGCCCGGGGCCGGGGCGCTGACGGAACGGCCGGGCCTCCGGCAACGTCAGGGCTGGGACCTGGTGTTCGCGGCACCAAAATCGCTGTCGCTGCTGGCGGCGACCGGGCCCGAGACGGGCGCCGCCGCGCTTCGCCTCGCCTACCGCCAGGCGGTCACTGACACTGTTTCCACCCTCGAGGACCGGGCCGCCTGGGTGCGCCGTTCGGGTGACTTCGTCCCCGCCCGGGTCGTCGCCGGCGCCTTCGAGCACCTGGCCAACGACTCCGGCGATCCTCATCTCCACTCCCACGTCGTGCTGGCCAACCTCGGCCGGGCCGGCGACGGCAAGTGGAGCTGTCTGGTGGGAAGCGAGCTGTGGCGCTGGCGAGAAGGCCTGGGCGCCGGGTTCCAGCTGGCGCTGCGGGAGCGCCTGGCCGAGGCCGGGTTCGGCTTCACCTGGGCACTCTCGAGCGGCGGCCTGGGCGAGATAGCCGCCGTCCCCGCCGCCGCCGTGGCCGCCGCCAGTACCCGGTCCCGGGCTGTCGAAGCCAGTGCCGGCTTGTTCGGGTCGGGCTCGGCGGCCAGCAGCCGGGTGGCCCAGGGCCGCTCTCGTCAGGCCGGGGCCGCCGGCCGTCCAATGGTCGAAGCGTCGCGGACGGACCGACCCGGCCCGGGCCGGGCGCGCGGGGTGGGGCCCTCCCAGGCGGTCGCTGTCCTCGGCACCGCCCGGGGGTCTGCGGCGCTGCCACCTCCCCCTCCGGCCCCGGCGGCCGTGGCCGAGGCCTTGGCCCGGCGCAGCTCGACGTTCAGCGAACCGGACGTGCTCGTCGCCCTGGCCGAGTCGTGCCCTTCCGGCCTACCGCTGGCCGGCGCCGCCGATTGGGCCCGGAGCTGGTGCGAAGGCGGCGTGGGGGCCGTGGGCGGTGTGGCGGCCGTGGGCGGCGTGGCGGGCGTGGGCGGCGTGGCAGCCGTCAGTGGCATGGCGGGCGTCGGCGGCGTGGCCGGCATGGGCGGCGTGGCCGGCGTGGGCGGGACCGTCGGGGGGCCCAACACGGCCCGTGCTCGGTGGACCAGCGACCGGGCCACCCAATTGGACAACAGGGTCGTCGACCTCGCCGTGGAGGCCCGCTTCGCCCACACGGCACAAGTGAGCCCGGCTGTCGCCGAGCTCGAGCTGTCTGCCCTCGGGACGCGGGGACGTCTGGCCCGGGCCGCCTTCGACTTGGCCTGCTCCGGCGAGGGCGTAGCCGTCCTGCCCGCGGCGCCATGGTTGGACCAAGCCGCCTGTGCCGACGCCGCTCGGGCCATTTGGCAAGCCGCCGGGATCAGCGTCGAAGTGGCTTGCCCTTCGGACCTGTCGGCCCGCCGCTGGCGCGCCCTCACCTCCCTTGAAGGAGCCGGGTGCGGCCAGCGGGCTAGCCGCACCCGCGACCAACCGGCCTGGTCAGAGGGTGCTAGTGGTTGACGCCGCCGACCACCTGAGCCCGGCGGCACTGGCCCAACTTGTGGAACAGGCGACCGCCCGCCAGACCAAGCTCGTGCTCATCGTGGGGGGCACGGTCCCTCGCTCCGGCCCGGGTCTGGCCCGGTCATTGGACCGGCTCGCTTATCAAGCGCCCGGCTCCCCGCTGGCCGACCTGGCTGGGGCGGCCAACCTGGCTGGTGCGGCGACGGGAGCCATTTCCCTGACTGGCATATCGGTGCGGGGTTCACTGACGGGAGCCGCGGCCATGGCCCATTTGGTAGCCGCCCAGCAACAAATGTCGGCATTAGGGCGGGCCGCCCCGCTAATGGTCGCCTTCGGGCCGGCCGAGGCCGAGGCCCTCAACACTGCGGCCCGGACCGGTCGCGCTCAGGCCGGCGCCGAGTGGGCCGGTCGCGATCAGGCCGGCGGCGACCGCGTCCGACGCCACCAGGTGCTCGGCGAGCGCACCTACGCCGCCGGCGACGAAGTCCTGGCCCTGCGCCGCATCGGCCAGGTACCGGGCGCCACCCGCGGCACCGTGGTGGCCGTCGGCGCCGGCCCCGGCCTCATCCAAGTCGAGTGGCGGGGACGGACCGGGCCGGCGACGTCCGGCGTCGGAGCCGAGGACGCCTCCTCGCTCGGGTACGGGTACGCCACCACCGTCCCCTACCTGCGGTCGTGCGATCCAGGCCGGGACAGTTTGTTGGTCCTAGGCGACCCTCTGGCGCTGGCCGGGCGGGGCGTGCCCGTTGTCGCCGCTTGGGTGACCCTGGCCGGGCCCGGCATGCCTGCGGCCGGGGACACAGGCCTGCAGCTGCGGCGCCGAGCCGGTATCGCCCAGTTGGCGACAGGCTGGCCCGACGCTGAAATGCTCGAGCGGGCCGGCGCCGCCCCTTCGGCGCCAGCTCCCGGCGGCGCTGGGCACAGCTGGTGACGGCGTCGGCCGTCGAGCGTGACCTCGACCTCTTGGCTCGGGGACGTCCTCAGCGGTACCGCCTTACCGAACGAGAAGCCGGCCGCGAAGGGCCGGCGTACGGCGAAAGGGCGAAGGGTGGTGTGCCTGTATGGTCCCCCCGCAGGCGCCCCGGGCCCACTCTGGGGATGTAGAGAGACCTGTTCGGGCCGCGGATGTAACCAACTCCCCGTAAGCCCCTGGCCAGGTCGGCGCTTTGTCCATTTCCTTACCCGGCTCGGGCGCTCTGTCCAGTTAATACCGTTTTCCAGCATGAAAACCCCAGAGCTCGGCGGCGCGGCAGCCCCGACGGCAAGCGGCCCATAGCCCGACGCCAAGCGGCCCGGCAGCCCGACGTCAAGCGGCCCGGCAGCCCGACGCCGGCGGCACGCGGCCCGACGCCAGTGCCCCCAGGTTTGGCAAGCGCCGCCGGGGCGCGAAGATGCCCAAGTGGCACGGCTGACCAAGCGGGACCTCCGCCGCTTCTGGCGGCCGTTCCGCGTCGTGGCCGGCTTTGCCCTTCTGGGCGTTGCTGTCTGGGTGCTGACCGGAAAATCAAGCGAGCTGGCCGGCGCCGGCGCCTTCCTCAGCCAGCTCCGTTGGGAGTGGCTCGCGCTAGCCGCGGTGGCCGAGTTCGGGTCGTACCTTTCCATAACCTTCATGGAAAGAACCCTGCTCGGAGCGGGCGACGTTCGCACCAACCTGGGCCGCCTGACGGCCATTGCCTTTTCCGGCAGTGCCATCCAGTCCGCTCTACCGATCGGTGCTGCCTTCGCCGGTGTTTACGAGTTCCGCCAGTTCCAGTTGCTTGGAGCCGACGAGGTGCTGGCGGGCTGGGTGGTCATTGCCGTCGGCGCCGTCGCCTTCGCCACCCTGGCCGCGCTGGCCGGTATTGGCCTGGCCATGGCCGCGACATTGGGCACCACCTTCGACCTCGTGTACGCCATCGTGGGCGTACTGTTCATCGCCCTGCTGGCCGTGCTGGCCTGGGCCAATCGGGGCACCGGTTACCGCCTCGCCCTGCGGGCGACGGCCAGGCTGGAAAAGGCCCTGAACCGCTCCCCGGGGCAGCTGAGCGGTCCTTTGGACAAAGGCCTCCAGCGCATGCGGTCGGTTGCCCCCACCCAGCTCGAATGGGCGCAAGCGGTGTTGGCCGGGACGTGTAGCTGGCTGTCGGACTGCGCCTGCCTGGCCTTCGCCTTCATCGCCGTGGGCGCCGGGGTGCCCTGGGCCGGCCTCCTGCTGGCTTACTGCGGCGGCCAGCTGGCCGTGAACCTGCCCATCACACCGGGGGGCCTGGGCGTTGTCGAGGGGAGCCTGACCGTGGCGTTGGTGGCGTTCGGCGGTGGTGAGGCGCCGACAGTGGCCGCCGTCCTGCTGTACCGGCTCATCAGCTTCTGGGTGCCGCTCCCGATCGGTGGCGCCTGCTATCTGGGCTTGTTCAGAGCGCGCCGCAAAGCGCAGCGCCAGTCGGAGCTGCAGGCCGCGCCCGGGGACGTGCCGGACGGGCAGCCCGAGACAACCAAAGCCGCGGCGGAAGAGGACTGAAGGGGGAGATGACCATGACATTGAGAAGCTGGGCCGGGTCGGCCCGACGGACATTGCTCGCCATTGTCCTGGTGGTGATGGTGAGCGCCGGCCTTAGCGCCTGCCACCACCTGAGCCCGCCCGTGGGCCTGGGGCCGTGCTACGAGAGCCTGCCTTTGGCCGAAGGGGCGCTGGACGTGGCCAAGACCAGCTACGTCTTCCACGGGGTCGAACTGGTGAGCCCGAAGGACATGGCCCGGCTCGTCAAACGGCGTTTCCCGCACAATCCCTCGGCCAACTACAACCCGCCCGCGGGCACCAAGGTGTGCGCTTTCGCCTTTACCGGTGCGTTCCCGGCCGGCCAGGTCGCCGGGGCGCCGTCCAACGTGTCTGGCAAGGCCGCCATCGTGCTCACTACGACCGACCGCAAATTGCTCTTCAGCTTCGTCCTGGCCAAGCTGCCCGTCGACTTCAGCCGCCCCTTCACCGGCGCCTGAGCGCCTGGCCGGTAGGTCCAGCCCAGCCGCCCCTTCAACGGGGCCTGAGAGGGCGCCGGCTCGCAGGACCCCCAGTGGGCCTAGGTGGTCAGCAGCTCCCGGGCACCACGGTCGGTCGAAGGATGGCGCAGCTTGGACATGGCCCGCGCCTCGATCTGGCGGATGCGCTCCCGGGTCAGGTTGAAATGCTCGCCCACCTCGTCCAGAGTGCGAGGTTCTCCCCGGTCGAGGCCGAAGCGCAGTCGGAGGATCTCCCGCTCACGCTCGTCCAGGGCCACCAGCATCTTGCCCACTTCGCCCGAGAGCAACGACGCCGCCGCCGCCTCGAAGGGCGAGACCGCCGAACGGTCCTCGACCACGTCGCCCAGTTCGGCGTCGCCGTCCTCGCGCAGTGGCTCGGAGAGCGAGAGAGGCTCGGCCGCATGGCGCAAGATCTCGATGACCTTTTCCTCTTCGAGCTCGAGGTCATTGGCCAGTTCGGCTGAGGTGGGCCGTCGTCCGAGCTGGCCCTCGAGCCGGCCCCGGGCCTTGGTCACCCGGGTCAACAGGTCGCCGGCATGCACTGGCAGGCGGACGGTACGGCCGGTGTTGGCAATACCACGGGTAATGGCCTGGCGGATCCACCACGTCGCATAGGTAGAGAACTTGAAGCCCTTTCGCCAGTCGAACTTCTCGACCGCGTGCATCAGGCCCAGGTTGCCCTCCTGGACCAGGTCGAGCAGGGGTAGTTCGGCGGCCTGGTACTTCTTGGCGATGGACACGACCAGGCGCAGGTTGGCCTTGACGAAGGTCTCCGCCGCCTCGTCGCCCTCCCGTATGGCCCGGCGCAGCTCCCGCTTCTTCGGGACCGTCAGGGACTTGGCGCCGCTCATTTCGGCCCGTGCCGCCCGGCCCGCCTCGATGGCCTGGGCCAGCCTGGCCTCGTCGTCCTTGGTCAGCAGCGAGTGCTTGCCTATGTCGTTCAGGTAGAGGCGGACCAGGTCTTCCTCAGGCTGAGCGGCGTGGTTATTTGGCACCTAGTCCGTTTTCCTCATGCGAAACGAAGAGGCCTCACAGCACTCCCCTACCGGTTCCTTGCCGCGGCCAGAAGCCAGCCTGGCACCACATTTTGGCACCGGCTCCTCCCGAACCCCTGCGCCGGCTATCACCGTGGCCTCTCTTGACGTAATGATACCGGGCCCACGCCTTCTGGCGAACAACTGTCCACAGGTTCGGGCCGCTGTCCACTACGCAGGGTGGTCAGGGTACGCAGGGTGGTCGGGACCGGTCGCGCCCGGTTGGCGCAGTTCGGTCAGCACCTCGATGTCGGTGACCGAGATGGCCGACTGCCGGTTGGCGGCAGTTACCGCCGCGAACACTTCCTCCCGGTGGACCTGGATCTCCTTGGGCGCGGTGATCCCCAGGCGGACCTGGTCTCCCCTGACCTCCAGGACAGTGACCACGACGTCATGGCCGATCACGATGCTCTGGTGTACATGCCTCGTCAGTACCAGCACACCTCGCTCCTTGCCTGGGCGCTGGGGGGAGCCTAGTGGCTAGCTCCTGTACTAAACGGGCCAAGTCGATGGCGGCCTGCTCCCAGCTCGACGGCTCGGCCAGCGCCGCCCCGCCGCCGCCCGCCGGGTACGGGTGCGGCGCCGGACCACCGGACTTACGCACCGCTGCCGTAGAAGCTGGCATCGCCGAAGCTGTAGATGGTGCCGCCGTTGGCTACCAGCCAATAGCCCTGGCCGTCGGGGGTGGCGGTTATGCCCGTGATGGGCTGGGGGAGGTGGAGGTGGGCGGCCGAACCGTAGAGGTGCGCATTGCCATAGGCGAGCACGGTCCCGTTGGCGGCCACCAGCCAGTAGCCCTTGGCATTGGGGGTCGTGGCCATGCCCATGATGGGCTTGGCCAGATGGGCCTTGGCGGCCGAGCCGTAGAGATGGGCGTCGCCGAAGGCGAGCACGGCCCCGTTGGCCTCGGCCAGCCAGTAGCCCTTGGCGTCGGTGGTGGCGACCATGCCCACTATGGGCTTCACCAGGTGGGCCGGGGCGGCCGAGCCGTAGAGGCGGGCGTCGCCGAAGCCGAACACGGCCCCGTTGGCCTCGCTCAGCCAGTAGCCCTTGTTATTCGGGGTGGGGACCAGGCCCACGATGGGCTGGGCCAGGTGACGTCGGGCCGTCGAGCCGTAGAAGTGGGCATCGCCGAAGCTGAACACGCCCCCGTCGCTGGCCACGATCCAGTAGCCCTTGGCATCGGCCGTGGGGACGAGGCCCACGACCGGCTTGACCAGGTGGAGGTGGGCCAAGGAGCCGTAGTCCTGGGCCGAGCCGAAGGCCAGGACAGTCCCGTTGGACGAGGCCAGCCAGTATCCCTTCCCGCTGGGGGCCGAGGCCATTATCCCCGAGTGGGCCGCTGGCACCGTCGCCGCCGAGGCGGCCAGCACGCTGATGGTGTAGCCCTGGGTGCCCATCCGCCCGGCCCCGTCGCTGACCGCTACGGCGAACGTGCTCGCCCCGGCCGCCGTCGGCCTGCCCCCGATGGTGCCGGTGGCGGCGCTGAGGGCCAGCCCGGTAGGCAGCGAGCCGGTGCTCACCGACCAGGAGTACGGTGCGCTCCCGCCCAGGGCGGCCAAGGTCATGGAATAGGGCGTGCCCACGGCACCGGCCGGCAGCGAGCCGGGCGTTACCGACAAGCCGGCCGGGGCTATCGTCCAGGCGAAGCTGGCTGTGCCCGAGGCCCCCGAGCCGGCGGTGGCGCTCAGGGCCACCGTGTAGGTCCCCGCCGCGCTCGGGTGTGCCGGTGATGGTGCCGGTGGCGGCGCTGACCGACAGGCCGGCGGGCAGGCCGGTGGCCGTCCAGGTGAAGCCGGCGCCGGGCGCTGTGCTCGTAGCCGTGCCGGCCAGCGGGTCGATAGCGGTGCCCAGCCTGTCCGAGCGGGCCCCGGGGTTCGCCACGGTGACGGTGCTGGTGATGGTCCAGGTGAAACCGGCCGAGCCGCTGGCCCCGGAGCCGTCGGTAACGATGAGGGTCACCAAGGACGTCCCTGCCGCGCTGGGCGAGCCGGTGATGGTGCCCGTAGCCGCACCGATGGCCAGCCCGGCGGGCAGGCCGGTGGCCGACCAGGTGAGGGTGGCCATCGGCGCCGAGTCAGTGGCGCGGTCGGCCAAGGGGCTGATAGCAGGCCCGTAAGGGTCGGACTGGCTACCCGGGTTGCTGACCAGGATGGTGTGGGCCCTCGGGACCGTGATCGGTACTGGCCCGCCGCCCGGGTTGGTGATGGTCCAGGTGAAGGAGGCCGAGCCCGAGGCGCCCAAGCTGTCGGTGGCGCTCAGGGCCACCGGGAAGGCGCCCGAGCCGGTCGGGGTGCCGGACACGGTGCCGGTGCCTGGGTCGAGGGCCAAGCCGGCGGGCAGGCCGGTGGCCGACCACGAGATGATGGTGGCCGAAACCGACAAGTCCGTGGCCGTGGCCGTCAGCGGTGTGATCGTCGTGCCCAACAAGCTCGTTTGGTCCCCCGGGTCGGTGACTGAAACGGTGCCGCCCCCGCTCGAGCCGGCGATGGTCCAGGTGAACGAGGCCGAGCCCGAGGCGCCCAAGCTGTCCGTGGCGCTCAGGGCCACCGGGAAGGCCCCCGAGCTGGTCGGGGTGCCGGACACGGTGCCGGTTCCCGGGTCGAGGGCCAAGCCGGCGGGCAGGCCGGTGACCGACCACGAGGTGATCGTCGCCCCCACCGACAAGTCCGTGGCCGTGGCCGTGAGCGGTGTGATCGTCGTGCCCGACAAGCTCGTTTGGTCCCCCGGGTTAGTCACGACCACGGTGTTGGTGACCGTCCAGGTGAAGCTGGCCGAGCCCGAGCCGCCCACGCCGTCGGTGGCGGTGATGGTGACCGGGTAGGTCCCGGCCACGGTGGGCGTGCCGCTGATGACGCCACTACCCGAGTCGATGGACAGGCCGGTGGGCAAGCTGGGCCCGGCGGAGTAGGCCAAGGTGGCGGCGGTCGACGAGTCGGAGGCGTTGACCGGGAGCGAGGTGATGGGCGTGCCGCTCACGCTCGACTGGGGCCCGGGGCTGGTCACGGCCACGGTGTTGGTGACCGTCCAGGTGAAGCGGGCCGAGCCCGTAGAGCCCATATTGTCGCTGACGGCGACCACTACGTGGTAAGTACCGGCCGTTGTGGGCGCCCCGGAAATGACGCCGGTGGTGGCGTCGATGGACAGGCCGGTGGGCAGGTCGGTGGCCGACCAAACCGTGAAGCTGGCACCCACGGTGGAGTCGCTGGCCACCAGGGCCAGCGAAATGACGGCCCCCGACACGCTCGACTGGGGGCCGGGGGTGCCAAGCGAGATGGGGCTTCGAGATCGTCCACGTAAACGAGGCGGTTGCGCTCGCGCCGGTCCCGTCGCTGACCGTGAGCGTCACCAGGTAGGCGCCCGACGTGGTCGGCGTGCCCGAAATAAGGCCGGTGGCGCCGATGGAAAGGCCGGTTGGCAGGCTGCCCCCGTCCGAGTAGGACAGGGTGGCCGTGGGCGCCGAGTCGGAAGCACTGACCTGGACCGAGGTGATGAGCGTGCCGCTCACGCTCGACTGGGGCCCGGGGTTGGTCACGGCCACGGTGTTGGTGACCGTCCAGGTGAAGCTGGCCGAGCCCGAGCCGCCCACGCCGTCGGTGGCGGTGACGGTGACCGGGTAGGTCCCGGCCACGGTGGGCGTGCCGCTGATGACGCCACTACCCGAGTTGATGGCCAGGCCGGTGGGCAGGGCCGCGGCCGACCAGGAGCTAATGGTGGCGGCGGACGACGAGTCGGAAGCACTGACCAGGAGCGAGGTGATGAGCGTGCCGCTCACGCTGGACTGGGGCCCGGGGTTGGTCACGGCCACGGTGTTGGTGACCGTCCAGGTGAAGCTGGCCGAGCCCGAGCCGCCCACGCCGTCGGTGGCGGTGACGGTGACCGGGTAGGTCCCGGCCACGGTGGGCGTGCCGCTGATGACGCCACTACCCGAGTCGATGGACAGGCCGGTGGGCAGGGCCGCGGCCGACCAGGAGCTAATGGTGGCGGCGGACGACGAGTCGGAGGCACTGACCAGGACCGAGGTGATGAGCGTGCCGCTCACGCTCGACTGGGGCCCGGGGTTGGTCACGGCCACGGTGTTGGTGACCGTCCAGGTGAAGCTGGCCGAGCCCGAGCCGCCCACGCCGTCGGTGGCGGTGATGGTGACCGGGTAGGTCCCGGCCACGGTGGGCGTGCCGCTGATGACGCCACTGCCCGAGTCGATGGCCAGGCCGGTGGGCAGGGCCGCGGCCGACCAGGAGCTAATGGTGGCGGCGGACGACGAGTCGGAGGCACTGACCAGGACCGAGGTGATGAGCGTGCCGCTCACGCTGGACTGGGGGCCGGGGTTGGTCACGGCCACGGTGTTGGTGACCGTCCAGGTGAAGCTGGCCGAGCCCGAGCCGCCCACGCCGTCGGTGGCGGTGATGGTGACCGGGTAGGTCCCGGCCACGGTGGGCGTGCCGCTGATGACGCCACTGCCCGAGTCGATGGCCAGGCCGGTGGGCAGGGCCGCGGCCGACCAGGAGCTAATGGTGGCGGCGGACGACGAGTCGGAGGCACTGACCAGGACCGAGGTGATGAGCGTGCCGCTCACGCTGGACTGGGGGCCGGGGTTGGTCACGGCCACGGTGTTGGTGACCGTCCAGGTGAAGCTGGCCGAGCCCGAGCCGCCCACGCCGTCGGTGGCGGTGATGGTGACCGGGTAGGTCCCGGCCACGGTGGGCGTGCCGCTGATGACGCCACTGCCCGAGTCGATGGCCAGGCCGGTGGGCAGGGCCGCGGCCGACCAGGAGCTAATGGTGGCGGCGGACGACGAGTCGGAGGCACTGACCAGGACCGAGGTGATGAGCGTGCCGCTCACGCTGGACTGGGGGCCGGGGTTGGTCACGGCCACGGTGTTGGTGACCGTCCAGGTGAAGCTGGCCGAGCCCGAGCCGCCCACGCCGTCGGTGGCGGTGATGGTGACCGGGTAGGTCCCGGCCACGGTGGGCGTGCCGCTGATGACGCCACTGCCCGAGTCGATGGCCAGGCCGGTGGGCAGGGCCGCGGCCGACCAGGAGCTAATGGTGGCGGCGGACGACGAGTCGGAGGCACTGACCAGGACCGAGGTGATGAGCGTGCCGCTCACGCTGGACTGGGGCCCGGGGTTGGTCACGGCCACGGTGTTGGTGACCGTCCAGGTGAAGCTGGCCGAGCCCGAGCCGCCCACGCCGTCGGTGGCGGTGACGGTGACCGGGTAGGTCCCGGCCACGGTGGGCGTGCCGCTGATGACGCCACTGCCCGAGTCGATGGCCAGGCCGGTGGGCAGGGCCGCGGCCGACCAGGAGCTAATGGTGGCGGCGGACGACGAGTCGGAGGCACTGACCAGGACCGAGGTGATGAGCGTGCCGCTCACGCTGGACTGGGGCCCGGGGTTGGTCACGGCCACGGTGTTGGTGACCGTCCAGGTGAAGCTGGCCGAGCCCGAGCCGCCCACGCCGTCGGTGGCGGTGACGGTGACCGGGTAGGTCCCGGCCACGGTGGGCGTGCCGCTGATGACGCCACTGCCCGAGTCGATGGCCAGGCCGGTGGGCAGGGCCGCGGCCGACCAGGAGCTAATGGTGGCGGCGGACGACGAGTCGGAGGCACTGACCAGGACCGAGGTGATGAGCGTGCCGCTCACGCTCGACTGGGGCCCGGGGTTGGTCACGGCCACGGTGTTGGTGACCGTCCAGGTGAAGCTGGCCGAGCCCGAGAAGGCGGCATTGTCGGTGGCGGTGATGGTGACCGGGTAGGTCCCGGCCACGGTGGGCGTGCCGGTGATGGCCCCCGTACTGGCCGCGATGGAAAGGCCGGTGGGCAGGGTCGCGGCTGACCAGGAGCTAATGGTGGCGGCCGACGACGAGTCGCTGGCGCTATTGCCCAAGCTGGTGATGGGCGTGCCGCTCACGCTGGACTGGGGCCCGGGGCTGGTCACGACCACGGTGTTGGTGACCGTCCAGGTGAAGCTGGACGAGCCGGACAAGCCGAGGTTGTCGGTGACCGTAACGGTGACCAAGTGGGGCCCGGGCGTACTCGGCGTGCCGGTGATGACGCCACTGCCTGAGTCGATGGACAGGCCGGTGGGCAAGGTGGTCCCGGCGGAAAAGGACAGGGTTGCCATAGAGGACGTGTCGGTGGCGATTACGGTCAGCGGGGTTATCGCGGCGCCGGTTGCGCTGGACTGGGAGCCGGGGTTGGTCACCGTGACCGTCCCGTAGGTGAACAGGTCGGCCGCGGAGGTCGCGCTCACACCCGCCGGGCCCGTGGCGGTGACGTGGAATGGTCCCTGGGCCCCGGTCGGCGAGGTGGCAGTGATCTGCGTGGACGAATTGATCGTGTAACTTTCAGCAGCCACCCCCCCGAAATCGACCGCCGTCGTGCCCAGGAAACTGGTGCCCGTTATGGTCACCGACGTGCCCCCGGTCACGGGTCCCGCGTTCGGGCTGACCGCGCTCACAGTGGCCAGGGCCGCCAGGGTGATGCCGGTGGACACCACTGTGGTGAGAGAGCCGTCGCTGAAGATGAGGGTGTAGTTGCCGGCCACCGCATTGAGCGTCAGGGCGGAGAAGGTGGCCACGCCCGAGGAGGCGGTGACGCTGTTGCCGCTGACCGAGGTCCCCCCGGCCGTGAAGCTGGCCGTGACCGTCGAGGAAGCCGTGGTCACCACGTTTCCGGCCGCGTCCTCCACCTGGACTACCGGCTGGGTGGCCAGGGCGGTGCCGCTGGTGGCCGAGGTGCTGGGTTGCGTGGAAATTGCCAGCCGGGTGGCGGGGCCGGTCAGGGCGATGGTGGCCGGATCGGTGAGGCTCAGGCCCACCACCAGGTAGGCGGCGATCGTGCTGCCACTGGCCAGGGTCACGAAGGTGCCATCGCCGTAGGTGACCGATGCCCAGTGGGCACTAGCAGGCAGGGTGGCCGTGCTCCAGGTGGTGCCGCTGGTGGAATAGGCGGGGGCGGTGCTGTTCCAGGCCACGGCCACGAAGGTGCTGCCGCCGAAGGTGACCGAATACCAGCTGGCGCTGCTGGGCAGGGTGGCCGCGGTCCACGTGGCGCCATTGGAGGAATAGGCGGCGGCGTTGCTCGAGCCGGTGGTGACGGCCACGAAGGTGCCATTGCCATAGGTGACCGAATCCCAGCTGGCGCTGCTGGGCAGGGTGGCCGCGGTCCAGGTGCTGCCGTTGGTGGAATAGGCGGCGGCGGTGCTGGGGCCCTCGGCTACGGCCACGAAGGTGCTGCCGCCGTAGGTGACCGAGTACCAGCCGGTGCTGGTGGGAAGGGTGGCCGCGCTCCAGGTGCTGCCGTTGGTGGAATAGGCGGCCGCGGTGCCGCCCTCGGCCACGGCTACGAAGGTGCCGCTACCATAAGTGACCGATTGCCAGTTGGCGGTGCTGGGCAGGGTGGCCGAGGTCCAGGTGGTGCCGTTGGCGGAATAGGCGGCGATTGTGCCGTCGCCGCTGGCCACGGCCACGAAGGTGCCGCTGCCGTAGGCGACGGATGTCCAGTTGGCGCTGGTAGGCAGGGTGGCTGCGCTCCAGGTGCTGCCGTTGGTGGAATCGGCGGCCGCGGTGCCGCCGTTGGCCACGGCCACGAACATGCCGCCGCCGTAGACGACCGAGCTCCAGTTGGCGCTGCTCGGCAGAATCGTGGCCACCGAGGGGTTGGACCTGAACTGGAGCGTGTAGGGCCCGTCGGCCCCGGTGACGGCGAGGCCGGAGAAGGTGGCCACCCCGGAGCTGATGGTGGCCATGGCCCCGGCCGTGACCGTCCCCGAGCCGCTGGCTACGCTGGCCGTCACCGTGCCGGTAGCCCCGGTGATGACGGCGCCCGACGAGTTCTCCACGCTCACCACCGGCTGGGTGGCCAGAGCCGTCCCGTTGATGACCCCGGCACTGGGCTGGGTGGTGACGACCAGCTGAGAGGCCAGCGGGTTCGTCAACGTTATGGTGGTGGTGATGGTTGGGACGGCCACCAGGTAGGCGGCGACGGTGGTGCTCTCGGCCACGGCCACGAAGATGCCGTTGCCGAAGGTGACCGAGTACCAGTCGGAGCTGGTGGGCAGGGTGGCCGAGCTCCAGGTGGTGCCGTTGGTCGAGTACGCAGTCGTGGCCGTGTTCTGGGCCACGGCCACGAAGGTGCCATTGCCATAGGTGACCGTCATCCAGCTGGCGGCACTGGGCAAGGCGGCCGCGCTCCACGTGCTGCCGTTGGCGGAGTAGGCGGCGGCGGTGGTGCCCTCGGCGAGGGCCACGAAGGTGTTATTGCCGTAGGTGACCGAGATCCAAGGTTGGCTACCGGGCAGGGTCGCCGCCGTCCAGGTGATGCCGTTGGCCGAATAGGCGGCGGCGGTGCCGCCGTTGGCCACAGCCACGAACATGCTACCGCCGTAGGTGACCGAGAACCACGTGGCGCTGGTGGGCAGGGTGGCCGCGCTCCAGGTACTGCCGTTGGTGGAATAGGCGGCGACGGTACCGCCGGCCCCGTAGGCAACGGCGACGAAGGTGCCGCCGCCAAAGGTGACCGAGTCCCACATGGCGCTGGTGGGCAGGGTCGCCGCCGTCCAGGTGGTGCCGTTGGCGGAATAGGCGGCGATGGTGCTGTTCCAGGCCACGGCTACGAAGACGCCGTCGCCGAAGGTGACCGAGTCCCAGCTGGCGCTGGTGGGCAGGGTGGCCGCGCTCCAGGTGGTGCCGTTGGTGGAGTAGGCGGCGGCGGTGGTGCTGCCGAAGGCCACGGCCACGAAGATGCCGTTGCCGTAGGCGACCGAGTCCCACTCGGCGCCACTGGGCATGGTGGTGGCCACCGACGGGGCTGAGCTGAACTGGAGGGTGTAGGCCCCGCTGGCCCCCGAAATGGTGAGCCCGGAGAAAGTGGCTATGCCCGAGCTGATCGTGGCTGTGGCCCCCTCGGTCACCCACCCGTTGCCGCTGGCTACGCTGGCCGTCACCGTGCCGGTGGCCCCGGTGATGACGGCGCCCGACGAGTTCTCCACGCTCACCACCGGCTGGGTGGCCAGAGCCGTCCCGTTGATGACCCCGGCACTGGGCTGGGTGGTGACGACCAGCTGAGAGGCCAGCGGGTTCGTCAACGTTATGGTGGTCGGGGCCGTGACCGTCGGGACCGGCACCAGGTAGGCGGCGGTGGTGGTGTTCTCAGCCACGGCCACGAAGGTGCCGTTGCCATAGGCGACGGCTTCCCAGCCGGCGCCGTTGGGCATCGTGGCCGCGCTCCAGGTGGTGCCGTCGGTGGAATAGGCGGCCGTGGCGGAGCTCTGGGCCACGGCCACGAAGGTGCCGGTGCCGAAGGTGACCGATTGCCAGGTGGCGTTGGCGGGCAGGGTGGCCGCGCTCCAGGTGGTGCCGTTGGTGGAATAAGCGGCCGTGGCGGAGCTCTGGGCCACGGCCACGAAGGTGCCGTTGCCGAAGGTGACCGATTGCCAGGTGGCGCTGGCGGGCATGGTGGCCGAGGTCCAGTTGACCCCGTTGGCGGAATAGAGAGTGGTGCTGGTCTGGCCCACGGCCACGAAGGTGCCGTTGCCGAAGGTGACCGATTGCAAGTCGGCGCCGCTGGGCACGGTAGCCGCGCTCCAGGTGGCACCCCCGTTGGTGGAATAGGCGGCCGTGGTGCCGTTGAAGGCCACGGCCACGAAGGTGTTGCTGCCGTAGGTGACCGATTCCCAGCTGGCGTTGGCGGGCAGGGTGGCCGCCGTCCAGGTGGCGCCGTTGGTGGAGTAGGCGGCCGCGGTGCCGTTGAAGGCCACGGCCACGAACATGCCGCTGCCGTAGACGACCGACGCCCAGTCGGCGCTGTTGGGCATGCTGGCCGCAGTCCAGGTGGTGCCGTTGGTGGAATAGGCGGCGTTGCTGCTGGCCCAGGCCACGGCCACGAAGGTGCCGCCGCCGTAGGCGACGGCTTCCCAGCCGGCGCCACTGGGCATGGTGGTGGCCACCGACGGGGCTGAGCTGAACTGGAGGGTGTAGGCCCCGCTGGCTCCCGAAATGGCGAGCCCGGAGAAAGTGGCTATGCCCGAGCTGATGGTGGCTGTGGCCCCCTGGGTCACCCACCCGTTGCCGCTGGCTACGCTGGCCGTCACCGTGCCGGTGGCCCCGGTGATGACGGCGCCCGACGAGTTCTCCACGCTCACCACCGGCTGGGTGGCCAGGGCGGCGCCGTTGATGACCCCGGCACTGGGCTGGGTGGTGACGACCAGCTGCTCGGGGACGCCCGCGCCCCCCGAGATCGGGGCCGTGGCCGTTACCGCACCGGTATCGGCCGAGGTGGCCATCGAGTAAGCGTTGGGGTACCCGCCCTCCGTGGACGGGTTGGTGATGCCGGCGATGGTCACCGTGGCCGCCGTCGTGCTGGCCAGCGTGCACGAGGCGCCGGCCAGGGTGACAGTTACGACCGTGCCCGTTGTCGACCCCGTGGCCGTGCAGGAGCTGAAACCGGTGCCAGCGCTGACGGTGGGTATGGCCGGGATGGTGAAACCGGCCGGGAAGCTGGCCGTGACCGTCGCCCCGGTGGCCAGCAATCCGCTGGCCGAGCTGGTGAAAGCCACTGTCCAGGTCGTCCCCGTTGCCCCCGCCACCTGGCTGGAGCCGGTGAAAGCCACTGAGGTCACAGCAGTGGTGGCCGAGGCCGGGCCCACCACGCCGACCAGCCCGGCTAAAAAGAACACCAGGGCCACGCCGAGCCGCGCTGCCACCGCCCAAAGGGCGGGCGCACGGCGCCGCCCGGTCCCGGGGCGCGGCCGTCCGGTCACGAGGCGCAACCCTCCCACCCCAGGGCGCGGCTGTCCTACCTCGGTGCCAGACGACTGTTCCACGCCGGTGCCACGGCCGAACGGGGCGCCGGGCACGGGCGCCTCTCGCCCTACCGGCGTCGCTAGTGACCGGTACTGACCAGGGTTTTCACGCATCGTCAACTTCTCTCTCGACGTAGGTGCGACGGCTGGGCCGCGCTGAAGCCGGGTTACCCGTCCCGTTCGGGACGGCAAAACTTGGAATGCACAGAGCGCTCGGTTCGTTGGGTGGGCGCACGGAACGGTCACCGGCGCTACACAGCTGGAGCCCTTTCGTTTTCGACCTGGCCCCGACGGTTCGACAGGGCACAAGGACCCAAATATCACTGTCCGTGTAAAGGATGAACACTCTGCGTGTCGATGACGATGATGTCGGGCCGGAGCTTCAGGTACTTCAGACCTGAACCGGGCAGAAGGGCGCCTGGCGCTACCGCTCCGGTCCCGTAGGTCTCCCAGGCCAACTGGGGCTGTCTTGCGCCGGCCCTGCGCCGGCCGAGAAAGGTGGTATGCATGCAACCCTCCCGTCTCTTGAACGATGCCCGCCGGGCCCCGAGGCCCGCGCCTCGGGTGTCCAGGGCCCTGGTCCTGCCTGTGGCCGTCGCCGTTGCGGCCGGCTCGGTGGCACTGTGCGGGGCGGCCGGCGCATCGGCCCGGCTCCGCGCCGCGGTGGCCAAGGCTCCGCAAAGCTCATCGTTGACTACGTCCCGGGCCAAGCCGGCCCCCGCCATGATCTACATGAGGCGCTCGGGTACCGGCAATGCGGAGCTTTCCCCCATGATGATGCTCCCGCCCAAATGGACGGTGGCCTGGCACTTCGATTGCCAGAACGCCCTCAAACATATGGGGACTTTTACGCTGAGCATCAAAGAACAAGGCCGGCAGGCCGTTAACTTGACCCACCAGACCGGCCTCGGCGGCGGCGGCCAAACGCCGTACACCCAATCAGGCCGCTACAGCTTCGGGGTCACCACCTCCTGCGGTTGGGACGTGACCGTACAGAACACCCCGCTGCGCAGCGGTATGCCGGCGCGCCTGAAGGCATAAAGCTGGCAGTGAAAAATAGGAAAACGACAACCGCGACGCCGCGGTTCAAGTCGGGCCGCGTTAGAGGTAGGACTCGGTGACACGATGCCCGTAATCGCCGGTCCTGGCCAGGGAAGCCCACCTTCGCTTAACATCGCATATGATCTCGGCCGCGACGCGACGTAAAAGTGGCGGTTTTGCACGGTCTTTTCCGACGACCCTTGCTCGGGGAACCTGGGCCCCCCAAAAGACGCGGGAGCGGTTGCGCACTGGCCCATCGTGTGGCCCGCAGCGATGCTCCGAGGAAAGCCTCAAGGTCCGCTAGGCCGGATGCCGATCTATAGGTGGGGTCGCGTGCGAACAAGCACCCAGGGCCCATCCGTCGCCAAGCGGTGCCAATGCACCCGCAGGGGCCATGCCGCGACCCATGACACACCAGTAGGGCCTCGACTGCGTCGCCGCCCAATTTCGGAAGAAGGGTGGTAGATGAGAAAGACGGCACATCGAGCGGCCATGGCCGTGACGCTTACATGCTTGGTCGCGGCACCACTTTCCTTGGCCCAACAGGCCTTGGCGGGGCAGACCGTCGAAAACTTCAACAACGCTGACGATAACTACTACGACTCGGGCGCGGCGTCCAGCTTCTCTCTTGACGGCATCACGTACACCATCGCCAAGACGGGGTGGCTCGCCGACAGTGAGGTCACGCAGGACATAAATCTCCAGGGTTTGCCGGACGAGGACGGCTCAGACGAGGCCTTGCTCTTCGACGAGTACGGGACGGGCGGCATCTCGGCTGTGACCATCACCATGACCGACGGCCGCCCCTTCGACATCGCCAGCCTCGACATCGACACTGTCGCTGACGCCAACATCAGCTTCTTGGCCAACGGCAACCCGACCTCGGTGAGCGTCTCGTCGGACGAGGAGTGGGCGACCGATACGGTGGAGCTTGCTTTGGCCAACCCCGTCTTCGCCGACGTGAGCAGTCTGACTATCGAGGGAGCCAATCTCTTCGAGCCCAACCTGGGCCACATCGTCTATACCGAGCTGAGCCCACCCGTGCTCACCACCGCGGGCGCCAGCACCAGCTTCACCGCCGGCGACAACACGGCCTCGGCCCCGGTGGCCGTCGATACCGCGATCAGCGTGGCCGACCCTGAGAGCTCGACGCTCGCTACGGCCACGGTCTCGATCACCGGCGACTTCCACTCGGGCCAGGACGTGCTCGCTTTCACCAACACCAGCGCCACCACCTTTGGCAACATCTCCGGCTCCTTCAACGCCGCCACCGGCGTGCTCAACCTCACGAGCTCGGGGGCCACGGCGGCACTGGCCCAATGGCGGGCGGCGCTGGAGGCAGTCACCTACACCGACACCGCCATCACCCCCGACACCGACACTCGGACCGTCAGCTTCCAGGTCAACGACGGCACCGTCAGCTCCAACACCGCCACGAAGACGGTCACGGTGACCGACGTCGACCAGACACCGGTAGTCACGACCGGTGGCAACACCACTGACTACCCCGCCGGGTCGACGGCCATGGTCATCGACGCCGCCGTGACGGTGACCGACGGCGACAACACCACCCAGGCCTCGGGCACGGCCGCCATAACCGCCGGCTTCCACAGCGGCGACACGCTCGGTTTTGCCAACACCAGCGCCACGCTTTTCGGCAACATCAGCGCTTCGTACAACTCGACGACAGGCGTGCTCAGCCTGACCAGCCCGGGGGCCAGCGCCACCGATGCCCAGTGGTCGGAGGCCCTGGGGGCCGTGACATTTTCGACCTGGCCCTCGCCGAGCACCGGGTACCGCACGGTCGCCTTCGCCACCAACGACGGCACCGACCCTAGCGAGGCGGCGACCGATGTCGTCGAGGTCACCTCGGGCTCACCCGTGCTCAGCACCGCGGGCGCCAGCACCAGCTTCAGCGCCGGCGACAACACGGCCTCGACCCCGGTGGCCGTCGATAGCGCGATCAGCGTGGTCGACCCTGAGAGCTCGACGCTCGCCACGGCCACGGTCTCGATGACCGGCAACTTCCACTCGGGCCAGGACGTGCTTTCCTTTACCAACACCAGCGCCACCACCTTTGGCAACATCTCCGGCTCCTTTGACGCCGGCACCGGCGTGCTCAGCCTCACGAGCTCGGGGGCGGCGGCGGTACTGGCCCAATGGCAGGCGGCGCTGCAGGCAGTCACCTACAACGACACCGCCATAACCCCCAGCACCGCCACCCGGACCGTCAGCTTCGAAATCAACGACGGCACCGCCATCTCCAACACCGCCACCAAAACCGTCACCGTTACCGACGTCGACCAGACACCGGTAGTCACGACATCGGCCGGCGAAGCAGACTTCGTTGCGCCCTATGGGGAGATCGGGCCTGCCGTCGAAGTCGACCCCAGCATAAAGGTCGGTGACCTCGACAATTCCACTCTGGGCTCGGGCACGGAGTCGATAACCGGCAACTTCAACCCGAGCGAGGATGTCCTTGCCTTCGCCAACACCAGCGCCACCACCTTCGGCAACATCAGCGCCTCGTACAACTCGACGACAGGCGTGCTCAGCCTGACCAGCCCTGGGGCCAGCGCCACCGATGCCCAGTGGCAGGCCGCGCTGCGCGCCGTCACGTATACCGACACCTCCGCTTCGCCGAACACCACGACCCGCACCGTTTCGTTCGTGGTAAACGACGGGGCAGAGGGCAGCGCGCCAGTAACAAGAGCTGTGACGGTCTCGCAGTCGGCGGCCCCATCCCCGTCATCGGGCCCGCCCTCCGCGGGTACTCCCACGGTTAGCACCTTGGGTTCTTCGTCCAACCCCGCCAGCGTCGGCCATCAAGTGACGTTGTGGGTCACTGTGAGCCCGGTCCCAGATGGTGGCACCGTCACATTCACCCAAGGCAGCGCCATCGTCGCTGGCTGTTCGGCGTTGACCGTCAACGCCATGACGGGCGTTGCCGAATGTAGCTATTTACCCTCCGCCGTCGGGGCCGAACTAATCCAGGCCTCCTATTCCGGTGACCCTGCTTTCGGTTCATCGACAGGCTCGCTCACTCAGGTTGTCAAAGGCGTCCCGGGCAAGACGACGCCTCCTCGGCTTGTCTCTTCACCCTGCCGCGGCGAGAGTGGGGACAGCGCCTTTGTGTGCCGGGTTTACGCTGACCTGTTCGGCCGTGCCCCCGATGCCGTCGGCAGTGCGCACTGGTTGGCGATGCTGAACGACGGTGCGGGCAGGACCGCGGTCGCCGGCAAAATCCTGGCTTCGACCGAGTACCAACGACAAATGGTCCGTACCTACTACGAAACTCTGCTTGGGCGGCCTGCCGTTCCGGCCACAGTGGAGTCGTGGGTCGAACACCTTGCGCACGGAACGACCGATGATTCGGTTATCGCCGGCCTGCTCGGCACGGCGCAGTACTACGCCAAGAGCGGCGGCACCGGACCGGCCTTCGTCAGCGCTTTGTACGAGGACCTCCTCGGCCGCGCTCCCGAGGCCGCCGGCCTGGCTTTGTGGGAAGGCCAATTGTCGGCCGGT
This sequence comes from uncultured Acidimicrobiaceae bacterium, assembly GCA_963735305.1. Taxonomy (GTDB): domain Bacteria; phylum Actinomycetota; class Acidimicrobiia; order Acidimicrobiales; family Palsa-688; genus Fen-671. The sequence goes on from CAVTKK010000004.1 coordinate 2,247,922, forward strand.
TCCAGCCGCAGCGCGGTCGTGCTGGAGATCCTGTCAGGCCCTGAGTACCGTCTTGACTTCGTGGAAGCGCAGTACGAGAGGTTCCTGGGACATCGCGCCACCCAGGACGAGCTGTCATCCGGGCTGGCTGGCGTGGCCCAGGGTGGCTCCGACGACTCGGTCATCGCCGGCATCGTAGGATCGGCCGAGTTCTTTGCCGACTCCGGCAGTAACCTCGCTGGGGGCCATTAGGAACCTCGTAGCGCGGCCGAGGTGCCGGTGTCCGCTCCGCCTGAGCCAACTACCCCATAACGCCAGCTCAATATCGCCGCCATAGAAACGACAGCCACATTTCGGCTTTGACGAAGGCCCTTGACCCGGTCGAGACAGAGGCCGGCGGGTGCCGGTCCGATGGTCGCCGCTCAGAAATAGGGGTGCGCCTACGAGCCGCGGCCAGATGGGGGGATCGCCATACTCAGGCCTCCCCGTGCCACCAGTGGCCGGCAAACGGTGAAGAGCGACATGAAAGGGCGGGACGCCATTGGTGCCTGGCCCGCGCAACTGGGCTAATTCGCAGCGCGCCATGGACGACATCCTGCCCTGGACCAGCAGGTGGATATACGGGACCTGCTATGAGCGCGGCCCCGCCCCAAGCAACCCAGTCTGGTACCTGAAGGTGATGGACGAAAGCTCCCGTTGGTGGTTGACCGTCATAGCGCGGCGAGTGCGCAGGTTCGGCCAAAGCACTGTGGGCACGGTGTCATACAGGGGTGCCAGAGAAACCGCCCCGGGCTGGCGGTGAACAAAGCCGAGGTTCTTCCCGTGGGCGTCGGCGTTCCCGATGGTGACGGTGAAGGCGACCATGGCCAGGAGCCGTTCGAGCTCGGCCCGAGGTGCCTCGCTGTAATGCAGCCGCGAATTCTTCCTGGGTCAGGTCCCTGTCGCGACGGACTTCACCGAGGGCGCGGCCCAGGTCGGCGCCGCGCCGCTATAGACGCGCCAGGTCCGTTCAGCCATGTCATGGCCTCTGTGTCTGAGGAGTCACATCAATCGCTATAGGCAAATTGTGCCTCAGAGAGCACAACCAACAATTAGCATCGCCCATGACTCCCGAGGCACATAAGTTGGAGAAACTCTTAGCGCCATCGCGGCCCACGAGCGAAGACCCAGGGCTCATCGGCGCCGGTTTGCCAAGCCAGCCGGTTCGGCCGGACGGCGCCGGTCCGGGCGGGCCTGCGCCTGCCCTTCCCGCAGGCGGCTATTGAGCCGGCTCCGGGCGCCCGTAAAGGTAACCCTGTGCCTGCGCGCAGCCCATTTGGCGCAGGAGCTGGTCCTGTCCGTCGGTTTCGATGCCTTCGGCGATTGTCCCCAGGTTCAACGCCCGGGCCAGGTCGATCACAGCCTTGACCAGTTGGGTGTCACCGTGGTTGGTACCGAGCCCGGCCACGAAGCTCTGGTCGATCTTGACGACGTCAAAGGGAAATCGCCGCAGGTAGCTCAGGCTGGACCACCCGGTACCGAAGTCGTCCAGGGCGATCGAGACCCCGAGGTCCTTCAATTCGTGGATGCGGCCCCGGGTGCTCGACCCGACGTCGATGAGGGTGGACTCGGTGATCTCGATGCAGAGGTTTTCCGGTCGCAGGTCATGGGCAGCCACGACCCTCTCGACAGTGCCCACGAAACAATCGGAACCGAGCTGGCGGGCGGAGACGTTTACGGCGACGTGGCCTCGGCCGCTCCCGGCCGCTTGCCAACGGGCCTGTTGAGCGCAAGCCAGGTCTAGCACGGCGTCGCCCAAGGGGATGATGAGCCCGGAGTCCTCGGCGACGGCGATGAAGTCGCCGGGGTTGGCCATGGCGCCGTCCGGTTGGCGGATCCGGGCCAACGCCTCGGAACCGATCACGGAGCCCGAGCTGAGGTCGATGATGGGCTGGTAGTAGAGCATGAGGGTGCCATTGGTGAGCGAAGCACGGACCAGGTCCTCGATTTCCTGACGCCGGTGCGCCTGGGTCCGCATGGCCCCGTCGTATATCTCCCACCGGTTCCGGCCCGATTGCTTCGACCGGTACAGCGCCATGTCGGCTTCTTGGAACAAGGCCTCGGGGGTGTGCCGGTTGGACAGGGCGATACCCACCGAGCCGCTCATCGTCACCGCTCGGTCGCCCACGGTTACCGGCTCGGCGATACAGGCCCGGATCCGCTCGGCGATGGCCGTCACCGTGGCCAGCTCGTCGATGTTCTCGGCCAGCACGACAAACTCGTCGCCCCCGAGGCGCCCGACACTGTCCCCGGGCCGGATGGCCTGGACCAGCCGGCCGGCCACGGTCCTGAGCACTTGGTCCCCGGTGGGGTGGCCCATGGTGTCGTTCACCTGCTTGAACCGGTCGAGGTCGATGAACAACAAAGCGCAGGCACGCCCCGAACGCTCGGCGCGGGCCAGGGCCTGGTCGAGGCGGTCGAGCAACAACGCCCGGTTCGGCAGTTCTGTCAAGGTGTCGTGCATGGCTTGGTGGGCCAGACGCCCGGCCGCCTCGACCCGGTCGGTGACGTCGTGAAGGTTGCTGATAACGCCGCGCACGGCGGGGTCGTCGATCAGGTTGGTGGTGGTCGTCTCGACGTAGCGCCAACCGCCGTCGGTGTGGCGCAACCGGCCATCGAAACTGACCGACGTCCCCATGCCGGCGTCGAGCGTCGAGAACCGTTCGTTGGCCTTGGCCACGTCGTCGGGGTGGACCAGGCGCATGAAGTCGGAACCGACGGCGGCGGCGGCGGTGAGGCCGAGCATGGCGAACAACCCCGGGCTGGCATAGTCGACCTTGCCCCCGATCGTGCCTTGGACCACGATGGCATCGGCATTTCGTTCGACCAGGGCGGCAAAACGGGCGCTGGTCTCTGCCACCTGCTCGCGGGTCACGTGCTCGGCTGTGCTGTCGACCATATAGGCCAGGACCCGGCGGTCGGGCCCTGGTGACCGGCGACGAGCAGGCCCTGGACATGCAGCCAGCGCTGGTTGCCGCGGGCGGTGACCATGTGCCACTCGGCCAGCTCGATGGCGCCGCCGTGGGCTACGTCCGCCATCCCCTGGTCCCCATTGCCCCGCTCGTCGGGGTGGACGTACGAGGTGATCTTCGTGCCGATCAGCTCGTCGGCGGGGATTTCGAGGAGGTCGGCTATGGCCCGGTTGGCAGCTATCACCCTGCCCTCCGCATCAAGTTCGGCGATACCTACCGGTGCCGATTCGAACGCCACCCGCCAACGGGCCTCGGACAGGGCGAGCAGGTTCTCTCGCTTCTTGGTGGCGCTGACGTCTCTCAGCACGACCATCACGTGGGCCGAGAGATCCCCGGGGCGGGCCGGCAGCAGGGAGGCGTGGACATGACAGACCATGTCGGCGGCCTCGACGCCCACCTCCGCGTCCACTAATTGGCCCGCGAAAGCGGCATCGAGGTAGCTGTGCATCAAGGAGGCACCGCCCTGGTCGTAGACCTCGTCGACGGACTTGCCGGCCAGCCCGGAAAGGTCAACGTCGCCGGGCATGAACGACGACCCACTCACCTCGCTCACGTGACGGTCGTTGTCGTAAATGAAAATTGCCGTGTCCGGTAGCTGGTCGAGCAGGGCGCGCATGCGGGCTTCGCTCTGTTCGGCCCGGGCCAGCATGGCCATCATCTCACCGCGGGATTGGGCCAGTTCGTCGTTGCGGCGTACCAGTTCGTCGTGTGCCCGCTTGTCTTCGGTGACGTCGCGGGCCACCGTGGAAGCCCCCACCACCACCCCCAGGTGATTGCGCACGGGCGAGACCCTGATGGACACGTCGATGACAAAGCCGCCCCGGCGCAGCCGCTGGGTGACATAATGGGCGACCCGTTCGCCGGCCCGGATGCGCCGTAGCGCGGCCGGCAGTTCGCCCCGGAGATCGAGCGGAGTGATGGCGGAGTGGTCATAACCCACCATCTCGGCCGCGCTGTAGCCGTAGAGGAGCTCGGCCCCGGCGTTCCAGCTCGTGATCGTGCCGTCCAGGCGGGTGCCGATGATGCCGTCGGTGGAGGAGTCCACGATGGCCGCCAGCCGCGAGTAGGTGATCTCGCGCACCGAGGCGAACACGAGACGGCCCCGTTCGGTCTCCACTGTCGATAGCGAGATATCGACGGGGAACTCGCGGCCGTCTCGGCGCAGCCCGGACAGCTCCATGCCCTCCCCCATGGGGCGGCTGGTCCGGTGGGCGAGGAAGCCCTCGACATCCATGGGGTGTACGGCGCGGGCCGAGACCGGGACCAGGTCTTGGAGCGAACGCCCGACGAGGTCGGACGGGCCATAGCCGAACATCACCTCGGCTTTCCGGTTCACCGCCCTGATCACGCCCAATTCATCGATGACCACGGCCCCGTCGGCCATGGCTTCCAGCAGTACGTCAGCGGGTACGCCGGCCACCGCCAGGTAGTCGGAATCCGGCCCGGTGGCCGTCTCGTCGCCCTTAGCGGGAGCACTGTTGTGCCCAGCTCTGACTGCCACTCGAGCCACTTGTACCTACCCCTCGCTCCAGCTGCATGCGCCAAGAGTGCTTCGGAGCAATAGCCGGGGACCCGCTCTCGTCCCGTATGCTACACCTAAACCGCCAGCTTCGGTGACGCTAAGTAGTGGGGGCCCTTCATTCAGTGGTGCGGGTCCCCGAGGTGGCGGTCGCACCACCGTGGAGGCGGGTGAGAGAATGATCCGGAAAGCGCCGAGCGATCGGGGCGTCGCTCCTCGAGGCCCCGCTGGCGGTGGCGCCGTCCGGCCCGGCTATGCCCTGGCGACGGCCGCTGTCTTCGCCGCCGGCGCGGTGTTGGCCGCGCTACCGGCGGGAGCGACGGCCCTCACCACCAGCGGGCTCACCCGCGTCAGCGTGTCGTCCTTCCAGGCGCTACCGCCGCCGTACAAGCCACCCCACGCCGTGCTCACGTCGGCCGCCTCCCTTCGCCGCTTCGAGGGCGCGGTTCGGGCCGACCATATCGGCGTCGCGTCGCACCCCACGAGTGTCAACGGGTGCGCGGGAGGGACCAACTACACCGTGACCCTGACCTACACCAAGGGTCGCCGCACGTCGCTCGACGCCTACGACTGCGGGCGCTCGGTCACCGGCAACATGACCGGCAGCGTGCAGAAATTCGTGAGCTACCTAGCGGCCCTCCTGTGACCGCGGCGCCGGATTTTCGCCACCAGTCGGCGAACTGCGGGGCCGGCATGGGCCGGGCCCAGTGGAACCCCTGAGATATGTCGCAGTGCAGGCCTGAAACCAGAACAGCCAGGCGGGCGCTGCTGACTCCTTCGGCCACCACCCGCAGGTTCATGGCGTGGGCCATGTCGATGATCGCTCTCACTACGGGCGTCGAGTCGTTTTCCGACCCCAGGCGCTCGATGAACGAGCGGTCTATCTTTACCGTGGTAACCGGCAGAGTGTGGAGGTAGGCCAGCGACGAGTAGCCGGTGCCGAAGTCGTCGATGGCGACCCTCACGCCCAGGTCCATGAGACTTTTGAGCGAGGCGCGGGTCGAAGAGCTGTCACCCATCAGCACCGATTCGGTGACCTCGGCACATGCTCGGCTCGCCGGGACGCCATAACGCCGGAGCACGGCGCCGATCATGCCCGCCGTGGCCGGGTCTTCGAGTTGGCGCACGGAGAGGTTTACGGCCAGCACGTCGAGGTGGGGCCCACCGACTTGCGCGTCCCAAGCCGCCAGTTGCGCCATGGACTGTTCGAACACCCAACGGCCAATGGGTTTTATCAGCCCGGACTCCTCGGCCACGGGAATGAACTCGAAGCGGTGGTACCAGCCCGCGCTCGGGGTGGTGCCAGCGCACCAACGACTCGGCACCGAAGGGATGCCCCGTGCTCGCCTTCACAGTCGGTTGGTAATAGACCTCGAACTCGTGGCGCTCGATCGCCTGGTGTAGCTCGCCTTCCATAGAAAAGCGCTTGACCGACCGGACATGCAGGTCGTTGTCGAAGGTGGCGTAACAGTTGCGGCCGGCCGCCTTGGCCCGGTACATGGCCGTGTCCGCATCACGCAGAATGGTGGCGGCGTCGGCGCCATGGTCAGGGACAACGATCCCGATGCTCGCCGTCACCCGGAGATATTGCTCGGCGCAGCCGACTGGCGGCTCCAAGAGGCCCAGGAACCGTCTGGCCGCCTCGGCGGCGTCCTCGGCTCCACCTACACCCTTGATGATGAAGACAAACTCGTCGCCACTGAACCGGGCGGCAGTTTCCCCTTCCTTTAGGCCACAAACGAACCGGTCGCCGATCTCTCGTAACACGGCGTCGCCGGTGTGGTAGCCCAGGCTGTCGTTCACGATCTTGAAGTGGTCCAGGTCTAAGAAGAGCACGGCGATCTCCTTTCCACCGCTAGGTTCCTCAGCCAGTTCGTCGTTCAGGCGCTCGAGGAACAAGGCCCGGTTGGGCAGGCCGGTGAGGGGGTCGTAAAACGTCTGCCGGGCGAGCGCGGCGTGGGCCTCCACCTCACCGGTGATGTCCTCGACGGTCACGATGATGTCGGCACGGTTGATTTCTTGGGCCCTGGGTGCCACCAACGCCCGGACGTGGCGGACCTCCCCATTGGGCCGGCAGATCCGGAACTTCCACGTGGCCCTGGACCGGTCTCGATGGACCGTGTCGGCCGTCGCCATCACGCCCGGCAGGTCATCGGGGTGGACGGCGTCCACCCAACGCCGGCCCATCAGGGCCTCCACGCTACGGCCCGTGATCTCGGCCAGGCGGGGATTGGCGTAGTCGATGAGGGCGACGGGCGACATCTCGGCGATGCCGATGGGTGCTTCGCTGGCCAGGGCCCGGAAGCGTTCCTCGCTGGCCTTGAGGGCAACCCCGTCACGGAGCCGGCCGATCCCGTACGACAGGTCGTCGGCCAGTTCAGTCAGCAAAGCGACCTTGACGGCACTGAAGTCGCTCGGTTCGGGCGCATAAATCGTCAGTGCTCCGATGACCTCGCCGTTCAGATGGAGGGGCAAAGCGCAGCTGGCCCGTCGCCCGAGCTCATCGGCCCCCGCCCGCCGGGCCCCGCTGGCGCCGGCACCTCCCACGTCGTCGACCTGCACTTCTCGCGTCCGGATGGCGGCGCCGACCGGGCTGCGCCCATGGTCGTCGTCAGCCCAGGTGACGGGGCCACCCTCCAGGGGACTCGGCTCTCCGGCCCAGGCCACCGGCCGGACTGTGTGCGCCTCGTCGTGCTCGACCAAGCCGACCCAGGCCAGCAAGTAGCCACCGACGTCGACCACCGTCCGGCACACACCGTCAAGGAGCGATGCCTCATCGGTGGCGCTGACCAGCGCCCGGTTCCCGGCGCTGAGCGTGCGCAGCACCCGGGCGAGGTCGGTGCGCTCGGTAACGTCCCGGCCGTTCATCACGATCCCGGCCACGGCGGGGTCGTCCAAGCAGTTGGTGGCGACGACCTCGATGTGGCGCCATTCCCCCGACATCATCCCGACCCGGTACACCGAGGGAGGGTGGGTACCAGGCCGGGCCCGGTCCCGGGCCAGAGCCTCGATGGCCGCCGCCCGGTCGTCGGGGTGGACGAGATCCACCAGAGAACCGCCTTCGGCGACGAGGTCGAGGCCAAACAGGCGCGAGGTGCCGGGGTGGAAGTAGACGAGCTCTCCTTTGGCGTCCAGCATGCCCATGAAGTCGCTCGAAGTTCCGCACCAGGGAACGGAACCGTTGCTCGACCCGGTGGCGCAGGACATCAGCCGAGATCACGTTGGCGATGCTCCGAAGGCGATCCGCATCGGCCTCGCTGAAGTGGCGTTCGGCCCGCGATTGCGCCGCCAGCAGGCCGAGCACTTCGCCCCTGTGCCCGTGAATGACGACGCTTAGCTCACCACCCCGTGCTCGGCTAGCGCGTCGGGCAGCCGCGGCCCGACCTCGGTGCTGAGGTCCGGGACGGCCACCAGATGACCGGCGGCGGCGACAAAGCCTCCGTACGCCTCATATCCGTCGAGCGGGACGGTGGCGTTGCCCACCAGGTTGTCCGGCCATCCCACTGTCGCCCGCACCACGAAGACTTCTTTGCCCGGGGCCCGTTCGAGGTACTGGACCAGATCGACACCCAGCACATCGGCCACCGCCCGAACGGCGGCGTCGAGCACCTCCGGCTGCTCGGCACCCCGAGTGAGGCGGCTCAGCCGCTCGATGGTCGCCCCTTCTGGCTCGATGGTCGCCCCTTCTGAGTTGTACGGCGGCTGGAGGGGGCGGCCGAGCTGAACGGGCAACACTCCGTCTACATCCACGACCTTCGGCATCGACCGCGAGTGATGGGAACTGAAAGGGCCGACAAAGAAACTTCTTTTACCATACGATTTCAGGACGAAAGTCCCAGTTAATTTGATCGAAGCCCACCGTGATGGCCAATACCATCGGGGGCAACCCGGTAGGGTACAGAGACCCTAAACTACCGCTTTACGTGTAACACTTAGCCACGCTGCGTGCCATTGTGGTAGGATCGTGGATGCCCCATCCGTGGGCGGCTGTCTGACTTGACCCTGGCAGACGGCGCTCGGCGCTACACCCTCTTGTCGTTCTGCGCGCCTACAGGCCACGCCCAGCGGGACAGCGCCGCGTTGGCCGGGGGCGGGCCGGCAAAGAGGTGGTGCGCCGACCGTCGGGTGGAAGTTCGACGGCCAGAACCTCCCTTAAGGAGAGGGGACTTTTGTACCGACCATGACCACGCAAGGTGGCTCGGCGCTCGATTTGACGCCGCCGACGGGCCTGGGCGGGGCGGGCAGTAGCCGAGTTCACGACAACCGGCCGGTACAGCTTTCGGCATACGGCGGGCTGCACTTGGGACCTGAGGGCGGCCGCGGCTCCGCCCCGCCCAAAGCGTCGACCACGGCGCGCCAGTGAAAAAACTGTGCCCTCTAAGCCAAAGTTACCGGTGCCGTCCGCCATGAAACCGCGGGTGCCCTACCGACCGAGGAGCGCGGCGCCGCCGTCCAGCAAACGGCCCCATGAGGGCCAAAAATGGGCTACGACCACACCGCTCGAATTGATTGTCTTTCGGAAATCTGGGCTCTTGGGGAGCAGGTGCCTAACAGGAGTACCGAACGGTTCGACAATTAGCCGACGACGGTCTCGCGACAAGGGTTACTGGTTCGTCGCCAAAAATGGCGAGCGTGTCGCTCTTGGCGATGCCGGCTGAGTTAGTTGGCTCACGCTTGCCAAGCCCTTAAGCGCACAGGCGGTGCAGGCGCCGGGCTTTACGGAACATGTGAGCACCCCTCGACGGGCCACCCGAGCAGGGGCGCCGGGAGCGGCTCTCGGTACACGATGGCTAAGCGGCGCGTGCAACGGGTGAGCGCCACGTACAGAGCGCGTAAACCCTGGCCCTGCTCCTCGACGATCCGGGCCGGCTCAACCACTATCACCGAGTCAAACTCGAGGCCCTTGGCATTGACGAGGGCCAGCAGGCTGACCTGGGCATCGAGCGCCCCGGCCCCGGCTTCTCCGGCCGGGACGCCGCCGCGTTCGAGAGCACCGCGCACCTCGTCCATAAGCGCGGCGGGAACGAGCACTCCCACGCTACCGTCCTCCCCTCCCGACGTCGATGCCACCGCCCGCACCTCCTCCTCCGTGGTGCGGGCCACCAGGGAGCCGAAGGTGCCGTCCTCATCTCCCCCACCCGAGGCCACCCAGGGCAGGAAGCGCGGGCCCTGGCCGGTCTGGCGCACCGGTTCGGGCGCCTCCACTCCGGGCAAGGCCGCAGCCAGGACAGCGGCGGCCAGCTCCATGACCTCCGATGGGGCGCGGTAGCTCACCGACAGGTTGGCCAGCCGCCAACCCCGGCGGGCCGGCAGGTACGCCACCACGTCGTCCCAGGACCCGGCCGCCCATGGGCCCGTCGCCTGGGCAATGTCCCCTACCAGGGTCATGGACCCCGAGAGCGAGCGCCTCCCCACCATACGCAGTTCCATGGGCGTGAGATCCTGGACCTCGTCCACCACGATGTGGCCATGAGTGCGGTGCTGGCGTTCGTCCGCCGGTGCCGGGCGCAGCGGCCCCAGCAGCCAGCTGGCCTCGTCCAGCAGGGGTATGTCGGCCGGCGTCCAGCCGACCTCGTGCTCGGAGGCACGCCGCGGCCGGTAGAGAACGTCCGCCTCGGCCGGGCTCAGGATGCCCCGGGCGGCCACCTCGATCAGCGGCTTGGCCCCCAGTAGGTCGTGCCACAGCGCCTCGGCCGTCAGGCGCGGCCACATGCGTTCCAACGCCTCGACCACCTCGGGACGCCGGCGCAGGGCATCGCCCAGCTCGGCCGGCCGCCGCTGGGGCGGGGCAGCGGTACCCGTCCCCGCCGGGCCCGTCCCCCCGTGGCCCGTCCCCGCCGCCTGACCGGTGCCCTGACCGGTGCCCGCCTGGCCCGTCCCCACCGCCTGACCGGTGCCCGCCTGGCCCGTCCCCACCGCCTGACCGGTGCCCGCCTGACCGGTGTGCCCGGTAGCCTCGTCGGCGCCCGTACCATCGCGGGAAGGACCAGCCCATCTCTCCGCCTGCGCCGCCAGCTGGTCTGCCAGGTGCTGCCACAGGAGCGTCTCCACCACGCGACGGCGTGCATTGTGGGGCCCGGCACGCCGCTTAGCTGCGGCCACGATCACGGCCGAGGCCTCGGGGGTCAGGGTCAGCACGGACCGCCCATAAGGGATCTGCACGGTCTTGCGCAGCGGCCGCTCCCGCTGGAGGACGGCTCGGCGCACGAACCGGGCCATCCGGGGGTCGCCCTTCAACCTGGCCGTGGACGCGCTTTCCGTAGCCGTGGGCCGTGACTGCCTGTACAGCCCGGCGGCCGTGGACATCTCGACCCCCGTCTCACCGAGGGAAGGAAGGACCTGGTCGATGTAGCGCAGGAAGGTGGGGTTGGGGCCGACAACCAACACCCCCTGCCCTTCCAAGGGGAAACGATGGGTATAGAGGAGGTAGGCGGCCCGGTGCAACGCCACGGCCGTTTTGCCGGTGCCCGGGCCACCCTGGACGACGAGCACCCCGGGCAGGGGCGCCCGGATTATCTCGTCCTGCTCGGCCTGGACGGTGGCCACGATGTCGCGCATACGGCCCGTGTGCGCCCGGCTCAGCGCGGTCATGAGCACGCTCGGGCCGCTGAGCCCGAGCGTTTCCGCCGCTCCCAGGGAGCCCCCGGGGGCGAACAACTCGTCCTCCAGGTCCAGCACGCGCCGCCCTTCGGTCAGAAAATGGCGCCGGCGGCGCAGCCCCATGGGGTGAGCCCCCGTGGCCCGGTAGAAGGGCTCGGCCACCGGGGCGCGCCAGTCCACTACCAGCGGTTCGTGGTCCGGGTCCGAGAGCGCCAGGCGCCCTATGTGGAAGCTCTCGACCGCGCCATTTCCGGCATCGAGCGCCGCGGCCAACCGCCCCGCGCCGACCGCCGCGCCGACCGCCCCGGTGCCGGGGACATCGGGCAGAACGGCCGCATCGATGCGCCCGAAAATAAGGGCCTCCCGGCCCAGTTCCAGCTTCTCCAGGCGGTTCAAGCTGTGGCGTACCCTTATGTCGCGCTCGGTGAAGGACTGAAAGGTACCGCCTCTCTCCCGCAACGCCTCCCTCAAATGGTCCTGTGTCTGAGCCCGCACGGCCTCCAGGCGCGCCAAAGCCCGGTCCAGGTGAGCCTGTTCGGCAGGCAGGTCAGGGTGCGCCATAGGCCAAACTGTCTACTCTTATAGCCCGGCGGGCCTGCCGCAAGCCGGGCGGCGGCGCCGACGCCGGTAGCGTTGGCCCGATGGCCACCGACCTGCCACCGTTCCTCGCCGCCTGCCGAGGCCAGGCCGTGCCGTACACGCCGGTCTGGTTCATGCGCCAGGCCGGTCGCTCTTTGCCCGAGTACCGCGCCCGGCGCGGGCCGGGGAGCATCCTGGACGCGGTGAGAGACCCGGCTCTGGCCGCCGAGCTGACTCTCCAGCCCGTCCGCCGCTACGGCGTGGACGCCGCCGTGCTTTTCTCGGACATCGTCGTCCCCTTCATCGACTTCGGGGTCGACGTGGCCCCAGGCACTGGCCCTGTGGTGGAGCGGCCGTTCCGTGACGCCGCCGACCTCGACCGGCTGCGCCCAGTGCCCGCCCCCTTCGTGGATGAAGCCCTCCGCCTGGTAACCGCGGAGCTGAGGACCATGCAGGAGCCGGTGCCGGTCATCGGCTTTGCCGGCGGCCCGTTCACCCTGGCCAGTTACCTGGTGGAGGGCGGCCCGTCCCCGGGCTTCGCCAAAGCCAAGGCGCTCATGTGGTCGGAGCCGGCGTTGTGGGGAGACCTCATGCAACGACTGGCCGAGATTACCCTGGCCAGCCTCAATGCCCAGGTGACGGCGGGAGCGGCCGCCGTCCAGATTTTCGAGAGCTGGGGTGGGGCCCTCTCCCCGGCCGACTACCGTCGCTACGTCTGGCCCGGGCTCTATACCGTGGTGCACGGGCTAGCGGATCGAGGCGTGCCCCGCATCGTTTTCGGTGTGGGGGCAGGAGAGCTACTGAGTGACTTCGCCCGGGCGGGTGCCGACGTCGTAGGAGTCGACTGGCGAGTGCCACTCGACGAGGCCCGCCGGCGCGTCGGTCCCGGCGTAGGTGTACAGGGCAACCTCGACCCCACCGCCTGCTTCGCCCCGTGGCCCGTCTTGGCTGACCAAGCTCGGGCCGTGCTGGCCACAGCCGGGCCCACCGGTCACGTCTTCAACCTTGGCCACGGCGTCCTGCCGGCCACCGACCCCGACCAGCTGTCCCGCTTGGTCGAACTGGTTCACACCGAGACTGCCCGCGCCGGCGATCGCGCCTCGGCCCGCGGCCCGGCGCCGACCTGAGCCCCGAGCTCCGAGCCGGCCTGAGCCCCCCGGTTCCACCTCGGCCTGACCCCCCGGCGCCACCTCGGCCTGAGGCTCCGGCGCCGCCCGGCCGGCGGGTGCAGAGCCGTTGGCCCGTGGCCGCAGATGCCGCTCGGCCGGGAGCGCAGACGCTTACCTGGCCCGGGAGCTAGACGCTTACCTGGCCCGGGAGCGCCGACGGCACATCGGGCCGGAACACGGCCGCCGCCAGGCTGGGCTCGCTTAGGACATGGCCGCTGACGCCGCCTGGCCCGTGGCCGCAGAACGCCTCCTGGCCGGGAGCCCACAGGCTTGCCTGGCCCGGGAGCGCAGATGGCACATCGGGCTGGAACACGGCCGCCGCCGGGCTGCGCCGGCGCAGGACATGGTCGGCAATTATCACGGCCGCGGCTGAATAAGTACTTTTCTGGCCGCCCGGGAAACGAACACATTGCGGGTGGGCACAGCCCGTCCAGTAAGCCCCGTCATCGGCGCGAAGATGACGTGTCCAGCTCAGTAGTTTCTTTGCTTCGGCGGGGCAACCGGCCCGGTCCGCGGCCATAGCGCATTCGGCTGTCTCGGCCGCCGTGACCCAGAAATTATCGGCCACGCAGCGGGCGCCCAGGGCTTCGGCCACAAACTCGTGCCAACGCTCGGCCAATTGCCGGCGCCCGAAGGTGGGTTCTACGGCGCCGGTCAGGACCGGGTAGTACCAGTCCATAGCCCAGCGGTGTTTAGGTGCAAAATTCTGGGGTTTGTCCGCCACCGCTTTCGCTATCCGCTCAGCCGCTGCCACCCAGTCGGCCCGGTCGCAACCGAGCACCTCTGCTATCTTTGCCGCGCAACGTAAGGATTGTTGAAGCGACGAGTTGGCTGCCAACAACGCGAAATTACCGGGGACCCCGTCGGGTCCGACCGACCATACGATTTCTCCCGCCGGGCGTTGGCAGCCAAGGCACCAGGTAATGGCCCGCTCTATTATCGGCCACAAACCCGACAACAGTGCGGGGCCGTCGCCGCTTAATTGCGCGCACCACCACGCTCCGGTGGCCAAATACGCGCAGACATTGGGGTCGCGCCGCGGCTCGATGACGCCGTCAGCAACATAAAACGTGCACCAACTGCCGTCGTCCAACTGCTGGCTGGCCAGCCAGCTAAAAGCCCGTTCGACGTCCGCCCAACGCCCGGCGGCTGCCAGGGCCATGGCTGCCTCTACGTGGTTCCAAGGGTCCCCGTGCCCGCCCCGGAACCAGGGAATGAGACCGTTGGGCAATTGCAGCGACGCGATCCACGACGCCGTCTGGTCGATCTCGGCCGCCGTCAATGAGCTCATGGTTTTCGGGCGTAGATAACGAGGCTCTTGCCCAGGACCGGGTTCAACAACGCCTCCGGCCAGCGCGCGAACGGGCTGCGGGCCGTCATGTCCCAGACCAGGAACCGATGATAAGCACGCACGAACCGGTTGTCCTCCCGGCCGATGCCGAGCGCGCACCGCAGCCACCAGTAGGGGCTGTGAAGGGCGTGGGCGTGGTGCGCCCGGCCCGGTACCAGGCCGGCGCCCCGCAACCTGGCCCGCAACTGGGAGCGGCGGTAGATGCGGACGTGGCCGCCGGGGACGTTGTGGTACTCGGAGGACAAGGCCCAGTTGACAACCTCGGGGAACCACCTAGGGACGGTGACGGCCATCGTCCCTCCCACCCGTAGCACTCGGGCCAGTTCGGCCAGGACGGCGGCGTCGTCGGCGACGTGCTCGATCACCTCGGCCGCAATGACCTTGTCAAAGGCGCGGTCGGGGAAGGGCAACGCTCGCCCGTCGCCCACAACGACGTGGCCCTGGCCACCGGAATTGGCCGTGTCCTTGTCCTCCGCCAGCATCGTTGCCATCCAGGCCTCGGCGCTCTCGATCTCCTTGCGGTCCGAGTCGAGAGCAGTGGCCACGGCGCCGAGCCGCATGGCCTCCAGAGCATGGCGGCCGCCGCCGCACCCAAAATCGAGCACCCGCTGCCCGGGGGTCAAGCCGAGCCAGCCGTACCGCACGGTCAGCATGCGCTGCCGCCCCACCGGTCGTCGTGCTCGGCCGCCACGTGGCCGTCGTCGTGCCCGGCCGCCACGTGCCCGTCGTCACGCCCGCCCCGGACGTTCCGGCTGCTATGCCCGCCCCGGACGTGCCCGTTGTCGGGCTCGCCGTGGCTGTACCGGTTCTCGTGCTCGGCCAGGACGTGACGGTACTGCTCGACCACGCCGGTGGCGCACCGCGCCCAGGTGAACCGCTCCAAAACTCGGCGCCGGCCGTTGTGGCCGAGGCGGGCCGCCAGCTCGGACGTTCCCCCGCCGGCGCCGGACAGGAGCCGCCGCAGGGCCACGGCCAGGGCGCCGGCGTCGGCTGGCGGCACCAGGAGGGCGGCGTGGCCGTCCGGGCCGACAACCTCGGGTAGGGCGCCCCCCATTGTCGCCACCACCGGGACCTCGCACGCCATCGCCTCCACGGCGGGGAGCGAGAAGCCCTCGTAGACAGAGGGAACGGCCACCACCGACGCCTCCCGGTACAGTTCGACCAGTTGGGCGTCGCTGATCCCGGGCCGGAACGTGACTGCCCCTTCCAGCCCCAGCCGCTCGATGGTCCGGGCCGCGTCGCTGGCCGGGCGGGGCTCGCCCACCACCACCAGATGGGCACCGGGTTCGTCGGTGCGCAATTTGGCTAGCGCTTCCAGCAGGTAGGCCAGCCCCTTGAGGGGGACATCGGCACTGGCTGTGGTCATGACCCGTCCCGGTACCAGGGCCGACCGGCCGGCCCCGCCGGACGGAAGAACTCGTGGTCGGCACCGATGGGGACTATGGCGACGCGTTCGGGGGCGACGCCCATCTGTTCGACGATGTCTCGCCGGGACGTGGAGGACACGGTGAGCAGGCGGGGCAGACGCCGGGCCACCCGGTTTTGCATGCCCACGAAGCCGTACCATCGCCGCAGCGATATCTCCCGGTGCCAGGTGCGGGCGTGGGCCAGGTCAACCAGCCGGTCGACGGTCACCGGGTGGTGGCAGGTGCCGATCACGGGCCACCCGTCGTCCATGAGGCCGAGCAGACCGGTGCCGAAGGACTGGTTGTCATGCACGATGTCCAACCCGCCCTCCCAGCCCGCCAGCACTCGCCGGGCCCGCAGGCTGAAGGTGCGGGGCTCGGGAAAGCCGCCCGTCATCATGGTCCCGACCTCGACCAGGTCGACCCAGTCACGGATCTCACGCCGCCGGGGCAGTCGGAACGGGTCGGGCTCCCGGTACAGGTCGAGGCTGGGGACCTTGACCAGCGTGACGCCGCCATCGTTACCGACGCCGCCCGCGCTCCGGCCGTCCTCACCGACGCCACCACCATCACCGCCATAGTCACCCTCGCCGTGGCCATCGCCATAGTGCCCATCGCCCTGCCCACCGCCCGACCCCTCGCTGTTCCCATCGCCCCGCCCATCGCCCCGCCTACCGCCCGGCCCCTCGCCGCGCCCATCGCCCCGCCCCTCAGGGTGTTCGTCGTCGAGGACGGGCCAGGGCTGGCCGGCAAACACGGTCACGTCGTGTCCCTGGCGGGCCAGTTCCCGGGACAGGTAGCGGGTGTAGACGCCCTGGCCACCCGAACGAGGGTTGCCTCGGTAGACAAGCAGGGCGACACGGAGGCGTTCCCGTTGGCTGGCCCTGTTTTCGGCCCCGGCCCTGGCCCCCGCCTCCGCTCGGACGGGAGTGCTGGCGCCGGCTTGGGGACGGGCGCCGGCGGGCCCTATTTCTGGTCGAGCAAAACTGAGGCGCCGACCAGACATGTGTGGTCCAGAGTGGCCTCCCGCCGGCGGCTGGTCAAGCTGAGCCGGGACCGAGGCCCGCCGTGTGGCTCAGGACGACGCTCGGCTCGTCTACCAGACCTGCCGGCGCCAGCACTACGCCGGGCGCCCGGGCCCGGCGTAGAAGCCGGAGCGACCCGACCGCGGCCAGCTCTTCCCATTCGCCCGACTCCCGGGCGTGGCAGAAGATCTCGTACGGCACCTGACCCCCCTCGGCCGGATCGGCGAACACGTCGTGAAGAGCCAGCGTCCCGCCCACAGCCACCTTGGGGCCCAAGACCTGAAGTCGGCCCACGCCACCCCGGCCCCGTGACCACCGTCGATGAACAACAGCGCCAGTTGCGCTCCCCACCCCCGGGCCACCCGGACGGAATCCCCTACCACCAGGACGACGCTGGCCTCGAGGCCGGCCTCGTGGAGGGTACGGCGGGCAAAGGGGAGTGTGTCGATCATCCCCGTGACCGGGTCGACGACGTCGGGGTCGTGGTGCGGCCACCCGGGCTGCAGTTCCTCCGAGCCCCGGTGGTGGTCGATGCTAAATAGGACCGTCCCCGTCTGGCGGGCCGCCGCCCCCAGGTAGGCGGCCGACTTCCCGCAGTAGGTCCCGATCTCCAGCAAAGGCCCGAGGCGGCGGGGGGCGACGACCAGCCCGGCGTCGTACAGGGCCATGCCCTCGGCCTCGGGCATGAAGCCCTTGGCCGCCCGCGCCGTGCGCAGCCAGAGGGGCGTCGGAGGGGCCAGCGCCTATCGACCGGCCCGAGCCGGATCTTCCCACGCCGGACCGACCGGCCGGGCGACGCTGGGCGCCACCGCCACCGGCGCGCCGGGAGTGGCATGAGCCGCGCTGGGCCCGGCAACGGCGGCGGGGGCAGGCCCGGCAACGGCGGCGGGGGAAGGCCCGGCAACGGCGGCGGGGGCAGGCCCGGCAACGGCGGCGCCGGGTAGGGCAGAGGCGCTCGACGGTCCACTGGTGGCGGGCCCACGGTTGGCGAAGACCACGTGGTTGAAGATGACGAACTTTACGATCCAGACCACGCCGTAGGCGAAGAGCGACGCCCCCATGATGGCCAGCGCCCGGCCCAGACCGGCCACCCCGTGGGACTTGCACATATTGTCGGCGATCTCGACCGTCCCCGTCGAGGCCAGCCAGCCCACCAGCGTCAGAGACCAGAACGGCACGATCTCGCGCCACATGTGGCTCTTGCCGGTCTTGCCCCACGCCCACTTGCGATTGAGCTCGTACGACGCCGGGGTGGCGGCCAGGGCCCCGATGGTGTTGGCGGCGATCCCTGACAGGCCGAAGACCCAGGCACAGACCAGGATCGTCACCTGGCTGATGACGATGGCCACGACCGAGACCATCGAGTACCGGATGAACTTGTGCATGGGCCGGTCGCCGCGCGTCGGGGAGAGCACCCGGTCGACGGCCGGCATGCGGAGCACGCCTCGGACCAAGGGGGTGCGCCTCAAGCGGTCGTAGAGGGTGACGCGCTCACGGTCGCGGCGCGGCGTCTCGGGGCTCAAGGGCACCTGTCCAGTTTAGTTGCCACCGGGCCAAGTGCCCACACCGGGCCCCGAGGACGGGCCGCGCTTTCACCACCTTCTCAGGTCGACGGGCCCCTGCCGGAGCGGCCGGGGGCTCGGCCCGACCCTCCCGTCACGCCTTCGTGCTCGTGCGTCTAGCATCGACCGGAATGGCCAAAGCCGACGTCCTCACCCCCCAAGCGACCGATTTCCCTCAGTGGTACCAGGACATCCTGGCCAAGGCCGAGCTGGCCGAGGGAGGACCGGTACGGGGCACGATCGTCATCCGGCCCTACGGGTACGCCATCTGGGAACGCATGCAGGCCGAGATCGACGCCCGCATCAAGGCGGCGGGGCCCAAAACGCCTACTTCCCGTTGTTCATCCCCGAGAGCTACTTCCGGCGCGAGGCCGAACACGTTGAGGGTTTCAGCCCCGAGCTGGCCGTAGTCACCCACGGGGGCGGAAAGAAACTGGAGGAGCCGATCGTGGTCCGGCCCACCAGCGAGACGATCATCGACTCGTTCCTGGCCAAGTGGATCCAGAGCTACCGTGATCTTCCTTTGCTAGTCAACCAGTGGGCCAACGTGGTGCGCTGGGAGCTGCGGCCCCGGCTGTTCCTGCGGACCACCGAGTTCCTGTGGCAAGAGGGCCACACGGCCCATGCCACCGAGCAGGACGCCCACGAGTACGCCCTGCGCATCCTGCCGCGACGTCTACGAGGACTTCATGGTCAACGTGCTCGCCATCCCCGTGGTGGTGGGGCGAAAGACCGAACAGGAACGCTTCGCCGGTGCCACCACCACCTGGAGCACCGAGGCCATGATGCGCGACGGGAAGGCCCTGCAGATGGGTACGAGCCACGAGCTCGGCCAGGGTTTCGCCCAGGCCTTCGACATAAGCTTTCTCGACCAGGCCGGCCAGAAGTCGTTCGTGTGGCAGACGTCGTGGGGGGCCTCGACCCGCTTGATGGGGGCACTCATCATGGCCCATGGCGACGATGCCGGGCTGCGTCTGCCCCCCCGGCTGGCGCCGGTCCAGGTCGTGGTGCTGGCCGTGCGGACCGAAGAGGGCGCCGGCGAAGCTGCCGCCCAGCTGGCCGCCTCGCTGAAGACCGCCGGCATCCGGGTCGAACTTGACGCGCGGACGGAGCTCGCCTTCGGTCGCCGCGCCGTCGGCTGGGAACTCAAGGGTGTACCCGTCCGACTGGAAGTCGGCCCTCGGGACCTGGCCAACGGGACCGTGGTGCTGTGCCGACGGGACGACGCCAGCAAGACACCGGTGCGCCTGAACGAGGCGGGAAAAGAGGTGGCCAAGGTGCTCGAAGCCGCCCAGGCCTCCCTCATGGCCGAGGCGGGCAAGATGCGCTCGGACCGGACAATCGAGGTGAGCAGGCTCGAAGGACGTCGAAGAGGCCACCCAGTCCGGTTTCGCCGTGGTCCCGGGCGCCTTGCTGACCGCCGGCGACGCCAGAGGCGAGGCGCGGCTCAATGCGGCCGGGGTCAGCGTGCGGGCATTACAGCGGCCGGACGGTTCCCTGCCCTCCCCCGACGAGGACATCGCCGGCCTGGTGGGCGTGGTGGCCCGGGCCTACTGAGCGCCCGGGACGGACCAAGTTCTTCTCAGAAGGGCGCTTCCGGGGTCAGCCAGAGCATGAGCTGTTCAGTGACATCGTCCACAGTCCCGGTCGTTGCCGTAGTGATGTGACTGCCAAAACGCTGGAGGGACACGGCCCTCACCGCCTCGCACATGGCCCAGCTCGGCCGGTCGAGCCCGCCATCGTCGGACACGGCCACGTGGTGGGGTAACCGGCGATCGCGACTTGTGAGCGGGACCGCGGTCGTTTGACGGATCGGTAGGCATTGAAGCGACCGCTCGACAGGACGATGCACGGGCGGGCGCCGTGCTGCTCGTTGGCTACGGTTGGGTCAAATCCGACGGACCAGACCTGACCGCGAAACACCTCATTCGTTGTGCTCAGGCCGTTCTTCGCTGGCGGTGGCATCGAGGAGAGCGCCCATCGTGGTGCCCCGGGCCTGGGCGATCGAAGCGAGGCGGTCCCGGACCGAGGTACCCACTTTTATGGTTGTCCTGGGCATACCGAAAGGTATGCGTCTTAGGCATACTCATCGGGGCTCTCGGTCGGCCAACTTGACCCTGTACACATTTGTCGTCCTGACCTGGAAACCGACCTTCAGGTAGAGCCGGTTGGCCGCCTCGCGCGATGGCCGGGAGGTGAGGTCCACGGTCAGCGCCCCGCGCTCACGGGCGACGTCGACGGCGGCCCGGGTGAGGGCCTCCCCTGCTCCTCGCCGACCGGCGGCGCGGTCGACGACGACGTCTTCTATCCAGGCCCGGACGCCGGTAGGTATGCGGAAAACGACCAGGGTGAGAATGCCCACTATCGGCCCTTGGCTGCCTTCGCCGGTGACGACCGGGCCCCCTTCGTCCTCGCCGTCGATCTCGACCTCGTCGTCCCGAGCCACCAGGAGCGTGGTGGCCGGTGAAGTGACGATCTCCTCGATCTCGGCCTCGCTCAGCGCCGGAGCTGACGTGGAGAGCTGTGGTAACAACCGGCGGACAGCCCTGACGAGGTCTTCGGTTAGTTCAGTTGCTGCGTAGACGTGGACCACGACAAGAGACTACGGTGCGCCGCCGGGGCAGTTCTGGGTGTGTGAACGAGCCGCCGGGGTGGGTAAACGAGCCGCCGGGGTGGGTAAACGAGCCGCCGGGGTGGTGGGGGCAAGGGGACGGCCGGGCTCGGTGAGGGCCAGGGGCGGTCACGGCCGCCATCCGGGCATGGCATTGTCGTGGCGTGTGCGAGAAGTGCGACTGGCCATGAGCGAGAAGTACGACTGGGCCGAGCTGCTGGCCTATGACCGGGACCGCGTCTGGCACCCCTACGCCCCCCTGCCGGGCTCATCGGCGCCCTTGCCCGTGGTCTCGGCCTCGGGCGTGCGCCTGCACCTGGCGGACGGGCGCGAGCTGGTGGACGCCATGTCCTCGTGGTGGACGGCGATATGGGGCTACCGCCACCCTGTCCTCGACGCCGCCGTGCGCCGTCAGTTGGACAGCATGGCCCACGTCATGTTCGGGGGCCTCACCCATGCTCCCGCCATCGAATTGGCCCGGCGCCTGGGGGCTGTCGCCCCTCCAGGGCTTGACCGCGTTTTCTTCGCCGACACGGGGTCGGTCTCGGTCGAGGTCGCCATGAAGACGTGCATCCAGTACCAGGCCAACTCGGGCCGCCCCCAACGGACAAGGTTCCTGGCCCTGGCCGGCGGGTACCACGGCGACACCTTGGGGGCGATGTCGCTTTGCGACCCGGTGAGCGGCATGCACCACCTGTTCGGGGGCGCCCTGCCCGGCCAGATCTTCGCCCCCCGCCCCCCCCCGGGAGACGGCGTCGACCCGCGCTGGGAGGCCCGCGTGCATGAGCTAGGGCGGCGCCACAGCCATGAGGTCGCCGCCGTCGTAGCCGAGCCGGTCGTCCAGGGCGCCGGGGGAATGTGGTTCTACGACCCCGGTTACGTGCGCGTCCTGCGGGAGGTCGCCGACGAGCACGGCTTCCTGCTCGTGCTCGACGAGATCGCCACCGGCTTCGGCCGCACCGGGGCCCTGTTCGCCGCCCTGGCGACTGGGGTCGTCCCCGACGTGATGTGCGTGGGCAAGGCCCTGACCGGCGGGTATCTGACCCAGTCGGCCATGCTGTGCACGGCCGAGGTCGCCCAGGTGGTTTCCGGGGGCGAAGCCGGGTGCTTGATGCACGGGCCGACGTTCATGGCCAACCCGCTGGCATGTTCGGTCGCCTTGGCGTCTCTCGGGTTGCTCGCTTCCGGCCAGTGGCAGCTGGACGTGAAGCGGATCGAAACCGGTCTGAGATCCCATTTGGCGGCGGCCGGCGCCGGGCGAGGCGTCAAGGACGTCCGCGTGCTGGGCGCCATCGGCGTCATCGAGCTCGACCACCCCGTCAACGTCGCCGCCGCCACTGAAGCGGCCGTGTCCCGGGGCGTCTCGGATCCGTCCCTTCCGTGACCTCGTCTACGCCATGCCGCCCTACATCATCACCGACGACGACCTCGCCACCATAGGCACGGCGATGGTGGCGGCGGCCGCCGCCGGGTGAGTTGCCGCCGCCGCCGGCGGCTGAGTCGTCGGGACCGAGCCGGGAGGTCGAGCTGCGGAGCTCTGGTGGCGACGGGTTCTGAGCGACGCTAGCGACCCCTCGCGGGGTGAGCCGCTAGGGGGAGACGTCGGCCAGGTTCTTGAGCAAGGCCGGCCCCAAGTAGGCCAGGAGCACGGCCAGGAGGAGGCCGGCGGTGAGCATGGCGGCGGGAACGTTGTAAATGGAGGCAATGAGACCGCCCAGGACCGCCCCCGCCGGCGCCGCCACCCCCACGGCCAGCCGGTGGACGCCTCCGACGCGGCCGAAGAGCTTGCGGGGGATGAGACGCTGGCGGGTCGTCACCGAGCCGACGTTGGACACGGCGACACCGATCTCTTGCAGGCCGAAAACGAACACGGCGACGACGGCCGACCGGGTGAAGGAGAGGCCGACGTAGCTGAGCGTGGCCAGTACCGCCCCGCCCACGATCAGGCGGCCCGGGCCAAACCGGCGCTGCAGCCTCCCGCCCGAGAAGGCGCCGATGACTCCGACCAGTGACGCCGCGGCCAAGAACACGCCATAGCCCGTGCTGCTCAGGTGCAAGGTGCGCTTCCCGTACACGACCAGGAGGGCGAACACCATGTTCTGGGAAAACGCCAGCGCCGCGACGCTGGCGGCCAGGAGCTTGAGGGAGCGCTGCTGGCTGAACAGCTTGAGGCCGTGGCGGAAGTCCGCGCCCAAGCCGGACCGGTGAAGACCGCGCCCGCCACGGCGGCCCGCCGGAGCCCGGCTACGGCCCTGTCGGCGGCGACCGGGCCCATCGGCCAGGTCGGGGACGCGGGCGGCCGCGTGCCGCGCCTGGCGGCCGTACCGCCGCAGGCTGGCCCGCACCAGTACGGCGGAGATGAAGAAGCTGGCCGCGTCGCCCAGGAAGGGCAGCCTGCGGGCAAAGGAAAACAGCAACCCACCCACTCCGGGCCCCAGGAGCTGCTCGCCGGCACCCCCGACGGCCACGAGGCGGCCGTTGCCGAGGGCGAGTTGATCGGGCTCGGGCACCACGTCGGGCACCGACCCCTGCAGGGCCAGGGTGTAGGCAACGTCGCACACGGCGATCACCACCGCCACCAGGTAGACCATCGCCAGGCTGGCCGAACCCAGCGTCATGGCTACCACCAGCCCGGTGACCACCACTCCCGAGATGAGGTTGCAGGCGACCATCATGCGGTGGCGGTCCATGCGGTCGGCCAGCAGGCCGGCCGGCAGCGCCGCCATTGCCGCCCCCGCCCTATTAGCCGCCGTCACCCCGGCGATGACGAGCGGGCTGCGGGTAAGGGTCACCGTCAAAAGCGGTAATGCCACAGCGACGAGCCCGTCCCCGCTGGCGGAGATACCCGTCGCCCACCAGAGCCGCCAAAAGGGCCTCCCTAAGGGACGCCGGGGTCTGGGCGCTTCGGCCGTCGATGGCGCTTGAACGGTGTCCCCGGGAGGTCCGGGGGGGCCATTATCGGGCGCGTCGGGCGCACCGGCAATATGCCCCTTCACCCGTTCTACTGAGGTCAACGAACACCTCCCCCGACTGCCAGGTCTGACTGCGCCCCGACCTAATAGACGGGCGTCAGGTCGAACCGAAGGCTACCAGGGTCGCGCTCGGACCAGGGTGGATGCTCAAAGGTGTGCCAGGGAGTTTCGGCCAATAGCGGCTGGCTCCCTTTTGTGTCGCTTCATTTTCAGTCGGCAGCGAAACCACGACGGGACATTGGCACCCCCTTTCGGCGCAAAACCACGAAATCATGATCGGCGGCTATATTCCAATTCTTCCCCATCTATGGGCTTTCTGTCCAGAAAAATCACATAACGAGAAGATCGCGCCGATTGCCCGGCTGAATGTCACTGTGCGTGGCAATTCGGGGGGCTGCGCCGGCCGCTAGCATTGCCTAGAGTTCGAGGTGGCACCTGGCGAGCTTCCGGGGCGGGGTGCCTCATCTCCAGTCAGGGCAGTGAGCACGCAGGGTCAGTGAGCACCACGCAGGGTCAGTGAGCACCACGCAGGGTCAGTGAGCACCACGCAGGGTCAGTGAGCACCACGCAGGGTCAGTGAGCACCACGCACGGTCAGTGAGGACGCCAGGGTCAGTGAGCGCGCAGGGAGAAGGAGCAGGCAAGCCCGCCGGGCGTACTAGCCCGCTCTTGGTGGTGCGCGCCCTGCTGCTGGCCGGCCTCCTGGCCGCCGGGACGGCCCTGCTCTACTTGACCCAACTGCACGACCTGAAGCCGGCGGGCGGCGACCGCCCCGAACTGTGGGCGGTAGTGGCGTTGGGCGTGTGGGCGTCGTTCGTCCAACCCGTCCCCGTCCGCAACCGTCAGTTCAGCCTGTCCATCGCCCTGTCGGAGATCCCGGCCCTGGTCGGCGTGGTCTTCCTGGCCCCCGGCCCGGCGCTCCTGGCCGTCTCGATCGGGCACCTGGCCGCCGGGGCTCAGCGTCACGTGCGGCCCATAAAGGCCCTCACCAACTGGCTGTTGTACCTGGCCGGCGTGGCCGTGGGCATCCTGGTTTACGACAAGGCCATAAGGGGGTTTTCGCCCACCAGCGCCCATGGCTGGGCGGTGACCCTGCTGACCATCACGTTGATCAACGCCGTCAACCTCTGCCTCCTGCTCGTGCTCATGGCCGCCGTAGACCCCCGGTGGCGCCGCCCGCCGCTGCGCAGCATCGGCGTCCAGGGAGGCGCCGGCGTGGCCGTGTGCTCGGCCGGAGGCCTGGTGGCGGTGTCCCTGATCTGGGCCAACACCTGGGGCGTCGTGCTCTTTATCGCCATCGCCGTGGCTGCCAACCTGGCCTATCGCGGCACGATGATGTCGGGCCAGCGCTACGCCAACCTGGAGAAGCTGTACGAGTTCACCCGCACCCTCGGCTCTCTGGTGGAGGCGCACGACGTCATCGCCATGGTCCTCGACGAAGCCCGGGCCCTGGTATCTGCCGGCACCGCCGAGTTGGTGATCCCCCTGGAGGTGCCGTCCGAGCGGCTCGCCATGCGCTGCACGCTGACGGGCGACGGGCCGGCCGAGATCGCGCAATGCTCTGCTTTCTCGTCCCTCGACGTCATCGCCTGCGAGCGGGGCGCACTGATGTTCGCGGACGGCTCCAAGGCGGACGAAGACGTCGTCATCGCCATGGCCGAGCGCGGGCTCAAGGAAGCCATGGTCGCTCCTCTCCAGCGGGCGGACCCCGGGGCCGGCTACCTGCTGGTCACTGACCGGGCTTTCCGGCACGAGGGCTTCAAGGGCCCCGACTTGCGGTTCTTCGAGGCTCTCGCCGCCAACGCGGGAGTCGCGTTACGCAGTAGCAAGCTCCTCGAGCAGCTGCGCCAGGAGGCCGTCGTCCGCCAGTACCAGGCCCAGCACGACGCCTTGACGGGCCTGCCGAACCGGGCCCTGTTCGTCGAACAGCTGGCCGACGCGCTCGGAGAGTCCCCCGCGCAGGGCCGGGTGGCGGTGATGCTGATCGACCTGGACGGCTTCAAAGAGGTCAACGACACACTTGGCCACCACACGGGCGACGCCGTGCTCCAGGCCGTGGCCCAGAGGCTGGCCCCCCTGAGCGCCCCGAACAACCTGGTCGCCCGCCTCGGCGGGGACGAGTTCTCCGTGCTCCTCCGGGACGCCCCCGAGGACGAGGCCATCGCCGTGATGGCAGACGGCGTCATCGACCTGATCGGCCAACCCCTGGGCGTCGAGGGGCTGCTCCTCGACGTGAGGGCCAGCCTCGGGGTGGCGGTTTCGCCCCCTCTCAGCCAGGACGCCAGTGGCCTGCTGCGCCACGCCGACATCGCCATGTACGCGGCCAAGGGGTCCGGGGGCGGGTCCCACTTCTACGACCGGGCCGACGACCACTCGACGTTGAGACGGTTGCGGCTGGCCACTGAGCTTCGGCGGGCTATCGAGCGAAACGATCTCGACGTCGGTACCAGCCCGTGGTCCAGCTGGACACGGGGGCCGTCGTGAGCTGCGAAGCGCTACTGCGCTGGAGCCATGACCAGTTCGGGCCGATCTCGCCCGTCGAGTTCATCCCCGTGGCCGAAAGCGCCGGCTTGATCGACCAGCTCACGTGGTGGGTGTTGGAGACGGCCCTCATGCAGGCCAAGATGTGGCGCGAAAGGTTCCCGGGCCTGAGCGTGGCCGTAAACCTTTCGGCCCGCAGCCTCATGAGCCTCGACATATCGCAACGGGTCGACGACGCCCTGCGTTCTGCCGCGTTGACGCCGACCGCCCTGACCCTGGAGCTCACCGAGTCGTCGGCCATGGCCGATCCGCAGAGCTCCGAACGTGCCCTGCGCGACCTGCAGGCCCTGGGTGTAAACCTGTCGATCGACGACTACGGCACGGGCTTCTCTTCGCTGAGCCGCCTCAAGCACCTACCTTTCCAGGAACTCAAGATCGACCGGTCGTTCGTCAAGGAGATGATCTACAACCGGGGCGACGAGGCTATCGTCCGTTCGACCATCGAGCTCGCCCGTAACCTGGGCCGCACCGTCACGGCCGAAGGCGTGGAGGACCAGGCGACGCTGCAACACCTCCAGGGCCTCGGTTGCCACGCTGCCCAGGGCTTCTTCCTGGCCCGGCCGCTGCCCGCCCCCCAGTGCGAAGCATGGCTCCTGGCCGCGTCCGATGCCCTGGGCACCACGCTGCGAGTGCCCCGCCTGAGTGACCGGGCCTTGGGCGATCGGTCGTCGGGCGATCGGTCGTCGGGCGACCGGGCCCCGAAGGGCCGCTACTTGGGAAGGGGCTTTTCGCTGTAGGGCACGGTCCGCTCCATGCCCTTAGGGACCTTGCCGGTGATGTGCACGACGAGCTTCTCGAACAACCAGCCGGCCGACGTCTTCACCGGGTCACTGAGGGTGAAGTTAGCCTGAGTTTTGTCCCAGGTCTTGCTGGCGGCGCAGTAGGGGACACAGGTGTTCCAGGTGTCGGTGCCGGTGGCGTATGCCTCCGTGGCCGTCCAGCGGGACCAGACCAGCTTCACGGCCAGGTCATTGGCGTCGGCGCAGGCCAGGGTGAGGCTGGCCGGCCGCACTTGCGGTTTGCCCAGGCCGCAGTCTTCGACGGCCGGCTTGGCCTTGGTCCCCATCACCGCCGTCGGCACCGCCATCGGGGCCGGCGCGGGCTGGGCCTGAGCCAGACCGGGACTGGCGGCGCAGATGGCCACCGTTACCAGAGCGGCGCCCGTCCGGCACCAGGGTGGGGAGATCATGGTTCGCACACTGTACAAGACCTCCCGGCGCCCGCTCCGGTTCCCGGTTCCCGCTCCCCGTCCCGTTCCCGCTCCCCGTCCCGGTTCCCGCTCCCCGTCCCGGTTCCCGGCGCCGTCAGGGAGCCCGCTCGCCGGTGCCGGGGGCGCGGCCCGCCCCTCAGGTGCCGGCGATCGCCACCACGGGGAGGTGGGCCATCAGACCGGCGGGGACGGCAAAGGGTTTGGCGTTACCGAACCCGAACACCGACCCGTTCGACGCGGCCATGAAATAGCCGCCGTTGTCGGGCGTCAGGGCGATACCGACGATGTCGCGGGCGGTTATCCCTTGCCCGGGCAAAGAGCCGTGGTAGTCGACTCCTTTCCCGAAGACGAAGGCCCCCCCGTCCCCGCCCACCAGCACGTAACCGGTGCCCGCCGAGGAGGGGAGTATGGCCCGGATGTCGTGCACGTGCACCTTGATCCGGGGCAACGAGCCGTAGAAATGGGCGGAGCCGAAGGCGAACACGCCACCGTCCGAGCCCACCAGCTCGTATCCGGCACCGCCAGGCCCAGCGACCATGCCCACTATGTCGTTGACCGGCGTCGGCAATTTCAGGCCGGGGACCGAACCGTAATAAGCCGCATCGCCGAAGGCAAAGAGGCCGCCGTCGCGCCCGACCAGCCAGTACCCACCGCCGTCGAACGTCGGCGCCAGGGCCACGATGTCCGACGCCCGGATGCCGGCGCGGGGCAGGTCACCGTGGGCGGCGGCGTCCCCGAAAGTGGCCACCGTCCCGTCGGCGGTGACCACCCAGTAGCCCTTGCCCGTCGGGGTGCCGGCGACACCCACCACGGGGCCGGTCGAACCCGATGTCACGATGCCCCCGAGGGACCGGGCGGCGCCGGCCCCATAGACCGAGCCATCCCGGGTGGCCAGCCAGTAGCCGGGCAAAGCCAGGCGCACAGTCTCGCCGTACAACCCCGAGGCGGACGGCCCGAAATCGGTGTCGCCCGAGAAGGCGGCCTCGATCACGTGCTGGCCCCCCGTCCAGTAGGCGACCGTGCAGGTGGCCCGGCCGTTGCCGGCAGGTACGGGGATGGACTCACATCCGGCGATGGCGGCGCCGCCGTCGATGAAGTCGACCGTGCCCCCGTCGGGCGGGGGTGTGACCACGGCAGTGTAGGTGACCGCCTGCCCGATCGAGGCGGGGTCGACCGATCTCGTCATCGATGTGGTGGTCGTGGTGGTTACCTGCGCAGAGGGTGACAACGCCCAGGCGCCCGAGCTCATGACCTCGCCTAGCCCGCGGTCCTCGCTCCCGTTGTTGTAATAGCCCGAAGCCAGGCACGGACCAGACGGCGCGCAGGACACGGCGTTGAGGACGTTGGTGGCCGCGGCTTCGTGTGGGGTCGGGGCCACGGCCCAGGTCGTTCCCGAGAACGCTTCTATGACCATTTCGTCGGTAGACCCGCTGTAGAAATAGCCCACAGCCACACACCAGCGCGACGACCGGCAGGCCACGCCGTTGAGGACGTTGGTGGCCGCCGTCTCGTCCGGACTATGGACGACTTTCCACGAAACGCCGGCCAATCTTTCCACCAGGGTCTGGTCTTTGCTCCCGGTGTAGTAGTAGCCCACCGCGTCACACGATGTCGATGACGTACAGGCCACGCTGTTCAACCCGTTATTGCTCGGTCCCTGGTTAGCTCCGGCGCCGAGCTTCCACGCCCCCTTCGCCAACATCTCCACCAGGGCCCGGTCCTTGCTCCCGGTGTAGTAGTAGCCGACGGCCACGCACGAAGCGGCCGAGGTACAGCTCACGCCGCTCAGGAAATTGGTGAACGAGCCGTCGTCGGGGCTGGGCGACGTGTGCCACGTGCTGCCCGCCAGTGTCTCGACCAGAGCCTGGTCCTTGGTCCCGTTGTAGTAGTAGCCCACGGCAGCGCAGGCACCGCGGGCCGGGCAGGAAACCCCGTTGAGGACAGCCGTCCCCGAGCCCATGTCGGGGCTGGGGGTCAGGCGCCAAGCGCCCTGGGCCAGGGTCTCGACCAAGGTCTGGTCGACAGTCCCGGTGTAGTAGTAGCCCACCGCTACGCAGGAACCGCGGGCCGGGCAGGAAATGGCGTTGAGGACGTTGGTGCTGGTGCCCTCGTCGGGGCTGGGGACGACGTGCCAGGTGCCGGCGGAGAAGGTCTCGACGAGGGTCTGGTCCTTCTGCCCATTGTCGTAGTAGCCCACCGCCACGCACAGCCCACTGGCCGGGCAGGACACATCGTTGAGCTCGTTGGGCCGACTGGCCAGCGCCGGCGCCCGGGTGGCGGCCGGGACCAGACGGACGGGGCCGGCTCCCCCGGCCGCGCCGGCCCCCGCTGTTGCTGCGCCGGTTCGCACTGCCGCTGCTGCGCCGGCCGGCGCCGGCGGGGCCAGGCCGACGATAGCCACCCACATCACTAAGGCACCGATCGTGCCGATGACGCCGCCCGCCTTGCCGATGACGCCTCCCGCCTTGACCGCCCTACCGCGCATCAACCAACCTCGCTCTCTTCGCATCCCGGCCGAGGAATTGCGACCAACAATATGCTGGCTCGTCTGACCGGCCCGGCCGGTGACCGCGCGGTGCCCCGCGTCGACCGCGCCCCGCCGCCCGCCGCTCCTCGCCGCCGGAGGCCGCCCGGCCCACGCAGGGCCCGTTTTTGCCGCCGCTGGCGGGTATTTACGAACTGGGACGGGGGCGTTCCTCGTCGGCTGCGGCCGGGGCCGGCGCGGTGGCTGCGGCCGGGGCCGGCGCGGTGGCTGCGGCCGGGGCCTTCAGGGCCTTCAACGCCTCCAGTTCCGAAGCGGAGGCGGCGGAGGTGGCGGCTTGGCGGTTGGCCGCCGTCAGGGCCACAAATACCTCTTCCCGGTGGACCTGGATCTCCTTGGGGGCGGTAATACCGAGACGCACCTGGTCCCCCCGGACCTCGAAGCACGGTGACAACCACGTCGTGGCCGATCACGATGCTCTGATGGACGTGCCTGGTGAGCACCAGCACCTCTCGCTCCTTCCCTGGGCGATGGGCGGGAGCCTAGTTGCTCGACCGCCTCCCCGACCGGCGCCTAAGTGGTCGACCGCCTAACTCTTCGCGTGAATCAGGTGTCGGCCGACGGGAGCCGTTCGGCCCATGCCGAGGGGTCGTTCAGGTACAGGCCGCAGACGCAGTCGAGGGCTTCTTCGGGGGTGCCGGTAAAACTGCCGGTGGGCAGTATGGAATCTTCGTAGCCGTCCTTGCTCGCCAAGTAGCAGGCGACGCCCCAATGGTCGGGAGAACCCGTCCAACGCAGCCGGCACAACGACAGCGGCCCGTCGGGGTCGGTCCCGCTCACATAGGCGTAGTCGCCTCGGTAGCGGACCTTCAGGTCCGCCAGGGCGGGCCAGCGTTCACGCCGTCGTAGTTCGAGCCGCTGCTCGACCCTCCAACGGGCCGGCTCGGGTATGGCCATCGGCTCGATGGTAGCGCCAGGCCCCTACGCAGCTTGGTGAGCTTCGAGCCGGGCGAGGAACTTGTCGAGGTCGTCCCGGCCGAAACGCCAGTCGAAGGGCACAGCTATGCGGTTGTAGCGGTCCTCGAAGGCCGCCAGGCGCCTGGCGATCTCATCGGTGTCGAAGAAGTCGTTTGGGTTGACGACTTTGCGCTGCACGATGGAGAAGTAAATCTCGGCCTGGTCCAGCCAGGAGGCGTGCACCGGCAGGTGGACGAGGCGCAGGGTGGGCCAGGCACCTTCGAGGCGGTCGACCGAGGCCTGGCCGCGATGGGAGGAGCCGTTGTCCACGACCCAGAAGACCCGCTCGGCACTGGCGTAGGGCTCGGCCGTCATGACCTGTTCGACCAGGCGTCCGAAAGGCACGATGCCAGTGGTCTGCTCGCAACGGCCGAAGGCCTTGGCCCGGTGCACGTCGTAGGCAGCCATGTAGGCGACGGCCCCGCGCCGGTCGTACTCGTGCTCGACGCGCATCACCCGGGCCCGTCCCGGTGGCAGCGTCGGGTGGCAGCGGCAGCGGGCCTGGATGCTCGTTTTCTCGTCTGCACATATGACGAATTCGTTGTCGTCAAGCACTTGGCCCTCGAAGCAGCGGGCGTAAAGGTCCAGCACCACCGCCGCCTTGGCTGCGAAGTCCGGGGCACGAGGGAAGATCCATGAACGGTGGAGCCACGGCTTGATCGCGTCCTTCTTCAGGATGCGCCAGACAGTGGCCGCGGAGATGGAGCCGGCGACCTTGCGCTCAACGACCTCGCGGGCCAGCTCAGCGCAGCTCCACTTCGACAGAGGGACGCCGGTGGTGGCTGGCAGCTCGCACGCCAACGCCTTGACCTCGGCCACCACCAGAGGGGGAAAAACGCCTCGGCCGTCCCGAGCGCTTGCGGTCCGCCAGGCCGGCAATACCCTCCTCGAAGAACCGTTTGCGCCACTTGATCACCGTGTTCAGGGCTATCCCCATGTCGTCGGCAATATCCGCATTGTTCGTCCCCGCAGCCGCTGCCAACACGATCCTGGCCCGCTCGACCGTCCGAGCCTGGGCAGTGCCCTTACGGGTAAGAGCTTCCAACCGGCCCCGGTCCTCGTCGCTCAACTCGATCACGAAAGGGCTCCGGCGAGACAACAGCACCCCCAAGGTACTGGCCACCCGGCACCATGCCCCCCACCACCCAACAACTTACACGTATGTAGTTACGCCGTCAACCACTAAGGCTGGCTGACGATGGGGACGGCGGGAGAGTAGCCCGAGCCGGACAGGACGGCCTGTACGGCCTGGCCCGTGGCGCGGTTGACGACCAGCGGCCCGAGCAGGTTGGCCGTGCTCTTCTCCGCCGTGCTGTGCAGTGTGAGGATCACGAGGACGAGCACATCCTGGGGGCCGTCAGCGTCCACGGCCTGGAAGACCTCCGGACCGAACCGGGGCTCGTACCAGGAGAAGAACACCGCGGGTCGGACGGCGACGAACCGCAGCCCGACGACTTCGTGGCACTCCAGCACGAAGAAGGGGCTCGGCTCGGACCCCCACGGCTTGACGCTGAAGGACTTGGCCAGGGGGAAACCGGGCACGCCGGCGGCGAAATGCAACTCGTCGTGGCCCCGGTCCGTCGATGGCAGGACGCTGATGGCCGTCATGACAGGAACTGGACGAGGGAGGGCTGGATGACCTTGGCCGTCGTTTCGAGCGCCGCCTGGTAGGCCGTTTCCTCTAGATCCAACTGGGAGGCCACCTGGTCTTCGGGGGCGTCGACCAGGTTGGCGGCCTGGGTCTGAATGGTGGCGATCTTGGTGCTGACCGTCGATGCGTCGGTGGCCAGTGAGGCGCCCAGCGCCCCGACCGTCCCTTGAGCCTGGGTCACCGTGCTCAGGGCCGTCTGGAGCTGGGTGAGGTCGGTGCCGCTGAGCGCCGTCGTGTTGTTGTTGGCGAGGTCTTGCGAGATGGTGTCCAGCAAGGCGAAAACGCTGGTGGTCCCCGACCCGAAGACCTGCTGACCGGTGACGCTCACGGTGACCGACTGGCCGGGCGAGACCACGCGCGTGACCGGGGACGAACCTCCGGCATAGGCGTAGGCGGTGGCCGGGTCGTAGGAGGAGCTGGTCGGGTCGCTGACCCCGCTGGCCCCGCCCTGAGGGTAGGGGGCTACACCGTAGGTGCCCGAAAAAATAGGCCGGTTGTTGTACGTGGTCGACGCCAGGCTCAGGATTTCCTGTTTTATGCTCAGCACCTGCTGGGACAGGGCCTCACTACCGCCACTGGCCTGAGCGGTGGCGTTGGCCCCCGAAAGCACGTCGGTCTGCACCTGGTCGAGGGACTTGACCACCGAGCCCAGCGTGGTGTCGGCCGTGTTCAGCCAGGACTGGCCGTCGGAGATGTTGGACGAGTACTGGTTGAAGCGACCAAGCTGGGTATTGAGCGCCAGCACCTCGGAGGTGGCGGCGGGGTTGTCGGAGGGCTGGTTGACCGCCTTTCCGGTGGCCGCCTCTTCCTGCAACTGGGTGAGCTGGGCGAGGCTCGACTGGAGGTTGGCCACCATGAGGATCGAGGCGCTCTGCTGGGTAACGCGGGAGACGTCGGACATGGCCCCTACCCGTTGACCATCGACACGAGGGACTGGAGGACATCGTCGACCGTGCTTATGAACTTGGCCGACGCATCGTAAGCGTTCTGGTACATGACCATATTGGTCATTTCCTGGTCCGTGTTGACCCCGGTGGCCGACTGCAGGGCGGAGTTGACGTTGGTCGTGACCGCCTGCTGATTGGTCAGGCTGTTGTTGGCGGTGGAGGTGGCCTGGCCTATCCCGGTCACCAGTTGGTTGTAGGCGGCATCGGCCTCGGGCCCGGTGGTCGTGGTGGCGGCCGTCCACGACGACGCCGAACCACCGGCCGACCATCCGCCGGACGGTACTCCTATGGTCACGGTCTGGGAGTTGGGCAGTTCACCGACCTCGGACGCGATGGTCCCGTCCTCGTTGGTGGCCGACGAGCCCGACGGCACGGGGGCGGACGCCGCCGCGATGAGGGAGGGGTTGGCGGCCACGGCCGGGTTCACCTCGATGTCGGCGGCGCCGGTGCCGAGGAAGAAAGGGGTGCCCGGGTTGCCATTGAGGTCGTAACCGGTGCTCATCAAGTTGTTCACCGAGCCCATGAGGCTCTGGGCCACCTGGTCCAGGTTCTGCTGGTAGTTGGGTACGTACTGGTTGACCACGTCCAGGTTGCCGGCCAGTTCGCCGCTGCTGGGCTGGAAAGTCGACTTGTCCTGGCTCCAGACGAGAGAGTAGGGCGGCCCGCTGCTGGACAGGGACAGGGTCTGCGAGTTGACCCCCGACACCAGCGCTTCGCTGCCGGCATAAACGTTGGCCGTCCCGTTGGCGTTATAGGTGACGTTCACTCCCAACTGGCTCGATAGTTGGGATATCAGTTCGTCGCGCTGGTCGGCCAGCTCGTTGGCGTTGGTGCTGTTGGGCGAGCCCTGCATCATCTGCTGGTTGAGCGAAGCAATCTGTGAAGCCTCCTGGTTCACCTGGCCGAGCGTGCTCGTCGTGCTCTGAAGAGTCTGCTGGCTGAGCGTGCTCAGGGCGGTGGAGGTCTGGTTGAGCGACGAAGTGAGACTGGTGGCGTCCTGCACCAGCGTCGAGCGCGTGGCGCCGTCGGAGGGGTTGTTGGCCAGGGTCGACCAGTCCTGCCACAGCTGGGTGAGCTGGGCCGATATACCGGTCGTCGAGGGCTCGGGGAAGTTCGCCTGTACGGCCTGGAGACCGGCTTGTTGGGCGGTCATCATGCCCTGGTTGCCCTGCTCGGTGTAGCTGCGCTGCTGCAGGTAGGTGTTGCTGAGACGCTCGATCCCCGCCACCTCGACGCCGTCACCGGGCTGCGCCGAGGCGCTCTGGTCGAAGCCCAGGTGCTGGACGGCTCCGACAGAGCCCAGTTGGACCTGCTCTTCGACATAGCCCGGCGTGCTGGCGTTGGCAACGTTCTGGCCCACGGTGTCGAGGGCCACCTGCTGTGCCTCCAGCCCGGACAGCCCGACGCTAAGGTCCGAAAAGTCGCTCAAAGTTCGTTCACCTCAGATCGCTTCGTTGACGAGAAGATGGCCGGCCGGGGATTGCGAGGCGGTACCCGCCGACGTATATGCCTGGGCCGGTGGGCCCGAGTTGCCGGTTAGCCAGTTGAGCGCCTCCCGGGCGGCGTCCCGGCCTTTGGCCAACAGGTGACGGTTGCGTTCCGACAAGTCGCGTACTTCGCTTGTCAGCTTGAGGAACGCCTGGCGGTGGCGGGCGAATATCGAGGACCACGGTTCGGGGGCGGCCTGCGAAATCGAACGCAAGCCCGGGTAGGAGGCCAGCCCGAGCTCCGCCGCCGCGGCTTCAACCTTGACCGCCCGCAACAGTTCGGCCGCTCGCAACTGGTCGAGCACGATCTCGACCTCCCGGCTGGCGTGGTTGACCCACCTCGCCTTCCCGGCATTGAGGAGCAGCTGCTCCTCCTCCAGCTTGAAGACGAGGAGCTCCAGCAGTTGGCGCTCGCGCCACAGCACGGTGGACACCTCGTTCAGCACCTGGTCTGTCTGGTCTCCTTGCTCCACATGAGGTTGATCGGTACTCCTGGGCGGCACCTTAGGGCCGAGGAACAGAAATGTCCGAAGTTTCGCCACCCTGAGCGAGATTCTGGCCTAAAATCGAACACACTCAGTAGCATTTCCACCCGGAAAAACCCGAACTCACCTATTTCATGAAGTTTAGTGATATCTCATAGCGCATGGGCCCCGAGGCACTAGGGACTTAAGTCCTCCTCAAGATCCTGTCCACCGGGCCCGATGTGACAAAGTGCCCTGGATTCAGCCTGACGCTGGTGCCCGGACTGCCGGGCGCCGCTTGGCTGCCGGGAAGCCGGCTGCTAATGAGCAAGCTCGGGCCGAAGAAGAGCTCGTACGTTCTCATCTCCCATTGGTCAACTACATGGTCTCGGAGATCGCCGGACGGATCCCCCGCCACGTCTGCCGGACCGACCTCGCTTCCGCCGGTATGGCCGGCCTGGCCCAGGCGGCCAAGTCGTACCAGCCCGACCGCGGCGTCACCTTTCAGCGGTTCGCCTCGTCACGCATCCGCGGCGCCATTTTGGACGAACTTCGCGCCCGCGACTGGGCCAGCCGCTCGGTCAGGGCCAAGGCCCGGGACCTGGCCCAGACCACCGATCAGCTGACGGCCCGGCTCGGGCGCCAGCCCTCGGCCGCCGAGGTGGCCACGGCCATGGGTTCCAGCGCCGACGAGCTCGATGCCATCAACGCCGACGTCTACCGGGCGCTGGTCCTCAACCTGGACGCCCTGCCCGTAGAGGGCAAGAGCGAGGAGAGCCTGTTCTCGGGCACCGCCGCTCCCGAAGATGACGTCCTCGACAACGAGAAACGCGCCTATCTGGTGGCGGCGGTGGACAGCCTGCCCGAGCGCCTGCGCCGGGTCGTTGTCGGCTATTTCTTCGAGGAACTGCCCATGCAGCTCCTGGCCGAAGAGCTCGGCGTCACCGACTCCAGGATCTCCCAGATGCGGGCCGAAGCCCTAGTCCTGCTGCGCGATGCCATAAACGCTCAACTCGACCCGGACCTGGTCCCGCCGGAACCGTCCGAGCGGGTGGCCAAGCGCCGTTATGCGTACTACGCCGCCGTCGCCGCCCACGATGACTACCGGCGCCGCCTCGAGCCCGAGGCCGGCCAGCTGGCCAGCCTGGTCAAGCGCAACGATCTCGCCGCTCTGGCCTGAGCACTGGCCTGCCGCCGACCTCCGGCAGCCCTCAGCGTCGACCTCCCGCCTGCCTCAGCGCCGATCTCCGCCGTCAGGCGTCGACCCAAGTAAGGGTCAACCCGCGACCGCGGCCGGAGCAAGTACCCCGGGTGACGTGGGAGCCCAGCCCGGCATCGGAGAACCTGCCGGCATCGGAGAACCTCCCGGCATCGGAGAACCTGCCGGCATCGGCGCCCCGGTACTGGCGGTGGCTTTCAACCGGAACGGGGTCCGGGCGGCGAGCACGTCCAGGCGCTCCCTGACCTTCCTGGCGGCGGCGTCCCATGAGTATTCCTGCTGGATGCGCGCCCGGGCGGCGACGGCCTTCTGGGCCGCCTCCGCCGGGTTGTCCCGCACGTGGCGCATGAGCCGGGCGAGATCCGCCTTGGACGGCGCCGCCCACCAATAACCGAGGGAAGAAGGCCCCGCACCGGACGGGTCACGGAGCCTGTCCACGCCCGCCGGTACCAGGTAAGCGTTGCTTTCGTCGCAGTAGTCCATACAAGCCCCGTAGCCTGTCACGACCACAGGCAGGCCGGCCGCCATGGCCTCGGCCACCGGGAGAGCAAACCCCTCGCCCCGGTACGGGTGCACGAGCACGTCGCAGGAACGGTAGAGAGCGGCGATATCCTTCGGGGCGAGGTCGTCGTCGATCAGTTCGATCTCGGGAGCGCCCGGCGCCTGGGACAGCTGCCTGATCAGCTCGTCGGCGCACTGGCCCTTGTAAAAACTCCCTGATCCTGTGCTCTTGACTACGAGGCAGACGTCATCATCAGGCCGGAACGCCCCGACGTAGGCGTCGAGGAGCACGTCTATGCCCTTGCGAGCAATGGTCCCCCCGACAAAGAGGAACCGGAAGCGCCGCTGCGTCCGCAGCGGGAACTTGGCCCCCTCGGGGCTGAAAAGCTCGCTGTCCACGCCGATGGGCACGACATGCACACGGTCCCTGGGGACACCGCTCAAGACGTAACAGTCCCGAATGTATGTTGAATAGCACCACACTTCGTCCACGCCTTCACGGACGGCCTTCACCCAGCTATCGGGAATGCCTCCGAACTCCCAAGGCTGAACAGCTACCCAACAGCCCGCCGGGGGGGGCGCCCAGTCGGGCGGCCACTGATGGCGCACCTCGACGTCGGCCCGCCGGGGCAGGACAGGGCCCGTGCGACAAGCTAAGGCGCGAAGGGGGGCATTGGAAGGGCCCATGTCCTGGCGGCGCTCGCGGCTGGCCACTTCAAGGGCCACGCCGCGCTGCATCGCCAACCGGGCGCAGATCTCGCGGTTGACGTTGCTCAGGCTGTGGTGGGCGAACTGGTCGCCGACCCAACGCACGGTGACATCATTGGCGGCAACTTGAGGAGCCCGTAGGAAAGAGCCCCGAAGTTCTACGAGGCGACGTTCGGCCACGGCGACGGCGTTGGCCCAGGTCCATTGCTTCTCGACGTCGGCCCGAGCTCGTGCCCCGATCGCCCGAGCCCGGTCCGGGTCATCCACCACGGAGCGCATGAGCTGGCAGAGATGCTCGGCTGACGGCTCCGCCCAGCGCTGCCCGTCCAACCACGGGCAGTCATTGTGCTCCGGTACGTCGACGAGAACGGAATCTATGCTCATGCTGTTCTCGGCCGTCATAAACGCCGTGTTCCCGCTCCAACCGGTGGCGATGGCCGCCAGGCCTGACGACATCGCCTCCATGATCGGACGGCCCCACCCTTCGCCCCGGCTGGGGTGGACGTAGGCGGTCGCGGTCGCGTACAACCGGGGCATGTCCGAGGCGGCCAGGGGAGCGGTGAGCACCCGGATAGGTGCGACTTGCTGGCGGGACGTCCCCAGGCGGCTCAGGAAAGCGTCGATCCGTTCGTTGAGCCCGGCCCGAGTGCCCTCGGTGTCGTCAAAAAGGCGGGTGCGAAGCAGCAGTGTGACGTCGTCGTCGGCTGAAAACGTACGAGCCCACGCCGTGAGCAGGACATCCCATCCTTTACGAAGTGACCATTCGAAAACGGAAAGAAAGACGGTGCGGCGAAGACCCTCCACCCGCAAGGGGGCCAACCCGGGCCGGAACACCTCCGTGTCCACCCCGCCGGGTACGACCCGGAGGGGCACGGTGACCCCGCCCCGGCGGAAAGTGTCCACGTTGAACGCGGACGGGACCCAGACCTCGTCCATGGCGTTCAGGTGCTCAGCCCAGTTCTCTGGCAGCGAGTACGTTTCCAGCATGGTGCGGGCAACCTGGTAAGAGGTCGCAGGGATCTTCGTACAGCTGTGACCGGGCACGTGCTGCACCAGGATGGGAAAATTGCTGATTTTCTGTCGCTGGGCCTGGCGCAGGGCCTGCAGTTCGGTGGCCGCCGCCTGCGTTAGGTAGGCCTTAGAGGGTTCATTGGCGCTGCCCGCTCGCAGCGGTACTCCCCGGGCGCGCAGGCCCAAGATGAAGTTGCGCGCCTCGTTTGCGTACCCGGTGTACTCGAACAGCGGCGCGTACCAAAAGATGTCGGGTTTGGCACCCGCCGGCAAGGCCAGTACTGTGCAGTCGCTCACCAGTGCTTGCCATCGGCCGCTCACCCGGCGGGTTTAGGGATCGGAGGCCAATCTCTCAACCCGCCCTCCTTCGTGCCGACTTGATCGCATGGTGAGCAAGCCCTTTCGCGCCGGCGCCATGCCTAGGGCCGCAGAGCCGGCTCGATGAGCGTCGCCAGCCCGTCCCATAAGCAAGCGTCGGCCAGTCGGGCATCGCGGCCACTTTTGTCGGCTTGCCTCATAGTCAAGGACGAGGAGAAATCCCTCCCCGACTGCCTGGTCTCCCTGGAAAGACTGGTCGACGAGCTGGTCATCTACGACACCGGCTCCACCGATAACACCGTGGAGCTCGCCCGGCGAGCCGGGGCCACCGTCATCGAGGGCTACTGGGACGATGACTTCGGGCGCGCCCGTAACGCCTGCCTCGAGCAGTGCCGGGGGGAATGGATCCTCTGGATAGACGCCGACGAGCGTTTCGTGTGCCCGAGCGCCAAGGAACTGCGCGGCGGCCTAGCCCAGTTCAAGGGGATCGATGCCCTCTTTGTGGAGATTTCTAATTTCGGCGGGGACGGTTCCTCGGTGGCCATCGCCCACCGGGCGTTCCGGCTTTTCCGCCAGGCCACCTGCCAGTGGTACGGCGCCCTTCACGAGCAGGTCGACCTGCGCCCCGGCCTTCAGCGCGACGTGTTCGCCAGCTACCTCTACGGCGCCCACATAGACCACTTCGGGTACCTGCCCGAGGTCGTCAAAGAACGAGACAAGTCGTCACGGAACCTGCGCATCGCCGAGGCGGCGCTGGCTAGCGGGACGGTACGGCCGGGCCAGGAAGGCATGCCCGAGCTGAACCTTGCCCGCGCCCTGGCCGCCATGGGCAAGGCGGAGGAAGCAGCTGCCTACTACGACAAAGCGGTGGCCGCCGCCCACGACGGGCTCCCGCTACGAGCCTCGCTCTTTCATCGTTCTACCAACCTGGTGACACTGGGCCGCTTCGAGGAAGCCGCCGCCGCCGCCCAGCGTTTTGCCGAGGCCTGCGAAAGAAAGGATCTCGGGTACTACATAGAGGGTATGGCGCGCCGGCGCCTAGGCCAGCCGGAAGCAGCCGTCACTCTTTTTGACCAGGTCCGCGATCCCTCCAACGAGGACAGCTTCAGGTACCCGCTCTTCATGCTGCACGCCGAGCGGGCCGGTGCCCTGCTGGAAGCCGGACGGGCGGGCGAGGCGGCCGACGAGCTCGTGCTCCTGGTGGAGCAAAACCCGGACATCGTCCACATAACGGCGGCCCTGAAGGCCTTTGCCGTCGCCGGGAAGTCGATAGACGCCCTGGTCACGGCCATGCCGGCCGATCGTCTGGACCGGGTGGGGGCCGCGCTCACCCTGGTGCCGGAAGATGTGGCCGACCAGATGGCTGAGGCCCTGTGGGCGCGCTTTCGGCGCGGCCTCAGTTGCTGGCCGCCTCCATCCGTTTCGCGCCCCAGCTGCGCGCGTCCCGGGCACTGGAGTGGTCGGCGCGGTTACGCGCCATCGCCATGGCCGCCTCCTGCCCACTCCTGGCCCGGGCCGCCCACGACGACCTGGCGGCGGCGGAACGGGTGCGGGCGGGTGTTACCGCCCACGCCGCTTTCGGCGACGCCAAGGGTGCCGACCTGGCTGTCGCCGCCGCCCCCCTGGTGACGCTGGACGAGCTCGGCGCCGTGCTTTCCGAAGTGGCCTTGATCGACCGGGCCCTTCTGGCCGACTTCGCCTCGGCCGCGGCCACGAGCTCGGGCCGGCGCGACAGGGGCCCGAACGCGTCGGCGTCGTCGCCGGCGTGCTCACGGGCCTGGGCTATGCCGAGCTGAGCGCGCAAATCGAGAATGGTGCGGCATTGTCGGAAGACGTGGGCCCGCCCCTCAACTGACCTCGCTCGGTGCCGATCGCTAAAACGTCCCCAAAGGGACCAACGAAATAAGGGTGCTCACGGACGGGCCCCTTCCGACCCCATGGAGGAAAAATGGGTCTCGATATTGCCACCAACATAATGGCGCAGGACGCCTCGAACGCCCTGTCAATCAACGAATCAAACATGACGAACAGCCTGGACAAGCTGTCTTCGGGCTATCGCATCAACAAGGCCGCAGACGACGCGTCCGGCCTCGTCATCAGCCAGCACCTGCAGTCCCAGATCGGTGGGTTCCAGCAGGCGCAAGCCAACACCCAGAGCGCCATCAACGTCGTCCAGACGGCTGACGGCGCCCTGAACGAGGTCGGCACCATCCTGCAGCGCATCAATACCCTGGCCGTCGAAGCCGCCAATACCACGGCGACCGACCCCACGGCCCAGGCCGCGGCCCAGGACGAGGTCGACCAGTCGCTGGCGTCTCTCAATGACATTGCCAACACCACCGTCTACGGCAACCAGCAGCTACTGACCGGCAGCGGCGGCACGGTGAGCTTCAACTTCCAGGTCGGCGCCGATTCCACCACGTTCAGCCAGGTCGGCTTCACCTTCACCGCTCTTTCGGTCAGCGGCCTGTCGCTCACCGGCTTCACCGTCGGCAGTGCAGCCGCCATTTCGACCGTTACCGCCGCCATCAACACGGTGTCGGCCCTGCGGGGCACGCTCGGCGCCTACCAGAACGAGCTGCAGCACATCTCGGACAATGAAGGCGTAATGGTCCAGAACCTCCAAGCCTCCAATGCCCAGATCCAAGACACCAACATGGCCTCGGAGATGTCCAACTTCACCCAGGACCAGGTGCTGGTGCAAGCAGGTGTTTCCATGTTGGCCCAGGCCAACCAGATACCTGATTACGTGCTCAAGCTGCTCGGCTAAGGCCTGAGCGGTCCTTCATCCCAGGTCATTGGGCGGCCGGCCATCACAGGGGGCTGGCCGCCTTTGGCCTGAAAGCTCTAAGGAAAAAGCAAGAGCCCGGGCCTGGCCCGGTGAGAGGAACAGTAAATGTCGGTCGGCAGCAGTGGGTCCTCGACCTCACAAGAGCTCGGTTACCTCAATACCGCACAATCGCTGGCCACCCTTATGGGGACCGCCGACACCGCCTACAGCGCCATCGGCCCTCCGCTTACTCTGAGCGGTCTCGCTTCCGGTCTCGACACGGCCCAGATAGTGGCCGACCTCATGCAGGCCAACGAGCAACCCCAGGAGATGCTCCAGTCTCAGCTCAATCAGGCTTCCACCGTGCTGGCCGCTTACCAGGACATCTCCGCCGACGTGACCACGCTGCAGTCGGCCGCCGACACGCTGGAGTCGCCCTCGGGATGGCAGGCCTGGATCCCCAACTCGTCCACCAATGACGCCACGGCCACCGTGAGCTCGGGCGCCATCGGCGGGTCCATAACGTTCAGCGTGGGCTCCCTGGCCCAGGCCGACTCGGAGATCTCGGCCGGCAGCGTGAACTCGCAGACAGCCCAGATAACCAGTGGCCCCCTCCTGGTGGCCGTGGGTGGCGGGGCACTGGGCATCGGCACGCTCGCCTCCTCGAACCTGGCCGTAGGAAACCACACGATCGCCGTGACCCAAGCGTCGGCGGGGGCCTCGCTCACGGCGACGGCAGCACCGGCCGCCTCCACCACCATCATGGCCGGCAGCAATGACACCCTGACCTACGACGTCGGCGGGGCGTCGGGATCGCTCACCATCCCGGCCGGGACCTACACGGCCGCCAGCCTGGCCCAAGCCGTCCAGACCGCCTCCGGAGGCCAGCTGACGGCATCGGTCAACTCGTCAGGCGACATCGTGATCACCACCGCCGCCCAGGGCAGCGGCACGTCGCTACAGATCACCGGCGGCGACGCCGCCACCGGGCTCGGGTTCCCGGCCACGCCGACCGCC
The DNA here is from genome assembly GCA_963735305.1 of uncultured Acidimicrobiaceae bacterium. Taxonomy (GTDB): domain Bacteria; phylum Actinomycetota; class Acidimicrobiia; order Acidimicrobiales; family Palsa-688; genus Fen-671. The sequence continues at coordinate 2,291,048 of CAVTKK010000004.1, forward strand.
ACCGTCACCGGCACCGACGGCATCGTGACCGTCGACGGGGTGGCCAACACGCTCAGCAACTTCTCCCCCAACCAGGCCGTTACGCTCAACGGCGCCGGCGGCGCCACCGTTACCGCCACCTTCACCGGTGCGCTGACGGTGGGCTCGCTGACGGCGGCCGAGGTCAATACCGGAAATGGCAGCCTGCAGTCGGTGGTGAGCGCCATAAACGGGGCCGGGCTCGGCATATCGGCCAGCGCCGTCACCACCGGTGCCAATGAGTACCGGCTTTCCCTGCAGTCGAGCGCCTCCGGCGCCGCCAACACATTGAACATCGCCACCAACGCCTTCTCCGGGGCCGGCACTCTGACCACGGTCACGGCCGCCGCCGACGCGGTCATAACGGTGGGCAATGGACCGGGCGCTTTTCAGGTGACCAACAGCTCCAACAGCATCACCGGGTTGATGCCCGGGGTCACCCTGCAGCTGCTCCAGGCCGACCCCGGGCAACAGACGACGATCTCGCTCCAGCCCGATGGGCAGACGATGGCCACCACCGTGCAGAGCCTGGTAACTGCGGCCAACCAGTTGATAACCGACCTCAACACGGCCACCGCCTACGCTCCGGCCAATTCCTCGTCGTCCAGCTCGTCCACCTCCGGCACGGCGGGCCCGCTGCTCGGGGACCCCACGGCCGAGAGCCTGCTCGACTCCGTGCTCTCCGCCATAGGTGGACAGGCCGGCGTCAACAGCACAGGCTCATCGGGCCTCGTCGGTATAACCATGAACGAGGACGGGACGTTGAGCTTCGACAGCAACGCCTTCGCCCAGGCTTACGACGCCAATCCCACCCAGGTGGCCAATACCTTCATCACCGGCGGCTCCAGTTCCAGCGCCCTGATGTCGTTCTACCAGTCCACCGACGCCACGGCCACCGGGAACTTCCAGGTCGACGTGACCCAGGCCGGCAGCCAGGCCACCGACACCGGCGCCGTGGTGGCGGGCGGGGCGGTCAGCACGCCCGAGACCCTCACCATAACCTCGGGCGGCGCCAGCGCCGGCTACACGACCACGGCCGGCGAGTCCCTCGCCGCCGTCGCCACCGGTCTCAACCAGGCGTTCGCCGCCCAGAACATCGCCGTCAACGCCTCGGTGATAAACGGCGCCCTGGTGCTCAACAGCATGGCCTACGGTTCGGCGACGTCGTTCAGTGTCGCATCGACCGCCTCCGGTGCCGGGACCACCGGCCTCGCCTCCGCCACCGGTACGCCGCAAACCTTCACCGGGACCGACGTCCAGGGCACGATCAACGGCCAGGCGGCCACGGGGACGGGCCAGCTCCTGCTGGGCGCGGCCAACACTTCGGCCCAGGGCCTGCTCGTGCTGGTGAACGCCACCCCCGCTCAGCTGGCGTCGGCGGGCGGCGCCACCACCGGCACCATCACATATCAGCCCGGGATCGCTCAAGCCTTGGCCACCACGGCCTACGCCGCCGCCAACCCAGGCACGGGCTCATTGGCCAATGCCATCACCGGGGAGCAGAACCAGATGAGCGACCTCTCGACCCAGATCTCGAACTGGAACCCGATCCTCCAAGAACAGCAAACCCAGCTCGAAAACGAGTACAACGCCATGGAAGCCACGTTGGCATCGCTGAAAAGCACCCAGAACGCATTAGCCGAGTACTTCAACCAAACCTCCAGCTCGAACGGCTCGAGCTCGAACGGCTGACCCAGGAAGACCAGGAGAACACCCCATGCCCCCCACACGTGCCCGCAGCACGTACCTCGCCAACGCCGTCGCCGGCGCCCCCCGTGAACGGCTCTTGACGATGCTCTACGACGCGCTGCTCAACAACATCGTGGTGGCCGAAGATGCCATGGAACGCAAGGACTTCTACACCCTCAACGAGCGGTTGCTGCGGGCCCAGGAGATAGTCCTGGTGCTGCGGGGCTCGTTGAAGACCGACATCTGGTCCGGCGGGCCGGCGCTCATGTCCATATACGACTACGTGTACAAACTGCTGGTGCGGGGCAACACCCGCAAGGATGCCCGCGCCCTGTCCGATGCCCGGAAGGTACTCAAGCCGCTCCAGGCCGCCTGGCACGTCGCCGCCGACCAGGTCCTGGCCGAGCGGGCCGCGGCACCCCGGGACCTCGGAGCGGCGATAAGTGCGTGAGCTGGAGGCGGAGGCTCGCCTGGCATTGCTGGAAAGACGAGCAGCGGCTCAGGCGGCGGCGCTGGCGCGGGCCCCTCTCAACATGCGGGTCCCCGCCAGCGTCATCGCCCTCCTGGCCGCGGCGCCCGGCGAGCTGGACGTGCTGCAGCTGCCGCCCCGGTGCCGCCCGCGCCTGGTCGCCCTTATCGACCAACTCCAGGCGCTGGTTGAGGACGTTACATTGCGCCAGCGAGAAGTCGGAGGGCGCCTAGCCACCGTGCGGGCCGCCCGGCGGGCCGGCCCAGCAGCACATCTGCTCGACTGCCGGAGCTAGCCAGGCGGCTCCTACCGGCCCGCTGAGGCGGAAAATCCGGTAACGGCGCGAGAAGTCGGCCAAAACCTCACACATTGGCCCGAGCGCGGCCGATGGGTACTCCGGAAGCAGGGAAGCAACGCCACATACGCCAGGGACTGGCGAACCGAACAAATTTCGGAGGTCCACGGTGTATAGCGCGCGTGCCAACCGGCCGGCGGAGGAGCAGTCATGAGCAGCGTCTTCGGTGACGTCGCCACGTCTGCCATATACCAGGCCATGCAGGGGCTGTGGGCTGAGCAACAAGCCGCGGCCAACAACATCGCCAACGTCAACACGCCCGATTTCAAAGCCCAGGACGTCGATTTCGAGTCCAGCCTGGCGGAGGCCATCGCCGCCGGCGACCCCTCGCAGATGCAGGTCACCACGTCCCCGTCTACCGCCCCCGCCGACCAGAACGGCAACAACGTCGACCTGGCCACGGAAATGGTCGACAGCCAGAAGGCGGGGATGCAGTTCCAGACCATGGTCGACGCCATGAACGCCAAGTTCCAGCTCCTTTCCACCGCCATCAACGGCCCGAGCGCCAGCTGAGGGACCGGGGGGAACAATGGGGCTCTTCGATCCGATCACCACCGCCGTAAGCGGCGTCGACGCGTCCGAGACATGGCTCAACGCCATATCCGACAACATCGCCAACATGAACGATGTCACCTCCACCTCGCAGGCCGCCTACCAGGAGCGTTTCGTGCTCATGCAGGCGGTGCCGGGCCAGTCCGGGGGCACGGGCGACGGGGCGGCGAGCGATGCCGCCATCGGTAGCGGCGTCGCCGTGACCGGGGTCGCCCTCGGCAGCCCGCAGGGCGTGGAGGAGTACGATCCCGGCAGCCCGCTGGCCGACAAGAACGGCATGGTGCGGGCGGCCAACGTGGACCTCGGCCAGCAGATGACCAACATGATGCTGGCACAGAGGGGGTACGAGGCCAACCTGGCCACCATCAACCAGGCCGAGAACGCCTACCAGGCGGCGCTGGGGCTTCACGTATGAGTATCATCCCGGTTTCCGCCACCACCGCGGCCGTGTGGCCGGCGGCCCAGACCTCGGAGGTGGGCATCGGCCAGCCCACGTCGCCGACCTCGCCCACGGCGCCGCTTCAAGGGGACGGGCGGGGCGACCGGCGCCAGCGGGACCGGGGACAGTTTCGCCAACCTTCTCGGCAATGCCATAAACGGGGTGCAGTCGGTCCAGGCCAACGCCGACAACCTCGCCACCCAGGCGGCCACGGGCGGCCTCACCAACGTCTCCGACTACATGGTGGCGGCCGAAGAGGCGAACATCCAGACCCAGCTCACAGCGGCGGTACGCAATAACGCCCTGCAGGCCTTCCAGCAGATCATGGGGATGCAACTATGACGGCACCGGTGCGGCCGGGCCGGGGCCCTCGGCCCCGGGGGCGGGCCAGCCGGCCCCGCCCCCACGTCCAACGGGTTGTTGCTCCGCCTGAGAGACCGCTCCCGGGAAATCGTGGCGGGATTTTCGAGCGGGCAAAAAACCGTTGTCGTCGTGGCCGTCCTGGCCGTGGTGGTCGGCGGGTACCTTTTTATGTCCTGGGCCTCCCAACCGTCTTATGTGCCGCTGTTCTCCAACCTGAACTCTTCTGACGCCGCCGCCATAACCCAGAAACTGGCGGCCAATAAAATCCCCTACCAGCTGTCCGAAGGCGGCCAGCAGGTCATGGTGCCGAGCAGCGACGTCTACCAGCAGCGCCTGGACATGGCGGCCGCCGGCCTGCCCTCCTCCGGAGAGCAGGGTTACAGCCTGCTCGACAGCTCGGGCGTGACAACTTCGCAGTTCCAGCAACAAGTCGAGTACCAGCAGGCCGTCGCCGACGAACTCGACCAAACCATCGAGTCCATAAACGGCGTGAGCTCCGCCGTGGTAAATGTCGTGATCCCCCAGCAGTCGCTGTTCTCGTCGAGCGCGGACCAACCCTCGGCCTCGGTCCTGGTCTCGCTCCAAGCCGGTGTCACCCTGAGCGCCGAACAGGTCGAGGCCGTCGTCCACCTGGTGGCGTCGAGCATCGAGGGCCTGACGCCGGACAACGTCACCGTCGCCGACAGTGACGGCGACGTCCTCAACGCCCCCGGCACCGATACCGGCAACGTGGCGGCCGGGACCATCGAGCAACAACAGACGCAGACCTACGACCAGAGCCTGGACGATTCGCTGCAGGACATGCTGGCCACCGTGCTCGGCCCGGGCAACGCCGTGGTGCACGCCAGCGCCGTGCTCGACTTCGACCAGACCCAGGTGACGAGCCAGATCTACGACCCCAACCGGCAGGGGCCGATCCCGGTCCAGCAGGCGACCTCCAAGGAGACCTACACCGGGGCGGGCGCCAGTCAGGCCGCCGGCGTCCAGGGGGCGTCCAACGTCCCGGTGACGGCGGCCACCACCACCACGACCACGGTGGCCAAGTCGGCAAAGGCGGGGTCGGCCAGGACGACCACCACGGTGGCGGCCACGACGGGGGCGGCGGTCACCACGGTGCCCAGCTACACCCAGGTCGGCAGCTCCCAACAAAATGTCGTGAGCGAGGTGACGAAGTCGGTCGACTCGGCCCCGGGCGCTCTCCAGCAGCTGTCCCTGGCCGTCGTCGTCAACAGTTCGGTGAAGGGCGTGAGCACTTCGGAGGTCAAAAAACTGGTGTCGGCGGCGGCCGGGCTGCAGCCGTCCCGGGGCGACAGCATCCAGGTCGCCTTCGTCCCCTTCGACCAGAGCACGTCAAAGCTCCAGGCGGCGCAGCTGAAGGCGGCCGCCAGCGCCAAGAGCAAGGCGGCCATGATGAGCGAGGCCCGGGGCGGCCTCGTGCTACTCGTGGTGATCGGGCTGCTCGTGTTCTCGATGCGCCGGATCACCAAGACGACGCGTGTGCCCCTGGCCCTGCCCCCGGGCTTCCAGGCCCTGGAGCTCGAGGGCGGCGACGGTTACGGCGAGGGTGAGGAGATGGCTCTGGCGCTGAGCGCGCCGAGGGCGGGCCAGATGACCGAGCAGCTGGCAGCGGCCCCGCTGCAGGCCGAGGTCAGCCAAATAGGCCAGATGATCGAGCGTGAGCCGGAGCGGATCGCCGAGATGTTGCGGGCGTGGCTCGAGACCGGCCCCGGGGACCGCTGATGGCCGACACGGCGTACCGGATGAGCGGTGCCCGCAAGGCCGCGCTGCTGCTCGTGGCCCTCGGCCAGGAGCGGGCGGCGCGCATCGTCCAAGCCCTTCACAGCGACGAGGTCGAGGAGGTCATGGCCGAGATCGCCAACCTCGGGCCCGTGGACGAACCCCTCGTCAACCAGGTCATGAAGGACTTCATCGCCCAAGCCCAGCGCCAGTCGCGCGCTCCCCAGGGCGGCGTTGACGTGGCCCGGGACCTGCTGTCCCAGGCGCTGGGGAGCACCTCCAAAGCCGAGGCCATCATGGCCCGGATCGGCGGGGCGCCCGTCGGGGCCCATTTCCGGGCCCTCACCGCCCTCGACTCCGCCGTGGCCGCCTCGGTGCTGGCCCACGAGCACCCGCAGACCATCGCCCTTGTGCTGTCCAAACTCCCCCCCGACCGCGCTCTGGCCATGTTGAGGGAGCTGCCCGAGGCCATCCGGGGCGACGTTTCCTACCGGATCGCCACTCTGAAGTCGCCGAGCCCGGAGGCGATCCGGGCCGTCGAGTCCGGCCTCGAGCGCCGGATCGTTTCCGCCGCCGCCGGCCAGCGCCTGCGCGTCGAAACCGACCCGCTCAAGCCGCTGCTGGAGATCCTGACCCGAGCCGACGCCGAGACCGAGCGCACCATACTCGGTCGCATCGACGAGGTCGACCCCCAGCTGGCCGGCGAGATACGCCAGCGACTTTTCACCATCGAAGACCTGGTGAAGCTGGAGGACAAGGCTCTGCAGCTGGTGCTGCGCCAGGTGGACATGAAAGAGCTCGCCCTCGGCCTGAAGGGCACCAGCGAACAGGTGCGCGAACGCGTCTCCTCCAACCTCTCGGAGCGGGCCCAGGAAAACCTGCGGGAAGAGATGGACCTTCTCGGGCCTCAGAGGCTGCAAGACGTCGAAAAGGCCCGCAAAGAGATCGTCCGCACCGTGCGCCAGTTGGAGCAGGAGGGCGCCATCGTCCTTTCCCGGAGCACCGATGACCTCATCGAGTGAGCGCTTCGCCGCCCCGCCCGACGCCATGACGACGAGCCTGCCCGGCTTCATCGAGATGGGCGAGGTGCTCCAGGAGCTGACGTCGGCCCAAGAGCGCTACGACCACGGATTCCAGAAGGGCTACATGGCCGGTTACGCCGAGGGCGCCCGCCAGGCGCAAGCCGAGACGGCCGCCGACCTCGCCGCCCATCAGGCCGTCCGGGCCGCCGCCCAGGCCCGGGCCGGGGCCCTGGTCAGCCAATTGGCCCGCGCCGCCGACGAGTACCTGGCCCGCTGGGGCACCCGCGACGTCGCTCTCACCGAGCAGCTCACGGGAGCGGCCTTCGAGCTGGCCGAAGCCATCGTCGCCTGCGAGCTGCGCCTCCGGCCCGACCGGCCCCTCCAGGTGGCCAGGGCGGTCCTGGCCGATCTCCCGACGGGCCCCGTGGTCGCCCGTGTTCACCCCGACGACGAGGCGTTCATCCGCGACGCTCTGGCTCGCGAAGGCACGGCCGGGGTGAGCATCGTCATCGACCCCGCCGTGGGGCCGGGCGGCTGTGTCGTCTCGTGCCGCGGGACCACCGTCGACGCCCGGGTGGCCGAGGCACTGCGCCGCGCCCGGGAGGCTTTTTGCGAGCTGGCGGAGGCTCCGGGCGTCCGCACCGGCGACGCCGGCACCCACGAGGGGGCGTGGTGAGCACGGCTACCGGCCTCCGTGAGCGGCTTGACGCGGCCAAGGCCGTCGCTCAGCCGCGCCGGAGCGGCCGCGTGCGTTCCGTGGTGGGCCTGAGCGTGACGGTTGAAGGGGTTCAGGCCGCCATCGGGGACGCTGTCACCCTGTCCCGGCCCGGCGGAGAGCTCATAGCCGAAGTCGTAGCCATCGACGAAGACGGCCTGGTGTGCATGCCGCTCGGCGAGCTGGCCGGGGTCCGTTCCGGGGCCATGGTGCAGCTGGCGCCCGGGTGCCTGTCGGTACCCGTCGGCGACGCCCTGCGGGGTAGGACGCTGGACGCCCTCGGCCGACCCCTGGACGGCGGCCCCAGCCTGGCCGGCCTGCCCCGGGTGCCGACCGGGGGGACGCCGCCTCACCCCTTGCGCCGCGCCCTGGTGGACCTGCAGATGCCCCTCGGCGTCCGCGTCATCGACACCATGCTCCCCTGCGGCCGGGGCCAGCGCTTGGGGATATTCGCGGGTTCGGGCGTGGGGAAATCAAACCTGCTGTCAATGGTCGCCCGGGGTACCGAGGCCGATATCTCGGTGCTCGCCCTGGTGGGCGAGCGCGGCCGAGAAGTGCGGGAAATGATCGAGAACGACCTGGGACCGGCCGGGCTGGCCCGTTCGGTGGTCGTGGTTGCCACCTCTGACGAGCCTGCCCTTATGCGCCTGCAGGCGGCCCAAACGGCGACCCGGATCGCCGAATGGTTCAGGGACCGCGGCCGTCACGTCGTGCTGATGATGGACAGCCTGACCCGCTTTTGCATGGCCCAGCGCGAGATCGGCCTGGCCGCCGGTGAACCTCCCGCCACCAGGGGCTACCCGCCGTCGGTTTTCGCCCTGATGCCCCGCCTGCTGGAGCGGGCCGGAGCCGGCGAGGTGGGCAGCATCACCGGCCTGTACACCGTGCTCGTCGAGGGCGACGACATGAACGACCCCGTCGGCGATGCTGCCCGGGCCATCCTCGACGGCCACATAGTCCTGTCCCGCAGGCTGGCCACGTCCGGCCATTTCCCGAGTATCGACGTCCTCGAATCGGTTTCCCGGGTGGCGCCGCGCATAATGACGGCCGAGCAGATCGGCCAGGCGAACGAGCTCCGCCGCCTCATGGCGGCCTACCGCGACGCCAAAGACCTCATAGAGATAGGCGCTTACGTCAAGGGGACCAATCCGGCGGTCGATCGGGCCGTCCATTTGCGGGCGGCCATCGACCATTTCCTGCGCCAGGACGCGGCCACGGTGGCACCCATAGCCCAGAGCCTGGCCGCCCTGGCCATGTTGGTGGCGCCGTGAAGCGCTACGAGTTCTCCCTGGAAACAGTGCTGCGGCCCGGCGCGCCCAGGAAAGCGTGGCCCGCGCCGACCTATTGCGGGCCAACCTCATGGCGACCGAGGCCGAGGTGGCCGAAGGCCGCAGCCGCGACCATTACGAAGACGTCATCGCCTCCGACAACGCCGCCTTCCTGGTGCACCGTCAGCTCTCCGATTTTGCCGCCGGGGCATTGATCGGAGCGGGCGGGGCCGTGGCCGACGCTCGGGCGGAAGTGGCAGCGGCCATGGAGAGTTATCTGGCGGCCGCCCGCGGGGTGTCCGTGCTGGAGAAGCTCGACGAACGCCAACGCCAGGACCACGCCGCCGCCGCCCAGCGCGAGGAGGCCAACCAGATGGACGAGCTCGTCACCAGCCGCCACGGTCGTCACCGCGAACAAGCATCCATGAAAGTGCAGGCCCGGCGGTGACCTACGTCGACGGCCTTCCCGGCGTTCTGTCCCAGGTGGGCCAAATCCAAGCCACCGTGGGTTCGGCGACCCCGCCCGGTGCCTTCGAGTCCGTATTGGCCCAGGTGTCGTCTATTTCCCAGCTGGTGGGCGCGCCGGTGCCCCTGCCGCCCGGCCTGGTGGGCTCGGCCGTTTCCTCCGGACCAAGCGATATGCCGGGCGCAACCGGTCTGGCGGGCGCAACCGGTCTGGCGGGCACAACCGGTCTGGCGGGCACAACCGGTCTGGCGGGCACAACCGGTCTGGCGGCCGTGAGCGACGCGCCCGGGTCAACCGACCTGCCTGGCGCACCCGACATGTCGGACAGCTACGGCTGGCCGCTGGAGGAGGGGGCCACGGTCTTCTCCGCCGCCTCAGGGGCGGGGGCGTCCGGCGCCCCGGCCCTCAACGACCAGGCCACGACCCGGGTGGGCGTGTACGACGAGCGGACCGAACAGCCGGCGACGCCGGGGGCCTATTACGGCGGTCTGGAGCAAGCGACGTCACCTTCGACCGCCACCGGGCAGGACGTGGTGGCAAACGCCCAGAAATACCTCGGCGTCCCCTACCTATGGGGGGGCACCGACCCCGCCCAGGGGGTCGATTGCTCGGGGCTCGTCCAGGACGTGTACGCCGACGTCGGTATCTCCCTGCCCCGAACATCACAGGAGCAGGCCACCGTGGGCACCTCCGTCGCCAACCTGGGCGAGGCCCAACCGGGCGACCTGGTCTTCTTCCCCGGGTCGGACGGCACGGCGACGGCCCCGGGCCACGTCGGCATCTACCTCGGCAATGGGATGATGATCGACGCTCCTCACACCGGGACCGATGTCAGGATCGAGCCCGTAGGTAACCCGACCGCCATCCGGCGGGTGACGGGCCTGGATAGCACAAGCACCGAGGCTCTCCTCTCCGCCGGGCAGACCTCGAGCCCGGCCGGGCCGGAGGGGACCTCGGGCCCATCGAGCGTCGACGACACCGACTTCGCCAGCGCCGCCTCGACCTACGGCGTGCCCGAGGACCTCCTCAAAGCCGTGGCCGGGGCCGAGTCCTCGTTCCAGCCCGGGGCCGTCAGCGGCGCCGGAGCCGAGGGTCTCATGCAGCTCATGCCGTCAGTGGCCTCGTCGCTCGGTGTCAACCCGTTCAACCCGGGCCAATCCATTACGGCCGCCGCCCACCTGCTGTCCACCTACCACACCCGGTTCGGTTCCTGGCCCTTGGCCCTGGCCGCGTACAACGCCGGACCGGGGGCCGTCCAGGAGTACTCGGGTATACCGCCCTACGCCCAAACAACGGCGTACGTGAGCTCGGTCCTCTCCGCCGCCGGGATGGCCGACTGATGCCCGCCATCGCTCCCGTGAAGACGGGCCCCACCGCCCAGGACACCCAGGGACAGCCGGCCGCGGGCTCCAGCGACGCCGCCTTCGCCGGGGTTATGGCCGCCGTAGGCGTCCCCGCCTTCGCCACCCCGGCAACGGCCACGCCGGCGGCGGGCCCACCTAAGGCCTCCCAGCTCATGGACGGCGGCACACCCGCCCCGGACGCGCCCCGTGACGCCACCTCGGTCACGGGCGCCCGCGCCTGGCGACCGGAGGGGGACGACGAGACCAACGACTCAACAGGTCAAGCCGGTCACCCGCACGCCCCCGCCAACGGCACGGACCGCAGCGGTTCGGGCGACGCCTCAGCCGGTAGCAGTTCGGCCGGTAACAGTTCGGCCGGTAACAGTTCGGCCGGTAGCAGTTCGGCCGGTAGCAGTACGGCCGGTAGCAGTACGGCCAGCGGCTCGGCCGGCGCCAGTGCGGCCGGTAACAGTTCGGCCGGTAGCAGTGCCGCCGGTGGGGCCCGCCAGGTAGCGGCCCTCCCGGCGGTGGGAGCGTCGGCACCATCGGGACCGCCGCCAGCGAGATAGCGACCAATGGCATAACGGCCAGCGGCGGGGCTGCCGGTGGCAACCCGGCCAATGGCATGTCGACCGGCGGAGTGGCAGTCAGCGGCGTGGCCGCCAATGGCACGGCAGTCGGCAGCCCGGCGGTCGGCGGCATGGCCGCCAACGCCATGTCGGCGAGTGCCATGTCGACCGCCGGCATGGCGGCGAGCGGCATGGCTAGCGGTGGAACGTCGGCGAGCGGCATGGCTAGCGGTGGGACGTCGGCGAGCGCCATGGCTACCGGCGCGATGGCTACCGGCGGCGCGGGTACCGGCGCTTTGGCTACCGCCAGCTTGACTCCGGCCGGCTTGACTGCCGGCCGCTTGACTGCCGGCAGCGCGGCTGCCGCCGGCGAATCGGGAGCTGGCCGTCCCGGCGGCGGTGAGCCGAGCGACGGCTCGGTGACGCCGGGCCACTCCCCCGCTGGTGGTCCTCTGGCTGGGCCCGGACTGGCAAGCGTAACGGCGCTCGGCGCTCGGCTAAGCCCGACCGGTGCCGCCTCCCCCGGCGGTGCGGCCGGTGCCGCCACCAGTGGGGGGACCGCCGTGGACACCGGCACCGCCCTGGATGCGCGGGCCGGCAAGCTGGGCTCCGTTCAGGTGACGATCGCTGCCGGCCAGAGCCGAACGGCCGGCGCCGCCAATGTCACCGGCCCGGCCAACCAGGTCGGCGCCGGCACCCTAGGACGCTCCGGCGCCCTCCCGGGCACATCGTCCGGTCAGGCCGGTCTGCCCCCCTCGGGGCAGGCCGCGGTGCCGGGTTTCGAGGGGGCGGAGAGCGCTCCGAACTCGGGACCGCCGGCCCCGGCCGCGTCCGGCGCCCCCGCCGGTTCCGCGGCAGAAGGCGCGCTGGCCAGCACCTCCGGCACTCCCGGCAGCCAGGCCCCGGCGGCCGCCACCGAACTGACGGCAAAGAGCGCGTCCTCGGGCGATGGCGGCGCTTCGGCCACCACCGGCCCGACCAGTGCGCCGGGGACCGGGCCCCTCGGAGCCCCGCCGTCTGCCCTGCCCGCCGGCACCACGACGACCGGCACCGGTCCAGGAACAGCCCACGGCGGGACAAGCTGGTCGGGCCATGCCGGGACGGCTTCTCGAGACCAGGCGGAAACTACGCCAGGCCGGGAGGGGCAGGCCGCCGGACCGGCGAGCACCGGCCAGGGAACCTCCTCGCCGGCGTCCTCGGCAGCAAACGGGCCCGCCGGCCAGAACGCGTCTGCGGCCTTTCAGGACAACCGGCCGGGACTCGCCGCCCCTCAAGCGGGCACTGCCGGGCCGACGTCGGCCGCCGGTCTCGGCGCGTCTTCAGGGCTGGCGGCAACCGACCGGTCGGCTACGGGCGGAGGGCTCCAGACCGAGACGTCTCAAGCCGGGGATGCCCGGCCGGAGCCCGTGGCGACTCAGCTCGCCACCGTCTTGACGCCCGCCACACGCCAGGCTGACGGCTCTTACCAGGTCAACATCCGCCTGCAACCCGAAGAACTGGGCGTGGTCCATGTCGAGCTCCACATGGAAGGTTCGACGGTCAACGTCTCCCTCCACGCCGACGGGGATGCGACTCGGGACATGCTGCGCCAGAACCTGGGCCAGCTGCGCCAGCAACTCGAAAGTGGGGGCCTGACGACGGGACGCTTCGACGTCGGCAGTGGTCCCGCCTCGGACGGCAACGACGGCGCCGGTGGCCAAGAGCAAACGCCCGCCTCGATGGAGCGGCCCGGCTATGAGAACCAGGCCGGCACGGCAACGACCCACGGCAACGGAACGCCCCTTTCTTCTTCTCCCACCAACGGGCTTCTCGACATGAGGTTGTGAGGACACATGAGCGACATTTCCGGCACCACCACCGCCACCCAGCAGCCCACGGCCATGTTGCCGGCGGGGGACACAGCCAGCGCGACGTCGGCCAGTTCGACCAGTTCGACCGCGGACGGCCTCGGCTCCAACGGGGTCAACGCGGACACGTTCCTGCAACTCCTGGTAGCTCAGCTTCAGTACCAGAACCCGGACAGCCCCGTTGACTCGACCCAGTTCCTGGCCCAGACGGCGTCCTTCGAGGAGGTCCAGGAGCTGGGCTCCCTGCAAACGTCGATGTCCAGCCTCGTGAGCTCGCAGCAGGCAGGTGCGGCCACTTCGATGCTCGGCCAACAGGTGACCGGGACCGACCAAGCCGGCAACTCCGTAAGCGGCGTGGTCTCGGGGATCCAGCTGACGTCGAGCGGGCCGTTGCTGAGCGTGGGCAATAGCACGGTCCCGTTTTCGTCGGTCACGAGCGTGACGATGCCAGGCACCGCCACCGGTTCGACGGGCACAACTACGACGGGCGCCGCCACAGCTACGACCGGCACCGGCACGACCGGCACCGGCACGACCGGCACCGGCACGACCGATAGCGCCACAACCGATAGCGGCACGACCGATAGCGGCACGACCGCGACCGGAGGCTCGTCCGGTCCGAACACCCCGACCTAGCCAGACCTGAAGACCCAACAAAACCCTACAGAAAACAGGACCTACAAAAAAGGAGGGCACGACCCGTGCTTCGCTCGCTATTCGACGGTGTTTCCGGCCTGGACGCCAACCAGGAGATGATCGACACGATCGGGAACGACATCGCCAACATAAATACGACCGGGTACAAGAGCAATGAGGTCCAGTTCGAGGATCTCCTCGACCAGACGATCTCGGGGGCCACGGCACCCACATCACCGGAGGGCGGGGTCAACCCGACCCAGGTGGGCCTGGGTGTGAAGGTCGCCGGCGTTGAAGCCAACTTCACCCAGGGCACATCGGAACAGACGGGCAACCCTCTCGACCTGAGCATCCAGGGCGACGGCTTCTTCATGGCCAACGCCAACGGGCAGACCGTTTATACCCGGGCCGGCTCGATGCAGCTGGACGGTATGGGCAACCTGGTCACTCCCGACGGCTACCTGGTGCAGGGTTGGTCCGCCGACGCCACCGGCGCCATCAACACCAGTGCCCCGCTGACCAACCTGAGCATCCCGAGCGGCCAGGAAATCGCCGCCAACGCCACGACGACCATCGGCCTCGGGGGCAACCTGGCTCCCCAGACGGGCTGGACCGCACCCAGCACCGGTTCGGGTTCAGGCTCGGGTTCGGGCTCAGGCTCGTCCACCGCTCAGGGGGCGTCCACCTCGGTGACTGTTTACGCCCCCAACGGCTCCACCGAGTCCCTCGACCTCAACTTCCAGCAGGCCGCCACCCTGCCCTCCGGGGCGCCCAAGGGCGCGGCCTCGGCGTGGACGGTGCAGGGTGTCCTGACCGAACCCGGGGGGACGCCCGATTACACCAACGCCACCTCGGCCACGATGTACTTCGACGCCTCCGGCAACCTCCTCGGTTACGCCGACCAGAAGGGTACGGCGGGAGCGGCCGGCAGCACTTCGTTCAGCCTCACGGTGCCCGACGAGACAACCGGAGCGACCAGCGGGGCGACCCAGAGCTTCACCGTGAAGCTGCCCGGCATCACCGCCAACGCCAGCGCCGACACGGCGTCGGTCCTCACCCAGGACGGCAACGCCCCCGGCACGCTGCAGAGCTACAGCATCGGCAGCAATGGGGTCATACAGGGCGTGTTCAATAACGGCCAGACCCTCAACCTGGGCCAGATCGCCCTGGCCACCTTCTCCAACCCGGACGGGCTCCTGCGCGCCGGCGACACCAACTTCATCTCCACTGCCAACTCGGGCTTGCCCCAGGTCGGAGCGGCCGGCAACGGCAGCCGGGGCAGCATCCAGGCCGGGACCCTGGAGGCGTCCAACGTCGACCTGGCCAGCGAAATGACTCAGCTCATCGAGGCCGAGAGAGGCTTCCAGGCCAACGGCAGCGTTATCACCACATCGGACACGCTCCTCCAGGACCTCATCAACCTGAAGCAAGGAGGCTAAGTAACACACGGGAGGGTCGGGCGCCGAAGGAGCGGCGCCCGACGCATTTCCTCGGTTTCCGTTTGTGCGCAGACGCCAAGCCAGCGAGGGCGCTGGTCGGCGGGGCGTTTGCCGCTTTCATTCAGACTCGTGCCGCCCGGGTCGATCCTGGAGTTACGCCGGCCAACGGATTGGCCGGACGACAAAGCCCGATGGAGCGGGGAACATGATCCTTTTATCTAGGCTCAACGGTCAACAGATAGCGCTGAACGCCGACCTGATCGAGCGGGCCGAGGCTACGCCCGACACGGTACTGACGCTGGTGGACGGCACCAAGCACGTGGTGGCGGAAAGCGTCGAAGAGGTCATCAACCGGGTGCGGAACTACCGGGCGTCGGTGCTCGTGACGGCTAAGCAACTGGAAGAAAGCGGAGGACAGAGCCGGGCCACGCTGAGGGCGCTGCCCAGTCCAGGAGAAAGCTGACAATGGACCCCGCCAGCTTCGTCGGAATAGGCACGGCGCTCTTTGCCCTCCTGGTGGCCATGATCATGGACGGCGGCAACCCGGCCGCGTTGATCGCACCTTCAGCCATCCTGTTGACTTTCGGGGGCACCATCGGCGCCGCTACCGCAGGCATGCTGATGAGCGACGCCAAAGGGCTGCCCAAGGTGCTCAAGTCCGCCCTCATGGCCAGGGTGACACCACCCGACGATGCTGTGGCCATAGTGGTCTCGTTCGCCGAGAAAGCCCGGCGTCAGGGCCTTTTGGCCCTGGAGGAGGAGGCCCGCCAGATCGACGACGCCTTCCTGCGCAAGGGGATCGAGATGGCCGTGGACGGCTCGGACCCCGAGGAGATACGTGACATCCTGGAACAGGACGTCGACGCCATGAAGGCCCGCCACCGCACGGGGGCCAAGTTCTTTGCGGACATGGCCGGGTTTGCCCCGACCATGGGCATCATCGGCACGGTCATGGGCCTCCTCCATGTCCTGCAGAACCTGTCCACCCCGGCCACCCTGGGGCCCATGATCGCCGCCGCCTTCACGGCGACGCTGTGGGGCGTCATGCAGGCCAACGTTTTCTGGCTCCCGCTGTCCAACAAGTTGAAGCGGACCAGCGAGGTCGAGGTGAGGCGCATGGAGCTTTTGCTGGAAGGGATCCTGGCCATACAGGCCGGGGCCAACCCACGGGTGGTGGAGCAGCGGCTGCTTTCCTACCTCTCGCCCAGCGAGCAAGAAGCGGCCAAGGAAGCTCGCGAGGCCGCCAAGGCCAAGGAGGCGGCCTGATGTCACGGCCCCAGAAGCGCAAAAGGGAGGAAGGCCACGAGGAAGGTCCCAGCGCAGAGCGTTGGTTGCTCACCTACTCGGACATGATCACGCTGCTCATGGTCTTGTTCATCGTGTTGTTCGCCCTGGGCCAAACGGACATCAGGAAGTTCAATGCTTTCAAGGACAGTTTCCACCCCATCGGCCAGACCGTGGACGTGACACCGCCCGGCGGGCCCGGAGTGCTTTCCCAGCCTTCGGCCCTCGCCATTTCCGAAGAGAACCCGTTCGCCAAGTTCTCTTCCTCGGCCGCTACCTCGCAGGGCGGCGAGGCGCAACTCGGCCAGAAGCTTTCGGGCCAACAGTCCGCCGGCAGCCGGAACGCCGGTTCGCAGACGGCCGGCCAAGACCAGGCGGGCGAGGCGCAGCAGGCTGAGCAGGAAGCACTGGCCAACGCCGCCACCGAGATGGAAGAGGCCCTAGCCCGGATGGGCCTGGCCAAGGACGTCAGCTTCAACTTCGACCAGCGAGGCCTGGTCGTCTCCGTCCTCACCGACAAGGTCCTGTTCCCACTGGACTCGGCCCAGTTGCAGCCCGAGGGCGTGGCCATAATCAACGCCCTGGCACCCGTCCTGGCCCAGCTGCCCAACCAGGTCGATGTAGAAGGCGACACCGACAACCAGCCCATCCACGGCGGCCCCTACGCCGACAACTGGGCTCTCTCGGCCGCTCGTGCCGTCGCCGTGGTGGAGGACCTGATCCGCAACCACGCCATGGACCCCGATCGGCTCCAGGCCACGGGCAATTCGGACACGCGGCCGGTCGTGCCCAACAACACCCCCCAGCACCAAGCAGAAAACCGGCGTGTCCAGATCGTGGTCTTCTCCACCACGGTCGTTACGCCGTAAGGAGAGGAGATGGCGAAAAAAACCAAGCCCGGGGCGCAGGACGCCGAAAAGGGTGCCGAGGGCAAGGCCAAGCACGGCAAACGCAAGCTCATGCTGGTGCTGCTGCCCGTGCTCCTGGTTGGTGCCTTCGGCTACAAGACGATGACCAAGAAGCCCCCAGTCACCACGGACAAGAGTGGCCCCACGACCACAGTGGCCGGGCCGACCCTGGAAGAGACCTCGCTCACCGTCAACCTGCGGGACGGGCACTACCTCGAAGTTCACCGCCGCCCTCCAGGTGGCGGCGGGCAAGAAGTACACCCTCCTGTCCGCCAACCAGCCCATCGTCCTGGACATCCTCAACACCCAGGCCGAGCAGACGACCGAGGCGCAACTGCTCTTGCCCGGAGGAGTGCTGACGTTGAAGAAGAACATCATGCGGGCCATCGACCAGGACTGGCCCGGACTGGTGGTCAATGTGTTCTTCGAGCAGTTCGTCATGCAGTGACCCCTCAGGTCCGGCCGGGCGCGGCCGATGAGAAGGCAAATGAACCCCGAGGAAGAGCAAAGGGCGGTTGTGCCGCTAGGCCGCGACGGCCGGCCCAAACCATTGCGCCGGCTCCGGGTGAGGCCTGCCGGTACGCTTAAAGAGGAACACGAGCAGGTGCTAAGCCTGCTGTGCCAAAACTTCTGCCGGCTCTTCGCCGCCGACCTGTCCACCTTCGTCGGTTCAGAGGTCGACATAACCCTGGCCCCGGTACAGCAGTGGTCATGGGACGACCTTCTCAACGTGCTGCCCGAGCCCTATTGCGCCGTCCGCCTCACCATGCCTCCGATCGCCGGGACCGGGCTCATGATCCTCGACGTCCCCATGGCTATCGCCATAATCGAGAAGCTGCTCGGGGGGGCGGGCGTGGCTCAGGAGTCGGCCGAGCCCCTGACCGAGGTCGAGCTGGCGCTGCTCGGCGAGCTTCATCAGCGGGCGGCCGGCGACCTGGCCGAATCACTATCACTTCTGGTCGAGACCCAGCCCGTGGTCTCCCGCCAGGAGAGCCGGCTCGAGCTCATTCGCGCCTCTGCCGCCCGGAGCCTTCTGATCGGCCTGGAGTTCGACATAACCATGCACGACGCCAGCGGTCATTTCCGCGTCGCCATACCGGCGCCGGGCCTGCTGGCCAAGCTCGAGGCATTCACGGGCACGGCGGCGGCCCCCGTCTCAGTCGCCGACACCGGCCGTCTCGGAGGCTGCACCTTGGAGACCTCGGTGCGTTTCAACGACACGCCTCTGGCGTCACGGTGTGTCGTCGACCTCATCCCCGGTGACGTGGTGGTGCTCAACCACCGGACCGACGAACCGCTGACGCTGTTCGTGGGCGATGTGCCCTATCTTTCCGTGCTCGCCGGCCGGCGAGGCGCGCAAAAAGCGTTCGCCGTCGTCGGCCCGCCTCCCAAGAAAGGAGCAGACCATTGAGCGTCGAACTGGGCCTGGCGGTGGTCGGCTCGGCCGTCAACGAAGCGGCCACCCTCGTCGCCGAGGCCCTTGGCCTCGAGGCGCGGCCGGGAGAGGGCTTCGACCTGTGGGGCGGCGAAGGTGACAACCCCTCCGAGGCCGTGCCATCGGGGGCCGTGGTCTGGAGTGCCGAGCTTGTCGGGGAAAGCGGGGGCGGTGGCGAGATGGTCCTGGCGCTGCCCGCCGAAGTGCCCGCCCCCGAAGAGAGTGCCATCGCCTCCGCCCTGGCCCTGGGCGCCGCCGCCCTGAACGGGGCCGTGGGCGCCGACCGCGTCGGGGAGATAACGCGCTCCGGCACCGAGGTTTTGACTGCCCCCCGAGCCGGTCAACGGGCCCTGGCCGTCCCCCTCCTGCT
This sequence comes from uncultured Acidimicrobiaceae bacterium, assembly GCA_963735305.1. Classification (GTDB taxonomy): domain Bacteria; phylum Actinomycetota; class Acidimicrobiia; order Acidimicrobiales; family Palsa-688; genus Fen-671. Next base: position 2,309,972 of record CAVTKK010000004.1, read on the forward strand.
CGGCGCCGCCGCCGCGGCCGGAGGCGGGCACGCCGGCCTCCTGGCTGTCATCATGCCCGCCGGCGAAGCCGTAGCCGAGCTCCCCCACCTCGACCCGTCGCCCGGCCCCAGTGTGGGTCGCTCGATCGCCACCTTCGGCGACGTCGAAATGAGCGTCAGCGTAGAGCTGGGCCGCACCAAAATCCCCATCCGAGACCTGCTCAACATCCACAGCGGCGCCGTCGTCCAGCTGGACAGGCCCGTCACCCACCCGGTCGACCTGTTTGTCCAGGGGACGTTGATCGCCCGCGGCGAGGTCGTCGTGGTCGACGAGTGCTTTGCCGTCCGCGTCACCGAACTGCTGACCGGCGACTGACATGGGCGGCGTGATCGAGCTGCTCGTGCGGCTCGTTATCTCCATGGCCGCGGTCATGGCCGTCATGGGCCTGGCCGCCCGCCTTCTTCGCCGCCGGCAAGGCGCCGGCCCGCTCTTGCCGGCGCGACGGGGCGCGGCGCCAGATACGGCCGGCCGCCCCGGTCGGGCCCGGTCCCGAAAACCCCGGCCCGTCGCTCCTCTCGAGGTCCTTTATCGCCGGTCGCTGTCCAAAGCGGCGGCGGTGTCACTCGTCGAAGCGACGGGCAGGACGTTCCTTTTGGGCGTGACGGACCACTCGGTCACGCTGCTGGCCGAGCTGGGCGACCGGCCGGCGCCGAGCGGGACGGCAACGCCCGTATATGGCAACGCCGCCTCGGTCCAACTCATAGACGAAGACAATTGGCAACAGACCGGCCGGATGCCGGGCTGCGAACAGGCGCCCGCGGGAGCGGGCACCTCAGACACCGCATGGAAGCTAGCCCTTGACTCGCTGCGGGAGCGCACGGTTCGTAGGTAGCTCCCGCGCTCCACGGTCAAACCCTGGCAAATGGAGCGCCATGCAAAAAATCCGAAGGTTGTTCCCGCTCCTGGCCTGGGGCCTGGTGGCGGTGGGCACGGTGCTCGCCGGGGCGAGCCTGGCTTGGTCCGGGAACGCCACGGCCAGCCCCGTCCCCGCCACCGCCACCACCGGGACGGCTGAGGGCTACCTGGCGGCGCCCCTGGGCACCGGCACATCGAGCGGCACCGGCGCATCGAGCGGCACCGGCGCATCGAGCGGCACCGGCGCGTCCACCGGGGCCGGCGCATCGACCGACCCAGCATCGACCGGCACAGCATCGACCGGCACAGGCGTGTCCACCGGCACCGGGGCGCCTGACAGCCCGGCGTCGCCTGACAGCCCGCAAACCCCGGCCTCCCCCGCGGGCACGACCAACGGGACCTCGTCAAATGGCGCCGTCTCGGTAAACCTCGGCGGCAGCCTGGGCAAACCGAGCGAGAGCATCACCATAATCATCGGCTTGACACTGCTGGCGGTGGCCCCGTCGCTGCTAATCCTGCTCACCAGCTTTACCCGGATAATCATCGTCCTCTCGCTGACCCGTCAGGCGCTCGGCCTGCAAAACGTCCCCCCCAACCAATTACTGGCCGGGCTCGCTCTGTTCTTGTCGCTTTTCATCATGTCCCCGGTCATCAGCCAGGTGAACTCGGACGCCGTCCAGCCCTATCTGGCGGGCAAGATAACCGCCGAGCAGGCCTACACCGACGCCCAGGCACCGCTCAAGACGTGGATGCTCAAGCAGACCCAGGCGGACGACCTGGCCCTGTTCGAAAAGGGCAACGCCAAGCTCACCTCCCCGGCATCGTTGCCCATGGCGGCCATCGTCCCCGCCTTCGCATTGTCCGAGATGCGGGCTGCGTTCATCATCGGCTTCGTCATATTCGTGCCCTTCCTCGTCATCGACCTGGTTGTCAGCTCCACCCTTATGTCGCTGGGCATGATGATGCTCCCGCCCTCGCTGGTCTCCTTACCGTTCAAGCTGTTACTTTTCGTCCTCGTCGACGGCTGGGCCCTGGTGGTCCAGTCCCTGCTGGCGAGCTTCCATTGACCCCGTACCGACAGGACGCAATGAAGGGGCGGCCCCCAAGATGAACGACACCTCGGTCGTCGAGATCGCGCTGCGCATGCTGACGGTCACCGGCGAACTGGCGGCCCCCATGCTCCTCACCGCCCTGACCATCGGCCTGGCCATCGCCCTGGTGCAGTCCATCACCTCGATCCAGGAAGTGACCCTGACCTTCGTGCCCAAAATGGCCGGCGTTTCCCTAGCCATCGTCGTCGCCGGGCACTGGATGCTCAACACGCTCGTGGGTTTCACCGACCAGCTCTTCCAGATGGTCCCTCAGCTGGTGGGCTCCTGAACCGGGAGCTGCACCCGTGACCTTTGCCTTTGCCGCCGGCCCCTTTTTTGCTTTCATGTTGGCGTTGGTACGGGCCAGCGCCTGGCTGGCGTTCGTCCCGCCCTTCTCGTCGACGGCCATCCCTCAGGTAGTGCGCCTCGGCTTGGCCGCGGCCTTGGCCCTGGCCGCCGTTTCGCAGTTGAGCAGTTCCCCGGGCCTGGCCGCCGGTGTCAGCACCCTGAGCACGCCCGGCTTCATCTCCGATCTCGTCCTGCAGGCGGCCACGGGCTGCGTCCTCGGTTTCATCACCTCGTTGCTGCTTTCGGTGCTGAGCGCGGCCGGCAGCCTCACGGACATGACCAGCGGGCTGGCGGCGGCGACCATCTTCGACCCCATCAGCGGGACGGCGAACCCGGTGACAGCCAACGTCTACAACGTGATAATGACCACGCTGCTGTTCGCCACCGGGGGCGACCTGCTCATCGTCAAGGGCTTCATGACCTCGTTCCGGTCGATCGGGCTGAGCGCCAAGAGCGTCAACCTGCTCGGCCCGACCCTGTTGTCCGAGACCGGTTTCTTCTTCCTGGCCGCCGTCGAGATAGCGGCGCCCGTGCTCGGGGCCATGTTCCTCGCCTACGTGACATTCGGGCTGCTGACCCGCAGCGCCCCCCAGTTGAACGTGATGTCGCTCGGCTTTGCCATCAATATCGCCCTTGCTCTGGTCGTCGTCGGCGCCTGCCTGGCCATGCTCCCCGGCGCCCTTTCGACCCTGGTCGACCGGTCCATCAGCGACACGCTGGGCCTACTCGGCATCAGCCCCTGAGCCGGCCCGGACAGGCACAGACCAATGGCTGACGCAGACAAGCACTCCAGGACAGAGAAACCGACCGCCCGGCGCAAGAAGGAAGCGCGCCGGGACGGTCAGGTGGCCCGCACGCCTGAAGTGATCACGTGGTTGGTCATAATGTCGGGCAGTTACCTCGTACAGCACACGGTAAAGACCACCTATGCCTTCGTCGACCGCCTCTGGTACCAGGTCGCCGACGCCATAAGCCACCCGAGCCTGACGACCGACATGTCCATAGCGGGTGAGGGCGGCAAAGGCATCCTGTCCAACCTGGCCCCCGCCGTCCTGGCGACCATGGTCCTGGCCCTGGTGGCAAACCTGGCCCAAACCCGCGGCTTGATCACGTTCAAGCCGCTGAAACCGAGCTTTTCTCACCTCAACCCGGCCAAGGGCCTCAAGCGCCTGTTCTCCCCACGCTCGGCGTGGGAGGCGGCCAAGCAAACAGCACGGATCTGCCTGCTGAGCCTGGTGGCATGGAAGACCGTGGGTGGCTTCGTGCCGGTGGCCACCGCCGCCGGGCCGCTGTCGTCGACCGCCATAGCCTCGATGGTGGCCACCCGGGCCCTGACCCTGACGCGGCAGGTGGCCGGTATCGGCTTGGGCCTGGCCGTGCTCGATTACGTCGTCCAGTACCGCAAGACGGCCCGGCAACTGCGCATGACCCGTCAAGAGGTGAAGGAGGACAACAAGTCCAGCGAAGGCAGCCCCTACATGCGGGGCGCCGTGCGCCGCCGGCAACGCCAGTTGTCCCGCAACCGCATGCTGGCCGCCGTGGCCGGAGCCGACGCCGTCGTGCTCAACCCCACCCACTTTGCCGTCGCCGTCAGTTACGTCCGAGGCCGGGGGGCACCCAAGGTGGTCGCCAAAGGAGTCGACTTCCTGGCCCTGCGCATCCGGGACGAGGCCACCGCCCACCGGGTCCCACTGGTGGAGGACCCGCCCCTGGCTCGGGCCCTGTACGCGGCCTGTGACATCGAACAGGAGATACCCACCGAGTTGTACGAGGCCGTGGCCCGCCTGCTCACTTTCATCTACTCGCTCAAGACTTCCGGGCACGCCACCCGCATCGACGGCGCCCCCCACAAACCGGCCTCCCCCCTCCTCGGCTCGGCTGTGGCCCGAACGGGATGAAAGCGGGCACTCAGCTCATGTGGCGCGCCCTCCGGCCGATAGGCCCCTAGCCAGTCAGCACGGACGCGACCCGCGGGCCCACGGAGCAGGGCCTGACCGAACTTATTGTGGAAGGGCCGGAGAGCTCCGAGTTGCGCAGCAACCGCTTGACGTTGGTGGGTGTCCCCACGGCCATGGTCGGCGTGGTGGTCATGCTCGTCGTGCCCCTCCCGACCCAGCTCATCGACATCATGATCACGCTCAACCTGGTCGGCGCCGTGGTCATCCTGCTCACGTCCATGTACGTGAAGAGGGCGCTTGATTTCTCCGTTTTCCCCTCGCTGCTGTTGATCGCCACCATGTACCGCCTGGCCCTCAACGTGAGCGTGACCCGCCAGGTCCTCCTCCACGCCAAGGCCGGCAACGTGGTAGCCGCTTTCGGGCACTTCGTGATCGGGGGCTCCGTCGTCGTCGGCCTGGTGGTGTTCCTCATCATCGTGGTGATCCAGTTCGTCGTGATCACCAATGGCGCCGGGCGTGTGGCCGAAGTGGCGGCCCGGTTCACCCTGGACGGCATGCCCGGCAAGCAGATGGCCATAGACGCCGACCTCAATGGCGGCCTTATCAACAAGGACGAGGCTCGCCGGCGCCGCCGGGAGGTAGCCGCCGAAGCTGACTTCTACGGGGCCATGGACGGGGCATCGAAGTTCGTCCGTGGCGACGCCATCGCGGCCATGGTCATAATGGCCATCAACCTGGTGGGCGGCCTGGCCATAGGCCTTTTCCAGAACCACGACAGCTTCAGCCAAGCCATCAACACCTACAGCCTATTGTCCGTGGGGGACGGCTTGGCCGCCCAAATGCCCGCTCTGCTCATCTCGCTGTCGACCGGCATCATCGTGACCCGGGCCGGCACCGAATCGGACCTGGGCAGCGACCTTGTGCTCCAGATCCTCAACCAGCGCCGCGCCCTGCGCATCGCCGCCGCCGGGGTGACGCTGCTGGCCTTCATCCCCGGGCTGCCGAAGCTCCCCTTCATACTGGTCGGGGTGGCAGTCTGGCTGGCCGCGACCCGCCTGCCGGGCGACGACGCCCTACGCGACCGTTCCAAAGACCCGGCGGCCGCCGAAGTACCCGCTCCCCCGGCACCCGACTCGCCCGAGGGGCTGGCCCGGGATATGAAGGTCGACCCCTTGGAACTGGAAGTGGCTTACAACCTGGTCGAACTGGTCGACCCCGGCCGGGGCGGCGACCTCTTGGACCGGGTCAAGGCTCTCCGGCGCAAGATCGCCATGGAACTCGGGGTTGTGCTGCCCCTGGTGCGGACCCGGGACAACATCGACCTACCGGCATCGACGTACACCATCAGGGTCCAGGGGGCCGAGATCGCCCGAGGCACAGCCATGCCCGGCCACATCCTGGCCATTGGGGACATGCTGGGGACGCTCCCGGGCACCATCACCAAGGAGCCCGTGTTCGGCCTGGACGCCAAGTGGGCCCCGGCCTCGGCCCGGGCGCAAGCCGAACGCATGGGGGCCACAGTCGTCGACCCGGCGTCGGTCATCACGACCCATTTGTCGGAAATCGTCAAACAAAACGCCGGGAAACTGCTCTCTCGGGCCGCGGTCAAGGAGCTGGTGGAGATCGTGAAGCGCAGCGACCCCACCGTTGTCGAGGAGCTGGGCTCCGCCCAGGTCACCCTGGCCGAGGTGCAACGGGTGTTGCGGGACCTGCTGGACGAAGGGGTGTCCGTGCGCAACCTGTCCAAGGTGTTCGAGGTATTGACCGAGAGGGTCCGTACCACACGCGACCCCGAAACATTGGTCGAAGGCTGCCGCCAGGCCTTGGGACCGGCCCTCTCGGCCGCCCTGGCCACCGATGGCCACCTGCCCGTCATAACCATCGAGCCCCTGCTCGAACAGCAACTGGGCGAAGTGCTGCGTACCAGCGACAACGGCTCTTTCCTGGCCCTGGCGCCCGACAAGGCCGAGGCCCTGACGCTCGCCGTGGCCCAGAAGGCCCGGGAGGCGGAGCGCGAGGGAGAGATGCCCGTCCTCGTCTGCGCCGCGCCGCTGCGCCCGGCGCTGCGCAAGCTGACCCGCACGGCGGCGCCTCGCCTACCCGTGCTTTCCTATGCGGAACTGGGATCCCAGCTCCGCCTCGACACCCGGGGAGTGGTGGACCTTGCCCACGCAACGGTTTGAAGCACCCAACTTGGACCAAGCCGTCAGGATCGTCCGGTCAGAAGTCGGCCCGGCGGCCAGGATCGTCGGGGCGACAAGGGTACGGCGCGGCGGCGTGGGCGGGTTTTTCGCCCGCGAGCACGTAGAGCTGGAGGTCGAGCTCGCCGAAGGTCCCGAGACGGCGGGGGCCCTGCCCCGTCCCGGGGGACCGGGGGCGCCTACGGGCGCCGGAGGCGCACGCCCCCGCGCCGCCGCCAACCGGCCCGCCAACGGAGGCCACCAGGAGGGCGCCGAGCCGAGGCGACGTCCCGAAACCGGAGCCGATCACAAGCGCGCCGGCGATGCCAAGCGCGCCGGCGATGACAGGCGCGCCGGCGACCACAAGCACGGAGATGACAGGCGCGGCGGCGATGACAAGCGCGTCGGCGACAGCCTACGGGGCGGGGACCCCATGTCCGAACTGATAACGGAGATGGTCGAAAACGGGCCCTCCTCCGTCCTCGACCTGGCCGAAAGGGTAAATACCGAACAGGGCCACTATGCCCTGGCCGATGACGCTCCCAGCACACAGGGGACGGCCCCAGCCGCAGCTATGGCCGCGGACAACGCCAATTTCGCCCTGATGCTCGAACGGATCGCCCGGGAGGCGGGCCTGGCCGTACCCCATGAAACGCCGCCGGCGCCGGGACCGAGCGCAAATCCTCGGCCCGGAGCCTCGGTTTCCCACACCAGTGCCATCCTCACCGAGCTGCGCCCGGCACCGACCTCGGGCCTCCAGCGTCAGCCGGCGCCGGCGCCAGCGCCGGCGCCGGCGCCGGCTGCCCGGCCCGGGGAGCTCTCGGGCCTCGGCCTGGCCGTCCACGCCCTCGGCCTACCGCTCCCGGCCTGCCAGGCCGTCCGGTCGGTTACGACCCGCGAAGAGCTCGAACAAGAACTGTGCCGGGCGCTCCAACTGGCGCTGCCCCCCCTACCGCCTCGTCCCAAACTGGCGACCAGCATCGTCGCCGTAGTCGGCCCCCGTGACGAAGTGATGACCGTGGCCCGGACCGTGAGCGACGATATCGGCGCCTCCCGTGAGGAGCTGGCCGTGGCCACCCAACGCCCCGTCTTTCGCAGCCAGGAACGAGTTCTGGGCCCGGCGGACGAGGTGGCCGAAGAGCGCCGTACGTGGCGCTGGCGGGGCCGGCCCTCTGTCGTCGCTATCGAGCAGCCCGTCCGCGCCGGGGGCACGCAATGGGCCAGCGACATGTTGAGGGCCCTGAAGCCGGCCCTGTGCTGGGGCGTGGCCGAAGCGTCCCGCAAGCCCGAGGACCTGGCCGCCTGGTCGCGGTCGCTCGGCGGCGTCGACGTCCTGGCCCTGGTCGACCTGGAGGGCACCACCACGCCCGCCGCTGCTCTGGGGGCGGGCGTGCCCGTAGCCACCCTCGACGGCGAGCCCGCCACCCCCCAACTGTGGGCCAGCATCCTGTGCGCCCGGCTGATGGGTTGAGCAGATGAAACGAAAGAGCATGCGGCCGGCCATTTTCTTGCTGCTGACGTTGGCCTTCTCCGCTTCCACACTGCTTAACGTCGTCAACGGCTCCGAGTCCGCCCTGGGGACAGGAGAACACATCGGAGCCGCCATCCTGATCTCCTGGCTGGCTGTCGGCACCGTCGGCTACACCGTGGACCGCTACCGGGCCCATGTCCTGACGCACGCCCAACGGCGGAGGTACTGAGGCACCTCGGCACGGCGAGGTCGGCTCGGGAAGCCTGCTCAGTCCCGGGCGAGGCCGTGGGCGAGGCGGCAGGGGACTTGCTCAGTCCCGGGCGAGGCCGTGGGCGAGGCGGTAGTAGGCCTGGCTCCAGGCCAGCTCGCGGCGGAAGCTCCTGGTGGTCGTGGCGGCGTCGATACGGACCAGCTCGAGGCCGGCGATCACGGCCAAGTCCTCGAGCGCCTCGATGTCGACCGCGGTGCTCAGCGCCGTGTGATGAGGACCGCCGGCCGAGAGCCATGACTCGGCCGAGATGGACAAGCTCGGCGCCGGCTTCCAAACGGCGCGCGCCACCGGGAGCTTGGGCAGGGGGGCGTCGGGGGGGACGATCTCGATGTCGTTGGCAACCAGGCGCAGTCGGTCTCCCAGGTCGAGCAACCCGACGACGAAGCCGGGCCCGGGACGGGCGTCGAAAACGAGCCTGACGGGATCCTCCCGGTTGCCGATGCTCAGAGGATGGATCTCACAGCTCGGCTTGCCGGCGGCGATGCTCGGGCACACCTCGAGCATGTGGGCACCGAGGATCTTCGGCTCTCCCGGGCCGAAGTGATAGGTGTAGTCCTCCATGAACGAGACACCGCCGGGACGGTCGCCGGCCATGACCTTGAGGATCCGCACCAGCACCGATGTCTTCCAGTCTCCTTCCGCCCCGAACCCGTACCCCGCGGCCATGAGGCGCTGGACGGCAATACCCGGGAGCTGGCGTAGGCCTCCGAGATCCTCGAAGTTGGTGGTGAAAGCGTTGAAATTCCCGCCTTCCAGGAACGACCTCAGCCCCACCTCGATGGCGGCGGCGTAGCGCAGCGACTCATGCCGGGCCCCTCCGGGGGCGAGAGCGGGGACCACGCGATAGTTTTCCCGGTACTGCGCCACAACGTCATCGATAGCGGCCGGGGGCGCACCGTCCACCGCCGCCGCCAGATCATTGACGCTGTAAGTGTTGACCGACGCGCCGAGCCGTAGTTGGGCCTCGACCTTGTCGCCCTCGGTCACGGCGACGTTGCGCATGTTGTCGCCGAACCGGGCCAGCCTGAGATCCTGGGCGGCATGCCAGCCGGTGGCAGCACGCACCCAGGAGCCGATCCGGGCCCGTACGGCCGGGTCGCTGGCATGACCGGCGACCGTCTTGCGCCGAAGAGCCAGGCGGGTCTGGATGTAGCCGAACTCGCGGTCGCCGTGCGCAGCCTGGTTGAGGTTCATGAAGTCCATGTCGATCTCGGCCCAGGGCAGGGAAAGATTGGCCTGGGTGTGCAGGTGCAGGAGCGGCTTACGCAGGACGTCGAGCCCGGCGATCCATGCCTTTGCCGGTGAGAAGGTGTGCATCCAGGCCATCACGCCCAGGCACTGGTCGGCGCTGTTGGCGTCGAGACAGGCGCGGCGGATGTGTTCCGCGTCGGTAAGGACCGGCTTCCAGACGATCGGAGCACCGATCTCGGGGCCGCCGTTCAGCAGGGCCACGATTTCCTTGGACTGTGCAGCCACCTGGCGCAGCGTGGCCTCCCCGTACAACTCCTGGCTCCCGGTCAGGAACCAGACCTGAAGGCTTTCCCCTGCCGTTCTCATTTCAGTTTCTCCTGGCTACGGCCCGTGTTACCGCTAACATAACATCGGCCCCGGTCCAGATCAACAACGCCTGGCCGGAGACGACCGGCAGGGCGTGGGTAGAGACGACCGGCAGGGCGTGGGCAGAGACGACCACCAGGCGGCGCCAGAACGCCGCCGCATGCAATAGCGTCGGGCCGGATGTTCGAGCCCGGGTTCCTGACCAGCGCCGAGCCCGGTGCACCGGGCCTGGTGGTCCGTGTGCGCGGCGCCACGGTGGCGATAGACGAATGCCCGCTTCCTAAGCAGGCGCACTTTCTCGGCACCCTGGACGGTCGCCCGTGCGTCGCCGTGGAGGAGGCGGAGGCTCCCGGCCCGGGTTTCGTCGGCTTGCGCCAGTTGTGGCAACAGGTCGACGGGCAGCTCTGGGCCATCGCCGGCCGAGCCGTCCAGATAGTCGCCTGGGACGACGCCCATCGGTTCTGCGGCCGCTGTGGTGCCGCCACCGAGCCGATGGCCGACCAGCGCGCCCGCCATTGCCCGCGGTGCGGCCTGGACGCCTACCCCCGCCTCGCCCCCGCCGTCATCGTCCTGGTGGAGCAGGACGATGGCCGGGTGTTGCTGGCCCGCAACGCCAGCTTCTCCGAACCCTTCTTTTCTTGCCTGGCCGGCTTCGTCGAGCCCGGCGAGACGCTGGAAGAAGCCGTGCGACGCGAGGTACGCGAGGAGGTGGGCATCGAGCTGTGCGACCTTGCCTATTTCGGGAGCCAGCCCTGGCCGTTCCCGCACTCGCTCATGATCGGTTTCACGGCCCGGCTGGCCTCGGGTGAGGTCCACCCCGACGGCCAGGAGATCACCGAAGCGGCATGGTTCCCGGCCTCCGACCTCCCCCGGCTGCCCGGAGAGATCAGCATCGCCCGCGCTCTGATCGAGGCCTGGAGGGGGCGCGTGCCGGCCGGGTAACACCGCTCCGTTTCGGCCCGGCCCACACCCACCCCGAACTGCTCAGTCCCGGTACAGGTGGCGCACGGCGGCGATGTCCTCGTCGCCATAACCCTGCTCGGCTACCCGGAGATAGACGTGGCGCACGGCCAGCGCCACCTCCAGGTGCCAGCCGGCGCCCTCGGCCACGTCGATGGCCAGACCGGCGTCCTTGGCCCCCAGTGACGTCGTCCACCAGCCGGCCGCCGGCGCCCCCAGGAGCGCCTCGAACCTGTTTTTCAACCCCGGCGCCACCACCCCGCCCAGGAGCTCGCGGAGCTGGTCGCCATCGAGGCCGCCCGACCGGCCCACGGCGAACGATTCGGCCAGCGACACCACACCCGAAAGCAGCAGCAGGTTCACGGTCAGCTTCGCCGTACTGGCCAGTCGGGCCGTGCCGTAGTGGCGTACGGTCCCGCCCAGGCAGGCTAGGACGGGCTCGATGAGCTCGACGGTGCGGGGGGCGGTGCCGGCCAGGTAGGTGGCCTGGCCGGATTCGACGGCGGCCGGGCCACCCAGCACAGGCAAGGCCACGAAGTTGTCGAACATCCCGGCCAGTTCATCGATCAGCTGGGGCGAAACCGTCGAGCACTCGACGAAGGGCACGCCATCGGCGATCGATGCCCGCACACCCCCGTCACCCAGGGCGACATGGCGCACGGCGGCGTCATCGGAGAGGCTGGTCAGTACGACCTGGGCCGCCTCTACCGCCCCGGCCACCGAGGTTGCCTGGCGGGCACCGGCCCTGACCACCTCGGTGGCCTTGGCTGCCGAACGGTTCCAGACCACGACTTCGTGGCCCCCGGCCAGCAACCGCCCGGCCAGGGCGGCGCCCATGCGGCCCGTCCCGAGCACTGCCGTTCTCATTTCCCCACCTCGGTTCTCATGTCTCCAGCTCTACCCCACAGGACCAGCCTGTCGCACCCTGTCTGCCCCGCGGGGCGACTGCCACCAGGGTGGCCGGGCGCCGCTCGCCTCGGTGTCACCGTGGTAACCGGTAAAGCAACTGCACGGACCGGTCGAAGGCCCGGTCGGGCAAGGCCCGTCGGGCTAGGAGAATGGCCCTGGCCCCCCGGCCGGCGGCGTAGCGGGTCTTCGGCCGGCGGGCGTTCGCCGCCGCCAGCACCACCCGGGCGACCGCCTCCGGTGGAGAGAGCAACCAGGCCGGGCTCTCGTACACGGCGAGCACCTTGGCGATAGCGGCGGCCTGCGGTCCATATGGACCGGCGGCCGAACGCTCCCGCAGGTTGGCGGCCGCGATCGCCCCCCACTCGGAGCGGATGGCGCCCGGCTCGATGACCACGACGTCGATCCCGAACGGCCCCAGTTCGAGCCGCAAGGAATCGCTCAGGCCCTCCAGGGCAAACTTGGTGGCGTGGTACCAGTCCCCCAGAGGCTCGTAAACCTTGCCGCCAATTGAAGAGATGTTGATGATGCGCCCGTAGCGTTGCGCCCGCATGCCCGGCAGGACGAGCTGGGTCAGCCGGGCCGGCCCGAAGACATTGACCTCGAACTGGTGCCGGGCCTCGCTCGGGGGCACCTCCTCCAGGGATCCGAACGAGCCGTACCCAGCATTGTTGACCAGGACGTCGACACGGCCGGCCTCGGCCAGCACGTGGTCGATACCCCTGGTCATGGACTCCTCCACGGTGAGGTCCATGGAGAGCGCACGGACACCGGCGGCCACCAGAGCCGACATGCGCTCGGTACGGCGAGCGGCGGCGTACACGACATAACCGGCCGCGTGGAGCCGGCGAGCCGTAGCCGCACCTATCCCCGACGACCCTCCGGTCACTATGGCCACCTTGCCCGTCATTTCGCCTCTCTGACTGCCGCACCTAGCGGATGGCGGCGACAACAGCCGCCAACGCGTCCTCCTGGGCCCAGTTGGCGTAGAAGTGCCGGTTCGGCTCCACCATCATGTCGTGGTACCACCAGAGGAAGTAGATGCCCAGCGAGAAGAAAACGGCCACTACCCGGCCCGCATAGTTGTGCGGGCGCTTGACCCGCCCCGGGTCGGGGTAGGCCAGGGCGTGACCGAGCCGGCCATAGATCACGGCCAGCTCGTACTCGACGCCGACCTCGGCCCGGTCGTGATTTACCAGGTCCCCGTCGAGAAGTATGAAGGCAATCACGTGGACTATGGCGTTGGCCAGCACGGAAAGTACCAGCCAGATAACGGGCTCTCGAAAATCGCCGGTCATCTTCTTCAGCACCGCCAGGTGCGCCCCGGCTCGCTGGAACGACGGGGCCAGTTCGCCTTGCATCCCCCGCCGCCCGGCCTCTTCCCAACCGAAGGCTACGGCGGCGTCCAGGAGCTCGAGCCGGCGGGAGTTGTGCTCCCGCATCCGGCGGACCAGTTGGTAAAAGACGTAGAACCCGTAGAAGCCCAGAGTGAGCACCGTCCAGCCCAGTGCCGTCCAGAAGCTGAAGATGTAGTCGCTGTGCGTGCGTTGTTGCCAGGCCCGGAAGAGCCGCTCCGCCGGCGCCAGGGCCGGCAGGTACGGTGGCGGGGATGTGCCGCCCGCCCACGGGCCGGCACCCCCCGCCCAGGGCCCGGCGCCGCTAGCCCAGGGCCCGGCGCCGCTGCCGAACGCCGGCCCGGGCCCGGGTGCCGGGCCCATCCCGCCGGGGGCCGGCGGGGCCCCTGGAGCCGGTGAGAGGCGTGGGGCCCCATCCCGTCTGAGGGCAGTGGAGCGCCCGGGGGCGGCGGCTGGCCCGCCCAGCCCGGCGGCGCGCTGTCGGTCATCGGCGCAACATCAGGCTGTCGACGCCCGGCGCCGGGCCGCCACCACCGTGGCCGCGCCCACGACGACAAAGACCAGCGGGAGCGGGCACCACCAGTGGTCCCAGAGAGCGCCCAGTCCGTGGGTGCTCTCGCGCCCGGACCAGAACACGCCCAGCACGACGAGAACGGCGCCGACAGCCGCTCCGATGCGCCTCACGCTCAAAGGCTACCCCGCCAACGTCCCATTTGCAGCGGCGGCGAGTGTCACGTCGTCCAGGCGCCAGCACCTCCTCACCGGGGACGGCCGTGGCGCGTGGTGACCACAGGGTTCGCCCCGGCGCCGAATGTCGGCCGATGGAACAGCCCGTCCGTTCCCGGCCCGTTCCTGGCGGAGCGGGCCTACCCGGCAGGGGCGAAAAGCCCGGTGCCGTCAGCTAAGTAGGGCCAACAAGTCAGCCGGGGTGTGCGCCACGGCGGTAGCGCCGGCTGACTTCGAGTTCTCCGTCGGCCGCATAGCCCCACGCCACGGCGATGGCGGGCATACCCACGGCGGCGGCGCCGGCGAGGTCGAGGGCCCGGTCCCCGACCATGCACACGTCGTCCCGCCCGTCCAGGCCGAGGGCGCTGATGGCCATGGTTATGACCTCGCGCTTGGGCCGGGCGCGCCCGTCGATCTCGGACCCCGAGATGAAGGCGAAGTACCCGGACAGGGCGAAATGCTCCAAGACACGGGCGGCGAACACCGTCGGCTTCGACGTGGCGACAGCCATGGTCACCCCGTTGTCACGCAGCGCCCTGAGCACATCTTCTATCCCGGGGTAGACCTCGTTCTCGTATATGCCCTTTTCGGCCATATACCTCCGGAATTCCACCACCGCCCGCTCGGCGGTGGCGGCATCGAAACCGAGGGCCTCGAAGCTGTCGTGGGCTGCCGGGCCCACGAAGGCTCGTACCTGTAGGTCGCTCACCGGCGCCGCGTCCAACGCCGAGAGCGCGAACGACACCGAGTTGGCGACGCCTACACCCGGGTCGGTGAGGGTCCCGTCGAGGTCAAATAGCACCGCCCCGTACCTCACCCCATCATGCTATAAAACGTGCACCGGGGCCTGCGGGCGAAGGCCGGGGGGACCGGGCGGTCGAAGGAGGGCGCCCACGACGAGCGGCCAGGGAACCCGAGCCCGACCGCGGCCTCGCGCCCGGAGCCGTCCCCGCCGGGTACCGGTGCGGCGGCCGGCATTGGGGCTGGTGCGCACGTACGATGTGATGATGGGCCCCGTACCCGAGGACTGGCAGCGCGCCGTGGCCGTTGTGGCCCACCCCGACGACCTCGAGTACGGTGCCGCCAGCGCCGTGGCCCGATGGACGGCCCAGGGCAAGGAAATCACCTACGTGCTCGTCACCGACGGCGAGGCCGGCATCGACGGGATGGCGCCGGCACAGGCGGGACCACTGCGCCAGGAAGAAGAACGCCGCAGTGCCGCCGCCGTCGGCGTGCACCGGGTCGAGTTCCTCGGCCATCCCGATGGGGCCGTGGAAACGGGGTTGGCGTTGCGACGCGATATCGCCGGCGCGTTGCGGCGTTGCCGCCCCGACATCGTGGTAACGATGAACTTCGACCTCTCCTGGGGCGACGATGGCATCGTCAACCACGCCGACCACCGGGCCACGGGGCTGAGTGTGCTGGACGCCTGCCGCGACGCGGCAAACCGCTGGGTGTTCACCGAAGCCGGCGAGCCGTGGAACGGGACGCGTTATGTCTACGTGGCCGGTGCGGCGGCGCCCACGCATTTTGTCGACGTGTCGGCGACCCTCGACGCCGGAGTGGCGTCGCTGCGCGAACACAAGGCCTATATCGATGGGCTCGGCCGGGAGTTCGACCCCGACGAGTTCCTCCGTAACATGGCCGGGTTCGCGGGGATGGCGGCGGGCTGCGAGTACGCCGTCGCTTTCCAGCGCTTCACCGTCGGCTAAGCGGGGGCATAGCCGGCGATGGCTCGCGGATTGGGTGGGGCCTCTCAGCCTGCCGTACGGTACTGATTTTTCCTGCGTATTACGTACCGGCGGGGAGGGAACCCGGCAGGTCTTGGGGAAGACCGGCGACGGCGCCCCGAAGCCGGGCGAACTCGGCGACGGCGTCCTCCCTGGTGCGCACCCCGAGCTTGCGGTAGGCGTTGGCGAGGTGCGATTCGACCGTCCGCACGGACACGCAGAGATGTCTCGCCAACTGTGGCGCCGTACCCGCCCCGCCCAAAAGAGCCAGCACTTCGGTCTCTCTCGGTGTCAGGCTGGCCAGGAGCTTGCCTGCGGTGGTGGCGTGGGCGACCAACTCGCGCTCGAGCCGTTTACGCTTGGTGATGTCCTCGACAATGCGCATACCGTGGACCACGGCGTCGTTGTCGTCCCGTACGACCGAAGCCGTCACTTTCCCGAACACCACCTCGCCGTCCTTGGTGACAAAGCGCGTTTCGGTCTCGTAGCTCTGGACCATCCCGGCCGAGATTTGCCAGTTGAGATCGGTGTCCTTGAGCACATCGTCGGAATATGTGAACGACTCGAACGTGGTCCCCACCAGGTCCTGCTTGGTGCGCCTGACAAAGCGGCACAGGGCCTTGTTGACGTTGGTAATACGTAGGTCGAGGTCAACGACCGCGATCGGGAGCGGGCCCTCCTTGAAGACCCGGCGGAACCGCTGCTCGCTCTCGCGCAGCTCCTCTTCGGAGCGATGGCGCTCGGTGACGTCATGGAAGCTCCACACCCGCCCCACCACGGCACCGTCCAGACGCTGCGGGCCTGAGTAACGTTCGAAAACCCGGCCGTCCTTGAACTCGATCGTGTCATGGCCCTCGGCCTCAGGGCTGGCGTACAGCTCCCGGATCTTCGCCTCGAACGCGTCCGGTTCGTTCAGCTGGGACATGGCGTAGTCCCTGACCGCGGCGCTGTCCCCGCTCTCCAGGACCGGCACGGGTATTTGCCAAATCTCGCCGAACCGCTCGTTGAAGCTCGTGATCCGGTTATCGGTGCCTACCACGAAGATACCGTCCCCGGTGGCGTCGAGCGTTGCTCTGAGGAGCGAGAGGGTGTGACGCAGTTCGAGTTCGGCCGCGGCCCGGGCGGTGATGTCATGAGCAGACACCACAAACCCCCCGACGGTCGGGT
Organism: uncultured Acidimicrobiaceae bacterium; assembly: GCA_963735305.1. Taxonomy (GTDB): domain Bacteria; phylum Actinomycetota; class Acidimicrobiia; order Acidimicrobiales; family Palsa-688; genus Fen-671. The sequence continues at coordinate 2,326,527 of CAVTKK010000004.1, forward strand.
CGTCGAGCAGATTGACCACCGTGAGCTCGAAAGGGACGGTGCGGCTGCTGGCGTGGCGGAGCAGGCGCACCACGACGGTCACCGGGTCCGCCACCGTCGCTCCCCGTGACGCCCGTTCGAGGGCGTCCACCAGGACGGGCCGGTCGGCTTCGTTGACGAGCTCAGCCAGGGGCCGGTGCTCGATCAGCTCGGGATCATGCCCGAGGAGACGGCCGAGCGCCCCCGATGCCGACTGCACGACACCGGCCGCCGACACCAGGATGATCACGGCCGCCGCGTTGTGCACCACGGACCGCAGGCGCGCCTCCTCGTTGCGGGCGACCTCGAAGCGACGTCGCTCGGTCAGGTCCCTAAGGCTGAACAGTACGACCGCCTCGCCGAGCCAGACGACGGGTGTCCCGATCACCTCGACGAGGCGCCAGCCCGAACCCGTACCGACCCGGACCTCGATGAGCGTGCCGACCTCCTTGCCCTGGACGCTCGTCAACGACCGGAGCACGAGCTCCAGGTCGTCGGGATGCACGAGGTCGAGCCCCGAAATCCCGATCGCTTCGGCCAGCGACCGCGAGAATAGGCGCTCGGCGGCGCGATTGCCCCACTTCACCCGGCCGGCGGGGTCGAGGACGATGACGGCGTCGGGGAGCTCAGCCAGCAGCTCGGCCAGGTCGCCGTCGCGAGGGAGTGCCATCTGGGCAGACATTTCACCTACCACAGTGCCCACCCGTGGCTTTCAGCGCAAGGCCCGTACCAAGGCGCGCCTGGGGCCCGCTGACAAGACATCCCCGTCGCCGCGGGAAAAGTATGTGGGCGTAGGGTTTTGCCGACCTCCTCTTCGGCCCGCTTACCCAGGCGCCAGCTCCGAAGGGACCACCTCGTCGAAAACGATGACGGTCTTGATCCCTTCGTAGTCGTCGGCTCGGTCAAAAGCCTCGATCGCCCGGGCCAGCGGCACCCTGGTCGTAATGAAAGGGGTAAGGTCGACCCGACCGTCAGTGACCAGCTTGGCCGCCCGCAAGAAATGGGCGGGACCGGACCCAAACGTCCCCACCAGCCGGATCTCTTCGTAATGGACGCGGCTCAAGTCAAGCGGCACCGGCGCATCGGCCGGCAAGCCGGCAAAAACGTTGACCACCCCACCCGGCCTGACCAGAGATAAAGCGGTCGTTACAGAACCGGGGTTTCCGACGCACACGGCCACCCCGGCGGCGCCGGCGCCGGTAGCCCGGTGCACCCGGTCCACGACGTCGTCCACTCGGGCATCGACCACTATGTCTGCCCGCCGGCGGGCGAAGTCGAGACGCGTTTCGGTCGCTCCCACCAGGACGATAGGAGAAGCCCGGTAAAGCCGGCCAAGCTCCACGTGGAGTTGGCCCATCGGCCCATCACCGAGCACGACGAGCGGGTCCCCTTCGTGAAGGTCCAGTACATCGAAGCCGTGGACCACGCACGCCAGCGGCTCGACAAGGGCCCCTACGGCATACTCCACGTCGTCGGGCAGCCCGGCCAGCCCGTGCTCGACGATCGGGGCGGGCACCCTGACCAACTCGGCGAAACCGCCCGGCTCGGGCCTGACCTCCATAAGAAGCCGGCAAAGGGTGGGTTTTCCCGAAGCACACACTTCGCACGCCCCGCAGGGCATGTAAGGGGGTACGGCGACCCGGTCGCCGACCCGCCAATGCGTCGTCGGTCGGCCGGCCCTGCCCGCGGGCCGCCCCAACGCCACTATCGTCCCTGCCATTTCGTGGCCTAGGACCGACCCGGGGGGGATCCGCGGATGGCCGCGTCGGTACGTTTTGACGTCCGTGGCGCACAAGCCACAAGCGCCCATGGCGACCAGGACCTCCCCGGACGAAATGGCGGGGGCCGGGACATCTTCGACCATGAGATGGCCGGCGCCCAGGTACCGCAACGCTTTCACGTTCTACCTCCCTACCGACTTCCGCACCGGCCGGAACACCCGCACAGCGTCGGGACGCACGGTGACCTCGACCCGATCGCCGTCCTGGACAACGGCGCGCGGGTTACCGTCGGCGAGGAGAACGGCGTTGGACCGGACACCCTCGATAACCAATCGGTGGCCAACGTCCAAGCTGGCGTAAGCCGAACGCACGGAGCGCATGGCGGCGACGGACGCCCGGCTCAGCTCGGCTCGGGCCAGAGGGACATCCGAGACGACGCAGCCGGCGGGCAGGCCAACCCAACTGCCCAGGCAAACCCCGCCGGTGACGGCCTGGCCGATGTAGGCCGCAGATGTGAAACCGGCGACGATCCCGGCCACGGAACGACCACGGGCGATCACCACCCCGCCGTCCCCGTCGTCAGGCCCGCCGGAACTGCCTGTCCTTTTGACCACGGTCCCGGTCTGGCCGATCGCTCGCGGCCGGGCCGGGCGGCGTCGTCCCTCGAGGTAGGCCACGGCGTCGAGGTCGCGGAGGCTCCCAGCGAGCGTCCCGACCAGCGTCGTCCCCAGGACGACGTCGTTGAAGGCCAGCACCGATTGGCCTCGGTGCGCAGCCACCAGAGCGGGAACGAGGCGCGGTTCCAAGCGCTGGCGGTCGAGTTGGTCCACTTCGGCGAGGGCGCACGTCACCAACTGACCGGCGCTCACCGACCCTGAGCCGATCCCGCAGATTACCGGTGGGTCGGCTCGGCCGGCGAGGCCGGCGGCGACGTCCGCCAGCGTCCCGTCCCCGCCGATCACCACTATGACGTCGACGCCGCGGTCGGCGATCTGCCCGGAAACAGCCATGGTCAGAGCGGCGCCATGATGGTCGGTGACGGCGACCACCTCCACCGACCGGGCGGAGCCGACGAGAGCCGCGCCCATATCGCCCGGGCCGGTTATCACCCGCTTCGCCCCCAGCGCTTTGAGCGCCATCTCCACGGGCCGGGCCCACTCCCGCCCCCGCCGACCGGTTGACGATCAGTCCGAGCGTCCCTCGGTGGACCGCTCTCATCCCGGTAGCGGCGCGCCAGGATGGGCGGCCGCTAACCACGACGGTGCCGAGCCGATCACGTGGCCATCACCGGGATCCACACCTGGTATGTGGCCCGCCGGTAAATCTCCTTGTTCAACCAGACACCGGGCCGGTAGCTGTCCGCCGCGCTATTGCCCGCCTGGTAAAACGGCAACAGTTGTACGGGCCGGCCCCCTCGGCCTCGGCGTCCGTGACCATGCGGTAACGCCCGCCGTCACCGAAGGCAAACGTGCCGCCCGCCACCAGCCGGGCCGTCCGCACCTCGAGCCGGCACGGCACCCGATCGCCCACCGGGGCCGACCTGACCGTCTCCCCATCGCCCCCCAGCGGCACGGACAAATCCTCGAGCAGCTGCCCCTCCCGCAGCAGGGCGACATCAGCGGCGTAAACCAGCGGGCCGCGCACAAATGCGACGCGCCCGGCGTTGCCCAGGGCGTCACTGACGATCCGCGGCTCCATCTCCAAGTTCAGCTCGACTGTGGCTCCGGGCTGCCATTGTCTCATGACTCGCACGTAGCCGTCCTTGCCGACGGCCCCCTTGTACCCGGCCCCGTCCACGAGCAGAGCCCAGCTCCGGCACCATCCCGGGACGCGCAAGCAGAGCCCGAACGAGGCCGCCTTTTCCAGCCCCAATTCGACTCTGACAACACCCTCGAACGGGTAACCCGTTTTGACTTCGACCCGGACCTGTCCTACGGGCTCCATCTCGACCCGAGCCGAAAGAGGTTCGAAGAGGTTGACAAACATATTGTTCCCGGAAACGCCGATGGCGGCACCGGGCAACATCCCCAGCGCCCGTGACCCCCGTGACGGGCAACACTCGGGGTCCGTGTGTTCGCGGTACCGCTTGTAGTCCCTCAACCCCACATAGTACGCCCACCCACGGCCGTCCTCGGACTGGGCTGCGAGCAAATGATTATAGATCGCCCGTTCGGCCGGCTCAAAGTACTTTGCATCCCCTGTCAAGCGATTGAGCTGGAGACAGAAATGTACCCAAACCATCGTGACACACGTCTCGCCTATATCGTAATACCCGTCGTTGGGAAGGACGGCATCGCCGAAAAACTCACCGACACTGGCGGAACCGGTGATATAGAGTTGCCTTTCGACTATGTCCGCCCAGGCCGCCTCGACGGCATCAAAATAGCGCGGTTCTTCAGTTTCGCGGAACAGTTCGATGACACCGATCAGGGTTATGAGCATCTCCAAGGCCTTTCGGTTGCCGACAGCGCGCACGCCGGCGCCACTAGCCAGAGCGCTCACCGTCTTCGGTCCCCCCGATGTCTCCCAGTCCTCGTCAACCAGCCAGCGGGCAAAAGCCAGGTAACGGGCGTCGCCCGTGGCGCGGTACAACAACACGATCGGCTCGAGCACGGAGGACGAGGCCATGCCACCGTGATGACCGGTACGAGATACGCTGGCCTGGCCTGGACCGAAGTCGGCCAGCACGCGATCGGCGACCCGCCGTGCCGCTTCGAGTGCGCCCGGCTGTCTCGAGACGTCATAATAAACCAGCAGGGCCAACATGTTGTGGGCTTGCGTCCACAGAATCCCACGACTTCCAACGGTCGCCCTCCGAATATGTCCCGAGGTACCCATCTGGCTTCTGGGTGGCCAGCCACCGGGCCACCACCCTCTTCGAGCTTCTCGAAGGAGCAGATGATCATCGGCATCGTAGGCCATCACCGAGGCGGCGGCGACCCAATTTGCGATGAACTCGCCTTGCCAGTCACTGACGGTATCTTCGGGCCGGGGCGCCATCCCTCTAGGGTAAATCCAGAACAGTTCACCCCGCGGTGCCCTCAGCGGCGCCACTTCTTCGTAGTACCGTAGGTCCGTTGACTGCGTAGGGACGACCGGGACCCCGCGCTCGTACGGCCACAACAGGTAGTCTTCGTCGTGAGCCAACATCCGATTTTCCCTGCAGGCGTCGACCCGAGAGCCGAGCAGCCCCCGCAGCCGTACCGAGCCATAACCCGTTCTCGAGAGCCGATCGCGCATGTTTCCCAAGCCTCCCTTGCCTGTTTCGGCCATGGCCGATATTCCCAGTGCCAGTCTTCCTCCCGGGCGCCAAAATGCCGCTCCGTCAGGTAAGCGCCTCGCTCACCCGCATGGTCCGATCGACGAGATCCGAAATACGAGTCCCTTCAAAACCGAAAATTGCGCTGTGCATGGAATCATGAAGAGGCTCGACCCAGTGCGCCGGTAACGCTGCTTTTCCGTGAAGCGCCCCGAAAGCCGAACCGGCCGTGGCGCCGGTGCAATCGGTGTCGAGCCCGGCCTCCACGGCATAGCCGATCGTCCGGCCGAAGTCCCCGTCACCCCATAACAACGCGGCGGCGACGACCTCGGCATTGTTGATGGTGTGCACCCAGTTGTAGCCGGCGAGGCGCTGCTCCATCGACACCATGGCCTCGTCCCAGGACTTCCCGTCCTGGTACGCGGCCATCGTCGTCTGCAGGGCCTCGGCCAAGCGGGAGCGGGCCGGGACCACCCTCAGGGCGGCGTCGAGGGCCTCCTGCGCCGTCTCGGACGACAGTGCGGCGGCGATGAGGGCGGCGGCCCACATTTCTCCATAGATGCCATTGGCCGTGTGCGAGAGTGCCGCGTCCTGGTATGCCAATCGGGCCGCCGCCGCCGGGTCCCCCGGGAAGACGTAACCGAACATGTCACCGCGGATCAGCGCGCCGATCCACTCCCGGTAGGGGTTGCGATGGGTCGCCGTGGCCGGGGGCTCCAGGCCGTATACAAGGTTGCGGTAAGCGACCCGTTCGGCGGTGTAGACCATGGTGAACGGGAAGGCCAGGAGCCATTCGGCGCCGACGTCGGCGCTGGTGAAGACAGGACCGTACTTCTCCAATATGCGAAGCGCGAGCATCGTGTAATCCGTGTCGTCGTCCCTTGCCATGCCCTGGACACGCCCTCGGGTGGCGACTCCCCAGGAGGGGTGCAGCTTGAACTCCTCAGGCATGGGGTCGACCACGGGCACGTAGTCGTCCAGGGGGAAGGCGTCGGCCAGTTCGAGGTACCGTCGCAGTTTTTCCCTCCCCCAACCCCCTTCGACGGGCTTGCCCAGGTTGCACCCTGCGCACCGCCCGAGCCACGCGCCGTGGACCCGGTGGCCGAGCACATCGGCGGTTGGCCGTGGGCCGCGCTCGGCGCCCGGTGCGGACGCCAGGATGTCTTCGAAAGCCGAGGGTTCCTGGTATGCCCAACCCGGGCGCAGCTCGGTCTTGTCGAGCTCGCCGTAGAGGCGTTCGATCTCGGCCGAGGAAGGCCGGGGACCATCTAGGGCGGCCCGTACTTCGGAGGCGAGGCCGCCGAGAACGTAGCCGCTCTCGACGCGCTCGACCACCTCGTCGGCGAGTAGCTCTCGTAGGTCGAGTGCATCAAACATCTCCCTGCTCCTTTTTCCTATGCAACTGATGGACCGCTCTCGGCCTGGCCCAGGAGCCGCCAGGCTGGCTATGCCGACTGGCGTATCAGCAGATCGAAGTCGATCTCGACCTCGAAGGGTGCTCCGGTCGCCCCGCCGATGCGGTCCAGGAGGAGGCCGGCGGCGGTGCTGCCGATGTCGGCGGCGGCATGGCGGACGGTGGTGAGGCCCGGGCGGACAAGTGAGGCGGCGTAGATATCGTCGAACCCGGCCACGGCGAGGTCGTCAGGCACCCTCAGCCCATGAGCCTCGGCGGCCTCGATCGCCCCGAGGGCCATTAGGTCGTTGGCGCAGAAGACGGCGCGGGGCATCCTCCCCGACTCCAACAGCTCGACCAGGGCCTTGGCTCCTCCAGCCATCGAAAAGTCACCGTGGACTACAGGTGACATCGAGCTGGTGAACCCACGCCGGCGCATGATGGCCCGGTAGCCGGCGCGGCGCGGGCCCGCAGGGACGACGCGGGCGGGACCGCCAATATGGGCGACGGTGGCGTAGCCGGCGTCCAGAAGGTACGTGGTCATCGCCGCCGAAGCGCGTAAGTCGTTCGTGTAGACGTGGTCGACGCCCCTTACCCGGCCGATTACGACCAAGGGGACACCTCGGGAGATGATCCCCGAGAAGTCTGCCGACCGCAAGGTGTAGCTGACGACCACGAGACCGTCCACCTGACGGTCCATCAGCTCGACCACGAGGTCGCGTTCTTGGCCGGGGTCACCGTCGGTGTTGCAAATGACGGCGTGGTAGCCGCCCGAGCCCAGCCGGTCCTGCACGCCCCGGACCAGGGCCGGATAAAACGGGTTCGACAGGTCGGGCAGGACCACTCCGACGAGGTGCGACCGTTGCGTGCGCAGCCCGCTGCCGAAGATGTTGGGCCGATAGCCCAGTTGGCTGATCACCTCCAGAGTGCGGGCCCGCGTTGCCGCCGCCACCGGTCGGCTGCCGTTGAGGACCTGTGAGACTGTGGCCGTGCTGACGCCGGCCAGCCTGGCAACGTCGCGGATGGTCGCTCTTCGAGCTGTCCCGTCCATCCACCCTCTTTCTGCCACAAAACGTTTTGCGCAAGGACCCAGTCAATGTTGCCCACCTCGGACAACCCGTGTCAAGTCAGGTGTGGCCCCGGCGCCAGCCCTGGCACCGTTCCGAGATCTCGCAGGTACTGTGAGGCTTTCTCCCGGGCGGTTTGAGCCAATTTCTCGGCCAGGCGGGTAGCCGAGCTCACTGCCTGGGTACCGAGCCGATCGAGCCATCCACCAGGAAGAGGCTGGTCGCCGTTTGTCGCCCCGCAAAGGGCACCGGCCATGCTGGCGATCGTGTCCGCGTCCCGCCCGAAGTTCGCCCCGTACTCAACCGCCCGAGCCAGGTCGCCCCCGGCCAGAGCGGCCAGCGCAAATGCCGCGGGTACGGTTTCACGGGAATCGCACATGATCGTTTGCCGCCAGCGCGCATGGTAGAGCCGGCGAAATTCCTCGTAGTCGCCGGTGCCGCTGGCCAGTTCCACCGCGTCACGGACCAAGGTGTGCATGAGGCTGCCACTGACGGGGTGCAAAGCCTGTAGGGCGACGGCGCACGCCTCGGGCACAGTGGTGCCCGGACGGGCCCCGGCGGCCACGGCCGCGGCCACCGCGGCAGCCGCGTCCTGGCAGAAATCGACCTCGCCGACATGGACCAGCGCAGCTACCGCGTAGGCCTGAGCGGCCGCCTCGAAGGGGTGGCCGGCGTTGACCAGCCCGACCGGCCAGATCGCCATGGCGGAGCTGCTCGATGGCATGTTGCCGGTACCCGCGTGGCGCGGCAACCAGCCGTAATTGACCTTCTGCATGGCGTGGAGCACGGAAAGGAAAAACTTGTCCCGTTTCTCAAGGACTAAGGCTCTCCCCGCCATCCATTGCGCGGCCCAGTCATCGGCGCCGGCCCGGCCGCCGGTCCCGACGAGGGCATCGGCCAGAAAGTTGGCCATGAGAGAATCGTCGGTACCATCCCCGGCGAAATCGTTCACCCAGCCGAACCGGCTGGCGATCTCGGCTGGTTCCAAGCCTTCGGTAGGCGTCCCCATGGCGTCGCCGACCCGAGCACCGACCACTACTCGGAGAAAACGGCGCGTCAAGTCGTCGAGCATCGCGTCCCCAATATTACGCCCGGCCCCGTGCCCAAGGGCCGTTCGTCCGGGCCCGGTCAGGATGCTCGGAGCACGCTCAGGTTTAGCGGTTCAACGCACTTCTATGGTCCAGTGGCGTCGGGCCACCAGCTCCCCGATGATCGCCGCCCCGGGTACCTCGCCCGCCACCAGCAAGCCACCATTCGTCTGAGGGTCGGCCAGGAGAAGTTGACCTGTCTTGTCTACTCCGGCGGCAAAGGTGGTGTGCGGCCACACCCAGTCCAAATTGCGCCGCGCTCCCCCACTTACGAACCCGGCCTCCACTGACTCCCGGGCGCCCTCGAGGTAGGGGACGGCCGCCGAGTCGACGACGGCGGTGAGCCCGCTCGCCCGGGCCAGCTTGTAGAGGTGACCGAGCAGCCCGAACCCGGTCACGTCGGTGGCGCAACGGGCACCGGCAGCCAGGGCCGCTCGGGATGCCGTCTCATTGAGCTCGACCATGCTGGCGACGGCGTGGGGGAAGACCTCGCCCGTGCGCTTGTGCCGGTTGTTGAGGGCCCCGACTCCCAGCGGCTTGGTCAGGCACAGGGGCAGGCCTACTTCACCGGCATCGTTGCGCAGCAGTTGTCCGGCATCGGCGACGCCGGTGACGGCCATCCCGTATTTGGGCTCCGGATCGTCGACGCTGTGCCCTCCCGCAACTGGGCAACCGGCGAGCCTCGCCACCTCGAGCCCTCCGGCCAGGACGACGCTCGCCATCTCTGTCCCCAGCACCGAAGTCGGCCAGCACAACAAATTGACAGCGACAACCGGCGTACCCCCCATGGCATAGACGTCGGAAAGGGCGTTGGCCGCCGCGATCCGACCCCAGTCGAACGGGTCGTCGACGACCGGGCTGAAAAAATCGGCAGTGCTGATAAGAGCATGGTCCCCGAAAAGCCGTACCACGGCGGCGTCGTCGCCCTGGTCCAGCCCGACGATGACCTCCGGGGCCCATTGACCGCTCAGGCCCACCACCATCTTTTCGAGCTCTCCAGGAGGCACCTTGCAGGCACACCCACCACCTCGGGCCAAAGCCGTGAGACGAAGACCGCCGGCCACCGCACCGTCAATTTGGACCATACAAAAGCGTAACACCGGCCCCTTGAATTATGATCAGCTGACCGGCCCAACACCGGGGAGGCGTTCAGACGTCTGGTGACTCTCCTGGTCTTCAAAACCAGTGGGACCTGCGTGCGGGTCCGGCGGGTTCGATTCCCGTCCGCCTCCGCCCGCGCTTAGTGCCGCCGGCCCACGACTGAAGCCGTACATGACCAAACCGGACCGATGATCGACAACCACCCATGATCGATGACCCCCGCCGCCGGGTCCCGCCCACCAATGACTTGTTGGGCGACGACCGCGTGGCCTCCGCCCTCGACCACTGGCCCGGCCCGTGGTCATGGAGGCCGTGCGCAACGCCCAACAGGCCGTGCGGGAAGGCAGGGTGGCCGTCGAGGACAGCGTCGACGAGGTGCTGCGGAGGCTCCCGAGCCACCCTACGAGCATGCGGCGGGTCATCAATGCCACCGGCGTCGTCGTGCACACCAACCTCGGCCGAGCGCCGTTGGCTCCCGGGGCGGTGCAAAGCATAATAAGCGCTTCCGGGTACGTCGATGTCGAGTTCGACGTCTACGACGGGGCCCGGCGGGAGCGTGGTGTCGGGGCCTTGCGGGCCCTCACGGCGGCGCTTCCCGAGGCGGGCGGGGTCGCCGTGGTCAATAACGGGGCCGCCGCCCTCCTCCTGGCGTTGACCGTGCTGGCCCCGGGCCGGGAGGTGGTTTGGGGCCGAGGGGAGCTAGTGGAGATCGGGGACGGCTTCCGCCTCCACGACCTGGCCGTGGTCACCGGCGCCCGCGTCCGCGAGGTGGGGACGACAAACCGGACGACGGTGGCCGATTACGCCGCCGCCATAGGCCCCACGACGGGCTGCCTGCTCAAGGTCCACCCGTCCAATTTCCGGATGGAAGGTTTCACGTCGCAGGCCACCGTCCGGGAATTGGCCGCCCTGGGACCACCCCTGGTGGTCGATGTCGGATCGGGGCTCTTGCGCCCCGATCCCTTGCTGAAGGACGAACCTGACGTCGCCACTGCCCTGCAGGATGGCGCCCACCTGGTCACGGCGAGCGGCGACAAGCTCCTGGGAGGACCTCAGGCGGGGATAATCGCCGGTGACGCCGCGCTCGTGCGCCAGGTACGCCGCCACCCGCTGGCCCGGGCCGTGCGCGTGGACAAGTTGACGCTGGCGGCCTTGGAGGCAACCCTGCTCGGCCCGCCGCCCCCGGTCTGGCAAGCGCTTCGGGCCGGCCCGGAGCAGTTGCGGGAGCGCTGCTCGGCACTGGCGGCCCGCGTCGGCGGCAGGGTCGTGGCCAGCGGAGGTGTCGTGGGCGGCGGAGGGGCTCCGGGGGTCTCTCTGCCGGGCTGGGCGGTCGCCCTGGACGAGGCTCTGGCCCAACCGCTCCGCCTGGGCGACCCCTGTGTCGTGGGCCGGGTCGAGCGCGGCCTATGCCTGCTGGACCTGCGCTGCGTCCCGGTAGAAGCGGACCCCGAAGTGGCCGAGGCGGTTTTGCGATGTACGTGATCGCCACGGCCGGGCACGTCGACCACGGAAAGTCTGCCCTGGTACGGGCGCTCACCGGGACCGAACCGGACCGTTGGGCGGAGGAACGGCGGCGGGGCATGACGATCGACCTGGGCTATGCCTGGTCCCCGCTCCCCTCGGGTGCGCAACTGGCATTCGTCGACGTGCCCGGCCACGAGCGCTTCATGACCAACATGCTGGCGGGAGCGGGCCCTGTCCCTGCCGTGCTGCTGGCCGTCAGCGCCGACGAGGGGTGGTCGGCCCAGACCACCGAGCACGTCGCCGCCCTCGATGCGCTCGGTGTTCGCCACGGTGTACTGGCGGTGACCCGGAGCGATCTCGCCGACCCCGCGGCGGCACTCGCCGTCGCCCAGGAGCGCCTCTCGGCAACGAGCCTGGCCACCATCGAGGCGGTGGCCGTGTCGTCCCTAACCGGCCGGGGCCTGCCTGAGCTGCGCGCCGCGCTGGACCGGCTAGTCACCACCCTGCCTGCGCCCGTGACCGACGGACGGGTGCGCTTGTGGGTTGACCGGTCGTTTACGGTCCGCGGCTACGGAACGGTGCTGACCGGCACCCTGTCCGCCGGCACCGTCGCCGTTGGTGACCATTTCGAGCTCGGTCAGGAAACCGTTTCCCTACGAGGGATGGAGACCTTCGGCCTGGCCGTACCGGAGGCCTCGGCCTGCGCCCGGGTCGCCTTGAACCTCCGGTCGGTCCCCCATGAGAAGGTGCGCCGAGGCCAGGCCCTGCTCACTCCGGGTGCGTGGCACCTCACGGACGAGGTCGACGTCCTCCGCCCGGCCAGTGCCGGAGGGCGGGCGCCGTCCGAGCTCGTTCTGCACATCGGTAGCGCTGCCGTACCCGTCACGGTCAGGACCATCGGCCCCCAGCACCTCAGGTTGCGCCTGCAATGGTCGTTGCCTCTCCAGGTCGGGGACCGCGCCGTATTACGGGACCCGGGCATGCGGCGGGTGCTGAGCGGCGTCGTCGTGCTCGACCCTGCCCCCCCGTCCCTGGCCGGGCGGGGAGCGGCCAGGTCCCGGGACCGTGAGCTCGCCCAAGCGGGTGCGGGGCCGGACGCCGCCAGCGAGATCGAGCGCCGTGGGGTGGTCTCGTGCGCCCTGCTCGCTCAACTTGGCGTTACCGGCGACCAGTTGCCTTCCGGGGCCGTCGAGGAAGCCGGTTGGGTCATGGCCGCTCGCGTATGGGAGACCTGGCAACGCCAGCTCGAAGCTATGGTCGCCGACGGTGGGCGCCGTCCGGACGGGCTGGTGCGCTCGGGCATAGCCCGTTCCGAGGTGGTGCAAAAGCTCGGCCTGCCCAGCCCGGCACTGCTGGCTCGGCTCGTGGACAGCTGCCCCGGTCTGGAGCTGGTAGGTGGCGAGGTCGGCCGCCGCGGCCAGGGCCGCGCCCTGAGCCCCGAACTGGCGCAGGCTCTGGCGCCGCTGCTGGCCCGGCTGGCCGGGTCGCCTTTCCACGCTCCCGGCGCCGCTGAGCTGGCCGCCGCCGGGGCCGGGACCAGACAGCTGAACGCCGCCGCCGCCGCAAACGTGCTCCTGGTGCTCCCCGGCGGGATCGTGCTGCGGCCCGATGCTCCCCAGCGGGCCGTCGACGTCCTCGCCCGGCTGCCACAACCATTTACCCTGTCCGCCGCCCGACAGGCACTGGGGACCTCGCGCCGCGTCGCCGTACCCCTGCTCGAGCACATGGACCGTTGCCGGCTCACATACCGGCTCGACCCCGTGCACCGCGCCTGCGCGAACTTGCCCGCCCCGCAAGGCGCCACGACGTCCCCGTCGCCCAGACCGGGGTGAACCGTGCTGGGCTTAAAGCTCCCGGCACTCGTAGGCGCGATAGACGCGCGACTCCCCCGTCACCTCCGCCGGCCCCGAGATGGCAAAACCCAGCGTGCGCCCCTCTGTCATCCGGTAAGTGACGGCCCAGCCCAGGTCTTGGTCGTACCAAAGGTCCTCCGGCCTGTTGGACACGAGGTCGTGCGCACGTTCCCGGTAGGCGGGGTGGCGCGACACCAGCCTCATGATCCGGAGCAGACGCTCGTACTCAACACCTAGCTCACCAGCAAACTGCTGGCAATCACCCCCCGGTCAGCGATGGCCTGGCATGTCGAGAGCGTCCTCCCTGGTTGCGACCACGATAGCCGCGTACGCCGACCACGATAGCGGCCGTCATCACCGGCTACGGCCCGACGACAACCAGCGGCTTATCCGCTAGCTCTAACCCTTGAGGCCCCCGGCGGCCAGGCCCTGGACGAACCGACGCTGGAGCAGGATGAAAAAGGTCACTGGCACGCAGCAAACGACCAGGCCACCGACGGAAATGTCGGCGAGGTTGGACGAGTAGATACCCAAGAAGCGGTAGTAGCGGACAGCCACTGTTTGCACGTTGGGGTTGGTCAGGAAGGTAACGGCGAAAAAGAACTCGTTCCAGCTCCACACGGCGATGATGACGGCCAGGCTCACCAATGCCGGCCATGCCATGGGCACCACCACCCGGCGGAATACCTGGAGCTCGTTACAGCCGTCCACGCGGGCCGCCTCCTCGAACTCAGGGGACAGCGAGATGAAGAACGACCGCAGCAGCAGCGTCCCAAAAGGCATGTATATGCCCCAATAAATAAAGATCAGGCCGAACAGGTTGTTGTTGAGGTGCAGGTGCACCCAGGCAATGAAGAGGGGCGTCAGGAACAGTTGGGCGGGCAGGGTCAGACCTATCAACAGGTATACGAGCACCAGCCCGGAGCCGCGTACCCGGATGCGAGCCAGCCCGTAGGCGGCGAGACCGGCAAAGGTGCAGACCCCCAGGACCGTGCTGGCGGACACGATCAGCGAGTTGCGGAAGGCAACCGAGTAGCCGGCGGTATCCCAGGCCGAGGTGTAATTGGACCACACCGGCGAGGAAGGGAACCCCAGCGGTCCACCGGAGATGGCCTCGTTGGACCGCAGGGAGTTCAGCAACAAGATACAGATGGGCGCCAGCGCCGTCGCCGCCAGCACCAGCAGGATCCCATGCGCAATGGGGTGGCGCAGCGCTTTGCGCTTCCTGCGCCGAAGGCGCGCCATGCTCAAACCTCCCATCCTCGGAGCCTGGTGTAGACATACCCGGCTATGACGACCAGGAGAAATCCCGTGGTGGAAACGGCGATGGCGCTCGCGTACCCGGCACTGCTGAAGTTGATGAGGTTGAAGTACATCCACGTCGCCAGCGTGTCGGAGGCGTGGGCCGGCCCACCCTGGGTCATTATGTACGGGTAGTCGAAGGTCGTGAACGACCACAGGGTGGTGAGCAGGCCGACGAACACCAGGGTCGGGCGCAACAGCGGCACCGTGATCCGGCGGAACACCGTCCACGGGCTGGCGCCGTCGACTCGAGCAGCCTCGTACAGCCCCTGGTCGATCTGGCCCAGTCCAGTGAGAAAAAGGATGCAAAGGAAGCCCCACCATGCCCACACGTTGGCGAACATGACCGAGTACAGGGCGATGTTCGGGTCGGTCAACCATCCCAGGGCCATGAACCCGAGACCGTGGGCCTGGAGTACGGAATTGACCCCGGCGATCGGGTCCATCAACCACGCCCAGGTGCCGCCCACGACCACGCTCGCCACGGTGACGGGCACGTACAGGATCGTGCGGTAGACGATCTGAAAACGGTTGATCCGGGTGATAAGTACGGCGGCACCCAGGCCCAGCCCGACAGGGACGGTGAGGAAGACCGCCGTCCACTTGAGGACGTGAACTATCGCACCTATGAAAACCGGGTCCTGGGTGAACAGCTGCCGGAAGTTCTGCAAACCGATGAAATGAGCGGCGCCTATGCCATTCCAGTTGTAAAGGGACAGGACGAAGCTGGCTACTGAAGGGATGCCCACCACCAGCAGGTTGATGGCCAGGGCGGGGATGATGAACAGCCACCCGGACCGCCGGCCCGGTGCCCGCCCCCGATGCCGCCGAGGCGGCCGCGAACCCAGAGCACCAGAGACCTCTCTGGCGTCCGCGGGCCGCCTGCCGGCGGTAACGCTGGCCACTAAATCAGCTTATGCGGTGACGTTCGGCACCGGGCACGTGGGAAGGTTCCCGGCCGCCTTATCCTTGTTGAAGACCGCTTGCGTCCCCTTCAGGTAGTCGGCGACGGAGATGGTCCCCAACAACATCGACGAGAGGTTGTCGTACATGTAGGCCTCGGTCGCGAACGGCCACGAGCACCAGGCAACATACCCGCACTTGCCGGCGGCCATCGACTTCTGAAGTGCGGCCAGGGTCTCCGGGTAGAGTTTGGGCGTGCTCCCCGGGGCGAACGCCGACGTGGAGATAGGCACGCAGGGCACGTAGATACCGGCCAGTTCGGCCGCCAGCTCGGACGCCACTTTCTCAGAAGTGGGAGCACAGATCGAGGCCAGGAAATCCTCGCACAGCGCCGGGTACTTGGTCGTGGCATGGATCCCCATCACTTCGCCCACTCCGATAGGAGTGATCGTCTCCACCAGGGGGTTCCACATGGGGAGTTGGGCGATGCCGTAGTTGATGTGCGGGAAAAACGTTGACACGCCGCCGAAGCCCCAGGTGCCCTCCATGACCATGGCGGCCTTCCCCTCGCCGAACAGCGTCCAATGCTCGTTGTAGGTGATGGCGCTGGCATCTTTGTTGGCAATGAACCCAAGGTCCCACAGCTGTTTCAGATTTTCCATCGCCGTCACAACGGTAGGATCTGTCCACGGGCGCTGGCCCACCAGGACCTCGCGCAGGCCCTTGGCGCCCAGCTGAGCGTTGAGGGCCCAGGTGTGGTACCACTCCCAGCAGGGCAGGCAGTCACTGAAGCCGGCGGCGAACACCATCAGGCCTTTGGACTGGATCTCCTTGCCCAGCGACAGGATATCGTCATAGTTGGCGGGTACCGTCCAGCCGTACTTCTTGAAGATGTCAACGTTATACCAAAGGTGAAGGCCTTCGTACTCGCAGGGGACGGCATAGTAATGACCCTTGAACAGGTTGGGCTCCACCGTCCACGGGTACATCCTTTTTACCAGGTTGTATTTTGCATAGAACGCATCGAGCTGCATGGCCGTGTGGCTCGTAGCGAAAGGTGGCATATAGGACGGTCCGTTTTCGTCGAAGATGTCTGGCCCGTGCCCGAGGCAAAATCCAGCTTGAGCCCGCTGTCGAGGGCGCCGGCATTGTTGAAAACGGTGTAATTGATCGCCGAGACCTGGGGATGGGCCTTCAGGAACGGGTTGATAACGATGTTGCGGACGGCGTCCTGAGGAGCCGGGGTGGTGTACTCGATGCCAAAACTGAGCTCGATCCCCGAAGCGGCCGCAGACCGGCCCCGCCCGGGGCTGGCACTGGCCGAGGAGTTCACGAGGCCACTGAGCGCCCCGCCGGCCCCTATGGCCAATGCTCCCTTCCCCGCCGCGGTCAGGACCTGGCGCCTGGTAACCAGTTTGCGCCAAGGGTTGCTCGCGGGGGACGGGACGACAGGTTCATTGTCCTGAATATGCATTGATATCCTCCTGGTTCGTTGGAACTTCGTATCGTCTTTGCGAAGGCTTCAATGGTTATCTCAACAGCACAAAAGCTCCTTGTCGGCCCCATTGCCAAAGCAGGGCCGGCTGATGGTCAGGGGCGGGGGCACGATGCGGGTGCTGACAGCCGCCGCCTGAGCGGCGTCCCGGATGGCCGGCTTTCGACCCACTCCGTACATCTCCCCCTCTTCCCGTTGCAAAACGTTTTGCAGCCGAGTTCCTACAAGTCTGTCAGGGTTGCTCACGGGATGCAAGGCATTGCCCGGGCACCCCGGCGCCCGCCACCGGTCCGTTCGCCGCCCTGCTCCGCCTCGGCCCGGCGCCGCTCACCGGCGCTGATCTTGGGCTCGACCTTTGAGCCGTTGGCCGACGAGTTTTCGCTACCGCGGGCGCGGCCGGCGATGTCCACACCACCCTCTACAGCCGGCGCCACCCCCACGCCGGGCGTTTCAGAGGAAGGGGGCCAGGGGGGCGAGTTGAGCCTCGGTCGGCTCGGAACAGCAAAACCATGGCTCGGTGAGCCGGGCCCGCTCGCCCCGAGGACCGGACGAAACGGCCCCTCGGACGGGTGGTGCCGGTGCGTCCGCAGCCAGGGAACGGACCAAGGCGTCCACCTGAGCGAAGGTTTGCTCGGGACTGCACCCGATTTGGGCCTCCACGAGGGCGGCGATCTCTAGCTGGAGGCGGTCGACGGCCGGGTCGGGGTGGGACCAGGACCAACCCAGCCGGGCCGGGTCGTAGCGGCCGAGGTGGGGGGTCATGGCCGGCTCGGCCAAAAGCAGCGAGCCCGCGGGCACCAGCAGGCGCACGCTGTACTGCACCGGGTCGACGTTGGCCACCAGATCGTGCGCGGCCACGAAGTCGACCAGTCCGACCAGGTCGTCCACTGTCGTCCAGGGCGTGAAAGGCAGCCACGAGGGTCGGACCTCGATGCCGTGAGCCCGTAGGGCGATCACCACCGCCGAAATGTCGGCCACGGTGTGGCCCTTGTCCAGGACGGACAGGACGCGGTCGTTGACCGACTCGAAGGCGCTGACCACGAACGCGCACCCGGCTGCGGCCAGCTCGGGGAGCGCGTCGGGGTGGCGCAGTAGGTGCTCGACCTTGATGGTGGCGTCAAAGGTGATGAGGGGGTGCCGGTCGTGCATGGCGGCTATGACCCGGCGGGCATGGTGCGGGGCGTTGAGGAAGTCGGGATCGGCGAAGCTGATGTGGCGCGCCCCGGCCGCTACCAGTTGGTCGACATCGGCCAGTACGACGTCCTGCGCCACCGGGCGGGCCCGGCCGTCGTAAACGACCGGGACCGGGCAGTGGCGGCACCGGTGCGAGCAACCTCGGCTGGCGGCTACCGAACCGACGAGCCGTAGCTCGCCGCTGACCGCCAGGCGGGTGTAGCGGTCGAGATCGGGAAGCAACCGACGCTCGGGCACCCGGGCCTGACCGCGGCCCAGCTGGATGGCGGCGCCCGGGGCGGCGCCATCCGCCCACGCCACTACCCCGGGCTCGAACTCACCGGCAACAACGGTGCCCGCCGGCGAGCCCTCTTCCAGATCCAAAGCCATCCCCGCGTACAAGCCGAAGAAGCACAGGGGCAGGCCGGGCCGTCGCTCCCGCAGGGCGCCGGCCACCCGCCGGGCCAGTCGCATGGCCGTGTGCATCGGTACCGATAGGGCAGCTCCCTCGGACCAGTCGACATCGTCGGCCGAGAGCGCGCCCACCGCCACATCGGCGCAACGCACCTGGTGGCCTCCGGCCAGCAGGGAAGCGGCGGCCGTCGCCAAGGACAAAGGTTGGTGGCCCAGCTCGTAGGTGGACACCAACAGGACCCTCACCGCACGATCCTACGGCGCGGCGGGGCCGGTCCTGCCCGGCCAGGAGTGCCGCCCGCTCACGAGGCGGGACGGACGGCGACGACGAGGGCCGCCTCGGCCCGCCGCAAGGCGACCTCGACGTCCGCCGGCGTCGAGCCTCGGGCGAAGACGAAGCCGAGGTAGCGATCACCTTCAGGCAGGGGCACCACCGGCCGGCCGGTGGCGATGCTTATCTCGAGGCCGACCACGCCGTCGACAGCCAGGGCCTGGGCCTGGCCGGACACCTTCTCGAGGACTCCGCCGGCCCGGATCGGGAGCATCATCACCCCGGACGCCTGAGCCTCCCGGCGCAGGCCCTGGAGCCCGGCGCCGACGGCATGGCGCAAGATGACCTCCTCGAGGCTTACGCCGGCCCCGAAGCGCAACGCCCGGGCGCATAGGCCGCCTATCGAACGGGCGGCAACCTCGATGACCACGGGCCGGCCGTCCACCCCGACCCGCAGCTCGGCGTGGACGGGGCCTTCTCGT
Organism: uncultured Acidimicrobiaceae bacterium; assembly: GCA_963735305.1. Lineage (GTDB taxonomy): Bacteria > Actinomycetota > Acidimicrobiia > Acidimicrobiales > Palsa-688 > Fen-671. Next base: position 2,345,531 of record CAVTKK010000004.1, read on the forward strand.
AGCCCCAGGGCCCCCACGGCGGCGGCCACGGTCGCGGCCACCGAGCTCTGGACCGCCGCCGGCAGGCGGGAGGGGGTGACATAGATCGTCTCTTCGAAGAAGGGGCCGTCGAGCGGGTCGGGTTTGTCGAACACCGCCAGCACCTCGACGGCTCCGGACACGACCAGGGCCTCGACGGCTACCTCGCGGCCGGCGACAAAGGCCTCGACCAGGAGAGGCTCGTCCGGACCGACGATGGCCCGGACGCGCTCGGAAACGGCCGCAACCTGGATGTCGTCATCGGCCCGGATGACGCCTTGGCTGCCCGAACGGGATACGGGTTTGACCACGCACGGGTAGCCGACCAGGGCGGCGGCGGCGGACACGCTCTGGCCCGGCGGTACGACCCGGTATTCGGGTTGAGCCACGGCGCCAGCGGCGAGGCGGGCGCGCAGGGCGGCCTTGTCTCGGGTGGCGGCCACGGCGTCGACGGGGTTGTGGGCCAGCCCCAAACGGGCCGAGGCGGCTGCGGCCACGACCAGGCCCTGGTCGTCTACGGCCACGATGGCGTCGAGGGGGCGACGGCCATGGAGAGCGGAGATGGTTCCCACGGCGGCCTCGACGTCGCCCAGGGGGACGACCACGGCCCGGTCGCCCATGGGCCCCGCCAGGGCCTGGCGCCGTTGGGAGCCGACGACGACATCGACGCCAAGGCGTGCCGCGGCGTCCAGGAAATCCTTGGCCCGGTAGGTCTCGGTGGGCAGGAGGAGGAGTACGCGGGCCATTACCCTAGGATGACGCTATACCGACCGTGATGGGATAGGCACGCCATGAACGACGACGATCCCGCGGCGACACCGGTCCTGAGCCTCACTGACAGGGCGTTGGCCAAGGTGCTGGAGTTGCGCCGCGATGAAGGGGCGGCGGAGTCACTGGCCCTATGGGTCGAGATCAGTGGGACCATGGGCGACGCCTACACCTACGACATGTACTTCCAGGCCGCCCGGGATGCCGGGCCCGACGCTTGGACCGGGGTGCAGGACGGCCTTACCATCGTGGTCCCGGCGGCCAGCGCCCCCAACATGGTGGGCTCGGTGCTCGACCTCAACCGTGATCTTCTGGCCGGAGGGATGAGCATCCGCAACCCCAACCGTCCCCCGGTACCCCGGGCCAGCCCGACCATGACGGGGCCCCCGCCTGACCTGAGCGGGGACGTGGCCCAGCGGGTCCTGCAGGTGCTCGACGTCCAGATCAACCCTTCCATCGCTGCCCACGGCGGCCGCGCCGACCTCGTCGCCGTGGAGGACGGGGCGGCTTACCTGCGCCTTAGCGGCGGCTGCGCCGGCTGCGGCATGGCCGCCGTCACTCTCAGTCAAGGCATCGAGGTGGCCATCAAGCAATCAGTGCCCGAGATCGTGCGCATCGTCGATGTGACCGACCACGCATCGGGCACCAACCCGTACTACGAGCCCGCCAAAAAGTAAGCGTTCCGGCAGAAAGAGAGCCCAATGAAGGTCTGGATCGATCAGGACTTGTGCACCGGTGACGGGCTCTGCGAGGAGATCGCCCCGGCCGTCTTCACGCTGCTCGACGACGGTCTGGCCTACGTGAAAGAGGGCGACGCCGTGAAGAGCGACCCCGGAGGAGCGGCCGGCCTGGCGATGGTGGCCGAAGGGCTCGAGGCGGCTGTCACCGAAGCATCCGAGGAGTGCCCCGGGGAGTGCATCTTCATCGAGTCCTAGGTGCCGTCACGAGAAGCGGCGTGCGTCCTGTGCGGCATAACGGGCGACGAGCGCATCGGTTTCCGCCGTCGCCTTGATCGTGTCAACCACGTGGGCCAGGTTGCCCGCAGGTATGGCACAGGTCATCTCGTCCGGTGTCATGCCCGTCCGCGCCCGGGAGAGGGCGCACCCGACACTGGCGGCGGCGACCTTTTCCTGGTGGGCAAGCGCCACGATGTGGCATTGAGGCTTGCCTTCGACCCGCAACCCGGGGATGGCGTCGGACAGGACCATGAGCTGGCGGCCGTTGACAAGCAACAACACGACATCGGGAGCGACACCGTTCGGAGTTTCGGTGAGCGGCCCGTAGGTGATGGCGCCAGGCCGTTGAGCGATCACAGGGATCCGGCTGACAGCTTCGGGCGTGACCCAACCCGAGCCGAGGAGCGCGGCAACATCGCCCTTGTTCGCCACATCGGCCAGGGCGGCCAGACCATGGGTCATGCTGCCGACGCTGCAGTTACCGTGGTCCTCGGCCACGGTCGAGAACGTGGCCTCGGCGGCCCGGGCCCAAAAAACACAGCCCGCCGCCACGCGCCCTCTGCGGCCGTCTTCGGCGGGCTCGCTCATCGGGGCATCGAAGCTGGCCACGCCGGGCGGGCGCTGAGCGCTGAAGGTGATGCCGATAGGCGGTGTCGCCAGGTGCAGCGCCCCGGAAAGCTCTTCGCCCAGGCCCCGCCAGTCCGTTCCCGTCACTGCGTCGTCCTCCTTGTCAGCGCACTTTGACATCTTGCGCAAAGAACTCAGCTTGGTGCACCAGGGCCTCTAGTACAACCCGCTAGTGCAACCCGCCAGTTGCGGACATCGTCATCCCGCTCATGCGCTGCCTCCCGCCTCCAAGGCTCTGCCAAGCTGGCGCCATGGGTACCTTGAAGCGGGTCGCGCCGATATTCGCAGTCCATGACCTCGACGCCGCCATGGCGCACTACCGGCTACTGGGCTTTTCCACCCAGATGTACGAAGGCGGTGGCTACGCCTTCGCAACGCGAGATGGCATCGAGATCCACCTGGGCTTGGCGCCCGGCCACGACCGCCGGACCGGTTCGGCGTACCTCTGGGTCGACGATGCCGACGAGGTGGCGAGGGAGTGGGGCGCCGCCGGCGTGGAGGTCCACGGGCCGGAAGATACCGAATGGGGCCAGCACGAGGGGACCGTCGTCGACCCCGACGGCAACGTGGTCCGCTTCGGGTCGCCTATCAGACGGCGGCGGGAGCGCGGGTAGTAGCCGCAATCCCCAGCGCCTGTCGGGCACAACGGCGTGATTGACCGATCGGCGCTCGCCTCTACGACGAAGTCGAGAATGTGGCTGTCACGCCCACCGATACGACCTGGCGCACCGAGCCGGTGTAATAGTCGCCGCTGCCGATATTGACCGACCCTGGCGCATCCACGGAAAACTGGCCCACCGAGATCGAGATCGACCTCCCCAAATGACCGTGGCCGCCCAAAGCCGCTCGGGCGCGCACCCGGGCATCTGCGGTCGCCTCCGCCGTGAGCACCGGTCGCAACCGTTTCAGACCACTGAAGGTGTACTGCGGAGCCTGGGCGATGAAGGGCACGTTCCTGGCCAGAAGCTGGTTGCTGACGCCTAAGACCGGCTTCATGGCGGGCAGCCGACGGGACTGCACCGTGATCGTCTGGCTTTCGGTGAAACTGGTGACGGCACCCGTTTCGTCGGTGTTTGGTTGCACTTGCACCGAGCCGAACGTGATTTCCGCGTCGTCGGCACCGGCGTTGTCGAGCATGGCCCGGATGCGGGCCGTCCATCCGTTTAGCTGCGCCAACGCCCCCGACGTGGTCGGCTGGGTGCTCGCCACCGAGGCATCCCATTCGAAGGTATCGGCACTGACCGTTTGTTCGGCCGAGCCGGTGACGGTGATCTGGTCCGTCTGTGGGGGCTGGTTCCGGCTCCGGAGCCCGGCGTCCACGGCGAGCGAGCCGATTACGAACGCCACCGACAGGATGACCATCCCGACCAGTGCTTCATGTGGTTGGGCCGACCATTTCTTCTGCTTGCCTGCGGCCGCCCGCGGTGCCTTGCCCTGCTCAGCGATGTCTCCTCCGTCAACCTCCATACCGGAGATACTCCCCGGGCGGCCTCCGGGTTTCACCCATTGCATCGACGACCCCGGAATTGTTCACTTTTTCACGCGGTAGTCGATAAAGGTGGCGTACGGTGATTGGCGCACCCCGAGGTGCTCGAGTTCGACCGACCCGGAGAACCCGTCGAAGAGGCGTTTCCCGCCGCCGAGGATGACGGGGGCGACGATGATGCTGAGCTCGTCGACCAAGCCAAGAGCCAGGGCTTGGCGGATAACCTGGGCGCCGCCCATCACGTGAACCTGCTTGTCGCCGGCGGCGGTCCGGGCCCGCTCGATGGCCTCGACCAAGCCGCCAACGAAGATGAACTCGTCCCCTGAGGGCTGCTCCTCTGGCCGGTGGGTAACGACAAAGACCGGTACCGCCCACGGGTTCTTGTCTCCCCAGTGCCCGGCGGCTTCGTACGTGCCCCGTCCGGTTACGACGGCCCCATTGGCGCCGAGGACCTCTTCCAGCCAGTCCTTGTCCGCGCCCGATGGTTGCCCGCGGCCGGGCGAGCCGTAAGCCCAAGGTCCTCCGAACACCCAATAGTGGAGTCGCTCGCCACCGGTCCCCAGGCCACGACCGGGGCCATCGTCCGGTCCTGTGATATAGCCATCCACCGACACCGTGATCCCAGCTGCAACCTTGCCCACAGGACCTCTCCTCCTCCAGCGCTCAGACCACAACACCGTCCACAATGAGATGGACGGCCCCGACGGGCGACAATCATCGCGCCCCATCCTTTTCTGGCCCCTTGCGCCTGGGTAGAACTCTTGATAGGATACTCCGTATGCTATTGAGTGGAGAACCATGAGCGTGCGCCATGCGCTGCTCGCCCTCCTGAGCGAAGGGCCGAAGTACGGGCTCCAGCTACGCCAGGAGTTCGAGGTGAGCACCGGAGAAGTCTGGCCGCTCAACATCGGTCAGGTGTACACGACGCTGCAACGTCTGGAACGCGACAGCCTGGTGGAGTCGGACGGGTCGGCCGGAGAAGGGCCTCAGAACGTCTTCCGGATCACGCCGGCCGGCGAGCAGGAGCTCACCCGCTGGCTCCAAACCCCGACCGACATGACGGCGCCGCCGCGCGACGAGCTCGTCATAAAGATCCTCTCGGCCTTGCGGGTACCGGGCATCGACGTCCAGGACGTGGTCCAGTCCCACCGGCGCTTCCTCGTCGAGCTCATGCAGCAGTGGACCCGCCTCAAAGAGGACGAAGCAGACTTCGACCTGAGCCTGGCCTTGGTGGTGGATGCCGAGCTGTTCCGCCTGGACTCCCTCGTCCGCTGGCTCGATTCGGCCAGCGGCCGGCTGAAGCGGGCCACCGTGGGCCCACCCGGTAAGGCGCCTGCCCCGCTCTTCCGTCGCCGGGTGGTGGTGAGACGATGAGCTTCCTCGAGCTCCGCAAAGTCACCAAGCGTTACGGCGAGGGCGAGGCAGAAGTGCTCGCCGTGCAAGACGTCGACCTTTCCGTCGAGATGGGCGAGCTGGTGGCCGTCATGGGCCCCAGCGGGTCGGGTAAGAGCACGCTGCTCAGCATCGCCGGGAGCCTGGAGGACCCCACGAGCGGCGAAGTCACCGTGGCCGGTGCGCCTCTGTCGACCATGTCGCGCAATCAAAAGGCGCGCCTACGGCGCCGGTCTATCGGGTACGTGTTCCAGGACTTCAACCTCCTGGCCGGCCTGACGGCGGCCGAAAACGTCTCGCTGCCCCTCAAGCTCGACGGCATTCCGGCAAAAAGAGCTCGCGTCGCAGCCCTGGCTGCGCTTCGAGAGCCTCGACGTGGCTCAACGGTCGTCGCACTACCCGGACCAGCTTTCGGGCGGAGAACGTCAGCGAGTGGCCATCGCCCGCGCCATTGTCGGCGACCGTCGACTGCTCCTCGCCGACGAGCCCTCGGGTGCCTTGGACTCGCTAAACGGTGACGCCGTCATGCGCCTGATCCTCGCCGCCTGCAAGCGTGGTGTATCTGCGGTAATTGTCACCCATGATGCACAGCTGGCATCTTGGGCGGACAAGGTCGTGTTCATCCGAGACGGGCGGGTGGTGGACCAGACCGTGCCGCCGCCGAGCCCGGAGTCCCTCCTCGCCCCGCGGCCGGCACGCCGATGACTCTCGGGGCGCCTGCTCTCATATTTATCCTGGTCCTGTTGGCCGTGGGCGTCGTGATGACCCGTCGCCGGCAACGCTGCGGCGCTCGTGTCGGCACTACGAGCGGTGGGGGTGCACCTGCCCGCCGAGCGGTTAGCCGCTGGGCGTGGCGCCTGTTCCGGCGGGAGTGGCGCCAGCAGCTACTGGTGCTGTCTTTGATCATCGTTGCCGTGGCCGCCACCGTGGTAGGGGCGGCCGTCGCCATCGACAGCGAGGTCCCGGCGAGCAACGGCTTTGGGACGGCGAGCGACATGGCCACCTTCACGTCCCCAGGTCCGCAAATGTCAAGCGAGCTTGCCATGATAAAGGCCCGGTACGGACGGACCGACGTCATCGAGAACGAGGCCCGCCCCATCCCCGGGTCAGTGGGCAGTTATCAATTGCGTGCGCAGGGCCCGGACGGCCCGTTCGGGCGGCCCATGCTCTCGCTGCTGTCCGGCGATTACCCGGCCACAGCTGGAGAAACAGACCTCACGCCTTCGTTGGCATCCAGTCTGGGGCTGAAAATCGGCAGTACTTGGCCTCAAGGCGACCACGAGCGGCCCTTCCGGGTCGTAGGGCTGGTCCAGGACCCCCAGAACTTCGATGACCAGTTCGCCCTGGTGGCACCGGGCCAGGTGAGCGCGCCGAGCGAGGTCACCGTGCTTTTCGACGCGCCCGGTGTCCCGCCGCAACAAATAGGACCGAACGTGCAAACCCCCGCGAGCTCGGCCCAGAGCAACCCCCTCCCCGTGATCGTCATCGGCGGGAGCCTCACGATGGGGATGTTGCTCATCGGGCTGGTATCGGTGGGGGGTTTCACCGTGCTCGCCCAAAGACGGCTGCGTTCCTTCGGGGTCCTCGCCTCCCTCGGCGCTACGGAAAGCAACATCAGCCTGGTGGTCAAAGCAAACGGCGCCGTCGTAGGCATCGTCGGAGCTCTCGTCGGGGCGGGGCTGGGTCTATTGGCCTGGGTCGCCTACCGACCCACGTTCCAGGCCACGGCCCATCGTTCGGTCCCATTGTTTGCCGTGCCTTGGCCCGTCGTCGCCACTGGCATGGTCCTGGCCGTGCTGGCTACATATCTTTCCGCGTCCCGCCCGGCGCGCACGGTGGCTCGGGTGCCAGTCCTGGCTGCGCTCTCTGGTCGGCCGGCGCCCCCGCCCCAGGTCCGCCGCTCGGCACTGCCCGGCCTGGGCTGCCTCGGCGCCGGCTGCCTCTTGATCGGTTACGGGGCGAGCCAGACCACCTGGGGACATAACGGCGGGACCCCCGAGGTCATCCTGGGCCTGGCGGTGCTGGTCCCGGCCGTGATCCTCCTGGCGCCATTTTGTCTGTCCTTGCTGGGCAAAGTGGGCGGCGCCGCCCCGGTGACCGTCCGCCTGGCCTGGAGGGACCTCGCCCGCTACCGTGCACGCTCCGGCTCCGCTCTGGCCGCCATAAGCCTCGCCGTACTGATCGCCGTGATCATCAGCGTAGTGGCGGCGGCCCGCTACGCCGACCCGCTTGACTATACGGGCCCGAACGTGGCCAACAACCAGCTGATGGTATATACACCGGGCAGCTTAGAAGGCGGGCCGGTAACGGGCTCACCGCCAGCAATGCAAAAGACGGCACTGGCTATCGCCGGGCTGGTCGGGTCGCACGAAGTAGTCGAGCTTCTGGCCACATCGGCGACGCTCTCCCACACCGGCCCGGGCTGGAACTGGAACGGCCCCATCTACGTGGCTACACCGCAGCTTTTGGCCGCCTTCCACATCCGCGCCTCCGAGGTCTCACCGCGGTCCGACATCCTCAGTATGCGCCCGGGGCTGGCCGGGGTGGCGGGCATTCATTTGGTCGTTCTGGCACCCTTGGGCCCTGCCGGGGCACCCTCGTGCCGGAGGAGCGTCTGCGCAACGCCCTCCGGGCCTGCCAACCCCGCCAGGTCGGGCTAATAGACCGACCGGTCATCCAAGAGCTGCGCTCCCTCCCCTCGGGCACCGACGCACCGAACACCTTGATCACCGTGCACGCCATAAAGCAGCTCGGGCTCAAGACCAGTGTCGCGGGTTGGTTCCTCCAAGCGCGGCAGCCGATCAACCCAGCTCAGCTGAAAAGCGCCCAACTGATGGCTGTGGCGCAAGGCATGTCCGTCGAGACCAAGGACGATGTCCCGAGCATGTCGACGCTCATCAACGGCGCCACCGCGTTCGGCATTGGCTTGGCCCTGGCCGTCCTGGCTATGTCCGTCGGGTTGGTGCGCAGCGAAACCGCCGGCGATCTGCGGGTACTGGCTGCGACCGGGGCTAGCAGCTGGGCCCGGCGTACGCTCTCGGCCGCCACCGCTGGCGGTCTGGGGCTTCTCGGCGCCTTGCTCGGCACCGTCGCCGGGTATGTCGGCATGATCGGCTTGTTCAGAGGCAGCTCACTGGCAGGCGGCGTGTCCGCGCTCGAAGAACGTGCCTGTGGCCAACCTGCTCGTGATCCTGGTCGGGATGCCTGCCATCGCCGTGGTGCTCGGGTGGGGGCTAGCGGGCAGAGAGCGCCCAGCCGCCGTCAGGCGCGCCATCGAGTAAAACCGCGGGCCGGACGACCTTCCCGCTGCCGCCGGGATGAACGCCAACATCGGGGACTCGCCCAAGTTCCTAAGGGCCCGCGAGATCTGCGAGATGCTCATCCCGCCCGGGCTCCCGTACTCCAAGCAGGCCGAAGGCGGCCAATGACTAGGCGCGGGCCAGATGGGGACCACGCAGACCTGACACGAAGGGCATGACAAAGGCCCTAATCTCGTTCGGGTCTCCCACGGGGGAGCGGATGGGGGTACATGATGGACATTGCCCTACGCGACGCGCAGGTGCGGAGTTTCGTCAACGAAGTGTGGAACGGCCGGAACTACGAAGCGGCCGGCAGTGGGTGGTTGACATCATGCACTTCGTGGGTGACCGGGTGGTCAGGGAATGGATCGGTGCCGACAAGCTCGGCCTGTTCATCCAGTTCGGAGTTCTCGACGACCCGTGGCCGAGCCCACCGGTCGGGAAGGGCCCCCGGCGGGCTCCCCGGCCTAGTCAACGCGGCCAGTGCCCCCCGCCTGCCCGCCTCGGAGCAGTCCCTCTAGCTTGTCCCCGGCCTGTATATTCGGGCTCGCGGTGCTCGGGTGCCGCATCGGGCTTGGGCCGGTCCGACCAAGTCAATCCGACAGAGTCAAGAGGAGGGCCCATGTCGGTAATGGACGTGCTCAACGACAAGGTTGCCCAAGAGTTGCTCAACTCCCCCGAGCTGGCCAAGCTGGCTTACAACCGGACTGATGGGACGCCCCGGGTCGTCCCTATCTGGTTCCATTGGGACGGCAGGCCCGAGTACGCTCTAGCCGCTGAGTGTTATTTCGGCCCTGAGCAAGGCCGGGCGTGGGCGCAGCACGCGGCCGGCCTGCTGAAGGACTGGGTGAGAGTGGCCGTCACTCCCAAGGAGGCCCGGGTCATCGACTTCGAGACCCGCTGGCCGAGCGCCATAACCAAGGCTACTGCCGCTCAGGGCTGAGCCGACCGCAGCCGTTTGACTATCGCGTGACGGCGCCGGGGACAATCCGTCGCAGACAGACAGTGCGAGAGCGTCGGTGCTCATCACGATAAAAAGGAGGTCCACTGTGAGACCAACCAGCCTTAGGGACCGGGTCACGGTCGGCGCTGTGGGGGTGGCGATGGCAGTGCTGCTGTTGCCGTCGGTTGGGCCCACCGGACTAACAGAGGCGGCCGCGGCCACCCGATCAGGGCCTTCGATCGGATCGGTCGACGCCGCTTTCTCGGCGGTAAAGGTAACCGCGCTCGCCGGCGGCTTGTACCACGGCCTGGCACTGAACTCGACCGGCGCGGTGTTCGGGTGGGGCTGGAACATTGTCGGTCAGCTTTGCAACGGGAACACAAAGAGCAGCGATGTGCCGGTGAAGCTGAGGCTGCTCGGCGGTAGGAAGGTGACCGGGGTAGCCGCCGGCTTTGCCCATAGCCTGGCGGTGACCTCGACCGGATCGGTGTTCGCCTGCGGCAAGAACGACGACGGCGAGCTCGGCGACGGGGACACGACAGACAGCGACGTGCCGGTGAAGGTGGACCTCCCAGCGGGCACGAAGGCGACCGCCGTCGCCGCCGGCGCCGGGCACAATCTGGCCCTGACCTCGACCGGCGCCGTGCTCGCCTGGGGTTTGGACAACGAAGGCCAGCTCGGCAACGGCAGCACGGGATCCAGCGATGTACCGGTGAACGTGAGCCTGCCCCCGGGAACGAAGGTGACCGCCGTCGCCGTGGGCGCCTTGCACAGCCTGGCGCTGACCGCCACCGGGGCCGTGCTCGCCTGGGGCTACAACACAGACGGCGAGCTCGGCGACGGGGACACGACAGACAGCGATGTACCGGTGAGCGTGAAGCTGCCGGTGGGCACGAAGGTGACCGCTATCGCCGCCGGAGGCTACGACAGCCTGGCGCTGACCTCGACGGGCAGGGTGCTCGCCTGGGGCTACAACACAGACGGCGAGCTCGGTGACGGCGGCACGGCAAACAGCGATGTGCCGGTGAAGGTGAAGCTGCCGGTGGGCACGAAGGTGACCGCTATCGCCGCCGGCGGCTCCCTCACCGGAGTGGGCGTGATCATTGCCGGCCCCGGCCACAGCCTGGCGCTGACCTCGACGGGCAGGGTGCTCGCCTGGGGCTACAACACAGACGGCGAGCTCGGTGACGGCGGCACGGCAAACAGCGATGTGCCGGTGAAGGTGAAGCTGCCGCTGGGCACGAAGGTGACCGCTATCGCCGCCGGTGAATTACACAACCTGGCGGCCACCTCGACCGGCACTGTGCTCACCTGGGGTGGCAACAACTTCGGCCAGCTCGGTGACGGGAGCTACAAGGAGAGTGGCGCGCCCGTGAAGGTGCACCTGCAGGGGCTGGCGGCAGGATTGGCGCCAGGGCCGGGGCTGGCGCCACCGGCGCTGACGGCGCCACCAGCCAGCACTCAGAGCACCGTTTTCGCCGGCGACAATTTCCCTAACTATATTGCCGTGCCGGGCGCGGTGAGCGCCGTCATCGTCGTGCCCAAGCTCAGCTGCAGGGCAACGCCGCCCGCGGGAAGCTCGATTTACGTCGGCGTCGGCATCCAATCGGTGAACTCGTACGCCCGTCTGTACATGGGTTGTACGCCGCGGGGTGTGGCCCGCTACTACCCATCGTTCGTGATAAATGGCAGCACCAAGAACATCGCCGGCGATGTGGCCCATCCTGGAGACAGGATCGAGTTCGCGGTCTCCCAGAGCGTCTCGCTAGTAACGGCCTCGGTAATTGACATGATGCACAAGTTCGTCGCCACCAGCAATGGTGCCGGCAGCGCTACGAGCGAGGGCATCACGGCGGGCGACTTTCCGGTGGTTTCCGGCGCCACATCCCGGGTGCCCGACTTTGGCACCCTGGTCTTCTTCGAGCGCGCTGATCAATGGGTACCCGTTCGGCTCCGCCGAAACCGGGCTCCAGGCCGACGACCTCTACGCCAGCTCGCCGGGCCCGCTCCAGATCAAGACCACCTACTCCGCCCGTAATAAGGAGGTGTTCGCCACCGTGTTCGAGCACTCCTGACAGTAGAAGGCGCGGCGGAAGTCGCTTCCGCCGCGCCGGCCTTCTATGCGGGGTGGATGTGGTCCAAGCTGAAGGAGTAAACGGTGATGGCGTGAGGGCGGCCACCGTAGGTCACCTGGTGACCGGTCCCAGGCCGGTTGGCGGTCGCCGGGAGCTGCTGATTGACGCCCCGGCGGGCATCGTCCTCTGTGCGTGTGCGCACGCGGCAGCGGCACCCGGCCTTCTGGGCGCCGCGACCTTGCTGCGAGCGAACCTTCGACGGCTGCTACGAAGTCGTCGTCAGCGGGGTGGTCAGACTGGCGCACTCGCCTATCGCCCTACGGCCGACAGTGTTGGGGCCGTTGCCAGGGTCTCCGTAGGCGTCGCCGTAATGGGCGGGAGGAGTGTTGTTCAGGCAGATCAAGTCTCCGCCAACCGTGTTGCCATCCAGCTCGGTTGAGTCGTTCGGGTCAGTGGTGGGGTCGTCCCCGGGCCGGTTACCGACGTTGCCGCTGATGAGCATGTCGCCGCCAACCTGGTTGCGCACGGCCCCGATCCATGCCCCGGGGCCGCCGTGCCAGCCTTGCAGCACCAGGTCGCCTCCGATGTTCATGTTCTTCACCGGGAAATTGAGACCTGGCGTGGAGAACCCGCCCCCGATGGAGACCACGTTCCAGCGGACCGTGACCGCGGTCAGGTACATGGTCAGCGGCTCGACGGCGGTGATACTGCCGCCTACCGTGTCATCGGCGACCCCTGTGCAGGGCAGCGTGCCCGGAGGACCGTTGGCGCCAGGAGCGCAGCCGAGAGCGAGCGTGGCCTGCGGGCTAACGGCCACGTCATGGCCCACGTGCACAGCTCCCATGCTGAATGCGTCGAGGCAGGCGCCGGGAGCCAGCCTCAGGTCGCCGGCCACGTTGAGAGTGGCGTCGTTGGCCACATAGGCGATCCCAGTGACGGTGAGGTTGTAGTAGTTGCCTGACAGGGCGGTCCCGACGGTCGCCTCGTTGCTCCCGCACAGCGGCGCGTTTGTGGGGTCGGCGCTTGCGGTACCGGCGCTACCGACGAGCGCGGTAGCTATCGCCGCTGTGGACGAGAACATCATTGCCGCGCCGAGCAGGATACGAAACCTCATACTTGCTCCCTTCGTCTGGTGAGTTCAGCCCCCGAAGGCCCAGTGCTCGCGGGTTCAGCAGACTCTATGACGATCATGAAGGAATGCCAAAGCTGGTTCTTAGGAGGCGCCTAACCGCGACTATTCGTCGGGGTCACGGTCGACAGGTGCCATCCGCCAAAGTGCCCGCCTGGTAAGGGAAAATTGACTTAGCGAGTCCAAACCCCCTACCAGGAGGGTCACCTTGAAAGTGAATCGTAGCCGCTGCCGGCCGGCTAGTCGTCGTCGGCCGAGGCTGGAGGTGACCACCGACGGCCAGGGGCTAGTGAGCCACGCCGGGGCCCGGTTGCTGGCCGACCTGGCCGAGCGCTCCGGCATCGCCGCCGACCTGTCCGCCGCGCTGGCGCCGATCGTAAAGGGCCCCCGCCGCCACGCCCCCGGGGAGGTGCTGGTGGACCTGGCCGTCATGCTGGCCGACGGCTACGACTTCGTCTCGGACTTGAGAATCCTTCGTGACCAGCCCCAGCTGTTCGGGGAGGTGGCTTCCCAGCCGACCGCTTGGCGCCTGCTCGACGCCATCGACGAAGGCCTGCTCTCTGACCTGCAGGCTGCTCGTGCGGCTTCGAGGGCGAGGGTCTGGGCCGCGGGCCTGGCTCCTAAGACCAAGAGGGTGACCCTGGACTTCGATGCCACCCTGGTCGACGTGCACACCGACGACAAGGAGGGCGCCGAGCCGAACTACAAGAAGGGCTGCGGCTTCCACCCTTTGCATGTCTACTGCGACGAGACCGCCGAGGCCTTCGCCGGCAAGCTGCGACCGGGCTCAGCGGGGGCTAACACCGCAGCCGACCACGTCGAGCTGCTGGACGACGCGCTCGCCCAACTACCGGTGCCGACGAAGAAGGACGACCCTGAAAACGGCGTGGAGGTGCTGGTACGCGCCGACTCGGCCGGTGCGACCCACGGCTTTGTGAACGCGATCGTGGCGAAAGGCTTCGAGTTCTCGATCGGCTTCGACGTCACCGAGGCCGTCCGCCTCGCCATCACCGACGTGCCCGCCGACGCCTGGCAGGTCCCGATGACCCTGGACATGGAGGAGCGCGATGGCGCCGGGGTGGCAGAGATCACCGAGCACCTGGACCTTTCTGCCTGGCCGGAGGGCACCAGGGCGATCTCCAGGCGCGAGGAGCCCCACGACGGTGCCCAGTTCAACCTCTTCGACCCCGAGGGCTGGCGCCACCAGGTCTTCATCACCAACTCGCCTGAAGCTGACATCGTCTACCTCGAAGCCCGCCACCGCTGTCATGCCCACGTCGAGGACCGCATCAAACAGGCCAAGGCCACCGGGCTGTCGCACTTCCCGGGCCACCGTTTCTCTTCCAACGCCGCCTGGATGCTCGTCGTGCTCATCGCTCAGGACCTCCTGACATGGTCACAACGCCTGTGCTTGGACGGTGAGCTCGCAAAGGCCGAGCCCAAACGGCTGCGCTACTGCATCCTGCACGTCGCCGGGCGCACGGCGCGCACCGGCCGGCGCAGCTACTTGCGTCTCGACGCCACCTGGCCATGGGTAAAGGCGCTGGCCAGGGCCTTCGAGCGGCTACGGGCGCTCGACTTCGCCACCTGAGCGTCGCCAACCTCGCTTCGCGTCCACGGTCGCTCCCGCGGCCTGTCCCGTCGTGCCTCCAAATAGGTCCAGCGTGGCTTCACAGCTCGCAGGCCACCCATGGCGGGCCAAAACCGTTCATCGCGACGCCCAAATCTGAGCCCGGACGCTCCGGCGGGCCCCGCGACCCCCTTTCCAAGCCTGACTGCGCCGTTTATGAGCCTTGAAAGTCCTCGACGGTTAGGGGTGAATTATCGAGGCTAATATCGGAAGCAGGCATCGCACCCTGAGTAGCGATACACCTACTCTGAGGCCGCCGAGGCCAGTTGCCCAGATCCGGCCTCAGTTTTCTTCCCAGACGTGCTCTCAGGGCCAGGCTCGCACGTACCTGCTGAAGCGCTCGGCTCTATCGCCGGGTGCACGCTTATAGCCCGTGCCATGGCGGCGGGGATCCACAGGCAAACTACGACTGGTAGCCGTGGAAATGAGGTACGGGATGATCCCTCCCGTTACTCGCGCTGCAGCGAGAGGGCCAGGCTGGGACGACGAAGGACGAGAAAGGTCGACAAGATGCTCTTTCCGCTGCACCGGAAGCTGGCAATCTCGCCCTCGGCAACCTCGAAGGTCTTGGCTCGGCCGGAGTTTCGGCCTACGACCTATGGTTGCTGCGCTCGCTTTGAAATCGCGGCACGGTCGCTTGTTGGCGGCCCACCGCCCCTTTGCTGCGCCGGCTACGTCCGGGCTTTTTCATACTTCGTTGCGTTTTACGAAGAGGACCCGTACTGGATGGCAACGTGCACCAGTTGGCTCTTGGCCCAAGTGGCGAGACCCGGGGGGAGGGCCCAGATTCTGAGCTGCGTGCCATCTGGCACGAGGGCGTCGGCCTGCCCGCTCGGCCCGAAGGCGACCGTCGCCGTCCCAGCCGGAGGGCCCGGGAGCTCCTGCCAGGCGTACCGAGAGGCGCTCGCCACGATCAACCGCTCACGGCCCGATGGCCCGTCCAGGAGAACGAAAACACGACTCCGCTCGGCGAGCCCGAACGACGTGACGTCCTCGCCGTCAGCAACGACGAAGGGAGGCGATGTGCTCCAAGCGCCATTACGCCCTGACCATGCGCCCACAAGGTCCGTGCCGCTCCCGTTAGTCGCCGCCAGCAGGCAGTACGCGCCAGTCCTCGTGCTCCCGAGCGCGAGCACCTCCACAGGGTCATGGCTCAGGCCCCTGGGCAGGACGGGCCCGGCAAGCGACCAGCCTTGGTCGGACTGGGCGAATACCCCGACCGCACCGGGACGGGAACAGCTGCCGCCGACCAGGGCGGTGGTACCCCGGTAGCCGACCGCACTGAGCGTGCCGAGGCCACAGGAGCGGCCCGGCCCGGTCGTCGCCAGCGCGCTCTCGCGGAGCGTCAGTTGCCATGCCGAAAGATCCCCAGCCGTGGCAAGCACCTGAGGCCCGCCTCGGGCGTCGACAAGCGCCAGCGCCCGGCCGCCGGGGCCCAGGGCCAGCGCGTCCGGGCGAGCCGCCAGACCCGCGCTTATGAGCCCGTTGGACCAAGAAGCTGCGCTCCCCGAAGTGGAGATGAGCGGGGTATAGGTCAGGTCGGCCGAGGGCCGCACGGCAACGGTTAGCGACCGGCCTCCCGAGGCGAGCACAAGACCGCCATTGGTGGCGGTGGCAGTGGCTTCGACCCGGTCAGACCATCGAGCCGTCCCGGCCGGCCGGAAGAGGAGCTGCCAGAAGGTGTTGGCAGGCTGGTCGAGGTGGCCCATCGCTACGGTGGCCCAGCTGCCATCGGAGGCCTGAACGGAAGTCGCCAGCGGCGTCGGCAACGACGGGGCGACAGCGCCGGCTGGGGCACCCGCGCCGGCGCCGCCCGAGCACCCTGCGAGGGCGGCGACAGGACCGACCGAGCCGACGATGGCGGCTACGAAACGCGAGCCGCGTCGCTGGCAAACGGCCTGCGTTCCGGCCTTCTTTGTCATCGGTTCCCCATCACGGCCTTAACGGCATCGCTGAGCATCACGGCGAAGGAGGATTGAGTTGCGGACGTGGCCGGCCCAGGGTCGGTGTCCAAGATGTAACGGGTACGGCCGGAGGCGTCGATCACCCAGGCGTACTCGCTGTGGCCGATCATGGCCCCGCCGGGGAAGTAGACCACCGCTTCGCCGTAGGACTTCCAGACTGCGCGTAGCTCTGGAAGAGTGCCCGTCAAGTAGAGCCAGTTGGCAACGTGGCCAAGACCTTCTTGTTGGTCGAAGGCGACCAGGTAGTCCGGTGTGATGTAACGGGGGTTGGCGTTGATGGCCACTATTTCGACGCGGCGAGCATCGGCGCCCAGGTAGCTGTGCCGCGGGGCAACCAGGAGCCAGGCCCCGATCCCCACCTGGGCCCAAACGGCCGCAGCAGCGGCTGACACTGGGTGGTAGGTCCATATTGTCGTGCCCGCATCGACCAGGTGCTGGACCCACGCCGGTGAGGCCGCCGCCGTGGGCTGGACCGCTTGGGGCACCATGCCGAGCGGGCATCGACGCCTGGCCCTGGAGGACGCCGTCGAAGACCCAGATGAGGCCGAAGGAGACCCGCAGCAGGCGTCGCGCCACCGGCTCGGGCGCCGTTGATGGCAGGACGGCCATCGGGCCCCCGCCCTGGCCGCTGCTCGGCGCAGCTGCAAGGAGCGGAGGACGTTCCAGGCGACCGCCACGAGCGCGACGACCAGGAGCACCAGGAGGCCCTGGTGGAGGAGCGCGGCCTGGAAGGCGGAGACGATAGCCGGGTTGTTGGTGCTCAAGCCGGTGTTCATCCCGGGCATAAGTGCTCGTCTCCTCTGCTTGTGGACCGGCGCGGCGTCCACGCTGGGGCTCGAAGGACAAGGTCGTCCCAGGCGACTGAGTGGTCGCTAAGTGCTCAACACTGGCGCGAAGGCCACCAAGGGGCCGTCGGGTTATCACATATAGGTAGTCGAACGGCGGCGCGCCGAAGTTCCCGGG
Source organism: uncultured Acidimicrobiaceae bacterium (assembly GCA_963735305.1). GTDB lineage: Bacteria > Actinomycetota > Acidimicrobiia > Acidimicrobiales > Palsa-688 > Fen-671. Next base: position 2,362,781 of record CAVTKK010000004.1, read on the forward strand.
AACGTCGGGCAGCCGAAGTGCCACAATGCGGGCTGGCAAACCTATGGTGACCGCCGTTGACCCGCTCACCCAGCTCGCTTTGCGTGCTCGAGCTGGTGATGAGAGAGCGCTCGGGGCATACGCCAGCAGGCCGAGGCTTGCACGCGGTGAGCGGTCGGGTTTCAAGTGCCCCCAGGCGCACGCTTCGGTCCCGGATAGAACCCGCCGCAGCGCTGGCGCCTGGCCTCCCGCTGAGCCCTTACTCGGCCTCCAAGCCCGCCACGTTCGGGGAAGCGTGCTCGATGCCATGAAGGAGCGCCTCTCTGGCGGCGCGCCCTTCTCGGGCGAGGTTGTCCCATTTCTCCTCGACGTGGCCGAAGCGCCAGATGGACAGGGCCACGCCCCAGGTGACCACGAAGACACCCACAATGAAGAAACCAGCGGTGTTGATGTTGAAGTTCTCCATGAAGGTCCAGAAACCCCCGCCCAGGTGCCCGTCCTGGGCGAGCAAGCCGAGCGCCTCGATGCTGCCTATGAAGAGGGCCACGAACACCGACAGCCCGGTGATGGTGAGGTTGTAGTAGACCTTACGGACCGGACGGGAAAATGCCCAGTCATAAGCGAAGTTCATGAAACAGCCGTCGGCGGTGTCGAACAGGCTCATGCCGGCCGCGAAGAGGATGGGCAGCGACAGGATGGCGTAGAAGGGGAGGCCCCCGACAACGGCCGTGCCTGCCAGCACCAACAGGGCGACTTCGGTGGCGGTGTCGAAGCCCAGCCCGAAGAGGAACCCGATCGGGTACATCTTCCAGGGCGTGTCCACCCGGCGGGCGAGGGGGCCCAGGAAGCGCATCATCAACCCGCGTTTGTTGAGCTGCTCCTCGAGCTGGTCGTCGTCGTACCGGCCGGTGCGCATGTCGCGGAACACTTTGATGATCCCGGCCAGGATGACCAGGTTCAGGGCGGCGATCAGGTACAAGAAGAACGCCGATACCGAGGTACCGATGATGTTGGTGGTGTACTGCAGGCCCGAGCTGCCGTTCTTCACCTGCTCGTCTAGGCCCCGGATGCCGAAGTTCAACAAGACGGCGAGCACAAAGACGACCGTGGAATGGCCCAGGGAGAAGAAAAAGCCCACGCTGAGGGGGCGTTTGCCCTCGTTGATGAGCTTGCGTGTGGTGTTGTCGATGGCGGCGATATGGTCGGCGTCAAAGGCGTGGCGCATGCCCAGGGTGTAGGCGAGGACCCCGGTCCCCACGCCGAAGACCTCGGTCTTGTTGATGTGGAAGTGGCCCCCCAGGGCGGCCGCCAACATCCCCCAACCGAGGATGTTGAAGCCGATGATCGTGGCCACCATGCCGCCCAGGCGGGCCCACTCCTTGGGGGCGAGGCCGTGCCAGATCTTGGCCAGCCGCGAGATGCGCGCTGCAGCAGTCGTCGTTGCCATGGTCCTCCTCCGTCGTCCTGAGGTACGGTCACCTTAGTTTTACTGCAAGCTGGACGCAAGTAGTATCTTGTCTCATGACACAGGTCGCCCGGCCCGCCGCCGCGTACGCTGGGGACATGAGCCCTGCCAACACCGGGCCCGGCCCTATGGAGGAGATCTTCGGCCTCCTGCGAGCGGGGGGCGGACGTATCACCACCTCGCGGAGGCTGCTCATCCGTGCCCTCTTAGACGTCCAGGACCACATCACTGCCGAGGAGCTGTGCGATCTGGTCCACGCCGAAGCGCCCGAGGTCTACCTCTCGACCATCTACCGCAACTTGGAGGAGCTGGACCGCTTGGGTGTGGTGGTGCACTCCCACCTGGGGCACGGGCCAGCCGTGTACCACCTGGCCTCGGCGGCCTACGCCCATCTGGTGTGCAGCGAGTGCGGGGCGACCGTAGAAGCCCCCGAGGAGCTCTTCGGGGGCCTCGCCAGGCAGGCTGCGGAGCGCTACGGCTTCAGCGTGGACCCGCGCCACTTCGCCATCCTCGGCCACTGCCGCGCTTGTGGGGCGGGTACGAGGGCCGACGCAGGCCCCGTCGGTTCCTTTGGTCCTCGTCGAGATCGTGGACGAGGTCTTCTTGCCTCCCGTCGCCCCTAGCACGGCGTCGCCACCACATGAGACGTTGAGCACCAGGGAACCCGCGACCTGGGAGGTGCCAACCTCACTGAGCGAGGCACCGCCTTTGGTCGCTCAATGTAAGTGGCACATCTCGTCGTCCTGCCGCCTTTTTCAACGTCGCAACCTTGCGCAACGCAAGGGCCAACCACCGCCGGGAGTCCCTCCCCGCAAGAGGTAGCAACCGCGTTGCCTGATGCGCTGCCATGAGTCGACGTCAGCACCGAAGCCGACCAACTCCGGCGGGGCACATGCCGGCATCGCCGCGTCGACCGTGGCTTATTCCCCGAGCAAAGCCATCCGGACCAGCGAGACGCCGAGTGGGCGCATCCACTTCTCATTGGTTGGCGAAGAACCGTTGCAGTTCTTCCGCGACGACTTCAGGCTTGCCGTCGTTGGCAGCACTCAGGTGGTCGAGACCATCCAGCGTCTTCCGCCGGACATTGGGCAACTCGCCGAGGGGGATCGAGTGGGTACAAAACGACTGCTATCCGCGTGCCAACCATCGCCGACAAGCACGACCCAGGCGTGCAGAGAGGCCCAGGCCGAGCGCCTGTCTAGGTCAGTGTTGGCCAACTACGACTATCGGCCCGGCGCTCAGTTCGAACTAGGGCTCGGGGCCATGCTGGACGGCCCAGGTGCACGGCTGGGTCTTGGAGCCCGTTAGGGCCAACGAGGGGCTGTGCTAGCGAGGGACTGTGCTGGAAGAGGGGGCGCCGTAACCCCGGTTATGCGTGTTCCCGGGCTACCCGCCCTTTGCTGTCATTCTGTGCGCCCGCGACCCGGCAGTATGGGCGCAGGAGCGGTCGGGAATATGGGATGGGATGGCTGTCGCGGGACGTGCCATTCCGGCGCTGCGCTATTCCGTTGGTTGCTCCAGGTACACGAGCCGGTCATCGAGCGCCTCGTTGGTTATGGCGCTGATGGCCGCGGCGATCTTGGGGATTCCGCGGGGACGACGTGAGAAGCGGGACGAAAGAGCGATCAACACCCCCGGGTGATGTCCGCCGGCGGTGAGGTGCTGGGCGGCGATGCGCGCGAAATCAGAGACATTCTCTGTGAGTAGCACGTACCTATCCGCGGCCGCGGCGGACAGGATGTCCGGGTCGGACCGTCCGGCCATTCCCCGTTCCGCCACGGTGAAGGCCTCGATGCCCGAGGCCCGCAGCGCCTCGGCCAGGGCCGACGGGTACATCTCGTCGAGTAGGAGCTTCAAGCGTTCGAGGCCGTCGCCGTCTCTTGGCGGTGCAAGTCGATCCGGGCGTGGATCTCGTCGGGGTAGGCGGCCCGATAGCGGAGGGCGGCGTCGATCTGTGGCCGGGTGAGCGTCGACTCGTCGACCAGCACGGCTGCGGGATCCGGCTGCGCCGACAGCTCTTCGACCCACATCACCACTTCCCACACGTCCGGGCCGCCGACCAGCCCAGCCCGGCGACCGGTGGGCCCATCACGGAAGGTGATCAATGGGTGTTCGTCGCGGCGAACGCCTTCTTCGGCGTAGCGTCGCAACCGGTCCGAGAGCGTCTCTCCTGCCGCCCGTGCCCTCAAACGAAGGCGCTGGGCCAGGCCGTCCTCCAAGCGGACAGACACGTTTTCAGACACGTCATCATTGTAGCACAGTGTCCACGCCGGAGGCGGAGGTAAGCCCCGGCTTGGGTGGCCGTGCTGCGGCGGTGCCCGCCGGGGTACTCCCGCCAACGAGCGCGGTAGGCCCCGTCCGAGTGAGCCGGCCTGTAGGCGGGATTCTGTCCACCGGGCCGTCTCCGGCACGGATGGGTGGTCATCCATCTAAGCGGCCTACCTGGGGACATCGGCCGGGCCGGCCGTCCCACGCTTGACCTTGCTCCGGGTGGGGTTTACCAAGCCGCCGGGTCACCCCGACGCTGGTGCGCTCTTACCGCACCGTTTCACCCTTACCTGTGGCAACGGGGGCGCTGCCCATCGGCGGTTTGATTTCTGTGGCACTTTCCTGCGGGTCGCCCCGACTGGCCGTTAACCAGCACCCTGCCCTACGGAGTCCCGACCTTCCTCGACCAGGTCGCATACCGGTTCCCCGGGCCACGCCTGACCGCGACCACCCAGCCGGCTCACTCAAGCCCAGCCTAGTCGAGCGCGTTATCGTCGCTCCCCGCTGGTTGAATGGGGAGATGCCCACGTTGCCGGCGGACCTCAAGTTGCACCCGGCCGTAGCCGCCTGGTTCAATGGCCGGTTCCCCGAGGGCCCGACCGAGCCTCAGGCCCGGGGGTGGCCGCTCGTCCAGGACGGCGTCGACGTCCTCATCGCCGCGCCCACCGGTTCGGGCAAGACCCTGGCCGGCTTCCTCATGGCCATCGACGAGGCCTACCGCGCCGCCGAGTTGGGCGCCCAACTCGGCGGGCGCACGCGGGTGGTCTATGTCTCGCCACTCAAAGCCCTGGCCGTTGACGTGCACCAAAACCTGGAGCGCCCTCTGGCCGAGATAGCCGAAACGGCTCAGCGGCTCAACCTCGCCCCGGCACCGGTAACAGTGGCCGTCCGCACCGGCGATACCCCCTCGAGCGCCCGCTCGGCCATGGTCAAGGACCCGCCGACCATCCTTGTCACCACGCCCGAGAGCCTGTACCTCTACCTGACCGCGGACCGCAGCCGGGCGACCCTAACGGCGGTCCGTACCGTAATCGTGGACGAGATCCATGCTCTGGCCAGAGACAAGCGAGGTTCCCATCTCGCCCTCAGCCTCGAACGCCTGGAGCACATCCAGGTCGAAGGCCGCCCCCAGAGGGTCGGGCTCTCGGCCACCCAGAGGCCCATAGAGGTCACGGCCCGCCTGCTCAGTGGGGGCGACGCCACTACTCACGTCGTCGCTCCTGCCACTCCGCCCCCGGAGGCGCCGGTACCTCCAGCTCCCGCGGCGCGCCCTGCAGGCACCACCCCCGCCCCGGTCGCCGCACCTCTCCCACGCTTGACCGGCGCCCCTCTCCCACGCTTGACCGGCGCCTCTCCCCCAGGCCTGATGGCCCTCGCCCCCGTTCCCCCGGCCTCGGTCCCGGCCGTAGCCGCCGGCGGTCGCCATGTCGAGATAATCGACTGCGGACACCGCCGCGACCTGCGGGTCGGCATGGAGCTACCCGAGGAAGAGCTGGCGGCGGTGCTTTCTCAGGAGCAGCTGGGCGAGATAGTCCAACGCATCGCCGCCCACGTCAAGGGCCACCGGACGACGCTGGTGTTCGTGAACACCCGAAGGCTTTCCGAGCGCCTGGCGCACCTTCTGGGCGAGATCCTGGGGCCAGACCAGGTCGCCGCGCACCATGGCAGCCTGTCGGCCGACAGGCGCAAGCGGACCGAATCGCGCCTGCGGGCCGGGGATCTGCGCGCCCTGGTAGCAACGGCGTCCCTCGAGCTGGGTATCGACATCGGGCCCGTCGAGCTGGCCTGCCAGGTCGGCTCGCCCCGCGCCATTTCCACCTTCCTACAGCGAGTGGGGCGCTCCAACCACTCCCGCCACGGCGTTCCCGAGGGCATCATCTTCCCGACCACGAGGGACGAACTGGTCGAGTGTGCCGCCCTCTTGGCATCCGTGCGCAAGGGCCGTCTCGACGCTGTCCTGCCCCCGGTGGCCCCGCTGGACATACTCGCCCAACAGGTGATCGCCGAAGTGGCGGCGGCGGACGAGTGGAAAGAGGACGACCTCTACCAGCTGGTGCGCCGGGCCGCTCCCTACCAGCACCTGTCGCGGGACGATTTCGACGCTGTCATCGAACTGGCGGCCGAGGGTATTCCCACGGGCCGCGGGCCGCGCATGGCCTACCTTCACCGCGACCAGGTCAACTCCGTCCTGCGGGCGCGCCGGGGAGCCCGCCTGGCCGCCTTGACCAGCGGAGGCGCCATCCCCGAAGTCGGCGACTACAGGGTCGTGGTCGAGCCCGAAGAGACCGTCGTCGGCACGCTCAACGAGGACTTCGCCATCGAGTCCATGACCGGTGATGTGTTCCTGCTCGGCACGCACTCGTGGCGCATCCGCCGCGTCACCCCGGGCGAAGTGCGGGTTATCGACGCCCAGGGTGCCGCGCCCACGATCCCCTTCTGGGTGGGAGAAGCGCCGGCCCGCACGGCCGAGCTCTCGGAGGAGGTTTCCGTCCTGAGGGCCGGCGTCGAGTCGCGGCTCAAACTGGAGGGCGCCGGAGCCGCGGTCGACTACATCCGGGAGTCGTGCGGGCTCCCGGACGGTCCCAGCGGAGCAGCCGAGCAGATAGTCGCCTATCTGTCCACCGGCCTCGAGCAATTGGGGGTGCTGCCAACCGGGCGCGATGTGGTCTTCGAGCGGTTTTTCGACGACGGGGGCGGCATGCAACTGGTCGTCCATTCTCCCTTCGGCGGACGGGTCAACCGGGCCTTCGGGTTGGCTCTGCGCAAGCGGTTCTGCGTCACTTTCGACTTCGAGCTCCAGGCCGCGGCCAGTGACAACGCCGTCCTATTGTCGCTGGGCCCCCAACACAGTTTCCCGCTGTCGTCGGCGGTCCGGCTCCTGCACCCCAACACCGTCGAGGCAACGCTCGAACAAGCGGTGCTCGCTTCGCCCATGTTCGCGTCGCGCTGGCGCTGGGACCTGAGCCGATCGCTGGCCATCCTGCGCTTCCGGGGCGGGAAGAAGAACCCCCTGCCCATCCAGCGCATGGAGGCGGACGACCTCATGGCCGCCATCTTCCCCGCCCTGGCCGCGTGCCAGGAGAACACCCCGCCCGGCCCCATCCAGCTACCCGACCACGTAATCGTCCGGCAGGTGCTCGACGACTGCCTCCACGAGGCTATGGACGTCGACGGGCTGAAGGACCTCGTCACCCATCTGCATTCCGGTGCCGTCAGGTCCCACTTCGTCGACTCGGTTGAACCCTCTGTGCTCTCGCACGAGATCGTAAACGGCCAACCGTACACCTACCTCGACGACGCGCCCCTGGAGGAGAGGCGTTCCCGCCAGGTACAGCTGCGCCGGGGCTTGCCGGTGGAAGCCAGGGACCTCTCGCGCCTTGACCCCGCCGCCCTGGAAAAAGTGCGCGCCGGAGTGGCACCGAGCCCTCGTGGCGCTGACGAGCTGCACGACCTGCTGTTGTCGACCCTGGTCTATCGCCCGCAGGCGGACTGGCTGGAGTGGTTCCAACAACTCGTGGCCAGCGGCCGAGCCATGGAGGTGCTGGTGGCGGAGGTGGCGGACCAGCAGGACGAGCGGGACGACCAGGCCACGCTGTGGTGCGCGACGGAGCGGCGGGCCGGGGCCGAGGCGCTCTTTCCCGACGGCCGGTTCCAGCCCGACTACCGCCTGGCGCCGGGGCGCGGCGGGGGCAACGCTGCCCCGGACCTCGGAGCCACCGACGCCGACGCCGACGTGGCCGCCGCCCTGGCGGTCCGGGGCCATCTGCAGCTCACGGGCCCGGTAACCGTGAGCGCTCTTGCCCAGCGCTGTGGCCTGGCGCTCAGCCGCACCCGGGTCGGCCTGGCCCGCCTGGAGGGGGAAGGCTTCGCCATGAGGGGGCGGTTCGACCCTCGATTGGGCGAGGAAGAGCAGTGGTGCGCCCGCCATCTGCTGGCCCGCATCCACGGGTACTCCCAGCAGCGACTGCGGCGAGAGGTCGAACCGCTCAGCCCGCAGGACTTCATGAGGTTCCTGCTGCACTGGCAGCACGTTGCCCCGGGTACGCGCCTGCAGGGACGGGCCGGCCTGCTGGCGGTCATCGAACAGTTGCAGGGTTTCGAGCTAGCCGCCGGAGCCTGGGAGGAGGCGGTCTTTCCCGCCCGGGTCGACAACTACCAGCGCCGCTGGCTCGAAGATCTGTGCCTATCGGGAGAGGTCAGTTGGGGCCGGCTTTCGTTGCGGGCGCCCGAGGCCGACGGGCAACCTCGGCGGGGCGCTTCGACCCCCTCCCGGGCCACCCCGGTGACCTTTACGCTCCGCTCCGAGCTCCCGTGGCTCACCTTGGCCGCGCGCGGCGAAGCATGGCCGGACGAGCCTCCGCACGGAGCAGCCCGCGACGTGCTCGACGCCCTGCGCGCGAATGGCGCCATGTTCTCTTCGGACCTGCCCGGGGCCACCGGGCGGCTCCCGGTGGAGGTCCAGGAGGGCCTGTGGGACCTGGTGGCCCGAGGCATCGTGACCTCGGACGGGTTCGCCGCTGTTAGGGCTCTGTTCTCCGGCCGGGAGGCGTGGTCGCGCCGGCACCTGCCCGAGCGTCGCCGGCTGGGCCTGCGCCCCAATCCCGGCTCGCCGCGCTCTCTGCGCCAACCGGGGGAGGGCCGGTGGGCCCTGCTGGCCGCGGCCGCACATGCCGGTCAACTGACGATGGCCGTGGACGACCTGGCCGAGCAGATGGCCGGCCAGTTGCTGGCCCGGTGGGGAGTCGTCTTCTGGGACCTGGTTTCTCAGGAGGACATATGCGTACCCTGGCGCGAGATCCTGTGGAGCTTGCGCAGGTTCGAGGCTAGGGGCCTGGTGAGAGGCGGTCGCTTCGTCAACGGCTTCGCCGGCGAGCAGTACGCCCTGCCCGAGGCGCTGGACCTGCTACGCCACGTCCGGCGCAGCGAACGCAAGGACGAGCTCGTACGACTGTCGGCGGCCGACCCGCTGAACCTTTCCGGGGTGGTCTTAGCCGGCAAACGGGTGCCGGCCGTGCGCACCAACAGCATCGTCCTGCGGGACGGGCTCCTGGCCGGGGGCCAAGCCGAGACGGTGCCCCCCGGCCCCGGACGGCCGCGTCCCTCCGGTTCGAAGATGCGCTAGGCCTTCTCCTCGACCGGCTGGTAGCGAGCCACGGAGAAGGCCAGCAGCACGGGCACGTCGACGGCAAAGATGGCCAGCATGGCCGTCAACACGACGAGTGTGGAGCCGCGGGTGCCGTCGAGCACGAATACGTACTCGAGCATGCCCGTAATCACGAGGTAAGCGACCAGGGCCCACTTCCCGACCAGCCAGAACGTGCTCCAGGCAAACTGGCGCAGGCGCACTAGCTGGGCCACATTGGCCAGGACGAGCACAACGGCAGCCGCCAGCAGCCCGATGGGAAGACCGAGAGAGGCGCGTTTGGGTAGGTGGGCGCCCATGTAAATCCCGCCCACGATTACGAGTGCCATGGACAGCACAGCCATCTGCCCGACGGGTGGCAGGGCGCGCGCCGGGGGCGCCTCCGTCGGGCTCCCTCCGTGCACTGACGGCGCGCTCACGACGCCGCCAAATGCGTCATTATCAACAAGGTGGCCACCTGCATGGCGCCGGTGACGCCGGCGGTGTATATAAAGCGCTTCATCAATTTGCCGATGAGCGCTCCATTGGGTGCCGGTTTCCTCAACTCGAACAGGACGGCAAGATTAGCTGGCTCAAGGATGCCCAGCGCAACTATGGCCATAACGCCTACCACGATGAAGCTGGCAATTATCCATCCATGGTTCGGGCTGGCCGTCGACAGGTTGCCGACGTGCCTCGCCAATTGCCAGCCTCCGGTCAGGGTGATTATAACCAGGGTGGGCATGAGTAGCACCATTTTGGGCATAAAACGCTTGGAGAACTCGACCCGGGCCGGGATGCTCATCCGGCCGAGCACGGGGCCGATGATAAAGCCCAGGAACAGGTCGATACCAGTCCATAGTCCGCCTCCCACCACATGGAAGAACTCGAGCGGCCAGAGGTCGTTGACGGCCAAGGCGACCACGAGGCCGGCCAACGCGACTGCCACTAGAGGTATGCCGGCCAGCGGGACTATTTGCAGGGGCGCTGCTGCGGCCTGGCCGCCCGGGCCCGCTCCCTCGCCACCCGGCCCCGGCGCGCCGCCCGGTCTGGAGGTCGAAATCACTTCGGTCATAGGGCCTCTCCCCCCGGCTAGCAATCTCGGTGCCGACGGTTATATCACAGACCAAGACGGCGAAGGTGGGCTGGTACCCAATAAATTTGGCGGGCCGCCACGCTGACGAGCTCCCGTTCGGGGTACCGCAAGGCCGTCAACCTCCCCCCGTAGACGCAGCCCGTGTCAATACAAATCGTCCCGTTCACCCACCGGGCGCTGCCCACAGGCGTGTGGCCATAGACGACCACCATGGCCGCCGAGCGCCGTTCCCCCGCCTCGGCCGGCGCGGCGGCGTGGGCCACGACCAGCTCGCCCCCGGCCACCACCAGGTGGCTGGGCAAACCGTCGAGGAAGAGGGCGGCCCGGGACACGAACTCGGAGGGCTCGTCTTCCAGCTGTTCCAGAGACTCGGCCAGACCGTGGCCACCATCCGTGGCGCCCGGGACCGGGTACGACGACGTGGCCCGTGCGCCCCCGGACATGCCCCGCAACTTCAGGGCCTCGACTAGGACCACGTCGTGGTTGCCCTGCACGCACCGGGCGTTCCCCTCCGCCACCATGTTCATGGCCAGGCGCAACACGTCCGGCGTGGCCGGCCCCCGGTTGACCAGGTCGCCCACGAAGAGCGCCTGGCGGCCCTCGGGGTGGCGAGCACCACCACCGGTGGTAGAGACGTAACCCAGGACACCCAGCAGCTCGGCCAGTTCGTCGAAGCAGCCGTGGACGTCGCCGATAATGTCGAACGGGCCGTACTCGGGTGCGCCGGCGCCGGCCGTGGTCACCCCGGCCCCGGGCTCACGTCGGCCGGTCGAACCGGGAGCGCTCGACCTCGGCCACGGAGCGGAAGTGGCACCCCGACAGATGGTCGTTGACTACACCCAGGGACTGCATGGCGGCGTAGACGGTCGTCGGGCCCACGAAGCGGAAGCCGTGGCCGCGCAGCACGGCCGACAAGGCCTGGGACTGGGCCGTGGACGCGGGCACGTCCGCCGCCGAACGCGGGGCGCGAGCCGGCGCTTCGGCCGCCCACAGCAAAGCGGCCAGTGATTGCCCCGTAGCCCACAACCTGAGCACGGCGCGCCCATTGGCGATCGTCGCCTCTATTTTCCCCCTATGGCGCACAATGGAAATATCCGACAGCAGCCGCTCCACGTCCTGGTCACCGAAGTGAGCGACGAGGGCGGGGTCGAAGGATGCGAACGCGGTGCGAAAACCTTGTCGTTTCCGCAAGATTGTAAGCCAGGACAAGCCGCTCTGGAACCCTTCGAGGCAAAGTTTCTCGAAGATCTGCCGGTCGTCGCCGACAGGGCGCCCCCATTCGTCGTCGTGGTAGCGCCGGTACTCAGCCGGAGCCACCCCCCAGGGGCAGCGCCTGAGCCCGTCGTCGCCGACCACGGCCCCGTCGGTCATAACCATCCCAATTGCAGAGTAGTCAACGACCGCACATCCTTGACCCGGGCCGCCCACCCGAGCAAGCTGGCCCCGTGGCCACCATGAGCTCCCTCGTAGGCCTGGACCAGATCGAGGAGGCAGCCCGGCGCCTGGAGGGGGTGGTACGGCCAACCCCGGCCCTGTACTCCAGCGCCCTCTCGAAACTCACGAGCCGGCCTGTTTTTGTGAAGCCTGAACATTTTCAGCGCACGGGATCGTTCAAAATCAGGGGCGCCTACAACCGTATTTCGGTGGTGGCGGCCGAGGGGCCCGTCGAAGAAATCGTGGCTGCTTCGGCCGGCAACCACGCCCAGGGCGTAGCCCTCGCCGCATCGCTGTGCCGGATGCGCTCCACTGTCTTCATGCCCCAGGGCGCCTCGTGGCCCAAGGTCGAGGCCACCCAGGCTTACGGGGCCGACGTCCGTTTCGAGCCCGGCAACGTCAACGACGCCATCGCCGTCGCCCGGAGCTATGCGTCCGAGCACGGTGCTTACTACGTGCCACCTTTCGATGACGCCTATGTCATCGCCGGGCAGGGGACCATAGGCCTCGAGCTGGCCGAAGAGGTAGCCGCCAGCGGATCCGTGCTCGTGCCCGTGGGAGGAGGCGGCCTGGTGGCCGGCATAGCCGCCGCCCTGCATGGCTGCGCCTCCCGGGCCCGGGTCATCGGGGTAGAGGCGGCCGGGGCGGCCACGATGGCGGCCGCCCTCAATGCCGGCGCCCCGGTGGAGCTGCCCAGTGTCGAGACGATGGCCGACGGGATCGCCGTCCAGTGCGTCTCGGAGCTGACCTTCGAGCATGCCCGGGCGTACGTCGACCGGTTCGTGACCGTGACCGAGGAGGAGATAAGCCGGGCCGTCCTGCTCCTCCTGGAGCGCTGCAAGTGGGTAGTGGAGCCAGCAGGGGCCGTAGGCCTGGCGGCGTTGATGGCGGGCGCCGTACCCGGCGACGAGCCCGTGGTGCTGGTCCTGTCCGGAGGCAATGTCGACCCCCTGCTGCTGACCAGGCTGGTCGAGCACGGCCTGACCGCAGCGGGACGCTACCTCATGGTGAGGGTCGTCCTGGCCGACAGGCCCGGGGCGCTGGCGACTCTCACCGGGGCGCTGAGCAGGCTCGGGCTCAACCTTTTGACCGTCGAGCACCGCCGGTCCGGAGCGCCGGTGGGGGTGAGAGAGGTCGAGGTGATCCTGACCTTGGAGACCCGTGACCCCTCCCACCGCGACCAGGTCGTCCCCTCGCTGCAGGCCCAGGGCTTCCGGGCCGAGGCGTACCGGCGTTGACCGCCCCTGCCTCGGCTTCCAGGCCACTGGTGATCGCCCACCGGGGCGACTGGCTGGAGGGTGACCGCCCGGCACCGCAAAACAGCATCGCCGCCGTCCTGTCCGCCCTGGGCGCCGGGGCCGACGGCACCGAGGTCGACGCCCGATTGAGCGCCGCGGGCACCGTCGTGCTCCACCATGATGCCGGGATCGGGAGCGCCGACGTCGAGGCCGGGTGCGGGGCGGCGGAGGGCATCCCGCTTTGCCTGCTCGGTGACGGGGCCCTGCGCCATCTGGCCACCCTGGCCGAGCTGCTGGCCGCGTTGGCGCCACCGAGCGCCCGAGCCCGTAGCGGCCACCAGCAAGGCCCGGTGGTGCTCAACATCGAGTTGAAAGACCTGCCTGGAGAGCCGGGCTGGGACGGCCGCCACCTCCTGGCCCGGCGCGTCGCCCAGCTTCTTGGTTCCAGCCAGGTGCCACCATCCCTGGAGGTGACCGTGTCCTCGTTCGATCCCGTCGCCCTCGAGCACTTCCGGGCCCACTCCCCCGGGACCACTACGGCCTTACTCCTGGAGCAGGGAGACGACTGGCGCTATCACGTGGGCCGCGCCGAGGGCCTCAGCGCAGTCAACCCCGAAGACGTCATGGCCGTCCCCGAGCTTTTCGCCGCCGCGGCGTCGAGGGGCTTGGCTGTCGTCCCGTGGACTGTCGACTCGACCGGTCGCGCCTTGGAGCTCGCCGCCCTGGGGGCCGCCGGCCTGATCACCAACCGTCCCCGCGCCCTGCTAGAGGCCTTGAGCGGGGCACTAAAGACGCCGGCTGGGCCAGGGACCGCGCCGCCAACCGGTTGACCGTGGGGCCGCGCTTAACAAAAAGGGTTTACCTCCGGGCACCGGCAAACGCCGGTGCCCGTGCCTGAAAGCCGCTGCTGCCTTGGCTAAGGCACGTGCAGTCAATCTGGCTGAGGAAGTCCTGTAACTCTCAGTGCACTACACGAACATTGACGGCTTGCAGCCCCTTCGGGCCTTGGCTCGTCTCGTAGTCGACCTTTTGGCCTTCCTCCAGGTTGCGGTAACCTTCGCCGGCAATCGCGCTGAAGTGCACGAACACGTCAGCGCCGCCAGCGTCCTGGGAGATGAAGCCGAAACCCTTCTCACCGTTGAACCACTTCACAGTGCCAGTTGCCATAGCGATCCCCTCCTTTCCTGGCCTTATTTCACCCGGGGTCAAGGGGTGAAGGCCTGGCTCTTTCGAGCCGGAGGGGACAGCTTCCAACCTGTGGTGTGTTACCCTCAGCCGTCACAGTAACACAAGGGGCCCCGGCTTCTTCAAGGGGTAAGCCGTCGGTTATGCGAAGATCCTCGCCATGACCACCCTCGGGGCCGTTTACCTGCCGCAACTGCGGCCCGAGCGGCTGGCCTCGGTGGCCCGGGCCGCCGACGAGGCCGGGCTGGAGGAGCTGTGGTTCTGGGAGGACTGCTTCCGCCAGAGCGGCGTCGCCACCGCCGCCGCCGCCCTGGCCCAGACGGCGCGGGCCCGCATCGGCGTCGGCCTGCTCCCCGTCCCGCTGCGCAATGTGGCGCTGACGGCGATGGAGGTGGCCACGCTGGACCGCCTCTTCCCCGGCCGGGCCGGATCTGTGTGGGGCACGGCGTGCAAGAGTGGATGGGCCAGGTCGGCGCCCGCGTCAAGTCCCCGCTCACCATGCTGCGCGAGTACATCGTCGCCCTGCGCCGACTCCTCGCCGGCGAGACGGTCACCACCACCGGCCGCTACGTGCGGCTCGACCGAGTGGCCCTGGACTGGCCGCCGGCGGTCCCGCCCCCGGTGCTGGCCGGGGCGGTCGGGCCGCAGTCTCTGCGCCTGTCGGGGGAGTGCGCCGACGGCACCCTCCTGCCCGCCGGCACCAGTCCCGCCCAACTGCGCCTCGCCCGGGCACTGATCGATGAGGGGCGCCTCGCCGCCGGGCGGTCCGACGCCCACTCAGTGGTCGTCTACCTGCACGCCGCCACCGGCCCGGGCGCGGCGTCCCGCCTGGCCGACGATTACCGCCGTTGGGGCTACGACCCCGCGGGCCGGGACGAACTCGGCGTCGCCGGTGACGCCGTCGCCGTGTCCGAAGCCGTACGGCGCTGGGCCGAGGCGGGCGCCGGCACCGTCGTGCTCCAGCCCACGCCGGACGACCCCGACCCCGAAGCCTTTGTCGAGTTCGTCGCTCGGGAGGTGCGGCCGCTGGTCCCGGCCGAGCCCTAACCGCGTCGGCTGCCAGCCCGGCCCGAGGCGTCAGGACGGCTCAAGGTCCCAGCCGGGCCCGAGGTCCCCGCCCGGCCCGAGGCGTCAGGACGTCGTCAGCCGCAGTACCGACCAGCCCGTCTCGATCGGCACTTCGACCTCGACGGCGCGTCCTTCCCGATGTTCGGCCGCCGTGAACGTCGCCGGCACCCACCGGTCCTCGGACCGGCCCAGCGTGGCCACGGCCGCCTGCCACCGTTCCGGGGCGGGCAGAAGCAGCCGCACCCGTACCGAGCGGCACCGCCCGGGCGCGGTGGGCTCCGACCACAGCCCATGGGGGCTCCCCGTGAGGTCGAGGACGCCCACGGCGATGTGGTCCTGCGAACGGACGACCCGGGCGAACACGGCCCCTCCCACCGGCTCGGGACGCACGGGGCCGTCCCAGGCCACGGCGACGGCTCCGTTGTCGTCGGCAATGTCGTACCAGCTCGTGTCCTCGCCCTCGAGGAAGAGGTCCCGGCAGCGCAGGGCGAAGCGGTGCCAGGCGAGCACGGTCGCCGCCTCCGCCGCCGACAGGCGCTCGTGCTTGGGGTAGTAGGGATCGCAGAGCACGGCGCTGACGTCGCCGTAGAGCAACGCACTGGCGCCGAGGCAGGTGGTCACCGCTTCGGTGCACAGCACCGTGCGCAGTGAGGCGTCCCGGGCCGGCCCCGGGACAGGGCCGGCCGGGCCGTTGGCCCCCCATACGGGCGGGTAGCAGGCGATGCTGCCGCGGACGAGGCCCTGCCTGGCGGCCGGGGGCGACAGCATGCCGGCGGCGCCCGAGCTGCGGTCCATCAACGCTTCCAGGTGCCGCCACTGGTCGTTCGGGGGCCACACCTCGCAGTACCGAAAGCCCGGCCCGGGGGGCAGCCTGAGCGCGGCGGGGACGCCATTGACCTGGTTGAAGCTGATCTGGTCGTCGGGCCGGGCGGCACGGAAGAAGGCCAGGAAAGACTCATAGGCCGTCCTCATGTCGATGGCCTCGCCGTTGGCGGCGAACGCCACCCGCGGGTAGCCGTAGGTATCGACATGGAACCCGTCGAAACCGATGCTGTCGGCGGCGTCGCCGTAGGAAGCGGCGAAATGGCGTTGCCAGTCGAGGTCCGCCGGGTTGGCGAGCTCGATCATGTCGAAGAAACGCTGCCTGCCGCCATCGTTGCGGACCATGAGCAGCTCGGGATGAGTGCCGGCGAAGGCGAGGTCGGCGGCGTAGACGGGCGCGTAAGCGTGGGCCACCGCGCCCTCGGCCCGGATACCGGCGGCCAGAAAGCGAAGGGCGTCAAATGACACCGGTCGGCCGGAGGGGTCGCTCCAACCTGGGGCCGGTCCTAACGGTGCTGAGTACTCCGCCATCCAGTCGTAGATCTGAACGACGGTGCAGCGCAGCGCCCGCAGCCAGTCCAGGACGGCGGGTACGTCATCGTCCTGAAAGGAGGTGGCGAAGCCATGCACGGGCCGCTCGCCCGGGTGGGCCCCGACCGTAGTCAGTTCCTCGGCCAAGGTGCGGCCGTCGGCGGCCAGGGCCTCGACCGAGTACGTGCCGCCGGGGAGACCGGCGAACCGGGCGACCCCATGGAGCTCGGCGTCGGCGACCTCGCCCTTGGCGCCCTGAGCGACGACTCGGGCGGTGCCCGCCGGCAAGTGCTCCAACACGAGCTCCTGGCCCGAGCGGTAGAAGGCCCGGAGCCCGGCGAGCCGGCTCAGCGCAGGCCTCCCAGCGAGATCCCGCTGCGGGCCCAGCGTTGAGACACAAGGACAATGACCACCACCGGGACAGTAGCGATCACCGAGCCGGCGAAAAACGGGCCCCAAGCCGTGCTGTGCGCACCTATGAAGTCGGCCAGCCCGATAGGCAAGGTGAAGTGGGACGGCGTGGACAGCATGGTGAGGGCGAGGGGGAACTCGTCCCAGGCGAAGCTGAAGGTGAACATGGACACCACCGCCAGCGCCGGTAACGACAAGGGGGCGATGAGCCGCACGATCACCTTGAGCGTGCTGGCCCCGTCCAGGCGGAACGCCTCTTCGTACTCGCGGGGGATGCCGGCAAAGAACCCCCGCAAGAAGAAGATGGAGAAGGGGAGGTTGGCGCTCACATACAGGAAGACCAAGCCCACCAGCGAGTCTTCCAGGTGGAGCCGGTCCATGAGCAGGTACTGGGGGATGAGCAACAGGACGCTGGGGATGGCCAGGCTGGCCAAGAAGGAGTAGAAAATGAACTCGCGGAACCGGAACTTATAGCGGGCGAAGGCGAAGGCGGCCAATGAGGCCAAGCAGACGGTTATGACCACGGTGGCCACGGTGAGCAGCAGGCTGTTCAGGAAGTAATGGCCGAAGCTGTTCTCGGTCCACGCCTGAACGTAGTTGCTGGTTGTCGGGTGGGTCGGCACCAGGACCGTATTGCCCTGAATGTAGTTGTTGGACTGGAACGACAACGACAACATGTACAAGAGGGGCCCCATGGAGACCAGGACCAGCAGCACGGCTATGACGAGGCGCGTCCGGTCCCAACGCCGGATACCGAACAGGCCGGGCTGGGCCACGGGGGCAGGCCTTTTTGGCGCGGCTTTCAGTGCCACCGGCTCTTCCTCACATCTCCTGCTGGCGCCGCACGCTGATCTCCACCCAGCTGAAGGCGAAAAGGACGAGGGCCAGCAACGAGCCCAGGGCGGCGGCGTAGCCGAACTGGAAGTCGACGAAGGCCAACTGGCGTAAATAAGTCATGAAGGTCTGGGTGGAGTTGTAGGGGCCACCAGCGGTCACCTCGAATACCTGGGTGAACACCTGGGCCCCGCCGATGACGAGCAGCACGGTGATGAAGGTCGTGGCGGTGCGCAGCGACGGCAGGACGACGTGGCGCCACACCTTGGGTTCGGTGGCGCCGTCTATCCGGGCTGCCTCCAATAGCTGGCGGGGGACCCCGTCCAGGGCGGCCAGGTAAATGATGAACGCCCAACCGACGCCCTTCCAGATGCTGAGGAGCCAGATGATCCCGTTCGCCGTCCACGTCTGCGCCGTCCAGTCGATGCTGACCGTGTGGCCGGCGAAAAGGCCGGCAATCGCATTGGCGATACCACCTTGAGAACTGAAGATGGAGCTGAACACCCAGCTCACCACGACCCACGAGGTGACCACGGGGATATAGACGGCCGCTCGCCACAGCAGGGAACCGGGCAAGCGGTCGACGAGTACGGCGGCGGCGAACAGGCCCACGGCGATCTGCAGGGGAACGGTCACCACGATGAACAGGAACGAGTTGAGCGCCGCCGTGCGCACGATGGGGTCGTGGAAGACCTGGGTGTAGTTGGCCCAGCCCACGAACGGGTTGGACGCGCCCGGGAAGATGTGCCAGTTGAAGAAGCTGATCTCGAACTGGCGGAAGACGGGGTAAATGGTGAAAGCGGCGTAGACGACCACGGCCGGCGCCAGCAGGAGGTACGGCGTGGCTATGCGCCGCGCTCTTTGCGAGCGGCTGGAACGGCGAAGGGCAGCGCCCGGCGAGGTGGTCGCCGGGCGCTGCTCGAGGATGGTCGTAGACGTCAATTGTTCCTGATCAGCCGGCGGACAGGGCGGCGTCGGCCTCCTGCGCCGCGGTGTTCATGG
Source organism: uncultured Acidimicrobiaceae bacterium (assembly GCA_963735305.1). Classification (GTDB taxonomy): domain Bacteria; phylum Actinomycetota; class Acidimicrobiia; order Acidimicrobiales; family Palsa-688; genus Fen-671. Next base: position 2,381,236 of record CAVTKK010000004.1, read on the forward strand.
CGTCCGAAACGTCCAGCTTTCCGGCCTGGATTTCTTGCAGCTCAGCCTTGAAATCGGCGTCGAGCTCGGGGTAGCCGGGGGCAACGGGTCGCGCCCGGGCCGTGAGGAGCTGTTGAGCGAATACGCCGAGGTAAGGGTTTGCCTTGACTTCGCGTGCGGCGTCGGCCGTGTAGCCGGCCATATCGCCTCGGGCCGCCATCTGGGTCTGCGCGTACGGTTCGGCGAGGTAGGCGGCCAGCAGTTCGGCGTCAGCGATATTGGGAGCGTCTCGGGCAATGACGAGATCCTCGCCACCGACGGTCGAGATGGAACCGCCGGAGCCCGACGGGAACAGGGTAACCCCGTAATCGAGGCCCTTTGCCTCGTTGAAGGTGGGGACGGCCCACGGACCGTCGATCTCGATGGCGTACTCACCCTTCGAGAAGCCGGTCTCGTCGGACACCGCTCCGGAACCCCCGACGAAGTCCGAACCGATGTCTCCTGCTTTCTCCAAGTTCACGAGGTCGGTGATGGCCGACTCGGTGGCGTTACCGTTCATGTAGCCGTCGGCGCTGGTGAGGCTCGAATTGGTGAGTGCTCCTCCGTCGCTCCAGATGTAGGGGGCGACGTTCCACAGGTCGGTGCCGCCCACGCTCAGGCCGAACTGGCCCTTGGCTGAATTTGTCAGTTTGGCGGCGTCCGTCCACAGCTGAGCAAGTGTGGTGGGGGGACCGGACAGGCCGGCGGCGGCGAACTCTGTCTTGTTCCAGAACATCGCCTGGGTGTTCGTGTCATCAGGGATCCCGTAATAGCTCCCCTCGTAAAAGTTGGTCGACAGCGGGCCGGGCAGGGCCCCTTTCAATATCGGCTGTGCCCACTTCTGGCGTGACATGTTGAGTAGCGCCCCGTCGGCCGCCAGGGTGGGCACCCAGGCGATGTCGGAACGCAGCAGGGCGGGCGGGTTGCCTGCGGCGGCGGCGGCAATGAACTTGTCCAGGAGGTTCCCGTAGGGGACTTGGACGGAAACGACCTTGATCCCGGGGTTTTCTTTTTCGAACCGGTTGAGGATGCCCTGCATCGTGCTTGCCTCCGACGGTTTCCCGACCGGGTTGTAAGTATTCCAAAACTGCAGCGTGACCCCGGCTGTCGACGCCCCCGCCGCCGTGGGCGACAGGCCCAGGACGGCGGCGCTGGCCGCCAGCGTGGTGCAGGCCAGGCTGGTCCCGACCGAGCGTTTCCGGCTTGGTTGCCTCGGGTTGCTGCGAACGGTTGCTTCCCTCGTCATGTGTTGTTCCTTTCATTCCTCTCGGGGTTAGTGGTGGAGAGCTCCTGGATGGTCGGAGTGGTGCCGTTGGGGGTGGCATTGCCGTCGACGACCTCGGTGGCCAGCACGACGTACATGGCGTGAGACCAGACGAGGTCGGCCGCTGGTGGGCCCCAGCGTCCTACCCACTCCTGGTAGTGCTCGGGGTCGCGCCGGTCCCCGCCGAACTGCTCACGGAGGCGGCCCTGTTCGTCGAAGTGGGCGGCGACCCAGTCTTGGCGCTGGCGCGCCGCGGGCAGGTCGCCGGCCGCGGCGTAGGCCCAGCCCAGGGATGCCGTCAACACCGGCCACGCACCACCCCCGTAATACGTGTCGGTCGGGTACCGCCTTATCCCGCCATCGAAGTCCAGTTCGGCCACGATCCGCCTCACCGTCTCGCCGAAAGCGGGATCGTCGGGGCCGACCACGCCGAAGGGCTTGCACAGCCAGAGCAGGGCGGCGTCAACCTGGCCGTCGTGGTTGGATTTGGCAAAGCGGCCCAACCGACGCCCCTGTTCGACCAGAGCGGCCTGGACCAGGGTGGCTCGCTCGGCCAAGGCGTCGTCGCCGAGCATGGAGGCGGCCGCCTGCAGGCCGGCGTAGACGCACGCCAGGGTCGCCGTGTGCACCGAGCCGCCCGACTCCTCCCAGACGTCGTAGCACGGTGACGTGCCGAACTCGGCCAGGTAACGACCGACGCTCTCTACCGCCGATGACAGACGCGAAGGCAGGTCCCGGACGCCGCTCTTATCGAGGTGCTGGCGGAGCGCCCAAACCCACGTGCCGTAGCCATCGACCTGGAAGTTCGGCCAGTCGTCCCCCACGGGCTGGCCGCTCAGGCTGAACCGGGCCGGCGGCATCCGGTGGGGGTCGAGCGGCTCACCCGCGGCCCGGCGGTCGAAAGCGGCGGCCATGACGGGGGCGATCCCGTCGATGGCGGCCGCCGACCATTCATGGAATGCCCCGGCGGCCTCGGTCTCGCTCGCGCAGTCGAGGGCATAGGCGGTGAAGGAGCCGTCGCGAAGCCAGCAGTAGCGGTACTCGGCAAAGTCGGGCGAGGCGACGAACGCCCCTCCGGGGTGCTGGTTCTTCAGAATGGTGGCGACGGACGAGGCGACCAGGCCGCCACCGGCACCGCCCGTCCCGGTGCCTCCCAGATCGTCAAGTTTCTTCATGCAGTATCTAAAGTAAGTCAGGTAAGCGCGCTTGTCAAGCCGCCACTGATCGAGAATTACGGAGGTTCTGTCACCATGGCCAGAAGATCACAGTCACCAACCTCGCCTGGTCTTTCTGCAGTGACTAACGTAAGACGCGCCATGAATGACGAAGATGTGGGGGGCAGCGACTTCACCCGCATGGCCATCCTGGCCCTGCTGGGGCGCGACGGGCCGGCGTCGCGGGCCACCATAGCCCGCGACCTTCGAGCTGAGCCCGGCCACCGTCAGCCAGGTCACCAGACGCCTGATCCACCACGGCGTCGTCGAACCGCTTTACTTCGCCCCCTCCGAGGGGGGCCGCCCGGGCCAACTCCTCGGCCTGGTCGCAGATGCCGGGCACGCCGTCGGGGTGAAGTTGGCCGCCGACCACCTGATCCTGGTCGATGTACGCCTCGATGGCCACGTGCTGGCCGCCGTCACCGAAAGCTTCGATGCCCTGGCCGCCGACGCCATTCCCCGCCTGCTGGCCAGCCTGGGCGCCTTCGTCCGGACCAGCGGCATCCGTCTTCTCGGCGTAGGGGTGTGCGTACCCGGCGTGGTCGCCCACCCCGACGTCGGCGACGTCGACGCCGACGTGCTCGGCTGGTCGCGGATGCCGCTCGGGCGGGAGTTGCGCCACGCCATGGGTGTGCCCGTGCTGATCGAAAACGACGTGAAAGCCCTGGCCGTGGCCGAGTGGCTGTACGGCCTGGGCCGCAGCCGGCGGAGCTTTGTCGTAGTCACCGTGGGTCGCGGCGTGGGTTTCGCCTGCATCAACAACGGCATCCTCGAGCGCGGGGCCCATGGCGGCGCCGGCGAGCTGGGCCACGTCGTCGTATCCACCAACGGGCCGCATTGCGCCTGCGGCCAGCGCGGCTGCCTGGAAGCGTACATCGGGGCGGACGGCCTGGTCGCCGCCGGCCGGGCGGCCGGGCTCCTGCGGGCCGGCCAGGGGCTCGACCGTTTGACCGGGCTGGCGGACCGGGGCGATCCTGCCGCCCGCCAGGTCTTCGCCCGCGCCGGTCAGCGCCTGGCCCACGGCATCGCCCCCGTCATCGCCGCCCTTAACCCTGAGATCCTGCTGGTGGCGGGCGAGGGCACGGCCTCCTGGCAGCATTGGGACACGGCGTTCCGCACCGGCCTGGCCCGGCGCCTACCCGGTTGGATGCGCGACACCCCGGTCGAGGTCGACCAATGGGACGAGTCGAGCTGGGCCCGGGGCGCCGCCGCCATCGTGCTGGCCACGCCTTTCGACCGCAACGCCCTGGCTGGCCAGCAGCGCCTACAGGTCCTGGCCCGGCTCCACGGCGACGGCCTCGCCGGTGCTGACCGCCCGATCTAGCGCGGCCATAGAGCGGCAGCGAGGAAGGCGAGGATGTCGGCGTCCTCGGCCATGGCCTTGGATGTCGGCTTTCCGAGCCCGTGACCGGCGGAGGTCTCGACCCTGATGAGGACCGGCGCCTCGGGCCGCCCGTCGCCCGCGCTTTCGGCCCCCTGCAAGGCAGCGGCGAACTTGAAGGAGTGCCCGGGCACGACGCGGTCGTCATGGTCGCCCGTGGTGATGAGCGTGGCCGGGTAGCCAACGCCGGGCTTTATGTTGTGCAGCGGGGAGTAGGCCCGCACCCAGCGGTACTGTTCGGGGTCCTCGGGATCGCCGAAATCGCCCTTCCACGCCCACCCGATGGTGAAGCGGTGAAAGCGCAGCATGTCCAGCACCCCTACCTCGGGCACGGCCGCCCCGAACAGCTCTGGGTGCTGGGTCAAGCATGCCCCGACCAGCAGGCCCCCATTGGAGCCGCCGTTGATGGCTATTCGCCCCGGGCGGGACCAGCCCGACGAAGCCAGCCACCGGGCGCAGTCGCAGAAATCGTCGAACACCCTTTGCTTGTGCGCCAGCCGGCCGGCGTCATGCCAGCCCCTCCCGTACTCGCCGCCGCCCCGCAGCACGGCGACGGCCAGGATCCCGCCCCGCTCCACGAAAAGGACGTCGCTCCTCATGAACGCTGGCGTCATGGCGATGTCGAAGCCGCCGTAGCCGACGAGCAGGGCCGGGACCTCACCCGTCGGGGCTATGTCGCGCCGCCGGGTGAGGAACAAGGGGACGGTGGCCCCGTCATCGGCCGTTACGAACACCTGCTCGCTGAGGAGGGCGCCGGCATCGAACGGTGCGGCCGGGCCCGGCAGCATCCGCGTCTCGCCCGTGCTGACGTCGTGGGACCACAGCGAGCCCGGATCGATGAACGAGCACAGCCCGAAGTGGACCAGCCGGCTACCGGCCCGGCCCTCGATCCCGGTGCCGTCCTCCGTGGCGCGCAACGAGGCAATGGCGGGGAGGGGAAGGTCCCGCACATGGGCCCGATCGAGCTTCGAGGACGGACAGGCGCGAGCAGGCGTCCTGGAGGTGGTGACATACGAGACGCCCTCCGCAGTTTTTCGCCCCGACCAGCACGGCCGCCCGCTCGGGGACGACTTCGGTCCACGCCTCTCTCTCTGGGTGGTCGAGGTCGATGGCGACGAGCCGCTGGCGCTCGGCCCGGTCGTCGGTGATCACGAGAAAGGTCGTAGCGACGTTGCCCACCACGGAGGCCTTACACGACAGGTCGGCTATGAGGGCCCGCAGGCCCAGTTCGGGCCGGGTGTGGTCGAGGACCAGGATCTGCGACTCGGGGTTGGTGCCCCGGGAGACCGAGATGACGAGGAAAAGCCCGTCCTCGGTCACCGTGGCGTGCGGGACCCACTCGGGCTCCTCTGGCGCCTCGAAAACGAGCCCGTCTTCTGATTGGGGGGCGCCCAGGGTGTGAAAGAAGATCCTGACCAGCCCCACCTCCCCCCTCAGCTCCGTACCCGGCTCGGGACGGTCGCTGCCGCTGTAGTAGAACCCCGAGACGCCCCGCCATGCCGCTGTACCGTACCGGCTCCACTCGACCAGGTCGTCCCGGTCAGTCCCCGAAGCCACCTGGCGCACGTGCCAGGTCGTCCAGTCCGAGCCGGCCGCGCTGGTGGCGTAGGCCAGCAATGAACCGTCGTCGGTGACTGCCACGCTGGTGACGGCGACCGTACCGTCCCTCGACAGCAGGTTGGGGTCGAGCAGGACGCGGCCGTCGTCGTCGGGCGAAGTCATCACGTAGAGGACGGACTGGTCCTGGAGCCCGGAGTTCCGGCGCTGGAACCAGGCCGAGCCGGCCCGGAACGGGACCTCATGGCGGGGGTGGTCCCACAGCTCGCTCAAGCGGGCGCGCAGCGCCGGGCGCTCGGGGACGGTGGCCAGGAAGGCCTCGGTCCTGTCGTTCTGAGCCTGGATCCAGGCCCGGGTCTCGGGGCTGTCGGTGTCCTCCAGCCACCGGTAGGGATCCGCCACCAGCTCGCCGTGGTAGTCGTCGACCTGGTCGCCCGAGGCTGTGACCACAGTGGGGATCTCAGACATCAGCGGAAGAGGCGGTAGGGCTCGCTGGGGATCAGCTATGGCAATAGGCGGCGTCGGTCGGCGCCACCCCCCACAGGCTGAGAACAGCGGGGGGGACCACGGACAACTCCCGGCACGAGATCGGCAGCGACGACCCCAGGTACTTCCAGCCTCCCGAGGCCGGGCGGGAGAAGATACCGAAGCCGCCGGCGTCCTCCATGGCCGTCGGCGGGCCGCCCTTGGCGGGCACGAACGACGCTTCCGCCCAGTACGTGTGCGTCGTCACGTCGTAGGCGTAGTACACCGACCCCTGGGCCGTCCCGGCCACCTCTGCCAGCTTCATGTGCGCGGCGGCGGCGAAGGCCGCCACCAGTTGGCTCTTCACCACCGGCGTGGCCACGACGTCGGCGACGCGGTCCAGCGCAGGCCGGGCGATGGCGAACGCCTGGGGCAGGGCGCCTACGCCGATGGCCGGACCGGGCCGGCCGGTGGCCGCCGCTACCGGCAGTACGGTGCCCCGGCCGTTGTGGGCCGCGCCCCGCTGGTAAGGGCCGCTGACCAGGACGTAGACGGTGGCGCCGCCCGGGCCGATGGCCAGGGCCTGCGCGCTCTGCCCCACCTCTACCGCCGTGCCGGCTTTACCCGTGACCAGGTCGACGGGCACCAGGGTGCTCTGGCTGGAGACGAGCGAGCTCTGGCTCGGGCTCTGGGCGATGGTGAGGACGTAGGCCGTAGACCCGTCCGGTGCCATGGCCACCTGCCAGGACACCGCACCGGGCTCGTCGCCGAGGGTAGCGACCTTGCGCACGGCCCCGGTCGCCGTGCTCAGCAGGGCCAGAGTCACATTGTTGGCGTAGGGCGAGCCGTGCTCGAGGGCGGTTATCGGGTCACCGACCTCGGCCAGCGTCGAGCCGTCCGGGCTCACGGCCAGCGCCACCGGCATAGAGGTGTGCAGGCCGATCACCTTGCCGGGCTTACCCGTGGCCGTGTTGATGGGGACAACACCCGGGGCCGTGACGGCATAGGCGGTGGCACTGTCGGGCGTGAAGACCAGCCCGCTCACCGGGAAAGGCCCCGTCGCCTGGGGAAGCTTTATCTCCGGGCCGGCTTTGCCTGTCGAGGTGCTCACGGGGGTGATGGCGCTGGGCTCACCCGGGTGGCTGGGGCTCGAGTCGACGACGTAGATGAGCTTGCCGTTGGGCGACATCGTCATGGACAACGGGAGCGTCCCCACGGGGACCGGGCGCAGGGCGGTCCGGGTCACCAGGTCGATCGGGGTGATCGTCACCGGCACCGTCGCCGGCGTGGTGGCGGCGTCGTAGCCGTTGAGGACATAGGCCATCCTGCCATCGGGCGTGATGGCGATGGCCTGCGGGTTGGTGCCCACGGCGATGGCCTTGCCCAGGGTGTAGTTGTTGGTGGCGAGGGGGACCACGCGGCCCGGGGACCCCTCCTCGTCGCTTCCCACCTCGACGACGTAGACGGTCTTGGCCCCGGGCGCCACGGCCAGGGCGTCGGGGAGCTCACCGAGCCCGATGGGCGACGCCGGGGTACCGTCCGCCAGGTCAATGGGCGTGACGCTGTCAGAGCCCAGGTTGGCCACGAACATCGTCGCCCACGAGCCGGCCGGGGCGGTGGCTGAAGCGTAGGCGGGGATGCTCCCGGTTAGGGCGCTCAGCGCGCCCAGGGTGGCCAGGGCGACACCGGCCGGTAGCGCCCACCTGGGTGCGCCCGGCGTCAAAGCTTCTCGGCCAGTTTGAGGAGGGCGACGAGCTCCGAGGTCTCCTTCGTCGCCGTGTACAGGCTCGACGAGTAGATCGTCCGGCCGTTTATCTCCGCGATCCCCTGCACGGGGATCCCGGAGACGCTGAACGTGTAATAAAAGGCTTTCATACCCAGGCCCGGGTAGGAGACGAACTTGAACTTGAGCGCCATCGCCTGCTTGAACGCCAAACCGAGCTCAGCCCCCGTGAGGGGCTGCGAGGTGACCTCGACCGACAGGACGACATCGCTTCTCAGTGCGGCCAGGCTCGTTTCGGAGCCGAAAATGCACGACCTCTCGACGCTCGAAGATTTCGTCGTTCTGCTTCGTCGCCTTCAAATTGTCACTGAAAAAGGTGCCCGCCGGCACGGGATGGCCTACCACGGCCGCCACCGATGCGGCGCTTACGCTACAGCGAGCCGGCGCGGCGACGTGGGTGGTGGCCGCTTGGGCCACCGACGGGACCGCGGCGAGGCCCAATGCAACCGTCCCGGCGAACAGGACGGCCCAGCACCCTAAGAAGCGGCACCCTAAAAGGCGATGCCCAGAGGAGGTGGACCGGGTGGAAGAGTTGCTATCCGTCATCGGGCTCCTTGTGGGTTGGTCCGTGCCACGGTGAGTGAAGGCACATGCTCGGGTGGGCACCGTGAAGCGTAGCCAGCAGCCTATTGTGCCCCGCGCCGGACCAGGGGGACGACGAACTACGCGCCGGCGCACACTCGGCTCTTCCGCCCCGGTCGGCGCCGACGACGGCCGGCCGAGACCGGGGCCGCCACATTACGATTGGGCCACGCGAAAGGTTGCGGTGCTACCGACGGGGACGGGTTTAGGAAGCCATGGCTCGGTGGTCGGCGTCCACGGTTAGCCAACTCGTAGCCGTGACCTGCGCCGTTGTCGGGCCGGCGGTCCCGGCTCCGGCGCCCGCCGGACCTGCGCCGCTAACGACGGCGGCCACCCAGATCTCGCCTAACTGGTCAGGCTATGGCGTCAGCACCGGGCCCTTCACGGGGGTAGGCGGGACCTTCACGGTCCCCCGTTTCCGCGGCGCGACATGTACGACGGAAATGTCGGAGTGGGTGGGCATTGACGGGATGAGCGCGCCGTCGCTGCCACCGGACGGGACCCTTATCCAGGCCGGGGTCGAGGAGTTCGCCACCAACCCGAGCACGGGCGTTTGCTCCCCGGAGGGGTCTTACCTGTCGGCCTGGTGGGAGATCGTGCCCGGGTCCCCACAACCCATCCCCAAGATGACAGTGCGCGCCGGGGACCGCGTAACCGTAGATATCCGCAAAGTCAGAGGGGACAGATGGGGGGTCGCCCTGGTCGACGGGACCGACGGCCAGAGGTTCGCCACCACACAGCTCTTCGAAGGCCGAGGCGGCTCGGCCGAGTGGATCCTGGAGGCCCCGACCAACTCTTTCCACTGTGGTGCCGGGGTTGACCCGTGGGCCGCGGTCGGGGTTTGCGCGCTGGCGCCGTACTCGCCATCAGTGACCTTCAGCAGCCTTGACGTTACCGGCAACGCCACCACGCTCTGGCCCATAGCCATGGTCCAGGCCCACGAGCAAATCTCGACGCCGTCCCCGTTTTTCTTCCGGGCGTTCAGCGTCACGTACACCGGCCCCCTGGCGTCGGGCGCGGATTGAAGGACCTGGCCCCGGTGAGGGTGGGCGGCCACCACACGGTAAATGTGCCCTTCGGCTCTGGCCCGGGGACGGCCTCTGCGCTGTAGTAAGCGGGTGCCGGGTGGACGAGGAACGTTGGTGACGGGACAAGCAGGGACAGGACCAGCGGAGAGGCAGGTGCACCCCGGCGCGGCGCTGGCCGTGCTGTGCGCCTCCGTGTTGATCGTCAACGTGGACAACACGATCCTCAATGTGGCCCTGCCCACGCTGGTGCGCGACCTCCACGCCACTTCGAGCCAGCTGCAATGGATCGTCGACAGCTACGCCATGGTCTTTGCCGGGCTGCTGTTCGTGGGCGGCAGCCTGGCCGACCGCTTCGGGCGCAAGCGGTTCTTTCTCATCGGGCTGACCGTGTTCGCCCTCGGGTCGGCCAGCGCCGCCTTTTCGGGCTCGGTCGACCTGCTGATCACGTGCCGGGGCGTGATGGGGGCCGGGGCCGCCCTCACCATCCCGGCCACTCTGTCGATCGTCAACGACATCTTCCGCGACCCCAAACAAAGAGCGCGGTCCATAGGCATCTGGGGCGGGACCATCGGCCTGGGGATCGCCATCGGGCCCATCGCCGGCGGCCTCCTGCTGTCGAGGTTCTGGTGGGGCTCCATCTTCCTGGTGAACGTCCCCATCGCCATCGCCGCCTTCGCCGGCACCCTATGGCTGGTACCCGACTCCAAGAGCCTGGCCGCCGACCAGCCCGACCCGGTCGGGGCGCTGCTGTCGATCGCCGGGCTGGGGCTGCTCCTGTGGGCCATCATCGAGGCCCCGGCCCAGGGCTGGGGCTCGGGCGCCGTGGTCGGGGTCGGTGTGGCCAGTGTGGTCGTGCTGGCCAGCTTCGTGAGCTGGGAGAACCGCAGTTCCCACCCCATGTTGAAATTGAGCTTCTTCTCCGACCGGCGGTTCTCGGTGGCGCTGGCAGCCGAATGCCTGGGGCTCTTCGGCCTGCTCGGAGGGCTCTTCGTATCGACCCAGTTCCTGCAGTTCGACCTCGGCTATTCGCCCCTGGGAGCCGGCCTGCGTATCCTGCCCATCGCCGTCGTCCTGGCCGTGAGCGCGGCACTGTCCCCGTCGCTCACTCGTGCCGGCCGGCCCCGGTTCACCGTTTTTGCCGGCCTGGCCGCCGTCGCCGGTGGGCTGTGGCAGGTTTCCGCCCATTCCTCGGTGACGACCACCTACCTCGACGTCCTGCCTGGCCTGCTGCTCATCGGCCTGGGTGCCGGGCTCCTGCTGCCCACGGCGACGAACTCGGTCGTCGGGTCGGTCCCCCAGGGCGACGCCGGGGTCGGGTCGGCCACCAACTCCGTTTCCCTCCAGGTGGGCGGGGCGCTGGGCGTCGCCGTTATCGGTAGCGTGCTGTCGACCCGGTACCAGGGCCGCATGACCTCTACCCTGGCCGGCTACCATCTGGCCCCTACCGTCACCCACGCCATCCTCGGCTCTCTCGGCGGGGCCATCGTCGTGGCCCAACACGCCGGAGGCGCCACCGGGGCCCTGCTGGCCCTGACGGCGCGCGCCGCGTTCATGAGCGGGGGCCGCCTGTCCCTGGGCGTGGGCGCCGTAGTGGCGATCGGGGGCGGCCTGGTGGCTCTGGCCGCCCTGCCGGCTTCGCCTCACCTCCCGGGCGGGAGCGCGGGCACGGGCGCACCCCCGGAGGGCTTCAGCCCGGAACTGCCCAAAGCCGGACGGCCAACCCGAGGCCGGTAAGGGCGACGAGCCCGCGCAGCACCGGACCGGGGGCCCGCCGCGCCACCGGGGGGCCGGCCGTGCTGCCGACGAAGGCGCCCACGCCCAGGGCGGCCGCCGCGGTCCAGTCCACGTGCCCCCACACGACGAAAATGACGGCCGAGACGGCGCTGGCCAGACCGAGGAACATGTTCTTCAGGGCATTGGCCGTGGCTATGTGCTGGTCCACGCACAACAGCAGCAGGGCGAGGACCATGACCCCCGACCCGGCGCCGAAATAGCCGCCGTACACGGAAACCGACAAGAGGCCAAAGGGCAACAGGAACCGGTCGCCGCCGACCAGGTGCCGTCGCTGCCAGGCCGACAGGCGGGGCTGGGCGAGCAGGCTGATGGCGGCGAAGACGAGCAGGAACGGCACGACCTGGCCGAACACGCCCGCCGGCGTCCACAGCAGGAGGCCCGAGCCCACCGCGGCGCCGGCCACGGCCAGGGGGGCCCAGCGCCGGAGCCACGGTGCCTGGCCCGTCAGTTCGGGCCGGGACGCCAATGCTGACCCCGGCCAGCACGTCACCAGGGCCACGATGTTGGTCACGTTGGCGGTCAGGGGCGATAGGCCGACCGCCAGCAGGGCCGGGTACGAGATCAGCGAGGTGATGCCTCCCGCCGTGCCCACCGTGCCGGCCAGCGCCCCCGCCCCCAGGAGCAGCACGACGTCGGCGGTCGAGGTCACTTCCCCCCGAGCGTAGGGGGACGGGGGCGCCGGCCCGTCGCTTATTGGTCACGGCGTCCCCGACCTGGATGTGACGCCGCCGCTCAGGGCCCGTTAATGTGACGGCGTCACTGGTCGAGCTGCTGTTCACGGGGGCGGGCCGGGCGCGGCTGAGGGCCCTGGTAACGCCTGGGACCTCTCGGCCCTGGCGACGCGGGCGCGGGCGCTGACCGGGCCCGGCCGGCGTGCTCTGGTGGGCATCACCGGGGCGCCCGGCGCCGGCAAATCGACCCTGGCCGACTTGCTCGTCGAGCGCCTCGGGCCGGCGGCGGCCCTGGTACCCATGGACGGCTTCCACCTGGCCCAGGTCGAGCTCGAGCGGCTGGGACGGGCGTCGCGGAAAGGGGCGCCCGACACCTTCGACGTCCATGGTTACATCGCCCTGTTGGACAGGCTGCGCCACGAGCTCGGTGAGACGGTGTACGCCCCGGCCTTTCGCCGGGACCTCGAGGAGCCCATCGCCGGCGCCATCCCCGTCCTCCCCGGCGTGGGCCTGGTCGTGACGGAGGGCAACTACCTCCTCGACGCCGCACCGCCCTGGGACCGGATCCCGGCCGTGCTCGACGAGGTCTGGTACGTGGAGCTCGACGACCAGGTGCGGCTCTCCCGGCTCATAGCCCGGCACGTCGCCTTCGGGAGGAGCCCGGACGCGGCGAGGCAATGGGCGCTGGTCGTCGACCAGCCCAACGCCGAGCGGGTGGCACGAGGGCGCGCCGCGCGCCGACCTGATCGTCCCCGGCGCATAGCCCGCTCGTCCCCGGCAGTAGGAGGTCGGCCGCCGTTATCCTGAGCGGGTAGTAGTGCAACCCTCCTCCAATACCATGACGGCGCCCACGATCTTGGCGGGGCCGCCGGGATGGGTGAGGCGCTTGTGGGGCTACATGCTCCGTCACCGCCGTGACGTGGTGCTCTCGCTGGGCGCCGCCGTGCTGGGGAGCACGTGCCAGACCGTCGTCCCGCTCATCGAACGCGAGATCGTCGACGGCGTGGTCCTCAGCCACAACACCCCGTTGTGGCCGTGGCTGGTCCTGCTGGTCGGACTGGCCCTGGCCGGCTTCGGCTTCGCCTACATCCGGCGCTACCGGGGGGGCCGGGTGGCCCTGGCCGTGCAGTACGACCTGCGCAACGACATGCACGACCACCTCCAGGCCCTGGACTTCGACAACCTCAACCGGATGCCGACCGGACAGCTCGTGGCCCGGGCCAACTCCGACTCGACCCTGGTCCAGGGCCTCCTCAGCTTCTTCCCCATCATGAGCGGCAACGTGCTGTTGATGCTGGTCTCGCTGGCCGTGATGATCTATCTGTCCCCCCTGCTGGCGCTGGTGAGCATAACGGTGGCCCCGGCCCTGCTCTTCGTGTCCTACCGCATGCGCTGGCGCATCTTCCCGGCCACCTGGGACGGCCAGCAGCGCGAAGGCGACGTGGCCCAGATCGTCGACGAGGACGTCAACGGCGTGCGGGTGGTCAAGGCGTTCGGCCAGGAACGGGCCGAGCTGGAACGTCTGGCCCGGGCCTCGGCCCAGCTCTACGGCTCCCAGATGCGGGCCGTGCGCCTGCAGTCCCGTTACCAGCCGCTGCTCGAGGCCATCCCCGCCCTCGGCCAGGTGACCATCCTGGCCCTGGGCGGCTGGCTGGCCCTCCGCCACCGGATAACCCTCGGGACCTTCCTGGCTTTTTCGACCTACATCGGCCAGCTGCTGGCCCCGGCCCGCCAGCTGGCCGGGGTCCTCACCATCGGCCAGCAGGCCCGGGCCGGGATGGAGCGCATCTTCCAGCTCCTCGACCTGCAGCCCGCCATCACCGACCCTCCGGGCGCCGTCGAGCTACCACAGCTGCGGGGCGAAGTCGTCTTCTCCGACGTCCATTTCGCCTACGGCGCCGACCACCCCGTACTGCAGGGCTTCGACCTTCGCATCGCCCCCGGCGAACGGGTGGCCATCGTGGGCCCGAGCGGCAGCGGGAAGTCCACCGTGGCCATGCTGGTGTCGCGCTTCTACGACCCCTCCCGGGGATCGGTCCGGGTCGACGGCCACGACGTGCGCGACGTGGCCCTGCGGTCACTGCGGCACCAGGTCGGGGTGGTGTTCGAGGAGAGCTTCCTCTTCTCCGACAGCGTGCGGGCCAACATCGCCTACGGGCGCATCGACGCCAGCGACGAAGACGATGGTGGCGGCGGCCAGGGCGGCTCAGGCCCATGAGTTCATCGAACGGCTCCCCGAGGGCTACGACACCGTCGTCGGCGAGCGCGGCCTCACCCTTTCCGGCGGCCAGCGCCAGCGGGTGGCCCTGGCCCGGGCCATCCTCTACAACCCCCGCGTCCTCATCCTCGACGACGCCACCAGCGCCGTGGACGCCCGGGTCGAAGAACGCATCCACGACGCGCTGCGCGCCGTCATGGCCGACCGGACGACGCTGCTCATCGCCCACCGGCTATCCACCCTGCACCTGGCCGACCGGATCGTCGTGCTCGAGGAGGGGCGCGTCGTGGACCAGGGCGCCCACGACGAACTGCTGGCCCGCAGCGACACCTACCACGCCCTTCTGGCCGGCCTCGAAGCCGACTTGGCCGCTCAGGTCGGGCGACCGGATCGAAGCTCTGGCCGCCATTTCGTCGGCCGCCGCCGGTGCCACCACCGAGGCGGCGTGGACGGGCGACGGCTCCCGCGGGAACGCCCGCCTCGGGGCATTCCCGCACCATCGGGCCGCCCAGCATCGGCCCCGGCCTGGGCGGCGGAGGCGGGGGGTGGCGCCTCAACCTGGCGCCCACGCCCGAGCTCCTGGCCCGGGTGGCCGCCCTGCCCCCCGTGCGCGACGTCCCCACCGTGGAGCTCGAGCGACGAGCCCGCCCAGGACCGGGGCTTCAACCTGAGGCGCCTGCTGGGCGAGTTCCGCCGCCCCCTGCTGGGAGGCCTCGTCCTGGTCGTCCTGGACGCCCTGGCCTCCCTGGCCGGGCCCGTGCTGGTGAAAACGGGCCTGGACAGCGGCGTGGCCAAGGGGTCGCTGGCCGTCGTGTTCGGGGCCTCGGGCGCCTACCTGGCGGTCACGCTGGCCGACCTGGTGGACGAGATCTTCGAAACGTTTGTCACCGGACGGACGGCGCAGAGGATCATGCTGTCGCTGCGCATCCGCATCTGGGCGCAGCTGCAACGCCTTTCGCTCGACTACTACGAGCGGGAGATGGCGGGGCGGATCATGACCCGCATGACCACCGATGTCGACCAGTTCGAATCGCTCATCGAGAACGGCCTGCTCTCCGCCCTGGTCTCCATAGTGACCTTCGTGGGCGTGGGTGTGGCCCTGGTGGTGCTCAACCCCGAACTCGGTCTGTGCACACTGACGGTGGTCGTACCCCTGTCCGTCGCCACCGTGGCGTTCCGGCGCCGGGCCGCCCGGCTCTACGACCTGTCCCGGGAGCGGATCGGCATTGTCAATGCCGATTTCCAGGAGAGCCTGTCAGGGGTGCGCGAGGCCCAGGCCTTCGTCCACGAGGGCGCCACCAAGGAGCGCTTTCACCGGCTCGGGCACGATTACCTGGAGTCCCGGGTGGCGGCGCAACGCCTTGTCGCCACCTACTTCCCCTTCGTCCAGTTCCTGTCCTCGGTAGCCGACGCCATCGTGCTGGGCGTGGGCGCCGGGCTCATCGCCACCGGGCATCTGGCCGCCGGCGCCCTCATCGCCTTCATCTTGTACATCGACTTGTTCTTCTCCCCCATCCAGCAGCTCTCGCAGGTCTTCGACTCCTGGCAGCAGACCCGGGTGTCCGTGCGCCGGATCTCCGAGCTCATGCAACTGGAGACCCGTACACCGCAGGCCGCCGAACCGCTGGCCGTGGGCCGCCTGGCCGGGGGGGTCGACCTCGACGACGCCCACTTCGCCTACCCGGTGCCGCCGAGCCGCCCCGGGGCCGGCGGCGCCGCGCCCCCCGAGGCACTGCGCGGCATAGACCTGGTCGTCCACCCGGGCGAGACGGTGGCCCTGGTGGGCGAGACGGGGGCGGGCAAGTCGACGGTTATGAAACTGCTGGCCCGCTTCTATGACCCCGACGCGGGCCGCGTCCGGGTCGACGGCCAGGACCTGCGCCGGCTGGATCTGCCTTCGTTCCGCCGCCAGCTCGGTTACGTGCCCCAGGAGGCTTTCCTGTTTTCCGGCACGGTGCGGGACAACATCGCCTACGGGCGCAACCGCGCCTCCGATGCCGACGTGGAAGGGGCGGCTCGGGCCGTGGGGGCGCACGATTTCATCGCCGGCTTACCCGGCGGCTACCACCACGAACTGTCCGAGCGGGGCCGGTCGCTCTCCGCCGGCCAGCGCCAGCTGATCGCCCTGGCCCGGGCCGAGCTGGTCGGCCCCGCCCTCCTGCTCCTGGACGAAGCCACGTCCAACCTCGACCTGGCCACCGAGGCCCGGGTGGCGGCGGCCATGCGGCAGGTTTCTCGGGACCGCACGACCGTCCTCATCGCCCACCGCCTGCAGACGGCGCAAGCCGCCGACCGCATCGTGGTCCTCGACGACGGCCGGGTCGTCGAAACGGGCACGCATGACGAGCTCCTCGCACGAGGCGGGGCCTACGCATCGATGTGGCAGGCCTTCGACGGGCTCAGCGGATGGCACCGAGGGTGATGCCGGCGACTATCCGGCGCTGGGCGGCGATGGCAACTACGAGTATGGGCGTGATAGCGATGAGGGCGGCCGACATGATCAGGTTGTAGTTGATATTGAACTGCCCGCTGAACACGGACAGGCCTTCGGAGATGACGTTCATGTTGGTGGTGTTGACGACGATGAGCGGGAACAGGAAGTTGTTCCAGTTCTGGAGGAACGAGATCATGCCGAAGGCAGCCACGATCGGGCCGGCCAGGGGAGCATAGACACTGAGAAAGATGCGGAACTCCGACGCACCGTCGATCCGGGCCGCCTCGCCCAGTTCGTAGGGCAGGCCCAGGAAGAACTGGCGGAACAAGAAACCACCGAGGGCCGAGGCGATGTTGGGGACGATCAGGCCCTGGTAAGTGTTCAGCCAATGAAAATCAGCCAAAATTTGCACCACGGGGACGATGATCGTCGAGAAGGGGATCATCAGGCCGCACAGGAGGGCGTAGAAGAGCAGGCGCTTGAAGCGGAACTCAAACATGGCGAAGGCGTAGCCGGCCATGAGCGAGGTGGCGATCTGCCCGAAAGTGGACCCGAAGCTGAATATGACGCTGTTAAGGAACCAGCGCCCGAAAGGCGCCGAGTTCCAAGCCTTGACTATGTTGCCCCACTCGAAATGGCTCGGCCACAGCGATGCCCGCAGGTCCAGGATCTGGGTGTTGGGCTTGACGGCGGTGCCCAGCATCCAGATGAGGGGGAACACCACGACCATTACGGCTATGGCCAGCAGGGCGTAGACGAGCGCCTTGGAGACGAACAATCTCGGGCTATGCATCGCGGGCCGCCCCCCGTCCCAGCAACCCGACCAGGCCGAGCGTGGTGACGAGCGAGATGAGGAACAAGATGACCCCCATGGCGTCCGCCTGCCCGGTGTTGAACTGGATGAAGCCCTGGTTGAATATGTAGAACAGCGCCGTCGTGGTGGCCCCGTTGGGACCGCCGTTGGTGAGGACGTCGATCTGGGTGAAGGTCTGCAGGCCGGTCAACGTCGTGATGACCAGGATGAGGACGGTGCTGCGCCGCAGCAGCGGCCACCGGATAAGGCGGAAGCGCAACCACGGACCGGCACCGTCGACGCTGGCCGCCTCGAGGATGTCGAGGGGCAGGCTTTTGAGGGCGGCCAGGTACAAGATGACGTCCTCGCCGAAAAACTGCCACACGCCGAAGGTGAGGACCATGAGCAGGGCCAGCGACGGGTTGGAGGTGAAGTCGGCTTGCTTCAGGCCGAGCAGGTTGAGCATGCGGTTGACGAACCCGAACTGGGGGGCAAAAAGGTTGCCCCAGATAAGCGCCGTGGCCACTCCGGGGGTGACCAGCGGGATGATGAAGGGAGCCCGCAGGCGGTCCAGGCCCGGCAATTTGACGTCGAGTAGCAGGGCGACCCCCAGGCCGAAGCCTATGGTGAGGACCACGAACCCGATCGTGAACACGGCGGTGACCTGGAGGGCGTGGGTACCGCCCTGCTGCAGGGCGTTGCTGTAGTTCTGCAGGCCGATCCAGGAGAGATGGGTGGCGAAGACGCCACCGCCGAAGAAGCTCCGGTAGGCCATCATGCCCAGGGGCACGATGGAGAACAGCGCCGTGAGCCCGACGGCGGGGGCTACGAAGAGGTAGGGAAGGGCGAGGGGGCGCCGCACGGCGCCCCCTCGCTGCTTATTGGTCGATCTGGGTACGACCCGGCGGGCCCTCCCGGAGCGCACCGCGCCCGGCGAACCGGCGCCGGCCGCCTGCGTGCCGGAGAGGGCCACGGTCCCTAGGCGCCGTTGGAGGCCAGGGCCTGGTCCGCCTCCTTAGCGGCAGCCGCCAGGGCCGCTGACGGGGTTTCCTTCCCGGCTATGGCGGCGTTGATGGCGGTCCACAGGGCGGTGGAGACGGCGGTGTAGGCCGGCGTAATGGGCCGCACCTGGCCGAAGCGCTCCTCACCGGAGAAGACCCCGTACCAGGGCTTCGCCTCGTCCTGCTTGAGCAATGGCTGGCTCAACTGGGCCGGGCTCGACGGCAGGCCGCCTGAGGTTTCCGCCAGGTACGCCGCTTCCTTGGGACCGGCCAGGAACTTGATGAAGGCCACTCCGGCCTGGTCCTGCGCCGGCGTGGTATTGAACAGCGACGTCACCAGGATGCCGATGTTGGTCGAGGGGCCCTTGGTCCCGGCCGGGTAGGGGGCGACGCCGTAGTCGAGGGTCTTGGGTATGTCCCCCTCCAGCCACGGGCCGTCGGTGATCATGGCCACGGCGTTGGAAACGAACGCCGTCGGGGCATCGTAGTTACCGCCCGTCTCGTAGCTGGCGGTCGGGGCGGCCTTCTCGCTGCGCACCAGGTTGACCCAGGTGGACAGGGCCTGGACACCCGCCATGCTGTCGAAGGTGGCCTGGGTCTGGTTGGCGTTGAGCAAGCTCCCGCCATCTCCCCACAGCACGGGCTCCCAGTCGTAGGAGATCCACTCGGCGTCACCGGTGGGCACGTAGAAGCCCCAGCGCTTGGCCGACGGGACCGTCAGCTTGACGGCGTCCGCCTGCAACTGGGCCCACGTGCTGGGCGGCGACTTGATGCCGGCCTGGGCAAAGTCGGTCTTGTTGTAGAACAGCGCGATGTCGCCCTCTTCGGCCAGGGCCATGCCCAGTTGCTCGCCCCGGTAAAACAGGGAGGCCTTGATACCGGGATAGAGGGCGTTGGTGAGCGCCGTAAGGTCGCTGTTGAGGGGCAGGAGCTTGCCGCTCTGCTCGAGCAGGGGCAGGTCGGACGGGTTCTGGTCGACCAGGACGGTCGGGTACGTCCCGCTCTTGACGGCGGCAATGACCTTGGGCAGGTACTCGTCCGACTGGGCGATGTACTGGCCCTGTGCCTTGTAGCCAGGGTTGGCGGCGTCGAACTGGCTGTCGAGGGTGGCGATCTCGCTGGCCGTCCAGGCGCTCGTCCAGTAGGTGAACGACTGGGTCGATGACGCGCTGGCTGTGCTCGAAGACCACCCCGACGCCGACGAGGGACCCGGCGGCGAGAGCGGACAGCGCCGTGGCGCCAAGCTTGTTGCGGGCTTTGCGGCCCATTATGACCTCCTAGAACACACAAAGATGATGGGAACAGTGATATTTGCTGGTTTGGCCTTCATATGCAAGTCGACCAGCCACCCCTTTGATCTATGTGGCGTGGGTGGCTGGGGCCACGGCGTCCGGAGGCTCCATGGCCGGGTGGGAGCGCCGGCATGTCCGGCGCCCGGGGGCATTCAAGATTACGGCGTCGAGGAAGCTGAAATCCCGCCGGAGCTCCAGGTCGTCCAGCCCTCGCCAGAAGGCGGCGAGGTCGCGCCAGCAAGGTGCGGCGAACGACCCTCCGATGAGCTTGACCGACTCGGAGGCGCACAAGTTGGCGAAGCGGAGCCGCTGGGGTACGGGCCAGCCAGCCAGCGAAGCATAGATGAACCCGGCGTCGAAGACGTCGCCGGCGCCCGTGGTGTCCCGGGCTTCCACCGCCAGCGCCGGCTCCCGAGTGGCCGCGCCCGAGCCCGGCTCGATCGCCACCGCGCCGGCTCCCCCGTCCTTCACCACGACCATCTGGCCTCCACCGCTCAGCTTGGCCAGCGCCTGTTCGAGGTTGTCGCAATGGGCACAGGCCAGGGCCTCGGCCGCGTTGGGCATGAACACGTCGATGGCGGCCAGGGCGTCGACCAGCGCCGACGAACCGAGGCGCTCGTCGTCCCAGGCGATATCGGCGAACACGAGCGGGGCAAAGCGGTGCAGGCCGGCCAGCCATTCAGGGTCGGCATCGGCCAGGGAGACGACAAAAGCGTCGGCGTGATAGCCCTCGGGCAGGAGGCTGTCCACGGCGATGGGGGGCACCTCCTCGTAAGTGACCATCTCGCGTTCACCGGCGATGGCGACCGAGCTGGTGACCGGCGTGCTCCAACCGCCCACCTGGACCGAGTACGTCATGTCGATGCCCTCGTCGAGGAGCGAACCCCACAGATAATTCCCGAAGGCGTCGTCAGCGAACACGGCCGAGAGGGCCACGTTGAGGCCGAGGCGGGCCAGGGCCACAGCCACGTTGGCCACCCCACCGGGCGAGATCCCCAGGTACGCCGCCCTGACCTCGGTGCCCGGACGGGGCGGGCAGGTCAGGCCGGAGAAGACCAGGTCGAAGCAGACCGGGCCGACCACGTGCACGCGCCGGGCCCGCCGGGGCGCCTCGGCGTCACCAGTGGGCTCTTCACAGGGGCATTGAGCGGCGTCGGGGCTGGTAGGTGTGGTCACGTGGTCTCCGCCGGCAGCTTATAGCAGCCGGCTCCGGCGGCCCGGGCACTGCGCCAGGGCAAAGCGCCTGGTCTTGGAGGTGTGCGTACTTCCCCACTGGCTCTGGTCGTCGTCGCCCGTCAGTTGCCGGACGGTGTGGGCGGCAAGGGATGGGCGAAGGCCACGAAGTGGACCGGTAGAGCGCCGGCCGCCCGGTGGTCCCTGTCCCTCGTCTCCGCCCGGTAACGCAGGACCACCTCACTGATGTCACGGTTGAGCCGGGTGGTCTCCTCTGGTGTCAGGTAGGCGATAACGTCGCTCGAGAAAGCGGCGCGGCGCCATTTCGCCGGGTAGGAGCGTCGCTGGGACCACCATTCGCGCAGCCGGCGGTAACTGTGCTCGTGCACGTTGGCCTCCAGCGCTTCACCGGCGGCCGCACTCTCCGGGTCACCGAACGCCGTCTCGAAGTTGTACGTCTGCTTCACCAGGCGCCAGGGCCGGCTGCGGCCCCGCCCGCCTCCCGCCTCCTCGAGGAAGCCGTACTTGGCCAAGGTCTGCAGATGCCAGGACATGTTGCCCGGGGTGTCGTCGAGGATCTCGGCCGCCCGAGTGGCGGTAAGCGGCCCCTCCCGCCGGAGCGCCTCGATCAAGGCGATGCGCACCGGGTGGGCGAAGGCCCTCATGGTGCGGGGATCGGAAATCTCCCGGACGGGCTTGGCCGCCGGCGAGCCGTCTGCGGGCGGGCCGGTCGGGGCCATGCCCGCCGGTGCTGTCGGCGGCGCTGTCGGTGGCGGTGGCGGGTTTAGCCGGGCGGGCGGCCGGGCGGACGGCCCGTCGGCGGGCCTCGGGCAGGCGGGACCGTTGGCGCGCCCCGGGCGGGCGGGCCGGCCGCTCTATCCGTCATCGTGTGGCCGCCGGTACCGACGGGCGCGACACCGCTAGCCGCAAGCCCAGGTTGACCAGGAACCAACCGGTGGCCCGGCGGACCGAACGCCGTTCCCGGCCCCGGCGCCGAGACTCTGGGCAGTGTGGCGGTCGGCGCCTGAGTTCCTCGGTGTGCGCCTTGGCCAGCGCGCCCAACTGCCCTAGGCCCATACTCCCGGCCCCCCTCGGCGTCAGAAGGTCACAATGACCCCGGTGACAAGATCACTTGTCACAAGGCTACTTGTCACAAGGACACTTGTCAATCCCCGGCAGCCTCAGCCTCCGGCCGCTGACGGCCCGTCGCCGGCCTCGAGCCGCGCCACCTCTTCGGCCAGGACCGGTGCCGCCGTGGTCGTGGCATGCATACCGAGCACGCTGGCGATCTCCATGACCTCGAGGATCTCCTGCGCCGTTGCCCCGTAGCCGATGGCATTCTCGATGTGCAGCTTCAGGCCTTTGACATAGAGGTGGGTCGCCGCCGTGTCAAAAGCGATATAAACGAACTCCTTGACCTTCGGCGGGAGTGAGCCCGATCGCCAGGGTACGGAGGAGAACTCCGTGTAGGCGGCGAACAGCTCGGGGTCCAGCTCGAGCATCTCGTCCCAAAACGCGTGCCAATAACCCCGGGTCTTGGTGAAGTCAGCCTTGACCGCCTCCTGGTAGTCGGTCAGCTCGGCCGGACCGGTCCGCAAGCCCTTCTCGACGAGCACCTCCACCAGGATGGGGACGCCGATGTTCATGGCGTGGATCCCGAGCGTGGAGGTCAGCTCGAGGACCTCCATGATCTCCTGCTGGGTGGCCCCCGCCTTCAGGGCGGCCCGAATGTGCTGGCGGATACCGGGAACGTAGAGATGGGTGGCGGCGGCGTCGACGGCGATGTACATGAACTCCTTCGTCTTGGCGTCGAGGTGGTTCTTCTTCCAGGGGACGGCTGAGAAATTGAGGTAGGCGCGCATGAACTCGGAGTCCAGTTCGAGGATAGTCTCCCAATGAGGCCCCCAGGTGCCCCGGATCCTTATGAACTCGTCCTTGATCTGCTGCTGATCGGACGTCAGTGACATGGTTTCTCCTTATCGTGCCTCGGCCTCTCGTAGGGTAATGAGAGCCGTATTACAGGCATTTCGTACGTGCTCCGCACATAACTGCGATGCCCGCGCCGCGTCCCGATCGGAGATGGCCGTGACAATGCCTTCCAATTCGGCGACCGTTTGGGCTACCCGGCCGGGCTGGGACAGCGACGCAGCACGGAGCGCGTGAACGCGTGCCTTGATACCCTCCAAAAGCTGCTGGAGGGCGTTGCTCCGAGCCCCCCGTACCAGCACCTCGTAGAAGGACTCCTTGGCGCGCAGCAGCTCCAGAATATCCGTCGTCCGGGCCGAGACGCGCCTGAAGTTTTTGACGGCCGATTTCAACGAGCGAATTTCGTGGTCGCGCGCGCGTTCGACAAAACGAGTCACCACAATGCACTCGAGGGCCGCCCTGACCTCGTAGAGATCGATTGCCTCCTCCAGCGACGGGGCGCTAACCCGCGCTCCCTTTTGCGCCACCACGGTAAGCAAGCCCTCGGCCGCCAGTTCCCGGATCGCCTCGCGGAAGGTCGTGCGCGACACGCCCAGGCGGTCGATGAACTCGCGTTCGATGAGCCGTTGGCCCGGTTTTAGTTGGAAGTTCAGGATTGACTGGCGGAGGGCGTCGATCGTCTGCTGCCGCACCGATGTGTCGAACGCCCCGACGGGCTCGATCCTCCAAGTGGGGGGCGGGGCCACCGGCCCCGTGACCACCCTATTGCTCATGAGCCACCATCTCCGCCTCGAGCCACCGAGCGATCTCGGTGTGGTCGGCCGTTGGCGGCAGTTCCTGGGCGGCCCGGCTCCACAACTCCAGGGCGCTGGCGCCCAGGGCCGGAGGCACTCCGACCTGCTCGGCCAGTTGAATGGCGATGCCCATGTCCTTCACCATCAATCGCAGCCCGAACCCCGAGTTGAAGGTGCCGGGGAGGATGAAGTTCGGCCATTTGTTTTCCGTTGAACCGCTGCGCCCACTCGAACTATTGAAGACCGAGAGCATGACCTGCGGGTCGATACCGAACCGCCGGCCGGCGAGCATGGCTTCGCTGGTGGCCCACAGGTGGGTAGCCGAGAGCAAGTTGTTGAGAGCCTTGAGGGCGTGCCCGGAACCGATCGGTCCGACGTGGATGGTCCGGCCCAGGCTTTCCAAGCACGGCTCCGCCGTGGCCACGTCGGCCCGAGCCCCACCCACCATGACTGTAAGCCTTCCCGTCTCGGCTCCGGAGACTCCGCCCGACACGGGGGCGTCGATCATCCTGATACCGCGTCCTTCGAGCGAGGCCGAAAGGGCCTTCGTGCGCAGGGGTTCGGACGAGCTCATGTCGACGACCAGAGCGCCGGGCTGGATATGGTCGAGCAGGTCCGGATCGCGCAGGACGTTAGTCACGGCGTCGGAGCCGGGCAACATGACGATGACGAGCCCCGCCCCTGTCGGTACCTCCGCCAGCCTGTCGGTCGTGGGCACGCCGAAGGCGGCCGCCCGGCGGCGCGCCTCGGGCGAGATGTCATAGCCGACAACGGCGTGACCGGCATCCACCAACCGCCTCGTCATGGGTACCCCCATGTTGCCGAGACCGATGAAGCCCACCCCGGCGCTCGAGCTACTCACCCTGACGGGCCTCCTTCAAAATGGCATCGGCGATCCGGAAGGATTCGAGCGCCGCCGGCACGCCCACATAGACAGCCGTCTGCAGGAGCGTCTCTTGGATCTCGGAAATGGTGGCGCCGTTGGCCAGCGCGCCGCGCACATGGACACCAAACTCGTGGGCCCGGTTGAGAGCCGTGAGCATGGCGAGGTTGAGCAGGCTACGCGTCTTGCGCTCGAGGCCCTCCCGTGTCCACACGACCCCCCAGCAGTACTCGGTGACAAGCTCCTGGATCGGGCGGGCAAAGTCGCTGACCTGGGCCAGGGACCGGTCGACATGGTCAGGGCCGAGAACTTCGCGGCGCACCCCCAGGCCCTGCTGATAGGTCTGCTCGTGTGTCTCGTCCGATGGCATTACGGCTCCCCGATGATCGGTACTGAATTGTACTGGTCCTCGCTGACCGGCCCGGCCCATGTGGTAAGGCCCAGCGAGATGGCGGTATGGGCCACAAAGGCGTCCGGCGCTGCGCCATGCCAGTGACGTTCTCCCGGAGGGGCCCAGATCGTGTCGCCGGCGCGCATGACGCGGACGGGACCGCCGTCGGCTTGGACCAAGCCCCGGCCGGCGAGCACGATCAGGATCTGACCACGTTCGTGACTATGCCAATATGTCCGGGCGCAGGGCGTGAAGTTGACAGTATTGATCGTCACGCCGTCGGTCGGCCCCATCGTCATGTAGGCGAAGACGTCCCCGGTGAACTGCGACCCCGTCTTCATGGTCGGTCCGGCATGCTTGCTGGGCGGGATGAGGATCACGGGTTGTCTTTCTCGTCGTGTAGCCGGACGCCACCGGAGACATCGCCCAGGGCATCGACTACGGTGTTGCTTATCTGGTCGGCGTAGCCGAGCGCCCGGGCCAGTCCGAAACTTGCCAGAGGCCCGGACGAGTTCAGGCTGGCTACGCCCAGTTGGCTAGCCAGTTCGGTGTACAGGGCGACGTCTTTCATCATTAGGGTGTTCGTCAGCCCGCCCTTTAGATAGTCGCCGGTGATTATCTTCGGGAACCGGTTGAGAGTGGCGAAGTTGACCCCCGAGCTCTTGTTGAACACTTCGAGCAGGATGGCGAGGTCGAGGCCGGCTTTTTTCCCGGCCACCATCACTTCGGCCGTGGCCGCCAAGGAGACGGCGTTGAGGAAGTTGTTGAGCAACTTGGTCGTGTGCCCGGCACCAGGGCCGCCCACGTGGTAGAGGTTGGAGGCGAACGCGTCCAGCGTCGTCCGGACCTTGTCCAAGGCTTGTCCACTTCCCCCCACCATCAGGGTCAATTTGCCGACATCGGCCGCCGCTGCTCCCCCGAAATCCCAGCGTCCAGGTAGTCGGCGCCCCGTTCGGCCAATAACGCACAAATCCGCCGGGTCGACGCCGGTGCGGAGGTGCTCAGGTCGACGACGACCTGGCCGGCCTTGACGTTGTCGAGCACGCCGTCGTGCCCGAGCACGACGGATTCGACAACGTGGCTGTCGGGCAGCGACATCAGGACGTTCTGGCAGCCCCCGACCACGGCCGAGACCGATGGTGCCGGGGTGGCGCCGCTGCGCCCGACCGTGTCCGGGTCCACGTCGTAGCCGAGCACCGCCCCGCCGGCGCGCACGATGCACTTCGTCATCCGCCCACCCATATTTCCGAGCCCGATAAAACCAACGGGTGCTGCTGTCATATGCGGCCTATTCCCTCTTTGCCGTTCCGTAGATGGCACGGTCGACCGCCTCGGTGTCCCAAGCTCCGGCGCCACCTGAAGGCCGGACCGTATTGACGATCGTCGCCCCCCCGTCTGCGCTCAGGACCTGGCCGGTCATGTACGAGGAGTCGTCGCTGAGAAGGAAGGACACCACCCCGGCGATCTCCTCGGGCGTCCCTGCCCGACGAAGCGGTGTCGTCGACGCCCGCCGGACCATGTCGTCCTTCCCGCCCGGTGCCGACGACGCCGCCGCGAACAGTTCGGTCGGCACGATCCCGGGCGCCACACCGTTGACCCGGATGCCCAGGGGGCCGCCGTACATGGCCGCGGCACGGATCAGGCCGATGGCCCCGTGCTTGGACGTCTGGTAGGCCAGGAGGTCGGCGCTACCGGTAAGGCTGGCGATGGAGGCGGTGACGACAATGGCCCCACCGCTACCTTGGGCTCGGTACTGACGAAAGGCGGCCCGCAGGCCAAGGAACTGACCGCGCAGGTTGACGGCCATCACCCGGTCGAACTCCTCGAGTGTGAGATCGGGCAAGGAGGCGAAACTGCCGAAAATGCCGGCATTGAGATGGTACAGGTCAATCTTCCCGAAGGTGGCGGCGGCAAGTTCCATATACTCTTCCACCGTTTGCTCCTCGGAGATATCGCCCTCGACGGCCACCGAGGGTGTAGCCAGGGCATCGACCACTTCCCGCACAGGACTTCCCGTTGACGTCGACGGCAACGACGTGTGCGCCTTGGCCCGCCAGGCGCCGCGCCGAAGCCTGGCCCAAGCCGCTCGCCGCGCCGGTGACAACGACGACCGAACCACTGAAGGCACCGGTCACGACCGGGCCCTCGTCCGCTTACCCATCGAGACGTCCGATCGTCGCCGCCAGGTGCCCGTAAGGGCCCGTCACAGCTTGGAAGCGGGACAGCGTGCTCGGGTCGTGCCCGGCCACCAGGTGCTCGACCTGGCCCGACGTCATCAGGTCCCTCATATAGTCAAAGCCCTCGTACATCCGGACCAGGTCCGCCACCGAGGTGAACAGCATGTCCCGCTCGAACTCCTCGTAGAAGTGCACCGCATCGCTGGCCAGGAGAACGGTCCCCTCGCACGTCCGCACCTTCACGATGCACTGCCCGGGGGTGTGCCCTCCCACCTCGACGACCTCAATGCCGGGGGCGAGGTCCAACGTACCGGTAAAAAGCTTGAGACGCCCTTCCGAGCGCAATGAGCTGAGGCCGGCCAAATCCCGGTCGTCGACGGAATGGGCGAACATGGCCCGCCGGGCGTGGCCTCCGCCCCAAAAGGCTAGTTCCCGCTCGGCCATGACGACTTCCGAACTCCCGAACAGGTCGACGTTGCCGGCATGGTCGTAATGGGCATGGGTGAGCACGACGGTGGGTGAGGTGGACGGGTCGACGCCGAAGTGGCGGAAAAGTAGCGGCACTTCGGCCAAAAGCGTTCGCGACCGCGCCCGGCCGCCCTCGGCCGAAAAGCCGGTATCGACGACGACGGTGCGCTGGCGGTTGCGGACGACCCAGAAGAAGTAGTCCATCTGCTGGGGCCCGTCGCTCTCGTGGTACAGCGGGAAATTGAGGTAGACCTCGCTCCTGGTCGTCGTGCGCGTGCCGTACTTCACGATCATCACCTGGTAGTGGTCATCCATCACCGGGTAGTGGTCATCGCCCTCGGCCACGGTGCACCGACCGCCTAGGCCAGGACCGTCGCGATCGCCGCCGCTGCACCCGGTGCGGCAGGGAACTTGGCCCTCGTACGGCCGTCGTGACCGGGGATGATGGTCGCCCCTCGCTCTTCGGCCAGCGTGTGCATGAACCTCAAGGCGCTGCGCATCTCTTCCAGGTTGGTAAAAGCAAAAAAGGGCCAACCGTGCTCGAGCTGCTCATAAAAATGAGCCGCGTCACTGGCCAGGATGAGCGGTCCCTTGACCGTGTCGACCAAGGCGATCGTCTCTCCGGGGCAGTGGCCGCCTACCTGAAAGACCGTTACCCCCGGGAACACCTCGGTCTCCTCGGAAATGAGCCGGAGGCGCCCTTCGTTGTGTGCCCTCTCCACGGGAAGGAGGTTTTCCTCGGTCGTGAACTCGCCCTCGAGGGCATTGGCCCGGCGCTTGGAAAACCAGTACTCGTACTCTTTTTGACCCGATATCACCTGGGCGCGCTCGAACAAGCCGAGGTAGCCGATGTGGTCGTAGTGGAAGTGGCTCGTGATCACCATGTCGACGTGGAGGGGGTCAAGGCCGATCATCTTCAGTCCGTCGGGAGTCGGCATGACGCTGATCTCGCCCAGCCAGTCCCGGGCCGCTATGTCGTAGCCCGTGTCCATGAGGATGACCGAACCACCGGCCCTGATGACCCAGAAGTTGTAGTCCATGTCCAAGTCGCCGTCTGGCAACCCGTACTGCCCGTAGTCGTGAAAGACGTCCTTCTTATGGACGACCCGCTCACCGTACTTCACCGACCATACTGACTCGACCGTGCCGGTTGACATATAACTCCTCTGACTGCCTAGCTTTTCGTCACACCAACCGGAGGCACGTACGGACGCTGGCGTCGTTGCCCCTGCCCCCGATATTAGGATTGTCATACAAAACATGCAAGTGGAGAACGGCCCCGGACAGGCATTTTTCGAGCTGGCACACCCCGGCTGCGGCACTAGCCGAGGTAGGCGTCGATGAGCGCCCGCTGGTCGGCGACAACATCCTGCGACTGTCTCTCGTCAATCACCCGACCGTCGACCAGGACGTAGATCCGGTCGCAAACCTGCAGCGCCAGGTCAACCCGTTGCTCCACCAGGAGCAGGGACCGGCCCTGCTGGCGCAGAGTCACGAGGGCGGCAGCCATGTCCTGGATCGCCAGGGGGGCCAGCCCGAGCGAAGGCTCGTCGAGCAACATCAGCAGTGGGTCGTTCATCATCATCCGTCCGATCGCCACCATCTGTTGCTCCCCGCCGCTCAGGGCTCCCGCCAGCCGGTGGCGATGGCGTTGTACTACGGGGAAAAGAGCGAAGACGGCGGCAAGTAACTCTTGTGTCCGCACCACGTCGCGCCGGTGGCGCAGGCCGCCGAGGCGCAGGTTGTCTTCGACCGAGAGGTCGAGGAACAAGCGGCGTCCTTCGGGGACCAACGCGGCGTGGCCGTGGGCCACGCGGTGCGCGGGCATCCGGGACACGTCGGTACCTCCGATGCGGATCTCCCCCTGACGATGAGGGACGAGGCCCATCAGCGACCGCAGCAGAGTTGTCTTCCCGGCCCCGTTCGGCCCCAACAGGCCGACCGCCTCCCCCTTGACCACATGCATCGACAGGTCGTGGACCACGTCGAACCGTCCATATCCCGCCGACAGCCGGCGGACGGCCAACGCCCTTTCTTCCCTGTTCGTTGGCTCGCCGGGCCTCCCGGCGCTCATCTTGGTCATTGGCCGAGGTATACCTGGCGCACGCGGTCGTCTCCTCTGACGGCGGCGGCACTGCCGGCCTTGACGAGCTCGCCGGCGGCCAGCACCGTTACCTCGTCGCAGACATCGAAGATGAAGCGGGTCTGGTGTTCGACCACGATGATGGTGACGCCGTTCGCCTTCAGCTGTTGCAGGATGGTCGAAACTTCGTCGACCTCGCCGGTGGACAGGCCGGCCAGGGGCTCGTCCAGGATGAGGATGGAGGGTTGGCCGACGCACGCCGCCGCCAGCTG
Source organism: uncultured Acidimicrobiaceae bacterium (assembly GCA_963735305.1). Classification (GTDB taxonomy): domain Bacteria; phylum Actinomycetota; class Acidimicrobiia; order Acidimicrobiales; family Palsa-688; genus Fen-671. The sequence continues at coordinate 2,410,898 of CAVTKK010000004.1, forward strand.
GGTGAGCTGCTCCACCCCATGGGGGACGTCCCCCACGCGTGAGCTCGGCCACGGTTCGACAAGGCCCACGGCACCCAGGGACGCGGTGGCCCGGGCCGCCATCTGGCGCGAATCGCGCCGCGCACTGGGGATCAGGGGCCAAGCCAGCGCACGCCTCCCGATCCGGTGGAACCGGCTGAAAAGGCCCAAAGTGACGTTGTCGCGGGCCGAGAGCTCCTTGACCAGGACGGCGGCCTGGAACGTGCGCATCAGCCCGAGGCCGGCCCGTTGGTATGCCCGCAGGTGCTCGATACGCTGGCCGTTGGCTGATATGGTGCCGTGCTGAGACGCCAGTTCCCCGGACAGAAGGTTCACCAGGGTGCTCTTGCCCGACCCGTTCGGTCCGATGAGGCCGTGAATGGTGCCGCGCGCCACCACGAAGTCCACATTGTCGAGGACTTTCACGCCGCCGGCGTAGCTGAAGGCGATGCCCCTGGCCTCCAGGGCCGGGCCGGGGGGGAAGGCCGGGCCGACCGGCATGGCCCACGGCGGGGTGGCGCCGCCGTCGGTGCCGACGGGGCCGGTCCGCCCGCCCTCGTCCTTCGCGCTCAGGGCCGACAGGGCCTGCTCGCCCGGCCTAAGGGGTCGGGCTCTCCCGCTCAAGCGCCGGCCGGCCCGAGCCAGCACACCGACGAAGCCTTCGGGGAAGAACACGATGACGAAAATGAACACCGACCCGAAAAGGATCTCCTGCCAGAGCGGGTTGATGCTGATGACGACGGGGAAAAGGCTGATGAACACGGCGCCGAAGATGGGCCCGAGCCGTGTGTTCATCCCGCCCAGGATCACCATTACCAAGATGTTGACGGCCGCGGTCGAGTCGAACTGCCCGGGCGTGATGAAGCCCAGGAAGCTGAAGGTCCAGCCGGCCAGGCCGGCGAGGGCGGCGGAGAGACTGAAGATCGCCACTCGGGTCAGCGCCGTCCTCACTCCCACTGAGGAGGCGAAGGGCTCAGCGTCCCGTATGGCCAGCAACGCGGGGTAGAGAGCTGAGCTGCGGATGCTCCAGATCACCGTAACGGTGATCAGCAAGGCGGCGGCCACGGCCCAGGCCAGCGAGGCGCCGAGGAACGACAGCACGTGCGGGAACAACGGGAACGTCGGGCTCGGCAGGCCCTGGTACCCGCCGGTGATGGTGAGCTCGCTGAGGAGCACATTTACGATGATGGTGAAAATGAGGGTCGTGATGGCGAAGTAGAGCCCGCTGACCCGCACCGACAGGGCGCCGATGACGATCCCGACGGCACCTACCGCCACCACGGCTACGGGGAGGGCCAGGAATATGTTCCAGCTGTAGTGCGTGGCCAAAATTGTGGTGGTGTACGCGCCCAGGGCGAAAAGGCCGGCGTGGCCGAGCGAGTACAGGCCTGTCGCCCCCGCCACCAGGTCCAGGCTCAGGGCCAGGATCGAATAGACGGCCGCCACCAGCAAAAGCCCCTGTTGGTAGCTCGAACTGTGGGCGAGCACGTCGGCCCCGGCCACGTAGGCCGCCAGCGCCAGCGCCGGCAGGGCTCTCCGGTAGCGCCCTAAGCCCGCCGGGGCACGGGAAGCCAAGGGCCTTACCGCCGTCGCCGTCACAGCACCGGCCCGGGCGGAACGGTTGGCTTGCGCTCCAAGACCGTGACGAGGTGACGCCTCAGGGCGCCCCCGGACATGAAAATCCCTTTGGGGGTCAACAGGAGTACGGCCAGGACGACGACAAAGGGGAACCAGTCAGAGGCCTGAGGGTTGATGTAGGTGCTGGCCAGCGTGGCCAGGATACCGAGGACGAAGCCACCTCCCATAGCGGCGGCAGGACGGTGGATGCCCCCGATCATCAGGGCGATGAACCCATAAATCCCGTACGTGTCCCCGAGATAGGGGTTGGCGAAGGAAATGGGCCCGACCAGGGCCCCGGCGATCCCGGCCAGTAGCCCGCCGAAGGCGAACGCCTGAACGGCAAAAAAGGTCACATTAGCACCCATGGCCGAGGCGATCTCCGGGTCGGAGGAGATCGCCGTGCCCACCTTGCCGAACAACGTGCGGCGGTGGACGACCTCGAAGGCGCTCACGACGGCCAAGGCGATCAGGATTGTCCCGATCTGCTGCCACGTGAGCGCCGACCCGAAGATGTTGACGTCCTTCCCGTTCAGCAATGTCGGGAACGGCAACGAAGACGTGCCCCATATCAAGGCGGCGCCCGATTCCAGGATTATGGCGACCCCGAGGGTGCTAACGAGCCAGGCGAAGCTGAGCCGGTTGAAACGGAGCACGGGCCGGACGGCTAGGAAGTATATGAGCACTCCGCCCATGGTCGAACAGACAAGACCGGCGGCGATGGCGGCGATGACCGGCCAGTGATCGTTCGAAAGCCCGGCGGTGACCATGATCGCCACCATTAGAAGCTGGCCGGTGGCGAAGTTGAGGACTCGCGTCACATAGAACACCACGGCGAACGCCATCCCGACCAGACCGTAGATCGCTCCGGTCGACAGCCCGGTGAGTATTACCTGAAGCATCAAACTCATTTCGCGGAGGTAACGGGGCCTGTTGACGACAAGCACCCGACGGCGCGACCAACGGCCTCCCCGACAGGGAGGCCGTTGGGCAGATTAGCGCGACGGGACGAGCTCTGTCAGTACGCCGCCGGGACCCAAGCGTGCTTAGCCGTGCTGTACCTGACCAGAGTGAGCTGGGATGCGTTGATCGTTACATGAACCTGTTTTGTGAAGGTCAGGTTGCCGGTGAGGCCCGGGTAGTTCCGGATGCTGTTTAGCTGCTGCTGGATCGACGCCGGCGACGTCGATTTCCCGTCGGTGATGGCTTTGGCCAGCATGAAAACGGCGTCGTAACTGAGTTCTGCGAACGGCGTCGTCGCCACCTTGAACTCCTTTAGGTAGGCGGCGGCGAAGGCCTTGACAGCGGCGTCAGGAGCGTAGGCGGCCGTCAGCTCGGCCGAGAGCACTCCGTTGGCATTGGCCCCGGCGAGCCCGGCGAAGGTGGTATCAGCCGACGTTTCGTCGTTACCGAGGACGGTGAAGCTATCACCGAGACTGTGCATCTCGTTTACGAAGGCGGCCTCGTCCTGAGGCGTGAGCCAGACGTCCACGCAGTCGGCGCCGGAGGATTTGATGGAACTGATCTCAGCGTCGAGGGATTGGGTCGCGCCCGAGGACCAGTCTTCCGAGATCGAGTCGTCCAGCTTGAGCTTCTTGGTGTACGACTCTTGGATGCCGGCGAGCCCTCCGAGGCCATAGAAGGTCGGGTCGTGAAGGACGGCCAGGCCGGTGGGGCAGCTCTTCATGGCATACTCCCCGACCGCTTGGCCCCATGCGTACGTGTTGAGGCTGTTGCTCCAGGCCCAGGGCGCGGGCGCCTTCGACGGCCCATTGGCGTAGATAGCGGGCCCGCCGTCGTCGATCGCCCCGAGATCAGGCAGGTGCGTGGAGTCCGCCAGAGCTACCGTGGTCGTGGCCGTATCCGGCGAGCCGAGCATCGCCACGGCACCCTCGCTGACGAACTTCTTGAAGTCCAGAGCCGAGGTCGTGGCACTGGCGTCGTCGTTGCCCCATACGAGCTTCAGTTGGCGACCGAGGACCCCGCCCGAGGCGTTGAGCTTGTTGACCGCCATCTCGGTGCCGTTGATCACGGCCACGCCCGTAGAGCCGTAGGCTCCGGTGGTGCCGGCGATGGCGCCGATGACGATGGGTGCTGACGACGCACCGACCGTCGTCACTCCTAAACCAAGGGTCGTCGCGGTTAGGCCGGCGGCGAGTAGTAGCCGGCCCGATTTGGCGTTGTTCAAAGTACCCCCTTTTATGGCCGTCTGCTCGGGTCGCCGCCCACGCGGGCCCGTCTAGACTAAGCGGTCGATCATGTTTGCTGGGTGGAACTGTCGGACAATATATGGCGGTAACGGCACCCGTGTCAACGCGTACTAGCTGGTATTCTTCTCCCGAGGTGCTCCACGGATTGTCGGACAACGCCCTTTCGCATCCAGCAGGGAGGGGACATGGACCAGCCAACGCGTTCGGATAGCCCAGGCCCGCCCGGTGCCAGCTATACCGTGACGGTACGGGTGTCGGCGCCGGCCCACCAGGCTCTGCTGGCCCGCCTGGCCCAAGGCGTCACCTCGGTCGGCGCCGTCGTGGTCGGCATGGACCTGGTCGAGGTGGCCGCCGCCGGTACGACGGTTGACCTTACCCTGCAGGCGGCCAGCGAAGACCACGTCGCCGCCATCACCAGCGCCCTGGAGGATAACGGCTACCGGGTCCGCCACGTTTCGGACCGCACCTTCCTCTACCACCTGGGCGGCAAGATCGAGGTGACCCCGCGCGTCGCCGTGCGCACCCGCCAGGACCTGTCGCTGGCCTATACCCCCGGCGTCGGCCGGGTGGCCAGCGCCATCGCCCGGCGGCCCGCCGATGCCTGGGCGCTCACGGCCAAGGGCAGCTCGGTCGCCATCGCCACCGACGGCAGCGCCGTGCTCGGCCTGGGTGCCCTGGGCCCGTTGGCGGCCCTACCGGTCATGGAGGGCAAGGCCCTGCTGTTCAAGCACTTCGGCGGCGTCAACGCCTACCCGCTGTGCCTGGACACCCACTCGACCGAGGAGCTCATCAACACGGTGGCCGCCATCGCCCCCGGTTTCGGCGGCATCAACCTGGAGGACATCGCCGCCCCGGGCTGCTTCGAGGTCGAGGCCGAGCTTCAGCGCCGCCTGGACATCCCCGTCTTCCACGACGACCAGCACGGCACGGCCATCGTGGTCATGGCCGCCGTGTTGAACGCCTGCCGGCTGACGGGGCGGGACCTGCGCCAGCTCCGGGTCGTCCTCGTCGGCTGCGGGGCCGCCGGCACGGCCGTGGCCGAAGCGCTCCTCGACGCCGGCGTACCCGACCTCGTTCTGTTCGACCGGGACGGGGTACTGGGACAGGGCCCGGGGACGCCGGTGCACCATGCCCGCCTGGCGGCGCGTTCCAACCCCCGGGGCCTATCGGACCTGGCCCACGCCCTGAACGGGGCCGACCTGTTCATCGGCACGGCCCGGCGCGGTTCGCTGCGCCCGGCCCTGTTGGCCGCGATGGCGCCTCGCCCGATGGTCTTCGCCCTGTCCAACCCCGAGCCCGAAGTTTTCGCCGAGGAGCTGCGCCCCGACGCCGTCATTGCCACCGGGCGCAGCGATTTCCCCAACCAGATCAACAATTCGCTGTGCTTCCCCGGGTTCTTCAAAGGCGCCCTGGCCGTCCGCTGTGCCTATGTCACCCAGGCCATGAAAACGGCGGCGACGCGCGCCATAGCCGGGTCGGTCAGTGACGAGGAGCTGGCGCTCGGTGTCATCGTGCCGTCCATGTTCCAGCCCCGGGTCCATGAACAGGTGGCCGCGGCCGTGGCCGAGGCCTGGACGGCCGAACATCCGGCCGCGCCGGCCCCCGCCCCTTTTTCCAGTGAATTAGGTTAGGTCTACCTCGTTCCGGTAATTACCGCAGGCGCAACCTCGACTCGAAAGACGAGCACGGCCCCATCGGCCGGGGATAGACCGGGTGGGGCGAAACTGGAGTCACTGCCCGCTATTTGCCCGGCGGCCCGTCGGGGGCAGCGTTGCCGCCTCACGGCGCGCCAAAGGATCTCTTACTTCGGCAGCCCTTCTCGGCCACGATCACCGTGCGCCCGGCGGCCGGCGCGGGGCTCATCTCGGGACCTTCGCCCCTAGCTTCTCATATACCCCGGCGGGGTATTGTGGCCAGGAGAGGAAGGAACGCCCGTGACAGAGCTGGTCATTTACACCGTCCCCGGCATGACCTGCGACCACTGCGCCAACGCGCTCGTGAGCGAGCTCAGCTCGGTGGCCGGCGTCGCCGGCGTCGAGGTCGACCTGGCCAGCAAAGCCGTGACCATCACCGGGGAGGGCCTCGACGACGCCGCTTTGCGCGGGGCAATCGACGATGCCGGCTACGAAGCCCTGAAATGAGCCCGGGGGTGTCGCCTGCCGGTCCTGGGCCAAGCACAGGCTTAGCGGTCGCCGATCGTGCCCCGGGCCCCGGACGGGTCGGACTGGCCATCGCCGGCATGACGTGCGCGTCGTGCGCGGCCCGGGTCGAGAAACGCCTCAACAAGCTGGACGGCGTGGCGGCAACGGTCAACTTCGCCACCGAGGAGGCCGCCGTATCGTACGACGCCGGCCAGGTCAGCGTGGACCAACTGATCGCCGCCGTGGAGGCGGCCGGTTACCACGCCCGCGTACCGGCCCCGTCGCCCGAGGAACGTGGCGCGGCGCCCGAGGACGACGCCGCCCGCCCCTACCGCCGGCGCCTGTTCGGGGCGGCGGCGGCCTCGGTGCCGTTGGTGGTGCTGGCGTGGGTGCCGTCGAGCCGCTTCCCGGGCTGGAACTGGCTGTCTCTGGCCTTGGCGACGCCCGTCGTGCTGTTCGCAGGTTGGCCCTTCCACCGGGCGGCGGCCGAAAACGCCCGTCACGGCGTGGCCACCATGGACACCCTGATCTCGGTGGGGACCCTGGCGGCGTGGTCCTGGTCGGCGACCGTCCTGATCGCGGGGCTCCCCGCCGGTCTCTACTTCGACACCGCCGGCGCCGTCACCGCCCTGGTCCTGCTCGGTCGCTACCTCGAGACCGGGGCCAGGCGCCGCTCCGGCCAGGCCGTGCGGCAGCTGCTGGAGCTGGGAGCCAAACAGGCCCACGTGCTTCGCGGCGGCGACGAAGTGCTGGTGCCCGTGGACCACCTGGCGGTCGGTGACCGGTTCGTGGTGCGCCCGGGCGACAAGATCGCCACCGACGGGATCGTCGAGTCGGGCCTCTCGGCCATCGACGCCTCCATGCTGACCGGCGAGCCGGTCCCGGTGGAGGTCGGGCCGGGCGACGGCGTTCCCGGAGCGGCCATCAACACCTCGGGCCGGCTGGTGGTGCGGGCCACCCGCGTCGGCCGCGAGACGACCCTGGCCCGGATAGCCGGCCTGGTGGCGGAGGCACAGGCGGGTAAGGCTCCGGTGCAACATCTGGCGGACCAGGTGTCGGCCGTGTTCGTGCCCGCCGTCATCGCCGTGTCGCTGGCCACCCTCGCCGGCTGGCTGGCGGCGGGGGCTACGGCCGACGCGGCCTTCACCGCCGCGGTGGCCGTGCTGGTCGTCGCCTGCCCGTGCGCCCTCGGGCTGGCCACCCCCACGGCGTTGCTGGTCGGCTCCGGTCGGGGGGCCCAGCTTGGGATCATTATCAAGGGCCCGGACGTCCTCGAAAGGGCCCGGAAGATCACGGTCATGGCGCTGGACAAGACGGGCACCCTGACCGAGGGCGTGATGAGCGTCGGCGCCGTCGTCCCCGCGCCGGGGACCGACGAGGACGAGGTATTGCGGTTGGCGGCGGCGGCCGAGGGCCCCAGTGAGCACCCCATCGCCCGGGCCATAGCCGACGAGGGGAGCCGCCGCCTGGGCCGGCCGCCCATCGCCGATGGCTTCGTCAACCGGGCCGGGCGGGGTGTGGAGGCGGTGGTAGAAGGCCGTTCGGTGATCGCCGGCCGGCCTGACTTCCTCCGCCAGCGGGGAACGGCATTTCCCGCCAACCTGGTGGAAAGAGCCGAGGGGCTGGAAGCAGCCGGGGCCACCGTGGTCTGGGTGGCGGCCGCCGGGACGGCCTGCGGGATAATCGCCCTCAGCGACCGGGTCAAGCCGACCAGCCGGCAGGCGGTCGCCGAGCTGCAGGCCCTGGGGCTGACCCTGGTCCTGCTCAGCGGGGACAACGAGCGTACCGCCGGCGCCATCGCCGCCGATGTGGGCATCGACCGGGTGCTGGCCAACCTAATGCCTGAGGGCAAGGCGGCCGAGATCCGCCGCCTCCAGGGCGCCGGCCAGGTGGTGGCCATGGTCGGCGACGGGGTCAACGACGCCCCCGCCCTGGCCCAGGCCGACCTCGGCCTGGCCATCGGCACCGGCACCGATATCGCCATCGAAGCCTCCGACCTCACCCTCGTCTCGGGTGACCTCCGGGCCGCGGCCGACGCCATCCGCCTGTCCCGCCGTACGCTGGCCACCATCAGGGCCAACCTGTGGTGGGCGTTCGCCTACAACGTCGCCGCCGTCCCCCTGGCCGTGGCCGGCATCGTCCAGCCTGTGGTAGCGGCCGGGGCCATGGCTTTCTCCAGCGTCTTCGTCGTGACCAACTCGCTCCGGCTACGCCGGTTCCGCCCGCACAGGGACGACCAATGACCGAGCCGGCCCCCTCAGCTCCCGCCCCCTCCCCTCCCACCCTCTCCGAGCCCGCCGCCTCCGCTCCCGTCCCGGCGACCGCCGGCGGTACGCCATACGGCTACGTGGCCGATAAAGAGGCGCTCATCAAACGCATGCACCGCATCGCCGGCCAAGTGGGCGGCGTAGAGAAGATGATCGCCGGCGACCGCTATTGCATCGACATCCTGACCCAGATCGCAGCCGTCGGCACCGCCCTGGAGGCTGTGGCCTTCACCATCCTGGACGACCACGTCAACCACTGCGTGGCCCACGCCCTGGCCAGTGGGGACAAAGAGGTGGCGGCCGCCAAGAGCCGGGAGCTGCTCGAAGCCGTCCATCGCTTCGCCCGGACCCGCTAAGGCGCCGCCCTACGTCCAGGACCGCAGGCCCGGCGGCCTGGGCCCGGCGCCGGGCTCGGCCCCATGGTGGGTGACGACCAGGGACGGCGGGTCACCGTGTTCGCCCGGGTAGACCTCGCTCCCCAGCACCTCGGCCAGGACGCGGCCGAGCACGCCGGTACGTACGAGCAGGGCGTTCTCCAGTTCCGCCGTCAGGGACAACCCCTCGACCAGCTTGGCCAGAGGCATCTTGAGCACCTGGTCGAAGGCGGACAACAGCCCGACCGTGAAAGCGGCGTCGATCTGGCGGGGCTCGAGCTCCATGGCCAGCACGGCGAGCTCGCTCATCCGGGCCCGGGCCATGGCCAGCTCGGCCAGCTCGTCGGTCCCCTCGTAGCTATCGGCGAGGAGCATGAGCACCACCCAGGTGCGCAGGCGTCGGGCGCCGAGAGAGACGACGGCGTCACGGACCGAACCCAGCCGCGGGAAAAGCCCTCGGGCCGCCCCGGCTCCCGCCGCCCGCAGGAAGCGATAACTGAGAGCGGCGTCGGTCTGGACGAGGTCCTGGATCTCCCGGGCGGAAGCAGCCGGGTTGCCGAGCTCCTCGATGATGCGCAGGCACGTGACCTTGTTGGGGCACGGCGCCTCGCCCTCGACGACCTCGGGCCGGCCGAGCAGGTAGCCCTCGAAGAGGTCGAAACCGAGCTTCTGGCACGCCTCGAGCTGCTCGCGGGTCTCGACCTTCTCAGCCAGCAGCTCGACACCGAACCGCGAGTTGTGGTTGACGGCGTTCAAAAGTTGATTGGGTGTGAGCGCTAAGACGTCCAGCTTGATGATCGAGACCAGCTCCAACAAGGGGTCGTCGTCGTCGTCCCAGACGTAGTGGTCCAACGCCAGCGAGTAGCCGTTCTGGACCAGGTGGCGGCAACCCGACACCACCTCCGGGCTACGGGGCACGTCCTTGACTATCTCGATGACCGTTTGCCGGGGAGGCAGGAGGAAATCGATGTCACCGATCAGGAAGGCGCGAGGGGCCTTTACGAAGACCCTCTTGTCACCCACGAGGTCGCCCAGCCCGAGGTCGAGACCGGCTCTCACCAGGACGTCGGCGGTCATGCCGACACCGTCCGTCATCTGCGAAGCGGGGCCGCGGTACAGCAGCTCGTACCCCCGGACGCCGAGGTGGGCACCGAAGATCGGCTGGCGCCCCAACATAAACCGGCTCATCTTGTGCTACCGACGAGCGAGCCCTGGCACATCATCGCTGGCCCCTCTGATGAGGATCCGGGTCGGTCCCCACTCTGCGTACATTTTCGGCACATGCCCACACGTCCTTGAAGTTTTTGCTGCTGACACCGTTCACACCCGAACGCGCTGGGTGGCCGTCCCTGGGCGACGGTACCGTTTGCCAGATGAGGGGACCCGTCATACTGGGCCGCGGCGTCGTAGTGACGCCGGGCCAACCAACACCTCCACAGTGGGAGGGCTGCCGGCGCGCCGAGGGGAGCACCGAGGAGCTCGAACAGGCATGGTGCCACCGCACGCCCCTCGTGATCGAGGTCGGTGACAGCGACGGCGACGGCGGGGCGGCCGGCGATGAGGTCGAACGGGCTCCGGTCTGGTCGCTGGCCCCGTCCTTCACCTTCCCGGGCGAACGCCGGGCTCACGCCGTGTTCGCCAACTCCGTCGACGCCCGGGGCGCCTGGACCAGGTGGCCCCTGGCCGATGACGCGGTGCGCCTCGGCGCCGGTGCCGGCGGACCGGCCGACGTGGTGCTGGCCGACGGGGCCCCGGCGTTCTGCGATGGCGGGCCGCTGGAATGGCGGGGCCCCATCGGCGGCGCCGCCGTCGTCCCCCGGCTGGCCCTGTTAGCGGGATCGCTGGTCCCGTTCGGCGCCAACACCACCGACGCTCCTTTGGCCCCCGATCAGCGGGAGGCCGTGCTCCACCCCGGTGGGGCCGCCCGCATCATCGCCCCGGCCGGGTCGGGCAAGACCCGGGTGCTCACCGAACGGGCCCGCCACCTCCTGCGCCGGTGGCGCCTACCGGGCCGGGCTGTGACCCTGGTGGCCTACAACAAGAGGGCGGCCGACGAGATGCGGGAGCGCACTCCCGACCTCCCCGACCTGCAGGTCCGCACGCTCAACGCCCTGGGCCTGTCCCTGCTGAGCAGGACGGCCCGGGTCAGCACCATCGACGAGAGCGAGGTGCGCCGGATCCTCGACAGCCTGGTCGACCTGCCCCGCCGGGCCAACACCGACCCCGCCGTGGCCTGGATAGAGGCCCTATCGGCCGTGCGCCTCGGGCTGCAGGCCCCGGGCGAAGTGGAGGCCGAGTTCGACGGCGACGTGGACGGCCTGCCCGAAGTGTTCGAGCGTTACCGGCGCCTCCTGGCCGAGCGCCGCCTGGTGGACTTCGACGAGCAGGTCTACCGGGCGATCGAGGTGCTGCTCACCGACCCGGCCGCCCGCGCCGCCGCCCGGTCGTCCTGCGCCGTCCTGTTGGTGGACGAGTTCCAGGACCTCACCCCTGCTCATTTGCTGCTGGTACGGCTGCTGGCCGGTCCCGAGGGTGCCGTGTTCGGGGTGGGAGACGACGACCAGACCATCTACGGCTATTCCGGCGCCTCACCCGAGTGGCTAATCGATTTCCGCCGCTTTTTCCCGACCGCCGGCGAGCACCCACTCCATGTCAACTACCGCTGCCCGGTGAGCGTCGTCGAGGCCGCCGGGACCTTGCTCACCCACAACCGGCGTCGGGTGCACAAGCGCATCGAGGCCGCTCCCGGCCGGCCGGGACGAGACGGAGCTTGCAGGTGGTGACGAGCTCGGACGCCCTGAGCGTCACCGTCGACCGGGTGGCGCACCTCGTGGCCGGCGGGGCCGCTCCCGGGGATGTCGCCGTGCTGACCCGGGTCAACGCCTCCCTGGCGCCGGTGCAGGTGGCGCTGGTCCACCGGGAGGTGCCCGTCCGGCCCGCCGTCGACGTGTCCTACCTGTCCCGGGGCGGGGTCCAAGCGGCGCTGGCGTGGCTGCGCCTGGCGGTGGCGGCACCCGAACACCTGACCGGCACCGACGTGTCGCTGGCCGCCCGCCGGCCGTCGCGGGCCATGTCCCCCAAAGTGGTCGAGTGGATGGCCGAACAGTCCGGCGTGGGCCGGCTGGAGCGGCTGTCCCTGCGGCTCAGCGCACGGGACGGGGACAAGATCATGGGCTTCGTCTCGGACCTCAGGACGCTTCAGCGGCGAGCGGCGGCAGGCACGACGGCCGCCGTCCTGCGGGCCGTACGCGACGACATCGGCCTTGACCGGGCTATGGAACTGCTGGAAGGATCGCGCCGGCGCCTGGACCGCTCGGCTCAGACCGACGACCTCGACGCGCTCGTGGCCCTGGCCGCCCTGCACCCCGAGCCACAGGGTTTCGAGGACTGGCTCCGACGGTCGTTGCGCCACGCCGGCGCCGTCGACGGGGTCGTGCTGTCCACCGTGCACCGGGTCAAGGGCCGGGAGTGGCCCCACGTGGTGCTGCACGAGGTGTCGGCCGGCCTGCTCCCCCACCGCCTGGCCGTTGACATCGAGGAGGAGCGCCGGGTCTTTCACGTGGGACTGACACGCGGCTCGGCGTCAGTGCACGTGGTGGGGGGAGAGGTCCCGTCCCCCTTCCTGGCCGAACTGGACGAGGAGTGGACCGAGGCCCGCCGCCCGCTCCGACCGGCACCGTCATCCGGCGCCGTGGCTCTGGCCGGCGGCGAGGCCCTATCGTCACCGCGGGGACGCCAGCCCGTACCGGCCCGGCGCGCCTCTGGGGGACCGGTGGGCCCCCGCCCTCGGGGCGAGCCGGTGCCGGCCGAGCCCGTGCCGACCGAGGTCGTGGAGCGGGCCCGCCAGGCGTTGCGGGCGTGGCGCTCGCAGCGGGCCTCGGCCGAGCACAAGCCTCCCTATGTCTACCTGCACGACCGCACCCTGGAGGCGCTGGCCAGCGAAGCGCCCTCGACCATGGCCGCGTTGGCCACGGTGAGCGGCATCGGGCCGGGCAAGCTCGAGTCCTATGGCGAAGAGCTCCTCGCCCTCATCGCCGCGGCACGCCGGGGCACTTGAGGGCGGAGGCTCGCCCACGTCAGTGCACAGATAGTTCAGGCATGGGTTGACTCCCGCTCGACGACGGCAAACTTGCTCACGAATTCTCGTCGGGGCCTTGCCGGCACACCTCCCTCGATGCGGCGGACGAGAAGGTTCACCGCGGTGCGGGCCATCGTCTCATGATCGGGATCGATGGACGAGAGCGATGGCACCATGAACGCGCTCTCCTCGACATTGTCGAACCCGATGACCTTCACGCGGGATGGTACGCGCACACCCGCGTCGGCCAGGCCGCGTAGTACGCCGATGGCCACCGTGTCGGTGACGCAAAAGACCCCATCGAAACGCTTCCGGCTGGCCACCAGCCCACGCGCCACCTCAGCGCCAGATTCCATCGTCAACTTCTCAATGTTTACGACCAGTGACGGGTCGAAGACAATGCCACGTTCCTCGAGCGCCTGGCGGTAACCGGTGAGCCGCAGCTCCGAGACATCGACCTCCCCGCTCACCTGGCCATCAACCATGACTATGCGCCGGCAGCCTCGTCCGATGAGATGGGCAGTGGCCGCGCAGGCGCCCTTCACGTTGGGCATGGCGACGTGGTCGACAGGACCATCGAAGATCCTTTCGCCCAGGATCACCACGGGATAATCGACCTTCAGCAGGTCAGCGTCGGCCGGCCCCAAACCCACGGTGCTCAGGATAAGACCGTCGTACAGCCTGTTACGCGACAGGGACAACGCGTCGAGCTCATTTTCACGAGATGCGCCAGTTTGCTCTATGACGACACGTAGGTTGTGCTTCGCCGCCGCCGTGATGATGCGTGCCGCGAGTTGGCCGAAGTACGGGCGGTCGACCTCGGGGACCGCCAACCCGATAGTCCCCGTGCGCCCCGTACGTAGGTTCCGCGCCGCCACGTTTACGCGGTAGTCGAGCCTGTCCATAACTTCGAGCACTTTGGCCCTGGTCGAGCCCTTGACGTGCGGATGGTCATTGATGACATGCGAAACCGTCATAGGCGAGACTCCAGCGGCTCTCGCCACGTCCCCGATGGTCACCATGGTCTTAGTCTGTCATCATCTGAGGCGAAGGCACTAAAAACCTCCCAGCCCGGGCTGGGGGCCACCGTCCACCCGGCCCCGGGCGTGGGCATGCGCTCCCCCCGTAAGCCATCGGCAGGAGCGTCGACAACCGCGCCGTTGCAGGCCCCATCGAACACGGGACTACCGAACGTGAGCGTAACCATACGCCAGCTCTCCTTTGCATTCGTCGAGTGCCGCTGTCCGCGGGCACCTCGTCGGCCCCCGCGGTCCCGGCCCAGCTTTAGCCCTTCACTGCCCCCGCGGCCAACCCGCTAACGATGTGGCGCTGCATTACTACAAAGAACACCGTTATCGGGATAAGACTAAGGACGGTAAGCGTCATAAAAGCGGGCCAATTCGTTGTGTACTGGCCCACTGATTGGTACACCTGCAGAACAACCGTGTAGTTCGACGGCGAGATAAGAAATACGCTCGGCGCCAGGAAGTCGTTCCAGACCCAGATCGTCTGGAATATGCCGACGGTAACGAGGACAGGACGTATCAGCGGCAGCACGATCCCCCAGTACATCCGCAGAGGGCCGCAACCGTCTATTCGGGCCGCCTCGATTATCTCGTACGGCACCGTCAACATATAACCCTGGATGAGAAAATAACAGAATATAGCGCCTCCGCTATATATGAGGACTAGTCCATTCAGACTATCAACGAGGTGGACCTTGACAAAGAACTGATAGATAGGTATCAGCGTCACCTGGAACGGCACGGCTAGTGCCAAGAGCAGTACAATATGGATCCGTTTACTGGCTCGCGTCTTTCGCATCACAATACCGAATGCGGCCATTGACCCAACCAAAAGCATTATCACCACAGAGAGCACAGTGACACGAAGGGTGTTCTCGAAACTATGGAGGACAGGGATATTGTCCCAGACGTTCTTGTAGTTTGTTAGGTCCAACGACGTTGGCAAGCCCAGCGGTGATTCCGACGTCTGCTGCTGGGTCTTGAACGTGTTGACAACAATGTAGTAAAACGGGAACGCTACTGCACAGGCGATTGATATCATAACGATGCTCACGGCCACCCTGGTGACCCACGATGATTTCCTCACCTGAGCCGCGCCTCGCGTCGACGGAGGATGGTAACCTGAATTAGGAGCACGATGGCAACCATGATAAGGAACAGGATACTGAGGGCCGCACCTTGGCCATATTGAGCGTTCGAAATGCCGAGCAGGATAATGTTCTGGGAGATCGTATAGGTTGCGTACCCTGGCCCACCGGCCGTCAGTGCCAATGGTAAGGCGTACACCTGCAAACCGAACACCACCAGCAGCACCAGGCTTACGGTCATCGCCGGGGCCAGCAGTGGCACCGTAATACGAAAGAACCGCTGCACGTTTGATGCGCCATCGACGTCGGCGGCGTCATAGTAGTCCAAGGGTATCGACTGGAGGTAGGCCAGGTAGAGCATGGCATGCCACCCAACTTGAGACCAGAACGCCGACACCTATAACCGACAACCGCGCTAAGAGGTCGGTCGACAGCCACGGTACCGGGCCAACCCCGAAGGCTGCGCCTAAGGCGGAGTTGATCACGCCCATGGAGATGGGTGCAAGGATAAATGTCCAGACTAGCCCGAGCACGGCCGCGCTTGGGACGGCGGGGAAGAACAGGGCAGCGCGAACAAAATTCCGCCCGACGAACCGTCTGTTCAAAGCCACCGCCAGCGGGATGGCAACTATGGTCACCACCACCGCCTGGCCCAGCGCGTAAACGAGGGTGAAGGACAAGCCGGTCAGGATCGTCGAGTTGCTGAACAGGGCGGCGTAATTGGCGAAGCCAACAAAGGCCACCTTCGAGGAGTACCCACCGAAGTTCGTGAAGCTAAAATAAAGCGAACGCGCCACGGGGAGAGCGAACAGCCCGAGGAATATCACGGCCAGGGGCACGATAAAAAGCCTGGTCGCCACCTGCTCGCGCCGGCGTGTTGCCTCTAGCACCCACAGGCGGCGCCGTTGCCAGTACGGCGCCGCCCTTTGCCTAGCGTTGTCCGACGGTGCAACGGCGCGCCCCAGCTGTGAGCGGTGGTCACTGGGTGTGGGGCTCACCATCTCGGGCTCCGGTGTTACGGCCTACGGTCCATCTGGTCCCTAGGCTTTAAGCTTGGAGATGCTTGACGGCCGTATCCATGTTCGCCTCCAGCTGCGCCGGGGTGATCTTGCCCTCTATCAGGAGCTGGAACTGGGCGTTGGCGACGTTGCCCAGTGCGTCGGCGATCGGTGCCGGCCACGAGATACCGGTGTAGTAGTACTCGCTGGACCGCGCCGCCTTAGCGGCAAGGGTGAGCTGCTTAGCCACGGGCGTCATGACGTTGGTGGTCGTAATTATCTGTCCGGACTGGCTACCGTAGAGCTTGAAGCGCGGCAGGGGTGGCGAGGAACTTGAGGAACTTGAGTGCGCCAGGGAGGTTCTTGGACTTGGCGTTGATCGCCCAACCCTCGGTCGGCGCCCCGCACCAAAACGACTGGCCCGCGCTGAGCCCGGGGACAGGGTACATCTCATAGTCCAACTTGGGGTTGTCGGCGAGGATACCGGGCGAGTCCCACGGCCCCGAGGCGTACATGGCCAGTTTGCCGTTGGCGAACTCGCTCACCAGCTCGCCACTTTGTGCGCTCACACCCACCATGCTAGCGGGGACCAACCCCGTCGAATAGAGCTTGTCATAGGCGGCCAACGGGACCGCCCAATCCTTGGCAAACGAGGACTTCCCGTCGAAGATACCCGCGTCGCTTATGCCGTGGGCCTTGAAATAGCTCCCGATAAGTGCTTCTATGACGGTATCTGGCATCCCGCCGCCGAAGTAGGGGGTGATCCCCAGGGCCTTGAACTTCCCGCACAGCGCCAGGAATTCGGCCCACGTCGTTGCCGGGCCAGACCCCACTTTGGTTAGCAGCGCCTTATTGTAGTATATACCTCCGGCCCACGCCGCCACCGAAAGCCCCCACACCTTGTTGTTGAAGCTCATGAAGTTGCGGTTATTGGCCGCCATCACCTTGACGAAAGGTTCGTTGGTCAGGTCGTAAACATAATTGTACTTGTTGAGCGCCGTCTTGTTCTCGACGGTGTAAATGAAGATGTCAGGCCCGACCCCAGCGAGCAGGCGGGTTGACAGCGTGGAGATATAGCCGGGGATGGGGGGTACCCGCGACATCTGTACGGTGATCGAAGGGTTTTGTTTTTGGAACAGGTTGACAATCGGCTGCATCACGGGGATCGCGTCCCACGTGAAGAAACTCAAGGTCGAAGACGGAGTGCTTTCTCGTACCCTTGTCACACCGGGGCGAACCGCGGCTGAAGCGCTGGGGCTGGCCGCGATGAGGGCGGCGCCGGCGGCGCCCGCGGCCCCTAGGGCTAGGAACCGGCGCCGGCTCAAGGGTGAGCTGAGTGCGTCGTTGACGGGATTGTCAGAGGTCTTTTCGGACATTTGGCTCTGCCTTTCTGGCTATTAGTTATTGGTGTAGCGCTGTCTAGTTGCTGGGTGGAGAGCGTTTGTGGCGGGTCGAGGCCGACATGCATCGAGGACCAGCGGCCACGAACATGTACTGGGCACTGTTCAACTTAAGTGTCTTGGTCTGGAGGTGCCTAACCTCCTCTCCTGAGCGTGCTCAAGATTTAGCTTGAACCTTATGGCCGCCCGCTACGGGCTATGCATCGTCACCTCGACAACGGCGAAGGATTGGGGCGGCATCGATATGGCCAGCTCCGAACCGTGGGACGTCACGGGGGCGTCATCTATGCTCACGGGCTGGACATTTGGTACGGTCGGCCGAGTTGTACTTGAGCCCGCGGTTAGAGTTTGCACCCGGGCCGAGCCACCGAACACGAGGTCGCGCGCCACGATTTTTACGTCCTCGACGGTGTCGAAGCTGCGGTTGACCATGGTTACGGACAGGTTCCGCCGCGCGCGGTCGACCGTCGCGGACGCGTCAATGATGTCAAAAGGCCCGAGGTCGCCCAATCGGTGCGCCCAGCGCCCGACCGGGGGGGGATCGGGCGCTGCGATGGTGGGGCCGTCGACGTGCACGTCCACGGCTTGGTCGAGGGCGGTCTGGGAGTGCATAAGGAACGGGTAGTAGATCGGCTGCACGGCGGCGGCTTCGGGCGTGGTGACGACCGGTGCGATGGCGTTGACCAACTGGGCGAGGTTGGCCATCTGCACCCACGAGCAATTGCGGACAAAAATGTTCAGGTACGTGGCCACGGCTAATGCGTCGGCCATGCTGTAGCGCTCTTCGAGGGTGCCGTCCCTGGTGCGGAACCAGACGTTCCATTCGTCATAGGCGATCCGTGGCCATCGGTCGAGCTTTTGGACATAGGCGGCGCGCCGGATGAGAGCGGTTGAGCAGGCGATGGCCCGTTCGGCCTGATGGACCTGGAGGACATTGGTCCAGTAGTCGTCGGAACCGGTGTAAATGTGCAACGAGTGGAGATCGACCAGGCCAGCCATCCCGTCGATGACCTCGCGGTCCCAATCGTCCCACCCGTTCCACCCGCAACTGACCAGCTTGGCGCCGGGGTCGAGCAGTTTGATCGCCTTGGCCCACCTGCTAGCTTCCCGTACGTACTCAGAGGCAGACATGGAACCGACCTGCCATTCGCCCCACATCTCGTTGCCGAGCCCCCACCATGTCACACCGAAGGGCTCGTCTCTTCCGTTGAGCCGGCGCTGCTCAGCCCAGTAGGTAGCCCGAGACGAGTTGCAGTACTCGACCCAGGCCAGGGCCTCTGTCAGCGAGCCAGAGCCCATGTTCAGGCAGATGTAAGGCTCTGTACCGAGTGCGGCACAGTAGGCCATGAACTCGTCGGTGCCGAAGCGGTTCGGTTCGACTCCGCCCCAGGCCAGGTCGCTTCGGGCCGGGCGAGTGTCCTTGGGCCCCACGCCGTCCTGCCAGTGGTAGTTCGAGACGAAATTGCCCCCTGGCCAGCGCAGCACGCTGACCTGGAGGTCCTTGAGCAGGGCCAGGGTGTCGGCCCGGAAACCCTGCCCGTTACTCAGAGGCGACCCTTCTTCGTAAAGGCCGCCGTATATGCACCGACCGAGATGCTCGATGAAACCGCCGAAAATACTGCGGTTGACCTGACCGATCGTCCGCCGTGTTTCTACGGTGACCTGGGTCAATGGTAGCCGTCCCTATCGCCTGCGGTACGGGGGCCGTCACAAAGGGCGACCGTCCCCGTCCAGCGCCCCCATCTATCCAATTCAACCCCCTCTTTTCTGGAACATGGTCGCGGCCAGGACACGCGCTGTTATCAGCTCCCGTCCATGCACCGTCGTGACCAGGGATCGCGCCAAGGCGCGATTTCCCCGTCCCCCTCGCTCAACTATTTGCTCCCCTTGTGGGTGAGCAAGCATTCGTCCGGCCATGTTGCCGGGCACTGCCTTCAACATGTAGCGTTACACATCGGGGAGGAGATGGCAAGTCTTCCAGCAAAACTATTTGAGCTGCGAGGCCAAGGGGGAGGCCACAGCCGTAGAGGGCCCCCAAGGCAAAGGCCAACTTTTCTAAGGCTTTGCCAGTGCATACAGACGAATCTTCAGAGAGGACGGCCTGACATTGAGCCCGTTGTTCCGCGACCCAGTCTTTGACGGGGCGAGCGACCCCGTCCTGATCCGCAACCGCCTAGAGCGTTCGTGGTGGATGCTCTATACCAGCCGTCGAGCAACCGCGCCGACGAAGGGGGTCGGGTGGGTCCACGGGAGCGACGTAGGCGTGGCGTCGTCTGATGACGGTGGTGCGACCTGGTGCTACCGGGGCGTCCTTGACCTCGGTCACGAGTTCGGCCGGAACACGTTCTGGGCACCCGAGGTCACCTGGGACAATGGCCTCTACCACGCGTTCGTCTCCTACGTCCGAGGGGTCCCGGACCAGTGGGCCGGGCACCCGCGCCATATCCACCACTACGTCAGCGACGACCTGGTCAACTGGGCCCATCGTGGGCCTTTACCTCTCAGCAGCGACCGCGTGATCGACGCCGCCTTGCACCCCCACCCGGGCGGCGGGTACCGCATGTGGTACAAGGACGAGGCCGACGGCGCCAGCACCTGGTCCGTCGACAGTCCTGACCTGCAGGTGTGGCATAGCCCTCAGCGAGTCCTACAGACTCCCGGCGGTCACGAGGGCCCGAATGTCTTTCGGTTCCGAAGTTCTTACTGGCTTATCGTCGACTCGTGGGACGGCCAGTTGGCCTACCGCTCAGAACGACCTGTCCCATTGGTGCCCGGCGGGCCGGATCCTTGACACTGCCAGTGCCAACCGTAGCTGTCGTGAAGACGACGTGGGCCCGGGGCTCCACAGCGACGTGGTCGTCGATGGCGATCGCGCCTTCATCATTTACTTCACGCTCCCTGAGGCAGGCGCAACCACGCCCGAACGGTCATACCCGGCCCGTAGATCGTCGGTCCTGGCGGCGGAACTGAAGGCCGAAGATGGAAATCTCGTCTGCGACCGAGGGCTCGATATAACGCTCGTGCTCTCCGATGAGGCCCTTTAGCCGGAGGGCGACCCCCCCTCACCTGTGAGTTGGGCCCCGGAGGCAGCGTTCCCCCTCCCGCAGCAGCCCGCCATTGCCGCCATCCCCTACCCCGCCGTGGCGTTCGTCGGTGCTCGTCGCGGAGCTGGGAGGCGACGACGCCGAGCTCGTCTGCGACCGTGGCCGTGACACGGGCCCCGGGCTGTCGGACCGGCCGTCCGACCTAGCCGCTGAGGCCGGCCTCGACGCCGCGGCGCGAAGGTCGTCGCCCCCGGCCCGAACGGGGGTAGCCTGCCCGCAGGAAAGGGGGCTGATATGGCCGACAAGTCTCCCCGTAAGACCGCTTCCAAAAAGTCCGGCAAGACCATCAAAGAGAAGCGTCAAGCCAAGAAGGAAAAGCAGCAGACCAACAAAGGGCTCGTGAGCTAACCGCTCACCACCCCGCCTCTGCGCAAAGTCCGCCCCGCCGCCGGCAACCGTGCTCGCGGCCCTCTTGCCGTGCATGCGAGCGCGCCAGGGTCCTCTGTTCGGCGCGCTCGCCTTCATGGGCGCGGCGTGCGCCAGTGGCGACGACCGGGCGGCCGCTCTGCCCCCCGCCGGGCGTCCCCGGTATGGCGCGGCCCTGGGCAAGTGGCCACGCTCGCGCCACCCCCGGCCCGGTTGAAACGTCGGGGCTGGTAGGTTTGGCCCGCACTTCGTTGTCAAGCCGGCGGGCGGTCCCCGATAGGGCGGCCGGTCAGGTGACGGGACGACCATGAGGACGGGCAGGTGGGCAGTCATAACTCGGTCTAGGTACCGCACGGCTCGTCTGCTTGCCGGTGCCGCACTGAGCGTTACGGCGTGCTTCCTCGCCCAACCCCCGACACTGGTCAAGGCGGCCACCCCGGTTTCGCCGGGGAAGGCGGACGCCAATGGACCTCGGCAGAGGGTCATGCTCGTGCTGAGCCGCGCCTGCCCGCCCCGGGCCAGGACATATGCCGGTGTGGCGTGCCCGGCCCAGGAGCCGGTACTGGCGGCGCTGAAAGCAGGCGGGGCGAGGGTGCTGTCCACGACGGACCTGGTCGACTCCATCACCGCCGCCGTCAACCCGGCCCTGGCCCAGGCTTTGCGCCGATCGCCGGCCATCTCCCAGGTCCTTTCTGACACCCCGATCGGCGCTTCGGCACCGGCCTCCCCGGTCCCGGCCTCCCCGGTCCCGGCCTCCCCGGTCCCGGCCTCCCCGGTCCCGGCCCCGTCGGCCAAGACCCGACCGGCGCTGCGGCCTCACGGCGTGGCCCCGGCCAGCGAGCTTTGCGGCACCCAGGCCCATCCCGAACTGGGCCCTGAAGCCCTGCAAGTCATCCACGCCACCCCGGCGGAGACGATGGGCGCCGACGGGGCCGGGGTGACGGTGGCTTTCCTGGCCGACGGGATCGACCCCGCCGACGCCGACCTTTTGCGCAACGGCGCCTACGGCAGGAAGGGCGCCCGGGTGATCGTCCACTACCAAGACTTCTCGGGCGACGGCACCCAGGCCAAGACCGCCGGCGGGGAGGCGTTCGGTGACGCCAGTTCCATCGCCGCCCAAGGCAACCTGGAATACAACCTGTCCGCCTACGTCAACCCCGAGATGGCCTCGGTCCTGCCCAAGGGCGGGTGCTGGACCAGGATCGTGGGCGCCTCCCCGGGCGCCTCGCTGCTGGCCCTGAAGGTCCTGGGCCTGGGCACGGCCGACGAGACGACTTCGGGCATCGTGCAGGCTCTCCAGTACGCCGTGCAGCATGGGGCCAAAGTCATCAACGAGTCCTTCGGCACGGAGGAGTTCCCCGACACCGACCTGGACGTCCTACGTACCGTCGACGATGCCGCCGTCGCCGCCGGCGTCACCGTCGTGGTCTCCTCGGGGGATGCCGGACCGACCAACACCATCCAGTCACCGGCGTCGGACCCCGACGTCATCAGCGTGGGCGCCACAACCACGTTCCGCAGTTACGCCCAGTCCGATCAGGGAGGCTTCTACAACCCCGCCGTGGGCAACGGCACCTGGGTCGACAATAACCTCTCGTCGTTGTCGTCCGGCGGTTACACCCAGTCGGGCGGCACCATCGATCTCGTGGCCCCCGGCGACGCCAACTGGGCACTCTGCTCGACCTACGCCAAGCAGTACACCGACTGCGCCGACAGCCTCGGCGGCAAGGACATCGGCGTGGAGAACTTCGGCGGTACTAGCGAGGCGGCGCCCCTGACGGCGGCGGCCGCGGCCGACGTCATCGAGGCGTACGCCCGGGCCCACGGGGGCACCGACCCGTCACCGGCGCTCGTCAAGCAGATCCTGTGCAGTACGGCTGCCGACATAGGTGCCCCGGCGGCCGAACAGGGGGCGGGGCTCCTCAACGTCGCCGGCGCTGTGAAGCTGGCCGAGTCCCTGCCCGCTCACCTCCCCCCCGCCGCCACCACCACCACGACGACCACGGCGCCGACAACGACCGCACCGAGGACCACAACTCCGTCTACGACAACCCCGACCACGACTAAGCCCACCACAACCACTTCGAGACCGGCGACCACGACCAGCACGACCGGCGCCAGCACTACGACCAGCACGACCGGCGCCAGCACTACGACCAGCACGACCGGCGCCAGCACTACGACCAGCACGACCGGCGCCAGCACCACAGCCGGCACGACCACGACGACCACGACAACGGCGAGGCCGAGCACGAAAACAGCGACGCCGAGCACGACAACGACCACCACGACCGGGAGCGCGGCCGCCCCGCGGGCCGCCCGCGGTAGGGGCAACCTGGGGGGCGCTCGTACCGGCGGCCCGGCACCGCCGGCCCTCGGTACCGGGACCAGGCCGGCCCCGGCGCCCACCGGAGACGTCCTGGTCGGCGCCAACCAGGTCAACGTGGTCGGGCGGGCCGGCACCATCACCGATGAGCGGCTCTCCCTGACCAATACGGGCCCGGCGCTCGCCACCGTGCGCCTGTCGACCCGGGCGCTGACCGAGAAGGTGTACGACACCGGGCCGCGCAAGTTCACCATCGACCCGGCCAAGCCCACCGACAACACCGGGACGTTCGCCATATGGAGCGGGGTGACCGAGGTCTACCAGACCGAGAGCTTCACGGTCCCGGCGTCGGCCGGCTCCCGCCTCATCTTTTCGGCTGACTACCAGAACACCCGCCAGACCTCTTTGCTCCACTTCGCCCTGTTCGAACCGGACGGGAGCTACGCCGCCTACTCCGAGCCCCAAGGGTTGGCCGACTACGCCGAGGCAGAAGTCTCCGACCCGCCCGCAGGTCGCTGGACGGCACTCTTGTTCACGGAGCAGAACGGCGCCACCAAAGGGGGGCACGGCACGAAAGGCATGGTCCAGTGGGACGCCAGTACCTGGCGTTATGGGCCGGCGGGGCCCGTTCGCCCATCGTCTTTGTCGATCGGCCCGGGCCGGACGGCCACGGCCACGATCTCGGTCACCAATCCCCGCCTCGCCGGTGACACCGATGAGTCGGTGGTCGTGTCGTCCTCCGCAGGACAGACCACCGTCCCCGTCACGATCAGGACCATGGTCCCGGTGGGGCCCAAGGGCGGGGTCTTCCAGGGGGTGCTGACCGGCGGCAACGGCCGGGACGGGTCGGACGCCCAGACAAATACGTACTTCTTCGACGTCCTCGCCGGCAAGACCGACCTCGACGCCAGCGTGGCGTTGCGCAGCGACCCGGGCGAAGCGCTGGTGGGCTACCTGGTGGACCCCGGGGGCCAGACCGTGGGTTACTCCAGCAATTACACCGTCGTGCCCAAGTCCACCGCCCACTTCGTACCCGGGTCGACCCGCTACCTCCAGACGTTCGCCGTGTCGCCTCGAGCCGGGGAGTGGGAGCTGGTCCTCGAGTGGGAGAACCCTGTCACGGGGAACGAGCTCACCGAGCCTTTCTCCGGCGCCATCAGCTTCGACCAGGTCCAGGCCTTCTCGTTGCTGCCCGACTCCTCCTCGACGGTGCTGCTGCGGGGCAAGACGGTGTCCCTGGGGGTCGCCGTGGCCAACACCGGGGTCGCCCCCGAGGCTTATTTCGTCGACCCCAGGCTGGACCGGACCACGACGATCGTCCTCAAGAACCTCAACGTCGGCACCAGTGCCAGCCGGCTGCACCTGCCGGCGCGGGTGGGGCAGTCCTTCCCGCTCGGCTCTCCGCTGTACCTGGTGCCCACGGGCACGACCCGACTGGACGCCTCCGTGTCGCGTCTGGGCGGGACGGGCCACGTGTCCTTCGACGTGTCGCCTCTCACCGGCGACCCCGAGGTCTCGCCCGGCACCCCTGCCGCCGGCCTGACCACGTCGAGCACTTCGACATCAGAGAGCCTCATGCTCAGCGAACCGGAGCTCACCCCCGGCCTGTGGGGCCTGAGCGCCGGGGAGGTGGGCCCCTACCCACCGGGGGGCGCCCCCCACGAGATCGTGGCCGCCAAGGTGACGGCCGTGACCCGTGCCTTCGACACCACGGTGCGCTCCGGCGCCGACGATCTCTGGCAGGTGGGCTTGAAGTTCTCCCGGTTCTACTACCTGGCCCCGGGGCAGAGTGCGGAAATCGCCGTCGACATCACGCCCACCGCCCCCGTAGGCACCGTGGTCTCCGGGACTATTTACGTGGACGATTTCACCCTCGAAAGCTTCGTCGGTACCAAGGACGTGCTGCCCGACGCCGACGAGGTGGCGGCCCTGCCCTACTCCTACACCGTGGGGCGTTGTTTCGGCTGCCTCCTGCCGGTAGTGCGGGGCCACGGCTAAGCCATACAGATCCCCGTTCCCGACGATTTAGCCATGTACATCGCCCTATCTGCGTCGCGCAGGATCTCATCGGCCGACCCGTAGTCGGCGCTACCCACGGCCACGCCGATGCTGGCTGTGATCGAGATGGTCTGACCGCGCACGAAGTAGGGCTGGCCCAGGTGCTCCGACAGCCGGCTGACGACCCGGTCGACCAGGACGGCGTCGTTGGCATCCTGCAACAGGAGCAGGAACTCGTCTCCCCCGAAGCGGGCCGCCGTGTCCGAGTCGCGCACATGGGCCCGGATGCGGTCGGCGACCTCGATGAGCACTTGGTCGCCGACGAGATGGCCCAGGGTGTCGTTGACACACTTGAAGTCGTCAAGGTCCAGCCACAACACCGTGTAGGCGTGCTCCGGCTGCCGTCTGGAGGTGAGCATGGCTTGGGAAAGGCGGTCGCGGAAAAGCTCCCGGTTGGGCAACCCGGTCAAGTTGTCGTAAAGGGCCTGCCGGCGCAGCTGCTCCTCCAGCGACCGCCTTTCCGTCACGTCGGTCATGGAGCCGACGATGCGTGTGGCCGGCGCTCCCAGGCCGGGGACGGCCAGGCCCCGGCACAGGAGCCACAGGGAGGGGCGCGTCACCCACCTGGGCCCGTAGCTCGGAGGTTATGGACGTGCTCTCTCCCGTGCGGAGACGGGAAATCTCGGCCAGTAGGCAGGCGCGGTCATCGGCGTGCACGTTGCCGAGCCAGTGGTCGGCGTCGCCGAGGACATCGACTTCGCTGATGCCCAACATCTCCCGGAGGCGCGGCGAGAGAAAAACGGTGCCGCTGGTCACGTCCCAGTCCCACAGGCCGTCATTGGCCGCCTGGGCGGCGAGCGCATAGCGCTGCTCGCTGGCTCGCACGGCCAACGCCATTTCCCTTTCCCGCTGGTAGGAAATGGCCAGCTCCTCGCTCCTCTGGCTGAGCGAACGCAGAAGTTCTCTCTGGTACAGGGCCTCACTGAAAAGAGCGGACCAGGTAAAGTAGGTTTCCTGTTGCAAACAGGCTACCAGGGGTTGGGAGATGGCCAGGAAGCCCCAATCAGCCTTTGCGCTCTTGAGCGGGAACAGGTAGACGACACCCTCCCCCCCGCCGGCGGCGAACAGTTCTTCGGGTGGGAAGGACTCCACGTCCATGCTGGCCGAAGCGAGCGGTAGCGGGCCGCCGGAAGCCTGGAAAGTACCGGCGATATCGAGGGTGCGCCCGGGCTCCGGTCCTGGCTGTCCCGCGCCATGGGCACCTTCGCCCCGCCACAGGCCCAGGGCGCCAGCCCGGGCCGCGGTGTTTTGCAGCCAGGCCAGCAGGCGCGGGTCCCGGTCGTCGTAGAGGAGGTCGACCGTGATGTTGTAGTCGTCCCTCACCATCTTGCGCATCTCGTAGTACGAGTCGTTGCGGGCCGCCAGCAGGGCCCGGGCCATGGCCAGGCTGCCTCCGGCCCCGGTGCAACCGCAGCTCTCCCGGGCCAGGTAGGCCGTCGGCACCACGTGGCGCCCGGGCCGCACCGTGGCCCCCGCCAACTGGGCCAGCAGCAGGTCGGCGGCCAGGCGGCCCAGGTGGGCCGGGTCGTGGGTGACCGTCGACAGGCTGGGCGACACCAGCTCGGCATCAGGGTCGTCGTCGAAACCGACGACGGCCTGGTCCCGGGGCAGGGCCAGACCGGCGCCCTGCAAGACTTTCATCACCGCCACCGCATTGAGGTCGGTGGCGGCGAAAACGGCACTGGACGGCAAGCCGGCGGCCAGGAGCGCCCGGGCCGCGGCTATGCCTCCGTTCTCGAGGTTGTTGGCCGCCGGGAAGAACAACTCGGGATCGGGCTCCACGCCGTGGTCGAGCAGGGCGGAACGGTAAGCCTCGTAGCGCTCCCTGATGTCGAACTCGCCCAGGTAGCCGACGAAAGCGATGCGACGGTGCCCGTGAGCCAACAGGTGCTCAATCGCCTGGCGGGTACCGGTGGCATTGTCGGCCAGTACCGCGGGACAGCTGAAGCCGGGCTCCTCGTTGCCGATGCACACCACCGGCTTGCCGGCGTCCCGCATGGCCCCCAGATAGTCCCGGGGGACGGCATTGGCAATCGTTATGAAGCCGGCGATGTCGCGCCACCCGACGTGGGCCAGGTCCTCCAGGGCGACTTCCTCGTGGTAATCGATGCCCGTGGCCACGGTTTGCATGGCCACGACGCGGCCGCCCTGCTCCCTCACCGCCTGCGCCACGGCCGGGATGATGGCGCCCGGGTACGAGCCCGCCACCAGACCGCCCAGGACGCAGATCGTCATCGTCAAAAGAGCGGGCCCCCTAGCCCGAAGCCGGATGCCGATGACGGCACTCGGCATCAGGCCAACGGCGCATCTTCATCACCTCTAGATCGTCGTCCTCCAGCCCGGGGTTGAGACCAGGGAGGGCTTTGGTCAGAAAAGGCCGCGCAGCTGGCCGCCGTCAACGGCCACCATCTGGCCGGTGATATAGCCGGCGGCGTCGGAGCAGAGAAAGGCTACGAGCTTGCCCATGTCTTCGGGCTCGCCGACCCGGCCGAGAGGTACCTCCTGGGCCACTTCCGACCGGGCCAGTTCGTCCACAGGCAGGCCGAGGGTGGCGGCCCGGGCGGCGAAGCCTTCTCGGAGGCGGTCAGTGAGGATGCGGCCGGGCAAGACCGTGTTGACGGTTATCCGGTCGGGCGCCAGCTCGTCGGACAGCGTCTTGGCCAACCCGGCGACGCCGGCGCGCAGGCTGTTGGAAAGGAGCAGGCCCCGTATGGGTTGGCGCACCGAGGTGGAGGCCACGTTGATTACCCGTCCCCGGCCGCTCGAAGCGCAGGTGGGGAAGGGCGGCCCGCACCATCCGCACCACGTTGAGCAACAACAGTTCGAAGGCCCGTTGCCAGGCGGCGTCGTCGAAATCGCCGAATGCCCCGCCGGGGGGGCCGCCGCTGTTGTTGACCAGGATGTCCAGCCGTCCGAAATGCTCAACGGCGGCGCCGACCAGGCGGTCGGCCGCGCCCGGCCCGGATACGTCGGCCGCCACGGGGACCACCTCGGCGCCGTACGTTGAACTGATCTCGGCCGCAGTCGCCTGAATGGCATCCTGGCGGCGCGACGAGATGACGAGGCGGGCCCCTCGGCCGCCAACGCCTCTGCGATCGCCCGTCCGAGGCCCCGGCTGGCCGCGTTGACCAGCCCGACCCGTCCGTCCAAGTTGAGGTCCACTACCCCCGCCTCACCGTTCCGGCCTCATCAGACCAGTACGGGCCATCCCGGCGACGCCCTCAACCGGTGGCCGGGCGGGAGCTGAACAGCTCCGTCGTCCCGGCCACGACGCAGTCGCCGGCGTAGGCACAGGCGATGTTGTCCCGGAGCATGGAGTCCTCGACATCGAAGCCCCGGGCCGTCTTGCTGGCCAACCACGTGGCTCCACCCCGGCCCGAATAACCTGCCCTGGCCCCGACGACATAACAGACCGGCCCGGGCGCCGACGACAGGCAGTCGATGTCGCCCCCCGCCCGGTTGGGGCCCGTGGCCTTCACCCAGGTGGCCCCCCCGTCCCCGGAGAACAGCATCGTGCTGCCCGAAGCGGCACATTCGACCTGAGGGCCACCGGCAGCACAAGAGACGTTGCCCCACGGGCTCGGCAAGGCGATGTGAGCGGGGAAGACGCTGCTGGACCAGGTCTTGCCCCCGTCTTGCGAGTACACGGCCACGTTGGCGGTGACACCATCAGTCGTTTCGGTACCCAGGGCGGCGCACCAGGCCCGCCCGCGGGCGGCGACGCACGACACCGTGTTGAGCTCGCCTTCTCGCTGCTCCAAGGCCCCCGGCGCCCATTTGGCGCCGCCGTCGGTCGAGTACCAGGCACTGTCCACCGGTCTGCTGGTGACGGTGTCGAACACGTAACCGACGGCGGCGCAGTCCATATCCCCCCCGTCGATGGCACAGGACAGGTCCTGGGCGCCCAGGGAGCCGAAGCTGGGGCTCTGGCTATAGGAAGACGATGCCCAGGCGGCACCGCCGTCGCCGCTGTACACCGTGCCCACGCTGTCCGGGGCGCCGGCACAGAGCACCGTGAGGTGCAGCTCGAAACAGGAGACTACCGGGGCTTGCCATGCGGTCTGGCCCACGGGAACGGGGGGACTGGCCACGCTCCAGCTAGCCCCGCCATTTGAGGAGAAATAGGCCGCCTGCTCCGAGGGGCTGGCACCGACCCCGGGGGCGAGCATCGCCCACGCCGCGCAGTCCGTACGGGCCCGGCCGGCACGGGCGCAGGAGACCGAGGCCAGGTCGATGAACTGCCCGCCGGCGGCGGGCGGGACGGGGGCGACCGCCCAGGAGGCGCCGCCGTCCCTCGAGTACTCGGCCACGTTGAAACTGCGCTGGGCCACGCAGATGATCCCGACCATCTTGGCGCAGGTTGTCCCCGCCCCGATGGCGACGCAGTCGGCGCCTCCGCTCACGCATGCCACTGCCGGCGCCGCCGAGAAGACATTGGCCGGCTGGGTGGCGACATACCAGCCCGGCACCCCGGGGGCAGCGCCGGCCGCGGCCAGGACCGGGGCGGCCGGGCCCACGCAAACCCCGCTCATTACCAGCGCGGCGCCAGCCACGGCCCCCAGGTGCGGACGCCGCTGCCCTGCGGTGTGGCACGTGCGCAACCGACTGGTCATCCGATCCGCCCTCCTGGCCTTTTGCCGGCTAATCCTAACGGCGCCCCCGTGCGGTCACGAACCATCCCCGCCCCCGCCCGATGGCCGGCGGCGCGGTACCGGCAGCACAACTTTCACACGGCCATCAATACGCCCACATAACTTCCTCACATCTCGGGCCCACTATCGTGTCATGAGACTAAACCCCACAAAAGCAACAGCAATTGCCCTCATAGCCGCCGCGGGGCTAGTCCCCACCTTCGCCTCTGCGGTCCAGGCCCAAGCTCCGGCCCTGTCCAGCCCGGCCAGTTTCCAACGGGCCCAGGAGGCCCTGGAAGACCAGATCATCGCCCGACAGGTCCAGCTGGTCCTGCTCGGGACCGAAGTCGCCAACGCCGCCAGCGTCACCACGTCGGACCGCGCCGCACTGGTCACCGTCATCACCAACGAGCAGGGCGCGCTCGCCACCGACGCCACCAATGCGGCGGCGGCGACGACCTACGCCGACCTCAACACGGTGCGCACCGCCATGCTCGGCGACGAAAGGGTCTATGCCGTGGTCACCGGCCAGGTCAACCTGGTCCTGGCGGCCGACAACGACACGGTTACCGAAGCCGGCTACACGAGCCTGGCCGCCGAGATCGGCCCCCTGGTCACCGAGCTGGGCTCCACCCATGCCTCGGCCTTGCTGGCCGACGTCACCTCCCAGGCCACGGCGGCGACGGCGCTGACCACCGGGGTATCGGCTGAGGCACTGGCCCTCACCCCCGCCGGTTACCCGGGCAACCAGAGCGAGATCAAGACCTGGACCTTCCAGCTCGGCCAGGCCCAGCGCGACCTCGCCGCGGCCAAACGGGACATCAAGGCCATCGAGGCCATCGCCCTCTACACGCACAGGCTCCACGTCGTAGTGCCCCTCTCGGCCACCACCACGACGACCGCTCCGCCTTCGACGACCACGACCACCAGCTAGGCCCGGACGCCCCGGCGCGGCCCGGCGCACACTCACCGAAACGGTCTCGAGAGCCAATGCCCCCCACCGATTGGGGGGCATTGTGCTTTCCGGTAAATCAGAACCTTAAAGGCACCCGGACCTGCGGCCGAGACCCATGAGGTGACACGCAGGCTCCTCAAAGGAGAGAACATGCACTATTGGATCCGGGCTCAGCTCGGACATATGTTGTCTGGAGTAAAATGGTGAAAAAGGCGCAAAACCGGAACAAGCCATCCCGGGCAATGCGGATTATCTATTCCACTCTTGGTCTGTCGCTTATCGGTACTGCCGCAGCTGTTCTCGGCGCACCGATCAAGTGGTAGCCATCACGATCTGAGCCCAAGCCGGGCCGGCAGCACCACCGCCGGTCCGGCTTGCTCGGAACTCAGGGTCATGACCAAGAAGCTACGGGTGTCTGTCAACCTCTTTGTCCTCCTCGTCGTCCTCGGTGCCCTCGCCGGCGTCTTGTACGACTTGTGGGCCTCCCGGGGGCAGGAACTCTTCGGGCCGCGTCCGCCGGTCCTGGCCATGTTCGCCACCTGCTGCCTGATAACCGAACTCCGCCCTTTGCGATGGCTCCGGCGCGACGAGGGCGGCCAGGTCACCGCCAGCTGGACTTTCATGGTCGCCCTATTGCTGGTGGCGCCGCCCATCGCCACCATAATGATCGCCGCCGCCGTCGTGCTCATCGGCGATGTCGTGTCCCGCAAGCCGGCCGTCAAGATCCTCTTCAATGCCGCCCAGATGACCATTTGCCTGAGCCTGGGGGCCACCGTACTGGTCGCCAGCGGCCAGGACGAGGTGCTGCGGCTCGGCGCCGCCCCGTCCCTGGCCTGGTTCCCCGCTTTCCTAGCCGCCGGGGCGGCGGTGTTCGCCGTCAATACCACGTTGACGTGCACGGTAATCGCCCTGCACCAGGGGCTCCCGGTCACCCAGACCCTGAGGTCGGTGGGGGCCGTCAACCTGTCGACCGACGGCGTCTTACTGTCGCTTTCGCCCATTTTCGTCGTGGTGGCCGAGCGGACCATCCTTCTCGTCCCGCTCCTGCTCGTGACCACCTGGACCGTTTACCGGACGGCCGAGATCGCCCTGCTGCGCCGGCACGAGGCCACCCACGACTCCCTGACCCAACTGCCCAACCGCCGTCTTTTCGACGAGCACCTGCAAAGTGCCGTCACGTCGGCCCGCCGTACCGGCGCCCGTGTCGGCGTAGTGCTGATCGACCTTGACGGTTTCAAAAGTATCAACGACCGCCTGGGCCATGACGTAGGCGACGAGGTGCTGCGCAGCGTGGCCGCCCGGATGAACAATGTCCGGCGGACGCCGGACCTTCTGGCCCGCATCGGTGGCGACGAGTTCGCTCTGGTGCTGACCAACCTAGACTCGGTGGCGGCGGCGACGGCAGTGGCCGACCGGGTACGGGGGACGTTCTCGAAACCCTGCATAGTCGAGGGTTTCCCGGTGGCGGTGGAGGCCAGTCTGGGGGTGGCCGTGCTGCCGGACCACGCCCAGGACACCGAGACATTGCTACGCCGGGCAGACGAGACCATGTACTCGGCCAAGAACGGCGAATGGGGCGTGTTCGTCTACGAGCCGAACTCGGATAGCCGGGCCGTCGGCCGCATCGGCTTGCTGGCCGACATCCCCGGCGCCCTGCTGGCCGACGAGTTCTTCCTCGAGTACCAGCCTCAGATAAGCCTGCTAAATGGCCAAACTGTCGGGGTGGAGGCGCTGGTCAGGTGGCGCCACCCGGTGGCCGGCGTGCTCACCCCTTTGGAGTTCATCGGGCTGGCCGAGCAGACCGAGCTCATCGGGCCCATCACCGAGTGGGTCCTGCGCCAGGCGCTGACGCAGTGCGAGTCGTGGCGGCGGGACGGCCAGGACATGCGCATGGCGGTCAACATCTCGGCCCGCAATATGCATGACGTCCGTTTCCCCGAGCTGGTGGCCGGCGTGATGCGGGAAACCGGCGTCAACCCGGGCGCCGTCGAGCTCGAGATCACGGAGAACACCATCGGCCTCGACCACTCGACCACGCAGTCGGTGCTGACCAGGCTCCGCTCCAGCGGCCTGTCCATCTCCATCGACGACTTCGGGACCGGCTACTCGTCCATGGCCCAGCTGCGAGAGCTGCCCGTCGACCGCATCAAGATCGACCGCAGTTTTGTCACCAACATGACCCGCCAGGACAAGGACGCCCTCATCGTCCGGGCCATCGTCCAGCTCGGTCAGGCCTTGGGGATGGAGACGATCGCCGAAGGCGTGGAGGACACCGGCGTGGCCGAGATGTTACAGGCGCTCGGGTGCACCACGGCCCAAGGATGGCTCTATGGCAAGGCCATGCCTCCCGAGGTCCTGGCCGGGCGTCTGTGGGCGCCGGGACCAGGGGCGAAGTCCCGGTCACGACCGGGCCTCGAAGGCGTCCGGCTATGATCCTCGTCTTTGCCGTCGTCCTGGCCGCCCTGTCGGTCGTGGTTTGTGGCGGCTCCCTGGAGAACCTGTCCCGTCTGAGGATCAAGGCCCGCACGGCCATCGCCGCCGCCCTGGGCATCCAGATCCTGATAATCTCCGTAATCCCGAAACAGATGGCGGGGTGGACGGGCTCTGCGCTGCAGCTCGTCTCCTACGCGCTCGCCGTTTACTTCCTGGTCCGGAACCGCCATATCCCCTGGCTGTGGCTGCTCGGCCTGGGTGGTCTGTCCAACCTCGCCGCCATCGGGGCCAACGGCGGGGTCATGCCGGCGTCGGCGGTGGCACTGAGCGCAGCAGGACGTGCCCGCCCCAAGGGGGAGTTCGTGAACTCGACAAGCATGCACCACCCCCACCTGGCCTTCCTCGGGGACAACTTCTCGGTCCCGCACACGTGGCCACTGGCCAACGTGTTCAGCATCGGGGACATCCTCCTGGCCCTCGGGGCGCTCCTGCTCCTGCACTCCGTGTGCGCGTCGCGGCCGGTCCGGATGGCCCGCCGGAGGCGCTCACTGGCGCCGTCAATCTAGACCTGCACCCGGGTGACCCTGGCGCCCGGGGACGCGCAACGATCAGGCGCATGGCCTCCTGCGACCTGGTACTGCGAGGCGGGCGCGTCATCGACCCCGAGTCGCTGCTCGACGGCATCAGGGACGTGGGCATCGACGGCCAGCACGTTGCCGCCGTAGCCGAGGAGCCCCTATACGGCGCCTGCATCGGGGGTGAGGCATTTGATCGTTGGCGGTGAGTTCGTGGTCCGGGACGGCGACCTCGTCCGTGATGCCCGTCCGGGCCAACCGATAATGGCCTGTGCTCACTAGGAAATCCCGGCTCGATGGCGCCCGCGCCGGCCCGGTCGCCTAGGCCGTGGCGAGGCGCCGGCTGAGATCGTCCAACTGCCTCACCAGGGCGGTGGGGAGGCGTTCACCGAACACTGCGTAGTAGGCGGCCACCGGTGGCACCTCGGCCCTCCATTCGTCCCGGTCCACGTCGAGCAGCTTGGCCATGTCGTCGTCGGTTATATCGAGGCCGTCGAGGTCGAGCGCGCCCGGAGGGGGCACCCAACCGATCGGCGTGGCGATGGCCTCGCCCCGCCCCGCGCAGCGGTCGACCACCCACTCGAGGACCCGGGAGTTCTCGCCGAACCCGGGCCACAGGAAGCGGCCGTCGGCATCCTTGCGGAACCAGTTCACATAGAAGATCTTCGGCAGTTTCTCGGGGTCGGCCCGCTCACCGAACGAAAGCCAGTGGGCCCAGTAGTCGGCCATGTTGTACCCGCAGAAGGGCAGCATGGCGAACGGGTCGCGTCGGAGGTTGCCCACCGCCCCCACCGCCGCCGTGGTGGTCTCCGACGCCATGATCGAACCCAGGAAGACGCCGTGGGACCAGTCGTAGGCCTGGCAGACGAGGGGGACGACGGAGGCCCGTCGGCCGCCCAACAGGATGGCCGAGATAGGCACGCCGCCGGGGTCCTGCCACTCCGGGGCGATGGCCGGGTTCTGGGCCGCGGGGGCGGTGAAACGCGAGTTCGGGTGGGCCGCCGGCCGCCCCGAAAGGGGCGTCCAGTCGTCGCCCCTCCAGTCCGTGAGGTGCGCAGGTGGCTCCTCGGTGAGCCCTTCCCACCAGACGTCGCCGTCGTCGGTGAACGCCGTGTTGGTGAAGATCGTGTTCTCCGATAGGGTGAGGACGGCGTTGGGGTTGGTGTCGCGGTTGGTGCCGGGCGCCACACCGAAGAAACCGGCCTCGGGGTTGACGGCCCATAACCGCCCGTCGGGGCCGGGCTTCATCCAGCAGATGTCGTCGCCGATCGTCTCCACCTTCCATCCCGGCCTGGTCGGGACCAACATGGCGAGGTTGGTCTTGCCGCAGGCCGAGGGGAACGCCCCCGAGACATAGCTGACTTCGCCGGCCGGGGACGTCACCTTGACGATCAGCATGTGCTCGGCCAGCCAACCCTCGTCCCGGGCCAGCACCGAGGCGATCCGCAGGGAGAAGCACTTCTTGCCGAGCAGGGCGTTGCCCCCGTACCCCGAACCGTAGGACCAGATCTCTCGGGTCTCGGGGAAATGGGCCACGTAGGTGTGGTCGGGGTTGCACGGCCAGGGGACGTCCTCGGCGCCGGGGCCGAGGGGACGCCGACCGAATGGAGGCAGGGTAGGAACTCGCCGTCCTCGCCGAGGGCCTCGAGGGCGCCCTCCCCCATGCGGGTCATAATGCGCAGGCTCACGGCCACATAGGCCGAGTCGGTGAGCTGGATCCCGATGCGTGCCATCGGAGAGCCGGTCGGCCCCATCGAGAAGGGGACGACGTACAGGGCCCGCCCCCGCATCGACCCCTCGAACAGCCCGGTCATCTGGGCCCGCATTTCACCGGGCGCCCGCCAATTATTGGTCGGCCCGGCGTCAGCGGCGTCCGTCGTGCAGATGAACGTGCGCTCCTCTACCCGGGCCACGTCCCGGGGGTCGGAGCGGGACCAGTAACTGTGCGGGCGCTTCGCCTCGGACAGGCGGGTGAACGTCCCGTTGGCCACCAGCACGGCGCACAGTTCGTCGTACTCCGCCGCGCTCCCCGTACACCAGTGCACGTGGTCAGGCTGACAGAGCGCGGCAAAGGAGCCGACCCAGTCCAGAAGTCCTCGGTGGTGCGGTCGCGTCACGGCCTGCGGTCCCGTTCCCATGACCGAGTTTCCCATAGCGCGCCCCCGCCGGCCAAAGGGCGTCGGCCTGAGGGCGCCGGGAGCGACATACTCAGAGCCATGGACAACAGCCGGAGCCCGGCCGGGACCGTCCTGGTCCGACCAGCCATCGAGGACGATCTCGACGAGGTCGTCGACCAGACGTGGGCCGTGGCCGCCGAGGGACGGTGGCTGGGCACGGAAGTTCCCTTCGACCGTGACGCCCGCCGCCAGAGGCTCAGCCCGATGCTGTCCGCAGAGTTCTCGACATTGCTGGTCGCCGACACGGCTCCCGAGGGTGGCCCGGGCATAGTCGGTCACATCTCGGTGTCCGTGGCACCCTACGGCGTGGCCGACATCGGGATGCTCGTGAGGGACGAATGGAGGGGAAGGGGCGTCGGGACTGCCCTCCTCGCCGCCGCCATCTCCTGGGCCACGGCCGCCGGCGCGCACAAGATCGCGTTGGAGGTGTGGCCGGACAACGTTGCCGCCCTCCGGCTCTACCGCCGGGCCGGGTTCGTCGAGGAGGGGCGTAAGCGGCGCCACTACCGGCGCCGCAACGGCGAGCTGTGGGACTCCATCCTGATGGGCCTGCCCTTGGGCCCTCATGGCGAGACCCGGCCCCCTCGCTTGGTCATAGACTGAGGCCCGAAGGGGGTCGTTTGCGGTGCCTGACATCCCAGAACCCGATTGGTACGTGGTCCCCGTCGAGCGAGCGGACCTACGCCTGCTCCAACGGCGGACCAACTACCAGGGTTTGCTCAGGTTGCTGGCTTATGTGGCCCTTCTGGGCCTGTTCGCCGGCCTGTGCCTGGCCGGTCTCGGCACCGGCTGGACGGTGCTGTTCTTCATCCTGTACGGGTGCGTCTTCACCTATAGCGACTCGATCGAGCACGAAACGCACCACCGGACGGCCTTCCGCAGTACCTGGCTAAACGAGGTCGTGCACTGGGTGGCCGGCGTCCTCACGTTCAAGGAGGCCGTGCGCGACCGGTGGGTGCATGCCCGGCACCACACCTACACCTATTACCGGGGCACCGATCTCGAGATCGAGTGGGAAAGGCCGCCACGTTTGTGGCTCGTCGTCATCAACGTCCTCTTCCGCGTCCAAGGCCTGTTCGCCAACATGTCTTACACCATCCAGGACGCCTTCCATCCCTTGGTCCCGGTCAGCAAGGCGACGCGGATTTGCGTCCCGCCCAGCCAGTACCGCAAGGTCGTTTGGTCGGCACGCGCCAGTCTTGCCTGTTATCTCGCCGTGATCGGCCTGGCCGTGGGACTGCACAGTTGGTGGCCGGTCCTGTTCCTGTTCGGGGCGAGGCTCATAGTGGTGTACACGGGCGTCGTCAGCGCCGTCCATCACGGCGGGTTGGCCGAAGACGTCCCCGACTGGCGGCTCAACACCCGTACTGTCCTGGTCGGGCCGGTGACCCGGCTCCTGCACTGGAACATGAACTTCCACGTCGAACATCACATGTACCCGACCGTGCCTTTTCACGCGTTACCGCGGCTCCACAAATTGATCGGGCCCGGGTGCCCGCCCCCATATACGTCCTTGGTGGCCGCCTGGAGGGAGATGTTCCCGATATTTATCAAGCAGCGCCAAATGCCCGAGTACTTCCTGCTGCGCCCCCTTCCCAATTAGCCAGTGTGCCTGGTGGGCGCCGGTCCCCGGTGAAAATGGCGCTGGGCTGATGCTCGGGACTGCGTCCCGAGCGGGCCCTGCCCCGCACTCCGGTTCCGCGCGCCCAAGCGCCTCCTGTTCTTCACAGTCTATTTTTTGGGCCAGGAGGGGGCAAAAAAGCACGGGTCATCGGCGGGCTGGCGGCCCACCGTCCGATCAGGGCACCGGTGGGGAACGGCGCTCAGGGCACCGGTGGGACGGCCCTCAGTGCCCCGGCGACCGACGGCGCCGGGGTCAGCAGTGGCAGCAGGCAGCTTTGTAGGGTGTGGTACAGATCGGGCTTCCCGTACCACATGCTCACCTTGCGGCGGTTGGTGGCGTCGAGCTCGGGGTACCAGCCGCCCCGGGCGTAGTCGATGAGGTGAGCACCGGCGAAGTCCCAGAACCTCCGGTACCACTCCTCGTACAGGGGCTCGGCGGTGAGCTGGAGCAGGAAGGCGCTGGCCGAGATCCCCTCGGCCACCGGCCACCAGTAGTGGTCCGGGTTGGCAGGCGAGCCGTCCCAGTCGACGGTGAAGGTGAGCCCGCCGTGCTCGCCGTCCCAACCCAGCCGGACGGCGGCGGCGAACAGCTCCACTGCCGCCTGGGGCATCCAGGCGTCGTGCTGGCCCGTCGCTATCCAGGCTCCTGAGACCAGCCTGGACCACTCGAGCATGTGCCCGATGGTGGCCCCATAGGGCCGGAGCAGGTCGTAGGGATGGCGGTCGCGGTTGTAGTCGGGCTGAGGCCGCCAGGCGGGGTCGTAGTGCTCGGGGAGCATCCAGCGCTGGGCGCGGGCATGACCGTCGATGAGCAGCCGGGCGATGCGCGCCGCCCGCGCCGCCAGGGCTTGGTCCCCGGTGGCGTCGGCCGCGGCCAGGAACGCCTCGCACATGTGCATGTTGCTGTTGGCGCCCCGGTACGGTTCGAGCTCGACCCAGTCGGCCGTGAACGCCTCGCGCCCCGCCCCATCGTCCTCGGACCAGAAGTGCTCGTCGATGACGTTGAGCACGTCGTCATGGAGCCGCCGGGCGTCGTGGCCGGCCATGAGGGCGCTCGACGCCGCCAGCAGTACAAAGGCGTGCCCGTAGGCCGACTTCGTCGTGTCGACCGGCCCCGCGGCACCGACGACCTGGACGTAGCCGCCGGCCTCGGCGTCGCGGTGCTCGTCCCACAGGACATGCAGGGCCCGCTCCACGACCGGGGCACAACCGGGCACGCCGAGGAGTTCGCCGAGGGCATAGCAGTGCGCGGCCCGGGCCACGGTCACCAGCCTCTGGCCGGGCGCGGACTGGGAGGCGTCGCGCCGCGGCACAGGCCGGCCGTCGTCGTCGAGGTCGGAAAACCGGCCGTCCTCGAGCAGCGACGGGCGGAAGAAATCGAGCAGGCGCTGGGCCTGGCCCAGCAGCCAGGCGCGGTGGGTGTGGGACCCCATCCACGAGTGGGGGGCGCTGCCATCGGTCGAGCTCATCGACGCAACCTACCGCCCCCGCCCCGTCGGTAACCTCGCTCGCCAACCCGTGCCGGGTAAGCGCCTACTGACCAGGGCCACCGTCATGGCGCCGGCCCTGACCAAGACCGCTATAAGCGGTTACAGTGCGCAGGGCACGCCAGCACGACCGAGGGCGACTATGTCGGGACGAGGAGGGGCAATGTCGAAAAGCGCCAACCCCATCTGGGGCGACGACTGGGAGGACGTTCGTCGCCTGTGGATCCTCGACCCCGAGGTGGCCCACTGCAACCATGGTTCTTTCGGCGCCGTGCCCGGACCGGTTATGGCGGCGCAAAACGAGCTCCGGGCCCAGATGGCGGTCCATCCACAGCGCTGGTTCTCCCGGGAGAGCCCGGGCCTGGTGACGCAGGCCCGCGGCGAGGTGGCCCGCTTTGTCGGCGTCGGGCCCGAAGAGATCGCCTTCGTCAGCAACGTGAGTGCCGGCGTCTCCGCCGTCGTGCAGTCGCTCCCCCTCGTGCCGGGGGCCGAGGTGCTGTCGACCAACCACGCCTACGGTGCCGTGTCCACCGCGCTCGACCGGTTGTGCGCCCGCACCGGCGCAAAACGGGTGGTCGCCGAGGTCCCCGTCGACAGTACCGACGAGGAGATCGTCGCCATCGTGGCCGGGCACTGTTCGGAGCGCACCGGCCTGGTCGTCGTGGACCAGGTGACCTCGCCCACGGCCCGCCGGTTCCCCATCGCGGCGGTGGCGGCAGTCGGGCATGGCGTCGGGGCGGCCGTCCTGGTCGACGCCGCCCATGCCCCAGGCATGCTGCCCCTCGATGTCCCGAGCTATGGTGCGGATTTCTGGGTGGGCAACCTTCACAAGTGGGCGTGCACGCCCGCCGGCACCGGCGCCCTGTGGGTGACGCCGGAATGGCGGGAGCGGATGCTCCCCCTGGTGGTGTCGTGGGGTGAGGGGGACGGGTTCCCGTTGTCGTTCGAGCGCGTCGGCACCGACGACCTCACCGCCTGGCTGGCGGCGCCCCTGGCGTTGGACCTCCTCGGGTCATTGGGCTGGGACCGGGTGCGTGCTCACAACGAAGCGCTCGTGTGCTGGGCGCAAGCCACCGTGGCCGAGGCTCTAGGCGTGCCCTCGAGCGAACTGCGCCACGACGCCGGCCTGAGCATGGCTATTGTCCGCCTGCCCCCCGGAGCCGCCGACACCCGTGAACGAGCCAAGGCGCTGCAGGAGCACATGACGAACCTCGGGGTCGAGATGGCGGTGGGCAGCTGGAACGGGCGAGGGGCTATCCGGCTCTCCGCCCAGGTCTATAACCGGCCGTCCGACTATGAGCGGATGGCCGCCGGCACCCGCGCCTACCTGGCCGGCCCCAGGACCACCTCGTAGGCGCGGAGACCTGCGTCAGGAGGCGAAGGGCGCCGGGTCGTAATTGGCCCCGTAGGGCGCGTCCGGGCGGGCGAACTCGCCCATGAGCGCCCGCCGCAACGGTGTGGTGCGCTCGAGGAACTCGGGCGAGTTCTCCAGCCGGTCGGCGCTGCGGGCCCAGGGCGGGCTGTAGATATAGTGCGCCGTGTAGCGGTCCCGGTCACCGTTGTGGGCGTACGTGCGGTGCCAGACGGCGTTGTGGAAAACGAGGACCGACCCGGCCCGGGCACAGATCACGTGCCCGATGGGGACGTCGCCACCGGAGCCGGCCAGTTCCTCGGGGAACGGCACCTGGCTGCGGTGGCTCCCGGGGACCAGCTCCATGTTGCCCGTCCCGGGCTCGGTCTGGTCGGTCAACAGGTACGACGCCCGTAGCTGGACCAGGGGGGTCGGGTAGCCGAGCAGCTTGAAGTCGTAGGCGTTCGAACCGTCCTGGTGCCAGCGGCCCATCCCGCCGTGGGCGGGCTGCATCGTGGTCCAGCACGCCTGCAGGATGAAGCGGTCCCCGTAGAGCCCGCGTACCTTGGGCAGGACGGCGGGATGATCGATCAGGCGCTCCAACGCCGGCTCCGTCTCGTAGCCCCGGCCCAACTGGCCGAAACCGTGCTCCCGGTGCGAGTGCATCCGCTCCGATGCCGCATAGCACTCGGTCACCTCGTCCGGCGAGAGGACGTCGGGGATGATGAAATAGCCCCACGACTCAAAGACGAACCGGTCGGCCGCCGTCAAATCTCCTGGTCCCACCTCAGCGCTCAACATGGCGGGAATGCTACCAACGGGCGCCGGCCATGGAGCCCGGTCGTCGAGGCTAGGCGGGGGTGCGCACCGACGAGCTCAGGACCATCAAGGTCTTCGTGCCGGTGACCTTGCCGGTGCTGCGCAGGCGATCGATCACCCGCTTGAGGTTCTGCACGTCGCTGACCCGGATCCAGGCCAACGCGTCGGGGTCACCGGCCACGGTGAAGATGGCACGCACCTCGGGCACGTCGTGGGCGATCTCCTCGATGTCGTCGACCCGGGTGCTCCCGGCGAAGCGCAGCTCGGCGAACGCCTCTACCGATCCCCCCTGGTAGGCCTGGTCAACGATCGTGGTATAACCACGTATCACTCCCGAGTGCTCCAGCCGGTCGATCCGCCGCTTCACGGCCGGCGCCGAGAGCCCGACCTCCCTGCCGACGTCCCCGAAGGTGCGCCGGGCGTTCTGCTGCATCAACCGGAGGATCTTCTCGTCGATGGCGTCTATGTGGGCGAGGGGCGTGGGCATCGCAATATTCTAAGGTCATGAGGGCTAGGGACGCCC
Organism: uncultured Acidimicrobiaceae bacterium; assembly: GCA_963735305.1. Lineage (GTDB taxonomy): Bacteria > Actinomycetota > Acidimicrobiia > Acidimicrobiales > Palsa-688 > Fen-671. The sequence goes on from CAVTKK010000004.1 coordinate 2,452,542, forward strand.
TATTTGTTGTGTCGTAGGCGGCTTCCTCGGCGATTTCGTGGTCTTGCCTACGAGCCCTGACTATCGTCACCGCATGGTCGCAGGCGCCCCGGTGCGGTCGACGGGAAACTCGAGCGAAGAGACGCTGGAGGTCCTCGAGCGGGTCCAACGCCGCACGTTGTGGCTGGCCGTCAGCATGGTGCACCACGCCAACCGCGCCCGTGCCAGGAGCGACGGCCTGAAGGCTGGCGGCCACCAGGCGTCTTCGGCCTCGATGGTGAGCATCATGACAGCGCTGTATTTCGCCCACCTCCGCGCCGGCGACCGGGTCTCGGTCAAGCCCCACGCCTCCCCGGTGCTGCATGCCATCAATTACCTCCTGGGCCGCCTCGACCAGCATTACCTGACCGATCTGCGGGCCTACGGAGGGATCCAGAGTTACCCGAGCAGGACCAAGGACCCCGACCCCGTCGATTTCTCCACCGGGTCGGTCGGCATCGGGGCGACGGCGACGATCTGGAGCGCCATCGCCCATCGCTACGTGTCGACCCACTTCGGGCCGGAGGGGACGCCACGCCCCGCCGGGGGGCGGCACATCGCCCTGGTGGGGGACGCCGAGCTCGATGAAGGACCGGTGTGGGAGGCCCTGGTCGACCCCATGGTGCCGCGGCTGAACGAGGTCCTGTGGATAGTCGACCTCAACCGCCAATCGCTCGACCGGGTCGTCCCCGGCATTGCCGGCACGCGTATAAAGGACATGTTCGCCGCCGCCGGGTGGAACACGATCATGCTCAAGTACGGTGCCCGCCTGCGGGAGCTGTTCGCCCTGCCCCACGGTGAGCTGCTCGAACGCCGCATCGACGCCATGAGCAACGAGGAGTACCAGTACCTGCTGCGGCTGCCGGCGGGCGAGCTGCGGGAGGCGGTGGCGGGCTCGGCCCGGGCTCGACCGAGATCGGCCGGCTTCTCGGCCCGCTCGACGACGCCACCATCGCCGCCAGCCTGCGCAACCTCGGGGGTCATGACCTCGGCGACCTGCTGGAAGCCTTCGATGCCGCCGACCGGGCCAACGACCGGCCGTCGGCGATCCTGGCCTACACGATCAAAGCCTGGCGCCTGCCCACTGAGGGCCACCCCGGCAACCACTCGGCGCTGCTGACCGACGAGCAGTGGCGCCAGCTCGGCCTCGACCTGGGCGCCGACCCGGGTGCCCCGTGGGCCAACTTCCCCCCCGACAGCCCGGAGGCCACGGCCTGCGCTGCCGCCGCCCGGCGCCTGCGCCTGCCCCCCAGCGCGTCCAGGGCCCCGCTCCTGCCGCCGGCCGAGTTCGGTGCCGCCCACCAGGGGACGGAGTCGACTCAACAAGCCCTGGGACGGTTCCTGCTCGACCTCCGGCGCGCCGCGCCCGAGGTGGCGGCCCGGGTCGTCACCGTGAGCCCGGACGTCGCCTCGTCCACCAACCTCGGCGGCTGGCTCAACCAGGTCGGGATGTGGCACATGGACGAGCACCCGGACTGGTTCGAACGGGACCGGTCCACCCTCGTCCATTGGCGCCAGTCCCGCCACGGCCAGCACATCGAACTCGGCATCGCCGAGGTCAACCTGGTGGGGCTCCTGTCCGAGCTCGGGCTCACGTGGTCCCGTGACAGTGAACCCCTGCTACCGATCGGGACGCTCTACGACCCGTTCATAACCCGCGCCCTCGAGCCCTGGTCGTTCGGTATCTACGCCGGCGGCCAGTCCATACTCGTGGGCACGCCGTCGGGCGTCACCCTGGCTCCCGAGGGCGGGGCCCACCAGTCGGTCGTGACGCCCTCGGTGGGGCTCGAGCAACCGCACTGCACGGCGTGGGAACCGGCTTTCGTCCAGGACCTGGAATGGGCCCTGCTGCACGCACTGGCCCGGCTGGGCTCGACGGGAGGGTCGTCGGCCTACTTCCGGTTGAGCTCGCGGCCCATCGACCAGGCCCTGGCCGCCATGCCTGACGGCCCCCAGGACCGGGAGCGCCGTCGCCAGGCGGCGTTGTCCGGCGGCTACCGGCTGCGCCGGTGCGAGCGACCCCCTACGGTCTGCCTGGTGGGAATGGGAGCTGTCATGCCCGAGGTGCTGGCCGCCGCCGACGCCCTCGACGAACATGGGGTGACCAGCGACGTCGTGTGCATGACCTCCGCCGACCTGGTCTTTCGTGCCGTCCAGGCCCGACGGGGGCTGATGGACGGCCCGGCAGACGTGCTGGGGGCGCTCTTCCCGGCCGACCGGGCCGCCCCGGTGGTCGCCGTTTTGGACGGGCACCCGCACACGCTTTCGTTCCTCGGGAGCATCAATACCGTCCCTATAACGTGCCTGGGCGTGAACGATTTCGGCCAGTGCGGCGAGATCGACGACCTGTATAGACATTTCGGCATTGATACTTCGACGATCATCGGGGCGGCCTGGGATCTGCTTGATGAGGTGGCCCGAAGGGCAGGCTGATTGTCCTCCGAGGCTGAAGGTGCAACAATCAACTAACCAATGGAATAAGGGGGGCCAAAAATGGCTGAATTGGGACCATCCGACCAGGGCGCCAGGGCGACCACGGGCTCGGGGATGCTGCCGGACCTAAGTGGTCGACCGCCTAACTCTTCGCGTGAATCAGGTGTCGGCCGACGGGAGCCGTTCGGCCCATGCCGAGGGGTCGTTCAGGTACAGGCCGCAGACGCAGTCGAGGGCTTCTTCGGGGGTGCCGGTAAAACTGCCGGTGGGCAGTATGGAATCTTCGTAGCCGTCCTTGCTCGCCAAGTAGCAGGCGACGCCCCAATGGTCGGGAGAACCCGTCCAACGCAGCCGGCACAACGACAGCGGCCCGTCGGGGTCGGTCCCGCTCACATAGGCGTAGTCGCCTCGGTAGCGGACCTTCAGGTCCGCCAGGGCGGGCCAGCGTTCACGCCGTCGTAGTTCGAGCCGCTGCTCGACCCTCCAACGGGCCGGCTCGGGTATGGCCATCGGCTCGATGGTAGCGCCAGGCCCCTACGCAGCTTGGTGAGCTTCGAGCCGGGCGAGGAACTTGTCGAGGTCGTCCCGGCCGAAACGCCAGTCGAAGGGCACAGCTATGCGGTTGTAGCGGTCCTCGAAGGCCGCCAGGCGCCTGGCGATCTCATCGGTGTCGAAGAAGTCGTTTGGGTTGACGACTTTGCGCTGCACGATGGAGAAGTAAATCTCGGCCTGGTCCAGCCAGGAGGCGTGCACCGGCAGGTGGACGAGGCGCAGGGTGGGCCAGGCACCTTCGAGGCGGTCGACCGAGGCCTGGCCGCGATGGGAGGAGCCGTTGTCCACGACCCAGAAGACCCGCTCGGCACTGGCGTAGGGCTCGGCCGTCATGACCTGTTCGACCAGGCGTCCGAAAGGCACGATGCCAGTGGTCTGCTCGCAACGGCCGAAGGCCTTGGCCCGGTGCACGTCGTAGGCAGCCATGTAGGCGACGGCCCCGCGCCGGTCGTACTCGTGCTCGACGCGCATCACCCGGCCCGTCCCGGTGGCAGCGTCGGGTGGCAGCGGCAGCGGGCCTGGATGCTCGTTTTCTCGTCTGCACATATGACGAATTCGTTGTCGTCAAGCACTTGGCCCTCGAAGCAGCGGGCGTAAAGGTCCAGCACCACCGCCGCCTTGGCTGCGAAGTCCGGGGCACGAGGGAAGATCGATGAACGGTGGAGCCACGGCTTGATCGCGTCCTTCTTCAGGATGCGCCAGACAGTGGCCGCGGAGATGGAGCCGGCGACCTTGCGCTCAACGACCTCGCGGGCCAGCTCAGCGCAGCTCCACTTCGACAGAGGGACGCCGGTGGTGGCTGGCAGCTCGCACGCCAACGCCTTGACCTCGGCCACCACCAGAGGGGGAAAAACGCCTCGGCCGTCCCGAGCGCTTGCGGTCCGCCAGGCCGGCAATACCCTCCTCGAAGAACCGTTTGCGCCACTTGATCACCGTGTTCAGGGCTATCCCCATGTCGTCGGCAATATCCGCATTGTTCGTCCCCGCAGCCGCTGCCAACACGATCCTGGCCCGCTCGACCGTCCGAGCCTGGGCAGTGCCCTTACGGGTAAGAGCTTCCAACCGGCCCCGGTCCTCGTCGCTCAACTCGATCACGAAAGGGCTCCGGCGAGACAACAGCACCCCCAAGGTACTGGCCACCCGGCACCATGCCCCCCACCACCCAACAACTTACACGTATGTAGTTACGCCGTCAACCACTAAGCCGCCGGCAGTTCATGCTGGGTGGTGGCGTCGGTGCGTTAGGCCTATTGGCCTCGCGCATGGGCTTGGGCCATGGCCTGACCCGGGACACATCGGCGAGGGACGCCCTCGTCAAGGCCGCCATGGGCGGGTCGCTCCCGGCCGGCGCGGCACCGGAGTCGGACCAGTTCCTCGTCGGGTACTTCGACTCCACCGGGGCGACGTACGCCGCCCTCGACTTCTACGAGACCGTCTACTCCCGCGCCCCGCTGGCCGACAACTTCGAGATCTCGCTGGTGCGCATCGACCCCAACTACGGGATCGTGCCCGGCACCGCCACCCACTGGGCGCAGACCTCGTCCACGACCTGGGAGTTTTACATCATGCCCGGGATCATGTGGAGCGACGGAAACGAGCTTACGGCCAACGACTACGTCGAGACCTTCCGCTACTCGGCCGACCCCAAGCATGCCTGGGACTTCTCATGGTACTGGTCGGGCGTCATCAAGAACTACACCGAGGCGGTGGCGGGCAAGGCCCCCGTCAACTCGATCGGCGTGGCCGTGGGCAAAAACAAGTACACCTTCGTGGTCACCACCGAGGGCCCGGTGGCCTACATCCCCTACGCCATGCTCTACTCGATGCCGCTGTCGGCCGCCGGCCTGGCCAAGTACGGCAACGGGCTGTACAACATCAACCCGGCGACCAGCATCTCCTGTGGCCCCTACGTCCTCAAGACCTTCAACCCGACGTCCGAGGTCGTGCTGGGGCCGAACGAGAAGTACACGGCGCCCTACAAGCCGCAGATCCAGTACCAGATCGGCAAGATCTATGCCGGGGCGCCGTTCCTGCCGCTGCTGGAAACGGGCGTGGTCGACTACAACGTACAGGCCGGGCTCACCAAGGCCGACCTGGCTATCGCCAAGAAAACCCCGGGGCTGTCCAAATTGACGCCCTACATCAACCCTCAGGACTTCCGCATTTACTATGTCTTCTTCAAGACAAAGGCGGCCCCGTTCAACAACCTGAAGGTGCGCCAGGCCTTCGCCCACTCCGTCGACCGCGACTCCATCATAAGTGCCCTATTGGCGCCGCTGGGGATCCCGGCCTACGGGTACCTGATGCCGGGCTACCCCTTCGCGGTTACCGAACCCCTGGTGAAGTACACCAACTACGACCCCGAACTGGCCCAGAAGCTCCTGGCCGAGGCCGGGTACCCCAAGGGCAAGGGCTTCCCGTCGGTCACCTTCAATTACCCGGCCACGGCCAGCGAGATCGACACCACCACCGTGGGCTTGGCCGTGCAGGCGCTGTCCGCCAACTGGAACAGCGTCCTCTTCGGCGGCAGCAGCACCCTGCTGCTCAGCGAGCTGGACACCTCCACCTTCGTGAAGAAAATGGAGGCCCAGCCCGAGACCGAGGTCCAGATGGGTTTCACCTCCTACGGGATGGATTACTTCGACGCCTCCAACATGCTCAGCGTGTACAAGGGCGGCGGCCGACACGACTGGGACAATGCCCAGTACGACGAGCTGTTGGTCAAGGGCGGCGCCGCTTTCAACAAGGCTCAGCGCCAGGAGATCTACACCGAGGCCCAGGTCCTGTTGACCTCCCAGGCGCCGGCGGTGTTCGTCTGGCATGGCATGAGCGGTTTCCTGCAGTGGCCCGACATCGTGGGGCCGACGCTGGCCAAGAACTACCTGGGCTATAACGGCCTCCAGTGGCCCGGCTTCTACCCCTTCAGCACCTACCAGGAAGGCCTGTGGGTGGCCGACAACGTGGGCAAGTACCCGCGCGCCAACGAGAGCGGACTGCTGTAAGCACGCCAAGTCCCGTTCGTGACAACTAATGCCTTGGCTGATCGGGCCCGGTCCTTCAGGGGCCGGCGCCGACCGGCAACCCAATACGGACGGGCACGTCCGGCCCGCGGCCGGAAAGGGCCGATGCCATGATCGCCTACCTAGTGTAGTGTCGCGCAAATGACTTGCCAGTCTGTGGTACAATGGTCCATGAGCCATGCAGCTGCTCCATTGGAGCTAACAGAGGCCCAGCGGGCCACCCTGGGGGCGGTCGCCAGGTCCACCGCCGCCGCGCACCGGGAGGTCTTGAGGGCCCAGGTGTTGTTGATGGCGGCGGACGGCGTGGCTAACGCACGCATTGCGGGAGAAGTCGGGGTTTCGGTGCCGACCGTACGGGAGTGGCGGTCCCGCTTCGCCGTCGAGGGCCTCGCCAAGTTCGGCGAGGTGCGCACAGGCCGAGGGCGCAAAGCCAGCATCCCGCAGGAAAAGATCGATGAGATCGTACGGCTCACCCAGTACTCCAAGCCCCCGGGCCAGACGCACTGGAGCTGCCGGACGATGGCCAAGGCGGCCGGGGTCTCGCCGGCCACGGTGCAGCGGGCGTGGCATGCCCGGGGCCTCAAGCCCCACCTGGTCGAGACGTTCAAGCTCTCCAATGACAAACGCTTTGAAGAAAAGCTGGTGGACGTGGTCGGGCTGTACATGGCCCCACCGGACAAGGCCGTGGTGCTCTGCCTGGACGAGAAAAGCCAGATCCAGGCCCTGGACCGCACCCAGCCCTCGCTGCCCATGAAAAAGGGGCGTGCCGGCACCATGACCCACGACTACAAACGCAACGGCACGACCACGCTGTTTGCCGCCCTGGACGTGCTCACCGGCAAGGTGATCGGCCAGTGCCTGCCCCAGCACACCAACAACGAGCTGTTGCACTTCTTGAAGAAGGTGGACCGGGAGGTGCCCAAGGGCCTCGCTGTGCACGTCATAACCGACAACTACGGCACCCGGGGGCACGAGAACGTACAGGCCTGGCTGGCCACGCACCCCCGTTTCCACTTCCACTTCACGCCTACTTCGAGCTCCTGGCTCAACCTGGTGGAAAGGTGGTTCAGGGAGCTCACCCAAAAAGCCATACGTCGTGGCGTCTTCCGCTCCGTCCCCGACCTCGTGGCCGCCATCTATGAGTACCTCGACGCACACAACTCCGACCCCAAGCCTTTCGTGTGGACGGCCAGTGCGGAGCAGATCCTGGAGAAGGTGCGGAGGGGCCGGGTAGCCCTCCGTCCACTGGCAGGCTAAAAGTGAAACACTACACTAGGTAAGCGGCTGCTGTCCCTGCTCTTCACTCTCTTCCTGGCCACGGTCGCCATCTTCGCCATGATGCATTCCGTCCCCGGCGGCCCCTTCTCCTTCTCCCAGGGGGACATGTCGGCCGCCGCCATCCACAACATCATGGTCAAGTACGGCCTGGCTGACCCGGTTTGGCAGCAGTACCTCAAGTGGATCTGGCAGCTCCTACATGGCTACCTGGGTATCCCCTTCGAAGAGCCGACCATGACGGTCAACCACCTCATCGCCTCCGCCTGGCCCATCACGCTGGTAGTGGGCGGCCTCACCATCGCCATCTCCTACACCCTCGGCCTGCTGCTGGGCTGCATCGCCGCCATCAAGCACAACACCTGGGTCGACTCGCTCATCACCGCCGTGGTCTCGACCGTCGGCGTGGCCTTGCTCAACTACGTCATCGGTTTTCTCTTGATCGAGGTTTTCGCCATAAAGCTCGGCTGGCTGCCCGTCGGGGGCTGGGGCTCGTGGAAGGACGTGATCCTGCCGGTCATAGCATTCTCGCTCTACCCGATGGCACTGATGGAGCGGTACACCCGGGCCAGCACGCTCGAGGTCACCTACGCCGACTACGTGCGCATGGGCCGGGCCCGGGGCTTGTCCGAGCGGCGCATCCTGTTCAAGTACATCCTGCGCACATCGCTCATCCCCCTGATCACCATCATGGGGCCGTGGATCCCCAACATCCTCACGGGCTCGATCTTTATCGAGGCGACGTTTGCCCTGCCCGGCCTGGGCAGTTATTTCACCACGGCCAGCTTGCGCCGGGACTACCCCCTCATCATGGCGCTGGTGCTCATCGTCGCCGCCCTGTGGGGCCTTTGCTTCATCCTTTCCGATATCGCCTATGCCCTGGTGGACCCGCGGGTGCGGATCGAAGGCGTGTCCCGGTGACGGCCGTGGGGGTGCCGGCCCCGATAACCCGCCGGGCCAGCGCCAGTTTCTGGCATGCGGCCTGGTACCGGTACCGCCGCAACCGCCTGGCGCTGGTTGCCGGGGTGGTCGCCGTGGTGATCGTGGTGGTGGGGCTGCTGGCCCCCTACATCGCCCCCTACGCCGACGCCTCCATCGACTTGAGCGCCACTCTGGCCGGCGCCACCGCCCACCACCTGCTGGGCACCGACCAGCTGGGCCGGGACACCCTGACCCGGGCCATCTGGGGGGCCCGCACATCCATGACCGTCGCCATCCTGGCCCCGCTGATCGGCGTGGCCATCGGCCTACCCATCGGCATTATCGCCGGCTGGTTCGGCGGCATCTTCGACTGGGTGACCCTGCGGCTGTTCGAGCTCTTCCAGATGGTCCCCACCATCCTCGCCGCCCTGCTGTTCATCACCGTGTTCGGCGTAAATGTGTGGAAGCTCGCCTTTTTCATCGGCGTGACCCTGTGGGTCGGGTTCGGCCGCCTGGCCCGGGCGCAGTACCTGGCCCTGCGCGACCGCGACTTCGTGCTGGCGGCGCGAGCCATGGGCGTACCTTCATGGCGGATCACCACCGTCCACATCCTGCCCAATGCCGTCGGCCCGATCATCGTCTTCTTCGTCCAGCAGGTCCCTTACGTGATATTCACCGCCGCCGGGTTCAGCTTTCTCGGTCTCGGAGTGCAGGACCCCCTGGCCGACTGGGGAAAGATGCTCAACGACAGCGTGCAGTACCTCCCGATCGACCCCCTCGTCGTACTGGTCCCCATCGCCTGTATCGGACTGGCGTGCCTAAGTTTCAGTTTCCTCGGCGACGGCCTGCGCGACGCTCTCGACCCGACATCGAAATAGCCCGATGACCGACGAGCGCCTCCAGGCCATCAGTGCCTCACCGGCACCGACAAACGGCAGCGGCAAGGGCACCATGCTGCTCGAGGTGCGCAACCTGAATGTCTCGTTCCGGCTCGAGCGCAGCACCATCTACGCCGTTCGAGGCTTGAGCCTCAGCGTGCGGGCCGGAGAGCGGGTCGGCGTGGTCGGCGAGAGCGGGTCGGGGAAAAGCGTTTCGGCTCAGGCGGTAATGAGGATGGTGCCTCTGCCGGGCCGGATCACCGCCGGTGAGATCGTGTATAAAGGCCGGGACCTGCTCCGCCTGTCGACGGCCGATATGCGCCACGTCCGTGGCGCCCAGATCGGCATGATCCCCCAGAACCCGCTCAGTTCCCTCAACCCGGTGATCACGATCGGCTCCCACTTCCGGGAGGTACTGTCGCTGCACCTCGGGCTGAACAAGCAGCAATCGGGCGAGCGGGCCATCGAACTGCTCCGGTCGGTGGGCATCCCGGATCCGGCGACGCGTACCCGGGAGTACCCGCACCGCCTGAGCGGCGGGCAACGACAGCGGGTGATCATCGCTCTGGCCATGGCTTGCCAACCCCGGGTGCTCATCGCCGACGAGCCGACGACCGCCCTCGACGTGACGATCCAGGCCCAGATCCTCGAACTTATCGACGACCTCGTCGAGCGCTCCGACCTCGGCGCCATCCTGATCACCCACAACCTCGGCATCGTCGCCGGTCACTGCGACCGGGTCGTGGTCATGTACGCCGGCCGGGTGATGGAGACGGCGACCGTGCTCGACCTCTTCGACCACCCCACCCATCCGTACACCGTCGGCCTTCTCCGTTGCGTGCCCAGGCTCACGGCCACGAGGTCGCGGCTCTTCGAGACCATCCCCGGGCTGCCACCCCAGGTGACGCAACGGACGGAGGGGTGCCCCTTCGCGCCCCGCTGTGACCGTGCCTCCGACCGGTGCCGCACCGAGACCCCGCCGCTGGAAGAGATCGCTCCGGCGCATTCGATCGCCTGTTGGAACCCGGTCGAAACCGTCACCCGGAGGGCCTCGTGAGCGAAGTGGCGGTGGAGGCCGGTGCCGGGCCCGACCTGGCCCGGCCAAGGCCCCCTTCCTCGAGGTCGACGACCTGGTGGTCCACTATCACATACGGGGGACGGGCAAGGTTTTCCGCACCCGGGAGACCGTGCACGCCGTCGACGGCGTCAGCTTCTCCCTCGAGAGCCATCAGACGCTCGGCCTGGTGGGCGAGAGCGGGTGCGGCAAGTCGACCACCGGGCGGACCGTGCTCCTGCTCGACCGGCCCACCAGCGGCACCGTCCGCTTCGAGGGGCTGGACCTGTCCAAGCTCGACCACGGCGCCCTCACCGACCTGCGCCGGCACATCCAGATCGTCTTCCAGGACCCCATCGCGGCGCTGAACCCGAGGCACACGGTGGGCCAGCTGATCGGTGAGCCCCTCGGGATCCACGACCTGGTGCCCCGCAACAAGCGGCGCGCCCGGGTGGAGGAGCTGCTGGCGCTGGTCGGGCTCCCGGCCGATTCCGTATCGCGCTTCCCGCACGAGTTCAGCGGTGGCCAGTGCCAGCGGATCGGGATCGCCCGGGCACTGGCCGTCGAGCCCAGCCTGATCGTCCTGGACGAGCCGGTGTCGGCCCTCGACGTGTCGGTCCAGGCCCAGATCCTGCAACTGCTGACCGATCTGCAGACCAGGCTCGGCCTGGCCTACCTCTTCATCGCCCACGACCTGGCCGTGGTCGGCCAGATGAGCGACCGGGTGGCGGTCATGTACCTGGGCAAGATCGTCGAACTGGCGGGCCGCGACTCGCTCTACGCCCGGCCCTTCCATCCCTACACCCAGGCCCTGTTCTCGGCCGTCCCCATCCCCGACCCCAGGCTCAGTCACGAGCAGCACCGCACCGTCGTCGCCGGGGAGGTGCCGAGCTCGCTGGCCCCACCACCGGGGTGCCGGTTCCACACCCGCTGCCCCCTGGCGCAGGAACGCTGCCGCAGCGAAGAACCGCAGTTGCGCAAGGTCGGTGACGGGCACGATGTCGCCTGCCACTTTGCCGAGGAAGCGGTGCGGGCCGACCCGTTCGGCACCCTGGTCGAGCTGGGGGCCTGAGACCCCACGCATGATAAAGGTCGCCGAAGCACTGTGGTCGCCAGAACCGTCGCGGCTCAGCCGCCTGTGCGCCCAGGCCGGGGTCGAGTACGTGGTCGGCGGGCTGCCGGTCGTGGAGGCGACGGGGGCGAGGGGTGAGGAGCCTTGGGACTTTTTGCCTTTGCTGCGCCTGCAGGAGGATTACCGTGCCGCCGGTTTCGAGCTCATTGCCATCGAGGCCCGGCCCCCGCTCAACAAGGCCAAGCGCGGGCTTCCGGGACGCGACGTCGAGATCGAGACGGCGTGCCGCCTGCTCGAGAACATGGGGAGGCTGCACATACCGATCTGGTGCTACGAGTGGATGACCGACTTCAACTGGATCCGCACGGCCACGGCCGTGAGGGGCCGGGGGGCTCGCTCGTGAGCGAGTTCGACGCCTCCAAACTGGCCGCCGCCCCCGCCAGCGAGCTCGGTCCCGTGAGCGAGGAAGATCTATGGGAGACGCTCGAATATTTCCTGCGCCAAGTAGTCCCCGTGGCCGAGCGCGCCGGTGTCAGGCTGGCCATGCACCCCGACGACCCGCCCCTGTCGCCCATACGCGGCGTCGGGCGGATCATGCGCAGCGTGGACAACTACCAGCGGCTCTTGGACCTCGTGCCGAGCGAGTGCAACGGGATTACGCTGTGCCAGGGCAACTTTGCCCTCATGACCGACGACCTCCCCGCCGTCATCCGGCATTTCGGGCGCCAGAAGAAGATCTTTTTCGTGCACCTCCGCGACGTCAGGGGCACGCCGGAGCGCTTCGTCGAGACCTGGCACGACGAGGGCCAGACCGATCTCCTCGCCTGCATGGAGGCCTACAAGGAGGTCGGGTTCGACGGGCCCCTCCGCCCCGACCATGTCCCGACCGTCGACGGTGACAGCAACGAGCACCCCGGCTACTCGGCCTACGGCCGCCTGTACGCCCTGGGTTACATCCGGGCTCTTTGCCATGCCGTCTGGCGGTCGTAATGCACATCCAGCCCACCCCCGAAGAACTCGAGGCGCTCACCCCGCTCAACCCGTTCGGGCGCTTCCCTGACGGTCGTCCCCGCGTCCCCGACGATGTGCTCGACCGGCTCCTGCACGCCACCACCGAGCAAGCATGGGCTGTGTTGCACCGCCAGGGCTACCCCCTCCAGTTCGAAGGAGGCTGGCGTCAAACCCAACCGGGGCGGGTGACAGTGGGCCGGGCGGTCACGGCGCAGTTCTTGCCCTACCGGGCCGATTTCCATGCCGTCGTGCAGCAAACGGGCGAGGCCGAGGGTCGTTCGCCCCGCGGCGGCCAGAACTCCTGGGTGATCGAGAGCCTCGGCCGGCGCGACGTGATGGTGGTCGACATCTTCGGCAAGGTCAAGGACGGCACCGTCGTCGGTGACAACCTGGGCACGGCGGTGAAGGTGCGCACCGGGGCGGGAGCGGTTATAGACGGCGGGATCCGCGATTACCAAGGCCTGGTCGAGCTCGATGACGTCAACTTCTACTTCCGGGGCATGGACCCCAGCGCCATCGCCGACGTCACCCTGGCCGGCATCAACATTCCCGTCCGCATCGGGCTTGTCACCGTGCTACCGGGAGATGTGGTCCTGGGCACGCCGACCGGTGTGATCGTCATCCCCCCTCACCTGGCGGCCGAGGTGGCCGGGCAGGCGGAAGACACGATGGTGCGAGACCGGTTCGGCAAGCTGCGCCTGGCCGAGGGGAGGTACACCAGCGGCGATATCGATGTCTCCGTCTGGCGCCCGGAGATCGAGGCAGACTTTGTGACCTGGCGCCAGGGAGCGGGATGATAGTGGGATGAAGATCGCCGACGCCCGGGTCATAGTGGCGAGCCCCGGTCGCAACTATGTGACGCTGAAAATCGAGACTGATGCCGGGACCTACGGGATCGGCGACGCCACCCTCAACGGTCGCGAACTGGCGGTGGCGTCATACCTGTCGGAGCACGTGGTGCCCCTGTTGATCGGCCGGGAAGCCATGAACATCGAAGATACGTGGCAATTTCTCTACCGGGGCGCCTATTGGCGGCGGGGCCCGGTCACCATGGCCGCCATCGCCGCCGTCGACATGGCGTTGTGGGACATCAAGGGCAAGGAGTTGGGTACTCCGGTGTGGAACCTGCTCGGGGGCCGGTGCCGCGACGGGTTGCTGGTCTACTCCCATGCCTCCGCCCGCGGCGTCGACCAGGTGATCGAGCAGGTCGACAGCAAGCTAAAGGCCGGGTACCGCGCCGTCCGCGTCCAGTGCCTCGTCCCCGGGCTGGAGGAGATGTACGGCGTCCCCCGCGCCTCGGGCGCCGGCGACCCCGCTGGTCTTCCCTTTGTGGAAAGCGACTGGTCCTCGCAGGCCTACCTGCGCTTCGTACCCACCTTGTTCTCCGCCGTGCGGGCCGCCGTGGGCCCCCAGCCGATGCTGCTCCACGACGCCCACCACCGGTTGACACCCTCCCAGGCGGGATGGCTCGGCCAGCGCCTCGAGGATTTCCAACTGTTCTGGCTCGAAGATGCCATCCCCGCGGAATGGCAGGACGGTTACAGGATCCTGCGGCAACATACGACCACCCCCCTGGCCGTCGGCGAAGTGTTCAACACTATTTTCGACTGCGACCGCCTGGTCCGTAACGGTTGGGTCGATTACATAAGGGCGGCGCCGGTGCACGCCGGCGGGATCACGCACCTGCGCAGGATCGCCGCCTACGCCGCCCCGCACCACGTGAAGATCGGTTGCCACGGGGCCGGCGACCTCTCGCCCATAACCATGGCGGCGGCCGCCCATTTCGGCATCGCCACGTTCAACGCCGCCATCCAGGAACATGGGGAACACTCGGCGGCCACGCACAAGTTGTTCCCGCACCACTGGTCCGTGGCCGGAGGGTACCTGCAGCCGGGCGACGCCCCGGGCCTCGGAGCAGACATCGACGAGGAGATGGCCGCCGAGTTCCCCTACCAGCGGGCATATCTTCCCGTGACCAGGCTGGAAGACGGCACGGTCGGCGACTGGTGACGGGGGCCGGGTCGTACTCGCCACCGGAGGACCGCCGGTGCGCGTGGCGGTGACCGGGGCCGCCGGCCGGATCGGCGTCAAAGTCGTGGCCCTGCTGTCCGAGCGCGGGCATTCTGTGGTCGGCATCGACAGGAGGGTGCCGGACGACAGTGGCGCCAGCGTGGGCAGGGCCGGCGGGGCTGGCGGGGCTGGCGGGGCTGGCGGGGCTGGCCACGGGCGGACGGACTGGCTGGCGGTCGACGTCACGGATTACCGATCGCTTCTGGGCGCCTTCGAGGGTTGCGACGCTGTCGTCCACCTGGCCGCCTTTCCGGGCCCGGGCCGGGCGCCGGACTGGGAGGTGCACCACAACAATGTCCTCGCCAGTTACAACGCACTTCACGCCGCCGCCTCGCTCGGGATCGCCCGGATCTGTCAGGCGTCGAGCGTCAATGCCATCGGGGGTACCTACAGCCGCGCGCCCCGGTTCGACTACTTCCCGCTCGACGAGGCCCACCCGAGCTATACCGAGGATCCCTACAGCCTGTCCAAATGGATCTGCGAGCAGCAGGCCGCATCCATTGCCCGGCGCTACGAAGGGCTCCTGATCGCCAGCCTGCGCCTGCACCTGTGCGTCGAGGACCGCAGCCGGGCAGTCGGGATATACGCGCCACGGCCCGACGCCGCCGCCCGGGATCTCTGGGGCTACACGACGTTGTCGAGCGCGGCGGGAGCCTGTTTGCTGGCGATCGAGGCCGGTTATGCCGGCCACGAGGTGTTCCTGATCGTTGCCCCTGACCATGTGGGGACAGGCACGGCGGGCGGGTTGGCAGCCGCCCACTACCCGCACGTGCCACTGAGGGGCGCCATGGGCGCCGCCGACGGGTTCTTCAATTGTGCCAAGGCTGAGCAGTTGCTCGGGTGGCGTCACGGCGAATGGTGAGCCGGTCCATGCCGGGCGCGCCGCGGAGGACGTGAGGTGCGAGCCCTAACCTTCCGGCCGAGCCGTGATGGCCCGCTCGGCCTCGAGGACGTCCCCGAACCGTCCCCGGGGGAAGGGGGCATCCTGGTGGCGGCGGTGGCCCTCGGGGTTTGTGGCACCGATCGCAGGCTGGCCCAACGGGGCCCGGCGTTACCACCGGGCCGGGAACTCCTGATCATCGGGCACGAGTCACTGGGCCGGGCCCTGGAGGCGCCCCCGGGTTCGGGGTTCCACGTCGGAGACCTGGTGGTCGGCATCGTACGGGGGGCCGACCCGGCACCGTGCTCGTTTTGTGCCGCGGGCGAGCCCGACCTGTGCGACAACGGAGGTTTCACCGAGCGCGGCATCTGGGGCCGGGACGGCTTCGGGTCGGAGCTGTTCCGGTTGGACGCCGGCGAGGCGGTACGCGTCGACCCGGGGCTGGGCCTGGCCGGCCTGCTCCTGGAACCGACCAGCATCGTCAGCAAGGCATGGGAGAGACTGGACGCATTGTTGCGGCGCCGGGGCCGGGCCCTGGTCCTCGGCGCCGGGCCGATCGGGCTGCTGGCGGCTCTTTTGGGGGTGCAGCGGGGCTACGAGGTCCACGTGATGGACCATTTGGACCACGGCCGGAAACCACAACAGGTGAGACGGCTGGGGGCCACCTACCACGCCGCAGCAGCCACACTGACGGGCGGGTTTGATGCCGTCCTGGAGTGTACGGGCGCCCTGACCAGCGAAGCCGTCCGCCAGGCGGCACCCGTCGGCACGATATGCCTTATCGGCGAAGGCGAAGACCGCTCGGCCCCGGTGCTGACGCCAGGAGAGCTGACTAGCGAGCTGGTCCTCGGCAACAAAACGGTCATCGGCTCGGTGAGTTCCAACCGGCGCCATTTCGACGCCGGGCAACGAGCCCTGCGCCGGGCCGACCCGAGCTGGTTGACCGGCCTGCTGGGCCCGTGCGTCGCCCTGGAAGACTGGCGCTCGGCCTTCGCCGAGGGCGCCGATCAGATCAAGGCAGTGATCAAGTTCAGCAGCCTTCACTCGACGACCACGGCGATGGCGCGTTCCGGAGCTCTATGAGTTCGCTCATGGCTTTTCGTCCGAGGCGGGCACTTCGCCCGGCCATTCGAGGAGCATAACCTCCTCGATGGGGCCGCCCGGTACCGGGACCAGGAAGGTCTTTATTTCCCCGGGGGCAAAGACGGCCTCGATGGTGCGGCCAAAGAGCGGGAGCGCCAGTCGGGCCGAGCAGGGATGCCCGGCGCTCTCGTAGGCTCGCACCACGAAAGCGCCGCCGTCCTCGGCCTGCTTCAGCACGCTCAGCACCACGGCGCCGCCACCGTCGTCGGCGAAGCCCTGGGCGGGGGGAAAGGGACCGGGATGGAAGTGCTCGGGGAAGGCCAAGGGCCGCTCGTTGAGCTCCTCGGCCAGTCGTACGGTCCCGGCCTGGTCCAGGTTGCCCCCATGGGGCAGGAGGGCGTAGGTGAACTCCTGGGCCCCCTGGTCGAGGTACTCGTAGCGGACGCCGGGGCTGAGCTGGTGCGGGTCGTGCCAGGCGTACGCCGGGCTCCGAGCGGCCGTCATGCCTATCTCGGCCCCCCGCACGTCGTAGCCGTACTTGCCGTCGTTGAGCAGTGCCCAACCCGCGGCCCTGCCCCCGGCCAACACGCCCGAGACGTCGACCCAGGCCTGTCCGACCTCCTCGCTGCCTGCGTTGGGTCGTTCGAGGCGGCCGTAGGGCACCGAGAAGGTGGCCGTGGCCTCTTCGAGCGCGCTGGGGAAACGGAGCTTCAGCACCCGCTGTTGCTCGCGCCAGTCGAGGACGACCCGCACCTCCAGATGACGGGCGCGGGCGCCGAGCACGAGCCTCTCGACCAGGCGCGAGCCCCCGAAGGCGCTCTCGACCTCGATCACGCTGCGCACCGGCCCTTGTTCGGTGCGGCGCACCGATATGCACTCGAAACGGCCGACCTCCCCCTCATAGGCGACAAGGTCATGGCTCCAGGTGTCCGAGCCGTCCTCGAGCACCACGGCGTGGCCGGCGCTCTCGGCGGGGACCAACTCGGCCCCGCGGGTCTTGTCGAAGAACGACGCTATCCAGCCCGTCGCCCGGTCGACTTCCAGGCGAAGGTGGGCGTTTTCCAGGACCGTATCACCCCCCTCGTCACCTCCGGCCCCACCGGCGCCCCCCGTTGTCCCCGGCTCAGCACCACTTTGAGGACGGAGGCGATAAAGGCGATAACCGAGCGCCGGGAGGTCGACGGAGAGCACCAGGCGACGATGACGCCCGCCCAGAGTGGCCAGCGAACGTACCCGCTGGACGGGCACCGGGGCGCCCGTCTCCTCGTCCACGCGCGACAACCTCGGCCATCGACGTGCCCTCCAGTTCGAACTCGACCTCGGAGCTCACCGGCCATGGCAACGGGTTCACGATCACGTAGGGCACGGTGCCCTCCTCGGCCGCGATCCCGATGCGCCGACTTATCGATTGCACGGCGAGGTTGAGGGCGCCGGCGGCCACGGTGCGGGCGTAGCCGTACTGGTCGCGGGCGTCGTCGTAGGCGGGGGCGATGGCCGTCCCGGCCAGAATGTCGTGGAACTGGTTGAACAATACAAACTTCCAGGCCTGGGCCAGCTCCGCCGCCGGGTAGGCTGGGCCCCCAGGTGGGCGGCGACGGTGGACCAGCGCTCGGCGGCGAGCAATAGGTGCTCGGCGCCGGCGGTTCCAGCGCTTCACGCCCGAATGGGCGGAGTAGCAGCCAACGGCATGGTGCTGGAGATCGCCGACGTACGTGGGGAGGTCGGTCCGCCCGGCCATGGCGTCGAAATAGCTGCGCGGGCTCGATGGCACCAGGTGCAAGCCGTTGCCGGCGGCGTTCAGCCTCTCAATGCTGTCAAGGTTTTCGCGGGTGGGACCACCGCCGTGGTTGCCCACGCCATAGAAGATCATGAGTTGCTGCTCGCCGGACGGGGCCCGCTCCAGGGCGCGCTCGAGGAACGTCTCCAGCGTGCCCTGGCCACCGCTCTCGTAGTTGTAGGGGATACGGTAGGCGAGCACCCGCGAACCGTCGGGCGAGGCCCACCAGAACACTTCGGCCGGCAACGTTTTCTCCCTCGGCGCCGGGCGCAGGAACATGTAGGCATCGAGGCCCGCCTTGGCCAGAAGTTGGGGCAAGGTGGCGGCATGGCCGAACGGGTCCACGTTACAGCCGACCGTCGCCAGGCGCCCGAAGCGCTGACGCAGGAAGTGCTGGGCATAAAGCGCCTGGCGCACGAAGGACTCGCCGTGGGGCAGGTTGCAATCCGGCTCGATCCACCAACCCCCGACGACGACGAACCGGCCCTCGGCAATGCGGCGGGCGATACGCTCGAAGAGATCGGGGTCCACGGCTTCGACCCATTCCAAATAGGCAACCGAATCGCATGTGAAAATGAAGTCGTCGTACTCTTCCATGAGGTCGAGAGCCGATCGGAAGGTCGCGCGCACCTCGTGAAGGCCCTCCTGCCACTGCCAGAGCCACACCGGGTCGATGTGGGCGTTGCCGATCATGTACAGCAGGCGGTGGCCACTTGTCTCGGTCATCGGTTTGCACCTTTCCTCGTGCCGGGACAAAGCCGCGCCCGGTGCGCCGGCGCCCTAACCTACTTGCTCATGGTCAGGCACGGGCCCGACGGTCAGCCGACGGCGGAAGGAGATCATAAATGAGCGCAGCCCAGTGGTTTGCCGGCGCCGGCCTCTTCGTGCACTGGGACCACGCCATCCAGCAGGGCATCGAAATCTCGTGGCCGTTGGTGGGCAAATCGATTCTACCGGGATCGTCGCAGGTCGAGGACCAGGTAAGCATCTCTCAGTACCAGTCCAGTGCCGCCACCTTCGACCCCATCCACTGGGATCCGGCGGGGTTGGCGCGTTTGGCCCGTTCGAGCGGCGCCCGTTATGTGGTCCTGACGGCCCGGCACCACGCCGGGTTCTCTATGTTCCACTCTAAGTTCTCGGCCTTTTCGATCGAGCACTCCCGTTACCGCCGTGACATAGTGCGTGAGTTCGTGGAGGCGGTGCAAGCCGAGGGCCTGCGGGTCGGGCTCTATTATTCGCTGTCCGATTGGAACCACCCTGATTACCCGCGCTTCGAGGAGACGGACAAGCCCTATCCCCGGGGGCGCTTACGGCCGGCCCTCGGCCCGCGCCTGGGCCCGGTACCTGGAGTACGTGAAGGGCCAGCTCACGGAACTATTGACCAACTACGGGCCGATCGACCTCGTGTGGTTCGACGGCGACTGGGAGCGCACGGCCGAGGAATGGGACGCGCCGGGGATCCGGGCGCTCATCAGGGCCCTGCATCCGGGCGCCATTGTCAACAACCGGCTCCCGGGCCAAGGCGATTACGCTACCCCGGAACAGGCTTGCCGACCGGGGCGCTTCACGACGTGGTTGCCGTCGACTTCGACGGGCTGAGTGCACCTTGAGCCGCCAGTGGCGGCATCGAGGCCGGTAATCGTTTACTATATGGGCTGAGGCATGCCCTGCTAGGAGGTGCGTAAGCTGCAGCCCACCGACGACCTGGTCACCATAGAGGATGTCGCCTCCGCCGCCGGCGTATCGACCGCCAGCGTCTCCCGCGCCCTCAGCGGTTCCCGACCGGTACGGCCGGAAACGCTACGTCGCGTCATGGCGGCCGCAAATGAGCTCAACTATCAGATAAACCCTCTGGCCAGCGCCCTGCGCAGCAAAGTCACCCGTACCGTCGGGATGATCGTCCCCGACATCGTCACTCCCTTCTTCCCCGCCGTGGTCAAAGCGGTGGAGGATGCCCTTCATCAGTCGGGCCTGGGCCTGTTCCTCTGTGATGCCAACGAGTCCCCGGCTCTCGAGGCGCACCGATTGGAATCCCTGCTGGCCCGGAGCGTCGACGGTATCATCATCAGCCCGGTCGACGCCGTCAAGAGCCGCGCCGCCGTTGCCGCCGCGGCCCGGCGCGTCCCGCTGGTGCAGGTCGACCGCCACGTCAACGTCAGCACCGACATCGTCTCGGTTGACCATCGCCGCGGCATCCTGCTCCTCCTCGACCACCTGATCGCTCAGGGCTGCTCGTCGTTTGCTTTTATCACCACCGGAGGGCACCCGAGCGTGGCCGACGAACGGCTTGAGGCCTACGTGCACCACGTCCGCCAGGTCGACCGGGCCAGCGCCGACCGTATATTGGCCGGTGACCTCACAATGGCCTGGGGCGAGGAGGCCGGGGCACGCCTTTCGGCGGGCCCGTTGCCCAGCGCCGTCGTCTGCGCCAACGACCTGATCGCCCTCGGCGTGCTCCAAGCCTTCCGGGCCCGGGGTATACGGGTCCCCCGGGACGTCGCCGTCACCGGCTACGACGACTCGACCTTCGCCCGCGTCGTGGAGCCTCACCTCACGAGCATCCGCCAACCGCTGGGGCTGCTCGGCCAAGAAGCAGTCCGCTTCATAACGTCCGCTATCGAGTCGCCGGAGCTCCCCCACCGGGAGCTCCGCCTTCTCCCCGAGCTGATCGTCCGCGATTCCTCAACTGTGCTTAGTATTTTTTCGTCGACAGCACAGCTGTCCAGGTCGCGGCGGCGGCCCCCACCGTCGACCGCCCACCTACGTTAGCCTGGGTGCTGGCGGGCGCTGACGAACCGGTTCAGTTGCCACCGGTATCTTTCACTTGGCCGTGCGGACGGGGACGTCGGGGTTTTCCGGCCCGAAGTGCTTTAGCATTACCAGGGGCTCTGTCTCGCTCAGGTTCTTCATCAGCACACCACCCCGGGCCGCCTCTTCGGAAACGAAATATTCGTCCGAGGTGAGCTGGCCGAAACGGACCAGGGTGGGCGACTCGACGGTCCAGGCGCCGAAGGTCCCCCGGCCCTGGGTCACGATGCAACCGTAGGCGGCGGCGTCACGGACTACGACCTCCGTGCCCGGTGCCAGAGTTAGCTCCTTGGCACTGAAACCAGTGGAGAGATAGACAACCCATCTCTCGTCCAGCCCCTCGGGCCCGTCGTGAACGCCGATCGGGGACATGAACCGCTCCGCGAAAAAATTGGGGTCGGTGTTCTTCTCCCAATCCAACAAGGCGACGATGAAGTCGAAGTCGCCACGGCGCTCTTTGGGCACGTCCTTCCAGAGCAGGTCCTCCGAGATCGTTCGTGAGCTGGTCCAGCACTCGCACATGGCAAATACGTCCGAAGCGGCCTGGGGCTCGTACGTGCAGATGCTGGCGGGGGCGTGGAGCACACCGGCAGGCATGTCCCACCCGGTCCCCAATTGGATCCTGTAGGCAGCGGACAGGTCGGTGACCCGGTTGTCGCCCGCGGTGGCGAAGCCGGCCAGACGTTGCTTGAACTCGTCCTTAGTGGTACCCGGGTGGAGCCCGAAGAACGACCACGGCGTCGTACCGAGATGGTTGTTCATTTGCGGGGGGAAGTAGTAGGCCTCGGGCTTACCGGCTCGGCCGACCAACCGGGCCATGGCGTCGGTGTGATGGACGTGGAACGGCAAAGGCCCCTCGTTGTCGAAGAACTTACTGTACATGGTCCAACCGCCGTATTTGCCCCACAGCCTCTCGCCGATCAGCCGGGCGGCGAGGTGGGCGACGACTTCATCGAAGGGCAAGGCCTCCCGGTCGGGCCCGACGACGAAGCTCAGACCTTCGTCCGGGCCCGTCAGCGGTCCGTTGTCAGCCCGGACCGTCGACGACAACCAACGCTCGTCGATCCCTCCCCGCTGCCCTCCGTAAGCAAAGTAGTCCCGTGGGTCAAGCTTTATCCGCCTACCGGGCACACAAAACGAACGGGGCACCCAGGTCGGCATGAGGCGCAGCACGCCGTGCCCATGTTCGAGCGCGTCCTCAAACGCAGATCCCTTCGTGGTGCGGGTCATGCTCGTGGTGGTCATAACCATCCCTCCGCCTGCCATTTGGCAATCGTTTTCCCGTGTCGGGGATCGTACTGGTCCGCCGGAACGGTGTCAAGGGTGCGGCAGGCCGGCCCGGGCCGGCTACTCCCACTGGCCCGGTTCGTACTCGCCGGCGGGCTGGCGGGTGATGACGTTGAGCCGGTTGTAGGCGTTGATGACGGCGATGACCGCCACCAGTGCCGCCAGCTGGTCCTCGTCGTAGTGCCGGGCGGCGCTTGCCCACACCTCGTCGGTAACGCCTCCGGCGGCGTCGGCGATGCGGGTGCCCTGCTCGGTGAGCTTGAAGGGCGGCGCGCTCAGCTTCGGTGAAGACGGTTGCGTCGCGCCACCCCGCCACCAGGTGGAGGCGAAGCTGGCTTTCTCCGGCCCGTGCGGCCTCCTTGGTGTGCATGTCGATGCAGACGCCACAGCCGTTGATCTGGCTGGCCCGCAGCTTGACCAGTTCTTGGGTCGTGGTGGACAGCGTCGACTCCGTGGTGAGGACGCGACCGGCTGAGTTGATGTACTTACCGAACTTGGCTATGAGAGCGTTGTCGAAGAGGTTGAGGCGGGTGTCCATGATGTTCTCCTTTTGTAGAGTTCGGCCGCTGGCCGTGGTCTGGCTGTTCTGACCTTCAGAGCTGGTGGTCTTGGTCGGGGCGGATGCGCAGGAGGTCGGAGACGGCACCGAGGTGTTGGAGTTTGTCGGGGTTCACGATGGCTCGCACGGTCTGGACCACGCCGCCGAGGACCTCGAGGGAGAGAACGCTGACCACCTGGCCCCGACCGTCGTGGGTGATGATGCCCGGGCCGCCGTTGACGGGGACCGGTTCGAGGGTTATCCCCAGTCGCATGGCCCGTTCGAACAGCGCCACAACGAAGGTGGCGACCCGGTCTCGCCCGATGACGGGCTGGCGCGTCGCTGTCGCCTTCCCACCCCCGTCGCCGTAGAAGGCGGCGTCCTCGGCCAGGAGGACGACAAGCTGGCCGATGTCGCCGCCACGGGCGGCGGCGAGAAACGACCGGACCAAAGCCTCGCTTTGTTGGCGTGATGCCTGGTAGCGAGCTTGCTGGCCACCAATGCGGTGGCGCGCCCGGGCAAAGATCTGCCGGCAGTTGACCTCGCTCTTGCCGACGACCTGGGCGATGTCCTCGTAGGGGTAGTCGAACACCTCGCGCAGCAAGAACACGGCTCGTTCGACCGGTGCGAGGCTTTCGAGCAGGAGGAGGAAAGCCATGGAGAGCGAGTCGGAGAGCTCAGCCATCTGATCGGGGCTGCCAGCCAGGTCGGCGACGACGGGCTCGGGCAGCCAGGTACCCACATAGGACTCCCGGCGGACGCGGGCCGAACGCAGGTGGTTGATAGCCAGCCGGGTGGTGGTCGCCGCCAGGTAAGCCTTGGGCGATCCGACCATCACCCCGCTCTGCCGGGCCCGCCCCATACGGAAGAACGCCTCTTGGACCAGATCCTCGGCCTCGGCCACGCTCCCCGTCATGCGGTAGGCGATAGAGAACATGAGCGGCCGAAGGTCGGTCTCGTCCTTCGACGCAGGCGCATCCATCGTTCACGACCGCCCCTCCGGGCGAGCAGCCCGGTATGGTTGGACGACGAGGGAGCCGCCAATGGCACCAGCGGCCCATATGACGACGGTTCCCATCTCTACTGGTTCTCCTCTCCTGCCAAATTGCGCGTCTCCGTCTTGCACCAGACCTTAAAGACAAGACAGGAGGTCCTGCTGTGACACTGGCCCCCCGGAGGCCGGGCCGGCCCGGATGCCGGCGGGCGGCCTGGAGGCTACGCCCGCCCTCGGCCCGGTCTACGACCCGGCACCCGACCGCCAACTCCAAACGCCGTAGCCATAGTCTGGGAGAACCAGTTTGACGACCCGCTGACCAGCCTCATCCTTCACTTCCGCCTTGGCCCCTCCGCTAAGTTCGACGAGCTCATCTTCGGGCCAAAAACGGCGCTCGAGCCCCGGAAGGTCACCTCTTTTTGTCCTCCAGAACTTGTCACGAACAGGAGCCGCTGCGGACCGGCGCGGCCGAGGCGCCATTGCAAGTGCTCGCCATCCCCGGCGGACGACATCAGCTCGGGCACAACGCCCGAGCTACCGACCATGTGCCGAACAAAGCGCTCGAATTCTTCGCTCCGCTGCCTAGCGTAGGAAAGCCCCACGAACGTCCCAATTACGACCATCCTCCCGCTACCTCTTTTAGCGCTGATGGCGACCGCCTCCTCGCCAACTTTGGCAATCACCTCGGCGTCTTTGGGATCGAGCGCCTCGACCCAGATCGCTGTGCCCAGGCGGAACGACTTCTCCCCGGCACGGACGTCCAGCTCGGGCGACCCGATAATTCGACGTCCTAAGGAATACACACCCAGACGGGTGGCGAGCTCACGCTCATCCGGGTAACGGTAGAAGCCGCGGTCATCGTAGGCGCCCACCTCCGACTCAACCAAAAGGGTACCTCCATTTTCGACCCAGGCGGCAATCCGCTCTGCAGCCACCGCACCGACCACCAACGGCCATGGCAGCACAAGCAGTCTGAGCTCGTCCAGGGCTTCCAGGTGCCCCGAGCCCACGACTTCGTAGGGGACCTGGATCCGCTCGAGGGCTCGCAAATAGCCCACTAGGCTGTCACCGGCCTGCGCGCAAGAGCTGCCATATTGCGCCCAATCCAGGTGATAATTGCGCTCCTCGAAGAAGACCCCCACGCGTGCCCGGTCCGGCACATAAGCGTCGAGTAGCTCCTCGTGACGGCTGAGCACATCCCCAGTGGCCCGCAGCCCCGCCAGCCGTTCCTCCGACTTACCGTCGGCGCCGGTCAGGCCGAACCCCGAGGATTCCCCCCCGAACACCTCGTCGCGCCAGCACCAGAAGATCACGGCCTTGGCGCCCCGCCCGACCGCGTTCCACACCCACCTCTGCTGGACGGCAGCCGGAACCGCCTCGGTCACGTCAATGGCGTTGCGCGCACTGCCCCCTTGCAGCTCACTAACCCACATGGGCTTCGACCGCACCGCCGACCGGACCGCCTCCAGCCTCGCTCCCAGGTCAACGTCCGAGATCCCCTGCCAAATCGGGAAGTGCGAAGAGCCGAACCCGTCTAGCGCATCGGCCAGGTCCCAATCGTTCCCCCTGCTAAGAGCCTGTTCGAAATTACGCTCTCGGGAGAAAGTGGTCGGATTGTCGCGCCCCGTGGAGAATACGCTCGGATTGCCGCAGTGGGCAACGATCAAGTGGTCCGGATCCCCGGACCGCACAGCTCGCCATCTGAACGCGGCGTGTGCCGCGGCCCGGTCCGTTAGGAAGCCTTGGAACTCCACCAGGTCCGTGTACGGCCGGTCAGCGAACTTTCCCGGTTTGACGTCCTCCCATGACTGGTACCGCCTTTTCCACGCCGCGTTCAGGCCATCGAGACCGCCGTGGCGCTGGTCGAGGTAGGAACGGTAGGCACGAACCGTATAATCGCAATAGCACACGAACCCGTCCGCCTGAACGGCCCAGCGAGTCTCGTTCCAACAGTCCCATGCCGCCAGCGTCGGCGCGCTCCGGTAGCGCTCGGCGATCTCCCGAAGGAAGGCCGCCATGTGCTCTCTGACCACTGGGTTGTCCGTGCAACCACCTGGGGTCAAGCCAACATTGCACTCTTTCCGCAGCGACGAAATAACCGTGCGCCCCATGTGGTCAACCATCTCCGAGCCGGGCACGACGCGATGGATCCAGAACGGCTGGATCTCGGCCACGGTGCTAATAACCACTTTAAGGCCGACGCCCTCAGCCAGAGCAACCAGTTCATCGTAATCATCCCAGCGGTAAACGCCGGGCTCAGGCTCGATCCATCCCCAACACGCCCAGAGTTGGACGGTGTCCAGCCCGGACTCTCTCATCCGCGCCACATCGCTCCTCCAATGGCGGGCGTCCGGAAAAGGCGGCCTATAGTACTGCGTCCCCAGTATCATCAATTTCTCCTTTCCGTAGCCGTCGCGCCGTGACTACTACCGCGGCGTAGCCCATGACAAAGCTCCCACCGGCGGCGTCGATCACGTCCCCTATCCCTGCCAGCAGTTGTGCGAGCTTCGACGGAGGGACCTGAGCATGACCTCCGAACGTGGGGACGATGTCGAGCCATTCGTCGCGCGTATAGGGCCGCTCCCAATCGAACTGCCACTGCTCGGGCTCGCCGAACCTCCCGGTCTGACGAATGCCATCGCTGGCCTTCTCGAAGAGCGGCGCGTAGGACGCCGCCCCACCGGGTACGGCGCCCTGGAAGAAGGGGAACTCGGGGAGAGGCCCTGCGGTACACGGCCGCAAACCCTTGGGCGAAGTCCGGCGGGAACGACATGACGTTCCAAAACAGCGCGATGCGACCGCCGGGTCGAAGGACCTCGGCGGCCTTCGACGCGCCGAGGACGGGGTCCACCCAGTGCCAGGTCTGCCCGGCAATGATGACATCGAAGGTCCGCCCCGCCGGGCCCACTCCTCGAACCTTGCGATCTCAACCTCTAGACCGCACTTTCGGGCGTACTCGGCCATACGCTCGTCGGGATCGATGCCGAGCACGCGGCACCCATCATGCTGGAAGGGTCGCGCCGAGATGCCGGTGCCGATCCCGATGTCGAGAACGTCGCCACCCGGGCTGGCATCGAGGATGGCCTCGACCATGACTTTCGGGTACGTCGGACGCGTTCGCTCGTAGCGCTCTGCGTTGGTCCCGAACGACTCCGCGATCTGGCGGGCACGATGCGGTTCCGCCGGAGAAAACCGCCCGGGCGGCATAGTGGTCATGTGCCCACTATAGTGGGCCGGTGCCCATACAGGTGCCGAGACGAGAGGAGTAGCGCTGCCGACCGGAGTCCGCCTCCCCAACGCCCGCGAACTTCTGTTCGACGCAGCCGAGCGGGTGCTGGCCCGCGACGGCGTCAGCGGCCTGACGAGCCGAGCTGTCACCGTGGAGGCGAGCGTGGCCAAGGGTGTGATGCACCGCCACTTCGCCGACTTCGACGCGTTCCTCGCCGAGCTCATCCTCGATCGGGCGGCCCAGCTCGACAGTGCCGGGCACAGGCAGCGCGCCGCCGCGGGCACGGGCACCGTTGTCGGCAACCTCGTCGAGGCGCTGACGGCGGTGTTCACCCCCCTCGCCGTGGCTATGGTCGCCCTGGTCATCACTCGCGACGGAGTGCGTGCCCGCCTGCGCGACGCGGGGGCGGCGCGCTTTCCGCTGATGGCAGAGGGGTCCTCGATGATCACCGCATACCTGACCGAGGAACAGGCGCGGGGTCGCATCGCAGCCACGGCCGACATCCCGGCACTCACGCCCACGCTCATCGGTGCCGTGCACCTGCTCTTCACTGACCGCGAAAGCGGTCCGCCCGACGCCGAGGCCCTGCACAAGGTCGTCGCCACGGTCATGCGGGGCGCCATAACGGATAGGCACCGCGCCCCAAAGCGCCGAGCCAGCCGAAAGGGCAAGAGCGAATAGTCGGCCGGTGCCACGGCCCAGAAAGCTCCGGGCCCGTGGCACCGGCCATCCCTGATGGTTCTCCTCGCACGTCCCGGAAAGAGGTACCCCCCGGGACATGCGCCCTAGTAGCTACTAACCCTTCAGGATCGCCGTGATCGCGGTCTGTGCCGTGGCCAGGGCCGACTGCACGGATTGTGAACCCGAAAGGGCCGCCTGGATGGCCGTCCACACCGCCTGGGAGATCTTCGGGTACTTCACGCCCAAGCCCAACGTGCGGGGATGAGCGTAAATCGTTTGGTTGGCGTACACGCTCCACTCCGGGCCGACCTGCTGCACGTAGGTCTTGGCCACGGCTTCTTTGGCCGGCAGGTACCCGTACAACTTGGCGAAGGGCAGCTCCTCGGCCGGTGCCTGCAGGCCCTGGATGTAATCGAAAGCCAGCTGCTGGGCGGCGCTGCCGCCACTGTCGCCGACCATCCAGTCCTCGCCGCCCAACGGCACGATCACGTGCTGGCCGGGCACGCGAACGGGCACGGGGACGATCCCGAACTGTTTGCCGTAGTACATGTTCGCCTGGGCGAGGCCGGAGAAGTTCCACGGCCCGTTGACCATCATGGCCGCCTTCCCCGCTTCGAACTGACCCGATGCCGCGGGGGTCTGGCTCCAGTTGAGGCAGGCCTTGGACGCCGAACCGTCGTCGACGAGCGTCTTCCACAGGGTCAGAGCCTGGATGCCCGGCGCCGAGTCGATAGTGGCGAAATTGCCCCCGTTGCTCCAAAAGAAGGGCTCCCACTGCCAAGTGGTGTCCTCGGCCGGCTCACAGGTCAAGGCGATCCCGTAGTGCGCAGAGGTCGTCAACGCTTTGGCCACGGTCACCAACTGCGCCCAAGTGGTCGGCGGGCTGACGTGCGCCGCCTTGAGCATGGCGATGTTGTACATCAACGCGATCGAGTTTTCACCGGCCACCGGGAGGCTGTAGTACTTGCCGTTGTAGAGGCCTTCCTTGATCACGGCCGGGAAGTACCCGGCGGTGCTGAAGCCGCTGAGGCCGCTGAGCGGCACTACCTCACCGGTGGTGATCATGGTCGGCACGAACGGGTTGTCGACGGCCAACAGGTTGGGCAGGTCGTGGCCGGCGGCTTGCGTCAGCAGCTTCGTGTCCAGATTGGCGAACGGCACATATTGTCTCGTTACGGTCACCCCGGGGTGCGCAGCTTCGAACTGCTTGGAGTATTGGGCCAATGCGGTGATCTGGCCCGGGGTGTTGAAGTAGTCCTCCTCTGTCAGGGTTATCTTTGTCGCAGCGGAACTGCTCGCCTGCGATAGCCCGACCACAGCAAAAGTGGCGGCCGCCAGGACTGCGAGGCCCCGGTACCGCATGCTCTTCAACCGATTCATAACAATTCCCTCCTATTTCTGCCGGCGGGCAACGAGCTCAGCCGAGCTTTACTAAGCAAAAAGGCATACGAGGTACATCCTGTCAGCGAACTGTCTTTACGGCATCTATCACCCCCCGAGTGGCGTCGACCAGGTTGCGCTCTGGCCGAGCTTGTTCCAGCGGCGAGATCGGCCCCATGACTACCCCTTCACCGAACCCGCCGTGAGGCCACTGGCTATATAACGCTGCGCTACCACCAGCATTATTGCCGCCGGCACCATGGCGAACGCGGCCGAGGCCATCACTGCCCCCCAATCCGTCGAATAGTTGCCCAGGTAGGTGTAGATCCCGAGAGTGATGGGCTCGATGGTGGAGCCGTTGAGGACGGTCAGGGCGAAGATGAAGTCCCCCCAGCCGTTCAGGAAGGCGAACACGGCCACGGTTATCACAGCCGAGCGAGCCAGCGGCACCACGATGCGCCGGAAGGTCTGCCATTCAGACGCTCCGTCAACCCTCGCCGCCTGCATGACCTCGTTCGGAAGGCTGAAGAAGAAGGCCCGCAGCACCAATATGGCGAAGGGGATGGCGTAAGTGCCGTCGGCGATGATGAGCCCCGGGTACGTGTTGACCAAGTGGACCCAGTGGAAGATGATGAACAGCGAAGTGGCGAGGACGATGGAGGGGACGATCTGGGCCACCAGGAGCGAGCTGACTATGACAACCGTCACCCGCAACCGGTACTTCGCCAGCGCATAGGCCGCCGGCACCGCCACCACCAAGGCTAGCAATGCGGTGCCGACGCCGACAATGAGGCTCGTCAGCACGCTTCCTGACTGCGCTTGGATGACGGTCCTGAAGTTGTCGAGCGTGGGCGCGTGGGGCAGCCAATAGTAGTTGCCACTGAACAGGGTGTTGGTGGACTCGAACGAGCCGACGACGACGGCGTACACCGGGAACAGCACCACCACCAGGGCCGCGAGTGTCGTCAATGTGCATAGCCAGCGCAGAGCCCGCGAGCGTTGCAAGTGAGTCATCTATACCTGCCCCGAGCTTCGCCTCAACGACCCCCGGCTGAGCAGCAGGTACAAGGGCGAGCAGATCAGCGCCAGCACGAGTAGCACGTTGTTGAGGGCAGCGCCCTCGCCGAAGGTGAACTGCTGGAACGACAGGTTGTAAGACCATGTCGTGATCAGTTGCGAGGCGTTGGCCGGGCCGCCGCCGGTGAGGGCGATAACCAGGTCGAACACCTTTACGGTAAAGACGAACCCCAGTAGCAGGGTAATTTCGATCACGGGCAGGATGATGGGCACGATGATGAGGCGGAGCCTTTGCCAGGGGCCGGCGCCGTCGATCTGAGCCGCTTCCTTGACCTCTATGGGCACGTCTTGAAGGGCGCTGTACAAGAGCATGACGAAGAAGGGCACCCCCAGCCAGATATTGGCGATAAGGACGGTCAGCAGCCCCAGGTGCGGGTCGTCCAACCAGTCAATGGGGTGGTGGGCGATCCCAATGTTCATGAGAAGCTGATTGACCGCCCCGCCTTCCAGCTGGAAAAGGAACTTGAAGATGACGCCGGTCACTATTAGGGGTAACAGCCAAGGAACGATGATGAGGGCGCGCCCGAAGGTCCGCCCCGGGAACCGGAGAGTGAAGAGCAAGGCCAGCGCAAACCCGATCACGAACTGGCCGACAAGCGACCCGGCCGTGAACTCGAACGTGTGGACGATAGAGGCCCGGCTGGTGGGGTCGCTCAGGATGAACCGGTAATTGGCGAGCCCGGCAAAGGGGGCCGTCAGCTTGGATATCGTGGCCGGGGAGCTCAGCTCGAAGCTCAGCATCACGTTGTAAATGATTGGTAGTAAGAAGGCGAAAAGTAAGTAGGCGATGGCCGGGGCCAGGAACAGCCAGCCCGCCAGCCGCTGCCGGCGCCAGGACGTCATCCTTCTGGCCTGGTGGACGCCTCCCGGTGCCGGGCGCCCCTCACGGTGGTCAGCTTCCGCCAACCGCGCCGGTGCCGGTGACGTCCCTGCGCTGCCGGCTTGAGCCAAGTGTGCCCCTTCCTCTGCCACCGCCGTCCCCCTGCTCCTATTTACTGCCGGCGGACAGGCTGCTCAATGTCCCGCCACGGCGCAGGTACACGGGTATTCGCTCCAAGGGCGCCGGCGCCTTGGCCCATCCGTGGCCCTCAACCGGATCGCCAGTCCAGGCGTCCAGCCACGACGCCCCTTCGGGCAGGTACACGTCTCGTTCCCTCGCCCCGTGCTCGATTACGGGGGCAACCAGGATGTCCGGGCCGAACATGAACTCGTCCGCCACTTCCCAGGCCGGCGCCTCGTCGGGGAACTCGAGGAACAGCGCCCGCATGGGCGGCACGCCGGTGGCACTGGCGGTAGCCATCTGGGCCATCACATAGGGCCGCAGGCGCTCGCGTAGCTTCAACTGCTCACTGATGAGGCCATAGGCCTCGTCGCCGAACGACCAGACCTCGTTGGGTGCCCCGGTCTGGCCGGAGCCGACCAGCGGGCCGGGTTCGCGTACCCCGTGGAGCCGAAAGAGTGGGCAGAAGGTGCCGAACTGGAACCAACGCACGATGAGCTCCCTGAAGTACGGCGTCGTCGGGTCACCGCCTTTGAAGCCCCCTATGTCTGTCGTCCACCACGGGATCCCGGAAATGCCGATGTTCAGGCCGGCTGGGATCTGCGCCGCCAACGCCTCGAACGTGGACTCGATGTCGCCCGACCACACCGCCGCCCCATAGCGCTGGCTGCCGGCCCAGGCCGACCGGCACAGGAGCATGACGTCCTTCTCGCCATCGGCCCACAGCCCCTCGGCGAACCCGCGGGCGTGCTCGCGGGGTAGGCGCACTGCACTTCGTTCCCCCGGCCCAAGTAGTACAGGTTGCTCTCGGGATCTTCGGGGCGCATCTCTGGCTCACAGGCGTCGAGCCAGAACGCCCGGATCCCGTACCGGCGGTAGCCCTGGGTGACCTTGTCCCAGACGTAGCGGCGGGCCTCAGGGTTGGTCGAGTCGTAGAAGCGCACGAACACCTGGCCGTCGTCGCCCTTGTCCCAGAAGGGTAGGTCCAGTGGTAGGCCTCGCACGTTGCCCACCAAGAGCCCGCGCCGGTCCATCTCGGCATGGTTGTCGCTGTTGGGGTTGACGGTGGGCCAGACCGAGACCATCAGCTCGACCCCCATCTCCCGCAGTTCGTCCACCATGGCCTGGGGGTCGGGCCATTCGGTGCTGTCGAAGCGCCATTCCCCCTGGCGGGACCAGTGGAAATAATCGACGACGATCACCGCCAAAGGCAGGCCCCGGCGCTTGTGCTCACGGGCCACCTCCAGCAGCTCCTCCTGGTAGCGGTAGCGGAGCTTGCACTGCCAGAAGCCGGACGCCCAGGCCGGCAGCATGGGCGGTAGGCCCGTGGCTCGGGAGTACTGGCTCACGATCTCGGCGGGCGTGGGTGCCGTGGTCACCCAGTAATCGAGCTGGTGGGCGGCGTCGGCCACCCAGCGGGTGCGGTTGGCGCCGAGCTCGACCCGGCCCACCCCCGGCATGTTCCACAAAAACCCATAGCCCCGATTGGACAGGGCGAAAGGTATGCATACCTCGGTGTTCCGCTGGATGAGGTCGATAATGGCGCCCTTTTGGTCGAGCAGGCCGTGCTGGTGCTGGCCGAGCCCATACACGCGTTCCCCAGGGGAAGCGTTGAAGGCGACCTCGCAGGCGTAGGTAGCGCCGGCGCCTTGGGTATAGCGGCGCTGGGGGGGTGAGGTGAAATGGGGGCTCTGCTCGCTGAGGAGCTCCCGGCCGTCGTCGGCCCGGGAAAAGCGCACCAGCGGTGGGAATTGCAGGAACCCGCCACCGGGGTTGGCCGCCACGTCGACCACCAGGTCACCGTTGTACAGGCGCGCCCGGTCGGCGGACACCTCGACCACCGCGCCACCGGCCGCCGGCTCGCCCAAGGCGCTGCCCGGCGTCTCGGTAATCGTGGGGCCCCAGGTCGACCGCACCCGGGCGCTGTTGGGCCCCCAGGCCTCGACCTGGAGGATCTCCCGGCCCTCGTAAACGGTGAACCCATGCTCGTTACCAACGAAAGTTGCCATCTAAGACCTCCCCTTTTACACTGATGGTGGCCGGCGCGGCCTGCTCAGCCGGCCCGGAGGCGGGGGTCCAGACGCGCATGGCGGGGGAAGGCCGGTTGCCACGGGCAAAGTACGGGACCAAGGTGAGGGCCAGCGGCTCGGAGCCGGCGTCGGCGGCGGCAGCCCGGACACAACTGCCGGCTGGGCCCCAGGAGCCAGTGGCCGCCGGCAGCCGGTCCTCGTAAAGTGGGCCACCCAAGCCACCGCAGTGGCGCCCCGAGGCGTGGACCACGACCTGCACGTAACCTTCGAGGCCGGCAGGCACGTCACCGCCCGGCACCAGAGGCCCGGCGAGGTCCAGGGCCACATCGTCCACCGTCGTGCCCTCAGCTAAGTCGTCCCCTTCGATGCAGTAAACCAGCGGCCCTCGCTCGACGGCAGCGCAACCCCGGACTGCGTCTACCCTCCAGTGCGCCCGTACGGCCCGAATGGGCACCGGCGTGGACACGGACAGGCTGTCGCCGGTGGCCCATTGCCTCTCCACCTTTAAATAGGAACCCTCTACCGCAGCGTCGATGGGGAGACCGTTGAGCGTCAACTGCGCCCCGTCTCGGGCCGCCCACTCGGGCCAGCGCACCCACAGGGCCCAGGGCAGGCCCGCCTGGCACCCAGTCACTTTGAAGTCCGTGGTCCCGCCCCAGGGGTGGTCGCTTCGCACCGCCAGTTCCACCCGCCCGGCCGGGCCCGTGGTCGACACCGTCCCGGTGAAGGGCATGTGCACCTGGAGCCCGGAGCTGTCCTTGGTCACCAGGTAGGCCTGGATACTGGCCATCAGCCGGGCCAGGTTCGGCGGGCAGCAGAAGCACTCGTACCAAGGCAGCCGGTGGCGGGGCGAGTCCTCGTCCGTGCCGTCGTGGCCTATGCGCAGGTGCAGGGTGTTGGAGTAGAAGAACTCCGTCCCCGGCCGGGAAACAGACCCGGCGATGGTGTTCCAGAACACGCGCTCCATGGCGTCGGCGTAGCGCGCCCGCCCGGTAGCCAGCAGCAGCCGCCAGTTCCATTGGAAGCTGGCAATAGCAGCACAGGTCTCGGCATAGGCGCGATCGCCGGGCAGCTCATAGGCGTCGCCGATCGACTCGTCCCGGTGGCGGGAGCCGTGCGCCCCGGTGATGTAGGTCTTGGTGGCGAACAGGTCCTCCCAAATGGCTTCCGAGGCCCCCAGGAGCTCCTGGTCATAGGCCTCGACGGCGACATCGACGACGCCCGCCTGCAGGTACAGCTCCCGCACGGCGTGGCCCGTGGCCAGCGACCGCTCCCGCACCGGTGCATGGTGCAAGAAGTACGACAGCGGAAAACGGCGGTCACCCAGGAGCCCCGTGGTGGGCAACGCCACGTCCCCTCGCCCCCGGAGCCCCACCTGGCGCTGAGCCAATCGCAACGCCCGGGGATCGCCAGTCAGGCGGTAGAGCTCGACCAGGGCCGTTTCAACTTCCGGGTGGCCACAAACGCCCACCAGCCGCCCGTCCCCGTCGTCCAGGGAGAACGTCGCCAGCAGGTGCCCGAGGAGTTTGTCGGCCACCTCGAACAGCTCGGGGGCGCGCCCCGCCCGAGTGTTGGCCACCGCCGCCTGCAGGAAATGGCCGGCACAGTAAAGTTCGTGGCCCCAGCGCAAGTCGTGCCAAGCCAGCTCAGGGTGTTGGCCCTGGAACCAGCTGTTCAAGTAGCCGTCCTGGCGTTGGGCCCGGCTTATGAGGCCGGCGGCCTCGCGGGCAA
Organism: uncultured Acidimicrobiaceae bacterium; assembly: GCA_963735305.1. GTDB lineage: Bacteria > Actinomycetota > Acidimicrobiia > Acidimicrobiales > Palsa-688 > Fen-671. The sequence goes on from CAVTKK010000004.1 coordinate 2,487,341, forward strand.
ACTCGTCCACACCGCTGGCAAGGCCGCGACCGCTGTCCCACGCCACCGCCTCCAAGACTTTGTAGACGTCGGAGTCGGAAAAATGCACGCCTCGGTGCCGCTCGGTGCTGCCCACGCCGGCGGCCACGCGCTCCAGGTTGCCCATGGCTCCCGAGCTGTAGAGGCGCTCGATGCAGTGAGGGAGCGTGCGCGTGCTGTTCCGCTCCTGCCAACGGCCGAGCTCGCACTCGTCGGACAGCACGACTTCGCCCAAGCGGAGCGGCCGCCAGCGGACCATGGCTTCCGCCGTCGGGCTGACGGGCCCGTCGCCGGGACCGGCTGGGCCGGGATACCCGGCACACTGCTGGGCAGCTGCATTGCTGATTTGTCCCATAACCCCCTCCGCGTCCGCAGGTGGGCGCGACCGAACGACCGGGCGCCGGCTCCCTCATCCCCTCGAGCCCTGGCCCCTGCGTTTGGGATAACGCTACTCCAAATAGTGGCGGTACGCAAGGTTCAGTGCTACAACTGAGGGTATAAATAGGACAGAGACAGGAGCCCCAGGCTGCGAAGGCGCTTCCTCATGAACGGTTCACCGATTGCCAGCAGGGGCCCGGTAGGGCCACCACCGTCGAGACCGGCCACGCTCACCGAAGTGGCGCTGCGGGCCGGGGTATCCCTCACCACCGCCTCCAAAGCCATCAACGGGCGCGACCGCATTTCTGAGGCGACGCGCAAACGGGTACTGCGCGCCGTCCGGGACCTGGGCTACGCCCCCAACCAGGTAGCCAAGAGCCTGGCTAGCGGGCGCAGCAGCATCATCGGCGTCCTGCTCTGCGACCCAACCGTCCACCGGTTCGCCATGCCGATCGTTATCGGGGCGCAATCCGTCCTCGAGCAACGGGATTTCTCGGCCATTATCACCGACGCTCGTGGGGTCGAAGGCCGGTTGGCCGACCTGGCCGTGATGCTCCGCCAACGCTACGTGGACGGCCTGCTCGTGGTGGGCGACAACCAGGGCAGGACCCCGTCGATAACGGCCATCGCCGAGATCCCGTGCGTGTACGTCCACGGCCCCACCACCAACGATCGGGACGTCGTCCACATCGAAGACGATTTCACCGGGGCGGTCAAGGTCGTGGACCACTTGGCCGATCTCGGCCGAGCCCGCTTAGCGCACATAACCGGCCCTGAAAACGCTCCGGCGGTACAGCAACGGGTCCTCGGCCTCACGCACGCCCTCAGGGCCCGCGGCCTGCGCCTGGCCTATGGTCCCCTCTATGGTTCCTGGTCCCAGCGTTGGGCCCGCCAAGCGGCCCGCCAGGCCCTGGCCGCCGCCCCCGACCTCGACGCCATCGTCTGCGGCTCCGATCAGATCGCCGCCGCCGTGCTAGAGGTGGTGGTGGCCTCCGGCCGCCAGGTCCCCCAGGAAATTGCCATCACCGGCTATGACAACTGGGCCGTTTTCGCCCAGGAGACCGACCCGGCCTTGACGACGTACGACATGGGCTTGGAACAGCTGGGGGCGGCGGCCGTGAGCGACCTTTTCATCATGATGGGGGGTACCCGGCTGGGCGGCGGCACCCGCCACCACGAAGGGGTACTGGTCGTCCGGGGGTCTACCGACCCCCGTCTGTCCTAGGAGCCAGCTGGGCCCGGCGCCGCCGGTCGCACGGCGGCCTCGGGCAGTATGAACCATGGCCGGTGAAATGCGCGCCCTTCTGCAAAGCAAGTCCGCCCGCTTGGCCGACGTCCAGCGCCACCCCCCCGGGCGCTTGCGAGCACGTCCCATTGTTCGTGTTCCGGCCCCGAAGTGGGGAGCACCGCCCGCCCGTGGTCGTCGTGGTCCACGGCGGCCCCGAATCGCAAGCGACGCTCGCCTTCGACCCGATCGTTCAAGGACTGGTGGCCGCGGGCTACGGCGCCGTCGTCCCCAACGTGCGCGGGTCCACCGGTTACGGCAAGCGCTATGCCTCGCTCGACGACACCACCAGACGCCTCGACTCGGTACGGGACCTCGCCTCCGTGCACGGCCGGCTCGCCAGCCTCGGCTTCGACCCGGGCCGCGCCGCCCTATGGGGCGGTTCCTACGGGGGTTACATGGTGCTGGCCGGCCTGGCCTTCCAGCCCGAGCTCTGGGCCGCCGGCGTGGACATCGTCGGCGTTTCCGATCTGGTCACCTTCTTGGAGAACACGTCGCCCTACCGCCGGGCCCACCGCGAGCACGAGTACGGCTCCCTGGCCGACGACAGAGAATTCCTGACCAGTGCCTCACCGCTACGCCGCGCCGACGCTATCCGGGCTCCACTGTTCGTGGTCCACGGCCGCAACGACCCACGCGTGCCCGTGAGCGAGGCCGAGCAGCTGGTGGCCAAGCTGAAAAACAGCAACATCCGCTGCGAGCTCATCATATATGAAGACGAAGGGCACGGCTTGGCCCGCCTCTCGAACCGCCTCGACGCCTTCCCGAAGGCACTGGCGTTCCTGGACGAGGTACTACAACACAGTGCGCCGGAGGGCGGTCGATAATCGAGCATTGGCAACGCTTGTCGGAGGGCCTAGCGGCAGATCTCGGGCATAGGGTTTCGGATTTTGCCGGAACGGGCAGTCGTTCCCGAAGAACTTCCCTCTAGATATTTACGACTTTCCGAAGTACCTGGCCGAGGAGCTCGACCCGACCTTCGATATGGCCGTTGGCGGGGGAATTGACGGTGAAGCCGTCGACCCCGTCGACCATCCGACGGGAGAAAATCTCGCCCACCTCGTCGGGGTCGCCCAGGACGATCCGGGAGCGGACCTGGTCGGCTTCGGCCTCGCTCAGCGACGATAGGTCGATCCCCCTGGCGCCCAGGTAAGCGCTGGCCTCGGCGACGGCCTGCTCGTGGGTCGGGGCTATGCAGCAGCCGACCAGGACGCTCACGAGGATTTCGGACCGCTCCCGGCCGACCGAGGCGCAGTGCCCGGCCAGGGCGTCGAGCTTGCGGGGCACCTCGCTCGGCTGGCAGATGAGGTTCGACTCGTCGGCGTAAAGAGCCACCAGCCGGAGGGTCTTCTTCTCCCCGCCCCCGCCGATCATTATGGGGATTTGCGAGAGCGGAGCGGGCGAGTTGATGGCGTCGTGGGCCCGGTACCAATGGCCGTCGATGCTCGGACGGGTGCCAGCGAGCATCCCTCGGATGATCTGCAGAGCCTCCTCCAGTTTGGAGAAGCGGTCGCCGAACGTCCCAAACTCGAAACCAAGACTGTCGTGCTCGAGCTGGAACCATCCGGCGCCGATACCGAGCTGCGCCCGGCCACCCGAGACATGGTCGAGCGTCGTCACCTCTTTGGCCAGCAGGGCGGGGTTGCGGTAGGTGTTGCCCGTGACCAGAGCGGAGAGCCGGACTCGCTCGGTGTGCTGGGCCAGAGCGGACAGGAGGGTGTAGCACTTCGAGCATCTCGTTCTCGGGGGCCCGAGCCCCGGTAGCTGGTAGAAGTGGTCCATGACCAGCACGGTGTCGAAGCCCGAGGCCTCGGCCGCCCGGGCCTGCCGCACGACCGTGGGGAACAGGTCCGCCGGGCTGGCACCTGGGTAGGTGAAGTTGGGGATCTGGTAACCGAGACGGGTCATACCTTCACACTACGGCTCGCGACCCAAAAACCCGGTAGGAGGCCCCCTCACAACCGCACGCGGTTAGGGCAAATGGCAGGGACGGCCGGATGTCTCATTTCGCCCTTGACCTCGTGATTGGCGAGGCCAGGGCGATCGCCCGCCTCGGCGACGTCTAGAAGGCCATCTAACGCTAACGGTGCTGATGAGCGCGCTGAACGTTGAACGCGGACGCTGGTTGGGGCGTTGCCGGTCCATCGGCTTGCCAAGCGTCAAACATTAGGCTTGGCTTACCCCTCAGTGTCATCGTCCCTGCCGGCCGCATCTCCTCTCCCAGTTGATAGTGGTCGCTCGAAGTCGATCCTAAACGTCATTGCCCGGGCGGCATCCGGCCGGGACAATGCCCCCCACTTTGTAATCAGCGAACCGTCCTCCGAGGTACCACTCGTCCTCGAGCAACAGGACATCAAGTCGCGGGCGCCAAATAGTCCTGCGCTCGATCTCGTGGCCGATGTCCGAACGGGCGGCAGGCCGCCCATAAGCTCGTGGATTTCCGGCGATCAGGGGACGCCCCCGCAGTCCGTCTCCTTGGTCGCCGTGTTCGAAAAAGCCGCCGAAGGCGACCCGGACGCCTGGGCCGACCTGGTGGGCCGTTTTGGCGGGATGATCGCCGCCACCGGTCGCCGCTACCGGCTCACCCCTTCCGACGTGGCGGAACTGCAGCAGACCACTTGGTTGCGCCTCGTGGAGAACATGCACCGTATTGAGCAGCCCGAGCGTGTCGGGGGCTGGCTGGCAACTACAGCTCGGCGAGAGAGCCTCCTGCTACTAAAGCGAGCAGCCAAGTACCGGTCCGGGGCCGACCAAATCTTCGCCAACATGCCCGACCGGCATTTGCCCGAGCCTGACGCCCGGCCCATCGCCGAGGAAAACGACGTCGTGATCCGAGCCGCTTGGAGCCGGCTCAAGCCTCGCTGTCAGGAGCTGCTCTCTCGGCTCATCATTGACGACCCGATCGGTTACAAAGATCTGTCGGAGCTGCTGCATATGCCGGTTGGGAGCATAGGGCCCACCCGGGGGCGGTGTTTGGAGCACTTGCGACGCCTCGTCGAAGAGGAGGCGATGGCCCGGCGCGGCCGCTCGTTACCGCCCCCGCCACCCGTCAGGAGAGCAAGGCTGGACCAAGCCCCCTGACTGACCGGGCCAACAATTGCCCGGGGCTAGTGATTGACGGCGTCGTCCAGAGAGGCAAAGGCTGACTCGCTAAAGCTGGCGCCCGAGTGGACAGCCTCCGCCTGGGGGATCAGGTAAAAGCGGAGATGCCCTGCTCTCGGGTGCAAGCCGTGTGGGAACACTTGCACTTCGACCTCGCAGGGCCCTACCTCCCGGCGGAGCCGCGTCGATGCGCGCTTCAGGCCAGCCAGGACGGCAGCCATCTGAGGGGCCGGCAGATCAGTGAGGACCTTCACATGAGCCCGGGGCAACAACGTGAAACCACGGGCATCGCCTCGAAGGCTTCGCTCGAGCAGCACGAACGCCGCCTCTTCCTCCACTCGGTTCGTCCCCGACTCGACCAGCGAACACCAGCGACAACTGTCAGTCTTGCTCATCCCTCCCACCACCGTCCCCAGGGGCGAAGAACCCCTTCCCCACGTATCATCGGCCGAAAATTCTCCTCCTCAAGGGGCGATGCAAGCCCTCTCACCTCTAGCACACCTCCGCCGCTCAATGTGTGGACCTCCCGCCCTGGTGAGGAAGGCTCATGGCTTCGTATACCGCTGACATACCCCGGGAGCCGGAGCCCAATCAAGATCCGCGCAGACACCTACTCGTGGAAACGACATCCAGGTGATCCTGGACGACGCGCCGCTCAAGACAGAAGCCCCGAAGCCCCCCAGCTCGGGCCCCGGGGTTACAACACCCACGCAACTGGTCAAGTCTAGCACCTCGGCTACCCTTCTGCGTCGGGAGCTCGCAGCCGGGGACTTGCTGGTCCTGAGCGCGGCTTGGGGGACCGAGGCCGTTGCCGGTGGCAGTGGGTGGGCGGGGCGCCAGCTCGCTTTCAGCACGCTGGCCGTCCTCGTCACCCTCCTCGACATGGGCCGCGTCGGCCTTTACCGTTCCCGGGTGTGCGCCCTGCATTCACTGGAGGCGGTGCGCGTCACTGAAGCCTCCATTTTCGGGGCCGGCTGTTTCCTAGCATTAGAGGCACTTTTCGCCCATGTCGACGTGGCCAGCGCCGTCATCACGGGCGCGGCCGGCGTTGTCGCCGTGCTCTTTCTCCGCTGGCATTTCGTCCGACGGCTGAAGGCTCGTCGTTCGGCTTCGAGATCCCTGCGGACCATCGTTATGATCGGCACCAACGAAGATGCCGAGCAATTATGGACGTTGCTGAAAGAGGAACCCGAGCTCGGGTACCGTGTCGGTGGGATCGTGGGAGAGCAGCGAGCAGACGCACCGTGGCGTGACCTACCCCATTGCGCCGGGGCGGGCCAGATGGGCGAACTGGCGGCACGGAGCGGCGCCAACGGTGTCATCGTGGTCGCCAGCGCGCTCGGCCCTTCCGAGCGGATGAAGGCGGTGGACGAAGCCCTGGCCGCTGGGCTCCACGCCCAGGTCTGGCCAGGCCTTTACGGCCTTTCCTCGAGGCGCACGCGAATGACACCCATGTCGGGCGTACCGCTGCTCTACGTGGAGCCCAGGCGAGCGACGAGGTGGGGTTTCGGCGCCAAGCGGCTAATGGACCTCCTGCTGGCCTCGCTGCTGTGCGTGCTCAACGCGCCGCTTGTGGCCGCGGCTGCCCTGGCCATCAAGTTGACCGACGGGGGCCCCGTCATCTATCGGAGCCAGCGGGTTGGTCGGTACGGCAAGACCATCTCCGTGTTCAAGCTCCGCACCATGGTCCGGGATGCGGCGAACATCGATGTCGAGAGCCTGAACGAGAGAAGGGGCGGCCCGCTGTTCAAGGCCTCCGACGACCCGAGGGTGACAAAGGTCGGCCGCTTCCTTAGGGAAACGAGCATAGACGAGATCCCCCAACTGTGGAACGTCCTCAACGGGACGATGAGCCTGGTCGGGCCGCGCCCGGCTCTCTTGGACGAGGTCCTGCATTTCGACGCCGAGCTGTGCCGGCGGCACCAGATGCGTCCCGGGATAACGGGCCTGTGGCAGGTAGAAGCGCGGGACAACCCTTCGTTCAGCGCCTACCGTCGGTACGACCTCTCTTACGTGGACGACTGGGCCCTCGGGCTTGACGTAGCTATTCTCGCCAGCACCGCGCATGAGCTCGTGGTCCGCGGGCTCCGCTTTGGCGTCCAAGCCGTGACGCGTCGCCAAGCTCGGCCCGTAACGCCGGCGCTCACGCCCCAGACCCTCTCGCCCCGGAACGAATTGGCGGGCCGCGAAGTGTTTTGAAGGCCGGCGTATCTGCCACGGCGCACCTGCCTCCTGAAGACGTATGTCTCATGCCGAGAACATCGCGGAAGGAGCTCAACGGGGACCGGGGAGCCCGCCGGCACCGGCCCTGGAACCAGCCCAGATCCTGGAACCGGGAGCGGGCGCGACCGTCACGCCTTTGCGCGGGCGACGTGGCCGAGTCCTCATCATTGTCCAGAACCTGCCGGTCCCTTTCGACCGGCGTGTCTGGCTCGAGTGCCAGACCTTGAGGATGGCGGGCCACGAAATTGCGGTGGTCTGCCCGAAAGGCCCGGGTGATGCGAGGTACGCCAAATTTGAAGGCGTTGAGTTGTACAAGTACCGCCCCTACGTGTCCAAGGGTGGCAAGGCTTCTTTCTGCCTCGAGTACGCCTACTCCTTCCTGGCGACCATCTCGCTGGCTCTGAAAGCCTCCCAGGGGGGCAGGTTCGACGTAGTACAAACATGCAACCCGCCCGACATTTTTTGGCCGATCGGTATGCTTTTCCGGGCGGTGTTCGGGTCAAGGTTCGTGTTCGACCACCATGACCTTTGTCCCGAGTTGTACCAGTCACGTTTTCCCCACGGCTCGCGCCGGTTGCACATGGTGCTGCTCTTCCTCGAACACCGGACGGTGGCCAGCGCGGACCACGTGATAGCAACCAACGATTCCTACCGCGCCGTCGACATCGGGCGTCATGGCGTCGCCCCGGACCGTGTCACGGTGGTGCGTACCGGCCCTGACCCCGAGCGTTTGAAGCCGGGCCAGGCCGAGCCCGCCCTTCGCAGAGGACGCGCTCACCTCGCCGCCTACATCGGCGTCATGGGGCCTCAAGATGGCGTCGACATCGTCGTGGCGATGGCCGACATGGTGGTGAACCAACTGGGGCGCCATGACATCAGCTTCACCTTGATCGGCTCTGGCGATTGCTTTGAAGGACTGGTGGCGATGCGCGACAGGCTTGGCCTCGGCGACTACGTGGAGTTCACCGGCCGGGTGCCGGACGAGGCGGTGGCCAGCATTTTGTCCACCGCCGACATCGGCATCTCCCCTGACCCGAAAAACCCGTTGAACGACGTCTCGACCATGAACAAAACCATGGAGTACATGGCCTTTGGGCTGCCCGTCGTCGCTTTTGACCTGAGGGAAACCCGCGTCTCAGCGGGCGACGCGGCCGTGTACGCCACCCCCAACGACGTCGGGGAACTGGCTCGGTTGCTCGTGGAGCTCATGGACGACCCGGCGCGCCGGGAGACGATGGGCGCCGCCGGGCGGGCGCGCATAGAGCATGAACTGGCCTGGCCCCACCAGGCGGTGCGTTACGCCACAATCCTCGAGGGCCTTATAACCCGAGGTGACGCCAGGGCGCTTGTCCCTGCCGGAGGCTGAAGATGTGCGGCATCGCCGGAGCGTACCAGCAAGTTGATGGCGAGCAGGCGACACGCCTGATGAGCAGCCGACTGGCGCACCGAGGGCCCGACGAAGACGGTTCCTACTCGTTTACCCGCGGCGAGCTCAACGTCCACCTGGCCCACCGTCGTTTGTCGATTATCGACCTGGCCCAGGGCCAGCAGCCGTTCATCAAGCACCACTTGGCCCTCACCTACAACGGAGAGCTCTACAACTACCGCGAGCTCCGCTCAGAGCTAGTGGCCTCAGGCGCCAGCTTTGCCACGTCGTCTGACACCGAGGTAGTGCTGGAGGCTTGGCGACGCTGGGGGGCTCGCTGCTTGCCCAGGTTCCGGGGCATGTTCGCCTTCGCCATCTTCGACGAGCTGACGGGTTCGTTGTTCCTCGCCCGGGACCATCTTGGCATCAAGCCCCTCCACTACCTCTGCCGCAAGGACGGTGTCGTATTCGCCTCGGAGCTGAAGGCGCTGGTGGCTGCGTACGGCAACGAGCTGTCCATGGAACCATCAGCCCTGATCGCCTCGCTCCTCTACTATTGGGTACCAGATCGGCGCTGCTCACTCACGGGTGTCGAGAAGCTGCAACCGGGGACCTGGGCCGAGTTCAAGCCGGACGGCAGCCATCGCACCAAGACCTACTTCGACGTGGCCGAAGTGGCCGCCGCCGCCGCCGCCGGGCCCCCGATCGACTTACGCGACGTGGTAGAGCGCTCCGTCAAGGCACACCTGGTCGCCGATGTACCCGTCTCGAGCTTCCTGTCCGGCGGCATCGATTCGGCGATTGTGACTGTGCTGGCCAAGCGGGCCAACCCCGACGTGGACGCCTACACGATCACCTTCCGCCCCGAGGACCAGCGCCTAGAAGCCATGCCCGACGACGCCTTCTACGCCCGGAAGATAGCGCGCCTGCACAATATCCGTTTGCACGAAATCCAGATTGCCCCCGACGTCGTAAACCTCTTGCCCAGGTTGGTCGACATCCTCGACGAACCCATCGGCGATCCCGCCGCCGTCAACACGCTGCTCATGTGCGAGGCAGCGCGTGAGGCCGGGACCAAGGTGATCCTGTCAGGCATGGGCGCCGACGAGCTCTTCGGCGGCTATCGCAAGCACGTAGCCTGCGTGATGGCCGAGCGTTACCGTCGTCTACCCGGTCCCGCTCGCCAAGCGGCACGCATGGTCGTGAGCCAGCTGCCGGTGGCGGCCGCCGGTCGGGGTTTGCGCTACCCGCGGTGGGCGAAGCGCTTTTTGACCTTTGCCGAGCTGCCCGAGGAAGCCGCCTTCCGACGCAGCTATAGCCTCTACGACCAACACGAGCTAGAGGCGCTGCTCAGCCCGGAGCTGGCACCGGACGTCGGCGATGTGCTGGAAGAGCATCTGGAAGTTTACGGCGACAATTACCTTGCCGACCATGTCAACCGGATGTGCCTGGCCGATACGCGGATCTTCCTTCCCGGGCTCAACCTCATGTACACGGATAGGGCCAGCATGGCAGCGTCGACCGAGGTCCGGGTGCCGTTCGTCGACCCTGTCGTTTTCAGGGCTGCCTTTTCATTGCCAGGCAACCTCAAGGTGCGGGGAAGGACGGGGAAGGTAGCGCTAAAGCAGGCCGCCCGAGCCTGGTTGCCCGACGAAATCATCGACCGTCCCAAGGCCTCCTTCTCGGCACCGTTGCGAGCCTGGGTCAGGCGGGACCTGAGAGAGCTGGTCGACGACGTCCTGCTCCATGGGGAACTGGTCAGCTCCGGGTTTATCCAACCCGTGGCCCTGCGCAACCTCGTCACCGAGGACAGGGCCGGGCGGGAGGACCGTTCCAAGCAGATATGGCAGCTGCTCACCCTTCGAGTTGTGGTACCGCCAAGCCTGGCTCGCCGGCGTCGGCCTGTAGCTGAGCCCGTCTTTATCGACAGGAGCCCGACCGAACCATGATGAAACAAATCGCGCAGAACTATCGCTCCGGCGAACTGGCCGTTCTCGACGTACCACCGCCGGCGTGCGCCCCAGGCGGGGTGCTGGTGCGGAGCCTCTTTTCCCTAATCTCGACGGGCACCGAGCTGATGAAGCTCGACGAGTCCAAGATGTCCTTGGTCGGCAAAGCGCGCGCTCGCCCCGACCAACTGAGGAAGATGTTCGACTCCGTCCAGCAGCAAGGACCGGTCAACACTTACCGGAAAGCCATGAACCGGCTGGACTCCTACACTCCCCTGGGCTATTCGCTCTCAGGCACCGTCGTAGAGGTGGGAAAGGGAGCTGAGCAGTTCCGTGTCGGCCAGCTCGTAGCCTGCGCCGGCAACGAGTTCGCCCTTCACGCCGAGCTCAACTGGGTGCCCGTCAACCTATGCGTGCCCGTGCCCGACGGCGTCATGCCCCACCTCGCCGCCTTCGGTACGGTCGGCTCGATCGCCCTCCAAGGCGTCCGCCAGGCGCGCCCGAACCTCGGGGACACGGCCCTGGTCATCGGCCTTGGCCTGGTCGGGCAGCTCGTCGTCCAGCTCCTGGTCGCTTCGGGGGTCAAGGTGGCCGGCCTCGACGTCGTTCCCGACCGGTGCCGTCTGGCCGAGAAGACGGGCGCTTTCCTGTGCGGCGCCCCCGAAGGAGTAGACCTTGCCGCCGTCGAGAAGGCGCTTGGCAACGTTTCTGGAGGCGTGGGCGCCGACCATGTCTTCCTCGTCGCCAGCGGACGCTCCAACGGTCCGGTCCACATTGCCGCCCGTTTGGCGCGCGACCGGGCGACCGTGGTCGACATAGGGAAGTCCAAACTCGACCTCCCCTGGAACGCCTACTACGAAAAGGAGCTCGAGCTCCGTTTCTCGCGCTCTTACGGGCCCGGTCGCTACGACGCCACGTACGAGATCGACGGCGTTGACTACCCGGCCGGTTACGTACGGTGGACCGAGAGGCGCAACCTCGCCTGTTTCATGGACCTCATCGCCTCGGGGGAGATCGATCCCGAGCCTCTCGTGTCGGGCGTGTTCGCCCTTGACGAAGCCGCCCACGTATACGATCAGCTGCGCACCGGCGAATTACGAGGGATTGGTTTTCTGTTCAAGTACTCCGGCGAGGGCGAGGTCCCCGCCGTCCCGGCGAAAGACGGACAACCTCAAAGCCTGGCGAACGCCCGACCGCGGGCGCGCCCCGAGCCCGCCAGGCCGACGCCCGCCGGCGGGGCTATCCGTGTCGGGTTCATCGGTGCCGGCAACTACGCCTCGTCCATGCTGCTACCGCATATCGCGGGCCGCCCGGGGATCGAGCTGGTCAGCGTGGCAACCCGTCGGTCGTTGTCCGCCGTCAACGCCAAACGCAAGTTCTCCTTCGCCGACGCCGGCACGGACATTGGGTCGGTGCTTGACGATGCCTCGATCGACGCTGTCTTCATCGCCACACGCCACAGTTCGCACGCCGAACTCGCTTGTCGAGCCCTCGAGGCCGGGAAGGCCGTGTTCGTAGAAAAGCCCCTGGCCCTTTCCGACGAGGAGCTCCAAAGGGTATTAGCCACCGTTGATGCCACCGGCAATGACCGGATCATGGTCGGTTTCAACCGCCGCTTTTCGCCAATGTTCCAGGAGATGCGACGGCGCTTTGGTCGAGTGACGGAGCCGGTCTTCGCCCGCTACTTCGTCAACGCCGGCCCGCTGCCCGCGGGTAGCTGGTACGGCGACGAAGGATCGGAGGGTTCCCGCTTCCTCGGCGAAGGCGGGCACTTTGTGGACACCTTGAGTTGGTGGATAGGCGCCGACCCGCTCGAGGTCACGACTCTGGCGACGGGCAAGCGGGACAACTTGCACGTGAGCCTGCGCTATAGCGACGGGTCCCTCGGTACGATTACGTATTTCAGCAACGGGAACGCTCGGTTCCCTAAAGAGACCTTCGAGGCAGTGACCGACGGCCGAGTGGCCCGCCTGGACAACTTCAAAAAAGCCACCGTGTGGTCGGGGCGCAAGGCTTGGCCCAGCGCGCCTTCGGCGCCCCCGACAAAGGGCAGCGTGCTGAACTGGGCGCCTTTTTCGAAGCCCTGCGCACCGCGGGACCGATGCCCATTTCCCTCGGTTCCCTCACTGCCACCACCCGGGCAACGCTGGCGGCCGAGATGAGCCTGGCCAACGGGGCCACCGAGAGGGCATGAGTGAGCGCCTTGGAGCCTACGGCACCAATCACTGGTGCGCGCCGCCAAGCCAAGGTCGGATGGTACCTGAAACGCTTGGAGAAGATGTCTACATCCGAGGTGGCTCGGCGGGCCGCTGATCAGACCAGGAAATGGGTATGGGCTCATGACCAGGTCAGCCTCCAAACCGCCCGCCAGTGGCGCGCCGGTGGAGCCCCCTTGCCTTCGCGTCGGGCCCGGCCGCACCTGCTGGGTCAGCCGCGCTTTACCGCCGCGCTCCCCGCAGGTGCGCTCCAAGACGTCCCCGCGGGGGCGCAACGGACAATAACAGCGGCGGCCGAAGATCTTCTGGCCGGACGTTGGGAGGTCTTGGGCGTCCGGCGGACGGATTTGGAAGACCCGGACTGGTTCTTGGACCCCCTGACCGGGAGAAGGGCGCCCCAGAGCGCGTACTGCTTCAAGATCGACCACCGGCGGGAGGAAATAACCGGCAACGTAAAGCAGGTGTGGGAACTTTCCCGGATGCACCACGTCACCGTGCTCGCCGCTGCCTTCGCGCTTTCGGGCGACGTGCGCTACGCCGAGCGAAGTGCCGCTCACCTGAGTTCCTGGTGGGAACAGAACCCGTTCCTGTCCGGGGTCCACTGGACGAGCGGCATCGAGGCCGGCGTGCGACTGATCTCCTGGGTCTGGGCTCGCCGGCTCCTTGACTCCTGGCCGGGAGCTCGCCAACTCTTCGAGGACAACGGCACCGCTATCGCTCAGATTCTGGTGGCACCAGCGTTACCTGAGCGGCTTTCGTAGCCACAGTTCCTCCGCAAACAACCACGTCATCGCCGAAGCCGCCGGCCAACTCGTGGCCGCGCTCGCCTTCAACTGGTTCGAACAAAGCAACCAGTGGGCCTCGATGGCGGCCAAGCTCCTGGAACACGAACTGGCAAAGAACACGTTTTCGAGCGGTGTGAACAAGGAGATGGCGTTCGCCTATCACGGCTTCGTGGCCGAGCTCGGCCTGCTGGCTGCGGTCGAAGCCGACCACGCCGGTCGGCCCCTGACCGACCGGACCTGCCAGCTCTTGTGCAACATGGTCGATGTCGTGGCCGCAAGCGTCGACGTCGCGCTCAGGGCCCCTCGCTACGGCGACGGCGACGACGGCATGGGGCTCGTGCTCGACCCCGCAGCCAACAGGTGGGAAAGTCTGCTCAGTACCGGTCGAGCGCTGTTCGGAAGCCCTCACTGGTGGCCGGCGTCAGCCCCAGGTGCCACGAGCACCGCGCTCGCGGCTATGTCAACAAAGCGACGGCAGTGCGAACGCCCAGCCCGTCGGCCATGCCATTTCCAGGATGCAGGGCTGACGATCATGAGGACCAGCTTCTCGGAGGGCCCGGAAATCTGGTGCCGCTGCGATGCTGGCCCCCACGGCTTCCTTTCCATTGCCGCCCATGCCCACGCCGACGCCTTGAGCATCGAGGTCCGCCATGGCGGGGTGGACGTCCTCGCCGACCCCGGCACCTACTGCTACCACGGTGAGCCAACCATGCGTTCGTATTTCCGCTCGACGATAAGCCACAACACGCTCGAGCTGGGTGGTCAGGACCAATCCACTTCGGGTGGCTCCTTCTTGTGGGCGCGTCACGCACGGGCCCGCCTGATCGAGCTCCGCTGCGACGATGACGGCAATGCGGTCATCTGGTCGGCTGAGCACGATGGGTACGAAGTGCTCCAGCCTCCGGCGACGCACCGGCGCACAGTGAGCTTCCTGGGCGCGGAGCGGCGTCTCGAGATCCTTGACGAGATCGACACCTCGGGCGAGCACCCGTTCCGCCTGGCCTTTCATCTCGGCCCGGCCATCAGGGCCACGATCAGCGGCGGCACGGTGGAGTTGAAATGGACGAACCCCGCAGGTCAGGACGGTCTCGCCACCATTCAGCTACCCAGCTTGGGGACATGGCGCTTGGCCCGCGGCGAAACCAAACCCATGCTCGGTTGGTACTCACCCCGTTTCGGTGAAAAACAACCGAGCGTCACCGTGGTGGGCGAAGGTGCTTGCGCCGGTCGGGCGCATTTCCGGACGCATGTCGAGTTCCACTGCTGAGGCAATGCCGGCGCTGGCCCTGCGGCTGCGCCGGATCATGGCCGAGTATCTGAACAGCCTCGCTGTTCTCTAACTCAGTGAGATGGCTCATACTCCACTTCGGAGCAGGGACCGCAAACCTCTTCAGAGCAGGCGGCATGGCTAGCACCTTGGACATCAGGGTTCCTTGCCGCGCTGACCAGCTCCCCGCCGGGGAGGCAACCTGGCCTCTCCCGCTATCGCCGACCACCCGCAATGTGACCACGTGAAGGCTGCCCGGACCGCTTCCGGCATCATGACGGATTGTGCCCGCACACTTAAGTTGGGGGAGTGACAGGGAAAGGATGACTGTAAAAGCGGCCCACTCCAAGGCTCCTGGGAAGCATTCTCATTTCAGGGCTCGGGCAAAGCAACACCGTACTGTTCGTCTCGTCTTCGCCACCACGGCTGCCGTCCTGTTGGCCGGGGGCCTCGTGATGGTTGGCATCCCGAGCTTGTCTCTGGCCAAAGATAGCCACGACACCGTCATGCTGGAGGCAGGCCAGTCGCAGACCATCCGGTGCCCCATAGGCAAACTTGACGCCAACGTGCACCAGGACTCGCTCGATGTGAGCTGCAAAGCGGCGCCGACAACGGCCAGGACTACTACGGCGACGACCGTGGCCACGTCTGGCACAACGATCGCGGTCGCTTCGGCTGCCACCGCTCATCGGCATCGGGGTGGGCCGCCGATCATGCTGGCACCGACGACCACGGGGGCGCCGACGACTACCAAGGCCAATACCGTAACCACCGCAGGTGCCTCCTCAATCCCCCCGCCGGTGGCCCCGGGGCCGTGTGCGGTAACTCGTCGGTCCTGGCCAGCCCGTACTCTTCGGCCCCCAAGGGCGCCGTCGTGGTCCCGGCCGGGGACAACGCCTCGCTCTCGCCCGCCGCCAACACCACCTACTGGCTGGCGGCCGGCACCCATACCCTGGGCACGGGCGAGTTCGACTCCATCGTCCCCGCCGACGGGGACAGCTTCATCGGGGCCCCCGGGGCGGTGCTCGACGGCCAGTACGACAACAACTACGCCTTCCAGCAGGACGCCACCGACGTGACGGTCCAGTACCTGACCATCGAGCATTTCGACCCGCCCAACAACGAGGGCGCCGTCAACGCCTCGGCGGCGCCGGGGTGGACGATCGACTACGACACCATCGAGGACAACTCACCGGGCACGGGGGTGTACCTGGGCAGCGACAACGTCCTGGCCCACGACTGCATCACCCTCAACGGCCAGCAGGGCTTCGGCACCTACACCACCTACGCCACCAGCAGCCTCACCGGCGGGGGGACCGACCTCACGGTGTCGGGCAACGAGATCAGCTACAACGACACCTGCAACGTCGAGGGCGACAACCCCAACCCCGTGCCGGCCGGGGACCGGCCCGCCAACTGCGGCAGCCCCCAGCCGGGCTGCGGCTGCACCGCGGGCGGCAAGTTCTGGCAGGACGACGGGGCCACGGTCAGCGACAACTGGGTCCACGACAACTACAGCGTGGGCATCTGGGTCGACTCCGACAACACCGGCTTCAGCTTCGAGGGCAACACCTTTGCCCACAACTGGGACAAGGCCATCGTCTACGAGATCAGTTACAACTTCGTCATCGAGGACAACACCTTCACCGACAACGACTGGGGTGAGGGGCTGGTCAACGGGGCGGGCTTCCCCGAAGGCGCCATCTACATCTCCAACTCCGGCGCCGACAGCCGGGTGAGCGGGGCCGACAGCGGTGAGGCGCTCATAGAGGACAACACCTTCACCGACAACTGGGGCGGGGTGACGCTGTACGAGGACCCTGACCGCTACTGCGGGACCACTGACGACAGCAACGACGGCCTGTGCACCCTGGTCGGGCCCTCGGTCTATACGCTGTCGTCCTGCACCGCCCACCTGTCAGAGAAGACGCCCGTCGACTACTACGACAACTGCCAGTGGAAGACCCAGGACGTCGCCGTGAGGGCCAACAGCTTCAGCTTCACCCCCGCCGACATCGGCAGCGCCTGCACCCCGGCCAACGGGTGCGGGGACAACGCCCTCATCGCCGTGTGGGGCTCCAGCCCGGTGTACCCGGCCTACACCGCCGCCGTGGCCGTGGCCGATGACCAGGCCAACACCTTTGCCGCCAACACCTACGCCGGCCCGTGGTGGTTCTGGTCCTTCTGCCAGGGTGACCAGCTCAACTGGGCCCAGTGGACCGCCGGCTGGACCGACAGCAACTCCGGTGACGCCGTGAGCGCACAGGACGCCGGGAGCACGATCACCTCGTAGGGCGAGAACCGAGTAGGCCCGGGGCCCATCAGGTCCGCCCGAAGGTTGCGGCGGGCTAGCTAGAGTTCCACATGACGCGCCAGGAAGGAGCTCTATGGCATTTACCGTGGTTAGCCATCGCTCAAAGGTCACTCGCCGAGGCTTCGTTGCCGCGATAACAGTGACAACCAGCCTTTCTGTGGGATTGGCAACGTCGTCCACGTCCGCGACCGCCGTACGGCCTTCAGCTAGCTCGGCGGCCAATCCGGGCACGCTCACGCAGCAGTGGTTAGCGGCCCTCGGCCCTGGCGTCCAAGCGTTCCCTAAAATCGAACACGAGCTAAAGGTGCTCCCAGTCACCGCTACCGATGCCCAAGTCGAACGGATCGTTGCTCCCGTAGCCGGTCTTGTGGAGCCCGTCGTGGCTCTCCTGTCCCCTCCTAATGCCGAGACTGCGTCGCTTGAATCGCTTGGAATGCCGAGCGAGGGCATTGGTGTGCCCGCTCCAGAGCAGCCCTGCGGCGGCGATCGCCGTGGCTATGGCTACAACAGCGTGGGCAAAGGTGCACACTTACAAATGGCAGGCCGGATATACCTTCAGGGCTTCCAGATAACGACCAACGGCAACTGTGGTGGCACTTACGCTTGGGGCTGGCATGTAGGGCACTCGTACCGGACGTTTACCGCCCTGGTAGGCCTCGACTTCAAGCAATTCCACGTCTGCGCCTCTCGTCTTCGTGGGGCCCGACGGAGCTCCCCTCACATTCGTTGCCGACGGGCAGTCCGTCACCACGGCGACCCTTATAGCAGGGGTGCCCACCAGTATCACCGTCGACCTCGCTGACGACCTGAACCTCATTTTCAGGTTGACTGCCCTCTCCGGCGGCGCCACTGTCGACTTCGCGAATGACCAATTGACGGCGTGATCGCACCGTAAACGGAGGGGCTCATCCGGAGTGCGGACCTGAGGACCGGAGTGCGGACCTGAGGCTCATCCAACAAAGCCCCCGCCGCAGACTATCCGACGGTGATGACCAGGCTCTGAGTTGCCTTGGGGGACACCCCGTTCGAGGCCGTAATGGCCTCAGTGTAAGAGCCGCCCTTGGTGGGTGTCCCCGAGAAGGTGGCGGTCCCGTTCGAGTTTGCCTTGAAGGTCACGCCCGCAGGGAGCGTGCCTGCCCGCGACAGCGTCGGAATTGGGTAGCCCGTGGCCTGGACGGTAAAGCTGAAGGCGGTCCCCACAGTGGCGGCGGCGCTAGCGGCACTGGTGATGGCCGGGGCCTGGCGTACCGTCAGCGCAAAAGACTGAGTCGCCGCCTGTCCCACGCCGTTCGAGGCGGTGATGGTGAGGCCGTAAACGCCCCCGCTGCTGGCGGGCGTCCCCGAGATGGTGGCGGTGCCGTTGCCGTTGTCGGTGAGGCTAAGCCCGGCGGGCAATGTGGCCCCGTTGTCGCTGATGGACGCCGTCGGATAGCCGCTTGTCTTTACGCTGAAGCTGAAGGCGGTACCCACCGTGGCAGTAGCGCTTGCGGCACTGGTGATAGCCGGAGCCTGGTCGACGGTGATGACCAGGCTCTGAGTTGCCTTGGGGGACACCCCGTTCGAGGCCGTGATGGTCTCAATGTAAGAGCCGCCCTTGGTGGGTGTCCCCGAGAAGGTGGCGGTCCCGTTCGAGTTTGCCTTGAAGGTCACGCCCGCAGGGAGCGTGCCGGCCCGCGACAGCGTCGGAATTGGGTAGCCCGTGGCCTGAACGGTAAAGCTGAAGGCGGTCCCCACAGTGGCGGCGGCGCTAGCGGCACTGGTGATGGCCGGGGCCTGGCGTGCCGCCGCCACCACTATCGTGCCTTGCACCTGGGGAGCGGCGGCGTAGGAGGCGTTGCCGGCCTGGTTGGCGTCGATGACGCAGGTGCCGGCGGCCGTGTAGTTGACGGCGGTGCCGTTGGTGCCGCTCACGTTGCACACCCCGGTGCCACTGGAGGAGTCCACCGTGAAGACCACCGGGTTGCCCGAGGCGCCCCCGGTGGCGCTCAGGGTAGCCGACCCGCCTACCGCCCCCGAAGTCGGGGCAATAAAGCTGATGGCCTGGGGGCTAGGGCCCACGGCGATGGTCTGAGAAACCTGGGGAGCGGCGGCGTAGGAGGCGTTGCCGGCCTGGTTGGCGTCGATGACGCAGGTGCCGGCGGCCGTGTAGTTGACGGCGGTGCCGTTGGTGCCGCTCACGTTGCACACCCCGGTGCCACTGGAGGAGTCCACCGTGAAGACCACCGGGTTGCCCGAGGCGCCCCCGGTGGCGCTCAGGGTGGCCGACCCGCCTACCGCCCCCGAAGTCGGGGCAATAAAGCTGATGGCCTGGGGGCTAGGCCCACGGCGATGGTCTGAGAAACCTGGGGAGCGGCGGCGTAGGAGGCGTTGCCGGCCTGGTTGGCGTCGATGACGCAGGTGCCGGCGGCCGTGTAGTTGACGGCGGTGCCGTTGGTGCCGCTCACGTTGCACACCCCGGTGCCACTGGAGGAGTCCACCGTGAAGACCACCGGGTTGCCCGAGGCGCCCCCGGTGGCGCTCAGGGTGGCCGACCCGCCTACCGCCCCCGAAGTCGGGGCAATAAAGCTGATGGCCTGGGAACCTTGGCCGACGGTACCAATGGCAGCACTGTCCTGAGCGAGTGCTGTCAGCGCCGCCGGCACCCACCCGCTCGTCCAAGCGTGTGTGACATCCTGCATGGGCCCGAGCGTGTGGGGAATGCCCTCAGCGGTCAGGAGGGCATCGAAGTCGGTAACGTCCGTTCCGTACAGGCTGTAGCCGCCGAGCCAAATGCGGTTGCTGCTCAGGAACGGTGCCTTTCGGGCGTCCACGAACGCCTGCGTCAACCGGTAATTCGCCTGGAAGTTGGCATCGGTCCCATATGACGCTGCCGGATCGCTGCCCAGCTCGTTATAAGAGGACATATCCGCCGGGAAGTCCCAAAATGCTCCCAATGTGAACAGGTTGGGATGCTTGAGCAGGAGGTCCATCCCGCCGTAGCCGGACTTCGAGAACCCGATCAGCCAGCTCTGCTCCGTGCCGGTGGTCGAGAGGTTGGCCGTCACCCACGGGACCAGCTCCGTAGTCATGAACGTTTCCTCTTGCTCGTTGGCGTCGACGGGGTTGTCCGCGTACCAAGGATCGATCCCGAACGAGGGTTCGACAATCGTCAGGTTGTACTGGTTCTGAGCATTCAACGATTCCAGGGTGTCGAGGCCGTCGCCATAGGTAGTGTTGTCCGCACCGGGCTGTACAGGCAGCGTGTAGATGAAGTTGTGAGGAACGCCCGGAGCGGGATCGGTGGGGTTCAGCACGCGAAGCACCTGGGGCCCGTACCCGTTGTTCGCCGAGATCATGTCGTAGGACTCGACTCCGTTCGCATCAGTGCTCAGGTAGTGGACCTCGAAGCCAGCGGTGCCACCGGACCAGGTCCCGACCTGGCCGCTGCCGTACACCATGATCCCGGGATCCCCGCCGGTGTAGGTGGGGTCGTAACCGGCGGTCCGTTCGACGCCGTTCTCCAGGAACGACAGCGTACTACCGACAACCATGAGTTTGAGCGTGGTGCCCGGGGGCAGGGCCCGCAACTGAAGGCAGGGGCGATCTGGTCCCAGGCGCTCCCGGCGCGACTGAACATCTTCAAGCTCCGGGTTCCCGTCGTTCCAGTAGTAGATCCCGACATAGCCCTCCTCACCGCCGTCCTGGACGCGCACGGACGCCGCGATCCACTCGGTACCGCTCAGCGGCGTCGAGGTGACCTGTATCTCGGAATACTGGTTGCTGTTGTAGTTCTCAGCGGTGCGCATATCCCCGGAGGTACCGTTGGGATTGGTCCCGACAACCTCATCAGACGAAATCGCAAGCCCACCTTCAGTGGCATCGGTCCAGTCGGGGCCAAGCGACCCGTTGGCACGGTCAAAGTTGTCCGTGGCACTGCCGTTCCCCTCGGTCACGCAGGAGACGGAGACGTTGGTGACGCCAGTGTCCCCGACGGTGCCGGTCCCGTTGGCGACGCTGCAGGTCTGACCCGTAGGGTTCGTTTGCACAGTGACCGCGTACTGCAAGTCCGAAGGCACCAGCGAGGCGAAGGTGAAGGGCCCGTTTGCACTGAGAGTGAGTAGGTCCGAGCTGTTGTCGGCCAGGACCACGGTCCCGGAGAGCCCCGAGAGGGTGCCCCCAATCGATTGAGGTGTGCCCGCTTCCACGTCGCCGCCCGACCAGTCGGCGGCCTCCCCGGTCCCATACGACATAATGCCGGGCGCCCCACCGGTCAAGCTGCTGTCGGAAGCCGTGATGCACGGGATGCCGTCTTCCAGGAAAGTGATCGTCGTGCCGGTCGCCATCACCTCGAGTGTCGTGCCGGCCGCAAGGACGCCGCTGTTGTACGTTGCCCCGAGCTGCTCCCAACCGCCGGACATGCGTTTGAAGAGCATCAGATCCGGACTGCCCCAGTTCCAGTAGTAGATCCCGACATAGTCGCTCGCCCCTCCGTCCTGGGACCTCACCGAAGGCCCGATCCACTCCCCGCCGGTGAGGGGTGTGGGGGTGGTCTGGACTTCGGAGAATTGGTCGCTGCCGAAGGTCTGAGCCGTCCACATATCTCCGCTGTTGGACGAGTTGCCCCCGGCCACGACTTGCGATTCGATGGTCAAACCGCCGTTTGTCATGTCCGTCCAGTTGGGGCCCAACGGGCCGTCGGCGCGAGCGAAGTTGTCAGAGCTGCTGGCGGCGAAGGCTTCTTGCGGCGTTTGCACCGCCAGGCAACAGCAGATCAGTAACGTGGTCAGGACGAGGGCTTTCGTCCCCTGTCTGCCGACAGCGAGGAGATTCCTCATGTGCTCGTCCTCGATCGCTCGGTGGGAGTGTGAGAGCCAAGGGCGGGAGCGACCGCACTCCTCTCTCAACCTAAAGGAGGCATCGACAGCCTTTCTGATACATCGCCGCGGGCCGAGCAGCGCCGTCCAAGAGCCGGTGTCCTAACCCTCGGTGGGCAGGTCGCCGTCCCCGTCGGGGTGACCCGGGAGGAAACGCGAATCGCGCCCAGCGTGCTCGTTTCGCAACTAGGCCTTGCCGGGCGCGATAACAGTACGGCTCAGCCATAGTCGTAAGGCCTGCGAACGAACGGGGCAGGGCATCGGGGTGGAGGGGGGCCTCCGGCCCACCCGGGTGACGAGCGGACGAATGGGCCTGGTTGTGGTGAAGACCTGTCGTAGCTACCATGCGCTGTGAGCACCCGACACACAGTGGTAGTGGGCGCCGGCATAGTTGGTTTGGCCGTGGCCCGGAGGCTCCTCCAGTTGTACCCTGGCGCCGGAATCACCGTTGTCGACAAAGAGCCTGACGTGGCCATGCACCAGACAGGTCACAACAGCGGCGTGGTGCATGCCGGTGTCTACTACGCACCCGGGTCGCTGAAAGCCATTTTGTGTAGGCAAGGCAGGGAGTTGCTGAAAGAGTTCTGTGACGAATGGGATTTGCCCTACGTCGAGTGTGGGAAGCTAATCGTCGCCAAGAACGTCGACGAGATTGTCAAGCTGCGTGAGCTGCAGCGACGAGCCCAGATCAACGAAGTCCCCGGCATCCGCTTCTTAGGCGCCGACGCTCTCACCGAGATCGAGCCACACGCCCGTGGCGCGGCTGCGCTACACTCGCCGCGCACGGCCATCGTCGACTTTACCGCCATAGCGAAAGCCGTAGCCGCTGACATCCGCCAGCGGGGCGGTGAACTCATGCTCTCTTGCGAGGTGAACGGGTTCAGGCGCGAACCACGAGGAATGTGCGTCCTTACGGCGGCCGGTGACATAGTGACTGAACGCGTGATTGTGTGCGCGGGGCTCCAGAGCGATCGAGTGGCCATCCTTGCTGGTGACGACCCCGATCCCGCGATCATCCCATTTCGGGGGGAATACTACCAGCTTGCCAGTAATTTGTCACATATTGTCAAAGGTCTCATCTATCCGGTACCAGACCCCCGCTATCCGTTCCTCGGCGTGCATTTCACCCGCCGGGTCACTGGCGGAGTGGATATTGGCCCAAATGCTGTATTAGGCCTGGCCCGTGAAGCCTATCGGCGACGAGAAATCGACCTTGGCGACGTCATGGACGTGGTGAGATGGCGAGGGTTTCGGAGGCTAGCGAGGTCCCATTGGCGGGCAGGTACCCGAGAGGTGTTCAGCTCGCTCTCACGAAGAGTATTCGTGAACGCAGCGCGCCAATATGTGCCGGCTCTCAGCCATAAGGATATCGTGCCCGCCCCTGCGGGCGTCAGGGCCCAAGCCGTCGGAGCAAATGGTAAGCTCCTCGACGACTTCGAGGTTCACTACTTGGGGCCCGTCGTCGCTCTCCGCAATGCGCCGTCTCCTGCGGCGACATCGTCGCTGGCTATAGCAGAGCACCTGGTCGACAAGATCACCGAGGGTACCAAGTGACCGCAACGATGGTCGGGCCGCATGCCGCGCCTGCCGCGGGAGGTCCGGCCATCCCGTGCTTGATCTGGGCGAGCAGCCGGCGTGCGACTATTTCCCGCCTTCCGATGACCGCGGCCCCGACCCGGTTTACCCCCTACAGATGTGGCTGTGCTCGTCGTGCGGTCTGGCTCAGTTGGTTGCCGACCCCACGGTGCCGGAGGAGCCGAAGGGTATGGAGCCGGCGGCGCTTGTGGCCCAGGCGGCCGACGCCGTCGGGAGAGTTGCTGCGGCAGGTTTGTTGTCGGGGCGAAGGCGGGTGGCGGAGTATGGCAGCCCTCATGGCGGCTCGTGGCTTCAGTTGTTGGCCGGCCGTGGCCTCGAGCCGGTGGACGAGGAGGAGCCTGCTGATGTGGTCCTCGACTGTTTCGGGTTGATGCACGCGGAGGACCAGGCGGCCGCGCTCGCCGGCCGGGTCTCTCGGGTGGCCACGGGCGGGGTACTACTTTTGCAGTACCACTCTCTGGGTACGATCGTGCGTCGCGGGCAATGGAACGCTCTGCGGCACGGGCATTATGCCTACTATTCGGCCACCGCCCTGGCCGCCATGCTTCGAGCGGAGGACTTCAGCCTACGCATGGCGTGGCACTTTGAGCTCTACGGCGGCACCGTGTTGTTGGCTGCCAGCCGGGACGACGACGGCACCGTCGCGACGGACGGCTCGGTGGAACTGCTCCACTCGGAAGACGCCCATGCCGGCGTTCGGGACCCTGGCGTGCTGAGCGGCCTTCAGCTTCACGCACTGTCCCAGGCTGAGGGACTGCGTAATTGGCTCGTTCACGAGCGCCGCGCCGGGAACACCGTGATCGGGTACGGCGCGGCCTCACGAACGGTCGCCCTGTTGGTCCGGGCGGGAGT
Organism: uncultured Acidimicrobiaceae bacterium; assembly: GCA_963735305.1. Classification (GTDB taxonomy): domain Bacteria; phylum Actinomycetota; class Acidimicrobiia; order Acidimicrobiales; family Palsa-688; genus Fen-671. The sequence continues at coordinate 2,511,545 of CAVTKK010000004.1, forward strand.
GGACAGGACGCTCCTGCCTGCCGTAGTAGACGCGTCTCCAGCCAAAAAGGGCCTGCGGATGCCAGGGACCGACATCCCCGTCGTCAGCCCTGCGCACCTCATGGCTCAGCAACCGGATGCCGTTCTGTTGTTCCTACCGGACCTGCTGACAGAGGTCCGTGCTGCTTATCCCGAAGTCGAGGCGGGCGGTGGCCGATGGGTTGACGTCGAGACGCTCGCGCCCTGAGGTCGCCCACCAGCTTGAGGGACCGTTCGAACGTATCAACTGATCGCCATGGGCCCTCTCTAACAACACTGGGATTGACAGATACCTGGGGAGCCATGCCGAAGCAATGCGCATGCCGCTTGTGCGGCGCCAACCTCACTCACACGTTCGTCGATTTGGGGATGTCCCCGCTATGCGAGAGCTATGTTCCCCAGGAGCGGCTCGATGAGCCTGAGGTGTTCTACCCGCTGCACGTCCGCCAGTGCTCGTCGTGCTTGCTCGTCCAACTTCCTGCCTACGTGCCGGGCGAGGACATCTTCTCTGACTACGCGTACTTCTCGTCATACTCCGACTCGTGGGTAGCGCACGCCAAGCGCTTCGCCGAGGAGATTACCGAACGCCTCGGCCTCACCTCCGAGAGCCTGGTGACCGAGGCGGCAAGCAATGACGGTTACCTCCTGCAGCACTTCGTGGCTCAAGGGATCCCCGTCCTCGGCGTTGAGCCGGCAGCCAACGTGGCCGAAGCTGCCCGCGTCCGGGGCATCCCGACGGTGGTGGAGTTCCTCGGCCCCGATACTGGCTCCGCCATCTCGGCGCAGCACGGCCGGGCGGACCTGGTCGTAGCGAACAACGTCTTCGCCCACGTGCCAGACATCCGCGGGTTCGCCAAAGGGTTGCGCGCGCTGGTGAAGGAAACAGGGGTGCTGACCCTGGAGTTCCCCCACCTCCTGCGCTTGATCGAGCGGCGGCAGTACGACACGATTTATCACGAGCACTACTCGTACCTCTCTCTGCTCACCTCGTCGCGAGCGCTGCTCACAGCCGGCTTGCGGGTCTTCGACGTCGACGAGCTCGGCACCCATGGCGGGTCCCTACGGGTTTACGCTCGTCCCGTAGAGAGCGCAGGTGAACCGAGCGTACGGGTGAAGGAGGTGCTCGAAGAAGAAGCATCGGCAGGGCTACACACAATGGAGGGCCATGCCAACTTCGCCCGCGAGGTACTGAAGATCAAGGGCGACCTGGTCGGGTTCCTGCTCGACGCGGCCATGAAGGGCCGGTCTGTCGCCGGCTACGGTGCACCGGGCAAGGGGAACACATTGCTAAACCACTGCGGCATCCGGTCCGACCTCCTCGCTTACACCGTTGACCGCAGCCCGTTTAAACAGGGGAAGTTCCTCCCGGGTACGCACATCCCGATCCATCCGCCCGAGCAGCTAGCCGAGACTCGCCCCGACTACATCCTCGTCCTGCCCTGGAACCTGAGGGACGAGATCAGCCAGCAACTTGGCTATGTCCGGTCATGGGGTGGCCGACTGGTCTTCCCGATCCCTTCGCTCGAAGATCGTCTGAAATGGGGTGTAAATCGTGAGGGTAGTCCTGTTTTGTGGTGGCCTGGGTATGCGCATGCGCGATGGCGTCACCAACGCCCCCAAACCGATGGCGACCGTCGGCGAACGTCCGTTGCTCTGGCACGTGATGCGCTATTACGCCTATTACGGGCATACCGATTTCGTGCTCTGCCTCGGCTACGGCGCGTCGGCCGTCAAAGACTTCTTCCTGAACTACGACGAGACCAGGTCCAACGACTTCGTCCTGGAGGAGGGCGCGCGCAAGGTAACGCTGTTCAGGACCGACATCTCGGACTGGCGGATCACCTTCGTCGACACCGGCCTCCACTCCCCGATCGGTGAGCGGCTACGTCGTGTGCGCCGCTTCGTCGACGATGAGCCGATGTTCATGGCCAACTATGCCGACGTCCTCACCAACGCGCCGCTCCCCGACATGGTGGCGCGGTTCCGAGCCAGCAGTGCGGTGGCCAGCCTGCTGGCGGTGCCGCCGCAATCGTCGCACCATGCCGTGGACATCGCCGACGACGGGCTGATCACCCAGGTAACCCCCATGCGTGACCTGCGCCATTGGGAAAACGGGGGCTACTTCCTGCTCCGGCCAGAGATCTTCGACCACCTCAACGAGGACGAAGATCTGGTCGAGGACGCCATCGTCCGGTTGGTACGCCGAAAGCGTGTCCTTGCCTACCCGCACAAAGGGTATTGGTCGCCTGCCGACACCGTGAAGGAGCGCGCCCAGCTCGAAGAGCTGTACCAGCAGGCGAACTGCCCCTGGATGCTCTGGGATCCCGAACGCTCAGGCGTGAGGGCATTGGCCAACGGCGACTCGGCCGACAGCGGTACGCCGTTGGTCCCCACTTTGGCGGCCCGCTGAGCACCGATGTTGCCGCTTCACCTCGACACGCCTTCGGGCCGTCCGCTGTCTGTGCTTACCGTGGGCGCGCACCCCGACGATATTGAGATCGGCGCCGGAGGGACACTGCTCGGCCTGGCCGAGAGCCAACCTGGCCTGCAAGTCAACTACGTCGTCTTGACGGGTTCCGGGGAACGTCAGCTTCGAGGCGCGTCACGCCGCCCAAGCGTTCCTCCCGACGGCTGAGGTCACCATTCACCTGCACGACTTGCCCGAGGGCCGGCTGCCGGCGGCGTGGGCCAAAGTGAAGGACACTCTCGAAGAAGTGGCAAGTGCCTGCTCGCCCGACCTCGTCATCGCGCCGTCGGACCACGACGCGCACCAGGACCATCGGACCATCGGTGAAATCGTGCCCACTGTCTTCCGGGACGCGTTATTCCTCGCCTACGAGATCCCCAAGTGGGACGGCGACCTCGGCCGCCCATCAGTGTACGTCCCGCTGTCGGCTGACCTGGCCCGTCGCAAGGTGGAGCTGCTGCACAAGTGCTTCCCCTCCCAGCACAGCCGCGACTGGTGGGACGACGAGGTCTTCCTGGGGCTGGCTCGCCTGCGGGGCATGGAGTGCCGGGCCCCATACGCTGAGGGCTTCACCTGCACAAAATCCGTTTGGTTACCACAACCGCGCCCACCGCGAATTCAAAGCGAGCACCCGGGCCCGCCGAGGCGCGAGCTCGGTGGATCTCGAGAAGGATGGAGCGGAGCCCGATGACCGTCTTTGTCGACTTGGCTGTCCCGCCCGCCGCCCTGCGCCAGGCCATCTATCAGGGGGACCTGGTCGTCCTGACCCGCCTTGATGCAGTCACTGAATTCGTGGAGTACACGCGCGAGCAACTCACCCAGCTGTTCAAGCCCCATGACCCTGAGTACGCCCACGAGCACTACGGCAAAGCGGAGATGGCCAAGATGCTAGGCGTCTGGAAGCCGCAGTTCATACACGCCACGAGGTCGAAGAGCCTGGTGTGCAAGATCATCCAGGAGGCCGGGTTCTCCGGAGAGGGTACCCATTATGACGTGCCGAAGCCGCGCACGTCCTTTCCCACCGGGCACCTTACGACAGGGATCGCGTTTGCGTTCCCCTGGCACCGCGACGCCTGGTATGGCGCGCCCGGCCAACAGATCAACTGGTGGCTCCCCGTGTTCCCCGCCCGCGAAGACAATTCCATGAGCTTTGACCTCACAAGCTTCGCCCGAGAAGTGCCCAATGACTCGGCCGCATTTGATTATTATGAGAACAACGCGCACCGCCTCGGCACCGCGGTGCAGCTGGCACGGGAGGTGCAAGCTCGTCCGGCCGCACTAGGCTACGAGCCCGTCGACGACCTCGTGGTGCTCCCGGGACCGGGGGCAGTCCTGCTCTTTTCCGGTGCCCAGCTGCACAGGTCCGTACCGAACACATCCGGGCGGGCCCGGTTCAGCGTCGACTTCCGGACGGTCGACGTCGCCGACCTGAAGGCGGGCCGAGGGGCCCCACTGGTCGACTGCCACTGCACGGGGACGGCGATACGGGACTTTCACAATGTTGCCGACGGCAGCGCCTTCGCGGAGGAGACGGTCACGGAGCTGTTCGGAGCGCCGCCACCGGACGCCATGCTCGTGTTCCGCGGCGCAGACGAAAACTAGCGCTTCACCGCGTCAGCAACTCGGCCACGGCGGCAAGTGGTGGGGCAAGCCGGTCCCGCGGGGACATGGAGACCACTGGCAGCGGCCAGGGAATGGCTAGTTCGGGGTCATCAAAGGCGATCGACACATCCTGGGCGGGGTCGTGAGGCCGATCTATCCGGTAGGAAACGTCCGCCGGGTCGCTGAGAGACTGGAACCCGTGGGCGCAACCGGCAGGAATGTAGAGCGAGACCTGTTGATCACCGTGTAGCTCAAAACTTTGCCAGTTACGGTATGTCGGCGAGGTGGGACGTAAGTCTACGACGACGTCGAAGATGGCACCGTAGCAGCACCGGACCAGCTTCGCCTCGCCGTCACCGCGCCGCACGTGCAGGCCTCGCACCACCCCGATCCTCGAACGGGAAACACTGTCCTGCACGAAAGCGTTCGGCTCAACCCCGGCGCCCCGCACTGCCTCAGCGTCGAAGGTGCGGCAGAAAAAACCGCGATCGTCGATGTGCGGCGTGGGTTTGAAAAGCAGCGCACCGGCGATACGCTCGACCTGGCTCACGTCCATGGGGCTCCTTCCCTGCGCCAGGGCTGGTGCCCGCCCCGGCAACGGCTCAACTCACGCTTCGAGCGCCCGCCCTGGGCCCGACCGGTCCGTGGAGGAACGACGGGCGGTGCAGACGAAGAGGTACTCGACGGCGAGCAAGGGGCTAACAAAGGGGATATTCGCGTTGAGGTGCATGTTAGCCCCCTTGACCAACCTCCGGGTGGGCTGACCATGGCTCCAGTTATGCGAGATCGGGAACGATTTGCGCACAACGAAGTCCTGCAACAGGCTTTCGCGGAATCGCTCGAAGAGGCTGGACATTGCTGTAGGCCTCGTATATCTGGCGCTTGAGATGGCCGAAATTGGTATACGACACGATGAACGTCCCGTTTTCACGGAGGATCTGTGCTATTTCAACAAATTTCTGCGACTGTGAAGCCCCAAGGTACTCGAAGAGCCCCTGTGCTATCACGATCTCGAACCGCTTCTCGCCGAACCTGATGGGGGCCTGGAGGATATCAGCCTCAAGCAGGTTCGGGGCCGCGTCGACTATGGCTATGTCGATGCCGTAGTAGTTAATATTTGGCCTGAGAAGGTGCTGGAAGGTGGCCGGGCCACAACCGATATCGAGGAGGTCGCACGCCTCCGTTCCCGCTATTTTATTGACTACCCGCGCCAACTTTTGCAGCCGGTAATGTGGGGCACTGAACTTGGGGCTTTCGTTTCGCCAAAACGCCTCCTTGTAGTACTGCGCATTGACGGGACTGCCTGAGGCGTCCTGACCACGAGTTATATGGCGCACAATGTTCCCTATCTTGAGAGCCGGTCTTTACGCGAGCTGACGCCCGGCCGAGGGCGCCAGTTCGGGCCGATGAGCCGGGCCCTGGGGGGCAAAGAGCAGGGCGGACAGTGCGGCAAAGTGTTGGTCGAGCGCAGGTGCCTTGGCCAGGGTGTGCTGGACCAGGGCCCGTCTTATCTCGGGGGCTCGCCTCTCCAGCTCGGTGAACTGCTCTTTCAGTCTGCCGATATCGATGGCGCGGGCGGACTGCGAGAACTCCGACAGCCCGGCGTCCGCCATGAGGGCATCGTGCTTCGCCGAATAGCCGATCGATATGGTGGGTTTTCCGAGCTTGAGCCCACACAGGACATTGTGGTAGCGGGTGGCGACAACGGTGCCGACCAGGGCCATCTCCCGCAGCTGTTCGCTCAGGGACGAAAAGCGTGCCGGGCCAGCTAAGGTCGTCGCCGCCTCGGGCCGGTATGCCGCCAGGTCGTCGAGTATTTCTTGCGCCACGGCTTGGTCTACGTCGTCACCCCAGAACAGCCTGACTTCGTGATCGTTGTCCACGAGCCAACGGACGAAGGACTTCATATCCTCCGCGTAACGGCGATAGATGTCCTCCGGTTGTTTTCGGTCGTCAGCCGCGCCGTAGTAAGCCATGACGCAGACACCAACAGTCCTTGGGTCGCCGTCCGTGCCAACCGGGGCCGGCAAGCTGAATACGAGGTCGGGATAGACCTGGTCGCCCGTAGTATCGAGCCCGAGCTGGCGCATCGCATCGCGTGACTGCTGATCGCGGTAGGACCGGTAGAAAGCCAGGCGGGCCGCGGAAGCGAAAAGCCAACGGGTCAGGCGGCGGCGGCTGGCGTTGGCCCCCACGCTGACCAGCGCGACTTTGGTCCCCAAGAGCCTGGCGGAGGCGCAGAGCAAGAACAGGTTGTAAGGAGTCCCCGATGCTCGCAAACGGAGGGTCGACTTCGAGGACGCCGGTGCCGGGCACAACCACAACATCGTGGTGGCGGGCCAAGAAAGCGCCCGGAAGGCGTCGACGGCCTTGCCGATGACTTTGAGGGCGACAGCTGTCACGCCAGACGTCCGGCCGGCGTACGTCGTATACCACTGTAGAGCCACGGCGTCGACTCCGTAAGTAGCCTTGACCCTGCGCGGCCCCGGGCACTTGACGTCCACGATTGCCTCGGGGTGGTGCGTTCTAAGGTAGGCGAGCATGGCCTCCAAGGAGCCATCGTTGCCGAGGTTTCCCGAGCCGAACAGGCCGAACAGGCCAACCCGGGGGGCGAGGTCGACGGGCCACCGGCGCGTCCGGGCACGCCCAGAGAGGCTCACGGCGCCCTTTTCCCTGCATTGCCCGCCGTCCGGTCGCCTCCCTGGGCGTCCCTGGACGCAATGTCATCCTCGAAAGGGACCAAAGGAGATCCGCTGTAGCCATGGCCACCTGTAGCAAGGACCCTCATTGCCAACTCCTAGTTCACTTGCAAAACCTGAGCCGGCCATGGCCGGCTCGTACCCGGGTATGAGCTACGACAGCTCCGTCCTGATACTTCGGCCGGAAGCTTCCACGCCGTTACAGTCGGGCACGGCTGAGAAAGCCGTCCCGCACGTTGGGCTGCCACGCGGGGCGGGGAGGGAGCACAGCGTCGTCGGCCGTGCCAGCGGGGCCCTGGCGCCGAGCGGCCCAACGGGCGGCCACGATAAGACCCCCGGCGTAAAGGCCTGTACCTATGGCGTACCCGATGGCGACGCCCAGCACACCAAACGCCGGCGCCAGGGCTACCACTCCCACCGAGGAGGCCAACAGCCCCCACAAGGAGACTATGAAAAGCAAACGCGTCTGCATCGCTACCTTCAACCGCATCGTCGCACCCAGGCTGCACGCGGTGAAGACATAAGCGACCGCCATCGCGTACGCGGCCGGGGCGTAACCGGCGAACTGATGCCCGTAGAGGATGCTCAAAAGGGCCCGTCCGAAGAGCACGACGACGACGAAAACTAGGCCCACGCTGGCCAGCCCCGCCCCGGTTACAAAGCGAGCGACGCGGTTCAGACCTTGCCAGCCGTGCTTGTCATATGCGCGCGACGCCTCGGGGAGCCCCAGGCTGCCACCCGCCATTACCAGGACCAACGTCGGGCCGCTGACCAGGTTCTGGGCGGCTTTTAGGCCGCCCAGGGCTGCTGGGCCGAGAATTGCGGCCGTCAGGACACCGTACAGCTGGGTGAAGCCCCAACCCGACGTCGAGGTGGCGGCCAACCATCGACTGATGGGCCACTTCGACTTGAGCCATTCCATGCCGTTCGATACTGAAGGCCTGACCCCGAACTGCCAAATGCCGTACACGGCGCCCCCGAGCGCGCCGAGGCCCCAGGCGGCAATGGCCAAAGGCGTGGAGTGGATGTGCGCGACCAGCAAGACGACAAAGCCGGCTGCCTGGACAAGGTCGTAAACGAAGTCATTGGCCAGGGCTTTACCTGGCTTAGCCTGCATGAAACCGGTCCATCGCCAGTAATCCTGGAGGAGCAGGAAGGGTATCCAGGGTGCTACTGCTAGCTGGCTGAGCCCGAAGGAGTGTTGGCCGGCGAGGAGGAGGGCACCACCCAGTACCGCTATGACGGCGCCGGCGGTCACTCCCAGGGTCACCTCGGCGGCGAAGCCTTTCTTCAGGTTGGCCCGCGTGTCGGTTGGGTGACGGGCGTCGCCCATGATGGCCATGGGGTCGGTGACCAGAGCTCGGTGCACGGCCGCAACCAGCAGCCACGCGGCGTAGGCGAGGGAGTAGGCCCCGAGGCCGGCGAGGCCGGACAGGCGGGCAATGACGACCCCGACGGCGAAGTTGGAGACCGAGGAGACACCCTGGTCCAGCATCGTGATGAACGCACGCTGAGGCACAGAGCGGGCGGGGCCAGGCTCGGTGAGCAGAGGCTCGGGAGCCGTCAAGCCGGCGCGCTCAGGTCGGGGCCGCAGGGGCGTGGCGCTTGTGATGACCCGCCCTGACCTGGCTCGCCGGCTTCCATCCCTTGTTAGAGGGCATGAGCGGGGGGATGAATACAGGCACCGCACCCGGCCAACGCGGGCAGGGACTTCAGGCCGTCGGCCCCGGTCAAGGACGCAGCCGCCGGGTATCAGGCCTGGACGGTCCCCGCTCATACCTGGGTGCCGGCGGTCCCATCGCCCGCCCAGATTTCGAGAAATGGGGCTTACCAACATGAGGGTCCTTGTTGCAGGTGACCGTGGCTACATCGGAGCCGTGCTCGTCCCGTTCCTACGGCGCGCCGGGCACGAGGTTGACGGGCTCGACATCGGCTTCTACGAGGGGTGCGACCTCGGTCCCCCTCCCGAAGACGTGGCGGAGCGGCTGCCGGCCGACATCAGGGACAGCGAGGCAGGCCAGCTGGTGGGGTACGACGCAGTGGTTTGCCTGGCAGCGCTCTCCAATGACCCGCTCGGTCACCTCAACCAGGCGACGACGTACTCGGTGAACCTCGACGGGACTCTGTGCCTGGCACGGGCGGCCAAGCAGGCGGGCGTCGGGCGGTTCGTCTTCGCTTCGTCGTGCAGCCTTTACGGCGCCGCTGGATCCCGCAGCGTGGCCGAGGACGCGGACCTGTTCCCCGTAACTCCGTACGGTGAGACCAAGGTCCTCGCCGAGCGGGACCTCTCGTGGCTGGCCGACGACAACTTCAGCCCTACCTATCTTCGCAACGCCACCGCCTACGGCTTTTCGCCACGGTTGCGCCTCGACATAGTCGTGAACAACCTCACCGCCGTCGCCATGACCACCGGGGCCGTGCGGCTCAAGAGCGACGGGTCGCCGTGGCGACCATTGGTGCACGTAGAAGACATCTGCCGTGCCGCTCTCGCCGTGCTCGAGGCTCCCCGTGAGCTTGTGCACGACGAGGCGTTCAACGTAGGGCGCTCGCAGGACAACGTGCAGATCCGCGACATCGCCGAAATGGTCCGCGCCGCCGTTCCCGGGTCGGAACTGTCCTTCGCGGCCGGCGCCGGGCCTGACCTGCGGAACTACCGCGTCGATTTTTCAAAACTCGAAGACACCTTCCCCGATCTGCGCCTGCATTGGACCGTGAAAGCAGGGGTTGATGAACTCGTCGGTGCCTACACCGAGCACAATTTCGCTCATGAGGATTTTGTATCGTCTCGTTTCGTGCGATTGCGGCGCATCTCCGAGTTACTGTCCGCTGGCCTTGTGGACGAGATGCTGCGCCGTCAGACCAGCGGGTGGCTCCCAAGTCCCAGCCGGGCAATGGCGTGAAACGCCCGGATAGGGCCCCACACTCTCATGCACGTCCGCCAGCAACCGACACGACCTCGGCACCCCGCCTAACGGTCGGGCTCCCGGTCTACAACGGCGAGGAGCACCTGGCGGCGTCGCTCGATGCTCTCCTCGGCCAGAGCTACGAGGATTTCGAACTGGTCATCTCCGACAACGCCTCAACGGACGGTACAGCCGATATCTGCCGGTCTTACGAGAAGGAGGACTCCCGGGTCCGTTATTTCCGCCAGCCCCACAACATCGGCAGTGCAGGAAATCACAACTTCTTGGCCGACCAAGCCAGGACCGAGCTGTTCAAATGGGCCTCGCACGACGACCTGTACGCACGTGACCTGCTCAAGTGCTGCGTGGACGCGCTCGACGAGTTCCCTCACGTCGTGCTCGCCCATTCCTGGACAGCGATGATCGACGCCACCGGCACGGTAACGATGGCGCTTCAAGTACCCGCTGGCCACGGCTGCCCTGCGGCCGTCGGAGCGCTTCCGCAGCATGCTGTTCGGCCGGGGGGGTGATGACTTCTACGGTGTCATGCGGACGGAAGTTGTCCGCCCAGCCTTGCGACAAGGCAGCCATCACCACGCTGACCGCACGATGATGACGGCGATCTCCCTGTACGGCCCCTTTTACCAGGTCCCGGACTGGCTGTACTTCCGTCGCGAGCACCCCGAGGTGCCTTATCGGAGCGTCAACGCCCCACAGGGCCGCCACGGCTGGCCTGAGCGCGACTGGCCAACCGGCCGGGCCCGGTGCGCCACCATGGACCCGCGGCGGGCAAACCGTCTGTTGCACCCCACAGTCCGCCTCTACGCCGAGTACGTGTGGGCATATGTTGCCGGGATCCACCGCGCTCCGTTATCTTCTGCCGACCGTCGGGAGTGCTACCGCGAGCTGTCGGACTGGGTGGCCACGAGGGCCCACCTGGTGCGTGACCATGAGGCTGACAAGGAACTCCTGGCTGCCCCGACTGCCATCTCAGTCGACGCACTCGTAGCTGGTCGGGTCGACAAGCCGACGTGATCCGTCTGCGCCGCCCGGGCGGTATTTCGAGAGGCGGTCGCCGCTCTTAAGTGGGATGGCACCTTTCTCCGTCCTTTCCCGCCCATGAGCCGAGGCTGGCCGGAGGCCCTTCGCAGTACCCGCCAACGGATCTCGGCGGCTGTAGTCACCCGAGGTCGGTGTTGAGGATCCTCCAAGTGCACAACCGCTACCGATCGTCCTCGCCCAGTGGCGAAAACCGGGTGGTAGATGACGAGGCCGCCGCGCTCGGGCGGAACGGCCACACGGTGGAACGGTTCGAGAGGCACACTGATGAGGTCGAGCATTGGGCTGCCGTCAAGAAGGCCTTCCTGCCTGGACGGGTCGTCTGGAGCGCTGACTCGTACACCAATCTGGTATGGGCATTACGCCAGAGCCGGCCCGACGTCGTCCATGTTCACAACACGTTCCCGCTGCTTAGCTCTTCGGTCCTCCAGGCCTGCTCGCGTGAGCGGGTGCCCGCGGTGGCCACGCTTCACAACTATCGCCTCATGTGCCCGGGCGGGGCGTTGTTCCGAGACGGCGCTCCCTGCAGCGATTGCGCAGGTCGGCTGCCCGTACCTGCCGTGCGCCACGGGTGCTACAGGGGCTCCTCCATGGCAACGCTCCCGCTGGCTATTTCCACGGTTGTCAATCGCCAGACGTGGCGGGGCCTGGTGTCGGCCTATATCTGCGTGTCCAAGTCACAGCGCGACAAATTGGCGCCCTTGGGACTGCCCCCGCACCGGGTCTTCGTTAAACCCAATTTTATCCCGGACGAAAGCCTGCGGACGCGCTCGGACCATGGCGACGTCGTGGTTTACATGGGCCGCCTCACCGCCATCAAAGGTGTCGTGACCCTTATGAGCGCATGGGACCTCTACCGTGCCTCGTGGCCGGGCGCCGGCCTCCGACTGGCGATCGCCGGAGCGGGCCCGCTCGAGGAAGAAGTGACCATTTGGGCGAAGGGCCGGCCGGATGTCGATTTCCTGGGCCTGCTCGAACCGGCGGAGTGCGAGTCGCTGCTTACGACCGCCCGCGTTGCCGTGGTGCCTTCGGAGTCAGAAGAGACATTCGGCCTCGTCGCCGTCGAGGCCATGAAGGCCGGCGTACCGGTTATCGCCGCCGATCTGGGCGCGCTCCCGGAACTCATTACCGATGGCGAACAAGGCACCTTGTTCCAGCCCGGCGACGTGACAGGTTTGGCCGAGGTCCTGCACGACGTGGCATCAGCTCCTGAACGATACGCTCGTTACGGGGTAAGCGCCCGCAAGGCTTACGAGACTAGGTTCGACCCGGACGCCAATGTCCGCCAGCTCCTATCGATCTACGAGTTCGCGGTCGAAAACCCCGTTTGGCTACCGGACACCCAGCGGCGGGTCGCTCCTGCTGCCATGGTCGTCAGCGGTGACGAGCTGTGAGCGAGCAGCCGCTGAACCTCGTGACGTCCCTTAGCGCCCTGCGCCGGGGCCGGCTCGTGGTCGGATGCGTCGCGGTCCTCGGCCTGGCCGGTGGCGCAGCACACAGCGTCCTCATGCCCCCTGAGCCGGTGGCCAGCGCCCTGGTCATCCTGGCTCCCATCTCGACTGTGAGTTCGTCGGGGAACACGGTGGACGACACATCCACTCAGATCATTATCGCTACGAGTACCCCAGTGCTGGCCGCGGCGGGCGCCGCGGTCTCGCCTCCGATAAGTGCAACGGCTCTAAAGCGCGACGTCGACGTCAAGGCCCTAAGCGCGGACGTGCTCCAGTTCCAGGTCAGCGCCCCGAGCACCCGGCTTGCGGAGGAACTCGCCAACTCCGAGGTTGCCAGTTACAGTTCGTACGCCGACAAGACAGGCGCCGAGTCTGCCAACGGTGCCATCCCCGCCTTGGAGCAAGAAGCGTCCCAGCTTTCGAAACAGATCCGGATCCTACAGCGCCAGATCAACGCCACCACAGCACGCCTAGCGTCCGAGCGTGCATCCTCGCCGGCCAGTCAACGCGACTCTTCACTCCTCGCGTCGCTGGGGACCGAACAGGAAGAGGTGTCACTTCAGCTGAACAATGTGAACAGCCAGATCGTCAACACACAAGTCTCCAGCAGCCTGTCCGACGCGGCGACGCGTGTTCTGCAGCCGGCAACAGTGTTGCCTGTTCCCAAGCTGGACCGCGCTCTCTACCCAGCGATCGGAACCATCTCAGGGCTCTTCCTAGGCTGCTTACTCGTGTTGTTGCACTACCGGCGCGACCGTCGCTTGCGCCTGCGTGACGAGATGGCCAGCGCACTCGGGGTGCCCGTATTTGCCTCGCTCGAGTGTGGGACTTGTAAGTCAGTCAAGGACTGGGCACGACTACTGGAAAAGTACCGGCCCTCCCGAACCGACGCCTGGAGCTTACGCCGCTTATTGCATCAGCTGGCGCCGGCGGACACTGAAAGACCCCCTCAGGTTACCGTTGTGGCGCTGGCGGACGACGGGCCCGCCCTGGCGGTTGGGGTAAAGCTCGCCAAGTGCGCGGCTGAGCTCGGCATGTCGGTAACCCTGGCGCCCGGTGACCACCCGTCGTTGGCCCTCTTGCGAGCGGCCTGCGCACTTCCTGGGGCCACCATCGGTTCTCCAGACGAGCCGTTTATCCTCCAGGCCGAAGACGCTGGTCCAGAGCTGTCGGTGCGTCTCACCGTTTCGTTGGTCGCCGTGGACGAGGCCAAGCCGGAGCTCCTGCCCGCGAAGGGCGCCAGCCTGCTGGCCGTATCGGCCGGTTTCGCCACCGCCGAGGCGCTCGCTCGAGTGGCCTTAGCGGTGAGCGACACCGGCCCACCGCTCGAGGGGATCGTTGTTGTGAACCCCGACCCAGGCGACAGCACGGTGGGCGCGACACCGGTCGGTGGGAAGGCTCGGCAGATCACGCAATACGGGGCACAGCGCGCCGCTGCGAGCCCTTCGTTGGGGCAGCCGGGATGAGCGCTCTGACTGATGTAGGCGAGTCGGGAGTGACGGGTTACAAGACCCCGGTCGTGGGCTCGGACGAGCCTCAAGAGTACGCGGGCCCGATGATCGACTTGAGCGTCATGAAGGACGCAGTGCGCCGGCGTCGCAATATGTGGGTCGGGGCGGCCCTGGCTGGGCTCGTTATCGGTGCAGTCCTTCACCTCTTTGTCCCGGCTACGTACACGGCGGGCACAGATCTCTATATGGTAGAACCGTCGGGAGACAATCAGGCCATCGGTGATGACGTGAGCGTGTTGGAGACACGTGCCGTGGCACAGCGAGCTGTGGCCGCTCTACGCCTGGACGTCGACCCCGAGCGTTTCCTATCGACGTACTCGGGGCTGGCCGTCAGCGATGTAATTCTCTCGATCAAGCTGAGCGCGACCTCGCCAGCAAGGGCCGTGGCTTACGACAATGCCGTTGCAAATGCCTTCCTAGCCGTGCGCGCCCAACAGCTCCGCCTGCAGACCAACACGCTCGTCGACGGCCTGAAGCTGCAAGTCACGTCAGTCAGTTTGGACGCCAGCAAGCTTACCAAGGAGATAAATTCGCTCTCGACCAGCAAAGCAGGCCCCACATCGGCCGATCAGCTGGCGGCGTTGGTGACCGACCGCAGCGGTGACGCATCGGAAATCTCCCAACTGGAGTGGCAGGAGCAGCAGGACGTCTTAGCCGAGCGGGCGACGGTCCAGGGGAGCCAGGTGCTTGACCCCGCTGAAGCCACGAAGGTCTCGGTTAAGAGGGTGACGACCATGGACGGCCTTTCCGGGTTGGTGGGCGGCCTTGGTCTAGGCCTCGGGATCGTCATCGTGGGAGCCATCATTTCCGACCGACCCCGACGTCGTGCTGACGTCGCCGCGGCCCTTGGCGTGCCAGTCGAATTGAGCGTCGGTAAGTACCGGCCCCCTCGTGTGCTGCGCAGGCTCCGACTGCGCTGGCGCCTACCGAGACGATGGGCGATGTTGGAAATGGTCGAGCGACGCCTCCGTCGGAACCTTGAAGAAGTTCCCGGCAGTGGTCTGGCAGTCGTGGCCGTTGGGCCAAATGAGCTGGCCGCACTCGGTATCGCCAGACTGGCTTACTCTCTTGCCTCACAGGACATGCGGGTAGTAGTTGTCGACCTGGCCGACGGACACCCACTGGCCTGGCTCTTCGGTGTGAAGGGCAAACCGGGCGAGCCTCTCTCGGCCAGGTTCCTCGACCGGGAGTTCACCTTGGTCATCGGCCCCGACGACCCCGCCGAGATGACGGGAAAGAGGGGCGACGACGGTGAGGCCGTGCTTGTCCTGGCCAATCTAAGCCCGGGTTTTGGTGCTGAGCACTTGACAATGTGGACGAGCGGCGCCGTCGTGGTCGTAACCGCGGGCGAGGCAACCGCCACGCAGATGTCAGCGACCACTCAGATGCTCAATCAGGCGGGCGTTGCCGCAATATCAGCGCTGCTGATCGGCGCCGGCCCCGAAGACGAGAGCGTCGGGACGGTCATGGACCAAGACCGCCGAGGACATCCTCGTCGGTTGGCTGATTACCTGAAACGAACCTCAGACGGGGGACACTAGCTACTTCCCGGCATCCCGGTGGTGTGCGAGTTGCCGCCCTGCTGGCCGGCACCGAGGACTTTGCCCGTGCCGACGCTCGCAAGCATCACACCGGTTCGGCTATCCAGTCCACCTCCCGGGAGACCTGAGCTGGCCTCCACGTTCGGAAAATAAGGACCAAACGGGCAAAACACGAAGTTCTGTACAGGTGCTTCAGCTAACTCCGCGCCTGACCGACAGACACCCACGACAGTATCGTGAGACGCGGCGCGAGCAAACTAGGAAGTTCTGCTGCGCGGGCTTAAGGTGACCCTGCGCTTGGCCGACAGCTAGTAACACACGACCGGTCGTCGCCCGGGCGGTCCGGGCGGGCGGTGGCAACAAGGCGCCGACGGAGCACCTCGTTGACGTATGTGCCCTTTGGGCAGTCACCGTCCGTGTAGAACGAGCGGAGGAACGCATGGCGCGCCGAACCGTCCTACGCCGACTTTCTTCCCGGAAGGGAACCATAGTCTGGCTGGCGACCTTTTTTGTCGCAACGTCAATGACGATAGCCGTGGCGTCCCACGGTTCAGCAAGCCCGAACCATCTCGCCGTGAGCGAGGTCGCTTCGACTGCCGACGCTCATCGGCATCGCGGAGGCCCGACGACCACGGTGGCGCCCACGACCACGGTGGCGCCCACGACCACGGTGGCGCCCACGACCACTACTCGGGCTACGACCACTACTCGGGCTACGACCACTACTGGGGCCACGACCACGGTAGCGCCGACGACCACGGTGGCCCCGACGACCACCACGGGGGCCACGACCACGGTAGCGCCCACGACCACGGTGGCCCCGACGACCACCACTGGAGCTACGACCACGACCACGGTAGATCCCCCCGCCGGTGGCCCCGGGGCCGTGTGCGGTAACTCGTCGGTCCTGGCCAGCCCGTACTCTTCGGCCCCCAAGGGCGCCGTCGTGGTCCCGGCCGGGGACAACGCCTCGCTCTCGCCCGCCGCCAACACCACCTACTGGCTGGCGGCCGGCACCCATACCCTGGGCACGGGCGAGTTCGACTCCATCGTCCCCGCCGACGGGGACAGCTTCATCGGGGCCCCCGGGGCGGTGCTCGACGGCCAGTACGACAACAACTACGCCTTCCAGCAGGACGCCACCGACGTGACGGTCCAGTACCTGACCATCGAGCATTTCGACCCGCCCAACAACGAGGGCGCCGTCAACGCCTCGGCGGCGCCGGGGTGGACGATCGACTACGACACCATCGAGGACAACTCACCGGGCACGGGGGTGTACCTGGGCAGCGACAACGTCCTGGCCCACGACTGCATCACCCTCAACGGCCAGCAGGGCTTCGGCACCTACACCACCTACGCCACCAGCAGCCTCACCGGCGGGGGGACCGACCTCACGGTGTCGGGCAACGAGATCAGCTACAACGACACCTGCAACGTCGAGGGCGACAACCCCAACCCCGTGCCGGCCGGGGACCGGCCCGCCAACTGCGGCAGCCCCCAGCCGGGCTGCGGCTGCACCGCGGGCGGCAAGTTCTGGCAGGACGACGGGGCCACGGTCAGCGACAACTGGGTCCACGACAACTACAGCGTGGGCATCTGGGTCGACTCCGACAACACCGGCTTCAGCTTCGAGGGCAACACCTTTGCCCACAACTGGGACAAGGCCATCGTCTACGAGATCAGTTACAACTTCGTCATCGAGGACAACACCTTCACCGACAACGACTGGGGTGAGGGGCTGGTCAACGGGGCGGGCTTCCCCGAAGGCGCCATCTACATCTCCAACTCCGGCGCCGACAGCCGGGTGAGCGGGGCCGACAGCGGTGAGGCGCTCATAGAGGACAACACCTTCACCGACAACTGGGGCGGGGTGACGCTGTACGAGGACCCTGACCGCTACTGCGGGACCACTGACGACAGCAACGACGGCCTGTGCACCCTGGTCGGGCCCTCGGTCTATACGCTGTCGTCCTGCACCGCCCACCTGTCAGAGAAGACGCCCGTCGACTACTACGACAACTGCCAGTGGAAGACCCAGGACGTCGCCGTGAGGGCCAACAGCTTCAGCTTCACCCCCGCCGACATCGGCAGCGCCTGCACCCCGGCCAACGGGTGCGGGGACAACGCCCTCATCGCCGTGTGGGGCTCCAGCCCGGTGTACCCGGCCTACACCGCCGCCGTGGCCGTGGCCGATGACCAGGCCAACACCTTTGCCGCCAACACCTACGCCGGCCCGTGGTGGTTCTGGTCCTTCTGCCAGGGTGACCAGCTCAACTGGGCCCAGTGGACCGCCGGCTGGACCGACAGCAACAACTCCGGTGACGCCGTGAGCGCACAGGACGCCGGGAGCACCCTTTCCTCTGCAGTGGCCCCGCCGACTACGGTCGGGGACCCGCCGACGACCGCGGTGGCCCCGACGACCACGACCACCAAGGCCGCCACGACCACGGTGGCCCCGACGACGACGGCCAAGGCCACCACCACGACAACGGCGGCAACCACCACCACGGTGGCCCCGACGACCACGACCACCAAGGCAACCACCACCACGGTGGCCCCGACGACCACGACCACGGTGGGCGGATCATCCGGTAGCTCCTGCACGACGCCCGCCTACACAAGTTCGGCTGACTTGGCCCAGTGGTCCAATAATGGTTACGACGTCAACAATAACGTGTGGAACACAAGTGAGGCTGGTCCACAAACTCTTTATGCCTGCGCCTATAACAATTGGTACGTTGTATCTAACCAGCAAGCCCTGGCAAGTGACCCCGGCTCGATAAAAACCTACCCCGACGCTCAGTACAACTTTAGCTCACCGGCAATTTCATCGTTCAAAACAATTAGCAGTAGCTTCTCGGAAACCTCACCGACAGGCAGTGGAGAAGACTACGATTTCGCCTATGACACGTGGGTTAATGGCTTGAACACTGGTAATTGTACCGAGGTGATGGTATGGAACCAATATGCGGGGCAACCAGACCCAGGGTCAGAGCAAGCGACCATAGGTGGGCAGACCTACGAAGTAGACCATAGTAGTAATGCCGGTAGCGGCAACTGCGGTTATGATGCCTTCGTCATGACAACGCAAACATCTTCAGGTACAGTTAATATTCTTGCGATTTACCAATGGATGATATCTCAGGGTTGGATCAGTAGCACGTCCTACCTCAGTGCCATTGAGTACGGAGTTGAAATCGCGTCAACAAGCGGCCCACAGGAGTTTGCCGTCAATAGTTATTCCCTAACCACAAACTAGCGGGGAGAGCGGGCCGAACCGCGTACCTACGGCCACGCGGCGAAGCCGGTCCCGCCTGTGGGCCACCACGCTGGCTCCCGCCGCGTGGGCGTACCTGTCCGCCTGCCGCGCCTAGAGCGCAGGACTGCCTTGCAGTTCCACCAGCAAGGTCCGCTCGAAGCCTGGTGTTGCCCGCTATGGGCGGAAGGGTACGCGACGAGCTGGCGCCGCGTTTAGTGGTAGTGATCACGCTCTCCGCGCTCTCCCGCCGCACCGCTCGCCAGTCGGGTCGGCCTACTGTCCCTCCTCGGTTGGTGGGGTATTTCCCCCCAGCTTCACGCCTCATTTGAGAAGTGGTACCCCAGGTGACCTTCTCGCGGCCGACGGCCATAAGTTGCCGCGTCCAGGCCACCGGCTTCGGCGGGCCAAGGGGGCAGAAGGCCCCGGGAAGGCCGCCGGGAACGCGCCCCCGGGCCGCCGATGGGCTTGGCGGCGAATATCATAACGGTGGCCGGCACCTCATCGGGAAAGTCATGGCATGTCAGGGGTATTGACCTCACCCGCACCCGTTATCCGGGTTCGGGCGGTGGGCAAGACGAGGACAACCGAGCAGAGACGGCTGCGCCGCGTGCAGGTCGTGTGGGGCCTCCTTTTCTTCAATGTCCTGACGTTCGCAGTCCAGCCTCTCGTCGTCCGGATCCCGCACTCGATCGGGCAAGTATTAACCCAGGGTGCGCTGGTGGTGGCATTTATATTGGCCCTGACGGTCAACCCGATAGCGAAGATCCGTCCAAACCTGTTCCTTGGCCTCTATAGCGTTCTCGCCATAACCACCTTGATGATGAGCGTCCGATTGGTCAGCCTCGGTACCGTTTATAGGGCTTCCCGCATGGTCGGCTTCCTCGCCGTCCTATGGTTGCTCACCCCCTGGTTTGGCCGCCGCGACCTCCTATTGGTCCGCGCCCAGGTACGCATCCTGGTGGCCATAGTCGTTTCCGTGATGCTGGGTCTGGTCATCTCGCCGCACAAGGGGTATGTGCTGAACGCAGGTGCTCGGCGGCTTACCGGTGATATATGGCCAATGGAACCGACGGCGGTCGGTCACTTCGCCGCCGAGCTTACCGGACTAGCCCTTGTGCTCTGGCTCTGCCGGATTTGGGACGGGCGCCTGGCGCTTTTCGTGGCTGTTCCCAGCGCGGTGGCACTTCTACTGACTCATACACGCACGGCGATGGCGGCGATGATCGTGGCCTTGTTGGTGGCAGGGCTGAGCCTTGTTACCGTGAGCCGTCGAGCACGGACAGTGTTGGCGGTCGCCCTGGTGGCAGGGGCCATAGTGTCAGTTCCACTGTCACCTTTTATCTCCTCGTGGCTTCAGAGGGGCGAGACGGCCAACGGGGTCAGTGACCTGTCAGGCCGGACACTGGTCTGGCCGGTGGTGCTCTCCGAGCCTCGCCCGGCGACCAACGTGATCATGGGATCCGGGCTCAGCAATGATGCTGTTGTAGGGGCGGCCAACCCTACCTACGACGGGCTGCCGATCGACAACGGCTGGATCTCCACCTTCCAGAACCAGGGGGTGGTGGGGGACGTCCTCAAGGGCGCCTGCTTTCTGGCGCTGCTCTTGATGGCTCTGCTTCGGCCCCGAGGGCCAACCCGTGCCCTCGCTCTCTTCTTGATCGTTTACTGTCTGGCATCCTCCTTTACGGAAACGGTAATGGGTGATGCCTCCACCTACCTGCTCGACCTGGCCTTGGCAGCGTCCTTGCTGGTCGGGCCGCTGGGTACCGCCGGTCCCGGTGAGGAGCCGGAGACGGCCTGAGGACCGTCCGGCTCTGGCTAGGTACCGCCGAGCGCGGAGCCCGGAACGGCCATCCTCGAACAGCTATTCCCTCGCACTGTGCGCCCGTGGAGCGTGCCGGTGTCCCTGTCGATGACTCCCGCAGTGCTTCATATAGCGTTAGCCCGAAGTCCCATCGCTCACGCCGCGAAGAAGGAGGGCACCAGGGTGAACCACGCGAGGCCGCTACGTACAGCGATGGCAGCCTGTGCCCTGCTAATGGTGGCTGTCCCTGTCACTGCCAACCTCTCGGCCAAGAAAGCGTGGGCGACCAGCCCGGGAGGCTCTTGCGCCTGGACGGCCACACCTGTCCTGAAGGCAACCTTCGGGCTAACTTTCCGCGCCACCGAGACGCACCCCACGGTCCTGGGCAACGACAACACCTGCGTCTACGAGGGGGAGAAGGACAACTACCGCCTCACCATAACGGCCAGCTATACCGTTTTCGGCACGATATCCATCCAGTCGGTATACGCCAACGCGTCTCAGGTCAACCCTAACTCCAAGGCTACGGTGGAGCAGCTCGGCGGCATCGGAAGAGGGACGCCCACCGACCCCGACCCGTTCGGCACCTACAACGGCAAACCCAGCAAGACGGCGGTGTTGTTCGTCGACCGCAGCTTGATCCACGGGTACGTCTACATCTGGAACGAGGTTCTCACGGTCGCTGACGGGACCAACATGTTCGAGGTGCTGACAAGCGCCCAGCTGGCCCCAGGGCCGTTCGGGCCGATCAAGGCAAACGCCTTCCAGGTAGCGTCGCAAGCAGAGGTTCTCGCCAGGAGCCTCACGCCGAAGTTCTACTATGACGCCTGACAGTTCAGCAACGTTAGTACGGACTGCCTCCGAGCCCATGTGGAGACCGGCGAGCGGCCTTCCGCTCAACTTCAGGACAACCCTCCGCCGGTGGCAGCGTGGAACGGAGGCATAACACAATGACTGCGGTAGAAAACCTGGACGACTTCAAGGGGCTCGAGCCTTTCTTCCGGATCATCGAGCAGGCCCTGAGCGGCCTCGTCGACGGGGAGCACTTCTTTGACCTCCATGCCGACGATGTGGTCGTCGAGTACATCCACACCGTCCCCGGCTACCCCCGGAGGATCGTCAGCCGCACGGCGCTGGTGGAGTTGTACCGTCCCTATAGCGGGGCCATAATGCTCCACCGGTGCTTCGACCTCGTCAAATACCACGACCGTGAGGCGGGCGTTGTCGTCCTTGAGTACGCGTCCGAAGGACATGCCGTTTCCACCGGTGCGCCCTACGCCAACCGCTTCATCTCAGTGATCACTATCACCGACCGTAAGATCACGAGCTGGCGAGACTACCTGGACCCGATCGCCGTATTCGATGCGCTCGGATGGCCGCCACGCGCCTGACACCCGCTTTTGGACCGCAGCCCCTGCCCGCGGGCGCAGACGGGCCCGTCGTGAGCGTGGCGAACCCGGCGGTGCCACTGCTCAGTCACTCGTCCCTCTCGGCCACGAGTAGCGGCCAAGGACAGAGCTGAGGTCGTTGTTGCCCTCCGACGACCCGAAGGCGGGCCTGCGGCGCCGAGCGCTCCACGACCTCCAGGAGCCAAGGAGCGAGGCGCGGAACTATCTCCAACGCCATCGGAGCCTGTCTGCGGCTGCTCGGGTAGCCGTCGGCGTTTTGCACGAGCAGTCCGCCGAACGGGTCGGCCTGGCCGCGTCCGGAGCCGCCTTCTGGTTGGTTATCTCGGCCCTCCCAACGGCGATCGCCGCAGTGAGCTTGTACGGGCTGTTCGTGCGCCCCGAGCGGGTGGTGACCGATCTCGGCGACCTCGCCAGCGGCGTGCCCGGCTCGCTCGGCTCGCTGCTCACCGACCAGTTGCGACGTGTGGCGGGAACAGACCATGCCAGCCTCTCCCTCGGTCTCGCCCTGTCCCTGGCCCTCGCCGTTTGGAGCGCTTCCGCCGGTTTCAACAACCTGGATAGCGCCATCCGCGTGGCGTACGGGCTGCCCCCTCAGCGGTACCTCGAGGCGCGGGGACGGGCTTTCGTGGGAGCTCTTGCGGTGGTGCTGTTGCTCGGCCTTGCCGCCGTTGCTGCCCCTGTCCTATCGGGACTATCGTCGCCCATCCTCACTGTTGTCGGCGTCGCCATTGCGGTCGCCGGGATGACCGCGGGCGTGGGGGCGCTCTACCGGTTCTCGGTTGCCACCCCAGTTGCAGGGCGGGCGCTGCTCCCCGGAGCGCTCACTTCCGCCATCGGCGTCGTGGTTGTCACTGCCGGGTTTGCCACCTATGTCGGCGTTTCGGCTCACTACGCGGCGATGTACGGGGCGTTCGCAGGAGCCGTAGTCGCCATGCTTGCGATCTACCTCGCCGTGTATGTCGTGCTGCTCGGAGCCGTACTCAACAGTCAGCTCAAGGTGCCGCCCTCCGTTGTGCCCTAATCGCCGCTTTCCCGAGGGGCCGGGACGGGCGATCGCGAGGCTGCTCAGTTCGGCTTCGCGTAGTTGGCCATCCCGGAAAAGTCCAACACGACACAGGCTTCGTCGCCAACCGTCCAGCCATCGTGCCCGGCGGGGATTGAAACGATGTCACCAGCGCGGATCTCAAGCTCGGTGCCATCGTCCATCCGGATGACCTGGCGGCCCGAGACCACATAGCCGAAATGTGCTGCTTGGCAACTGTCGGTGCCGGCGATCGGTCTCACATGCTCGGACCACTTCCAGCCCGGTTCGAACGTGGCTCGGCCGACTACGCCGTCGGCGATATTGACGATTTCGACCCGCCCCTTGGCCCGGAACGGGCGTGTGTCGTCGGGGTTGTCAAAGCCCTTCCGCTCCAGTCCTGGCATTTGCCCTCTCCCTCGTCCATGTCGGTTGCGAACTCTTCTTAGTCGGAGCGTTGACTGCCCGCAAGGGGTGTTCTCCGGGTCAGGCTATCCACCATCACACGGGCCCAGCCCGTGGGCCCAAGCGACTGTTTCGCCGGCGAGCGTCCTGCTCCGCGGCTATCCGCGGAAACGGTTGTGGGCGGTCCTGCCCGCCTTGCCCTCGCCATTCGCCGCTCGATCGGGCGGCGCGCTGACGACCTCGGGCGGCCAAGGCGCTGTACTGGGCTTGGACCGGGGCCAATTGCCGGCTGGGCTCTGGTGGCTGAAGCTCTCAGGACCGCCAACGGTATATGCGGGGCCGCACCCCCACCGCGAGGACGTCAGAGATCGGTGGCCTGACCGTCCATCACTTGGCGGACCTCGATCGGCTGTTGGGTAGGGACCCCACCCGGCCCGGGTACGGCTGACAACCGGGCGGCGATCTCGATGGCGCGCTCGAGCGATTCGACATCGACGATCTCGTAGCCGGCCACTACCTCTTTGGTCTCGGCAAAGGGCCCGTCCGTTACCAAGAGCGCACCACGCCCGTCGGAACGCACGACCTTCGCCGCCTCAGGCACCCCCAGTATGTGAACCTGCACCAGTTCCCCAGTGGCGGTGAGCTCCTCGTTGAGGGCTTCGTAGTAGGCCAAGTGGGCCTTGACATCGGCCGCGCCCCAGCTCGGCATGGGCGTGTCCGGCAGGCCCCCGTCGTAGTTGACCAACAATAAGAACTTCATCACGGACTGCTCCTTCTTGTGTGCGGGTTGTCCTCGGCTGATGGTCTGGTCCATCACGGTCCCAAGAGCTGCCTGGGCTGCATCGTCCCACAGCTGGGCCACCAACTCGTCGTCGACCGCGTGGACCGCTGGTCGGCGGCCCTTTGCTCGGCCGCGCTCAGGCCATGCTCGAGCCGGTAGACGTACTAGTGGATCATCTCGTTTTTCCCCGTTCATGACGCCTTTTCTGACAGGGGAGCGATAATGGAAGGAGCCAATGCGGTCAGGCAGGTTGAAGAATAGCGACAGGGATGCAGTGCATTTTCACTTGCCCTCTTCCAAAGGGTCCTGTTCGGTGCTCCAAACAAAGGAGGAGAAAACAAGGGTGGCTGACCACAGAAGAAGGTGCTGACCTCGCTCAATGCCCTAAGGACGGGCCCCCGGCGGTCGACAACCAACCGGGAGGCGCAGATGTCGTCTGCGACTACTCCGGCACGGTCACCGAACCGTCGGGGGCCGGCAACGTACTCTGGCTTAGGCCTCACCCTAAAGGGGCTCGACGTTCACTCGGGCCAGACGACCTGGACGCGCAAGGTCGCGCTGAGTTCCAAGGCTCTGGACACCGGCCTTCAGGTCTTCCTGGACGGCACTCACCTGGTGGTGGACAGCGCCAGTGGGGAACTGTCCCTGCTCAACGCGCTGAGCGGTTCCATCCAGCCGATTGCGGTGGGTCAGGCCTTTTGGTGCCAGCAAGTACCGTCATACAACGTCGACGCCCCTGTGGGATCCACGTATGGCGGTCAACGTACCGGCCAAACAGAGTTCAGCGCCTGCTCGGCGGACGGCGTCAGCGTCGCAGGGCCCCCACCACCCACCCGTCTAGCGTCGGACTCATCACTGATGGACTGTTCGTGTGGCTCACGCCGAGTGGGCTACGAGCGGTCCCAGCTCCTTAGGAGCGCCGCGGGCGTCGGCTTGTGGTCGGGCGCTCGTCACGCTCATTGGGGCACCCGACAGTGTCAGCGCGCTCGCTCAGGTCCATCGCCGCGTACCGGCCGGGCCGGCTTTGACGCCCGTGCAGCACTCGATAAGGCTACCGCGGGTGCCTGGAGGCCGACGACGTCGGCGGGCCGCCAGCGGGACCGGGCCTCGGCCGGCGTGGCGTAGACGCCGCGGCGTGGCGGAACCGGTTAGCGCCGGCACCGGGCCTCGTACCGCCGGCCGTGGCGCCGTCGGTTAGCCCCGACGACGCACCGAACGTCGTGGCCCTCCTCGTCGAGCCCCTCAAGGGCCGCGGTGTCGAGTACCTGGTAGTCGGTGGTATCGCCGCCCGAGGCTACGGTGCAACCACGCCCGCCAAGGACTTCGATTGCCTGGTGCGGCGAGAACAGGTGACTCGACCGCCTGGCGGCTGCCATGGTCGAGCTGGGTGCCAGGTTACGTGTCGAGGGCCCCACTGACGAACAGGCAAGGACCCTGCCGGTCCAGAGGGACGGGCGATGCTGCCACAGAACGAGATCTCCACCTGGCGCACCGATGCTGGGGACCTCGACGTGCTCCAGTGGCAGCACGACAGGCTTCTCCATCGGGCCGCTCATCGACATGTCTCACCCGTCACCATCGGGCAAGGCTCGCCGGGATCAGCCGAGCACTGAGACGCCGCTGGACCAGGGGCCAGAGGTTGAGGACGGGACAAACGGGGCCTGAGATGGGCTAGGGAACGGCGCGGAAGCGTCGGCCGAACCGGTCAGGCTGAGCGGCCACATGGACTACCCAGCAGGGAGCGACGATGAACGCCAGCCTCAGGCGCACGGCCGCTATGACCTCGGTCCCGACGGTGACAAGGGCCGCGACGGGAAGGGGTGTCCCGTGCCTTGGTCGTTTCGTTCTGGTTCGGGTCTAGGCGGCCTGAGAGTGACAAACTCCGCGCCCTCCCACGGAAAGAGAACAAAGTAAACAAGGGCCGCGATGCAATGGAACCTCGGGGGCCAGGTCACCTCACATCGACAATGACCGCGGTACCATGGCGATCTGTCCATGTACGCCATCGACTACGTCATCTACGGTCTATGGGCCCTCTTCTGGTTGGCATGGCTGGCGGCCGCCCTGACGGCCAAGCGAGCTGCTCAGTCACGAATGCGACAATTCGTGGGCTTAAGGATTGCCCTTTTCGTCATCCTGGTATTGGTCAGTCGCTCGGGAGTCTTCAAGGGTCACCGCACCATCGTGAACAACCCCATTCTCCAAGGCATCGGCATGGGCCTATTCGTGTCTGGGTTGGGACTGGCTCTATGGGCACGGGCCTATCTAGGGCGGAACTGGGGCACCCCGATGTCCGAGAAGCTAGACGCGGAGTTGGTCACCACCGGGCCCTATCGGTACATCCGCAACCCCATCTACTCGGGAATAATCCTCGCCGCCATCGGGACGGCGGTAGCCGTGAGCTGGTATTGGCTCGTTGCCGTCGTGTTTATGGGCGCGTACTTCATCTACAGCGCAACCGTCGAGGAACACATCATGGAGCGCCTCTTTCCGAACGACTATCCCGCATACAAGCGCTCGACCAAGATGCTGGTTCCTTTTATGTTCTGAGCCATCAGCTGGTCGAGGGTGTCTCACCACCGTGGCCGAGACGCATTTCGCCGAGTGGGTTGCCCAGAACTACTCGAAGGTTCTGGCCGGAGCTTTTCGGCCCTGACGTACCTAGCCCCGCGGTCGAAGCCCTAGCCGAGCTGGCCTGCGGTCAGGTCGTGAAACGAAGGGTCGGCATGTCGGGGCTCGTTGACCATTTGTTCGCCGGGCAACTCACGTACCGGCGTGGAAGCCGCCGGCAGTTGCGTCGTCAGTGCTCGAAGGACGGTGAGGTCCACGCGGCGCAACCGCTCGGGGTCGGTGAACCCATCGATCTCGGTGATCTTGCCGTTGCATAAGGTGAAGCGGGCCACGTAAAAGACCCGGCCGTGCTCGAAGGCCACGAAGCCGGCCGAGCCGCCGACCAGTGCCGGTACGGCGACCCGGTCGATGCGGGAGAAACCACGCGCGGCGCGGGCTACAGCCTCAGAGCCCTGTATCTTCCGCCAGCGCCCGGCGCCTTCGTCGACCCGCAGGACGACGTCCGGGTCGAGCACGGCAACCAGGGCCTCGAAGTCGCCGCCCCGGGCGGCGGCGTAAAAGGCGTCGACGACGGTCCTTTGGCGGGCCCGGTCGGTTCCGGGAAGGGGAGCACCCTGCACCCGCCGCCGCGCCCGGCTCGCGAGCTGGCGTGCCGCCGCCGGGGAACGCTCGATCATGGGGCCGATCTCCTCGAAGGGCACGGCGAAGATGTCGTGCAGGACGTAGGCGAGGCGTTCGGCGGGGGCGAGCATATCCAGCACGACCAGGAGCGCGAGGCCGACCGAGTCGGCCGCCACTGCCTCATGCTCGGGCCCCAAGCCAGAGCCTCCGGGCACTAGCTCAGGGGCGTTCACGCCAAAGAGGTCTTCCTGGTGGCGCTGGCGCGCCTTGAGCATGTTCAGGCACACCCGGGCTACGACGGTTGTGAGCCAGGCCGCCATGTTCTCGACATCGCCCCGGTCGGACCGACTGAGCCGGAGCCAGGTCTCCTGCACGGCGTCCTCGGCCTCTGCCGCTGAGCCAAGCATCCGGTGGGAGACGGCCCGCAGGTAGGGACGGTGCTCCTCAAAGCGTTGAGCAAGCCAACCGTGCTCGTCCATCGCTTGGTCCTTTCTTCTTTGTACCAGCGGCGCTCACTTATTACCTCGACCACCAAGGCGACCTGGATGTGACAGGTACCTGCGCCCGACCGCTCCCCGGGCGCGAGATGCGGCTGGCGCCTGGCGCCCAGGCATCGTTGGGGTGCGCCGGCTCTCGACCTGGCCCAAGGGCTTTCGGCACGCGCCTGTCACATCCGGCGGCCGCCAGGGGTCGTGGTCATTAGACCATCGGAACGAGCTTCGCCACCAGACAGGGCTTCGCGGAGCGCACTTCCCCGACACCTCGTCCCATGTCGCAAAGGAGCCTATACCAAGTGCCTGCACAAACAACGTCCCCGTCGTTCTTGGCCACCCGCACAGGCAAGCTCACCTTGTTGCTCGTCTGCGCGGTGGCGTTGCTTGACCTGCTCGACGCCACCCAGCTAAACATCGCCCTTCCGTCCATCGAGCGGTCGCTGCACTTGTCGGTCACCGGCCTGCAATGGGTCCCGAACGGCTACCTGCTCACCTACGGCGGGTTCATGCTGCTCGGGGGCAGGGCCGCCGACCTCATCGGGCGGCGGCGGGTACTCGTGGCCGGGACCGTCGTGATAGGCCTTTCTTCCCTCGTCGGCGGGCTCGCGGGCAGCTCAGCCATGCTCATCGGCGCCCGGCTCGTGCAGGGCCTGGGCGCAGCCATGACGATGCCGGCCTCCCTGTCGGTGCTCACGACGAGCTTCAAGGAAGGCAAGGACCGCCACACGGCGCTCGGGGTCTACGGCGCCATCGGCGGCCTCGGCTCCGCCGTCGGGGTCCTCCTCGGGGGGCTGCTAACCCAGGGGCCGGGCTGGCGCTGGGTGCTGTTCGTCAACCCGATCGCCGCCGCCCTGCTGGTCGTGCCGGTCTTCCGGTTGGTGGGGGGCGAGCACAACATCGTCCGGCTAAGGAACTTTGACGCCCTCGGGGCGGTCTTGGCCACGGCCGGGACGCTCATGCTCGTTTACGCACTGGTAGAAGCGCCCGGCGCCGGTTGGGGGAGCGGCCGCACCGTGGGCGAACTGTTGGGCGCCGGCGCCCTGCTCTTTGTCTTCGTGCTCAACGAGCTACGCCACCGCAACCCGCTGGCGCCGCTTTCGATATTCCGGATAAACGGGCTCGGCTTTTCCGACGTGACCCAGTTCACGGTGATGGCCGGTTTCTTGGCCACCTTCTTCTTCCTCACCTTGTACATGCAAGAGGTGTTGCACTACTCGCCCCTAAAGACGGCCCTCAGCTACCTCCCGCTCTGCTTCGCCATCGGCGCCGCTGCCACCGCCTCGTCCCAGTTGCTGGCACGGCTCGGGACCCGGGCCGTGATCATCGTGGGCTCGGTCGTCACCGCCGGAGGGCTCTTCTGGTTGAGCCGCATCCCGGTGCACGGGAGCTACCTGTCGGACCTGCTCCCCGGGATGCTCGTCTTCTCCTTCGGCATCGGCCCGGTCTTTGTCGCCATCATCACGGCGGCCAACGCCGGCGTGCCGTCGGACAAGGCCGGCTTGGCGGCTGCCCTGGTCAACGCCTCCCAGCAAGTGGGCGGGGCGCTCGGCTTGGCCGTGCTCACCGTGCTCGCCACCACCCGCACCGCTGACCTCCTGGCGGTCCACGTGGGCCAGGCACACGCCCTCACCTCCGGCTTCCAGCGCGCGCTGGGCTTCGCGGGGAATCTCTGCCTGGCCGGCGCCGTGATCGGCCTCCGCGCCACCAACACCAGGGGAGAGGCCGGGCCGCACGGCGTTGAGGTAACGTCACCAGGACCGTCCTCCGCCCCGCCCGTGCTCGACACGGTGCGCTGAAGGCGGCCGCCGGTACGCAAGGTTTGTAGCTGTCCTTCGGCCTCTTGCTGTTCGTCGGACAACATCAAAAAGAAGCCGAGGAACAGGGCCGCCCAGGCGGTGGCCGGTCCCTTTTCCCTGTACCAGTTCGACTCGTCACCGCCCACGCTCGCCGCAGCCACGGCCCGGCGCGCATTCGCAATGACCTCCTCGTCGATCCGCCACCTGCACTGGAGCGCGCGCTGCCAGGCAAGGTCCCGATAGAAAAGGTGCTCGTGGAGATCTGAGCCCCTTGCCTCTAGGACCGGGCGCGCCGCGTCCAGTACCGCTAGAGCCAGCTCGGGCTCCTTGCGCTGGAGGTGGAGCTGGGCCGGCCCACAACCATGACCTCAAGCCACTGGGCGGTGCACACGTCGTCACTTTCCCAGGGGCGTTCCCCGAGCAGTTCCTCGGCACGATCGTAGGCCGCGGCTGCCGCGTCGAAGCGCTGCTCGTCAAGCTCCATCTGTCCAAGAAGGATATGGACCGCCCGTGCAACCGGCGCCGGTCAAGGCGCATGGACAGAGCCCTGGTGAGCGCTCTGGCCGCCTTTTCAGGTACGAGCCCGGCAAAGAGGGCCTCGCATGCCGCATCTCGGCTAACTCGGTGCCCGGGGCTGACAAAGACGAGCTGACAAAGGCGCTTAGCCGAGGGACGGGGCCAAGGTCCGGCCTGGGAGCGACCACACAGAACCGTGAAGGGCCCGAGCAGTTGGGCCCGCACGGCCTGACCCGGCCGCTCTGAGCCCTCGACCCGTTCTACAGCCACGCTCCATTGTCTCGCGCTCCTGGGTGCAGGCG
The DNA here is from genome assembly GCA_963735305.1 of uncultured Acidimicrobiaceae bacterium. GTDB lineage: Bacteria > Actinomycetota > Acidimicrobiia > Acidimicrobiales > Palsa-688 > Fen-671. The sequence continues at coordinate 2,541,778 of CAVTKK010000004.1, forward strand.
AAGACCCCGTGCCGGCCTTGCGGGGACATTTCGGGAACACAACGGTGTGACGCTATCCCGCGCTGGCACCGATGTCGTCCGCCAGCCCCGGCCCGTCGACTTAGAGGAGGCCTACAGATGGCAATCGACCTGGTGCCGCTGGGCACGGCAAGGATCCAGTTGCAACCGTTCATAACCCTCGAAGGGACGCCCCGAGGGACGCTCCACATCGTCGAACTTACTGACATCACAATTGGAGGGTGAACGGCTGTCCGCCAAGCAACTGGGCGCAGCCGCGGCCGACTGGCTGCTGGTCGACTCCGCCGGGACGGGGGCGCTAGACGTCCGCTACTGCGCCGAGACGACCGATGGGGCGCTCGTCTACGCCTCTTACGCGGGCAGAGTCGACCTCTCGGCTGGCCTTTTCGCCGCCACCGTCTATGCCACGCCGTTGTTCGAGACCGGAGACACCCGGTACGCCTGGCTCAACAAGCTCCAGGCAGTCGCCAAAGGCACCGTCGACCAGTCCATGGTCCTCACCTACGAGGTATACGAGCTGCGCTAGCAAGGCGGCGCGGGGCCTCGTCGTGATACGCCGCCACGACCCGCACACGTCCCGGCTCGTCGGCCCCAGTCCCGGTCGCGACTGCCAAGCAGAACGGCCGCCCTGGCTAAGTCAGCGTCGGCCCGCCGGCCTACTTGAGAAAACCCTGATCAACGAGGACCGACGCGGTCGGGGGCCTGCACTGGGTCCGTACCGGTCGCCAACCGAGCCGCGGCGGGCAATCTACCCGCGGAGCCGACGAGCTTCGTTGGCCGACGCCGCCTGCTGGCCGAGGTGAAGGCGGCGTTGGCGGGTACCCGTCTGCTCACATTGGTGGGGCCGGGCGGGGTGGGCAAGACCCGCTTGGCCCTACGCGCCGCCGCTGACCTCCAACGGACGGTGCGCGACGGCGTCTGGTTCGTCGACCTTTCCGGCCTGGAGGACCCCCATCTAGTGGCCAAGGCCGTGATGAGCGCGGTGGGCCTTGTCGACCAGTCGGGACAGTGGCCGACCTCGGTCCTGGTGGCCCACCTGGCTCCCCGCGAGGCAGTTCTGCTCATCGACAATTGCGAGCACCTTCTCGACGCCGTCGCTGTGCTGGCCGATGTCCTCTTGAAGGATGCCCCAGACGTTCGTCTCCTGGCCACCAGCCGCCAGCCCTTGGGTATCTCGGGAGAACGCGTCGTCCAAGTGCCGTCGCTCACCCTGGCCGATGGAGGCGACGGCGAGCCCGCGCAGGGCTCCGCTCATTCAGAGGCGGTGGCTCTTCTGGTAGAGCGGGCGGGAAATGCCGGCGTCCAGCTCGAGGTCAACGAGGCCAACCGCCAACTCGTGAGCGATCTCTGCCGCCGCCTTGATGGCATGCCGTTGGCGCTCGAAGCTGGCCGCCGTGAGGCTGAGGACGATCGGCTTGGACAAGCTGGTCGAGAGGCTTGCCGACCGGTTCGCAGTCCTGACCGGTGGCAGCCGGGCGGCGCTGCCGAGGCAACAAACGCTCAAGGCCACCATCGACTGGAGCCACGACCTGTTGACTGCCCCAGAGGCCGCAGTACTGCGCCGGCTGGCCGTGTTCCCCTCCGACTTCGGCCTCGATGCCGCCGAAGCGGTGGCAAGCGGTGAGGACGTGCCCCCAGCGTCGGTGCTCGATTTTTTGGCCGGACTGGTGGAAAAGTCCTTCGTGGCCCGGTTGGCGCCAGCCGCCCGCGCCCGCTACCGGCTCCACGAGACGATCCGCGAGTACGCCCTGCTCAAGCTGCGCGCCGCCGGTGAGGAAGCCGTCACGGTCAAGGCCTTCGTAAGGTTCTACTCCAGCATCTGCCAGGCGGCGCGACGGGCGGCGCACTCAGCTCAGGTCGTCGAGTGGCTCAAGCGGCTCGACGAGGAGGCCCCCAACCTACGAGCGGTCCTGGCCCATTGCCTAAACGGCCCCGACCACCCGACCGGGCTGTACATGGTGGGCTCGCTGGGCTGGTACTGGGCGCCTCGGGCCACCAGTGAGGGCATTTACTGGCTGGACCTGTTCCTTCGCGACCGCGAAAGAGACATACCAGCGCTGGCGTACGCGCTGTTTGCCCGGGGCGTCGTCGCCGTGGTGCAGGGCGACTGGGGGGTCGCCACACAGGCACTGGCCGACGCCGAAGCCAAGGCCCGGGAGGTGGGCGACCTGCCGCTGCTGGCCCGGGCCCTAGCCGTCTCGGCCCGGGTCCGGGCCGTGGGCGGTGACTTTGAAGGTGCTCGGGCGCAAGCCGGCGAAGCGGCAGCCGTTGCTCTTGGCCTTGACGACCCCGGTGCCAGCGCGGCGGTGACCGCCACTCAAGGGTTCATTGCTCAAGTCGACCTCGATCTCGTCACAGCTCGTCGGGTCTACTCCGAATCCTTGCCCCGGGCGCGGGTGCGCGGCGACCTCAACTCGCTCATTTATGTCTTGGGGTACTACGGGTTCACAGTGCTCGGCAGCGGTCAAATCGATGAGGTGAGGCCGGTGTTCGAGGAGGCCCTCGGGCTCGCCAGACTTCTCGAGAACCGCGATGCCATCCTCTATATCCTTTACGGGCTGGCCTGCCACGACGCCATGGTGGGCCAGCTGCAGAGGGCCGCCCGGTTGCTGGGGGCGGCGGAGCACCTCCAGGCCGAGACCGCCGTGCGCCTCATCCCGCAAATGGAGCCCTTGCTGAGCCGGGCGCGCCAGACAATCGTCTCGCCGTTGGGGGCTCGCGCCCTGGAATCCGAAGCCGAAGTTGGCCGGCTGATGCCAAGAGCTGAGGCTGTCGCCTACGCGCTAGGAGAGAAGGTCCCCCGGCCCGCTGCTCCTGCCATAACCTCGGCGACGGTACCGCTGAGCAAGCGCGAACTTGAGGTCGCCCGGCTCGTAGCGGCGGGCCTCAGCAACAAGGAGATCGGCTCCCGCTTGTTCCTGTCCGAGCGCACCGTCGAAACGCATGTGTCCAAAATCCTCAACCGGCTCGGCATCAACTCCCGCGTCGAGATCGCCAGCTGGGTAGCACAAGAGCCGAGACCGGATTAGCCCAGCTCCATCTCCGGTGAGCTCGCCTCCACGACCGCTACGTCCAGGACCCGAGCTGAAGGCAGCAGTGGAGATCTCGAACAGGCGTATGACGTCCTCCCGGCGTGCCGCCCTGACGACGCACGAGAGCCGGTCATCATCGGGGACATGGACAGTGCTCAGGATCTGTGGGCCTGGGCCAACGCCCTGAAGGCGCCGGCAGGCGGCATCAAGGCTCTGGCCGACCCAGGATAGATCGGTCCCGGCCTCGGCTTGCAGCCTCACTTCGGCCATATAGCACTGCGTCTTCGCGGCTTCTGACATCGGGCCCACTCGTCGGTTTCTCACAACATTCAGTTTGGCCAAGGCCCCGTCGGGACCTGGCGCTGAGAGCACCGATTACGTGGTCGGCCAGTACTACCCCTGATGACTGTGGCTCGGTCCCGGGTGACGATGGTGGAAGTTCGATGAACCGCCAAGCACATCCAGAAAGGGAAGAACGATGATCGAGGCAAGCCACCTAACGAAGCGGTACCGCAACACGACTGCGGTCGATGAAGTCTCCTTCGTCGTCCAACCGGGCCGGGTGACCGGCTTCCTGGGCCCAAACGGGGCCGGTAAGTCGACCACCATGCGCATGGTCCTGGGCCTGGACACCCCGAGCTCGGGCTCAGTCCTGGTCAACGGCAAACCGTACGCCCAGCTCGCCGATCCTCTCAGGTCGGTGGGGGCGCTGCTCGACGCCAAGGCCATCGTCGGGGCCCGCAGCGCCGCCAACCACCTCAAATGGCTGGCCGACAGCAACGGCATCGACCGCCGTCGCATCGGCGAAGTCCTCGACATCGTCGGGCTGGCCGACGTGGCCGGGAACAAGGTGAGCACCTTCTCGCTCGGCATGAACCAGCGCCTCGGCATCGCCGCCGCCCTGCTCGCCGACCCCGAGACGGTGATGTTCGACGAGCCCATCAACGGCCTGGACCCCGACGGGATCGTCTGGATCCGCAACCTGATGAAGTCGCTGGCGTCCGAAGGCCGCACGGTGTTCCTCTCCAGCCACCTCATGAGCGAGATGGCTCAAACCGCCGACCACCTGCTCGTTATCGCCCGGGGCCGCATCATCGCCGACGCCAGCACCGACGAGTTCGTCAACGGCAACTCTGCCCCCAGCGTCCGGCCGGCCCTAGAGCAGGCCGCGCTGGCCGAGGTCCTGGTCCAGCGGGGTGCCCTCGTGGACAGCGCCCCGGACGGAGCCCTGGTAGTGACCGGGCTCGACGCCGCCGCCGTCGGGGGAGCCGCTTGCGCCCAGGGCATCACCCTTCTCGAGCTGGCTCCGCAGGTGAGCACGCTCGAGGAGGCGTTCTTCGACTTGACCCGAGATGAGACCGACTACCACGCCAGCCCGCTGGCCGGCTCCACGAAAGGGAACTGAAATGAGCGTCTCGACCTACTCGGCCCCCACGGCACTGCCGGTGCGCGCCACCAACATCAGAAGGATCCTAAAGGCGGAGTGGACCAAGCTCCGCACCCTGCCCTCGACATGGCGCACGGCCGCCTTTGCCCTGGTCTTCTCCATCACTGCCGGTGCCGTCCTGGTGATCTCCCAGGCCAGCCAGTGGGCCACCATGACGCCTGCACAGCACCGGACGTTCGACGCCACGAGCTGTTCCCTGTTCGGCATCATGATCGCCGCCGTACTGCTCGGATCGCTCGCCGTACGCTCGGTCACCGCCGAGTACGCCACGGGCATGATCCGCTCGACCTTCACCGCCATGCCGGCGAGGCGGCTTGTACTGGCGAGCAAGGCCGCCACCGTGGCCGTGTTCGCCTTCCCGCTGGCGCTGGTTTCCAATGTCATCGCCTTCGACATCGGCCAGCGCATCTTCGCCGCCAAGCACCTCCAAGTGAGCATCGCCCACCCCGGCGTACTGGGGGCGATCTTCTTGGGTGCGCTGGCCGTCAGCCTCATCGTCGTCATCGGTGTCGGTCTCGGCGGCGTCATCCGCCATACCGCCGGGGCGACCACGGCCATGGCCGTCGTAATCATCGGAGGGGTCACATTCGGCCAGCTTCTTCCGGCCGCCTGGCGGGGGTACCTGCCCGGCACCGCCATCCAGGCGGCCGTGACCGTTCACCGCTCGCCCGGGATCCTCGCCCCGGGTACGGCCATCGTCGTCCTCGTCGTGTACGCCGCCCTCGCACTGGGAGCGGCAGCGATGCGGGCGGCGCACCGCGACGCCTGACCCGGTGGTGGTACCCACCCAGGTGGCCTAACTTACGTCGGGCCAGGAACACCAGAACACCCTGCCCATCCGGACCACAGTTCGGATGGGCAGGTCTCATTTCGTAGTTCTCTTGGCGGCTCCGAACAAGCTCCGATATCGCCAATCGCCCATGGCTCCTGCACAATCGGGACAGGGTCAAGGAGTCGACGCTCAGTGCTCCGCTCGGGTACTTGGACGATATGTTTGTGCTCGCGATCGTTGCCTGATCAAGGACAGGTACTTGCGCGCTACCTGAGAAAGTTACGATGGCGAAACCCGGAGAGCGCTTGGAGTGATCCACTGCGATACTGATACTTTCTTGCCCCACTGATACGCCCGATAGAGGCGGGGATCTCGGCAAAGCATTAGTGGCTAACGAGCGTCAACTCGTGACGGTCGGGGCGCGGGCCGGACCGGTACAGGAGCTCGACGCCATTACCAGTTCGCACGACCTGAAGCGTGAGACCACCGGTTACGTGGTCGGCCCGTACTACCACTGATGACTGAGGCCCTGCCCCCGGGTGAAGATGATGAAGTTGGCTGAACTGCCAACAGGACCTAGCCAACAACCATAGGAGAGACCATGAAGACAGCAGCAGTGCTTGAACGGCCAACAGGACCGGTAACCACTGGGCCCGGGTTGAGGACAACCGACCTGGATACAAAATCAAAACTCTCAATTCTATGGATATTTTATATGTTCAACACTGCCTACATCGACATCACTACGTTGTATTACAGTGTGTTCATAAACCACAAACCGAAGGTGCATTACACCCAGCTGTTCTTGTTGGGAAGTAGTGTACTAGTCGAGGTTTCGATCGCCATGGTCCTCCTGTCGCGGGTACTGAAGTACCGAGCGAGCCGTCGGGCGAACATCGCGACCGGGATACTGTTGACGGTTGTCCAGCTTCTGACGCTATTTGTTGGGACGCCGACTTTGGCTTACCTGTTCTTCTCAGCCATATTGATTGCTACCTCGGTGGTTATTGCCTCGTGCGCATGGAAGTGGCTTGACCCGCAAAGTAGCTTCACAAAGCCCACGTCGGAACTTACGAGCTAAGGAGAGGTCATGAAGTCAACATTGCTCGACCGACCGACCGACCGAGCAGGCACTGGCACCCACAGGGCCAATGCTGGGTACAAACCGATCGGTCCGCAAGGCGCAGGGCTGCGAACCGCCTACGCGGCGGTCTTCGTAGTTGCCATCAGCCAGCTGGTCGAAGCGCTCCGCCTGCACACCCAGGCACTGCGGCAGATCAACACTTTCACCGACGTTCTGGGACGCGGGGCTCGTCCTGTTTGGTCTGAACCTGTTTGTCCTGGCCTACATGGCCTACAGAAAGGCCGAGGCGGCGCTCGGCCAAACTGAAGGCTTAGTAGGCAGGTTCGACGCAACCCGTCGCTGCTTGCATGACCGTAGCGTCGGGGCCCGGGAAGAAGAGCCCTTGGTGCCCGTCGGACCAACGGACCAGAAATGGGGGCGTCCCGTTGGCTCCGCGGACCTCAACGATCTCGCCCCGGCGGCTACCCTCACCTACGCGCTGGCCGCGAACTTCGATGTGATCTCCCCGTGATGCTTTCATTGTGCACTCCCTTCGAGCCGTTAGGCTCCACGAAACGCACACCTCTTGAAACCAATTGTACGATCGGAGCAGGTAATGGTGGTCCCGCTTCTGGCCCCAGGGCACCGAGGTAGCGGCGACGCCCTGAGCGTGCTCAGCGCCGTTTGACGTCCCTCGGGCATTCGGTCGGCGGTCCGGGGTTGTGCTCGCGGCCAAGAAGGTGACTTTCGGCCCTTCCCTCGCCAGCCAGAGCCCCCTACCGTCGGTACCGATGAGCACTGACGTGGTCATCGGGCTTGATGGCTTGGATGCGCTGGTAAAAGCCGTCTTGGCCCGGGGGTTCCGGGCAGTTGGCCCGGTTGTGCGAGATGGCGCCGTCACGTTGGGGGAAATAGTGGGCGTCGCTGACCTCCCCGCCGGCTGGCACGACAGCCAGGCCCCCGGTAGCTACCACCTGGACCACGGTGCCGACGGCCGCCTTTTTGACTGGGCAGTTGGCCCAAGTTCCGTGAAAGCCGAAGTGTTCCCCCCCGTTGTGAGCATCTGGCAGGCTCAGGCGCCGGAGTACCAGGTAGAGGAGGTGGCGGACGACGTCGCCCCGGTAGCCGTGATCGGAGCGCGGCCCTGCGACTTGGCGGCGCTGGACGTGCTCGGCCGGGCTTTGGACCGTAGCCCGGTCGTCGACCCCATCTACCACCGGCGGCGGGGTGAAGCCCTGCTCGTGGCCGTGGAGTGCACGCGCCCCGCCAGTACATGCTTCTGCGTGGCCATGGGCACCGGGCCGGGGACCGCCGAAGGTTTTGACATCGCCCTCACCGAGCTCGGCTTCCGGTCGGCGCCCGACCCGGACGCCGAGGTGGCCCCGGGTCGCTTCCTGGCCCGGGCCGGCTCGGAGCGGGGACGGGAAGTGCTGGCCGACCTACCTCAGCACCCAGCACGAGACGAGGACCGGACCGAACGGGTGGCGCTGCTGGCCCGGGCCGGTTCCCACATGGGCCGCGGCGTAGACACCACGGGCCTTCCCGAACTTCTGGCCCGCAACCTGGCCAACCCGCGCTGGGACGAGGTGGCCAAGCGTTGCCTCGCCTGCGGTAATTGCACCGCCGTGTGCCCCACGTGCTTCTGCTCGAACCTGGAGGACACGACGGACCTTCATGGGAAGGTCGAACGGCGCCGAAGCTGGGCCTCTTGTTCGGACCTGGCTTATTCCTACGTGCACGGGGGTCCCGTGCGCTCGAGCATCAAGTCGCGTTACCGCCAATGGGCGACACACAAGTTTTCCTGGTGGTGGGACCAGTTCGGGGTTTCCGGTTGCGTAGGGTGCGGGCGTTGCATCACCTGGTGCCCCCCGGGGATCGACATAACCGAGGAAATTGCCGCCCTGCGCGCCAGCGACGGGGCCGCTCAGGCAAACGGGGGTACGTGAAATGGAGCTGTCGGTATCATCCCAATTGTCTCAGCACCCGCTTTTTGTCGGCCTGTCGCATTCAACAGTAGAGCTCATATCCCGGTACGCCCACGATGTCACCTTCGAACCGGGCCAGGCCATCCTGTCTGAGGGCGAGCCCGCCGGCGCCCTGTACCTTTTGCAGAGCGGCAAGGTGGCCCTGTCAGCCCGTTCCCCCGGTAAGGGTAACCTCCTTGTCCAAACGCTCGGTGGCGGAGAAGTCCTCGGTCTGTCGTGGCTGTTCCCTCCTTTCCAATGGCGTTTTGATGCCTACGCCCTTGACTCCGTGGAGGCATTGGCCGTGGAGGGCCCGAGCCTGAGAGATTGCCTGGACGACGACCCTGTCTTTGGCTACCAGGTGCTAAAACGGGTCGCCCCACTTGTCCTGCAGCGCCTTCAACAAACTCGGCTCCGGTTGCTGGACCTCTATAGCGACGGCGATGGAAATGTCAAGCGGTCTCTCTGAAGCTCCGCCGGCGCCGCGCCGCCCGGGGCCGTACACGCCCGTGGTCTTCGAGGTCGTCGGCCGAGAACAAGAGACGCCCGATGTGGTGACCCTGGCGCTGCAGCCGGCCCCCGGCGGTCCCTTCGCCTTCGGGCCCGGCCAGTTCAATATGCTTACCGCGTTCGGCGTCGGCGAGGTCCCCATATCCATAAGCAGCTCCCCCGGCCAGGGCCCTCTCCTGCATACCGTCCGCGAGGTGGGCCCGGTTACCCGCGCCCTATGCCAGGCTCCTCTCGGGTCGCCTATCGGGGTGCGGGGGCCGTTCGGCACGGACTGGGGTATCGAGGATTTCAGGCAGGCCGACGCCGTGGTGGTGGCGGGAGGCATCGGGCTGGCCCCCTTGCGGGGGGCCGTGCAGGTCCTAGTAGAGCGGATGGGGCTCCCGACAGGGCCTCGCAACGTAACGGTCCTAGTAGGGGCGCGTGACCCCGGTCAGCTGATCTTCCGCCCGGACCTTGAGAAGTGGGCGTCCCTAGGGGCCAATGTGACCGTGACTGTCGATATGGCCGCCGAAGGCTGGTCCGGGAACGTCGGCGTAGTCACCCAACTGGTGCAACGGGCGGGCTTCGACGCCAGCCGCGCCATGGCGCTGGTGTGCGGTCCCGAGATCATGATGCGTTTCGCGGTCCAGGCGCTCATTGAAAGAGGCGTGCTGCCCACCTCGATCCGGCTGCGCATATCTCTCGAACGCAACATGCAGTGCGGCACTGGCCTGTGCGGCCATTGTCAGCTAGGCCCCTACATCCTTTGCCGGGGCGGCCCAGTCGTCACTTACCCCGACGCCAGCAGGCTGCTCTCCGAGGTCGAGCTGTGACCGCGCCCCGTCGACGCCCCAGTCTCGCCGTGTGGAAGTTCGCTTCCTGCGACGGTTGCCAGCTGAGCCTGCTCGACATGGAGGACGAACTGCTGGCGCTGGTCGAGGCGGTCAAGATTTCTTATTTCCTGGAGGTAACGCGGGCGATGGTCCCCGGGCCTTATGACGTCTCCCTGGTCGAGGGGTCAGTGACAACCGAAGAGGACGTGGAACGTCTGAAGAGGGTACGCGCCCAGTCGCGGTTCATGGTGACCATCGGGGCGTGCGCCACTTCTGGCGGGATCCAGAGCCTGCGTGACTACGCCGCTGTCGGTGACTACGTGGCGGCGGTGTACGCCAACCCCGCCTACATCAGCACTCTCGGCAGCTCGACTCCCATCTCTTACCACGTGCCCGTAGATTTCGAGATCCGAGGCTGCCCCATCAACCCTCACCAGCTCCTCGAGGTGCTCACGGCCTACCTGGCCGGACGCGCCCCCCGCATCCCTACCCACACGGTGTGCCAGGAGTGCAAAGCCGCCGCCAACGTGTGCGTGCTGGTGGCCGGGGCCACGGCCTGCCTAGGCCCGGTGACAAGGGCGGGTTGCGGCGCCATTTGCCCCCTGGTTGGGCGTGGCTGCTTTGGCTGCTTCGGGCCGGCCGCCACCGCAAATACCGGGTCACTGGCGGCGCGGTTGTCGGCCGACGGGGCAATCCCCGCCGACTTGGTGCGGATATTCCGAAGCTTTACCGCCGGCGCGCCCGAGTTCGCAAAGGAGAGCGCCGCCCATGACACATAACCGTAACCACTCCCTCGATGTCGGCGCTCTGGCCCGGCTGGAGGGCGAGGGTGGCCTACATGTCGTAGTGGAGGACGGTGCGGTGACAGAGGTGGCCCTCAACATTTTCGAGCCGCCCCGGTTTTTTGAGGCCTTCCTGGTCGGGCGGCGCTACCAGGAGATCCCTGACATTGCCGCCCGCATCTGTGGCATTTGTCCGGTCGCCTACCAGATGACGGCGTGCGCCGCCGTCGAGGACGCTTTTGGGGCCACGGTCAGCCCTCAGGTGCACCAGCTGCGCCGGCTCCTCTACTGCGGCGAGTGGATCCAGAGCCATGCCCTGCACGTGTACTTCCTGCACGCTCCAGACTTTTTTGGCTGTGAGGACGCCATAGAACTGGCCGCACTCGACCGGGCGGCGCTACAAAGAGGCCTCGGGTTGAAAAAGACCGGCAACCTGGTAATGACCACAGTCGGAGGCCGAGCCGTTCACCCCGTCAATGTCCGCGTCGGGGGGTTTTACAAAGCCCCGTCCCGGGCCGCCATACGAGCCCTGGCGGAGCCCCTGCAGCTGGCGCTGGAAGCCTCGCTGGAAACCGTAAAATGGGTCTCGGGCTTCGATTTTCCCGACATCGAAGGCGACTACCTCTTTGTCGCGCTACGGGCTGACGGGCATTACCCGGTCGAGGAGGGCCGAGTGGCGTCCTCCAGCGGTCTGGACTGTACGGCGACAGAGTTTGCCGAGCTGGCCGTAGAGGAACATGTTGCCCGCTCCACGGCATTGCACGCCCGGCTTTTCGGCCGTCTCCCCTACCTGACAGGGCCCCTGGCCCGCTATGCCCTAAATGCGGGTACTCTGAGCCCATTGGCTCGCCGGGCGGCCGCTGACGCAGACCTCGGCCCCGTATGCCGGAACCCCTTCCGCAGCATCGTCGTGCGTTCGGTGGAGCTGGTCTTCGCGTGCGAGGAGGCGCTACGCATCGTGGCCGCGTACGACCCGCCGGATCCCCCCGCATTGGAGCTGCCGGGTACGGGCGAGCCGGTCGTTGGCGCGGCCGCCACCGAAGCCCCTCGCGGCCTGTTGATGCACCGCTACGAGCTAGAGGCAAACGGGCTCGTACGCAAGGCCCGCATTATGCCGCCCACTTCTCAAAACCAGCTGTCCATCGAGGCGGACGTCCGCCGAGTGGCCGAGAGCGGGGTGGACCTCTCCCACGACGAGCTGACTCGACGGGCCGAACTAGCCGTTCGGAACCACGACCCCTGTATCAGCTGTGCCACGCATTTCCTCGACGTGACCGTCGAAACCAAGTCGTGACCTCCCCTCCGTGCGGCGCTAGCGCTGTCCCGGTGAGCAGGGCGGCCCACCTCCCCGCTGGCGGCGGGGTCGTGCTGGCCGGCATCGGCAACGAGATGCGCCACGATGACGGAGCCGGTCCCGTGGTCGTGGCGCGCGCCGCGCTACTAGCCACGGGGCACGCTGATCGTCCCTTCGCCGCCCTGGAGACCTCGCTGAGCGAGCCGCTCGACCTCCTGGGTTACTGGGACGGCGCCGATCTGGCCATCGTGGTGGACGCTGTCCGTTCGGGGGCGGTCCCGGGCACGGTGACCCTGACCTGGTTCGAGAACGGCGCGCTCACCCTGCTCCGCGCCGGCCGCCGACGGCCCAGCACCCATGGGCTGGGGGTGGCCGACGTGTACCGACTGGCCCACCAATTGGGGCTGGCGCCGCACCGGGTCGCTTTGGTCGGCGTCACGGGCCAGGACTTCTCGCATGGGGAGGGTCTGAGCGACCCTGTGGACTGCGGAGCGGACAAAGCGGCAACCCTCGTGCTGGAACTGGCCCGGGCAGTTTGAGGAACAACCAGGCTGACGGGGAAGAGCGCCAGCTCGTGCTGAGGCCCTTTTTGTGGCTGGGAACGGGGGCTCCAGAAGGACGGCGCCAGAGTGGCCAGGAAAAACAGAGGGCCAAGGGCACAGGTCGGGTGAAAAGTGCAGGGAATAGTGTGCCAGACGTAGGGCCGAGGATCCTCGTTCCATAGCCCGGCCCACTCGGTGATCGAGCGGGCTAGTACAGCGGGTCTTCGGAGAGCTTGAAGGTGTCCTCCAGCCATGGCTTTAGCCCGAAGGCCTTCCAGGTACGGCTGACGGTGGGCTGGGACATCCCGAGCGCCTTGGCCAGGTCCCGTGTCGACCAGTGCGTGGCACCCACCGGCTTCTCGGTCAAGGTCTTGACCACCACGGCCTCGACGTGGTCGTCGGTGACCGTGCGGGGCAGGCCGGGGCGGTGCTCGTCGGCCAAGCCCTTCAGCCGCTTGGCCACAAAGCGCGAGCGCCACTTGCCGACAGTGGCAGGGGCGCAACCGAGCTCGGACGCCACCACCCCATTGGCCCGGCCGGAGGCGCAGGCCAGCACGATCTTGGACCGCAGCGCCAGGCTTGCGGGCTGCTCGGCCGGCGCGCCCAACGGTGCAGGGTCTCCCGTTCTTCCTCGGTCAGTTCCAGTGCTGCCATCGGTCGGCCTGTTCGAGCCATACGCACCTCCATCGTCGCCTGGCAAGAACGCGTTCTGGGAACCGTTAATTCCCGGTCCGACAACTTTTCCCATGAATCTTCGAATCAGGACACTGGCCGACTCGGCAGGAGTTTGCGCCGGTCCTCTTCGCTCGAAGTGTGGCCGCGCTGGCGCGCGCGGTCGGCGAGGGCTAGAGCTTGCTCCTGGTTTTTGACCGGGGCGACGAGCAGGAACTCGTCACCACCCCATCGGCCGGCCGTGTCACTCGGACGACTGGAGTCACTCAAGGTGGTGGCGATCAGCCGGAGCACCCGGTCGCCGACGTGGGGCCGGTAGAAAACCCCAATGGTGCTGGTCAATGAGCACCATCTCCGGGTTTCTGGGACGCCGAGGGACTGGTCCCGGAACGTGGCTGCCCGAGGGGGTGGAGGGCATCGCCCGTTTCCATGAGCTCTACCAGCTCCTCCGGCGGTTGCTCGGGCTCGTCCGGGCCCACAGGACCGACGTCCTCTCGAATGAGGCCGAGATCCTCGTCTTGCGCCACCAACTGGCGGTACTCCGCCACCCGGTCGTACGGCCACGCTTCAGCTGGTCCGACCGGGCGCTGGTGGCACTGCTCGCCAACCTGGTCCCCCGGCAGCGGTGGAGTTCATTCCTCGTCACACCACAGACCGTCCTTGACTGGCACCGCCGCCTCGTCCGGCGGCAATGGACCTACCCCCACCGACGGCCGGGCCGGCCTTCGTTGGCAAACGAGACGGTCGATCTCATCTGCCGCCTGGCGAGGGAAAACTCACGGTGGGCTACCTGCGCATCGTGGGCGAACTGAAGAAGCTCGGCGCGCCGGTCTCCAAGACGAGCGTTGCCGCTGTCCTGTGCAGGCACGGGCTGGGGCCTGCTCCTCGGCGCCATGGCCCGAGCTGGCCGGAGTTCCTCCGGACCCAGGGCCAGGTCATCCTGGCAAGTGACTTCTTCAGCCTCGACAGCGTGCTGCTCCGTCGCTACTACGTGCTCTTCGCGCTCAGATTTGGCTCCTGAGGCTGCGCGTCCAGTTCCCCGCATTTGAGGGAAACTTCAGCCACGATGTGTCAACTACCCGTTTGGCGTTGAGGTGGTCAGATCAAAATCACGAGGTGGTGTGCGGCGCGCTCGGCCCGCACGGCTTCGGTTCTCACCGACGGCCGCGCTGCCTTTCTGGCCCGTGCGCCGGCGTGAGACATCGGAACCGGGGACGCGCCGGGCCATTGCTTGGGAGTAGAACTGGCCCTTATGTTCAAGTAGGTCGGTAGTACTACCGTTCTGGGTGAACCCGAATAGCCGTCGAGCCGACTCAGGAGCAAGCGGGCGCTCTCATGGCCGAGGTCATAGGCGGGTTGGCTGAGTGTCGTCAGGGCGGTGCGGAGCAACGGCGCCCAAGAGATCTCGTCGTAGCCGATCACTGCGATCTCGTCTGGAATGGCAAGGCTGGCTTCTTCGATGGCTTCGAGAGCCCCGGCTGTCATTCTGTTGTTGGACACAAGCACGGCATCGGGGCGCGGCTCTTGTTCGAGCAGTTCTTCCATGGCTCGGTGCCCTCCCCCTTCGCGAAAGTCGGCCACCCGTACCAGCGAGTCGTCCACTGGGATACCCGCTTGTTCCAAGGCCGTGCGGTACCCCAAGAGGCGCTCCGAGCCGGTTGTCACGTCCAGCGGGCCGGCGATGCATGCGATGCGACGGTACCCACCGGCGAGCAGGTGTTCGACCCCCTGCATGGCGCCCGACAGGTTGTCGGCGACGACGGTGTCCGCCTGGTGACCGGGAAGCTTCCGGTCGGCGAGGACGACGTGGATACCGGCATCAAGCAATGGCCGCAGGTCTGTGGCGGGACCAGACGGCGTCAGGATTACCCCGGCTACGTTCTCGGCCACGGCCAGTTGGAGGTAGTCCGCTTCCTTGGCCGGGTCCTCGTCCGCGTTGCAGAGGAACATCGGGTAGCCAGCCTCGTGTGCGCCATCTTCGACGCCCCGCACGACGTCGGCAAAGAACGGTCCTGTCCGAACGTTCTGAAATCACTAGTGCCCAGACCCGGTTGTGCCGGAGCCTGAGGCTACGTGCCACCCGGTTAGGGCGGTAGTTCAACTCGCGGACGACGCGGGTGACCTTGGCCATTAGGTCCGGGTTGACGTGCTCGTTGCCGTTCAGGACGCGCGAAACGGTAGAGGTCGACACCCCGGCCGCGCGGGCCACATCGAAGATCGTGGTCACCACCGGTCTACCAAGGCCCTCCTCATGACCCTGCCGAGGGCGCACGTCGGCAGGAGACGACTGATGCGGTCACACAGTAGCACGGGCTGCTCGAGGCAACGATTTCTAGATAACGATGCCTCGGGCGAGCAGGCGGCGCCGTTCACCGGCAAGGACGTTGGTCCTGCCGCTCTCAACAGCTATAGAACCTCGTGACCTGCACCGTGCTGTGACGTGGATAATCTCCGCGCTACCTCCGTACGAGCGAGCGCTGGGTGACTTGACAGACCCTCGGCGCCATAGTAGAAGTTGTGAGGTAACGATTCCTTAGGTAGACGACTTAGTGGTCGACCGCCTAACTCTTCGCGTGAATCAGGTGTCGGCCGACGGGAGCCGTTCGGCCCATGCCGAGGGGTCGTTCAGGTACAGGCCGCAGACGCAGTCGAGGGCTTCTTCGGGGGTGCCGGTAAAACTGCCGGTGGGCAGTATGGAATCTTCGTAGCCGTCCTTGCTCGCCAAGTAGCAGGCGACGCCCCAATGGTCGGGAGAACCCGTCCAACGCAGCCGGCACAACGACAGCGGCCCGTCGGGGTCGGTCCCGCTCACATAGGCGTAGTCGCCTCGGTAGCGGACCTTCAGGTCCGCCAGGGCGGGCCAGCGTTCACGCCGTCGTAGTTCGAGCCGCTGCTCGACCCTCCAACGGGCCGGCTCGGGTATGGCCATCGGCTCGATGGTAGCGCCAGGCCCCTACGCAGCTTGGTGAGCTTCGAGCCGGGCGAGGAACTTGTCGAGGTCGTCCCGGCCGAAACGCCAGTCGAAGGGCACAGCTATGCGGTTGTAGCGGTCCTCGAAGGCCGCCAGGCGCCTGGCGATCTCATCGGTGTCGAAGAAGTCGTTTGGGTTGACGACTTTGCGCTGCACGATGGAGAAGTAAATCTCGGCCTGGTCCAGCCAGGAGGCGTGCACCGGCAGGTGGACGAGGCGCAGGGTGGGCCAGGCACCTTCGAGGCGGTCGACCGAGGCCTGGCCGCGATGGGAGGAGCCGTTGTCCACGACCCAGAAGACCCGCTCGGCACTGGCGTAGGGCTCGGCCGTCATGACCTGTTCGACCAGGCGTCCGAAAGGCACGATGCCAGTGGTCTGCTCGCAACGGCCGAAGGCCTTGGCCCGGTGCACGTCGTAGGCAGCCATGTAGGCGACGGCCCCGCGCCGGTCGTACTCGTGCTCGACGCGCATCACCCGGGCCCGTCCCGGTGGCAGCGTCGGGTGGCAGCGGCAGCGGGCCTGGATGCTCGTTTTCTCGTCTGCACATATGACGAATTCGTTGTCGTCAAGCACTTGGCCCTCGAAGCAGCGGGCGTAAAGGTCCAGCACCACCGCCGCCTTGGCTGCGAAGTCCGGGGCACGAGGGAAGATCCATGAACGGTGGAGCCACGGCTTGATCGCGTCCTTCTTCAGGATGCGCCAGACAGTGGCCGCGGAGATGGAGCCGGCGACCTTGCGCTCAACGACCTCGCGGGCCAGCTCAGCGCAGCTCCACTTCGACAGAGGGACGCCGGTGGTGGCTGGCAGCTCGCACGCCAACGCCTTGACCTCGGCCACCACCAGAGGGGGAAAAACGCCTCGGCCGTCCCGAGCGCTTGCGGTCCGCCAGGCCGGCAATACCCTCCTCGAAGAACCGTTTGCGCCACTTGATCACCGTGTTCAGGGCTATCCCCATGTCGTCGGCAATATCCGCATTGTTCGTCCCCGCAGCCGCTGCCAACACGATCCTGGCCCGCTCGACCGTCCGAGCCTGGGCAGTGCCCTTACGGGTAAGAGCTTCCAACCGGCCCCGGTCCTCGTCGCTCAACTCGATCACGAAAGGGCTCCGGCGAGACAACAGCACCCCCAAGGTACTGGCCACCCGGCACCATGCCCCCCACCACCCAACAACTTACACGTATGTAGTTACGCCGTCAACCACTTAGCTTCGAGGTCGTAGGAGAAAGGAGTTGTGCTCGATCGTCGAATCGATTCGACACCTTGTTGGAAGCTGCGCTCAACCTCTTCAGTAGCCCGGGGGGGCCGCCACTGTTCGGCGGCTGTCGGCTTCCCTGAGGAACGCGCCTCATGGCGCTCTGGCCCCGGACCGACCGTTTGCCGGATAAGTCTTATCAACCAAACAAAAAGGGAGGACAATGAGAGAGACAGAAACCGCACGGCGCCTATGCGTGCGACGCCGGCCGTTAGCAGCATTGACAGCAATCGGGTTGGTGGCGTCAATGTCCGTGACTGGCGTCGGCATCAGCAGTGCCACCCCCCGCCCGGCGATGAGCTCAGCGCCGATCACAGTGTTGGTCGACTCCGCTCGTTTGGCGATGGTGAAGGCCTGGGAGGCGGCCCACCCGTCCATCAAGCTCGCGGTCACTACCGGCGACGCCGGTGCCAATGGCTCTGGCAGTCTTGAAGGAGAAGGTCGCCCTGGCCAACCGGGTCGGCCACGGCTGGCCGGACATCATGTTCTCCGCCGAGCAGAACGACGTCCAAAAGCTCGGCTTCTCGCCGTTCAATTACCCGGCCGTGCTCAACAACGGCCTCGTCCCGAGCTCGGTCCTCAATAACTACGCCGCGGGCGCTCTGGCCCCGTGCATGGTGGGCAAACAACTCAAGTGCCTCCGCAACGACATGGCCTTCGACGTCCTTTGGGTCAATGTCCCACTGATGAAACAGCTCGGCTACACGGTCCCGACGACCTGGCAGCAGTGGCAAGCGATCGGCCTGGACGTCGCCAAGAACCACCCAGGCTACATCATCGGCGAGCTGGGCGACTCCTATGACGACGCCATCTACCTACAAGCGGCCCAGTGCCACCTGAACGACGTAGTCGGCTCGTACAGCCTGCTCTCCAACCCGAACGACCCCAACTGCGTCAACATGGCCAATTTGCTCAACCCGCTGCTGAAGGACGGGACGGTCCCGGCCGTCAACGGCAACGTTTTCGGGTCCACCTTCGGCAAGACGTGGGGCGGCAAGGTGCTCATGACAGTGGGCCCCGCCTGGTATTCAACGGCCATCTTTGAAGGAAAGGGCTCCGTCCTCGATGCTCCTGCGGGTACCTATGCGGCGTACCCACCCTTGATCTGGCCTGGCGCCAAGCACGCCTGGACAGGCGACGTCGGTGGGGGCCTATGGATATTGTCCTCGCACCTGAGCGGAACGCAACTTCAGGCCGCGGCGAACGTGCTGGTAGGGCTCGCCACCTCAAACGTGTCGCAGCTCCAGTCGGAGGGCTACCCTGGTTACGTTCCCGCCGCCAAGGTTTGGATCGCCGCGCAAGACAAGAGCGGCCTTTTTGCCACGCCCCTGGCGCCGGCGTTCGCTACGGCGGCCCCTGAGGTCTGGCCCGGTTGGTCCCAGACTCCCTGGGACGTCTTCGGCCTGTGGGCTCAGAACGTCACGCCAAACCTGACAGCAGGCGACACGGTTTCGTCTCAGCTGTCCGTTATGGCAAGCGCGATCCTGAACAACGCGCAATCCGACGGGTACCAGGTCAAGAGCTAAGCACGAATGTTGACTCAGACCACCAGCCTGCCCGCCCCGGGCTCAGCCAAACGCCGCGTCCGTCCCGGGCGGGCTGGCGGTCGCAACCGCGCCGGCTACGCATTTATATCGATATACGTAGTGCTGCTCCTGTTGTTCGGGGTGGTACCGACGGTGTACGCACTCTACCTGGCCTTCACAAAGGAGAGCGGGTCGTGGCATTGGGCGGGTTTATCCAACTTCTTAAAAACCGGTCACGACTTCCGCTTCGGCCCGGCCTTCGAGCACATCGCCGTCTACCTAGTGATCTGGCTCAGTGCCCTGGTTGTGGTCGTCCTGTTCCTGGCGCTCATGCTTCATGGCGGGGCGCGCCGGCTGGTCCCGGCCTTTCGTTTTCTCTTCTACCTCCCGGGCGCGCTCGCTGGCTCCGCCGCCGTGGTCGTTTGGGCCTTCATGTTCGACCCCGAGCTGAGCCCGTGGCATTTCGCGCTTTCCTCTCTCTTCCACTTCTCCGCCTTTCCCCAGGTGATAGCGCCTGGGCACCTTCCGGTCATTTTTGCCATAATCGCGTTCTGGACCGGGGCAGGCGGCTGGATTGTGGTGATGAACGGGGCGCTCAACAACATTTCGGACGAAGTCATCGACTCCGCAAGGATCGACGGCGCCAACGTCCTGCAACTCGCGTTGCGCATCAAGCTGCCCTTGATCAAGAAGTGGGTGGTTTACATGCTAATACTCGCGTTCGCAGCCGGCACGCAGTTGATCGTCGAGCCCACCCTCGTCGCCTCGGCCAGCCTAGGTATGGTAAGCCCGTTCTGGTCGCCTAACCAGCTGGCTTATTACCTCGCCACGTACAATGGCAACTTCAATTACGCGGCGGCGATCTCGGTTGACCTCCTGTTCGTGGGCCTTATGGCCGCGGCATTGCTCGTCTTCCGCTCGAAGCTGTTCGAACTGAAGTAAGGGGGTACGAAGGCCGCATGTCGCAAGCCGTTGCCAAGCCGGCTATTGGCCACCTGGCTTCACAAGCTCCCATGGTGAGGACGCGCCGGATGGGCCGCTCACGTCGACGGGCGCCCAACCACCGGGTGGTAGCAAGGCTCGTATGGTTCGTCGTGATGCTGGCGTTCACAGCCTTTTTCGTGGTCCCCGTTATTTGGTTGCTCATCGCCCCGACGAAGACCGACCACCAACTGGTCTTCGAAAGGCCCTTCACCCTTGGGTCTTTCCACACTTTCCTGCACACTTGGGACGCACTGTACAGCTTCCAAGCTCACGAAATCCTGAAATGGCTTGAAAACTCAGCCTGGTACTCAGTCGTTGGCGTGCTGCTCGCCTTGCTCTGCGCGGTACCTGCCGGCTACGGGTTGGCGCTCACTGAGTTTGCCGGAAGACGGGTGCTGCTGAGTATCACGCTGCTCGTCATGATCATGCCGGCGAGCGCGCTGGTGTTACCACTTTTCTTGGAGCTGAACGTGGTGCACCTCAAGAACACTGGTTGGTCGGTTGCGCTCCCATTTGGCTTTTTCCCATTCGGGGTTTATCTGTGCTATATATTTTTCTCCTCCACGATTCCAAAGGAGCTCCTGGCCGCCGCCAGGGTGGACGGCGCCAGCGAATGGGGCGTCTTCCTCTGGATCGCGTTGCCTCTCGCCCGTCCCGTGGTGGCACTGGTCGGGTTTTTCGCTTTCGTGTCCGACTGGACCAACTTCTTCCTCCCCTACGTGATGTTCTACAGCGACAGGCGGTACCCGCTCCCCGTGGGACTGGAGTACCTCGTATCTCAGACTTCGGCGTTCAACCCGGTGGTGGGGGCCAACAGCCCGGTCCTCCGACCGGAGCTGGCGATGGCTGCACTCGTAGCCGTCGCTCCTGTGTTTATCGTCTTCCTCTTTGCCCAGCGCGCTCTTGTCACCGGGATGCTCGCCGGCTCCACAAAGGAATGAGCCAGCCGTCGTTCTGCGAAGCGGCCATCACCGCTACTTTTCACCTTCAGAAAGGGTCGGAGAGCTTCCCACGGCGATCAACTGTGACAATGAGGTTATGATCTTCCACCACCCACACGGGGCACGCATCAAAAGATTGAAAGGTAAGCCGTGGCATGACGGTTGATCCCGCGCAGGTACCTCAACGCCGGCTAAGTAGCGAAGCCCTGATGCCGGCAGTAGGTCTGGGCACCTTTGGTTCGGACCGGGTCTCAGCTGCCGAGGTCGCCCGGGCCGTGAGCGGCGCCCTCGAAGTCGGTTACCGGCATTTCGACTGCGCCTCCGTGTACGGGAACGAAGATCGCATAGGCGAAGTTCTCAACGGGTTCCCCCGTGAACAGCTCTGGCTCACTTCCAAGCTGTGGAACGACAAGCACGCGCCCCAGGACGTCGTCCCCGCGTGCGAGAGCTCCTTAAAAGACCTCCGCACGGAGTACCTGGACCTGTACCTGGTGCACTGGCCGTTCCCCAATTATCACGAGCCCGGTTGCGACGTGACTTCTCGCAGCCCCAACGCCCGGCCCTACGTCCATGCCGAGTTCATGGAGACCTGGCGGGAGATGGAGCGGCTGGTGGACATAGGTCTGGTACGCCATATCGGCACCTCCAACACCACGGTCCCCAAGCTGGAGCTGCTGCTGCGCGATGCCGCGTGTCGCTCCCTCGGTGAACGAGATGGAGCTACATCCCCATTTCCAGCAACCGGATTTGTTCGCG
This sequence comes from uncultured Acidimicrobiaceae bacterium, assembly GCA_963735305.1. Lineage (GTDB taxonomy): Bacteria > Actinomycetota > Acidimicrobiia > Acidimicrobiales > Palsa-688 > Fen-671. The sequence goes on from CAVTKK010000004.1 coordinate 2,563,116, forward strand.
TACGTACGCAGCAAGCGTATCGAGCCGACCGGTTTCTGCCCAATAGGCTCGCCCTCCCGGCCCGATCGCGATCGCACGCCCGAGGACACGGTGGACATCGAAGACCCGGTGGTGGTTCGTATAGCCCGGGACCATGGGGTGCACCCGGCTGTCATCTGCGTGAAGTGGGCCGTCCAACGGGGCCAGACGCCGATCCCGTTCTCGGTCACGCGCGCCCATTACGAGGCCAATCTTCAAGCCGCCGTGAGCGACCCGCTGACAGACCAAGAGATGCGGGCTATCGCGGGCATCGACAGGGCCAACCGTCTGGTCAAAGGTCAGGTGTTCCTGTGGAAGCCCGACCAGGCCTGGGAAGACCTCTGGGATCCTGACGGGGAAATCGCGTTATAACTAGGTTTGGCCGGCGCAGGTCAAGGCCAGCGCTATTGGCGAAACTGTCTAAGGACCTCGAGGCTGGCGGCTATACCGAGGGCGTGGGGTAAGGACCGCCAGCGGTCAGGCAAGACTTGGCGCGCTCATAACAGCAGGCTACCAGTCTTCTCGATGGGGGCTCAGACCAGGCGCGCCTGGTCGAGATGTTCCAAAGGTGCCGGTGTCGTGGTGACCGTGCCTCTCGGGACGACCACGCCCGTCCCACACGGGCGCGCCGCCCGCGCTTGGGACCAACGGCGCGGGCCTGGTCCCCCACGGTGGGGACTGGCACGGCGAGCTGATGGCGGCGGACGAACTCGAAGGTGACCGAGCACCTATAGCGAAGATGGTGGCAAAGAGGCGTAGCTGCTGGTCAGACCCTAGGTCCTCAGCGTGCGCCCCAAGCCCTGAGCGGGGCAGTCGCTCGCCCTCCCCAAGTAATCAGACGGCGCCTTGAGGCCCGCTACGCAACCGACGGGGCTCGCTGCGCGCCGCTGCTCCTAGACTCGCGCTGGACTGGGAGTGCGACTGGCAACCGAACTCCTTCGATTGCCAGTCAGCCAGGTTAGGCACTTCGAGAAGCCAATGACAGGGGGAGGGTTGTCCAGCTCGAAGATCAGCGATGTCGCTCGCCACGCAGGTGTCTCACCGAGCACTGTTTCCTACGTGTTGAGCGGCAAGCGGAGCATCTCGCCGGCGACACGCGCCCGGGTGGAGCAGGCAATCCGGGACCTCAAGTACGAGCCTCACGCTGGTGCCCGTTCTCTCAGGGCCGGCAGGACGGACGTCATCGCGCTTGTTGACCCCCTTTACGACTGGTCCCCGGAGGCTGTGGACAAATCCTACGTGCTTGGGCACATGCCGTACGTATATGGAGTTGTGGATGCCGCTCGGCGACAGGGATGGAGCGTCATACTCATCACGGGCGGAGGGGGGAACGCTGCGATCGCAAAAGTCGTTGGCAGCAAGACGGTCGACGGCCTCATACTGATGGAGGTGCAAGTGAAGGACGAGCGCTTAAAGTTGATCGAAAGGTTAGGCGTTCCCGCTGTCGCGCTCGGTATGCCCATGGAGCCAACGGAAGTACCCTTTGTTGATTTTGATTTCGAGGGCGCCGGGCGTCTGTGCGTCGAGCACCTGATCAGTCTCGGCCATCGGCATATCGGGTTGCTCGCCTCCCCTCCAGGCACTTTCGAAAAGGGCCTGAGTTATGCGCACCGCCTTTGGAACACCGTAAAGTCAACCCTTAACGAGGCAGGGTTGCCATTCCATGGCCTGCCCGTGGATACAGGCACGGAAGGCACTCAGGCAGCTCTCGACGCCCTCTTTGAAGCGGAACCTGCCCTGAGCGCCTTAATTGTCAACGGCGAGGGAATGATCGACCTGCTCATGCCGGAACTCCAACAACGAGGCAAGGACGTGCCGGACGACCTGTCCGTGGTGGTCATCGGTTGGAGCGGGCTCACCAAGCACATTATCCCACCAATGACTCATGTGAACGTCCCCGCGCTGGAAATGGCGCGCACGGCGATCGACCTTCTGGCCCGAGGAGGAGCATGCAAGCTATTGCCCGCCAGCCTGGTTGCGGGCGGAACGGTAGCCCCGAACGGGTAGGACGGAGCTAAGGGCGGATTCAAGGGATCACCGCAAACCTTCGGCGTGCCGACAACAGTTGGGTTGGCTCGACCAGGAGGTTTTGCCGGTGCCAGCGAGGATAAAGCCAGAGCTTGAGCGTGAGGTGCTACGCCTAGCTGTGAGGGTCACGGGCTTCGTGCCGTAGAGCGTCTCGTCAAGTCCTTGAGGCACTCGGTGGTGAACGCAGTATTTCGTCAAAGGGCCCAACAAACTTGTCGTGCCGGTCGCGGACCTAGAACCGGAGGGGTCGCCCCTGTCGCACCTCGCTCATGGCCCTCCGTCAGAACGGCTCGGGCAGCCTTCAAGGCCGCGTCCGTGACGCGCTTGGAGGTGACGAGCTCACCAAGCTCAGCCCAGCTGACTTGGACGCCGTTGGTCCTAGTCGTCTTGCCTTTGCACCAGGTGATGTCGGCCTTGGTGACATAAGAATCCCCGACTTGCGCGGTCCTGTCACGGCTTACGCACCTCGAGCTCGATTCCGCTCGTCTTAATTTCCATATCGCCTGTGAACTGCTTCACTCTGACTTGCACAACTACCTCCTAGTTCGGAACGGAATGCCGTCCCGTAGCCCGAGCGCGCCGTTAGGGACGGCTGGGTCCCGGTGTGCTCCGGATACCAGTCACCGGCGTCGGTCTTGTCGGCCCAGAAAACCTCGACGACCCTCGGGTGACGCACCTTCCTCAGCGCGCCGATCTCGCGCCGGACGGCCTCATAGCTGTTGAGCGACTCACTCTTTGAGGACGACGGGCTCATATAGCGACATCGAGCGGGAGCACGCGGTATGCCTTCGAGAAATTCCCTTCGCCGAGCTCCTGGAGCACAACGAAGCGCCCTTCGATCACGTCGCCTACCGCGTAATCGGTCGCGCGGACGCCGTACGACCACTTCAGCTCTCCGAGGTCGGGATGAGGGAACTCACCACTTGGGCGCCGTCCTGGCCCAACCCCGAGAAGGTCGCTCCGGACTTGGTTGAGGGACTCAAGGACCGTTTCGGCATCGGGCGGGCGGTCATCCGGGGACGGGGCGAGCACGTTGGCGATGAGGTCGGCGAACGACGGTGGTAGCTCGGGCCGGACCGCCTTGAGGACGTGGGGGTCGCGCCGCATGCCCGAACCGACAGCGACGTTGACCAGCACGGCTCCGAGCGAGAAGAGATCGGAACGCACCCCGGGTTAATCCCCAGCTAGTTCCTCGGGCGATGCGTGTGCCTGGTTCGTCAGCGGGCGCAGCGTCCGCGGCGCATCGTCAATGAGAATGGCGGTGTCGAAATCCCCGAGATGAGCGCCCTGGCGCTCGTCCAGCCACACGTTCGCTGGGCAGAGGTGGCGGTGGACGATCCCGCGCCGGTGCAGGTGCGACAGGGCGCGAGACAACTGCCGTCCGAGACGAAGGAGGTCCTCGACCGGCACGACCCCTTGCCCATAGTTCGTGTCCGCCAGGTACTCGGCGAGTGTCCCGCCGGGTAGGTACTCGAAGACGATGTACTGGGGATCGCTGTCGGGATCGCGGTCCCACAGTCGGGCAACGCTCTCGTGGCGTCCGATCGCCCCTAGAACCTTGGTCTCGTTCTCGGCGGCGTCGGGATCAGCCGCGATGGATTCGGGCCTGAGCAGTGCAAGGGCCACGTCTCGGTGCATTCGTATGTCCCGTGCGAGGTAGACGACCTTGCGATGGCCCTGACCGAGGAGGCGATCAATCGCGTACCTACCGGCAAGGCGGTCGCCGGGCTCGAAGTGAAGGCGATGCGGACGTCTTGCCCTCTCCCCGGCTCAGCTGCCAGTCCCGGTCAGCCGATCAACCGCTGTCATTATCGTCATCGTTCCGGCGCGGCGCTAGAGGACCAGATCCACCCACGCCGGGGCAAGGTCGCCGCAGCACTTGGTCGGAATGGCCGGCGACGCTCGCGATGGGCACGAAACCCGCCCGAGCAGGAGGCAGAGCCCATCGACCCGGTCGGATGGGCGGCGGCGCTTGGTGGCCGTCGGCACGGGCGGTCGGACCCGGGGAGGAGCGTGGTTCAAGTCGGCACCGTGCCCCGGAGAGGGGCCCCGCCGGCTAAGTGACCTCTGCGGGAGGCGGGCGCCGCTGTCAGTTACGCGTCGATTTGTTAAATCCAAAAGGCCAGGTCGACTGTGTCTCGGCCCTCTTACCGGAGCGCGGATCGGACCAACTCGATAACCATTTCAGGGGCTAAAACTGGCCCCTACCTGCAAATTAAGCCTCATCGTGGCTGCCGCTTGGCTGCCAACTGCGGCCCTAGCCTCCGCCTCCGCTCGGCCGCACACCCTTTGACCTGGGGTTTTTCCGGTGGAGGCGACCGGGATCGAACCGGCTACCTCTTGCATGCCATGCAAGCGCTCTACCAACTGAGCTACGCCCCCGAAGGTGACTTTTGAGACTAGCAGAGTAGCCGCTAGCAGCCATCCGGCGACCAGAGCCAGCGTCCGCGGCGCCGGGTGGGACCTGAAGCCCCGCTACCGGGGCGGCAACAGGGCCAGGTCGGTCCGGCTGATCAGGGCCGTGGCCAGGGCCCATTCGGCCAGGTGCTGAAGGGCGTTCTCGCCCAGGAGGTTGGGTACCCCGGCGTTGGTCAACCGGGTGCGCATGTACTCGACTCTCTTGACGAGGGTGGTGCGGGGCCAGTCCAGGCGGGCGGCAGCGTCGGCGTAGCTCTTGGGGTGCGGGTCGTAGCGGGGGAAGGGCTCCAGGTAACCCGAGAACAAGGCCACCAGGGCCAGTTTGTCCGCCGAGGTGATGGATACCTCGGAGGCGGCCCGGGTGGGGTTGCCATCGACCTGGGAGCCGGAGACGGGACCGCCGGAGGAGCTGTCCTGCGCCTCTTCGGGCAGGTCCACGGTGAGGGCGTGGCGGCGCATGGCCCCTTCCACGATCACGGTGATGGGGGCGGTGACGGCCAGGCGCCGGCCCGGGGGCAGGACCGTGCGGATGCCCACATCGTCGACGACCTCGAGGGGGCGGACCGTGCTCTTGTTGACCAGCCACCACACGCCGGCGTCGGATTCGAGCGAGCCCGCCACCCGGGATATGCCAAGATCGGCCGGATCGAGGCACAGCGTCGTCCGCGGCGACCGCCCGAAGGTCAGCCCCTCGCCGGCGTAGACCTCATAGCGCTGGTCGCCCAGGCCGATCGTAAGGGTAGTAGCCGCTCCTGCCACAACACGCAAGGTACAGCAGGTCTGCCTTGGAGGCAGGAGCCAGCACCCTGGGAGGCAGGGGCCAGCGCCCGTGGAGGCAGGGGCCAGCGCCCGTGGAGGCAGGGACCAGCGCCCGTGGAGGCAGGGCCCAGCGCCGTTTCGCGTACCCTGGGGACCAATGATCTACGCCTACGACGCACCGGAGATCGAGAGCCGCTGGCAATCCCGGTGGGCCGAGGAACGCGCCTACGAGGTGGCCAACGACGATCCGCGGCCGCCCTTCTACGTGCTGTGCATGTACCCCTACCCCAGCGGCGCCGCCCACCAGGGCCACGTGCGCAACTACACCTTCGGCGACCTAAACGTCCGTTGGCGCACCATGCAGGGCCGCTCGGTGCTGAGCCCCATCGGCTTCGACAGCTTCGGGCTGCCGGCCGAGAACGCCGCCATCAAGACGGGTACGCACCCCCGCCCCTTCACCGAAGCCCGGATCGCCGAGCTGCAGAGCTCGCTGCGCCGCCTGGGCGCCGGCTACGACTGGCGACGGGTGGTGCGCAGCCACGACCCCATGTACATGCGCTTCAACCAGGTCATCTTCCTGCGCTTCCTGGAAGCGGGACTGGCCTACCGCAAGAAGGCGCCGGTCAACTGGTGCCCGGGGTGCGCCACTGTGCTGGCCAACGAACAGGTGCGGGCGGACGGGACATGCGAGCGCAGCGGTGACCTGGTGGTGAAGAAGGACCTGGAGCAATGGTTCTTCCGCATCACCTCCTACGCCGACGAGCTGCTGGACGACCTCGAGGGCCTCGACTGGCCCGAACGGGTCAAGACCATGCAGCGCAACTGGATCGGCCGCTCCAAGGGTGCCCAGTTCGAGATGGCCATCGCCGGGACGGACCAGCACATCGAGGTCTTCACCACCCGCCCGGATACCGCCTTCGGTATGACCTTCGTGGTCTTGGCGCCCGAGCACCCCCTGGTCGAGCTGATCGTGGCCCCCGAGCGCCGGGAGGCCGTGGCTGCCTTCGTCGAGCGAGTCCGTCAGGAGCCAGAGTTCGAACGCCAGTCGTCAGAGGCCTCGCTCGACAAGCGGGGCATCTTCACCGGCGCCTACGCCATCAACCCCTTCAACAACGAGGAAGTCCCTATCTACCTGGCCGATTATGTCCTGATGGCCTACGGCACGGGCGCCATCATGGCCGTGCCCGGCGAAGACCAGCGCGACTGGGATTTCGCCAACGCCTACGGCCTGCCCATCTTGAGGACGGTGCAGCCGCCGCCGGGCTGGGAGGGTGAGGCCTATACGGGCGACGGGCCGAGGATAAACAGCGAATGGTTGAACGGGATCGGCGACACCGGCGAGGCCAAGGCCAAGGCGACGGCGTGGCTGGAGGAAAAAGGCATAGGCAGGCGCACCGTGCAGTACCGCCTGAGGGACTGGCTGGTCTCCCGCCAGCGCTACTGGGGGTGCCCGATACCCGTCGTCTACTGCCCTGACGATGGCATCGTCCCATTGTCCGAGGACCAGTTACCGGTGCTGCTGCCCGACGACGTCGAGTTCCTGCCCACCGGGCAGTCGCCGCTGCGCTACGACCCCGACTTCCTGTGGACCACCTGCCCGCGCTGCGGCGGCAAGGCCGAACGTGAGACCGACACCATGGACACGTTCGTCGATTCCTCCTGGTACTTCCTGCGCTTTTGCGACCCCTGGGACGAGAACGAGCCGGTCGACATCAAGGCCGCGGCGCGCTGGATGCCAGTGGACCAGTACATCGGGGGCATCGAGCACGCCATCCTGCACCTGCTCTACGCCCGCTTCTACACCCGTGCCCTGGGCGACCTGGGGCTGTCGACCAAAAAGACGAGGGAGCCCTTCAGGCGCCTGTTCACTCAGGGCATGATCCGCATGGACGGGACGAAGATGTCCAAGTCGAAGGGCAACCTCATCTCGCCCGAGAAGTACTTCGACACCGTGGGGGCCGATTCCCTGCGTCTTTTCCACCTCTTTGTCGGTCCCCCGGCCGACGACTTCGACTGGACCGATCAGACCGACGAGGTCATAGACGGCTGCCGCCACTTCCTGGACCGCGTCTGGCGCCTGGCGACGGGCGAGGCCGAGGGCGGAGCCGGTGCCCAACGGGAAGCGACGCCGGCCGACGACGAAGTCACCAAGGCTACCCACAAGCTGGTCGACCGAGTGACCCGGGACTTCGAGCGCTGGTCGTACAACACGGCCGTGGCCGCCCTGCGCGAGTACACCAACGTCCTGTACCGCTACGTCCAGTCCCCCGCCGGCGCCCGCCCGGAAGTCCTGGAACAGTCGGTCGACACGTTGTTACTGCTCCTGGCCCCCATGGCGCCGCACGTGACGGCCGAGCTGTGGGAGCGCCGCCAGGGCCCGGGCGCCCGCGTCCATTCCGAGCGCTGGCCCGAGGCCGACCCCGCCATGCTGACCGAAGACCTGGTGACCCTGGTCGTGCAGGTGAACGGGAAACTGAAGGACCGCATCGAAGTGGCCGCCTCGGCTACCGAGCCTGAGGTGGTCACCATCGCCATGGCATCCCCCAAGGTCGTCGCCACCCTGGACGGCCGCTCGCCGGCCCGGGTCATCGCCCGGCCGCCTCAGCTCGTCAACATCGTCATCTAGGCCGCCGAGGCCGCCGCCTCAGCGGCCTTCGCCCCGCAGGAAACGCTCCAGCTCGGCGGCGAGCTCGTCACCCGTGGGCAGGCGGGTGAAGCCGGTGGCCGACATGCCCACCTCGGCGTCGTGCTGCTCCTCCAGTTGGCGGACCATGGCCGAGTGTTCCTCGCTGGCCTCGATGAGGGCCTGGATTCTGGTCGCGCGCCCGGCGGCCCGCCTGGTGCAGGGCCTCGGTGTTGATGCTGACCCCGGTCAACGACGCCAGCTCGTCCAGCAGGGCCGCCGCCGCCTCGGGATAGGGGGTGCCGGCGGCATAGTGAGGCACCCTGGCCCAGACTCCCACCGAGGGTATGCCGGCCTCACCGAAACCCACCTCGAGCACGGCCTGGGCGCCGGCGGGCACGTCCATGGCCGCGGGCAGGAAGCCCACCTTGCCCGCCAGTTCCTCGCTGTTGGCGGTGGCGGCCAGTCGTACCGCACGGGTGTGCGGGACCGGGGCCGGGAAGGCACCGATCCCGATCACCAGCTCGACCCCGAGGCGCAACCCGAGGGCCACCACCTCGCTGCTCCACTCGTGCCAGCGCAGGTCGGGCTCGGGGCCGGCCAGCACCAGCAGGCTGCGCCCGCCGGTCTGGGTGGCGGAGAGCAGGCGCAGCTCGGGCCACGTCAGCGGGCCGTGGATGCCGTGCGAGATGCGCAGGCTGGGCCGCCGCGACCGGTGGTCGAGCAGGGCGTCGGCGTCGAAGGTGGCCACGACTTCGTGAGGGGTGGACTTCGAGCAGGGCGGTGATGGCGGTGGCCGCCGCGTACCCGGCGTCGACCCAGCCCTCGAGGCCGAGCACGAGGGCCGGATGTTCGAGGCGGGGCCAGTTGGTGATAGCAGCGAGGGTCATCGTGCTCTCCGAGAAGCGAACATTGGGAATGTCACGTTAGCTTTGGACGCTACTGCGCCCGCGCCTGGGGGCCGGTTCATACCCTCTCCGATACCGGCCGTGAACAGGGAAGACGCCAAGGTGCGAGCCCGGCTCCTTCCTGCCCAAGTCGTCATCGCCACCCAGGCCAGCAAGCTCGAGGCGCTTATCGGAGCCAGGGAGGACAAGGCGTCACCGCGCTAAAGGGCCGGGCCGGTGGTCCGAAGAGACTATTGATCAGCGGGCTCCCGGTGCACAGGCTGTGGCCCGGGCCCTCATGTTCGCTTTCCTCGCCTCCACCACCAACACGACGGCGCTGAACCCAAACGAGGTGATAAGCCATGCCGTCGGCGGCCTCGTTGCCATCGCCGTCCTCTTCGGGTCGGTGTTCCTGGTCGGCTTGTTCTTCTGGGTAGTGGTCCAGCGCCGCCGGGGCCGCGCCGCGTGGCGGCGCCTGGCCCGTTCGGGCATCTACGAGGTCGACATGATGGACGGCTCGGAGTTCGAGCGGTTCCTCGCCGTCATGTTCCGCCGGCTCGGCTATGGCGTGCAGCTTGTTGGAGGCCAAGGCGACTTCGGGGCCGACCTCATCGTCAACCGTGACGGGACGAAGGTCGTCGTGCAGGCCAAGTGCTGGAGCAGGACCGTTGGACCTGGGGCCGTCCAGGAGGTCTTAGGAGCGCGTGGTTACTACCGCTGCCAGCGAGCTCTCGTCGTCGCTAATCAGGCCTTCACCCCGGCGGCCCAGAGCTTGGCCCGAGCCAATGACGTCGAGCTGTGGGGGCGCACCGAGCTGATCGCAAAGCTGACCTACCTGAACGACGCGGCCAGCGGCACGACGGCGAACATCCGGACAACGATGGCCGCCGCGGCGCCCGCAAAGCCCCCGTACGCTCCGGCACCGCCGTCCGTGCCAGTGGCTCCGGCACCGCCGGCCGTGCCAGTGGCTCCGGCACCCATGGCCGGGACATTCCCGGTGGCCAACAGGTGCGCCTTCTGCGGCACAGCCGTCCCGGCCGAGGTGCGGGACTTCTGTCTGTCGCGCGCCGGTCGTTTCCAAGGGCAGGTTTACTGCCGCTCGCACCAGCGGGCCTTCCCACGGGTAGCTGGCCCTCCTCGCTGACCTAGCGGATGTGGGAACCGGTGTCGGGTCGTGTCGGTGCGTACCGGTGCGTGCATGCCTTGAGCAGGCGAAATGTGATGCGGCGCAGGTCCCGGGAATGCCGAAGATAGCTTTGGACGCTATACCTACCAGGCTGGTTGACCAGACCAGCGAGGGCGTGAGCGCCGGAGGGAAGATGACAGTAGCGATAGACGTAACCGACACGACGTTCGAGGCCGAGGTCTTGGAGCGTTCCACGCAGGTCCCGGTAGTGGTCGACCTGTGGGCCTCGTGGTGCGGACCGTGCCGCACTCTGGGCCCGGTCCTGGAGAAAGTTGTGTCGGAAAGGGCGGGCGAAGTGGTCCTGGTCAAGGTCGACGTGGACGCCAATCCGCGCGTTTCGGCCACGTTCCAGGTCCAGTCGATCCCGGCCGTCTTCGCCCTCAGGGACCGGCGCGTCGTCGACCGCTTCATCGGGGCCCTGCCCGAAGCGCAGGTACGAGCCTGGCTGGCCCAGGTGGCACCGGCCCCCACGGAGGTGGACAAGCTGTTGGCCGAGGGCGACGAGCCCTCCCTGCGCAAGGCCCTCGAACTCGAGCCGGCCAACACGACGGTCATCATTTCCCTGGCCACCCTGCTGGTCGACCGGGGGGATGACACCGGGCGCAAAGAGGCGCTCCAGCTGCTCGAACGCATACCCGAGACCCCCGACGTCCGCCTCCTGCAGGCCCAGGCCCGGGTGGGCGACGAAGCCGCCGAAGGGGCGGCGGCGGTGACGGCCAAGCTCGATGCCCTGCTCGACCGGGTCAAGGCCGACCCCGCGGCCCGCCAGGAGTACCTCGACCTGCTCGAGATCATGGGCCCCGACGACCCCCGGGTGGCCACCTATCGCAAAGCGCTGACGGCCAGGCTCTTCTGAGACCGGCCTGAGCCGCCCACCGGGGCCGTCACTGCCACGGACTACCGTGGCTGGCGCCATGCTCACACCGGCGCCCGCGGCCACGACGCTCGACCTCGGCGGCCGCCGCTACGACATCTCCCGCCGCGCCCTGGTCATGGGTATCCTCAACCGCACGCCCGATTCGTTCTTCGACAAGGGGGCGACGTGGGACTGGGACGCCTTTTGGCCCGGGCCGACCAGATCGTGGCCGAGGGGGCCGACATCCTCGACGTCGGCGCCGTCAAGGCCGGCCCTGGCCCCGAGGTGAGCGAGAGCGAGGAGATGGGACGGCTCCTGCCCGCCGTGGAGGGCCTGGTCCAGCGGTACGACCGGCCCGTTTCGGTGGACACCTGGCGGGCATCGGTGGCCGAGCAGTCGTTCCGGGCCGGCGCCGCGCTCGGCAACGACATCAGCGGGTTCGCCGATCCCGAGTACTTGAGGGTGGCGGCGGCCTACGAAGCGGCCGTGGTGGCCACCCACATCCGCCTGGCCCCCAGGGTCCCCGACCCCGAGCCCGTTTACACCGACCTGGTGGGCGAGGTCGGCGCCTTCCTCCTCGACCGGGCGGCAAGGGCACGGGCGGCGGGCATCCCGCCCGAGCGGGTGCTGGTCGACGCCGGCCTCGACCTGGGCAAGACGGCGGCCCAGTCGCTGGACCTGCTGCGTTCGTCGGCGACGTTGGCCGCCCTCGGGTACCCCCTCCTGCTGTCCGCTTCCAACAAGACCTTCCTCGGCGTCGTCCTCGGCCTGGAGATCAACGACCGTCGGGAGGCGTCGGCCGCCGCCCACGCCCTGGGGATCACCTTGGGGTGCCGCGTCGTGCGCGCCCACGACGTGCGGGGCACGTGCCGGGTACGGGACATGCTGGCCGCCATCCTGGAAGCCCGCGCCGAGGTGGCTCCGGCCCAAGGGGATCCGGACCAGGGGGCTTCGGCTGGGGGGGCTCCGTGAGCGGGGAGGCGGTGGTGGCGGCCGCCGAGCCGTCGGCCTGGCTCGTGACGGGCGATAATCCGTCCCTGGTGGCGGAGGCTGTCTCCAACCTGGTCAACCAGCTGGTGGAAGGCGCCGACCGGTCCCTCGTCCTGGAGGACTATGGAGGCGAGGAACTGGACCTGGGGGTAGTGGTCGCCGCCTGTGCCACGCCTCCGTTCCTGGCCGACCGGCGCGTCGTCGTCCTGCGCGACGCCGGCGACTTCCCCGCCGACCAGCTCCAGCGCCTGCTGCCCTGCCTGGAGGGACCGCTGCCTACGACCAGGCTCGTGGTGGCCGGCGGGGGCCTGCCCGCCAAGTTCGTCAACGCCTTCAAGCAGGCGCCGGGAGCGGCACTGGTCAACACCGATGTCAGCACCCGGGAGACGCACGGCTGGATCAGCCAACGCCTGGCCCACGGCCCCGTAAGGCTGGTGCCGACGGCCGCCGCCCTGGTCGAGGAGCACCTGGGCGAGGATCTCGACCGGCTGAGTACCCTCATGGCCACGCTGGAGGCCGCCTTCGGCCACGGCGCTCGTATCGAGGACGACGACCTGAGGCCCTACTTGGGCGAACCCGGCTCGGTCCCTCCCTGGGACCTCACCGACGCCATCGACAAGGGCGACACCAATGCCGCCCTCAAGGTCCTGCACCGCCTGCTCGGCGCCGGCGACCGCCACCCGCTGGTGGTCCTGGCCATTCTCCAGCGCCACTTCGGCAATGTGCTGCGAGTGCAGTCGCCGACCATCACCTCGGAAGCCGAGGCGGCGCAGGCGCTGGGCATAGGCAAAGGACGGAGCACCTTTCCGGCCCGCAAAGCCCTGGACGCCGCTCGACGGCTCGGTCCTGGCGCCACCGGCGACGCCATCGTGGCCTTGGCCGACGCCGAACTGACCCTCAAGGGCAAGGTCGACCTACCGCCTGAGCTGGCCCTGGAGATCCTGGTGGCCCGCCTGTGCCGGCTCTCGCGTGCCGCCCGGGGAAGTGCGCAGGCAACCACCGGGAGCCACCGGCGCCATTAGCGCGAGCGGGGTACGCCGGTGCGTAGGTGAAGCTCAGCCGGCAGTCAGGGCCGCGTCAGCCGACGTCAGGGGTGTCAGAGGCCGCCGACGCAGCTGCCATCTGAGCCGCCTGGTGCATCAGCGAAGACTTGCGGTTGGCAGCCTGGTTGCGGTGGATGATGCCCCGGGAGGCGGCCTTGTCGAGCTTCTTCACGGCCAGGCGCAGATCCTCGGGCGCGGCCTCACCGCCGCGCTCGAGCGACGCCACGGCCGTCTTGATCCTGGTCTTGACCTCGGATTTTGCCGCCTTGTTACGAAGACGAGCCTTCTCGTTGGTCCCGATACGCTTTATCTGGCTCTTGATGTTCGCCACAGGGTTTTGAAGGTTAGCAGCTTTGAGGGCTCTGACCGTTAAGCGAGACTGAGAGCTGCGACGCGATGACCACACTGCCTTCTTCTCCGACAACCCCAGACAAGATCCGCAACCTGTCGATCGTGGCCCACATCGACCACGGCAAATCGACCTTGTCCGACCGCATCCTCGAGCTGACCGGTGCGGTGAGCGCGCGCGACATGAGGGACCAGTACCTGGACTCCATGGACATCGAGCGGGAGCGGGGCATCACCATCAAGGCCCAAAACGTCCGCGTCTATTGGAAGGGCTACACGGTCCACCTCATCGACACTCCCGGCCATGTGGACTTCGGCTACGAGGTGAGCCGGAGCCTGGCCGCCTGCGAAGGCGTCGTGCTGTTGGTCGACGCCGCCCAGGGCATCGAGGCCCAGACCCTGGCCCACGCCTACCTGGCCATGGAACACGACCTCGAGCTAGTCGTCGTCCTCAACAAGATCGACCTGCCCGCCGCCGACCCGGAGCGATGCGCGGCCGAGATCGAGGCCGTGCTGGGCATTGACGCATCGGAGACACTGCGGGTCTCGGCCAAGACGGGCGAAGGGGTCCCCGAGCTGCTGGACGCCATATGTGCCCGCATCCCCGCCCCCGCGGGCGACCCGGCGGCCCCGCTGCAGGCGCTCATTTTCGACTCGTACTACGACCAGTACCGGGGCGTAGTCAGTTCTGTCCGTGTCTTCAACGGCGTGCTCGCCTCGGGGATGAAACTGCGCTTCATGCAGACCGGGCGCGCCCACGAAGTCGAAGAGCTGGGCTTGCGGCTGCCCGTCCCGACCCCGGTGCAGAGCCTCGGCCCGGGGGAGGTCGGTTACCTGATCGCCGGCATAAAGGACGTGGGCGAAGCCCGCAGCGGTGAGACCGTGACCGAGGCCGCCCACCCCGCCGACAAGGCGCTCGAGGGGTACCAGGAACCAAAACCCATGGTCTTCTGCGGGCTTTACCCCGTGGACGGGGACGAGTTCGAGTCGCTGCGGGACGCCCTGGAAAAATTGCAGCTCAGCGACAGTTCGGTCTCCTACCAGCCCGAGACGTCGGCCGCCCTCGGCTTCGGTTTTCGCTGCGGCTTCCTCGGCCTGCTCCATATGGACATCGTTCGTGAGCGACTGGAGAGGGAGTTCGACCTTTCCCTGATCGCCACCGCCCCCAGCGTCGAGTACGTGGCCAAGCTGACCGACGGTACCCAGTTGCGCATGCACAGCCCGGCGGAAATGCCCTCCCCGCAGAAGATCGAGGTCATCGAAGAGCCCTTCATCACTGCCACGATCCTTCTCCCTTCGGAGAACACGGGCACGGTGATGGAACTTTGCCAGGCCCGGCGAGGCGAAATGAAGCGGATGGAGTACATATCGCCCGAACGGGTCGAGCTCGTGTACCGGTTGCCATTAGCCGAGGTGGTGATGGACTTTTTCGACGCCCTGAAGAGCCGGACCAAGGGGTACGCCAGCCTCGACTACGAACCGGCGGGCTTTTCGCCAGGCGAGCTCGTGAAAATCGACATCATGCTCAACGGCGTACCCGTCGACGCCTTCAGCGCCATCATTCACCGCTCCGACATGATGGAGTACGGGCGGCGGATGACCGAGAAGCTGCGCCAACTTATCCCCCGCCAGCTTTTCGACGTGCCCATCCAGGCCGCCGTGGGCGGCAAGGTGGTGGCCCGGGAGACGGTGAAGGCCAAACGCAAAGACGTGCTGGCCAAGTGCTACGGCGGCGACATTTCCCGCAAGCGGAAGCTCCTCGAAGAAGCAAAAAGAGGGCAAGAAGCGCATGAAGAACATCGGGCGGGTCGAGGTGCCTCAGGAAGCGTTCATCCAGGCTCTGCGCCTGGACGACTAAGCCCGGGCCGGTGGCCGGGACAGTTACGGTGAGCCGGACCGGGACCGGGGCGACTTCGGCATGCTCGGGGCCGAAGACGTGGACGGGGACGAGTTCGGGATGCTCGGGCGCGGGAGGGACGAGCTCGGGATGCTCGGGCGCGGGAGCCCCGGGGGCGGGATGCTCTGGGGGAAGTGCCATATGCCGTCGGGGTCCCACTTGGCCTTCGTCTTCTGGAGCCGGGGCAGGTTCGCCCCGTAATAGGCGTGCGGCCAGTCGGTCAGAGCCGGGTCGATGTAGTTCTGGTAGGCCTCGCCGCTCACATAGGGGCGTAGCGACGCATACCAGGCCTTCAGCCACCTGGTCGCCGCCCGCACATCGGCATTAGGCACACCGGACGGGAAGTCGGCCACGTACTGGGCGGAGGCCAGCGCCCGCCGGTGCACGAAGGCGGTGGCCCCCGGCGCCACGCGGTTTATGGCACCGCCCCACGAGTCCAGGACCACGCCTCCGGGGCCCCCCTGGCCCTGACGCTCCTCCACCCCGGCCAGCAACGCCCGCACTCCGGCGTCGCCCAGCGGGGCGTTGTAGATGTCGGACCTGGCCAGGCCTACCATGCGGGGCAGCCTGCCTCCCGGGTACCGGCCGGCCAGGTGGCACGCGGCCTCGGACATACCCGCGCACCCGGCTTCGATGTACATGGCGTCTTCGAACCCGTTCTCCCCCACCGATTGGCTCGCAGGAGAGGCCCACGGCCTTGACCAGCTTGGCCAGCTGGGCCTGAGCGTCGCCGGCTACCCCGGACCACGCCCCTCCCACCTGGAGATAGGCAGAGGCGGCGCCCGGCGAGGCCTCCAGCAGACAGTTCGACCACAACTCGTCCGGCGCCGACGACGACCACTCCATCCACGCCGGCACCAGCGTGGCCGCCGCCGACCAGGGCCAGGTGGCGCTGAATAGGGAAAGGGAGACCTCCGTGGTCGGGAAGGTAGCGAAGCGGAACTCGGTCACCACGCCGAAGTTGCCACCTCCCCCGCCCCGGCACGCCCAGTAGAGGTCGGTGTTGGTGCTGGCGTCTGCCTCCACGATGTCGCCGGCCGCCGTCACCAGCGTCAAACCGACGATGCTGTCCGACGTGACGCCGTGGAGGCGGTCCACGACCCCGATGCCACCGCCCAGGGCCAGGCCGGCGATCCCCACCGTCGGGCACGAGCCGGCCGGGATGGACACACCCTTCGGGGCCAACCCCGAGTAGACGTCGATCAGCCGCGCCCCGGCGCCGACGGTCGCCAGACTGCCCGCCGTCCTGACCACCGACAACCTGCTCACGTCGATGACCAGTCCGGTGCTCGTCGAGTACCCGGCATAACTGTGACCGCCGCTGCGGGCGGTGAGGGCCAGGCCATGCTCCCGGGCGAAGGTGACCGACCGGGCCACGTCGGAGGCGTTGGCGCAAAAGGCGATGGCGGACGGGTGAACGTTGTCGAAGCGCGGGTCGTACAGTTCCAGGTCCACCGGGTAAGTGGGGTTGCCAGGCCGGGACAGCCGGCCCGATAGCCCGCCGGCCAACGCCTTCCAGTCGGCCTCGGTGGGCGGCGCCGTGGTCGTGCTGGTGGTCGGCGCCGTCGCGGTGGGGGCAGAGGTGGTGGCGGTCGCCGGCTCCGTCGTCGCTGGCCTGCCGGTCGTTGACGGCGTGCCGGTCGTGGGCGTTGACGGCGTGCCGGTCGTGGGCGGTGACGGCGTGCCGGTCGTGGGCGGTGCGGTGGTCGTCGACGGCAGCAGGGACGTCGTGGCCCGCGGCGCGGGCGCCGTCGTGGACGAGCGCGGCCGTAGTCGAGCCCGCACCTCGGCGCCCGGCCCCGCAGGCCGACGCCAGGGCAGCCAGGGCCGCCATGGCCCCGAGGCGGAGCAGGCGCCGCCGGCTCACCATGACCCCTGGTCCTTCTCCCGGCGGCGGGGGGGCCAGACCTGTCGCGCCGGAGGCCGTGACCATTGCGCCGCCGGAGGCCGTGACCATTGCGCCGCCGGAGGCCGTGACCATTGCGCCGCCGGAGGCGGGGCCCATTGCGCCGCCGGAGGCGGGCCCGTTGCGCCGCCGGAGGCGGGCCCGTTGCGCCGCCGGAGGCCGTGACCATTGCGCCGCCGGAGGCCGTGACCATTGCGCCAAGGTAGACGCTCCTCCGGGCTCCCTCGGGCTACGGGTGTGGGGAGCCCTCCCTGCCACAACCCTGGGACGAATGGCCGATCTGGCGGCACCATCGCACCAGGGAACTGACCCGGCTGGCACCGCCGCGCCTGAGACGCGGCGCCGGCGCCACTCAGGCCTCGATCGGCCGCGACCCCGTTTCGCCGCGCGTAAGTCCCCAAAGCTCCGCCCAATGGCGCCGCCTATCGCAGTTACTTACACGTGGGGCGTCGTTTTGTCCATTTCCTCTCGTTTTCCGGCATTAAAGCCACCAAGAGCGCCGAGGAAGGTACGGCCGCGGGCGGGCTAGCATGTCGCCGAGGTTGAGCGACCAGAGGGAGCCAGATGAGATTCGGGATTGACATTGCCCAGCAACGAATGGAATTCGACGAGGTCGTTGACCGGGCTCGCTTGGCCGAGGAGATCGGCTTCGACGGAGTCATGGGGTTTCGATCATTTCGTACCCATGTACGGCGAAGGCCCCGGTAACTGTTTCGACGGCATGACCACCCTGGCCGCACTGGCAACGGCCACACAGCGCATTCGGCTCGGGTTGTTGGTCACCGGGGCCACCTACCGCCACCCCTCGGTCTTTGCCAACCAGGCCATGACCATCGACCACGCCAGCCATGGCCGTCTTGAAGTGGCCCTGGGCGCGGCGTGGTTCGAAAGTGAGCATCTCCAGCTCGGGATCGACTTCCCGCCAACGGCCGGCGTTTCGACCGGTTGGAGGACACCCTCGAGATAGTTACGCGCCTGTTTACCGGAGAAATTGTGTCCTATAAGGGCCGTACCATCAGTCTCGATCAGGCTCAGATGAGGCCGGTCCCGGTCCAGCACCCTCGGCCGCCGATTTGGGTCGGCGGTACGGGCAGGACGAGGACACTGCCTCTGGCAGCCCGTTTCGCCGATGTGTGGCATGCCGGTCACGGCCCGACGTTCGTCGAATTGTCCGCCGAGGTGGACCGGCTGGCCGAGGGTTTCGGACGTGACCCCCGTTCGATCATGCGGGCCTCGTCGCTCTCGCTATCCGAGCCGTGGGACATCGTCCGGCGCAATATCGGCACCGCCCAGGAACACGGCATCGGGTACCTGGTCTGCGGCTGGCCCGGCGAGGGCCGCCGCAGAGTCGAGCAGTTTGCCGGCGAGGTACTCCCGGCCTTCCACGACTAACTGGCCCGGCACCTGACAACCCAAGCCGGCTCGCGGCCGTGGCCCGAGGCTTGCGGCCGCCAGGCGAGGCTCCAGCCGGTAAGGGAGGCGAGGCCATGAGCCGGCCGGTAACCAAGGCGAGGCCACGAGCCGGCCGGTAACCAAGGCGAGGGCGAGGCGCCGTCCTTTAGGAAGGACGGCCTAGGTAACCCTCGGTCTGCAGGTGAAGGATTATCTGCTGGGCCGCTGCCTCGGGGGTAACGTCGGTGGTATCGGTGCGCACCTCGGCGTGATCGGGGACCTCGTAGGGGTCGGACACGCCCGTGAACTCCTTGACGATCCCGGCCCGGGCCTTGGCGTACAGGCCCTTGCGGTCGCGGGCCTCGCAGACCTCGAGGGGGGTCGACAGGTGCACGAGCACGAAGCCGCCGAGCGGCTCGATCATCGAGCGCACCTCGGAGCGGACACCCTCGTAGGGGGCGATGGGGGCGCAGATGGCGATGCCTCCGTTCTTGGTGATCTCGGACGCCACCCAGCCGATGCGCCGGATGTTGATGTCGCGGTGCTCCTTGGAGAAGCCGAGCTCCGAGCTCAGGTGCTTGCGAACGATGTCGCCGTCGAGCAGGGTCACCGGCCGGCCGCCCTCCTCCAGCAACTTGGTGAGCAGGATGGCGGCGATGGTTGACTTGCCCGAACCGGACAGGCCGGTGAAGAACACGGTGAAGCCCTGGCGGGCCCGGGGCGGGTAGCTGCGCCGCAGCTCGGTCGCCACTTCGGGGAAGGTGAACCACGACGGGATGTCCCGGCCCTGGGCCAGGCGCCGGCGCAGCTCGGTGCCAGAAATGTCGAGCACCCGCAGGCCGGCCGGCACCTCGTCGACAGGCATGTACTCGTCGCGGTCCTCCACGTAGACCATTTGCTGGAACGGCACTATCCCCATGCCGAGCTCGGCACCGTGCTCGGCCAGCAATCCCTGGGCGTCGTAGGGGCCGTAGAAGGGGGTGCCGGCCGAGTCCTTGCCCGGCCCGGCGTGGTCCCGGCCGACGATGAAATGGCTGGCCCCGTAGTTCTTCCGGATGATGGCGTGCCAGACCGCTTCCCGGGGCCCGCCCATGCGCATGGCCAGGGGCAGCAAGCGCCAGCGTGGCGGTGGCGTGGGGATAGCCGGCCATGACGGCCTGGTAGCAGCGCACCCGGGTGTGGTGGTCGACGTCGCCCGGCTTGGTCATGCCCACCGACGGGTGGACCAAGAGGTTGGCCTCGACCTGGCGGGCCGCCCGCAGCGTCAGCTCGACGTGCGCCCGGTGCATGGGGTTGCGGGTCTGGAAGGCGACCACCCGGTCCCAGGCCAGCTCACCAAAGCGGGCCCGCAGCTGGGCCGGGCTGAGGCGCAGCGACTTGTAGTCGTAGTGGGCCGGCAAGGCCAGCACTTCGAGCTCCCCGGCGACGTAGACCGGCCCGGAGCGGTCGAGCAGGTAGGCGACGCCCGGGTGGCCCCGGTCGGTCGTGCCGAAGACGAGCTTGGCCTCCTGGTCCCGGTCGGGCCGGTAGAGCTCGCCCACATGGAGCACGCCGAGCATGACCCCCTCAGGGTCCCGGAGGGCCAGGTCGGCGCCCGGCGCCGATCTCGGCCGCCTTTTCCTCGGTAGATGTCCAAGGTGACCGGGATGGGCCACAGCGTGCCGTCGGCCAGACGCATGCGCTCGCACACGCCCTCGTAGTCTTCTTGGCCCAAAAAGCTGCGCAGGGGCGAGAACCCCCCGTTGGCCAGAAGCTCGAAGTCACAAATCTGGCGGGGGGAGAGGTCCCAGGACGCCCAGTTGCGGGACTGCCCTTTCAGCTCTGCGGCCCGGTCAGGCGGTGACGGATAGGTCGACGAGCGCCCCGCCGTGGGGGCTAATGAGCTGCTTGGGCACCGTACCTCCAGTTGCGAATGCCGAATCATGATTACTTTAGTCAGGTTTATGTGGGCAGGACCAACCCGGCGCCTATGACCCCGGTCGTCCCACCTCCGGTACCCCGCCCTCGCTGGGCTCGAACGTCGCCCGGCCTTGGTCGAAGCCGCGCTTTGTCGCGGCAGGGACGCCGGCACAGAGGCCATTGGGGGCGCAGTCGGCCATGACGGCAGAACCGGCAGCAACCATGCAGCCTTCACCGATCGTCACGCCGCTCAGAAGTATAGACCGTGCCCCCGGTCCTGCACCCCCGGTCCTGCAGCCCCGGTCTCCATGTCCGGGCACCGGGGCGGAGAAGGCCCAGGTCGGAGCGCCGCGTCACGGGCACACCTCTGGCACTCGGTAACCTTGAGTGCTAGAGATGCTGGACGACCGCAAAGCCGCCATCCTTCGCGCCGTGGTGGAATGCCACATCCGGACGGCGCAGCCGGTCAGTTCGTCCTATGTCGCGCAACTAGGCGACCTCAGCGTGTCCCCCGCCACCGTCCGCAACGAGATGGCCGTGCTGGAGCAGGATGGGTACCTTTTCCAGCCCCACTCGAGCGCCGGGCGGGTGCCGACCGACAAGGGCTACCGGTTTTTCGTCGACTCGCTGTCCGGTCCCACCCCGCTGGGCCCGCCCCAGGCCGAGCTCGTGCGCCTGTTTTTCGCCCGGGCCCATGGTGAGATCGAGCGGATGCTGGCCGAGACGACCGGCCTTCTCTCCAGCCTCACCGACTACGCCGCCGTGGTGGTGGCGCCCAGCGCCCCCGAGCCGGGCCGCGTCCGATCGCTCCAACTGGTAAAGCTGACCTCTCGCCTCGTGCTGGTCGTAGCCGTCCTCGGCAACGGCGCTGTGGAGCGCCGGGCCCTCGAACTGTCCGTCGAGCTCACCGACGCCCAGGTGGAGCGGGCCTCGGCCAGCGCTGCCTTGTTCCAGGTCGGGGCGGCTCTCGACAAGATCGGCGATGCCGCCCCCACCGGCGACATCGCCGTAGACACCCTAGCCGCCACCGCGCTGAAGGCGCTGCGGGGCCCTGAGCCGGAGGTCGGCACCAGCCACGTTTTTGTCGGGGGAGCGGCCCGGATGGCCACCGCCTTCGAGGCGGTGAGCACCATTAGGTCGGTCCTCGGCATCCTCGAACAGCAGTACGTCCTGGTCACCCTGCTCAAGGATGTCCTCGACCGGGGCCTCACGGTGGCCATCGGTACCGAGCACGGCGTGGCGTCGCTGTCGGACTGCTCGATCGTGGTGGCACCCTACGAAGTCGACGGCGAACGGGCGGGAACGGTCGGGGTACTAGGCCCGACACGCATGCATTACGACCAGGCTTTGGCCGCCGTGGCCGTAGTCTCTAAGAAGCTCAGCAAGGCGCTGAGCGAGGGCGACCAACGGCTCTCTCCCGCCTCCGGAAGGCAAAGGAGCGCCAGCTGACCATGGCTGGAGAGGACTATTACGCCATCCTCGGCGTCAGCCGCAACGCCACCGAGGACGAGATCAAGCGGGCCTACCGGAACCTGGCCCGAGAACTGCACCCGGACCGCCACGCCAGCGTCCCTGCCGCCGCCGAAGCCAACGAGGAGCAGTTCAAGCTGGTCAACCGTGCTTACGAGACCTTGAAGGACCCGGAACGCCGCCGCCAGTACGACATGTTCGGCGCCGACGGGCCGAGGATGGGGGCCGGCGACCCCTTCTCCGGTTTCGGTGGGACGGGGATGGGCGACATCTTCGAGGCGTTCTTCGGCGGCAACCCCTTCGGCGGCAGGGGCTCAGCGCCGCGGACGGGCCCGCCCCGGGGCGAGAACCTCGAGGCCATCCTCGACCTCGAGTTCGCCGAGGCCGTCCTCGGAGCCGAGAAGGAAGTCGCCGTCCGGGCCGCCACCCTGTGCGAGACCTGCTCGGGCACGGGCTCGCGCCCGGGCACCACCGCCACCACGTGCAGCACGTGCAACGGCCGGGGCGAGGTACGGCGGGTACGCCAGTCCCTGCTCGGCCAGATGGTCACCTCGAGCCCCTGCCCACGTTGCGGCGGGACCGGCGACGAGGTCCCCACGCCGTGCGACGATTGCCGGGGCCAGGGCCGGCGCATGGAAGACCGCTCATACACCGTGGAAGTCCCCGCCGGTGTCGACGACGGTGCCACCCTGCGCCTGAGCGGGCGGGGGGCGGCGGGTCCCCGCGGCGGGCCGGCCGGAGACCTCTACCTGCACCTGCGGGTCCGGCCCCACGCCACTCTGACCCGGGACGGCGCCGACCTGCGTACGACGTTGCGGATGACGATGGCCCAGGCGGCACTGGGGGCCCAGCTGAAGGTGGAGACCCTGGACGGCCCCGAGGAGGTCACCATCCCGCCCGGTTGCCCCACCGGCTACGAGATGCGGCTGCGGGCCCGCGGGGTGCCCCACCTCCAGCGCCGGGGCCGGGGCGACCTCCTGGTGACGTGCCTGGTGGAGACACCTACAGAGCTCACCGCCTCCCAGGAGGACCTCCTGCGCCGGTTCGCGGCCGAACGCGGGGAGGACGTGGCCCCCCCCGAGCCGGGCTTCTTGTCGCGCATCCGCAGTGCCTTCAAATAGTTCGCCACCGAGCAGTCCACCGGCCAGCAGTCCACCGGCCAGCAGTCCACCGGCCAGCAGTCCACCGGCCAGCAGTCCACCGGCCAGCCGTTCGCCGGGGCCGCCCCCGCCGGGCGGGGACGAAAGCGTACGCCGGGTGGTGGCACACGTTTTCGTCGAGGACCTGTCGGCGCCGCTGCCCGCCCTGGGCAGCGCCGACGTGCACCACCTTTCCCGTGTGCTGCGGCTGCGGCCCGGCGAGGCCGTGTCCGTCTCCGACGGGCGGGGCGGCGTGCAGTTGTGCGCCTGGGGCGGTGGCCCGGTGCTGGAGCCGCTCGCTCCGGTGGTCCGCCACCGTCGCCCCGCTCCTCTGTTGACGGTGGGTTTCGCCCTGACCAAAGGCGACCACCCTGAGTGGACAGTCCAGAAGTTGACCGAGGCTGGCACCGACCGGGTGGTGGTCGTCGTTTCGGGCCGCTGCGTGGCCCGGTGGCCGGCCGCCAAGCAGGAACGCCAACTGGCCCGGCTGAGGGAAGTGGCTCGACAAGCGGCCATGCAGAGCCGGCGGTCCTGGTTGCCCGTGGTGGAGGGCCCGGTGCCGTTCGCCGACCTGCTGGCGGAGCGGGCGCCGGTGGCGCTGGCCGTCCCCGGAGGCGCTCCCGTCAGCCTGTCAACGCCGACGGTGCTGGTGGGACCGGAAGGGGGATGGGCGGACGAGGAACTGGCGGCCGTAGCTCAGCACGTCAGCCTGGGCCCCCATGTCCTGCGGGCGGGAACGGCGGCG
Organism: uncultured Acidimicrobiaceae bacterium; assembly: GCA_963735305.1. Lineage (GTDB taxonomy): Bacteria > Actinomycetota > Acidimicrobiia > Acidimicrobiales > Palsa-688 > Fen-671. Next base: position 2,586,720 of record CAVTKK010000004.1, read on the forward strand.
CTGGCCGCCGCGGTGCTGCTGGCGGCCCTACGGGCCGGCCTGGTGGCCGAGGTCGCCTAGGGCCCGGGCCAACTTCGGGCCCTAGTCCCGCCACTTTTGGCGTTGTCAGGGGTAGACTGCTCAAGCTGCTGGGCCTGAGGGCGCTCGGCGGAGAGATTTGTTCGCGCAATAGGCGCAAACGGGGTGTGTTGCCGCAGGAAGCGGGTAGTAAAAGGGCCGAGCCTTGTGGCATGTGCCACAAAGCGGTTCCTTATGGAACAAACTCGCTAGCTGGGACGTTACCTTCGTTACAATGACAGACTTCTCTCGCCGCACTGCAAGGGGCGCCATGGGCGCTGGACCGGACCTGCTTGGCCTCTATCTGGACGAGGCGGGCAGCTTCCCCCTGCTCACCAAGGCCGACGAGATGCGCCTGGGCCAGGTCATCCAGGCGGCCCAAGCTGCTCAGGACGAGTTCGACAGCGCGACCGGCCTGACTCCTCGCCAGAAGCGCGACCTTCGCAAGGCCATCACCGCCGGCGAAGACGCCACTACCCAGTTCATCAACTCCAACCTTCGGCTCGTCGTCTCCGTCGCCCGCAAGTACCAGTGGTCCGGGCTGCCCCTCTCGGACCTGATCCAGGAGGGCAACCTCGGTCTCATCCACGCCGTCGAGAAATTCGACTGGCGCAAGGGCTTCAAGTTCTCCACCTACGCCACGTGGTGGATCCGCCAGTCCATCGGCCGGGCCATCGAGAACACCGCCCATACGGTACGGATCCCGGCCCACGTGGGCGACGAAATCCGCCGCGCCCGGCGGGTCCAGGGCGAGCTCGAGGCCAAGAACGGCCGCCCGCCCACCCTGGCTGAGCTGGCCGAAGCCTTGGAAATAGACGAGAGCGTGCTGGCCGAGCTGCTCCACTACGACAGCGATCCGGTCAGCCTGGATGCCGCCGTCGGCGAGGACGGCGACACCAGCCTGGGCGACCTGGTGGTCAACCACTCGGCCCAGTCCCCGTTCGAACTGGTGGCCCAAGCCCTGCTGGCCGGCCAGATCGACGAGTTCCTGGCCCGCCTGTCCGAGGACGAACGCCGGGTCCTGTCCCTGCGCTACGGCCTCGACCGGGGCGAGCCCCGGACGCAGGGCGAGGTGGGCGAGCTGCTCGACCTCACCGCCGAGCGGGTCCGGCGCATCGAGCGCGATGCCCTGACCAAGCTGCGCCGCGCCCTAGCCGGCAGCGACGCCCGCGACCTGCTCGCCAGCTGAGCCCAGCCGCGCGGGCGGCGCTAACTTGGCACCCGTGAGCGTCACCCGTGTCCGCATGGCCCCGTCGCCGACGGGCTATTTCCACGTCGGCAGCGCCCGGACAGCCCTGTTCAATTGGCTGTTTGCCCGGCAGCGTGCCGGCACGTTCGTGCTGCGCATCGAAGACACCGACGCCCTGCGCAACCGGGCGGAGCACACCGAAGGCATCGAGCGGGCCATGCTGTGGCTGGGCCTGGACTGGGACGAGGGGCCATACTTCCAGTCCGAGCGGGGTGGGCTGTACGAATTGGCCATAAAGCAACTGCTGGACCAGGACCTCGTGTACGCCTGCGACTGCCCGCCCGAGATGGTCGCCCAGCGCAACAAGGACGCCGGCCGGCCCCCGGGTTATGACGGCTACTGCCGGGACCGTCACGTCGAGCCCGGTACCGGGCGTCTGCTGCGGTTCCGCACGCCGGGCACGGGCACGACTTCCTGGACCGACGTTGTCCGGGGGGAAGTCGTTTACGAAAATGCCTCCATCGAGGATTTCGGCGTGCGCAAGTCGAACGGCCAACCCCTTTTCATACTGGCCAACGTCGTTGACGACGGGGACATGGCCATTACCCACGTCATACGGGGCGAGGACCACGTACCCAACACCCCCAAGCATATTTTGCTGTGGGAGGCCCTGGGCCTGGGACCGCCCCCCGTGTTCGCCCACTTACCCTTGCTGGTAAACGAATCACGGCAGAAATTGTCGAAGCGCCGGGACAAGGTGGCCCTCGAGGATTACCGCGACGAGGGTTACCTGCCCGAGGCGATGGTGAATTACCTGGCGCTGCTGGGGTGGTCGCCCGGCGGCGACCGGGAACTGCTTTCCCGCCAGGAGCTCGTCGACGAGTTCCGCCTGGAGGATGTGAAATCCTCACCGGCCTTTTTCGACCAGCAAAAATTATCCTCGGTCAATGCGGCCTATATGCGGTCCCTTTCTCCTGCCCAACTGGCCCAACGCGCCGGCCAGTGGCTCGAGGCGCGCTGGGGGCCGCTCGCCCCGCTGGTCCAGGAACGCGCCCGAACCCTGGCCGAGATCTATGGCATGGTCGATTTCCTGTACCTGCCCGATGTCAAGGTCGACCAGGCCGACTGGGTCAAGCTGCGCCGCCAACAGCCGGCGTTCGTGGCCCTGTTGGAGGCGGCGGGAGCGGGCTTCGCCACCTGCGAATGGGATGCCGCCGGGATCCGGGACGCCACCCTCCAAGCCGGTGGCGCCGTCGGGGTCGATGCCCTGGGCAAGGCCCAGGCGCCCGTGCGCCTGGCCGTAACCGGTCGTACCGTAGGGCCGCCCTTGTTCGAGTCGTTGGTCCTGCTGGGGCGGCGGCGCACCATGGCCCGCCTGGCCGCGGCGCGGGACCGGGCCGTCCGGGAGGACCAGGGGCAGGCACCGGCCTAGCCGTACAGTTTGACCCGGGCGGCGACACCGGCGCCCGCCCCCAGGATGTAGCCATTGGCCACGATGCTGCACCCGCTGAGCTGCGCCCACAGGTCGACGTCGGGCCGGCCCGGGTACGAGAAGGCGAGCAGCGCCGCCGCCCCATCGTCCATCGGGCAGGCGCCGGCATGTTCGAAGGCCGTGCCGCCGGTTAAGCCGGTACCGCCCGCTAAGGCCGTGCCGCCGGGTACGACCGTCCGACTGATGGGGGCGGCGGACACGACCTGGGCGAACAGGGCTGCGCCCGTTGCGCTGAGCCAAGCCTGGTGGGCCAGCTTCTGGACCTCCGAGGCGGGCAACGCTCCCGAGGGACCGTCGGAGCCGTTGTAGCGGCAGACAAGGGCGCCGGTCGGCTCCCCGGCGGGCAGCAGTCGAGTCGTCAGGGCCGGGCCGGGGTTCGTGACCCCGACAATGCCGGCGACACTTGCCGGGCAGCCTTCGGCCACGTTCACGTGGGTGCGCCGCCCCTCGGCGTTGTCAGGCCAGGGGCGCGGGTCGGTCCATACGACGACAGCGTCGACCCGAATGGCGGAACGGGACGGACCGGCGGACGCCGCTCCGATCTCGAGCTCCGGCGACTGAAGTTGTGCGGTCGAGGGGGCCACGTACCCGAAACCGATCGTGGTGTCTGCCGGGCTCGGGCCACCGCCATTGGAGGAACCGTCCGACTTGAGGCCCTGTGGGGGATGAGCCTCCAGCCAGGTCTGCACCTGATCGAAGGACAGCGGTGCCCGCCAGTACTGCGTCTGGACCACGAGCGAGCTGGCCCCGGGCGTGCCTAGCACGGGGCCCCCGGCGAGCGCCTCCGGCACCGTTTTCGCCCTGAGAGCGCCCGGGGGCAGCTTCGCCAACCCGAGGAGGCGCTGGGCCTCGTCGATGGCCGCCTGCCGGTTGCGCGCCACCAGCACGGCCACGGTCGCCGTCGGGCTGCTCGTCTGTGCCCCGGCACGGCTGCTCGTCTGTGCCCCGGCACGGATGCTCGTCTGTGCTCCGGCACGGATGCTCGTCTGTGCTCCGGCACGGATGCTCGTCTGTGCTCCGGCACGGCCGATTGTCTGTGGTCCGGGACGGCCGGTCGTCTGTGCTCCGGCACGGCCCGAGGGAGCCAGGCCGGCCGGGCCGAGCGCCAGGCACAGGGCAGCGCCGACAAAGGACTTCAGGGTACGGGCTCGGGTACCGGCAGTCATGACAACTCCCTTCTACCGGGTATTGGTGTCCCTTCTACGGGTATTGGTGCCGGCGCGGGAGCGCTGTCAACCGCCCCAGGGGAACGGGCGGAAGTCGCGGAATAAGCGCAGAGGCAGTCTGCGTTTGCTGGTACTGTAAACGCAGATATCACCTTCGGTAGGAGAGGCCTCCATTGAACAACGCCACCACCCTGGCTCCCGTCATCATCGAGCGCGCCAACCCGCACCACGCCCGGCGGTGGTGGGTGCTGGCCGTCCTGGCCGTGGCCCAGTTGATGGTGGTGCTTGACGCCACCGTCGTGAACATCGCCCTCCCGCATGCCCAGACCGCTCTCCGTTTCTCCAACGCCGACCGCCAATGGGTCGTGACCGCCTACTCGCTGGCTTTTGGCAGCCTGTTGTTGCTGGGTGGCCGGTTGGCCGACATCTGGGGCCGCAAGCGGCTGTTCCTCACCGGGGTCATCGGGTTCGCCGTAGCGTCGGCGGTCGGCGGGGCCTCGGTCGACTTCGCCATGTTGGTGACGGCCCGAGCCGTCCAGGGTGCCTTCGCCGCCGTGCTCGCCCCCGCCGCCCTGTCCCTATTGACCACGACCTTCACCCACCCGGCCGAGCGGGGCAAGGCGTTTGGTATCTACGGCGGCATTGCCGGGGCCGGGGCGTCCATCGGGCTGCTCCTGGGCGGGGTGCTCACCGAGTACCTCGACTGGCGCTGGACGATGTACGTCAACCTGGTCTTCGCCGTCATGGCCGCCACCGCTGGTTTGCTGGTGCTGGCCCCCCACTCGGCTGAGGACCGTCAGCCCATCGACCGCAGTGGCACCCTGCTGGCCTGCGCCAGCATGTTCGCCATCGTCTATGGGTTCGCCCACGCCGCCACCAAATCGGGCAGCGCCGGGTGGACCGACAGGCAAACGATCGGCTTTCTCATCGCCGGCCTGGCCCTTCTCGTCGGCTTCCTCGCCCGTGAACGGCGGGCCCCGCACCCGCTGTTGCCGCCCCGGGTGGTAAACGACCGTAACCGGGGCGGGGCGTACGCGGCGATGTTCCTGGCCTCCATCGGGTTGTTCGGCGTGTTCTTGTTCCTCACCTACTACCTGGAAACCATCCTCGATTTCAGCCCCGTGAAGACCGGCCTGGCCTTCCTGCCCATGACGGCCGCCGTCATAGTTGTGGCCGGCCTGGCCAACGTGGTGCTCCTGGCCCACATCAGCCCGCGCCTGCTGGTGCCCGCCGGGCTATTGCTGAGCGCCGGCGGGATGGCCCTGCTGACCGGGATCGGGATCCACTCCAGCTACGCCTCCACCATCCTGCCGCCCCTGTTGCTGGTAGCGGTCGGGCTGGGCTTGGTCTTCGCCCCCTGTTTCAGCCTCGGCACCCTGGGGGTCAAGGGCGGGGACGCCGGGGTGGCGTCGGCCACCGTCAATGTGGCGCAACAGATCGGGGGGTCCATCGGCACGGCCCTGCTCAACAGCATCGCCACCAGTGCCGCTACCGGGTTCATAGCTGCTCACGCCCAGGGCCGGCCATCAGCCCTGGTGACGGCCCAGGCCGCTGTGCACAGCTACACCGTCGCCTTCTGGGTGGGCGCCGCCATATTTGTTGTGGCCGCCCTCGTCGTCGGCCCCCTGCTGCGCCCGGGCGTCGCCAACCTGGGTGCCAACGAGAACATTGGCGCCTAACTTACGGGGATGACACCCGAGCCCAGCCCCCGCCGCTTGCGCGCCGACGGCGCTCGCAACCGTCAGGCCCTAATAGACGCCGCCCAGCGTTTGTTCCTGGCCCGTGGCCTGTCCGTCACCCTCGACGACATCGCCGCCGAGGCCGGCGTCAATGTGGCCACCGCCTACCGGCATTTCGCCAACAAGCACGAGCTGACCGCCGCTTTCCTCGAACAACAGGTCATGGCGGCGGCAACCATCGCCGAGGAAGCCGCCGGCGCCGACGACCCGAGGCAGGGGCTGACGGATTTCCTGAGCCGTATGTTGGGCCTGATAACCGCTAGTCGGGGCCTGCACGACGTCCTGACCCCTACCTACGCCGGCAACTGGATCGAGGTCCTGGACGAACGCCTGACCCCGGCGGTCCGGCGCCTGATCTCAAGGGCTCAGGACGCCGGGGCCCTGCGTCGTGAGATCGAGCTCGGTGACCTCGGGGTCGTCCTGCGAATGCTCGCCGCCCTCAGCGACATACCCCGCGAGCGTCCCGAGGACCTGACGGACCGGTACCTGGCCTTGATCCTCGACGGCCTACGGCCGGCAGCGGGCCCTTTGCCCGGCACTGCCCTCGCTTCGAGTGCTTTCTCCCCTCGACGCCGGCCTCGCCCGGAGGGAGCGGTGACTTGACCAGCTCGGCCCGGCGTGCGGAGGGCAAACGACGGGCCCGCTAACATGAATGTCTGCCCATTCGGGGGTGGTGTAATCGGCAACACTACAGGTTCTGGCCCTGTCGTTGGGGGTTCGAGTCCTCCCCCCCGAGCCCGCCTTACGGAGCAAAGCCCCAGGTCACAGGCCTGGGGCTTCTGTACGAGATAGCAAGTCGTGCAGGCGTGATCACCTGGCGGTCCTGACCGCGCTGATGGACTGCTGTGCCGCATCGGTACCGGGCCAAGGATTGGCGCCAACTGAGTTGGCGACGAGACGTATCGCACGGCGGGTGGCGGCAATCTACTGGCCCCAACTCCGACAATCTACTGGCCCCAACTCCGACCTTTCCCGGCGCTGGGGAAGTCGATGGAACCGCGCCAAATAACGAACAATTCAGCCGTCGTGATCGCACCTCCCCGAAGGCGCGCCTCTCTGGGAAGGCCCACACCTGGTGACCCCGAGCGCGACGGTCGGAGCTCAGGACTGCTTCCCGGGTTGTGACCGCTCATCTGCCGTCGCCATGCCTGCCCAAGCCGGACGTGGCTGCACCAGATGGAGACGGTTCAACAGGCCCACGCCATAGGTCCCAGTCCTCCCCCCAGCCATCTCTATAAGACAAAGCCCCAGGTCACAAGCCTGGGATTTTGCTTGGGAGGGCGTCACGAGGCCCGGCACCGGTCTATACTCTGCGCAACCCGAGGCGGCGGGCGTCAGTGCCAGGGGGATTTGGGAGAGAAAGGGGTTCCTATGAGTGACGCTTCGGCCGCTAGCCAGCTTCGGTTTGAGGTGCCGGGGCCGGGGTCGTGGGAGATGGACCTGGTCCACTTTCCACGCCCGGTGACGCGTTACTGGGAGACCACCCACCCCGAGCCGTTCAAGCGCGGCTTTCGCGAGTTCACCCGCTTCTACGGCATGCTTATCGACTCACTCGCTTACCGGTACATCAATGGCTTTTGCTACTCCTCGTTGGTCCCGGTCGAACGTAGCGAGGCTCCGGAGCGTTTCCGACGAGCCGAAGAGGTCTTCCAGGGGAAGCTCTGGCGAGAGCAGCTCCGCGACTGGGACGAGACGTTCAAGCCCGCCTCGATCAGGGCGCACCGGGAGTTGCAGTCGATCGACCCTGGCTCACTGTCGGGACCAGAACTCGTGGCTTACCTTACGCGTTGCCGTGACCACCACATCGAGATGATCTACCAGCACATGCGCTTCACCGGAGCCCCCTCCGTGCCGACCGGTGACTTCCTCGCCCATGTCGGGGACTGGACCGGGATGGCCCCGGGCGAACTGGTGGGCCTGTTGCGGGGCGCGGCACCGGTTTCGGCGGGTGCCTCTGCCGAGCTCGAGCGGCTGAGGACAGCGATGGCCGAGGACGCCTCGGCGCGAAGGCTGCTCGAGTCGGACGAAGAGCCTGGTCGTGTGCTCGAGGCCCTGCGGACGTTCCCGGGAAAGGTTGGCCCGGCGGTGTCGGCGTACCTCGACCTCGTCGGGTACCGGTTGGTCGACGGTTTCGACATTTCCGGGCGGTTCGCGCTCGAGCTGCCCGATGCACTGCTCCGCGCTATGCGTGCCTCGCTCCAGGGCCATACGCCCGAAGCGCCCCAAGCATCCGACCACGAGGGCCAAGTTGCCGACGTCCGCGCCAAGGTGCCCGAGGCGCACCGGGACCACTTCGACGAACTCCTGGCCGAGGCCAGGCTTACCTACAAGATCCGCGACGAGCGCGGTGTTTTCAGCGACATCTGGGCATCGGGGATAATGCGTCGCGCCGTGGTCGCGTGCGGTCGCCGGCTGGTGTCCGACGGCCGGGCCCACGACGCCGAACACCTCGTTGATGCCGATTTCGAGGAGATGTGCTCGTTGCTGTCTGGCGCCACCGAGCCGTCGGCGGACGAATTGGCGGCCCGTTTCGAGTTCCGCACCTCGCTCAGCGCCAAGGACGCCCCCCAGCACTTGGGCGAACCGCCGTCACCGCCGCCCGACCCGTCTCAACTGCCTCCTGGGGCGGGACGAATGATGCGGGCCATGGGCATCGTCATGGGCGAGATGTTCGGCGCCTCCGACGCAAAGCACGAGACAAACCTCGTCCGCGGTGTGGGTGCCAGCGCCGGCGTCTACGAAGGCCCGGCCCGCCGGGTGAGCGGGCCCAGCGAGTTCGACCGTATCGTAAAAGGTGACGTCTTGGTCACCGAGTCGACGTCGGAAGCCTTCAACATCTTGTTGCCGCTCCTCGGGGCGATCGTGACCGACCGCGGCGGGCTACTGTCGCACGCCGCCATCGTCGCCCGCGAGTACGGGATCCCAAGCGTGGTCGGCAACGCGGGAGGCGACAAGCCTCATCGTCGACGGTGCGCGCCTGAGCGTCGATGGCAACAAGGGCGAAGTGACGGTCCTCGGGTGATAGGTGGGGTCCCCCTGGAGGACGCTCGACGACAGCTCGGCGTTTGGGTCGAAGGCCGTGGGGCTGGGCGAAGCGGCGCGGGCCGGTCTCCCGGTCCCCCCTGGGATAGCCCTTTCCGGGTCGGTTGTCGAGGCGGTTGCCAGCGGGGATGAGCGGGTTATCGCGGATGTCAGGGCATTGGTGCGCCCTCTGGGCCGGCCACTAGCCGTTCGCTCCTCGGCGGCCGACGAAGACGGCGCCGAGGCCAGTTTCGCCGGGCAGCACTTGACATTGCTCAATGTCCCATCGGCTGAGGATGTGAGCTCCGCCGTGCGGGAGGTCTGGTGGTCCGCCAATTCCGACTCGGCCATCTCATACCGCCAGCGCGTCGGCCGCTTCACCCGCCCGAGCGTGGGTGTCGTGGTGCAGGCGCTCCTCGGTCCCGACTGTGCGGGCGTGATGTTCACCCGCAACCCCGTGAACGGCGCGGACGAACTCATGATAGAAGCGAGCTGGGGCCTCGGTGAAGCGGTCGTCGCCGGTCGCGTCATCCCGGACCATTTTCGCATGGAGCGTAACGGCGAGGTCCGTGAACGCACCCCAGGGCTGAAGAACATTGCCATCCGGGCGCTCCCGCAAGGCGGCACGGCCGAGGAAGAGGTTCCGCCCGAACTCGCCGAACGGCTGTGCCTCGATGAGGGACAGCTCGACGAGCTGCACCGCCTGGCCACCCGGTGTGAGGAGGTTTACGGCCCAGGGCGCGACATCGAGTGGGCCTTCGCCGGCGGGCGGCTTTATCTTCTCCAGTGCCGGGCGATCACCCGAGCCGGCTCAGAGGCGGCCGCCCGTTCGGGTGCTCCCGTCGAAGTTCTCGGCCGCGCCCGCCTCTTCAGTGGCCTCGACAAGCACGACGTGGAGACGATCGCCTGCCCTCTTCAAGGAGCGCCGGTTCGCTGCCGGCGAGACGGTGATCAAGGAAGGCTCGGGCGGTGCCTCCTTTTATGTGATCGTGTCCGGGTCAGCGACGGTCACGATCGGAGGCGAACCGCGTGCCATCCTCCAGGCCGGCGACCACTTCGGTGAGATCGCCCTCCTCGACGAGGGGGCGCGCATCGCCACCATTACCGCCTCGAGCGAGCTCGTATGCCAGGGCCTCACCCTTTGGGAGTTCCGCCCTCTGGTGGAAAAGAACGGCGTGATCGGGTGGACACTTATGCAGAACCTGGCCCGGGAACTGCGCGCCGCCGAGCAGGCGCTGGCGACGCTCCGCAGCCAAACGACGATCTCCGCTCCGGGATAATGTCCGCCTCTCCCCCAGCAGGGACCGCCCCGTCAGAACCAAGCGTTCTTCACGACGGCCGGTTTGAAGGGGCTGCCGACCGGGGCCTCCTTGGCCTGGCATTTGGCCGTCCAGTACGGCGCCGAACGGTCAGGGAAGTGGCAGTCCGCCACCTCGCGGGCACCCGAGAACGGCAGCCCACAAGCGTAAGGACCGAGGCCTCCCCAGGCGGCGGAGACGAGCTGGCACACCTGCCCGCTGGCCAGCTGGAACGCCCAAGGCTCGAGGACAACCACACGGGACGGCACCGGACCGGAGGTGGCCGTCGCCTCCAGCGCCACCACTTGCCCATTGGCGGGATCGGTCGGGCACACCATGTGGGCAGGCGAGCGGTCGCCGGGCGCCGGAGAGGCGAAGCAAGGGTCGAACACATAGGACACCGGCCGTCCCGACCTGGTCCTGATTGTCGTGGTGAAGCACCTGAAGTACGCCTGCTCGCCGGTCCCACCCGGTCGTTGGGTGCATGTGGCGGCGAAGTGGGCGGTGACGCGCAGCCCCGGTGTTGCCCCTGACGCGGTGAAGGGCCGGTACATGACAACCGCCGTGCCCGCCGGGCCCGTGACCCTGAAGGGCACGCTGCACTCGTTGGCTGGGTAGCTGCCGAACTGGTAGGCGCCGCCGGTCACCACCGCGAGCGAGACGTTCAGGCCGCCGCCCGTCAGGTACCTCGGAGGGACCTTGAACCGGGCCCGGAACTGACCGGCCTGGTTGTCGTGGATCCGGCCCGGGAGCAACGCACCCCCTCCGCCCGAGCCGATGTAGTCGAGCGGGCCGAGAAAGCTCAGCGCCGCACCGGAACACCCTTTCCCGGAAATACTGACCATAGCCCCGGCAGGTGCCGCGCCGGGGCACACGGTGAGCGTCCCGTAGGGGCTTCGGTGGGTTGAACAGGGCACCGCCGGGAGCGGGAGCGCGGCCCCGGTCACACCACCGTCGGCGGTCTGCCCGAGAGCGCCGGCGGTTGTCCTTCAGGCCACCTGTGGTGACCGCCCACCACCGACGACCGCCAGGGACAGCGGCAGCATGATGGCCGCAAGGGCTAACCGGGGGGGCACGGTCTGTAAACGCCCCGAACGACCGGCCCGTTCCGGTGGCGCTTGCTATTTTGTCCTCCCCGCTCAGCCCAGGACGCGGAGCATCCGCCGCTCGGGGGCGTCCGGGGCCGAGTTGGGCGATCGACCGACATCGACGAAACCGCACTGCCGGTAGAGGTCGATGGCGTTTATGTTGTCTTCCCTGACATCGAGTGCCACCCGGGCAACTTCTTGCTGGCGCGCCCAGGAAACGAGGGCGGCCACCAAGGCTGTCGCCAGCCCCCCTCTCCTGGCTTCGGGCGCCACCCACACAGAGATGATCTCGATCTCTTTGTTCTCGGGCGATGTGGCGCTGGCCATGGCCACAGCCCTGCCCCCGGTCGACGCCACGAGGTTGAGCGGTACCGAGGACAGCCGGTCACGCCAACGCGCTTCGGTATCGCCCGCGCCCGACCATTCGGCCAGCGTGGAGCCAAAAGCGTGGGCATCCTCGGCCAGGGCCCGGCGCCGCAGGGCCCGCCAGAGAGCCCAGTCGTCGGGAGAAATCACCTGCACGTCAATAGACGTCATCGTGACGACTAGAGGCGGGGGGCAGACCATACCGTCTCCTTCCCGGGCTTTCGTTGGTCCACCGTATAGGCGCCGGGCCAGAGGACAAATGGGCGGTCGGTCGGCGCTCAGTTCCCCGATGTCTTGACGCCTACTTGGGTGAAGGTTCGACAACGCCAGGCCAAAGGAGACCGGAAATGGGGAAGATCGTCTTCACTACCAACATCTCGCTTGACGGGGTCACCGAGGGCCCGGCACGATAAACGAGCCCAAGCGGTCCAACGCCACCGTGTTCAGGGGTCACGTCGTCGAAGAAGTCTCGAAGCTCAAGCGGGAGGTCAACGGCGAAATCCTTGCCTACGGCAGCTGCCGGCTCGTTCACACCCTGGCGGGCCGGATGTTGGGGTTCAGGTGGAACACGTTGTCGGGGTCGTAGGCGGCTTTTATCCGGCTCAGCCGCTCGTACTTGCCGGGGCCGTAACTGGCCACGACGCGGTCGGGTTCGGCTTCGGCCATGAAGTTGACGTAGCTGCCGACGCCGGGGGCGTGGGGGACGAGGTCGGCCCAGAACGCCCGGGCCAGGCCCGGTCTACTTCGAGCAGCTCGGCGCTCGGGGCGACGGCGGCGATATTCAGCACGTAACAGGGGCGGCGTCTCCCCCCGAAAGCTGTTTCGTCATCGGAGTGCCGGGCGTACTCACCCCTGAGAACGAACGTCGGCATGAACGACATCGGCGACGTCTTGCCGGGGACGTGCGCGGCGATGACATCGATGGCGCCGTCGGTCAGCTCTTCGAGGTAGACCGCCTTCTCATAGCCCAGGATGCCCCAGGGGGCACTTTCGTCGAACATCTGTTGCAGGCCGACGTAGGGGATGGGCGTGTCAAACGAAAACAGGGGCGGCACGGCCTGGCGCAGAGCCGCCACCGCCGCCGCGTGTTGGTCGGCCGGTCCGAAACCCACCATAAGCACCGCGAAACCGGGAGCACCCTTGTGCTGGTCGGGGACGAACGGGGCGGGCGGGGCGTTGAGGGCGGCCAAGAAGATGGCCACGTCATCGGGGAGGGCCGCCATCTGGTCCCTGACCGCGCGGAGGGCGGCGGGGCCCCGGTCCAGGTCCCAGAACGACAGGGCGAGCTGCACCATCGGGCCCACCTCGTGCAGCTGGAACTCGAACTCGGTGACCACCCCGAAATTCCCCCCTCCGCCCCGGACGGCCCAGAAGAGGTCCTGGTTTTCATCAGCCGAAGCCCGCCGGACGGCACCGTCCGCCGTTACGATCTCCACGGCCACCAGATTGTCGCAGCTCAAACCGTACTGGGAGGTCAGCCAGCCCACGCCCCCGCCGAGCGTCAGCCCGGCGACGCCGGTGTGGCTGATGAACCCCCCGGGAGCGGCCAATCCATGTTGTTGGGTGGCCGAGTCCAGCTGCGACCACCGGGTGCCACCCCCGCACACGGCCCGTTTGGCCGCCGGGTCGACGCGCACATCGCACATCGCACCGAGGTCGATCATGACGGCGTCGTCGGCGATGCAGGAGCCGGCGAAGTTGTGGCCTCCTCCCCGCACGGCTACCTCCCGCCCGCTGGCGCCAGCGAACCCCAGCGCCAGAGCCACGTCGGCGGCTGAGGTGGCCCGGGCGATCACCCAGGGATGGCGGTCGATGGCACCGTTCCACACGCATTCGGCTCGAACGGCGTCGTAGTCATGGTCGTCTTTGGTTACTACCCGCCCCCCGAAACCGCTCCGGAACGACTCCAGATCGGTTGCCAGAGCATCGGTCATTGCGTGCCCCTCCCATGAGACGGCCGGTCCCCGTGCCGTTGAATGGCCAACGATACCGAGGCGGACGACCGCTGGCAACGGAAAGTCCCACATGTAACGGAAAGTCCCACATATGAGGTCGCCCCATGCATAGCTCCACACCTGAGGTCGTCCATACATAGATGGTCTCCACATAGATGGTCTACGCTTCTGGCCCATGCTCATGGCCACGTCGTTGGTAGCCGGTTCGGCTCTGCTGGCCGGCGTGCACGGGACCGCTGCGACGCCCGTTCCGGCCTCCGTTGACGGTGCCCATGGCCGTCGTGGCCCGCCCCGGCTGGGCCAAGGCCCTCGGTGCCGGCGTCGTCGTACTGGCGCCGGCCCCCGCCTCACCGGGCAACGGTTCGCCCGGGGCCCCGGTGGCCGGTGAAGCGTTGGCCCTCGACAGGGGCAAGCCCGTGGGAACGTGCCCCTATTTCGAGCCGTCCTTCCAAGCACAGTGCCGCAAGGCCCTGGCCCTGATGTCCAAGGCGGACATCCCTACTATCAAGGACTTCGCCATCGGTTACATCGCCGTTGACGGCAAAGAAGCGCTGGTGGGTACGACGGGCATATTTTGCGTACCGGACGAAAAGCCGCGGTGCGTGCCGAACCACGACCCGGCCGCCCTCCTGGCGTCGGGGAAATCCTTCAAGGCGCTGTGGGCCGAGACGACCGCCTCCACCAACTCCTCGGCCAATACCTATGAGCTGGCGGCGTGCCAAGAGATCAACGGACGCTGGTACGTCTCCAGCTAGATGGCCTCGGCAGAAAACGCGCGCTGAGTGTTCGAATTGTTTCGTGGACGGCACCCCGGTAAGCTTCGGGCGCATGGAAGGTCCTGCGGCTACCCCGGACGGGCGCCGGCGCGGGCACCGCAGGGCCTAGATGAAGGCGCGCGTAGCACCAAAACCCCGGGGTGGGGTCACTATCGCCGAGATAGCCCGCGAGGCAGGAGTGGCTGCGTCCACCGTCTCGAAGGTCCTGAACGGCAACCTGGACGTTTCGACCGCCACCCGGCAACGTATCCAGGGCCTCCTGACGGCCCGCCATTACGAGCGCCGGTCGCGCGGCCCAAAAGAGGCCCCACCCCTGGTTGACCTGGTCTTCCAGGAGCTGGAGAGCCCCTGGGCCATGGAGATCATCCGGGGTGCCGTGGACGCGGCCGAGGAGGCCGGGATGGGCGTCGCCGTGAAGTCGCTCTCCGAGGGCGCTCGCCGGGGGTCGTGGCTGGACCGCATTTCCTCCCGAGGGACCCGCGGCGTGGTCCTGCTCCTGGCCCGGCTCGGCCACCGGGAGAAGGCCGAATTGCGCTCGCGCGGCCTGCCGTTCGTGGTGGTCGACCCCCGGGGCGAGCCCGACCCCAGCGTTACGACTGTCGGGGCCACCAACTGGTCGGGCGGGTTCGCCGCCACCAGGTACCTGGTCGAGCTCGGTCACCGGCGCATAGGCATGATCTCCGGCCCGACGGATCTTCTCTGCAGCCGCGCCCGCATGGACGGCTACCGCTCGGCCATGGAGGCGGCCGACCTGCCCCTCGACCCCGACCTGATGCAGTGGGGCGACTTCCATGTCGACGGTGGCTTCAAGGAAGCCATGACCATGCTCTCGCTGGCGCACCGGCCCACGGCGATCTTCGCCGGCAGCGACCTCCAGGCCCTGGGCGTCCTCGAAGCAGCACGGATACTGCACGTGACGGTGCCGGCGCAGCTCAGCCTGGTGGGGTTCGACGACCTGCCCCTGTCCCGCTGGACCTCGCCGCCCCTGACCACGGTCCGCCAGCCCCTGGCAGAAATGGCCGCTACCGCGGTCCGCCTCGTCCTGGCCGAGGAACTGGACGAGCCCACCGAGACCCGGAGCGTGGAGCTGGCCACGAGCCTGCTGCCGAGGGAGACGACGGCACCCCTTTCGCCTTGATAACCGGTGGCGGGGCCCCTGCCCGGCGGGCGCTTCGCCCACCGCTTCGTTACATTTATGGCCATTTTTGGTCATAAATGTCACAGAACGGCGCCCAGCCGGGCGGCCAGGCGGGCTCAGCCCTGGTCGGCGTGGACGGTGACCTCGGGCCGGTCCACTCGCTGGAACCCCGGGTACCGTGTGGCGCCCTCGAGGTAATAGCGCAGCGATCCCCTTATGTCCGTGCTGGACACCCCGATCCGGAGCACTATTTCGCCCTCGTCCACCAGCCGCCGGCCCTGCGCCCCGACATAGGAGGTCAGGTCGGCGTGCAGGCTGAACACCACCGTCCGGGTCGCCCCCGGCGCCAGCTCGACCCGCTGGGCGGCGACCAGCTGCTGGGCCGGACGGGCCACCTCGGCCACGGGGTCGTGCAGGTAGACCTGGACGACCTCGGTCGTTGGTACGGTCGCCGCGTTTCGGAGCGTGACCGCCAGGGCGGCGCTCCCATCCGTCCGCCACGTTTGTGGCGAACGCCTCTCGACGCTGAGCCAAGAGGCGGGGGCAAAAGAGAGACCGTGGCCGAAGGGGAAAATGGCGGTGGGGTCAAGGTTGCTCACCTGGCTGCGTTGAGCGAGAGGCGAAGCCAGGTAGGTCGCCGGTTGGCTCCCCCCGGCAGGCGGGAAACTAACCGGCAGGTGACCCGACGGGTTGGTGCGCCCGCTCAGCACGTTGGCCAGCGCCGTCGCCCCTTCTTCGCCCAGGAAGAACCCGCACAGCGCCGCCGATAGGCGGCCGACTTGACGGGATATATCGTAGGGACGGCCCACGAGCAGGACGAGCACGGTCGGCGTGCCCGTGGCCAGCACGGCCTCCAGGAGCTCTTCCTGGCGCCCGGGAAGGCGCAAGTCGGCGACGTCGCAGCCCTCCCCGGAGGTGCCGGCACCCCATAGGCCGGCCCGGTCGCCCAGCACCACCAGGCAAACATCGGCTCCGGCGGCAAGTTGGGCGGCGGCGGCGATGTCCTCCGTGCGTCCTCCGAGGACTGGGCACCCCTCGGCGGACGAGAGGGCGTACCCGGCGGGGTCACCGTTGAGGACCTCGAGTACCGAAGGCAGGTCCACACCCAGCGGTAGTTCGGGGTGGTGGGCGCCCACGTGCATGGGGAACGAATAGCAACCGAGCATGGCGCCGGGCTGCGACGCCAACGGCCCCAGCACGGCCAGGCGCGCACCGGCCGGCAGGGGGAGCACTCCGTCGTTGACGAGCAGGACGATGGAGCGCTCGGCCAGTTGCCGTGCTGTCTCCCGGAAGCTGGGTTCATCGAGTGCCGCGGGGCCGAGTTGGAGCAGCGCCGGGCCCGGCGACCAGTCCGGGTCGAGCAAACCCAGCTCGCACTTTTGGACCAGCACCCGCCGCACCGCCCGGTCCACCAGGGCCTCGTCCACGGCGCCGTTTTCGACGAGGGCCACGAGCGGGCCCCCATAGGCGTTGAGTTCGGGCAGTTCGACGTCGATCCCTGCCTCCAGCGCCAGGGCGCCGGCCGCCCCTGGGCTGCCGGCAACACTATGAAGGCTGTGCAGGAAAGCCACCGAGAAATAGTCGGAAACCACGGTCCCGGCGAAACCGTACCGGTCGCGTAACAGCCCGGTCAGTAAGGCTTTATCGGCGGCCACGGGTAGGCCGTCGATATCGGTGTAGGAGTTCATCACCGAGCGCGCCCCGTCCCGGAGCGCCATTTCGAACGGCGGGAGCAGGACGTCCGCCAGTTCCCGGGGGCCGATGGAGACGGGGGCGAAGTTCCTCCCGGCCCGCGACGACGAGTAGCCCACGAAATGCTTGAGGGTGGCGATTACTCCGGCCGACTGCAGGCCTCTTATATAGGCGCTGCCTATGGTGCCCACGAGGAAGGGGTCCTCGCCGATGGTCTCCTCCACCCGGCCCCAGCGCAGGTCGCGCACGACATCGAGGACGGGGGCCAGGCCCTGGTGGACGCCGAGCTTGTGCATCGTCCGGCCGATCTGGGCTCCCATCTGTTCGACCAGTTGGGGGTCGAAGCTGGCCCCCCAGCACAGGGGCGAGGGGTAGATGGTCGCCTGCCACACCGTCACGCCGGTGAGGCACTCCTCGTGCACCATGGCCGGGATCCCGAGCCGGCTCGCTTGCACCAGGCGCGTTTGCAGCTGCTCCAGGGCGCGGGCACCCAGCGCGGGCTCGACCGGGGCCGTGCCGTAGGGCCGGGTGAACTGGCCCAGGCCGTCCTTGATGATCTCCTCCCAATCGAGGGAGGCGGGCGCAAACTCGTGTTGGTGAGGCGCCACCTGGCCCGACACGTCGGTCCTCAGCCACATGCTGGACAGCTGGGCGATTTTCTCCCTGGGAGACATCCGCTTTATCAGGTCGCTGACCCGCTCCTCGACCGGGAGCGACGGTCGGCGCCAGGGTTCGAGGTCGGTCGAGGCGCCCGTCCCGGCTGCACTTAGAGCACCTTCGGCCACGAAAGTAGCGTAACAGGTCCGAAAGCTCCGAGGCTGATTGACACTGCGTTGTAGTGGACCTATGCTGACCGTGCTTACCGGTATAAGGCTCCCGGCCAAACCGGGAGGGGGAGAGAATATGCGAAACATTCGTAATGCTACGCGGCTCATTGTCACCGGCTGCGCGTTCTTGGCGCTCGTCGGCGCCGGGGCGGGCACGGCGACGGCCGCAGCTCACCAGCCCGCGGCCAGCACCAGTGGGAAAGACGTGACATTGGTGTGGTGGAACAATGCCACCGCCGGTGACCTACTGACCGTGTTCAACAACGCCGCCAAGGCCTTCCACGCCGCTAACCCGAACGTCACCATCCAGAACGTCCCGATCCAGAACGAGGTCCTCCAGGACACCAAGATCCCGTTGGCCTTGCAAAGCAACAATCCTCCCGACATCTTCCAGCAATGGGGCGGGGGCCGTGAGGCCACGGAGATAACCTCGGGCAAGCTCATGGACCTGACCTCGGCCAGCGCCAGCTGGATCAAGCAGGAGGTAGGCTCGGTCGCCAGTGGTTGGGCCGTCAATGGCAAACAGTACGGAATCCCTTATGACCTTCACGTCGTCGGGTTCTGGTACCGCAAGGACCTCTTCACCAAGGCCGGCATCATGTCGCCGCCGGCGACACTGGCCCAGCTCGAAGCCGACGTAGCCAAGCTGAAGGCGGCCAATATCCAGCCGATCGCTGTGGGCAGCAAGGACAAGTGGCCCGACGCCTTCTGGTGGGAGTACTTCGCCCTACGCGAGTGCTCCACGGCGACGCTCAAAAAGGCCATGAGCACGATCAACCTCAGTGCCGCCTGCTTCGTCAAGGCCGGCAACGACATGACCGCCTTCATCAAGACCAACCCCTTCAACCAGGGTTATCTGGCCACTCCGGCCCAGCAGGGCGCCGGTAGTTCGGCCGGCTTGGTCGCCAACGGCACGGCTGCCATGGAACTGCAGGGCGACTGGGACCCAGGAGTCATGGACTCGCTCACCACCAACAAGAACATCAACAATGACCTCGGTTGGTTCCCGTTCCCGACCGTTCCCGGCGGCGCCGGTAGCGCGTCCACCGTCCTCGGTGGCGGTGACGGCTTCTCCTGCAGCACCCAGTCCACGATGTACTGCGCCGAGTTCCTCAAGTACATCGACAGCAAGTCGGTCCAGATGCAGATAGCCGGTGCGTCCGTGGGCCTCCCGGTCAACACCGCCGCCTCCGCCGGCCTTAGCGTCCCGGCCGAGAAGGGTGTGCTCAACTACTACAAGAACGTCAGCTACCTGCAGACCTACTTCGACGTAGCCTTCCCGGTGAACGTCGGCAATGCCATCGATGCGGCCATCGCCGACTTCTTCGCCGGCCAGGGGACGCCTCAGTCCATCATCCAGGCTGTGGCCCAGGCCGCCAAGACGCAGTAACCGAGGTCCAATAACCCATATGGCGAGCTACCAGGTAAACCTCACCGCAGGTGTGGCTACCGGCTCGCCCCCGGAAGCAGTAATTTCGACCGGCCGCGCCACCAAGGTGCGGCCGGTCGGGCATCACCGCAACCTTCGCAAGAAAGTGGAGCTGGCCATCCTCATCGGGCCGGCTCTGCTGCTGTTCGTGGGGTTCGTACTGATCCCCATAGTTATTGCCGCCCAGTACAGCCTTTACAACTGGAGCGGCATGAGCACGCTCAGCGACTTCATAGGCCTGCACAACTACCGGGTGGCGCTCGACGACCCCGTGTTCCGGGGCGCCATCCTGCACAACCTTATCTTTGCCGCCCTGTCGCTCGTCTTTCAGCTGCCGCTCACACTGGGGACCGCCTTCCTGCTCAACCGCAGGCTGCACGGCCAGCGCATCCTCCGGCTGGTCACCTTCGCGCCTTACGTCCTGTCGGAGGCGACGACGGCCGTCATCTGGCTGCTCATGCTCCAGCCCGGCGGGTTCGTCGACGTCGTCATGAAAGACGTCGGGCTCGGGGGCCTGGCCCAGCTATGGCTGGCCAACACCCACATCGTGCTGTACACCCTTTTCGTGGTGATCACCTGGAAGTACATCGGTTTCGGGATAATCCTGTTCCTGGCCGGCCTCCAGGCCGTGCCGGTCGAGCTCAAAGAGGCGGCCGCCCTGGACGGGGCCTCGGTAGCCCAGGCGGCGCGCCACATCACCATCCCGCTGCTGGGCCCCACCATCCGCATCTGGATCTTCCTGGCCGTGATCGGCTCCCTGCAGCTGTTCGACCTGGTGTGGATCATGACCGAAGGCGGTCCGGGCAACGCCTCCACCACCATGATCACCTACCTGATCTACAACGGCTTCAACAGCGCCGAGTTCGGTTTCGGCAGCGCCGTGGCCGTGATCCTGTTCATGATCTGTTTCCTGTTCGCCATCCTCTACCAGCGTTATGCGCTGCGCCGTGACACGGCCGGAGCGCTGACCTCGATGGTGGGGTGAGGACATGGCCGTAGCCGTCCGAGCACCGGCGCCGACGAGCATGATGGCGGGCGCCAAACGCCGCCGCTGGTCGCTGGGGACACCGTTCAGCTACCTGGCCGCCGTGGCCATCGTCGGCATCACCCTGGTACCGATCCTGTACGTAGTGGTGGGCGGGTTCAGGACTTCGGCCCAGATAAACACCACGCCGGTGGCGTGGCCCCACCCGTGGGTGTTCAGCAACTACAGCGGGATCCTCAGCTCCAGTTCTTTCTGGCACTATGTGGGCAACAGCCTGTTTATAGCCGTGGTGGCCACGGCGCTGGCGGTGGGCCTGGGGTCATTGGCCGCCTTTGCCCTCGCCCGCTACTCGTTCAAGGGCCGGGAGGCTGTTTTCGGGCTGTTCATGGTCGGGCTGCTATTCCCCGCAGGCGTGGCCAGCCTGCCGCTCTACCTCTGGTTGCGCAAAATAGGGCTATTGGAAAACCTCATGGGCGTCGCCCTGCCCGAGGCCGCTTTCTCCCTTCCCTACACGATATTCATCCTGCGGCCGTTCCTGCGGGCCGTCCCGGGCGAGCTGGAGGACGCCGCCGTGGTGGACGGGGCCAGCCGGTTCAAGTTTTTCCGCTCCGTACTTATACCGCTGTCAAAGCCGGCGCTGACCACGGTGTCCATCCTGGCCTTTATTTCTAGCTGGAACGCCTACCTGCTGCCTCTATTGGTCTTCAACGACCAGGACCACTACACGCTCCCGCTGGGCGTGGCCAGTTTCCAGACCACCTATTCGCAAAACACGGCGGCCGTCCTGGCTTTCGCGGCGCTGTCGATGGTCCCCGCCCTGGCCGTCTTCGTCCTCGCCGAGCGGCGGATAGTGGGCGGCCTCACCGGCGCCATAAAAGGCTGAGGAGCCGCCGGTCAGGCACCCGAGCCTTGCCGGGCCGCTTGGTGAGCGGGCACCTCCGAGGTGTTTTCCACCGTAGGCGCGGTACCCACCTCCTGGGCCGGCTCGCGCTGCAAGCCTCGCTCCAGGCCCACCAGGGCGACCACCGCAGCCACGGCCATGGTGCCGGCCATGGCGTAAAAAACGGTGCTCGTGGCGTGGGCGAAGTCGAGGCGGAGGAAGTGCGGGATGGCGGCCGTGCTCCCCGAGCCCCCCTGGGACTGGGACAAGTGGGACGCCTCCGCCGCCGCCTTGGCCTTGGACAGTCCCTGGGCGACGAGCGAGGTGACGACCCGGGAGCGCAACTCGGTCACCAGCACGGTGCCCAGGGTGGCCAGGCCCAGGCTGGCGGCGAAGTTGCGGACGGTCTGGGTGATGCCGGTGGCCTCGCCGTAGGTGAACCGGGAGGCCCGGTTGACGGCATCCGTGCTGGCCGGCCCCAGCATGAAGCCCATCCCGGCGCCGGCCAGGATGATGTAGTTGGTCTCCGAGGACAACTTGAGCTGGGTCAGGGCGCCGGCCCACAGGTAAAAGCCCACCGCCGCCAGGGCACAACCGAACACCACGGTGGGTTTGGCCCCCCGGCGGTCAAGGATGCGGCCGCCGATCTGAGCGGCCACGGCGAAGCCGACGAAGAAGTAGAGGAGGATGAGCCCCGTCTGCTGGGCCGATTCACCCAATGAGATCTGGGCGTACTCGCTGGCGAAGAAGAACACGGGGACGAACACGAGCATGGCTATACCGAGGACGACGTTTTCGACCAGGAAAGCACGGATCCGGAAGATACTCATCTGGATGAGCGGCGCAACGGTGCCGGCCTCGGTGTAACCGAAGACGACCAGGAGCAGCACCCCCGCAGCGATGCACAACCCGATGGCGGGGTCGTGCCAGCCCCAGATGGACGACTGCTGGAAGCCGAACACGCTCAGGGCCACCCCGCCCATGACGAGGACGAGGCCCCGGTAGTCCATGCGCGCCGGCCGGGTCTCGTTGGGCGTACCGGAGATGGCCGTGAGCACCAGGGCCACGATGGCCACCGGGATATTGACCCAGAAGATGGCTCGCCATGTCCACTCGGTCAGGAAGCCCCCCAGGACGGGGCCGACGGCCGTAAGCCCTCCGGCGATACCGAAGAAAAGGGCCAAGGCCCTCCCCCGCTGCTGGAGGGGGAAGGTCTGCACCACCGCAGCCAGGGCCGCCGGGAACATGATGGCGCCACCGGCGCCCTGGACCACCCGGAAGGCCACGATCCAGCCCTCGGCCACGCCCCCGGTGGGCGTGAGCCCGCACGCGGCCGAGGCCCCGGCAAAGATGACAACCCCGAGCATCACCATCCGGCGGTGGCCCATGGTGTCGGCCAGCCGGCCGCCGAAGGCGAAAAGTGCCGCCAGGGACAGCAGGTAACCGTTGATGGCCCACTGCATGCCCGTGCTCGTCAGGCCCAGTTCCCTCTGGATGTGGGGGGCGGCGATAGACACGATGGTCTGGTCGATGAAGGTCATCGAGACGGCGAAGATCATCGCCGCCAGTACGAGGCTCCGCGACCGGCCCCCCGTTTCCCCGTTCATCCCCTGAACTCCTTTCGCCCGTGCTGGCCCCAGTCTAAGGGGGCGGTACGGCGCCGGAAAAGGTGCTGGCCCCCTAAAAGGGGCGATGTGGGACTAGGGGAAAGGCCAATAGACGCCCGACGGCTCTGACCACGCCTCCAGCCCGCCGTCGATGTCGTCGCGACTTGGCGAGGTGGCAAAGAGGGACGGCCATTCCCTCATCACCTCGGAAGGATCAGTCCATACCGGCGCCGCCGCCTGCTCGTGCCGAGCCAACCAGTCCGGTACGGGCTCCCGGTAGAGGGTTTTCAGGAGTTCCCGTTCGCGCTCACACAGGGCCCGGTAGGTCTCTTCCGCCTTATAGTCCAGCGGTCTCAAACCCCGGAGCCTGATCAGGGAGTCGAGTTTCCTCCTGACGTGGTCTAGGTGTTCGGTCGGCGTCATGGGTATGCGGCGGAGGCGGTTCAGCCGCTCACGAGGAAAGAACGCGTCACAGACATTGAAATTACAGCCCTGAAGTTCATTACTGGTGGATGCGGGCGCCGGCCATGGCGGCGGGGCCGGGTACGCTTCGGAGGAATGGACGGCGACCCCGGCCCGACAGGGCTTGTGGAGCCGGTCGGAGGGTTAGCCGCTCCCGGCGACCAGGGCGGTCGCCCAGCCAACCAGCGCCGGAACGGGCGCCGGCGCCGTCACTATCCCGCCCGGCTGAGCGGTGGTGCCCAACTCCGGTTATCCTCGGCGCAAATGGCCGCCGTGGTCCACGGGGTCACCCTGGTGGGGGCGTTCGCTTTTTGGGCGTGGCTGGACCGAGGGCTGTGGTTCTTCGGCGACGAATGGGACTTCCTGGTCAGGCGGGGCGTTTTTTACCCGCCCGGGAGCCGCCACAGCATCTGGTTCGCCCATAACGAGCACTGGTCGACGCTGCCCATATTGCTGTGGCGCGGCCTGTACAACGTCTTCCACTTGAGCACCTATTGGCCCTATCTCATACCCCTGTTGCTGGCTCAGGTGGTCATCATGCACCTGGCCTGGAGACTGTGCCGGCGGGCGGGGGTGGACCCCTGGGTGGCTACGGCCGCTGTCACCGTGCTCGGCTTTCTCGGGGCCGGCGTAGAGGATCTGAGCTCGGCGTTCCAGATCGGCTTTGTGGCATCGGTGCTCTTCGGTTTCGTCGCTTTCGACCTGCTCGACCGCCCGGCGCCGGGGGGGACGACGGGGGCCGGCCCGGCCCTCCGGCGGCCGTCGACCAACGTCGGGATGGGCCCAGCCCTCAAGCGGCGGCCGACCAACATCGGGATGTGCCCAGCCCTCAAGCGGCGGCCGACCAACGTCGGGATATGCCCAGCCCTCGGGCGGCCGCCGCCGGGCGTCGGGACGTGATCGCCTCGGTGGCGCTACTAGCCAGCCTCATGTGCTCGACGGTGGGCGACGCCATGGTGGCGGGGGCGGCCGTGCTCCTGTTCGCCCACCGTTCCCGCCGGGGCGCCCTACGTGTCCTGGCCCTGCCGGTCACGAGTTATGTGGTGTGGTTTGCCTTCCTCGGCCGGCCGGGAGTGAGCGCGCCAGGGGACCACTTCTCCTTGACCACCTTTACAACCCTGCCCGGGTACGTGTGGTTCGGGCTCTACTCCTCCCTCGACCAGGCTTTCAACCTCGCCGGCGCCGGCGCGGCGCTCCTCGTGGGCCTGACGGCGTGGGTGCTGTGGCACATGCGCGCCATCTGGCGCCAGTGCCCGTCGCTGCTCGGGTTGGGCGCCGCCGAGGCCATCTTCTTCGTCCTGGCCGGGCTCGGGCGCGACACCACCGCCGGCGCCTCGAGCGTCGTCACCCGCTATGTGTACGTGGCCATCGCCATCCTCCTGCCCGTGATAGCCAAGGTGCTGGGATCGGCCTCCACCTGGCCGCCCGGCCGCGGCGTCGTGGTCGCCCTCTTGGCCGTTACCGCCCTGGGCAACGTCGGCCAAGCCGAGGCCTACGTCCCCGGCCACACCGCTGTGACGTCGAGCCTGCGGGCCGAGCTAGTGGCCACGGCGCGCTTGCTGGCTTCGGGGGTGGCAGACGTTTCCGGGGCCGGGGCCTCGCCGATCAGCCTTTACCCGGCCCTGTCGGTGGCGAGTATCGAGCACCTGCAACACGCCGGTTTCCTGCCCACCACGACGCCAAGCGCGGCCGACCTCACCAATGCCCGTGCTTTGCTGGCCCTGGGGACGTGGAGCGGATCCAAGACGGCGCTGTCGGCGGGGCCGCTCTCCACCGGGCGCTTCGCCTTCGTCAGGGCCGTCGATGCCACCATTTCGGTCGAGGCCAACGGCTGCCTCAATTTCGGCCCCGAGACCATCAGCCCGCCGATGCAGGTCTGGCTACGCCTGCCGCCCGGGCAAAACTCGGCCTCGGTAAGGCTGAGCGCAGCGGCGGCGTCAGCGGGGGCGACGAACTACGTGGCTGCGTTACTGGTGCCGGCCACCGGCCCGGCCTCGACAAACCTGGTCCAGTTGGCCGTGCCGGCCAGCGGTACCGGCTACCTGAGCGACAACGACCCCGGGACCGAGGTCGTCATGCTCTGGGACGTGGGCACGCCGCTGCAGCTGTGCGACCTTTCCGCTGGCGCCGCCGGGCGTTCCGCTGGGCCTGCCGGGAAATCAGCCGGTCCCGCCGGGCAATGAGCGGCCGCCCGGTCCGTACCGGGAACCCACCGATGTGGCCCGGCCCGGAGGGACTTCTGGCAGACTTCGCCCATGCGCAAAACCAGTCTCGTGGTGTCGGCCGTGGCCGCACTGGCCGGGCTTACGGTAGCCCCGGCCGCGTCCACCTCCGCCCTGGCCGCGGCCAAGTCACCGGCGCCGCCGGCGGCGCCGAAACCTCCGGTCATCACCGAACAGTTCAACCCTCCCTTTGCCTGCAACCAGCAGAACAACCTGGGCGTGGAGGGGTGCGCCGAACGTCAGGTGGACCGGGCCGACGACCGCATCAACGCCGAGGTCAAAGTGCTCTTCGGCGTCCTCTACGACAACGCCTCCCGCCGGGATCTCGTCACCGCGGAATCGTCGTGGCTGGCTTACCGCACGGCTGACTGCACCAGCCAATCGGACGAGTACGAGGGCGGGAGCGAACAACCCATCGCCTACATCCTGTGCGTGGCCGCCGACGACCAATCACGCAGCGCCGACTTGAAGGGCTTCTACGCCGCCCTCACCCAGGGCCGCAGCAAGGTCCCTGCCTTTCCCTGAGCCTTTCCGGGACGGCGGCGGCCCCGTCACCAGGGCGGCGGCGGGGGTACCGGCTGGCCCAGGGCGCCGAAGTCAGCCGGCGGCGGGGGCGGAGCCGGCGGGGGCGGAGGCGGCAGGCCGTTGCCGGGTACCGACGGCGGTAGCGGTGGGGCGTTTGCCGAGACGGGCGGGGGTGGCGGCGGGCCGTTGCCGGAGACGGGCCTGGGTGGCGGCGGGCCGTTGCCGGAGATGGGCGGGGCTGGCGGCGAGCCGTTTGGGGATGTCGGCGGTGGCAACGGTGTGCCGTTGCCGGAGACGATGACGGGGGCCGGCGCGGAGGGACCTGCTGACGACCGCCGTCGGGCCAGGCGGCTCTGGTGCACAATTTGGTCGAAGAGCTGGTCGGCCTCGACCACGTCCCGGTCCCGCAGTTCGGCCCGTACCCCCCGTCCGGCGGCGTCCACGTGCACGGTGGCCAGATGAAGGGCGCGCTGCAGCGGGCCCTCCACGCGGCGAATGCTCTGGACCTTCTCCAGGGGGACCCACGTGGTGACCTTTTTCAGCCGGCCTGTGGTCGCGGCCAGAACGGCGCCGTCGGTGCCCGCGGCCAAGAAGTGGTAGCTGAGCGGCGCCTTCCACCGGGCACGGTGGGGCGGCTTGGAGAGCGGGAACTGGCGCAACCCCAACAATGCGGAAAAAAGGCCGTCGGCCACCTCGCACCGACCGACGGGCAGGAGGGACTTGGTCACCCGGCCCGACCTGGTCCCTTGTTCCTGGCCGGGCGACCCGGCCACATCGACCTCCAGGCGGCACCAGCCCAGAGCCCGCCACAGCAAGGGTTCGATCCTCCTCACGGCCTGCACACGAGCGAAAGGGACCGTCTCCGAAACCGTCGACAACAGACCTCGGCGCACCCTGATCCCATCGGGGGCCAGGCCCACGGCGAAGCCGTACTGGTCCGCCACCCGGCGCCACGTGATCCGGGCGAAGCCGATGAGGTAGACGACCAGCGTCCCGACCGAGGCGGCCGCCGCCGCCGGGGACACCGTGAGAAGAACGATTATGGCCGCCACCAGGCACAGGGCCACCAGGGTGGCAGGCGTCAGGAGCGCCGACGCCACCAGCTGGCCGCTGGCCACCGTGGCCATAGGCCGTTCGGCAGGTTCGGGAGTACCCAGGTCGAGGCCATGATGCCCGGCAAGCAACCGAGCCCTGAGGTCGACGGCCACCGGTTCGGCCAGGTAGGCCAACCGTCCCCCGGACCGGGACGACCCGGCCAGCCGGACCCTGAGCTCGGCCAGGCCCACTAAGCGGGCCAGGAACGGGCGCACGACGTCCACGGCCTGGATGCGGGCCAGGGGCAACTGGCGGGCGTCACGGCGCAAGAGCCCGGTCTCTATCCGCAGCGAGGTGCCGTCCAACGCCCACCGGGTGACCAGCCAGCGCACGACACTCACGACGAGCGCCAGGGCCACGATCCCCAGCGCGACCAGGAACGCCACTCCCCCGCCCCCGCCGCCCCCCCGGGCCGAGTCTTCGCCGATGACCAGGACCAGGACCACCGCGCTCCGCCCGGCCAGTACGACGGGTGTCAGCGGGTGCAGCTTCTGCCAGTGCGGCGCGGCGGCCGGTAGCACCATCACAACCCGGCTGCCTTTGCCTCCCCGAGCGCCGCCAACCGGTCCCGCAGCCGCGCCGCCTCCTCCCGCTCGAGCCCGGGGATGCGGGCGTCGCTGGCGGCGGCGGCGGTGTGAAGCTTGACCGTGGCCAGCTTGAAGACCCGCTCCACCGGGCCGGCGGTTACATCTACGAACTGCATACGCCCGTACGGCACCACCGACTGGCGGCGGAACATGACCCCTCTCGAAACGACCAGGTCCTCGTCACGCTCCTGGTAGGCCCAGGCCCGGAACCGCCGGCGCACCACGAACAGGCAAACTGCTCCGATGACGACGGCGACCGCGGCCAGGGCCACGCCCACGGCCGTGTTGCTCGCAGCCACGCCCCCTCCCGCGGCTACGGCGACCACGACCGTTACGGTAACGACCTCGAACAACCGCATGTGCCACAGGCGCGGCGAAGGTCTCCTCCAGGTCAGGTCGCTAAAACCCACCACCACGGTTCCGAGGGTACGCCTTTTAGCCGCGCCGCCCGAGGGTCGCACCCCCCAGGGCGGCGCCGGCGCTACGTCCCGCGGTTGCAGGCCGGCCCTGGCCCTTCCCGTTGACCACCGCCTAAGCGGGCCAGCGCGCGATCGGCCTGGTCTACACTGGTTCTCCGCTTGGCCCCATCGTCTAGCGGCCTAGGACACCACCCTCTCAAGGTGGAGGCACGGGTTCGAACCCCGTTGGGGCTGCCAGCATCACCAGTATGAGTGAGCAGGTCAGAGGGCTGATTCGGGCGGATGGGTTCTACCGTCGTTGACCAACGGTTACCCCCTTTGTCCAATCTTCGTGGCACGTTGGTGGCACGCCTGGTGGCACGAAAGGGTAACATGGTTCAGTGCCGCAAACGCCAAAGAGCCGCCCGTTCGGATCCATCCGCAAGCTGCCGTCCGGTCGGTACCAGGCCCGTTATAAGCACGATGGGACAGAGCACCCCGCGCCCGAGACCTTCAGGACCAGGGCGGACGCGAACGCCTGGCTTGCGGAAGTCCAGACTGACCTCAGGCGCGGAGTCTGGATAGACCCCAGGGCTGGCGAGGTCCCTCTCGGGGTGTACGCCGAGATGTGGCTTCAGGCGCGCCCGGATCTCCGGCCGTCGACTCGGGCCAAGTACAGGTACCTGCTTGACAAGCACATCATTCCGACCCTCGGCGATGTCGACCTGGCGGCCCTACAGCCCACCGATGTCCGTAGTTGGTGGGCGAGACTTGCCGCAGAGATACCGTCGACTGCAGCCGGTGCCTACCGGCTGCTCGCCGCCATCTGCAATACCGCCATCGCCGACCAGGTCATCCTTCGATCTCCTTGTCGGGTCAAGGGCGGTGGGAGCGAGAAATCCTCGGAACGACCAACGGCCAGCATCGCCGAGGTCAGCGCGGCGATCGAGTCCGTGCCCGAGCACCTCCGGTTGGCCTTGCTGCTTGGCTCGTGGTGCCAGTTGCGGAGGGGAGAGATCCTCGGCCTCCAGCGACGGGACATTGACGAGTTGCACGGTCAGCTGCGTATCGAGCGGGCCTTCGTCGTCCACAGTGACGGCTCGAAGGCCATCGGGCCACCCAAGACGGAAGCGGGGGTCCGCACCATCGCCATTCCCGGCAACGTGGCACCGCTGCTCACTCACCACTTGGAGACGTATGTCGATGGACGGCCTGATGCCTGGCTGTTCCCCGCTGAGTCAGGCCAACCCATCAACCCACAGACCCTCAACCGCGCCTGGGCTAAGGCTCGCAGGGCCGTCGGCCGTCCAGACCTCCACTTGCACGACCTGCGTCATTCTGGGCTCACATGGTCTGCCGCCGCCGGCGCCACAACAGCAGAACTAATGCACCGAGCCGGTCATGCCAGCCCGGCTGCAGCACACCGCTATCAGCACGCCACCGCCGACCGGGACCGTGCCGTGGCCGATGCTCTCGCCGAGCTCGCGGGCGTCGTGCCTCTCAGTACGACCTCAAAACCTTCCCGCCCACCAACCCCTGGGCCGCGACCTCGGTTGACCGGCTCCTGCCGGAACGGCGTGCTACTAACCCCCCAAGCCCGGACACCAGCCCAAGCCAGGCGAGCGAGGCTTAGCTCCTTGACGATCGTCGGCGGCACGTCCGGAAAGTTAGGTCGGTCATAATCAGACCACCTGGATGGGCTCAGGCGCCGTGCATGGTTCCGGGGCCTGAACGGAGAAGGGCGGTTGCCATCGCCCTCGTGTGCGAGCCCAACGGCATGCCCACCGGCTGCCCCGACCCTCCCGCATCGGTCCGGCCCGCGCCAGGACTACCAGGGCCGCTGGTGCCCGGTGGGCGCCTACGCCGGCCATGCCCGCCAGCTCTGCTGCGGATTTCCGAAATTCCCCACTGTCGATCACCGAAATTCCCCAGGCAACCTGAGGCGGTGAAGGGCTTGGGCGGAGCTTAGACCATGTTCAGTTGGCCACCTCCTGATCGGTCCCGGGACTGGCCTTAGAGCGGCCAAGGCCCCGTCGTGCGGCTTCGGCCCGGGCGCGGTGGCTGCGCATGCGGTAACTGTCGCCGTCGATGTTCATGACGACGCTGCGGTGCAACAGCCTGTCGAGCATGGCGGCGGCGATCATGGGGTCGTCGTTGAAGACCTTTCCCCACGATGCGATCCCGAGGTTGGTCGTGAGAGCGATGCTGCCCTTCAAGTACCTGCGGCTGACAACCTGGAAGAGTGCGCTGGCGGCCTCACCGGGCAGCGGCAGGTAGCCCACTTCGTCAATGATCAAAAGGCTCGGTCCCATGTAAAAGCGCATCGTGTTGGCCCATCGGCCCTCCAGCGCGGCGCGGTGGCAGCGTGCCGCCAGGTCGGCGGCGGTCGTGTAGTAGGTGCGCATCCCAGCGGCCAGGGCGGCATGGCCGAGGCCGACGGCGAGCATGGTCTTTCCGACACCGGGCGGCCCGATCAGCAGCACATTGGTGGCATCTTCGACAAAGCGCAGCGTGGCCAGCTCGTCGACGAGCTTTTTGTCGACCGAGGGCTGGGCCGAAAAGTCGAAGTCGGCGAGCGTGAACGGCGAGGGCAGGGAGGCAAAGCGGGCCAGGCTGGCGCGCCGTCGTTGCTCGACGGCGCTGACCTCGAGGGCGAGCAGTCGCTCCAAGAAGCTTTGGTGGGTAGCTTTGGCCTTGGCGGCGTGGTCGAGCTCGCCGGGCAAGGCTTCGGCGGCCGCTGTCATGCGCAAGAACGCCATATGAGAGCGCAGCTTTTGGTATTCCGAGCCCTCGCTCATGCGCTCACCTGGACCGAGCCGCCGAAGGCCAAGGCGATGACCTCGGCCAGGCCGTCCAGGTCCACCTGGGGCTCTTGGCCGCCCGGGCCGACCAGGCGTGCCCGCTCGGCCAGTGCCGCTTGGCCGGGGGGCTTGTTGGCCTTGCGGTCACAGGGCCGAGCCGTGGAGAACTGGCTGAGCACGACCGCTTCTAATGCGGCCCGGTGCTCGGCCGTGCGCACCATCTGGCCCGCTCCGGCGCTGGCAAGGTGGTGGGTGACGAGCAGGGCGCCGGCGGGGGTGAACACCTGTAGCGTCCCGGTCCCGAGGCGGTGGCGCAGCGTGAGTGCCATGCCAGTCATCCCCGGGGCAACCGAGTAGCGGTTGCCCCTAAAGGCGACACTGGCTTTGTCGTCGACGCTGCGTTGGACCTCGATGGTGGCCGGGTAAGCAACGGCGGGCAGGGCCATGAGCACCTCGGCGCCGGCCAGCTCAGCGACGTTCGGCCATGCTTGCCCCTGTCCGGGCTCGCCGGCCTCGGCGTAGCGCCCCGGTGGGCGCAGCCGTGCATCGCCGGCCGTTGACCAGAACCGGTCCAGGCTGACCTGGGCTTGCTCGGCTGTGGTCGCCGTCATCGTGCGCCACCAGCGGCCGCAGCAGAACTTCACGCCTGCTTCGACAGCTCCTTTGCGGTTGCCCCGCCGGGGCGGGCAGGGCACGACTATCGCCCCGTAGTACTTGGCCACCGGGGCAAAGCTGGCCTGCACGTCGGCACTGCCGGGCACGATCACGGTGGCCAGGCGGTCGGTGCGCCAATGCCGGGCGCTCCCGCCGAGGCGGCGCATCACGGCGTCCATGGCCTCGATGAGATGGGCCTGGTCCATCGATTCGGCAAGCACGCCCCGGGTGCGGCCCGAGTGCGACAGCGTGCCGAGCAGCACGTACGCCGTCGCTCCCCAGGGTGCTTTGCGCCGCTCGAACCAGTCCCATTGGATCTCCTCTCCGGCGGGGTGGTCGATCTCGATGGTCTCGCGGCCCTTCACTCCTGAGCAGCACTCGCAGTGCGGGCGCAACCCGGCCAAGCGGACCTGGCGGGCGAAGCTCACGTACGAGGATCCATAGCCGAGGGCGACGACCTCGTCGAACAGTGCACTGGCCCACAGGTGCGGGTCGTCGTCGAAGCGCGCAACGACATAGGCGCGGTAGTCGGCCAGGGCATCGGGGCGGGCCGGGCGACGAACGCCGGGAACCCGCTCACCGGACAGATAGGAGCGCACCGTCTTGCGGTCACGCCCGAGGTGGCGAGCGATGGCCGAGATGGTCCACCCCCGCTTGGACAAAGCATTTGCTTCCACGTCTTCTCCCACTGACAACATGGCGGGGGGCTCCTCGTGCTCAACGGCTTGGACACCGCAAGCATCGGGGAGCCCTCCGCGCGATTGGCGGACCCTTCTTTTCAGGCCCCTCCACAACCGCTTAGAACTGGGGAATTTCAGTGATCGAGTCTGGGGAGAATTCCGTGATCCTTAACAGCTCGTCGGCCCACCACGGTCCTTGGGCTAGGCCTCCGCCGACAACGAGTGGAGCCGGAGCACTTCTCCGGCGAGCAAAAAGCTGTGCAGCACACACAAGTCGACCTCTTCCTGCGTGACCTCCTCATGAACACCCTTACTTGCGAGGTTGTTGAGGCGCTCCACCCGGCCACCTATGTCCTGTAGCGCTGCAGCAGTGAGGCGCCGAGCCGTTTGACCTGGGCCTATCTGGCTATCGAGGAAAGCCCAGAGCCGTGCGAGGTACTGGTCCGGACCGACCTGGTGCTCCTTGCCATCGCGGCCACGGACCGGGTTGTCGCTAGGAGGAAAGACCACGTCGGCCACGGACCTAAGCATCCGACGGCAGGATGTAAGCGCGTGCGTGCGGGCTTCGGTGTCGCCTTCCTGCGTGCGGCGGTAGGCGGCGGTGAGCTGCTCAAGGACCTCGGGCGCCAGCTTTGCAAGGTGGGCGTCGACCCGAGCCCGGTATCTGTCGAAGATTGAGGCCGCCCCCGCTCCAAGACCAAGGGCTCGCTCGCACTGACAGAGGTAGGAATACACGCGATAGCGGACCCGGTCAAGCACCTCGATGTCCATGCCTCGCCTGGCATCGAGTACAGCCCGCGTCGTGACCTCCTGACCCCGGGCGTCCTTCAAGGATTCGATCCGGGCCTCCAGTTCTTCAACTGAACCCCCTAGGACCACGTCATCGCCCATCTGATCCTGCAGTCCTTTAGGCACGTGGGGCTGCCGTTCAGCGATCCACTCCTCGGCCAATGCCCGATGCCGGGCATTGACCGCCTGGGGATCCTCGTCCGGCCAAAGCAGCCTCGCCTCGCTTTGGGTCATTATCTTAGAGCCGCCCGTCGGTCGGAGATCGTGCGCAAACATCCAAGCGATATCCGCATCTCCTCGAAAGCGGGCGATCCGCAACCCCCGGCGAGCAGAGGCGGCGAGAGGGACATCGTCGAACTGGTCCAGTGCCTCACGCGTCAGCTGGACGAGGTGTTCGGTCGAACCTGTGGTGAGCGAGGTCACGGCACCACGCTACCGATACGGTAGCGGCAGATCCTTAAGACCGCCTTGTCGGGTGAGGCCAGCGGTGGTGCCTACCCATCCGGTCCCCCTAAACGGAACGCTGCCCCTCCCTGTCCGGGTTATGTCCGGCTTAGCCGTTGCTGGAAAGTGCCTTCGACCTGCGCCAATGACGCAGCTGCCCTAAGCGGAGCCGGCCGCAGACGGTGTCCACCTGACGTCTGGGCGGGCGGGCTGTCCGGGTTAGGGGCCGCTTCTACCCGCCTGTCCCTCCTAGCGCCAAGACGTCTGAGGGGGCGCTAGAGGACTCGAACCTCCGACCTCAGCCGCGTGAAGACCTTTTGACCCCCCGTTGCCACCTGCGACGATTCGCCAAATGCACCCTTGAGCAGGTCTTTTGCCTTCCGACATTGACCGCCATTTACCCCTTTTGGCCGTCCTGCCGTGTCAGATTTGTGTCAGACGTGTCACCTGCCGCTCGCGGGTGGTGTCTCATGCGAGACTCCGCTGACGACTGGTCGGTGAAGGTTCCCGGCACCGTCCGGGCAGGAGGGGCTAGTCCTAGCTACTGGCCGAGGAGGCGGGCTCAGATGAGCCCGGTTACACCGCCCTCCTGGGGCGATGTGTAGGACAGGACTAGACCGAGAGGCGCGCCGAGCCTGGTCAAGGTCTCCCGAGTCGGATTGCCCTGGCCGTGCTCGATGCGACTGATCTCTGGCTGAGGGACTCCTGAGAGCTCGGCGAGACGGGCTTGGGTAACCTGGACAGCCGTGCGCCTAGCGGTCAACTGCTGGCCCAGTTCGAAGCGCTCGACGTAAACTGCCTGGTAGTGAGCATTGAAGGCGACCGCCAACTCGCGCTCTTCGTCCGTAGCCTTCGCATCGGCGGCGGCTAGGTAGTCGCTGAACTTCGTGCCCATGGTCTCCTCCTCGCGTTCTTATTATGTGTCGTACCACATCGTACGTCAAGTAAAGCCTTCAGTTGCCACGTTTCCGAATCTTCGCCCAGTAAGCGCGGAAGCTGTGCGGCAGGGGGGGCCTTTGCCGCCGCCCCTGCCCTTCGTTGCGAGCCTCGGGATGCTGCTCCTTCCAGCGCTTGAGTAGCTTCCGCGCCTCGTGTATCTCAGCGCTCTCTCGCCTCTTGGACGGGTTCTCACCCTTGTCGTAGCCGCCGATCAAGAGCAGTATCTTGTCGCCGTAAGGATGGAAAAACACCCTCAATAGTATTTTCTCAGTCGCTGAACCTGCCTGAGCGATCTTTGCGGCCAAGTCGGGACGCACGCGTGTGAGGATCTCCTGATTCTGAGTGACGGAGTCGGAACTCGTATAAGCCGTCACGGAGTGGCTTACCAAACTCCGTCTCACAGACGTCCGGACCCTGGCGGGCGAGGATGTTTATTAGCGCTGCCTGTATGGCCAACTTCTTGGGAGTGGCCAAATCCTCGATGAAGTCCTTGCAGGGCTCGTTGCCGTTCTCGTCTTCGTAGAACTCCATCTCCCAGTGATCTGGGTTCATCTCTTGCCTCACTAGCTCGACCCACCTTGGGCCGATGACCAGCCCCTTCAAGGCGGGTTGCGATCTGGCGGCTACTCGGCCCATTGTGCATCTTCCCTGGTGAGCGTATCATTCCGGCAAGAGAGAGCGCTCGGATAGAGACGCGCAGGAGAAGCAGCTTGCCTTCATCGACCAAGCGCAGGCGGGAACGGCTGCTACGTGGTGGCGCCGCGGTCCTGTTGGTCATCGCCATGACCGCGGGAACTCTCATCGCGATCATGGACCAGGTGACGGCCTATTCGCAGCCGTCCCAGCTCCAAGGCTGGGTCAACACTGTAGGTGCCGGGTTGGAAGCCCAATTCGCTTCCGATCTCAATGCGATGAATTCCTGCGAGTCGTGCATCGATCTCGGCTCTAGCCTGCAAGAAGACGTGTCACAAGCTCTCTACGACAGCAATCCTCCTCCAGAGATTGGCCGGGAATGGCGTGGGCTCCTTCAGGAGTTAAATCTTTGCGGAAGGGATGTTGCGGGAGGTGACACACTGGAGCTGCCGGTCGATCGGAAGAGCGCCCTTCAAGCACTTGGTTCGCTAGCGGGAGCCGAGGCAGCCGCCGGCGTCGAAGACAGCGAACTGAACGTCCTAGCGGCCAGCCTAGGGGGTTCCTTGCCACCACCACCTGCCGTGACAACGACACCACCAGCGGCCGCATCGACAACACTACCGCCTGGAACCGGTCCGCTCTTTCTTGAGGTCGTTATGCAGCCGCTGAGTCTGGGTCGGGACGGTGGTCGAGTGATACTGATCGTCACGGTCAAAAACGCGTCAACGTGTCAACTAATGCTTAGTGGGCCTCCATCGATTCATATCGTATACTCTCGTCAGCCGGTAGTTTGCAGCCATAATGCTCCGGGGGCAGAGCGGGCCATCGGCGACTATAGAGCGACATTCTTAGTTGCGCCGAACGCAAGCCCATCAGGAGCCATTATCTCTGTGGAGATCCTGGCGAAGAACAGCGTCAAGACTTCCTTCTTACGATTTCAACTGCCGGTAGCAGCGGGAGGACCAGCCGTCCTTTCCGTGGTTGCCACGCCAGCGGCGCTTGGCCCTACCGGTGGTACCGTTACAGTGAGGGGCAGGGTCGATGATGTCTCTTCCTGCCAACTGCAGGAGGTATCTCGCCAGTCGTTATCGGTTGTCTACGCGAGCAACGTACGCCCGTGCACCTCAACCTTCTCGGCCCACGTCACCGTTGGAGCGAACACCAAGGCAGAACGACAGGTAATTACCTTTGAGCTGCTGGTACGTAAGGGTCCAGAGGTATCCTCGGGGAGGTTCTACATAGCAATCGCGGGCGCCCTCCCTGCCGCTGTGATCTCGGTCGGTGCCACACCGATCACCGTTGCTCACGGTGGAGGTGTCGTCAGGGTCAGCGGTGCAGTCGAGCACGCCATCTCATGTCGCCTCCGTCTTCTGTCAACTCAGCCAGTACCAATCGCATACCCCTCAGCTACGCGGCCATGTTCCACTGGACGGTTCGGAGCGAACGTCACTATCGGTCGGAATTCCACCTATAGCAGCAGCACATTGACCTTCGAGCTGGACGCAATGAACAACACCTCGTCCGCATCTCGTGCGTTCCACGTGAATGTCAACGGAGCCATCTTCACGCCATCTATCGTTGTTACTCGGCAGACTCGAAATATACCGCAGGGCGGTGGGAAGTTCGTCGTTGACTTTAGGGTCAAGGCGCTAACAGGCAGCGAATGTAACGTGAAATGGCATAACGTCGAGGAGACCCTCAAAGGTTCAGGTAGTTTGAAATGCTCCACGGGAGGTAGCTACTACTTCAGCGCTCCGTTTCCGGCGAGTACGTGGGTTGACAGTGTGATCGTTAGAATTACCGTCTCGGGCCCGGATGAGAAGACCGTGACCAGCTCCGTCACGATCGGGCAAAGTGGAGCATCAAGGACCACTACGACGACGCGACCCGGGACCACCACGACCACGACGACAACCAAGGCGCCGACCACTACAACGACGACCACTGAGCCAACTACGACCACGACTTCCTCGACAACCACAACGACAACCGCAATAGCGACCACGACGACGACTACACCCCCGTCCAATGGGTGCATCGCGAGCTACCAAATGAGCAATCCTGCCGCTACTCCTGGTTACTTCGGATGGACCGTGAATATCTACAATAACTCGCAGTACGAGATGACAGGATGGACCGTTTCCTGGACTCTGAGTGGTGGCCAGACAGTGAGAGATTTTGAAGAAGGATATGTCACCGTGGTTCAGGATGGTGATGTATTTATCGCGACGAGTCCTACGAGGCTACATTGATCCCCCTTATAATAACGGCAAGCGAACTTGGAAGTACAATAACGACTATGTCGATGCCGTTGACTGGGACCGGCACAGTAAGTGGTTGGCAATGATGCAACGACGACTAGCCCTAGCCGCACGGCTACTCAAACCCCAGTGCTCAGTCCTAATTGTAACGGTAGACGAGAATGAGGTCAACAGGTTGGCCCTTATCTTGGAGGACGCGTTCAAGGGCCGGAGAATCCAGATGGTCACGACGGTAATCAATCCCAAAGGCGCATCGCTCGGCGGCGACTTCGCCAGGGTAGAAGAGTACATCTTCTTTGTGTACGTCGGCGCAGCGCGGGTACCACCAACCGTGCGAGATATGCTCAACGATGACACCCAGGGCTCAAAACCAAAAATCCCGTGGTCAAATGGTCTAGTCTTATCCGGGGTGGGGCGCAAGGTATCCGTACCGACAGCCCGGGAGCCTACTATCCCGTCTATATCGACTCTCGAACGCTCACCATCCACTCGTTCGGCCAGATGCTACCGTGGGACCAGGACAAGCAAGATGTCCCGTCGCCTGAGGGCACGATTACGGTGTGGCCTCCAACGCACACGAGCGGCGTCGAGGGCCGGTGGGGAATCGGTCCTGACAAAGCGCGGCAACTGTATGAACTAGGGCGCGTTACGACTCGGGAAGGTCGATGTTGCAAAGAACAAGTTTCCGATGTCTTATCTCTCATCCGGCATTGTCGAAAAGGTAGAAAGCGGCGAGATCGTAATCCTCGGCACAAAGCCTAATGGGGCACTCGTAGTCAGGTATGCGAGCGAGACATTAGCTACGCAGCCTCGGACGGTGTGGCGGTCCCCAGGGCACAACGCTGGCGAGTATGGGAGCAAGATCATCACAGCCCTTCTGCCGGGCCGCCGCTTCCCCTTTCCGAAAGCCCTCTACGCGGTCGAGGACACCTTACGCTTCTTCATAGGTGATAATCGCGAGGCAGTCGTCGGAACGTCATGGCGCCCCCGTTCGGCCCCACGAAGGACGTTATGGCTGGCTCGGTGTCACCCGCGGCTGCCAAGCCGACGCACAGGGCAAAGCCGCAATAGCGCCCACCCAACTGCCGTGTCCACGTCCAGGTAGTGGCAGCGTAGAACCCTGTGGTCGAAACCTGGAACCCTTCCACGTATTTCGTACCGCCCATCCTTATGGCCACGGACCGACCAGCCATCTGGTAGCCGTAGCAACCCGTGTTCGTCACCGTTCCCTCGTAGCCCTCCGTGGGGGGCCGAAGGGCTCCAGGGGCGTGGAAGGGTAGGCCGTGGCGCCTGGACGGGCTGGCATACCCGGCACCGGCGCCACGACGGCAATCGCCCCGAGGACAGCTCGCGCTCTCATGCCTTCTGGCCTGCGGAAAGCTTACGTGCCTGCCGAGCCACGGGAAATGAGCCGTTCGGCTCATCGGCATCGCTGCCCATGTCTCCCCCACTACCGTGGCAAGGCCCGGTGCAGCTCCTTTGGGGTATCGGAAAGCCGGGTGTGCGGCTGGTCATCGGTCGAGGTAGGCACGGTCTTGTGGGAGGGCCGCTAGGGGACCCCGAGGGTCCGCTTCAGCAGAGCAGCACTCAATGATCGCAGGCGATTCTGTGCCCCAGCTAGGCGTCGCCGCAAACTTTCGTGGATTAACAAATCCGAGGAGGCGATGGTCCAGATGATAAGGAGCCCCGCCACCGTTGTGCACCTGGTCGGCAGCAGCGGCCGCGAGGGTGCAGATAGGGGTGCAGGAAGCTGGCACAAGGACATGTCCAGGCAGCTCCGGGAGATCTCCTCTTGCTCAATGACAATCGGCACCGGGCATCGGCCAACCCCCCTTCCTCTTGAACCAGGTTTTCCGAGGCTTTGCAACGACCGGTGGATTTCAGCCAGTCTGGGTTCGGTCACCCTACGCACATATGTTCGTCGGGAGTCCTCGTCAAGAGGGGTGACGGCGTCCTTCATGACCGAGAGAACAGCTGCTTCAACCACTGCCAGGGTGTCCGGCGCCCAGTAGGAGCCGTTCCAGAGGCACGCTCGCCGTCACCGATAATGTCGGCAGAATCGAAGTAGTCGGAATTCCGAGCCAGGTCGCGCTCACGGCCGGCGGCGATCTGCTGAGGGGACCACTTGTCGGCCCAGACCACGTTGTTCTGCCGGATGAAGTAGTGAGATTGGCACGGGAAGCTCCAGTTTCCGATCGACGGGTCGAGCGAAATCGTCTCACCGTCGAAGACCAGCTTCCAGTCGGTTGGCGAGAAGTTCGTCACGACTTGGCTGCCACAGCCGCAACAACATCGATGGACGGCCGTGGCGTACTCGATCGTCACGTAGACGACGCCCTCCTCCATCTGCTCGGGTATGAACTCGACGAACTCGTGCGTGATGGTCTGCCGCTTCACGGAGTGTCCTCGCTGAGGAGCATGTTGCAGTCGATGGTGTAGGAGCTATTGAGCTCCCCCGCCTCGTCGCCGTAGAAGCCCAACAGCTTCTTCCACTTGATCACGGCCAGGGCGGCACTTAGGGCGTTGAGGTCAGCGATCTGGATGTTGACGTCGTAGTCCTCGTTCGTCTGGGCGCCACCCAGGGAGACTCGCGATCGGAAGTGCTCGCGCCGGTCGGGCAGGCTGGCGGTCACTCGGACGATGCCGCCGAGTGTGTCACGGACCAGCTCGACGCCCATGCCAGTGTCGATGAACGGGAGGCCCATGGCCTCCAGGTGTTCAACGATCAACTTCTTGCCATCGCCGGCATCGATGCACATGAACACGAAGTCCATACCGGACAGCTCCCGCACATTGGTGGCGTCGATGTTGTAGGGATGAGCGACGACCCCGGTCCGGAGTCTGGAATACAGGTCCCGGAAGTAGTTGACCTTCTTGGGCTTGACGGTCAGCTCATCGGCCGAGGCGGCACCCGGGGCCCGGAAGGCATTGTGAGAGTAGAGGATGTCAACATCAAATAGGTGAATCTCCCTGACCCAGGTCTTGGCGATGAGGTCCAGCACATAGCCACCCGTGCCACCGAGCCCGACGATGGCAACCCGAGGCAGTCTCAGCTTGGCGCTGGCCATGGTGATGCCAGCACGACTCGACGCCGAATCCAGGTAGTGGAAGACGGAGTCGTCCTCCTCATCGGGCCGGACCACCGGGTGGGTCCTGGCGTTGGCAGTCGGATCGATAGCCTGAGCCTGACTCTCCAGAATTGCCACGTAGGCCGTAATCTTCTCGTAGTAGTCGGGATAGTCGATGCCGCCGTAGAGCTTGCTGGAGAAGGACCAGTTGACCGCGAGGTCGGGGGTGAGCTGTTGTGCGCCGGAATGTCGGATGGCATCCAGCTCGACACCGGAGGCCGCGCAGGGATACTCCCCGATGAACATGACGGTATGGGGTTTGGGAGGTCCTGTCACATCGCCGGCCGTGATGAGCGTGGACACCATCGTGCCGCGTTTGACCTCACGGTGAGCGTCCACATACGGGACGTCATGAACTAACAGGTGTCCTTCGCGGACCTCGATGTTAAAACCTTCGTTCCGCAGCTTCTGAAGGTCAGTGCTACGACTTATCTGTAGCTTTGACATTGAACACCATGCCCGCCTTCACCTTGACGCTCTGGCCCGGCAGGAGCGAACCGTGGGCACCGTCGACGCCTTTGCTGTAGGTGACGGTGATGACAACGTTCGGGCCGTGAGGCGGGTCGTTGTTGTACGCCAGGTCGACTACCTCCTTGAAGGTCAGCTCCTTCTCGGTGACCTCCTTGGGACGGCCGTTCACGACGATCTTCACCGGCTCATGGTGATGGTCTGTAACTTCTTCGGTGGCTGGGGGGGATTCCATGGTCCTTCTTTCCTTTCCTAGGGCTTTTAGGCGGCGGTCCTACCCCGATGGGGCCAAACCGGCTTCTTGCAGTTGACGCAGATATATAGAACGACTTGGTTGCCACAGTCCGGGCAACTGGCATGAGTGACCAGGTCGACGGCGGCGTGCGCGATGGGGACGATGACGGCCCATGGAACGCCGCCGGGACGTTTGCTATTGCTCTTGGATGCCATGGCTGGTCTCCGTTGCTCCGATTAGAGGGTGTACTTCTTCCAAGGGATTCGCTGGAAGGCGATCTTGCTGAGAAAGCCAACAATGTCCCGGCGTCCCTCGTAGGTTGGAACGCCTCGGCTGGCCTGGGCCATCAGGACAATCGGGATGCGACCGAAGGCTCTGGTGCCAAGGGAACGCGCCCCGGCCCGGTCTGGCGTGCTGCCAAGGACGTGGGGCTTGACGATCACAATGCCGAACGTGACGCCTTGTTCAGTAACTTTTGCTCCCTCGAACTGCATGAGTGCGTACCTCCCGATGCGTCGACGATCACAGTCGGCTTCCACCCTGGGTGCGACGATCAACCTCCCGGTTGGGGAAACGGCCGTCATTCCAGCCATCTCTGTGACCTTGGGCCGACCATTGACCCTCACCCCTCGTCTACGTCGCACCCCAATCCCCCCGTCCGAGAGTCGGGGAAAGAACTGCGCGTCAGCTGCTACTGCGAAGCGACAGGCGCGGTCTTGAGGAACTCAAGCCGGACTTGCTCGCCCGCGTCGTCCGCCAACTGGAGCGCGAGCTCCTGCTCATAGGTGGTAACCACGATTTGGCTGAGCGCGTCAGCCGAACTCAGATAAGCAAGCGTCTGAGCGACGTAGCTCCGGGCGTCCGGGTCGAGATGTTCGAGCGGTTCGTCGATCCAACAGAACGGGACTTCGGTCGTCGAGGTCAGCGTCGCGAGTCGAAGCAGGAGTTTGGCGACGACCTTCTCGCCTGAGCTGAAGGAACTGAAGTCGATCTCCTCTACGTCGTCGTCGAAGATCCGTGCCATCTGCCCAGTCGAATCGAGGCGAAGGCCGGGTCGATCGGGGAATACAGCCTCCCAACGCCGGTTCACTTCGTCGCTGACGGGCCCTAGTTGCGCCTCCAGCACCTTGGTAACAGTGG
Source organism: uncultured Acidimicrobiaceae bacterium (assembly GCA_963735305.1). Taxonomy (GTDB): domain Bacteria; phylum Actinomycetota; class Acidimicrobiia; order Acidimicrobiales; family Palsa-688; genus Fen-671. Next base: position 2,628,886 of record CAVTKK010000004.1, read on the forward strand.
TCTCTAGCGCCGACCGAGCCGTTTCCAGAGCGGCCACTCGCGTATACAGCGCAACCGAGGACTTGGCGTTTCGCTGATCTTCCAGCCCCTTCCGCCTGGCCGTCGAGTTGGCCGCAACAAGCTCGGCTTGACCGGCATCGCGGAGCGCTGTCTCGAACGCCTCCTTGGCCTCCTCGAGGCGAGTAGACAGTGCATCGATGTCGGCTGGTTCGCCGTCTGGCACGGGTGGGGCATCACCGAGCACTTCGGTACGCTCGACGAGCCGGCGCAGGGTGCTCGCCACCGAAGCGAACGTGCCGACGTCGAGGGCGTCGAGCTCTGCAGTCGCCACTTCCTCGTCGTGTTGATGTGCCTCTTCGGCGTGGGTACGGCTCTGCTTATCAAGCGGCCGCCGGCAGACTGGACACTCACCTTCGGACGTCCGGAGTCGTTCCAATGACCCCGCGAGTGCGGCAACTCGTTCGGAGAGTCGGGCTCGCTGCTCGGTTAACTGGGTGAGCTGCTGGCTGGCTCCCGCCTCGGCAGATCGCAAGGAGACGCCGAGTGGAGCGTCCTCAGGTATGGGGCCAAGGATTGACTCAGCATCGGCGACGATCTCGGCCCGGCGAGCAATCCAGGCGGCGTGAGCGGCACGCGCTTGGTTCGTTCGCTGACCAGCGGCGAGTTCATTCGTTGCGGTGGTGACCTCCACACGAAGTCTCTCTGCTTGACTACGGGCGGCCTCCGCTGCGGTGGCAGCTGCCAGCTCGTCGGTGATGGCTTGTTGAAGCTCACCCTCGCTGGCTTTCGTCTCTCTCCTGGCGTTATCCGCAAGATCAGTTGCCGTCTTGATAGCTGGACCGAGAGCAACGATCGCGTCCTGCACACGGTCGAGGGCGTGCAGCCGGGTTAGGTGTGACCGCAGATCCGGCTCAGCGTCCTTGTCGAGGAATCGATCAGTGAGAAAGGCCGCGCGCGATGAGAAGCGGTTGTCGACCTTCCAAGTATCTGCGAGTCGTTGGAAGGCTTCGTCAGGTTCGACGACCTCGTTGTCGATCCAGGCATCAACTTTGTCGGCGGGCGTCTTCGCCCTACCGAGCGTGAGAGAGCGCTTGACCTTGATGGTTGCGTCGCCAGCAATGACCTCGATGACCACAGATGTCGTCTTAGCTCGCCTCCGCATCATGGCTCTAGATGGGGCTGCGCTTCGGTCGAGAGCCCATTGGACAGCATCGATGAAGGATGTCTTCCCGACCCCGTTGGCCGCTACTAGGAAGGTCGTTCCTCGATCCAGTTTGAGCTCGAAGGTTCGATAGGACTTCCAGTTCTCAAGGCTTACGTAGGTAATCACCGATCTTCGCCTTCTAAGAGTTCCACAATCGACTGCGGGTCAAAGTCAGCCTCAAGCGCGGTCTTAAGAACCTCTGTGAGATCCTTCCCCAGTCCCTCAATAGCCATATATCCAGCTTGCTTCTCAGCACCGAGTCGTGACGCTCGCCCTACGGTTGCCTCAACGGCCCTGGCAACCTGCTCGGCCAGTATCTCCTGCACGTCGACGCGAGCAGCGTGCTGTCCTGACGTGCCGATAGCTGAGATCATGACTCGCTTTTGTTCGAGGAATTTCGCGACCGTATCGACAAGCGAAAGTCCTGAGATGAGGGGCTCCGTTGCCCGGACCCCATTAGGCAGTTCGATGGCGTGGAACAGCGTTGGGGCGTCGAACAGATCAGCGGATCCAGAGTACCAGTTGCAGACGACGAGCGCGGAGCCGTCCAGCCTGGTCAGCAGCACCTGAGCACAGCGATACTCGCGCTCGTCGTTAAGACCGCCAGGTGTGTCGATCACGATGATTCGGAGCGTGAACTCCTTGATGCAGGCGAAACCTCGCCACGCACCCGGAGTCTCAGGCAGGCCCGGCAGCGATCCGAGTCGCTCTGCCTCACAGCTTGGACCACGCCGCAGGACGATCCCGTCACGCAGGGCGGCAAGACGGCTATCAGGGTCGTTCGGAGGCGGGTCGTCACTGCCGTCATCGGTCTCGTAGGAGTCCAACGCGACCAGGCGGTCTGACAGGTACTGACGGACCTCCAGCCTTGGGTCAGCGGACCCCTCCAGGGGCGATCCCCGCGAAACCCCCGGTTCCCCAGCCACCAGCGAAACTAGGTCGACCCCGCTCCGCAGGGGCGTCACTCGGCCAGACAGAGCCGATGACGGTAGGCTAACGGGGAGACGGTCATAGATGGCGATCGGCACCGCCAGCGGCGAAGCAGACGCGTCGAGGACAAGGGCGTCGTCCCACCTACCCAGCAGGTACTCCGCGCATGCGAGGTAGGTGAGGCAGGCCCCCGCATAACGGGCGGGCCAGCCGCTGCGCAGGCGGGCCGCGGCATGGGAAAGGTCCAGGGAGGCCAGGTCCGGGAACCCCGCCCAGAGGCGGGCGATGCCCCGCAATATGAGGGCGTCGAGGTCTTCGGCGGCCACCTGCCCTGCCTGGCCGGGCAGCTGCTCGGTCAAGGCCATCGCCTCTTGGACGCGATAGCCCCACACCAATGCCAACGAGAGCAGCCCGCGGGCACGGTTGAGCACGGACGGGTTCCCGGCCGAAGATTCAACTGCTCTTCTTCCCCAGACCGCGGCTTCATCGGCGCGTCCTTGTACCAGAAGGACGGTGACCTGCTCACACAGAGCGCCCGCCAACGACGCCGGGGGCGGGCCGGGGCCCTCCCAGGCCTCGCCGAGGCGGCGCTCGGCACTTGCCAGGCGCCCCGCGAACAGGTCGAGGTTCCCCAGCAGGGCGCTGCGCCGCGCGCTCGGCGAGGCAGGCTCGATGGCCGGCGCCAGGGCCTGGGCGCCGACCACGTCACCGGCGGCCAAGTGGGCTTCGAGGGCGTCCAGCAGGCGACGCTCCCTCCCGGCCGTGTCCCCGCTGGCCCCTGCGGCCTGGGTGAACAACGAAGCGGCCAGGACAGAGCGCCCACGGCTCTGGGCACGGTGAGCCGCGTTCTCCAGGTCGGCGGCCAGGGCCTCGTCGGCGCCGGTGGCGGCAGCCACTCGGTGAGGAAGGCCACGCTGAGTGCCCAGGAGGCCGGCGGCCCGCAAGTGGAGTGCCCGGCGTCGCGCCACGCCGAGGTCGTGGTAGACAGCGCTCCTTAGCAACGGGTGCACGAACGAGACGCTGCCGCCCAGCTCGCCCGGCACCTCTGCGAGCACCGAGGCGTCGACCGCCTGCTCGAGGGCGACCAGCGGGTCGTCGACCGCGGCCAGTTCGATCGTGAGCGAGAGCGGCGACCGCTGGCCCAGTACAGCGGCCGCGGTGACCAACGCTTGAGGGGCGGGCTCCAGGCGGGAGACCTTGGCCAGGAGCAGGCTGGCCAGGTCCCTGGGGACCCGGGGTGGGCCCGGGTGCCGGTCAAGGTGCTCGGCTCCCAGCTCCTGGAGCAGGGCCACGCAGTACAGGGGGTTGCCGCCCGTGTGCTCCAACAACGAAGCGGCGGCACGGCGCGAGAGCTCACCCCTCCCCATCTCCCGGCTGAGCACCATAAGCTCTGATACCTCAAGGGGGCCGAGCTGCAGGCGGGTTGCTCGGTCATCACCCATGACGAAGCGGTACCAACCCTCCCCGTGACGGGCAAGTTCTCCCGGCCGGGACGTGACCAAGACCAAGACGCGGTCTGCCAGGAGGCGACGAAGGCAGAACAAAAGGGCCTGTGCGGAGGGAGGGTCCGACCACTGCAGGTCGTCCACCACCAGCACCACGAGGCGGCGTGAGGAGCGCCCCAGCGCGTCGAATATGGACAGCAGTTCCGCCCCCACCGCCAGGGCATCCACGCCCTCGGCCAGCCTGTCGCCCAGTGTGGCGGGCGTCCGCACGCCCAGGCTACGAGCGGCCGAGGCGACCTGCGATATGACGCCGTAGCCCAGGTTGAACTCCCCTTCTTCCCCGCTCGCCCTTAGCACGACGGCGCCGCCGACGGTCGGCACCCACTTAGCGACCAGGCTGGACTTGCCCATCCCCGCTTCACCCTCTACCAGCACGACCTGAGGGTGTTCTGCGAGGGCCTTGGCCGCTAGGTCCGCCAGCAAGGCCAGCTCCTGTTGTCGTCCAACAAAGACCGGGCCGGCCATGCCGGGATTGTACCGGTACGGACGATGCCCTCCCCTCGGAGAGGGCCAACCGTTTGAGGGGGCCGACGCCCCATCAATGGTGATGTACCTCCCCAGGAGCGCGGGCACATGGCTCCAAGCCTGGTCGCCGCGCCGGCACTTACAGTCATGCGCCAGAAGGCTCGGGCATCACAACGCGAGTCCAACGCAACGAGGGCAACGATAGCTAGCCAAACGTGACACGGTCTGAGCCAGAGTCTGCGCTGCCTCAACGCTTATGGCACGGACGGAGCAACTCGACGACTTTCGTCGCGTCTGTAGCCGTGCTCACGGGAAGGCCGGTAGGCCTTTGACATTCGTGCTGCACCGCCCCGCGCTCAGGCGTTCCGCCACCGCGGAGCCCCGGCCGCTGTGGGACTCAAAGAACCCTTGATCGCGCTTCAGCTATGCGGCCTGGAACGTTTGGAAGGACAGCGGCGTTACCGTGGCCGCTGGGTCCCGCCAGCGCGAGTTCCTTCCGCAGATCGCCCTGATCTGAGCGTGTGCGGCCGGGCGCCTGACGGTGGTCACCCGCGCCCCGAGCTCCGCGCTCGTTCTCAGAGCGTGCTCCAGCGCGCAGATTGTCCCCGCCTGATCAGGTGCGAAGAAGTCCGTGCCGTTGATGTCATCGGCCCGTCGCAAAGAAGGACGGAGGCCGAACTCCCCAGTTCTGCGGGGAGCTGTCGAGGTCTTGAGAATCACGCCTCCCTAGTTGGCTGGTCGGAAAGTCGCTGGTCAGGGGCCCGATCAATACTCGCGTCCTGGGCTCGTGGCGTGTTGACTTGGGTTATGAGAGGCAGCGCTACGGCTCAGGGTTCGCTCAGCCAGGTCGACGTCATCTGCGGCGAACTGCTCGATGAAGACGGGTTCTTGGCCACTTTGGGTGCTGCCCGGGGGAGGTTGTTCACTGACAAGGACTTTGACCGCCTTTACGCGTCCAAAAAAGGCCGTCCCTCGCACCCGCCGTCGTTGCTGGCCGCACTGCTGCTGGCGCAATTGTTCTACGGGGTCTCTGACCGCGAAGCCGAGCGGCGGTCGCGCCTGGACCTGGGCTGGAAGGCGGCCCTGGGACTGCCACTAGAGCACCGAGGCGTGCCGCATGTGTGCCTGGTCGAGTTCCGGGCGCGCCTGGTGCGAGAGGGCATGGAGGCCTGGTTGCACGAACAGATGTTGAGGGTGGCGAAACAAGCTGGGGTGATCGGCCACCGCCGGGTGGTGGACTCGACAGGTATTTCTGACTGCGTGCTCACCCAGGACACCGTGAGCTTGGTGCGCTCGGCCGTGCGCCGCTGCCTCGGCCGGCTGGGTGAGATCGACCCGGCCCGGGCCGCTACCTGTGCCAAGGCACTGGCCCGAGATGATTATGACGAGGCCGGGAAGCCGCAGATCTGTTGGGCTTCAGCGACAGAGCGGGCGGCCCTGGTGAACGAGCTGTTCGCCGATGCCCAAAAAGTGGCTGAGGTTTGCGGCACAAATGACGACGACGCTCTGGCCGTCGAGGTCGAGCTGCTCAGGGTGGTCTCGGCCCAAGACGTCGAAGACGACGGGCAAGGCGGGGTGCGCATCGCCAAGGGCGTGGCCCCCGAGCGGGTCATCTCGGTGGTCGACCCCGAAGCCCGCCACGGCCATCGTTCCCGGCGGGACCGCTACGACGGCTACAAGTTGCACGTGAGCGTGGACGTCACCTCCGACCTGTTCGTGGCCGGGGCGGCCACCAAGGCCACTACCGGTGACGCCGCCGTGCTGCCGGCGCTACTGGGAGCCGACCCCATGGCGGTGGCCGAGGTCATCGCCGATACCCACTACGGCGACGCCGAGACCCGCCAGGCCCTGGCCACCCAGGGCATCGACCTCGTGGCCCCGGCGCCGCCGGCGTCGGCCGCCAACGGTTATTTCAACAAGGACGCCTTCGCCATTGACCTCGGTGCCGGCACGGTCACCTGCCCGGCGGGCCAGGTTGCCACCATCGCCGGCAAAGCCCGCCGGCGCGAAGCCCGCTTTGACGCCTCGACCTGCCAAGTTTGCCCCCTGGCCTCCCGCTGCACCAAGCGCTCGGGGGGGCGGGTGGTGACCATCAACCCCAACGAGGCGCTCCTGGCCCAAGCCCGCAAAGCTCGATGGGGCCCTGAGTTCCGCCAGCGCTATCGCCACCGGGCCCAGGTCGAGCGCAAGAACGCCCAGCTCAAGTCGCGCAGCTCCAAGTTGCCCTGGCGCGGGGTAACCAAGGCAGACGCCTGGCTGCAACTGCGCATGGCCGCCCTCAACCTGGACCGTCTCGGAAAGGTGCCTGGGCTCATCTACTGAGGTCGCCTCAAGTGGTGCACGCCGACCCTAAAACGTCGTGCGGGCAGCCTTTTTGACCGCGTTGACATGGGTCCAGGCCTCATTTCGGAGGGCGGTCCATTAATCAACGCTTCACCGCTCGACGGCTCCGCCGAGCCACCTCACAGGCCCATTGCCGACCAGCCAACTAGGACGGGCCAGTGGAAGGGGCAGGCCGGGCCCGTCACACCGATGACACCGAGTGCCCGTCCGGAGGAAGTCCTGTGGAGTGGCAAGATGAGGGCGTGCCAGGCAGCCCTGAGAACGCCGTCCCGGTGCTCAGGGTGCCCGTGATGGTGTACCGCCGGGAATCTCCGATGCCTTTTCCTCTCCTGCGCAGGCGGTCGAAGCTGTTCCAAGTCGTCATGATCGTTTGGGTTGTCTTCATTGGAGTGGAAACGCTCGCGACCACTTCGCGCGCGCCGGCTGCGGTAGCGGATCATCTGCACGGGCGAGATGCTCAAGAACGCGGTAAGGCTGACCTTCCCCAAGGGCGCGGCGATACAAGACCCGAAGGGGTTGTTCAACACCCGCCTGGACAGCAAGACCGTTCGGGCCATCGACATCCAAGCAGGTGACGCCATACCTGCGGAGCCCGGGACCTGGCCAAGTCTCATCCCGGGGCGGCCGGCTCGCTGCGAGAAGGGCTGGCCGAGACCCTCACCGTCATGCGTCTGGGCGTAGCCCCCACCCTGGCCCGCACGCTGCGCACCACCAACCCCATCGAGTCCATGATCGAGATCTGCCGGGACCACTCCACCAACGTAAAACGCTGGCGTGACGGCCAGATGGCTCTGCGTTGGGGCGCCGCCGGGATGGCCGAAGCGGCCAAACAGTTCAGGAAAGTCAACGGTTTCTTGCACCTACCCGCTCTGCGCCGGGCGGTCGACGCCGAAGTCGCCAAGATAACCGTCCCACCACCCGAGTACGATCAAGAAGTGGCTTGAAAGCCACGGGCCCGTCACCGAAATTCCACGGGGGCCGGGACATCCTCGAGGCGCGGGTTCGAGGCGGGTTCGATGCGGGTTCGAGGGCCCTCCAGAACCAGCTGGCCAGCTATGGACAATCTCTTGACCGGGGACCGCTCGGCGAGATGGTCCTCAAACAGGTGGCGGCTCTACTCGCTCGACAGTTGGGACGCGGTCGATCGACCTGTCGAAGGACGCGATCCGGTTGACCCCAGTGGACTCGGCGCACGCCACCAGGTATGCCTCTGCGAAGTCCAACCGGTCGATCTCGTAAACCTCGATCGCCCGCAGCAGTAGCGCGACGTCAATGCTCACCACCGACGGCATCGCCAAGAACGACCGGGCCGCTTCGGCTACCTGACCACGCGGCGCCTCGTAGAAGAACTCGAGGACGTACACCGTCTCAGCGACAACCAGGTCGGTGACGAACAGCTGTATCCCGCTCCTCAGGTACGACGTAGCCCGGGCGGCCATGTCCGCTGGATCTCCGGTCAGATGGCGGACAAGGATGTTCGTGTCAACGAATGCGCTCAAGGAACTTTGGTGACGGCTCGCGAAGATCGAACCTTGCGGATGACCTCGTCCCAGGCGACATTGCGCTTGGCGGCGGGGACGGCCACCGTGCCCGCCAAGGAAAGGAAGTCGGGCGTGCGGGCCAAGACGGCCCGACGCCCCTCGACGCGGAAGACGACCTCGTCACCCTGCTTGATGCCCAGAGCGTCACGCACAGCCTTCGGGAGCGTCACCTGGCCCTTTGAGGTAACCCGTGCGGCGGTGTCCATGGAAACCTCCTTACTCTCTGAATATAGTAAGGATACACCGCCAGACGAGAAAGGCGGGCTTGGAGGGTGGAGGCCCACTTCAGCGGGCCGTAGCGGCGAAACGGTCACGTTCTCAAGGTGGAGGCACGGGTTCGAGCCCCGTTGGGGGTGCGCCGGGTTAGCGACGAAACTAACCAGCTCACAGCGACAAAACAGTTGCGCCGTGAGGGCTCATCGCGAGTATGGGCCCTGGCGGTGACCGTTACCCGTCTTTGGGCGTCGATGAGCGGGAACGGCGTTGCGGCGGGAGGCCCTATTGTGCGGCCGGCGCGTCGGAGTTGGAGCTCGCCCGCCGGTGACGCCACCTAGTATGATGGCGCTCACCGAAATTCCCCAGTGTCGCTCACCGAAATTCCCCAGGTGAACTTGCCGGTGGAGCTTAGGCACCACCACGTTAGGTGGTGCCGGGGGGCGTTGTCCAGCAACCCCCGGCACCATGCCTGTCGTGCCCGTACCTGATTTTTGCCGCGGGTGTACCACACCCCAGCACGGAGCCGGCGGCTGTTTGCGTCGAACTACCTTGACTGGGGGTTACACAGCGGAATTATCAACCTGGTTGGCACGGCTGGAGGCAAAGGTACCCACCGGCTGGCCAGCGCTGGGCAGTGCTCGCCGTCGAGACCCATGCCAACTCCCGAATCACTCGGGCGCCTATGCCTCAGCCAACTTCAGCAACCAGCGCGTATACTCGTTGCGGGGGTGACTGTCAGGACGCAACGTCCACGCCCGAGAGGAGAAGAGGGGTGAAGAGAGCACTCGTCGGCGTCGCTTGCCTGGTCATTGTCGCCGCTCCCTCGACGCTAAAGGCTTCAGCCGAGCCACTTGGCACGCTGACGAACTCGTCACTGCCACGCTCACTCGAAGGCCTTGGGCAACCCACGGAGGGTTTTGGGATCCAGGATTCCCAGGCGGGCTGTTACGGGTACAAGACCGTGGCTGAGGGCGCGCACCTCCAGATGGCCGGGACCACCTACAACCGGGGGTTCCAGACCACGACATCGGCCTACTGCGGGTCGATATGGACCTGGGCATGGCACGTCGGGGGGCATTACCGGAACTTCAGCGCTCTGGTCGGGTTAGACGCCACCTACGCAGGCATGGCTTCCCTGTCGTTCATTGGCTCAACCGGGAACCCGATCCCCTTCCATGCCGACGGGCACCTCGTCCAGCGAACAACCCTCATCAGCGGTCTGCCGACTGCCATAAGTGTCAAGTTGACCGGGGTGCTCAACTTCGGTATCGAGACAACCACCGGAGCAACCACCATCGACTTCGGGAACGACGACCTGACGAACTGAGACGGTCTCGATCAGCGGTGACGCCGAGGAGGACGGCGAGACGCCAACGCCGGTTGACGCTGAGGAGTCGGCGGAGGCCGCCCTGCGGAGCAGTGTGCCTTCGCCAGTCCTAGCCCTGAGCCCTCCCCTGCTTCGAGAGCCTTTGTAAGAGACTCCTAACCGAGCTTGGTCCTACTCTGACGAGCTCAGCGTGATGGTTGGCCCTTGCACGCCGCTGATCGAGCCTGAGGCCATTACGGGGGCCAGTTTCCCGGTCCCTTTCTCGTAGGGCTTATAGGAAATCGTGCCGCTCAGTTCGGTCATCATGCTCTTCCCCGAGCAAAGAATATCGGACCGGGACGTGCCCACTTCGGGGCTGGGGAGGTTGTTTCCGCACTCCCACCCTGAAGGGCCTGTAACGGGAGTGAGGAAAAGACCGGAGCTGCTCAGCACCGCGATCAAGACGTCGTTCATGGGGGTGCTGGAGTGCATGCTCCAGGTGAACTGCCCACCGCTTCCGGCGATCCGGTAGGAGCCCTCGACAGTGGGGCCGGCCGTTTGAGACGTGGTCGGCGGTGTGGAGGTCGACGTCGTCGTGGAGCTCGATGTCGTTGACGTGCCCTCCTCAGCCACAAGACTGTCCTCGAGGTCCTGCTTCAGTTGTTGCGCATGCTTGAGATAGTCCATAACATCTGTTTTGGTTACGTCGAATGGTGCGCCCGCCAGCGCGTACGCCATTTCGAGATAGAACTCGATTTCGTCAATTGAGAGGAACAGTTCCCAGACCGGCTTTCCGTAGAGGTCTGTCGTGAACGTCTGCTGAACGAGCACGTCCTTTTCGGCGTTGTCGGAGGCGATCGCTTCTTTAAGCGTGTCGAGCTCCTCAGCGGTTGCCTCGCTTCCCGGTCCAGCGTCACGCGCCGCCTCCGCGATGGTTTTCCCCAGGTCACGGTCAAGCTGCGTGAGACCCTGTCTGAGGGCCTTCGGCACGCCGACCGCGACGGTGCCCTTTCCTACCAACTTATCTTCAAGCGCCTGCTTCGACTACCGGGCATCGTCCAGAGCGACTGTACAGAACTGAAGGTGGACAGCGTTGCCCGAGCCCTTGACGTTGTTTAGCAGGTCCTTGGCATCGAGGTCGTCGCCGCTTGCTCCGCCGAGATTAATTGTCGACGTCGCGGACTTTGAGAAGTACGTCGAGCATCGGCAGACCGAAGAGCGTTTCCGTAAAATACCTGTCAAGCAGTCCTTCTGTGTAGTTCCTGAGTTCCATGATCCCGTTAGATGCGTTATACGATGTCGAGTAGGGCTCTTCAACTGCCTCTATTACTGTATCAGAACTTGCGATCGAGGATGATCAGAATCTGCGAGCATATCCGGCGGGACCGAAACGCCGACGGTTCGTGCCCCACCATCGGGCCTTACCGGGATCGCCGCCTTGGGGGGATGATCCCGAGGGGGACGCTACAGCCACCGCACCGAGTCCCACGGTCACAGTCGACACCACGACCCCGAGCGCCCGAGCTGCGAATCCAACTCTCATTGCTCCTCCCTTGACCCTGCACGACCAACGGGGTTCCTTCCCCGATCCCTTGCCATGAGAGCCTAGTGGCAAGGTCGAGAGCCGGGCGCCGGTGGTTCACCTACAGTCGGCGACTCCGCCGGCGCGCCGGGGGCGACAGAAGACGTCGAAGATGGTGCGGAAAATCCCGACCAGGTTGTCAACGGCCAGGTCCTGGTCGGGTACAGGCGAGCACGTTCATCAGCGGGGCTGGGCATTATCTCTTGGCCGCCGGCACCCAGGTCCGCCCGTCGTCGGTCGTGCGCTCCAGTAGCCGGTCTGAGCTCGACCAACCGAGCTCCTCGCTGAGGGAACCCGCAACCGGGACACCCGGTTTAGGCAGCCGCCTGCGCACCAGCGACCAGTTGGCCCCCCTCTTGAGCGTCGAGTAGAGGTTGTCGTTGCTACCCAAGGCGAAGCCCTGTGCTGGCTGCCAGACCAGCCAAAACCTGTCAACCGCACGGCCGGGTCGTCACTCACCAGGTTGGCAGGCGTGATCTCGTACCAGTGCTTGCCGTTGTCGTCGGTGCGCCAGGTGCCGAGCCCGTTGCCGGCCTAGACGTCGCCACCGTCGAACATGTCGAAGGCCAGCGAGGCGAACGCATTGGGCACCTTGGGTGCACCAACGGGCGCCTCGTCCCGGCCTCCCGATCTACCATTGGCTCTCATGCTCAGGAGTGATCGATGGACCGTCGGGGATGACGAGGTAGCGCTGGAGCATCGGGTGGCCCTTCGAAGCGCAGGGGTACCGGTCGGAGCGCAGGGGGGTCGTCCGATCATCGGGATCGCCAACTCACTAAGCGAGCTAAACCCGTGCAACCTACCCCTCCGGGACCTCTCCGTCGCCGTTCGACAAGGTATTGCCGACATGGGCGGTCTCAGTGTCGAGTTCCCGGTCATGGCTCTCGGCGAGGACCTGATGAAGCCGACGGCGATGCTATATCGCAACCTCGTGGCGATGGAGGTCGAGGAGACCCTTCGTGCGTACCCCATCGATGGTGTCGTCTTGCTCGCCAATTGTGACAAGACCGTACCGGGCGCGTTGATGGGCGCGGCGAGCACTCGGTTCCCGACGATGTTGGTCACCGGCGGTGCCCGACAGCCTTGCACCTTCCGGGGCCGACGTTTGGGGACCGGGTCCGATCTCTGGCGACTGTGGGACCAACGCCGAAGCGGTGACTTGGACGGCCCGGCCTGGGAGGAGCTTGAAGGGGTGCCTTTCTCAGGCCACCGGCGCTTGCAACACCATGGGTACCGCCTCGACGATGGCCATCCTTTGCGAAGTCCTTGGGTTCTCGTTGCCCGGCTCCAGTACGGTACCGAGCGGCGACGAACGCGCTCTCGGGTTCCGCGCGCTCGGCCGGCCGCAGGATCGTCGAGCTTGTGCTTCGAGGGTACAGGCCCGTTCCAAACGTCGGGCCAGGCGTCTTTCCGGAATGCGCTGCGGGTGCTGAACGCCATCGGCGGCTCTACTAACGCGATTATCCACCTGGCCGCGCTCGCAGGTCGTATGGGCATCGCGCTGGACCTCGACGATGTCGACCGCTTGGGCCGGAACATTCCGTTGGTGGCTGACGTCGAGCCTGCCGGCGCGTGGTTGGTGCCTGACTTCGACAGTGCGGGGGGCGTTCCTGGGTTACTCCGTGTGCTCGGGCACCTACTGGAATTAGACGTCCCACTCGGCGACGGCCGGTCAGTGGAAGAGGTCGCCGCCGCCGCGCCGCCCCCAGCCGGGCCTGCTCTACACCCCGCGAACGACCCCGTATCCCTCGGTGGCGCCTTCCGAGTTGTGCGCGGGACCCTCGCACCCGACGGGGCTGTCCTCAAGCGGTCGTCTGCCTCACGCCACCTTCTTCGCCATAGAGGCCGCGCCGTCGTATTCCGCAGCTACGAGGAGATGAGGAGCCGCATCGACGATCCGGCACTTGACACCGACGAAACGACCGTCTTCGTCCTTGCGGGGTGCGGGCCCGTGGGCGGCCCGGGAATGCCCGAATGGGGGATGATCCCCCTTCCGTCGAAACTGCTGCGAGCTGGCGTAACAAACGTCGTGCGGGTAACCGACGCCCGGATGAGCGGCACTAGCTTCGGTACCGTTTACTTGCACGTAGCCCCTGAGGCAGCGGTGGGCGGGCCCTGGGCCTGGTCCGCGATGGTGACTTGATCGAGGCCGACGCTGACAACGGGCGCCTCGACCTGCTTGTTGACGAGCCTGAGCTTGGGCGCCGAGCCGCAATTTGGCACCCGCCCCAACCCGTGGACAGACGGGGATGGCCAGCGCTCTTCCGGGCCCACGTCACTCAAGCGCCGCTCGGATGCGACCTCGACTTCTTGCAGACTGCCATCGACGGCCCTCCCTTCGTTGAGCCCGTCGTAGGCCGGTCCTGACCATTGGCAAGGCCGCTAACCGCACGTCAAGCCCCCGTCACCTCTAGGCCTAAGGCCAACCGTGGCGCGCCACGGCGGACTATCCCGGCCGCGACCTCGCCGCGGTAGCTGACGGGGGGGATTTTCGAAGGACGCGCCGCGCTGTCTCCAGTGTCCGCTCGATGTCCGCCTCGGTGTGCGCCGCACTGACATGGTTACGCTTCAGTGCCGTCGGCAGCATAAAGACCCCCTCCTCGCACATGGACCGCCTGAACCACACATCGAGGCTATCGTCGTTGCGGAGCAGGTCCGCGTACGACTCGATCGGTCCGTCCATGAAGTAGGGAACGAAGACTGACCCAAACCGTGAGACAGTCATTACCACACCCAGCTTTTCGGCGATCTGTCCAATGCCATCAGCGGCCTCACGTGCCAATCTGAAGCACCGCTCGTGGACTGAGCCGTCGCGTAGTTCCTCGATCGTCGCCAGCGCCGCCGACACACCGACCGGGTGCCCGTTGTACGTGCCCGCGAACACGACTCCACCCCCGGGGCCGAAGCGGTCCATGATCTCAGCCTTTCCAACAAGGGCGGCAATCGGGTACCCGTTGGCCATCGCTTTAGCAAAGGTCGTTAGGTCAGGCGTCACCCCGGCGACGGCCTGGTACCCACCCAGACCATGACGAAAGCCCGTAATTACCTCGTCGAAGATAAGTATGACGCCATACTCCGTCGTCAGACGTCGAAGCGACTCAAGGAACCCCGCCTTCGGCAAGACACATCCAATGTTGTGCGGTATCACCTCGACGATCACCGCCGCGATCTCACCAGCCCGGTCCTTCAGAAGTTCCTCAACTGCGTTGGCATCGTTGAACGGGAGCACGATAGTCTGCTCCACCGTCTCGGGCAACATTCCCGCTGACCCCAGGTCCCGCTGTCCCAACATCTCCTTGGGGCTAATGACGTTCATCAGGACCGAATCGTGCCAGCCATGGTACGTCCCCTGGAACTTGACCAGGCCCTTCCGCTGCGTGACCGCTCTGGAGACGCGGATCGCCGCGTAGGTCGCCTCGGAACCGGAGTTCGTAAGCAGCACTCTTTGCGCCGAAGGCACCAGCTTGTTAAGCTCCTCCGCGAGTAGCACTTCCAGATCCGTCACCCCCACACCCATGAGGTCCAGCCGCTCAATGGCCCTCTTCACGGCAGCCTCCACGCCGCGGTGCGTGTGGCCCAAAATCAGCGGTCCAAACGCGGCGTGGTAATCCAGGAACTCTTTTCCGTCAGAAGTTGTGAATGTCGCGCCGTGAGCTCCCGTCACCACGAGCGGCCACGGCAACACTCGGTTCACGGAATTGACGCCGCCCGGGATCACCCTGCCGGCACGCTCAAATAGCGTGCCGAGCTCGGTCCCTATCGCGGTCACGGCGCCCCCCTGCCCCCGAGTGAGCGGCCCGTCATCAAGGCCAGTCGTCGCCGGCTCAACACGCGCGGCAACGACGCCACGGTCTTTGGCGAGACGGAAGTACAGTGGCTCGTCCTTCTCCTGGCACGCTCTCAACTCACGACCATCACCGTCAGTGAAAGACCAGTACTGTCCCAACAGCAAGTTACCACAGACGTCGCAATACTCCACACTCGTGTCATGCCAGGGCTTCTCAATTTTATGCCATGTCATTACGCATCTCCTCTCGCAGCCGCTCAGTGGCCACAACGTCTGCGGCACCCATTTCATCCATGACAACGCCGTAGTGAACGCGGGCGCCCTCCGTGGAGAGCAAGCCCTCCAGGACGTCCTGGCACACCAGCGCCGGCTCGCGCTCGCAGGGCGGTCCAAACCCTCCTCCCGAGGGCGATACCAGTCTCACCCTGTCCCCCCGCTTAAGACGGATGTTGGAGAACTTCGACGCGCTCGGGACGTTGAAGCTCTCTTGAAACGATTGGTACCGGCTCCCGCCCGAAGCGCAATATTCGATCCGGCACGCGGATCCGCTCTTCCCTCCGAAAAGGCCCCATGGGACGTGATTCATCCGGTCTGCCAAGGCGCTAACAGTAATCGTCTCTCCGGTGACCTCAATTACCCGCTCAATACCAAGACCGCCCCGATGCCGACCAGCACCCCCATCGGCGCGGTCAAGACCGTAGCGCAGGTGGACCCAAGGCCAGCGAGTCTCAAAAATCTCTACGGGAGTGTTGCGACAGTTAGCGTGCGGTACGATCTGAGCACTATTGCCATCGGCATCGTTCCGTCCTCCCCACCCGTTCCCTTCGAAGTGGTAGTGAGAAAAGTACTCCCCAGTGACGGGATGAACCCCGCCGAACAGGAAATTCAAAGACGTGTTGCCGCTGGCGGCAGCGACAGACTCCGGAAATATCGGTCCAAGCGCCTTCCCCATGATCATTTCCATCATCTTCGGTTGCGCCTCCGTCTGACCACCCACGCAGGCACCTGGCAGACGGACGCAACAAAGCGAGCCAGCCGGTGCCACCACCTGAACGGGCCTCACGACTCCTGCGTTGATGGGGACCTCGCCACCCATCAGGTACAACAGGGCGTTCAACGAGGCTGACAATGTCACGACGTAAGGGGCGTTGATCGGGCCTGCCGCCTGCTTATCGGACCTCGAAGTAGTCGAAGACGAGTTCGTCGCCTTTCACCAGAAGATCCAAACGGATCCAAAACGGGCCTCCGGTGACGCCGTCGTCATCGAAACAGTCCTCTGCACTGTACAAGCCATCGGGGAGCTTCGCGATCTCGGCGCGCATGTAGGCTTCGGCGTAGTCCTGCGATCTGCGAAAGAGCACCAGGACCTCCTCGAGCCCTCGCGTGGCGATCTGTGAACGCAAACGGCGCTGACCCACCTTGAGGGAGCCAACCATGGCGTTCAGGTCGCCCCATGAATTCGAGGGCGTTCGATGGTTAGTCAAAATGATCCGCCACACGTCGCGCACCGGATCCCCGCCCGCGTACAGGCGTACTGGCGGCAGACGCAGGCCTTCTTGGTAGACCTCAGTAGCGGTAGCTGCGAAGGACCCGGGCGACATCCCTCCGATCTCGGCTAGGTGCGCGATGTTCCCTAGGTACGCGACAATCGTCCCATCGATAAAAAGCGGGGTCAGCATCATGTGCTCGGGCATGTGAGACCCGCCACGATAAGGGTCGTTGTGGATCCAGATATCTCCCTCTCGCAGGTTGTCAGGCCCTATCTCGTTAATGACCCAGGTGGCTGCATAAAGCGAGGCACCGAGCATCGCGGGATTGATACGCGCCGTGGCCACCAGATGACCCTGCGGGTCGAGGATCAGCGTGGAGAAGTCTAGTCCCTCAGAGAAGATGGGCGAATACGCCGTGCGCATCATAGCCACTGCCATCTCATCACAAATGTTGACCAACTGTTGATAGAAGACAGTTAGGTCGACTCGGTCAACACCGCTGAGATCCTGATTTTCCATGTACATTCCTCAAATCGAAATTATGAGACATCCGGTTGCGTCCATGCAAAGCGTGGCGCCAGGTGGGACAAATGTCGTCGAGTTGGCCTCTTCAACCACGACGGGACCCGTCATATCCTCTCCCGGTCTCAGGGCCCCTCTATCGACCACCAGTGCCTCTAGCTGTGCGCCGCTCGCTGCGAGTACCTGCCGCCGTCTCGTGCTGCGTTCCCTCCCTGCGGGTCGTGACGGCGCCGTCAGCTCGACGGAAGGGGCCGCTACGTGAGCCGTGGCGTGCAAGTAGACAGACTGTACCGGCTGATCGGAGAGGACGTACCCGTAACTTTGCCGATGGAGCTCGTGGAAGAGGGTCGCCACCTTCGAGGCGAACTCGGTGACGTTGGGCGCAAGATGCACCGCAAGTTCAAAGGACCGGTCGACGTGCCCCTGGTACGTGCGTACCTCCTGTTCGTAGTTCTGCCCAACATAGCGGCAGGCCACGGACGTATCTAGCTCGATAAGTTGTTCCACCCCGACTTGGGCGGCAAGAATCCTCCGCCGCAAGTTTCGCCAGCCGCTGCAGCTCGGTGGCGACGTCTGACGCGTCGGGGAGGTCGAGGCGGCGAACGCAGGTCCGACGACGGTCCACGCGCTGGTCGGCGATCACAGCCCCCAGCGCCGAGCCCAGACCGGGCTCCGGGGGCACGACCACCCGGTGCATCCCGAGGTGCTCAGCGACCTCGGCGGCGTGGAGTGGTCCCGCGCCGCCAAACGCGATGAGCTCGAACTCGCGGTAGTCGTGACCGCGATCGACAGTTAGGAGCCGCATAGAGTTCGCCATGTTATGGACCGCCACTCCTATCACCGCGGCAGCACTCTGCTCCAGCGACGCTCCAAGTTCGGCCCCAACGCGCCCGAGTGCCTTGCTCGCCAGGTCCGGGGAGAGCTGGAGTTGACCTCCCAGGAAGAACGCCGGGTTCAGCCGGCCGGCCACCAGGTTGGCGTCCGTAACAGTGGCGTCTGAGCCGCCGAGCCCGTAGCAGGCAGGGCCAGGTACGGCGCCTGCGCTCTGGGGGCCGACCCGGAGAAGCCCACCTGGGTCAACATTGGCAATCGAGCCACCGCCGGCCCCCACACTCGCCACATCGATGATCGGTAGGGCGACCGGTACTCCCCAATCGATCTCAAAAAGTCCGGAGAGCCTCAGTTGACCGTCGATGACGACACCAACGTCGGCGCTTGTGCCTCCCATGTCCAGGGTCACGGCTCTTTCGATCCCCAACCTTCGCGCCCAGTGGCAGGCCGCTATCATGCCACCCGCCAGTCCCGATAGCAGCAGCTCGGCCGGCCTCCGCCCGGCGCTCGCCAGTGGGACCTGTCCCCCATTTGACTTCATCAACGCGTGATGGCCGCTAACGCGTCGTTCCTCCATTGAACGACCGAGGGAGGTTGAGAAGCTCCGAACTAGAGGCGACACATACGCGTCGATGACAGTAGTGCTGGCACGTTCGTACTCCCGCCACACCGGCGCGACGTCGCTCGAAATGCTCACGTTCAGGTCGGGCATGTCGTGCTTCAGCCGGTCTGCTAGAGCACGCTCATGGGCACTATTGGTGTAAGAGAAGAGCAAGCAAATGGCCAGAGCCACGTTGGTATCGTGGTCGACCAGCTCCCGGACAGCTCGTGCCACCCGCTCGATCTCGACGACGGTGAGGGGCAACCGCACACTCCCGTCCGCAAGCACCCGCTCCTTTACCCCAATAGTGTCACGCCATGCGGCAAAAGGCCTGGACTTTACCCAACCCAGGTCGTACAGGCCTCGACGATCGATCCTCTGTATCTGAAGGTTGTCCTCAAACCCGGCCGTCGTAAGCAGGACTACTTGAAGCTCCTTTCCGGGCCAAGGCGGCGTTCGTGGCTATGGTCGTCCCAAGAACGAGGTTGCCCACACCATCCTCCGAGGGGACCCCGCTCTGAGACAGCGCTGAGAAGACGGGGGTACTCGGATCGGCCGGGTTGGACGGCACCTTGCAGGTCCGCAGCTCCCCGGACTCGGAAATGGCCACCAGGTCCGTAAACGTCCCGCCCGTGTCCACCCCGACCCGCCACCTAGCCATGCGCCACCCGACCTCGAAGTGTGGTTCTCCTCGTCTGACGCCCAGGCCTCTCGGCCCGCGCCACATCGCCGCTCGTCCCCCCACAGCCCCGGCGGCGAGACACCCTAGGCACCTCCATCACGCCTGAGCGCTGGGAGCAACTCGGCAGCAGCCCGCCTCAGTGTGTCTTCGACCGACCCCTTGCTTTGCGGGTAGAGCACGATCGACTCGACGCCGGCATCACGGAACCGCCCTATCTGGCCCAGGCAGGTCTCCCGGTCTCCGGCCACGCTTAGATCCTCTACCCACTCCGACGGCATGTTCGCCTCCACTGCATGGAACCCGCCGGCCCCTATGAGCGCACCCAACTCATCGGAGATCCCGAGTGCGTCTGTCATCGCGTTCGTACCGCCCAGGGCCAGGTATTCTGCGACGCGCTCCCGCACCACCTGAATTGCTTCTGACGTCGTACCCTCCAGCGCAAACAACACGAAGCATGTCACATCGAAATGCCTCGGCCTCTCCTGTCTCTTCGCCAGGCCACGCTCAATACGCTCCAACGCCCATCTAACATATTGCGGGCTGGCATTCAGTCCCAGGATTACCCCCTCGCCGATCTCGCCCGCCAGCTCCAATAGCTTGGGCCCGCCACGCCGATTGGCAGTTCCACCCCCGTCCCTATCGGGTACTCCAGTCGCACGCCCTCGAGGCAGACCACATCACCGTTAACTGTCAATTGTTCGCCGCCCAGCAGTTTGTGCAACGCGTCTACCACTTCTCTCAGCGCCCTGCCTAACGACCTCGGCCGCACGCCCATTTGTTCTAACCACGCCGGTAAACCCAATCCGATGCCAGGGATGAACCGCCCTGGATAGAGCCGAGCGATGGTTGCTATCTCCAGTGCGAGGAGTGCCGGAGCCCTCGTCATGATCGAGACAATACCTGTGCCGACGCGAATACGTGACGTGCTTCCTAGCACGGCGACGGCCGTTGACAAACCCGCAGAATAGAACAGGTCCTCACTCACCCACACCTCGTCGAACCCCAGCTCCTCAGCGAGCCGCGCCGTTGCCGGTATGGTCTCCGGCGCATCTGTCCCGCCCAAGAGGACGCCCACTCGCAACTGACCATCTATCATCCCGTCAGTCCCCCGACTGGCCGTCTCTGACGTAACGCGTCACCATGGCGGTCGGCAAGATTAGACGGCTCGCTGTCATCTCCATCCACTGCCGTGTCAAGGTCTGGCCACGCTCGCACTGCAGTAGCGCTTCATCTTCTCTGAGATCTGTCACCTTCAGCGTCTCGATGTAGTCGAACGGGGGGGGCGTCGAAGAAGCAGCCGGCATTTCCACTCGTTGGCAGGTATATGCCATGACTGTTCGTCTACCTTGTACAAACGGCGCGTCCGATTTCAACAGCCACTTCTCGTACTGCGCGCGGGGCGTCGTTGGCAACAGACGGTATGTGATCACAAGGTTATCGGACATCAGCCTGGGCTCCTTTTATCCATGTCACTAGCAGAGAATACGCCGCATTATGGGCTGTTGTGCAATCAGCTGTCAGTACATCGTCTGACCGCCATCCACACTTAGGACCTGCCCCGTGATGTAGGCCGCGTCGGGACCAACAAGGAACGAAACCGCTCCAGCAAGGTCATCCGCGCTACCAAGCCTTCCAAGAGGGATCCCCTCCAGGACCGTCTTCACAAATCCACGCTCAAAGAACTGGGCAAACTTCGGGTTACCATCCAAAAAGTACTCGTCCTCGCGCAGAAGCGGAGTGTCTGTGGCCCCTGGGCACAACACGTTGACTGTCGTCCCCGAGCTGGCGAGCTCCCGAGCTAGAGCCCTGCTAAAGGCGATCACAGCTGCCTTTGCGCCCGCGTATACGGCCACCAACTGGTAGCCCAACTTCGCAGTGTTCGAAGAAATATTCACTATTCGCCCGTGCCGACTGGCGATATCGGCTCCTAGGTACCTGCACGTTGCCAAGACGCCGCGGTAATTGGTGCCGATCACCCGGTCCCAGTAATCCTCCGTCGACTCCAGGAACCAGCCATACCGGTCCCAACCAGCACAGTTAACGAGTACGTCGACGCAACCCCACCGACTTATGACATCGTCTCGCGCCGCTCGCACCTGTGCGCTGTCGCTGACATCGACCTGAGCGCAGCTCACCTCGAAACCCTGATCGGCCAGTTCCTCCCTGGCCTTGCTTACGTTCTCACCGTTCACGTCCCAAAGGGCCACCGCCAGTCCATCACGCCCAAGCCGGCCGGCGATCGCTTGACCGATGCCGCGCCCTGCTCCGGTTACTACGGCAACTCTATTCGCCAACGCCATACACTTCTCCTTGTTGGTCGGGTGTGCCGACCCGCTCCCCGTTGATCGGGCCGCAGGCCAGCTCGGCTCGGGACGCAGCCGCCTCGGCGGGCGACCCGGAATTGATCAGGTGCAGTAGCTCCTCGGGCGTCAGGGAGTCCGTCGGTACGTCGGCTACCAGGTGGCCTCTATAGAACACGAGAAGCCTTGAGGCCAGCTCTTGCAGAGTAGGCAGCTCTGTCGAGGTGAAAAGGACGAGCTGCCTCTGGTCTGCCAGGCTTCGGATGATCCCGTATAGCTCGTGCTTCGCGCCAACGTCGATCCCACGGGTAGGGTCGTCGAGTAGGAGCACACGGGGTCTGGCGGCCATCCACTTGCCGATCACCACCTTTTGCTGGTTGCCGCCCGACAGTTCATCTACTCGCGACCAGGGCGATGCGGCCTTGATCCGAAGCGTCGTCATTTGACTGGCCGCCGTCTTCGTCAGATCGGCTCTTTTCACCCACGACGGGCCGGCGAGAGCGCCGACCGTGACGTGGGCCAGATTGAACGCCACGGGCCGCCGCACCATAAGCCCTTCGCGCCGGCGGTCTGCGGGCACCAAGCAGATCCCCCGTCGCGCCGCCAGCGCGGAGCGACGGGGAACGCCATGACCGTCGGGGTATTCGGCGAACCCAGCGGTCGGCCGACCGTTCCCCGCCAGGACGTGCAGCAGTTCGCGAGCGCCGGATCCTTCGAGACCCGCCAGCCCCAGGATCTCGCTTGGTTGCGCCGCGAAGGACACTCTGTCGAAGCCCGGCCCACTCAGTTCGGTCAGGCGAAGCTCCCGATCGGCGCCGCTCTTGCTTGACGGCGAAGGTGCCTTTCCCCCGGCGCTGGCTCTTGGCGGGTCAGATCCCAACATCGCCCTGACCATGATCGGCACAGAAACATCTCCGCGCCGTCTGGTCAGGATATGCCGGCCATCTCTGAGCACTGATATACGGTCAGAAATGGCCAGCACTTCCTCGAGCCGGTGAGACACATAGACAATCGTGATGCCCCGGGCCCGCAACTCGCGAAGCGCTGAGAATAGATGGCTCGTCTCCTCCGAGTTTAGCGCTGAATTGGGTTCATCCAATATAAGCACGCGTGGCGACCGCAGCAGAGCCCGGCAGATCTCTACTCGCTGCCGTTCGCCGATGGAGAGATTGGAGACGGTCTCGCGGGGGTCGACCGATAGGAACACCTGGCGAAGCGCCGGCCTCGCCAGGTGCTCCATCCGACGCCGGGCAATGAGACCGCCCCGCGTCGGTTCGGAGGTCACAAAGAGATTTGCCGCCACCGATCGGTGGGGGAACAGGCTCAACTCTTGGTACACGATCGCGATCCCTCGGGACCGGGCGTCGTGTGGTGATTTGAGGGCCACCTGTTCTCCGTCCAGGTAGACGGCGCCTGCGTCGGGAGCCTCCGCTCCGGCGAGGATCTTCATGAGAGTTGACTTTCCAGCCCCGTTCTCCCCCACGACGGCGTGAATAGTGCCTCGCTCTACGGCGAGGTCGAGGTTCTCAAGTGCCACGGTGGCCCCGTAGCGCTTACCGAGACCTCGTGCCGCCAGGATGTCCGTGCTCGGACGTGGCTGCCGAGTGTCCCCGGCCGCAGCTGGATAGCCCACTGGTCAGTTCGCTAGCTCGACTGTGCCGATGACGGCTTGATGAGTCTCGCCAGGTTTTCGTGGATCTGGGGAAGGTAGTGGCTGTGCTCGGATGCCGCTGAGCTGCTGAAGCCAATGAAGGTAGCAACATTTGCCTTGGTTATAAGTTCCGTCCCCGGATCGATCCAGCCCGTGGGGACGGGCTTTCCCGTCCGAATGCTGTCAATTACAGCCTCGGTCGTCCAGTACCCCTGGAGGTAGCTACCCTGGCCGACGGTAATCTTGACCGAGCCGTTCTTCACTACCGCAAGAGTCTCTGCCGTCACGTCGTAGCCAACGGCGATGTACTTGTCTCCGTGAGCCGCGTTGACAGCCCCTATGCTGGTTGTGTCAGTCGAGCAGGACCCGACGAGAGCTCTGGCCGTGGGGTGAGCTGCGACCTCGGCGCGCCAGATAGGCTCGTTCTGGCTCGGCTCACCCGATGTGGTGAAGACGGGCAGGATGTGGAGGTTGGGGTCGACGGCCAAGGCGTCCTTCACTCCCGCTAGGCGATTAACCATGACGGGCAACCCGGCGACGCAGATACCCATGAGCACGGTCCCGGACACGGTTGGTCCACCGAGCAGTTGCAAAAGGGCCTTTCCCAGGATCTTCCCCGAAGCCACCCCGTCCTGGTCGACGCACAGCATCTTGAGAGTGATGTCGCACTGGTCGAAGGTCGCGAACGGCTTACCGATCTGTAAGAGCACCCGCGCCACGGCGGTGGGCCCAGGCGCCACGAGGCCCTGCGCGCCCGCCCCCGACTGGTTGCGAATGACCGTGTCTAGCGACGGGTAGTCCACTACTGGCGTGCCGGCCACCTTGAGCGTCGCCCCGAGGTCGTGGGCCGCAGCCTGTGCCCCGACTATGATCCCGTCGGCATACGGGGTCCCATAGGCGTAGATCGCAAAGCCCACCGTGATCTTCTGCGCCGAGGCAGCAACCTTTGTTGAAGCCGTCAGCGACCTGCTAGTCGTGGCGTAGGCCGCCGCGGGAGAACCCACAAGCGCGGCCAGGGCCACAAACACTCCATACTTGAACTTCGGGCTCATTGCCAGTCTTCCCTTCCTATGGCGGTGCCATACCTCGGTGGTTCGTTGGTCTGTGGTTCGTTGGTCTCAGCCGGTACAATGTTGGGTCTTGGTTGCGCCAGAGTTACCCGCGAGGCGCCGCGGAGACGGCGCCACGCCGCTTGGCGGGCTCCAGGATGCCGGACTAGTCGATCTAGCCCGACAGCGATCAGGATCATTGCCCCAGTGACCACTTGGCTATAATTAGCCGATATGCCCAGGTACACGATCCCGGTATTGATTTCCGCCAGAATGAGTATCCCAAGTGTCGTCCCTACTATTGTCCCCCAGCCGCCGTTGAGAGCCGTGCCGCCGATGATCACGGCGGATAAGACTAGAAGCGAATAACCCGTCCCAACGCTGGCGTCGACCGCCTCGAAGTACCCAACGCTGAAGACACCCGTCAGTCCGACCGTAAAGCCCACGATGGACATAACCTGGAGCCGCGTGCGGCCCGTCGCGATACCGGCCAAGACCGCCGCCTCAGGGTTGCTGCCGGTTGCTTGCACCCGGTACCCGAACCGTGTCCACTGCAGGAGCACGTGAGCACAAACCATCAAGAAGACAAACATTATGACGCCTGCCGGGACGCCTCCGGGTTGAGCATTGACGAGTTTGAAGAAGCTGCTGTTGGTGTTATTGATGGTCACATCCTGCGCGTCGCTTATCACGAGACCTAGTCCGGCATATAGCGAGAGGGTGCCAATAGTCACGATCAGGACCGGGATACGAAGCAACAGCGAGACGACCCCGTTTAAGAACCCGAGCGCCGTGCCCACCAGGAGGCCAACGAGTGCGGCTATCCAAGGGTCGATATTATGGATCAGCAGCTGGGAGACCACGACCGCCGTGAGGTAGTAGCCCGAACCTACGGAAATGTCAATCTCGCCAAGCGATAATGCGAAGGTCATCCCCAACGCCATCACACCATAAAACGTGGCCCCTTGGGCATCTTGGAGGAGGTTCTGAGGCTGAGCGAATGTCGATGTCGACAGGGAGAGGACCCCGAAAATGGCGAGGAACGCGATGAATATCCCTATTTCATCCGGCAGCTTCCGACGGGCTCTGACCGGGCCCGGGGGACGGCGGGGCCGTTTCGCGAGAGGCTGTCCGCCACTGTCCTCGGCTTCCAAGGACACCGTCGTCGCACTGGGCGGCGACGACGACGTGAGATCAGGGCTCATCACCGAGCGCATGGGTGAGCAACGTTCGAGGGTTCTCGGTTAGAATGGTCCTTATGGCGTCGTCGTCGATGCCGAGCGCGATCATTAGAGGTACGATGTGCTCGATGATGTGCGCAAACCCCCATCCGCCGAAGCGACGCATCCGTATCAGCTCACCGGTGTCGCCGGATAGAAGCAGCTGTCGAGCGTAGCCGGCATTGATCAGTTCGCGGACCTTAATAATGACGTCGTAATCCGGCGGTGGGTACCTGCCGGCGGGATCGGGCGGGTTTTTGCCGTAGGCAAAAATGGCGTGATCGATGCCGAGGAAGTCGTACCCAAGGTATGCGCCCCGGTCAAGGAGTGATCGTTGATAACGGTCCTCAGCGATCAGCGGCGTCATGTGCCCCAAGACCACCCTGTTTTCGGGCACGCCCTCGTGCTTCAGGACGTCAAGGATTTGGTGACCATGTAGCGCCCAGGACTCTTGATGGACCGTGATGGGCACGCCGGTCTCCCCGAACGCCCAGGCATGGGCTCGCAGCAGCTTGGCTTCGGTGTCGGTAAGAGGGTTGCCCGTCCCTACCTCTCCCATGATGCCGCAGCGCACTCCTGTATCGCCGACGCCGTCGCGGACCTCCTTGACGAAGTGCTCGGCGAGCTGTTCCACCGTGCGATCGGCGACCTCAGGGGGGTGGAAAGGAGCCGTGTAGTAGCCCCCGCCCATCACAACGTGGATGCCGGTCCTGTTCGAGATCTCGACCAGCGCTTCCGGGTTGCGCCCCATCACCGTCGGCGTGACGTCCACGATCGTCGAGCCGCCGAGTTCGCGAAAGGGTCGCAGCTCCTCGACGATCATGGCTAGGTCCGTAAAACGTAGGTTCTCGGGGTACGCAAGGGGGTTCCACCTGGCTTCCGCGGCCGTTGAGCAGTCCCAGGCCACGGGCGCTCCCGCCGCCGTGGTCGACGAGGTGCTCGTCGAGGCGGAGCCGGCGTCGATGAACAGGTGTTCGTGGGTCAGGGTGATCCCAAGGTCCTCGGCCCGCAGCGGGCCCAGTACCGTCATGACACCCTCGGCCACTACCGAACCTCCCCACACATCCGATGAGCTGCTCACCAGTCTTCTGGTCAGATACTCAGCTGTTCCGAAGATGGGATGGTAGTCTGTCCTAATGGTCGTGTCAACCCCGTCTGGCGGGGCTCACCAGCCTGGAAGGGTCCCTTCGCGCGACTACCCGCCCGCCTTTGACGAGTTCAGGCGTCGTCCCCGCTTGAGCGACGAGGTGGTGCAGTACTTCGCTCGACAGATTGTTTCCGGACGCCTTCAGCCTGGCGACTATCTCCCTGCCGAGCCCGAGCTGGTCGACCGCTTCCGGATGAGCAAAGCCGTTGTCCGGGATTCCCTCAAACTTCTCCAGGCGTACGGTCTTGTCATGGTCCAGCAGGGTAAAAGAACGGTGGTCCTTCCGGATAGCGACTGGGATGTGCTGTCCCGGGTCGTACAGGATGCATTTAGGGGGGAGCCGACTGAAAGATCGATATCGGCGCAGACTTTTGAGGCACGCCTCTTGGTCGAACCCGGGGCCGCGGGCCTTTCTGCGGAGCGCGCCACCGACGCACAAATCAATGGCCTCCTGTCTCTAGCCGACAATATGGTCCAGGTCGCAGCGAGCTCCCAGGATGTCGCGGAGTTCTTGGGCTACGACCGCGATTTTCACGACCTCATTGCCCGGACCGTAGGAAACGTGGTGATCCGGGCCATGATCCGCGATCTCCATATACAGAACGTCCTGGGCGTGGGCAGATTCCTCGGTCCAGCCGCGACACCTGGCGTTGCTCGCCACGCAACATGCTGAGATCGCCTCGGCCATCGCCCAACACAATGTCGCCCGTGCCCGGGAGGCGATGGTCGCACACATTGAATGGGCCCGCTCCGTTGACCTTGAAGCCGCCGCCGCGAGGGCGCTAACCATCGTCTGACAAGACGTAATTCGTAGCGACCAGCGACGGCGTAGCAACCTTTTGGGAAAGGCGTACCCGTGACAGCGCGTGACACAAGAGATATCAAATGGGCGGTGGTGACTGGTGCGAGCCGCGGTATCGGCGCCGCCATCGCCTCGCGCCTGGCCGACGACGGCTTTGGAGTCACACTAGTCGGTCGAGATTTGGACGGGTTGACCCGGACTCGCGGCGCCATCGACGAGCACCGCGGGGTCGTTGAAACGGACCGGTGTGATCTGAGCAGCAAAGCCAGCCTCGGCCGGTGCGCCAAAAAGCTGATGCGCCATCACCCCGTTCTTCATGTGTTAGTCAACAACGCCGGCGTCAGCTACTCGGCGCCTTTCGCCCAGCAAGCTCATGACCACTTTGACGCCGTCTGGTCGGTGAACGTCAACGCCACCTTCGAATTGACCCGCTTGCTGCTGCCTGCCCTCACGGTTGCACGACCAAGTGCGTCGGTCGTCAACATCAGCTCGGTCCTGGGGACGCTGGCGATGCCCTTCGAAGCCGCGTATATCGCCTCAAAAGGAGCCATCAATCAACTGACGAAGGCGCTGGCCGTCGAGCTCGGTCCCGCAGGTGTCCGCGTCAACGCCGTCGCACCCGGCTTTATCCAAACGGAGATGTTCACACGGAGCCACAACGCGGTGGAGCGCGCCGCAATCGCCCGGGCCCATCCGATGGGGCGCGTGGGGGACCCCAGCGAGGTAGCTGCTGCCGTCTCATTTCTCTGCAGTTCCAGCGCAAGCTTCATTTCCGGAACTGTCCTGGCGGTGGATGGAGGCTTGGCCTCAAGCCTCGCCTACCCCTGTAGGACGTTGGATTTGCGGCCCGACGGCGAAACAAGCTGAGCCGCCCCGGGCTCGACGTGGACAAGTAGCCACCCGTCGCCGGACGGGGGGACTTGACCTGGCGAGGCGGCAGCCAGATCCTGGGTCAGCCAGGTCGACGTCGACGGGGGCAAGAGCCGGCGTCGACCAGCGCTGACGCCCACGAGGTAGCCCGCTTGCGCAGCACCTGCGAGAGGCGACCTAACGGCGCTATGGCTGTCGGGGAAACCGCTGGACGAAAAGGGCTGGCGCCTCCTACGGTACAGCCACGTAACGGAGGGAGCCGGGCCATGACAACCCCCGACGAAGACAAGCTGAACTTTGCGCCGATGAACAAGCGTCGCATGGGTTCCGAGGCACCTCAAGACGTCGTAGCTCGTGGTCACTGAGGTGGTTGCGCTGCGTGGGGCGCGGGGCGCCGCCTGTGATTAATACTTAACCCACATTGACATCAACCCGCGTAGCACATAACGTCGTTTCGTCGGCCCGAAGAGAGTGCAGCCGAAGGGGGCCGGACCGAACGCCTCGGCCTTAGAACGACGGCTAGAAAGGAGATCAAACCCATGAGCATCCCGATGACAGAGGCGGCGAACCGGGACCCCCGAGCTGAAGCCCTGTTCGCGCAGTGGAACATCCCTGTTGAACTCAACCAGGCGTTCCCGATCGCTGACATCCGCCGCCTCGATGGCGCCCAGGTCCGCGACCTCGGCCACGTCGCCCCCGAAGAGGGCGTCGAGGAGTACGCGACGCAGATGCGCTCGGGGGCCATGTTCCCTCCGATAGTCCTCATGAAACCCAACATCCTGGTCGACGGCAACACGCGCCTGGGTGCCGCTGCCGCGGTCGAACGCGAGACCTTCCCTGCCTATGTCATCGACGTACCGACGGTCGATTTCGCCAAGTCCGTGGCAGGCGCCCTCAACCAGCTCAACGGTCGGCGCCTGGACGCCGCCGAAGCCCAGCGCGTGGCGCTCACGATGCAGCAAGAGCTCAAGTTCAATGACGACCAGATCGCCGCCTATGTTGGCCGCTCCTCCCAGATGGTGAGAACCTGGCGCCGACAGGCCGAGACCGAGACGAGGGCCAGGCGCCTCGGGTTGGCCGAGCAACTCCAAAGCGTGAGCAAGAACCAGCAAGACCGGATCGCCAGTATCAACCATGACGCGCCCTTCGCAGAGGTGGTGAAGCTCCTCTCCGAGGCGAAAGTCCCAAACGGCGAGCTTCGCTCTATCGTCCAGGACGTCATAAAGGCCCCCTCCGAGGCCGACGAGCTGGAGCGCGTCGCCAGAGCCCGCGTTGAGCTAAAGGCCTTGGGCCCCATCCCCGCCACGCCCAGACCAACCCGGTGGCCCGGCGCGCCCGTATGGTCATCCCCCAGGTCCTCAACATGAAGCCCTTGGCTCTGCTCGAACCCGCCCGGCTCGGGGAGGACCGCAAGCTCTGGGAGCAGTTGCGGGGCCATTGCGACGATGTGCTGCAGGTGTTCGCCGAGCACCCGGAGCCGATGCTTTGAGCGCGAGGCGGTCGAAGAGCACTGACGAGGCTTCGCGCACCACGGTCAATATATGGGACGTCCTAGCCCGCTCAGAAAACCCACTAATGGTGGAGGAAATCGCGGCTGAACTCAGCCGACGTGGCCTCCGGGACAATACCGATGCGGTCATGTTCCATAAGCAGGAGATGGCAGCCAAGCTCGACCCGGCCGCCGCGAAGGCTTTCGAGGCGTTGTGGGCGAACGAGTCGCCGCCCTCCGACTTCCTTGAAGAGGCCTGGCTTGCCTATGTCACACATTGGCTCCGCGCCGGCTCGGACAATAACGCGTTTGTCGTCACAACCGACGAAGGGATCGACCCTCGCAGCCCGAAGGCAATCAGACGCTACAGCGCGAACCGACAGAAGGCGCCGATGGTCTACCGCTGGTTTGTCACCTCCGAGCGCCGGTTGGTGCCTTATGACCCCGACCAGAGAGACCAGGCTAACCAGGGCCACACCGCCGGGATCGAGTTCCTCCGCCGCTTCGCCGAGCTCGATACCAAGCGAAAGGTCCCCGCAGATTTGCGTGAGCTGCTCGACCTGGCCGAGAAGGCGATCCGGGCCCGAACTGGCGAGGACCCATAAATCTGGTCCCCGGGTACGCGCCCACGACCGTCAACATGTACGACAACTATTTTGTCGTGGCCGACGGTGAGGTGGTCGACGTGTGGCCCGTGTTCCCCCGCGGACCGGGCCACGCCGGGCTCACCGACGTCCCCTAGGGAATAAACCGGCCGCTCAGGCCACCTCGTCTTCGAGCTTCGGCAAAGGCCGCCGTCGCCCGCTCCAGGTCGGCACGGCTGTGGGCTGCCGACAGCTGGGCCCGGATGCGCGCCTTTCCCATCGGCACGACCGGATAGCTGAAGCCGATGACATACACGCCCTTGGTCAACAGCACCTCGGCCATGCGAGCGGCCAACGCCGCCTCGCCCAGCATCACGGGGACGATCGGGTGCTCGCCCGGCAGGATGTCGAAACCGAGCCTTGTCATCTCGCTACGGAACCAGGCCGTGTTTTCCCTCAGACGGGCCCGCAGGTCGTTGCTTTGCTCCAACAGGTCGAGCACCACCAATGAGACGGCGGCGATGGCGGGCGCCACCGAGTTGGAGAACAGGTACGGGCGGGAGCGCTGACGGAGCAGGTCGACGATCTCGGCGCGCCCGCTCACGTAACCACCACTGGCGCCGCCCAGGGCCTTGCCCAGCGTGCCCGTCACGACGTCGACCCGCCCTGTCACCCCGGAGCGCTCGGGTGTGCCCCGGCCCTGGGGGCCCACGAAGCCGACGGCGTGCGAGTCGTCGACCATGACCATGGCGTCGTAGCGCTCAGCCAGCTCGCATATGGCGTCGAGAGGAGCGAAGTACCCGTCCATCGAGAAGACGCCGTCGGTGGCGATCAGGCGCCGGCGGGCGCCGGACGCCTCCTTCAGGAGTTCTTCCAGGTGGGTCATGTCGCAGTTGCGGTAGCGATAGCGCCGGGCCGGGCAGAGCCGGATGCCGTCGATGATGGACGCGTGGTTGAGCTCGTCGCTCAAGACGGCGTCCTCCTTGCCCAAAAGCGTCTCGAAAAGGCCCC
The DNA here is from genome assembly GCA_963735305.1 of uncultured Acidimicrobiaceae bacterium. GTDB lineage: Bacteria > Actinomycetota > Acidimicrobiia > Acidimicrobiales > Palsa-688 > Fen-671. Next base: position 2,660,014 of record CAVTKK010000004.1, read on the forward strand.
CGTTGGCGTCGAAGCACGAGGAGTACAGGACCGTGTCCTCTGTCTGCAGGAAGGCCGAAAGCCGCCGTTCGAGGTCCTTGTGCACCTGCTGGGTCCCGCAGATGAAGCGCACGCTGGCCATTCCGTAGCCCCAGCGGTCCAGTGCCTCTTTGGCCGCGGCGACGAGCCGCGGGTCGTCGGCCAGGCCCAGGTAGTTGTTGGCACAGAAATTGAGCACCTCGGAGCCGCCGCCGACGGCAACCGCTGCTCCCTGGGGAGTCGTGATCACCCGTTCCGGCTTGTACAGGCCCTCGGCCCGGATTTCATCCAGCTGCGCGCTGATCTCGGATTTGACATTGGTGAACACGACTTCCTCCCATTATTCGTCGGTCCAGATGAGCACGACCTTGCCGCACTCGCCGACCCGCATGGCCTCGAAAGCGGCGTCGTAGTCGACGGCGGCAAAGCGGTGCGTGATCACCGGCGATATGTCCACGCCCGATTGGACCAGCACCGACATCCAATACCAGGTCTCGAACATCTGGCGCCCGTAGATGCCCTTGATTGTGATCATGTTCATCACCAGGTGCGACCAGTCGATGGCAAAGTTCTCACTCGGTAAGCCCAGCATGGCGATCTTGCCCCCGTGGGCCATGTTGGCGAGCATGTCCTGGAAGGCCGACGCCCGGCCCGACATCTCGAAACCGACGTCGAAGCCCTCTGTCATGTCCAGCTGTGCCATCACCTCGGGTAGGCCCATGTGCTCGACGTTGACCGCCAGCGTCACCCCGACCGAGCGAGCGAGCGCCAGCCGGTACTCGGAAACGTCGGTTATGACCACGTTGCGGGCGCCCGCGTGGCGAGCGACGATAGCCGCCATGAGCCCGATGGGGCCGGCCCCGGTGATGAGCACGTCCTCGCCGAGCACAGGGAAGCTGAGCGCCGTGTGGACGGCGTTGCCGAACGGGTCGAAGATGGCAGCCACGTCGAGATCGACGTCGGCCCGATGCCGCCAGACGTTCGATGCGGGAAGGGCGATGAACTCGGCATAGGCTCCCGGGTGATTGACACCTATGCCCTTTGTCTGGGCGCACTGCACGCGCCGCCCCGCAATGCAGTTGCGGCAGCGCCCGCAGACAAGATGTCCCTCCCCGCTGACGAGGTCGCCTACCGACAGTTCGTCGACGTCGGCACCGAGCTCGACGATCCGACCGACGAACTCGTGGCCGATTATGAGCGGGACCGGGACGTGGGCCTCGGCCCAGTGGTCCCATTTGTAGATGTGCAGGTCGGTACCGCACATACCCGTCCGAAGCACCTTGATGAGGACATCGGCCCGGCCGACAGCGGGGACCGGTACCTCTTGCCAGCTGAGCCCCGGCGCTGGCCGGGCCTTGACGAGAGCCTTCATGTCGGACCACCCTCCTGAGCCCTGGGGGTACGGGCCTGTCTGGCCAGGTTGACTGCCATCACGAGCACCGGGCCGGTGGGCTGGACCACGGGCCCCCCACGGGTCATCAGAGCCTGTGCGCAAGAGGTTGTCGGCTGCCTGGTGTCACCACTCCCCCATGATGCCCGGGGCCGGAAGGACGGCGCCAAGGCTTTGGCGGGCCGACGAGTAGCCTGCTGGGAATGAGCGCGCCGCAGATGCCGGTCGTCAATGGGCCACTTCAGTTCGTCTGCCCCCGCTGCCACCTTCCCGTGACAGAGCGGTACTACGGCCCCTGCGGTTCGTGCCGGGCCGAGCTTAACGACATGTTCTACCGGGCGCCCGGGGACCTCCCCGGACCAGGCTCTTCCCGCTTCGAGCCCAAGATGAACGTCGTCCCGAACTTCGTTGCCACCAAGGACGACTTCGACGGTCCCGAGGACGACCCTCTAATCTAAACCTCGCAGCCTGTGGACCTGCAGCCTCGTGGGCGAGGGGCGCCGCTCGGGTCACCTCCTACCGTGGTCCGCGCCGCGCTACAAACTGCCGCTCGCGCTAGCTGTTCGCCCGGTAGGCGACCGAGAAGCTCTCGGCGTTGCCGGCGGCATCCCAGCGGATAGGGCTCGGGGCCATATCGGCGTTGGGGGTGCCGAGAAGGCTTTCGACCCAATTCGTCGGGTGGGCCGGGTCGGACAGGCGCATGTTGGTGAAGGTCACCGGCGGGTCGTAGCCGGCTATATTGCACTGACCTGCCCCGTTGGGACCGGACTGGCCACAGGGAGTGTTGGGGTCGCCGGGGTCCTCCACTATCCACTCGGCCGAGGTGAGGGGCCAAGGCCCATCAAAGGCGATGGAGCCCTCCCACTCCTGATTGGTGGTGGTGTCCATCATCATGATCTCCCACTCCTGGCCATTAGAGCTTTCCAAGATGTTCACCTCCAGGCTGTCACCGGCATTCAGGGTGAGGTCCGGTGCCTGGCTGGCCAGCTCGGTCGCGCCCTCCAGGGCCATGGTCCAGGGGCAGACCCAGAACTCGTCACCGGTGTAGGCGCCGGGGTCATGAGTGCTCGAGCCGTAACAGGGCACCGTGCTCTCCAAAAAACCGGCCTGGACGAGGTCTCCGGAGCCCTTCGTATTACCCGCCCCGTCGATGCCTACCCAGGCGCTCATGGTGTCGTTGGCGCCATCGGACGAATCCAGGGCGGGCACAGTCATGTTCCCGCTCGCCCCGGTCATATCGGTCCCCTCGACGATATAGCCCGCCCAGTTGGACGACTCCGTGGCGGCTGCGCCTGTCGGATAGTGGGTCGAGGACGGACCGGTAGCAGTAGGGGTGCTGGGCGGCGAGCTTGGGGCCGGGTTGAGGGCGCTCGCAGGCGGGATGGGTGCCGTGCCGCCATAGGGTGTGGTCGTTGTAGTAGTACCGGTCGCCCACGTCGTGGCCGGGGCCACGGAGACATAGAACCGCCCGTGGGAATAGTGGGCCGGGCCGAACCAGACGACCAACTTGAAGACCAGTGCCCGACGGGCCGGGGTGGTGTTCGCCCCGATCATGACCTTGGCCGTGAAATTGTTGATGGTCCGGTATGGCCGCTCACAGGGCCTGATGTTGGAGGCGAAAACGACTCGGAAGCTCTGCTGGGACAGGAGCTGGAGCTGGCAGCTGTAGCCGTGCTTGACCTGGGCGTGGACCATGACCGTGCCCCCGTGGGCCCCGATGAACGAGGGGACGGCAGAGGCCGACAGGATGGACGGGTAAGGGAGCGGGCGCGCCTGGGCCGAGGCCGTCGAGGCCGTTCTGGGCCAGGAAGGCCACCGTTAGAAGCGAGCTGAGGAACGCCAGCCGCAGGCGATGGGCCTTGGTCATCTCAATGACCTTGCCTACCACGTTCGCCGCCGTTTGCTCCTTTCGGCGCCTCAAGTGTGCGTCAAGGTTCCCCGATCGCTTCTTGTTGAACGAGTACGTAGCACGACTGGCGTTTGAAGTGCCGCTTAGCGCACTCAGGTTGGTTCGTAGCCGCGGGCATGGAAAGGTTTGCCGCCTGCTGATAGTACGAAAGTGACGCCGCCCTCGTCTGCTAGGTCTGGCTGGCGTCTTCCGCGTGGGCAGAGCGTCTCCGAGCCAGCGGTAGGGCGAACCACAGCCCGAAAAACGTGGCCACTGTGAGTGCGCCTATGACCGGTACCGCCATGCCGTGGTCTACGACGCTGATCACCAGGATGACGGCGGCGCTGATGGCGCCGCCGACAGACCCGAGGCCGAGCAGAGCGAGCACGTTGGCGGCCCGGAGAAGTCGCTCCTTCTGGTGCTGGCGGAACACTATGCGGTGGTAGGCGACGGGGGCCGAAAGCAAGGCGGTCGACAACGCCGACAGCAAAAGGCTGGCGACGTACAGAACTCGTCGTCCGCCGTCCAGGTCCGAGAAACGGGCGGTGAACGGGAGCGACAGCAGGAACCCGAAGAGCACCTGGACACCGAGCCCGGCCACCCGCAGCTCCTGTAGGAGATCGGTCAAGTTGCGGTCGGAGCGTTGTTCTCCGGTCTCGTTCCGGCCCGGGTCACTGCGAGCCACGGACATGTGGCTGACCTACCCCCGTTACTTCAGGGTAACCGTCGTGGGGCCGGGGCCGACGGCCGCCCAACCCGACCTATGCCGGGCCGTGGAAGCTCACCAGGGACCAAGGTCGACGCCAAGGGGCGGCGGGCCGCGTCCGGTGACCCATGCCACAAGGTCACGGACGTCGTCGGGTCGGCGCGTCCGCTCGGGCACCGTGGCCAGGACCAGGGGAAGCTCCCACATGACGTAGTCCTCCGGCCAGTCGGAGGGCTCGTAACCGAGGCCCAGGTCGACATGGTGGACCTCCACCTCGCGCAGCCGGCGGGCCGGGCTGGCGATGGTCTCCCAGTGGTCGCTCCCGGACAGCTGCCGGTTTGGCCAACCGGCCGCCATACTCCGGTCCCACACCGTTTCGAGGGCCTCCTGCGCCGCCCGCAGGTCGGCGACGATCTCACCTGCGGGCCGGCCCGCCCCTGCCGCGATATCCGCGTCACGTTGGCCCGGCTGGTAACGGGGTACGTCCTGGCCTCGGAGCGCCCCGTCGAGGCGCCTGGTGTGGCCGTTTGCGTTACCGGCCAGGTGCGTGAGAACGTGGCCGACCGTCCATCCCGGAAGCCGGCTCGGTGAGCGCGTCTCGTCGTCGGTCAGCGTCTCGACCGCGGTGAGCAGGCGCGCATGCGCCGCCTGGCAAAGTTCGATCGCAGCACCGGGGTCGGCATCCAGGTCCGTCCGCATCGGCACCAGTCTCGCGCCTACTCCCGGTCCGGCGGTGACTGCGGCTTGCTCGACCTCGCAGACCCGCATCTCCTCGACCTCGCAGAGGGGTCCCGCCGGCCGTCAGGTCACCAGGCCGTTGCCGTCGAGCACCACCGCCTCCCCCGGGGTGAGCACCAGGGTCGCCCCGTCAGGATTGAGGCGGTGGTACGTACCGACGAACAGCTCGGGGCCCAGTGTCGCCCCCTGGCCGTAGTCAGCGTCGCGCCATAGCCCGTAATGGAACGGCACGGCCAGGCGCGTGCCCTGGAGCCAAGCCATCATGGCCGCCTCGTGGGCGTTCATGTTCCCGGTGGTCCCATTGATCGAGATGAAGGAGGCTGTCACCCCCTTGGTGTCGGAAATGATTTCGCTATCGTATTCGGTATCGCCGCTGTGATAGACGCTGACGCCGCCGGCTTCGAGGACGAAACCGACGGCATCGGGCGTCGGCTCGAGACCGAACAGGTGCCGCGCATGCACGGCTCGCACCGCCAAGTCCCCGATCGTCAAGGTGTCCCCCCGTGCGACTGACGTGGTCCGCGCTCCATCGACGCCGGCGTTGGTGACGACCTCGACGGCCATGGGCGGGCCGACGAACCGGGTCTGCTCGTGGCTGAGGAAGGCCGTTATGGAGCCCGGGTCGAGGTGGTCGGCGTGGCTATGAGTGGCGTTTTCTATTTCCCCCCACAGTTCGTGCGCTGTCTTTGTCGCCGCCCCCGTCATTTGTGCCCCGCCGTGGCCTTCGAGCTCGGCTATGGCGTCGCGCCAGGTTGCGTCGGGTAGCCGGAGGTAGTGGACCTTGTGGTTGCGCTCGAATGTCGGCACACCCTTGCCGGGGACGGTTTCCAGGACGACGGCCCGTGGCCTGTCCCGGCCCGGAAAGTCACCGGGCAATGCCATCTTCGAGCTCGCCATGGTCGTGGGCGTCCACCCGCACGGTGTCAAAACCGAAGGCGGTCAGGCGCTCGACGACCGGCTCGACGCTCATTACGTCCTCAGTGGCCCCGTCCGCCTGTATATGGTTGTTGTCCACCAGGAGGGTGAGGTTGGACAAGCGGAACTGGCTGGCAGACATGGCCGCCTCCCACACCTGGCCTTCCTCCATCTCTCCGTCGGAAATCAGGCAGAAGACATGGGCCGCGCTGCCTCGCAGCCGCTCGCCCAGGGCCATGCCCACGGCTTGCGAGAGACCCTGACCGAGGGAACCGCCGGTGATCTCGAAGCCCGGCGTCCCCTCCAGCGGGCTCTCCTCGATGGGTGAGCCGGGCTGGCCATAGGTGCGCAGCTCCTCATCGGAGTACACGCCGAGCTCGCCCATGACGGCAAAAAGGGCAATCGCGCTGTGCCCGGTCGAAAGCACGAAGCGGTCGAGATAGCTGCCGTCGGGGCGCCGCCTCATCACCCGGAAGTAGAGGTGGGTGATGGCATCAGCCAGGGCCAGGCCCTGACCGGCATAACCTTGGCCCCGGCCTGAACACATTTCCAGCACCCGGCGGCGGACGCGGAAACTGATGGCGGAAAGGACGCCGTCATCGGTCGGCGGTGGCATGGACGACAAAGTCATTCAGCGTCCTCTAATTAAAATCGGCAGCAGCTTTGGCCAGGGAGGGCCCGTCGAGGCCAAGGCGGGTGCGGAGATAGTCGAGCGGTCCCGCTTCCCCCCAGCTGTCCGGGACCCCCAGACGCCGTACGCGTGCGGCCGCACCCGACTCGGCGACAGCCTCACAGACCGCGGAACCCAATCCACCGATCACGGAGTGGTTTTCGACGGTTACGACAAAGCGGGACCTCTCGGCGAACTCGGCGACGGCGGCCGTACCGAAGGGCTTGAGGGTGGGGACGTGCAACACCGAGGCCGACGTCCCCTGAACGGCGAGGAGATCGGCGGCCTCGATGGCCCACAACGTGCCCAGGCCGGTGCCGATGAAGCCGACGTCGCTCCCATGGCGCAGGAGCCTGGTGGTCCCGATGCGGAAGGTGAGGGGCGGCGCCAAGATGGCCGGCACCTGGCCCCGTTGTCCGCGCAAATAGACGGGGCCGGGAACGGTTATGGCGGCGCGCAGCGCCGCGCTCAGTTCGGTGGCGTCCATCGGGTCGATGACGGTCATGCCCGGGATGGCGCGCATAATGGCCAGGTCGTCGTTACCTTGGTGGCTGGCCCGAAAAGGCGTCGTTATGCCGGGGAGGAAGGCGGCGATGACGGCCGTGTGGTGGCCGGTGGAGAGCGCCATCTGCACCTGGTCCCCGGCCCGCCTGGTGGCGAAGACGCAGTAGGTGGCGGCCACGGGGACGAAACCGGTCTTGGCCAGGCCCCCGGCCACGCCCATGAGGTTCTGCTCGGCCATACCCACCTGGAAGAACCGGCGGGGGAAAGCTGTGGCGAACGGGGCGACGTCGGTGTACTTGGAAAGGTCGGCGGAGACGACGACGAGGTCCGGGCGCTCGTGGCCCAGCTCGACGATCGTGGCCGCGAAGGGCGCGTCCACAAGCGGCGCCGTCTTGGCATCCCTGATCGGTGCGGTGGCGTCACCGGCGGCAAGCACGGTTTCGGTCAATGGTCAGCTCCTTTGCGAGGACGGTGCTCAGCCGGACGAGCGGACATGGACGTCGCTGCGCTTGGTGAAGCCGTCCAACCCGGGGCGGCGCGTCAAGCGTACGCCGGCCCGGGACCGGGTGATGGGGCGGCGGGCTTGGAGATGCTGCACATAGAGAAGTCGTACGGAGGCGTCCACGCCCTCCGGGGAGCGTCATTGCGAGGCTCCTTCGGGGAGATCCACGGTCTGGTCGGGGAGAACGGCGCCGGCAAGAGCACTCTGGTCAAGGTGCTCTCCGGCGCCGTCGCCCCCGACGGCGGCACGGTAATGCTGAACGGCCGGGAGCTCAGGCTGGCTTCCCCGGGCGACGCGGTGGCGGCCGGGATCGGGACCGTTTTCCAGGAACTGAGCCTGATCCCCGACCTCAGTATCGCCGCCAACCTTTTGTACGGCCGCGAACCGGAGGTGCGCTTCGGCCGGGTTAGCCAACCCGCCCTGGTCGAAGCGGCTCGGCGGGCACTGGACGAGCACGGTTTGCACTACCCCGATTTACGGCGTCCCGTACGCTCATTACGGCTCTCCGAGCGCCAGGCGCTTGAGATCGTGAAGACCTTGGTACGGGGCCGAGAGTCCTGATCCTCGACGAGGCCACCAGTGCCCTTCTCCCCCAGCAGGTGGATTGGCTCTTCCAGGCCGTCCGCCAGTTCGCCGGCCACGGGGGCCTGGTGTTGTTCATCTCCCACCGGATGGCCGAAGTGCAGGCTCTTTGCGACACGATCACGGTTTTTCGCAACGGCCTGGACGTCGGCACGCGCTCCGCCCGTGAGGTGGACGAGTCGCACCTGGTCGAGATGATGCTGGGCCGGTCGGTGCAGCGGGTTTACCCGCCGCGCCAGTCGCCGGTAAGCGAAGAAGTGGTTTGCCGGACCAAGAACCTCTCGTCGCTCCCGTCGCTGCGGGACATCGACCTCGAAGTACGGGCGGGCGAGATCGTCGGCGTCGCCGGTCTCGATGGCCAAGGGCAGGCGGAGCTCTTCCTGGCCCTTTTCGGGGCGCGCCAGTCCAAGGGGGAAGTCGAGCTGGAAGGACGGCGGGTGAACGGCTCTTCCCCGGCCCGGGCCTGACGGGCCGGCGTCGGCCTCGTGCCCGAGGACAGGGCTCGGGACGGGCTGTGCCTGACCATGACGATCCGCGACAACCTGGTGCTGTCCAACCTGGCCGACGTCTCGCGCCTCGGTTTCCTCAGCCGGTCCCGCATGAGGGCGTTGGTGGACCGGGCGCAACGGCGCTTGAAGATCAAGTTCGCCGATGCCGGCCAGGACGTGGCTTCGCTGTCGGGAGGCAACCAGCAGAAGGTGCTCCTGGGCCGAGTCCTGGCCTGCTCGCCCCGGCTGTTGTTGATGTTCGACGCCACCCGGGGGGTCGACGTCGGGACAAAGTCGGAGATTTATGCCCTGATGCGCACCGAGTGCAGCAACGGGGTCGGCATTCTCTTCTATTCCAGTGACGTCGCCGAGCTCGTCAATATGGCTGACCGCGTCATCGTTCTGCACGACGGGGTCGTGCGCGGCAAGTTGCAGGCGCCGATGACCGAGGAATCGGTCGTTGCCGCCGTAGTGGGCGCGGGCAGCCGGGCCCAAGGCCCACCGGTGTGAGCAGCGGTACGGCGGAAAAGGCGGCGCCGCCCAGGGCGTCGAGCGTCCTGGCCCGGTTGCCCATACCCGGCCTGGCCACGCTCATGCCCTACGTCTACGTTGGTGTGCTCACCATCGCCATCCTGGGGGTCGAACCGGCCCTGATCGACGGTCCCGGGGCGGTGGACGTGCGCTTCTCAGCCGTGTTCCCGCTCGCCGTCGTGGCCTTCGCCCAGACGCTCAACCTGTTCACCCGTGGGATCGACCTGTCGATCGGGGGGACCATTTCGGTCGTGACCTCGATCCTGGCCGTCTCGGGCGGGGTGAAGGGACCGGCGGCCTACCTCGAACTGGCGGCCATGGTGGCCCTCGGCACCACGATCGGCGCCGTGAACGGGCTGATCATCGCCTACAGCGGCCTGCAGCCCTTCCTCGTCACCTTGGCCACGTGGACGATCTGGGACGGCATCGCGCTAGCGGTCCTGCCCGTGGAAGGCGGGGCCGTCCCGGCGCCGGCCACGAGCCTCATCCTGGGACCGATCGCCGGTGTGCCGAAGTCTGTCCTATGTACGGCGGCGTTGTTCGTGCTGTGGGGGTGGCTGCGCCACACGCGCTTTGTCCGGGACCTGCGGGCTATGGGCTCCGACGCCGAGCGGGCCCGCCTCATCGGTGTCCATTCGTCCCGGCGCACGGTCCAGTGCTACTCGTTCTCGGGCGCCTGCGCCGCCGTCGCCGGTGTGTGGATCGCCGTCCAGGAAGCCTCCGGCTCTCCCACCGCCGGTGACGAGTACATACTCACTTCGATCGCCGCCGTCGTCATCGGCGGGGCCAGCATCTTCGGGGGCACGGGGTCGGCCGCCGCGTCCATGGTCGGAGCGGTGGCCTACCTGATGATCCCCGACCTCATCGCCGCCACCAACATCAGCTCTTTTTGGAGCGTCTTCCTGCAAGGCTTCCTGCTCATAGTGGCCGTCACCCTCAGCGCCCTGGCCATTAGGGTGAGGGACCGCAAGGCGCTGGCATGAGCGAGCCCGAGCGCGCCATGGCCGACGCCGGTGGGCCGGCAGCCCCGGAGCGCGGCCTGGTCGCCAAGACAAGGCGCTACCGGTCGACGCTCATCGCCTATGGGCTCGTGGTGGTGTTGTTCGTGATCGGTTCGGTCCATTCGCCGGATTTCGCCCAATGGGCCAACATCCGGACACTGCTGGTGTACGGGTCGTTTATCGGGATCATCGGCTTCGGGCAGACCCTTTGCATCCTGACCGGCGGCATCGACCTCTCCGTTCCGTGGACGCTGACGGGCGCCGCCGTGCTCAGCTCCGTACTCCTCAAGGGCAGCGATGCCAACTTCGCCCTCGTGTGCCTTCTCGTGGTCGGGCTCGCCATCCTGGTCGGCCTGGTGAACGGTATCGGGGTGGCCTACATCGGCGTCCCGCCCATCATCATGACGCTCGGCATGAACGGTGCGCTGCAAGGCCTGCTGCTCGTTTACACCAATGGAGGGATTTCGTCGTCGCCGCCCCAGGGTTTTGTCAATGCCGTGACCGACGAGATCCTCGGTATCCCGGTCATCCTCCTGTGTTGGACCGCCGTCGCCGTCATCGCCGTCGTCCTGCTCAGCTCGACCACTTTCGGCCGCCGCCTTTATTCCGTCGGCACCAACGCCTCGGCCGCCCGGTTGGCCGGGGTGCGCGTCAGGCGGGTGCTGCTGGTGCCCTATGTCGCCTCGGCCCTGGGCGCGTCTTTGGCCGGTCTGTTGCTCATGGGCTTTACCGGCCAAGCGTTCCTGACCATGGGCAACCCGTACCTCTTCACCGGCGCCGTCGCCGTCGCCGTGGGCGGGACGTCCATACTCGGGGGCTCGGGCCACTACGCGGGGACGATCGCCGGTGCGTTGATACTTACGCTGGTCTCGGCCCTGTTGCCGTTGTTCTGGACGAGTGCCGCCGGGGCCCAGATCGCCGACGGCGTCATACTGCAGGTCCTCGACGCGTTGAGGAGCACCGAGCCCGTGCACTGGAGCCCTCTCCTGGATGCCTGGCTCGTGACCAGCTACCAGGAGGTTACAGCCGGGCTGCGCCAGCCTGGGTTGCGAAACGACAGGGTGTCGATCAACGCCCGGGCGGTGCCGGAGGCGGTGAGGCCCAAATATGCCTCTCTCCTCAATCACATCTCCAATTGGCTGGGGTTCACCGACCCCCCTAAGCACACCCAGATGCGCGACGTGGCCCGCAAACTTGTGAACCCGGCGGCGGCGGCCCAGGCGCGCCCGATGATCGAGGCGTCGGTCCGGGAGATCGTCGCCGGGCTCCACCAACGCGAAAACTTCGACCTGGTCGAGGATCTCGCCTTGCGCCTCCCGTTGACAGTGGTCTGCCGCTTGCTGGGTGTGCCCGATGAGAACGTCACGGACTTCCACCGATGGGCGACCGAAGTCGGGGCGTTCGCCGGTCAGGTCGACCCGACCTGGAGCGCCAGCGCGCAAAGTGTTACGCAGCAGGCTGACGAGGGCTGGCTGCAGCTCGAGGCTCTCTTTGGTCGCCTGGTTGCCCGAAAGCGTCAAGAGCCGGGTGACGATATCCTCAGCGAGCTGGTGCTCGCCTTCGACGGCGGGGCCATTTCCGAGGACGAACTGATCGGGTTGTGCGTGTTCATCCTCGCCGCCGGCCACACCACCACACGTGACCTGCTCGGCAACGGTCTCTACCTCCTGTTGGACCGACGGGAAGAGGCTGAGAAGCTACTCGGTCAGCCGGCCCACGTGGCTTCGGCCATCGAAGAGATCCTCCGCTTCGAGAGCCCGATCCCGATGGCGTCACGGTTGGCGGGCGACGGGGTGACGTTGGGAGAGAAGACATTTGAGCCTGGTGCCACGGTGATCCTCCATCTCGGATCGGCGAACCGGGACCCGGACAAGTTCCCGGACGCGGGGACCTTTGACGTCCTGCGCAAGCAGAACCGCCAGATCGCCTTCGGCTTCGGTGCCCATTTCTGCCTGGGCGCCCCGTTGGCCCGGGAGCAAGGAGCCGCGGTTTTGGAGGCGATGCTTCCCGACCTGCCCCGGCTCCGGCTCACATCTCCCGTCCCGGCCTGGTTCATGGGCAATATGAGCGTGAGGACCCTGACCAAGCTTGAAGGTCTCCTGGTCGAAGTGAACGGTTCACGCCGAGGGCTTGTAGAAGTAGTGGCCCTTGTCGAGGTCGTCGATGAGCCCCAGGTGCGTGGGCTGCCAGTCCAGCAGCTCGCGGGTCAACTCGCTGGAGGCCGGGCTGTCGAGCCCGATGAAGCCGGCCAGCCAGGCGAAGTGCTCGGCTGCCTCCTCGGGGGCGATGGAGACGACGGGCACATCGAGGTGGCGGCCGATGACCTCGGCGATCTCGCGGATGGGCACACCGGGCTCGGCCACGGCGTGCAGAGTCGACCCCGCCGGGGCGTGCTCGACGGCCAGGCGGAACAGGTGGGCGGAATCGAGGCGGTGTACGGCGGGCCAGCGGCTGGCCCCGTCGCCGATGTAGCCGGAGACGCCCTTCTGGCGGGCGATATTGACCAGTGCAGCGATGAAGCCGTGATCTCCCTCCCCGTGGTTCGTCGGCGGGAGGCGCATCACCGAGGAGCGGACGCCGCGCGCCGCCAGCGAGAGGGTCATCTCGGCCGTGGCCCACCGGGCCCGCGGACCAGCGCCCATGGCCGCCACCGCCGTTTCGTCGAGACCATGCCCGTCCCGTTCCGTCGCCGGCCGGCCCAGGGAGAGCCCGAGCGTCCCCGAGGCGATCACCAGCGGTCGACCAGAGCCGGCAAGCGCCTGGCCGAAGACCTCGACAGCGCCCCGGTCGGCGTCGGCCGCGGCCTGGAAGCCGCCCGTGAAGGCGATGTCGTGCTTGAAGGCGAGGTGGACCACGCCGTCCACCACCGCCGCCGCGCTCCCCAGGGTTTCGAGGTCATCGAGAGTGCCGCGGTGCACCTCCGCTCCGGCGGCGAGGATGGCGGTGGCCGCAACGTCGGAGCGAGCCAGCCCGACCACATGGTGACCGGCGCCGATGAGGTCGGCCACCACGGCAGAACCGATCCAGCCGGACGCGCCGGTGACGAGGATACGCATGGGAAAGACCTCCAATTGGTGGGCCGCCCTCGGCCGGAGGGGGTGATGTCAGTTACTGGCATCACCCTACCCATGTCAGCCGCTGTTGTCAGAAAAGATTTCGTCGGTGGCAGCGGCGATCGTCGCGTACCGCGAACGTCGACGGCACTCAGGTGCGCCGCCGGGAGCACACCGCCGCCAATAGTGGGGGCCGGCTGCGCTGGTTATCGCCTGGCCAGCTCCCCCGCCATGCTCTACAGTCTTGGCTCCGGTTAGTTTATAAGCGCCTTGGCGCGCAGTGACGGCGGTCGCACAAAAGGCAGCCCCTGTACCGAAGGAGCAGAGACATGGCACGTATGGCCAGGTGGTGTTTCCGCAAGCGTTGGGCTGTGCTCATCTCCTGGGTGGTGGTGCTGGTGGTCGTGGGTGCCGCCAGTCAATCCCTGAAGGCCACGTACTCCAATGACTACAGCCTGCCCAGGACGGATTCCAGTGAGGCCCTGGCCATCCTGAAACAGTCCTATCCGTCCCGGGCCGGGGACACCGACCAGGTGGTCATGGAGGCCCGCACCGGCACCCTTCTCTCCCCCGCCACCCGTGCCCGGGTCGACGCCATGTTGGCCAAGGTTTCTCACGACCCCCACGTCGTCAGGGTGACGAGCCCCTACTCGGCGCCTACCCAGATGGCGAAGAACGACAAGATCGGCTTCGCCACCGTCAACCTCAACCAGGAAGGTCAGAACGTCTCCAAGGCGACGTCGGGCGCGCTTATCTCGACGGCGAAGTCCTTCGCCACCTCGACTTTGGACATCCAGCTGGGCGGGGCGGCCATCGAAAACGGCGAGGCCACCGGCACACAGAGCTCGAGCGAGGGCCTGGGGATCCTGTTCGCCCTGGTGATCCTGTTCTTCGCCTTCCGGCGCTCTGTCCTGTGCGCCATACTCCCCCTCATAAGCGCCCTGATGGCCATCGGGATCGGCACGTCCGTCATCGCCATGATGACCCATGCCATTTCGATCCCCGAGTTCGGCCCCATCCTGGCCGTCCTCGTCGCCCTCGGGGTAGGCATCGATTACGCCCTGTTCATTGTCACCCGCCACCGCAACAGCCTGCTGCAGGGGGCCAGCGTCGAGGAGTCCGCCGTACTCGCCATGGACACTTCGGGGCGAGCCGTCTTTGTCGCCGGCATAACCGTGTGCATCGCCCTGCTGGGCATGTTCGCCCTCCAGGTGGCTTTCCTGTACGGCGTGGCCCTGTCGGCCGCCTTGGTGGTGGTGCTGACCATGACCGCCTCCCTGACCCTGCTCCCTGCCCTGCTGGGCTTCTTCGGCCTGAAGGTCCTGCGCCCGCAGCGAGCGCCGCCGCCTGGTCCAGGACGGGCCCGCCAGCGCCGAGCCGACCGACGCCTGGGCCCGCTGGGCCCGCTTCATCGCCGGTCCCTCGGGCTTGCTGGGGGTGGTCGCTCTCGGGGTGATGATCGTCCTCGCCCTGCCTGTCCTATCCCTGCGCCTCGGCCTGTCCGACGCCGGCAATGACCCCCCTCAGCAGACCACCCGTCTGGCCTACGAGCTCTTGGCCAAGGGCTTCGGCCCGGGTTCAACGGCCCGTTCACACTGGTGTCAAGGGTCGACGGCCCCTCCGACGTAGCCCATTTCCAGAGGTTGCTGGTCGAGCTGCGGTCGGACCCCGGGGTGGCGACGGTGGGCCCCGCCATCCCCAACCCCCAGGGCACGGCCATAATCGGCGTCCTCTACCCTAAGACGGCGCCCCAGGACGAAGCCACCGTCCAACTGCTGGACCGCCTGCGCCAGACCTATATCCCCGAGGCCGAGGCGGGCACCGCGTTGGCCGTGCACGTCGGTGGCGTCACCGCCGGCGGCCAGGATTTTTCCCATATCCTGTCGCAGAAATTGCCCCTGTTCGTGGGCATCGTGGTCGTCCTGGCCTTCTTGCTCCTGGCCACCGTCTTCCGCAGCCTGCTCATCCCCTTCATCGCCTCCATAATGAACCTGCTCTCTATCGGCGCCGCCCTGGGCGTGATGACGGCGACGTTCCAGTACGGGTGGGGCAAAGCGCCGCTCAACCTGGCCAAGGACGGGCCCATAGACGTCTTCGTCCCCGTTCTGCTTTTCGCCGTCCTCTTTGGCTTGTCCATGGACTACGAAGTCTTCCTGGTGTCCCGGATGCACGAGGAATGGGTCAAGACCGGGGACAGTGCGTTTTCCGTCCAACGGGGCCAGGCGCAGACCGGTCGGGTCATCACGGCCGCCGCCCTGATCATGATATTTGTCTTCGCCAGCTTCATCTTCGGGGGTACCAGGGTCATCGACGAGGTGGGCATCGGGTTTGCCTCCGCCGTCCTGCTCGACGCCTTCGTCATCCGGACCGTGCTCGTACCCGCCCTCATGCACCTCTTCGGACGGGCCAATTGGTGGCTGCCCAGATGGCTCGACGGCGTCCTGCCCCATCTCCACGTCGAGCCCCTCCCACTTACCGGCCTGGCCGACGTGGGCGAGCCCTAGGAACCACGGCCGCCCGTACGGAACGGGGCGATCTCCTCCTCGGGACCACAACTCGACTGCTTTGGGCAACTGGTACCCCTCCCTCCACTACTAGCAGGACGGACATATAGGATCCGGGCGTGAGCACACCCGAACCACAGGCCGCCCCGGTCCTCGCCGCCGGGGTCACGCTGGGCGAAGGCCCGGTGTGGGACGAACTCCAACAGGAGCTTTTCTTCGTCGACATCACCGGCGAGCGTGTACACCGTTTTCGCCCGGCTACGGGCGACCATTCCTCGTTCCCCACTGACGGGCCGCCGGGCGCGGTGGTGCTGACCGAGGATGGGCGGCTACTTATCGCCCTCCACGACCGCTTCGTCTTCTCCGACCGCTCCGGGGAAAACCAAGACGTCGTCGAAGGTTTCCGGGCCGATGGCGCCGTCCTGCGCTTCAACGACGGCAAGGTCGACCCCCGGGGGCGTTTCCTGGCCGGGACGATGGACCGGGCCGAAACCAGGCCCAACGGCACCCTCTACATGCTCAGCCCCGACCGGACCGTGGTCCCCCTGGTCGAAAACGTCTCGATTTCCAATGGCCTGGCCTGGAACGCGGACGGCACGACGCTGTACTACATCGATACCCCGACGCGGCGCGTCGACGCTTTCCGCGTAGATCCAGAGACTGGCGCCCTGTCCGCTCGCCGGGTGGTGGCCGAGGTCAAGGACGGTTCGCCCGACGGCATGGCCATCGACGACGAGGGCTGCCTGTGGGTCGCCATCTGGGACGGAGGACGGGTCGACCGCTACGCGCCCGACGGCCGGCTCCTCGAGGTGCTGCGCGTGCCCGAGGGAGGCCACGTGTCCAGTGCCGCCTTCGGTGGGCCCGGGATGTCGACCCTCTACGTGACGACGGCCCGGGCCGACCTCAGCGCCGATGAGCTGGCCGGCGCCCCGCACGCCGGGGACCTCTTCGCCTACGACGCCGCCGTCACCGGCCCGGCCAGCAACCGCTTTCTCGGATCCACGGTCGGTTGAGCGAGGCCGTGCTCCTCGGGGCGACGTCGTAGCTCCGGCGGGCGCCCCATCCCCGGTGACGGCCATCCGCCATGGCAAGATCGGCCATATGACGATCTCAGGCTGGCAGACTCACTGGCACCGGCACCCGGGGGTGCGCAGCGGCGACCAACTGACGCTCGGGGAACGGGCCGCCGACCGCATGAGGAACATGATGGGCTCGTGGCCTTTCGTGTTCAGCTTCTTCGGCGTGATGATCCTCTGGGCCGTCGTCAACTCCGTTTTCTACCTCGGGGGTTCCCACGGCAAGCACGGGTTCGACCCTTACCCGTACATCCTTCTCAACCTGTTCCTGTCGATGCTGGCCGGTGTGCAGGCGGCGGCATTACTGATCGCGGCCAAGCGGGCCGACGGCATCGCCTCCGAAATTGCCGTGCACACCGAGAAGAACACCGAGGACCTCAAGGGGCTCGTCGCCGACAACACCGCCCTCACCGCGGAGGTGAAGAAGAACACGGACCTCCTCGAGGAGATCCACCGCCACGTACGCGCCCTGGCACCCGAGACCGCCGTCCATCAACCGGATCCCGGGCCACCGGCCCCGGCTTAACATCGCCGAAACCGCCCTCGGCCCTTCAGCTTTTCGTCGCCGTCGGAAGCGCCCCTGGACCAGCGCCAGCCGCGTTCCCTCAGGGTGCCGGCGTGGTGGCCCCGGGCGGGTTGAGCTCGGTATAGCCGACGCCCGTCACCGCGGCGCCGTCGACCTTGCCGTGGACAGAAACGTCGCCTTCCCAGTAGGCGTTCCCCTGCGTACTGCGCAGGTCGAGCTCCTGGTCGAGCAAGTCGGGAGTGACGTCGAGGTACCCACCGGACAGGGCCAGGTGCCAGCCCGAGCCGTAGGTGGTCCCGGTTACCGGGCTATGCCAGGACCCGGTGGCCGTTTCGGCCACCGGGCTCAGCCGGGCGGCCCGACCGGCCGAGCTGATATGGGTGCCGAAACTCGAGACGATGCGGTCACTGCGGTCCCGGATGAAATAGAACATGTACTGCTGACCATTTGTAAGTTGCACGCTGAACCAGTCCCAACCGCCGCCCTCGGTAAGATCCAGAGGTCCCCACTGGTGGTCCATCCAGGACAGCCCGGAGACCTTGATATTCACGCCGTGGTCGACCAGCGTGCCCGTCGTGTTCAGCGATGTCCACGAGTAGTACTTCGAACTGCCTATGGCGCCCAGCGAGACAACCCCGCCGTTTCCCTCCAGGACGGCCGGTTCCGTGGCCTGCAGCCGGAGGTCGAGGCTGTACCCGGGGAGGGCGGCGTGCAGCGTGTCCCGCCCGCGCCCCCCGCTCATCGACCACGCGCCCGTATATAACGAGAAAGAGCCTCTGGTGGCGGGCACGGGCAAAAGGCTTGTCTCGGCGCCATAATGGAACGTCCGGCGGGACAGGTCGGTAACGGCGAAGTCCCCCAGGTAGGCCGGCACGGGGGCAAAGCCGAGGACCTGGAAGGTCACATATTCGAAGCCGTAGCAGCGTACCTGCCCGGCCGGGCCGGTCCCCCGCAGGTGCCCACTGAAATACCACCACTCGACCGGCGCGCTGTGAGGGGCCTCGTCGCCGGGGACCTGCACGGTGGCCGAACCGACGGGGGCGGCGACCGTGGCCGGGGCCGCAGCCGTCGGGCCCGGTACCGGTATGGCGCCACATCCTACCGACGCCGCCGGAGCGGGGGCGGCGACGACGGCGGTGGCGGCCGGGACCGTCGTGACCACCAGGCCCACCACTAACCCAGCCGCCACGACCGAGGCTCGGAGGCGTGGGGCATGCCGCCGTGGCACCCCCGCAATGGCCATTGCCGACAGGTTACCGAAGGATCCGGTGCCGGACGGGGCCGGGCGCCGGCAGGCGAGGACGACCGCCCTATACCGAGGCGCCGTCCGCCGATGTCACCCAGAGCAGCTGGGCCAGCGCCGCCCCCATGACCACGGTGCTGTCACCGACCTTGAGCACCAGGCTGGAGTCAGGGCCCTGGGCGGTGACCGTCGCCTCGCACCCGGGCATGAAGTTGTGGTCCTCCAGGTACACCAGCGCTTGCAGGTCGAAATTGACCTGTTCCATCACCCGGTTGAGACGGACGTGGTCGCCCACATTGGCGTCAGCCAGAAGGCTCGTGGGAACGGCCTCGAAGTCCGAGCCGGGTATGGGGTAGCCGTGGGGGCAGGTGGTCGGGTGCCCCAGCAATTCCACCATGAGGGCCTCGACCTCGTCGGAGATGACGTGCTCCCAGCGGTCCGCTTCGGAATACGCCTTGTGCCAGGGCAGGCCGATGACGTCGGTAAGCAGGCGTTCCGCCAGGCGGTGCTTGCGGACCACGCTTCTGGCCAGTTCGCGGCCCGACGGCGTGAGGACCAGGGCATGGCCGTCGAGTTCGATGAGGCCAGCTTCGCGCAGCCGGTGCACCATTTCCGAGACGGTAGGGGCGGAATGCCCGACCCGTTCCGCCAGGCGCGCCTGTATGACCGGGGCCCCTCGTCTATGAGATTGGAGATGGCCTCGATGTACTGCTCTGTCGGCGGGTGGACGCCCGCGTCGTTAGGAGGATGGACACCTGCGCGGTCGGCGCCAAAGGACATGAGGCGAGTGTAATTTTCCGCCCTTCGGCCCGGGCACGGCCCTTGTGCTCGTCCGACAGGGACGAAGGGCCTTACGTGACCCCGATGGCCGGCCAAATGGACCGGCTTCGGGCGGGCGACGCGCGAGCCTTCCCTACGCCGGCTGAGTCCAGCGGTAGACATCCGCGCGCAGGGGGCAGCCGTGGGCTTGGGCGGACGGCAGCTTGAGCGAGCACGCCAACGCCGCGATCTGTGCCCCGTTGGCGCTCACGGTGACCTGTTCGTCGCCGATCCCGGAGACCGCCGGTTGCAATTTGAGCCCGGAGAAGACCGGTGGCGGCCGCAGCAGCTGCATCGAGCCCCGGGGGAGCTCGACCCGCCATAGGGGCCAGTCGCCCCAGTCGCTTTGCCCTTGGCCCCGAAGAACGCCAGCACGTTCCCGTCGCCGGACAAGGCGACGCTCGGGAACTTCGCCGTGCCCGCCTTGTCGTAGTAGGCCCACTCCTGGTGGTAGGTACCGGCGGGGGTGCCGAGCTGGACGACCCCGATGCCGTTCGGCCCCCGGTTGGCCAGGACGCCCCCATTGGCCGAAACCGCCAGCGAGTTGCCCGCCGTCTCACCCACGTTTTTTTGAAAGGCCACGGGCCACACTTTGTTGGTCACGGTCGACCACACGTCGACATCGAGACCGGCGTGAAAAGCGACGAGGGCGCCGTTGCCGGAGATGACCGGGTAGCCCAAGGATGGAGACTCACCGAACGCCGCCCGTTTGGGCAGCGCCCGCAGCTTGCCGGTAGCCCGGTCGTACAGGTACAAATATCCTGGCGCGTTAGTGCAGGATGAAACACACATTTTGTAACCTGCGGGCGCCATCGATTGCGAGGTGGAGGCAAACACGACATAATCGCCGTCCGTGCTTATATGCAAGCCCCTAACCAGTCCGTCCACCGCGACCTTGCCCGACGGCGTCCGGTTTATGAGCGTGCGCTGCCCGGTCTGGGTGTCCCACAGCCACACGTCCATTCCTGTTATCAGGCCGCTCTGCGCCGTGACCGCCGCCGTGGCATAAACCACGTAGGTGCCGTTGGCCGAGATGTCGGAACCGTACGGCCACAGGCCTTGCTGCAAAATTGTCCGGCCCGTGCTCAGGTCGCGCCAGGCCAACCCGAAAAGGCCGTGGTAGCTGTTGTACTGCCAGATGGCGTGGTCGCCGTCCGCGCTCATTACCGGGGCCAACGGCTCGGCGTCGCCCGCACCGAGGAAGCCTCGGCGACTGTCCAGATCGAGGATCGCTATGCCCGGGGCCACGCGCAGCGGCGTGGCCTGGTTGGTGCTTGCCGGCCCAGACGAGCCGGCCTGGTTGCCGGCGGCGGCGGCCGGCGCCTCGGTCGCCAGGGCCAGGGCCGGCATGGCTACCGTGGCCAATGCCAGTACCACCGCGCTCCGCCACCCAGCGCTGACCGTCCGGCTCGGCCGCCTCAAATCGCTCATGATCGTCTTCTCCTAAGTTTGATGGTGGGGCGCTACGGCCCTCCGGTGCGCGCTTCGGCACAAACTGTCGGCTGGTGTTCGAGGCTAGCGAGGACTCGGCCCGCCCCCCGGGACCGCGCCCGACCGGCCCTCGGCCCCGGTCTCCCGGGACGGCCCCTGCGGCTCCACCCGGCCTGGCCTGCAGCTCACCGGCTTCTGGTCTATACCCGGGCACCCCGGACCCTACGCCGAGCCCGGGCCGACCAGCACGGGTGGCTGCGCCGGCCGGTGACCAAGTAGGTTCCCCGGGGATGCCAGTAGGTTCTCCGGGGATGCCGGCAAGCGACAAGGGCGGGGCCCGGGCGGAGACGGAGGCGGCGGTGCGCGCCGTGCAAACCGGCCTGCAACTGGCTCTCAGCCGGTCCGGCGCCGCCGACATCCGTTCCAAGGGCGGCCGGGACCTCGTAACGGCCACCGACGTGGCCGTCGAAGACGCCGTCCGGCACGTCCTCGGCCAGTCGTTCGACTATCCCGTCGTGGGCGAGGAACGAGGCGGAGAACCGCGGCCGGGCACGCCGTACTGGCTGGTGGACCCCATATGCGGGACGAGGAACTTTGCCTCCGCCATCCCCCTGTTCGCCGTGAACGTAGCCCTGGTCGAGGAAGGCCGGGTGGCTCTGGGCGCCGTGGGCGACGGCTCGAGCGGCGCCATTTATTGTGCCGAGCACCCCCGGGGCGCCTTCGCCCTCAGGGACGGGACCTGGCAGCCCGTCTCGACCAGCGCCGAGAGCCAGACCGTTACCGTCGACGGGTTCCCGGCCGCCGGGGACCGCAGGGACGGGGCGGCCCGCTTCGTGGCCGAGGTCATACGGGCTGACAGGTGGGACTTCCGCTCCTTCGGCTCGACTTTGGCCCTGGCCTACCTGGCTATCGGCAAGGTCGCCGCCTGCGTTTTCCTGGGGGCACCCCCGCTCCACGTGGCCGCCGGCGCCGTCCTCGCCCGGGAAGCGGGCGCCACCCTCACCGACCTCGGCGGGAAACCCTGGACGGTCGGCTCGCCGACGCTTGTCGCCGCCTCGGGAGCCGTGCTGGCGGCCCAGCTGTGCGCCGTGGCCGAGGCCACCCGCGCCCTGGGCTGAGCGCGTCCCGCCTTGGTCGGCTACATCCAGCCCGCGTCGACGACCCAGTTCTGTCCGGTGCACGCCTTGCTGTCGTCGGCCGCCAGCCACAGGGCCATGCGGGCGATGTCGTCGGGCATGAGCCGGGGCGAAAGGGCCTGCTCGCGGGCGATGGTAGCCTCGGCCTCGGCGTCAACGGCGTGCGCCAACTGACGGGGAGTCATGACCCAGCCGGGGATTATGCAGTTGACCCGGATGCCTTGGGGCCCGAGCTCCTGGGCCAGGGCGCGGGTCAAGCCCTCCACCCCCGATTTGGCCGTCCGGTACACGACGAGGTCACGGAGCTTGATGTGGGTGCTGATCGAGCCCAGGTTGACCACCGAACCCCGACCGGCGGCGCCCATCATGGGTGCCACCGCCCGGGTGGCGAAGTAGTAGTGGGCGAGGTTGACATGCATGCGCTCGTCCCAAAAGGCGACGTCGACCTCGTCCGCACGGTGGCGAGCGTCGTTGGCGGCGTTGTTGACGAGCACCCCCACGGGGCCGAGCGCCTGCGCCACCTCGGCGATCACCTGCTGGTAGGCGGCGACATCACGGACATCGGCGTGCCGGTACAGCGGCCGGGGGGCACCGGTGGCCGCTACCGTGTCGGCTAGGGAGTGGCCGGCATCGTCCTGGACGTCCACGAACCCCACCCGGGCGCCCTGGGCCGCGAACTGGGCCACGAACTCGGCCCCCAGACCGCTGGCGCCGCCGCTGACAAATACCACCTGGCCTCGCAGGCTCGGGTAGGTGGCGAACGGCCCCGCGGGGCCGCTGGGGACCGCGCTCATGATCGGTGCGGCCCGGGCGCCTCGGTGGGCGCGGCCACGGCCACGGGCACTGGCACCGGGCCCCCGACCGGCCCTGCGACCGGGGCAGCGGGCACGACTATGGCCCGTCCCACGGCGCCGGCCCGCAGTTCGTCATAGGCCTTCCCCACGTCTTCGAGCGAATAGGTGGCTCCGAGCAGCTTGTCCAGCGGCAGCCGGCCATTGCCGTACAGGCCCAGGAGCCGGGGCAGGTCGAGGCCCGGGTTGGCCGAGCCGTACAGGCAACCGACCAGGCGTTTCTGCTGCTGCACGAGCTCGTTGATCGGCACCGGCACGGCGGCCGCGCTCGACGCCAGCCCCACGGCGATTGCCAGGCCACCCGGCCGCAGGGCGGCGAACGCCTGGGCCATAGTGGCCGGGCTGCCGACGGCGTCGATGGCGACCTCGGCACCGCCACCGGTGAGGCTCTGGAGCCGGGCCACCAGCTCCTCGGGCGGGACCTGCGTGGCATCGACGACGTCGGTGGCCCCCAGACGCTGGGCCAGGTCCAGCTTGTCCCCGGCGACATCGACCACGACCACCGGGGCCGCCCCGACCAAGTGGGCACCCATCACCGCCGACAAGCCGACCCCACCGGCCCCCAGGACAAGCAGCGGACGGCCGGC
The DNA here is from genome assembly GCA_963735305.1 of uncultured Acidimicrobiaceae bacterium. Taxonomy (GTDB): domain Bacteria; phylum Actinomycetota; class Acidimicrobiia; order Acidimicrobiales; family Palsa-688; genus Fen-671. The sequence goes on from CAVTKK010000004.1 coordinate 2,683,173, forward strand.
GACGGAGCCCTGCCCGGCGGCCACGTTGACCACCGCCCCAACCCCGGTCACCACCGCGCACCCGGCGACGGCGGCGATCTCCGCCGGGATGTCCGCCGGTAGGCGGACGACGGCCCGGCGCGACACCACGGCGTACTCGGCGAAGCAGGAGACGCCCAGGAAATGGTGGACCTCCTCATGGCCCCGGCGCAACCGACTGGTGCCGTCCATCAGGCCGCCACTGCGGGCCTGCACCCGGCCGTAAACGCACATCACCGGCCGGCCGGTCACGCAGTACTCGCACTGGCCGCAACGGGGTCGCCACGTAAAGGCCACCCGGTGACCCGGGGCGACGTCATCAACCCCGGCACCGACCTCCTCCACCACCCCGGTGCCCTCGTGACCGAGGACGATGGGCAGGGGGCAGGGTATGTCGCCCGACATGTAGTGCAACTCGGTGTGGCAGACGCCGGCGGCCTCAACCCGCACCAGCACTTCGCCGGCGTGGGGTGGCTCGAGGTCGATGTCCTCGACCCGCACCGGCCGGCCCGGGGCGCGCAGCACGGCCGCCCTCACGACGGCCCCCCCGGAAGGACCGGCGCGGACCGGAAGGGCACCGGCCCCGCCGCAGCCCGGGTCACCGGGCCCCGCCCCCGGCCCGGCCCTTACGGGCTCACGCGTCAGCCGGCCGTCCACCCGCCGCATTAGCCCCACCGGGTTGGCGTCGGCCAGCTCGGGCGGCAAAAAGGCCTCGTCGATGTCCTGGTAGGCGACGGGGCGAAGGAACCGACGGATGGCATAGGCGCCCACCGAGGTGTGCAGGGGGGCCGTGGTGGCCGGCCACGGGCCGCCATGGTGGGTGGCCCAGGTCACGGCCAGGCCCGTCGGCACCCCGGCGCCGAGGATCCGACCGGCTCGCCGGCGAGCCAGGCGCAGCACGTGGCGGACCAGGTCAGCCTCTTCGGGCTGTGAATGGAGGCTGATGGTGAGGCTGCCCTCGACCGCGCTGAGCACCTCGAAGAGCTCCTCCGGGCCCCCGTACTCGACCACCACCGTCGTCGGCCCGAAGCACTCCTCCAGCACTTGTTCCGGGTCGCGAGATGGCGGTGAGGGCGGGGACCTCCCACAGGCTGGCCACGCCGAAAGAACCGGTGGGACCGGGGGGCGCCGCGCCCTGGGCGGTCCGGCGGGCGCCGGGCAGGGCCGCCAGGTGGGCATTGCCGGCGATGAAGCCCTGGGCCAACCGCTGTCCCAGGAGAACGCCGGCGGGCTGGGCGCCTATGACCTCGGCCAGGGCGGCGCGCAGGGCCGCACCCCCTTCGCCCGCGGGGACCAGCACGAGCCCGGGCTTGGTGCAGAATTGCCCGGACCCGCTGATGACGGCGGCGCCCAGGGAGAGGCCGAGCTCCCGGCCCCGGGCGTGGGCCGCTCCGGGGGACACGACGACTGGGTTGAGGCTGCCGAGCTCGGCGTAGAACGGGATGGGGTCGGGCCGACGACAGGCGAGGTCGAACAATTCCCGCCCGCCCCGGCGCGAGCCCGTGAACGCCCCGGCCCGTACCCTGGGGTCCTCGACCAGGCGCACCCCGGCCTCCAGCCCGTGGACCAGCTGCAGTGACGCCGCCGGCCACCCGCTCTCGGCCAGGGCGGCCCGCACCGTGGCCGCCGCCGCCTCCGAGGTGCGGGGATGGAACGGGTGGGACTTGGCCACCACCGCACACCCGGCAGCCAGGGCCGAAGCGGTGTCCGTCCCCGCGGCCCCAAAGGCCAAGGGGAAGTTCGAGGCGCCGAACACGGCCACCAGGCCGATGGCCGAGCTCATGCGGCGGATATCGGGCCGGGCCCGCCGGGCTCCTCGGCGGCCCGGCGCGTGTCGATGACCACGTCGAGCAGCGAGCCCTCTTCCAGGACGTCGGCAAACAGGCGGAACTGGCCGGCGGTACGGGCGAGCTCGCCGGTAAGGCGCGCCGGCCCCAGGGCTGTCTCCTCGTCGGCCAGCTCGACCAGCGCGCGGTCGGCGCCGACCGCGTCGGCCACATGGCGCAACGCCCTCGCCCTGTCGGTCGACGTCAGTTCCTCGAGGGACTCGGAGGCGGAAGCGCCGTCGGAAAGGACGGCCTCGAGCTGGCCGGCCGAGGTCTCCGCCCCGAGGCGGTGGGTGACGGCGCCGGTGCGAGGGTCCACGGAGGTGATGTCGGTTGCCATGGCTCTCTTTCGTGAGGCTTCAGAGAGCATATTCTGGGCCTGGGACGCCAGGCCCGAGGACCGCGTCAGCCCGGGCCGGGAACGGTGCGGGAGACCGGGCCCGGACGCCGGTGGCGCAGGACGTCGAGCCCGGGCCCACCCGCCGGTGGTGCAGGACGTCGAGTCCTTGCCTACCCGGCGAGCTGGACCTCCAGGCCGGCGCCGGTCCAGCGCAGCGAGCACAGATCCGGCACCACCAGGTCGGCCCCGGCACCGTCGGTGTGCTCGCCCACGCCCACAACGGCGCCGGCGCCCGCCGCCCTGGCGGCCCGGATGCCCAGGGGCATGTCCTCGATGACGACCGCTTCTCCGGTCTCGATACCGAGGCGCTCGGCCGCTTTCCGGTAACCCTCGGGGTCAGGCTTGCCCCGCACCACGTCGTCAGCGGTGACCAAGGCGTCCGGGCACGGCAAACCGGCGGCCTGCAAACGGGCACGGGCCAGTTCGGCTCGACCGGAGGTGACTACGGCCCAACGGTCCCCGGGGAGCGAACCGAGCAGGGCCGCGGCGCCGGCAATGGCCCGGACACTGACCGCATCCTCAATTTCGTACCGGTCGATAAGTGCCAATTGAACGGCCTGTTGGGCCTCGGGCACGAGCAGGGCGACGGTGTCCGCCGAGCGGCGGCCATGGACCAGACTGTCCACCTCGGCGGGCTCCAGGCCGAGGTCAAGGGCCCAACGGCTCCAGGCGGCGCGGACGCTGGCCACGGAGTCGACGAGCACGCCGTCGCAATCGAACAACACGCCCTGGCACCGGAGAAGGCGCACGCTACCGGCGAAAATAAGCGGGGACGTCGGGCAACCGCGTCCAATGGGGGCCCGTCATTGGCACGTTCCTGTCTACCAGACGCGGCACTCGCGCCTCCACGAGCGGTGCCTGGTTACGAGGCGGGCTGCCGTGGGGAGAGGCAGAACGGGTGGCCCGCCGGGTCGAGCAGGACGCGCCACCGCTCACCGGGCTGGAACTCCGGGACCGTGGCCCCCAGGTCACGGCAGGCCCGTTCGGCGGCGTCCAGGTCGTCGACCTGGAAGTCCAGGTGGTACCGCTTGGGAGCGCCGGTGTCCGGCCACGCGGGGGCTTGGTAGCCCTGGACACGGCCGAAGCCGATGGACGTGCCGGAGCCGCTGATCATGGCATATTCCTCCTCGCTGTAGGTGACCTCCCACCCCAGGATCCCGGCGTAGAACGCGGCCAGGGCACGCGGGTCCTGACAATCCAGATTGACCATGGTCAGGCTCGCTACCGGCCCGGTTGTCGTCATCGTCCTCCCCTTTAGCTTTCGGGCGGCGCCCACGGTGACGCTATCGCCCCCTTGCCCCCAGGTCCGTGATGGCGGCCGGCTCCCGGGGTGGTAACCCCGAGGTGGTGGCAGTACTAGCCGGGAAGTGCAGCTAACCACCTCGACGCCGCCCGCGCCGGGAACCAGACTTTTGGGGCCACGCCCCAACTGGACGACTGAAAGGTCCCCTCGGTGACATGAGCCAGGTGTTCCGTGTTACCTGGTACCGGCTCAGGGCCACGTTCGCCCGGCGGTGGGGCGGGTACCTCAGCATCGTCCTGCTCATCGGTCTGATCGGCGGCACGGCTATGACCTCGATCGAAGCCGGGCGGCGCACGCAGTCCTCGTACCCCACGTTCCTGGCCAGCACCAACCCGTCGGATATGGGCGTCTCGGTGTTCACCCCCAACGGCGGGCGCGCGGTGGCGTCGCTGACGGCCAAGCTCGCCCGACTCTCCGACGTCAAAAGGATCAGGACCGTCGTCGCTCCGCCCTTCGTGCCCCTCGCCCCGAACGGCGCCCCCCGGCTCAGCACGCTCGGCGACGTCTCGGTCTTCGCCAGTCTCGACGGCGGCTTCCTCGACCAGGACCGCCTGGCCATCGTGCAGGGACGCCGGGCCGCACCCGGCCGGGCCGACGAGATGGTCATGACGGCAACGGCCGCCCGCATCTTCGGCGTCCACGTCGGCCAGGTGTTGCCCATGGGTCTTTACACCCCGGCCCAGGAAGGCCAACCCGGTTTCGGGACACCGAGCGTGCGGCCCCGGTTGACGGCCGACCTCGAACTGGTGGGCATCGCCGTGTTCGACAACGCCGTGGTCCAGGACGACATCGACCGGGCGTACGGCTTTGTCATCGTCACCCCGGCGCTGATGCGGGAGGCCGCGGCCGTGTTGCCTGGGGCCGGGGCACCCTTGGGCTACGAGCTGCAACTGCGGCACGGGGCCGCCGACGTCCCCGCCGTGGAACGGGAAGTCCTGCACCTGCTCCCTCCCGGTGCGGTCACCGAGTTCCACGTCACCGCCCGGGTCGTGAGCGAGGTGGAACTGGCGCTGCGGCCGGAGTCCGACGCGCTGGGCGGGTTCGGGGCCATCGCCGCCCTGGTCTGCCTGGTCCTGGGGGCCCAGGCCATCTCCCGCCAGTTGCGCGGGGGCGACGAGGACCGCCGGGTGATGCGGGCTCTCGGCGCCGGCCCGGGCGCCACGTTCAGCGACGGCCTAATGGGCGCCCTCGGCGCCGTCGTGCTGGGCTCGCTGCTGGCCGTAGGCGTGGCCGTGGCCCTCTCCCCCCTCTCCCCCTGGGCCCGGTACGGCCCGTCTACCCTGACCGGGGCATCGCCCTCGACTGGACCGTGCTCGGCCTCGGCCTGATCGTGCTGATCGGGGTGCTCGGGACCAGCGCGGTGGCTTTCTGCTACCGGGACGCACCCCACCGGGCGGCACGTTCCCAGCGCCTGGCCGCTGGGACCTCGAGCGTCGCCCGCCGGGCCGAGGCGGCGGGGGTGCCGGTGGCGGGCGTGGTCGGCGTGCGCTTCGCTCTCGAACCCGGGCATGGCCGTACCACCGTCCCCGTGCGTTCGGCCTTGGTGGGCACCGTCCTCGCCGTGGCCATGGTGGTCGCCACCCTGACCTTCGCCAGCAGCCTGGAGACCCTTGTCTCCCATCCGGCGCTGTACGGCTGGAACTGGAGCTACACCCTCGACCCGAGCAACGACGTCCCGCCCCCGGCGCTGAGGCTTCTCGACCAGGACCCTGACGTCGCCGCCTGGAGCGGCTTCGACTACAACATTGCCGAGATCGACGGCCAGGCCGTCCCCGTCCTCATGGCCCGCTCGGCCCGTGAGCCGGTGTCCCCTCCGGTCCTGTCGGGGCACGGTCTAGACGCCTCCCACCAGATCGTCATCGGCGCCGCCACCCTGGCCGTGCTGCACAAGCACGTGGGGGACACCGTGTTCGTCAGCTACGGGTCCCCCCGCGACGCGCCCGTCTATATACCCCCCACTGCGGTGGTGGTCGTAGGCACGGCCACCTTTCCTGCCGTCGGTTACGAAAGCCTGGTGGCCGACCACACCTCGATGGGCACCGGCGCCTTGTTCTCGGAGGCGGTCCTGCCCCCGGCGTTCGAGCGGGCGGTGATGAGCCGGGACCCCGCGCTCGACGGGCCGGAACTGGTCTTCGTGAGGCTCCGCAACGGTGTCAGCGCGGCCGCCGGCCGAGCCGACATGCAAAGGATCGCCGACGCCGCTGACCAGGTGTTCGCCGCCGATCCTCACGGCCAGCAAAACAACGTCGTCGTCCTCGGCGTCCAGCGCTCGGCCCAGATCGTGAACTACCGGACGATTGGGTCGACCCCGATCATCCTCGCCATCGGCCTGGCCGTAGGGGCCGTCGGCGCCCTCGGCCTCACCCTGGCCGCGTCAGTGCGCCGGCGCCGGCGGGACCTGGCCCTGCTCAAGGCCCTTGGCTTTACGCAGGGCCAGCTGGCCGCGGCCGTGGCGTGGCAGGCGACGGTGGCCGCCATCATCGGCGTCGTCATCGGGATCCCGCTCGGCGCGGTGATGGGGCGGCAGCTCTGGATCCTGTTCGCCCACAACCTCAACGCCGTTCCCGACCCGACGGTGCCTGCTTTGTCCGTGGTCCTCGTCGCCCTGGGCGCGTTCGTCTTCGCCAACCTGGTCGCCGCCCTCCCGGGGCGGGGGGCGGCCCTGACCCCGACGGCGCTGGTGCTGAGAGCGGAGTAGCCCGGCGGGACCGGCGGCCCGGCGGGACCGGCGGCCCGGCGAGACCGGCGGGACCGGCGGGACCGGCGGGACTCAGTTGACGACGGTGACGGCTAGGCGAATGGCCGGCAGCTTGTAGCCGAGCGCCAGTCCGGGCTCGTCCTTCTGATAGGTAAGCACCGGCAACATGCCAAAGGGCGTATTGGCAAACGACGGCGACAGCGTGTACAGGACGGGGTAGATGTCGATGAGGTGCGTCCCCGGCCCGCCCGTGGCATGCAGGTTGAGCACGACATCACCGTTGGAGTTAAACCCGCAGCCATAGCCGACGTAGCTGTTGTCGTAGTCAACGGCGACGGTGTTGTCGAGCTGGGTCCAGCCCACGCCCTTCAAATGCACGCTGAACGCCTGGCCTTCCTTGACCACCAGCGAGGACACGCCGCGGCCCACGATGCTCTCCTCGACGTAGAAGGGGACCTGCGAGAGCACCTTGCGCCCCTGGACCAACTGCACGACGTGCCAGCCGCCGAGACCGTCGGGGATCTTGATCAGGGCGTGGAGCGACCCGCCGGCCGGTGTGGCGGTGGCCAACGTCTGGGACACGAAAGCCCAGCAGACACCGTGGCAATTGATGCGGTTGCCGACGACCGTCGACCACACGAGCTGCACCGGGCCGCCGGCGGTCACCCCCGAGGCGCGGAGTTCGACGCTGGAACCGACCTGCCCGCTCGTCGTCGCCAGGTGGGCGGTCACGGGGCTTTTTTGAGCCAGTCCGGTCGCTTTCAGGGTGGTGACGTCGGTCACCGTGGGGCCCACTTTGACCGGCCAGTCGATGGATGGCGGGGGACGGCCGTCGTCCCCGGTCACCACAAACCGGGCCGTACCGCCCTTGGCGTACGGCAGCGTCGACTGGGGCAGGTTGAGGTAGAGGTTGTCGACGGCGTCACCGACCTCGATGATGTGGGCCCCCACCGGTCCCGAAGCTCGGATGGTCACCCGGGCCACGCCTCGCGTCCAGTTGGCCATCATCTCGCCTACGAAGTGGTTGTCGTAAAGGAGCGCTCCCCCGCCCTCGTACTCGCTGGCGCCCAGGCCGCTGTAGGTGATGGTGATCGGCGTCCCTATCGGACCTCTGAGCGGGGTCACCGTCAGGGACCGTAGGGTGATGAACCCGCCGTGAGCGACCTCTTGGCCGCCGATGACGGCGTAGATGTCATGCACCCCGCCCCAGTCCTGAGGTGCCTTCAGGGCCAGCTGGAAGTGGCCATTTTTGTCCGTGGTCGTCGTGGCCAGCACCGTGGAAAACTTCGTTTCGTCACGCCCGAGGTAATTGACCGTATCCGCCTCCGGGTCGAGCAGCCACGTCACGTTGGCCGTGGACCAGGTGAGCTCGACCTTGGCGTTGGCCGGCAGGTGCGAGCCCGATACCGCCATCGGAGAGCCGGCGACGCCCTGGTCGGGCGAGACATCGAGGATCCCCATGTTGGGGCTCGGCTGGGCCGCGGCGGCCACTGCACCCGGGACCGGCGCCACCCCGAGGAGGGCGGGTGGCGGAAGCGCGACGGCGCCCGGCGGCAAGGGGTCAGCCGTCGCGCTCGTTGCCGCCGCGCCCGTCGCCACCGCCCCGGCCGCCGCCGGTAGGGCTAGGCCGAGGGCCAGCGCACCCACGGCAGCGACGACGGACGTCTTTAGGAAGGCATGCCTGGTCGACTGGGCCTGCCCCATCAACTGGGCATGCCTGGTCGCCTGGGGGCGCCTGTCTGCCTTTTCGAGCGGGGTCAACTAAGGGCTCTTGTCGACTAAGACGCTACGACGGTGAGATCCGACTCCGAGGCCCAGCCTTTCTGAGAAAACACACCGGCCTGTGCCGGTATTTTGGAGTTGGCGTACTTGGCCACGCCCCATTGGGCCAACGGCTTGGCGACCACGGTGACGGTGAAATTGACCGTCCCGATCGGATAATCCTTGGTGCTCCACGGGACTTCCCAGTAGCCGACCTCCGTGCCCGGGGCCGTCTGATGGGCGCTGTACTCCATCGGGATCTTCCCGACACCCGGGACGGTGACGTAGGCAGCCTCGGTGTTGGTGGCGGTCAGGGCTGCTCCGCCGGCCGACGAATCGTCGGCGTACATGCGGAACACGACAAGTTGGCCCTGCACGAACTGGTTTTCCTCCAGGCAATCGCTAACCGGCTTGGGCGTCCCGCCTCCGGTGACGGTATCGACGTAAACAACGACCTGGTGGCTGTGCGCCCCCTGGACCGGCGTGCTGGCCACCGTCGTAGTCGTTGTCGTGGCCTGAGCCGAGGCTGCGCTCGCCCCGGCCGTCAAGATAGCGATGGCGCCGGTCGAGGCCATCAGGCCCACGCCGGCAAGGTTTATGAGCTTCCTCATGGTGCGTACCTCTCCCTGTCTCTAGGTCCGAGGTCCATGGGCTGGCGCTCGAATAAAGCGCTTCCAAGGCTCATACCGCTCGCTGTCTGGGCGGTAGCCGTAGTAGGTGACCCTACTGGGGCGGCTTAGTCACTCCAAGCGTCCCACACCCGCTCGCCGTTGTAAAGGCCGCGGTGCCGCCGCCGCCGTGAGCCCGGTGGCCGTCCCGCCGCTAATGGCGACGAGGGGGACGTCGCCTCCCCATTAGCGTGACAGTCGTGCAGCCAGCGACGGTCGGGACCAGGCGGGGACCGGCCGGCCTCCAGATGGGCGGCGGCCCGGCGCTCGTAGGCGCGGCATTCATCTCGTCGTCGGCTGTGATCATGCGCCTGGCGGGCACGGCGGCGGGCACCACGGCTTTTTACCGGTGCGCCCTCGCTCTGCCGGGGCTGGTCGTCCTAGCCCTTATCGAGCAGCACCGACGCGGCCCGCGCCTACTGAGGGACCGGGCCCGGGCGGCCGTGGCGGGTGGCTTCCTCGGTGTCGACCTGGTCCTGTGGACCCACTCCATCTACGACGTGGGGGCCGGAGTGGCGACCGTACTGGGCAACCTCCAGGTGGTGTTTGTGGTTTTCGTGGCCTGGGCTTTTTTCCGGGAACGGCCCCGTTCGCAGTTCCTCGTCGCCCTGCCCGTGGTGATGCTCGGCGTGGCGCTCGTGGCCGGTCTCACCGGCAAGCCCGGGGCGGGCTATCACCCCTTGGTCGGCGTGCTGTACGGCCTGGGGACCTCCGTCGCCTATGCCGCTTTCATCCTGGTGCTGCGGGGCAGCACCCAGAACTCGTCCCACGTCGCCGGCCCGCTCGCCGACGCCACCACCGGCGCCGCCGTGGCCGCACTCGTGCTCGGGGCCGCCCTCGGCCAGCTGAGCCTGACGCCGCCCCTGAGCGCTTTCGGCTGGCTGTTGTTGACGGCCTTCGCCAACCAGACGGTCGGGTGGCTCCTCATCACGTCGTCGTTGCCGCGCCTACCGGCCGCTGTTTCGTCGTTGCTGCTGCTCTTCCAGCCGGCTGTCTCCCTGGTCCTGGCGGCCGTCGTCCTGTCCCAACGGCCGACGGTGGTCCAGTTGGCCGGCGCCCTGCTCGTCTGCGCCGGCGTCCTGGCCGCGGCGCGCTCCGCCACGTCGGGTGGAGGCCCTGGGGTGGCCAGTGCACCCGGGGCGGCCTGATCCGGCGTTTCCTTACATATCCACTCGGTACTTTACATATGTGTCCCGTACCTTTCGGCGCTCTCTGGACGAGGGGCCCTGACCCCTTCAGGCCCGACCGGCCCTTCCTATTCCTTAACTAGACATAAAAGTTGATGCTCTAATTATCAGGTTTGCTGCCACTGTGGTGTAGAGTGAAGGGAGTGTTCAAGTCCAAAAGGAGACCAGAAAGATGCTGACCCGTTTCGAGCCCTTCGCCAACTTCGACCAACTCGGCAATGAGCTGCTCGGTGCCCTGTCCCGCAGGGCGAGCAGCATGCCCATCGATGCTTACCGTCACGAAGACAACTGGGTCGTCAGGATCGACCTCCCGGGTGTAGAGCCCGGCTCGATCGACCTCACGGTCGACCGCAACGTGCTGCGCATCGAGGCCAGCCGCAACTGGCAGCCCGCTGAGGGCGACCTCGTGCTGGTGGCCGAGAGGCCTCGGGGCACGTTCTCCCGCCAGCTGGTGCTGAGCGAGGACATCGACAGCGGCGCCATCAATGCCGACTACCGTGACGGGGTCCTGACTGTCGTCTTGCCGGTGGCGGAGGCGGCCAAGCCCAGGAAGGTCGCCATTGCCACCAGCGGACCGAGTGCGCCCAGCACGGTCGAGGCGCAGTCGGCCGAGCACCCGCACGCCGCCTAAATAGAGCGGTTACCCGGTCCTAGGGACGCCGGGGAACGAGCCACGAAGGGCCGGTCCGAGTGGGCCGGCCCTTCCTCGCGACTATGGCGGCCCCCCCTCGGAGGCCTGAAAGACGCGGCGGCGGAGGGCGTTCGTGCTCAGCCCCTTTCATGGCGCAGTACCGAGGGCACCGGGGGCGGGCGCCCTGTAACCGCCGACATAGTTGATGTAGTAATCGTTCTGGTCCACGAACTGGCTACCGTCCAGCTGGAACCGGACCGCCCGGGCCTTGCCGTCTGGGCCTATCTGCATCAGGCAGCACTTGTCCGCCTGCATGTACTTGGCCTTGTCAGCGAAGTTGGAGTCGTTCGGGTCGAATAGGAAGGTGTCGTCGTTGACCTGGTTGTACCAAGTGGCGGTGGCCGGGTGCTGGATCTGGACCTGCCCGCCCCCAGTTCTTCGAGGACCTCCACGTACTGCCCGTTGCTGAGAGCGCTGTTGTCGGTATTGGTGATCGACACGAGGTCGATGTCGCCGGTTATTGACTTCCAGCCCTGGCCGGGCAACCTGACCTCGGGTACGAGGGTGCCGGCGGGGCCAGGAGCCATGCGGAAGTCGACCTTTTGGGCGCTCTGCACCATGTCGGGGTAGATGTGGTTCTCTCCCCAGTGCCAGTCGAGCGTCAGGTAGTGGTCCCGGGCCGCGCTCTGCAGGTTGCCTACGTAGCCTGGGTGCTCGTTGGTCCACTCGTCATAGCGCTGCACCCAGCGGTTTTGGACTTCTAGGTACTCCGGGCTGTCCGTTGTCAGGCCGAGCGAGAGGACATCGGCCTTGAACTTGGCCAAGGCACACTCCTCCAAGCACGCTTCGGACAGGAACAGCGGTTGTTTGACCAGGACCTGGCCGATGGTGCTCACCTCTTGGCCGTCGAGGGCGATCCTCGACGGGTAGCCGAGGTACTTGATGTCGACGGCCGAGACCGTCTTCAGCTTTATCGCCGCGGGCTTCACATAAGAGAGGCCTTTTTCAACCAACGAGATGGCCTCTTTGGCCCGCGAGCGCAACGTTATGAGCACTCCCTCTTTGTGTGCCGTCTCGGCCATGCTGGCGAACTCGGTTGGTGACACCCCGAAGATGTCGGCCTGCTGCACCGGGGTGATGATGTTGCCCGGCGCCAGCGCCTCGTCGGCCGCCTCGGCCTCGGCGATCTCACCTTCGGAGCTTCCCGTGCCGAGGGCCTCGTCGACCACTTCGTCGTTCTTGGCGAACTGGGCGGCCTCGGCGGCGTCGAGGTCCTCGACCACTCCCGGGACCCGGGCCAGCGTGGCGCCCCCGATGGCCCCGGCCATGAGCTCGGGGTTCAGGATCAGGAGGTTGGCGCTCAGGTTGGCCCCGTCGTCGGCCCAGGCCGTGACCGCCGCTTCCCAGTCGCCCTGGCGCCAGTCCTGCTCGACCTGGTCGAAGTGCCGGTAGACGGCGCTGTCCACCGCCGACCTGAAGTCTCCGAGCTTTTTCAACAAGAACGGCGCTTGCTTGTACACGAGCAGCATGTTGTTGGTGACGATGTTCAAGAACAGCGCCGACTCGACGGGGTCGTCTTTTACCTCCTGCCAGAGCTGCGCCTCGGCGTCGACGTAGTTGATAACGGCCGTGGGTATGTTGACCACCGCCGAGCCCAGCGCCCTTATCGCCGTGCACACTCCTTGGACCAGGCCGACGGTGAAGTGGTAGAGGCCTAAGACGAGCCCCTTGCTGATATCCCACGCCGCTAGATAGCCGTTGAAGGGCATCTGGTCAGGGGCGCTGTCGTCGATGCCGACGGTGATCTTGTCGGTCGATCCCTTTTCCACCACGATCTGGCGCGGATCCAAGGGTTCCAGGTTGTCCCCGGCTTTTAGGACAAAGGCGTTGGGCATGGAGAACTGCACAGTGGCCCTGGTGCCTCCCGAGACCTTCTTGCCCCCGTTGTCGGTGCCAAGGATCTTGCTGGCGTCGGTATAGACCACCGAGTCGAAGACTTGTTGCTGGCCGGGGGCCAGCAACACGATTGGTGAGGGGTTGGCGGTGCTCAAGGAGGTGAGCTGTTTTTGCACGACCCCGCCGACCGGCTGCAGCGCCCCTCCGTTGGCATTACCCGCCAGCGTGGGGTAGATAGGGGCCACCACCACGGTCTTGGTTTTGGAGATGTCCTTTAGCGTCACCTGTTCGGTGAAGGCGGTACCAGCCTTGATAAGGCCGGCGCCGACGCTTGAAGTTGGACCTGACCGACAGGCCGTTCTTTACAGCGAAATAAAGCGTGGCGTAAACCTCGAAATTGACGTTGTTGATGTTGCCCTCGACGTCGACCACCCGTTTCTCGGGGTCGGTACCGAGCCCGTCGGGCGCGGTGGGGACGATCGTGCACGGTCCCGTGTCCAAGAGGAACCGGTAATCACCATTGGCGTCCGTGGTCGTGGTGCCTCCACTGGGACAGTCGGCGGTGACGGTGACACCCACAGCGGGCTTGTTGGTGTAGGCGTAGGTGATCTGGCCACTGACCTCCCACAGGTAGGTGACGGCGTAGCCCCGGGCCTGGCTGACATCGGGCGGGCACGCCCCTGGGCCACCACCGGCGGCGACGAACCAGGCGCCCGACCCGGACGGGACGTCGTAGTTGACGTTGACACCCGTGTTCTGCGGGGTAATGGCAGTGGTGGACCAGATCTCCTCGTAGCCGTACGGGCCCCCACCATCGCTGGTGAACAGCCACGGATGGTCGGCTGCGGCCCTGCTTCCCGGTCCGGTTCCACAGGGCGACATACTCATCGATCTTCGGGTGGAGCGGCTCCTGCATAAAAACGGCTTGCCCACACCCGCCCTTGCCGGGGTGGTCCTGGACGACCATGGTGGCGGGCCACGGCTCGCAGTGCTCGCCCGGTACGACCCGGAAGCCCACGTCCTGAGGACAGCCGTTGTCGCCGTCGGCGACCTGAGCCGGCTTGAAGCCACGGGCCGACGCCGGCGCCGCGGTGACCACCGCCAGCCCAGTGCCAATTAGGGCGATGAAGCCGAGGAGGGCAAGCACCCTCCGCGGCACACGGGGGTTCATTAGGGGCATTGGGCTCTCCTGTTGGCTCACTCGTGACTTTGAACAGGATCGAGAGGCAGCGTCACACCAACGTCACAAGAGGCGGTCAGCGCCGAGCACACCCTGGCCGCCTCTGCTCGCGGCTTACGAGAAGGTATTTCACGGCTTCCACACCGAGGTACGCGGTGACGACGGCAATCAGGATGGGGAAGATCTGCAGGGTCCCCACGCGGGTCAGGATCGCAGCCATCAGCACCATCGCGAACGGCGCGGCGGCGAGCGACCCCAGCGCGGCGGTAAGCAGGCAGCTGAACGACAGTCCGAGCGGAACGCCAGGGATGGCCTGGTGGACGACGACCCCGGCGGTCCCACCGATAAACAGCAAGGGGAAGATAGGCCCGCCCACGAACCCACTGCCCTGGCTGACGGCGTAAGTGAGCATCTTGGCAATCAGGACTGCGACGCACAGGCCCAGGCCCAGAGTGCTGGCACCTTTCAGCGCGGAAGCGAGCTGGTCGCCGCCTGAGGACATCGTCAGCGGGAGGGCCACGCCGACCACGCCGAACATCATGCCGCCCAGCGTTGATTTCACGATGGCCGGGACTTTCAGCCCGCCGAACAGCCGCGACGCCACCATCGTGAACCCAGCGGCCAGGGAAGCTATCACGGCACCGAAAAGTCCGAGCGGGATGCCAGCCAGCAGTTGCCAGTCCTCGAACCTGAACCCCGGCACCTGATAGGCGCCTAGGAACACGGCGCCGGCGATGGCGAAGTAGATCCCAAAGGAGACGCTGGCGGCAACGATATCCGTGGCGAGGGTCTTGCTGAACCGCTGTCCGCCCGGGCGGGCAACCTCCAAGATCAGCATCACCACGATTATCGGGCTGGAGAACAGCCCACCGAAAACGCCGGCCACGCCAGCCAGCGTGTTCACCTGGGAATCCTCTTTGCCAAGCCCTCGTCGTCGGGCAACCCAGCTCCCGACGCCGGCGCCCATGGAGGCCAGCACCTTTTCCGGACCGACGCTGGCGCCACCGATCAGTGACACCGCCGAGACGGCGATGGTCCCCGGCAGCCGTCCCGGGTCGAAGTCCTCGGCTTGCAGGTCCTCGAACAAGCCGGGAACTTCCTCGGGCAGGTGCGTCAGCCGTCGCAACAGGCCGACCACGATGCCGGCCCCGGCGGTGACCGCCACCCACCACCAGTGCCCGCTAAACCAGCCTGGACTGGGATCGGTGCTCCACCGTCCCCCGAACTTGATTATCCCCAAGGAGACCAGGCCAGCGAACGCGCCAAACGTCCCAAGAGCTGCCGCGTAACCCATGAGGGCCCAGAACTCCCGCTTATGGGTGACTGGGGGGACCGCGGCCGGCCTGGGCACGCCGCCCACAACGATGACGCTAGCAAAGTGCAAGTCCCACCACTACTGAAGACGGCAAGGGCTGGGCCCTGGTGGCAGGCCTTCTCCCACCTCTCCACGTCGCCTGCTGACACAGTGGCGTCGGCCCGGCATGGCGTCGGGGGCCGCCCACGCCGCAGCCCGTGGACCATCACCGCAAGCTGTAAGTCTGGAACCCGAGGGACCAGATGCAGCTGAACGCCACCGGGAGGCTCGGCTCCGGCCAGGCCCGGCGCCCTCGGCGGCTCCGCGTCTAGAACAGGCTGGCCAGACGGCTGGCGGCGGCGCCGGCAAAGGGCATGCGCCCTCGGGACAGCAGCTCCGCCAGTTCGTCGGGCGGCAACGGCGGGGAGAAAAGGTAGCCCTGGCCCAAACGGCAACCGAGATCCACGAGGATGTGGTGTTGCTCGGGGGTTGCCACGCCTTCGGCGATCACCCCCACCCCGATGCTCCGGCCGAGCTGGACGATCGTGCGCACTAGCTCCGCTGTCCGCACGTCCTCGCCCAGCCCGGCCACGAAACTCCGGTCGATCTTGAGGAAATCGATCGGCAGGCGGTGGAGGGACTGGAGAGACGAATAGCCGGTCCCGAAATCGTCAACGTGGATCTCGACATGTCGGGAGTGCAACTCGTTGAGCATTCCTACCGCCCGGTCGATGTCGTCCATTATTACGCCCTCGGTTATTTCCAGCGCGATGAGTTCCGGCCGAACTCCGGTCTCGCGCAGGGCACGGTCGAACTGGTTGAAAAAACGCGGGCTCCAGAACTCTCGGTTGGAGAGGTTGATGCTCACCCGTGTTCCCGGCGCCAGGGCGGAACCGCACTGCCAGGAGACCATCTGGTGACAAGCCTCGGCCACCACCCACTTTCCCATGGGCACGATAAGGCCCGAGTCCTCGGCCACGGACAGGAACTGGAGCGGGTGCACCAGCCCACGCATGGGGTCACGCCAGCGAACGAGTGCTTCGAGGGCTTCGACAGCCCCCGAGTTGAGGTCGGCAACAGGCTGGTAGTGGAGTTCGAGGTGACTTTCGAAGTTCCGGCCGGCGGCGGAGCTGCCGATGGGCGTCTCGGGACCGGGGCCGGAGCGGGCGGGGCCGGACCGGGGCCGGAGCGGGCGGGGCCCGGACCGGGGCCGGAGCGGGCGGGGCCCGGACCGGGGCCGGAGCGGGCGGGGCCGGACCGGGGCCGGAGGCGGCGCCGGGACCGCGGGCGACCTCGTGGGGATGGACTGAGCTCTCGATCGCCTGGCGGAGGTCGGTCTCGGTCTCGTGCCGAGCTAGGGCGAAGGCGTGCATCGAGGCGTCAAAGGTGGCATAGCTCCCACGCGCCGTCGACTTGGCCCTGTACATGGCGATATCCGCGTCACGGAGCACATCCTCGGGATATTCATAGCCGGTGGTGCTGGTGGCGACGCCGAGGCTCCCCGTCACCACCACTTCGTGGCCATCGAGCTGGTACGGCGCTCGCAAACTGTCAAGCAGGCGCCGTACTATCCGCTGGACAGCAGCGAAGTCGGGGATGTCGAGGACCAGGAAGGCAAATTCGTCGCCGCCGAAGCGGGCCGCCGTGTCCGACTCCCGCAGTTGCGCCCGAATGCGTTCGGCCACGTGCACGAGCAGCTTGTCGCCGAACTGATGCCCCAGGCTGTCGTTGAGGTTTTTGAAATTGTCGAGGTCGAGCCAGAGGACCGTGTACGTGTAGCCTAGACGGCGTTTGGCCGTGGCGACAGCCTGCGAAAGCCGGTCCATGAACAGGACCCGGTTCGGTAAGCCGGTCAGGCTGTCGAAGAGCGCCTGGTGGCGAAGGCGTTCCTCGAGCAAGTGCCGCTCGGTCACGTCGGTCAGCGAGCCCACTATGCGAGTAGCGGGACCGCCCTCACCGGGGACGGCCAGGCCGCGGCATAGGCCCATTTGTAGTGGCCGTCGCCGGCCCTCACGCGGTGCTCGTTGATCAGCGACGGTTGCTCGCCGCTTTTCAGGGCCGAAAGTGCTGACGACAAGGAGGCGGTGTCGTCAGGGTGCACCCGCTCCAGCCATTCGTCGGGCTGGTCGCCGATCTCTCCCGCCCCATAGCCCAGCATTTCCTTCCAGCGCGACGAGTAGTAGACGGTGCCCCGGGCCAGGTCCCAGTCCCACAGGCCGTCATTGGCCGCCCGCGCCGCCAACGCATAACGCTCCTCGCTCTCCCGTACGGCCTGCACCATCTCCTTCTCCCGTTCATAAGAACGGGCCAGGTCGTCGCGGCGCTGGCTGAGCGAACGCATCAAGGCACGGTGGTCCAGGGCTTCGCTGAACATGGCGGACCACATGAAGACGAAGTCCTGGCCTACGAAGCTGGACGAGATGGGGTCGGCGATGGCGAGGAAGCCCCAGTCCGTGCTCATGCTCTTGACCGGAAAAACGCAAACGAAGCAATCGTTGGCCGCCGCCTCTAGAAGCTCGGCGGGCGGAAAAAGCTCGACCGGGAAGGTCGAAGAGGCGAGCCCGAACTCTTGTCCGGGGCCCACGAAGGTGCCCGTCACGTCTAACTCCTGGCGTGACGCCACCAGGTTCGCGCCGAGCGCCCCGAGCTCCTGACCCGGGCCCTCGCCGTCGCCCCCACCCTCGAGGAGGTCGTGCCAGAACGCCAGCAGCCCGAGGCGCGCACCCGTGCGATGCAGCCATTCGAGGCTTGTCGGGTCGCCGTCGCGTGCCATCAGGTCGAGGGTGATCTCGTACTCGTCGCGCATGGCCTTGCGCAGGCTGTAGTAAGCATCGTTCCGCTCGCCAAAACCAGCCTTGGCCATCGCCAACCTGACCTGGGCCAGGCACTGGTCGAGCCGCGCCACCCGCCCGTCGTCCCCTCGGGCGGCGCCACGGCCGGGCCCTCCGCCGGCCCGTCGGGACGAAGCGCTCAACCGAGCGGCCAAGGCCACGACTGCGTCAGTGGTCGCCTGTCCAGGATGACGGGCGTAGATCTCCTCGCACACCTGGCCGAGCCGGAGCAGCTGGAGAGCGCTCAGGTCGCCCTGCGCCGCCTGGGCAAACGTCGCGACGAGTTCACCGGCCAGCTCTGTGAGCCTTCCCGGACCGGTGCCGGCCAGGCCGGCGGCACTGGGGGAAACCGCCTGAAGGAAGGCGGCGATTGGGCCTTCCGGCCCGGGCGTACCAGCACCAGCACCAGCACCCGCACCCGCACCAGCACTGGCGCTGGGACCGACGCAGCCACAACTTTCTCGGGCTATGAACGCCGCCGGCATCACGAAACGTTCCCGGTCCAGGTGCTCGCCCCTGACCAACCGCAGCATCAGCTCTACCGCCTTGGTGCCGAGCTGGTCGAAGTTCTGCGACACACTCGACAAGCTCGGCGATTGCAACCCGCAGCCAGGCATGTCATCGAAACCCACTACGGCCAGGTCCTGGGGCAGGGAGAGCCCAGCCGCCTTCAATGCGCTCATCAACCCGATGGCATTGAGGTCGGTGGCGACCACCGCGGCCGTGGCCGGTACGCCGGCGGCCAGCATGGCCAGGGCGGCGCTGGCCCCGCCCTGCTCGACACTGCTGGGGGTCTCGAAGAAAAGCTCCGGAACAGGCTCCACGCCATGGGACCGCAGAGTGCTCAGGTAGGAGGCGTAGCGTTCACGGATGTCGAACTGCTCCAGGACACCGACGAAGGCGATGCGGGTGTGGCCATGGGTGAGCAGGTGCTCTACGGCCTGGTTCACCCCGCCCCGGTTGTCGGTCATGACCGACGGGCAGCAGAAACCGACCTCCTCGTGACCTATGGCCACTACGGGCTTGCCCGTCGTCGCCCGGAACTCCTTCAAGAACTCCGCGGGGACGGCGTCGGCAATTGTCACGAACCCGGCAACACGGCCCCAGCCCACCCGGCTCACCAACTCCTGGGTGGTGCTGTGGTGGAACCGGCGGCCTGGTCCCGCCGTCTGTACCGCGGCGACGCCGGCGCCGGCCACCGACGCGGCCCGCAGGATGGCCGAAACGACGGCGCCGTGGTACGGCCCCGAGAGGTATGGCGAGAGGACCCCGATTACCGGGCCGTCCACGGCCGGCTCCCGTGAATCAGAGCGTCTCGTGGCGCACGAGGCGAGTAGTCACATCCGCTTCATCGGTTGGTACAGACCACACTTGAGGCCCCTGGTCCACCACGGCCGCTCTCCGTGGCCACATAGGTACAAATGTCAGTACAAACCTGTGCACCTGCCTCAGTAAGCAGAAAGGCCGGGCGGGAGGGGCGACCGACCGGCCAGGGCCAGCAGGGCCGCCTGTCCCTCGCCCTTTTTCACCAGTCGCCCGGTCAGGTACCTCAAGCTCTCCACGAGGGCGAGGGGCGGCGCGGCCAACTCGAGGCCCAAGGCGCTGACCACATCTAGGCCGTGGACCGTAAGCTCGGCCACGCGCGACGGCAAGTAGGCGCCCAGGGTCATGGTCCCCGCCGGGCTACCAATGTTGGCGTTGGCAGGCGTCCTCTCCACGATGGCAATCGCCCGCTCGGACGCGGCGACGACAGCCCGCACGGGGTCGGTCCCGAGGGCGGCCACCGCTTGGCGACCCCGCTCGGCCACGGCGTCGTTACTGAAGTAGCTGCTCCCCGGTGGTTCCGGAGGCCGCGGCCGCAGGATGTACTCCTCCAGGGTGGAATGGGCCCGGTTGCCATGGGCCACCAGTTCGATGAGAGCCCACTCGCCTAGGCCGCGCTGTTGCCATGCCGGCACCGGGACCATCCCGACGGCCTCGGCGAAAAACCGCGAGGCCATCCCGAACGCGAGAACCAACGGTCCTTCCATGACGTCCTCCTGTGAATGGTCGGCCCCTTCTCAGGCCCCTTTTCTTTCTTAGGCCCGGTTCCCTTTCTTAGGCCTGTTTTCCGCTATAGCTCGTGTTTTTCCTCAGCCGCGGCGGGCCTGACAGGCCCGGCCTACCATGGCGGTACGGACCATGATGCCAAGCTTCGGCGTGGGGCTGTCCCAACCAGGCCGGCCCGGCCCGGCGGCCGACCGGCGCGGCCCATCCGGGCGGCGGCGATTTGCGCCCTGGCCTTGGTCCTGCCCCTGCCTGCGGTCCTGGCCCTGGCCTCTGCCCCCGCCGGTGCCAGCCCGCTGCCCGGCGCGCCGGGGTGCGAGATCTTCCCGCCCGACAACGTCTGGAACACGCCGGTGGCCAACCTCCCCGTCGACCCCCGGTCTACCGGGTACATCGCCGCCATCGGCTCCGGCGCCTCGCTCCACCCCGACTTCGGCCAGGGCGACTGGGATGGGGAGCCCATGGGCATCCCCTACAACGTGGTCCCCGGGAACCAACCCCGGGTGCCCGTGCACTTCATGTACGCCTCCGAGAGCGACCCCGGCCCCTATCCCATCCCGGCCGGCGCCGAGATCGAGGGCGGGCCGACCAGCACCGGGGACCGTCACGTGATCGTGGTGGACACGGGCAACTGCACCGACTACGAAATGTGGTCTTCCTACCCTCAGCACAACGGCACCTCCTGGCAGGCCGGTTCGGGGGCCGTCTTCCCGCTCACATCGGACAAGCTGCGCCCCGCCAGCTGGACTTCCGCCGACGCCGCCGGGCTTCCCATCCTCGCCGGGCTGGTGCGCGCCGACGAGGTCAAGGCCGGGTTGATCAACCACGCCATCCGGGTCACGGTGCCGTGCACAGACAACCGCTACATCTGGCCGGCGCGCCACGAGGCCGGCCAGGACGACGCCAGTTGCCCGCCCATGGGGCTCCGGTTGCGCCTGAAAGCCTCCGTGGCCATCTCCCTGTTCCCCAGAATGGACCGCGTCATCCTCCAGGCCCTCAAGACATACGGCATGATCGTGGCCGACAACGGGTCGCCCTGGTACCTCACCGGCGCCGGCAGCAACTACTGGGACAACGACACCCTGCACGAACTGGGCGAGATCACCGGCCGCGACTTCCAGGTGGTGGACGAGTCCTGCCTGGAGCTGTCCCCGGGGTCAGGCGCCACCGACCCCGCTCATTGCCGGCCAGCGCGCGCCTGAGCGCGAGGCGGAGCCGCTAGCGGTTCTGGGGGAACCCCAGGTCGACGGAACTGGAGGCCGGGTCGGGCCAGCGTGACGTGACGACTTTGGTGCGGGTGAAGAAGCGGATCCCGTCCGGGCCGTACATGTGGATGTCACCGAAAAGAGACGCTTTCCAGCCCCCGAAGCTGTAGTAGCTGACGGGGACCGGGATGGGGACGTTCACCCCCACCATGCCTACCTGGACGTCCGCTTCGAAGCGCCGGGCCGCACCCCCGTCACGGGTGAATATGGCCACCCCGTTGGCGTAAGGGTTGGCGTTGACCAGGGCCAGCGCTTCGTCATAGGTCGACACCCGGACCACCGCCAGCACCGGACCGAAGATCTCGTCGTCATAGACAGGGCTGCCCGGCTTCACGTCGTCCACCAGCGTGGGGCCGAGGTAAAAACCGGGCCCGGAGGGGGTCGACTCCCGGCCGTCGACGACCACGTGGCCCTGGCCCAGGGCCTGGGGCTGGAGGTAGCCGAGGACACGTTGTTTGTGCTCGCCGGTGACGAGCGGCCCCATCTCCGACGAGGGGTCGTCCCCGGGGCCCACCTTGACACGCGGGAGGCGTTCGGCGATGGCCCGCACCAGCGGTCCGGCTACGGAGCCCACGGCCACCACAGCGGAGATGGCCATGCAGCGTTCCCCGGCCGAGCCGTACCCGGCCGAAACGGCGGCGTCGGCCGCCATGTTGATATCGGCGTCGGGCAACACCACCATGTGGTTCTTAGCCCCGCCGAGGGCCTGCACCCGCTTGCCATTCCTGGTGGCTGTCTCATAGATGTGGCGGGCGATCGGTGTCGACCCGACAAAGGACACAGCGGCCACGTCGGGGTGGGCGAGGATGCGCTCGACCGCCTCGCGGTCGCCCTGGACCACGTTGAAAACCCCGTCGGGGAGGCCGGCCTGCTTCCACAGGTCGGCCAGCAGGAGGGACACCGAGGGGTCCTTCTCGCTGGGCTTGAGCACGAAGCAGTTCCCGCAGGCGATGGCGTTGGCGCACATCCACAGCGGGACCATGGCCGGGAAGTTGAAGGGCGTAATGCCGGCGACCACCCCCAGCGGTTGCAGAACGGAATGAACATCTACCCCTCGTGACACCTGCTCGGAGTGGGCGCCCTTCAGCAGGTGCGGGGCACCGCAGGCGAACTCCAGGTTTTCCAGCCCGCGAGCTACCTCGCCTTCGGCGTCGGAGAGCACTTTGCCGTGCTCGGCCGTCACTGCCGCCGCCAGTTCCTTACGATTGGCATCCAGCAGCTCACGCATGCGGAACAGGATCTCGGACCGCCGCGACAGCCCGGTCGCCCGCCAGGCCGGGAAGGCGTCCAGCGCGACCGCCACCGCCCGGTCGACCTCGGCCGCCGAGGCCAGGTCCACCTCGGCCACCCTTTCGCCTAGAGCCGGGTTGTAAACCGGCCCGGTCCGCCCCGAGGTCCCCTCGACGGCGCGGCCGTCAATCCAGTGGCTGATCCTTTTCATGTCAGATCCCTCTCTGTCCGGTTCTTGGCTCTGCCGTCCTGCCCGTCCGGTGCTTGCGGTCGTTGTCCGTCCGGTTCCTGTACTCCGCCGTCACAGCCCGACCCGCTGGTGCGCCTTGCCGGCCTCCATGCGCTGACGGGCGTCCAAAACCTCGGGCCGGCTGCTCACCTCGGGCACGCCGACCTCCCAAAACGCTCCCCCCTCGCTCCAGGCGTAGGGATCGGTGCGAATGACTATCACCACGGTGCCCTTGGCCTGCCGGGCGCGGGCCAGGGCCTGGTCGAGCTCGTCCAGGCTCGTCACCGTTTCGGCCGCCGCACCGAGCGAGGCAGCGTGGGCGGCGAAGTCCACGGCGACGGGAGCCACGACGCGGCTGGTGGCGATCATGTTGTTGAAAGGCACCCCGCCCTGGGCCAGCTGGAGCCGTTCGATGACGGCGAACCCGCCGTTGTCGCACACCACGACGATCATCTTGTGGCCGGAAAGGACCGAGCTGTAGATGTCGCTGTTGAGCATCAGGTAGGAGCCGTCGCCGACTAGGGCGAAGACCTCACCGCCGGCGTGAGCGGTGGCGGCGTGACCTGCGGCTGCGTGACCTGCGGCTGCGTGACCGACGGCGGTGTGACCGACGGCGGTGTGACCGACGGCGGTGCGGGCCATGGCCGCTCCCCAGGCCCCGGAGATCTCGTAGCCCATGCACGAGAAGCCGTACTCGCAATCGAAGGTACCCGGCGCTTTGGCCAGCCAGTTGACGTTGAGCTCCCCGGGCAGGCCGCCCGAAGAAGTAACCACGTAGTCGTCGGCGGTGGCGCCGCGGTTGACGGCCCCGACAACCTGGGCGTAAGTCGGCACCCCAGGGCCCGTAGCGGTGGCCTCGGCCACCACGGACTTGGCCTCCTCGGTCAAGGCACGCGCCAGGTCAGCCCAGGCGTCGGGGGCACGCCACTCGCCCAGGCGGGCGCTGAGCTCTTCGAGGCCCACGCGAGCGTCGGCCACCAGGGAAAGTGCTCCGTGTTTGACGGCATCGGAACGGGCGGCGTTGAGGGAGATGAAGCGGACGTTGTCGCCCCCGAACACGGTCCACGAGCCGGTGGCGAAGTCCCCCAGCCGGGTGCCGACAGCCAGGACGGCGTCCGCCTCGGCCGCCAGCCGGTTGGCGGTGTCCCACCCCATTACCCCGATGGGCCCGGCCCAGGCCGGGTCGGTGGCGACGAGGCTCGCCTTGCCCGCCACCGTCTCCACCACCGGCAACCGGTGCCGGGCCGCAAACCGGGACAGCTCGGCTTCGGCCATCGAGTAGTGGGTACCGCCGCCGGCGACCAGCAGCGGCCGCTGCGCCGAGCGCAGGGCGGAGGCGGCCCGCTCGAGCTCGCCGAGGTCGGGGCGGGGGCGGACGGGGACGACGTGGACTGTCCGGTGGAAGAACTCGCGAGGGAAGTCCCAGGCCTCGGCCTGGGTGTCCTGGGGCAGGGCCAGTACCGCGGGCCCACAGTCCGCCGGGTCGAGCAGCACCCTGAGCGCCTGGGGCAGGGACTGGACGACCTGCTCGGGACGGGTGATGCGGTCCCAGTAGCGGGACACGGCCCGGAAAGCGTCATTGGCCGTGACCGAGGGCGCCCCCGGCTGCTCGATCTGCTGGAGGACGGGGTCGGGCACCCGGCTGGTGTGGGTGTCGCCCACCAGCAGCAGCAAGGGGAGCCGGTTGGCCATGGCGGCCCCGGCCGCCGTCACCATGTTGAGGGCGCCGGGGCCGATGGAAGAAGTCGCCACCATGACCTGGCGGCGCCGGGCGGCTTTGGCGTAACCGATGGCTGCGAGCGCCATGCCCCCCTCGTTCTGGCCCCGCCATGTCGGCAGGGCATCACCGGCCTGCTGGAGGGCGTGGCCCAGGCATGTCACGTTCCCGTGGCCGAAGATGGCGAACACCCCCGGGAAGAGCGGGATATCGCCGTCGTCGACCATCGTGCGCTGGGCGATCAGCCAGTGCACGATGGCGTCGGCCATGGTCAGGCGGACCGTCGGGCGGCGGGGGCTCACCGGGCCACCGTACCCCTGGCATCGGTCATCGGGCAGCGGGGGTCCGGGGCCATGTGCTCCCATGTGTCCCGGACCCAGTGGTGGGCGGGGTCGTCGCAGAAGGCCATGCTGCGCGTCTCACCCGGGCCGGCCAGCACGTTCAGGTAGTAGAGCGGGTAACCGGGGGCGGCGGTGCAGGGCCCGTGGTAGCCGCGGGGGATACAAAAGACGTCGCCGTCGCGCACTTCGACATTGACGTCGATGCTGCCGTCAGGGGTGTAGGTGCGATGGAGGGCGAACCCTTCGGGGGCGGGACCGTGGTCTCCGGTGCGCCCGACCCGGAAGTAGTAGATCTCCTCGTTGTTCACCGGGCACTCCGGGGAGTCATCGTGGCGGTGCGGCGGGTAGGACGACCAGTTGCCGTCGGGCGTCAGGAGCTCCACGCACATCAGCCGGTCCGCCCCGTCGAAGACGCCGGGGGCCATGAAATTGGTCACCTGACGTGTCGCCGGCCCCGCTCCTCGGACCTCGACGGGGACCTCGGCGGCTTCCACCCGGACCGGGTCGAAGCGACGCCGGGCGCGAGCCGACGGGAGGGCCACCTCGGCGCCGCCGGGCGAGGTCAACCGGACCTCGGCATCTACGGGCACGTAGGCCCAGTCGGTAACCCGGGCGAAGACGTCATCGCGCCCGCTCAGGCGCAGCAGGCGGCCTTCGACGTGGACTTCGAGAGCGCCGGCCAGGGGCAGCACGGCCATCTCTTCATTGCCGGTGGCGATGTCGACGTGGCCACCGGGGGCCAGGCGGACGACGCGCAACCCGATGTACGACCAGCCCGCCAACTCGGGGGCCAGGTCTACCAACCGGCCCTCGGCGGCCAGGGAGCCGGCGGGCCAGTGCAGTCGCCCCAGCGCCACGGTCAAACCCCGCCCCGGCCCATACCAGGCGCCGTCCGGCCCATATCAGGCCTTGTCCGGGTCGGGGACCAGGACGTCGCGGACCAAGGCGCCCAACTCGGCGGTGGCGGCCATGAACTGGCGCATTGTCCGCCGGGTGGGCCCGAAGCTGTCGAACTCGGCCACCGAAAGCCCGTCCTGCGTTGAGGCACGGCGGAAGTCGGCGAACCGTTTGGTCAGGTCGTCGACCACCCTGGCCTCGACCGGCTGGTCGATACGGGGAACCACCGGGATGTCGCTGGCGTTGAAACGCACCTGCCATGAGTACGGGGGCGACACGATCACGTCCCCGCCGATCAGCTCGCTCCAGTGCATGTGGTTGCGGAAAGCGGCGGAAAGCAGACGGGAACGGTAACCTCGCTCGACGAACAGGGCATAGGTCTTCTTGAACACGGCCACGCCCGCCCACTCGAGGTAGCCGGGATCGGTGCTGATGTTCTGCTTGTCGAGCACCACCTTCAACCAATCGTCCAGGCGGCCCACCATGATCGTGCAAACGGGGCTTATGGAGGCGGTCTCCTTGCCTTCGCCCTCACGTCGCCGCAGGCCCCGCTCCACCGCCTCGGCCACGGCCACGCACTGGGGCAGGGTGAAGCTCACTGTGGCATTGATGCTCACGCCGCGGTAGGTCGCCTCTTCGATGGCCGGGATCCCGGCCGAAGTCGCCGGGATCTTCACGATCATGTTGGGCGCCAACCGGCTGAACCGGACGGCCTGGGCGACGATGGCGTCGGTGTCGCGGAACAAACGGGGATCGGTCTGGATCGAGAGCCGGCCGTTGCGGCCCGCCTGCGCATCGAAGATCGGTCGCAGGAGAGCTGCCGCGCTCTTGGATATCTCCTCGACCAGCATCCAACCGATCTGGTCGTCGGTGGCTGTGGGGTGGTCCTCGATCATCTGGCCGAGCACCGGAGCCCAGCGGGTCATCTCTTCGCGCAGAACACTGAGGACGATGACGGGGTTGCAGGTGGCACCGACGGCCCCGTTTTCGATCGAGTAGGTCAGCTCGCGGGTGGAGGCGGAGTCGTTCCACAGGCAGGTAGGGGTGGTCCGGGTCATCTCGTACAGAGGGCTCTTGAAGGGCGCCGTGAGAGTTTGGGGGGTCATCGCAGAACTTCACCCAGGAACGCCACACTGGCCCGCACGTCTCCCAGCGGGCCCCCACCGGCCGGCGGCTCACCCGGGAGGATGGTGTCCTGCTCCATCACGTAGTAGCCCCGGTAACCGACACCTTCCAGCGCGGCCAGGATCCCGGCGATGCCCACATCGCCTTGCCCGAGCGGTTTGTACATGCCCGCCGCCACCGCCGCCGTGTAGGTGGACGACCCGTTTTGGACCCGGGCCGCCATTTGCCTGTCAACGTCCTTTAGGTGCACATGGACGACCCGCTCGGGCACCTCCCTGGTCAGGGCCAGCGGGTCGGTCCCGCCGATGAGCAGGTGCCCGGTGTCCAGGCAGAGATTGACCGAGGAGCCTTCGAGCACGCGGCGCACGGCGTCGGGCCTTTCGACCAGGGTGCCTACGTGGGGGTGCAGGCCCATGGTGACCCCGGCGTCGGCCGCCATCCTGCTCACCGACCCCAGGTTGGCGAGCAGGGTGCCCCAACCAGTGCCGTCCAGCTCCAGGGCCTGGTCGTAACCCTCCTGGCCTGTCACCGCGGCCACCACCATGACGTCGGCCCCGGCGCCGACCATCCGGTCCAGGGCCCGTTTGACCTCCGGTAACGGGTCGACCGCCGGGTCATGCAGGACCAGGGTCACGAAACCACCCAGAGCCGTCAGCCCGTACGTCGACAGGAGCCGAGAACACTCCCCCGGATCCTCGGGAAGGAAGCCGTCCGGGCCGAACTCGGTGGCTACCATACCCAGCTCCTGCATCTCGGCCAGGACACGCTGGCGGGGGAGTTGAAAACCCCACCCCGGGACCTCACAGACACCCCACGAAATGGGGGCGGCAGCGATGCGCGCTGCGGTCATACCCGTACCTCCTCCATCGTGACCGGACGTCGCTGGCGCCGGGACAGCTCCGCGGCCTCAGCAACATAAAAAGTCTCCAGGGCGTCGGCCGGGGAGCACGGGTTGGTCGCCCGCCCGCTGACCACCTCGACGAAAGCCTCCAGTTCGGCAACATAGGCGCTGCGGAACCGTTCCAGGAAATTGGCATAGGCGGTACCTGCCGGCCAGGTCACGCCGGGCTCCGCCGAGCGCAGCGGCAACCGGTCATCGAGGCCCACCGAGATGCTGTCCTGCGAGCCGAGCAGTTCCAGGCGCACGTCGTAGCCGGCGGCGTTGTAGCGGGTGGCGGATACGAGGGCCAAGGTACCGTCGTCCAGGGTCAGCAGGGCGGCCGCCGTGTCGACGTCCCCGGCCTCGCCGAAGTAGCTGGCGCCCCGGTTGGACCCGGTGGCGTAGACCACGCTCACCTCCCGCCCGGTGACCCAGCGCACGGCGTCGATGTCGTGCACGCTGCAGTCCCGGAATATCCCTCCCGAGGATGCCACGTAGGCCGCCGGAGGCGGGGCGGGGTCCAGGGTACCGGCCCGGATGGTGTGCAACCACCCGAGCTTGCCCGCCTGCACCTGCTCGCGGGCGGCGACGAAGCCGGCATCGAACCGTCTCTGGAAGCCGATCTGGACCAGGGCGCCGCTCTTGTCGACCCGGCGGACGACCTCCTTGGTGGCGGCGACGTCGCCGGCGACCGGCTTCTCACAGAAGACGGCGACCCCGGCCTCGGCCGCCGCGCAGATGAGCGGGGCGTGCGTGTCGGTGGGGGTGGCGATGACGATGGCGTCGGCGCCGTCGCGCAGCAGTTGCGTGCTGTCCTCGGCCCACGACACCCCCATTTTCGAGGCCGTCTGCCGGGAGCGCGCCGTATCGGTGTCGACGACGACGAGCTCGTCCACCTCGGCCAGCGAGTGCAATGTCTCGGCGTGCAGGGCCCCGATGCGGCCGACCCCGATTATCCCGATCCTCATTGTGCGTTCTCCTTTTAGGTGGCTTGGCTGGGCGAACTAGATGGCTTGGCTGGGCGGCCCCGTGGGCGCCGGCTCCTCCGCCTCGGCGGCCAGTTCCCGGGCGGCCAGGGCCACTCCCGGGATGTCCTTGATGGCCTCGAGCTCGTGGCTGAGCGCCTTCAGCTCGGCGCCGCCGGCCATCATCTCGGTGAGGTGCTCGACCGTCGTCTCCGCCTTCCGGTACGACCCGAGCAAGCTCCCCCTCTGCAGCAGGACGAAACGGTCGCCCACCGGGTAAGCGTGGTGGGGGTTGTGGGTGATGAAGATCACGCCCTTGCCCAGCTCGCGCGCCTGCAGGATGTACTTGAGCACGATCCCGGACTGGCGGACACCGAGAGCGGATGTGGGCTCGTCCAGTATCAGCACATTGGCCCCGAAGTAGACGGCGCGGGCGATGGCCACCGCCTGGCGCTCCCCGCCGGAGAGGGTCCCCACCACCTGATCGGGGTCGCGGACGGAAATACCCATTTTGGCCATCTCTTCCAGCATGACCCGCTTGGCCCGGACCACGTCCATCCGCCGGAGCGGGCCTCGCCCCTTGGTGGGCTCGTTGCCCAGGAAGAAGTTCCGCCACAGGGACATCAGGGGCACGGTGGCCAGATCCTGGAATACGGTGGCGATGCCGTACGACCGGGCGGCGCGGGGGTTGGCGAAGTGTACGGGGACTCCCTCGATGACCAACTCGCCGCTGTCCGGAGGGAACACCCCGGAGAGGATCTTTATCAAGGTCGACTTGCCGGCGCCGTTGTCTCCCAGCACGCATGTGACCTCACCGGGGAAAACCTCGAAGCGAGACGCCCTGCAGGGCATTGACGCCGCCAAAGTGCTTGCTGACACTGCGCATCTCGACCAGGGCCACCCTGTCGGCCATTTTCTCAGTCACCGCCGGGCCTTGAGGGCCCGCTGATAGAAGACCCGGTTGACGACCACGGCGATGAACAGGACCGTCCCCAGGAAGGTGAAGTCCCAGGAACTGTCCAGATTGGCATAGATCACTCCTTCAAATGCCATACCGATTATGCACGCCCCCAGCGCCGGGCCCAAAGCCGAGCCGTAGCCGCCCGAAAGCAGGCAACCCCCGACCACGGCGGCGATGATGTAATAAAACTCGTAGCCGACGCCCTGCTCGGACAGCGCCGAGGAGGCCTGGGTGAGCGAGATGATGCCCACCAGGGCGGCGGACCAGGCGGTGCCGAGAAAGAGAAGGATCTTGGTCCTATTGACCGGGACCCCGACGTTCCGGGCCGCTACGGCATCGCCTCCGGCCGCGAATATCCAGTTGCCGAACGTGGTCCGGGTGAGGATCCATGTACCCAGGATGGTCACGCCGATAAACCACAGCAACGCCGTCTGGTAACCCCCGGGCAGCGCACTGCTGGTACCAAAGCTGCTCCCGAAGACCTGCTTGGCGCTACCGAGGCCGGCATAGTGGGGATTGGTCAGGTCGATGGCGGTGCTGCCCTGGTTGACATGCAGGACGTAACCGATGCTGGCGCCCCGGAGCACGAAGAAGGTGGCCAGGGTGACTATGAAACTGGGCAATTTGGTCTTGACGACGATCAGACCGTTGACGAGGCCGACGATGGTGGCGAAGACCAGGGTCCCACCGATGGCGGCCCAGGCGTTCCAATGGAGTTTGGCGATCAGCAGGGCCATGACGATGGCCGTGGCACCGGTCATGACACCCGTGGAGAGGTCGAACTCGCCCGCGATCATCAGCAGGCCCACGGGGACAGCCATTATGCCGAAGAAAGCGGACTGCTGGGCCCACGACGCTATGCCCGTTTGAGTGAGCCAGAGATGGTGAGGGGTGGCGTCGAGGAACGTGAATATCAGGAAGACGGCGACGGCTCCCATCAGGGCACCGAACTCAGGGCGTCGCAACGTCCTGGTAAGGCGGCCCGGCCTGGTTGATAGATCGCCCGTGGCCCGCCCCGCGCTGGGCTCCGAGACACCCGCGGTCATGCTCATGGACCTTTCCCCTGCTGTTGCGAAATGCTGGCTTTGTCGTGACCAAGGCTGGTCCCGCCCCGACCTACCCATTTGGCCCGGGGCGGGCCAGCCTGTTTCCGCTATGACGCCTGGTGGCCGGGCGGCCGCCTAGTCGTCACCGGCGGCGATGGCCGCCGCCACCTTGCCCACATTGGCCTTGGTGACCACCAAAGGTCCACTGGGGACGATGCTGCCGCCACCGGCCGAGTTGCCTTCGTGCTTGTTGTAAAGGTAGAGGAAGACGATCGGCAGGTAACCCTGCAAGTATTGCTGCTGGTCAATGGCGAAGGCCAGCTTGCCCGACCTGAGGCCGGCCAGCGTCCCCGTGTCAAGGTCGAAAGTGGCGACCTTGACCTTGGGCGGGTTCGCCGCCACCAAGGCGTCGGAGATGGCGCTGTTGAGCAACATGACGCCATTAATGCTGGGGTGCGCCTGCAGGAACGTCACGATCTGGCCGATGGCCTGCTGCGGGTTACTGGCGGCGTCGGGAGTGCTGAGGAACAACTGGGTGCAGGCCGGGCCGCTACTGGGGGGGCTGCTGGTCGTGGTGCACCTCGATAGGCCGAGGCCGGCGGCCACGCCGGCGCAGCGGTCCAGAAGGTTTTGGCCTGACTGGTGGATCACGCACAGCACATTGGTATCGCCCATGCTCTTGAACTGGGCACCGGCGGCTTGGCCGGCCAGGGTCTCAGGTTGCCCGACGCAGGTCATGGCGTGCGAAGCGGCCAGGTCGGCCGGGTCGCAGCCGGCATTCAGGAGGACCACGGGGATGCCCTTGGCCACGGCCTTGGCGATGGTCGGGTTCATCAAGGTGGGGTCATGGTCTGACACGGCTATGCCATTTACGTGGGCGTTGATGGCGTCCTGGATCTGCGCGTTCTCGGCCACGTCATCGGGCTCGGCCTGACCTTGCTGTTGGGAGCCGTACACCTCGCTCAAGGTGCAGCCGAGGTCTTTGGCGGCGTCCTTTGCTCCCTTGTAAACGACGCTCCAGAAAGACCCGTTGTCGCCGTGGGTTATGACGGCAAAGGTGTAGGCGCAGCGGGCGCTGGACAGGGCGCTCGTGGGGCTGGCGCCGGCGGAGGCGGTGGCGGGGAAGGTTATGGCGGTCACCGAGCCGGCGACCACCGCCACGCCGGTCGCCAACGCGACGGCTCCCTTGCGTGCTCCGATTAACCGCAGGACGTTCATTATTATGGTTCCTCCTTGTCGGTTGTTCTCTCTCATATTGCTTGAACCGGTTGCGTTCTTTGCCGTTGCCAGCGTAAACCGAAATGAGTAGTGGGTACAGTCCGAAGTAGGGAGTGTGTAACTGGGCAAACGCGACCGATTGGCCGCCCGTAACCCCGGGGCTAGAGCGCGCACGGCGGCTTTATGATGGGAGCGCTCCAACCTTGCCTCTCCCCTTAGAGCGCTCTACAGTATCGGTGGATGCCAGTATGACCGCGCCGGTCGGACATGTCAAGGGGATCCGGGGCCCGCCACTCTGGAGGACGTAGCCAGAGAAGCCGGTGTGTCGCGGGCACTCGTTTCTTTGGTAATGCGCCAGAAACCTCAGGTCAGTGAGGAACGCCGGACGCGCGTCCTGGCCGCCGCCGCCCGGCTCGGTTACCGCCCCAATGCCATGGCCCGCTCGTTGGCCAGCCGTCGGAGCAACACGGTGGGCGTGCTGCTGAACGACTTGCACAACCCCTTTTTCGCCGAGATCACCGACGGCATCGAGCAGGTCGCCCGCCAGCATGGGTACCGGGTGCTGCTGAGCACGGGGGGCCGCAGCCGGGCACGCGAAGAGTCGGCGCTGGAAGCGTTCCTCGAGTCCCGGGTCGATGGCTTGGTGCTCGTGAGCACCCTGTTGTCCGAGGCCACCATCAGCCAGGCCGCGGGCCTGGCCCCGGTGACGCTCGTCAGCCGCACGTCGAAGTCGCCCTCGGTCGACAGCGTGCATACCGACGACGTGCGCGGGGCCGAGCTCGCCGTCGCTTACCTCATCGACCTCGGCCACCGGCGTATCGCCCACATCGACGGAGGGCGTAACCCCGGCTCCCGGCCCCGCCGGCAGGGTTATGAGCGGGCTATGGACGCCGCCGGGCTCAGGCGCCTGGTCCTGCCGGGAGATTTCAGTGAGATCAGCGGGGCCGAGGCCGCCGGCCGGCTGCTGGCCCTCGCCGAGCGTCCGACCGCCGTGCTCACCTCCAACGACATGGCGGCGGCGGGGGCGATGGACCGCCTCACGGCGGCGGGCTTGTCCGTTCCCGCCGACATTTCCGTGGTGGGCTATGACAACACCTCCCTGGCCCACATGAGGCAGGTGGACCTTACGACGGTCAACCAGCCCCGGGTCGAGATGGGCCGCCTGGCCATGCAGGCCGTCCTTGAGCGCATCGACGGGGGCCGGACCGAGCCGGTCTCCCATGTCACCGCCCCGACCCTGGTCGTACGGGGGTCCACCGGCCCCGCGCCGCAAACGCCGCCAAGAAGGCCGGCGGCCAGGCGCTGACCGGCCACCGCCGGTGCGGCACGCCGGTCGGCTTCGGTGGTTCCGCGCACCGCAGCTTCGCCGGCGCCGGGCCCGGCCGTTCGTCCGTCGCCGGACCGCGGCCCGTCCGGCGCCGGGCCTAGCTATTTCTCCGGCGAAAGGCGCACGGTGACGACCTGGAACGGTTTGAGGTCCAGGTGCAAAACGTGGCCGGCGTCGACCTCCAGGTCCCCGAGCTTGCGCTCCAACAGGTCGGTGATCATCGCCTGCCGGACGGGGAAATTAGCCTTCACCGTCGTCGTCGCCCTCCCCCCCAACGATTCGTAGAGGCGCACGACGACGTCGCCGGACCGGTCGTCAGCGGCCTTCACGGCCTCGACCACGACGGCCACATTACCCACGACGAGAAGCGGCTCGACCGGGCGCTCGGCCGTCGTCACCCGCAGGGGGAGGTTGAAATGGTAGCCGTGACGCACGGCGTCGACCATGCCCGCACCGGGGACGATGGCGTAGCGGAACCGGTGGGCCCGTTTTCGCCCCGGGGATCGGGGAAGTTGGCGCTGCGCAATAGCGACAGACGGACCATGGTGGCCCTTCCCCCGCCCGTCCGGGGCAGCGCCCTGACCTCGTGGCCGTATATCCCGTCGTTGACCACGGCCACGCCGTAGCCGGCCTCACCGACGTGCACGAAGCGGTGGGCAACGAACTCGAAGCGGGCGTCGTCCCACGACGTGTTGTTATGAGTGGGCCGCTCCACGTGGCCGAACTGGATTTCCGACGAGGACTGGTCGGCGTGCACGTCTACGGGGAGAGCCACTTTGAGCAGACGCTCGTGCTCGTGCCAGTCCACCTCGGTTTCCACCACCAGTTCCGGGCGGCCGGCGGCCAGCCGCAGGACCTGGACAGCCCGGGACCGGCCGAAGACGTACTCGACCCGGACCGACGCCTCCTGCGGGCCATCGGACAGGACGGTGATGCTCAGGGCAGGCTCCAGATCCTGGTGGACGCGGCGGTAGAAGGCGTCGACGTCCCAGGCCGGCCACTTGTTGGGCAGGTCCGGGTGGAGCTGCAGGACATTGCCGAGGGTGCCGGGAGGTATGACCTCCCTCTCCGCCACCAGGTCCACCAAGGAGACGATGTGGCCGTTGGTGTCGAGCTCTACCCTGGTCAGGCCATTGTCAAGCACGATGCCGCTGCCGGCACCGGTCTCGTCCCGGGCCGGGCAGGGCCCGCCCCGGGGACCACGGGGGCGGCCGCCAGGGCCGGGACGCCCTCCCTGGCATGGGGGGCGGCATTGAAGGCCACGGGCACGTCGCCCTCGCCGCACAGAGCAGAAATGGCCCGGTCGATGATGGTCTCCAGACGCTCCGCGCTCTTGGCAAAGCTGGCCACCGCCTCGTCGTTGACTATGGCGATGGATGAGCCCGGGAGGATGTCGTGGAACTGGTTCAGGAGTATGTCCTGCCAGATTTCTTCCAGCTCGTCGTAGGGATAGGCGCCCCGGCCCGCCACCAGCGCGGTCGCCGACCACAGCTCCGCCTCCCGGACCAGGTTCTCGCACCGCCGGTTTCCCTGTTTGATCTCGACCTGGCTGGTGATCGTGCCCCGGTGCAGCTCCAGGTAGAGCTCGCCCGACCAGACCGGCGCATCGGGGAACTCGGCCTGGGCCGCGGTGAAAAATTCGGACGGTGCCTCTATGGCCACCCGGGGCGACCCGTCGAGGTCGGCCATACGGCGCGCCATCTCCATCATCTCCCGGGTCGGGCCACCGCCTCCGTCCCCGAACCCGAAGGGGGCGAGCGAGCGCGTCCCGTAGCCCCGTTCGGCATAGTTGTTGGCCGCATGGGCCAGCTCCGAGGGCACCAGCTCGGAGTTGTAGGTGTCGACGGGTGGGAAGTGGGTGAACACCCGGCTACCGTCTGTCCCCTCCCACCAGAAGGTGTGGTGCGGGAACTTATTGGTGTCGTTCCAGGAAAGCTTCTGGGTGAGGAACCAGCGGGACCCGGAAAGGAGGATCAGCTGGGGAAGGGCGGCCGAGTAACCGAAGCAGTCCGGCAGCCATACTTCCTCGGTCTCGACGCCCAGTTCGGCCAGGAAGAAGCGCTTGCCCAACACGAGCTGGCGGACCAGCGCCTCCCCGCCTGTCACGTTGGTGTCGGACTCGACCCACATCCCGCCCACGGGGACGATCTGGCCGCTGCGCACCTGCGCCCTCATGCCCTCGTAGACGGTCGGGTAATGCTGTTTCATCCACGACCACTGCTGCGCCTGCGAACAGGCGAAGACGAGTTCGGGGTATTGCCGCCCCAGGGCGGCAACGTTGGCGAAAGTGCGGGCACACTTGCGGACGGTCTCCCGGACCGGCCAGAGCCAGGCCGAGTCGATGTGGGCGTGGCCCACGGCGGAGATCCGGTGGGCGGTGCGGGCGGCCGGCGCCGACAGGGCCCCGGACAGGGCGTGGCGGGCGGCCACCGGGTCGGCGGCCAGGTCGTAGGCATCGAGGCAAGCTTCCAGGGCGCGCAGGATCTCGTGGCGGCGGGCATCGGTCACCGGCAGCTGGCGCATCACCCCCAGCAGGACGTCGAAATCGAGCACCAGGGCCAGGGCGTCCTCGTCGACGACCACCAGGTCGGCGCCCCCCAGCACGTACAGCGGACTGTGCCCGGCGGTGGCCGGGTCCCCGAGCTCGGTGGGCACGAACCGGTCGTCATTTCCCCGGGCACCCATAATGCCCGGCATGGCCACCGCCTCCACAAAACAGGTCCAGTCGCCTGGGCCCGTCACCGGGGGAAGGCGACGGGCTCTGCACCGGCAACCAGTTATTGCGGGGCTGGATCCCTTTGAGCGGGACGCCGTCGGTGCCGTAGGCCAGCCCTTCGGCCTGGAACCCGGGGCCACGGTCGTTGAAGCCGAGGTCGACCACGGCTTCGACCCTCTTGCCCGCCCACTGAGGCGGTACCTGGCCGGTGACCCGGAACCAGGTCGTCGACCACGGGGCCCCCCAGGGCGTCCCCGGCTCGACGGGCGTGTACGGCGCCGCCAAGGCCTCGGCCGCCGGCACCGGGGTACCGCACGAAAAGGCGGCCACGGCGCAAGCCTGGCGCTCGGCCCACACCCGGGGGCGCAGGCGCGAGTCCAGGGCGCGGGCAGCCCGGAGCTCGGTCCGGGCGCGGTCGTCGTGCATGAGAAATCCTCCCTCGGATTTAGCCTTTGACTGCGCCTGCGAAAGTGAAATTGCCTCGCAGGAACTTGGACATCACGATCCAAAGCATCACCACGGGCAGTGTGTACAGGATCGAGAACGCCGCCAGCTGCCCGTAATCGGTCTGGCCGTACTGCGAGAAGAACTGGTAGATGGCGACCGACGCCGGGAGCTTGCTGGTGCTCTGGAGCAGGATGAACGGCACGAAGAAATTGCCCCACTGCGTCACGAACGTGAAAATTGTGATGACGGCGATGCCCGGCATCATCAACGGCGCCACCACCCGCCGCAGCGATTGCACCCACGTGGCCCCGTCCACCCAGGCTGCCTGCTCGAGGTCGAGAGGGACCCCGTCCATGAAACCCTTCATCAGCCAGATGCCGAACGGCAACGACGTGGCCGTCATGAACAAGATGACGGCGGGGACGTTGTCGACCAGGTTGAAGCGGGCGAACATGGCGTACACGGGCACCAGGATGGCGGTGATGGGCAGCCCGGTGCTGAAGACGATGGTGTACAGGAAAGGCCGGCGGAAGCGCATGTGGTAGCGCGACAGCGGGTAGGCCGCGAACAACGAAGCCAGCACCGTCAATACGGCCGTGCCCCCCGACTGGATGGCCGAGTTTATGAGGGGCAGGAACGTGCCGCTCCAGTTGAGCACCTTGCCGAAGTTGCTGAACGACAGCACCAGCGGGGTGCTGGCGCCCACGGCGGCCTCGGGCTCGAACGCGGCCAGGACGAGCCAGAGCAGCGGTGTGACGAAAAAGAGGCCGACGAGGACGAGGACGCCGTAGGCGCTGAGCTTGGCCATCGTGCGCCGGGGCGAGGTGATCTGGAAGCGGCCCCGGGAGGCGCGGGTCGTCGGGACGGCCTGGGCCACCCGTGGTTCGCTGATGGTGAGCGCCCCGCTCATGACACGTCCTCGACCCTGATGAGCTTCATGTACACGACCGAGAACAAGGCGCCGATCAGCAACAGGACGATGCACATGGCCGTCCCGTAGCTTATGTCGTACAGCTGGAGAGCCTGCTGGTAGATGTACAGAGGCGTTGTCTGGCTCTCCTCCCCCGGCCCGCCCGCCGTCAGCACGAATATAAGGGTGAAGCTGGCCAGGGTCTGCAGGGTTATGAGCATCAGGTTGGTGACTATCGACCGCCGAAGCAGGGGGATGATGATACGCCGCAACATCGACACCTGGTTGGCCCCGTCGACCTGGGCCGCCTCGAGCAGGTCGGTGGGCAGGTCGGAGAGGGCAGCCGAATATACCAGCATAGAAAAGGCGGTCCCCCGCCACACGTTGGCGATGATTATGGCCAGCATCGGCGTCGTGTACAGCCAGTCCTGGCTCAATCCCACGTGGTGCAGGAAGCTGTCCAGCGTCCCGCCCTGGTAGAGATATGCGTACCAGCAGAAGGCGGCCACCGTCTCGGGCATGACCCAGGCGCCGATGACAAACGTGTTTAGCACGGCCGTAAAAATGGCGTTCTTGCTCCGCTGCAGCAGAGCGATGAGGAACCCCAGGGTGTTCTGCCCGATTACGGCGGAGCCGACCACATAAATGAGGGTGAGCAAAAGAGAGTGGATGAACAAGGGGTCCGAGAACATATGGGTGAAATTGCTGAGGCCCACCCATTTGACGTGCGAGGCCCCCACGCCCGTCAGGGCCTTGTTGGTGAAGGCGATGTAGCAGGCCCAGATGATCGGCCCGGCGAAGAACAAGAGCATTATGAACAGCGCCGGGGAAAGGGGGCCAAGCCACCGCATGGTCGGCGTGCCTTTAGGCTTCGCTAATCTGGCTGCCAGCATTAAGCCTCCACAGAGCAACCGAGCCCTCCCGCAGGAGGGCTCGGTTGCATTTCTAGGGACAAACAGTTGGTTGGGGACTACCGAGACTCGAAGCGGCATTGTAGCCCGAGCCTCTCGGTACCGCCCTACATGGGCGCGGGTTCGACCTTGCTCGAGCCGACCAGCGAGATCAGGTACTTGTTGTACGTCGCCACACCCTGGGCGGGCGTGGCTTGGCCGGTCATGACCTGGCCGGTTATGACCTGGATCTCATTGGAGAGCTTGGGGTAGGCGGTGTAGGCGGGACGGAAGTGCGTGAAGGGCACGAAGCTGGAGAACGCCGTGATCGAAGCGCTGGACGCCTTATAGGAGGGCGCCGAAGCGACGTCGGCCCGAGTGGCGATCTGGCCGGCCCCGATGTCGTAGAACAGGGAGTTCTGCTGGTTAAGGGCGATCGTTATGAAGTTGAACGCCATCTGCTTGTTGGCGGCGTGGGAGCCGACCGAGAGCAGCCATCCCCCGGACATGCTCACCTTGCCGGCGCCCTGCCCGTTTTCGGTGGGCATGGCGGCTTCGCCCATCACCGAGCTCCACTGCGGCCACGGGGCCACGGCACCCTTGACCCAGTCGCTGGAAACCCAGCTGCCGTCGAGGTCGATGGCCAGCTTGCCTTGGGGCAGCTCCTGCTCACCCACCGTCGAGCCCCAGTTGGGGTTCGAGCGCGTCCTGCGGAGTGGCGGCCAGGCCGTCACCGTAGAGCGTCTTGATAGCCGTCAGCGCGGCCTGCCAGCCGGCTCCGGCCTGTTCCCACTTGTTGGTGGAGGAGTCGTACAGGGGGTTGTTGGTCCCGTACAGGAACATCTCGAAGCCCTGCATGCTGCTGGCTTCGCCGGTGCCGACGCCGGAGTAGACGTTGATCGGGATGACACCCGGCTCGGCCTTCTTGATGGCCTGGGCGGCCGAGATGATGTCAGCCCAGCTCTTGGGCTGCCAGGGAACGGCGATCCCGGCCTTCTTGAGCAGGGTCTTGTTGTACCACAGGCCACGGGTATCGGTGCCCATGGACACCCCGTAGATCTGGCCGTTGACGCCCTTGGCCGCGGCCTTGGCGGCCGTCGAGTACTGGTTCCAGCCCGACCACTTGGAAAGGTAGGAGTTCAGCGGGGCCAGGTAACCGGCGGCGGTGTCGCTGTTGACCAGGAAGGTGTCCTCGTACAGGATGTCAGGGGCTGTCGATGCCGACTGGCTCATAAGGTCGAGCTTGGTGTAGTAGGGGTTCTCGGCCGCGGCGATGGGCTCCAGGTCGACCGTCCACCCGGGATATGCCTTGGCGAACTCGGCCCCCGCCTTCTGCATGAGGCTGTTGAGGGTGATGTTGGTGCCGTAGTTCTCGTAAGCCACCTTGATGGTGCCGCCGGAAGCGGCGGCGACCGGCGGGGCCAACGCAGTCAGCATCCCCGCGGTGGTCATTGCCACCATTGCCACACCGGACACGACGATTTTGCGATGCATAGCGTTCCTCCTTTGACCAGTGCCCCCCCAGAAGTCCTGGCGGCCTAGGATCGGTTCGGGGTCAGGCTAAATCAAGCTAAGTTAGAAAGTCAAGGCACCCCTCGCCCTCGGTGCACTACTTAGAGCGCTCTTGGCGTTCGCGTTAGACTATTAAATTGACTTAACCGGTTCGGCTATCGTCTGCGCAGACCATCCCAGGTCGGCATAAGGACAAATCATGTTCAGTGGTGCAAACCTACCGAGGGTCGGCACTTACAACATCAATGTCGTGCTCGGCGCCATCCAGGCGTCGGACGGCACCAGCCGGGTCGAGATCGCCCAGCAGACAGGCCTCACGGCCCAGACCGTTTCGGTCATCGTCCGCCGGCTGATCGAGCAGGGCATCGTCGAGGAGAAAGGTTCCCGGCCCTCGGGGACGGGGAAGCCCCGGAAGGTACTGCGCATCAACGCCACCGCCGCCTACGCCGTTGGCATCCACTTCGACCCCCTCAACGTGTCCATCGTGGTGGTGGACATGAACGGCCAGGCCCTGGCCCGCTCTCACCAGGACATATCCCCCGGGGCCGACCCCGAAACCCTCATCGCCCAGGCGGCGGCGACGGCGACGGCGCTACTCGGCGATCTGGGCATACCTCGGGAGCGGGTCTTGGGCGTGGGCGCCGCGTGCCCGGCCCGCTGGACCAGAGCCAAGGCCAGGTCACCTCGCCCCGGCGGCGCGACCGCTGGACGGAGGTACCGATCAAGCGGCTCCTCGAGCACCACATCGGCTTTGACGTCACCATCGACAACGACGCCAATGCGGCCGCCGTCGGCGAGCGCTGGTCCGGGCACGGCCGCACCGCCTCCGACTTCGCCTTTTTGTACATGGGCACCGGTATCGGGGCCGGGCTGTTCCTGTCCAACCACATTTACCGCGGGGTGTCGTTGAACGCCGGGGAGTTCGGCCATGTCGTCGTCGAGCCCAATGGCACGCCGTGCTATTGCGGTAACCGGGGCTGCCTGGAGGCTATGTGCAGCCCTTCCGCCATCGTAAAAGAGGTCCATGCCGAACTGGCCCTAGGCCGGGCGAGCAAGCTCGCCCTCCTTTACGAGGAAGATCCGGCGCTGGTCAACCACACCGCCATCTGCCTGGCGGCCGCCGAGTACGACCCCGTGGCCCAGCGGGTGATCAACCGGGTGGCGGAGTACCTGGCCGGCTCGGCAGTCACGATCGCCAATGCCCTCGATCTCGAGCTGATCATAATTGGGGGCCGGAGCATTACCCACGTGGCCGAGATCTACCAGGAGAAGATGAGCGAATTCCTTCGCACCCGCCCCCTGGCCCGCCGCAACCACATCGTCCGAGTGGCGATATCGGACATGGCCGACGACGGTGCCGCTCTGGGCGCCGCGTCATTGGTGCTCCACGCCGCCTACGCCCCGGACACGGCCGACCTGACCCGGGTGTAGCCCGGGGCCGGACCTGGCCGAAGTAAGCGGCTTAGCCGAAGGTGAAATCGTAAGCCGATATGCCCGCCGTCATATCGAGCTGCAATAGGCCCTCGGTCGAGCGAGTGCCTTTGACCATCGTGTAGAGGCGGGGGTAACCGCCCACCTTGAAACTCGCTACCACGCGGCCCCCGAGCCTCTCGGTGACCGTCCCGTGCCCGCCGAGGACCAGGTACACGTCCTTGGCCTGGAAGTGGAGGCGCAGGGCGGCCCGGGAGCGGGAAAGGGCATAATTGCCGTTGTTGGACCAAACCCCCTGGAACGAGACATAGTTGAGGGGCAGAACGGGGGCGAAAACACAGTTTTCCGTCGCCCCCAGCACAAGGTGCGTGCCTGCGTACAATTGCAGCCCGAAAATACCGAGGTACGTCTCGGGGGTGATGTCTCCCGTGGGGGTCAGGTCGGGGACGTCGGTGGGGGGCGGGAGCCGTGCGCCGTAGGCGGACAGGAGGTCGCGGATGAGGGACTCGGTCCGGCCGTAGTTGCCCTCTCCGGCCTCGATGTACCGCAACTGGCCCGTCTGGTCTATCAGGTATTCGGACGGCCACTCCTGGTTGCCGTAGTTCTCCCACGTGAGGTAGGAGTTGTCGATGGCAACGGGGTAGTCGACGCCCAGGCTGTCCACGGCCCGGCGGACGTTGCCGATGACCCGTTCGAAGGCGAACTCGGGAGTGTGGACGCCGACTATCACCAACCCGTACCTCTGGTACTCCCGGTACCACGCCTCCAGGTGGGGCAAGGCCCGCTGGCAGTTGATGCACGAGTAGGTCCAGAAGTCGACCAGTACCACCTTGCCCTTGAGCGACGCCAGCGATAGCGGCCGGCCTCCCGGGGTGTTGAGCCAGGCTGAGATCTTGAGCAGGCGGGGGGCGGTGCCATAGTCAGTGAGCAAAGTATTGGAGGCGTCGGGCAGGTGCTTGCCGAAAGCTAGTGACGCCGCCGCCGCCGGGACGGCGGTAGTGGCCGGAGAAGCGACCTTGGTCCCCGTGCCCCCTGTCCTCCCTGTCGTCTTGGTGGCCGGCGCGGCCAGGGGCCTCAGGGCGTGCTCGCCGCTGAGGGCGCGGCAGGCCCGAGTCGATGGAGGCGCTCCCCTCGATCCTGGAGTCGAGGACGGTGGCATAACCGGGCAGGTCCCTCTGCAGGGGTTGAGCCGCCCCGAAGAGGACCAGGGCGGCACTGGCCACGATGAGGACGCCGGCTCCCTGCCTCACCCGGGGCGCGCGGCGGCGGATAGACCTCGCCCGCGCCGCCGCCCGGCGGCTCAAGTAGGCGATGAGGAGAAGGGGTATGGCCGCCCCGGCGGCGTAGCACAGCGTGACCGCCACGGCCTCGGCTCCTACCCGATGGGTGGCGCCGACCACGGTGATAGCGGCGAGCACCGGCCCGGCACAGGGGACGAAAACCAGGCCGAGGCTGGCCCCGAGCAAAAGGCCGTTGTGGGTGCCAGCCACCTTTTTGGGGGCCAGGCGGGCGAAAGGGCGCTCGACCAGGTAACCCAAAGCCGGCACGATGAGGCT
The DNA here is from genome assembly GCA_963735305.1 of uncultured Acidimicrobiaceae bacterium. Taxonomy (GTDB): domain Bacteria; phylum Actinomycetota; class Acidimicrobiia; order Acidimicrobiales; family Palsa-688; genus Fen-671. Next base: position 2,725,575 of record CAVTKK010000004.1, read on the forward strand.
CGCCCCGAGCACGAAGAGAACGGCGATCCCCAGGTCTCGCAGCAGGTCCTGGGGCAGACCGAGAAAGCTGAGCAGAGAGCTCCCGGCCAAGGTCACCGCCGAGAAGGTCACCACCATCCCGGCCACGATGCCCACCGGACGCCACCGGCCTCCGCCCATGGCCCCCCCGGCGGCGAAGACGGGAACCACGGGTAGGACACAGGGAGACAACCCGGTCACGATCCCGGCCACGAAACCAACAGCCAGGAGCAGTACCATCACCAGATCCTACGACGGCGAGCACCTCAAGGACTTTGCCGCCGGCAAGGACTTTGCGGACGGCCGTGGCCTGGGTGACACTGGGCCGAACGAGAAAGGACCTCCCTAATGCGCATCAGCTCCGTCCGCGGTACGTACTGCTTCGTCGCCCGGGGTGACCAGCTGGCCCAGGTCGTGCGGGTCGTCCTGGCCGACGCCCCTGCCGACGCCATGGCGGAGGTGACGCTGGCCGGCGAGCGCGTCCGCTGGACCGAGCCTTGGCGAGGGCTCCTCGGCGCCGATCGTGCCGGCCGCGCCGACGGGCCGGCCTGGGTACCCGGTACCGACGCCGGGTTGGCCGCCCCGGCCCGCTTCACGGCTGCTCCCGAGCTCCCCGACGGGGTCGTCGTGGAGGTCCCTGTGGTCTTCGACCCGAGCCAGGCAGCCGGCCGCACGGTGACTTTGAGGACGGTGGCGCAGGCAGGTGGGGCCCGGGCCGAAGCCGAGGGTGAGGTGGTGGTCAGGGAGCCGGGCTGGCGCATGCTGATGGTCCCCCACTTCCATTACGACCCCGTGTGGTGGAACACCCAGGCCGCCTACACCTCAGGCTGGGACGAGCTGGTCTGGGCCCAGGACCGGCGCGAGACCTTTCAGCACACCGGACTGGCTCTGGTCGAGGCCCACCTGGAGCGGACGCGGGTCGACCCCCTCTACAAGGTCGTCTTCGCCGAGGTCGACTACCTCAAGCCGTTCTGGGACCTTTACCCCGACCGCCGCCAGGAGCTGCGTGACCTGATCGCGGCGGGGAGGGTGGAGATAGTCGGCGGCACCTATAACGAGCCCAATACCAACTTGACGGGGGCCGAGACGGCCATCCGGGCCGCCGTCTACGGGATGGGCTTTCAACGCGACGTCATGGGCGCTGACCCCCAGAGCGCCTGGCAGCTCGACGTCTTCGGCCACGACCCCCAGTTCCCCGGGATCATGGCCGAAGCCGGGCTCACCTCCTCGGCCTGGGCCCGGGGACCGTTCCATCAATGGGGCCCCAAGGCCTCCACCGGGAGCACGGATTGGATGCAGTTCCCGTCCGAGTTCGAATGGGTAGCCCCCAACGGGCAGGGCCTGCTCACCAGTTACATGCCGACCCATTACTCGGCCGGATGGGAGCTGGAGCGGGCGACGACGGTCGAGGGAGCCATGTGGCGCGCCTACGAGCTGCTCGAAGACCTGGCCCAGGTGGCCGCGACCAAGGTGACGCTCCTGCCCGTGGGCACCGACTACACGCCCCCCAGCCGCTGGGTCACCGAGGTGGCCGAGGTCTGGGGCCGGCGCTACGCCTGGCCCCGCTTCGAGGTGGCCATCCCCCGCGACTTCTTCGACGCCGTGCGCTCCGAGCTCGCCGGCCAGCGGCGGACGGCTTCGCCTCAGACCCGCGACATGAACCCGGTCTATACGGGCAAGGACGTCTCGTTCATCGACACCAAGCAGGCGCAACGCCTGGCCGAGGCCGAGCTGGCCGACGCCGAGACCCTGGCCGCCCTGGCCGCCGCCTTGGGCGCCCCGGTGCCTCGCCGAGAACTGGACAAAGCCTGGCGCCAGCTCGTGTTCAACGCCCACCACGACGGCATCACGGGCTCGGAGTCAGACCAGGTCTACCTCGACCTCCTGGGCGGGTGGCGGGAAGCCTACGAACTGGCGTCCCGGATAGCCGAGCGCTCGGGCACCCACCTGATCGAGGCCATCGACACCAGCACTACCAGCGCCACCAACGCCGGCAGCGCCACCAACGCCACCAACGCCACCAACGCCAGCAACGATGGCGGCGACCACTCGGCCGTGGTGGTCAACACCCTCGGCTGGGACCGCTCCGGTCTCGCCGTCCTGGACGTGCCCGCCCCGCCGGAAGGGCAGGCCGTCGAGATGGCCGATGGCGCCGGGCGGACGGTCCCGGCCCTGTGCGAGCCCAGCCCTGTCCCCGGCTCGGTACGCCTGAGCTTCCGGGCCGACGACGTGCCCGGTGTGGGCTACAGCACCTACCGGGTGCGCCACCGGCCCGACACCGCTCCGGGCGGCACCGCTCCGGGCGGCATCGCCGGCCGGAGCGGCACCCCGGCCTGGACGGGGATGGCCGGCGTCGAGATCGCCAACGAGCACCTCGAGATCGCCGCCGACCCGGCCCGGGGCGGGGGCTTGAGCCGGGTCACCGACCGCTCGAGCGGTTTTGAGCTGATACCCGCGGGCGAGGTCGGGAACGAGCTGCTCGTCTACCCCGAGTACGCCAACCATCCCCGCTTCGGCGAAGGCCCTTGGCACCTGCTGCCCTTGGGGCCGCCGGCGCGTTCGGGGCCGGGGACCGCTACTGTCCGGTCCGAGCGCTCGGACCTCGGCCAAAGGCTTGTGGTGCAGGGAGCCCTCCGGGGTTTCGGCTACCGCCAGGTGGTCACCCTGTGGAACGGCGCCCGCCGGGCAGAGCTGCGCACCGAGCTACACGGCTGGGCTATACAAGACCACCTCTTGCGGCTGCGGTTCCCCACCACCCTGGCCGGGGGGACACCGGTGTCGGCGGTGGGCGACGCCGTCGTCGCTCGGGGTTTCGGCCTCATCGACGTGGACTCGGCCGAGGCACCATGGACGCTGGACAACCCGGCGGCCGAATGGTTCGGCGTGAGCACGACGCTCGCGGTGGAAGCAGCCGAAGCCGGGAGGAGCTACCACCGCCGCGGTATAGGCGTGGCCGAGCTGGTCACGCCAGTGGGGGCGGGGGCGGCCGACTGGGCCCGGCGGCTGGTGGTGGCCCTGGTGCAAAAGGGGGTCACCGCCACCTGTGCCGAAGCCGACCGCAACCGCTACGGCGGCTTGCACGGCGACAGCAACCTGCCCGACTTCCGGGTGGCCGTGGGCCGTCCGGACCACAACAGCTTCGTGGCCGCCGTCCTACAGGCCGCCGGCCCGGACTACAGGTCCGCTCTGGACGAACAGCTCGCCCGTCAGGGCTGGGCACGCCTCCTGGTGCCCGCCGCCCGCTCCCTTCGAGAGGTCTGGCAGCCGGGAGCCGACCTTCGCGGGCCCCTTGACCTGCCCGTGATCGTGGTCGCCGGCGTCGACGAGACCTCGATGGTGGCCGCCGTGGACGCCCTACAGGCCGCCGTGGTCGCCGGGCGGATCGTGGTGGAACAACCGGCAGCCCTCATCCCCCATCCCGAACACGTGCCCGAGTGGACGGCGGCCCTGCTCAACCGGGGCACCCCGGGCTTCGCCGTGGACTCCTCCGGCGCTCTTCACGTCTCGCTGCTGCGCGCCTGCACGGGCTGGCCTTCGGGGGTTTGGATAGACCCGCCTCGGCGGTTCGCGCCCGACGGGTCGGCCTTCGAGCTCGAGCACTGGAGCCACGTCTTCGAGAACGCCCTGCTCATCGGGCGAGGCGACTGGCGCCAGGCCGGGTGCGTGGAGGAGGCGCTGGACTACAACCGCCCGCTGCGTACCAGCCTGGCGGGTACGCACACCGGGGCCCTGCCCCCGAGCGCCCGGCTGCTCGGCGTGCGGCCCCGCGCCAGCGGGAACGGAGAGGGCCGGGCCGTGCTGGCCGTCGTCAAGCCCGCCGGCAACGCTCTGGCCGCCGGGGACCCCGACCCGGCGCCGACGACGAGGACTGGCACTGGCACCGGCGTCACCCTTCGCCTTTACGAGGCGTACGGTCACCCGGCGGAGGTCGAGGTGGACAGTGCCTTCCCCATCGTCGGGGCGAGCCGCGCCAACCTCCTGGAGGTGCCGGGCGAAACCTTGCCTCTCCCCGGTGGCCGGCCCGGCCTGCTGCGGCTCGGGCTGGCGGCGTCGGAGCTGGCGACGTTCCGCCTTGATCTGGGCCCGGTCAGCGGGACTCCGGTCAGCGGGGCTCCGGCCAGCGGGACTCCGGTCAGCGGGACTTCGGGACCGGGCGAGGACCCGGGCGCCGAAGTCGCCCAACCCGTCTTCAGCCGCTACTGGCTCCACAACAAGGGGCCGGCGCCGATGGGTAACCAGTCGCTTGCTGTCCATGTCCTACCCACAGGCCTGGTGCTGAGGAGCGGAGAGGCGGGCGGTTTCATCGCCCAGGTCGCCTCCGGATCCGCTAACTCCACCCAGTCCGGGCAGATGGAAATACTGGCCCCCGCGGGCTGGGACGTGGAGCCGTCCGGGAAGCTCTTCTCCCTCAGCGCCGGCGCGTCGGTCCGGGTCCCCGCACGTCTCCAAGTACCAGTAGGTTGCCGGCCTGGGCGCCACTTCGTCGCCGTCCGCGTCAACGGCCTGAGGGACCAGTCCCAGGAGGACATCCTCACCGTCGACGTGATCCCCGCCCTGGCCGAGGCCGCCAGCGGACTGGCCCGGGGTGAAGCCCAGGAGGGGGCCGGTGACCTACTGGCCAAGCCGCCCGCGCTCGTCCACACTGGGGGCCAGGTCGAGGCGGAGCTGGAGGTGGCCCTGGAAACCCTCGACGTAGCCGTGGCCCCGGGAGGGACGGCCACCATAGGCATCGTGCTCAACAACCGGACGGCGTCTGCGATCCGGGGTGAGCTCCAGCTCCTGTCGCCGGTCGAGACATGGCCCTATGTCGGGCCTTGGGCTCAGGGGTTCGCCTTGGGGCCCGGTCAGCGCAGCCGGGCCGAGGCGTCGGTGCGCAGCCCCGAAACGGGCTGGCTCGACTCGTGGGCGCTGTTCAAGGTGACCTACTTCGGGCGTCTGTGGTACTCGCCTGCTGTGGCCTTACGCCTAGGCACCCGGCCGGGAGCATGACCGCCCGGAGCATGGGCGCCCCGAGCACGGGCGCCGGGAGCACGGGCGCCTGGGGGAGGACCGAGGGGCCGGCCGACGAGGCCGTCGTGGGCTGGGTCAACGGCGTCCCTGTGCCGGTGGCCGCCCTCGGTCCCTACATGGCCAAGCTCGCCTCTCTACCGGCCGGCGCCCGCCTCGGGGTCACGATCGAGCCGGACGCGGCAATCGGCCCACCCTACTCGAAGGGCGGACGGGCTGCGGACGTGGGGGTCAAAGGCGCTGCTGGTGGACAGCCTCTTGCGGGCGGAAGCTGCCCGCCTCGGCGTGGCCGACCCGGCATCGCCCTCGGACTGGACCGCCCGGCTCGAAGCCACCGGCGAGGTGGCGTGCCCCCAGCCCACCGAAGCCGACATCGAGGCCTACTATGCGGCCAATCTCCGACGTTTCCGGGTCAGCGAAGCGCGGCGCGTGCGCCACGTACTGGTGGGCGACCGGGAGTCGGCCCGGGCACTGGTCGATAGTGCTCCGGACGCCGCCGCTCTGACCGGCCTGGCCGCGGTTACCTCGATCGACCCGGCCAGCCGCGACCACGGTGGGGACCTGGGATGGGTCGAGCGTGGCCAACTGGCCGGGTCGCTGGAAGACGCCGTCTTCGCCGCCGAACCCAACCGGGTTATCGGCCCGTCCCGAGCCCCTTCGGGTGGCACCTCGTGGTGGTGGAGCAGGTCCGGAAGGGCCGGTGCCGCGCCTTCTCCGAGTGCCGCCCGGAGATCCGGGCCGAGCTGACCGACTACCGGCGACGGCGCGCCTGGCTGGAATGGCTGGACCGACGCGTGGCCGAGGCCATCACGGTCCCCGACGGTGAGGAGCACCCGCTCTTTCGGGGCCTCCCGGGATCCGGCCACCGGCACTGACCACATCCAACCGGTTTCAGGGAAATCAACCAGTACTAGGGCTCAGGCCGTTTTGCCGCCCTTCGCCAACTCGCGCCAGTCGCTTTCCGAAAGCTCGACGTCGTGCTTCCGCGCCGCCTTGCGGATCCGCGCCCAGGCCCGGTCACGCTCCTCATCACTGACGCCTTCGACCTGGTTGAACCGGGCCACGGCATTGCGCACGTGCCCGGCGTCGACCAAAGGCTCCTTACGCTGCTCGGGAAAGGCGAACTCCTGGTCTTCGAGCCTGTCCTTTTCCTCTGTGCTCATCCCCGTAGAGGAGGCGGGTGCCCGGCCCCCGCCGGTCTTTGCCATCGGCGCGGAGCGGGCCTTTTCGAGGTTATGTCGGGCGGCCTTTTTTTGTTTTGCGGTAGCCATGACGCGCACGTACCCGCATCCGGCCGGGCTCAACCGCAACCGGTGCCGGGCCCGGTTTTCGGCACCCTGGCCCCGCCGCGCCCTCATCCCTGTCGCTTGAGGCGGCCTGTCTTCTTGGCCCACCGTTCGGCGGCGCCGAAAATGGCGAGTGACGCCGGCACCAAGACGGCGCCGAACAACGCCAGGGTGGCGATGACCCCAGCCTCCTGGCTCAGGCTCCGGCCGTTGATGAGGGCGTCCCGGATGCCGCGGAGCAGGTAGGTGGCGGGAGATACGTGGGAGGCCGCCTGCAACCAGCCCGGGAGCACGTCCACGCTGTAGTAGACACCAGAGACGAGCAGGACAAGGGCTTGCACCATGAACGACATCTGCTCGCCCCGCTCGGGATAGAGGAGGGGAAGGATCCCGGCCAGGATCCCGAGCCCGACGAGGCTCACGCTGCCCGTCGCCACCACGGCGGCGGCCGTCAGCCAGTCCGCGCCGCCGAGGTCGATATGGAAAAACGGCAGCGAACAGGCCATTATCAGGCACGTGCGCACGAGGGCGTGAAGTATGCCGAAGGCCGACATCCCGATCAGGTGCACGGTACGGGGCACTGGTGCCATCAACGTGTGCTCGATGGTGCCTTCCCAGCGTTCCCACATGATCGTCAGGCTCATGTCGTCGAGCACGGCCGACATGTAAGCCCACACGAGCGTGCCGATAAGCAGGAACATGGTGAGACGGCTCAGTTCGCCGTGGCTTACGGTCCCGGTACGGCCGGCCTCGTTGGCTATGAAGGTGATGGCCAGCGTATTGACGACGCCGTAGAGGAGCCATACGAGCTCCCACGCCCAGTACCGCTTCCAGATATTCGTCTGGCGCTCGAAAAAGGCCCAGCCCAGGCCGACCCGGCTGGGTGGCCGCCGCCGCCCCAGCTCCACGGTCGTCATGCTTTCTCACCTCCCCGACCGGCCGGGCCCATTTCCGGGCCGTCGCCGCTGGAGCCGTCCCCGGCGCCGTCTTCGGTCCCGGACTTGGCTCCGCCCGCGACCCCGTCTTCGTCCTCGTCCTCTTCGATGCGACGGCCGGTGAGCTCGATGAACACCGTCTCCATGTCCACCTCTTCGAGCGGGCGCCGGCCTGCCACCTGCTGGCGGAGCTGGAGAGGCGTGCCCTCGGCCACGAGCCTCCCGCCCGATAGGAACCCGATGCGATCGCAAAGCTGCTCCGCCTCGTCCATGTCGTGCGTGGTGAGCAGGACCGTGACCTGAGAGTCGCGCCTCACCTCGGTAACGAAAGCCTGGACCTCGCGCTTGCTGCGAGGGTCGAGCCCGGTGGTGGGCTCGTCGAGCAGCATCAGTCGCGGCGAGCTCAGGAACGCCCGGGCGACGGCCACCTTTTGCTGCTGTCCGCGCGACAGGTGCAACATCGGCTCCCGGGCGAGCTCGTCGCCCACTCCCAGGCGCTCGAGGATGGCGGCGCTGGCCCGGCGCACCTCCGGACCGGTCATCCCATAAGCGCGGCCGAAGAAAAGCAGGTTTTCCAGAGCTGACATGGGCTTGAAGAACGAGGGGTCCACGGAAACCCGGTTGACAAGCGGCCTGACCGCCTGCGGGTTGGCCACGGCGTCGTAGCCGAAGACGTGCACCGTGCCCCGGTCCGGAAGGAGCAGGGTGCTCAGGATGCGGATGAGCGTCGATTTCCCGGAACCGTTGGCGCCCAGCACGCCATAGATCTCGCCCTCGGGCACTCGGAAACTGACCCCATCGAGAGCGGCCCGGGGCCGGTCCGGGAGGTCTTCGACCGGCGCCGGCGCCCTATCCGCGCCACCAGGCCGGTACCGAAGACCTTGGTGACGTCGTCGGACTTCGAGCGGTGCCGGACGCGGCCCGGCCGGCCCCGTCGACGCCGGTACAGAGAGGAGTTTTTCGCGAACGCGCATTTGATGTGTCGTCTCCAGGCGAGAGGGCCGATGAGAAAGGTCACGACGCTGGTGGCCCTCAGGGGTGGTGCCCTGGGGCCTGCGGGGACCTAAAGGAAGACGACGCTACGCACGAGCCCGATGCTAACGGGACGGGGCGGCAAATCCAAACGATTTTCGCCCGCCCGCAAATTGCCTGGTGGCCAGCGGCGGAGGGCCGAAGGTGGCTACAGCCCGTAAGTCTCGAGCAGTCGGAGCCAAATCTCGCTGATCGTGGGGTAGGACGGTACGGCGTGCCAGAGCCGCTCCAGCGGGACCTCTCCCACGATGGCGACAGTGGCCGCGTGGACCAGCTCGCCCGCGGCCGGCCCGACGAAGGTGGCCCCGATCACAACCCGGCGGTCCTCGTCCACCACGAGCCGGGCGTGGCCCCGGTAATCGTCGGCGTACAGTCTGGCACCGGCCACGTTGCCCATGGGGTAGTCGACGACCCGGATGTTGGCTCCGGCTTTCCGGGCCTGGGCCTCGGTGAGGCCGACGGAGCCGACCTCGGGGTCGGTGAACGTGACCTGGGGCACGGCACGGTGGTCCGCTGTGGCGCTGAACTGGCCCCACGGCTTGGGGTCGAAAACCCCCTTCACCCGGGCGGAGATGGCGTCGCCACAAACCCGGCCCTGGTACTTGCCCTGATGGGTTAGCAAGGCGCGGTGGTTGACGTCTCCGGCCGCGTAGAGCCACCCACCCTCTATGCCCCGCACGGCCATGGTGTCGTCCACGTCCAGCCAGCTGCCCGGAGTGAGCCCGATGGTCGCCAGCCCGATGTCGTCGGTGCGCGGCCGGCGACCGGTGGCCACCAGGAGCTCGTCGCCCCGGACCTCACCGGTGGCGAGGTGGACGGTCACAGTGCCGTCGCCATCGCGCTCGACACGCTGCGCCGATTGCCCCGTGCGCACCTCTATCCCCGACTCGGCCATTGCCTGGCCCACGAGTTGGCCGGCCACGGGCTCGTCGAGGGCGAGCAACCCGTCGGCCATCTCTATGACGGTCACGTGGCTGCCCAGGCTGGCGAACGCCTGGGCCATCTCACAACCGGCGACGCCGCCGCCGAGCACGACCAGTCGGGCCGGGACGTGCCTGGCACTGGTCGCCTCGCCGGGGCGACCAGGCCTTAGCCTCGGCCAGGCCGGGCACCGCAGGCAGGGCGGCCACCGATCCCGTGGCCACCACGACCGCGTGACGGGCGCCGAGGGCGATGGTCCCATCGGTGGTAGCCACCTCCACCCGGCGCGGGCCGGCCAAGCGACCGTGGCCCCGCACCAGGTCGACGTGGGCGCCATCGAGCCACTCGACCTGGTCGGCGTCATCCCAGTTATGGGCGAAGTGGTCCCTCCGTTGGAAAACGGCCACCGCGTCCAGGGCACCCGTCACCGCCTGGCGCGCCCCGCCCACTCGCTGCGCATCGAGCAACGCCTGCATCGGCCGCAGGAGAGCCTTGCTCGGCATGCACGCCCAGTACGAGCACTCTCCGCCGACCAGTTCCGACTCGACCACCACTGCCGAGAGCCCGCCTTTGACGGCCCGGTCAGCCACGTTCTCACCGGTGGAACCAGCCCCGATAACGACGACGTCATACTCACGGGTCTCGGGCATGGCACTCCTTCTACCCCAAAGCGCCGGGGTGTGGACGACGGCCCACGGGCAAGAGCCCGGGCGTCAAGGATTTGATGAGCGTATTGACAAGGTAGGGAGAGGAGAAAGTGGTCCGCTCGCCTGCACTTTTACCCGGCACCGGTAGCAGCCGCGCCGACAGTGGCTTCCTCAGGCGTACCGCCAGCGTGGCCATGTCGCAGATCAGCCTGGTCATCTCGTCGACCGAGCTGCCGCCCGGCAACGGCACGGTGTCCAGGCCCGTGCCGCACACGGCCGAATAGGCCAGCAGCTGGTCGAGCCCGAGCCAGCCCTCCTCCCAGCGCCGGGCCAGGACGACATCTTCCATGACGGGCAGCATGAGGCCGCAATACCCGCACGTCGGGAGCCCCGTGCCCCTCAGCCCCTCGGTCAGGGCGGCGGCCAGCGACAGCGTCCCCGGCGAGCCGACGGGGCCGTGGCCGGCCTGCTCCATGGCCGCGGCGATGCTGTCGGGGCCGTTGGGGGCGGGAGAAAGGTCTATGCCGGCGAAGTCGGCACCCAGCTCTGCCGCTTGACGCCGGGCCACTTCAACGACGGGCCGGGCGTGCTCCGTCAATTTCTCCTTCACCCGAGCCGCCACCTCGACCAGGTCCACCCCCGGCCCCAGCGCTTCGGCCACGATGCTCGCCCCCTGCAAAGCAACCGTCAGGTTGGCCGGCCCGGCGTGGTAGGCGGCCGGGAAAAAGGGTGCCCCGGGCCCGGTGCAGGCCAGGGCGGCAAAGTTGAAGTTACCGAACCCCTCGTCGGTTTCGTTGGCCAGGCGCACCATGGTGCGCGCCGCCGCCGCCGCCGCTGGTACGTCAAGCCCGGATCCCACCGTGGCCACCATCACCGAGCAATTAATGGCCTGGTTGCCGATGATCAGGTCGGCCATGACATCCGCGCCTTCGGCGCCGGCCGGGGACACCGGTCCCAGGGAACAGAAGGACACACCCACTTCATCCAGGAACTCCTGCAACCGGGCGGCGTACTCAATGACGGACGAGGCAGACCAGCCGGCAAGATCGATCAGGACCGGCCGGGTTGACAAACGCAGCGTCTGTACGTCGTAGCCGGCCTCAGCAAACCCGGCAGCGGCGTGGCCCAGCGCCGCAGCCGCCTGTTGGACCGTGGCCAGGTCCAGTGGGTGGGAGGCCGCCACCCCGAGGGTCAGGGCACGCACCGGAGGCTTGGGCACGACCGCCCACCCTAATGGTCCTGGCCGGGCCCTGGGGCCACGCCCGGACGGCTGGCCGGGGCCGCCCCGGAGGTCCCGACGGGCTTCGCTTATGGGACCGATTTTCTAATAACTGGCTTGTTTTCCGGCGATTCCGCAACTAAAGCGGCATCGCCCCGGGCCCGACAAGCACAATGGAGGTAAAGGCGCTGGGCGTTGTTGTGGGGGCTGCCTGGTTCGGTGGCCCCGGACAGTTAGGGGAAAATAGTTAATGCCGCGGGCAGACCAAACGGGCCAGGCCGAACCACCAGGCGCCACTTCGTTCGATCACCCCCGGGACCTGTCCCACGAAGAAAACCTGGCTGCCGCCCTCAGCTCGTTCCTGTCCCAGCTCAACTCGTCCCTCGAAGCCCCCCGGCTCGACGAGACCGTGGACGTAACCGACTCGGCCCGCACGACCGAGCGGGGGGCCGCTCCGTCGCCAGCCGGGCAGTCCTTTCTGCCCATAGCCCGTTCCCAAGGGCTGAAACGGGTGCTGCCTTCGGGCGCCCTTGAGAGCTCCCTGTACGCCTCACCTGCTCACCCCGCGCCCCGACCCCCGGGGGCCGTGGGAGGCGCCGCTGGCGCCCTTGCGCCAAAGCCGGTGACGACCTCGACGCCTGGCCCGGCCACCACCCAGTACCCAGGCCCGGTAGCCGCACAGGGGCTCGGCCCGGTCGCCGCACAGGGCCCGGCCCGGTCGCCGTCCAGGCACCCAGCCCGGGCGCCCCTCAGCCTCCGGCCCCGGTCGTGGCCCAGGAAACGAGCCCGCTCGCCACCCAGGCGCCGGCCGCCGTGGTGGCGCAGACGCCGGGCCGGCCACCGCCCGAGTAGCCGGGCCCGAGCCTCCTCCCGAACCCCGGGCCGACCCTGTACCCTCGCCGGCTTCGGGGCCGGGACCGGTCCGGGTGAACCCCAACAAGCCGGCGCCGGAAGTTGACCGGTATGTGGACATCTACCCCGAGCGGGCCCCCAAAAGGTCACACTGGCGCGGCAGAATTCGCCGCCGGGCCGAGGCCCCACCGATAGCCGAGGCGGTACCGAGGGCCGACGCCTTACCGTGGGCCGAGCCCGTACCGAGGGCGGGGGCCGCACCGGCAGCCGAGCCCGGACCGACAGCCGAGCCCGTACCAGCAGCCGAGCCCGTACCGACAGCCGAGCCGGTACCGAAGGCCGGGGCCGTACCGAGAGCACCACGGTCCTTTCACCGGCCGCTCGTGGCCGGGGCCGTGGCGATTGCCGTCCTGACGGCGACCACCATCGGCATAACGGTGGCGTGGGAAAGAGCCGAGAGCAACGACCTCACCGTACGCACCCAACAGCTGGCGGCGCTGGAGAGCACGCTGACATCGACCCGGGCGAGCTTGACTGCTCAGGCACAGCGGGCTCTCACCCTTCAGGCCGAGCTGCGCGACAACGCCCGCCAATGGGCTGTCCTCCAGGGGCAGCTGGTGCAAGCCGAGGACCAGTTGGGCCACACCAGGGGCCAGCTCAGCCAGGCCCAGGACCAGTTGAGCCAGGCGCAACGCCAGGTCGGCCTGGCCCAGGTCAGCGCCGACCGGGCGCAGGACAGGGCCGACCGGGCGCAGTACAGGGCCGACCGGGCGCAGGGCCGGGCCGACCAGGCCCAGACCCAGGCTCGCCAGGCGCAGGCGAGGACCGGCCAGGCGCAGGGCCAGGCCCGTCAGGCCCAGAGCCAGCTCGACCATACCCAGCTGGCGCTCTCGGCGACCCAGGCCCGTGCCTCTCTGTGCCAACAGGGCATCGCCCTCGGTCAGCAATCCGACCAGCTACTTACTGAGCTCGTCTCCCTGGAGAACGCCTACTTGACGGCGGCGGAGGCGAAGGACGCCTCTGGCATGAAGGGCGATCTTGGCCGGATGCAGAGCCTCGACGCGCAGGCCCAGGCTCTGGGCCCGAGCTTCAGTGCCTCGGTCCAGCGCTGCACGTCCGGCGGGTAATTCCCGGCTACCGGGTTTCTCCGCTTCGGGGCCATCAGCCGGGGCGCCAGCAGCTAGGGTGGCGCGGCAATGCTTGCCAAAAAGCTAAAGAAGTCGGAGCTGGACGACGACTGCTCACAGCTCTCGCCTATGTACGGTTCCCGCCACCTGAGGGAACCTGTACCCCGCTATGAGCTTCCGGAAAACCAGATGCCACCGGCGGCGGCCTACCAGATAATCCACGACGAGCTCAACCTCGACGGCAACCCGGCTCTCAACCTAGCCAGTTTTGTGACGACGTGGATGGAGCCGGAGGCCGACAAGCTGATGGCCGAGTCGCTCGGCCGCAATTACATCGATGCCGACGAGTACCCTCAGACCACCGAAATTCATAACCGCTGCGTCAACATGTTGGCCCGGTTGTTCAATGCCCCGGAGCAAACGGCGGCCGTCGGCTGCGCCACGGTGGGCTCGTCCGAAGCGATCCACCTGGCTGGGTTGGCCCTGAAGTGGCGCTGGCGGCGCCGGCGACAGCAGCAAGGCCGGCCCACGGACGCGCCCAATATTGTGATGGGGGCAAACGTCCAGGTGTGCTGGGAGAAATTCGCCCGCTATTTCGACGTCGAGCCCCGGTACGTGCCTTTGACCTCCAAGCGGTACGTGATAGGGGTCGAGGAGGCGATGGAGCTCGTAGACGAGAACACCATCGGCGTAGTGGGGATCCTGGGAAGTACCTATACGGGCGAGTACGAGCCTATCCGTGCCCTCAACGACGCCATAATCGAGCTCAACGGCAGGCAGGGTTGGGACGTCGGGTTGCACGTGGACGGCGCCAGCGGCGCCTTCGTCGCCCCCTTCACCCGGCCCGAGCTGGAATGGGACTTCCGGCTTCCGGCCGTGACCTCCATCAACGCCTCAGGCCATAAGTACGGCCTGGTATACCCAGGCGTGGGCTGGGCCATCTGGCGCAGCGAGGAGGACCTGCCCTCCGAGCTGATCTTCCACTGCAATTACCTGGGCGGTGACCAGCCCACCTTCAACCTCAATTTCTCCCGCGGCGCCGGCCAAGTGCTCGCCCAGTACTACAACTTCCTGCGCCTGGGCCGGCAGGGGTACACGGAGATAATGCAGGGACTGGACGCCACAACGGCCTACCTGGCCCAGGCGGTCGAGAGCGTGGGCGCTTTCGAGATCCTGAGCAAGCCGGGGACGGTGCCATTGGTCTGCTTCCGGCTGGCCCCGGGCACAGTAGGCGACGCCAGGGCGGGCGAAACGGGCCCGGGCTATACCGTGTTCGACATCTCGGACCACCTGAGGGCACGAGGTTGGATAGTGCCCGCTTATACGCTGGCCCACAACGCTCAGGACATATCCGTGCTTCGAGTGGTCGTCAGGGAAAACTTCTCCCGCGACATGGCCGACCTCCTGGCCGACGACCTCCGTCACACGGTGCGGCTATTGGAAACGCACGGGCCTGTCCCCTCCGGCGCTCGTCCTTCGGCCACCAGCCACACGGGCGCCAGCCCGACGGCCGCCAGCCCGGCGAGCACAGGCCATGCGGGCACCGATGGTCCCGAGGCCGGCCATCCCGGCGGCAGTCACCCCGCCGCCCGGCCCCGTATTGCGGCGGCGGCGCCGGCGCGGCACGAGCCGGTAAAACCGAAAACGGCCCGGGGGGTCTGCTAGGAGCCCGGCACCCCCGCCGAGCCTGGCACCCCCGCCTGGCTCTGAGGGCTACGTGTGCACCTGCTCGGCGTGCCCACCGAACTCCTTGCGCATGGCCGACAGGACACGGTCGGCGAAGTCGGCCTCACCCCGGGAGCTAAAGCGCTCATAAAGGGCGGCGGTGAGGACGTGGGCGGGCACGGCCTCGTCGATGGCCGCTTTGACCGTCCAGCGCCCTTCGCCGGAGTCCGAGACCCGGCCCTGGAAACTGGAGAGCTTGGGATCCTGGTTCAGGGCGTGGGCGGTGAGGTCAAGAAGCCAGGAGGCGACGACGCTGCCCCGCCGCCAGACCTCGGTGATCTCGGCCACATCCATGTCGTACTGGTAATGCTCAGGGTCGGTGAGGGGGGTGTTCTCGGCGTCGTAGTTAGCCGAGGCCGTCTTGCCGATATTGGCCTTGGCCAGGACGCCCAGACCCTCGGCGTAGGCGGCCATCATGCCGTACTCGATGCCGTTGTGCACCATTTTCACGAAATGTCCGGCGCCTGCCGGCCCGCAATGCAGGAAGCCCTGCTCAGCCTGGCTCGGCTCGCCGGTGCGCCCCGGCGTGCGGGGAGCAGCCTCGACGCCGGGGGCGATGGCCGCGAAGATGGGCTTCAGCCGGTCGACGACCTCCTGCTCACCGCCGATCATCAGGCAGTAACCACGCTCGAGGCCGAAGACGCCACCGCTGGTACCGACGTCGACGAAATGGATACCTTGCTCCTTCAGCCTGGCGGCGTGAGCAATGTCGTCGTGGTAATGAGAATTTCCACCGTCGAGCACAACGTCGTCGGGGGACAGGAGAGCGGCCAAGCTGGTCACCGTCTCGCCCGTGTACCCGGCGGGCACCATGACCCAGACCGCTCTTGGGCGTTCGAGCTTGGCCACGAACTCCTCCATGCTGGCGGCGCCCGTCGCCCCTTCGGCCTCGAGAGCCTTTACGGCGTCCGCATTGACGTCATAAACAACACAGCTCTGGCCGGCCCGCATCAACCGGCGCACCATATTGGCACCCATGCGCCCGAGCCCGATCATCCCCAGTTGCACGTCTTCCTCCTAAAGGTTGGCCCAAAGATGTCCCGGTCCCAACGGTTGGCCCGATGGCCCGGTGTTGCAACCTACCGCTTGCGCCGGCCAACCCCGGCCCGGTCTGCCTACCATCCGCGTCCCGGTGCGCCGGGTGGACGAAAATACCCTCGTGAGCCATTACCAGCCTCGCCACAGTGTCTCGACCGAGACGCCGATACCTTCTAACCGTCGACGGACGACCGGCGTCGCCGTGGCCGGTGCGGCGACGTTGCTGATAGTGGCTGTCATCGTCGTGATCTCCCTTCCCGGGGCGGCCCGGAGCACCGGTCAGGCTGTGGCGACGACGTCGCTGCCCGGGCGCGCCGATCCAAAGGGCGTAGGCGTGCACACCCGGGGCGAGAGCTCTCACGGCACCTCCCCGGCCGGGCACCGGGCGCCGGGGACGACGAGCGCGGGCGCCGCCGCCGGGCCCGCCATCAACCTGGCCGTCCCCGCCGGTTTCGGGCCGATGCTGCGAAAGGCCTGGGTAGCCGCCGACCCCGGCCGGTCCGGCCTGGTGGCGGGCGACATCGCCTCGACATTGGCCGGCTCCGTCTTTTATGCCGAGCAACCCTCAGCCCGCATTTACTGGGCGATCTCGCGGTTCGTCCCTTCACCGCTCCTGGAGCAGACGGCCGCATCCCGGATCGGCAAGGTCATGTTGGCCCAGTTCGACAAGATCGCCGTGTTCGACCAGACGGCGCACCAGGCCTGGCGCTATGTCGGCGCCTTCTCGCCGGGGTCGTGCCCCACCAACGTCCCCGGCAACGTGTCCGCCGCCTGGGGCCTGTGCTCGGTCGGCTCCTAGCTAGTCCCTAATCCGTACCAGCCGCCTGGGCTTGTGCCTCGGTCGGTCCCTGGGGCCTGACGGGCAGGCTCTTCGGGGCCCTGTCAGGGCAGGATCACGAGGTCGTCGCGGTGTACAACCTCGTGGGGGACGTCGGCCGGCAGGCGCGAGGACTGCCAGCCCACCCACCCGGCCAGCGCTTTGGCGTCGTGGCGCACCAGCCCTTTGGCAAAGACATGGCCATCGGGGCCGGCGATCTCGACGGCGTCATCAGGCCCGAAATTGCCTCTGACCTCCCGCACGCCAACGGCCAGTAGGGATACGCCCTCCTGGCACAGGGCCCGCTTGGCCCCGGCGTCGACGACCAGAGTGCCGGCGGCGGCCAGGGCGAAGGCGATCCAGAGCTTCCTTGCCGGCAGGCGGGCCAGGCGAGGTTTCACCACCGTACCCACCCCCGGGCCCCGGCTAGAGCGTCCTGGAGGACCTCGGGCCGCTCCGCCGCCGCGATCACCACCCGTACGCCCGACCACGCCGCGATCTTCGCCGCCGCCAGCTTCGAGGCCATGCCCCCGCTGCCGCGCTCGGTACCCGCCCCGCCGGCCAGCGACAGCACGTTGTCGACCTCGACGACTTCCTCGACCAGCGACGCCGCCTCGTCAATACGGGGGTCGGCCGTGAACAGGCCGGCGGCGTCGGTCAGCAGGACGAGGAGGTCGGCCTGGAGCAGGTGGGCCACCAGGGCGGCCAAACGGTCGTTGTCACCGAAACGGACCTCGTCGTCGGCCACAGCGTCGTTCTCGTTGATCACGGGCACGACACCCAGGCCCAGCAGGACATGCAAGGTGCGGCGGGCGTGAAGGTACTGGGCGCGGTTCATGAAGTCGAGCGGGGCCAGGAGCACCTGTCCGCCGACGAGGCCTTCGGCCGCCAGGAACCGTTCGTAATACCCCATGAGACGGCTCTGACCTACGGCGGAAACGGCCTGGAGGACGGAGAGGTCGGTCGGTCGGGGGCTCAGCTCGAGGACCCGGAGACCGGCGGCGATGGCCCCGCTGGTGACGATCACGACCCGCTCGCCGGCGGCGTTGAGCTCGGCAACCTCGGAGCACAGCTTGGCCAGCGCCTTCTCGTCCACCAGACCCTGCTCGTCGGTCACCGAGGAACTGCCGATCTTCACCACGACGGTGCTCCCGGCGGAGCCGGCCGTGCTCAATCCGGCTCCCAGTCCAGTTCCAGACGACCGATGCGTACCCGCTCCCCGGGCCGGGCGCCCGCCTTGACCAGCGCCCGGTCCACCCCGAGACGCTTCAAGCGGCCTTGCGCGTAGGCCAGGGCTCCGGGGTCGTTGAGGTCGGACAGGGCCACGGCTCGCTCCGCCTGGCGGCCCCGCACCTCGAGAGCGCCATCGGGCCCCTTTGGACCACCACGCCGGACGGCACCGGCCGGTGCACGACGACCCGGCGGGGGTGGGGTTGGGCGGCCCGGGCCTCGTCCACCAATTGCGCCAGGCGCCCCAGCAGGCGGTCGATGCCCTCGCCCGTGCGAGCGGAGACGAGCGGCAGTTCGCTGGCCTGGCGCCACCTCCTCGGGGGCGAGGTCGGCCCGGGAACCGACCACCAGGCGGGGGCGCTCCATCAGCTCCGGCTCGTAGTTCTCCAGTTCCTTCAACAGCACCTGCTCCTGCTCGGCCGGGCTCCGGCCCTCGTCAGGGGCCATGTCCACCAGCACGAGCAGGACCCGGGCGCGTTCGATGTGGCGGAGGAAGCGATGGCCGAGGCCCTTTCCCTCGCTCGCCCCCTCGACCAACCCGGGGATGTCGGCCACTACCATCTCGTGGTCCCCGAAACGAACGACGCCCAGGTGGGGCTGCAGGGTGGTAAACGGGTAAGAGGCGATCTTGGGCTTGGCCGCCGAGATGGCCGAGATGAGGGTGGACTTGCCGGCGTTGGGGAAGCCCACAATGGCGACGTCGGCCATTACCTTCAGCTCCAGGCTGAGCCAGACCTCTTCGCCCACCTCGCCCTGCTCGGCAAAGCTCGGCGCCCGCCGGCGGTTGGAAAGGAACCGGGAGTTGCCCTTGCCCCCTTCGCCTCCCCGGCCGGCCAGCCAGCGCGTGCCCGCCTCGCCCAGGTCGGCGATCACCTCACCCGCCTGGTCCCGCACGACGGTGCCTTCAGGGACGGGGACTTCGGTGTCGGTCCCGGACCGGCCGTGCTTGCGCTTGCCCTGGCCGTGAGCGCCCGAGGTGGCGCTGCGGTGGGGATGGTCTCGGAACGAAAGCAACGAGGCGACGTTGTGGTCGGCGACCAGCCAGACGTCTCCACCTTTGCCGCCGTCTCCGCCATCGGGACCACCTAGGGCCACATGGGCCTCGCGGCGGAAGGAAACGGCTCCCGCGCCGCCATCACCGGCCTTCACATGGATCTGGCACTCGTCTACGAACACTGAAGGCCCCCCGGGAACCGACGGTACAGCTGGTCAGGGCCCGACGGCCAGCGGACGAGCCAACCGTACCGTTGCCGGCGGCAACAGTTAGTTGCTGGCGGCGGTCACGGGGTCGATGTCCACCAGGCGGCGGCCGTTGCGGTTGGCGAAGCGGACCTGGCCGTCGACGAGGGCGAAGAGCGTATCGTCATGGCCTCGCCCCACGCCCGTGCCCGGATGGAAGCGGGTGCCTCGTTGGCGGACGATTATCGACCCGGCCGTGACCGACGTGCCGTCGAAAACCTTGACCCCAAGGCGCTGGGCATTGCTGTCGCGGCCATTGCGGGTGCTGCCACCACCCTTTGTCTTGGACATCTGGTCAAGCCTCCCTGGTGATCGCCGTCACCTCGATAGTGGTGTAGCGCTGGCGGTGGCCCCAGGAACGGCGCCCACGTGTCTTGTTCTTGTAGACGAACCCTCTGATCTTGGGGCCCTTTTCCTCGCCGAGGACGCGGGCGCTGACCTTGGCCCCGGCGAGTTGGCCGGGCGTGGCCAGAACGCTGTCACCGTCCACGACCAGGATGGGAGCAAAGGAAACCTCTGCGCCGGTGGCCTCGCCGAGCAGCTCAACGGCGACCCGCTGGCCCTGCTCGACACGCTCTTGTTTACCGCCTGTTTTGATCACTGCGTACACGGGAGACAAAGTATACCGGTAATCAGGGGGGGCGGCCCCCCAGGTAGGCTAGGGCGACCTCGTTGCACGATCGGCACGCGATCGGTGGATGAAAGGAAGGGCCCCGGAATGCCCAATCCTGAATTGGCCAAAGGCCCGGCCACGTTGACCTTTGAGGGGACCACCCTGGAGCTGCCGGTGGTGGAGCCGACGCTCGGGCGCACGGCCCTTGACATCTCCAGCATCGGGCAAAGCGGCCTCTCGGTGCTCGACCCGGGCTACGCCGACACGGCCGCGTACCAGTCGGCCATTACGTTCGTCGACGGGGAGGCGGGGCGGCTGTACTACCGGGGCTACCCGGTCGAGCAATTGGCCACGTCGGCTTCGTTCCTCGAGGTCGCTTACCTGTTGATCAACGGCGAGCTGCCCAGCACCCAGGCGGCCGACGAGTTCACCGGCCGGGTGCGGGACCCCAAGTTGGTCCTTCACGTCGGCATCGAGAGGCTCTTCGACGCTTTTCCCCAGTCCATGCACCCGATGGCCATGCTGGCCATCGCCACCGAGGCATTGAGCGCCTATGGCGACGAAGGGGCCAAGGCCGATACTCCGGCCAGCGTGGAGCAGGCCGGCGTACGCCTTCTCTCCGCCATGCCGATCTTCACCGGTTACGCCTTGTCGACTCTTCGGGGCCTGCCCCGGGGCAAGAGCAACCGCTCGCTCGGCTATGCCGAGGACCTGCTCCAGCTCTGCTTCGCCATCCCCGGCAGCGACCACCTCCCGGACGACATCACGGCCCGGGCCCTCAACACCCTGCTGGTGCTCCACGCCGACCACGAGCTGAACTGCTCCACAGCCACCCTGCGCCTGGTGGCGTCCTCCGGCGCCAGCTTTTACGCCGGTGTTTCCGCCGCCATAAATGCCCTGTGGGGACCGCTGCACGGTGGGGCCAATCAAGAAGTGATCAAGATGCTGCAGGAGATCAAAGAGTCCGGCCTCCCTCTCAGCCACTTCATCGACAGGGCCAAGGACCGCAACGACCCGTTCCGGCTCATGGGCTTCGGCCACCGTGTGTACAAGACCACCGACGCCCGGGCCAAGGTGATCCGCGGCATAGCGCTGGACCTGGTGGAGAAGCTCGCCACCCAGGACCCCCTGCTCGACATCGCCCAGGAACTGGAGGAGGTGGCGCTGGCCGACGAGTACTTCATTTCCCGGCGCCTGTACCCGAACGTGGACTTCTACTCCGGCGTCATCTACCGGGCCATCGGGTTCCCCGACGAGATGTTCACTCCCCTCTTCGTCGCCGGGCGCACCGCCGGCTGGGTCGCCCACTGGTTGGAGATGACCAGGTCGAACGCCAACCGCATCGGCCGTCCGACGCAGATTTACACGGGACCGACCGAGCGTCCTGTCCCCAAGCACTGGCGCGGCACCGTCTCGTAGCCGGCCTCCCTCGGTCCCACTATTGACCGGCAGCGCTGACAGCAAGGAGGTAAGAGATGTTGGAGCGCCCTGTTAGCCCGAGCCCTTACGACCTGCTCCCCCCCGTCCCGGGCTTCGACCTCGTGAGCGACGACATCGCCGAGGGTACCCGCCTGGCCCCCGCCTACGTCGGTGACTGGGCGGGCGGCGGCAACGTCAGCCCCCACCTGCGCTGGTCGGGGTTCCCGGCGGGGACGGCCAGCTTCGCCGTGACCTGTTTCGACCCCGACGCCCCCACTGGCAGCGGCTTTTGGCACTGGGCCGTCGCCGGTTTGCCGGCCACAGTGACCGAGCTCCCCCGGGGCGCCGGCACGCCTGCGGGCGACGACTTGCCACCGGGGGCTTTCCAGCTGCGCAACGACACCGGCCGGACCGGCTATATGGGAGCGGCGCCACCCCAGGGC
Organism: uncultured Acidimicrobiaceae bacterium; assembly: GCA_963735305.1. Lineage (GTDB taxonomy): Bacteria > Actinomycetota > Acidimicrobiia > Acidimicrobiales > Palsa-688 > Fen-671. The sequence goes on from CAVTKK010000004.1 coordinate 2,747,143, forward strand.
GACCGTCACCACCGCTACATTTTCGCCGTGCACGCCTTGGACACGGCGAAGCTCGACGTCGAGCCCAACGCCACGCCCGCCATTCTCGGGTTCAACATGGTGTTCCACACGATCGCCCGGGCCACGCTTACGGCGAATTTCCAGGTGGAATAGGCGGCGGAGACCGGCACCCCCAGGCCGGCACCCGCCATCACCACAGGGTCAGAGCAGCGACTCGTCGAAGACTATGCCGCGTCCACCACACGTCGGGCAGGTTTCCGAGTACGACTCGACCAGGCCCTCGGAGATGCGTTTGCGGGTCATCTCCACCAGGCCCAGCTCGGAGATGTCGAAGACCTGCGAGCGGGTCTTGTCCCGGGCCAGAGCCTCACGGAAAGTGCGGATGACCTCGGCTCGGTTGGCCATGATCTCCATGTCGATGAAGTCGATGACGATGATGCCGCCGATGTCGCGCAGGCGCAATTGACGGGAGATCTCCTCGGCCGCCTCCAGGTTGTTGCGGAACACGGTCTCCTCGAGATTGGAAGTACCGACGTTCTTTCCCGTGTTGACGTCTATTACGGTCAGGGCTTCCGTGCGCTCGATGATGATGGAGCCGCCCGAGGGAAGCCAGACCTTGCGGTCCAGGGCCTTGTGCACCTGCTCATGGACCCGGAAACGCTCGAACAGGGGCAAGGCCTCTTCGGTTGGGTCGACCAGTTCGACACGGTCCGCCAGGTCCGGCGTGATGCTGGTCACGTACTCCTTGACCTGGTCGTACAACCGGCCGTCATCAATTACCACGCCGCGGTAGTCGCGGTTGAACTCCTCCCGGATCACCCGGACGGCGAGGTCGGGCTCGCGGTAAAGCAGCTGAGGTGCCCGGGACGACCGGGCCAGGGCCTGAACGTGCTCCCACTGGCGCATTAAGCGGGCGACGTCGCGACCGAGCTCGTCGGCTGTCGCCCCTTCGGCTGCAGTGCGGACGATCAGGCCGTGGCCGGGAGGGCGGATGTCGTCCAGGATCTTGCGCAGACGCCGGCGCTCGTCGTCGCCCAACCGCTTCGAGATGCCGTACGTGTCGCTCTCGGGGATGAGGACGACGAACCGCCCCGGCAGCGACACCTCCTGGGTGAGGCGCGCCCCCTTGGTGCCGATCGGGTTCTTGGTGACCTGGCAGATGACGTTTTGGCCCGTGCGCAGTAGCTGCTCGATTCGAGCGTCCCGGGCGACCCCGCCTAGGCGCCCCCGGGTCGGCTTGGCGTCGTCGGCCGCGGGCCGGTCGACTTCGTCATCGTCGTACCTGAGGTCGCCGCGGTAGAGAACGGCGTTTTTCGGGGTCCCGATGTCGACGAATGCCGCCTCCATGCCGGGCAGAACGTTTTGCACCCGGCCCAGGTAGATGTTGCCGTCGATCTGGGTGGCGTCGTCCGCCGGGCGGCTCACGTAGTGCTCGATCAGGGTCCGGCCCTCGAGCACGGCGATCTGGGTGGCCGTCGGGCCGACGTGGACGACCATTAGGTAACGGCCCAGCGGACGGTTGCGGCGTTCGATGTTGGCGGTCCCCCGTTTGGCCCTGCCCTCCAGGTCGGCACCGGGAGCATCGGCGGCGACGGCCGTCCTCCCCGCCGCGCCCGGCGGCCCCCCGGGACCGGCCGCCTGGCGTGCCGCCCCCGGCCTCTCCGTCGGGGACCTCTCGGCGGACGACTTCTCGGGGGTGTGGGCAAGCGGGCCGACGTCGCCCGGCAGGCTCCGCCGCCGGCGGGGGCGGCGGGCCCGGGCGGCATCATCGCCCTCGCCCGGGCCGGCGCCGTCGGGCTCCTCGGCCCGGGCGCCACGGTTGGGGGACAGGGCCCCGGCGACGGGGGCGTCGCCGGCGCCGTTTCCTTACGTGCCCGGCGCTTGGGGGGCGCCGGAGGTGAACCGGGACGGGTGTCGCCGATCCGGGGCTTGGCGGCCCCGGCGGCAGCGACGGGGGCCAGGGCCGGGGCGCTCTCCGCCTCTACTGCCGGCGCCGGCGGCTGAACCTCGCCCTCGCCCTCCGGGCTGTCGGTGGCGTCGACCAAAGCTACGGCGGCGCCGCGCCGCCCGCGCCCGCCGCGGGATCCCCGGCGGCGGCGCTTAGGCCCCTTTTCGTTTTCTATCGGCTGGTCTGAGGCTTCTATGGGCTGGTCTGAGGGCCCGTCCTGAGGTTGGTCGCCGGCCTCGGCCCAAACGCGGGCCGCACCGGGAACGTCGTGAGCGCGGTTGCCATCGGCAAGTGCCGGCTCAGGCCCCTCGGGGCCTGCTTCGCCAAGCAGTGGTTCCGACATCGAGATCTTCCCTTCCAAGGGGGCACGCTCCGCAGCGTGCCCTGCGCACGTCGCGAACAGGGCTTCAAATGCCTTCCCCGGCTGAGCCATATGGGCTGCAGCCACACGCCGTCGCGCTCCATAGCCAAATAAACCTGCGGGCTTACGCCGTCGACAGGCCACCGCCCGGGCGGGCGCCCGGCCGGGACCGGCCTGCGTGAAAAGACCCCTACCGACCGGCCCGAATCGCTCACCGGTGCCGCGCTTCAGCGCGTGGCCTACCGCGGCGAAGCTGCTACAAAACCGGGACCACAGCCGGCTCACCTGTCGGCTCCGGGCGCATGTACGCACCCTCGCTGAGCTTGCCTGGCCATCCCGAACAAGGTCATCTCCACCATCGAGTGTAGCGACAGATGCCCGTCAACCTGGTGGGATCCCTAAGCCCACCCTAAGCCCAACCTGAGCGTTAGCTAAGCCGGCGCATGCTCACGTTGACGACCAGGCCGATCGCCACCCAGTCGACGACCATAGAGGAGCCGCCATAACTCATGAAGGGTAACGTGATCCCGGCCACAGGCATGATGCCCATGGTCATGCCGACGTTCTCGAACGCCTGGAAGGCCAGCATGCTCAGCACGCCGACACAGATCAGCGTCCCGGCGAGGTCGCGGGAGGTGACCGCCGCTCGCCCCGAACGCCAGATCACGAACAGGAACAGGGCGAGCAGCAGTGCCGAGCCGGCGAAGCCGAACTGCTCCGCCACGGCGGTGAAGATGAAGTCCGTCGACTGGTTGGGCACGTAGGAGAGGTTGGTCTCCAGGCCCTTGAACAGGCCCTTCCCCCACAGCCCGCCGTCGGCGATGGCTGCCTTGGACTCGTCCAGGTTGTACTCGATGGTGGCGGCATAGGGGTTGGCGCCGCTGGCCCTGGAGTTGGCGACGCCGCTCGGCGCCGTGAGGAACGTTGTGAGCCGGTCCTTCTGGTACTGCTTGAGCACGCCGAGCTGCAGGACACCCCCGATGGCGAGCGCCGCCACCAGAGCCAGGGCGATCATGTGCCGGCCCCTGGTCCCCGCCATCAAGAGCATCCCGACCATGACGACCGCCAGCACCATGGCGCTACCCAGGGCATCCTGCTTGTATATGAGCAGGAAGGGCAGTACGGACAGGGCCAGCACCAGGAGGAGCACCCGCCCCGAGACGGCGCCCTTGCGGTTGGCGAGCAGGGCGGCGAGGGACAGGACCAGGCTCACCTTTACAATCTCGGAGGGCTCGACCTGGATGCTCCCGACCTGGATCCACGACGTGGCGCCCAGCTCGGCCCGGCCTATGACCAGCGTGGCCAGGAGCAGGAGCAGGCTCCCGATATAGAGGGCGGGAGCCCACGAGAGGTAGCGCTTGTAATCGATCAAGGCGGTGGCAACAAAGGCCACGACACCCACGACGGCGTAGATGGCCTGCTTCTTCATCGTGGAGTGGGGGTTGTCGCCGGCCACCGCCAGAGGGGTGCGGGTGGTCGAGTAGACCATGAGCACGCCCAGAGCCGAGATGGCGGCGGTGGCTGCGATCAACAACACGTCGATGTGGCGCCAGGCGGGGCTGGCCACGGGACGGCGCGGCACGCTGGTGGTGGCGGCGGGAGCCGGGCGCGGCAGGGTCGTGTAGGCCATCAGCCCGCGCCCGCCGCGCTCGTCGTCGTGCCCGCGTTCCCGGCGCCGGCCGTCGTGGTCGTGCCCTGCGCCACGTGCGCCGGTTTGTTGAGCCCGAACAGGGTCTGGTACACCTGCTCGACCGCGGGCGCGGCGACATCGGCGCCATAGCCGGACTGCTCGAACACGGCGTCCACGGCAAAGCGCGGGTCGTCGGCGGGGGCGAAGCTGGCAAATACCGAGGTGTCCTGCTTGTAGGCCGGCCAGGTCAGGTAGCCGGCCCCGCAGCCGGAGCTGGTGGAGCAGTAGCTGTCGACCTGGGCCGTGCCCGTCTTCCCGGCCACGGGGTAGGTGCTCAGGGGGAAGTTCTGGAAGGCGGTGTAGGCGGTACCGTCAGATGCGGCGGTGACGCCCTCGAAACCCTGCAACATGGCGGACCTGTCGTAAGCCGAGGGCATCGTCACCTGGTCCTTGACCTTCGGATAGAACAGCCTGAGGATCTTCCCGTTGGGCCGGGCACTGTGCCCCGGAGCCTCCACGGCCAGGGCTACCTGGGGGACGTACAGAGTGCCGCCATTAGCGAAGGCGGCATAGGCGTCGTCGAGCTGCAGCGGGGTCACCAGGTCCTGGCCTTCCCCGATAGCCTCCTGCACTTCGAAGCCGGGCTCCCAGTTGCCGTCCGGGTAGTCCCGAGGGTACTGCGCGTGCATCTTGGCGATGATCTGGGCGTCGGGGACGAGCCCGGGCGCCTCGACGGGGAGGTCGATGCCGCTGTAATGGCCCAGGCCGTACTGTGAGGCCACGCTTTGGAGGGGATCCGGTCCGTCCACGCCCTTGCCGTAGTCGAACTGCTGGTAGAACTGGCCGCCGATGCTGTAGAAGTACGTGTCGCTCGACTCGGTTATGGCTTGGGCCAGGTCGACATCGCCCAGTTGGGTGTTGTCGTTGTCGTTGAAGATCTGCCCGCCGATCGAGTAGCTGCCTCCGTCGTAGTACACCGTGTCGGGCGTACGCAGGCCGTAGCGGAGCATGGCGGTAGCGGTAACCAGCTTCCACGTCGACCCGGGAGCGTAACCCGTGCTGACGGCCCTGTCGATGAGAGGGTAGTCATTGCCCGGGTTGTTGTAATAGGACCACCGGGCCTGGCTGATGCCCCCGATAAAGTCCGACGGGTTGTAGTCGGGATAGGTGGCCAGGGCCAGGATCTGCCCGTTGCGGGGGTCCTCGACCACCATCGACGCCGCCGGGGCCCGGAAGTTGTGCAGGCTCACGCGGTCCACCATCTCCCGGGCTTTGGCCACCCAGTCGGCCAGGGCTTGCACGGCTGCCTGCTGATCAGGCAATGAAATGGAAAGGACCAGGTTGTCACCGGCCACGGGCGGCGACACCAGGTAGCTGTTGAGCACGTGACCCTGAGAGTCCACCTGCACTTTTTCCACCCCCGGCCGGCCCCGGAGGTGGTTTTCCAGGCTCTCTTCGACACCGGCCTGCCCGACCATCGACCCGGTCCCGTAGCAGTCGACGCCGGCGCCGCACTTCTCGTCCCTGTCCTGGGCGTACTCCGCCCCGGTGATCTGGCTGACGTAACCGAGGATATTGGCCGTCGTCTGGCCGTCAGGGTAATAGCGCACCGGTTCGGCCTGGACCACCACGCCCGGTAGGAGCGACTGGTTCTCATCGATGGCGAGGACGGTGGCCGTACTGACGCCCTCGGCCACGGGCACGGGCTGGTACGGGCTGTACCGGACGTTTTCGATGGCCGCCTTCACCTTGGCCGCCGGTTCGCCCAGCAGGGCTGAAAGCTGGTCGACGATGCCCGGGTGAGCTGCTTCCGCCCCGGGCAGGACGGTGACGACCTGCTCGATGCGGTTACCGGCCAACAAGACGCCGTTGCGGTCGAAGATCTCGCCCCTCGGCGCCGAGATATAGACGGTCTCGACACCCTGCGTGGCGGCCTGGGCCACCGCGGTACTACCGGCCTCCACACCCTGCAGGAACCAGAGCCGTCCGAAAAGGGCGGCGAACAGGCAGGCCACCACGACGAGCACAGCCGTCGCCCGAAGCCGCACCGAGGTTGGCTCCGCCGGGGGCGGGGTAGCCGCTTGAGCCATCTGCTTTACCGTACCCCGGCCCTGGCCCGGCGCCGGCGTCGGGTGCGCCCGGTGGTGTGACGGCGGCTCGAAGAATCCCCGGTGGCCGTCCCGCCCGGTGTTGCGCTCATTGCCCTCGGAGCCACGCTCGGCCCGGCCAGGGCCCAACGCATCAAGACGAACGCCGGCACGGAGAACAAAGCGGCGTAACCGGCCTCGACCAGGGCCACCCCCCCGAGCCAGTGGCTCCCCCCGGCCACCAGCTGGGACTGTCCGACCAGGTAGCCGAGGACGACGAAGAGCACGACGCCCAGCACGGTGCCGCCCGCCGCCACCAGGGGAACCATGAACAGGCGTGCCCGCAGGACCTCGCTGCCCGCCCACCCGACGACGAAGCCGGCCAGGCAGGCCGCCAGGGCCGAGAGCCCGAACGGCGTGCTCTGCAAGAACAGGTCGCTGACCAGCCCGGCGGCGAAACCGACGACGGCGCCCGTATCCGGCCCGCCCACGAACCCGGCACAGACGGCCAGGAGCAAGAGCAGGTCGGGAGCGACGTCATCGACGCGCAGGTCGTCGCCGAACGTGGTCTGCAGAAGGATCCCCAGGGCCAGGACCAGGGCGACCTTCAGAGTGGTCCGGGCCAGAGAGTACTCACAGGCCCACCCCGGTCGTCCCCTTCACCCGGTCTGGGGCGACCACAACAGCACCCGCACGAACTGCAAGCTGACGAGGTCAGCGAACGGGCTCATCGATATGGCGAGCTGCAAAGCGCCCGACGGCGAGCTCACGGACAGGACCCTGCCCACGGGAATGCCGGCGGGGAAGTGCTCGAGCTGGAGACCGCTCGTCACCAGGTCGTCACCGCGGCGCACCCGTGACCCCACATTGACGTCCTCGACCTGTAGCGGGTCGCCCTCGCCTTCGCCCACGGCCGCACCCACCACCCCGGTGCCGACCACCCGCACCCCCACGGTCAGGCTGGGGTCGTCGAGCAGGGTCACCGTGGCCAGATGAGTAGAAACGGCCGTAACGCTGCCGATGAGCCCTCCGGCCGAGACGACCGGTTGGCCGACAGAAAGGCCATTGTCCGAGCCCCGGTCCAGCTCGATCGTTTGTTCGAAGTTGGCGGCACCGAGGTCGATCACCTGCGCCGCCACGCTGGGGATGGCAGCCAGATAGGCCAGGTTTTCCTGGGCCAGGACCTGAGCGGCCTGGTCCTGCTCCCCCATGGCCTGCACGGCCGCGGCCTGCTCGTCAGCCACCTGCTGGCGGAGCACCTGGTTTTGTTTTTCGAGGGCCTGGTAGTTGAGAGCGCCATAAAGGAAATTGCCCACCGGTTGCAGAAGGGAATGGACGCCGGACTGGAACGGGTTGGCAATTTCCCGGGCGTAGGAGCGGGCCCGGGCGAACACGCCGCTGTCGCCGCTGCGGTCGGAAACAGTGACCAACGTCACCCCCACCAGCACCAGGACCAAAAGCAAGAACCCGCCGCGGGGGCGATGGGGAGCAGCCACTGCTGCGAACAGCCCTTATCGGGAACTGGTCATGAGCACGTCAGACAGAACACCCAGCTGTTCGAGGCACTGCCCACTGCCGAAAGCGACCGACTGCAACGGGTTGTCGGCGATCACGATCGGCATCCCTGTCTCCGCCGCCAGGCGGGCGTCCAGACCGTGCAGAAGAGCACCGCCCCCGGTTAAGACGATGCCCTGCTCCATGATGTCCGCCGCCAGCTCGGGCGGCGTCTTGTCCAGCGTCACCTTGACAGCATCGACGATGGCGGCGACCGGCTCCTCGATCGCCTCCCGTATCTCTTCGGTATTGGTGACGATCGTCTTGGGTAGCCCCGAGATCAAGTCGCGCCCCCGGATCTCGGCGCTCACCTCGTCCTGGAGGGGGCAGGCCGAGCCGAGGGCGATCTTGATCTCCTCGGCCGTGCGCTCGCCCAAGGCCAGGCTGTACTCCTTTTTGATGAACTGGATGATGGCCTCGTCCAGCTCGTCGCCGGCGATGCGCACCGACTGGCTGGTCACGATGCCTCCCATGGAGATCACCGCCACTTCAGTGGTCCCCCCGCCGATGTCGACGACCATGTTGCCGGTGGGCTCGTGCACCGGGAGCCCCGCTCCGATAGCCGCCGCCATCGGTTCCTCGATGATCCACGCCTGACGGGCGCCGGCGGCTTCGGCGGCGTCCATTACCGCCCGCTTCTCTACGCCCGTCACGCCCGAAGGCACGCATATGACCATGTCGGGCTTGGACAGCCGTCCCGGGTGGACGCGGCGGATGAAGTAGGCGAGCATCTTCTCGCAGATCTCGAAGTTGGCGATGACGCCGTCGCGCAGCGGGCGCACGGCCAGGATGTGGGCGGGGGTGCGCCCGATCATCCGCTTGGCCTCCAGACCGACGGCCAGGGGCCGGCCGTCGCGGATGTCGATGGCGACGACCGAGGGCTCGTTTAGTACTATGCCGCGACCCTGGAGGTAAACCAGAGTGTTGGCCGTACCGAGGTCAACGGCCAGACCCCGTCTGAAAGATGAGAACATTCTGTCGCGCACGGTCAGGAAGCCTCCTAGCATGACGCGGCACGGAGCCCGAACACAAGGCTAATGCGGTGGCTGCGCTGGTGCCAGCCCGAGTGCCTGGGGCCAGGTTAGGCCTTCAGGACCTTTTTCGGGGCTCGCCCCGCACCGGCAACGAAGATCCCGGCTCGCCTAGGGAAAGAAAAGAGCTATTTCCCGTCGGGCCGACTCGGCACTGTCCGAGCCGTGTATGAGGTTTTCCGTCATCGACAGGGCCAGGTCGCCCCGCACGGTGCCCGGGGCGGCCTGGGCCGGGTTGGTAGCGCCCATCATGGTCCGCACCACCTGCCAGGTACCCTCCGGGCCCTCCACCACCGCCAGCAGGACAGGGCCACGGGTGATGTGGGCTATGAGGGTGTCGTAGAAAGGTTTGCCGATGTGCTCCCCGTAATGGGAGGCGGCGACTTCATTGTCCACCTGGCGTAGCTCGGCTCGGACCAGGCGCAGGCCTCGCCGCTCCAGTCGTCCGATGATCTCGCCCACCAGCCCCCGTTCGACGGCGTCCGGCTTGCATATGACCAGGGTCCGCTCCGTACTGGCGGTGGAGGCCCCGGCCTGGGCTGTGTTGGTTGCTTGTGCCTGTCCCACAACCGAGGGAGGATAGCGGGCCCGGTCGAGCCGTGCCCTTTCCCGCCGGTCACAGCCCTGGGCGGGCTTCGCCGGCCGGGCTCAGTTGAGACGTTGGCCCGCCTCCAAGCCGCGGTCGGGGACCAGGGCGGTGCGAGCGGCTCCCACGGTATAGAGCGAGCCGGTGACGAGCACCAGGTCGTCGTCGCCCGCTTCGGCCAGGGCCACCTCCAGCGCTTCGGGCACCGACGCAGTGGCCACCGCCCGGCAGCCGAGAGACCGGGCCACGGTCGCCACCTCATCGGCCGCTTGGGCACGCGGAGACGGAGGTGGGCAGGTCACCACCAGCCGAGCCGTGGGGGCGTCGAGCGCCTCGAGCATATCCAGCGCGCTTTTCCCGCTCAGCATCCCCACGACGAGGACGTGGGCGCGGGTCGCCCCGAACTCCTCGCGCACCGCCGCCGAGGACGACTCGGCTCCGGCCACGTTCTTGGCCCCGTCCAGGACCACCAGCGGCCGCTGACGCACAACCTCGAGCCGACCGGGCGAGCTGACCGAGGCCGCCGCCGCCGCCACGATGTCGGGCTCGAGGGCCGCCCGAAGAACGCCTCCGCCCCCACCAGGGCGGCAATGAAGTTGTCGGCTTGGTGGCGGCCGTGGAGGGGAAGATAAATGTCTTCGTAACGGGCGCCCGGCGTGCGTAGGTCGACGAGCCGTCCGCCCACGGCCATGACATTGGACTCCACGGCGAAATCCCGCCCCGCCAACCACAACGTGTCGGGATCTTCGGCGGCGAAGATGTCGTAGAGGTCGGGATCGGTCTCGCCGAGCACCAGGGTCGACCCCGGTTTGACTATGCCGGCCTTCTCCCGGGCGATGTGCTCGCGGGTCGGCCCAGCAACTCGGTGTGGTCGAGGGCAACATTGGTCACTATGGAAACGGTCCCGTCAACGACGTTGGTGGCGTCCCAGCGCCCTCCCATACCGACTTCGATGACGGCGGCGTCGACCGGTCGGTTGGCGAAATACCCGAAAGCAGCCGCCGCCATGAGCTCGAACCACGTGGGCCGTAGCCCCTCGCCCAGCAGCGGCTCGAGTGCGGCTAGGTCGCTCAGGACCTCGGCCAGGTCGCCGTCGCTGATCGGGACCAGGTCAACCATTATGCGCTCGTTGATCGTCTCCAGGTGCGGGCTGATGAAAGTCCCGGCCGTCAGCCCCTTGAAAATGAACAACTGCGACACCGCCCGGGCCGTCGACGTTTTGCCGTTGGTGCCCGTTACGTGTACTGCCGGCTGTTTGTCCTGGGGGTCGTCCATCAGGTCGACCAGGGCGCGCACCCGTTCGGGCCGGGGGACGCGCAAGCGATCGTCAGCGAGTATGCGCTCGAGGTTTTGATGGCGGTCGAGCCAGGCCAGAGCGTCGCCCAGGTTCATCTTCAACGGCCAAGTTCGCTTCGAGCCGAGCGGTCTTAGCTGGCGGCGCGCCGCGCCCTGGGCTCTTTGTGAACGGCTTCGGTGCGAGGCACGAGGGTCGGGTTCACCCGTTCCAGCACCACCGAGCGGTCGATGACGCACTTGCCGATATCCGAGCGGCTGGGCAGGTCGTACATCACCTCGAGCAGGACTTCTTCCAGGATGGCCCGCAACCCCCGGGCGCCGGTCCCGCGCAACATGGCCTGCTCGGCGACCGCTTCCAGGGCGTCAGGGGTGAACTCGAGCTCGACACCGTCGAGTTCGAGGACCTTGTGGTACTGCTTGACCAGCGCGTTCTTGGGCTCGGTCAGGATGCGGATCAGGGCCTCCTTATCGAGCGTGGAGACCGTCCCCAGGATCGGCAGGCGACCGACGAACTCGGGGATGAGACCGAACTTGAGCAGGTCCTCGGGTAGCACGTGGGTGAGCAGCTCGTCCTCGTCGGCGTCGTGGGCCCGGCGGATCTCGGCCCGGAAGCCGATGCCCTGTTTGCCCAGGCGGCTCTGCACCATCCGGTCCAGGCCGGCGAAAGCCCCCCCACAGATGAACAGGACGTTGGTGGTGTCGATCTGGATGAACTCCTGGTGGGGGTGCTTGCGACCACCCTGGGGAGGTACCGAAGCGGTCGTACCCTCGAGGATCTTGAGCAGCGCCTGCTGGACGCCCTCGCCCGAAACATCTCTGGTAATCGACGGGTTCTCGCTCTTGCGGGCGATCTTGTCGATCTCGTCGATGTAAATGATGCCGGTCTCGGCCTTTTTGATGTCGTAATCAGCAGCCTGGATGAGCTTCAGGAGGATGTTTTCCACGTCCTCCCCGACATAGCCGGCTTCGGTGAGGGCCGTTGCGTCGGCGATGGCAAAAGGCACGTTGAGCATCCTGGCCAGGGTCTGGGCCAGGAACGTCTTGCCACAGCCGGTCGGGCCCAGAAGGAGGATATTGGACTTCTGAAGCTCGACGTCACCATCGGCGTAGCCGCCCGCCTGGACCCTCTTGTAATGGTTGTAGACGGCGACCGAGAGGATCTTCTTGGCCCGTTCCTGGCCTATTACGTAGTCGTTGAGGAAGTTGAAAATCTCGGTCGGCTTGGGGAGCTCGTCGAAGCGAACCTCCGCCGGCTCGGACAGCTCCTCTTCGATGATGTCGTTACAGAGGTCTATACATTCGTCGCAGATATAAACGCCAGGCCCGGCGATGAGCTTCTTGACCTGCTTTTGCGATTTCCCACAAAAGGAGCACTTGACCAGCTCGCTCGATTCGCCGAACTTGGCCATGTCTCTCCTCGGGCTCAGGCTACGCCGGCGGCTTGCGGGACGCCGGCCAGCTCGCGTGTGGTGATGACCTCATCAATGATGCCGTAATCCTTGGCTTCGGACGCGCTCATGATGAAGTCCCTATCGGTATCAGAGACCACCTTATCCAGGCTTTGCCCGGTGTCGAGGGCGATCATCTCGTTGAGCAGGTCCCGCATCCGGATGATCTCCTTGGCCTGGATCTCGATGTCGGCCGCCTGACCGGCGGCGCCGCCGTAGGGCTGGTGGAGCAGGATACGCCCGTGCGGCAGGGCGTAGCGCTTGCCCTTGGTGCCCCCGGCCAGGATGACCGCCGCCGCCGAGGCGGCCTGGCCGTAGCAAAAGGTCGAGATGTCGTTGCGCACGAACTTCATGGTGTCGTACACCGCGAACAGCGCGGTGATGTCGCCACCAGGGGAATTGATGTAGATGCTGATGTCCTTGTCGGGGTTCTTGTACTCGAGGTAGAGCAGTTGGGCGCACACGGCGTTGGCCACGTAGTCGTCGATCGGCGTGCCCATGAAGACGATGTTTTCCTCGAGCATGCGGGAAAAGAGGTCGTAGCCCCGTTCGCCCCGGTTGGTCTGCTCGAAGATGCCGGGGACGTGGTACTGGTTGACGACCCTCATCCAGCCTCTCCCGCCTCGTCGGGGGCGTCGCCGCCAGCACCGGCGGGGGCAAGCGGTCCCGTGCCCTGGCCAGCATTGAGCAGCCGTGCTCGGTCCACCCCGTTACCCTCCTCGTCAGTTACCTCGGCGTGTTCGACCAGCCAGTCGAAAGCCTTGCTCTTCTTTAGATCCGAGCGTACCGCGAGACGCCGCCCTGTGCGTTCGACCTGTTCCCGAAAAGCCGCCGCACTCACCCCCGCCCCGGCCGCCATGCGTTCCATGAAGGCCTCCACCTCCGCCTCGGAAGGCTCGATGCCCAGGGCGTCAGCCACGGCCCGAAGGGCCAGGTCAGCCTTGACGGTAGGTATGGCCTGGGCCCTCAGCTCGGCGATCAGCTCCTCGAGGGTGCGGCCCGTCGCCTCCAGGTACCTCTCCAGGCGCACGCCCTGGGCGTCCAGGCGCTGACCCAGCTCCTCGGCGCTGCGGTGCACCTCGGCGTCGACCAGTACGGTCGGCGGCTCCTCGTCCACCAGGGCGATCAGCGCTTCCAGGGCCCCGCTACGCAGGCTCATAGCTGCTTGGGCCCTCTTCAGCTCCGACATCCGGGCCTGGATGTCCTGGCGCAGCTCGGCGACGGTGGCGAACTCCGAGGCCTCCGACGCCCACTCGTCGGTAACCTCCGGCAGCACCTTCTCCTGGACCTCCTTGACCACCACCTGCACCTGCACCGGGGTGCCCCCGAGGTCGGCCTCGAAGTCGACCGTCTGGCCCGCCTCGGCACCCGGCAGGTGCTCATCGAGCTCGGGCAGGTCGTTGCCGGCGCCCAGCTCGACCGAGTAGTCGGTGTAGGACATCCCCGCCACTGCTTGGCCGTCCCTGGTGGCACTCAGGTCGATGACGACGCTGTCCCCGGCCCGGGCGCCGCGTTGGACGGGCGCCAGCGAGGCGAAGTTACCCCGCAGCCGGTCGACCTGCCTGCTCAAGTCCTCTTCGGTGACCTCGGGGTTGGGCACCGTCACCTTCAGGGACTCGTAACCCTCCAGCTTGAGCCGAGGCCTGACCTCCACCACGGCGTCGAATGCGACCGGCCCGTTGTCCTCACCGGCGGTGACCTCGATCTCAGGTTCGTTGATCACGTCGACGGCCTTGTCCCTCACGGCGCGCCCGTACCAGTAAGGAATGTGCTGCTCCAGCGCCTCGTGCCGGGCTGCCGGCCGGCCGATCCTCGCCTCCAGCACCCGGCGGGGGGCCTTTCCGGGCCGGAACCCGGGCACCCTGAGCTCTCGGGAGAACTTAGCGAACGTTTCGTCGATGGCCTGCTCGACCTCTGTTTCCTCCACTTCGACCGAGAGCTTGACCTTGTTGCCCTCCAGTGGAGCTACTTGGGCTTTCATATGAGATGCGGAGCCTACTGTGCCGGACGGCGAGTTGGAGAGCCGGCGCCTGAGCCGGCCGCCCCGGGCTCCGCAGGTCAGGTACGTGCCCGGACAAGGCGCGGCTAGCCTTGGCGCCGAGAACGTACGAACGGGGAGTAGCGCAGTTGGTAGCGCACCTGCTTTGGGAGCAGGAGGCCGGGGGTTCAAGTCCCCCCTCCCCGACCAACCAAGAAAGTGCAGGTCAAGGGCGGCACGGCAGAATACGGTCATCTCGGTCGTGCGCGCTACGTGCGCTAAGGACGTAGCTTCTCGGCCGTAGTTGCCTGTCGTGGTCGCTTCGGGAACGTCCGGAAGCTCGGGTCGGTCGCTGCCAAGCGGGCTAGTGGCACGACGGCCGTGGGCACGTTGCAGGGACGCCGTGCCCACTTACGCCAGCGCGACTGGCTGCCAGCGCCAAGGGGCACTGGCCTGAGTTGCACCCCCCACAGCCTGCGTCATCCGGCGCTGACGTGGGCGGCTGCGTCGGGTACCACTACGGACAAAGCTCCTCCTTCTTGAACTTCGACAAGGCAGCCCGACCCGTAACGGTTACCGGAGGCGGGCCCTTAGACCCCCGAGAGGTCACATCCGGCCAGGCCGTGACCCGCACGACAGGGTTCCCCGACCCGCCACGGAGAAGCCCCTGTGGAGCAATGCGGTCAGGGAGCACGACATTGAGCAGCGTTATTTTCAGATCGACGGGCGCCACCGTAAGGATGTCGGGCCCGGGCAATTGCCTCATTAGGGCCGGGGCGACCGTAAGCGCTCTCGAAAAGCAGGCTCGCCTACCGTTAACAGTCAGGCTGTGCTTTTATTTAGCACATAGTAGGAGCGTTCCCACTGTAAGACAGCACTGCTCTAGACCTTTTTTCTCACTATGCGTTGTCGGGCCTATGGGCCCTACGGGGTGGGTGGATGCAAGGGTGTAGTGCTTCTTCAAGGGCACAACGCAGTGCCTACAGGAAGGAAAGAATGCATATCCGCTCCCTAGCACTTTCGGGCGTAGCAGCAATTGCCGGCCTCAGCATGGTCGGGATGGGTGCTCATGCCCTATTTACGACCACTGCCGTCGCTAGTCAGTCAGTCGCAGCAGGCACTCCAGAGGCCGCTTTCTGGTCGACCGCGGCAACCAACGGCTGCACCAGCGCCGCTGCCGCCACAGGTAACCCGACCGCCTGCCAGTCCATCCCTCTTACCGCGGACAGCCCGGTAGGCTCGAAGCTTCGACAGCACGCCCGCCGTCATCACCGAGATCAACGTGGGGGACCTCCCTCTGACCGAAACTACGGCGCAGTTAACCGACGTGACCAGCGGCGCTAATAGTTCCGGTGCCTACTTGCAGAACGAGATGAACGTCTGCATCTCCAGCGACGGAAACACGGTCGTCAATGGCCCATTGACTGTAGGTATGGCCTTGACGCCGAGCGTGCAGTTCCTGCTCCCTCCCAATCAAGTCATCCTGGCACCCGGAGACGCGGACTCGTTCACGATAGAGTTCTACGCTGGCCAAAAGCCCTCTACGTGCGGAACGGTCTACAGCAGTGGACCTACGACCGCTGGTATTTGGCAAGCGGCCGTCGGTTACGCTTGGACCACCCCGGCAAGCCTTCTTCCCCAGGCCGAAGGTGGCTCGGTTACCGTGACCATCACCAATAACTTCAGCGCATAAGGTCCAAAAGGGGCGGTTCCTATCCGCCCTAGACCAGTGAGGCCCGCGACCCCTCACTGGTCACTCCTTCCTGGCGAAGGTGGTCTTCCCCCTGGTTATTCCACCTTCGCCAGTGTCTTCTCTCTCTCCCTGGAGGCATCATGCGTAAGAAAGTCGTCACCACCCTGGAAACTGCGGCCCTGATCGTGGTCCTCGGGCTAGTGGGTTTCGCAGCGCTAAACCTGCAAAACGGGCACTGGCAACTCACACCCGTGCTCTCGGGGAGCATGCGGCCTGGCTTTTCAGTGGGCGGCGTTGTTGTCTCCGAGCGGGTCCCCGTCACCAAGCTTGCCGACCGGGACGTGATCGTTTTCCAAGATCCCAACAAGCCGAGCGAGCAGGTCGTGCACCGCATCATCAATCTTCGCCGGCAGGGCCCGACCTACCTAATCAACACGCAGGGCGATGCCAACAGCGTTCGGGACCCGTGGACCATGACGTTCAAGGGCAAGGAAGCGTGCGAGGTCAGGTGGAGCGTCCCGCTCATCGGTTACGCCGCTGTGTGGTCCCAGGACAACCGAGGCTTGCTTCTGTGCGTTGCAGGGGTCGTCTTGTTCGCAATCGCGGGCAGCGTGGCGCTGGGGGCCCGTAAAAAGAACCTTCACCTGAAGCACCAAAACGTGGCACCGGTCCCATGAAGAAGTTTGCCATTACCTTGGTCTTTGCCGGGATGATCCTAGGGTTGGCCGGACAGGGCGCTCAGGCCACTTACACGACCGCCGTTGTTGCCGAGGACAGGATCACGGTAGGGACCTTCCCGACAACCACGACGACTACGACGGTCGACCCGACCACCAGAGCCGTCATCACGACAAGTGCCGCGGTGGCACCGGTCCCCTAGGGAGAAGGGAGACGGGGTCGGCACAGGCATCGTAGACCCAACGCGGGCCGAGCACCGAGTGCTCCGCAGTACCGATCAGCGCATCACCGGGCGCCGCCATCGGCTCACTGCGATGGCTAACCGGCACCTGCAACACCCGCCCGCCGGCTGTCATAAGCCATGGCCGTCGTCGCTCTCCAGAAGGCCGTAGGCCACGGTAGACCTATAGGGATGGTACGACTCGGGATCTCCATTGGGACAACTTTTTCCACAGACGGCCCCGACGGGCCCCGGCAGGGCCCCCGGGCGGTCGTGGCTCAAGCGCGAGCGGCAGCTCGGGCCGGTCTCGACAGCCTGACCGTCGGGGACCATCACGCCACCGGACCGACCGGATATGTGCAGAACGTGCCTATCATCGGCCGCCTCCTCGCCGAGTGGGCCGACCGCCAGATCGGCTGCCTGTTCTTAGTGCCGCTGTGGCACCCGGTATTGATGGCCGAACAGATCGGGACGCTGGCGGCTATGGCGAAGGGCCCGTTCATAGTCCAGGCCGGGATCGGCGCCGGGCGCGAGCAGTTCGCGGCCATGGGAGTGGACCTGAGCCGCCGGGTGCCGGTCTTCGAGGAGAGCGTCAGGGTGGCTCAGGCGCTGCTTCGAGGTGAGGCGACCGACAGCGAAATGTTCGGCATCGAAGGTGCCAGGACGGCGCCGACGGCGCCCGAGGGGGTCGAGTGGTGGATCGGCGGCGGCGTGCCAAAATCCATCGATCGTGCGGCGCGCCTCGGAGACTGTTGGTATGGCAACGCCGATCTCACCCCCGACACCGCGGCCCGCAACATCGCCATCTACCGGGAAGCGTGCGCGAGGTACGGACGGGAACCGATGCGGGTCCCCATCCGCAGGGACATTTTGGTCTCTGAGAACCGTGCCGAAGCCGAGGAGGCGGGTGACACCCTGCTCGCCGCCGGCTACCGCGGCTTTGATCGCGCCGCGGTGGCCTACGGTGACCCCGCCGCCGTCGCCGAGCAGCTGTCGGTCTATCGTGACCTAGGCTTCACCGACATCATTATCCGCACCATGGCGCCCCTTCCGGCCCATCTCGGCCCGGATGCCACGGTCCGCTCCGTCGAACTGGCCGGCGAGGTCCAGGAATTACTCCGGTGCTGAGTAGTGTTCTTGGGCTTTCATCGCCGGGTGTTGGATTGATGCTGGGCAAGATCCTCATATAAGGTGCTAGTGGATTCGACGCACAACTTGTAACGGTCTACGAGCCTCATGTACTTCGAATGGCGGTCGGCGTCCGGATAGTACCTGTGCGATACTCGCCGGCAGCGGACCGCGGTTTCGCTTGGATTATCCACGAGGTTCACGCCCCGACCACCAAGCAGGGCAGCACCCATCTCCGTTATCGGTCCGTAGCCCAGGGATTCGTAGGGCTTACCCACGACATCACTGCGAACCTGGTTCCACACGTCGCTACGGCTCCCGCCGCCCAAAAGAGTGATGGCCTCGGCATCTCGGCTCTCCGGGCACGCCAGTACCATGACTTGAAGTGAGAGTTCGACCTCGTAGGCCAGGGCCTCCAGCAATGACCTGTAGAGGTGGCCCCGTCCGTGTGCCCATGTCAGACCCAACCATGAACCCCGCAGGAGTGGTCGGAGCGGGTACATCTGTCCGCCGAGGTGAGGAACAAATAAGAGCCCATCGGACCCGACCTCTACTCGGCTCGCGGCCTCGTCCAAGTTCTCGCGGCGCCGTCCATTGACCCCTCCTCCGGTACCAAAAAGCTCCGAAGCCCACTGGCGCGTCAGGCCAGAACCGAGGAACACTCGGTGCAGCGTCCACAATCCCGGTGTCACTGACGCCGCGAACGTAGCCGCGTCACCCGTCACACCTGGGCTAAATCCAGCCGTCGTACACGTAACGGACCCATACGTACCGGTCACCTCCGCCACCTGGCCTAAGAGCGCGGCCCCCGCCCCCAGTAGCCCGGCAGGGCCATCACCGCAGCCGGCAACGATCGGCGTTCCACTACGCAACCCGGTTTGCCCAGCCACCGCAGATGTCACGCACCCGACGACCTCGGTGCACGGCGCGATCCTCGGTAACTCCTCGGTACTCACGTCGAGATATCCGCACAGTTTTGGAGACCAACATTCCCCTAGCGCATCACTCAAGCCCGTCGACCACAGGCAGGTGGGATCGATAACCAGCTCCTCCGCTGAGTGCCCCGACAAAAAACCCGTCACGAGCCCACCGGCGGTTACGTACTTCGCTGCACTGCTCGCTATCTCCGAAAACTCTTCACGGATCCACGCGATCTTGGAGGCCAGTGTCGGCTGGGTAGAGCCCGTTAGTCGCAGGATATCCTCCCCGTGGCGCTCTAGCATTGGCCTGAGGTACCGGTTGGCTCGTGCGTCCATATTTGTCGTATACGCGGAGATTGGAGCGGCGGCGGCGTCCACGGCCACGGCTCCTGACACCATGGCATCAACGGTCACCACGTCCGCTAGCATCAGATCGGTCTGCTTCCCCAGCTGCGCTAGCGCACTCAGCACCGAGATGCACAATTGACCGGGATCGTACTCTGCGACATCCGGGCGCGGTTGCCTCGGCCGGTAGTTCACCCGTCCACGCCCAAGCAGTCGTCCTTTTGCGGTGAAAGCCGCCGCCTTTGTCGCTCCTCCGCCGACATCAACCGCAACCAAGCACCCTTCCTTCATGGCCGTCCGACTCCCTTAGCCTGGCACCCCGCGCCCCAACGGCCACGGGTCACATTCCTTACAACCGCCCGGTCGGTTACCGGGCGCCGGAGCGAGGATCCCCATGGACGATCTCAGTCAGCTTTTCCAGCACCCTTTCCGGCTCTTTTGAGTTGTATATGCGTCGTCCGAACATCAAACCCGCGGCACCGGCATCCATCGCTGACTGAGCGAGCTCGTACGTGCTCACGTCGTCTTCGCCCCCAGGCCCTCCCGCCAGAACTACTGGGCTCAGGCACGACGAAATAATTTGAGCGAAGGCGTCGGCACTCCCAGGCCATACGCATTTCACAATGTCCGCCCCTAGCTCAGACGCCACCCGACAGCAATAGCTAAGGATATCAACCCCGGTCGCGCTCTCCTCCAGTCCCTCGCGGGCAGAACGCGGCTCAATCACCAGCACCATACCAAGTCGTTCACACTCTCTTGACAACTTTGCATTGCGTTGAATATCCTCACGCTCGAGCCGGCTGTCCAGCTGGCCAAAGAAGAGATAACTCATCACTCCGACACCGCCAGCCGCCGAGACCTCTTCCATCGTCGCCAGGCTGACGCTAACGGCCTCATTCCTTCCGTCCTGCGCGGGTGTATAGATCGGCCGACCCCAGTTCGTCCAGTCCATCTGGACGAGCAGCCCCGGGCTATCCCGCCCCACGAACACGTCTTCAGCTATGCGGAGTGAACCAGGTGCTATCAGGATCCCATCCGCCCGGTGGAGCTTGCGAAATGTCTCTTCTGCCTCACGCCTGGTCCGCAACGCGCGCGGAGGGCCCTCCAAGACCCCATGAGATGCCGCTACAATCACCCCGTGCCCCGTCTCGGGACGGAGCAGGCGTCCCATTCGGATCCGCTTACCAGATCTTGCGTCCATAATGGTTAAGGTCCTTTCTGTGTCGGCTCCCAAAAACTGGGTTTTTCGCTTCTGCGTTAGTGTCGACTTTTGAGATGCCATGAACCGGCAATGGCGGCGTCAGAGGTCCGGGCACGTTAAACCTCTCTGTGCTTGTCTGGACACACGAAGTCCAGCGGCCAAGCCTCGGCCCGGCTCAAGAAGAGGAACCAAACAACACTGCAGAGCGTGGTACGGCTCGGGCTTACCCTCTAAAACTCCCGGACGTTCGAGTGGTGTGAGATGCTCGTCTAGGAGGTTGAACCAACCGCCGCTTGTCCGATCGACAAGGTAGCCGGCGGCAAAGCACCATAGGTCCCTATACCATTGTTCGTAGATGACCTTGCCCGTTGTTTTCACAAGCTCGGACGCCGCTCCTATCCCCTCGGCTACGGGCCACTGGTAATGGTCGCGGTCCAATACCTGTCCAGAAAAGTCCGTAGTGTAAAACAGGCCGCCCTGCTCGCCGTCCCAGGCGCTCATCGCCGTCGCGAAAAGCTGCTCGGCCGCCTCCAAGTACCACCCATCGGCACCTATTGCGCCTCGGAGCTGCAGGAGCAGTCGTACCCACTCACACGCATGGCCCACCACCACCCCGTATGGGCGGTACGTATCACGTAGTTTCTCCCGATTGTAATATTCATCGATCTCCCAGTTGTTGTCAAAGTGCTCGACCGTTCGCCATCCACAGCGTCGCGCCACATTGTCGATAAGGGCGCTAGCGACCGAACCGGCGCGATCTAGGTATCGGGCTTCGTGTGTCGCCTCGAACGCCGCCAGCAGGGCCTCGACCAAGTGCATGTTGCTATTGCCGCCGCGGTACGGAGAGCCACCAACCCAGTCGTGGGAGAATTCTTCCTGGTACCTCGCCGCGGTCGGTTCCCAGAAATGTGCTTCGAGCACGTCGTCGGCAGCCTCGATGAGCCTCAGACCATCCTCGAACCCGGCCTGGTGCGCGCTGCTTCCCGCCAATAAGGCAAACGCCTGTCCATATGCACGTTTTGTCCCGTCAATCACCCTTCCCTCGGCGTCAACCGTCCAATGAAACCCGCCCTGCCGGATGTCACGGAACAACTCCCACAATGCAGTGAGACCCTGCTGCACAACCCGCTGCGCATCCGGGTACCCGAGGAGGACGGCAAGGCTGTAGCAGTGGACCATCCGAGAGGTACTAACCAAGTCTTTCACCCTCGTGTCCTGGGGAGTTCCCGAGGTCGTTAGTGTGTGGTAGCCCCCCCGGGGATCGATGCACCTGTCGGCAAAAAATGAGAGCAGTCCGTTTGCCTCGTCGAGCAACCATCGACGATGCGATGCCCAATTGACCCAGTGTTCTCCCGGCTCGGCGCGAATTTGCTTCATCATGACGTGGCCTCCGCGTTAGTGCCCGGATGGGGTAGATGCCCGGGATGGGCCGAGCCCGCATCGGCGGACGCCGGTAGCGCTTCGCCCGCTGGCGGTCGTGAGCTTTGTTGCATCTTCGCGTCAGTTCTTGCCCGACGGGAACGGCGGCACTTCCGTCGCGGTACCCGCCACCCTCGTCTTCGCAAGCCCGAGCTTTCCAGGGTTCATGACGTACTCAGGATCGAGGGCGTCCTTGACTCGCTCGAGCACGGTCATTGAGGACCCAAGTGCGTCCCGCACGTAACTGGCTTTTGCTAGCCCCACACCGTGGTGATGGGTGATGACCCCGCCTAGGCGCAACGTGTGGCCCATAGCCGTCGCCCAGAGCCGCTCCAGTGTGGCCAGTGCCTCATCGTCGTCGTGTGCTCTACCGGTCAGAATGAGGTACAACGAAGTTCCCTGCGGGTAGACATGGGAGAAGTGGGCGACGACTTCGTCCGCCACCTCCCTCAGCCCAAGCTTGAGAGCTTGGTAAAGCTCGTGGATTCGACTCCACCGATGTGCGACTTCAATGGTCTCCGCGTAACCGCCCATCTCGGCCAGCAGAGCCTCTATCCGCGAGAAATCGAACCGACGCTGCATCCACGCTTCGACCGGCTCGGGCCCCAGGGACGTGCCTCCCTCTTCGGCGACGATGGACTTGACCGCCCGCCGCTCGGCTTTAGCCACGCCGGCGGGCCCCTCGAAGCCGGTGAAGAGGACGCAACTCCCGTCCCTCCTGCCGCCGAGCACCTGCCCCGACTCGTCCTCGTCGTAAAGCCTCAATAGGAGAGGGCGCAGGCCGGATTGCGACGTCCGACGCAACGCCTCGATGCCTGGCCTGATGGAGGGCAAGCGGAATGCCTCGAGGGACCGCGTCCCGCTGATGGGGAACACTCTCAGGGTGACCTCGGTGACTACACCGAGTGTACCCTCCGAGCCAATGAACAGCTGCCGGAGATCCGGGCCGACTGCACCGCGAGGGTGCGCTGACATCTCGATTTGCTCACCGTGGGCCAAGACCACTTTCAACCCCGCGACTAGATCCTCGATGCCTCCATAACGAGAGGAGAATTGACCGGTCGCGCCCGTAGCCACCCACCCTCCTACCGACGAGCGCGCTAGAGACTGCGGCGAGTGGCCCAGCGTGAGGCCGGCCTCGTTGAGTTGTTCTTCGAGGTCGCTCCCGAGCCTCCCAGCCCCGGTGGTGACGAGCAAGTCCTCCCGTCCGATCTTTAGAGGCTCCGTTAGTCGGCTCAGGTCGAGCACGAGACCCCCGCGGCTCGGCAAGGGCTGGCCAACCACAGAGGAGCCAAGTCCACGTGGCGTAACGGCGACTCCTCGGCTGTAAGCCCACTTAAGCAGGGTGCTGACGTCATCGGCACTCACAGGCACCGCGACCGCATCGGGACGATAGGGTCGTCGGCCCAACTGAGCCAACTTGATGGCGGTAGGCCAGCTGTCGACGCTGCAGCGGTCGAGAACGCCAGGATCGGTCGTGATGCACCCCGGACCGAGCTGCGCGGTCAAGGCTTCAAGCGCCGCGGGCAATGACGGGTCTAGCACGGCTTTCTCCTCTGTGGTGGGCACCTTGCACTTCCCCGAGTGGGAACACACCTTGTCCATTAACTCGGTTCAGACATCGCCCACATAGTCCACTGGGTGGTTCGGAGGTGTCGGGGTTGTTGGAGTACGGTCAGGATCGCTTGTGCGATATCCGTGGGTTTCAACACGTTCTCGAGCCACTCGTCCGTTTCGACGCGCCCTCGCCCCACGGCAAAGAAAGGGGTATTGACGGCAGCCGGACAGATGGTACTGACGCGGATTTGCTTGGCCCAGAGCTCCCGGTCCATGGACCCTGCGAGCCCGATCTGAGCCGCCTTTGTCGCGGAGTAGACCGCGTCATTGGCACTGCCGCGCATCCCGGCAACGGATGAGATGATGACGATATCGCCGCCTCCGTTCGCCTCGAGCGCGGGCACTGCTGCTCGGGCACCCCAGACCGTCCCCGAGAAGTTGACGTCGATCATTGCTGCGATATCATCATCGGTGTTCGCCGTTATCCCGCCGAAGGACCCGATCCCGGCGTTCGCCACGAAGGCTGTGAGGCGACCGAACCGTTCGATTGCCGCCGTGACGAGACGGCGAGAGTCATCAGGTATGCGCACATCCATTGTGATGGCACAGGCTGGTCCCGTCCCGAGCTGTTCGACTAGGTCTGACAGCCGCTCGTGCCGGCGAGCGCCGAGAGCGACCTGCGCGCCTTCTTGGACCAGCGCTTTGGCGGTGGCGGCACCGATGCCAGAGCTGGCTCCGGTGATGGCGACCACGGCACCAGATAGATTGTTCACCATCAGACCTCCTGCTCGGTTGGGCCCACCTAGATCGCCTGGCGCCGCGCCCTTCAAGGAGGACAAACGTAGCGTCGGACAAGCACTGTAAAGCTCAAACCTTGGCTAAAGCCGCGTGGACATACCTATTTGAACCCCGTCTACAGCTGCCCGTGACCCGTCGGAGCGCCGACGGCGTCGGTCTCCAGTCGCCAAAGACGTCCGCGACCCCGCCCCTCGTCGTAGCCCACGCCGAAGTCCGTAACCCAGAGTGTCGAGCCGTCGAAACAGCAGTTTGTCGGTAGGGCGTTATCGTCGAGGTAGAGGTGATCAAGTACCTCGCCTTCAGGCGAGACCACGGTAATGCCGTGGGAGCTGACCGTAGTGATGAAGAGCCGCCCATCGCTCGCCACGGCGAGACCGTCCGGTACGTGCCCGTCCGGCAACTGGCAAACCTCGCGCCGCTGGCCGCCCACGAGGAGGCAGACCCGGCGCTCGTAGGACTCTACCCAGCATAAGACATCGTCGACAGTGAAGGCGAGCCCATTGGTATAGACCGGCCCGAGTTCGACCAGGACCTCGCCGCCCTCGGGCCCGAGAGCGAACAGCCGGTTAGTAGCGTGTCGTCGTCCAGGGTCAAATGGTTCGGCCGGGTCCGTAAAGTAGAGGCGGCCGTCTGGCCCGAACACGAGATCATTGGGCGCCTGTAGTGCCACACCGGCGACCGCAGTGGCGACGGTCTGGATAGTCCCGTCGAGCAAGATCCGTTCTATCGCCGGGGGGCAGGGTCGCTCAGTCCGTAGGACCCCTATCACTCCGCCGTTCTGAGCCGCGTAGAGGTGGCCGTCCGAGCCCAGGGTCACTGCGTTCGGCGCTCCCGGGCCTCTCAGATATAGTAACAACCTTCGCACCATCGAATAGGCAGGCACGGCCGAGAACCTGTTGGACGAAGGCGAGGCGGCCATCCCCGAGCGCTACTGGGCCCTCGGGAACCTCCAGGCCGTGGGCCACGACTTCCTTGCTGAACTTCGTCAAATCACTCCTCTGTGAAGCGAAGCAACGTCCTGACTCCTTCGCCACTACGGCTTCTCCGGAACGCTTCGCCTATCTGGTCGAACGGCAGTATGCCGGTTACAAGGGAGTCAAGGGGCAACTTTCCCCTAGCATAGAGACGGAAGATCCGGTCGAAATCGACATCCGGGCGGATGTTGCCGGTCTGGCAGCCGAGAATCCGGCGCTGACTGGGTACGAAGTCAAGGGCAGGGACGCGGATCTGGGCGTCGGGCCTCGGTGCGCCAATAATCGTCAAGGTACCCCCGCGTTGGGTGACCCGTAGCCCGAGTTCCATCGTTTCGGCGCGTCCGACCGACTCGAAAACGAACTCAAAGCCGTTCTGGTGCGATTTCGCGCAGAGCTTCTTCGGTCGGCTCAACGACGTCGGTGGCACCAAGCTGGAGTGCTCTGGCCCGGCGTGCCTCGTTGGGTTCGACAACAACGATGCGCTCGGCCCCCGCCAGCACGCACCCCATCACTACGTTGAGCCCGACGCCCCCAGCCCCAAGCACGGCGACCCGGCTCCCGTACTCCACTTTCGCTATGTTGAACACGGCGCCGATGCCAGTGGAGGTTGCGCAGCCTACAAGAGCGGCCACCGCGATTGGAACACCCCTTGGGACGAGCACGAGACTAGCCTGCCCGACCACGACGAGCTCGGAGAAGCCACCGACGCCGAACCCCTGTCGGACTGGCTCGCCGTTGAGGGACAACCGCCTCAGCCCGCCGCCGTTGTTCGTACATAGCATTGGCCGGCCCGTTTCACAGAAAAAGCAGTGCCCGCAGTGGTGAGCGAGTGCGATACTGACGCGATCGCCTACTCGGACTCGGGTCACAGCCTCACCGACCGCCTCCACCGCTCCGGCGCACTCGTGACCGAGCACTACTGGGAAGACATCGAACAGGTCACCATCCGACCAGGCGACGTCGGTGTGGCAGATGCCTGCAACACCGATCCGGACCAGCACCTCGTCATATTGGAGGTCGCTCAGCTCGATCTCTTCGAAGTGCGGCGATTGCTTAGCCCACTGAACTATTGCGGCTTTCGTAAGCATGGTCGCCACCAACTATACAGCGCTAGTTCGAAACCTGGACGTTGGCGTCCGGTCGCTTCTTCACGGAAGGATCGAGGCTCAAGCCCAGTCCCGGCCCCGTCAAAGGGTGAAGATAACCATCCTTGAGTTCGGGCAGCGCAGTGACGACGTCCTTGTACCATGTATGGTAATAAGCCCGGACGACCTCCTGCCAGGCCGCGTTCGGCTGGCTCACCCCCATATGTACACCAAGCGCCAAGTTCACCGGGCCGGTGCAGTCGTGGGGAGTTATAGGTAGATCGTAAGCGTCTGCCATCCCAGCCAGCTTGCGGGCCTCCGTGAGGCCCCCAACCCAGCCCAGGTCGAACATAAGGTACCCAAATGCACCCGATTCGAGGATCGCCTGGAAATGGCCCTTGCCGGCAAGTAGTTCGCTGGCGATCGTTGGGATGCGCGTCGATCGGGCAAAGCGGACGAGGGTCTCGAGGTTCTCGGTACGGGTGGGGTCCTCGAACCACATCGGCTCGTAGGCTTCACAGGCGCGAGCGATCTGCTTCGCGGCGGTAAGCCCCCAGCGCGAATGCATTTCAATGGCAACCTCGATTCGGCGCCCGACGGCATCGCGGATCTTCGGAAGAGGCCCGACCCCCTCTTCAAGCTCGCTCGGGAGCACGACCATGCCGTCGCTCGGGACGGCGAGCTCATCGAACGGCCAGATCTTCATCGCCGTGAAGCCGTCCTCTAGCAGCGACGCCGCCAGCTCGTCAGCCCGGTACCGGAAGGCGTCGAGGTCCTCGTAGACGGCCCCGCTCTGGACCTTGGACCACTGATCGTTATCTAGAGTCCCCTTGATCCGATCGCGTCCATATAAGGACCCAGCACAGGTGTTGTACGCACGGATCGCCTCCCGCGTGCGTCCCCCCAACAGGGCGTAGAGCGGAAGGCCCGATGCCTGCCCGAGAAGGTCCCAGAGGCTGTTGTCGATGGCTGAGCACGCCCGGGCCTCGGCTCCGATGCCCCCGGACCGGTAGTAGCCGTAGAGCTCGTGCCAATGCCGCTCGATGTTGAGAGGGTCCTTACCTAGGAGGTACGGGGCCGTCAACTCGTGGATGTGCCCAACGACAGCGTCGGCGCCGAAGAAGGTCTCTCCGAGCCCCACCAGACCCTCATCGGTGCCGACTTCGACCCAGACGAGGTTCGGGTACTCCTTGACCCTGATAGTCGCTACGGATGTGACCTTCACCGTTCCGTCACCTTCAAGGCGCGCCCCTCGACCAGGCAT
The DNA here is from genome assembly GCA_963735305.1 of uncultured Acidimicrobiaceae bacterium. Taxonomy (GTDB): domain Bacteria; phylum Actinomycetota; class Acidimicrobiia; order Acidimicrobiales; family Palsa-688; genus Fen-671. The sequence goes on from CAVTKK010000004.1 coordinate 2,774,344, forward strand.
GAGGCTGCTGTCCCCCTCCGTGCCGCCGCGCCCCGCCGACCACGCCCATTGCCCCGCTCCCCCGCCTGATGGCACACGGACATCAACCTGGTGTCCCCGACGTCAGTCTGTTGGTAGCGCACCGCGGCCCGAGTGACCTCACAGGACTGACCGGTGCGGTACACGCCGCGCCCGGTGCCTCCCCCATCCTTCGAGGCGGAGGCGACGACAACTCCTCATACGCACAGCTTACCATACAAGTGACTAGGCTAACAAGGCCTGACTAGGCTTGTATGCTAAGCAGTGAGTACGATAGAATGCTGCCCACCAGCGGCGGAGAGAAGGGCAAGGAAGCCCTACCGTCCCACTACACGCAAGTGATAGCAACACTTGACATGCTACTTCCTTACTGATACAACCGGAGAGACCAAGATCGGGGGGCTGATGGCAAGCGAAGGAAGCTCCGAGAAGGCATTAGCGCAACCCGACATAAGACCACGCAAGCGTGGGCCATCGACCCCGAAACCCGGGTGGCCTTCGCGTCTGGCCTATCGGACATATCGGGCCCCGTACATAGAGCAACGTTCGTCTGCCTCATCTCCCGAACCTCAGTTCATAAGTCCCCTCGGTGTGGAACTTGAGGCACTTGGCTGAGGTGCGGCTCCAGTTTGAGGCCTCTAGTCGGAGGGCATTCAATTTTGGTGATAACCAGTGCCAGTGAACCCGTTGCAATCGCCGGAGTTGGCATATCGAAACGCTTCGGCCACGTTCAGGCGTTAACCAATGCATCCATAACCGTTCATCCCGGTGAGGTCGTTGCGCTCTTAGGCGACAATGGCGCTGGAAAATCTACCTTCGTAAAGATCCTACTCGGAATTTATAGCGCAGACACAGGCCGCGTCGTGGTAAACGACCGGGAGGTTCAGCTCGCATCCATCCAAGATGCCCAGAGCCGCGGTGTAGAAGCCGTGCACCAGGACCTCGCCCTGGCGCCCGACCTGTCCGTCGTGGACAACATATTCCTCGGTCACGAGGTCATACGGACTGGCCTGCTAGGTCACCTTGGTATCCTCGCCAGGCGGACCATGAGGCATCAGGCGGCCGAGGCCCTCCGTAGTCTGGCGATCGAGCTTCCTTCGCTGCACGTGCCGGTACGAGAACTCTCGGGAGGACAGCGTCAGGCGATCGCGATTGCACGGGCCGTCATGTGGGCACGATCGGTCGTGCTCCTCGACGAGCCGACGGCCGCGCTCGGTGCGAGGCAGAGCGAGATCGTTTGCCAGCTAATGCGGACCGTAGCTTCCAAGGGGCTCGGCGTCTTGGTCATTTCTCACGACTTGCCGCGGATACTCCAGGTGGCCGACCGCGTATCCATCCTCTGGCGCGGGACTACGGTAAGGACCGCCCCGGCCGCGGATGTCACCGTCCCTGACATCGTCGCCACAATGGTCGGGTACGAAGGTAACGTCGCATGACGTTGGCCAGCGAGCCTCAGACGGGCTCACAGGGCCCATCAAAGGGGCACAGCAGCCCATCCGGGCCCGACGTGGTGATCCCTCCTCGGGGCCCAATACGCCGCCTGTTCAGCGGGACTCCTGTCTACATATTCCTGTTCGACGTCTTGCTCGTAGTCGGGTTTACGCTCTTCTCACCGCACCACGTGTTCTGGAGCTGGGCAAATGAGGAAGCCCTGATGGGGAACGCATCCGAAGCGTTCCTCCTCGCGGCCGGCGCCACCGTCATGCTGGCGGCGGGTGCCTTCGACCTCTCACTCGGGGCCAATGTCATCCTGTCCTCCGTGGCCGGAGGAATACTCCTGGAGCACATGACGAACCAAAGGACTTTGGACGCGTCCGCTGCTGCGTGCCTCCTGGCAGTCGTCGTATGCGTCGCGACGGGCGCGACGGTGGGGTTCGTGAACGGTTTTCTCATAACCAAACTGCGAGTAAACTCTCTCATCGCGACTCTCGGCACCACCGGGATCTGCACCGGGCTCGCGTTCCTCTTCGTCCATGGCGCAGATATTACTGTCTTGCCCACTAATCTCCAAGACGATTTTGGCCTCAATTACATTGAATATGTACCGCCCCCGACGTTCGTCGCTCTCGTGATCCTGCTTTGGTTTTGGATGGTGCTCCGGTTTAGCAGATATGGGATGCGCACCCTCGCGATCGGTTCGAACCGGGCCTCCGCCGAACGCGCCGGGGTGTTTGTGGGCCGTCATATCCACACCCTGATGATAATCGGAGGCCTCATGGCAGGACTTGCCGGGTTTTTCGACATTGCCCGGCTGGGCACAACGGATACTACCGGGCATACTCTCGATTCGCTGTCGGCGCTGACCGCCGTGGTGGTCGGGGGTACGCCCCTCCACGGTGGCAGGGCCAACATGTTCGGAACGCTCTGGGGCGCCATCCTCGCCTACGTCATACTCGACGGCCTAATCGTCATGGGACTTTCCACCTTCTACCAGGAGGTCGCAACCGGCACGGTATTGATTATTGCTGTTGCGATCGACGCCAACCGCACACGTCGAAGGGAGTGACCGTTTGCACAATGAGCTTCTAGTCAGAGACTTGACCTACGTCCTTCAACCTGCACCGTTCATCTAATAAACCAGCGCCATGCGCGGCAACGAGGAGAAGAATATGAGGATCAACAAAACATTGTCCATTGGAACCGCGTTGGGGGCGACGATGCTCTCCATGGCGTTGGTGCCATGCGCCGCCTCAGCCACCGTCCGACCGGCAACCGCGGTCGACGCCAGCTTAGCCCAACCCCATTGGGTCATTCACGGGACGATTGGACCTTACTCTGACGCGTTCTGGACCACGATGGCGTGTGGTGGAACGCAAGAGGCGAAGACGCTGGGGGTGTCGCTCACGTGGTATTCAGACACTGCAGCCGTTGGTGCCGCCCAGATCGCGCAGAGAGTACAAGCTGCTGGGTTAGGCAATCCGAACGGTATCATCCTGACACCGCAGGGTGGTATTAACAATGATCCCTACCTGGCCGCGTGGGCAAAGTCGCACACTCCGGTCATCGAGACGAATGACATAGTGGGGTCGCCGTTCTACCAGATAATCGAGTCGAAGGAGGACAACCCGGCAGTCGTCACGATGGCCGATAACATAGCGAAACAGACCGGTGGGACCGGCACCGTCGGCATCCTCGTTGTCGAACCAGGCATTCCCCAGGTCGTCTACCGTTATAAGCCCCTCATAAGTGAGCTTCATAGGGTGGCGCCAAAGCTTGATGTCCTAGGGATACAATATGATCAGGGGAGCGTCAGCGTTTCTCAGTCTATAGCGGCCGCAGAGATTGTCGCCCACTCCGATATGAAGGCCATATATGCCACTAGCGGACAGGAAGTAGTCGGGGCCGCAGCAGCAGTTAAAGCCGCTGGGAAGGCTGGCAAGATCGGCGTTTATGGCTATGACGCCGAACCTAACGAGGTGGCGTTGCTGAAGCAAGACATCGTATTCGGGCTCATAGCGCAGTCGCCTTACCTGGTGGGAGCGCTGTCCGTCCAACACATGGTGACTCTTCTGAACAGTCGTATCGCCCACCCCAATGCGCCGGTCGGGCAAGCTTCTCCATTTGAGTATTACACGCCGACAAAGATCTTGACGCCAACGAACATAAGCACTCCCGCCGCCGCGCACTTCGTGTATAGCACGTCGTGTAGCTGAGCTCGGACAAGGCACACCCCTGGAGGGCGGCGGCAGGTTTGCTTGCCCTCCAGGTGCCACCTAGAGTCTGCACGGTGCGGTATAATGATTTCTCACCCGTGTGAGAACCTTGAAGGCCTTTGGCAACATTGAAGAGAAGTACGACAAATAGCGAATGGGAGTCCCCTGGTGACATCTGGAGACGTACTACGAAGGTACTTCGAGGTCGAGATGACGCGAGATGTGCAGGCTATTCTCGATATGTTTATCCCGACCGCTGTGTTCCAAACGCCCGATGAGGTTCGCTCTGGTCTGGCCTCGATTAGGCCATTTTACGAAGATTCCGTATCACGATTTCCGATCCTGGAGGTAGTCGTGACACGTTCGCTAACTGATGGGACGTGGGGCGTCGCGCAATGGTCCGCTACACTTCGTCCGCTGAGCGGAGAGGCTCTTTTGCTAGAGGGAATTAATGTGGCAGAGATAGCCAATGGTCGCATAGCTCAGATGCGGTCTTACTATGATGTTGGTGCCTACACACCTTCGGCTGCGCCGTACGCCTAAGGGGTTCACGAGAGCGTGCTGTAGCGGCGGTCTGTGGTCAAAGTGAACTCTGCATGGTGGTGTCCGCGCCATCCCATTTCGTGCGTCAGCAGACTTCCTTCCTCAGGATCTCAAGATGATTGCGCATATTCTCGCCGGCGCTGACAGCATTATGTGTCTCGATAGCCTTAATGATCTTGCCATGTTGCGCAATGATGACCTTCGAGGGATTCTCCCCGCGATCGCCGTAGCCGGGTGGCCTTCACGCGTATGTCTAGGAGCAGTTCCTCCAGGGCATCGAGGATCATCAGGATCAACGGGTTGCGTGACGCCACGGCGATCAACCGATGGACCTGGATGTCAGCTTGGTGATAGGCAGTGTCCGTCTTCGCGCTCGTCATCAGGGCTAGTTGCTTGTACATCTTCTCCACATCGTCCGCCGTGGCATGCTCAGCGGCGAGCGTCGCCGACACCACTTCAAGGCCGAGACGAGTCTCCAAGATGTCCTTCTGGGACACATCTTCCCGGTGAACCCGGAAGCGAAGAAGCTGGCCTAGGTCAGAGGCGTCCGGGATCGAGACGACACTCTCCCTGCCTTGGGACTGTGTGAGCACACCTCGTCCGACGAGAGTCGCCAATGCTTCACGAACAACCGTGCGCGAAACGCCAAAACGGTCCGACAGCTCTGCCGCCGAGGGCAGCGCCTCACCCTCGGCGACACCCTCGGCGATGATGTACTCGACGAGCGCATCGGCCATCTGTTGTGCCAAGGATTGTCTGGTAAGTCTGGTCCTTTGCGTGTCCACGTGGGTCACGCCCCTTTCTCGACCTCCGGTGAGGCCGGCCATGACAATTGACCCATCACCTTGTACTACAGTAGTGTTGGTGTACAAGCCTACTGGAAGAAGTTACGAATAGTGCGTGCCATGGTCTATACTAAGCCAGGGACAGTCGAGCAGCTAGATGTCGATGATCCCGTACCTCAAGCTGACGAGATTATGATTGACGTGGCGGCCTGCGGGATCTGCGGTAGCGAGCTGCATGGGATCTCGCAGCCGGGTTTCCGTCGGCCTCCGCTCATCATGGGTCATGAGTTTTCCGGTACCGATCCCAGTGGTCGTTTGGTTACAGTGAACCCGCTGGTCACGTGTGGCCAGTGCGACCTTTGTCTTTCAGGACGTGAAGAGGTGTGCCGCAACCGCGCCATTCTTGGGATCCATCGCCCCGGAGCGTTCGCCGAGCGGGTCGCGGTTCCCAAACGCCTGGTACATGAGCTCCCTCGCTCAGTTTCACCAGAGGAGGGGGCGATGATTGAGCCTATTGCTAACGCCCTGCACGCTTGGCGCGTCTCCGGGGGGTACGAGGGGGCGCGCGTCGGGATCCTTGGTGCCGGGACCATCGGGCTAGCCACGCTGCTGGTCGCTAAGCACCACGGTGCCACCGTCGCCATAACGGATCTCTCTTCAGACCGCCTCGCTCACGCGGAACGGCTCGGTGCCGACTCAACCGCTCCGCAGCTGACGGGCGAGTTCGAGGTGATCATCGACGCGGTGGGTGCCGTCGCCACCAGGCGCGCCTCCCTTGAGCACCTACGACCGGCGGCGACCGCGGTATGGCTCGGGCTCCTCGACGCTGACGCCGGGTTCGATGCTCGGGACCTCATCCGCACCGAAAAGCGTGTCGTTGGCTCCTTCGCGTACACCGGTACTGACTTTCGAGATGCCGTCATGCTCGCCGGCGAAATCGACCTCAGCTGGTGGACTTCCTTCGACCTCAGTGATGGCGCCCGCATCTTTGGCGAGCTGATGAACGGCCGCACCGACGTGGTCAAGGCCATCCTGAAGCCGCGTGCCTCCCAAGTACTGACCGGGCGCTGAGGTTATGAGGTCCGACGTGAGTCGCACCGACGGTAGGGTGCGCGCTCCTGTGGTTGGCTCACACCTTCGGTCGGGCCCGGTACTCGCAACCAGCGCTCGGTGGGCGGCACACCACTACCTTCACTGAACCCGTCACCTCAACAGGCCCAGCTGAATACGGAACGAGGACCGTGGCGCCTCTTCAAGAGGCCCATAGGTGAGCCTTCGAAGCTCCCTTTTAGCTCGCCATTTCCCTCGATCACGACGACGACGGCAAAGCCCTCGTCGATCCTGGCATTACGGGACGGACGGCCCAGGACCAGATCCGCACGGAAGAAGGGATCTGCGGCCGGAGGAAAGATTCGCCCATCCGCCTCCCCGACGCTGTGCGTCACGTGTTCAAGGCGCGACGGCGGCCAGCTGCTCCGATCGACGCAGTCCAACGCTACCTCCCAGCCCATCCCCAGATCAGGACTGTCAAGATCCCCCGTCTCCAGTAACACCGATAGGTCAGATGGTTCTTGGAGCTGCAAGGACCAGCACACCGCTCCCAATGGCGTGGGGTACGCCCGCGGGGACCAATATCGAGTCCCCCTCTTTGACGCCTATGCGATTTAGGAGCGCGAGCATCTTTTCGGCTCGCTGCTCCTCTATAAGGCCCCATAGGTGTTCGCGCGTTATCTCCTGCGAGAACCCCAGGAACACTTCGGCGCCCGGCTTCGCCGACAGCACGAACCATGCCTCCGTCTTGCCGTGCGAGCAACCCAGATGCGTACGGGCGAAGTCACGGTCCGGGTGACAATGGACAAGCAGCCGGGTCGCGGACTCCAAGAGTTTTACCAACAGCATTGCGTCGGGGCCGAAGGCAGTGCGGTGCTCGGGCCAAGGAAGGCGTCGGGCTCTTGACTGATCGCATCGGCCAGCCGACGATTGTCTGGTAGAACACTAAATCCTAAGGGGCTCATGCCCCAGCGACTTGTAACCGATGCGATCCAGTCTTCCGGAGACGGATCGGGGCCCGGCTCCAGGCCCCGAAAGCGCGCTACCGCTCCGCCCCCACGATATGAAGGCTGTGCGTAGTTTGGCGCTAGCAACCACGGGCCGAGCCCCATCGTCATGCTCCCTTTATGTCGACGCGAAATTAGTACCTGAACACATCATCAGCTTGTCGGCTCCGCCATTGACCACATCACCCACAGGACTGTCCTCAGGTGCCGCGGCTGGCCGAGGACGGTGACTATAGCTCCGGCGATATCCTCGGGCCGCAGTAATGTCTCGAGGGGCGGGTCACCCTCTTTGACACCTTTTGCCACGGCCATATCGGTATTGACGGCGGCGGGGCAAATCGTGGTAACCCGAATGCCCTTTTTCCACAACTCTCGGTCCAAGGCGCCCGCCAACCCCAACTGCGCGAACTTCGTGCCGGCGTAGACACCCTCGCTGGCGCCGCCCCGCAATCCAGCGACGGAGGCAACAATCACCACATCCCCACCACCGTTCTGGAGCAGTGCAGGAACTGCCGCTCGCACGGCCCACACGGTCCCGGCGTAGTTGACGTCAATCATTTCCGCGTATTCCTCGTCCGTATTGTCGAGGATCCCCTCCGAAGACGCCGATCCCGGCGTTTGCCACTACCGCGCTGAGCCGCCCGAAATTCTCGACCGCAACCGCGACGAGCCGCTTCGAGTCACCGGGTCGTCGTACGTCCATGGGGACGGCAACGCACCGGTCCTCCCCGAGACGCTCGACAAGCCCGGCCAGCCGTTCGGTCCGGCGGGCACCCAGGACAACTCTGGCGCCGTTCGCGACCAGAGCCTCTGCAGTTGCCGCGCCGATTCCCGAGCTGGCGCCCACAATTGCTACAACCGGGCCCAAGTTCCCTCCCCCCACGTCCGTCTTCTCCAAAACCTCACCAGCCTTCTGCCCCCGCTGCGCCCTCAAGCGCACGAGCACGAGCTCACGAGCCGGCCCAATAGCGTCAGTGGCGCGGCCTCTGTGAAAGCAGTTTACTTCGCAAGTTAGAGCGGCGTCAACCCTTGTTATCACTTGCCACCGCCTTTCCGGGCCAGCACTTTTCGTGGACGGGCCCTCCTACCCGAGGGCCCGGACGACCTTGGAGACCAATTGGCCAGGGTCGCCCCTATTCCAAACGTCTTCCCTGAACTGTTCGCGCCACCCTCCCCACACCAGGCCGGCACTCCCCCCGCCACCCGTACCTGCGGCGATCGCCTCGCACGGCCGCCGAAAGCAAGCCGACACAAGACTTGACGCTCCACTTCCTTGTGTAGTAACGTCGGGCCAAAATCACCAACGCCTGCCTATACCGGTGCCTGATGGACGGGGGCGGAGCGAAACCTCTCGACAAGGTCCTAGAAGGTCCTCACGTTCCCTAAGGAGCCACAACTTGAGCCTCGGTAAGGCGATCCGTCTTCGTCGCATCTTTAGCCATCCCTCTGGTCGCCTCCTGTCGGTGGCCGTTGACCATTTTGTTGGTTACCCCCAAACGATGACGGGAGGTCTCCACAATCTCCCAGGCACTCTGGCCGACGTCGTAGCCGCTAGGCCCGATGCGGTCACAATGTTCTCGGGAGCGGCCTCGAATTGTTGGCACCCGCACGCCGGAAAAATTGCCCTTATTATTCAGCTCGGGTGCTCCACGTCGGACGATCGTGTCGCAGAGATCCTCGGTTCCGTCAAGGGAGCCAGCCGTATTGGCGCGGATGCGGTTGCCGTGGGGATCAACGTGCGAGGCAACAGCGAAGGCTACTACCTACGCGTACTCTCCAACGCGGTCGAAGAGGCGGAGCCTTTTGGCTTGCCCGTCATCGCACATATTTATCCGCGAGTGTTTGAAGGTGCTCCAGTTATTGCCGCCGACGCCGATAATATCGCCTGGGCTGTTCGGTGTGGCATTGAATGTGGTGCTGATGTCATCAAAGTCGCCTATCCGGGCGATGCCTTAGCGTTCAAGCAGATCATTGAGTGCAGCCCGGTCCCCATTGTCGCCGCGGGCGGGCCTCGGACGGAGGGATTTGAAGAGGCGCTTGTTCAGGCGGATGCGGCTATATCGGCGGGCGCGTCCGGAGTGACGGTGGGGAGGAACGTGTGGTCACGGGATCGCGATACCGTAGCCGCTATCGCCGCTTACAAGCTCGTCGTACATGAACGCCTCCACGCGCCCGAGGCGATCGAGGCAGCAAGCAGTTTGGGCCGTGCCACGGATTGACGTCCTCGGGATCGGCGTTGCTGCGATTGACGATACGATATATATCTCGGGTTTGCCGCCGACAGATGGAAAGGCGCGCATTCTCCGCAGGTCGCGAAGTTTTGGGGGCCAGACTGCCACTGCGCTCGCCGCCGCCGCGCGTCTCGGGGCGACCTCGCAGTTCGCGGGCATGCTGGGTAGCGACCCCGACTCTCTCGCCGTTGTAAGCGATCTCCGTAGAGCAGGGGTCGTCGTGTCTCGCAAGGCTATAAATCAAGACGCTCGTCCCGTGAGGTCCACCATAGTTACGTCGATCGACAAAGGTACGCGGTCGATATATTTTGACATCCCACCTCTCACCGGTGCCGACCCCAATATCTCGGAAAATATAGTGCTAAACTCGCGTGTCCTTCTGGTCGATGGCTTCGGGGCACACGGATCACTTCGGGCGGCACAGTTCGCCCATGCTGCGACCATTCCGGTTGTGGCCGATATCGAGGTAATCGATGCTCAGGTCATACGGAGCCTTCTTCAGTTTGTTGACCATTTGATTTTGTCGGCACACGCCGCTCAGGTGGTCACGGGGACGGGGGACTTTACCACGGCGCTTCGATTACTTTGGTATGGTGCCCGTAAGCTTGCCGCGATTACAGACGGTGCGCGCGGCTGCTGGGTAACCACGAGCGAGACTGGCCCCGTGGAGCATATTTCTGCGTATGTAGTCGTGCCGGTCGATACAACCGGGTGCGGAGACGTGTTTCACGGCGCTTATGCTGCCGCCTTGGCCTTTGGTTACCCTATTCTCAAGGCTATTCGGTTCGCCACGGTGGCCGCCGCACTGAAGGCCTCACGGCTGGGGACAAGAGAGGGATTGCCACACAGGGCGGAGGTTGAGGCCCGGCTATAGTCAGCCTGCTTATCGCCTGTGCTGAGGCCAGGCGGAGTGCTGTATGCTTGGCTCCGGGATGATGGCTCCTGACCAGCTCATATTCTAGATTTGGGACCGGGGAGAGGGTGAAGACTGAATGCCATCCAAGCCGTCGAAGGAGAAGGCTCCGACGGGGAGTCGCGGCAGCGACCCCCCCCAGCGTAGGAGGCTCCCGCCTCAACGACGCCAGGAGATCCTTGAGCTAGTCGTCCAGAACCGCAGGGTGGACGTTAATGAGATAAGTGATCGTTTTGGAGTCTCGAGGGTAACGGCCCGAGCTGACCTGGATTACCTGGCAGAGCAGCACGTCATTGAGCGTGCCCGCGGCGGCGCGGTCGTGGCCACGCATCAGGCGCTGTGGGTGAACTTTTCCGAAAGAGCTTTGCTAAATAGAGACGAGAAGCGTCGAATTGCGCGAGCTGCGTTGCGGTTCCTAGTCCCGGGTGAAACGGTTATACTCGACGCCGGTAGCACCGTTATGGAGTTCAGCAGCTGTATTTCTGCCGCCAGTGGTATAACTGTGGTGACCCCCGCCCTGAACATTGCCGCGCAACTGGGCTCAATGGAGGGGTTGGAGATTGTGCTGATTGGGGGGCGGTTGGCGCCCTACACAGTCAGTTCAATCGGCCCGGTGGCCGAGAGGGAATTGCAAGATATCTTAGCTCATAAGGTTTTCTTGGGCACCCACCTGATCGATGACCAGGGAGACCTGGCTGACGTATCGATGGAGGTTGCCAACCTCAAGCGCGCCATGGTGCGAGCGGCGCGCCAGGTCATCTTGTTGGCCGATTCTACGAAGTGGAGCGTACGGCGCCCGGCGAAGGCAAAGGTGGCTCCTTTGGGAGCCGTGCACGTCGTCGTCACCGACGATGGGATCGATCCCGAGACCCGACGGTCCATCGAAGCTCAAGGTATCGAGGTGGTCATTGCCTGAGGCCATTGAGCCTCAGCGGGAAGACGGCTACGTCGCCGCCGCCGCCGACTTCGAGCAGGGCCCCCGTCGTTTCCATTTCGCCGTCCGGTCCGGGGCGTCGCAAACGCACCAGCACCACGAGCAGGGCACCGGCTGCGGCTACCCCAGCACCGACCCGGAACACCAGGACGGCGCCGTTGGTCGCGGCCGACGTCACCGCCACCCCCTGGGCCACCGCCGCGTTGGCGTGGCGAAGGGCCAGGGTGGCCAGCACGGCCAGCCCGACGGCCCCGCCGACTTGCTGGGCGGTGTTCTGGATGCCCGACGCCAGGCTGGCGTCCTCGCCCGAGACCTGGTGGACCGAAGCTATGCCGAAGGCGGCGAAGTTGATGCCCGACCCGAGCGCCATCACCACCATGGCGGGGAAGGCGTGCGTCCAGTACGAGCCGTGCACCGTGATCCGCGATAGGAGGAGCACGCCGCCGGCGAACGAGAAGCCGCCGGCGCAGAACAGCGGCTTTACCCCGACCCTAGGGGCGAGCTGGCTGGCCAGCCCGATCCCCACGCTGATGACCACGCCGAAAGGCAGGTAGGCCAGGCCGGTCCGGATGGCCGAGTAGTGCTCGACCTGCTGGAAATACAAGGTCAGCAGAAAGAACACGGTGAAGAAGACGCTGGCGAAGAGGACGGCGGCGACATTCGACGTCACCCGGGCCCGGTTGCGGAGGAAACCCGCTGGTACCAGTGGCGCTAAAGCCGTCCGCTCCCGGACCACGAACGCCGCCGCGGCCACCGCCCCCACTGTCAGGGATCCCCACACCTGCGTGGCGCCCCACTGGTGGTTGGCGGCCGCGATGAACCCGTACACGATGGCAACCAAGCCGGCGGTACCCAGCGCCGCCCCGGCCAGGTCGGCGCTCTCGCCGCGGTCGGCCGCGGCCCGGCCGAACCCCAGGCGGGTCGAAGCCCGGCTTTCGGCCACCAGCCGGGACACGGCCAGGATGGCGATCACGGCCACCGGGATGTTGACGTAGAAGATCCACCGCCACGAGGCGACCGAGATCAATAGGCCGGAGATCACCGGGCCGAGGGTACCCCCGAGGCCGGCGACCCCGCCGTTGATCCCGATGGCAGTGGCCCGCTCCTTGGGGTCGGTGAACAGCAGCGCCACCAGGCCGAAGGCGGCCGGGGTGGCGATGGCCTCACCCGTGCCTTGCAGGAAGCGGCTGGCGACCAGCATGGCCGAGTCGACCGCCGCACCGCTGAGGGCCGAGGCGATGGCGAACACGGCCACCCCGATAAGGAACATGCGCTTGCGGCCCAGAAGATCGGCCAACCGGCCGCCCAGGAGGAGAAGCCCGCCCGCCGTGAGGACGTACCCATCGACCACCCAGGCCAGGCCGGCCCGGCTGAAGCCCAGGCTGGTCTGGATGTGGGGCAGGGCAATGTTCACGACGGTGATGTCGAGCACGATGATGAACTGGACGAGGGCGATGACGGCCAGAGCGGCCCACCGCTTGCTGTGCTGCTGATGCGCTGTCATAGGGAGAACGTAAGGGCCTATGCGGACATGATCAGTCCTAATAGTGAAATAATCTGGGCGACGTGGGCGACACCCCCGGACGCATGCTCCAGCTGCTCGGCCTCCTGCAGGCCCGCGCGTCCTGGGGCGGCGCCGAACTGGCCGAACGGCTGGAGATCACCCAACGGACCGTCCGCCGTGACGTCGATCGCTTGCGGGAGCTGGGTTACCCGGTCGAGGCCGAGCCCGGCCGTCATGGCGGCTATCGCCTGGGGCGGGGCGGCCGCCTCCCGCCGCTCCTGCTCAACGATGACGAGGCCGTCACCGTCGCCATCGGTTTGCGGTCCGCGGTAGACGGCAGCGTGGCCGGTCTCGAGGAGTCCGCCGTCTCGACGTTGGCCAAGCTTGACCATCTTCTCCCTGCCCACCTGGCCCGTCGCGTTCGCAGCCTGCACGAGAGCACGGCGTCGATGCTGTGGTCGGGGACCAGAGCGGACCGCGTCGACGCCGCCCACCTCCTGGTCCTGGCCAACGCCTGCTCGATGCATGAACGGGCCCGTTTCGCCTACACCGATCGGGGCGGCGTATCGTCCCACCGTCTCGTCGAACCCCTTCGGCTGGTCCGCAGCGGTCCGCGGTGGTACCTGGTGGCGCGAGACGTCGACCGGGCGGACTGGCGCACGTTCCGGCTTGATCGCGTCAAGTCGCCCGGACCCGTCGGCACCTACTTCGAGCACAAGGACCCTCCTGACCCGGTCGTCATGGTCACCGAGGGGCTTACGGTGCGTAGCTTTCCCTACCGGGCCCGGATCCGGATCCCCTTGCCGGTCGAGCGGGCCGTGAGGGTGGTGCCGCGGACGCTCGCCGTCATCGAAGAGGGCGAGGACGCCAACTCCACGGTCGTGGAGCTGGGCTCGGCGGGCTTATACCGCATGGTCGGGTACCTGGCCAGTCTCTACCCGCCCTGCGAAGTCCTCGATCCTCCCGAGCTCCGCCACACCCTTCGGGCCCATGCCGAAGCCGTCGCCCAGGCCAACGCCTGAACCGTTCCTTCGAGGCGCCCGTCTATCCTCTTGGTGATGAGGCCTGTCGAGCAAGGGGGCGTCACGGGTAATGACGGGCGTGGCGAGGTAAAGTGCGCTCAGGGGGCCTGAGGGCCCTGTTTGCCGTGGCCGTTACCACTGGAGGCTCGATAATGGGCCTCCCCGGCGTGGCCGGCGCCTCGGCCATGTCTGCTGCCACGCCCTCGTCGCCGAGCCGCTGTGCCGAACACGCGGTCAATGGCATCATCCCGTCTTGGGCTCGTGCCGGTTTCAGCGAGCCAAGGCCCGTCATGCATTACGAGCTTGCCGACCATGGCGACGTGGTGGCGCTCCTCTGGGCTTACCCGCTGCTCTCACCACCAGCGACCACGCATAACAACAAGATCTTGTGGGTGTCCCGGGTACCGACCAACGGGTCACCTCTACTGATCAGCGCCCAGCGAATGGTGGGGTCTGAAGCTGTCGGGGCGGCCGTGCCACGTCAAGTGGCGGGGGCCCCGGGCCATCGATCATCAACCTGCCGCGGGCCGGTTGTTGGCGCCTCCAGCTCCGGTGGTCAGGCCACAGTGACGTGATGGACCTGGATTATGTCGCCAACCGGAGTACCTGAGTACCACCTTGAGCAGCAACTCGTAAAGGGCCCGATCAGCCTCGGCCTAGCCGGCACCGTGTTGTCCCAGCCACGGCCACCTCTGGGGCAGTTAGCAACTAGGAGTGAGTTGGTGCCTCGTGCTCGGTGTGCGTCGCCGCCTCCACCTGGAAGGTCGAATGCTCAACGTCGAAATGGGCGGCCAGGCAGTCCTGGAGGAGATCCAATAACCGCGGCATCGTCCCGTTTTTCAGGCACTCGTCGGTTACCACTACATGAGCAGTCAACGCCGGAAGGTCGGATGTGAGCGTCCAGGCGTGCAGGTCGTGCACGGCGACGACCTCAGGCAACTCCAAAAGGTGCTGGCGGACCTCGTCGAGGTCAACCGTCTCCGGCGTCCCCTCGAAGGAGTATGTGGGCGGAAGCCCGCAGGAGCCCCCACGCGGCTCTCAACACCAAAGTCACGATCACCAGCGAAGCGATCGGGTCGGCCCTGTCCCAACCGGTGGCGAGGATGACCGCGGCCGCCGCCACGGTTGCGCCGACGCCATAAAGATCCGTGACGATGTGCTGGAAAACGCCCTGAATGTTAAGGGACCGCCGGTTGCTTTTGGCCACCACCCAAGTCGCCGCCATGTTCACCGCCACTCCGAGCAAGGCGACTACGAGCATCGGGAGAGCGTCGACCCGTGACGGGTGTACCAGCCGTTGGAGCGCCCCTACCAGGAGCAGTACCCCGACAACGAGCAGCGTTACGCCGTTGGCCGCAGCAGACAGTATCTCGGCCCGCTTCAAGCCGTAGGACCACATGGGTGTCGAAGGGCGGTGGGCCAGCCTCATCGCCCACATCGCCCCGGCTATGGCCCCGGCGTCGGTGAGCATGTGGGCGGCGTCGGAGAGCAAGGCCAAGGAACGGGTGAACAAGGCCACCACGGCTTCGGTGGCCATGTAGGCCACGACCAGGCCCAGCGCCAAGGCAAGGTGACGGTGGTCCGCATTCCTCATGCGCTACCAGGGTAGCTGTGCGGGCGCTCGGCCAGGATCAGCCCTGAGCTGGGTCACCGTTTACGGCGTATGCGCAGTGATCTTACGGCCAGCTCGTGCCCGGGAAGGCAAGTGCCCGTCCTCAGCCGTTGGCACTGAAAATGACCCCGCCGCCGGTCACCGTGCCACCAGCTGTTGGATGTCGCCCTGCGCCGCCGCCAAACAGCTCTCGAGCGCAGCGTAGCCGGCAAAGGCCTCCCGCAGGGCCCTGGTCCAGCGCCGGGCCACTTCGATGTAGTTGACTGCCGGTGTCACCAGGACGGCGCCGACGCCGCCGACGAGCTGGCGGGCCACGGTGACGAAGTCGCCCCAGCCCGACGACAGGTCACCGAAGGCGGGGTCGTCCCAGACGCTGGCCCGCGTGGGGTTCATGTTGCCCTCGAAGGCCGAGCGCAGGAGGAACTGCCTCCCCGTCGCCCACTCCATGAACGCCCACGCCGTGTCCTTGTCCCGGGAGTGGGCGTTCATCACCGCCGACCAAGTCCAAAGGTTGGCTTTCCGCTCCCCGCCCGGGCCTACCGGTGGCAGGGCGTAGCCCACCCTGCCCTTGACAGTCGAGACCGCCGGTGCCTCGAAGAAGGCAACGTAGTGGTCCGAGTCCACGATCAACCCGTACTGCCCGCGGGCGAAGTCGATGGCGAGCTCGTACCAGCGCTGGTTGAGCCAGTCAACCGGCCCGGCCTCATGCAGAGCGGTGAGCAGGTCGCCGGTCGCCTTCAGCGCCACAGGCGAGCCGATGACGCACGCGCCCGTGGCGTCGAAATCGCGCCCCCCGTACGACCACAGTTGGCTGGCGAAGCCGGTGTAGACCGTGTGCCACTCGTCAGCGCCCCGCTGGCCGAACCCCCGGACGGGCGCCGCTCGTCCAGCCACCTGACGGGCCACATTGAAGTACTCCTCCCACGTCCGGGGCGCGCTGGCGCCCGCCCGCTCGAGGATCTCGGGGACGTAGGCCAGGTTGTACGACTCGCAATTGACCGGGACCTCGAGGAGCGGCCCAACCCTAGGGGCTCCCCGAACCGACCGCTCCAGCGGTTGCAGCCCGTCAGGGCGGGAAGGAAATCCTCGACGTCGTAACCGACGCTGGCCCGTTCCAGGAACGGGTCCAAGGGCTCGACGAAACCTCTGCCGAGCTGCTCCCACATGAGCACGGGCCCCGAAACGTACACGTCGGCGGGCTCGTCGCCGTCCAGGTAGGGCGCCAACTGATTGGAAAAGTACTCGTCGTTATCGATCAGCTGCACGTGCACCCGATGGCCCGAGGCTTCCTCGAACTCCGCAACGTGACGCTCGACGCTGGCGCAATAGGCGTCCTGATCGCAACCGAGGAACCTGATCTCACCCATGACGTGCGGACCTCTCGATCTCCCGGGCGCCGGGATCCGGCGCCGCGCCGCGCTTATGGCCGCGACAAACGCCATGTTGTCACAGCTTCGCCCGCCTTGCGCTGATGAGCCATCGACGCCCGACCGGCCCGGGCGTCGACCGAGAAGACAAAGTGCCCCTCTGGTACCATCTCGGCTAGTGACCATCGCTGCCCGTCCCCAGCGGGTCGGCCAAGGAGCGCGATGGCGCGCCCGGGGAGGGCGATCAAAGGTCCTCCAATCCAGACAAAACAGAGGGGGAACTTGGTGACCAGCATGAAATGGGTAGGGCGTCTCGTAGTGCCGGGCATCGTGGTCGCGGCCAGCCTGGTGACCACGGCCGGGGGCAGCGTCGCCAGCGGGGCGTCGAGCACGCTCAATATCGCCGACGAGTATGGCGTGACGTGGAACTGCCAGTTCAACCCGTACAACGCCTCGGACGAATTCGACTCCTTCGGGCCCGTGTACGAGGAGCTCGTTTACATCAACAACCTGAAGAGCGGGGCCGCCACCCCGTGGCTAGCGTCATCATGGGCCTGGGCCAACAACAACAGGACGCTCACTTTCACGGTCCGCAAGGGTGTCACGTGGACCGACGGGCAGCCCTTCACGGCCCAGGACGTGCTTTTCACTTTCGAAATGCTCAAGAGAAACCCTGGGCTTGACCTCAACTCCGACTGGTCGGTGCTGAGCAGCGTCGGGCTCAAGGGCAGCAACCAGGTCGTCTTCAACTTCAAGTCGGCGGCCGTCCCCTACTTCTACTACATCGCCGACGAGACGCCGATCGTCCCGGCCCATATCTGGTCGACGATCAAGGACCCGATCAGCTTCCTGGATCCCCACCCGGTGGGTACCGGCCCCTACGCCATGACGAGCTGCAGTGGCGCCAACATCCAGTACACGAAGAACGCTAATTATTGGCAGCCCGGTCTCCCGAAGATCCAAACCGTCAATTTCCCGTCGTACCTGTCCAATAATGCTGCCAATAACGACCTGAAGAGCGGCGTGGACCAGTGGGGCTCGCAGTTTATCCCCAACATCCAGAGGTACTACATCTCGTCCAACACGAAGTACTACCACTACTGGTTCGAACCGCTGTTCAACGTGAACATGTACATCAACCTGAAGAACCCGGTGCTTTCCAACTTGGCGGTTAGGCAGGCGATCGCGTACGCCATCAACCGCCCTCAGGTGTCCAAGATCGGGGAGTACGGCTACGAGCCGGCGTCCAACCAGACGTCCATCGTGCTGCCCACCTTCTCGGGCTGGTACGACCCCAGCCTGGCGGCCAAGTACGGTAACGCCTACAGCTTCAACCCGTCCAAGGCGATCTCGGTCCTGGAAGCAGCGGGCTTCAAGAGGGGGAGCAATGGCATCTTCGCCAAGGACGGCCACCCCCTGTCGTTCACCATCATCAACAATGGTGGCTTTTCGGACTGGGTGGCGGCCGTGAACGTCGTCCAGAGCAACCTCAAGGCCGTCGGCATCCAGGTGACCCCGGAAAACCTGTCTAACACGACTTTCCTCTCGGATGTTTACGAGGGTCACTTCGACCTGGCCTACAACTGGGACGTAGGCGGCCCGGGGCCTTACTACGAGCTGCGCGAGTTGCTCTACTCGCCCAACTCGGCCCCCATCGGGACGTCGGCGGCGAGCAACTGGGAGCGTTACTCGAGCAAGTCGACCGACGCCCTCATCGACCAGTACGCGGCGACGACGAGTGCGGTCGTACAGCACCGGATCGTCGATGAGCTCGAGCAGGTCATGCTGTCACAAGTACCGGTTATCCCGGTTACCGAGGCGGTCGACTGGTACCAGTACGACACCCAGGACATCGCCGGCTGGCCCACGCCGAGCAACCCGTACGCGCAGCCGGCGCAGTACGCGTGGCCCGACTGGGGCGTCGTGCTCCTACACCTCTACTACAAGTAGAAGGACCATGCGGCATAGGCCTGCCGGCCACCGGTAGGCCTGTGCCGCGGCCGCCGGCGAGGAAGGCCCACCAATGACGTTCGTCCTGAGGAGGTTGGGGTTCTTTGCCGTCACCTTGTGGGCGGCAATCAGCTTCAACTTCGTGATCCCCCGCCTGATGCCCGGCAACCCCGTGCAGGCCCTGGAGGCACAGCATCCCCACCTCGGGCCCCAGGCCATCCACGCCCTGACGGTCCTGCTCGGAGGGGGCACCAACCAGGGGTTCGTCGCCCAGTACCTGGACTACTGGAAAAGAGTGGTGACGTTCAATTTCGGTATCTCGATCACGACGAGCTTCGGCACGTCGGTCAACACGATGGTCTTCCACGCCTTGCCCTGGACCCTGGGCCTGGTCGGCGTGACGACGGTCATCGCTTTCCTGCTCGGGACGTTCATCGGTCTTGTGAGCGGGTGGATGCGCGGCAGCTGGCTGGACAGTGCCCTGCCGCCGATCTTCGTGATCACGTCCGCCTTCCCATACTTCTGGGTCGGGCTTCTCGCCATCTATTTCTTCTCCATACGCCTGGGTGTGCTCCCGTCCGAGGGTGCCTACAACTTCCTGAGCAATTCGCCTGGTTTCGATTGGCATTACGTCATCGACGTGCTCCGTCATGCCATCCTGCCGGCCACGACGATCTTGATCACCTCGATCGGAGGATGGATCCTCACCATGAGGAACAACGTGATCACGGTCATGGCCGACGACTACATCAGGATGGCGCGAGCCAAAGGCCTCAAGTCGTGGCGGATCATGTGGAAGTACGCGGGGAAGAACGCCGTGCTCCCCAACCTCACGGGGTTTGCCATGTCGGTCGGTTTCGTCGTCTCGGGCGCCATCGTCGTCGAGTACGTGTTCAACTACCCGGGCGTGGGGACCATGTTGCTCAACGCCGTCAACGGCCTCGACTACCCGCTAATGCAGGCGCTCTTCCTTCTCATAACCGTGGCCGTACTTCTCAGCGTGCTCGGCGCGGACATCGTTACGGCTGTCCTGGACCCCCGGACAAGAGAGCCGGGATGAGCGGCAAAACGATGAAGAGCCTCCTGGACGGAGGCAGCCGATCCCCGGCCGCCGGCGCCGGGCTCGAGTTGAGCGAAGGCAAGGACCTTGTGGCCACCGGCCCATCGGGGAGGCGCCGACCGGGTGCCAAGTTGTGGCGGGCTCTGCGCCACAACCGCAAGGCGACAGTGGGAGCACTGCTCCTACTGTTCTTCGTCGTACTGGCCATTTTCCCGAGTGAGATCGCGCCCTACAGCCCGACGACGATCACCTTCGGTCAGGGCCTGGCCCCGTCCGGGGCGCACTGGCTCGGCACCACGTCGCAGGGCCAGGACGTCTACTCCCAGCTTATATGGGGCACGCGGCAGTCCCTCATCATCGCCGTGGCCGCGGGCGGCCTGGCCACGCTCATTTCCGTCGTCGTAGGTGTCTCGGCCGCCTATCTGGGCGGCTTTTCGGACGGGATCCTCTCCCTGGTCACCGACGTGCTGCTCGTCATACCCATCTTCCCCCTCATCATCGTCATCGCCGCCTACCTGCGCAGCGCCGGGTTGACCGACATGATCATCGTCCTCGGGGCCCTGGGCTGGTCATACGGAGCGCGCCAGCTCCGGGTGCAGGTGCTGTCGCTGCGCAACCGGGACTTCCTCAAAGCGGCGTCCGTCCGGGGGGAAAACCGCCTGTACATCATCGCCGCCGAGATCATGCCCACGCTGACGTCGCTCATAATGGCCACCTTCCTCGGCTCGGCCGTCTTTGCCGTCCTGACCGCCGCCGGCCTGCAGTTCGTAGGGCTGGGCAACCCCAATGCGCAGAGCTGGGGCACGATGCTCTACTGGGCACAAAACAACGAGGCGCTCGGCGCCGGGATGCCCCTGTGGGCCATCATGCCCGGTGTATGTATCGCTTTGCTCGGAGGGGCGTTCGCGTTCTTGAACTATGCCTTCGACGAGATTTCCAACCCGGCTTTGCGGCCCGTGCGCCGCCGCGCCCGAATACCCTTTGCGCGTTCGGCCGCCCACGCGCTGGAGCGTGAGGGTACGGCCAGGCCCTCGGCCAACGGGCCCGGCGCCGGCCGGTCGCCCGCCGGCGGGGCGATCGGCGACAAGCCCCCGGTGGCCCACCTGCTCGAGGTCCGTCACCTCAGTGTGGCCTACGCCACCGACGCCGGCCCGGTCGTCGCCGTCGACGACGTCGACCTCGAACTCGACCGGGGCGAGTTCCTGGCCATCGTCGGCGAGTCCGGCTGCGGCAAGTCGACCCTCCTGTTCGCCATCGCCCAGCTGCTGAACCAACCGGCGGGCATAACAGGCGGGAGCGTCGTGTTCCGGGGCCGTGAGATGGCAGCCATGAACAAAAGGCAGCTCCGCCACGTGCGCTGGCGGGAGTTCTCCGTGGTCATGCAAAACGCCATGAACGCCCTGAACCCGGTCATGACGGTCCGGGAGCAGATGTGGGACGCGTGCAAGGCCCACTCGACCATGTCGCGGGAAGAGATCGCCGAGCGGTCGGCCGAAGTCCTGCGCCTCGTGTCGATCGACCCCGTGCACCTTGACAGTTATCCCCACCAGCTATCGGGTGGGATGCGTCAGCGGTCGATGATCGCCATGGCCCTGCTCTTTACACCGGAGCTAGTGATCATGGACGAGCCCACGTCGGCCCTAGACGTCGTAGCCCAGCGCTCGCTGATGCGCCAGATCAAGGACCTGCAGGACAGACTGGGGTTCGCCGTCATTTTCGTCACCCACGACATTTCGCTGGTGAGCCACTTCTCGGACCGTCTCATGGTGATGTACGCCGGCCAAGTGACCGAGCTCGGGCCGACCTCGGAGATCTTCGAGATGCCCCGTCATCCTTACGCCCGCGCCCTTCTCGAAGCATTCCCTTCGGTCCGGGGCCAGAAGATCCGCCTCACCGGCATTGCCGGTGCACCGCCGGACATGGCTTCGCCCCCTCCCGGGTGCCGTTTCCAGCCCCGCTGCGCCGACGTCATGCCTGAGTGCTCCGCGATCGAGCCGCCACTGTACGAGCGGGGCCGGTCCGTGGTCCGTTGTTTGCTGTACAAGGGCGTCGCGCCGGGGACGATGAGCCTCGCCGGCCGCTCGGCGCGGGGCACCGACGGGCCTGCGGCGCCCGCCGCCGTCTTCACCTCGACGGGACCGCCCGTCGGCGCCGTCCCCCCCGGGGGTGTGGACTACACCGCGGTAGCTCCCCTGCTCGAGGTAGCCGACCTGACCAAGCATTTCAATATGGGCGGGTTCTGGAAGCGTAAGAAGTTGCACGCCGTGGACGACGTGAGCTTCAGCATCGCCCCGCAGGAAATCGTCGCCCTGGTCGGCGAGAGCGGGAGCGGTAAGAGCACCATCGCCAGGCTGCTGGCCATGCTCTACCACCCGACCTCGGGTGATGTGCGTTTCGACGGCAAACCCCTCACCGCGCTGCATCGGCGCCGGGAGAGGCGCGCCTACCGAGGCCACGTCCCCATGGTCTTCCAGGACCCCTACAGCTCGATCAACGCCGCTTACCGCGTCTCGCACGGGATCCTGCGGGCGATTACGCTGCACCGGCCCGATATCGACGGCGGGGCGCGCCGCGCCGAGGCGCTCCGGGTCATGGAGGACGTCGGTCTGCGCCCGGCAGAGGCGATGCTGTCCAAGTACCCCTACGAGCTGAGCGGGGGCCAACGGCAAAGGATCGGTTTTGCTCAGGCGCTGGCGCTCCGGCCCAAGCTGATCCTGGCCGACGAACCGGTTTCCATGCTCGATGTATCCATCCGGGTCGGCATCCTCAACCTCATGGCCGAGCTGCGGGCGCGCGAGGGCGTGTCCATCCTGTACATCACGCACGACCTGGCCTCGGCCCGCTACGTCGCCGACCGGGTCATCGTCATGTACGCCGGCCATGTCGTCGAAATCGGGCCCACCGAACAGCTGCTGTCCGGTCCTCGCCATCCCTATACGAGGCTCCTGCTCTCCGCCGCACCGGACCCCCGGGCGCCGCTCGACAGTTCC
This sequence comes from uncultured Acidimicrobiaceae bacterium, assembly GCA_963735305.1. Lineage (GTDB taxonomy): Bacteria > Actinomycetota > Acidimicrobiia > Acidimicrobiales > Palsa-688 > Fen-671. The sequence goes on from CAVTKK010000004.1 coordinate 2,796,983, forward strand.
GGGGCCTCCGACGCCGGCGAGCCGCCGAAGGTCGTCGACCCATCCCCGGGGTGCCGTTTCCAGCCCCGGTGCCGCTATGCCATCGAAGAGTGCCGGACGGTGACACCCCGCCTCGGGGAGGTGGCTCCTTCGCATCTCGCCGCGTGCCACGTCGCCCTAGCCCAGGCCCGGGACGAGAGCCGGTCGTCACCGCCTACGGCAGGCGCGGCGTCGGCTTCAGATGCCGTTCCCATTTGACGTCGGGCCCCACCAGAGGGTGACGATCCGACGGGGCCGGCGCGCCGTCTGGTCGATGTGGGCCCCGATCTCGGCGTCGTGGCCGGGGCCCAGGCAAAGGCGACGCCGGGCGAAGGCGACCCGCTCGTCACGAGGCCAGCCGGCCCCGAGCGCCGCTTCATGGGAGCGTTCGACGTGTACGTCGTACCCGAGGGCCACGGCCACAGCAGCGGCGTCGGCGGCCGTCGGGCCCGCCGGCCGCTCAATACCGTGGAGGGCCTTCCACAGTGGGTTCAGGTCACTCTGGGGGTGAAGATCCGTCAACTCGATAATGACCCGCCTTTCGGCGTGGTCATTGAGGGCGACAAGGAACGAGGCGAGCTCGGCCACGTTGTACACGACATGGCGGCACACGACCACGGCGGCGCGAGGGGCGCGGTCGGCGATGTCGGGCCAACGGCCGGCGACCTCGGTGTGCGCCACCCCCAGCCCGTCGGCCACCTGGGCGAAGACATCGAGCATGGCTTGGTTCTCGTCGACGGCAACCAGCCTGCCCGCCGGCGGTGCCAGGGGAAGGCTGGCGGCGCCGCCACCGGCCCCGACATCGAGCACGACCCCGCCCGCCGGCAGTGCTTCCCGGGCCCGCTGCCGTGCCGGGCTGGGCTCGACGTCGGCCAGTGCCTGTTGGGCCGACAAGGCAAACAGTTGGGGCGAGAAACCCCAGGGCGACTCGGGTGCGGCCACCAATATCCTATGGGGGATGGCCCACAAACCCAACTGCTGAGACCAGCGGGCCGAGGCCTCACGGGCCGCCGCTAACACCTGCACGCGCTCGTCTGCGGACGAAGCCTCCACGACCAGCCCGGCCCCGACGAGCCCGGCCACCTCCAGCCGGCCCCGACGAGCCCGGCTAACTTCAGCCCGGCCCCGACGCCGAGCGCCTGCAGGTCCGGAACCGCCATGTGGCCATGATAGGCGGCTTCGCCTTAGCCGATCGGCTGAGCGACAAGCCGGTAGAGTACAAAGTCCCGATATTCGCCAGTTGGCTGAACCCGGCAGATGGCTAGGGATATTATCGCGCTGTTCAACGAAATGGTCCGGCAAAAGGGACCAACCGGACCGGGAGCAGGATAAGGGCAGGATATTGGCCACCGCTGGTGAACTTTGGACCGAGAGCCCGATCATTTGCTCCAGTTGCGCTCTGTTCGACGAATGCCTCGGTGTGAGCGGTCTGGTCGACTTCATGCGCAGGGAGGTCGACGAGCGCGCCCGCCACCTGCCGGCGTACCGGAGAGCAGCTCTCAGGCGCCAGGCGACCATGGGGCTGCGGCGCTTCCAGGAGTTGGAGGCTCGGTGCCCGCGCCAACCGCGGGCGTGACCACAACCCGGCCTGGCGCCAACGGATTTATTCGGTAGAGCCGCCCAGCGGCGCCCATTAACGTAGGCCGGATGATCGTTCCCGACACCAAGGACTGGACCTGTGTCCTGACCAGGGTATGCCCCGAGTGCGGCTTTGACGCCAGCGCCCGCCAGGCCGACGAGGTTGCCGGCCTGGTGAGGGAAAACTCGCAGGCCTGGCAGCGCCTCCTAGGCGTCGGCGCCATCAAGCCGGGGCGCCCCGACGAGGCGACATGGTCGACGCTGGAGTACGCCTGTCATGTGCGCGATGTTTACCGTCGCTTCTACACGAGGATCGACCTGATGCTGAACGAGGACGACCCTGCGTTCGAGAACTGGGACCAGGATGCCTCTGCCGTCGAAGACGCCTACGAGCAACAGGTCCCCGCTACCGTGGTCGGCGAGCTGGCCGTGTCCGCCGAGGCTCTGGCGTCGCTGTTGGACAAGGTCGAGGGGCCGGCATGGCTGCGCCCCGGTCGCCGTAGTGACGGCGCATCTTTCCGAGTGGAGACCATCGCCCCCTACATGGCCCACGACACGGTGCACCACCTCGGGGACGTGGACAAGCAGCGTGTGTGACCCACTTTCTCCTCGGAGTGGCGACCAGGCCCCCGGCGGCGCCGAGTGTTCACAGGCGTGCGTCCGTCGCCGGGTCGGCTAGCCCACCGAAGTACTTGTCGAGCACCTGTCCGAAGACGGTCGCGCCCGGGTCGGCTCGCAGGAACAGGGTCACGGACGAGCGCAGCTTTTGCGCATCAATGGGCCCGAAAATGTGCTCCGCGCTAGGGCCCCGATTTGCGTGAGGATGGTGGCGCATTCCACCAGCCGGGGCCCGAGCACGGGGTGGCCGAGGTAGGCGCGGGCTTCGTCCAGAGACGAGATAGCGAACCTCCTGGACACCGGGCTTAGCCCGAGACCGGCGACCTGGGGGAAAACGAACCACATCCAGTGGCTCTTCTTCAGCCCCCGCCGTAGCTCCTGCACGGCACGGTCATAGGTGGCCGTAGCGTCCTGGGCGGCCACAAATCGTGCCAGGTCGAACGGGTCGTTCATGAGCGGTCATATATTAGGCCCGCCGGCTCGCAGCCGGGCGGGACCGGCGCTAAGCCGCTACGGGCGCCAGCGCCTTTCCGCAACGAAGGCAGGCTGGCTCGCGAAAGTCAGATGGCGCGTAGGCGTAAAAGTCCGGGTCCTCCCAAGGCTTTATCGCAAGTACCTCGGGATCGTAATCACGATGGCCGACTATTTTGCACACGATGCTCTTCATGAGGCCATAGTAATGCATATTCGTTGAACAGCTGGTAAATTTCTATATCAATCTTTTCTAGAGATATGGAGCTGCACGCCGAGCGATGGGGCGTCAGCGAAGTTCTACACAACGGGCTTGGCACGTCTCGGGGCGCCCGTCGCGGACAAACCCGATGCTGACCTGCTTGCCTATAAACCGTTCGGCGAGCAGAGACTGCAGCCCTCCGACATCGGCAACGGGCTCACCATCCAGGCTCACGACCACGTCGCGGGGACGCAGGCCGGCCTTCGCCGCCGGGCTCCCGGCCACGACGGAGACGACCTCTACGCCCCGGGAGGTCCCGATGGCGGCGGCCAAGGCGGGGGGCAGCGGTCGCGACCCGCCCCCGATGCCGAGGTAGGCGCGCCGGACGGCGCGGCCGGCGGACAGCGTGCCCATGATGGTCCGCGTCCGCTCATTGACGGGCACGGCCATGCCGAGACCCTGGCCGGCCCAGGGCCCGACAAGGGCGGTGTTGATCCCGACGACCTCGGACGAGCTCACCACCAGGGCTCCTCCCGAGTTCCCCGGGTGCAAGGCGGCATCGGTCTGGATGACGTCGTCCAGCAGGCGTCCTCCCGGCCCGGCCGACGCCACCAGGCTTCGGCCCAGGGCGCTCACCACACCGGCGCTGACCGAGCCCTCAAACCCGAAGGGGTTGCCGATCGCCACCACCAGTTGGCCCACCTGGAGGCGGCTGGCGTCGCCCAGGCGGGCGGGCTGGTAACCGGCGCCGGCGGCGCGCACAACAGCCAGGTCGCTCAGCCTGTCCACCCCGACCACCTCGAAGGGGACCTCTTCGCCAGTGGTGAAGGTCGCCGTCCCCCGGGCCCAGCCCTGGACCACATGGGCGGAGGTGACGAGCATGCCGTCGGCCGACAGCACCACGGCCGATCCGGCCCCGCCCGGGCGCCTGGGCCCGTCCCCGACCCGCAGAGCTGCGACCGAAGGCAGGAGCTCGCGGGCCACCCACGACACCGTCTTGGAGTACGAGTCCAGCAGCGCCTCGTCGACCGTGCTCGGAGGCGCCGGCAGGGCCCCCGGTGCCGGCATCAGGCCGTGCCCTGCTCGGACGGCCCGGCGGGGCCGAAATGAACCGCGACCGCGAGCTCGTCCACGCCCCGGACGACAACCAGGTCGGCGGTGCCGGCGTCGTCCTGGGAGCGCAGAAGGACGGCCAGTTCCTCGGCCGTGGCGACCGGACGGCCGCTGACCGAGACTATGAGGTCGCCGCTGCGCACCCCGGCCCTATCGGCGGGGCCATCCGGCTCGACGGCATGCACCAGCAGCCCGTCCCTGTCCGGCAGGCCTACGGCACGGCGCAGACGGCGGGCCACCTTGGGCGGGGCCAGGGCAACTCCGAGGCGTACCCGCCGGGGCACCTCGCCCCGGGCCAGGGCGTCAACGCGCTCCTTCAGGTCGTCACCGACCGGCAGGGCCAGGTAGAAGCCCTCCCCTTCACGATGAGTGTTGATGCCCACCAGGCGACCGGCGCTGTCGACCAGAGGCCCGCCCGAAGACCCGGGGACGAGCGGGGCGCCGTGCTCGAGCGCTCCGGCGACGGTGCTACCACCGGGGCCACGGAAGCTGACACCGAGCCCGGAGATGAACCCCGCACCGGCGCGCAGGCCCCTGCCTCCGGGCCGGGACAGGCCGATGACGAGGTGGCCCAGGGCGGGGGTGTTTTCCGACCAGGCCAGTGCCGTTGCCCCGGCGGTGTCGACCGACAGGACGGCGAGGTCACCGTCGACGTCGGCACCGGCCACGGTGGCCGTCGCCACCCGGCCGTCCTCGAACGAAACCGCCACCTCCCCGCGCAGGTTGTGCGCGTTGGTCACGACCAGGCCGTCGGCGACGACGACGCCGCTGCCTGCTCTCCCCACTCCGACGACGGACGGCGCGGCCGCGGCGATAACCTCGGCGACCGCGTCCGAGAACTCGACCAATGACGTGCTCATGGTTCTTCCTCTCCCACTTTCAGTGTCACTTGTGACTTGCAAGTACGAAGTTACTCTGGAGGGCGACCGGAGCGGCAAAGATTTCCGGGTGAGATCGATGAGGACGAGGTCATGACTGAAGACGAAGAACCGGGCAACTCGGCCCTCGACGTTGCCATGGCGCGCGTCGGCGACCGCTGGACGCTGCTCATTATCGACGCCCTTATCGAGGGGCCCCGCCGGTTCAAGGATCTGGAGGCGGCCGTGCCCGGCCTGGCCCCCAACGTCCTGACCGCTCGCCTGCGCCGGCTGGAGGGTGATGGCCTCGTGGTGGCCGTCCCCTACTCGGACAGGCCGGCCCGCTATGAGTACCGTGTGAGCGCCGAGGGACGAGAGCTGTCCGGGGCGATGAGGCTCCTGGCCGACTGGGGGGCGCGGGCGATGGGAGATGAGCACGAGAGCCCTCGGCACCGGGCCTGCGGTACTCCCCTACAGGTGCGCTGGTACTGCCCTACCTGCCAGAGGGCGACAGACCAGGCCGACGACGACGTGGCCTGGTTATAGACATGACCTGGTTATAGACATGACCTGGTTGTAGACATGACCTGGTTATAGACATGACCTGGTTGTAGACATGACCTGGTTATAGACATGACCTGGTCGTAAAGACGGGCCCAACGACTGCGGGCTGGGCCTGGACCGGCCCGAACGATCAGGTGTGCGATGGGCTGGCGCCTCGCCTTCCAGCTCGAAGGCGAGTTCGTCGACGTAGCACCAGTACCAGTCCTCGCCCGGCTCGAACGACTGGACGATCGGGTGGCGGTTGTTCCGGGAATGAGCGCTGGCGTGCCGGTTGGGCGAGCTGTCGCAGCAACCCACGTGAGCGCAGGTGGGACAGCGGCGCAGGTGCAGCCAGTGGCCACCCATGGCCAGGCATTCGACGCAACCATTGCCACTGGCGTCAGTCGTGAGGATTGCGTCCTGGTGAGTGCAAACATCGGCCATCGTCGTGGTCCCCTCCTGTCGGGCGGTAAGTCGGCTACCGGACCATACGTCGGCCGGCGGCGTTATCGGAGGATGAGCCGGGCGGCTAGGGCGAAAGGAAGAGCCGCCACTACCACCACGATGGCCCGTAGCCATAGGGGCGAGCCACCGGTGGCGAAAAGCGCCTGGTGAAGGGCATTGACGGGCGCGTTGGGCAGGGTGCTGTGGCTGGCCAGCAGCCGCGGTAGGAAGGCCAGAGCGATGAGTGTCGCCAGCGCTACCAGCGGCGCCACCACCAGCGGCCCGGTAGCCGCCACCAACAGCCCGGCGGCCGCCAGGGCCAGGACGGCCACGCCCGTAGCGTTGCCGCCCGGCAGGTAGAAGAAAGCGGCGATACCGAGGATGGCCAGCAGCACGGCCACGATGGCCCGCAAGCGCAACGTAGAGCGCCCGGCATACACGAGCAGAAAGGCGGTCACTCCCGGAAGGAGCACCCCCAGGACGGCGGTAAACCCCTCGACGACGCGACGGGGGGCACCGTGCCTGGCGGCGTCGTGGGCCAGGGTTAACCCCGCCGTGTTGACCAGCCGTAGCGCCGTGTCCGACAGCGACTCGGCCGCCCCGTGGAAGTAGGCGAGGTGGCCGAGCCCGAGTGCGACGCCCAGAGCGACCCCGACAAAGAGCCAGAGCCTGCCCCTCAACCGGCTGCGGCTGGGCACTGCTCGCTAATCACCTCTCCTAGACGGACGCAGTGATTCTGGCAGGTATGGAAGCAGGGTTCAGCGCGAAGACGAGCTGTCGCGCTCCTCCATGAGGCTGGCCACGTGTTGCCTGAGTTCGGAACGGCTCACGACGATCATGTCGTCGGCGGCAACGGGGGCGGACAGTGCCGGCGCCACGGGCGACGGGGCGACGGGGGCCGTCGCCTCGGACCGGGCATGGTCGAGCTCGGCTTCGGTCTGGGCACGGCGGAACTCCCGGCCCGCCGACCCGACGTTTTTGGCCAACTTCGGGAGCTGGCTGCCGCCGAAGAGCACGACGACCGCTACCACCAGGGCGATAAGTCCGTCGGATCCGAGCATATTGGCGATCATGATGGGACCTTCTTTCTGGTCGAGCACGGCGTGGCCGTCAGGGCGGCCACGCCGGCGACGGTTCGGTACGGCTAGGGCCTCGGCTTGCTACTGCGGCGAGGGGCCGGACTTGGTACGGCTAGGCCTTTCGGCCGGCAGTTGCCGGCGTGGAACTCGCATACCTGCCCGCCCTTGATCGTCACTTCGCCCAGGGGGCCACTGTCCTGCAGGCCCCAGACGATGTAGCTACCTTCGGCCACTTCGGGGTAGAGCCCGGCGATGACGTCCTTGTTGGTCGCCCGGCGGCGCCTGATCATGGTGTGCAGGTGGTGGTTGCGGGGCGCCCCGACCGGGGTCAGGTCTATCTCTGACCCCAGGCAGGGCTCGTCGGCATAGATGATGAGGGCTCCGACGTCGCCGCCGATGTCGAGGACGAGGGCGTCGGGCGGGCCCGAACGGGGCCCGGAGTCCTCGAAGGGCTGTTCCTTCCAGGCCCCGTGCCCCGTGTGTGGGGCCGCCGGTTGAGACAGCGTTGCCATGGTCGTTTACTTGGAGTCCGGCGTCGCCGTCGGCGTGGTGGCGGGGTTGTCGTAGCCGTCGTGAGGATCGGCGAGGTAGGGAAAGGTCGACTGGTAACAGCTGGCTTGCGAGGGAGCGCCGTCGGAAACGGAGGTGACGACGCCGTCGACCTTGTACCCCTTGTCGACCAGCGGGATCGTCGCCCCGGCCAGAGCCTGCAGCTCGATGGTGACCACGTCGTCCTGGAGCCGGCGGCCGTTGGGGAAGCCCCCGATATCGCCACCGATGACACCGAGAGGGCTGTAGCCCTTACTGGCGGAAGTCGTAGGCGTCACGGCGACGTTCAGCCGCAGCATCTCGGCAATCGCCTTGCCACCGACGTTGGTGGGGGCACTGGGCAGGATGCTGGCCGGGATCCCGGTGGCGAAGATGGCCACGATATCGGGGCGGGTCTTCCCGGCGGCCTGGTAGGCAGCCAGGTTGGGGAATGCCCCGGGATAGAGCACGGGGATCAACTTGGCCAGCTCCGGGTTAGCCACGGCCGCGGCGAACTGGCTGTCCTTGACGGGCGGCTGGCTGTTGAAGTAGTCCTTCAGGCTGACCGGCACGACGACCTCGTTGACCAGCGGCATCCCCAGGCGGGAAACCTGCACCCACGGACCGCTGCCGGTGGACGTGCCCTTGCCGTCGTTGATCATCCTGACGGTCTGGCGGCTGGCCGTGGTCCAGACCCCGATGACGGCATCGCTGGCCGTCGGGCTCGAAGGCATGCGGCCGTCCGATGTCAGATGGCTGATCGGGACCTGGAGGGCGATCGAGTGGACGTTCTTCGAAGCCAGGCTGTTGATCCCGGCGGCGGCGGCCAGCGGGATGAGGTGGTGGGAGTTGAGCGGCCTGAGGCCGGCCAGGTCGAAAACAGAGCCGAGGTCGACGAAGAACCCTTCCGCCCGCTGGCCGGCGAAGACCGTCTCACCGTCCGCCAACCGACGGATGGCCGCCGCCGCGAGGGCGGGGTAATTAGGGGTCGACCGTGGGCCTATGTTGCACGGTGGGCACGGGAGCCCCGAACCCAGGATCCTGGTCTTTCCGCCGGACTCCTTGCTCACGTAATAGGACTGCGGCCGGTTGAAATTGGCGTACTTTGTACCACCGGCAGCCGGGGGTGTGATGGTGCTGGTGTTGTAGAGGAAAGTGTTGGGGTCGACGGTCTCGGTCTTGAAGTGGAAACCGTAAGTGATCTCGGCCAGACCGTCGCCGTTATTGTCAATGTGGATCTGGTACAGGACGTCGTCCCCGAACTCGAAGAAATTGGGGCCAGCGGCTGGATCTTGAAGGGGAATGTAGTTGGCGATAATTGTCACGGTGTCGGGCTTGTCGGGGCTGACAAACGCATACAGGTCGGTGCTGTCGACGACCGGGTCCTTTGACGTCCCGGGTGCTTCTCTGTGCGAAGACATTGCTCAGCTCTCCTCGGATTTGTTCGGTAAGGGGCAGGAAATGGTCAGCGAGCTCACCGGGCCGGCCTCAGCAGTGCCTCAGCAAGGGCGTGGTTCTGGAAGGTGATCTTCTTGGTCCCCGAGTAAAGCGAGATGGTGCCCGACTTATCGTCCACGACATGGGCCATGACGTTGGTCCCGGTCGCCTCGGAGCCGGCTAGAGAGGCGCCGCCAGCGGCGCTGGCGGGACCGGCCGGCGATGCGGACGCGGTGGCGGCGCCGAGGGCCTGAGGGCCCACGACGGCGAACGCTCCCATAGCGGCGGCACCTAAGGAGGCGTCGCGGAGAAAGCGACGGCGGGAAATACCAGGCATATTGTTTCTCCTTGTTATGTCTTCAGATGAAGGACCGTCGCTGTTATCCGCAGCCACCTCGGCTTGCGGATGACACGTAAAGGAGAAAATTTCCGCGGGGCGGCGGGGCGGCGGGGCGGCGGGGCGGCCGGTGCCGGGCGGCTACCCGGTGTCGCCGGGCCTGTGGCCGGCTCAGAACATCCGGTGGGCGCCCCCGGAGGCAGTGACCGGGAAGCAGTGCGGGGAGGCGAAGCCCTGTTGGTCGAAGGATGCCCGCACCGCCGATTCGATATCGCCCAGACGGGCGAGCTCGGCCAGCACGATCGCTGACCCGCCAAAACCGGCGCCGGTCATCCGGGCACCAATGGCTCCTGCGGCACCAGCGGCGTCCACGACGGCATCAAGCTCGGCGCACGACACCTCGAAGTCATCACGCAACGAGGCGTGGCCGGCAAAAAGGTCAGCTCCCATGGCAGCCGGGTCACCGGCCCTGAGCACCTCGACGATATGGAGCACCCGGGCCTGCTCGGTGAGCACGTGGCGAGCGCGTTTGAGCACCTCGCCGTCCCATACCCCGTCCAGGGCGCCCAAGGAGCCCTCGACCTGGTCGGCGGGCACGTCCCGCAGGGCCCGCACGCCCAGGGCCCGGGCCGCCAGTTGGCATGCCTCCCATCGGCGCGAGTACGCCGAGGCCCCGAGCTCGTGCTTGACGCGGGTATCCACGACGAGGAGCCCGAGGCCGGCCGCGGTCATGTCGAAGGGGACCTGGCGCACCTCGAGGCTGCGCGTGTCCAGGAGCAGGGCGTGGACCTCCTGGCAGCACATCGACGCCGCCTGGTCCATGATCCCGCACGGCACCCCGACAAAGTCGTTCTCTGCCCGCCTGGCCACCAGGGCGAGGTCCATCGGGGCCAGATCGGCACCGGCCAAGCTACAGAGCGCGGCGGCAACGCTGCACTCGAGGGCGGCCGAAGAGGACAGCCCGGCGCCCACCGGGACGTCGCTGTCGATTAGCAGCTCGGCGCCCGGGACTGGGCGGCCCGTGGCCTCCAGGGCCAGGGCCACCGCGGCCGGATAGGCCGCCCACCCTGTGGGGAGCACCGGATCCCCGAGCTGCACCGTCACCGGCCCGGATCCGTCGCCGTCGCCCTGATGGGTCGAACGCACCACCAGGACGCGGTCGGTACGGCCGGCGACCAGGGCGCGGGTGGTCCTGGGGATGGCGATAGGCAGGACGAAACTCTCATTGAGGTCCGTGTACTCACCTATGAGGTTGACCCTCCCCGGCGCGCTCCATCCCAGCTCAGGGGGGCGGCCGAAGGTCCTTTCGAAATCGGCCGACAGGTCGTCAGCCAAGGGCCGGGGCCCTTTTTCGATGGCGTCTCTATTGGTCTGTGGCACTCGTGTAGCTCCCGGTCATACCAAGTTCAGGCACCTGTAACCTACAGCCGGCAGGCCCGCCGCCCGCCACCGCCCCACCGTTCGCCGGGGGTACGGTACCGCCGGACGCGTTCGCCCGCTTCTCCGGGTACGTGAACTTTTTCCATGACTATGGTGGGACCCCGGAACGTAAACCAACCCATGTCACCCGCAGCCACCAGGAGGACTCCCATGACCCTGCGACTCGGCGATACCGCTCCCGACTTCGAGGCGGAGACTACAGAAGGCAACATCAAGTTCCACGACTGGAAGGACGGGAGCTGGGCCGTGCTCTTCTCGCACCCGGCCGACTTCACCCCGGTATGCACCACGGAGCTCGGCCGCGTGGCGGCTTTGAAGGACCAGTTCGCCAAGCGCAACACCAAGGTGATCGGCCTTTCCGTCGACTCGATCGAGCATCACCACGATTGGAAGGGCGACATCGCCGATGTCACCGGTAACGCCCTCAATTTCCCGCTCATCGCCGACCCCGAGCGGACCGTGTCCACGCTTTACGACATGATCCACCCCAATGCCAGCGCCACGGCCACGGTGCGGTCCGTCTTCATCATCGACGCCAATAACAAGGTCCGACTGACCCTGACTTACCCGGCCTCGACGGGCCGCAACTTCGATGAACTTCTGAGGGTCATCGACTCCCTGCAGCTGACCGACAAGCACAAGGTGGCCACGCCGGTGGACTGGAACCACGGCGACGACGTCATAATCGTCCCCGCCGTGAGCGACGAGGACGCCCGCAAGCTGTTCCCTGACGGGTTCGACGCCAAGAAGCCCTACCTGCGCCTGGTCCCCGACCCCTCGGCCTAGCCGACCGCGCTCGAGCCTCACCAAACGGCTAAGGCTCCCCGGTGCCCGTCCTGACACAGGCGTGGCACTGGGGAGCGGCTGCCGACCACCTCGCCGAGCCCTCCCGGGCCCGGACGGCGCATGGACGAGCGTTACACTTCTACTCTCAGCGCCACTGCGGGCGTAGCTCAATGGTAGAGCTCCAGCCTTCCAAGCTGGTCATGCGGGTCCGATTCCCGTCGCCCGCTCTCGGAACGGACCGGCTTCGCGACAGGCGTCGGTACGAACCGTTGGCCAGGGTCGGCTCCTCAGCCGCCAGCGATCCGCTCAACGGGTTGACGGGTGACATCCGCGATGAGCTCGAAATGCTTGTCATCGTGCAAGACGGTGAGCTGTGACAGCTCAGCAGTGGCAGCAATTAGCAGCAGGTCTGGGATGGCTGCCGATCGGTGCTGACCACGTTCGGCGAGCACGACTTGGACTTCCACGGCGCGGTCTTCGATCGCGGGGGTGAGGTACCCGACGGGCATGCGGGCCAGGGGTGGGCTGCTCTAGCCGGCCCGCAGATCGTCGACCGGCCGGGCTGAGGACCGACTTCAAGCCGGGTGACCGCGCAGACTCGGACCAGGCCCCGATCGATCCTGGTGGCCCAGTGTTTCGCGTCCCGGCTGCGGCCGAGACGGGCCAGACCCGATTTGTCAATCAACCAGGCGGTCACGACCAGGTCTGTGGCATGACCTGCGGGTCGGCGAGATCGATGAACGTGGCAGCGAACGTGAGCGGGTCGTCCACCCTCACCTCGGGAGCCGCATCGCTTCGCTACCGGGACGACTTCCGTTGTCGGGACGTTCCCCATCGGGCGGCCGCCGGAGCTCGACGCCACTGGCCCGGGGCCAAGCTTGGGCTGCGACGGGGAACGCATGGCTGGCGACGGCGAGAGCCCGCTGGCAGCCGTAGTGCCCCCGGGCACCTAGGACCTCCTGCACTGCGCCCGGGCGGACGGTCCTGCTCCAGCATTTGGCCTGTACGGCGACCTTCCTGAACGTCCGTCCCCGGCGAGCCCGGCCGACAGCGCTAACGGCGGCCTCATCGCTAACGGCGGCCTCATCGCTAACGGCGGCCTCATCGCTAACGGCGACCTCATCGTTAACGGCGGCCTCATCGCTAACGGCGGCCTCATCGCTAACGCCGGGCGCGCGCAACTCGGCCCCAACCCGGCTTTTAGGCGCCGCTTTGGGGACTTTTGTTACTCACGGTCGAGCGCTCTGGCCATTTCCTTTCGGTTTCCACTATTAAAACCCCAGAGCGCACCGAAAAGACCGTTCAGCGGCCTCAAATCTGTCATTAATCCCCATCAGCCCCCGCTTGGTCCGCCGCCTTGGGGGATTACTTACGCTAGGGCTGAGCGGGGCGACTTCTCCGCCGGACCAGAAGACGCCGAAGCCGATTACGGAGGCTAACCCGACGGCCAGGGAGTAGACGGCGGAGGGCATCAAGGTCCGCGTCTTGAACTAGCAGGTCGAGAAGAACGCGGCAAAAGGGAGGTCGCCACCGCGGCAAGGCTTCCGGCGATCACCTGGGGCCGGATGCCGTTGTCGAGCGGGCCGAGCAGGTCCGGCGCCGGCGCAGGTCCCCGGAGACGAGGACCACGGCCCTGAAAAGGCTGGGCCGGCAGGGCCAGACCGGCCGGCGGCGGTGGCGACGGCGTCGGCACCCTCCGTCCGGGCCCGGCACCAGCCGTCACCGGTGAGGAGGCCGATGGCTGAGATAACACATATTTGCGTTATCTCAGGAGATTGTGTAGGATGGTCGGCGTGCCTAGCGACGGTGAGATCACATTTGCCGACCATGCCGGCCGGTTCTATGCCCGCCGGTACGGGATGGCCCCGATGGTGGGCCGCCTACTGGGCTACCTGGCGGTCTGCGATCCACGGGAGCAGAGCATCACGGAGCTGGCTGACGCCCTGCTGGCGAGCCGAAGCGCCATCGCCGGCGCCGTCAACACGCTGGAGAGCCTCGGGCTCATCCAACGGTCCCGGGCGGCAGGCAAGCGGATGGACTCGGTGCGCATTGACATGTCGTCGCCCCGAGCGACGGGCTTCGACCTTTCGGAGTACCGGGAGCAGGGCGAGCTGGCCCGAGAGGGTCTTGTCCACCTTGCGGATGCCCCGCCCGAACGGCGAGCGATCTTGTTGGAGTGGGCGGCGTTCGCCGATTTCCTGGTGGAACGGCTTCCCGTGTTGGAGCAGGAGTGGAAGCAGCGGCGGCAGGAGTTGCGAGCCGCCGGCAAGCTCCCTGAGGCACCACCCGGCCCCCATCGAGAGGGCAGAACGGGATGACAGATCTGGCCTGAAGGCCGGTGGACAGGCAGGAGCGGGAACGGCTGACCAACAGCCGATGGCGTCGCGGCAAGAAACCATAACGAAAGAGGAACGGATATTCAGATGACAACCAATCAGGTCCAGGGGCCTGCGGTCCACGTGCAGGGCCTGGAGAAGTCGTACAAGAAGCTTGAAGTGCTGCGCGGCGTGGATTTCGACGTGGCGCGAGGCAGCATTTTTGCCCTGCTCGGTTCGAACGGGGCGGGCAAGACCACGGTCGTGAAAATCCTGTCCACGCTGCTCAAGGCCAACGCGGGGACGGCCCGTGTCAACGGCTTCGACGTCGCTACGCAGGCAGCGGACGTACGGGAGTCCATCAGCCTCACCGGACAGTTCGCGGCCGTCGACGAAATCCTCAGCGGGCGGGAGAACCTCGTACTGGTCGCCCACTTGCGGCACCTCAAGGGCCCGGGCACCATCGCGGATGACCTGCTCGATCGTTTCTCGCTGACCGACGCCGCGGCGCGGAAGGTGGCGACGTATTCGGGTGGCATGCGCCGCCGCCTCGACATCGCCATGAGCCTCATCGGGGGCCCGGAGATCATCTTCCTGGACGAGCCGACGGCCGGGCTCGACCCTCAGGCGCGCATCGAGGTGTGGCAGGCCGTCCGGGAACTCGCCGGGCACGGCACGACGGTCCTTCTCACTACGCAGTACCTGGACGAGGCCGAACAACTCGCCGACCAGATCGCCATCCTCCACGGGGGCCGGATCATCGTGAACGGCACCCTCAGCGAGCTCAAGAAGCTGCTCCCGCCAGCCAAGGTCGAATACATCGAGAAGCAGCCGACCCTCGAGGACGTCTTCCTCGCCATCGTCGGTGACAACGACCAGGACGCCACGCTGGCAATGACGCCTGCCTCGGCCCGGACAAGTAAGGAACAACGATGACTAACCATTTCTTCGGCGACACCGCCGTCCTGCTGGGACGGTCCCTGCGCCATATCACGCGCAGCGTGGACACCATCATCACCACCGCGATCATGCCGATCGCCTTTATGTTGCTGTTCGTCTATGTGTTCGGCGGCGCCATCCGCACCGAGCCGGGCTCGTACGTGAACTACCTGCTGCCCGGCATTCTGATCATCACGATCGCTTCGGGTATCTCCTACACCGCCTTCCGGCTCTTCTTGGATATGAAGAGCGGCATCTTCGAACGGTTCCAGTCCATGCCCATCGCCCGGTCGTCGGTGCTGTGGGCGCATGTACTGACCTCGCTGGTCGCCAATCTGATCTCGCTCGTGGTCGTCATGCTCGTCGCCCTCCTGATCGGCTTCCGGTCGGGGGCAGGAGTGCTGGCCTGGCTGGCGGTCGCCGGCATCCTGGTCCTGTTCACCCTGGCACTGACCTGGATCGCCGTTATCCCCGGTCTCGCCGCCAAGTCCGCGGACGGCGCCAGCGCCTTCTCCTACCCGCTCATCTTCCTGCCCTTCATCAGCTCGGCATTCGTGCCCACCTCCACCATGCCCGGCCCGGTGCGCGCCTTCGCCCAGCACCAGCCGGTGACATCCATCGTCAACACCATCCGCGACCTGTACAGACAACAGCCGGTCGGCACCGACATCTGGGTCGCCCTGGCCTGGTGTGTCGGCATCCTCATCGTCGCCTGCGTCTTCGCCGGGTTCACTTACCGCCGCAGGATCTCCTAGCAGAGCGTCGAGGGCGTGCTTGGATTGGGCCATGTTGCCCTGGGACGTTGAACTTGCGGGCCGTCTGGACCGCCGCACCATCACCTCCGACCTGCTGGTCGGCAACCCGTTGGGGGACCCGCACCAGCGACCCATTTGGGTGTACGTCCCCCCGGGATATGATGCCGCCCCTGACGTCAGGTACCCCGTCGTTTATGTGCTCCAGGGCTATACGGGCCACTTGTCCATGTGGGCCAACCGCTCTCCCTTCCGGCAGCCCTTTTTGGAGACGGCCGACGCCGTGTTCGCCGAGGGCCGGGCGCCCGGGTGCGTGGTGGTCTACGTCGATGCGTGGACGCGCTACGGCGGTTCGCAGTTCGTCGACTCGACGGGGACCGGCAGGTACCACTCGTACCTGTGCCAGGAGGTGGTGCCTTGGGTGGACGAGCACTACCGCACCGTCGCCGACCGGGAGTCGCGGGGCATTGCCGGCAAGTCCTCGGGTGGTTTCGGCGCCATGATCACAGCGATGTTGCGCCCGGACCTGTTCGGCGCGTTGGCCACCCATTCGGGGGACAACCTCTACGAGCTGTCCTACATCCCTGAGTTCGCCAAGGGTGCCCGCGCTCTGCGCCAGTACGAGCACGACATCATGAAGTGGTGGGACGATTTCTGCTCCCGCCCGCCGTTCTCCAAGGACACTGACGGCGTCCTGCTGATCTTGCTGGGGCTGTCGGCCTGTTTCTCGGCCGCCGCCGATGGCACACCGGAATTGCCGTTCGACCCCGTCTCCGGAGTATTGCGCCCCGAGCAGTGGCAGCGCTGGCTGGACTGGGACCCGGTACGAATGGTGCCGCAGTACGCGGAGACGGTGCGTTCGCTGCGGGCGGTGTGGGTCGATGCCGGGACGCGAGACGAGTGGTACTTGGACCTCGGCGCGGAGGCGTTCCGGGCCGAGGTGACCAAGGCGGGCCTTCCTGAGGACCGCCTTCACTTTGAGCTTTTCGAGGCCGGTCACGGGGACATCGACTACCGCTACCCACTTTCCCTGGCTTGGTTGGCGGGGCGCCTGGCCCGCTGAGGCTCCAGATCGCCGGGCGCCGCCCCGACCTGACCTGACCTGACCCGACCTGACCCGACCTGACCTGATCTTTTAGCTTTGGGGGGAGGGGACGAGGTCGAACGCCGCCGTGAGGTCGGCGACGGCCTTTAGGGTCACATCGGCGCCTATAGGCTTCGCCGGGTCGGAGAGCTCGAGGACTACCACGGCGACCGTCCCGTCGGCTCGGCGGGCCAAGTACCCCAGGGTCAGCACACCGGGCTCGGACCCGCCTTTGAACCAAACCAACGGCCAGGTCGACCGGGATAGCCCGATAGCGCCATCGTTGTAGGACAAAGCCGTCGACACCGGCGCCAGCGAAACAGACGAAGCGTCGGCGTAGAGCTGGGCGTACACGGCGCAGATGTCAGAAGGCGAGGCGAACCACTCGATCGAACCGATGTCACGCGGGCCGGCGCTGGCGGCGGCGGTGAGGTCGACAGAGGAGAGCGGCACCTGGTCAACCACGTCGTCGAGGTAGGCAGCCCGCTGGGCGAGCGGGAGGCGGAGGTAGGCGTGGGCATAAGTGGGATAGTCGGCGTACTTGAGCACGACCAGCTCCCGGGTGCGCAGGAAAGGCTGGTCGAGGGCGGAGTGGGTTGACGTCGTGGCCACTTGGGCCTCGATGGCCGAGCGACCGACCAGCGCCGCCAGGCGGTCGGCGGCGGTGTTGTCGCTACCGGGGACCATTATCTGCGCCAGCTGGCTGACGCTGTAGCGGCTTCCGGTCGGTTGGATCTGGAGAAAACCGCTGGGCACGCTTCGCAAACTGGCTGTGAGGGGCACCTCCTGGCCCCAGGAGAGGTGGCCCGAGCGGACCTCACTGGCCACCGTTGCCAACACGTAAAGCTTGAACATCGAGCCGAGCGGGCGGGCCGTGGCCGGCTCCAGGGAGTTGAGGACCTGGCAGGTGGCCCCGGTGCCGCTGGGCGTAGGAGGGCCCAGCGTCGCCACCTCGAAACCGACGCCGGGGGCCAGGGCGCGCAACCGAGCATCGAGGCCCGCCCAGCTCGCCGGCGCACTTGGTAGGGCAGGGTCGGGTGCGACCCGGAGCCCATTTACCAAGCCGTGAGCATCGACGCTGATAACGAGACCTAGTTGCTCGTCCCCGGCGGCTAAGCCGACTTCGAGCACAGAGGGGGTCAAACCAGCGTCGATGGAGGTCACCCGTATGGGCGCCTGAAGGTGGAGGGCTTCGAGGTCCTGGTTGAGCGCAGTTGGTGGCACAGCCACCAGGAACTGCGTGTCGAAGTGCGCCCGCAGCACCGGTGCGGGGACGGGCGGCGCCGCGGCGGCGTCGAGGAGCCACCGCAACTGGCGTCCGACCGGGTAGTTGGGGACGGCCCAGGCGAGGGAGAGGTCGGCTGATGCCGTTGGCAGCACGACCGCAGGCGCCCCGCTCACCGCCGTAGCCGTAGTGGCCCAGGCGCCCGGAAGGACCGGGCCCACGCTTGCGGTAAGGGTGACGGCGGCGGCGGCGACCGGCTTCCAAGCCGTCCTCACCCGTGTGGCGGAGTTCCCGAGAGATGGCCTGACAGACTTCACGAGCACCGCCTTTCTCCCCGGGCCATCTTTGCACCTTCTCGGGTCGGGGCTTGACTTGCCCGGGTCGGGGCTCGACTTGCCCGGGTCGGGGCTCGACTTGCCCGGGTCGGGGCTTGACTTGCCTGGCGTCAGGCTCACCCTGACGGTATAGTCAGGCTTATCCTGACGGGTGTGGTAGTAAGGAGGCGACGCGTGGTGCATAGTGCGGCCAAGAAGGCCTTGAGATGCTCGTTCTGCGGAAAGAGCCAGCATGAGGTTGTCCGCCTGGTCGCCGGGCCAGGTGTTTACATCTGCAATGAATGCGTGGGCCTCTGCAACACGATCCTGGCCGAGGAACTCGCCCGTACGACGTCGAGCGCTGACGACCCCCCAACGCTGAAAGCGTGGGACAACCTCTCAGACGAAGATCTGCTGGCCGAGATGGTGAGGGCCCATGCCGCCCACGTGAACGTCGACCGTGCCGTCGCTCACCACGTCGGCCAGCTCAGGGCGCGCGACATCAGCTGGGCGCGCATAGGCGAGGCCCTCGGGATGACCCGCCAATCGGCCTGGGAACGGTTCTCCGGCGAGGAGTAGACCGGGCCCGGCGCGTCACGGGCGGGAGCCTGTCAGCCCTCTTAGTGTTGAGCGCACCAGGACACTTGCAGGTCGTGCTGCACCTGCAGCCATTTTGCGGCGCGACGCCCATCGTCAGCGACAGCACGGCCGGAAACGAGATCGGCGAGGTACCGTCTATCGGCCGCCAGCCGGCGTCGGAACTCCGCCGCGTCACCCGCGGCGCCGTGCCCGGGAACGAAGATGGCGACTTCATGTGCGATGTCCTCGTAGCGGTTGAGGGCCTCCTCGTAGGCGCCCACCGGGTCGGGGGATTCGAGGTCAAGCGTCGGGATCTCGATGTCCGAAACCATGTCCCCGGCGATAAGGAGCCCCCTCTCCGGCACCCAGAGTGCACCGTGGCCCGGGGCGTGCGCATGGTGGGCGATCACCCGGCACCAGGTCGGCCACCGCTTCTCGCCATCTTCCAGCGGCGTCAGCCGGCCACAAAGCCCGGTCTCATGCCCGGGGCACTCCTTGTCGAGATAGACCTCGATTGCTGGCCGGTCCGCCGCGCACAACTCGGCGTTTTGACGCGTCGCGAACCTGACGACCTCGGCTCCGAGCTGGGACGACCACAGGATGTGGTCCCAATGTGGGTGGGTCGACCATCCGAGCGTCACCGTCCACCCGAGCTCTCGGACCAGCGCCGCGATCTCGTCCAGGTCCGACGGCTCCATGGCGGGATCGACAACCATGCACTCCTGCTCTCCCAGCGCCAGCACCGTCGTCGTCGTCATCGCCCGCTCACTGGTATGGAGCCAGACGCCGTCAAGTAGCTCCGTCACCGCCATTCCCGGTGGGTACCCCCAGTCATGGTGCCCAGTATGTCGTGGGCGCGGCCCGCACGCCCGGGCGTCAATGGCGTTGAGCTTCTAGCCAGGTGCCCGACTGGCCAAATTGGCCAGTCGTAACCTCCACCCAAGGGCGCCTGGCGCCTCAAAGAGCCGCCAGCGGCCCGAACTCTGCCTTGGCACTGGGTACCGGCTCCCGTTGCGGGAGAGCGGCGGGCCGGCCCAAGTAGTAGCCCTGCCCGTGCCGCAGCCCGAGCCGGACAAGTTCTTCGAGCTCCGTCCGGGTCTCGATGCCTTCGGCCACCAGCACGGCGTCGATGTCCTGGCGCAAGCTGACCAGGGCGATGGCCAGGGCCTGGCGGGCGGGATCCGAATCGATGCCTCTCGTGAGGGCCATATCGAGCTTGATGATGTCAGGACGGATATTGAGGATGTGGCGCAGGCTGGCATACCCGTGCCCGGAGTCGTCGATGGCGATCCGCAGTCCCCAGGACCGCAGCCGCCCCAGCGAACCGGCCAGCGCGTCGGAGTCGTCTACGCCGACATGATCGGTGACCTCCAGGACGATACCTTCGCACGGGAAGGCGGCCAGAAGATCGCAAAGGAGCGGCGACATCACCGTCTGAGGTGAGACGTTTAGGGACAGGTACGTTTCTGGTGGTACCCGGGACCGTCCGGCCAAGGCGGCTCGCAGGGCATGGAGCTCCAACTCGACCCCGAGCCCGACGGCTGCGGCCTCGGAGAACCACTGGTCGGGCGGGCGCAGGGGGCTTAGGCTGAAGCGCGAGAGCGCCTCGTAGCCCACGACGTCGCCGTTCAGAAGGTCCACGATCGGCTGGTACACGACCCTCAGGCTGTCCTCCCCCTGAAGGGCCCTCTGCACCCTGTGGCGGCTCTCTTGCTGCTTGTGCAGGAGGGGGACCTGGTCGACATGGGACCCGGTGATGTCGGCGTAGGTCGTTATGACGCCTTCCGGCGACCCTGTGGCCCCCCTCACGATGACAGTGTTGGCCCGGAGCCAGCGGACGAGCCCTGCATCGGTGGACACTCGGACCACCTCGTCCTGCGGGCCTATGTCTGAGTGCACGGCGTCGACGCCTTGGGTAACGCCCGGCGCCCAGGCCTGCCCGTCCGCCCGTACGGCCTTCCAACCCGGCCCTCGCGAAGAGGAACCGGCCAGCTGGTCGGCGGTCAGACCGAGTAACCGGGTGGCGGCAGCGTTGGAGGCGACCAGTTCCCCATGTGGGCTGTGCAGAGTGATCCCGTTGACCATGTTGTCCCACAAAATCCGCTGGGCGCGTTCCAAATCGTCGGCGCGGCGTAGCGCCACCGACAGCCGCTCGCTCGCTTTGACCAGTTGGCTCTTGACTTTCACCGAGTCGAAGAGCAAAGCCACCAGCACGGCAGCGGAGGCGGCACCGACCATCGGGAGCGTAACGGGCCGGGCCGAGGCGATGGGCAAGGTGGCCAGGACGGCCAGGTCGACCGAAATCAAGGCCGGGAGCACTCGTCGTGGCCCCCCGGAGCCCGACGCTTCGACATCCACCCCGGCTGGGGTTTCCAAGCGCCTGGGTTTTCGCATCTGTCCGACCTCTCGGGCCCATCAGGTCCGACCTACCCGGCCCATCAGGTCCGGCTGACCGGGCGGCCGCGGCCGAGCTGGTTATCACGGGCCGCATTGTCCCGATCGACCGGCGCCTGGGGCAACTTGAGGTACGAAATATCTCAGTGCTTTCCCACGCAAAAAAAGGGCCCCGGCGCAACCGAGATCACGCCGGGACCGCCCTCAGCAGAAGAGGGTCTCCTTGACCTTCGTGTACCTAAGTACGCTCAGGCCACTTCCTTTATACGTCTCTGAGACAGAGGTATTCAAGCCGCCGGAGACCTCCCAGCGGAGTGTTAAGCCACTTCTTAGGAAGGCGGCGGCTTGCTCCCCCCGTGCCTAGGGCGCTATGCCGTCAACGACGTACATGCGTGCGACGGATGCCCCCTGCCGGAGCTGACGGGCTTTGGCGTAGTCCTCGCTCCGGTACCACTTGAAGAGCCGTCGTGCGGTCCGGGAACTCCACCACGACCGTCCTTCCCGCCGGTGCCTCGCCCTCGAGCACATCGATGTCGCCGCCGCGCACGATGTACCTGCCTCCGGCCCGGCGGACACTTTCGGCCGCCGCCGGCTTGTAGATCTCGTAGCGCTCACTGTCGAGCACTTCTGCCTGATAGATGACGTACACGGCCATGGTTTCCTCCCAACACCTGGGTAGTCGGCTGGTGGCCGTTCATAATGTCGGTCTCAGGCGGCGCCGTCAACCCCATCGAGGGGCTCGTAATCCGTCTCTTGAAAGGCCTCGACTTCCGGTACCCACCGACCGGCGACGAACTCGGTGTGGACGGGATGGTTGTTGTAGGCCTGGTAAGCGTCGCCGTCGGCGAACTCCATCGAAAAGCCGAAAGCAAACTCGCTCTTGTCGCTGACCTGTTTGAGACGCTCGAAGCCCTGCACGCCCGGGATATCCCCCAGGCACGAGGCGTCGGCCAGGAAGGCGGTTTCCTCATCCGACCCCGACGGGTGCCGGAGGCGGAACGCAACGGTGTGCCGGATCATGCGCTTTACCCTAACTCAGCGGACCTTAGGTGCGGGCGAAGCCCCAAGCCCGCAAAGAGTGAGAAAAACGCGCCGAGAGTAGTCATACGATGAGAAATGAGTGCTAAAATTTGTAAGGACAGCACTAGAAGAAGCTCACCCCACGGAAGGGAACGGCATGGTACGCGCAAGGTGGTTTTCTGTCGAGCGCATCGCGGCGGCGGTGGCAGCCAACAGGTCCCCTCAACGAGTGAGCCTGTACAGCTCATCCACGGTTGAAGTCCTGGCCGGGCAGCAGCTCCAGGTGGCCGAGCGCCTCGTCGAGCAACCCGAACAGCTGGCTCCCCGGGTGCTGCGCCCAGTAGAGCTCGGCAGCAACCAGGGCGCCGAGGATGGCACCCGCCAAGGTGTACACACCAAAGTCGTCGGCCGCCAAACCGGCTCGTTCGGCGACGATCTCGGTTAGCTGTCGGACGGTCTGGGCCGATTGGTCGAGCATCCCGGCGCGTAGCTCGGGCACGGCGAACACCAACTCGGCCCGGCTGCGCATGTCGGCCAGCTCCTCCTCGCTGAGACCCTGGAAGACGCTGGCCATGGCGGCCCGGACCGCCGGGACCGGACCTAGCGAGACAGGCTGGGCCCGTATGGCTTCGAGAATGAGCGGGTCGTAGTCGTCAGTGAGGACCAGGTCCTCCTTGGCGGGAAAGTACCGGAAAAAAGTCGACGGTGAGATTTCGACCGCTTCGGCGATCTGTTCGACGGTGGTGGCCTCGTAACCCCGCTCACCGAACAGGCGGAGCGCTTCGTGCTGGATGGCAGCGCGCGTCTTCGCCTTCTTACGCTCCCTCAGGCCACCAGCCGGGCCCGTCTCAGGCGGCAAGGCGCCCAGCTCCGGGGATCTCCTCGTCGAGCGCGGCGGGGGGGCAGGCACGGGCGGGGAGAAAAACTAGCGAGAGCACGAGGCCAGCGAGGGCGAAGCCCACCGATACTAAGAAGGCGACGTCCATCCCATGCACGAAGGCTTCCCGCACCGAGACGAGCAGTAACGGCGAGCGTAGGGCGCCCGCCACCGCCACGCCTCCGAAGACGCTCTGGCGCACCGTGTCGGCGGCGGCGGGCGAAAGCCCGGAGAGATGGAGCCGGCTCACGTAAGCCGAGATTAGGGCGCTCCCCAGGATGGCCGTGCCGAAGGGCGCGCCCGTGTTCTTGAGCGCCTGGAGGACCCCCGACCCCACCCCCGCCCGGTCCGGGGACAGCTCGGCCAGCGCGGCCGAAGCGACCGTGGCCATGGTGAGCCCGGCACCGGCCCCGACAATGGCCGTGCAGGCGACAACCAACCCCCCGCGGGAGGACATGGTGATGGTGGCACCCAAGCCCAGGCCGGCGGCGAGCACCAGAAAACCCCCGGCGGCGGACAATTTGGCGCCGATCATCTTGACCACGCGCACCGCCGGGAGTAGGCCGGCGAGCATACCGCCCACGGCCGGGAGCAGCCTGACGCCTGAGCCCTCCGGGCTCGTCCCCAAGACGCCTTGGAAGTACTGGGGCATCGTGAACAGTAGCCCGATCAGGGCCAGGGTGAGGATGGCGAAGAGAATGACGCCCCAGGTGAACGCGGCCGAGCGGAACAGGCTCAGGTCGATCAGCGGCTGAGCGCGGGGACGCCGGCCGAGGGCGCGTTCCCAGGCGAAGAAGGCCACGATGACCCCCAACCCCAGGGTCAAGGGGACGATTGCCCCCAGCGACCCCCACCCGTGCTGGCCGGCCTGGATGAGGCCAAAGGTCACGCCGACCAAGCCACCGCTGGAGCTCACCACCCCGACGACGTCGAGACCCGGGCGCACCGGCGAGGCGGACTCGGGAACGAGGACGACCACGGCCAGTAAGCCGAGCAGCGCTACGGGCACGTTCATGAGGAACACCCAACCCCACCAGTAATGAGATAGGAGCCAACCCCCGAGGATGGGGCCGATCGGGAAGGCCACCATGTTGGCCGCGGCCCAGGCGCCGACGGCCTTGGGGCGCTCCTGTTCGGAGAACAGAACGGCCAGGGCGGAGACCGCCATCACCACCACCCCGGCTCCGGCCAGGCCCAAGAGGGCTCGGGCGGCAATGAACTGCGCCGGCGTGCGCGAGTAGGCGCAAGCCCCAGACCCGGCGGCGAACAGCGCCAGGGACCAGAGCATCACCTTCTTGCGGCCGTAGCGGTCGCCCATCAGCCCGGCGGGCAGCATGGCCGCCGCCAAGACCAGGGCATAGCCCGACGAAAACCACTGGAGATCGGATTCCGAGGCCTTGAGCGCGCTGGCCAGGGTCGGGAGGGCGACACTCAGCACAGTCAGGTCCATGCCCACCGCCAGCACTGAGAGCGTGACGCCCGCCAGCGCCCACCACTTCCCTCTCGCTATAGCCGTCGCCATCGCCGGCACCTCGCTTCCCCACCCTCCGGACCGCCCCTGCGATACCATCCTAAATGATAGTTACTATCAAATAGTAGGGACCTCCGGCCCCACCGGGGTGGTCAGCGCCGTTCCGGCGGGAAGCTGCTGGCGACCGTGCTTGGTCAGCCGCCAGGCAGACTGGCGGCCCTGTACCGTCCATTGCCTCGGGCCGCCGACCAGTGCCGTTTCTTCGTCCACCCCTACCACGGTCACGGCGCGGTCGTGAGGGAGCAGGAACCCGGCCACGAGGTCGGGCACCCGGGCCGCGAACGCGTCGAAGTGGGGGATCACGCGCAAGTGGGGAAGCAGGCCCAGCCCAGGGGTAGGGCCTTTCCGGGGAAGCGCAGCGACGGCACCCAAGACGTCAGGGCCATGGCCCCGGCGCTGCACCCGGCCAGGGCGGCACCTTCCCGCCAGGCCGCCACGATCGCCGCCCATACGGCCGAACCCCGAAGTGTGTCCGCCAGGTAGGCCGGGTGGCCACCGGAAAGATAGACCAGACCGGCACCGGCCACCTGGGCGGCCAACGCCGGGTTGTCAGCGTCGGAGCGATCGCCGACGGGGATGACGACGGGCTCGACCCCCAAGCGTGCCGCCTGGGCGACGCCCAGGCTCTGCCAACGTTGGACCACATCCGGCCCGTCGGGCACGGCGGCGGTGGCCAGCTGGACATAGCGTGGCGGGCGCCCGGCCAGCAATCCCCTCTCGATCTCGGCCATCTGGGGGAGGTACTCGCCCGAGCCGACCAGCGCCAATGGGCCCGGACCGGCCGCTGTCAACATGGCGGAATGCTATAGGGCTGCCACTGGACGGGGCAGGTGAGATGATGTTCGTGTGGAGCTGCACCGTACGTGAGGCGGACCACCGTCGGCGCCCCCCCGGCCCCCACCCCCCTGGCCCCCACCCCCCTGGCCCCCGCCCCCCTGGCCCCCGCCCCCCTGGCCCCCACCCCCCTGGCCCCCACCCTCGTGGCCCGCGCCCTCAAGGCCCACGTCCTTATGGCCGCCGCCCTCGTGGCCGCCTCCCTGGCCGTCGCCACCGCCGTCGGGCCCGGGCCGGCCTTTGCCGAGGACAACGGGACCGGACTGACCCCGGCCATGGGTTGGAGCAGCTGGAGCTTCCTGCGCCACGACCCCACCGCCGCCAACGTCGAGGCGGAGGCCAAAGCGATGGTAACCAGCGGCTTGGCCGGTGTTGGCTACCGGTATGTCAACGTCGACGACTTCTGGTACATGTGCCCGGGGAGCCAGGGCCCGGCAGTGGACCAGTGGGGACGATGGGTGGTCAACGGTCGTAGCTTCCCCCCCGGCCCGGGGGGCGAAAATGGGGTGAAAGTCGTGGCCGAGTATGTCCACCACCTCGGCCTCAAGTTCGGGATCTACGTAACGCCGGGAATATCGAGCCAGGCCGTCTCCCGCAACACCGCCATCATGGGGCCGGACGGGCGTCCCTCGGCTTACACCGCGGACGAGGTGGCGGAGCCCAAGGTCCCGGAACGCAACTACAACTGTGGCGGCATGGTGGCCATCAACTACCACTCCCGGGGCGGCCAAGACTTCATCGACTCATGGGCCGACGAGTTCGCCTCCTGGGGAGCCGATTACGTCAAACTCGACGGCGTCGGCAGCTTCGATGTCCCCGATGTGGAGGCGTGGTCGAAGGCTCTGCGCCAGACCGGCCGGCCCATCCACCTCGAGCTGTCGAACACTCTGGATATCCACGACGCGTCGACGTGGGAGAGGTACTCCAACGGTTGGCGGACGACCGAGGACATCGAGTGCTACGCGTGCGAGAGCAATGGCACGAGCTACCCCCTGACCGACTGGGCCGACGTGGCCTCTCGTTTCGACCCGGTGGCGGCATGGCAACCCTTCGGTGGACCGGGCGCCTTCAACGACTACGACTCGATCGAAGTGGGCAACGGCGCCAACGACGGCCTCACGGGGCCGGAGCGCCGAACCCAGCTGAGCCTCTGGGCGCTGGCGTCTTCCCCCCTCATCCTCGGGACCGATCTCACCCACCTCAGCCCGCCCGACCTCGCTCTTCTGGAAAACAGGGCCGTGATCGCCGTGGACCAGGACGGCGTCGACGCCTCCCGGCTGGTCGGGACGGCCACGGCACAGATCTTTGCCAAGAGGGAGAGAACCGGCGCCGCCGTCGTGGGCCTGTTCAACACCGGCGCCCAGTCACAGGTCATCACCACGACGTCGGCCGCCCTGGGCTTGCCCCGCGCCCGCGCCTACGAGCTCGACGACCTGTGGTCCCACCGGTCCACGGTGACCAGCGGCGTCATCGCCGCCAACGTGGCCTCCCACGGTGTGGCCCTGTACCGGGTGGCCGCCACCACACGGCCCGGCGCCCTGTCCCCGTCGGTCGTGTTCGCGCTGAAAACGCCTTCCGCAGCTCTCCCCGCCGGGATCCCGACCACCGTAACCGGCTTTTTCACCAACAACGGTGACCGCTCCGTATTCGACCTCGACGTCTCGCTGTCCGTGCCATCGGGGTGGGCCGCCACCCCCCGATCGGTGCACGTGGCCAACGTCCCGGCCGGCCAGACCGTTCCGGCACGGTTCCAGGTCACCGGTCCCCCGCCGTCATCGGGCCAGTTCCTAACCACGGCCGTGCTCACCGCCGCGGTCAGCGACGTCGTCCCACCACCCACCGGCCTGGCTTCCGTCCCGGCCCGGGCCGTGCGCCAGCTCAGCTCCGGGACAGTAACGGTGACGGTCACCTCGCCCGTGCTGGGCCCGTACCTGACCTTCCCCCGGGCCAGCAGCGGTCATGACGCCTTCGCCGAGCAGGGCCGAGTACTAGAAGTCGCCAGTGCCGGCACCAGGATCTCACCCGGCGCCGACCGTTACAGCGCCATATACCTCCCTGGCTCCATGGGCCCCGGCATGACGGCACAGACCGAGGTGAATTCGCAACAGGGCACCAGCGGCGATGACACGGCAGGGCTAATGGTCCGCAACGACATGGCCCGTCCCGGCACTTCACCTGAAGGCGTGGCCCTTTTCGAGTCACCCTCGGGAGGCATCCAGATGGAGTGGAGCGCCAATGGCGGCCACTACGTGACATCGGTGACGCCGGCCAACGGTACGGACCCCGCCAGCCTGCCTGTCTTCCTCCTCCTCCAACGTAAGAACGCCGGTCATTACTCGGGTTATTACTCGTACAACGGTTCGGGCTGGCTGCCCGTTGGCAACGCCGCCGTCCCCGTGCCGGCCCCGCGCCAGGATGCCGGTGTTTTTGTCGCCTCACCTGCCATTGCGGCGCCCGCCGTGGTCGTCTTCGACGGCTTCAAGGTTACGGCCGGCGCCGCCCCTCCCCACCCGTTCACCGCCCCGCCCCCGTGCTTTTCGCTTAGTTGTCCCTGAGCGCCGGTACTCCGACAGCACCGGGACCATGAGGGCCTGGCCGCTCCCCGCCCGCGAGCGTCTCAGCCCAGGCCGAGGAGCACTTCCTGCCTCAGCAACCGCAACGCCGCCATGTAGAAGGGATAACCGACGGCAAACACGAAGTGGTTCACGCCAAGGTCGATATACCGGCGCAGGGCTTCGACGACATCGGCGGGAGCGCCGATCACCCAACTAGGCCGGCTGGCGGCCAGGTCGACGGTGTTGCCGGCGGCGATCTGGGCGGCAAGGGCCTCGGCGTCGTCCCGGGACCGGGCCACCACCACCGTGGGGTGCAGGGAAAGCTCGATCTCGGCCGGGTCCCGGCCCGCCTGGGCGCAGAACTGCTCGAGTTTTTCGATACGGTTGGCACACTTCTCGGGGGAGCCGATCATGTTGTACCGGTCGGCGTGCCTGGCCGCCAGGCGGACCGTCTCCAGGCCCATGCCTCCCACGGTAATGGGCGGGTGCGGCGACTGGACGGGCTTGGGCTCGCAGGGAGCGTCCTCGATGCGGTAGTACTGGCCGTGGAAAGTGGTCCGGGGCTGGGTCCAGAGCAGCTTCACGATCTCAAGCGCTTCGGTGAGGCGGGCAAGACGCTCCTCCAGAGGCGGGAAGTTGATCCCGTAGGCCTTGAACTCGCGTTCCGCCCAGGCCGCGCCGAGGGAAAAATCGAGCCGGCCCCCGCTGATCTCGTCCACCTGGGCCGCCGCCTTGGCCAGCGTGGCGGGGTCGCGGTAGAGGACGCCGTTGACGAGGACGCCGATGCGGGCGCGTTCGGTCAGCAGGGCCATGGCCGACAGTGTGGTGAGTGTCTCGAAGCAGGCGCCGTCGTCGGCACCGGAGAACGGCAGGAGGTGGTCGAAGGTCCACACCGACCCGTAGCCAAGTTGCTCGGTGGCCCTCACCGCGGCCGCGTAGTCCGCCCAGCTGGTCCGTTGGGCTTGTAGTTGCACCCCAAAATGCAACGGACGTCCACGCACTTCCATCGGTCGCAGCTCCTTGGTCACGGCCTAATGAGGGCCCTCCTCAACCGCCAACCTTACCGATCGCCGGGGGCCGGCGCCGGCTCAGTGCGGCCAGGCCGGATCCTCGGCACCCGCTTCCCGAAAACCCTTCTGGCGCAGCAGGCATGAATCGCACGTGCGGCACGGCCGGCCGTCGGGGCCGGGGTCGTAACAGCTATGAGTCAGCCCGTAGTCAACGCCCAGCCCGAGGCCGAGCCGGATTATCCCCGCCTTGGTCAACTGGGAAAGAGGAGCGTGGACCTTCACCTTTTGGCGCCCCTCGACAGCCGCCTTGGTGGCCAGGTTGGCCATGGCCTGGAACGCCTCGATGAACTCCGGCCGGCAGTCAGGGTAACCGCTGTAGTCGAGGGCGTTCACACCGATGAAGATGTCGCCCGCACCCAGCGTTTCGGCCCAGGCCAGGGCGAAGGACAGGAAGATCGTGTTGCGGGCGGGCACGTAGGTGACCGGTATACCGGCACCTATCTCGTCGGCCCGGGCGTGGTGGGGGACGGCCAAGTCGCTCGTCAGGGCCGAACCCCCGAACTGGCGCAGGTCGATCTTCATCACCACATGGCGCTCGGCCCCCAGCGCCAGTGCCACCCGGCGGGCGGCGGCGAGCTCAATCTGGTGACGCTGCCCGTAGTCGAAGCTCAAGGCGTAAGCCCGGAAACCCTCGGAGATGCACACCGCCAGCGCGGTGGCTGAATCGAGGCCCCCGCTCAGAAGTACAACCGCGGGTTGGCGCTCGTCTACCTGCTCCATCAGCCCCCTCGGTCTCTGCGTGGCGCGTCCGGTGAACGGCCGCTTCAGTCCTTGACTTCTATCAGCCTCGAAGCCGTCGGGCACGCCCGACGGCCCCATTACGCCGTTCGGGCAGTCACTGGTTATGGTCCCGTTGACGCTGAAATCGGCCCGATCGTTGCGAGGCAGGTAGGCGCGGTCTTGGACCTGCTCGGCATACCAGAAAAAGGGCGGTTGCAAATCGGCGAAACCAGCCGGGAAGAACGTCTGGATGACATTGCCGGCCTTGTTGGTGTGCACGTTGCCCTGGACCTGGTTGTTAGTGGTGCCGAGAGTGGCGAGGAGGGTCCAGCCGCTCGGTTCCCAGCCCGCGCCACGGTCCTCTATCTGCAGCTGGACAGCACTTTCCAGGTTGCCGGCGTCAATGCGGTGCTGGAAAACGAAAATGGTCCAGGCGTCGTAAACCCCCGCCGGTGCGGCGATAAAGGGCTTTTTGAACCGGTAGGACACCAGCAGCCCCCCGTAACTCGGAGTAACGGTCACCGCCTCGATGGTGGGATCCCGGCTGATGTGAGGCGTGCCATATACCGTCTGCGCCCACGACTCACTGGCGCACGAAGAGCCGGCGCCAGCCGTGACCGCCGGCTTGGTCGCCGCCGGCTTGGCCACCGCCGTTTTGGCCCGGTCAGCCCGAGCGCTCAGTGGGACCTTGGTGGTGCCACAGGCTACGGCCCCGAGCCCGACCACCGCCAGCAGCGGCGCCCAGCGCCACCTCGAACGGCCTACTAACGCCACAAATGGTCGGTGTGGGGCGACAGGTCCCGGAAATCCGTTCCCGGGTCTTCGAGGTGGTCGTAACAAGACTGGAGCCCGACCCGGCCGGCCGAACACCCTCAACCACAGGTAGCGGTTACCCCACGTCCGCCACAATTTCATGCCCGCGGCCGGGTACTCGACGTGAAGCTGCATGCCCACCGCCGGGTCCTTGAACAAGAGCGCGGGCGGCTTGACCAGCATGGACTCGCCTGCCGCCAGCTCCCTCACGTAGGCGTTGCCGCTGACCTGTACCAGCACGAGGCCGGGCTGGTCCCCGGCATGGAAGCGGTCGATGAACTGGCCGACCGGGTAGTGCCATGTCGGCTGGTCGTTGCGGTTGCGGTCGCGCCCGTCGCCGGAGGTGGCCCCGGCCAGTTCGAGGCCCATCTTGAGCAACTTCACACCGCCCGCCGTGTCCTGCGTCTGCTCCTCGGAAGCTACGAACCACACCCCGGTCTCCACCCAGTCGTAGTTCACCCCTGAGGTGGCGGCCAGCAGAGCATGCTCCCGGACGTCCACCGCCGCCCCCGGCATCAAGGGGAGGGCGATGAGCTCCCCCGGGCTGTCGTGCGAGAAGGCGATGCGGCCCGGGCCCGACGCCTGGAGCATGACCAGAGGGATCCCGGCCCGGTGCCTGGTCCACGGTTTGGTCAGGGGTAGGGCGTCCACGTGGACGGCCGGTTCCTGCCACAACAGGACGTCATGGGTGAAGTAAACACCGTCCCCGGTCGCCAGTTTCATCTCGGCCACCGGCACCAGCCGGCCCTCGACCTGGCAGCTCGATTGGCCGAACTGGATCCGGGCCATATCGGCTATCGATGGCAGTTCGGTCCAGCCCGAGGCCGTAGTCCGAAGCTTGATGTCGACCGGCGCCCCGCAGGTCGGGCAGCTGGTACTCACCCCGGACGAGGGCTGCTTGCAATAGGGGCAGGTGTAGGTGCTTTCGGGGGCGGCGATGTCGGTCATGGCGGGCCCCTTACTCGCTCTTGTGTGCCATGAACATGGACTGCACGCCCAACCTTCCCGGCCCCTTCATGCGCATCAGCGTGGCCCCGCCGCCCCCGGCCAGGCTGGCGGCCACCCCTTGCAGGCCGCCGCCCGAACGCAGGCTGCCCGCGGCCGAGGCCAGGGCCCCGACGTTCAGCATCGACTTGGCCCCCATCAGTCCCTTGAGGCCCCGGCCGAAACGGCCCGGCGACGCGGCCGGCTCAGCTACCGGTGCCGCCGTGGCGCCCGCCTGGGTAGCCTCGTCCGCCGGCGTCGCCGGCATGGTCCCCTTGAAGTTGACCTGGGCCAGCTCCATCGTGACGGTGGCGTCCTTGTACAGGAACCCGCCCGGCTCGACCAGGATGGTCTCGCCCTCCCCCAGAGTGCGCTCGAAGACGTTGCCGTAACCGTGCAGCACGAGCAGGCCCGGAGCCGACTGGGCCACGTAGCGGTCGAGGTACATACCCGTATTGGCCATGAGCATGGCCCGCAAACCGGGCAGCTTCTCGAACGAGTAGGTGAGGGTGGCACTGGCCAGTAATAGGGCATGCTCACGCACATCGACTTCGTGGGGGGCCTCGACGGGGATCACGATTATCTCGCCGGGCGCGTCCCTTCAAGAAGGCCACCCGCCCCGGGCCCCGGGCCACGCTGAGGACGAACGGCATGCCCGAGAGCAGGCGCTTGGCCCCACCGGGGGTGTTCATCACCGCCATAGGCACCGTCTCGTCCTTCCACAGCATGGTGTGGTGCTCGAAGAAGACGGAATCGGCGGCGTCGAGGGCTATCTCCACGACGGGGACGACGCCGGCGTCCAATTGACAGGTGCTCGCCGCCCAGTGGAACTCGGTCAGGTCCCGCAACCGGGGCGCCTGACGCCATCCCGAATCGGTGACGGCGTCATGGACGTCGAGAGGAGCCCCGCAGCGATCGCAGGTGCGAGCCGAGCTCGGGCTTTGGGCGTGGCACCACCGGCACTGGATGCGCTGCTCGACGTCTGTCATAGCGGCCTCACCCTCAGCGGTCGGGAACCGGACGTCGTGGAACGCTACCACAGGGCCTTTGGTTATTCTGAAGAACCTGCTCCGCTCTGATGGCGCGCCAGAGCTGCAGCCAGGCTCCAGGACACGGGCGATTGCCGGTACCTGGCCGGGGGCACGACAAGGAGGACATGGGAACCCGTCGCAGCCAGATGGTCACGCTGTTGCTCATCACGGCCAGCCTGTTGGTCGGTCCCGGGACGACCGGCGTCGGGCAGTCTGATGCCGGAGCGGCCGCGGGCGTCGGGGCATCTGACGCCGGAGCGGCCGGCGGCTCCGCCTACCCGGGGGCGCCCGGCGCCGGCGTGATCGAAGGCGCCCGGCGGGCACCAGACGCCCGCAGCCCCATCTCGTCGGCCGCCGGCCAGGGGTTGTGGCTGGTGACCCGGGCCGGTCGGGTCCTGGCCTACGGCGATGCCCGGGCCTACGGGGACGCTCACGCCCGCACCGCCGTGGTGGGCGCCGCTGCCACCCCCGACGGGAAGGGCTACTGGCTGGTGAGCGCCGGTGGCGGGGTGTACCGCTTCGGCGACGCCGGCGCCTTCGGCTCGCTCGGCGGCCGCCACCTCGACAGCGCCGTGGTGGGCATGGCCGCCACCGCCGACGGGAAGGGCTACTGGCTGGCCAGCGCCGACGGCACCGTCTACGACTTCGGGGACGCCACCGGCGCCACCCCCGGCCCCGGCCCGGACGGCCCCGTGGTGGGCATCGTGGCCGACCCGGGCACGGGGGGCTTCTGGCTGGCCCGGGGCGACGGGGCCGTGGTGGGCTACGGCGGCGCCCCCACCTATCGCCCGGCCCACCTGCCGGCGCCGGTGGCAGCCGTGGCGGCCACGCCCGACGGCCGCGGGTACTGGGTCGTAGCCCAAGACGGCCGCGCCGCCACCCGGGGCGACGCCGCCGGCCACGGCGCCCTCAACGGCGCCTACGACCGGCCCGTGGTGGCCATGGCCGTCGCCCCCAACGGCACCGGGTACTGGCTGGCCACCGCCGACGGGCACGTCTTTTCTTACGGCAGCGCCGGGCTGGTGGCCCCGCCGCCGGGCCCGCCCGCCGTGGTCGCCATCGTGGCCAGCCCCCCCAGCGCGGCGCCGCCATCCTCTCCGGTCCCGCCGACGGGCACCGGGGACCTGGCCGTGACCACCACCACGCTGCCGCCGGCGTCGGTGGCGGTGCCCTACACGGCCCAACTCACCGCTCAGGGCGGGGCCCCGCCCTACACGTGGGCGCTCACGGGCGGCGCTCTGCCTCCCGGGCTCAGCCTGAGCACGCCCGGCCTGATCACCGGCTCGCCCGCCGCCGCCGGCAGCTACAGCTTCTCGGCGGCGGTCACCGCTAGGGCCTCCAGCCCGGCGCCGGCCACGGCCCGGTTCAACATCACCGTGGCGGCACCGGGGCTGAGCCAGCTGCCGGTATCACTGGTGCCGAGCGGCAACTGGTCGGGCTACGTGGCCGGCGCCGGGCCTTATACCGCGGTCTCGGGCACGTTCACTGTCCCGCCCTTGAGCCCCGCCGCACCCCTGGCGGACCTGATGTCCGAGTGGGTCGGGATAGACGGGTCCGGGGCCGGGGCCGGCTCGCTCATCCAGGCCGGCGTCACCGAAGCCCCCGACCCGGCCGCGTCGATCGGGACCGACGCGTTCGCGTGGTGGGAAATCCTGCCCGCCAGCAGCCAACCCATCACGTCCATGACGGTAAGCCCCGGTGACGAGGTGAGCGTCGCCATCACCCACCTGAGCGCCACGAGCTGGGAGATCGACCTGAACGACGGCACCAACGGCCAGCACTACTCGCAGGACGTGAGCTACGACGGCCCCGGTGCTTCGGCTGAATGGGTCGTCGAGGCACCCACGGACGGCGGTACCAACCAGCAGCTGGCCCTGGCTCCTTACACGGCGGCGGTCGATTTCACCGGCTTGTCGGCCACCGGCAGTTCGACGGCCATGTCGGAGTTGGTAATGACCCAGGACGGCCAGCAGATCTCGACGCCGTCGACGCTCACCCCCGCAGGTTTCAGCGTGGCCTACGGGGCCATCGTCCCGCCCGCTCCGTGACCCGGCGCCCGACCGCCTTGTCGGAAAACCGCTAGCCAAACCGGCCCAAATGGGGCAGGCTGGCCGGGTGATAGAGGATTTCGAACGCTGCTACCGGGCGGTCCAGTCCAAGGACTCCCGCTTTGACGGGTGGTTCTTCGGGGCGGTGTCCAGCACAGGGATCTACTGCCGCCCGAGCTGTCCGGCCATGACCCCCAAGCGCGCCAACATGAGGTTCTACGCCACCGCCGCCGCCGCCCAGGTGGCCGGCTTCCGGGCCTGCAAGCGCTGCCGGCCGGACGCCGCCCCCGGGTCACCGGAATGGGACACGAGGGCCGATGTCGTGGGCCGGGCCATGCGCCTGATCGCTGACGGCGTCGTCGACCGGGAAGGCGTGCCCGGGCTGGCCGGCCGGATCGGGTATAGCACCCGCCAGGTCGAACGCCTGCTGCTGGCCGGCGTGGGCGCCGGTCCATTGGCGCTGGCGCGCGCCCAACGGGCCCAGGCGGCCCGGGTACTGATCGAGACGACCGAACTGCCCATGGCCGACGTGGCCTTCGCCGCCGGCTTCGCCAGTATCCGCCAGTTCAACGACTCGGTCCGGGCCATCTTCGCCCAGAACCCGAGCGACCTGCGCCTCCGGGCGCGCCGCCATGCCGAGGGCGGCGCGCCTCCCGTACCCTTGTCGCCGTCGCCCCGCCAGACGGTGGTCCTGCGCCTGCCCTTTCGGGCTCCTCTGTGCCCCGACAACCTCTTCGGGCACCTGGCGGCCACGGCAGTGCCCGGCGTGGAGGAGATCCGCGATGGCGCCTACCGGCGCACTTTGCGGCTCCCTCACGGTCCCGGGCTGGTGTCGCTGGCTCCCGCCGGGGGCCACATCCGCGCCGCCGTCACCTTGGGGGACCTGCGGGATCTCGGCACCGCCACGGCCAGGTGCCGGCGGCTCCTCGACCTGGACGCCGACCCCCAGGCCGTCGAGGAGGTCCTCAACACCGAACCCGCCCTGGCCGGCCTGGTCGAGAAAGCTCCCGGGCGGCGGGTACCCAGGACGGTCGACGAAGCGGAGATGGCGGTACGGGCGGTGCTGGGCCAACAAGTCTCGACCGAGGCTGCCCGCACCCACGCCGGTCGGCTGGCTGCCGCCTACGGCGCCCCCGTCGATGACCCGGTAGGCGGCCTGTCACGGACCTTCCCTGATGCCGCCGCCCTGGCCGCCGCCCTGGCGCCCGGCGATGGCCAGACGTCGCCGGCCTGGGCCGGCCCCCGGTCCCGCCAGGTTGCCTTGGCTGGACTGGTAAACGCCCTGGCCGGGGGCGAGTTGGAACTTGGGCCGGGCAGCGATTGGCACAAGGCCAGGGCCCAACTGGGCCGGCTGCCCGGGATCGGCCCTGGACGGTCGAGATCACGGCCATGCGGGCCCTGGGCGACCCCGACGCTTTCCCCGTAGGCGACCTCGGTCTGCGCCGGGGCGCGGCATTGGCCCAGCTCCCCCCGAGCCCGGCCGCCCTCTTGGCCCGGGCCGAAGCCTGGCGCCCGTGGCGGGCCTACGCCACCCAATACCTGTGGGCGGCGCTCGACCATCCGATCAACCGGTCCCCGCTCACGGGCGGGCCACACACCAGAAAGGGCGCAGCATGACTGTCACCACCGCTCGGACCACTTCCACTGGCCGGACCGGTCACGTCACTCTGACCACCACCGTCGACAGCCCGATCGGGCCCCTGACACTGACCGGCTCCGATGGTGAGCTCACCGGCCTACATATGGCCAATGCCGCCCATCCGCCCCAGGGCACCGAGATGTGGGTCCCCGACCGGGCCGCCTTCAAAGACGTCGTGGACCAGCTGGCGGCCTATTTCGCCGGCGACCTTACGGATTTCGACGTTCCCCTACGGGCGGAGGGCACCGACTTCCAGCGCCGCGTCTGGGACGGCTTGCGCAAGATCCCCTACGGGTCGACCTGGAGCTACGCCCAGCTGGCCGACCACGTCGGCAACGTCAAGGCCTGCCGGGCCGTGGGCCTGGCCAACGGGCGCAACCCCATCGCCGTCATCGTGCCCTGCCACCGGGTCATCGGTGCCAACGGCACATTGACCGGTTACGGCGGAGGGCTCGACCGCAAGGCCTGGCTGCTCGACCACGAGCGCCGGGTACGGGCAGGTAGCGCCTAGCCGTCGGCTGGTCAGCCGTCGGGGTGGACACCCTCGGCGAGCCCCAGATTGGCGGCCACCGTCTTGAGCATGGAGATCAGGCGCTCCCGTTGGTCGAAGTCGAAGCCCTGGCAGATCTGCTGTTCGGTCGCCATGGCGACGCGCACGGCTCGGGCCAGCAGTTCTCGCCCGGGCTCGGTCAGCTCTACGACCCTCACCCGGCGGTCGGAGGCGTCGAGGTGACGGGCCACGATCCCCCTTTCCTCGAGTTGGTCAAGCAGGCCGACCATACTGCTCGGAGGTATCTGCAACCGCTCGGCCAGCACCTGCTGGGAGCGGTTTTCGGCCGCCTCGATGGCCCGCATCAGGGCGAAGTGACGGGGCTCGAGGGCGACCTCTTCCAGCGCCGCCTTAAACCGGCGTGAGGTAGCCGAGCCCGTCTGGGACAGCAGGAAGCCCACCGAGTGACCGAACGTCCCGATGGCGGCGGCGCTCCAGGGAGGAGGCCCTGTCTCCGGCCGGCACACTTCAGCCACGAAATTTCACTTTACACCGCTACCCTGCGGGATAGAATCATTCGAAGCCGAATGGTACGAACTCGAAGGAGCTAGAGAAATGGCCCTGACCACGCTGCAACGTCCGCACCCGTCAGCTCCGACGGTCGTCCACCGACCTACGTTCCTCGGGCGGGTGGCGCTCACCGTCCTGGCCCATCGCCGGCTCGTCCTCGTCGCCTGGACGGTGCTCCTGGTACTGGGCGGGGCGGCCGCCGGCGCCGTCTCCAACCGGCTCAGCGTCGACTTCTCACTGCCGGGCCAGCCCGGCTACGAGACCTCGGTCAAGATCCTTTCGATTTACCACAACGGCGGGGAAAACCCACCGTCGGTCGCTGTCGTGACCGTCCCACCCGGCCAGGACATCCGGGGCGACCAGGCCCGTATCGACGCCGCCTTCGCCGGGCTGCGGCGGGCTGAGCCCAGCCTGCGAGTTGTCGACTACGGGGTCACCCATAACCCAACCTTTGTCACCAACAACGGGCGGTCGACGTTTGCGTTGGTCTTCGAGCCGCCGGCCAAGTCGTTCGGGCCGGACCACTTGGCCACCACCGCCCAGTCGTACCTGCACAGGGCACTTCCCGGCGCCGACGTGGGCATGACGGGCCTTAACCAGTTAGCGGCAGGCTCGGCCAGCAAAGGCCCGGGCGTGCTCACCGAGACGCTGCTCGGTGGCGCCGGCGCCCTGGCCGTGCTGGCCTTCGTCTTCGCCTCGTTCCTGGCCCTGGTGCCCCTGGCCGTCGCCGCCGTTTCCATCTTGACGACTTTGCTGATCATCCTCGGCCTCACCTACGTCACCGAGGTCTCCTTCATCGTCCAGTTCCTGGTGGCCCTGGTAGGCCTCGGGGTGGCCATCGACTATTCGCTCCTGCTCGTGACCCGATGGCGAGAAGAGCGAGCCCGGGGCGCCACCAACCACGACGCCGTTGTCACCGCCGTCGAGACAGCCGGGCGGGCCGTCGTCCTGTCCGGGCTGACGGTCACCATCGGCCTGGCCGCCCTGGTCGTGCTGCCCGTCCCCGGGCTGCGCAGCGTCGGCATCGGGGGCATGCTCATCCCCCTGGTCTCCATCGTCGTGGTCAACACCCTGTTGCCCGCCCTCCTGGGAGGGATCGGGCCCCGCGTCGACTGGCCCCATATCCGCAAGGAGGCCCGGGCCAGCCGGGCCTGGAGCGCCTGGGCCACGGCCGTGACCAAGCGCCGTTTCCTCGCCACCGGTGTCGCCCTGGGCGTGCTCGCCCTGGCCGTGCTCCCCGTGTTCGGCCTGAAAGTCGGTGAGACCAGCGTCTCGGCCTTCTCCAAGACGGGGCCGGCCCGCCAGGCTTACGACACCCTCATCGGCGGTGGTGTGCCGGGCGGGGTGCTCACTCCGCTCGAGGTGCTCACATCGGCGGCCGCCGGCCCCGGCGTGGCCCAGCGACTTTCCAGGGTGCCCGGGATCGCCGCCGCCGTGCTGCCGGCCGGGCCTCGGGAAGCCGGGCGGGCACGTCCGACGTCATCGCCATCCCCCGGGCCGAAACGGTCAACAACCTGACCCTCGACCCGGTCAGGGCGGCCCAGGCCGCCGTGGAGCACCGGCCCGGGGTCATCGGCGTCACGGGCGAGGGTCCTGCGCAACAGGACTACAGCCACGCCGTGTTCGGCCACTTCCCCCTGATGTTCGCCCTCATAGCCGTCATCACGTTCCTGCTGCTGGCCCGGGCCTTCCGTTCCCCGCTGCTGGCGGCCAAGGCGGTGGTGCTCAACCTGCTCTCGCTGGGCGCCACCTTCGGCCTGCTGACCTGGTTCTGGCAGGAAGGGCACGGCTCCCAGGCGATCTTCTCCATCCCCGCCACCGGGGCGATCACCTTCTGGGTGCCCCTCATGGTGTTCGCCTTCCTGTTCGGGCTGTCGATGGACTACGAGGTCTTCATCCTCACCCGCATCAGGGAGGAGTACGACCACACCGGCAACACCAGGGCGGCCGTCGTCGAGGGCTTGGGGCGCACCGGGCGGCTCGTGACGTGCGCTGCCCTCATCCTGTTCCTGGCCTTCGCCTCGCTGGCCTCGGCGCCCGATACCGACATAAA
Organism: uncultured Acidimicrobiaceae bacterium; assembly: GCA_963735305.1. GTDB lineage: Bacteria > Actinomycetota > Acidimicrobiia > Acidimicrobiales > Palsa-688 > Fen-671. The sequence continues at coordinate 2,836,271 of CAVTKK010000004.1, forward strand.
GGTGCTGGCCACCGGGCTGGGAGCCGGGATCCTCCTGGACGCCACCGTGGTCAGGGGCCTGCTCGTACCCGCCCTGGTGTCGGTGTTCGGCCGCTGGAACTGGTGGCTACCCAACGGCGTGCGCCGGGCGCTTCTACTCCGCTGACGGGGCCGGGACGGAGGGCGGGGTGCCGGAGGCGACCGCCGTGGTGGCTACCGGGGACGGCACCGCCGCCGGGGCTACCGACGGCGGGAGCTGGCCTACCCCAGCGGCGAGCATGGCTGAATTCGGCACCTTCAGTGGCCCGTCGTCGGTGCGCAATGTCACATAGGTGAGGCTCATATCGACTACCCAGGCATCGAATATCCCGCCCAACGCCCCGGCCCGGATGCGGACGTGGTCCCCGACGCCGAAGGGCCGGGCCAGCAGGAGCACGAGCCCGGCGAAGACGTTACCCAGGCTCTGCTGGGCGGCGATCCCCAACACGACGCCGGCCAACCCGGCGCCGACGAGCAGGTGCTCGATCGAGACCTCCAGCACGGCCAGCACGGCAAAGGCGACGAAGACATAGCCGACGGCGGCAGAGAGCACCCGTACCCCCCCGGCCGCGGCGGGGACGGACTTCCGGGCCACCAGGTGACTGAGAGCGGCCGAGATCCGGGCGGTGGAAATGACGCCGGCGACCAGGAGCACGAAGGCGCTGACCCAGGCCACCAGCCGGGCGTGGAGATGGGCCCCGTGCACCTGCCCGAACTCGGAGCCGACAACCAGGGCGGCCAGGGCAATGACGCCGGCGATGGTCCCGATAACCCAGTTATGCCAGCGGTTGTGGCTGATCGAAGCGTTCGGGGACCGAACGGGCACGATGCCTCCCTCCGGGCTGTCGGCCACGGGACTCTAGCGGATACTGCCCGTTGGGGCCTACTTTCCACCGCTCGCGCCCAGCGGTGATGGGACAATCTGGGCCAGGCTGTCGATCGAGGCGCCGCCTCTTCGTCGTATCCGCTGGGCGGCCCGACGAGGGCCCGGGCAAGGAGGAGCAATCATGGCTGAGTACCTGGTCCTCATCTACGAGGACGAGGCCGCCTGGGAGGCCCCGGCGGCAGGCATGGCGGAGGAGATGCTGGAGGGCCACCGGCTCTTCGGAGAACGAAATGCCTCCGCCATCCGGGGCGGCAACGCCCTGATGGCTACGAGCACGGCCACCTCCTTGCGCCGCGACGCCAGCGGCGACTTCGTGGTCACCGACGGGCCGTTCGCCGAGACCAAGGAGGCACTGGGCGGCTACTACCTCATCGAAGCGGCCGACCTGGACGAGGCGCTGGCCCTGGCGAAGCAGATCCCGGCTCCCTTCGGCGGGGTCGAGGTCCGGCCCGTCCGGGTGCTCGTCTAAGCCCGCCAGTGTGCTCGACTAGGGCCGGCGACCGGCGGAGGTCGGGGTGAGGGCGGCCGTCGAAAGCGCCGTCGCCAACGCCCACCGCCGCGAGTGGGCCTTCGTGCTCGCGGCCACGGTGCGCGTAACCGGCGACATCGACATGGCCGAGGAGTGCGTCCAGGACGCCTATGCCCGAGCCCTGGCTACCTGGCCTACGGTCGGGATCCCGGTCAGACCTGGGGCTTGGTTGACAACGGTGGCCCGGCGCCGGGCCATAGACGTCGCCCGGCGCCTGTCCACCCACGAACGAGCTCTCCCCCTCCTGGTCGAACGGGAAGGCTCGTACCTTCCCGAAGAACTGGGTCCTCCCGAGGTGACCGACGACCGCCTGCGCCTGATTTTTACGTGTTGTCACCCTGCTCTGGCCACCGACGCCCAGGTGGCATTGACGCTCCGCCTGGTGGGCGGGCTCTCGACGGCCGAGGTGGCCCGGGCCTTCCTGGTGCGGGAGACGACGATGGCGGCCCGGATCACCCGGGCCAAGAAGAAGATTGCCGCCGCCCGCATCCCCTACCGGGTACCACCGGTCGACGAGCTCCCGGCCCGTACCGATGCCGTGCTCAACGTGGTGCACCTGATCTACACGACCGGTCACACCGCTCCCGTGGGCGCCGGCCTGGTCCGCCCCGACCTGGTGGAACGGGCGGTCGACCTGGCCCGAATGCTTCGCGCCCTGCTTCCCGGCGACGCCGAGGTAGCCGGCCTGCTCGCCCTGGTCCTGCTCACCGACGCCCGACGCTCGGCCCGGCTGGCCGACAGCGGCCGGCTGGTCCTGCTGGCCGACCAGGACCGGTCCCAGTGGGACGGCGCCGCTATCGGCGAGGGCGCCGCCCTAGTGCGTGACGCGCTACGGGGCCGCCAACCGGGACGGTTCGCGCTCATGGCCGCCATCGCCGCCGTGCATTCGGAGGCCTCGTCGTGGGAGGCCACCGACTGGGCGGAGATCGTCGGCCTCTACGACCTGCTGGTGCGTACCTGGCCATCGCCCGTGGTCGCCCTCAACCGGGCCGTAGCCGTGGGCTTGGCCGACGGCCCGGCGGCCGGGCTGGCCGCTCTGGACGCCCTGGCGACCGAACCGCTCTTGGCCACCTACAGCTACCTGGCGGCCGCCCGCGCCGACTTCCTGCGCCGCCTCGGGCGCGCCGAGGAGGCCCGCACCGCCTACGAAGAGGCCCTGCTTTTGAGCGAGAACGCCGTCGAGCGGGCGTTCCTGGCTGATCGCCTGGCTCAGGTCAAAAGCTAAACCAGGCGCGGCGGCGGGGCCCACAATAGAAGCGCGGCCACGGCCCCGCCGCATAACCGGAGGTACCCCGATGAAACGCGCCCTCAAGCTCCTCGCCCCGACGACAGCCCTCAGCCTCGTCCTCAGCTACGCGTTACCGGCTGCGGCCCTTCAGGCCGCCACCAAGCCGCCGGTGGCAACGGCCCCCTCGTCGCTCAAGTGGGAGGCATCGATTATCCCGGCCGACTACATGGCCGTGGGCGACTCATTGCCCTCCGGCCCCGACGGGGACAAGTCCGGGTACGGCCTCACGGCCAACGGCATCGACAATTGGTACCTGTTGTGCGGCAAGGGCAGCCACTGTGATTACCGCTTTGCCATCTTCCTGTTCACGAACTCACCGGAGAAGGCCAGCGTCACTTTCCGGGTCCTGTCCCCCGCGGCCAAGACGGTTTACACCTATACGTGGGCCTCCGACAGCCTTCCCCGTGGGCCGGTATGGTTTTATGCCGACGCCACCGGCAATTTCAGCACCGCCGGCACCTACTACGCCGAGGTTTACGGCAACAGCACCCTATTGGGGTGGATCCCCCTGCTTTTTACGGCCAAATAAGGGCTGGCCGTGGAACGCGGCGATCTTCCCGGGCGGAAGGGGCCGGGCCAGGAGGAAGCCCTGGCCCTCGTCGCACCCGAGCGCCGTCAGCTCCCCGAGCTGCCGGTCGGTCTCGATGCCCTCCCCGACGACCAGCATCCCCAGGGCGTGGGCCATGGCCGTGATGGCGCCGATTATTTCGCGGTCGCGGTCGCTCCCCTCGATCTGCTCCACAAAGCTGCGGTCGATCTTCAAGATGTCCACGTTGAGCCGTTGCACGTGGGCCAGCGTCGAGTACCCGGTCCCGAAGTCGTCCAGGGCCAGCACGACCCCGAGCTTCGAAAGCGCGGCCAGGGTGGTGGCGGCCTCGCCCAGCTCGCCGATAAGAGCGGTCTCGGTGATCTCCAGACAGAGCTGGGACGGGACAATGCCGTGCTCCGTTATGGAACGGGCCACCCTGTCGACCAGCGTGGGGTCGGAAAGCTGCCGCCCGGATAGGTTCACGGCCACCGTGAAGCCTTCGGGGCATGCGCCCTCGCATGTCCACTGGGCCAGCTGCCGGCACGCCTCGTCCAGGACGAAGCTGTCGATGGCGCCGATCAGGCCCCGCTCCTCGGCCAGCGGTATGAAGTCCGCCGGGGCGACAACGCCCCTTTCGGGGTGCTCCCAGCGGACAAGCGCCTCGGCTCCGCGCAGCGACTGGTCCTCGAGGGAGAACAAGGGCTGGTAGAGGAGGAACAGTTCCTTGTTGTCGATGGCCTTGCGCAGAGCGGTGTCGAAGTCGTGGTTGGTAGCGGCCCGCGCCCGCAGGTCCGAGTCGAATATGCGGAAGCCGTCCCGGCCGGCGCCCTTGGCCTCGTACATGGCTATGTCGGCCTGCTGCAACAGCACACCGGGGGACGCCGCCGGGTCGGAGGTGACCACGACGCCGATGCTCCCGGTCACGGTGAGGTCGTGGCCTTCGTGCACGAATCTCTCACCGATGGCCCGCACCGCCCGGCTGGCTATAAGCCGGACATCGTCGTCGTCCCGCAGGGCGCTGCACAGCAGGACGAACTCGTCCCCTCCGAAACGGGCGACGGTGTCGCCGCGCCGGGAGATCCGCGAGAGCCTCCGGCCCACCTCGACAAGCACCCGGTCACCGGCGTCGTGCCCGAGCGAGTCGTTGATGACCTTGAAGTTGTCGAGGTCGACGAAGATCAAGCCGACCCGGGCGTGGGAGCGGTCGAGGGCCACCAGGGCCTGGGAAAGGCGGTCCATCAGGGCCAGGCGGTTCGTCAGGCCGGTGACCCCGTCGTGCAGGGCTTGATGGGCGAGGGCCTGCTCGGCCAGGACCTGGGCCGTGACGTCGCGCGATATGCCGAAGGTGCCGACGATTCGGCCGTGGTCGTCCCGCAACGGCAGCTTGGTGGTCGAGACCCAGGCATCAGGACGATCGCGGAAGGTCTCGCGCTCGATCTTGGCCACCATGGCCTCGCCGGTATGGATGATCCGCTGCTCGTCCTGGTAGGCGGCGATGGCGTGCTCGTCGCTGAACAGGTCGAAGTCAGACTTGCCGATCACCTCGTCGAGGCTGCAGCCCTGGGCCTGGTCCAGGAGGAAGCCAGCGCTCGCCAGGAGGAACCTGCTGTCCAGGTCCTTGAAGAACACTCTTTCCTCTGGGTTCGCCAGCAGGTTGCGAAAACACATCTGGGCCAGGGCACGGCGGTCCGAGCGCGCGTCGGGGCGGGTACGCCGGTCACCGTCGACCACTGTTCCTCCGTCAGGCATCGGACCCCTATCGGCTCGATAGGCCAGGACCTGAAAGGCCGGGCAGAGGCGGTCGGGGGAATAGACACCGCGCCCCCGCGTTCGCTCCTTTATGGCCATTTTTTACAGCAGTATTTCGGCCCTCGACGGAGGTCCGCTAGATCTCGACAGCCTCCGCGGGAAGGCAGTGCTGGTCGTCAACGTCGCCTCCCGCTGCGGACTGACCCCGCAGTACGAGAACCTCGAGAAGCTTCACGAGCGCTATCGGGACCGGGGCTTCAGCGTCCTCGGAGTACCCTGCAACCAGTTCGGCCGGCAGGAGCCGGGTTCGCCTGAGGAGATCGCTACCTTCTGCTCCACGACCTACGGTGTGACGTTCCCCATGACCGAGAAGGTCGATGTGAACGGGGCCGGGCGGCATCCCCTCTACCAACAGCTCACGGCCAAGGAGGACGCCGAGGGCCACGCCGGTGACGTCCAATGGAACTTCGAGAAGTTCCTCATTTCTCCCGAGGGTGAAATCGTGGCCCGGTTCCGCCCCCAGGTGGTACCGGACGCCGCCGAGGTGGTCTCGGCCCTTCGAAGTCGGCCCTGCCCACCTAAGCTATCGGCGGTGACATCGGCCCCGGGCCCGGGCGAGGAGGAGGCGAGAAAATGGCGATAGCGACGACGGACCCGGCCACGGGGAGGACGGTAAAGGCTTTTGACGAGCTCTCGGACGAGGAGCTGGAGCGATGCCTGGGCCGGGCCGAGGCGGCGTTCAAACAGCAACGTCTGACCAGTTTCGAGCAGCGCTCCGCCTGGATGCGCCAGGCCGCCGCCCTCCTGGACGGCGACCGCGAAACGGTGGCCCGGCTGATGACGCTGGAGATGGGCAAGACCGTGAGATCGGCCCGGGCCGAGGTGGCCAAGTGCGCTCGCGGCTGCCGCTACTACGCCGAGCACGCCGAGGCGCTGCTGGCCGACGAGCCGGCCGATCCCCGGGCCGTCGGTGCCAGCGCGGCCTACGCCCGGTACCAGCCCCTCGGGGTGGTCCTGGCCATCATGCCGTGGAACTTCCCCCTGTGGCAGGTGGTCCGTTTCGCCGCTCCAGCGCTCATGGCCGGCAACGTGGGACTGCTCAAACATGCCTCCAACGTGCCCCAGACCGCGCTCTACCTTTCAGATCTCTTCCAGCGTGCCGGCTTCCCCGAGGGGTCGTTCCAGGCCCTTCTGATCGGCTCCTCCCGGATCGAGAAAGTCGTCCGGGACCGGCGCGTGGCCGGTGTCACCCTGACCGGGTCCGGGCCGGCCGGGGCCGCCGTAGCTGCTGTCGCCGGCGAGATGATCAAACCCAGCGTCCTCGAGCTCGGTGGCAGCGACGCCTTCGTGGTCATGCCCAGTGCTGATCTGGAGGCGGCGGCGGTGGTGGCCACGACCGCCCGCTGTCAGAACAACGGGCAAAGCTGTATTGCCGCCAAGCGCTTCATAGTCCACGAGGCCGTCGCCGACGAGTTCGAGCGGCGGTTCGTGGAAAAAATGAGAGCCCTCGTAATCGGTGACCCCCAGGAGGAAACGACCGATATCGGCCCCCTGGCCACCAGCGCGGGCCGGGACGACATCGAAGAACTGGTCGCCGACGCCCGGTCCAAGGGGGCACTGGTGCTTTGCGGCGGCGAGCGGCTCGCCGGCCCGGGCTGGTACTACCCTCCCACCGTGATCACCGGGCTGACGCCGGATATGCGCCTTTATGCCGAGGAAAGTTTCGGCCCCGTCGCCGCCCTGATCCGGGTCGGGAGCATCGACGAGGCCATCGAGGTGGCCAACGCCACCGACTTCGGCCTCGGCGCCAATGCCTGGACCAACGATGAGGACGAACGCCGACGTTTCGTCCGGGACCTGGAGGCCGGGGCCGTGTTCATCAACGGTATGGTCACGTCCTACCCCGAGCTCCCCTTCGGGGGCGTCAAGACGTCCGGCTACGGCCGGGAGCTCTCCGGCCCGGGCATACGGGCGTTTTGCAACCTGAAGACGGTCTGGGTGGGGGCTTAGTCAGCGCGACGGCGATGCCCCGACGACCAACTTCGAGGTGGTCGGCCAGCAGGCGGCCCATCATCTCCGAGCTCAACGGCCGGGCGAAGAAAAACCCCTGGGCGTTGTCGCACTCCATGTCCATCACCTTGCGCAACTGCTCATCGGTTTCCACACCCTCGGCCACGACGTCCATGCCCAGCGCGTGGGCCATGGCGACGACGCCGGCCACGATCGCCCCGTCGCTGCCCTCGCCCCCGAGTTTCTCCACAAAACTGCGGTCGATCTTCAACGTGTTCACCCGGAAGGTGCGCAGGTGAGCCAGCGAGGAATAGCCCGTGCCGAAATCGTCCAACGCCAACCGCACGCCCATCTCGGCCAAGGCGTCCAGCGCCTCGCGGCACCGGTCGAACTCCTCGATCATCCCCGTCTCGGTTATCTCCAGGCACAGCTGGCCCGGGACCAGATGGTTATCGGCCAGGGCGGCGGCGACCACCTCGACGAACTCGGGAGCGGCCAGTTGGCGCGCCGACACATTGACCGCCATCATGAACCCGGCCCCGGGCCGCGGGACGGGGCCCACTGCGCCAATTGGCGGCAGGCCTCCTCGAGGACCCAGGTTCCCAGTTCGTTTATGACGCCGAACTCCTCCGCCAGGGATATGAACTTGCTCGGAGCAACCACCCCTTCTTCGGGGTGTTGCCAGCGGACGAGCGCCTCGACCCCGATCAGGGAATGGTGCTCCAAGGAGAAGAACGGTTGGTATACAAGGAAGAACTGGCGTTTGCCGACGGCCTGGCGCAGCTCCAGGGCCAGCCGGTGGCGCTCATTGGCGTGATCGCGAAGAGTGGGATGGAATAGTTCGATGCGGTCGCGGCCCTTCTCCTTGGCCCGGTACATGGCGACGTCGGCGTCCCGCAACAGGTCGCCGGCGTTGGCGCCCGGGTCAGTATTGACGACCACCCCGATACTGGCCGTGAGCCGGAACCTCTCGCCGGCGTGCACGAAGGGCTTGCTCAGGCCGCGCAGCACCCGGGTGGCGAGCAGGTGGGCGTCGTAACTGCCGGACACGTGCTCGGGGAGCACCACGAACTCGTCACCGCCGAGGCGAGCCACCGTGTCGGAGCGCCGGGTGACCCGTGTCAGACGAGACGCCACCTCGACCAGCAGTTGGTCGCCGACCTCATGGCCACGGGCGTCGTTGATGAGCTTGAAGTTGTCGAGGTCGATGAAGAGCAGGGCGATACGACCGGGGTTGCGCTCCAAGTCGGCCAGGGCATGGTTGAGCCGGTCGATGAGCGCCAGGCGGTTGAGCAGTCCGGTCAGCGGGTCGTGGAGGGCCTGATGGGCCAGCACGCTCTGGGCCGCCTTGAGCTCGGTCAGGTCGCGGGTGGCGGTTATCATCCCGCTCACGGCGCCGTCGACGGCCAGGTTGGGCACCATGCGCACGTGCCACCAGCTGGTGCCGCCCTTGGCTTCGGTCGTGTACTCGACCTCGCACATCTCCCCGGTCGCCATCACCCGCTGCAGGCCCTCCAGGACGGTGCCGACGACCTCGGGCGGACGCCCCAGCTCGGCGTCGGTCCGGCCCACGACCTCGTCCGAAGTCATCCCCAGTAGGGCTACCGCCTTGGCGTTGACCATTTCATAGCGCAGCGCCGGGCTGTAGCAGGCAATGGCGTCGGGGGAGCTGTCCAGGACGGCTCGCAGCTGTGCCTCCCGGCGGAGCAGCTCCTGTTGGGCTTCGATCTGAGCGGTGACGTCCCGGGAGATGCCGAAGGTGCCGATGATGGTGCCGTCGTCGTCGCGCAAGGGGGCTTTGCTGGTCTGGAACCAGCCACCCGGGCCGTCCAGGGCCGTGTCGCGTTCGAGGACGTTGACCATGGCCTCGCCCGTTTCCATGATCCGCTGCTCCTCGGCGATCCACTCCAAGGCCAGCTCGGGGTCGAAGAGGTCCAGGTCGGTCTTGCCCACGAGGTCTTCGGGCCCGAGGTCGAGGTTCTCGGTGGAGCCGTTCCGGCGCTGGCGGTCGACGTGGTGTTGTACGACACCCCTGCTCACAAGCATAAAGCGGCTGTTCAGGTCTTTGAAGTACACCGCCTGGTTGGTACTGGCGAGAAGGTTGCGCAGGCAGCAGTTCGCGATGCGGTCGTCCCAGGTACGCTCCTGAGACCCGACTTCCCGGTCGTCCTTCGGCACCACGAGTCTCCCTGGCTCGGTCAGCGCGGACCCTCTGGTCATGTATCGGCAGATCGCCCGCCCCGTTGAGAACAGGCACCCAACCTTCGACCACCGCCCAACCTTCGACCACCATGGAGGTCGTGGCGCCAGTAGACGGGGACCGGCCCGGACATCGGGGACGGGCCGGACGTCGGGACCGGCCCGGACATCGGGGACGGGCGCAGCATCGCCGGCGCCGCCGAGGCCGGCGCCTCCTGGTCCTAGGGCTGGTGGTCGCCGTTGTCGCGGCCGTCGTGGCCCTGGCCGTCCTCGCCGTCGGCCCGGCCGGCGCCCCGCCCCGGCCCCGCGGCGCCTCGAGGCCCAGGGGCAGGCGATCGACCCCGCCCTGTTCAGCCCCGGGTCGTGTATGTCCTTCCCCCCGACGGCCGGCGACCGGCACGAGACCATCTTCCTCGACGCCGGCCATGGTGGGATCGACCCGGGCGCCGTCGGGACGACCGCCGGCGGTCGTACGATCTACGAAGCCGACGAGACGCTGCCGGTCGAGCTGGCCACCATGAGGCTCCTGAGGGGCCGGGGCTTCGGGGTCGTGGTCTCGCGCACACGGTCTTCCTCGGTGGTGCGGCTTACGCCGGCCGACGTTTCCGAAGGTGTCCTCACCGAAAAGGGGGCCCACGACGACGTGGCCGCTCGGGACATTTGTGCCAACCTCGCCCGGGCATCGCTCCTGGTGGGGATCTACTTCGACTCCGGCGCCAGCACGCAGAACGCGGGCAGTGTGACGGCCTACGACAACGCCCGGCCCTTTTGGCGCCAGAGCCTTCGGCTGGCCACTCTGGTCCAGCACGACGTGCTCACCGCCTTGGACGCGCAGCGCTGGGCCATCCCCGACGAGGGCGTGCTCACCGACAGTGGGCTCGGCTCGGCCGTGCCGACGGCGCCCGGGACGGGCGGGCCGCTGGCGGCCGAGGCCGAACGCTACGGCCACCTTTTGCTCCTCGGCCCCTCGATGCCCGGGTACTTCTCCACGCCGAGCCGGATGCCGGGCGCCGTCGTCGAACCGCTGTTCATCACCGACCCCTTCGAAGGGAGCATCGCCGCCGGCGCAACAGGCCAGGACGTCATTGCCTCGGGTATCGCTCAGGCCGTCGAGCAGTACTTCGCGCCGCCTTCCGTCCCCTCCCGGCGATGACCGGTGGGGATCCCGCCCATCTAGTAACGTCCCGTCGGAACCACCCGCCGCCAGGGTGCCTGACGTGGGGTGATCGTGGTGACGCTGCTGTCAGCGCCGCCGAAGGGCCGTCGCCGTCCCGGGTTGCCCGAGCGGGAACCGGCCCCCAGGACGGCGCTTCAGGTAGACAATTACCGGACTCGAAACAGGAGGAGCCAATGATGGTGAAAGACCTTGACCAAACCGCCCAGCCGCGGCGCCGCGGCTGGCACACGTCGGCGGCGATGCTGTCGGCGGCCGCCATGGTCGCCGGCGTCGGCGTCGCCGCCGGTACCTCGGCCAGCTATGGGGCGGCCAGGCTGACCCCGAGCGCCACTTCGAGCTTCAAGGCCTGCGAGGTCACAGACACCGGCGGTATCAACGACCGGTCTTTCAACGCCTCGGCTTACGCCGGCCTCAAGGTGGCGGCGGCGGCCATCCCCGGCCTGACCTACGGCTACCTCGGGTCCACGTCGACCAGCGACTACACCCCCAACCTGAACACGTTCATCGGTGAGAACTGCGGCATCATCGTCACTGTCGGCTTCGACATGGCGGACGCCACCCAGGCCGCGGCCAAGGCGCACCCGACCCAGAAGTTCACCATCGTCGACTACACCTACTCGCCGACGATGAGCAACGTGCTGGGCCTGTTCTACGAGACCAACGAGGACGCCTTCATGGGCGGTTACCTGGCCGCAGCCATGAGCAAGACCGGCATCGTGGGCACGTTCGGTGGTCAGAACATCCCGCCGGTGACCATCTACATGGACGGGTTCGTGGCCGGCGTCCGCTACTTCGACAAGCTCAACCACGGCCACGTGACCGTCCTGGGTTGGGTCCCCACTGCCAACCGGGCTAAGGGCAGCCTCGCCGGGAACGGCGTGTTCACCAACGACTTCACCAACCAGGCCCTGGGCAAGACGGACACCCAGAACGCTGATCGCCCAGGGCGCCGACATAATCTTCCCGGTGGCCGGCGCCGTCGGCCTCGGGGCGGCAGCGGCGGTGAAGGCGGCGGGAGCGGGCCATTACATGGAATGGGTCGACACCGATGGCTGCATCTCGGCGCCCCAGTACTGCTCGCTGTTCATCACCAGCGTCACCAAGGGCATCTCGGCCTCGGTTTCCGCTGCCGTCGAGCAAGCCGCCAAGGGGACGTTCAAGGGTGGCAACTACACCGGCGACCTCGCCAACAACGGAGTATCGCTCGCTCCCTACCACGATTTCGCCAGCAAGATCCCGATGAGCGTGCAGTCGGAACTCCTCAAGATCAAGGCCGGGATCATCGCCGGCAAGATCTCGGTCGACCCCAACTCCTACCCGCTCGGCTAACCCCTACTCGACAAGTTGACAGAACGCCCTCCCTCCGGCGTGGCCGCGGCGGTTACAAGCCGTCAGGGCCGGAGGGGGTTTCGGCTGTTGGGGCGTGCCGGCGGAAGCCGTGGCCCGCGCCCGAGTTGAGCGCGAGGCGCCATGAGGCTCGAGCTGGTCGGCATCACCAAGACGTTCGGACCGCTGCTGGCTAACGACGGCGTGGACCTCACCCTCGAGGCGGGCGAGGTCCACTGCCTTCTGGGGGAGAACGGCGCCGGCAAGACCACGCTCATGAACATCCTGTTCGGCCTGATGCACGCCGACGCCGGCGAGATCCGCATCGACGGGCAGCCGGTCCACTTCGCCGACCCCGGTGACGCCGTCCGGCGGGGCATCGGCATGGTCCACCAGCACTTCATGCTGGTCCCTGTCTTCACCGTGGCCGAGAACATCGTGCTGGGCTTCGAGCCCGTCCGCCGCCTGGGCTTCCTCGATCGCGGCAAGGCTCGAGCCGACATCCGCCGGCTGTCCCGGGAGTTCGGCCTCGACGTGGAGCCGGACGCCCTGGTCGAGGACCTCCCCGTGGGCGCCCAGCAGCGGGTGGAGATCGTGAAGGCGCTGATGCGCGACGCCCGGGTGCTGATCCTGGACGAGCCCACCGCCGTCCTGACGCCGCAGGAGACCGAGGGCTTGTTCAAGGTCATCCGGTCCCTGGTCGCCTCGGGCCGCTCCGTGCTGTTCATAACCCACAAGCTGAAAGAGGTCTTTGCCGTCGCCGACCGCATCACGGTGATGCGGCTCGGCCGGGTGGTCGGGCACACGACACCGCAGGAAAGCACCGAGGGGGAGCTGGCCACGATGATGGTGGGCCGCTCCGTCGAGCTGGTGGTGACCAAGCCGGAGGCGCATCCGGGAGAGCCGGTGCTCGAACTGGAGGATCTGACCGTACAGGACGACCGCGGCCTGACCGTGGTCGACCACGTCTCGCTCACGGTGCGAGCCGGCGAGGTCGTGGCCCTGGCCGGCGTCCAGGGCAACGGGCAGACCGAGCTGGCCGAGGCCGTGACCCGCCTGCGGGCCGTGGCCGGGGGCATAATCCGGCTGTCGGGCCAGGACCTCACCCACGCCACACCGCGCCATGCGTTGCGGGCCGGGGTCGCCCACATACCTGAGGACCGCCAGGTCGATGGGCTGGTGCTGTCGATGTCCATCGCCGACAACCTCGTGCTCGACGTCTATAACCAGGAGCCCAACTCCCACCTCGGCACCCGCGACCTCGCCACCGTGCACCGGGACGGCCAGCGCAAGCTGGCCGAGTTCGACATCCGGGCCGGCTCGGTCGATGAGCGCGTCGCCACCCTGTCAGGAGGCAACCAGCAAAAGGTCGTGGTCGCCCGGGAGCTGTCGCGCCCGGTGACGCTGCTGGTCGCCGCCCAGCCCACCCGCGGGCTCGACGTGGGTTCGATCGAGTACGTCCACCGCCGCATCATCGACGAGCGCGACCGGGGGGCAGCCGTCCTGCTCGTCTCCTCCGAACTGGACGAGGTCCTGGCCCTCGGGGACCGTATCGCCGTCATGTACCGGGGCCGGATCGTCGGCATCGTGCCTCCGTCCACGTCCCGGGAGCAGATCGGACTGCTCATGGCGGGCGTGGAAGGCGGCTTCCGGGCTCAGGAGCCCGCTTGACCACCGCCGAGATCCCCTCCGAGCGCGAGGTCGTGGCCGAGCAGGCCCCGCCCGAGCCCCGCCCCGGCGGCGCGTCGCCGGCCCCGCCGTCGACCCGGTGGCGGCGGGTATGGCGCTGGATGAGCGAGGGCAACCTCGCCGTAGTCACTTTCCTGGCCGTCGTGGTCGGCCTCGTGGTCGGCGCCGTCCTCATCGTCATCACCACCCCGGCGACCCTGCACGCCTGGAGCCATGTGTTCTCGGCGCCCGGACACGCCCTGAGCGTCACCTTCTCGACCATCGGCAACGCCTACGGGGCGCTGTTCGCGGGCTCCGTCTTCAGCCCCTCCGCCGTCGGGCACGCCATCTCCACCGGGTCGGGCTGGACGGCCGTGTTCACCCCCATCTCCGAGACCCTGGTCTCGGCCACCCCGCTCATCCTGGCCGGGACAGGCGTCGCGCTCGGCTTCTCGACCGGCGTGTTCAATATCGGCGGCCAAGGCCAGCTCATCGCCGGGGCGCTGGCCGCCACCTACGTCGGCTTCGGGGTCCACCTCCCGATCGGCATCCACCTGCCCCTGGTCATCCTGGCCGGGGCGGCGGGCGGGGCGGTGGCCGGTTTCATCCCCGGCATCTTGAAGGCGAGGACGGGGGCGCACGAGGTCATCGTGACCATCATGCTGAACTACGTTTTCCTCTACCTGCTGAACTACCTGCTCACGACGGCGCCGCTCCAACAGCCGGGCCAGAGCAACTCCATTTCCCGCACCGTTCCCGGCTCGGCCCGCCTGCCCCAGCTGTTCGGGAGCGGCCTGCGGGTCAACCTGGGCTTTATCGTCGCCCTCGCCGTGGCCGCGGGGGCGTCATGGCTCATGCGCAAGAGCACTCTCGGCTTCGAGTTCAAGGTGATCGGCGCCAATCCGTCGGCGGGCCGAACGGCCGGTATGGACGCCCGCCGGGCGACGGTGCTGGTGCTCACCATCTCCGGCGCCCTGGTCGGCATGGCCGGGATGTCCACTCTGGCCGGCACCGACTTCTTCCTCTCCAGCGGTTACGGGGGCGGCAACGGCTTCAATGCCATCACCGTGGCCCTGCTGGGCCGCAACCGTCCCCTCGGCGTGGTGCTCGGCTCGCTGCTGTTCGCCGCCCTCAGCACGGGCGGGCGCTACATGCAGTCCACGACCGGGATCCCGATCGACCTCACCTCGGTGATCCAGGCCGTCATCGTGTTCCTGGTGGCGACCCCGGCCCTGGTCCGCGAGATTTTCCGCCTGCGCGACGCCGGCGCCGGGAAGATCCTCCTGTTCACCAAGGGGTGGGGCGGATGAGCGTCGTGGCCCTGGCCCCCGAGACCGAGGAGGTGGCTGGCCCCGACGGGCGCATCGTCTCGCTCACCCGGGTTCGGGGCATGGGGATCTTCCTCGTCCTGCTGGCCCTCATCATGTTCGGGCCCTTCGGGTTGAGCGTAGGTGCCCACGTCCATGCCACCTTCCTGCTCAGCGCCCCGCCCGCCACCGGTATCGCACCCCTCACCCTGCCCGTGCGCTGGGTGTCGGTGCCCTTGGCGATCGTCTGCGCCGCCCTGGGCGCCACTCTCCTGGCCCGGCCGCGCCGGCGCGGGACCTACGTGCTGTTCGCCCTGGGCGTCGTGATCTTCCTATGGTCGTTCCTGAGCTGGACGGCGCGGGGCGGGGACCTCAACTTCGTCGACTTGCTGCTGGAATCCCTGGCCTACGCCACCCCTCTGCTCTTCGGGTCCATGTCGGGCATCATGTGCGAGCGCTCCGGGGTCGTCAACATCGCCATCGAGGGTCAGTTCCTGGCCGGCGCCTTCCTAGGGGCGATGATAAGCAGCGCCACCAACAACCTGTGGCTGGGCGTGTTGGCGGGCGCCGTGGCCGGCGCCATCTTCGGGCCCTTCTGGCCTTTCTGGCCCTGCGCTACGGCGCCGACCAGATCATCGTGGGCGTGGTCATCGTGGCCTTCTGCACCGGCCTGACCAACTTCCTGACCGAGCAGGTGCTGAGCCCGGACCAGAACCTCAATGCCGGCTTGACCTTTTCGCCCTTCGGGATCCCGCTGGTGGACAAGATCCCCGTGCTCGGCCCGGCGCTGTTCAACCAGAACTATTTCTTCTACGGCGCCATCGTGCTGCTCGTAGTGCTGCAGGTGGGCCTGTTCAAGACCCGCTGGGGCCTGCGCTCACGAGCCGTGGGCGAGCACCCCCGGGCGGCCGAGACCGTGGGCATCCACGTGCTCTCGGTGCGCTACCGCAACGTCGTCCTCGGTGGTGTGATCGCCGGGATTGGCGGCGCCTGGTTCACACTCGGCAACGTCGGGGAGTTCTCCGCCGACATGACGGCGGGCCTGGGCTATGTGGCCCTGGCGGCCATGATCTTCGGGCGCTGGCGCCCCTTCGGCGCCCTCGGGGCCGCCCTGCTGTTCGGCTTCTCCGTGTCCCTGCAGAGCTTCCTGGCCGTGCTCAACGTGGGCATCCCGTCCCCGTTCCTGTCCATGGCCCCTTACGTCATCACCATCGCCGTGGTGTCCGGGCTCGTCGGTCGGGTCCGGCCGCCGGCGTCGGACGGAGTCCCTTACAGCCGGGAATGAGTACTACCACGCCCGGGCGCCGGCTGCCCCGACCACCCGGGCGGCGGAGGCCAGAGCGGTCCGCAAAGCCTGTCCGGGCTCCTCGCCCCGCAGGCGAGCGGCTAGGAATGTCCCCGTAAAGGCGTCACCGGCGCCGGTCGTGTCCACGACGGCGGCCCGGTCGGCCGGACAGTGGAGGTACGCCGTGCCCGGGCCCGAGAACAGGGCGCCTTCGGGCCCCAGGGTAAGGGCGACCTCGCGGTAGTGCCGGCGCAAGCCGGCCAGGACCTCTTCCGGCCGGCTGGCACCGGTGAGGGCGCGGCCTTCGTCGAGATTGGTGCAGCACCAGTCGACCCCTTCCGTCCAGGCCAGGAAGTTCGCCTCGCCCACGGCGGCCAGGGGACCGGCCGAGCAGGGGTCGACCGATCGGGTCATCCCCGCCGCGGCGGCGAGGGCGAGGGCGGCCCGGGCCGTCGGCCGGGTCGCCTCGTCGAGCAGCTCGTAGCCCGAGAGGTGTAGGTGCCGGCCGGCTCCGAGCAACCCGGGCCCGAGGTCCCGCTCGTCGAGGTGGAGGTTGGCACCCCGGTCGGTGAGCATCGAGCGCTGCCCGGTGGTATCGACCAGGGCGACCACCACCCCCGTGTGCTGGCCCGGTTCCACCCTGAGGTGCACCTCGACCCCGCTGGCGGCCAGGGCGCGGGCAGCGGCCCGACCCAGCTGGTCGTCGCCCACCACGCCCACAAGGTGGGCCCGAGCCCCGGCCGACGCCAAGGCCACGGCCTGGTTGGACCCCGAGCCGCCCGGTGTGACAACTATGCGCGAGGCCGTGTCGCTGCCCCGGTTGAAGGGGCCGAGCGGGCGCACGACGACGTCGACGATGATGTCCCCGACGACGATGACCACGGGGCGGGGCTCGGGTAGGTCCACGCCCCGAGCAGTGTAATGTCGACGGCGTGCGCAGCGGAGGGGGCTCAGCCGCACCAGGCGTCCCCGGCCCGGGCCCGGACTGGGTGGCGCTGCGAAAAGCGGCCGATGCCGTCGCCGCCCGGGCTTACGCTCCCTATTCGGGCCTGAGGGTCGGTGCCGCCGGGCTGTGTGACGACGGCGATGTCGTGACCGGCTGCAACGTCGAAAACGCCTCCTTCGGCCTCACCCTGTGCGCTGAGTGCGGGCTCGTGTCTGCCCTCGTCGCCAGGGGCCGGGCCCGGCTGGTAGCCGTCAGCGTGACCGCCGCCGACGGCCAACCGCTGGCGCCCTGCGGTCGCTGCCGCCAGTTACTGATGGAGCACGGTGGTCCGGATCTGCTCGTCGACGGCGGGCCGGGGCCCCGCCGCAGTGCCTGGGCGACATGCTGCCGGGCGCCTTCGGGCCGGCCGAGCTGGAGGTCCGACGGGGGCGGGACGGGACGGGGCGCGCGGGCGGCTCCACCCGGGCGGGCGGCTCCACCCGGGCGGGCGGCTCGACCAGCACGGGCGGGCGCCGATGACGCCGGCCGGCCCACCACCGCTGCGCCCTTTGGCCCGGCCGGGCCTTTCGACGCCGTCGACCTCATCCGTACCAAGCGGGACGGCGGCGAGCTCACCGACGACGAGATCCGCTGGCTCATCAATGCCTACGTGGCCGGCGCCGTGCCCGACGAACAGGTGTCGGCGTGGTTGATGGCCGTCTACTTCCAAGGCATGTCGCCTGCTGAGCTGGCCTGCCTCACGGGCGCCATCGTCGCCTCCGGGGAGGTCATGGACCTGTCCGGGCTGTCGCGGCCGAGCGTCGACAAGCATTCGACCGGGGGCGTAGGCGACAAGGTCTCGCTGGTACTGTGCCCGCTGCTGGCCGCCCTCGGGGCCGCCGTCCCCCAGCTGTCGGGCCGGGGCCTGGGCCACACCGGGGGGACCCTCGACAAGCTCGAGGCCATACCCGGCTGGCGGTCGCAGCTCAGCCCGGGGCAGGTGCGGGCCCAGCTCGAGTCTGTGGGCTGTGTCATTTGCGCCGCCGGCGCCTCTTTAGCCCCGGCCGACCGCCGGCTCTATGCGCTGCGCGACGTCACCGGCACCGTCGAGTCCATCCCCCTCATCGCCTCGTCGATCATGTCGAAGAAGATCGCCGAAGGTACCTCGGCCCTGGTGCTCGACGTCAAGGTGGGCTCCGGCGCCTTCATGGCGGAGCGCGCCCGGGCGGCCGAGCTGGCCCGGGCGATGGTGGACATCGGCCGGCGGGCTGGCATGAAAGTGGCGGCGTTGCTCACGGCCATGGACGTGCCCCTGGGCCGGGCGGTCGGTAATGCCCTCGAGGTGACCGAGGCGGTGGACGTCCTCGGCGGCGGGGGCCCGCCGACCTGGTCGAGGTCACTGTGGCCCTGGCCGAGGTAATGCTGGAATTGTCCGGGCTCAGCGGCGACCCCCGCCGGGCCCTGCGTGACGGGTCGGCCCTAGCCGTCTGGAGGGCGATGGTCAGGGCCCAGGGCGGCGACCCCGACGTCTCCCTGCCCGTGGCCACCGTGGTCGAGCCGGTGCGGGCCGAGCGGGCTGGCTACCTGGCCCGGCTCGAAGCCCGTGCCGTCGGCGTGGCCGCCTGGCGCCTGGGAGCCGGACGGGCCCGCAAGGAGGACCGGGTGAGCGCGGGCGCCGGCGTGCGCTGCCTCGTCAAGCCGGGCGGACCGGTTGACGAAGGCCAACCCGTCCTGGAGCTGCACACCGACGACCCCGGCCGGCTCGAACGCGCCCGCCGGGCGCTGGTAGGGGCGATCGAGGTTACGGGTGAGGCGCCCGAGCGCGCCGCCGGCTCCGCTCGTGCTCGAGCGAGTGGGCTGAGCCGAGCGATGCAAAGCGCGGCTCCCGGCCTCGAACAGATCCGCCGGGCGCCCAAGGTGCTCCTCCACGACCATCTCGACGGCGGGTTGAGACCGGCGACGCTGGAGGACCTGGCCACCGTCATCGGCTACGGGGGCCTCCCCACCGATGACCCCGAGGCGCTCGGTCGGCGGTTCGTGGCTGACGCCTCCCGGCGGGATCTCGTCCGGTACCTGGAAGGCTTCGCCCACACCGTCGCCGTCATGCAGTCGGCGGACGCCCTCGAGCGGGTAGCCCGGGAGTGCGTGCATGACCTGTCCGAGGACGGGGTCGTCTACGCCGAGGTCCGCTTCGCCCCTGAGCTCCACACGGAGGCGGGCCTGGCCCTCGAGGCTGTCGTCGAGGCCGTGCTGGCCGGCTTCGGCGCCGGGATGGCGGAGGCCCGCGACGCCGGCCGGCGCATTGTGGTGCGGGCGTTGCTCACCGCCATGCGCACGGCGGCCCGGTCCCTCGAGATCGCCCGCCTGGCGGTGCGGTACCGGGACGCCGGAGTGGCCGGCTTCGACGTGGCCGGTCCCGAGGCCGGCTATCCGCTGGTCCCTCACATGGAGGCGTTCAGCCTGGTCCAACAGGAGAACTTCCACGCCACCGTGCATGCCGGCGAAGCCTTCGGGTTGCCGTCGATCTGGCAGGCGCTGCAGTTGTGCCGGGCCGAGCGGCTCGGTCACGGGGTGCGCATCCTCGACGACATCACCGTCGGCGCCGACGGCGGGGTGACGCTGGGCCGGCTGGCCAGCTACGTGCGGGACGGCCGCGTCCCCCTGGAGCTGTGCCCCACGTCCAACGTGCATACGGGCGCCGTCGGGAGCCTGGCCGAGCACCCGATAGGGCTGCTCCGAAAGCTCGGTTTCCGGGCCACCGTCAACACCGACAACCGCCTCATGAGCGGGGTGACCCTATCGTCGGAGACGGCCCGCTGCGCCGAGGTCTTCGGGTGGGGGTGGGCCGATCTGCGATGGTTGTCCATCAACGCCATGAAGAGCGCCTTCTGTGACTTCGACGAACGCCTGGCCCTGATTAACGGGGTGATCAAGCCTGGCTACGACGCGTTGGCGGCAGAGGCCGCCTTCCGGGTGTCGGGCCTTGGAGGGCCGGTCCAGCGGCGGTCGGGCCCGGGAGGGCCGGCCCAGCGGCGCGACACCGGACTGGGCGAGCAGGGGGCCGGGCGGCACTAGAGTTATCCTGCTGTGAGCCATCCTGAGTTGCTCGAGCGCCACCGCAAAGTCCTGCCGTCGTGGCTCTCGCTCTATTACGACGAACCACTGGAGCTTGTCGCCGGTAAGGGCTGCGTCGTCACCGACGCCGAGGGGCGGGACTACCTCGACTTCTTCGGCGGGATCCTGACCACGATGACCGGCCACTCGGTGCCCGAGGTGGTGGAGGCGGTCCGCGAACAGGCGGGGCGCATGCTGCACACGTCCACGCTCTACCTCATCCGCCCCATGATCGAGCTGGCGGAAAAGATCGCCGGCTCTGTCGACCATCCCCGACGCCAAGGTCTTCTTCGTGAGCTCGGGAACCGAGGCAACCGACGCCGCCCTACTGCTGTGCTGCGGTGCCCGGCGGTCCAACCAGGTACTGGCGCTGCGCAACAGCTACCACGGGCGGTCGTTCACAGCCATGTCGGTGACCGGCAACCGCAGCTGGTCGGCTTCCAGCCTGAGCCCGCTGCAAGTGAGCTACCTCCATAACGGCGACCGGCGTCGCGGCGCGTTCGCCGGGCTCAGCGACCAGGAGCTCAACGCCGCCGGCGCCGCCGACCTGCGCCAGGTCATCGAGACGACCACGGCCGGGGACGTGGCCTGCCTGATCGCCGAGCCGGTCCAGGGCGTCGGCGGCTTCGTCGTGCCCCCCGACGGGTTCTTCGGAGCCTTGAAGGCCGTCCTTGACGAGTTCGGGATCCTGTACGTCTCCGACGAGGTGCAGACGGGCTGGGGGCGCACGGGCGACCACTTCTGGGGCTTCCAGGCCCACGGTGTCGCGCCCGACCTGCTGACCTTCGCCAAGGGCCTCGGCAACGGCATGGCCATCGCCGGTGTCGTGGGCCGGGCCGACCTCGTCGACTCGGTGGGGGCCAACTCGATCTCCACCTTCGGCGGCAACCCCATGGCCACCAGCGCGGCCCTGGCCAACCTCGACTACCTCCTCTCCCATGACCTCCAGGCCAATGCCAAAACCGTGGGTGACCTCCTTCTGGAGGGCCTGCGCCGGCGGGCGGAGGGCAACCACATCGTCTGGGAGGTGCGGGGCAAGGGCCTGATGATCGGCATCGAGCTGGTGGAACCGGGCACCTCCACCCCGAGCCCGAAAGCTGCCGGGGTGGTCCTCGAGGAGGCCCGCGCCCGGGGCGTGCTGATAGGCAAGGGTGGCCTTTACGGGAACGTCCTGCGTATCTCCCCACCGTTGTCGGTGAGCCGCCAGCAAGCCGAGGAGGCGCTGGCCGTGATCGGCGAGGCCCTCGAGGCGGCCGGGAAGGTGGCTCGCTCCTCCGGCGGCGCCCGCTAGGCCGGAAAGGAGTAACGCCATGCCCGAGATCGTACGAGCGGCGCTGGTCCAGGCCCGCTGGACGGGGGACCGCAAGTCCATGGTCGAGGCCAATGTGGCCCTGGCCCGCCAGGCCGCCGCGCAGGGCGCCCGGGTCGCCTGCTTCCAGGAGATCTTCTCCGGGCCCTACTTCTGCCAGGTCCAGGATCCCGCCTATTTCGACCTGGCCGAACGTGTCCCCGACGGGCCCACCGTCGCACTGATGAGCGAACTGGCCCGGGAACTGGGCATGGTGCTCGTGGTACCGGTCTTCGAAGAGGAGCAGGCCGGCGTCTACTACAACTGCGCCTTCGTGGTCGACGCCGACGGCACCTACCTCGGCAAGTACCGCAAGACCCACATCCCCCAGGTCCAGGGCTTTTTCGAGAAGTACTACTTCCGCCCCGGCAACCTCGGTTACCCCGTGTTCCAGACCGCAGCAGGGCCGATCGGGGTGTACATCTGCTATGACCGCCACTTCCCGGAGGGTTGGCGCGCCCTGGGCCTGGCCGGGGCGCGCATCGTGTTCAACCCCTCGGCCACCAGTCGCAGCCTCTCTCAGTACCTGTGGCGCCTGGAGCAACCGGCGGCGGCGGTCGCCAACGAGTTCTTCGTCGGCGCCATCAACCGGGTCGGGATGGAACCCCTCGGCGACGACGATTTCTATGGAGGCTCCTACTTCGTCGACCCCCGGGGCCAACTCGTCGGCGAAGCCGCGCCCGACGACAGCAGTGCCGTAGTCGTTAGGGACCTCGACATGGACCTCCTGGTCGAGGTGCGGCAGACCTGGGCTTTCTACCGCGACCGCAACCCGGGGGCCTACACCCCTCTTGTCCAACCCTGAACCTGGCCCGGCCCAAACCTAAACACAGAAGGAGCCCGTGGTGCGCACACTGATCTCTGGAGGCACGCTCGTCGCCCCGACCGGCACGCACCCCGCCGAGGTACTGGTCGAGGACGAGCGGATCGTAGCCATCGCCGCCCCCGGCTCGCAGGTGGCCACGGCGTTCGCCGAGGGGGCCACGGTCATCGATGCCTCCGGGCGCCTGGTCGTGCCCGGGGGGATCGACGCCCACACGCACATGGAGCTGCCCTTCGGCGGGACCTTCTCCTCAGACACCTTCGAGACGGGGACCCGGGCCGCGGCCTGGGGCGGGACGACCACGATCGTGGACTTCGCCGTTCAGCGCAAGGGCGAGGCCATGCGGTCCGGTCTGGAGGCCGCCCTGGCCAAGGCGGAGGGCAACTGCGCCATCGACTACGGCTTCCACATGATCGTCTCCGACGTCAACGAACAATCCTGCAAGGAGATGGACGTCCTGGTCGACGAGGGCGTGACGAGCTACAAGCTCTTCATGGCCTACCCGGGGGTCTTCTACTCCACCGACGGCGAGATCCTCCGGGCCATGCAACAGGCGCGGGCCGACGGGGCCACGGTGATGATGCACGCCGAGAACGGCATAGCCATTGACGTGCTCGTGTTGCAGGCCCTTTCCCGAGGCCAGACCGCTCCCCGTTTCCATGGCCTCACCCGCCCCGACCGGCTCGAAGCGGAGGCGACGAGCCGAGCCATCGCCCTGGCCAAGGTGACGGGCGCGCCTCTGTACATCGTCCACCTCTCGACCACGGGCGCCCTCGAAGCGGTCGCCCAAGCTCGTAGCGAGGGCCAGAACGCCTTCGCCGAAACGTGCCCGCAGTACCTCTTCCTGTCCGCCGACGACCTGGCCCGGCCGGGTTTCGAGGGGGCAAAGTACGTGTGCTCCCCGCCCCTGCGGGACCGGGAGCACCAGGCCAACCTGTGGCGCGGCCTGCGTACCGATGACCTGTCGGTGGTGGCGACCGACCACTGCCCGTTCTGCTTCAAAGAACAGAAGGAGCTCGGCGTGGGGGACTTCTCCAAGATCCCCAACGGCCTGCCCGTCGTCGAGCACCGCATCGACCTCACCTACCAGGGGGTACTGGCGGGCGAGATCACGCTCGAGCGCTGGGTCGAGGTCAACGCCACCACGCCGGCCCGGATGTTCGGCCTGTACCCGACCAAGGGGGTGCTGGCGCCGGGGTCCGACGCCGACATCGTCCTCTACGACCCGAGCGCCACCCAGACAATCTCGGCCGCCACTCACCACATGAACGTCGACTACTCCGCTTTTGAAGGCATGGAGATGACGGGCCGGGTCGATACGGTGCTGTCCCGGGGGAAGGTCATCATCGAGTCCGGACGCTACCTCGGCGACAAGGCCCACGGGCGCTACCTGCCCAGGAAGACCAACGAGTACCTGATCTAGTGCTGCTCTGGACGGGAGGGCCGTGAACTTCGGCGTGGTGCTGCAGACCGACCCGCCGGCTCGAGAAGTGGTCGAGCTGGCCCAGCTGTCGGAATCGCTCGGCTTCGGCTACGTGTGGACCTTCGACTCGCCGGTGTTGTGGCAGGAGCCGTTCGTCATCTACTCGCGGATCCTGGCCTCCACCAAGTCGGTCATGGTGGGGCCTATGGTGACCAACCCTCTGTCGCGCCACTGGGCCGTGACCGCCTCGCTGTTCGCCACGCTCAATGAGATGTACGGCAACCGCACCGTGTGCGGGATAGGCCGGGGCGACTCGGCTGTGCGCGTGCTCGGGGGTGTGCCCGCCAGCCTGGCCACTCTGGGCCGGGCCATGGACGCCATCAAGGACCTGGCCGAAGGCCGCCCGGCCCAGGTCGGCCCGACGTCGGTGACCATACCGTGGGTCCGTGACGGGCGCCTCGAGGTGCTCATGGCCGCCTACGGGCCCGCGCCCTGGAACTCGCCGGCCAACGCGCCGACGGCGTCATCCTCCAGATCGGCGACCCCTTCATTATCGCCTGGGCCATCGGCGTGGCCCGCACCGCCGCCGCCGCCGCCGGGCGCGACCCTGCCGCCTTCAAGGTGTGCGTGGCCGCTCCCGCCTACGTGGGCGACGACGTGGCGGCCCAGCGCGAGCAGCTGCGCTGGTTCGGGGGCATGGTGGGCAACCACGTAGCCGACATCGTCGAACGCTACGGCGCCGGCGCCGGCAACATCCCCGACGCGCTGACCTCGTACATCGCCGGCCGCAAGAGCTACGACTACCGCCACCATGGCAAACCTGGCAACCCGACCACGGACTTCGTACCCGACGAGGTAGTCGACCGCTTCTGCATCCTCGGGCCCGTGCCCGCCCACCTCGAGCGCCTCCGGGAGCTCGAGGCGCTCGGGGTCGACCAGTTCGCCATCTATCTGATGCACGACCAGAAGGAGCAGACACTGCGGGCCTACTCCCAAGAGCTCCTGCCCACCTTCGCGCTGGCGAGCCGGTAGCTTCGCGGCCGTGATCACCCCCACGGGCGCCGTCGAGCCCTTTGCGCTCGCTGAGCAAGCGGCCCGGCAGCTGGTGCAGAGACTGGGGGCCCGCCCGGAGGTAGCCCTCGTCCTGGGCTCAGGGTGGCGGCCGGCGGCGGACGCCCTGGGGACCGCCGACGCCGAATGCCCGATGGCCGAGCTCCCGGGCTTCGTGGCCCCGACGGTGCCCGGGCACGGGGGTACGGTGAGGGCCCTACGTGTCGGCCCACGCCAGGTGCTGGCGCTACTGGGCCGCTCCCATTTCTACGAGAGCCGGTCGCCGGCCCAGGTCGTCCACGCCGTGCGCACGGCGGTGGTCGCCGGTGCCGGAATAGTCGTGCTGACCAACGCCGCCGGCGCCGTCAACCGGGCCTGCACCCCGGGCAGGTGGTGCTGGTGCGCGACCACATCAACCTCACAGGTGCCTCGCCGCTGTCCGGCCCCGAGCCACCGCCCCCCTACCGGTCACCCTTCGTGGACCTGACGGACCTGTACTCCTCCGATTTGCGCCGCACAGCCCGGACCGTCGATCCCGGCCTGGCCGAGGGGGTGTACGCGGCCCTGCCCGGCCCTCACTTCGAGACACCGGCGGAGATCGCCATGCTCCGCGCCGCCGGCGCCGACCTGGTCGGCATGTCGACGGCTCTCGAGGCTATCGCAGCCCGGCACCTGGGCGCCTCGGTGCTCTGCCTCTCACTCGTCACCAACCTCGCCGCCGGGGTCTCGCCCGCGCCGCTCGACCACGCCGAGGTGCTCGCCGCCGGGTCGGCAGCCGTGCCCCGGATCGGCGGGCTCCTCGCCGCGCTGCTGCCGCGGCTGTCCCCGACATGACGGCGGCCTTCCGGGAAGTGGACAGGGCCCGGCGCAGCTCCCCCAGATGAACCCGCTGCCCTCCGAGCTCTCGGCCCGGGTCACGGCCTGGGTGGCCGAGGACCCCGACGCCGGGTCGCGAGCCGAAGTGGAGGCACTGCTGGCCCAGGGGGACGAGGGTGGCCTACGCGACCGCTTCGACCACCCGTTGGCTTTCGGCACCGCCGGCCTGCGCGGCCCCCTCGGCGCCGGTCCGGGCCGCATCAACCCGGCGGTGGTCCGCCGGACGACAGCCGGACTGGTGAGCTACCTCCTCGACCTGGGCCGGGCCGCGCTCGACGACGATGTGCTGGGCGCCGGCGGCCCGACCCCGGCGGCATCGACCGGGACGTGCTCGACGAAGAACGGTGGCCGGCGGTGGCCGGCGTCGTCGTAGGCCACGACGCCCGGCACCGCTCCGCCGAGCTGGCCGCCGATGCGGCCCGGGTGGTGGCGGCCGGCGGCCTGCGGGCGTGGCACTTGCGCACCGCCCTGCCCACCCCGATTACGGCTTTCGCCGTGCGCCACCTGGGGGCGGCGGCCGGGGTAATGGTCACCGCCAGCCACAACCCGGCGCCCGACAACGGCTACAAGGTCTACCTGAGCGACGGCGCCCTGGCGTTCCCGCCACACGATGCCGCCATCGCCGCCGCCGCGTCCACGGCCCCCATGCCCGGCGGCCCCGCCCTCGAAGTGCCCTTCGGTGACCGCCTGGTCGAGATCGACGAGGCCGAGCTGCTCGCCGCCTACCGCCGGGCGGTCCTGGCCGTGATCGGCCCCTCCGGGCCCCGCCGGCTGCGGATCGTCTACACGCCGGTCCACGGCGTGGGTGGGGCCGTGCTGCCCGATCTGCTCGAAGAAGCGGGCTTCGCCCGGCCGGCATTGGTCGCCGCCCAGGCTCAACCCGACCCGGACTTCCCGACGGCACCCTTCCCCAACCCGGAGGAACCCGGGGTGCTCGACCTGGCCCTGGCCGAGGCCTCGCGCCTGAAGGCGGACCTGGTCGTGGCCAACGACCCCGACGCCGACCGGGTGGCCGTCGCCGTCCCCGGCCGGACCGAGGCGGGTTTCCAGGTGCTCTCAGGCGATGAGCTCGGCGTGCTGATCGCCGACCACCTCATTTCGACCACGACCGGTGCCGACCGGCTGGTGGCCACGACGGTCGTCTCCTCTTCCATGCTCTCGGCCTTGGCCGCCCACGCCGGGGTCGCCTACGTGGAGACCCTGACGGGGTTCAAGTGGATCGCCCGGGCCGCCCGGCGCCGGCCCGGCCATCACCTCCTGTTCGGGTACGAGGAGGCCCTGGGCTACGCCGTCACCAGCACCGTAGCCGACAAGGACGGTCTGTCGGCGGCGCTTGTGGTGGCCGAAATGGCCGCCGGGGCGAAGCACGGCGGGCGTTCGCTGCTCGACCGGCTGGACGAGCTCGAGTGCCAGCTGGGCGTGCACACCACCGGGCAGTGGTCGGTGCGCCTGGCGGGGAGCGATGCCCCTGACGTCCTCGCCGCCCTCATGGCTCGGTTGCGGGCATCACCACCTCGGCGCCTGGGTGGCCTCGAGGTGACCGGCGTGCGTGACCTGGCCTCGGGAGAGCCCGAGCTGCCCCCCTCCGACGTGCTCATCCTGCAGCTCGGTCAGCAGGGGCGGGTCGTGCTGCGGCCGAGCGGCACCGAACCCAAGCTCAAGGCCTACCTCGAAGCGACAACCGGCCCCTGCGCGCCCGAGGACCTGGGCCCGGCCCGCCGGGCGGCGCGGGACCGGCTCGACGACCTCCGCCGGGAAGTTGCCGCCCTGGTGAACGGAGCCTCATGAGTGCGTCACCCGTGCAACCGGGCGACCTCGTGCTGAGCCCGGAGGTCGCCCAGGCCCAACGCGACGGGAAGCCGATAGTCGCCCTCGAGTCGACCATCATCGCCCACGGCCTGCCTCGGCCCCGCAACCTCGAAGTGGCCCGGCGGCTGGAAGCGGTCGTGCGGGAGGAGGGTGCGTGCCCCGCCACCGTGGCCGTCCTCGACGGGGCCCCGCGCATCGGGCTGAGACCGGACGACCTGGCCCGGGTGGCCGAGGACCCCACCATGCGCAAGCTGGGCAGGCGCGACCTCCCCGTCGCCCTGGCCCTCGGCACCAGCGGGGCGACGACGGTCTCGGCTACGGCCTGGCTGGCCGGCGTCGCCGGCGTCCGGGTCTTCGCCACCGGTGGCCTGGGCGGGGTGCACCGGGGCTTCGCCGAGACCTTCGACGAGTCGGCCGACCTCGGCGTGCTGAGCCACACCCGGGTCACGGTGGTCTCGGCCGGGGTGAAGTCGATCCTCGATGTCCCGGCCACGCTCGAGCGCCTGGAAAGCCTGAGTGTGACCGTGGTGGGGTTCGGTACGACCACCTTCCCCGGCTTCTATCTCCACAGCTCCGGGCGACCGCTCGACTGGACGGTGCACACGCCGGCCGAGGTGGCCGGGATCATGCGCCATCAGGACGCTCTCGGCATCGTCTCCGCGCTGCTGGTGGTCAACCCGGTACCCGAAGCCGAGCAGCTGGATCCCGAGCTGCACGACCGGGCCCTGGGCGAGGCCCTGGCCGGTGCGCAAGCAGAGGGCGTCACCGGCCAGCGCCTCACGCCCTACCTGCTAGCGGCGCTGGTCCGGGCTACGGACGGCGCCGCCCTCGAGGCCAACCTGGCCGCCGTCAGGGGCAATGTCCGCCTGGGCGCCCGGATCGCCGTGGCCTTCGGCCCCTAAACGGTGCCGAAGAGACGGTCCCCGAAGTCGCCCAGCCCGGGCACGATGTAAGCGTGCTGGTTGAGACCCTCGTCGATCGAGGCGGTGACGATGTCGACGTCGGGATGGAGCTGCTGCAGGTGCGTGACGCCTTCGGGCGCTGACACCACCGAGAGCAGGGTGATCTCCTCGGCGCCCGCCCGCTCCAGCGCATGGCAGGCGGCGGCGGCGGAGGCGCCGGTGGCCAGCATGGGGTCGAGGAGCAGGACCGCCCGCCCCTCCAGCGGAGGCAGCTTGGAGTAATACAGGGACGGCTCGAATGTGGCGTGGTCACGCTCGAGGCCCACATAGCCGACCGTTACCTCGGGAAAAAGTTCGGTGACGGCTTCGAGCATGCCGAGCCCGGCCCGCAGTACGGGCACGGCGACCAGGGGTTTGGCCAATCTGGCGCCCGTGGTGCGGGCCAGGGGGGTGTCCACCTCGACGGGAGCGGTAGGCACGGCCCTGGTCGCCTCCAGGCAGAGCACAAGGGCCAGCCGCTTGGCCAACAGGCGGAACAAGGGTGGCGGCGTGCTGCGGTCGCGCAGGGAGGCGAGCAGAGCTCTCGCCAGGGGGTGGTCTACGACCTGTACTCCCAAATTCGCCAGCCTCCTCGGGCTGTTCGGCCTGGGCCCGTCCGGCGCTCAAACGCCGACAGGGTGCCAGACAGTCTTGATCTCAGTGAAAAAAAGCATCCGGGCTGGGCTGGGATCGGCGGCCCAGCTCGTTCCGTCGGCTTGACGGCGCAGGACGCGCTTGACGTTGTCCGCCGCCGCTACCTCCAAGCCGGTTTCGGCCCCTGCCCCCGCTCCCGCCAGGTCGAGGGCGTCGACCTCCCGGTGGGCAGCCAAAACGGGAGCGAGTTCGGCCGTGCGCCCGGTGAGGATGTTGACCACGCCGCCGGGGAGGTCGGAGGTCGCCAGTACCTCGGCCAGCTCCAGGGCGGGGAGCGGCTGGGCTTCGCTGGCGACGGCGACGACGGCGTTGCCGGTCGTGATCACCGGGGCGATGACGCTCACGAGGCCCAGGAGCGACGAGGTTTGGGGAGCGAGAACCCCGACGACACCAGTGGGTTCGGGAACTGAGAAGTTGAAGTACGGCCCGGCCACAGGGTTTGACGACCCCGCCACCTGGGCGAACTTGTCGGACCAACCCGCATACCAGACCAGACGGTCGACGGCGGCATCGACGGCGGCGGAGGCGGCCTCGGCGCTAAGACCTTCGCCGGAGACGATGGTTTCGACGAACTGGGCGTGGCGGCCCTCGAGCATCTCGGCCACCCGGTAGATGACCTGGCCACGCAGGTAGGCAGTCGCCTTGGCCCAGCCCGGCTGGGCCTTTCGCGCCGCCACCACCGCGTCGCGGACGTCCTTTCTGGAGGCGAGCGCGGCATTGGCGAGTTCCCGCCCGGCCGGGGTGAAGACGAGGTAGGAGCGCCCCGACTCCGAGCGGGGGAAAGCGCCGCCGATGTACAGCTTGTAGGTTTTGCGCACGGCCAGCCGGCCTTGTGGCCCCGGGCTCTCAGGCCCCGGGCTCTCAGGCGCCGAGCTCTTCGGCGCCGAGCTCTTCGGCATGGGCGCCCTAGGCACCGGTGGCCCTAGGCATCGAAGGAGCCTTTGAGGTAGGCCTCGAGGCCGTGACGGCCGCCCTCCCGGCCGAAGCCGGATTCGCGATAGCCGCCGAAGGGGCTGGCCGGGTCGAAGCGGTTGAAGGTGTTGGCCCAGACCACCCCGGCCCGCAGGCGGGCCGCCATGTGGAGGATGCGGCTCCCCTTCTCGGTCCAGACGCCGGCCGACAGGCCGTAGGTGGTGTTGTTGGCCTTCTCGACCGCCTCCTGCGGCGTGCGGAACGTGAGCACGGAGAGGACGGGGCCGAAGATCTCCTCCCGGGCGATCCGCTGGGCCGGGACCACCCCGGTGAACAGCGTCGGGGGGAACCAGTAGCCCCGCTCGGGCAGGGTGCAGGCCGGTGACCAGCGCTGCGCCCCCTCGTCCTCTCCCGAGGCGGCCAGCTGGCGGATCTTGTCGAGCTGCACCGAAGAGTTGATGGCGCCTATGTCAGTGTTCTTGTCGAGCGGGTCGCCGAGGCGGAGGGTCTCGAGCCGTCGTTTCAGGGCCTCGACGACGCCTTCGGCGATCGGTTCCTGGACGAGGAGGCGGGACCCGGCGCAGCAAACCTGTCCCTGGTTGAAGAAGATGCCGTTGACGATGCCCTCGACCGCCTGGGACAGCGGGGCGTCGTCGAAGACGATGTTGGCCGCTTTACCCCCGAGCTCGAGCGTCAGCCGCCTCCCCGTCCCGGCCAGGCTGCGCTGAATTTGCTTGCCGACCTCGGTCGAACCGGTAAAAGCCACCTTGTCGAGGCCCGGGTGGGCGACCAGGGCCGCACCCGTGTCGCCGGCGCCCGACAGGACGTTGACCACACCCGGGGGGAGCTCTGCCTGTTGGAGGATCTCGGCCAGCAGGAGGGCCGTGAGCGGCGTCGTCTCGGCCGGCTTCAGTACACAGGTGTTGCCGGTGGCCAGCGCCGGGGCCAGCTTCCAGGCCGCCATCAGGAGCGGGAAGTTCCAGGGTATGACCTGCCCGGCCACGCCGAGTGGCCGGGGGTGGGGGCCGAAGCCGGCGTAGGCGAGCTTGTCCGCCCAACCCGCGTAGTAGAAGAAATGGGCGGCGGCCAGGGGCACGTCGACGTCGCGCGACTCCTTGATGGGCTTGCCGTTGTCCAGGGTCTCGAGCACGGCGAGCTCACGCGAGCGTTCCTGGATGATGCGGGCCACGCGGAAGAGGTACTTGGCCCGCTCCTTGCCCGGCATCGGTCCCCAGACTTCTTCCTGGGCCCGCCGGGCGGCACCGACGGCGCGGTCGACGTCGGCGGGCCCGGCCGTGCTGACCTCGGCCAGCACCTCCTGCGAAGAGGGGTTCTCCGTCTTGAAATGGCCGCCGTCGATCGGGCTCACGAACTCGCCGTCTATGAATAGCCCGTAGGAGGCCCTCAGGTTGACCACGGCCCGGGACTCCGGTGCCGGTGCGTAAGGAAAGCGAGCCACGATCGCGCTACTCGACGCTGAAGTCCTGCGACCCGGCGTAGGCACCGCGACGTTGCTTGGAGCGCTGCATCAAAAGATCGTTGACCAGGCTGGAGGCGCCGATACGAAAGCGGTCGGGCTCCAGCCACGCATCTCCGGCCACCTCGTTGACCAGGACGAGGTACCGGATGGCGTCCTTGGTGGTGCGCACGCCGCCCGCCACCTTCACACCGACAGTGGTGCCGGCGACGTCCGCGAACTCCCGCACGGCCTCGAGCATCACCAGGGCCACCGGTGGGGTCGCCGCCGGGGTCACCTTGCCCGTCGAGGTCTTCACGAAGTCGGCGCCCCCGATCATGGCCGTCCAGCACGCCCGCCGGACGTTGTCGTAGGTCACGAGCTCGCCCGTCTCCAGGATCACCTTGAGGTGCGCCGGGCCGCAGGCCTCTTTTACCGCCCGTACCTCTTCCAGGACCACCCCGTAATGGCCGGCCAGGAAGGCGCCCCGGTCGATGACCATGTCCACCTCGTCCGCCCCAGCGGCCACGGCGTCGGCCACGTCGGCCAGCTTGACCGCCAGCGAGGCGCGACCCGAAGGGAAGGCCGTGGCGACCGAGGCCACCTTGACCGGGCTCCCGGCCAGGGCGGCTCGGGCGAAGGGCACGAGGTCGGGGTACACGCAGACAGCGGCCACGGGCGGGACCTCGGGGTCGGTCGGGTCGGGCCGGCGAGCCTTCCCGCACAGGGCCCGCACCTTACCTGGGGTGTCGGCGCCCTCCAGGGTAGTGAGGTCGACCATGGATATGGCGCTGTCAATGGCCCAGAGCTTGGCCCCGGCCTTGATCGAACGAGTCGCCAGGGCGGCGGCGCGCTGCTCGGCCCCGACCTGGTCCACGCCCGGGAGCCCGTGCAGGAAGCGCCGCAGCGACACCTCCGACCGTGCGATATCGGCCAGCTCGGAGCTACGCCCCCGCTCGGGGACGCCGCCGGCCTCCCCGTGGGAGCGCGCCCGGTCCACGACAAGGACGTGGTCTCCTGGTTGCGCGCTCATCGGCACCGGCCCAATCTACGCCGGCGACGGTTCGTACGACTAAATGGGGACTGGGTACTGTCATGAGGTGCCTGACCACGAGGAGCCTGGCTCCCAACCCGCGGCCTGGGGCCGCCCGCCGCTCGACCGGCCCGTCGACCTGCTGGTGGCGGGGGCCGAAGTGGTAG
Source organism: uncultured Acidimicrobiaceae bacterium (assembly GCA_963735305.1). Lineage (GTDB taxonomy): Bacteria > Actinomycetota > Acidimicrobiia > Acidimicrobiales > Palsa-688 > Fen-671. The sequence continues at coordinate 2,868,773 of CAVTKK010000004.1, forward strand.
TGACCATGGACATGGCGGCCCCGGACGTGCCCCGGGAAGTGCCCGGGGGCTGGGTGGCGGTCACCGGCGGCCTGGTGGTCGGCGTCGGCCGGGCCGGCACCGAGCCGGCGGCGCGGCGCACCCTCAGGGCCGAGAACTGCGTCGTGACGCCCGGCCTCGTCAATACTCACCATCACATCTACCAGAACCTGACCCGCTCGTTCGCGCCCGCCGTGCGCGCCGGCTTGTTCGACTGGCTGCGAGCCCTGTACCCGTACTGGGCGCGCCTCGACGAGGAAGCGGTCTACCTTTCGACCTTCGTCGGCCTGGCCGAGCTGGCCCTGGGCGGCTGCACCACCACGACCGACCACCTATACGTCCACCCCGCGGGCGCCGGCGACCTTCTCGGAGCCGAGATAGCGGCGGCGAGGGAGATCGGCGTGCGCTTCCACCCCACGCGGGGTTCGATGAGCGTTTCCGACAGGGACGGCGGCCTCCCCCCCGACTCGGTGTGCCAGGACGAGGACACCATCCTCGCCGCCTGTGAAGCAGCCGTGGCGGCCCACCACGACCGGTCGGTGGGGGCCATGGTCCGCATCGCCCTGGCCCCCTGCTCCCCCTTCTCGGTGAGCCGCCGGCTGATGTCGGCCACGGCGGAGATGGCCAGCCGCTTGGATGTCAGGCTGCATACCCACCTGGCCGAGGACCCGGACGAGGACAGTTACTGCCAGGAGATCTACGGCTGCCGCCCGGTCGAGCTGTTCGAGGACGTCGGATGGCTTTCCGACCGCTCGTGGATCGCCCACTGTGTCCACCCCAATGGCGCCGAGATCGAGCGCTTGGGACGGGCCGGCGTCGGCGTGGCCCACTGCCCGAGCTCGAACCTGCTCCTCGGGGTGGGTATGGCCCCGGTGGCGGAGCTGCTGGCGGCCGGTGCCCCCGTCGGCCTGGGCTGCGACGGCTCGTCGTCGACTGACTCAGCCTCGCTGTGGCTCGAGGCCAGGACGGCGATGCTGCTAGCCCGCTTCCGCTCCGGGGCCGCCTCGAGCGGTGCCCGCGATGCTCTCCGGCTCGCCACCCTGGGGAGTGCCGCCTGCCTCGGCCGTCAGGGCGAGCTCGGGGTGTTGCGGCCGGGCGCCGTGGGCGACCTCGTTTGCTGGCGGGTGGACGGGCCGCAGTTTGCCGGTGCTCTCAGCGACCCGGTCGAGGCGCTGCTGCGGTGTGGGCCGGTGTCGGCCTACCACACTGTGGTGGCCGGGAAGCCCGTGGTCGAAAAGGGGACGATCGTGCACGAGGGCTTCGAGGACCGCCTCAAGCGCCATCGAGCCGCCTCCGCCCGGATCCAGCGGACGAGCCCGGCCTAACTCCGCCCGACCCACTCGGCGGCCCAGTTCGGGCTCAGGTGGTGCCGGGGGTGCGCGCCGTGGCCAGGAGGTCGGCCTCACCCCTCTGGCGCGGCACACGCTCGACCGTGACCTCGTCGAAACCGGCGGCGGTCAGCGCGTCCCGTAGGTCGGGGCCGGCCCAGAGGGCGAAGTAGCGGCCCGGGAACTCGTCCTCGGCCAGGTGGTCGCCCTCATAGTCGCCTTCGATCAGGCTGAGCATGAGGACACCTCCGGGAGCCAGTACTCGCCTCAAGTCGGCCAGCGCGCTTACGACGCGTCCCTTGGGGACGTGCAGGTAGGAGTGCCTGGCGAAGGCACCCACGAAGGCGCCGGCGGCGAAGGGCAGCGATTCCAGGTCGGCCTGGGCCAGGGGGTGCCCGTGCCGGCTGGCCAAGGTCAGCATCGACCTGCTGACATCGACGGCGACGACCGGGGCGGCGAGCTGGAGCAGGTAGCGGCCCGGTCCGCACCCCACGTCGACCACCAAGCCGCCGCCGGCCTGGGCCCGCAAGCGCCGCCCGAGATCGTCGTTGGCCACCCCACGCGACTCTTGCCAGCGCCGGGCAGCCCCGTCGTAGATGGCCGCGGTGGGAACGTGCATGGATAGGGATTATCCACGATTCCGGTCGCCGCGCACTCGCGACGAGCCGCCACTCACGACCAACAACCAAAAGCGTGGCCCCGCACCCAGCAGGCGCGGACCAGGAGCGCCGCCACGTGGCCGCGGTCGGTAATTATGGGTGCATAACCCAGCCGATGGCGTCCGCAGGGCAAGTCGAGGACCGGAGGGTGGCCGACGGGCGCGTCGCCGCCCCGGTCGCCGTTGGCACCGGCCTGCCTCCGGCGCGGGCGCCCGGTCTTGTCCTCGGCGTCCTCCTGGTAGCCGTCTTCATGGCCGTCCTCGATGCCACCATCGTCAACGTGGCCGCCCCGGCTATCCGCCGCACCCTCCATGCCACCGGTGCCGAGCTCCAGCTCGTGATCACCGGCTACACCATCGCCTACGCCGTGCTCATCGTGACCGGGTCGCGCCTGGGGGCCATGTTCGGCCATCGCCGGGCTTTTCTCGCCGGACTGGTCGGCTTCACCGTCGCCTCGTTGGGCTGCGCCCTAGCGCCCGACACCGGCGCCCTCATCGGGTTGCGGGCCGTCCAGGGGGCTGGTGCCGCGCTAATGATGCCGCAGGTACTGAGCCT